>NZ_JBDVFO010000001.1:0-1232564 GCF_039940915.1 Ekhidna sp.
CTCGATTGCCACCTCAAAATCGTTCCTACGTTTCCATTCAACGTGAATGGTTCGACACCTGAACCACACCGCTCACTATTTCCACTGATGGAGCCACTGATGGTGGTTGGGAAAATCTCAATCGTGGTTTGGGCATAGGAGCTTGCGCATGTACCGCTTTTAACCTCGGCTCTCACCTCATAAGTCCGTATCTCCGGTGATGCCGCCGCAAAGCTTACGTTCAGGCTGGTGATATCATCTGTTTCTTCTACCGTGCTCCAGCTAGTCCAGCTACCGGCTCCATCTTTGTACCTCGTTTGCCACCTATTGATTGTTCCGGTATGACCGGAGATGCTGAAGGATTCGGTGCCTGCATCGCAACGGCTGGCAGGTCCGGAAACAGTCCCGGCAATCGTTTGTGGGTGAACAGTCACTGTTTTTCCCGGATAAATAACATTGCATGTTTCATTTTGAACAACCGCTCGTACTTCATAGGTTCGGACGCCGCTGTTCCATTGACTGAGCGTAGGATTTATATTTGTGACATCATCCGTTTCGGTTATCGTCGACCAACTTGTCCAACTTCCCGTACCATTCTTATACCTTGATTGCCATCTTAAAATTGTTCCGAAATTTCCACTAATGCTAAATGATTCTGTTCCCGATCCACACTTTTCGTCAACACTGGTTATTAAGCCGCCTACTGTTCCCGGATTAATTTCAATGGTACTTTGAGGATACAAAGTAGTCCCACAGTTGCCACTTTTAACGACGGCTCTTACTTCATATGTCTTTACTTCTAAATGTGCTGCAACAAAACCAATGCTGAGACTGGTGATGTTGTCGGTTTCTTCTACGGTTGTCCATGATGACCAACTCCCTGATCCATTTTTATTCCTGGTTTGCCATCTTTGCACGGTTCCCGTATGACCGGATATGCTAAAGGTCTCCGACCCTGCCATGCAGCGCTCAACCGGCCCGGAAACATTTCCTGCAACCGTTAGTGGGTTTACCGTTATTGTTTTTTTAGGATAGCTGGTGCTGCATGTGCCACTTTTAACCACAGCTTGTACCTCATAGGTACGGACACCATTATTCCATTGACTGAGGGTTGGACTTACAGTGGTTACATTATCAGTTTCTGTGATGGTAGACCAAGCAGTCCAACTTCCACTTCCATCTTTGTACCTTGACTGCCACCGTTGGATTGTTCCTACTGATCCCTGAATTCCGAATGTTTCAGTTCCCGAACCACATCGTTCAATATTTCCTGTAATTGACCCACCGACGGTTGCTGGATAAATCTGGATCGTGCTTTGCGGGTACAAGGCACCACATGATCCACTTTGGACCGTCGCTCGTACTTCATAGGTGCGTACCTCTGAAGGGGCTGCAGAAAAACTAACGCTTAAGCTGGTGATATTATCTGTCTCAGTGATGGTAGACCAGCCAGACCACCCTCCATCACCGTTTTTATATCTGCTTTGCCATCTAGCTACGGTGCCGGTATGGCCTGCAAGTGAAAAGGATTCTGAACCTGCTCCGCAACGACCGGAGGGTCCTGACACAGTCCCCGCTACAGTTTGCGGATCAACTGTTACCGTTTTTTTAGGATAGCTGGTGCTGCATGTTCCACTTTTAATTACCGCCTGAATTTCATAGGTTCGAACTCCACCACTCCATTGGCTCAGTGATGGGCTAACGCTGGTTACATTATCAGTTTCTGTAATCGTAGACCAACTGGTCCAGCCTCCGTTTCCATTCTTATATCTGGATTGCCATCGCTGGATGGTTCCTGTGTGACCGCTTAAACTATACCCCAAGGTGCCACTTCCACATCTATTGGAACTTCCTGAAATACTGCCTCCTACTGTCTGAGGATCAATGGTAATTGTTCTTTGGGGATAAGAAGTGGTACATGATCCACTTTTAACAACCGCTCGCACCTCATAAGTCCTGACACCTGAATTCCATTGAGTGAAGTCTACCGCAAGGCTGGTAATGTTGTCATTTTCTGCAAATGTGGTCCATGATGTCCAACTACCGCTACCATTTTTATACCTCTTTTGCCATCTTTCAATGGTCCCTGTATGTCCACTTAAACTGAATGTCTCTGATCCAGTACCACAGCTCGTTGCAGGGCCAGACATGGTACCTCCTACGGTCACCGCATCTACTATTGTAGTTGCTGTTGGATAGGTGGTGGAGCAATATTGATCACTAATGACAGCTCTTACCTCATACGTTCTTGCCCCGGAACTCCATTGGCTCAAGGTAGGGTTGATTGAGGCAGACCCTGTTGAGCCCGAAACTGTGCTCCAGCCTGACCAACTACCCGTCCCATTCTTGTACCGGGTCTCCCAGCGATCAACTGTGGTGTAAGATCCGAGAAGACTATATGAAACTGCGCCTGAACCACACTGACTTGCGGATCCGGATACCTGCGTCACGGCAACATTGATGCCTCGTACCGTCATTGGATTCCCATTGATTATGGCGGTTCCACTTACATTTCCAGTCCCTGTACTAGACCAAAGTACCGAAACCTGATTTTTATCTTGTGAAACAATGGAACCTCCTGTGACTGTATAGCTTGTGGAAGCATGTGTGTAGCTAACCGTGGCAGAAATACTAACAGTATACGTTTCCGTAACATCTTTCACAGCGCATCTCTCACCAGTAAGTGATACTGAAATCGGCTCATTAGGCCCACCTCCACCTCGCTGTGCCATTAAGCTCGTAGAAAACACTAAAGCAGCCAGGCCAAAGACAAATTTCCGTTGACTTTTAGCTATTATTTCTAAAAGAAGTATATGTATATGAGTTGACATGTTTTATTCGGTTTCTTTGAGCTGGTAAGTGTATTTTTTGAGCACATCTCCGTTGTAAACGACTGTGCTTAATCGTCCAAAGCCATCATAATTGTAGGACGTTTTATTCCCATTGGAATCAATCATGTCGGAAAAAGTCCAACCTTTTGAATCATCTGCGTATTGGTATTCTACTACATCATAGGGTTCGTCTTCCAGGTCCAATCTTAGATCCTCCATCTTGCTTTGAATAATGGAATGACTGGTTTCCTCTCTGATATCTTGTAAGAAAGTATACAAAGTGATGGAAGGGCTAAACGTATCCAAAACCACCTTTGTAGCAGCCTCCGGCTCACCAATGGTGAAATTGATATTCGCCGGGATATTGCTCACAACCCCCACAAGTCGTCGTTCATCTCCATATGACCAAATAAAAACAGAAGAAGTACCGTCTCGATTGACTTGTGTGTAAACCGTTCCGTCGGCATCTCTTCTGAATCGTTTCTGCGACTCAAATGACATACTTTCTGTATTGTAATTACTCGCGCGAATGATCCTGTTGCCTTCGTAAAAAAACTGACCACCAGCGATCTGAACGTTCTGAGAATTTTCAAGCGTAGTTGTCGTTTCGGTTAACAACCCTCTGTTGGTGGCATCCCAACTGTAATCTTTTTGAATGACTCCTTCAGGATTTAAGCCAGTAATTCGTTCGTATTCCTTTTGGTGATGAAATGCTGAATATCCGAATTCGGTCTCCATGGACAGCAGAACTCCTTTTTCGTATGATCTGGAAGTGGTTTTTTTCAACCGGTACCATTCCTTTTCAAATTCCGAATATGAGTATTTGAAATCAGCATTGGTTGAGCTATTTCCAACGGTATTGACACACTCATAGCAAAATCGATCTCGCACTCTTTTCAACCGATGACTTGATACTTTTGAAGCAGTGTTTACATCTAACTCATATTCATATTCTGTGTCCTTCTGAAGGCCATCACTGGAATCATAAATCCGTTCTCTGATTATTTTGCCAGATTCAACTTCCCTACTTGTAAATACCCCGGGATATTCTAGCTGCTGCGGAGCCACATAAGTAGAAAACTCCATTACTTGTTTACCTAAAGTGGGCTCTTCAAAAACAGAAAAATCCACATTCGACTTAGATACACGTGAGTAACCAACGTGCGATCCTTCGTAAAACAGAGATGTTGGCTGTGCACTTACGTTAAAATAGGTATTCCCCTGACCAATCTCACATACTAATCCCCCACTTTGGAGTTCACCTTCAACGTAGGTGGTGATATTCTCTCCAAAATCCGTTCTGGAGAACAAACGACCTGTTGAATTACCTGTATCGTCTGAATAGCTATATGCTGTTTTCTTAACGAGGTTACTTCCACTTTCATAATAGGTAAGTGATTTTATTCTCAGTCCACCGGTCTGTTTTTCGGCGGCTTCCTGCACCATGAATTTTACGTTGATCCAAATGGGCACACTTTCCCGATTGTCCCCGTATAGTTCGTAATCGCCTGGTTCGATCCAGTCCAGGTTGCCGGCACCTGCTACCGGATCATAATCTGCCGTCTGTCCCACTACCCTTAGTCCGATTTCCGTATTAAAGTCCAAACCCAAATCCGTCTTGTTTGGATCGGTCGAGTTCGGGTCATACGGCAGGTACTCACTGCGGATCAATCCTGTTGATGCTGGTACATTGAACGTAATTGGAGAAGAACCCGTAGCCTGATTGGGAGCCAACTCTAGGTAATAATTCTTTTCTACCAGGCCCGTTTCATCATAATAAGTATTGAGCTCATAGGTCAGCCGGACATGCCCTCCTGTAGGGAAGTACCAATCACTCAAAGCTCCCTTTAGCGTTGCATTTAAAATAGGCGATCTGTTAGCAGTCCCTCCAGCTGCATAATTCATGTCACGGTATAGCGGTACAAGATCTACGTTGGGGGCATCATTGTTGAAACCCCAGTAATCCTGACTGTAATCCCCTACCGCAGGAATATGCCCTGGATAATAAGAAAATGAATGATAGGGAAGTTCACCACCATTTTCATCTAGCTGAACTACACCGTCGAGTTTTAGCTTGCCACCACCAGGGTAATAGCTATCATTCTTCAATTTAAACTTGCTGACAAATAGACCATTTCGGGTAATGGTTATTGTTTCTAGTCTCTTACTGTTGGGAAGATCCGTTCTAGTCGCATAGGTGAAGTCAATCACATAACCGTTGCTTGAACTAATTTTTGATAACAACTTGCCATTGATGGTTGTATTGGTGTTACAATAATTTTGTGTTGGATTGACACCTAAACCAAGGGGGATTTTCTTGGACTGTACCATCGCTTTATCTGTAGAAATGGTATGATCAATGTACTCATACCACACCCTATCATTTCCATCAATGATTTCATCCAGTACCCACGTACTTGTCGATTGCGAAAAGTCAAAACTTTCCTTCAAGCCGTTGCAAATGCTTTTACTGGTCGTTTTTTCAGCAGTCCCGTATTTGTAGATGATCCCCTTATTTGAGGTGATCGTCCAGGTGTTGCTGGTGATGGTAGGATCTGTTGTGAATTGCTGGCTTATTTGATCGTCATTGGCTGATAACTTGCGCAAATCCTTCAAGTGACTAAATAGGAACTTACCTCCCAACATAGGTCCTGAATAATGAAATAAGTCTGGTTCCAAATCTCTTAATCCATTGGCTATTTCATCCGCTATTGTGACAGGATATGGTTGAGGGCCAACTATGTTCACAGAAGTATTGCAAGCTAGTACTTTGCCCATATCCAAAATACCATTCGTATACAGATCATTATTGTGAAAGAAACCCTTTTGACCATTGGCAGATAAGTCATTTATTTCATCAGGTAAACCTCTAATCGTACGACTTACTGAACCTTGCCCAATCAATGACCAATTGGTTCCAATGGAGGTCGCTTCAGCATCTACTTTTATTCCTTGCGTATTGTACTTTAAACCAATGGGTACTTTGATGTTCTCCAACTCAATGGTGAATATCGGAACGGATACATCCATTGTTCCGGTGAACTCATTGATCTCATTGTCTATGTATTGATTGTATGCTGCGACATCAGGGCTTGGAGGCACGGCGTTGAAATCTGGAATCTCATCTTGCGCATGAAGCGAAAAAGTGAGCAGCAATAAGGTCAAAAAAACAAACGATTTTTTGTAGTAGGAACGCGGGTAATTTTTTACCATTGGTTAATTGGTGATTAAAATTCTAATAGTACGGTTACATAAGCTGGAGCTCCCGCTCCAAGAGCAACACAAATGAGATTTCGACAGGCGGTATCAAAAGTGGCACTTGCTATTGAACCGTTAATTTAAAACAGCTTTTGTGAAAAGCCTCAACCGATTATAAAAAATGTATCAAATGATAATTTTTTTCACAATGGTTTAATGCAAGTAGGATCTTTTGCAATACAGTGCGACGCTAGGTTTGAGAGATTGCTTCGTTGCGCCTGTCTACGGCAGGCAGGCTTGCAATGCCGGTGGAGAGAGCTACACAATGACGGGTGAAAATGTTGTTTGCAAAACAAAGAATATGTGGGGTTGGTAAAAAATAGCACAAAAAAAGGTGCAGCAAACGCTACACCTTTTCATCTATCTATCTATTCTTTATTGTCAAGCTTCGCCCATGGTTCCACCAAAATTTAGCGGAAACTTTGGCATCTCATCCGCCTGCTTCACTTCACCAAAAGAAGCTTCATACTTCTTGATGTTGTCCTGCAGCGCATGCAAGAGCCTCTTGGCATGCTCAGGCGTGAGTACTATTCGTGACTTCACTTTTGCTTTTGGCACTCCTGGCATGAGACGAATAAAGTCGATAACAAACTCACTGCTGGAGTGAGCAATCATAGCCAGATTGGCATAAACACCCTCGGCAATTTCTTCCGAGAGTTCTATGTTGATCTGATTATTTGGATTCTTATCGTCTTTTTTCTTCTCGTCGCTCATCTTAAGCTTCTTCTACTTCTTTCGACTCAAACTCTTCTTTAGAAGACACCAGCTTGTCATACTCTTCTTGAGAGTTTACAATGTAATTCTGATGCTTTCTAATCCCGGTTCCTGCAGGAATCAAGTGACCAACGATCACATTTTCCTTCAGTCCCATGAGTGTATCAGCTTTTCCTTTGATGGAAGCTTCACTCAACACTTTGGTTGTCTCCTGGAATGATGCCGCAGAAATGAAACTTTCAGTTCCAAGTGATGCTTGCGTGATCCCTTGCAACGTTGGCTTACCTGTTGCTGGCTCAGCATCACGAGTGCTCATTGCTTTCAAATCTCTACGCTTCAAGCTGGAAACTTCATCTCTCAAGCTTCTTGCGTCGATGATCTGACCTGCTTTGTAGTTCGACGAATCTCCTGGATCAACGACCACTTTCTTATCCAGAATGTTGTCATTTTCCTCCATGAAAACGAATCGATCAGCCAACTGATTCGTCAGGAAGCTTGTATCTCCCGGATTCTCAATCACTACTTTTTGCATCATCTGACGAACGATAGCTTCAATGTGCTTATCGTTGATTTTCACCCCTTGTAGTCTGTAAACTTCCTGAATTTCATTCACCAAGTATTCTTGTACAGCTGTAGGGCCCTTGATCTTCAAGATATCTGCTGGCGTAATTGCACCATCTGAAAGGGCATCTCCTGCTCTTACGTAATCATTGTCCTGAACCAAGATGTGCTTAGAAAGCGGCACCATGTAACGCTTCTTCACACCGTCTTTCGACTCGATGTAAATTTCCCTGTTACCACGCTTGATTCCACCATACTCTACCACACCATCAATTTCACTTACTACTGCAGGATTTGATGGGTTTCTTGCCTCAAAAAGCTCAGTTACTCTTGGAAGGCCTCCTGTAATATCTCTTGATTTACCTGTTTTCCTCGGAATCTTAGCAAGCACTTGACCTGACTTAATTTTAACTCCTTCATCTACAGCTAAGTGAGCTCCTACAGGAATGTTGTATGCTTTCTGCGTTTCTCCATCTTTTCCAACAACCTCAATCGCAGGGTTCTTCGTTTTATCCTTTGTATCGATAATCACTTTTTCTCTGTGACCAGTTTGCTCATCAGATTCTTCTTTGAAAGTAATGCCTTCAATGATTGAATCAAATGATGCCGTACCGTCAAACTCAGACATGATTACCGCATTGTATGGATCCCAGTAGCATAGCTCATCGCCCTTAGCCACTTTACCACCATCCTTCACTTTCAGGATTGCTCCATAAGGAACGTGGTTAGAGATCAATACTTTTTCTTTCTTCGCATCCAGGATTTTAATCTCTCCTGAACGTCCCATTACTACCTCGATCTTGTTGCCTTCATCATCTGTTGACTTCACTGTTCTCAGCTCATCAAATTCGATTACACCGTCAAACTTAGCCTTGATGTTTGCATCGACAGCAATGTTTGAAGCAGTACCCCCTACGTGGAATGTTCTCAACGTAAGCTGCGTACCCGGTTCACCAATGGATTGAGCTGCAATAACTCCGACAGACTCTCCAACGTGAGACATTCTACCAGAAGAAAGGTTTCTACCGTAACACTTCGCACATACTCCCTGACGGGTTTCGCACGTCAATACGGACCTGATTTCAACTTCTTCAATACTAGACTGATCAATGTAATCTGATATCTCTTCTGTAAACTCAGCACCAGCTTCGATTACTAGTTCCTCAGTGATTGGATCATAAATATCATGTACAGATACCCTTCCTAAAATTCTTTCAGAAAGCGCTTCTACCACTTCTTCATTGTCTTTCAATGCCGAAACAGAAAGTCCTCTCAAGGTTCCACAATCATCTTCGTTGATCACTACATCTTGTGCAACATCTACCAGACGTCTTGTCAAGTAACCCGCATCAGCCGTTTTCAAAGCTGTATCTGCAAGTCCCTTTCTCGCACCGTGCGTAGAGATGAAGTACTCAATTACATCCAGACCTTCTTTAAAGTTTGAAAGAATTGGGTTTTCAATAATCTCACCAACGGATCCTTGAAGGTTTTTCTGAGGCTTGGCCATCAGACCTCTCATTCCGCCAAGCTGACGAATCTGCTCTCTCGATCCCCTTGCACCAGAGTGCATCATCATGTAGATCGAGTTAAATCCTTGATCATCTTCTTCCATCTGCTTCATCAGCGAGTTGGTCAACATCGTATTCGTACGTGTCCAGATATCAATTACCTGGTTGTAACGCTCATTGTCAGTGATCAGACCCATCAGATAGTTTTGCCATACTGCATCAACCTCTTCTTTCGCCTGCTCTACTAATTTTTCTTTTTCTGCCGGGATGTTGATGTTGTCAAGTCCCATTGAAAGTCCGCCTTTGTAAGCCATCTGGAATCCAAGAGATTTAATATCATCAAGGAAATGAGCCGTTTTGGCCATGCCTACAATTTTGAAGACATTGGAAATGATTTTCTGCAGTTTCTTCTTCGTAAGAAGTTCATCTACAAATCCAACTTCTTCTGGTACAGATTCATTGAATAGCACTCTACCCGCTACTGTCTCAATGATCTTGGTTTCTAGCTCACCTTTCTCATTTCTTACCGTAGTTCTTACCTTGATGTATGCATGCTGAGAAACTTGCTTCTCATTCATGGCAATGATTACTTCTTCATGAGAATAGAAAATTCTTCCTTCTCCTGCTACTTTCTCTTTATCAGTACTTCTTCGACCTTTTGTGATGTAGTAAAGACCCAATACCATGTCCTGAGAAGGTACCGCAATTGGCGCTCCATTGGCAGGGTTAAGGATATTGTGAGAAGAAAGCATCAAAAGGGAAGCTTCCAAAATTGCTTCGTGTCCCAGAGGAACGTGTACCGCCATTTGGTCACCGTCAAAATCGGCGTTGAATGCTGTACATGCTAACGGGTGAAGTTGGATTGCTTTTCCTTCTATCAGTTTCGGCTGGAATGCCTGAATACCTAATCTGTGAAGTGTAGGCGCCCTGTTCAATAGTACTGGATGTCCTTTCAGTACATTTTCTAGGATGTCCCAAACTACTGGATCTTTTCTGTCTACAATTTTCTTTGCTGACTTTACTGTCTTAACGATTCCACGCTCAATAAGCTTTCTGATAATGAATGGCTTGAATAGCTCAGCTGCCATATTCTTTGGCAACCCGCACTCATGCATTTTCAACTCAGGACCTACGACGATTACAGATCGACCAGAGTAATCAACCCTTTTACCCAACAGGTTTTGACGGAATCGACCTTGCTTACCTTTAAGCATATCACTTAAAGACTTAAGCGCTCGGTTTCCATCAGATCTTACTGCGTTAACTTTTCTTGAGTTATCGAAAAGTGAATCGACTGCTTCCTGAAGCATCCTTTTCTCGTTTCGAAGGATTACTTCCGGAGCTTTAATGTCTATCAGTCTTTTCAGACGATTGTTTCTGATGATTACTCTTCTGTAAAGATCATTCAAATCAGATGTTGCAAATCGACCTCCATCCAATGGCACCAATGGTCGTAATTCAGGTGGAATTACGGGTACCATTTTTACGATCATCCATTCTGGTCTATTGTCGATACGCGTTTTGGCATCTCTAAATGCTTCAACTACTCTCAATCGCTTCAAAGCCTCTGCTTTTCTCTGCTGAGAAGTATCTGTAGCAGCCTGATGTCTTAACTCATAGGAAAGTTCATCCAGCTTCGTTCTTGCCAAAAGCATTTCCAATGCATCTGCACCCATCTGGGCGATGAATTTGTTTGGATCGTCATCGTCAAGCAATTGATTTTCACGCGGAAGTTTATCCAGAATATCCAGGTATTCTTCCTCGGTAAGAAAGTCTAGTCTTGCGATTCCATCTTCTTCTTTTACACCTGGCTGAATTACGATATATCGTTCGTAATAGATAATCTGATCCAACTTCTTCGTCGGTACACCAAGAAGGTATCCGATTTTGTTTGGCAGAGATTTGAAGTACCAGATATGCGCTACTGGCACCACCAACTCGATGTGTCCCATTCGCTCTCTTCTAACCTTTTTCTCAGTTACTTCAACACCACATCTGTCACAGATAATGCCCTTGTATCGAATTCTTTTGTATTTGCCACAATGACACTCCCAATCTTTTACCGGACCGAAAATTCGCTCACAGAAAAGACCGCCCATTTCTGGCTTGTAAGTCCTGTAGTTGATCGTTTCCGGCTGAGTTACTTCACCGTGCGAGCTTTCCAGAATCGATTCCGGAGATGCAAGACTGATCGTAACTTTAGAGAAGTCGTTGTGAATTTTTTTGTTTTTTCTGAACGCCATGTTGTATATCAATAAAGCCTCCCGATCGCTCGGGAGAATGATTGTCAATAATTAATTAGTCCAAGGTAATTTCAAGAGCCAATCCTCTCAATTCATGTATCAATACATTGAATGATTCCGGAATGTTCGGCTTATTCATGTTCTCGCCTTTAACGATCGCTTCATAAGCTTTTGCTCTACCAATTACATCATCGGATTTGATAGTAAGTATTTCCTGGAGCACATTGGCTGCACCAAACGCCTCCAAGGCCCATACTTCCATCTCTCCGAAACGCTGACCTCCAAACTGTGCCTTACCACCCAGCGGCTGCTGAGTAATGAGTGAGTATGGTCCGATACTTCTTGCGTGCATCTTATCATCTACCAAGTGACCTAGTTTCAGCATGTATATCACACCAACTGTCACTGGTTGATCAAATCGCTCACCAGAAAGTCCATCATATAGGTACGTTCTACCAAAGCTTGGCAAGCCTGCCTCTTTCAATTCGTTCTGAACTTCTTCTTCAGAAGCTCCATCAAAAATTGGAGTTGCATACTTTCTATCCAGCTTCAATCCTGCCCATCCTAATACGGTCTCATAAATCTGACCAATGTTCATCCTTGAAGGTACACCTAGTGGATTCAATACGATATCTACTGGTGTTCCATCCTCCATGAATGGCATATCTTCCTCACGTACAATCTTCGCTACTACCCCTTTGTTTCCGTGACGTCCCGCCATCTTATCTCCTACTTGAAGCTTACGCTTCTTCGCCACATAAACTTTTGCAAGCTGAACGATACCTGCTGGTAGTTCATCTCCTACTTCTAGTGTAAATCGCTCTCTCTTGAAGTGTCCTGAAATATCATTTCGGTAACCCATGTAGTTTTTGATCAACATGAATATTGCCTCGTTGATCGCATCATCAGTTACCCAATTTTCGATAATTAAATCAGAAATCAAGTTTGCCTCTTCCGGTACATTATAGTTACTCTCGTCTCTATATTTATTCTTAGGTGGGAATAGGTTTGCTTCGATGTTCTTTTTAGAGAACTTCACTCCTTTGCTCATCACCTCTTCACCAAACTTATGCTTGATTCCTTGACAGGTTTTACCTTCTATCAGCTGGGCAATTTTATCAAGCATTATTGCTCGAGCTTCTGATAATTGCTGTCCATATCTATTCTTAAGAAGCTCAACTTCTTTCTTAGCTCTAGCTCTTACATCTTTATCCTTTTTAGGCCTTGAGAAAAGTTTTGTATCGATTACAACACCTTTAAGTGAAGGAGACGCTTTTAAAGAAGCATCTTTTACATCACCTGCCTTATCTCCAAAGATTGCTCTCAATAACTTTTCTTCCGGTGTTGGATCAGATTCTCCTTTAGGAGTGATCTTACCGATAAGAATATCACCTTCTTTTATTTCAGCGCCTGTTCGGATGATTCCGTTTTCATCGAGGTTTTTAACCGCCTCTTCAGAAACGTTCGGAATCTCACTTGTAAGCTCCTCTTCTCCTCGCTTCGTATCTCTTACTTCAAGTTCAAATTCATCGATGTGGATTGATGTGAAAATATCTTCTCGAACGACTCGCTCAGAGATTACAATCGCATCCTCAAAGTTGTATCCCTGCCAAGGCATGAAGGCCACCTGCATGTTGATACCAAGTGCAAGCTCTCCTTTCTCAGTAGCAAATCCATCGCACAATGCTTGTCCTTGATTTACCTTTTCTCCTTTCTGAACAATTGGCTTCAAGTTGATACATGTATCCTGATTCGTCCTTCTGAACTTAACAAGATCATATGTTACCACTGAGTCATTGAAAGTGATCACTTGCTCCTCCGGATCCAGATCATACTTTACGGTAATCTTATTTGCATCTACATACTCGATTACACCATTTCTTTCTGCTCTTATCAGTGCTCTGGAATCAAGCGCTACTCTTTCTTCAAGACCTGTTCCTACGATAGGAGCTTGGGGTCTCATTAGAGGTACCGCTTGACGCTGCATGTTTGATCCCATCAAGGCCCTGTTCGCATCATCATGCTCAAGGAATGGAATCATCGATGCTGCTACCGATACAATCTGATTTGGAGCTACGTCCATGTAGGTAACTTCATCTTCGCTACATAGCGGGAAGTCACCTTCAAATCGTGCTTTGATTTTATCATTTAAGAATTTACCCTTATCAGACAATGGCGCATTAGCCTGTGCAATGTTGTGGGTATCTTCTTCTTCAGCAGTCAAGTATTTTACATTACCTGACATATCTACAGTGCCTTTTCCTACTTCTCTGTAAGGTGTCTCAATGAATCCCATCTGGTTCACTTTAGCGTGAACACATAGCGAGGAAATCAAACCAATGTTTGGTCCCTCTGGAGTTTCAATGGTACAAAGTCTGCCGTAGTGTGTATAGTGAACATCTCGTACCTCGAAACCTGCTCTTTCTCTCGAAAGACCGCCAGGCCCTAGTGCAGACATTCTTCTTTTATGCGTAACCTCAGCTAGTGGATTTGTTTGATCCATGAACTGAGAAAGCTGATTCGTTCCAAAGAATGAGTTAATTACAGATGACAATGTTCTTGCGTTGATTAGATCAACGGGTTTGAAATCTTCATTGTCTCGAACATTCATTCGCTCTCGGATGGTTCTGGCCATTCGAGCCAAACCAACACCGAATTGAGAGTAAAGTTGCTCTCCTACTGTTCTTACTCTTCTATTGCTTAAGTGGTCAATATCATCAACGACCGCTTTACTATTGATGAGTCCAATCAAATATTTAACAATGAGGATGATATCCTCGGTAGTCAATACTCTTCTGTCCCAATCAGTATCAATTCCTAATTTCTTATTAATTCTGTATCGCCCTACTTCACCAAGGTCATACCTTTTATCTGAGAAGAATAGACTTGTGATAATATCACGAGCTGTTTGTTCGTCAGGAGCCTCCGTATTTCTCAATTGACGATAAATTTGCTCTACAGCTTCTTTTTCAGAGTTTGAATTATCTTTCTGAAGTGTGTTATAAACGATTGAATATTCAGCAATATTCACGTCTTTTCTGTGAACGATGATGGATTTTGATCCAGAATCTATGATCGTTTGAATGTCGTCTTCCGTGATAATACTATCACGCTCAAGTACTACTTCATTTCTATCGATAGAAACTACCTCACCGGTATCTTCATCCACAAAATCCTCAGTCCAGGTTCTAAGCACCCTTGCGGCTAGTCTTCTATCGATTACTTTCTTAAGATCCTTCGCTGTTGCTTCAACTTCTTCAGACAACCCAAACAGATCAAGAATCTCTTTATCAGATCCATATCCTATTGATCTCAAAAGTGTGGTAATAGGAAACTTCTTCTTACGATCAATGTAAGCATACATTACGTTGTTTACGTCTGTAGCGAATTCGATCCAAGATCCTTTGAAAGGGATAATTCTAGCACTGTAAAGGAGCGTTCCATTCGTATGCTTGCTTTGCGCGAAGAATACTCCTGGAGATCTGTGTAGCTGCGAAACAATTACACGTTCTGCCCCATTAATAACGAAAGAGCCTTTTTCGGTCATGTATGGGATGTTACCCAAAAACACTTCCTGCTCTATCGTCTCAAAGTCTTCATTTTCTTCATCGTTACATAAGAGACGAAGTTTAGCCTTCAAGGGAACTGAATATGTCAATCCTCTCTCAATGCATTCTTGAATGCTATACTTTGGAGGGTCTACAGTGTAGTCCACAAATTCCAATACGAAATTCTCTCGAGAATCCGTGATCGGGAAGTTTTCCATGAACACCTTATAAAGGCCTTCGCCTTCTTTCCTCTCAGCAGGTGTATCTAACTGGAAAAAGTCAACAAATGACTTTAATTGTACATCCAGAAAATCCGGATAATCAATAACTGATTTGATTGAAGAGAAATTTATTCTCGTGTTATTGTTGTTAGCCAAAGCTTACGGAGTTTTAGTTTATAAAAATGAAAAGGACTTTTTAGCATTACATACAAACAGGAAAAGACCTGATCCCTTATTCCGAAAATTTCGGGAGGGAGCCAGGCCTAAACCTTTGGTATTATGTGCTAATTACTTTAATTCGACTTCAGCGCCAGCTTCTTCAAGCTGCTTTTTCAATGCTTCCGCTTCGTCCTTAGCGATTCCTTCTTTTACTGCTTTAGGAGCACCATCAACAAGCTCTTTTGCTTCTTTAAGGCCTAGTCCAGTAAGTTCTTTCACCAACTTAACGATGGCAAGTTTAGCGCCACCTGGAGACTTAAGGATCACGTCGAAAGAAGATTTTTCTTCTTCAGCTCCACCTTCAGCTCCACCGCCTCCAGCAACCATTACTGGTCCTGCAGCTGCAGCTGGCTCAATTCCGTACTCATCTTTAAGGATGTTAGCTAATTCGTTTACCTCTTTTACTGAAAGGTTTACTAGTTGCTCTGCAAATTCTTTTAAATCCGCCATTTTATTAAGTGTTAATTCTGTTTAAAATTTTTTAATTCTCTCGTTCTGAAAGTGTTTTAACAATACCAGCAAGTTTCTGTTCTCCACTTTGAAGTAGAGAAAGAACATTCTTAGCAGGCGATTGCAATAGTGTGATAACTTCTCCTATAAGCTCTTGCTTAGATTTCAAGCTAGCAAGTGCGCCTAGTTGATCTTCACCTATGAATAAATCTGAGTCTATTGAAGCAGCCTTGAATTTCGGTCTGTCATTAGCGTCTCCTTTCTTGAAGTCTTTAATGATTTTCGCAGGTGCGTTGGCAACTTCGTTTACGAACATTATACCAGACGTACCTTTCAACACATCGTCCAAAGACGAATAGTCTCCATCTACATTCTCAAGGGCCTTCTTTATAAGCGTGTTTTTCACAAGCTTATATTCTACTCCTTTATTGAAGCACATTTCTCTGAACTTGTTGATCTCAGCCACTGTGAGACCTGAAGTATCAGCTATATAGAAATGATCTGTTTCCTTAAGCTTTGCTGTAAGGTCACTTATTAATTGTGCTTTGTCTTTTCGTGTCATAACTCTTATAAGCTTGTTATGCTACTTTTATCAATCGCTATTCCACTACTCATAGTACTTGAGAGTGTAATCGACCTGAAGTATGTCCCCTTTGCGGAGGCAGGCTTCAATTTTGAAACTGTCTGGATCATTTCGAGCGCATTATCCTTGATCTTATCAGAGTCAAATGACACTTTACCCACACTCGTGTGGATGATTCCAAACTTGTCAACTTTAAAGTCGATTTTTCCAGCTTTTACTTCCTTTACTGCCTGTCCAATATCCATTGTCACTGTTCCTGACTTTGGATTAGGCATCAAACCTCTAGGTCCGAGTACTCGTCCGAGTTTACCTACTTGCGCCATTACTGTCGGCATGGTGATGATCACATCTATGTCTGTCCAACCTCCTTCGATTTTCTTCACATAATCATCTAAACCAACATGATCGGCACCCGCATCTTTTGCATCTTGTTCCTTATCAGGTGTACATAGCACCAAAACTCTCACATCTTTACCTACTCCATGAGGTAGAGATACTACTCCACGAACCATTTGGTCAGCTTTCTTTGGATCGACACCCAATCGGATGTCAAGGTCTACAGAAGAATCGAACTTCGCGAAGGTTATTTCCTTCACCAATTTTGAAGCTTCCTCCAAAGAATACTCTTTTCCAACCTCTAATAGCTCCTGAGCTTTCTTTTGATTTTTTGTAAGCTTTCCCATTACCAAATATTAATTTGCCCAAGGGGCTTTACCTGAAATTTTCACACCCATGCTTCGTGCTGTGCCGGCCACTACTCTCATAGCAGACTCGATATTGAATGCATTCAAATCTGGCATTTTGGTCTCAGCAATTACTTTGACCTGATCCCATGATACTGAACCCACTTTCACACGATTAGGCTCGGAAGATCCTTTTTTCAACTTAGCTGCTTCCATTATAAGTGAAGCTGCTGGAGGCGTTTTGATAACAAACTCGAAAGACTTGTCTGCAAAAATTGTAACAAGAACCGGAAGAAGCTGTCCTGGCTTATCCTGTGTTCTGGCGTTAAATTGCTTACAGAAATCCATGATATTCAGTCCTTTAGCACCAAGTGCTGGACCTACAGGAGGTGAGGGATTAGCCGCTCCTCCTCGAATCTGTAACTTTAAATAGCCTGCTATTTCTTTAGCCATTTTACCTTATTAATCTTCTTTTTCTACCTGTATATAATTCAATTCGACAGGTGTATTTCTGCCAAAAATCTTAACCGTAACATTAAGCTTCTTACGATCCTCAAATACCTCCTCTACTGTACCCGTGAAGCCACTAAAGGGACCGTCCATCACTTTCACACTCTCACCCACAATGTATGGGGTATCGAGCTTCTCTTCGTACTCCTCAACCTCATCAACTTTACCGAGAATTCTATTGACCTCAGCTTGTCTTAAAGGAATTGGATCTTTTGTAGTGCTACTCCCCGTTGATCCTAGAAAGCCGATCACATTGGGAATTAGCTCTTTATTCGTAACCAGATGTTGAACCTCGCCATTGGAGAAGTCGGCTTGGATCAATACATATCCTGGAAAGAAATTTCTTTCTCTTACTCTCTTTTTGCCATTGCGCATCTCATATACTTTTTCCGAAGGAATAAGTACCTGAGGAATATAATCAGCCAATTCTTGTCTTACCACTTCATTCTCAATGGCTTCCTTGACTTTCTTTTCCTTGCCGCTAACGGCTCTAACTACGTACCACTTATGCTCCATCCTACCCGTACGTATTATAGTTCCTGATAAATAAATTCCATTAAATTTTCGAAGGCATAATCTATGGCTCCAATCATGAGCGCAAAAATTAACGATGCTACGAGCACCAAGACGGCGCTATTTTGCAAGTCACCATACTTCGGCCATGACACTTTGTGTGTCAATTCATCGTATGAATCCTTGAAAAATGAAATAACTTTAGACATAATTTTCCTTCTTTTTAGCACGGGAGGAGGGACTCGAACCCCCAACCAATGGTTTTGGAGACCACTACTCTACCAATTGAGCTACACCCGTAAAAAACAAGCAGTCCCAAAAGGACTGCAAATTTAGAGTAATCAGTTTGTATAAACAAATCCCGACCTACTTACGTACGTCGGGATAACTATTTATTAATCAAGAATTTCAGTTACCTGACCAGAACCTACAGTTCGTCCACCTTCTCTGATCGCAAATCGCAATCCTTTCTCTAGTGCTACTGGGTTAATCAAGTTCACTTCTATAGTGACATTGTCACCTGGCATTACCATTTCTATTGTATCAGGAAGCATAATCTCTCCTGTTACATCCGTCGTTCTTAAGTAGAACTGTGGTCTGTATTTGTTGAAGAATGGAGTGTGACGTCCACCTTCTTCTTTTGATAGAACGTAAACCTCTGCTTTGAACTTAGCGTGAGGAGTTACAGATCCTGGCTTACAGATAATCATACCTCTTTTGATCTGATCTTTTTCAATACCTCTCAAAAGAAGACCAACGTTATCACCAGCCTCACCTCTATCAAGAATCTTACGGAACATCTCTACTCCAGTGATCGTAGATTTTAAATCCTCAGCACCCATACCGATGATGTCTACAGGATCTCCAGAGTTGATTACACCTCTTTCGATTCTACCAGTAGCAACAGTACCTCGACCAGTAATTGAGAATACATCCTCAACTGGCATCAAGAAATCTTTATCTACAGCTCTTTCAGGAAGTGGAATGTATTCATCCACAGCATCCATAAGCTCTTCAATTTTTCCTACCCAATTAGCATCACCGTTAAGTCCGCCCAGTGCAGAACCTTGAATTACTGGTATATCGTCTCCTGGAAAATCATAGGTAGAGAGAAGTTCTCTGATTTCCATTTCTACTAGCTCAAGAAGCTCAGGATCATCTACCAAATCGACTTTGTTCATGAATACCACTAGTGCTGGTACTCCTACTTGTCTTGAAAGAAGGATATGCTCTCGTGTTTGTGGCATTGGGCCGTCAGTAGCTGCTACTACTATGATAGCTCCATCCATCTGAGCTGCTCCAGTTACCATGTTCTTTACATAATCCGCGTGACCAGGGCAATCCACGTGAGCATAGTGACGTTTTTCAGTCTGATACTCAATGTGTGAAGTATTAATGGTAATACCTCTTTCTTTCTCTTCTGGTGCGTTATCTATCGCAGAAAAGTCTTTAATGTCTGCCAATCCTTTTCCAGCTAGTACAGCTGAAATGGCAGCAGTTAAAGTTGTTTTACCATGGTCAACGTGTCCGATTGTACCAATGTTAACATGTGGTTTCGAACGATCAAAGGTTTCTTTAGCCATGCTTGATAATCCTCGTTTGTTTAATTTATGTTATTACTCTATTTTCTAAAATTCTATTCTTATAACTCTCCTCTTCTATCTCTCTCCTCTTCCCCTTGAACCAAGAGCCAATGAGGGGATTTGAACCCCTGACCTCTTCCTTACCAAGGAAACGCTCTACCCCTGAGCTACATCGGCTTGCTTTAGTTGATTAGTTTCAAGTTAACTAGTTGTATAGTTAAGCTAAGAACTGAAAACTTGCTACGAATCGCTCAAAGTTAATTGAGCGGGTGACGAGGCTCGAACCCGCGACCTACAGCTTGGAAGGCTGTCGCTCTACCAACTGAGCTACACCCGCTTATTTATAGTCTCGCTAGAGACTTGTTAAATTTCAATACTTAATCTCTGAACTTTTTCAGAGATTGATATCAGGTGACTCGGACAAATCATAGCAACCGGTAACTACACCTGTTTGAATATGGTGGGGAGAGCAGGATTCGAACCTGCGAAGGAATACACCAACAGATTTACAGTCTGTCCTCGTTGGCCGCTTGAGTATCTCCCCTTGTTTTAAGTACTTTCAAGAACGTCTTTTCCTAGATGCTTTCCAGAAAAAGGATTGCAAAAGTATATCGTTTTTTCAACTAATCAAATTTTCACTTTTATATAAAAAAACTATTTCATCCTCAGTGCATTTTTTTTTGAGATAACACGGAATTTCAGCTAAATATCAAGATTCCTACTACTTAAAAAATGAACCTTAATTTTTAATGCACATTAGTATCCATATTTTTGAGCCACTGAATTCAAACCCAGTCTAAAAATGATAGAAGTAAAGGTAGGCGATAGCAGTAAAGTTGGTGTCTCAAGCAAAAAAGATAAGCTTTTCATTAATGATCAGCTCTTTGATGGAGAGGTCGTGAAAATCAATGAAAATACTTTAAAGGTTTTTAAAGAAAATATGATCTACCGAGTGGAGATTGTAGACCTGCTTGGGAAGGAAATGAAGTTGAAAGTAAATGATCACCTATTGGATATTAAGGTGACAGATCACATTGATCGAATCCTGAATAAGTTGGGCATGAACGTAGCTGCTAGTACTTCAGTAAAAGATGTAAAGGCGCCTATGCCAGGTTCTATTCTGAATATTTTGATTACTGAAGGAGTTGAAGTAAAACAGGGAGATCAATTACTTGTATTGGAGGCGATGAAAATGGAAAATGTAATTAAGTCTCCAGGTGAAGGGAAAGTGGACAAGATCCACGTTGCAGAGAAAGAGAATGTTGAAAAAAATCAAGTCTTGATTTCATTCGAATAATTCCGAAGCAAACAAGTATATATTTGCACGATTTCATCATACATAAAACCACAAAATGACCTATAAACGAATACTACTAAAATTGAGCGGCGAAGCATTAATGGGTGAGAAACAGCACGGCATTGATTCAAATCGTCTAACTCAGTATGCTGAAGAAATAAAGAAAGTAGTAAATGAGGGAATAGAAGTAGCTGTTGTCATAGGTGGTGGCAACATATTTAGAGGTGTGGAAGCAGAGGCATCAGGAATAGATAGGGTACAAGGAGACTATATGGGAATGCTGGCGACTGTTATTAACGCTATGGCTCTTCAAAGCATGTTTGAAAAACATGGGATGTATACTCGGTTGATGTCTGGGTTGAAGATGGAACAAGTTTGTGAACCATTCATACGAAGGAGAGCGATAAGGCATCTTGAAAAAGGGCGAGTTGTCATATTTGGCGCTGGTATTGGAAACCCGTATTTCACCACAGATTCAACTGCAAGCTTAAGAGCTATTGAAATAGAGGCGGATGTTGTATTGAAAGGCACACGTGTAGATGGTGTCTACTCTGAGGATCCGGAGAAAAATCCAAATGCTGAGCGATATTCCAAAATATCCTTTCAAGAGGCATATGAAAAGAATTTGAACATTATGGATATGACTGCTTTTACACTTTGTCAGGAAAATAATTTACCTATAATCGTGTTTGATATGAATACGAAAGGTAATCTTGAAAAAATAGTGGCAGGAGAAGAAGTGGGGACACTCATTAATTGATTATTGTAATTTTCTAACTATGGAAGAAATAGAGATTTATCTGGATACCGCTAAAGAGATGATGGAAAGTGCGGTCCAGCATACACTTGATGAATTTGCCAAAATCAGAGCAGGTAAAGCAATGCCTGGCATGCTAGATGGTATTGAAGTCGAATACTATGGAACAATGACGCCCCTCAATCAAGTAGCCGGCGTAACAACACCAGACGCACGCACGCTCAGCGTAAAGCCTTGGGAAAAGACGATGCTCCAGGAAATCGAAAGAGCTATTATTAATAGCAACCTCGGATTTAATCCTCAAAATGATGGAGAGCAAATTCGAATCAACATCCCTCCTTTGACAGAAGAAAGACGTCTTCAGCTTATGAAACAGGTGAAAGCAGAGGCTGAAAAGGGAAAAATAAGTATTCGCAATGCTAGAAAAGACACGAATGATTCGCTTAAGAAATTAGAAGGTATCTCTGAGGACTTGGTAAAAAATGCAGAAGAAGATGTGCAGAAGCTTACCGATACGTATGCTGCCAAGATTGACACGCTAGTTGAAAGCAAGGAGAAAGATATTATGACAGTTTAGTTCTAAGGTGGCCCAAAGAGGGCCACCTTAGATTTTATTTTTTTCTAGATGTTACGTCATTGAATACCTGCTTCCACTCTTTATCCTTAATATACTTACTCGCCCATCCATTCCAAACTATCTTATCTGGATTGCTGAAATCAATCGTTCCTCTAAAGAACTTATCTTGAAATACGTTGACTGGTGAAATTGCCTGGATTATCTTATTCTCTTTATCCAGAAACCATTTATGCTGTCCATGTAAAGGGAAATCATGTGCTAAAGATGTAACCTGAAAGCATTCTTGCTTCTCATCATAGTTAAAAAAGTAGACATAAGCTCTTTCTTTTTGATTTCTACTATCCACTGTCAATGATTCACATTTGATGAACCTGTCCTTTAGATAATATCCACATGTCCTTTTCCCATTCTCAGTCCACGTTCTTTCTGTCCCTGGATATAAGGTTTCTTTTACCTCCCACTCACCGATTAGAAAATCAAGATCCTTGATGCTTTGAGATAGTGCTGATGTGCCGATTACGCACAAAATAATAGTCATAAGTTGTTTCATGAGTTTTTTTTCTTGAATCTCATGAATAGACACATTACAGAGGTCTCACTAAATGCCTTCTGGTCTCGCTGCGTAATTTTTAGCCGCTTTTGTCTGGTTTATAAACTCTTTCGGTGACATGCCTACCTCCTGTTTGAAAAACCTATTGAAAGTTGCTTTTGAATTGAATCCTGAATCATAGGCAATACTGACGATCTTTAAGTGCCTAAGACTAGGATCCAATAGTTTTGTTTTTGCCTCCTCCACTCTGAATTCATTTATGAATTGATAGAAGTTCTTCCCCAGCTCTTGATTAATTATCTCTGATATCTCTGATTGAGACAGGTTCACAGAATCACTAAGTCCTTTCAAACTAAGCTCTGGATTGAGGAATGCTTTATTTTCATTCACTGATTTAATCAGTAAATCCGCGCTACTACTTCTTGATGTGAAGCGTAGATCAATTGGGCGATTCAGTGTTTGGGTTTGTCGGTAGCCACCAATGGTCAGCCAATACATCGTAACGGAATATAAAATCAAAACCGGCTGCAAATAGTATTCTCCATCATGGTGATACCTTTTATTATATATACCATCTACAATGATGTGATAGAGTAGTACAACGATAAATAAGCTCCCAAGAATTTTAATGAAATTCTTCAGCCAGTGCAAATGCACATTTTCAATGGAAGACAGTTGGCTTAATATGGATTGATTGTATCCATTCAAAATATTAATTGAAAGCCAAGCATATATGAAGACAGATATGAACGAACCATATTCTAGCCATTCGGCAAGAACATGAACCGGATACATTGGCTGAATGGCAGGAATCGCATGATATAAACTGTGAAAGTAGTTTAGGACAATGGGTAAAAAATGATAGAGGTGTTTTTTGGGAAAATTATATGCAGGATTGGTAAGAAACCGAATATAAAAAAACAATGCTGGGCCAATCCAATAAGCAAGCGAAAACGGAAGCCAACTTAACCACAGGAAATCCTGAAAGTACTTACCACTTATGAAATATGGAGTAAATGTAAAACTGAGAGAGACTAACAGCAGGCTAAGAAAGTAGTTGGCAGATCTGTTTTCTTTTTTAAAAAGTATCAGAATGGAATAAACCAAACCATTTACAACAGATGTGATGACTAGCATCTGCACCAGATTCATTTCAAAATTCATTCATTGGCCTTTGAGGTTACTTAATCCTAATCTTTGAAGAACCCTTTGGTTTGAATCATCTCCACCACAGCATCTGGCACAAGGTATTTAATTGACTTTCCCTCCTTGATGAGTTTCCGAATGAGTGTCGCAGAAATATCTACTTCAGGCGCTTCAATCATTCTTACGTTTTCAAATTTTGATAGTTGGCTTTCTTTCGAGTGGGGCCGAGGGTAAACAATCAATCCAAAGTGCTCTAGAATTTTCTCATGATTTTTCCATTTTGGAAAAGACTCCAGATTGTCTTCGCCGATAATCAAATGAAATTTCTTTTCCGGATGTTTTTCCTGAAGAAAGGTAAGTGTGTCTATTGTATAGCTCGGACGCGGCATGTTGAATTCAACATCGCTTGACCTGAATTGGTAGTCATCACCGATGGCTGCATTTACCATATCTAGCCTATCGAATTCATGCAGAAGGTTTTTGTTTTTCTTGAAAGGATTTTGAGGGCTAACGATAAACCATATCTCGTCTACATCAGTGGTCTCTTTAACCAGACTTGCTATAATCATATGCCCGGCATGAATAGGATTGAATGATCCAAAAAATAATCCGATTTCCATATTAGTTTGCAATAAATGACTTTACTATATGTTCAGCTTCATTGATGGCGTCATCTAAATTTTCATTGAGGACAGCCCGATCAAAATAAATTTCTTCCTTCATTTCTTCCGCGGCTTTGTTCACTCGCATATTTAGCACTTCATCACTTTCTGTGTTTCTCATTTCAAGTCTTTCGCGCAAAACATCCTCCCCACTTACTTTTACGAAAATAGAAATGGCCTGATCTCCCAATATCTTTTTCAAGCGTTTGCCCCCCTTCACATCCACGTCAAAAATCACATGGTTTCCTTCACTCCAAATTCTGGCTACTTCACTTTTTAAGGTCCCATAAAAAGTACCTTCATAAACCTCTTCCCATTCCAAAAGATCACCTGATTCTTTTTTGAATACAAAGTCTTCAACAGGTAAAAAATAATAATCACGCCCATCTATTTCTGTTGGCCGTTTAGCTCTTGTGGTTGCTGAAATGGAAAATCTAAGGCTGGGAATCCTATCTAGAAGGCTATGTACAATTGTGGTTTTACCAGCTCCCGATGGTGCTGAAAATATGATCGCTTTTCCTTCCATCAGGCGAAGTTAAAATGATCATCTCACAATCTTACCTCTAATATCATTTGCGAGAGCGCTGGGAACGGATTTATTATTCAACTTTGTTTTAAGAAGTTGACGAATTTGCTTTTCCACGTTATAATGCGCAAAACAGACCATGCAGTTTTCTATGTGCGAGTTAAAGAACTCCACTTGACTGGGAGTAGCCTCATTATCCAGTATGAGGTTTAGTATCCTCAAGCATTTATCAAAATCACTGCAACCACAATCGGGACAATCTGACATTCTAGAATGTATTTTTCGTATTAGTATGCAATGCTGAGAAGTAAAAAAAAGTTCAAATTAATTGTACCCCATCGATAGCGCGTATGATCCAAGTTTTTCTCTTAGCAAGTTTCTTGCTCTGTGAAGTCGTGAGCGAACAGTACCAATAGGGATATCCAGAATTTTAGCCATTTCCTCATAAGTGAATCCTTCCAGATCACATAAGATCACTACAGTTCTAAAGTCTACGGCCAATGAATTAAGCGCATTGCTAATTTCATCACCAATCATATCCTTTGTTGTCTCTAAACGCAGATCTACTGTGGCGTTGCCGATGGTATCTTCAGAATTATAGAATTGTTCTACTTCCTGGTAATCAACTTTTGCTGGTTGTTTGCTTTTCTTCCGATAATCGTTGATGAAACTGTTTTTCAGAATTCTATACAACCACGCTTTCGCATTTGTGCCTTCTTGAAATGAATTAATAAAGCGATAGGCTTTCATGTACGTATCCTGAACCAAATCTTTGGCATCATCTTCATCAAAAGTCAGGCGATAAGCAAAATTGTACATGGAGTCCACATGAGGCATGAATTCCCCATCAAATACCTGTACTTTCTTTGCTTCAGAATATGATCTTTTAACTGGAGTATCTATTTGATTGGTCATGGCTTTCTCATTTATGTGTATGTACATCAATATACGCTACTGATTTAGATTTGTTCTAAATAAGGAAATTATTTTTTAAAGAACCTTATTTGCTAACCTCTTTTCATGGAGTTTGTTCAGTGCCTGACAATCCTCCATCAATCAGTGTCAAGACGGTATATCTAAAACCCTGCCAGCAAACAAAGTCTGCCAATGAGACAGGAAATGCATAAACAAAAAAGGATTCTCCCTATGGAAGAACCCTTTTATCTTGTTAAGAATCAAATGCTTAATATCTATAGTATTCTGGCTTGAATGGTCCAGCAACTTCCACTCCGATGTAATCGGCCTGATCTTTAGATAAGGTATCTAACTCTACACCAATTTTGGAAAGGTGAAGTGCCGCCACTTTTTCATCTAGGTGCTTAGGGAGCATGTAAACTGCGTTATCGTAGTTCTTGTAATTCTTCCAAAGCTCTAGCTGAGCCAATGTTTGGTTCGTAAATGAATTTGACATCACAAACGAAGGATGACCTGTAGCACAGCCAAGGTTCACCAATCTTCCTTCCGCAAGAACGATGATATCGTTTCCATTGACATTGTATAAGTCTACCTGTGGTTTGATCTCAACGTGTGAATCACCGTGGTTCTTCTTTAACCACGCCATATCTATTTCATTATCAAAGTGACCAATATTGCAAACTATTGCCTTATCCTTCATTTTCTCAAAGTGTTCACCTTTGATAATGTCTTTATTTCCCGTAGCAGTCACCACGATATCTGCTCTAGAAACTGAATCAGACATTCTCTTGACTTCAAATCCATCCATGGCGGCCTGTAATGCACAGATTGGATCGATTTCGGATACAATCACTCGAACGCCTGCCCCTCTCAAGGAAGCAGCAGAACCTTTCCCTACATCACCGTAACCGGCAACTACAGCCACTTTACCAGCTAGCATTACATCAGTAGCTCTTCTAATCGAATCAACTAAAGACTCTTTACAACCATACTTGTTATCAAACTTAGATTTCGTTACAGAATCGTTGACATTGATCGCAGGCATTGGGAGAGTACCATTCTTCATTCTTTCGTAAAGCCTGTGAACTCCTGTAGTAGTTTCTTCCGAAAGACCTCTTATATCTTCAACCAACTCTGGATACTTATCCAACACCAAGTTGGTAAGGTCACCTCCATCATCAAGAATCATATTAAGAGGCTTACCATCTTCAAAAGCAAACAATGTTTGCTCAATACACCAATCGAACTCTTCGTCATTCATCCCCTTCCACGCATATACAGGCACTCCTGATTTGGCAATCGCAGCAGCAGCATGATCCTGTGTAGAGAAAATATTGCATGAAGACCAGGTCACGTCAGCCCCTAACTCAACCAAGGTTTCTATTAAAACTGCGGTTTGTATAGTCATATGAAGGCAGCCTGCGATTCGAGCTCCTGCTAATGGCTTATCTTTCCCGTACTCTTTTCTCAGAGCCATCAAGCCTGGCATTTCCGCTTCAGCGAGCTCAATTTCCTTGCGCCCCCAATCAGCAAGGGCAATGTCTTTTACTTTGAATTTTTCTGTAGTTACACTCATTTGTATGTTCCTTGTATTGCTTTTCAATTTTCGAGGTGCAAAGATATAACCAAAGTCAAAAATTTAAGTTCACCTTCCTATCTAATAAATTCCACTTCTTTAATTGAAAATGACCTAAGTGATCCATTCTCATTGATAGACAATCTTCCTTGGTTATCTATTCCAATTATTTCTCCTTGAAATTCTATACCATTTGCTTTAAAAACATGTAGTTCTCCTCTCCACATTAGCTGTCTGTGGTATTCATGAAGTATGTTTCTTTTATCACCGTGCTTCAGCTTTAAATACCATTTTTCAAGCTTGCAAAGCAATTCTTCTATGATACCATCTCGTTCAAACTCTTTGTTAGTTTCGAGAGTAAATGAAGTTGCATGATTTATTCTATAGCCTCGTTGATTTACATTGATGCCAATTCCTACAACAGCAGATTCCAAGGAATTGCCTTTCAAATTATTTTCAATTAAAACTCCTGAAATTTTTTTATCATTTAGATAAACATCATTTGGCCATTTCAAATGAAGCTCTCCTGGCAAATAAGATTTGAGTGTATCAAGAATGGATAACCCAACCACAAGGTTTAAATAAAACTGATCTACAGGCAGCAAGAACTTAGGTCGAAGCAAAACCGACATCAAAATATTTTTCTCAGGTTCTGATATCCAGATATTCCCTCTTTGTCCTTTCCCTTTTTGCTGATCATCGGTATATACCAATGTACCTTCCGGTTCATGGTATTTTCGTGTCATTTGGATCAACTCATCATTGGTTGAATGACATTGTGGCAGGAAAACCACTTTTTTACCTAAGAATAAGGGTTTGGCAAAGATTTTATGCAATAGAATTAATGTAAATTTGCAGTAAAATTAATTGTAAACTATTAGTGAATCAGCAGGTAAGTAAAGACATCAACTCGAAAGTGGTATGTGAGTGGATGGTAGAAGGGATGTTGGACAAAAAAGCTATTGATGTTGTTGTCATGGATCTGCGAGAAGTGAAACACGCGATAGCCGATTATTTTGTTATTTGCAGTGGAAACTCAGATACTCAAATTGATGCAATCTCTGAATCCGTAGAGGAGCAAATTCATAAAAATTCTAAGCAAAACCCATGGAAACGAGAAGGTAGACAAAACAAAGAATGGATTTTATTAGACTATGTAGACGTAGTAGCTCACGTATTTAATAAAGAGAAGAGAACATTTTATGGATTAGAGGAACTTTGGGGAGATGCGAAAATTACGCGAATCGAAGAGAACTAATAACCAGTCACCTCGTTACCTAAACAAAAAAAATTCACAGGAGGAACAAAAGAATGCCCGATAAAAAAAGAAAAGATGCACCAAAACCCCGCCCTGGAATCCAAGGCTGGCTAATTGGAGGACTACTAGCGCTCGTTATTGGGCTCACAGTATTTTCAAATGACAGTGGAGCCGTAACAACGACATACCGCTCATTTGAAAAAATGGTGAGATCAAATGACGTTCAAAAAATCGTTCTCATAAAAAATCAAGACTTCATAGAAATAACACTTAAGCCTGAGGCTCTTAGCAACACCAAGTACAAGATTGAGCTTGAGCAAAATAAGAGCATCCTCAACAGTGGCGGAGGCCCTCACTATAAAGTTGAGATTGTGAGCATCGACAAGTTTGTAAAGGATTTTGAAGAGCTAATGGCTGACATCCCTGATGATCAACGATTTGATTACAAAATTGAAGAAAGAGGTGATTACACCAGCATTTTCTTTAATTGGGGATTTCTTGTTCTACTGATTTTTGGATTTTGGTTCTTGATGAGGAGAATGACCGGAGGCGGTGGCCCTGGAGGACAAATATTTAACATTGGAAAATCAAGGGCATCCCTATTTGATGCAGAGAATAAGGTAAAAATCACTTTTTCTGATGCCGCAGGTCTTGAAGAAGCCAAAGAGGAGATTCGTGAAATTGTTGAGTTCTTGAGAAATCCAGGAAAGTTCACTAAACTCGGTGGTAAAATCCCTAAAGGCGCCCTACTTGTAGGCCCTCCGGGAACAGGTAAAACTTTACTAGCTAAAGCGGTAGCAGGAGAAGCAGGTGTGCCGTTTTTCACGCTATCCGGATCAGACTTTGTGGAGATGTTTGTAGGCGTGGGGGCTGCAAGGGTAAGAGACCTATTTAAGCAGGCAAAGGAAAAAGCGCCTTGTATCGTCTTTATTGATGAAATTGATGCAATTGGACGATCTAGAGGTCGTGGGCAAATGCCAGGTTCAAATGACGAACGTGAGAACACCCTAAACTCACTTCTTGTGGAAATGGATGGGTTCTCTACGGATGCAGGAGTAATCATTCTAGCGGCTACAAATAGACCCGATGTTTTAGATTCTGCGCTACTAAGACCTGGACGATTTGACCGTCAGATAAGTATTGATAAGCCAGACATAGTAGGTAGAGAAGCCATTTTTAAGGTTCATATCAAACCTATTCAGCTGTCTAAAGACGTAGATACTAGAAAACTTGCTGCACAGACACCTGGATTTGCAGGTGCGGAGATAGCCAATGTATGCAATGAAGCAGCACTTATAGCCGCACGAAAAGACAAGTCCAAAGTAGATATGGATGACTTTCATGATGCGATTGATCGAGTGATTGGCGGTCTTGAAAAGAAAAACAAAATTATTTCTCCAGAAGAGAAAAAGATAGTTGCTTATCATGAAGCTGGTCATGCTGTTGCAGGTTGGTTTCTAGAGCATGCAGATCCATTGGTTAAGGTGAGTATCGTACCAAGAGGTGTCGCAGCCTTGGGATATGCTCAGTACCTACCCAAGGAACAATTTTTGTATCAGACTGAACAGCTGATGGATGAAATGTGTATGGCTTTAGGCGGACGAGTTGCTGAAGATATCATCTTTGGGAAAATCTCTACCGGTGCTTTGAGTGATCTTGAACGTATAACAAAGCTTGCATACAGCATTGTCACTGTTTACGGAATGAATGATAAAATTGGCAATGTCTCATTTTATGATTCTAAGCAATCTGATTACAATTTCACTAAGCCTTACTCTGACGCAACAGCAGAGCTGATTGATAAGGAGGTTAAGGCATTAATAGATGTTGCGTATCGGAGAACGAAGAAACTTTTGCTTTCAAAAAAGAGTGAGCTTGAGATACTTGCTCAGGAATTATTGAAGAGAGAAATCATTTTTCAATCTGATCTCGAAGGCCTAATAGGTAAACGACCATTTAAAAGTCAAACGACCTATGATGCCTTTACGAATGGAACTTCCGACGAAGAAGAGGCAGAAAAGAACGAGGTGAAAAATGCAGACCTAAGCAAGGTGAAAAACGATGTGAAGGAGGCCGTTGAAAAAGAAGAATCGACTGCCACTGAAAAAAGTGAATAAAAGATGAAGGTAGAACCTCAGCTTATTAGCACTTTTAAGGAGCTACCTTCAAATAAAAAACTCTATTTCGCAAGTGATTTCCACTTAGGAATTCCTGATGAAGAATCATCACTGCAACGCGAAAAGAAAATTGTTAGATGGCTGGAGCATATATCACAGGATGCTTCAGCTATTTTTTTGGTTGGGGACATCTTCGATTTCTGGTTCGAGTACAGAAATACAGTTCCGAAAGGATTCATTCGATTTCAAGGAAAGCTGGCTGAATTAAGCGATAAAGGGATCTCTATTCATTTTTTCACAGGCAACCACGACTTATGGATGCGGGACTACTTTCCAACTCAGCTTGGTATTGCAGTCCACAATCATCCCATAGTATTAGAGGTAAATAACACAAAGCTTTTTGTAGGTCATGGAGATGGGTTGGGCCCTGGAGATCTATTCTATAAGCTTGTGAAACGTATTTTCGTCAACAGGTTATGTAAGTGGCTTTTTCAAAGAATTCATCCAAATTTAGGTGTATCACTGGCTCAGTATTGGAGTAAGAAAAGTCGACTGGCCAATGGTGAGCAGGATGAAGAATTTCAAGGTGGGGATGAGCGACTATGGCAGTTTTGCAAATCCATTAATGAAAAAGATCGTTTTGATTGCTTCATATTTGGGCATAGACATCTTCCCATTGAAATGCAGGTATCAGAGAACTCGACATACTTTAACTTAGGGGAGTGGGTAACTCAATACAACTACCTGGAATTTGATGGGAAAAAAGCTATGCTTAAGGTTTTTGAAGATTAGTCTTCTAATTGCATTGTCATTCACTTTAGAAGGGCAGCAGTTGGAAGAAACCAATTCAATTTCATTGAAACAGCCCCCTAGTTCCTATTCAATAGATTTTCAGGGAAACTTATACGTAGGATTTGATGATGGCAGGCTTTCTAAATATGATGCCCACGGTCGGTTTCTTGAAAACTTTTCACTTTCAAATAATTCATCCATTACTCTCATAGATGTTCAAAATAACCTCAGAGCATTTTTATTCTATTTTGACATTCAACAGGTCACAATTCTAGATCGATTTTCATCCGTTCCGAAAAATTACCCCCTATCAGATTTTAGTTTAGAAATTAGCATGATGGCTTGCCCCTCACCTGACGGTGATTTCTGGATTATAGAAAACAATCCGCAAAGACTCAAAAAGATCAATCCGCTAAGAAAAGCCACTGTTCTGGAAGCTCAAATTTCAATAGGAAATACAATTCGGCGAATGCAAGCCTATCAGAACATACTTGTGATTGGCGATGAAAGTGGCCTTCACTTATTTGACTCGTTTGGAGGAATAGTTCAAACCATCCCCATTGAAAATCTCATCGACTTTCATATTGCAGGAGGCCAACTTTATGCTTTCACAGCAAATCAGATCTTGGAAATAAACCCTTTTAAAGGTGTTGTAAATGCAACAATAGACCAACCTAAAGAATCAAAGATGCTATTGAAGTCTAGAAATGGATTCGTTTCTGTATTGAATAAGAAATTGACTTTTTATGAGTCTGCTAGTTCTGAACGGTAGATTATTTACCTCGGTATAGATCAAGGATTCGCTTCCTCAATATAATGGTATACTTCGCATTGATCAACTGAGCCTCTGCACGGTTTTTATTGTTCAAACTTTCTAAATAGGAATAGAAGTCCGTATTACCGGTCTCAAATCTTTTCTTAATAAACTCAAAAGTTTGATTCAATGCCTCATAATTTTCCTGAGCGGTTTTATAAGACGTCTGCGCTGAAACTAAATCTAGATAATCTCTTTGTGCGGCATTCGTTACATCTAACATTGCCTGTTCATTTTGAAGCTGCGAATTAAGCATTGCAACCTTGGAATTATCAATGCTGTTTTGAATCTGATACCTATTGAAAATAGGAATGCTCAGCGTAACTCCAGCGCTATTACTTGGTGTATTTTTGAATTGCTCAGCATACTCAACATCAACTGTTGAAGCGTAGCTTCTCGAATGGGACGCACTCGCTGTAATCGACGGATATCTACCACTTTTCGCCTGCTTAAATTGAGACTGTGCTGCATCACGATTTTCATTCGAACTCTTCAACATAAATGAGTATTGCAATATCTCGTCCAGCACCTGATTATATTCGTCATACTCAATAAGTATCTCTAAGTCCTCAATATTTAAAGGAGCAATTTGAACACCCTGGTAGCTTTCAATCTGGATGGACTGCAATAGGTTCAATAAATCAGATTGGTATTGATTTTTAAGATTCACATTGTTCAATCTTTCATTGGCAACCTGAGACTGAAAATTGTATACCGCATCTAGGTTGCCAACTCCTACTGAAACCCGCTTCTTCTCACGATCCAACTGCTCTTCCAAAAACTCTAGTCTTTGATCTGAAATACGGACATTTTCAACGTCTACTAGAACATTCAGGTAGTTTCTAATGACGGTAGCTTTAATGGTTATTTTACTATTCTCCAATTGGAATTTGGATGCCTCAAATTCATGCCTTCTTCGACTCAATAAATGATGATTGGCGAAAGCATTAAACAAAACCATACCAGAAGAAATTGATGGTCTCGAGGATCGACTTGTATTAGATACTACGTCTCCCGCTGAGTTAATATTATTTCCATCAAAGTAACTATACCCTCCACTTGCGTTGAGGTTTGGAAGGAAGTTGTAAAAAGCTTGTCGCTTATTAGACTGGGCCCCTATTAAATTATTTTGATTTTGTTTAATAGTCAAGTTTCTACTGCTTGCCATTTCTATACACTCCTCCAGTGAAAGTACTCTTACAGAGTCTTGAGCGGAGGCTGAAATTCCAAGTAATAAGATGATCCCGAAAATAAATTTTCGCATGGTTTTAAGGTCTTGATAGTTTTCGAGTAAGGATACAGTTGTCCTGATCTACCTAAAAAAGGTAGACCAGGTAACTGTTCGTGTAAGTATGAAGTGAATTACACTAAAGCTTCTTTTGCGTTGATGTTTTCAGATACAATCTGACCATCAAATAAATGCACGACTCTATGAGAATATTCTGCATCTACTGGTGAGTGAGTTACCATAATTACTGTAGTCCCAGCTTCATTAAGCTCAGTAAGTAGGTTCATCACTTCTTGTCCGTTTGCCGAATCCAAGTTACCAGTTGGCTCATCCGCCAGAATTAATTTTGGCTTAGCCACTACCGCTCTTGAGATAGCAACACGCTGCTGCTGACCTCCAGAAAGCTGCTGAGGAAAGTGGTTTCTTCTGTGCATAATTTTCATATGCTCCATCACTTCCTCTACTCTTTTCTTACGCTCTGCCGCAGAGTACTTCAAGTAAATCAATGGCAACTCAATGTTTTCAAACACTGTTAGCTCATCGATCAGGTTAAAGCTCTGAAATACGAAACCAATATTCGCTTTTCTGAGATCCGCCCTTTGACGCTCCTTGTATTGAGAGATTTCCAAATCTGTGAAATGAAATTCCCCTTCAGAAGGGTTGTCCAATAGTCCTATTATATTGAGTAATGTGGATTTACCACAACCAGATGGCCCCATGATGGCAACAAATTCGCCTTCTTTGATGGTCAGATTTACACCAGCAAGTGCTGTTGTTTCAATCTCATCCGTGTAGTAAAATTTCTTTAAATCTTTCGTTTGAATAAGTGCTTTAGCGTTTTCCATGATTTATTGAGTTTAGTCTTTGGATTCTATTTAAAAAATACTTTCAGTTATCTAATTGGTTACTTAATTACAAGGATGTCTTTGTCTTCATATCCTCTATATGAAGAGACAACAACTTTCTCTCCAGGTTGCAATCCCTCGACAACTTCATAGTAGCGTTGATTTTGACGCCCTAATCTAATGTCTCTTCTGACTGCTTCAGTTTCATCTTCATTCACTACGAAAATCCAGTTTCCGCCAGTGGTTTGATAAAAGCTTCCCCTCGGAATTTGAACAGCAGTGATATTTTCACTTAGCTGCAATCTGATTTGAAGCGTCTGCCCTCTTCGTATCCCATTCGGAATTGTATCAAAGGCCATATCTACTTCAAACAAGCCACTGTTCACTTCTGGATACACTTTTGTAATCGCCAAACCGAAATCATTTCCGGCAAAAGTGAAGGTACCATTCAATCCTGCATATATCCTAGATATATAATGTTCGTCAATAGTTGCACGAACCTTAAAACCATTTAAGTCATCTATCTGTCCAATGTTCTGTCCAGTAGCGATTGACTCACCTACTTCTACATTAACTGTAGAGAGTCTTCCATCAATTGGAGCCTTTATATAAAGATTTTCCAGATTCTTTTTAATCATGCCCAGGTTGTTTCTGGTTCTTATCAATGTCTCCTCCGTCTGTCTTATTTGAATGACTGCATTTAAAGAATCAAACCTGTTTGACTCAATTTGAATTTTACGATTATCCTTCAAGCGATTATACTCTCGTTTTAGGTTCAAAAACTCTTGCTCAGAAATAATTTTATCTTCAAAAAGTTTTTCACCACGCTCATATGCATCTTTAGCTGCATCAATTTGGTAATCAAGCTCAATTAAATTTCTCCGAAGATCGAATTGATTCCTCTGCAAGCTCAGCTTGGTGTTTTCAAGATTATTCACAAGAATTGAAGCCTGTGTTTCTTCCCTTACAAAGCTTTGTATAAGATCATTGTTTGCAAGTGTCAAGATTGTATCTCCCTTTTTAAGTAAAATTCCACCATCATAGAACTTGTCTGCTACCACTCCGCCTTCAATCGCATCCAATCGAATGGTTAAAATTGGAAGAACATTCCCATCCACAGGGATGAATTCCTGAAAATCTCCTTCATGCACGGTGGCAATGTTGATTTTGTTCCTTTCTACATTGAGCCTGGTTCCACCACCAGACAGGAAAAAGTTATACCCTATGAAGAAAATCAGTAGTGCAGACCCTGCGTATATCGCGATCTTCTTTACGGTCCACTTTTTCTTTTTAATCTTTCTGTCCATTGACAATTTGGTCGTTTAGGTTTTCGGTCGCCAGTATGCCAATAAGAATGCCATTAATTATAAACACCTATAAAACAAGCACTTACGCAATAAACTCATGCAACACACAGAAATAGCATGTACAGAATAGTACAGAAAAGTGTTCACAAACGATCACCGATTGTCGGGATGGAGCGAAAAAAAGCATGGGGAAAGAGAGTTTCTAAATCCTAGACGGAAGGCAAAAAAAAAGGTCCAGGAGGACTAACACCTGAACCCAAAGGTCAAAAACTCAAAATAAAAAGGACTAATGACTTCAATGTTAGCAAAAAATCAAATGAAAAAAAAATCAAAACAGTAATGATTTTTATTCGTTATGATAGTTTTACTATTATATTTGATAGTTAAATAAACAATGATGATAGCAAAACTTCAGATTCAATTGAACTCGGCTCTTTATTTAAGAGATCCCCAATCAAGTGACTTAGGTCAGAAAATTGTTCAAGAAAGCATCGTTCTTATTGATAAAATAGGATTTGAGTCCTTCACATTTAAGAAGTTGTCTATTCACATTGGCTCCACCGAAGCGTCTATCTATCGATATTTTGAAAACAAACACCGCTTACTCATCTACCTGATTTCATGGTATTGGAACTACATAGAATATCGCATTTCTTTTGAGACACACAATATTTCGGATCCCGAGGAGCGATTAAAGATTGCCGTTCTGATGATTAGCACCAAAGTCGAGGATGACCCCTCTTTCCCGGGCATTAGCGAATCAATTCTTCAACAAATAGTGATCAATGAATCTGACAAAACATATTTGACCAAGAATGTTGATGAAATAAACAAGGAAGGTGTTTTTAGAGGATATAAGTCCTTATGTGAGACCATTGCTTCCTACATGATTGAAATTAACCCTGATTTTAAATTCCCGCGATCACTTACTAGCACTAGTCTGGAAGCTGCTCATCAACAATTATTTTTCGCAGAACATCTTCCAAGACTTTCAGATGTCAAAAAGGAGAAGGACATCTATGAGCAGAATTACCAATACTTATTAACCATCATTTTCAATTCTTTGAAAAAATGAATAATCAGCAAATAATCAGGTGTCTTCAGGAGTGTGCGATAAAACTCAAGATGGATTTGAATATTTCAAATCTCAAAAACGTGGATATGATTCCTCGTCAGTATGAAGCTAGCGAAATAGCGGAGTTTCAAAGAGATCTCATTGAAGCCGCAAATGATGCAGGCGTTGTGCTGATTGAGAAATATCTTAATAAGGGCACACTTAAAGATTTAATCACCGATAATAAAACACCATTAATTGTATTTGTAGAGCAAGAAGGTTTCTATCCTGCTTTTTTAAGGCAGCACAAGAAGAAAATGCTCTTGGAATTCATCACGAATGCCGGCGATTTAAAAGTTCTTGAAATTGACAATCTGGAGGATATCCATTTTTCAACCAATACCCATGGTGAAATCTTTACCCTTTCATGTTTTGCTTATCAAAGCTTTATGTCGGGTACGGAGGATAAGAAAATCTCGCCTGTCAGGCGATTGTTTCAGCTTTTATCCGCAGATAAGAAGGACATCTTCTTTGTATATGTATATGCCGCATTAATTGGTTTTGTGAGTTTGACACTCCCTCTTGGAATTCAGGCCGCAGTTGAGCTCATTTCAGGGGGAGTCGTCTTCAGTTCAGTATACCTACTCATAGGTCTCATTATCATTGGAACTTTGGGGACTGGAGTTCTTCAGGTGCTTCAAATCACCATCGTAGAGTATTTACAACGCAGGGTGTTCACCAAATCCGCCTTCGAGTTTGCTTTTAGAGTACCGAGAATAAAAATGGAATCGGTGCTGAATATGCACATGCCAGAATTGATGAATCGGTTTTTTGATGTCCTCACCCTCCAAAAAGGATTACCTAAAATCTTGATTGACCTATCTACTGGAATTATTCAAATTTTATTTGGACTACTATTATTGGCATTTTATCACCCCTTTTTTATTGTATTTGGATTGGGCTTACTCGGCTTATTATTCCTCATATTTTTCTTCACTGGGCCGAAAGGGCTCAAAAGCTCTATCAAGGAATCAAAGTATAAATACAAAGTAGTTTATTGGCTAGAAGAGATGGCCAGAACTCTGTATTCCTTCAAGTTGGCTGGAAACACTGTTTTGCCCCTTAGAAAAACAGATTATTTAGTCAATAATTACTTAGAAAACAGAAGTGCACACTTCAAAATTCTAATTTCTCAATATGCTTTTATTCTTTTATTCAAAGCAATAATCACAGGCGGGCTTTTGATATTGGGGACTATACTAGTTATTCAAAGAGAAATCACCCTGGGCCAATTTGTAGCTTCAGAGGTAATCATCATACTTGTATTAGCCTCCGTAGAGAAAATCATCATGTACATGGATGTCGTGTACGACATGCTCACTGCAGTAGATAAAATCTCTCAGGTTACTGACTTGCCATTAGAAAACACCGGAGGTATTGACATTCCAGAAGGTCAACTTAAAGATGGTTATGAAGTAAAAATGGATGATGTATCCTACACCTATCCTGGTGGAAGAAATGCGTCTCTCAAGAACATTACATTAAATGTAGACAAAGGGAAATCTCTCTGCATAAGTGGTGGAAGTGGCTCTGGAAAAACCACTCTCACAAACATCATAGCTGGCATTCATCAGAACTATACAGGCATAATGACCTACAATGGATATTCTTTAAGGGATTTGGATGCGACTTACATTAGAGACAGAATAGGTAAAAACGTATCACAGGAGGACATCTTTGAAGGAACAATTCTAGAAAATATATTGGTAGGAAAGCCCACATCAGATATAAAAAATGCACTGGATGCAATCGAGGATGTCGGACTTAAAGATGATATAAACAGGTTGCCTAACGGCCTGAATACAGAGATGCTAAGCGGTGGAAAAGGATTCTCATCCTCCTTTGTCAACAAACTTGTATTGGCAAGGTGTCTCGCAAAGCGACCCGCCATGCTAATCCTGAATGACTTTTTTAACAATTTTTCCAAGCGTGAAAGGTTAAAGTTGATCGAACTTGTAACCGATGAAAAAAGAAAATGGACATTGATAGTTGTTTCAAATGATCCGCTGGTAATGGCCGCATGTGACACTGTCCTATTTCTAGACAAAGGTGAGCAAAAAGCTTTGGGGCCATTTGAAGAATTGATCAAAAAAGAAGAAATCTTAAAAGATATTTATTAATGGACCATTTAGACAAACTGGCGGAAACACAACTGTATTCCCTTAGGACATTAAAGTCTCCTGTTATAGGACGGACTGTAGCCAAAGTACTGATGGTGATTTTCGGGATATTTCTCATGTTTCTATTTCTCCCGTGGCAGCAAAACATCAGAGGTAAAGGAAGGCTTACCGCCTTGAATCCTAGTAACAGACCTCAAATGGTTGAATCTGCAATTGCTGGACGAATCACAAACTGGAACATCATTGAGGGAGACTATGTCAATAAAGGGGATACTCTTTTGACTATTTCTGAGATCAAAGACAAATTCTTCGATCCAAATCTTGTTGCTCGAATACGTGAGCAACTTGACGCTAAGAATAAAGCGGCAGCAGCCAAAGACAACAAGATAACTGCGCTAAACAATCAGGTAAGTGCCTTAGAAAGTGCGGTTGTGGCAAAAATGGCACAGGCCAGAAACAAGCTTCAACAATCCAGACTCAAACTGGAAGCTGACTCGCTGGCCTTTATCGCGGAAAAAGTCAACTTCGATAATGCAAAAAGTGTCTTTGACAGAAACAAAAATCGGTTTGATGCAGGCAACATCACTTTGACCAAGTTTCAGGAGATTGAAAATAAATTTCAAATGAGTGGAGCTAAAGTATTGAAGGTTGAGAATGAATGGCTACAGCGAAAAGCTGATTTAGCCAATTCAAGACTAGAACTGGCGTCCATTGAAGCTGAATATATGGATAAAATCAGTAAAGCTCAGTCCAATCTGAATGAGACAATTGCGAGCAGAAATGAGACACAAGCTCAAATTTCGAAGATGGAGAACGAGCTTACCAATGTCCTTGTTCGTCAGTCTCAGTATCAAATCATTGCTCCTCAGTCTGGCTATGTTGTGAAAGCCATTAGTGCCGGTCTAGGTGAGACAATCAAGGAAGGAGAAGCAGTGGTAACTATCCTTCCTCAATCAAACGATATGGCATTTGAGATGTACATAGAAGCCATGGATATGCCATTGATAAGCAAGGGTCGAAAAGTGCGCGTGGAATTTGATGGCTGGCCCGCCTTGCAATTTTCCGGTTGGCCAAATGCTTCTGTAGGAACATTTGGTGGAGTAGTGGCGGTCATAGATCGTGTTGAAAGTAAAAACGGCATGTTTAGGATTATTGTGAAGCCAGATCCTAATGATGAAACCTGGCCTGATTTACTTCGAATTGGTTCTGCTGCTAAAGGTTGGGTAATGCTCAACGATGTATCTATCTGGTATGAAATATGGAGAAACATGAATGGCTTCCCTCCTACCATGTATGAAGACATTGAAACCGAAGCAAAAGACGAGAAAAAATGAAAAACTTGATATTCATCTTTCTTGTTGTTCCTAGGCTTTTGCTTGGACAAGGTGATCCGTTGAGCGGTATCATTCAAAGTGATACCACTTACCTATCGCTGGAAGATGTCTTGAAAATGGCACTTTCTTATCATCCCATTGTCAAGCAAGCAGACCTTCTCAATGAAAATGCCGTGGCTACCCTGCGAGAGGCTAGAGGGCAGTTAGATCCGAAAATTGAATTGAATTACAGTCTAAAAGATTTCAAAGAAATTGAATACTATAACCTCTTAAATACCACATTCAAGATTCCAACCTGGATCGGGATTGATCCCAAGATAGAGTTTACACAAAACACCGGACAGTTTCTAAATCCCGAGAATTTCATCTCTAATACCACTGATAACCAACAAGTGGCTGTAGGAGTATCTGTGCCTCTTGGGAAAGGACTATTCTTTGATGAGCGAAGAAACCTGATACGGAAAGCAGATGCTTTTTCACAAATAGCCGAAGCGGAACAAATCAAAGAGGTAAACAAAATCCTCTTCACGATTATCAAAGATTATTGGAACTGGTACCTATTCCATCAAAAGCGTCAATTGATGCTGCAAGCAATCGACTTAGCTCAAAACTTATTTGATCGCACATTGATAGACTTTGAGTTTGGTGAAGCCGCTGTAGTGGATACCCTTCAAGCCAAAATCAATCTTCAAAAACGTACAGTAGATTTCAGAAAAAACCAGTTAGAATATGAGCTTTCTAAGCTAAACCTATCAAAACACCTGTGGTCGGAAAATCTCATTCCGCTTGAATTGCAGCAAAATGTCCTCCCGGATTCATCCACCCTTTTCAGCACCCCTAGAGATACTCAACTAAAAAGTGCCATAGAATTTGCACTCACTAGTCACCCCGAAATTGGAAAACTGGCGGGGAAAAGAAATCAATTGGACGCTGACCTCAGATGGGCAAAAGAAAGCATCAAACCACAGATAGACTTATCCTATTCTTTTATAGATGCTCCTCTGGATCCGAATTTCAATGGTGGTTCCGTTGACTTTGGTGAAAATTACAAAATGGGGATTGACTTTGCCTTCCCTATCCTCTTAAGGAAGGAACGAGGCAAACTTCAACAAACTCGCCTGAAACTAAGGAGCAATGATTATGATTTAGCGCAAAGTCAAATTGCCATTAAAAATGAAGTCTTGGGAGCCTATGCTCAAAGCACTGCCTTCCAGGATTTACTCACTCAATATCAAGGAGTATCACAGAATTACAAAAGGCTACTCGAAGCTGAGATTATCAATCTTCAAAATGGGGAGACGGATATATTTAAGCTAAATATCCAGCAAGACAAGTACATAGAAGCTCAAAATGAATACTATGATGCCTTCGCAAAATGGGAAAAGAGTAAAGCTGAGTACTATCACATAACCGGTGTTCCTATACTTGGGCTAGGTGATCTGTTCAATATTGTAAAAAATCCGTAGCAAACTGTTCACTTTCGAACATTTATTTCATTACATTTAGCTTTTAAACTACACTGTGGACATTTTAAAGTCTTGGCACAGTTGTAGCCATTAATAATCACATTAAAATCAAATCCGTGGACGAAGAAATAAATAAAATACTGATAATAGATGATGATGAAGATGTGCTTTTAGCAGCCAAAATGCTATTGAAAAAGCACATCAAGGAAGTCGTTATTGAGAAAGACCCCAGAAAAATCCCATTTCTTCTCAACAATGACAGCTTTGATGTCATACTTCTGGACATGAATTACAGTCAGGATACCACGAGTGGTAAGGAAGGATTTTATTGGTTGGAGCAAATTTTGGAAAAGGATCCACAGGCCGTAGTAATTTTAATCACCGCATTTGGTGATGTAGAAATGGCTGTTCAAGCTCTCAAAGCTGGAGCAACTGATTTTGTGCTCAAGCCATGGCAAAATGAAAAGCTTCTGGCAACTCTTTCCAGTGCCTCCAGACTAAAGAAAAGCTATAAAGAGGTTTCACAGCTAAAGCAAACCAGCAAAACGTTACAAGCAGACAGCAGCAAAGCGTTCAAAGACATCATTGGTGAAAGTGATGCAATAAAGAAAGTTTTTAAGCTCATTGATAAAGTTGCGGCGACCGATGCTAATGTTTTGATTTTAGGTGAGAACGGAACAGGTAAAGAATTAATAGCCAGAGCCATACATCAAAAGTCTCTCAGAAAAGACATGCCGTTCATTGGGGTGGATATGGGAGCAATTACTGAGTCACTTTTCGAAAGTGAATTGTTTGGACATAAGAAAGGGTCGTTTACAGATGCTAAAGAAGACCGGGCCGGACGCTTTGAGGTTGCCTCTGGTGGAACGCTTTTCTTAGATGAAATAGGGAATCTCAGTCAACCGCTTCAGTCCAAACTATTGACGGCCATTCAAAACAGGAAAGTAACGCGAATAGGCAGCAATCAGGAGGTACCTGTGGATATACGGCTGATCAGTGCTACGAATATGCCTGTTTACGAAATGGTTAACGAAAACACTTTCCGACAGGATTTACTCTACAGAATCAATACAGTTGAGATTCAACTTCCTCCTCTTCGTGAACGAATGGAAGACATGGAGGAATTGGCAAATCATTTTGTGAAAATGTACGCCGGCAAGTATCGAAAAAACATCCAGGGGGTTGCACCCTCCACCGTAGGAAAACTGCAGAAGTACCCTTGGCCAGGAAACATTCGTGAATTGCAGCACGCCATTGAACGTGCGATTATCATGAGTGAGAATGAGCAATTGATGCCAGAAGATTTTTTCTTCCTTGCACAGAAGCCAGAAAGCAACCTTTCGCTAGAACCAGACTCTTATAACCTGGATGATATGGAGAAAGTGGCTATCCAGAAGGTAGTAAATAAGTATGAAGGCAATATTTCTAAGGCTGCAAAGGAGTTGGGACTAACTAGAGCATCATTATATAGAAGATTAGAAAAACATGGTTTATAAGTCATTTAGATTTCAGTTGATTGGCAGGATGATATTGCTCCTGCTCACCATGTTTTTATTTACATCTCTGTATTACTCAGACTCTTACTTCTTTACAAAATTTTTGGTTTTCAGTCTTACCATATTTCAAGCCTGGTATTTATATCAGTTTCTTGAGAAATCAAATCGGGAGATTGTCCACTTTCTTGAAAGCATACATTATGACGATTTCACTAATACGTATCCCGAGAAAAAGTCTGGATCAAGTAGAGATCTTCTTTACCATGAATTCAATGAGATTTTGCGAAAGTTTCGTGAAATCAGAGCAGACAAAGAGGCTCAACACCAATACCTCCGCACAATTGTGCAGCATATCGGTATTGGCATTGTCACCTTTGATGTAGCTGGTGAGGTCCAAATCATGAACAATGCCGCAAAGAAACTTCTGGGCATCAAAATGATTAAAAACATCAAACAGATTGGGAGAGAATACCCAAACCTCCAGACCTCTTTTACCGAGCTGAAGACAGGTGGTCGTGATTTAATTAAAATAACAAAGAATGATGACGAGGTTCAGTTAGCTGTATACGCCATTGAGTTGTCGCTCCTTGGTAAGGCATTTAAACTTGTATCAATTCAAAACATTCAATCAGAACTGGAAGAAAAAGAGATGGAGGCATGGCAAAATCTGATTCGTGTACTTACGCATGAGATCATGAATTCTGTTACGCCGATTTCATCATTGGCCGCCACGGTGGAAACAGAGCTCGATGAATTTCTTAAAAACGGTAAGAACATCAATGAAATACCAGACGATACCATTGAGGATTTTTACCTCTCTGTGAAAACCATTCATAACCGGAGCGAAAGTCTGATCAAGTTTGTTTCGGACTTTAGAAACATGACCAGAATCAAACTTCCCACACTCGCGCCAATCGAGGTAGAAGATATGATCAAGCATGTACTCATGCTGTTAAGGCCAGACACTGATCGATCCAACATTACGGTCAATTGCTCTGTAAAACCAGACCTCACCGTTAATATTGATCGTGAGCAAATAGAGCAAGTGATCATCAATGTGGTGAAAAATGCTATTCAGGCATTGGCTGCTGCCGAAAAGGAAAATAAATCACTCACCATTACTGCTATGCCAACCGATGGTGGCGGTGCATTCATCTCCGTAGCGGATAATGGAACAGGCATTGAAGAAGAAGCACTTAAAAAGATTTTCATTCCATTCTTTACTACCAAGAAAAATGGCTCTGGCATTGGACTCAGTCTATCTAAACAGATCATGAGAAAACATGGTGGTAACATAACGGCAAAGTCCCAAATTGGCGAAGGCACTGAGTTTCTACTTAAGTTTGCCTCATAGTAACCAGTTTAAAGCAATTAAGTATTTGGGGTTCAAAAAACGAAGGTTTGATAGCTAGGCAAATGAGAGCTTAGACTTCATTACATCTAAATCCCTACTACTTCACCAATAAATGAAATACATTTTCATCGTTCAGGGGGAAGGCAGAGGACACATGACTCAAGCCATTTCATTGTTCCAAATTTTAAGGGAACAAGGACATGAAATATCGCACGTCATAGTCGGGAAGAGTCATAGACGAGAGCACCCTAAATTTTTTCTAGAACAGATTACATGCCCAATTTCGCAATTGGAGAGTCCCAATTTCGTGACTGATAAAGACGCTAGATCAGTCAATATCTACAAAACGCTCACAACCAACCTGCGGAAATACCGGACATTTCTAAACAGCGTCAATCAGATTGACACCATTGTTAAAAAGGAAAAACCAGATGCCATCATCAATTTTTATGATTTTTTAGGAGGTCTTTATTTTCTTCTAAAGAAACCAAAAATCAAACATTTTGCTCTTGCTCATCAATTTTTACTTAATCACTCTACTTTCGAATTCCCAAAGGGAAGATTTTATGACAAGTCTTCTTTACTGACAGGTAATAGACTTGCAGCGTATGGAGCTAACAAAATCCTGGGGCTTTCATTTCAAGAAATGCCTGACGAACCGAGTAAGAAACTTTTTGTGGTACCTCCACTTTTAAGAGATAAAGCAAAATCTGTTCAAACATCAGAAGGCAATCATTTCCTTGTCTATATGGTCAATCATGGTTATTCTGAGGAAGTGAAAGCATTTCACAACCTCCATCCGGACATTCCCATTCATTGTTTTTGGGATAAAAAAGACGCGCCTGAAGAGCTGGAAATTGACAAAACACTGACATTTCATCAGCTCGATGATGAGAAATTCATCCAATTGATGGGGAGCTGCAAGGGCTATCTCACTACTGCAGGATTTGAATCAGTATGCGAAGCTATGTACATGGACAAACCCATCCTTATGGTGCCGGTCAAAGGTCACTATGAACAAGCCTGTAATGCTTTGGATGCTAAAAAAGCTGGGGCTGGGGTTTCCAGTGAAGTTTTCAACCTGGAAGTTTTATTGAACTACCTGCCACAACATAAGGATGTGGGTGATAAATTTAGAGACTGGTGCGAAACTTCAAATTCCAGGTTTCTCGAAATGTTAACATAAAATGATATTAAAGTACTCTGACAATCCATTCAAGCAGGTCTTCGGGATCGCATTCTACAATAGAAAAAACATTATTCTCTTTACACTCATCTCGATAGTGGCTGTATTTCAATATGAATTTGGCGAAATATTTGATTTTGAACCAATTACACTTCCAGTAGTGCCAGTAACCATTCTCGGCGGGGCATTGGCCATTTTTCTTGGATTCAGAAATAACAGCGCATACGATCGCTGGTGGGAGGCTCGCAAAGTTTGGGGAGGAATAGTGAATGCCAGCAGAACTTTTGGTGTGATGATATGTACATTTTCATCCAGCTATTTCTCCGAAGAAAAAGTGAAGGATAAGCATGTATTGGCTTGGAGGAAGGAGCTTATCACCAGACATATTGGTTGGCTTTACGCATTAATCATGCATCTCCGAAAGGAAAACAATTGGGATGATTTGGAAAAATATCTCACAAAGAAGGAAGTTGAGCAAATTCGGAAGGTTCACAACAAGCCAACACAGTTGCTCCACAAACAAACTGAACGTCTCCGAGATGCTTTCGAGGAAAACATGATTGAGCATTTTCGACACATGGAACTGACCAATGTAATCAAGGAATTTTACAGCTTGCAAGGGATGGCGGAGCGGATAAAGGGCACCATTTTTCCTTATTACTATAACTATTTCACGGGGGTCTTCCTCTGGTTGTTTGTGACATGCCTCCCCTTCACACTTGTGTCAGAAATGGGCTGGAGTGCCATTCCAATGTCAATTGCTATTTCTTTTGTATTTACCATTCTGGAAAAGTCGGGAGCTGTCACGGAGGATCCTTTTGAAGGGCGAGCTGCTGACACTCCCATTACTACGATCACCCGAAACATAGAAATCGATTTGCTGGAAATGATTAAAAGTGACACGATACCTGCTCCAATAGAGCCCAAAACAGGAAGGTTTGGTGTAAAGTATCTTGATTAGATTGAACGAGAATGGCAATCATAAGTAAGAAGAAAGAAATATTTCCAATAAGCAATGCGCTTCGAGCCTACATCAAGAAGTATGATCGGGAAATAAGTTTACCCATTTATTATACTGATCTTCTACGCTTTGATAATTCCATTCCACTTTACGATAAATCAGGGAATGATACCTTGTGGGAAACAGTGTTCTTTCCTCAGGGTGACATGGAGCACATCAATGCCTCTTTGAAAAAAGTTTATGCGATAATGAAAGCTGATGGTGATCTATCAGTGATGGATCACTTGATCATTGATCGCGTTGACCTTTGTGCCTATGGCAATACGCAACCCTTCCGTGTTCGGGTAGTTAACCAAATCAATGACAACTTCGACTATTTCTATATCAAGAATGCAGATGCTTCTCGTATCTATGGATTGGAGCTTGAACACTTACTCTCCCCGAATAAGATCAGCTACGTCGTAAATGAAAAAACACTCATTGAGGAACATATTGTAGGAGTTCCAGCGGAATTATTTATTAAGCAATATTTAGGCAATCCCAACATAAATGAGATTCGACTAGCAAAAGAATTTGTTAAGTTCAACGAACGCTGTTTTGTAAGACTCCTTGGAGATATGCACAGCAGCAACTTTGTTGTAGATATCACGCCGGATTTTGAAGATGTTGAATATCGATTAAGGGCCATCGATTTTGATCAACAATCTTATGAGGGCAGACGCGCGATATATCTACCACAATATTATACACAAAACAACCCCATCATCCAGATAGGCCTTAAGCATATGACCCCCGAAACCGTGAAGCAATATCAGCGGGAAGAACGATCCAACATTGCTAATCGGCTTAAAGTGGAGGGAAAGCGAGTGGATGATTTGCTTTCTGCGATGAAAAAAGATCAACTTTCCAAACCAGAAAACATCAAAAGATTACGAAAGGAACTTGCTGATTTTTACGAGGATGAAGAGTTTCTTACCTGTGAATGCATGGGAGATTTGGTAGAAGTGAGTTTACTCATGCTTACCAGGAAACCAAACTTATATAAGGATTACTAAACTCCAGCGACCTGTTTATACTTAGGAAGATGAAATACGAAGGTACTGCCTTCATTGGGTGTACTTATTACCTGTATGGTTGTATTGTGCAATTCCATAATTTTCTTCACAATTGCCAAGCCAAGCCCCACTCCTTCTCTGTTCGAATTTTTCTTTGATTGTCGGTATCGATCAAAAATAACCGACTGATCGCTCTTATTTATTCCTGGTCCGGTATCAGATATTCCAACTTTGACCTGATCTCTATTTGCGGAAACGTGTAAAGACACACGCCCTCCTTTCGGTGTGAATTTTAAGGCATTATCCAGCAGGTTTTGAAGCGCACGTTCTACAAGGCTAATATCTGCGAATACAAGTGGCACCTGTTCCTCAGCTATCAATTCTATATTCACGTCCTTTTCCTCTCCCAATACTTGATACTTCGATACTAAATCCATCGCCAGGTCGGCCATAGCAAATGGTTCTTTGAGCGGCTCCACCTGTTTGGCCTCAAGTTTGGAATATTCGAAAAGTTGCGAGACAAGACGGGTTAATTTCTCTGAACTCGCCTTAATAATATCCAGGTATTTATCTTTCTCATCTTCGCTCAAATCCTGTTTTTTAATCTGCAATGTCTCTATATAGCCATTGATAATGGCTAGTGGGGTTCTCAAATCATGCGACACATTCGCGATGAGTTCTCTGCGAAGCACATCAACAGATTTAATCTCATCCATGTTTTTTTCAATGGTATCAGCCATTTCATTGAAGTTAACAGCCAGTATGGAGAGGTCGGTTTTCTCAGCTTCATCAATTCGAATGTTTAAGTCTCCTTCCCTAAACCTTTTCACCGTATGGATAATGGAACGAAGATTCTTAGTCAGAAACCAAAAGCTTACCAAACCAAGAAAGAGAACAAATGCCATCGTGATGATCGATGCCCCTATTCCAAGTTTCATAAAATAGCTGGAAAATAAAGTGGATGAAACCTTGTCTATTTCTTGACCTGCAAGTACAATGTAGATATAACCTTCGCGTCCATTGTGATTGAACCTGGCAGTGGAAAATATCTTCTTACCTCCTGTTTGTCTTGGGTCATCACCCAAAATGTACTTCTGCCCCTGTGACTCAATGAACTCCTCTATCGGAGCTAAATCTACAAATCGTGCCGGGTCGTTGGGGTTGTCATGGCTAAGCACCACAGAATACAAAATCTCTCCTCTGGTATTCAACAAATAAACTTCAATTCCACGGTTAACGGCCATCATATCGTGCATCAAGTCACCGAAAAGCGGCTTATTTACACTCCCGTCTTCTAAGAAAGGTGAGTTGCCTTGAAATTTTTCTTCAATTAAATGATTGGCCAATTCTGCATTCAGTTTCTGAGACCGCTCTTCGAAATGTTTATTCGTAAAATATAGTGTAGTAAAGATGTAGCTGACACCCATAAGTATCACCAACAAAAAGAAAACAGTAGCCATCTTTTTGATGAGACGGTTGGTTAATAATCTTGCCTTGCTCATAGCTCTTCATTGAATTTGTACCCCACACCCCACGTAGTAAGTATGTATTTAGGATGAGTCATGTCCGACTCTATTTTAGCTCTTAGACGATTGATATGCGAATTGACTGTGTGTTCGTATCCTTCAAAATCATAGCCCCAAATCAATTTCAATAAGTCACTTCGTGAGTAGCTTTTGCCCGGATGAGAAGCCATTAGTATAAGCAACTCAAACTCTTTTGGAGAAAGCTCTATGCGATTGTCACCTACCTCCACCTTTCTCTTTTCTATATCTATCGATAATCCCTCAAAAGCTAGCTTCGCAGTTCCGTTAGAGATGCTTTCCTTGATGAGTTTCGTTCTACGAAATATGGCTTTTACACGCGCGATAAACTCTCGTACACTGAAAGGTTTGGTGATATAGTCATCTGCGCCCACTTCCAATCCCAATACCCGATCAATTTCTTCAGACTTAGCAGTAAGCATGATGATTGGTGTATTCTGGTGCATACGTACTTTCTGACACACTTCTATCCCATCCATGACAGGTAATGCAATATCCAGAATAATTAAATCCGGATTTTCTTGCTTTGCCATATCCAAACCTGTACCCCCATCCATTGCCTTAATCACATCGCATGAAAGGTCTTTGAGGTGGATCTCAAGGAGGTCTATGATCTCAGGATCGTCTTCTATTATCAAAACTTTTGCCATCGTATTCGAAAAAAACGAAAACTTATCACAGAAGTATCACAAACAGGTAGTAAAACATGATAATGGTAGGCAAGGCGTCATATGAAAATGGTGAAAGTAAATGATGAAGAATTTTTAAACTACTGATTTACAAATATTTACATCATCAATTAGCTTCTTTTCAAAATGTTAATCTCTCGTGATCGTTTCGCAATATCTGTTGCATTGATTTGTATCAAACAAAAAAGAACTCTAATGAAAAAATTATTTGTAATGCTAGCGGCTGCAGGTTTGATATTGACGAGCTGCGGCGATGATGATGGCACAACCATCGAAAGCTCAGCAGGTATGATTACTGGCGGGCCTTTCGAATTTGCTGTTGATGGATTGCCGGATATGGTATCTGGAATTACTGTAAACGATGCAGAAGCCGTAGGATCCAGAAGCACTTGGGTAATTACCGGAGCAGATGGAACCATTCTCGGTATGCCAGAAACAATGGAAGCACTTGAAGGTGTAAATTTTGATGGTGCTGGTGTAGGCGAATGCTTTATCTGGTATGCAAGGTATGAAGGTGATGTAGAGGGCTTAGCTGAAAACGGGGACATCAATGATGTTACTGGAAACTTTGCCCTGTCTAACTCTATTCAAGTATCAAGAAATGCCTTGAATGCAGGAGTAATCACCGGAGGTCCATTCAATTTCACGGTATCAGATGGAATTGCTGATATGGTAAGTGGTATTGCGATAGATAATTCAACGGCTGTCGGTGTAAACAGCACTTGGGTAATAACAGACGATCAGAACAATATTCTTGGTCTGCCTGGAACTTTGGAAATGGTTGAAGGGAATAACTTTGACGGTGCAGGAGAAGGCGTTTGCCTTATTTGGTACATGAGGTACGGTACAGACATGAATCTAGAGGCTGGAATGAATGTTTCTGATCTTGTCACCGGAACTTATGCACTTTCGAATTCACTTACAGTGAATCGATCTTTGATGGCCGACATGAGCGTCAACCTAACAGGTTTGGAAGATCTTGGAGATGACTTTGTGTATGAAGGTTGGATTATTGTAGAAGGCTCGCCAGTTTCAACGGGCACATTTACTGTTGATGCAAATGGTACACCTTCTGCTACTTCTTTCGAGGTGAATGGAGCTGATTTGGCTTCAGCTACAAAATTCGTCCTTTCAATAGAGCCTGCGCAAGACAGTGATCCTGCTCCTGCAGACACTAAAATACTTGCTGGAGATTTTGATGGAAACACTGCAAGCCTTGCTACTTCAACTGTAGGAACAAACTTCGAAGGTGCTACGGGCAAGTACATTGTAGCTACTCCAACAGGAACAGGAGATCCCTCTGAAGAATTCAGTGGTATTTGGTTCCTTGACAATAGCTCAGGTACAGCTGTCGCTGGTCTGGATTTACCAGAATTATCTGCTGGATGGAAGTATGAGGGTTGGGTTGTCATCGATGGCACACCTGTGACTACCGGAACATTTACAGACCCTGCTGCGGCAGATGAAGCAGCGCCGTTCAGCGGTGCAAATGGCGGTCCTAGCTTTCCAGGAGAAGATTTTTTAAACAATGCTCCTGCAGGATTGACATTCCCAACGGATTTGAGAGGAAAGACTGCTGTGATCTCCATTGAGCCGTATCCGGACAATAGCACAGCTCCTTTCACCTTAAAGCCTCTGGCAGGGATGATTCCAGCCTCACTTTCTGGAAATCCTTACAGCATTGATAACAACGTATCGGGATCATTCCCAACAGGTAGTGTAAGTAGATGAGGTGATTTTTTGATTGCTAAGCGAAACCCCGGCAAATTCTTGTCGGGGTTTTTTATGATAAATAAACTCCGTCACCGATGCGGACTTCTACATGTTCTTTGATAGTAGTGGACAACTCATACCCTTTATAATTGGCATAAATAGGAAACCTGCCATGTGTTCTAAGTACTAAAACGGCAGTTTCTACTTTTTTCACTTTTAAGGTGAGCAATTTCGTAAGACTGTAGGCCAAAGTTCTTCCACTGTTCAGTACGTCATCACATAAAATGACGTTTTTGTTCTTCAAATCTGAAGCATCTCCATCAATGAGAATGTCCTTATTAAGCGGATTTTTCTTATCGAGCGAAATGGTATGACAAATAGATTCTTTACCTGAAATTTCTCCTAAGGTGTCATTTAATTGATCTGCCAGCTTTCTTCCACCAGCATCAACTCCAACGAGCACCACCTCATCATTCATGTTGTTTTCATAAATCTGATACGCGATTCTACGGATGATCTGATCAACCTTAGATTGAGATAAAATTTGATTATCACTCATTTTCAGGTACAGGCATTACTTTGCTGTCCTTGAAAGTAGAGAGTATTATCATGGATTGCAAGCCATCAACCACCTCAATCTCCGATACCTTTTCAAGCATCAACTTTTGGTACGACTGAATATCACTGGAAATGATTTTTAAAATAAAATCACCTGATCCTGTAATATGGTGACACTCGATAACTTCAGGAATTGCATTGATCTCGTTAATGAAGGCATCAATATTTTTCTTGTTATGGCCTTTGAGTGACACTTGAACAAATGTGTGTACTCCTAAACCCACTTTATCTGTGTCAAGCTTCGCATGATAGCTTTTTATAATACCTGATGTTTCCAGCTTCTTTACACGTTCCAGTGTCGGTGCTGGTGACAACCCAATGTCCTTAGACAATTGTGCGTTGGTGATTTTTGCATTTGACTGTAAAATGTCAAGAATCTTACGATCAATCTTGTCCAGCTTAATACGCGATGATTGTATTTTCATATGCATGTAGGGTTAGTAGTCAATATGAATCTGGATAAGTCAGTATTCATATGACAAATTTTCTATTCTTGAGTTTTGGTAGTTTTCATCAAACTAGTGAATGACGAAATTTTATTTGTTCCAAATTTAATAGGATTAATAAAAATTCTGGTAACCGTTCAAATAAACTACGAACCTTTAACAATTATTTGACACAAGACCCTAAAGAATCAGGTTAAAGTTTGATGATTTTCCTTTTATGAGTAACGCCAAGTGTCTCGACGATGACGTAGTAAATTCCAGGATTGAATGTGCTCATATCCACGAAGAAATTATTGAGCCCTTCTGACACATTTCGCATTTGACTGAGCTCCATTTTGCCTGCAGAATTGAACAGTGCTATGCTAACCGTGCTATTTTCATTGACGATCAATTTGAGTCTAAATTGATCAGTAACCGGGTTAGGAAATGGATCCTCCAGCTGTATAATCGGCTCAATGGTGATACACTTTTCATTATTTATTGGCTGAATATCAGCATAGTTGGTATACTGAGAGAATAATCTGACACAGAAATAGGAAGGTTCTGACACTTCCAGCGGAATACCTACATTAAGACTTACAAGACTAGACCCTCCAACATCAATAAATTCTAAAATCTGCTCACTAATTGTAAATGTGTTTTCTAATGTGATTTCCGCCTCCGTTATTTCAACTGGAAGGTTGCTTAAATTTTGGACCTCAAGAAATATCCTCCCGGTATTATTCTCTCTCACAAGTTCAAAGTTTCCAATTGCTAAATCTACTTCTGGGATAGCTATTAAGATTTCTTGCGTCGTGGTATCGTTGCATCCAAGGCTATTTTGCGTCACCAAGCTCAAATTGTATGTCCCTGCTGTGGTGAATGTGATGCTTTCGGTTTGCGAATCCGTACTCCTAAGCTCTCCATCAAGTAGCCATTGGTACGATATTCCACCAACAGAGGTATTTGTGAACGTCAGTCTATCTTCAGGAATACCATATGTCCTCGAACTTGTGAACGACGACTCTGGTGCATTATTTATTTGTAGCACCTGCGAAGAACTGATGATACATCCAGCTTGTGTTTCCAGTTCCAAAGCCAACTCGTAGGTGTTGTCTGCCAAATTTGACAGCAGCAGTTGTGAACCATTTCCCACATTTGAACCATCTAACATCCATCTTCGGCTAACCACTGGGTCCACAGAGTTCATCGATTGGTCTGTTGCGCTAATAATTTGATTGTCACACGCTCCTACTACTGAGAAGACAACTTCCGGAAGTGCAATGATTTCTACAGATTTGGTAATGGTCTCGGAGCAAAAATTTTGTCCCGTTACTTCAAGGGTCACATCATAGGTTCCTGCATCAGAGAAAACATGATTAATATCTTGAGTACCATAGTTAACTCCATCGACTGTCCACAACCATGAGACGATCGAATTCCCTGTCGAAGTTGTATTATCTGTAAATGTTGATCCTTCTCCTTGGCATCCGAGACTGATATTAAAATCTGGAACTGGAGAAGCAAGCACCTCTATGTCTTCGCTGTATGACGACTCACAACCATTGGAACTTTGCACATCCAGACGAATGTTTTTTACGCCAGCCGTTGCAAATACTATTTGGGGGCTTTGCGCCGTAGATACCTCCAGATCGTCAACAAACCACGTCCATGAGACCAAATCTGCATTATCTACTGTGGTAAGGTCAAAAAATTGTGTCCCATCTGAAGACGTGCAAGGAACATCAAAATCAAACGTAATCTGCGGACTATCAGAGATGGCTACTTCTATCACCTCGGTATCCTCACACCCTTCAGCGTCAATTGCAGTCAAGATCACATTGAAATTACCCGCTCCAGAAAAAATATGCGTTGGATTGGTTGCCGAAGACATGAATCCATCCCCAAAATCCCAACTGTAGGATGTAGCATCGGTACTTGTATTCGTAAACTGCATTGCTTCGCTTTGACAAACAGAAGCTGCAAAGAAGTTTGCTGTGGGGCCTGGGGTGATCATCAGGGTTTGCTCGATCACTTCCGCACACCCGGGAATGCTGGAAGTGAGTCGCACGGTCTTTTGTCCAGCCGTTAGGAAAGCATAAACTGCATCTTTGGTATCGGCAGTAGCTACAACGTTACCGGACGGCTCATCGATGAATTCCCAGAGGTATTGTAGTGGTCCAGAGTAGCCTGCATCTACAGTGGTATTGGTAAACGTAAAATCTGCATTTATGCACGTCCTTGGTGAGGTGAATGTATAGGCTGGTGCGGGGGGTGGATCATAAATGGTGATCTCTTGCTCGAAGAAATTATCGCAGGTTCCATCTGAAACGTCTAATCGGACGGAATAAGTGCCGGCAGTCGAATAATTGAAGGGGTCCGGATTCTCCATAGCACTATCCTCGATTCCATCTCCATCAAAATCCCATGAATAGGTTGTAAGGCCTGCATTAGTTGTCATAAAGCTCAAAGCATTTGATAAACAACTATTTTCGTTTACACTAAATGGAGCTGATGGAGCAATGTTTGAAGAAATAGTAATGGGTTTGGAAAGTCGAGATATGTTGCCATCGGAATCTGTACTTTCCAAGGCTATATTAAAAGTCCCTGAATTATTGAAAGTAGTAACTGGATTTTCTTCAGTGCTTGTTCCTGAGCAAAAATCTTCAAACTCAACAAGCGAAATGTTACGTGTATTCAAACTTGAAAGTACCATATATGGAGATGAACCTTCATAAAAAATTGATAAGGCTTGGGAGCTAGGAAAACTGAAAGAAAAATTACCTAGATCTGAAATCGATGTGAGTCCAATGTCTGACAAATCACCGCCAAAATCCAATCTAAATAAATTTCCAGCATCATTTACCATGTATGAATAATAAGTATTATTACTCCAGTAAAAATCTCCAACCAATGGAATACTTATCCCTGAAATATTTTCGAAACTATCTAATGTCCTGGGGTCATTTCCAAAATCAAGTTTGTAAACTCCTGATAAAAAGCCTGCTGTAAGCCCGTACCAGTCACTACAGTCCCTTATAAATGAGATAGATGTCAATCCATGAGCTCCAGCAATTGAAATAGCGGACTCAGCTGACAGAGTAGAAAAATCTGTATTATATTCTAAAACGACGATATCTTTATTATTGGAGCCTACACCTACGACATAAAGAATCATCTCTCCTCCAAATTCCAATAAATCGATACCTCTCATACCAGAAAGATCCGAGGTGTAACCTAGAATTGAACTTGTATTTGTGATGTCACCAGTAAATCCACCCCCAAACTCAATTCTTGATATATTTCCTGTATTGTCGCCAATAATAAGCTCATTATTAACTTTAGCTAATCCTCTGGGATTGGACAAAGCTCCATCAATGTCACCAAAGCTAGTTACCTCTCTTATCCCAAGAATCCCTTCAGGATAAACCATTCTTACTAATGCGTTATTTTGAGCTAGAAGAAAAATTATTGTGACTCCTGAATCATCTTCAAAAGCTACTAGGTCACGTAGAGCTGATCCCTCGGTTACATTGTAAATGTTCGATACATTTGAAACAAAAGACAGCTCACCATCACAAAAATTCCAATTATACTGGTTAGCAAGAGTACTTGTATTGATAATTTCAATATTCTCATTAATACAACCATCAGATCCAATAGAAAAATTTGATGTGGGGCATTGAGCATTTGATTTGAGACTCCCAAACAGGCAAATCAATATTGTAAGTGGCCTAAGTACATTCATTCATTTCTTTGCTCGTACTAACTCAAAAGTATGGTGGATAATATTGATTATTCTACTTAATTCGATGAATGAATAACAATTTGAAATAAAAACACCAGATATCTTAGCTTTACGACCCAATTGATCGCTAAGATCAATTTTTAAATAAATAGCTGAATAGCTTCATTATTATTTATAATGCACGAACAAGTCTTTAAAAAGAACATGAATTGGTCACTTAATGGTAAATCAGTTTTAATAACTGGAGGTACTGGATCGCTGGGCCATAAACTAGTTGAAAACATTTTTTTGAAATACCCACAGATTAATCGTTTAGTAATTTATTCTCGTGACGAACAGAAGCAGTTTCAAATGAGTCAAATCTTTCCTCATACTAAGTATCGCGCCATCAGATATTTTATTGGAGACATTCGAGACTATAATCGACTGAAAACGGCTCTGGAAGGAATAGACACAGTTATCCATGCTGCTGCAATGAAACATGTAGACATTGCAGAATACAATCCCATGGAATGTATAAAAACCAATATAATCGGTGCTGAGAATCTGATAAGAGCCTGTTTGGAAACTGATGTTGAAAATGTGGTTGCATTATCTACAGATAAGGCTGCAGCACCAATCAACCTTTATGGAGCAAGCAAACTTGCTTCAGATAAACTTTTCATAGCCGCAAATAATATTAAGGGAAATAGGGACATCAAATTCTCTGTTGTCAGATATGGGAACGTCATGGGATCAAACGGTTCTGTTATTCCTTTCTTTTTAAAAAAGAAAGCAGAAGGTTATTTGCCTATCACAGATGCTAGAATGACAAGATTCAACATATCGCTGAAAGACGGTTGTGAAATGGTTCTTCACGCATTGGAGCACGCATGGGGCGGGGAACTCTTTATTCCCAAAATTCCCTCTTATTCTATCATGGAAATGGCTAAGGCCATTGCCCCGGACATAGAGCATAGAATAATTGGCATCAGGCCTGGTGAAAAATTACATGAGGAGATGATCACGGCATCTGATTCATTTAATACGTACGACTTGGGCCAGTATTATACCATTTTACCTCAAATTCCCAATTGGGATCCTTCTGAATACACAGACCGATTTAAAGCAAAGCCCGTAGAAGTTGGATTCAACTATAATTCTGGCACAAATGAAGAATTTCTTAACGCTAATGAATTACGAAAACTTATCATTGAACATGTTGATCAAACCTTAGTATTACCCGAATGAAGCAGATACCTTATGGTCGGCACCATATTTCGGAAGAAGACATAAAAAGTGTCAACGAAGTTCTTCGATCAGATTTCTTAACCCAAGGAGAAAAAGTAAATGAGTTTGAGAAAGAGTTTGCTAATTATGTAGGAAGCAAATATTCTGTTTCAGTTGCCAATGGAACTGCTGCCTTACATTTATGTGCGCTTGCCATGGATGTAGATAACAACTCCAGAGTAATCACATCACCAATTTCATTTGTCGCCACCGCCAATTGCGTTAGATACTGTGGCGGCGAAGTATTCTTTTCAGATATCAAATCCAATGATTATACTTTGGATGAAGAAAAAGTAGCTGAATTACTGTCCAAACATCCAAAAAGATACTTTCAAGGAATAATACCAATAGATTTTGCAGGAAGGCCAGCTAATATGCCAGCATTAAGGAAACTGGCTGAAGAATACGATTGCTGGATAATCGAAGATGCATGTCATGCTCCAGGTGGTTCTGGTGAATTTAATGGACAGACATGGAAATGTGGTGATGGACAATACGCTGAATTAGCTATTTTTTCTTTTCATCCAGTCAAACATATTGCATGTGGTGAAGGGGGTATGATTACAACCAATGATTCAGCATTGTACAAAAAGCTTTTAATGCTTCGATCGCATGGAATTACAAAAGATCCTAATAGTATCTGTTCTGATGATGGATGGTACTATGAAATGCAATTGCTAGGATACAATTACAGACTATCGGACATTCACGCAAGTTTGGGCCTGTCACAGCTTCGCAATGCGGATTGGGGATTGAGTAGACGAATTGAAATTGCCAGGATGTATGACAGAGCATTCAACTCAAACAAAAAAATAGTCAGTCATTCAGGTTATTATCCAGGACATGCTTATCACTTATATATCATTGAAATTGAAAATAGAAAGGGGTTATATGACTATCTAAGAGAAAACAATGTGTATGCCCAGATTCATTACATCCCTATTCACCTTCAGCCATACTACAGGCAGTTTGGCTGGCAAAAAAATGATTTCCCGGTATCTGAACAATATTATAAGCGTTGTTTAAGCATACCAATGTTTCCATCCCTCACGGATAAAGAAGTAAATTATATTATTGATCTAGTAGAGCACTTTTTAGAGAATGAAGTTTAAAGAATTGGAGATTCTTATGGAGGATCTCAAAAAACAAAACGTATTATATAGGCCTTCGAGCTTTTGGCATGAAGCATCTGAAAATATCAAATCAAGTTTAGAATTAAATGGCATTGAAAACTTCAGATCAATACAAGAAGCACTTTATTTTTTTGTGCCTACATACGGAAGTCCCGGCAATTCTTTCTCAAAGGAATTATCCCAAGAATTAATTGATTATTTATCTAAGAATTACTCAGAAAATATAAAAGCCAACCTTTCAGTAAATCAGTTTTTGAATGGGTACATGTCTGCTCATGCAGACTATCGTGTGCTTTGTGCAAGTAACGACCCCAATGTAAAGCCGAATCTTTCGAGGTTTAGTGAAAGTCAATTTGGTAACCCTGTTGAACAATTTGAATTTGATGGGAAACTATTTAGTAGGTCTTCTTTAAATTATTTGTTGGGTTTAAGTTTTTTAAAAAGAAATCTGGAAGGAGAGTTTCCTAAATGTACTTTAGAAGTTGGTGGGGGGTTTGGTACCCTAGGTGAAATCATAACTAAAACAGTAGAAGATTCAAAGTATATTAACATTGACATTCCACCAACCATTTTTATTGCCCATCAATACCTAAAATCCATATTCGGAAATGATGACATATTTTCCTATGAGGAAACAAGAAATCATGAAGAGATTGAGATTGATTTATTGCCTAAAATCTCTTGCTTACCATCTTGGCAAATTGAAAGGTTAACCGGTAAGGTAGATTTATTTGTCAATTTCATTTCATTTCAGGAAATGGAACCTAAAATAGTAAATAACTATATAAATCAGATTAAAAGGTTGGAAGCGAAGTGGGTTCTTCTACGGAATATGAAAGAAGGGAAACAGAAAAAAACTGAGGAAAATAAAATAGGCGTGGTGAATCCGATTTTGTCAGAAGATTATTTGTCAATGTTTGAAGGGTACCAGCTGGTGGATCGAAATATTCTTCCATTCGGCTTTAAGACTGTGGATAATTTTCATTCAGAGCTATTACTGCTAAAACTCGAACAATAAAGAGAAATGAAAATTGCAATAATACCAGCGAGAAGTGGCAGCAAAAGGATCCCAAACAAGAACATCAAAACATTTTGCGGAAAACCAATTATCGCTTACTCTATACATGCAGCAATTTCGACTGGTCTTTTCGATGAAGTAATTGTCTCTACTGATCATAGTGATATTGCAAATATTGCTGTACAATATGGTGCCAGCGTTCCATTTTTAAGAAGCAACGAAAATTCAAATGATCATGCTACCATATTAGATGTTATGCATGAGGTTGTAAGCTGGTATGATTCAAAAGGAATGAGTCTCGAAATTTGTTGTGGTATTTATGCTACAGCACCATTTATTCGCTCTGAAGATTTGGTGAAGTCATATCAAAAATTGGTTGATGAAAAAAGAGATTCTGTTTTAGCAATAGGTAAATTTCCCGTTCCAATTCAAAAGGCATTCAAAATGAATGACGGCAAGATTTCATGGTTTTTTGACAATTTTGATTTAGATCGAACTCAGGATCTCTCTTCTTCTTATCAAGATGCTGCACAATTTTTCTGGTTCAATACTGCAAAATTCAAAAGATCCGGCCTTATAATAGGTACTAATACAGGGGGTTATGAAATAGACCAGCTAGCTGTTCAGGATATCGACACTCAAGAAGATTGGGAGATGGCAGAGTTTAAATACCAATTTCTTAAGAGCAGAAATGAAAGAGGGAACTAAACTTCTGGTTATCAGGGCAGATGCTAACCGAGAAATTGGCATGGGACATTTAGTGCGTTCGGTGAGTATACAAAAAATTGCAACCAAAAATAAAATTCAATCAAAGCTCGTATTAGACAAATTGGATTCACATGCAAAATCTTGGTTGAGTAAAAAAAACATTCAGTATGAAGATTTAGGTGATTCCAGTGCGCTAAAAAGTGATGTAGAAAATTATTCAGAGTTGATGCTTCTCTACGACATTGATCACAAATTTTCCACTCAAAAAAACTACGAATTGCTAAAAGAGGAAGGTATCAAAAAGAATCTTACTACATATGCATTCGCTGATCTTGCCAGAAAGTGGAATAAAACTAATATCGACTATATCATCTATCCCTACATAGGGTATGAAAAGGGATTACACCTTAATAGTCAAAGAGCTATTTATGGTCCGGAATATTTCATATTGCGTGAAGAGATTAAATTATTAAACCCAGTTCAAACTATTAAGAAGTCTGTCGAAAAGATTACAGTATCTATGGGAGGATCAAACCCAAATAATACAATTGAAAATGCGCTAAGAGTTATTCTTGGCAGCCATTTCAGTGGTGAAATAAACATTTTGATGGGTCCCATAGCTTCTATCGATCTTCGTTTGGTGGATAGATACATACGCGAAAGCTCGTGTCATGTAACCTTGCATTGGAACGTCAAAAATTTTGAACTAAAATTGAAAGAATCAGACATTGTTATTACAAATGATGGCTTAACCAAGTACGAATCACTGTACTTAGGAATACCAACCATAATGATTACTTCTTTTGAAGAAAATACTCTCCTTATGCATAATTTTAGTTTGGCGACAGGTGCCGTAAGTCTTGGACAAGTAACGGAGGAAAACCTTCACGACCAATCAACTTGCCTTGATGCGGTATTAGATTCACTAGAAAGAAGGGAAACAATGTCTACCTCAGGGAAAAGAATTATCGATGGAAATGGGACTGATCGCTTAATTAAAATGTTGTTTCGATGAATAAAAAGTTAATCCTTTTTGGGACTGGAGAAATCGCCGAACTGGCGGATTATTATTTCACCGAGGATAGTGAATATGAGGTGGTCGCCTTCACATGTGATGAAGAATTTCGTAAGTCTGATACTTTCAGAAACAAGCCATTAGTAAGTTTTGAAAATATTGAAGACCAGTACCCTTCATCAGAATTTGAGATGCATGTAGCCTTGAGTTACGCTAAGCTCAATCAAATAAGAGAACAAAAATATTACGAAGCAAAGAAGAAGGGATTCAAACTGGCTAGCTACGTATGTAGTAAGAGCGTTTTTTGGGATGATTTGAATATCGGCGATAACTGCTTTATCCTAGAAAACCAAACGATACAGCCAACAGTTAAGATTGGTAATAATGTGATGATATGGAGTGGCAACCACTTAGGACATGGATGTGAAATAAAGGACCATGCATACTTGAGTAGCCACATTTGCATTAGTGGTCATACAACTATTGGAGAACGTTGCTTTATTGGTGTCAATTCTTGTTTCAAAGACTTTATCAAAATAGGAGATAGGGTTTTTGTAGCTATGGGAGCAGATGTGACCAAGGATGTAGAGTCAGATAGTGTTGTGCTTGGAAGCAAAACAACAGTTCTCGAAATAGAAAACGAAATGGCTCGTAAAATACGGAAAAACTATTTTGGGATTGAATAATATCGAGAATGATTGAATGGCAAAAAAAAGGTCTGCTAATTGAGCCTCAAAAGCATCTTTGGTGGATGCAAACTCATGCAATGCTTCCGACTGTTATACCATTATCAGGAAATGAATTTAGGGTATATTTTTCAGGTAGAGATGAATCCCAAAGGTCACAAATTGGATACGCTGACATTGAGGTATCTAATGGTCAGATTAGTGTACTAAACTATAGCAAGGACCCCGTGCTATCCCCAGGAGAAAGGGGCTGTTTCGATGATAATGGAGTAACTCCATCATGGGTGGTACAAACAGAAGATACGCTTAGGTTGTATTATATTGGTTGGAATTCTGGCACAACCACCACTCGAATGAGTCTCATTGCTGGTCTGGCTAATAGTGCCGACGGAAAATCATTTAAGAGATATTCAAGAGCACCTTTACTAGATCGAACTAACGCAGAACCATTTGGCATACTAACAGCACCATGTGTCTTGTTGGATTTAGATAATAAGCTGTGGGAAATGTGGTACGTTTCTGGTGAAGGTTGGAGAAATAAGGATTTACCTATTTATAATATTAAATACGCCCATTCTTCCGATGGAATAAATTGGATTCGAGAAGGTACCGTTTGTATTGATTTTAATTCAGCAAGAGAAACAGCACTTGCAAGACCCTGTGTACTCAAAAGTGAAGACGGCTATCGTATGTGGTTTTCTTATAAAGATCCGGCAATTGGCTATCGAATTGGTTTTGCAGCATCTAAAAATGGTAAAGACTGGAAAAGGCAAGATGCTCTTGGAGGACTTGATGTGGGGTCCAAAGGTGACTGGGATTCTGAAATGATCCAGTATTCCTATATTTTTTTTCATGAAGGTATTTATTACCTACTCTATAATGGAAATGGTTATGGCTTGACAGGAATAGGTTATGGTGTCTCTCATGAAATCCCTAGCATATGATAGCAGCAATTATGCAACCAACTTTCAACCCCTGGTTAGGATATTTTGACCTGATCGATCAAGTAGATTGTTTTGTTTTTTACGATGATGTACAGTTGGTAAAACGAAGTTGGCAAGTTCGAAACAAAATAAAAGTGCAGGGAAATGCGCATTTTTTATCAATTCCAATTGAAAAAACTTCCTCACGATCTCAAACGCTAATATCAAATGCGGTTATTTCAAATGCCATTGACTGGAAATCGAAACATTTAAAAACATTACAGAACACCTACAAAAAGTATCCCTATTTCGAGTTAATCTTTGAGTTTATTTCAAAACTATACTCTGCTGAGTACCAATTCCTTTCTGATTTTAATATTTCGATTATATCATCTATTTGTGAAGAGATAGGTATAAAAACACCACTTGTGAAATCCTCAAACTTGAAAAATATTTCTGGGTCAAAAGATTCCAGACTTGTAAGTGTTTGTAAAGAAATTCAGGCTGATAGTTATATCTCAGTACAGGGTTCTGCTGACTACATCGAAAGTCAAAATCCTGGAGGAGAGATTATCAAGAATGATATTAAATTGCATTATCAGGTTTATGAGCATCCGCTCTATGATCAGAGGAGCGATGAATTTGTACCTTATTTAGGGGTTTTTGATCTATTATTCAATCATGGCTTTTTGAATTCAAGAAGTATCATTATTTCTGGAAGAAGAAACAATTTAACGCATTTGGAATACAGAAAATCAAACGACTATGATCTTTAAAATAGGCGATAAATTGATCGGTGATAGCCACCCTGCCCTACTCGTAGCTGAGTTGTCAGCTAATCATAACGGAAGTTTGGAAACTGCCATAAAAACTATTCAGGCAGCAAAATTTGCTGGAGCAGATGCCATTAAATTACAAACCTACACTCCGGATACTATTACTATTGATGTCGACAATGACTACTTTAAGATAAACTACGGCACCATTTGGGATGGCAACAACTTATATGAGCTTTACAAGGAAACCTATACTCCGTGGGAATGGCATGAAAAGTTATTTGAGGTGGCCAGGGATGAAGGCCTTCTCTGTTTTTCTTCTCCATTTGACAACAGCTCTATAGACTTTCTCGAAACCCTGGATTGCCCAGCTTACAAAATAGCATCACCTGAAGTTGTTGATACAAACTTGATCACCTATGCGGCCAGCAAGGGAAAGCCGATGATCATTTCAACCGGAATTGCGGATAAAAATGATATATGTGAAGCTATTAATTCTTGTAAGAAAGCAGGTAACGATCAAATAGCATTGTTAAAATGTACAGCTCAATATCCAGCAAAGATTGAAGATGCAAATTTGAGTATGATACCTGAATACAAGAAGGAATTTAACGTTATCCCTGGATTATCAGATCATACGTTAGGGGATATTGTCCCCGTTTCCTCTACAATATTGGGAGCAAAGATCATTGAAAAGCATTTTATTCTTGACAAAAGTATAGGTGGAGCTGACGCTGCTTTTTCACTTGATACCGTCGGATTTAGTGAAATGGTAAAAAAAGTACGATCGGCTGAATCCTCTTTAGGCAAAATCGACTACTCACTTAGCAAAAAGACAAGAAAAGATAGAGAGTTTTCATCCAGATCATTATTCATCGTAGAAGATATAGAAAGAGGTGAAGTTCTTACTACAAAACATGTAAGATCAATCCGACCGGGATATGGGCTACACCCCAAATTTTTGAATAGTGTTATGGGAAAGGTGATGGTAGAATCTGTCAAAAAGGGCCAACCTCTTAAGTGGGAAATGCTGGATTAATATGCAAAGAATTCTTTTTGTTGGAATTAACCCAAACAGGGATGATCACTTGGCTATTATCGCTAAAATAATTGGCAAGGTCGAGGTTTACGTTATTAACGGTATTGGGAATAATTCAAAAAAAATAATAAATACACAAGTATTCTCTTGGAACGAGTTTATAAGTGTAAATCATATTGTAAAAAAGCTAAAACCACACAGCATTGTTTTTTTTGATATAGAATCTTATAACGAGGTTCTTCTTAATATTTATGCCAAAAATCAAAACATAAGCACATATATTCTGGATCATGGAGTTAGAAGCTTTAGGAATGCACTAGAGAGAGAAGAAAAGGAGACACCAAATATTCTACCTGGCAGTAAGGTTCCTCTACTTGAGAAAGTAAAGAATAGACTGTTTATCTTAATATCTCTCAAATTTATTTCAAAAGATGATCGTCTTTTTTTTAGAAAGTATATTTTCCTAAGAAAAAATCACTCTTCTTTTGGGGCAAGAAGAAGGCTTAAAGACTTAAGACGTCTTCCCTCCGAGTATATTGTATTTTCGCCCAGTAATCTAGCTTATTGGCAGGAATTAGATCAGTTCGATAAAGATCAACATAAAGTTTCAGTTATTGGGTTTCCAGCATTTGACAAAATATTCAAAAGTCAATCCACTATCTCAAAGAGAGTTAGCGCTTTATATGTAGATTCTCCGTTTCATGAATTCAATCTATTTGGCTGGACTTATGAGAGTAAAAAGGAGTTTGTTACGCAAATTATACTTCTATTTGAAGAACTTAATATTCCTCTCTGTATCAAATTGCATCCGAAAAGCGATGAAAAACTATATACTGAACTCAAAGAAGACCACACCTTTCAATTAGTAAATGGATCTTCCACTGAGTATCTATACTTGGCTGAGATCATAGTTGGTTTTGATTCTTCGCTACTTTATCCAATTATTTCTTTTTCAGGAACTATTTCTTTTTCAATAAATTTTCATCCCAAAGTGTTGAATCGAAATCTTAGCCAAGACTTCCTCGACCAGGGAGTAAGTATAGCAGTAAATAGTTTTGACGAGTTAAAACAGGGATTGCACAATAAAAATAGTATTTTGAAAAGTCAGGAAGAGAATAAAAAGGCATTTATTAAGAAATACCTTTATAAAGCTGATGGAAATTCCTCAAATAGATTAGTTGAAGTTTTAATTAAGTAGCTAGTGCAAATAGGTAGTTTATTAAAATCTTTTTCCTTATACACATTCTCAAATATTTTTGGAGCGGCCGCTGGTTTTTTACTACTACCTATTCTGACAGCATACCTAACTCCTGAAGAATACGGCACTCTCGGACTGTTTAATACGTATGCTCAGCTTCTACTACCATTAATTGGTTTGGCGGCTTCAGGCCTCATCTCCATTGAATACTTCAATTCTGATCTTAACAAAAGACAGTATAAATCTCTCTTTTCCTCTATTTCATTCATTCCATTCATTCCGTTCACTTTTTTCCTCCTTACCTCCTTGTTCTTTTCAGATAACCTTGAAAAGATATTGATAATTCCAAGTGAGGTTATTTGGGTTATTCCGTTTTTCACCGTTATCAACCTTTATTACCAACAATTCCTTGAGTACTTAATCATTCGAAAAGAAGCGAAATACTACGTTTTTCTAAACTTATCTAAAATTGTCATGGAATATGGCCTAGCTATTTTATTCGTAGTTATACTAGGTTATGGATGGATAGGCCGCATCAGTTCAACATTTGTCGTACTTTTTGGTGCTTTTCTAATATCTATATTCTTTTATAAGAAATGGGATTTAATTACGCTCGATATAAAGAGAATATATGTTAAACAAGGCGTTGTATATGGTCTTCCACTCATTGGTCATGTCATTGGAAAGTATGTGATTAACCAGTCCGACAAATTATTCATAGCCAATATGGTGTCTAAAAGTGAGCTTGGAATCTATAATTCGGGTTATATGGTTGGAACGACAATGCTAATTCTCTCGGGTGCATTTATAAAAGTGTACACTCCTTATGTATATGAAAGATTTCAAGCTTCGACTGAAAAAGGTAAAATCGAAATTGTCAGGCTTTCCTATGCTTTTTTTGGAATAATTTTCATCTTCTTAATCTTTCTCGGGCTAATTTCTAAGTTTCTATTTGCCGAAATTATAGACCCAAATTATTTTCAGGGTTACAAATTCGTGTTTTGGACTGGCTTGAGTTATGCTTTTTGGGGAGGATATCTGATTTTCTCATCTTCACTCCATTTCTTTAAAGAAACCAGAATTCTTTTTTATCTATCAATAGTAAACATATTGCTTAATTTGGTTTTGAATTATTTTCTGATAACCAAGTTTCACACCATAGGTGCATCTTATGCAACATGCATTTCTTTTTTAGTTTTGTTAGCCCTTGTGGCTATCATAGCGAACAAAAAGTATCCACTGCCATGGTTTTCTTTCAAAGATATTTTTCTTAAGCAGTGAAAATAAGGAGTCCAATACCATAATGGGAAGAGTCATCGCCAAATCAATTAGCCAAAAAAATCATTTAATCAATCATAAAACAAAGTAATTGACTAAAAAAATCCTTCACATAATTGACTCGCTTGAGACAGGTGGTGCAGAGATATTGTTGATTGGCTTAGTCAATGGAATGAAACAATATGATCATTTCATTTTGACTCTGACCCCAAAAAATGATTTTAATATTCAAATAAATGCTAAAATAGAATGTGTCAATTACAGAGGAAAAATTGACACTCTTAAGGCCATTTCCCATATTAATTCAATTATTAAATCCAATGGAATTGACCTTGTTCACACCCACCTCCTTACTTCCACTTTTTTAGGACGATTAGGCAAGCCCTCTAAGACAAAGCTTGTTTTTTCTGTTCATAACATTCTTTCAGAAAGCGCATTTAAAGTAAGTAAACTAAGTTGGTTACTTGAGAAAATAACCTATAGAGGTATTCATCATGTGATTTTCGTTTCTCAAGAAGCCAAGAAAGACTATGATAAATCAATTGGATTGAAAGGAAATTCCTCCGTTATCTATAATTATGTAGAAGATAATTTCTTTGACAATAATTTAGAAACGGGTGTAAGGCCAGGTTCTGATTCTCCTTTGAAGCTAGTTGCAGTAGGATCTTTAAAAAGCCAGAAAAACTATCACTTTCTTATTTCATCTTTGGTAGATTATGAAGGTGATGTCCAATTAGACATTTATGGTGACGGGCCGCTAAGAAAATCACTTCACGAGTACATTCATCTATTAGGAATACACCAAAAGGTAAGGTTGATGGGAAAGCATAAAAAAATTTCTACAATCCTTCCTGCCTATGATCTTTACGTGATGGCTTCTACATACGAAGGTTTTGGTATCGCTCCTTTGGAAGCCCTTGCCTCGTCCATTCCAGCTTTGCTATCTGAAATTCCCGTTTTTAAAGAGGTGATTGGTGATAACGCAATTTTTTTTGACCCGAAAAGTAAGGAAGATTTTAATTCAAAGCTTCTTCAATTGCAATCAAAACCTACGCTAAGACATAAATTATCAAAAACAGGAAGGGAAAGAGCTGAGGAAATCGGAAAAAAAGTAGATTATATTCGCAAAATTGATCAATTATATAACAGATACATTTGAGCCTTTTAAGCAAATTCAAAACCCTTTTTTGGTACCTATCAAAACCAAGTCTTTATTCACAACTAGTACGGCTGATTGGCCTTAAAATTAGACCTAACCGTAAAGAGCAAACTAGAGAAGCCGCAATGGAATGGTGTAATTCTGACTACATGGAAGTCATTGACTTCCTTACTCACTTAGGCCTAAGTGGTATTAGATCTGTTGACGAAATCTATGAGGCAGAATTTAAGAGAGGAAACAAAATAGTTAATGAATTACCTGTAACCATGGGAGGAGCTGGAGCTATAACACTACTTTATCACTCATGCGAATACTTAAAGGCCAATACAGTCGTTGAAACCGGAGTAGCGAATGGGTGGTCTTCTTTGGCTATACTTTTATCTTTAAGCAAACGTGACGGGCAATTAACAAGTACCGACATGCCATACGCTAAAATGGGCAATGAAGATTATGTTGGCTGTGTAGTTCCTGAGAATTTAAGAAAGAACTGGGAACTGATTAGAAATCCAGATATAAAAGCACTCCCGGTTGTTCTTAAATCACATGCAACTTATGATATGTGTCACTATGATAGTGATAAAACATATGCAGGAAGGATGTGGGCCTATCCCAAATTATGGAAAAACCTCCGATCAAAAGGTATTTTCGTTTCAGATGACATTGGAGATAACCTAGCATTTAAAGAGTTTTCAGAGTCTTTGAATGAAAAACCACACATCATCAAGTTCAATAACCAGTTTGTAGGTGTCCTAATTAAAGATTGATTGATGGCACGTATCCTATACATTACGTATGATGGTCTTACCGACCCGTTAGGTCAATCACAGATCATCCCTTATTTGCAAGGGCTAGCCAAGCTTGGGGATCAAATCACCATTCTAAGCACAGAGAAGAAAGAGAGATATAGACGCAAACATAAAATTATAAACTCCATACTCGCAGAAGCTCAAATCCAGTGGGAGCATATATTTTATCACAAGAAACCTCCAGTAATTTCTACGCTTCTAGATGTTAGAAAACTAAGTAATAAAGCATCAGTTTTGTCTAGAAAAAACCATTACGATATCGTCCATTGTAGAAGTTATTTAAGCTCTTTGATCGGTCTTCGGTTAAAGCGAAAAATTGGAATAAAATTCATCTTTGATATGCGTGGATTTTGGGCTGATGAGCGAGTAGATGGGAAATTATGGAATCTTAAAAATCCTATATTCAGAAGTATATACAACTATTTTAAAAGAAAAGAAAAGGCTTTCTTATTTGAGTCAGATGCCATCATAAGCTTAACAGAAGCAGGGAAAACTGAAATTGAAAGGTGGCAGGATAGTGACCGCTATAAAAATAAGATTAACGTTATTCCTTGCTGTGTTGATACAGTATTTTTTGATCCTGGCTCTATAAATGATTCTACTCAAAAAGAGAAATGGACTCAACTTGAATTAAGGGGCAATGAATTCATATTAACCTACCTTGGATCAATTGGAACATGGTATATGCTGGATGAGATGCTTGAGTTTTTTATCTCCTTGAAGAAGGTGAGAAAGAATGCTAAAATGCTATTCATTACCCCCGAAACGGATCATGAAAGAATATTTACAGGCACCAACCAACACAACTTATCAAAAGGAGATATCCGAATTATTGAAGCCGACAGAAAAGATGTTCCGGTCTATTTATCCATTTCGGATTTCTCTATATTCTTCATCAAGCCCAGCTATTCTAAAATTAGCTCCTCTCCCACAAAACAAGGAGAAATAATGGCATTAGGAATCCCTGTCATTTGCAACGAAGGAGTTGGAGATACCTCTGAAATAATCACCAGATATAAATCAGGCATATCCATCAAAGAGCTAGATACTTACCACTTTTCGAAAGCAATTAAACAAATGGGTTCAACATCCTTTGATAAGAAAGCCTTGAGGAAAGGAGCGATTGATTATTATTCACTTGACAAAGGAGTTGCGGAGTATTATCAAATTTACCAGACCTTAACTAGCTGATCGTGAAATTTATACCATATCAAATTCCAGGCAAAAACATCAATACTCCATGGGGAGATATTGCATCTTTTCTTACAGGTGACGAACAAAATCTAGATAAGTCTACCGTAGAATCTTTTGGTTCTGAGTGGTCAAAATTTGATTTTTTTTCAGAACAGGAAATCCAACATGTGGGAGACACATACTTCGATATTGTAACAGATAAACATTTGCAGAAAGAAACTACGCGAGCGCTGGATGTCGGTTGTGGATCTGGCAGGTGGAGTTATTACCTAGCAGATAAAGTGCATACACTCGACTGCATAGATCCTAGTGATGCAGTTTTTGTGGCTAAAAAAAATCTTTCCAAATTTAAGAATACTCGAGTAGCAAAAACCTCAGTAGAAGCTATGCCATTTCCGAATGGTTCTTTTGACTTTGTATTTAGCCTTGGGGTCCTACATCATATACCGGACACTCAGGCAGCCATGAAAAACTGTGTTAACAAGCTCAAAAAAGGTGGCTTTTTTCTGATATATCTCTATTACAACCTTGATAATAGAGGTTGGATGTTCAAATTGATGCTCAAGATTGTTACTATGGCTCGCCTCACCATATCAAAGCTTCCTGAAAAAATTAAACACATTGTCTGCGATCTGCTAGCCATTACCATCTACATGCCCTTCATTAGTTTGGCGAGATTGATAAAACTTGTATCTAAAAGAAGTACTGCCCATCAGAAGATACCTCTCTCCTATTATATCGATAAAAGTTTTAACGTGATAAGGAATGACGCTCTGGACAGGTTCGGAACTCCGTTAGAACAACGTTTCTCCAAAAAAGAGATTAAAAAGATGCTTGAAGAAGCCGGAATTTATAACATAACCTTTTCAAAATCAGAACCATATTGGCATGCGATCGGGGAAAAAAAGTAAAGCTAAGATTCTGTTTGTGTGCCCTCATCCTGAGAATACCGCTCCAGGCCAACGACTTAAGTATGAGCAATATTTTACATATTTCAGAGCCAATGGAGTAGATTTAACCATCGCTCCGTTCATGACGTTTCCTTTTTGGAAAATTGTATATAAGAAAGGTTTCTTGGTTCAAAAAGTCTACTGGACCATGTACGGTTACTTGAAAAGGATTCTTCTACTTTTTTCGCTTAAAAAATATGATTGTGTTTATGTATTTCTATGGGTTACACCATTTGGTAGCACTTTGTTTGAATGGCTCACAATTAAACTAAGTAAAAAGTTGATCTATGATATCGATGATCTGGTTTACCTAAAGCCAGCTAGTAAAGTCAACCCTTTCTTAAAACTGATTAAATCCGGAAGAAAGCCTATTATTCTGATGAAGCATGCTCATCATGTTATTACGTGCACTCCTCATTTGGATGCTTTTGTCAAAAAATACACCCCCAACACGACTGACATCTCATCGACTATTAATACAGATACTTATCAGCCGGCCAATGACTACTCTAACGAGCGTAAATTAACCCTCGGTTGGAGTGGGAGTTTTTCTACATCAAAGTACTTAAAACTACTCCAAAATGTACTCTTGAAGTTAAAGTCAAATTACGATTTCGACTTACTTGTTATAGGTGACGCCAGTTTTTCAATCAAAGGATTGTCAGTAGAAGCAATACCCTGGAGCGCTGAAACAGAGGTTAAGACACTCCAAAGAATTGACATTGGATTGTATCCACTACCAAATGAAGAGTGGGTAATGGGAAAAAGTGGTTTAAAAGCATTGCAGTATATGGCTCTTGGAATACCCACAGTAGCGACTAAAATTGGCGCGAATCATCGTGTAATCAAAGACGGCGAATCTGGCTTTCTCGTTGAATCTGATGAAGAATGGCTTGCTAAAATATCTCTATTGCTGAATAATGCGGATTTGAGAAAAAAGATCGGTGAGAAGGCAAGAAAAAGAGTTGATGAACACTATTCCATAAATGCGAATAAGAACACTTATCTTCAAATAATTAACCAAACTATCAATAATTAAAGATCGCCTGACATACAAAGATTTTGAAATTCTTGATTCCATTCGTGGAATAGCGTCGGCGTATGTGATGATTGCACACTGTAGAGGAATTCTCTGGATAGGTGGAAGTAAATTTCTTGAAGAAAACCCTGTAGAATCTTGGTCATTAACAGACTATCTCATCTTTTCTACGAGTCTGTCAACCAGACTAGCAGTTGAATTTGTCATTCTTTTCTTCGTTCTTTCGGGTTTCTCTATTGCTTACAGCTTAAAAAGGAACAGTCATTCAATTTCCTTTTATAAGAAAAGGCTTATTCGCATTTATCCTCCTTACTTACTTGCTCTGGTATGGGCTGGCATTGTATTTATTATTACGCAATCAATGCACCCAGACTTTTATTCAGGTACATACGCTACTCCCACATTCGAGCGATACAGGCAAATGCTCTCGTTTTTTGAACTGGAAACAATTTTAGGCAATCTTTTGTACCTACCCTCAAGTGGTTTCATTGTTCAGTTTTGGTCATTAAGCCATGAGGTAATTTTCTATGCCCTTGCACCTTTGCTTATACTTAACAAGTATTGGTATTATAGAGTCTCTCTCTTCCTATTTCTGCTTTACATAACATTTAAAAACGCAATTCCATTTGAAGACTCCATTCTTACTCAATTCATAGGAGTGTACAATTTCTATTTCTGTATTGGAATGTTATTATTTGATAATTTTTCCAAAGGATCAGATTTGATACGGAGAATAAGGAAAATCCCCGCACTTCTATTAACCGGGCTTGTTCTTTTGTGTACTTATGGAATAAACTTCATGATGGAGTCTGAAACTCTGTGGTCTTTCATACCAGCTGGAATAACGGGCTGTTTACTAATACTCATTTTCCTCACCTTCAAAATAAAAATCAAATGGCTGATAAATCTTGGTCGTCATAGCTATTCGCTTTACATCACACATTTTGCAAGTATCATCTTATTCCATTCAATCTATTATTCGATCGTACCAAAAGAAAGTTTACCTTATATAGACAGATTCTATGTTTTTTTCTTAGCAATCCCTTTTTGTCTAGTAGTATCTTATCTTTTTTATCATTTAATTGAGAAAAAAACTAAAGACCTGCTTTCAAAAATCCGTTTGAAGACTTAATTCTTGAAGATCTATTCGAGTATAGTATCAGTATCAGTGCTATAACGTAAAAAGGAATAATTGGTATTTTGTATCTGGTTAAGGTTCCAAAATTGCTTGAGGTAATACCAATTGCGAATGCAAAAGAGAAGCAATAAACAAGCATCGAGAATATAATCGGTGACCGAATGGTATTTGAAAAAAAATTAACTAGACCAACCTTATAGATGACATACAGTGTGAAAAAGAAAATCAATAAACTTTCTAATGCTGCTGCAAGCATTAAAGGATTTCTTACTTCCCAAAAATATGGGCGAAACAACGTTACATTTATTGCCGCAGGCATTTTACTAGCTAAGTTGGGAATTGTGAAGCTCTCTATTCCCAAGTTGTAAGAAGACCCGTCAGATTTTTCAGAAACATACCCTAGATATGAGGAAACAATTTCCGCCCTTTCAAGGATTTGATCCATAGAATAAATCCCTCTCTTGCTATTATCGCCAATATATTTGAATGAGAAGAAAAATCCTAAGACACCTAAGGTGATAAGCGCTGGAGCTGCTAATGTTTTTAACGCCACATTCCTGACCTTTTTAAGATTGCCAGCAATGAAGTAGCATGAAAATCCTAAAAGAAGTGTCATTAGAATATAAATTTTAATCACAAACAATAAGTAGATTAAAATTATAAATTTAACGAGAGTGAATGTATGCCCCGTTCTCTTGAGTTCAATAATAGAAATTAGAATAAAGTATATAAGTGCTAAGGATATGGTATCCTTAAAAATCCCTGAACCCCAAACATGAACTCCAGGAATAAAGAAAAATGGAATCGTAAGTATCTTAGCAAGATGCGGATAAAAGCGACAGGCAATTAGATAAAATTTCCAACTGGCATAAAATGACAAAAAACCAAAAAGCAATGCCGTCGGTAGTATTAGATTGAACGAAAAGAACTGGAGCACAAAACATATCTTTACTACCATAAATGTATCTGGTGAGGCTACAAAACGAAAAGAGTTATATATATATGGGTGATTTACTAGTAACGTTTTAGAGCTGCTAAAAAAGATATCCAAAGCTGTGACTGGATTGTTCCAAAAAACTTTATGAAGTAATCTAGCATCATTAAAGTAGGCGGTTGTATCTCCTCCTTTATAGTAATAGGAATAAATAAGTGTAATGAAAATTGAACCTAAACAGTGAAGTAGGAAGGCACTTAGAAAAACACTCGATCTTGCCCCATAAACTCCCTTCGATTTTTTCCGAATAGAATTAAAAATAACAAAACCTAAAATTAGAAACAGTATTAAAACAGGAAAGTCCCATAGCGTGATGAAACTTCTTCTAAAGTTAAAGTCCATGGATTCAAAACTCGGATAATCCATAAGTCTACCTTACTAGCTCTAAAGTGTTATTGTTATCAAGCTCTTCATGCAACTTATCTCCTGGCCTTAGTCCAATAAATTCAATCTTGCAATCTGGCGCTATCTTTCTTGCTAAATCTAAGATTCGGAAAATTTTCATTTCTGGCGTAAATAGCAATGGAGCATCTTTACTTGTCATTTCTAAAATGACTTTAACTGCTCTCTTTTGTGATATGAAATATCGGGTAGCCTCAGGATGAGTTACTTTTATAGTACCTGTTTTCTTTTGCTTCTCAAAGACTTCAAAAACTGAACCACGCGCATCTTCAATATTTCCAAACCTTACTGTTCTAAAGTTTAACTCAGAATTTTTATTGGCTGACTTCCATAGTTCTTCAGCTTCCAACTTCGACTTTCCATATACACCATAAGGATTTGTAGCTTTATCAGTTGAGATAAATATAGAAGTATCTACCTGATTTTTAAGGCAAGCCTCAATTACATTTTTAGTACCTTGAACATTAGTTTTCCAGCATTCTCTCGGATTCTTCTCGGCCATTACCACGTGTTTAATAGCTGCTGCATGGATCACAATATCTAAACCACTCAGCACTTCCGATAGGCGGTCAACATCTCTTACATCTCCTAATACATAATCTAGAAATGGATAATCTTTTGAAGGAAAATCATCCATCATTTCTAACTGTTTTATTTCGTCTCTTGAGAAAACTAAAACCTTGTCTACATCCGGGTAAGTCTTTGAAATTTCTTTCGTTAGAGCCTTTCCAAGTGTACCTGTACCACCTAAAATCGCAATTTTTTTTCCTTGTAAATGAGACATTTTGTCAAAGTATAAAAGCAAATAAACAAATAGATGTTAACATAGCATTTAAAATTCGATAGATTAATCAAATGTGTGGTATCACAGGATATAAAATACGTAAGCCATCTGTGAACGGATTAGAGAATCCACTCAAAGCAGCAATTCACACATTATCCAAAAGAGGACCCGATGCACACGGAACTTTCATTCACAATACCGTTGGGCTTGGTCAAACTCGTCTATCAATCTTAGATACATCCAAAGAAGCAAATCAGCCAATGATGGACGTTTCTGGTAGGTACATAATGGTATTCAATGGAGAAATTTACAATTATGAAGATTTAAAAAAGTCGATTAATCAGACTGAATTTAAATCTTCTGGAGATACTGAAGTACTTCTGTATTTGTTGATTGAACAAGGAATCAATTGCTTATCCAAACTCAATGGCTTTTTTTCTATAGCCTTTTATGACAAAGCTGAGGAATCTCTCCTAATCGCCCGTGATAGATACGGCATCAAACCTTTACATTATTATCAGGATGATGAACAACTGATATTTGGTTCAGAAATGAAAGCGGTATTGTCTTATCCTATTAAGAAAGAAATTGACAAAAATGCTTTGTACTGGTACTTAAAACTCAATTATCTCCCCGGAAATCTTAGCATGATTGACAATGTTCAAAAATTAGAGCCGGGACATTACCTGCAAGTAGAAAAAAAGAAGGTTACAAAAAAGTGTTATTTATCTTCAGCGCAAGAAAAAGTCAATTCTTCCTACAAAGACAGCAAAAAAGAGCTTGTTTCAATTCTTGATAAATCTGTTAGAAGTCGACTCATTTCTGATGTCCCCTTAGGATCATTTCTAAGCGGAGGAACTGATTCGTCAGCAATTGTTGCATTAGCTTCTAAGTATACATCCAATTTGCAGACCTTTTCAATAGGATATAGAGATCATCCATACTTTGATGAAACATCATATGCAGAGAGTGTCGCAAAAAAGTTCAATACCAATCACACAACTTTTAAACTTACAAATGATGATCTGTTGAGTGATCTAAATGCAATCATAGAATACATTGATGAGCCATTCGCTGATTCCTCAGCTATTCCAACATATATACTTTCTAAACACACCAGAAAACACGTAACTGTAGCCCTATCAGGTGACGGTGCGGATGAACTTTTTGGCGGTTATTATAAACACCTGGCGTTATCCAAGTCTTTGGAAAATTCATTTAGCAACCTTGCTATGAAGGTAGCACATCCGATTTTTAAATCCTTGCCCAAATCAAGGTCTGGCAAGCTTTCTAACATCTTTCGGCGACTTGACAGATACAGCATGATGTTAAAGCAAGATAAGAAGGAACGCTACTGGTTTCTTGCCTCTTTGACCAATAATCCTACTCATTTACTGAAAGAAGAGAGTGGTGAATCCATTTCTGAATTTAAAGCCAAGTACATTAGTCAAATACATGACGTTAATGATTATCTGATAGTTGATCAAGAAATCGTGTTACCTGGAGATATGTTGACTAAAGTTGATTTAATGTCCATGGCCAATAGCCTGGAAGTAAGAGTACCATTCTTGGACCGGGAGGTGGTTGAGTTTGCAAGATCTCTCCCCAGCCAATACAAAATTAAAGGCAATCATCGTAAGCGCATCTTGCAAGATGCATTCAAAGATATTCTTCCTAAAGATATCTTCAACCGTCCTAAAAAAGGATTTGAAGTACCGTTATTGGATTGGATGAAAAATGAATTGCTGGTTGACTTGGACAGTACTCTTTTTAACATTCCATTTTTAGAGAGTCAACACATTTTTCAGACTTCTGAAGTGATGTCTTTGAGAAAAAAAATGTTTTCTAAAAACCCGGAAGATGTTCATGGCATCATTTGGGCATTGTTCATATTTCAGAAATGGTATTCCAAATATTTCTAAATCTTCTTCAATCTTTTCCTTGCTGAAACACTTGCGGGATGCTTCCGCTTTGCCCCTTTTTTCACTCTTTTATAATATTCCTCCGCTAACTCCAGATCCTCTTCCTTTTCTGCAATCTGTCCCAGATGCAACAAGGAGTAAAAGTAATATCCCATCTTAGTGGCTCCAGCTTCTTCCGCATACACCAATCCTCTTTTGTAAAAATCCTTAGCAGGCACATATTTTTTTCGGATTTCATTGACATGTCCCAAAAAGAAGCAAGCGTATCTACCGCTGTTAGCCTCATACCCGATCTGCGCGCTATCAATTCTATTCAATATTTCCAATGAGACTTTCTCCACTTGAGCATATCTACCTGACTGATACAGCAAGCGTGCATGATACCTATGGAAATAGGCGTTATTGGGGAATTGACTGTTCAAGTATTGACCTACCTGCAAAGCTCCTACTATGTCATTTTCCTCTGTTGCCAGTATCCGCATTAAATAATACTGAGCTTCCGTTCTTGAATAGAATGCATTTCGCGCAACTTCCTTTAGCTGCTCAATACCTTTTTTCTTATCCCCGTTAGGAAAGAAAATCATGATTGGACGGAGCAGAGGATACTCTTCCCTAATCCACTCTGCGTAATAATTGAAAAGTGCATCCCCAAATAACAGCTCTGGACTATATGTTTCATGCCCCTGACATTCTCCCAAATATTTCAATGATTTACTTCCTGAGATAGCAGCCTTCCGATACTCTCTCCTTTCAGAATAGAGTCGACCTTCAAACGCATATGCAGCTGCAAGAAAAAATGATCCTTCGATCTCGTTATAATTTTCCTGAATATTTCTGGCTAAAAATTTGGTCGTATCCATGTAAGCCAAAAATTCTTCGTCCCATTCCTGATTATTATAGTTTGGTACAATTCTCCACCAATAATTCAATCCCTTTAGCAAGTATGGAAGGGGGTGCCAGGGATATTGCTTTTGCAGGTAGTTAAAATGGCTATGGGCTTTTTCAAATTCAAAATTGTACATGGAGTTGATAGCCTCTGTTGATTCTATTTGGATGAAAGGATTGATAAGTAAGCTATACTTCGTGCTATCACCATCCGACAAACTATCCTGCCGCTGAGCAGAAGCGTTTACCGAGAATAGGATAAGGATCCATATGGTAATATTTTTAACGTTCAAATTCACTTGTACTGCACTATTTCATTTATTCAATCGCAAATCTAAATGACCAATCGTTTAGCCAAGTATAGAAAACAATTTCTTGAAGACTGGTTCAGTTTTAACGGAGTTGGAATGTTCTTCATTATATGCCTCACATACATTGCCCTACTCTTCGTTAAACGAATCTTCATTATTGATTCAATCGCAGCCTTTGAAATTTTAAACGAACGCGGGGACATTTGGGTATTTGACATCTTATACGGTATTCAATATTTAAGCGTACCTATTTTTTTATTATGGAAATGGACCTGGACTACACTCACGTTGTGGATAGGCTGCTTCATGTTTGGTTACCGGCTACACTATAATCAACTGTGGAAAATGGTCATGCTAGCAGAAATTTTCTTTTTCCTTCCCGAAATAGTTAAAGTGATTTGGTACACCATGTTTTACAATGATCCCAACTACAATGACTACATGGCCTTCTATCCATTTTCTTTAATAAATCTTGTTGATTATACACAAATAGCTCAAAAGTGGCATTACCCCCTCAAGTCAATCAATATTTTCGAAATCTTGTACTGGCCCATTTTAGTTTTGGGAGTCTATTTCCTCAGTGGAAAACGATTCAAAACCTCAACGTATATTGTAGCAAGCACATATGTACTTTTCTTTTTTGTCTGGCTATTCTTTTATGTGGCTGTTTATTAAATGATGTTAAAAAAGCCATCTGAATAAGACAAAGGACGTTTAACCAACGTATTTAGTCAAAAACATTATTCAATACCTTGCAAACCAACGAGTTATTCTAAATCTAGTGACTGCATGACCGGTTATCTTCTGGTTAATTACTAATTTCGCCTCCACATAATTTCAACTATGGGATACCAAAAAATCAATATAATCACAGGCTGGGTAGCCTTTTTAATAGCATTAGTAACCTATTGCCTGACGGTAGAGCCAACAGCAAGTTTCTGGGATGCTGGCGAATTTATTGCCTGCTCTTACAAACTAGAAGTTCCGCACCCTCCCGGAGCACCTTTTTTCTTGCTTACCGGACGCATGTTTTCAATGCTTGCTGGAGATGATGTGACACAAGTGGCTTATTGGGTAAACATGCTCAGCGTGATGAGTAGTGCATTCTTCGTTCTGTTTATTTTTTGGTCAATCACACACCTTGCTAAGCGTGTGTTAAAACTTAAAAGTGGTGAAGAAACTAGCGCTGATACCATTGTGATTATGGGGACGGGACTTGTCGGTGCATTGGCTTGTACATTTTCTGATTCTTTTTGGTTCTCGGCTGTTGAAGCAGAGGTCTATGGCATGTCTGCCTTTTTTACCTCTTTTGTTTTTTGGGCCATCCTCAAATGGGAAAACATGTCTAAGGAGCAAGATCGAGCCAGGTGGCTCATTCTCATCGCATACATGATGGGGCTATCTATTGGTGTCCACCTGCTAAATTTGGTCGCCATCCCAGTGCTTGGACTGATCGTCTACTTTAAATATTACGAAAAGGTCACTCGAAAAGGCATTATTTACACCATGGCAATTTCAGCTGCCATCGTTCTTATTGTATTGGAAGGTGTAATTCCAGGACTACCATCCATCGCCGGGAAAATTGAAATTTTCTTTGTCAATAGTTTAGGTCTGCCATTTGGGTCAGGGGTTATCTTTTTTGGTGTCTTGGTTCTAAGCGGGCTTGTTTATGGTATTCACTACTCCATCAAGCATAATAAATATGTTCTCAATACTTCGCTACTAGCCTTGGCCTTCATTTTAATTGGATACTCCTCTTATGCTATCGCCGTAATCAGAAGTAATTACAATCCGCCAATTGATGAGAACAATCCAGAAGAAATTATCTCTTTTGTTTCCTATTTGAAGAGAGAGCAATACGGAAGTAGGCCATTATTTAAAGGGCCGTACTATACTGCCCAACTAATAGAAAATAAGCAAGCTGCTCCAGTATATATGCGAGGAGATGATGAGTATGTCATTAAAGATTATAAGGTCACTCAGGTCTATGATCCGCAGCATACAACTATTCTTCCGAGAATGTATAGCTCTTCTCCAAGTCACGTCCGTAAATACAGACAGGTGACTGGTTTAAGAGAGGGAGAAAAACCAAGCTGGGGAGATAATTTTTATTACCTAATAGTTCATCAACTTGGGCATCAATATTTCAGATATTTCATGTGGAATTTCTCTGGCCGTGAGCATGATATTCAGGGAGCAGGCTGGGTTGGAATTACCGATGCTTTTGATAAGCTACCAGACGTGCTTTCAAACAATAAAGGAAGGAATATCTATTTCGGACTGCCACTTCTTTTTGGACTCTTTGGCATGTTTGTGCAGTATAAAAAAGATGTGAAGCTATTTTCCGCTACAGCATTGCTTTTCTTCATGACGGGTATTGCGATAGTACTCTATCTCAACACACCACCTATTGAGCCTAGAGAGCGAGATTATATTTATGCAGGATCTTTTTACATTTTCACGATTTGGATAGGATTCGGTGTGCTAGCACTCTATGATCTCCTTAAGAATATTTCCAAGGAAAAGAAAGTAGCTGCAGCGCTTGCCAGCATTATTGGACTTACCATTCCGGTTTTAATGGCTAGTGAAAATTGGGATGATCACGATAGATCAGACAGATACTTTTCTGTGGATGCGGCAAAGAACTACTTATCATCGGTCGCTCCAAATGGGATCATCTATACAGGTGGAGACAATGATACATTCCCGCTGTGGTATGTTCAAGAGGTTGAAGGTTTCAGAACAGATACAAGAGTGCTTGTACTGAGCTACTACAATACGGATTGGTATATACAACAGTCTGCCCGTCAGGCTTATGAATCCGCCCCGTTACCTTATGGCTTGGATATCAAGCTTTATCAACAAGGAGGAATGAATGACTACCTGCCGGTATTTGAAAGAGATGAATTGAAAGGGAATGCAATCAATGCCGAGATTTTGATGAAATTTATTTCAGAGGAAAATCCTGGACTTCAGATTCAAGCCAATAGTTACACTACTTATAATTCTGTGCCTGCCTCAACACTCTTTCTGGATATCGACAAAGAAAAAGTGAGAGGCATAGTGCCTGAGGACATGCAAGATCGAATTGTTGATCGCATGATCTTAAGAATTAAAGGACGTGGACTTGAAAAGAAAGATTTAGCATTTCTAGACCTCTTAATCAACTCGAATTGGGAAAGACCGATCTATCTTAACAATACCTCAATCGCGCAAATGAATATTGACCTCAGTCAATATGTTGTGCAAGAAGGCATGGCCTATCGAGTGGTCCCAGTTAAAAATGAAAACGCTAGAGCGGGATCTTATCCTGTTAATACAGAGGTGATGTATGACAATGTGATGAATAAGTTCACATGGACAAACCTGAATGATCCAAGCGTTTATTATACAGAAGACTATAAAGGCTTTGTATTAAACTCGCGATCCACGTTTAACACACTTGCGGAAAACCTGATAGAAGAAGGTGATTATGCTCGAGCTGCAGAGGTACTGAAGAAGTGTCTTGAAGTAATGCCGAATGAGGCTGTTCCATATGATATTTTCAGTATGCAACAGGTAGATATGCTCTTGAAAGTCGGAGAACCTGAGCTTGCTGACCATATCGCACAGACAACCTCGAATTCCGCATCTCAATGGCTAGACTATTATTTTACGATAGATGGTGTAGATCCCAATGAGTTGCAGAGACAACTCCTATCACTAAATGAGGTTGCTCGCGCATACCGAGCTAGTGATGATAGGGAAAAAGCTGCATACTACGAAGAGCTATTCAATAGGTACTACTCTCAGCTGCAGGACAGGTAGCACTAACAAAGAACTCAATAACTAAGAAAACCTTCAACACATGTTGGAGGTTTTATATTTTATCAATTTGAAAGGGTTATAGAAAAGGAGATTAACGCTTTAAAAACTTATAGGCTTTCTTAAATCGCTTTGCTTCATTCTTCACTATTAAGAAATAATAGCCGGTGGCTAAATCTTTCACCTGGATTTTATACTTACCGTTCCCCACCTCTTCGGGCTTGATCTGAAGTTTGTTTCCGATCATTGAATTAAGCTCAAACTCCGTATTGTCAAAATCACCTTCAATCTGAATCATGATGAATTCAACTGCTGGGTTTGGATAAATGCTTATCCGAGCTTCTTGCGCTGTATTACCACCCTCTTGGGCGAGACCTGCTAGACTAAGAGCAAGAGCGAACGTCAGTATGGTAAGTTTATTGCGCATTGTTGTTATACAAATTACGCATTTTTTTTCTTATTGTTCGGAGTGACCTTGAAATATTAATCGTTAATTAACGTTAAGGAGGCTTGTTCGCATAGGATTTTTCATAGAAATAATTGATTTAACCCAATTCAGGGCAAATTTCAAAATTGATCGATTTTTTCTTACAATTGATCTAATAATAAAAATCCCGTCACATTTACGCTCAAAGCATAAGAATTTATTTCAGATAATAGTATCATTGAATACTCAATTAAAAGTAACCACCAATGAAACTCTCACTTGCCGCTTTCACCATTCTGATCTCTTTCCATATCTCATTCAGCCAAACAAAAATCCAATTTGGGGAAATTGATGAGAAATTTTTCTCGATGACGCATTGTCCTTTTGATTCTTCTGCAGGCGCATTTGTCATTGAAGATTATGGTTTTTCCAGTCTTAACGCTGCATACAACCTTGATTTTCAATATCACGGAGTAATAAAAATCCTTAGCAAGGATGAACTTGATCGGGCAAGTATCAAAATAAGACATTCCAATGACAGCCGTATTACAAAATTTAAGGCATCCACTTATAATTATGAAGATGGAAAAGTCGTAGAGTCAAGCATCAAAAAAAGTGATGCCATCATCGAAAAAATCAATGACAACACAAATAGCTTCAATTTCAACCTTCCAAATGTGAGAGAAGGTTCAATCATAGAATATACATATAGTGTAACAAGCGGAAGTTTAACAAGCCTCAAAACGTGGTATTTCCAATCTTCTATCCCGGCAATTAAAAGCCAGTATGAAGTGATGGTGCCCAACTATTTTCAATACGAAAGAATGCTGCAGGGATATCATCCACTCGCTAAGGGTGAAGTCACCCAAAAATACAGTGCCATAAATGGTCAGAGAGTTCCATTTCAGCATCACAATTACATAGCACTAAATGTTCCTGCGTTTAAAACAGAGCCTTACATAACTACTACATCAGATTATATTTCTAAAATAGATTTTGAGCTTAAAAAGTACCAGTTTCCGAATGAAACTGAAAAAGTGTATTTACCAAAAGACTATGCAGCACTTGCCAAAAAGATGTACGAATCAGAATACTGGCATGGGAATATTACAAAATCAAAATTCACTAAAGATGCCGTTGAAGTCCTCAAGGTCACATCTAATTCCAAAGCGGCCTTAGCTGAGAGCATATTTTACTATGTGAGAGATAATTTCACAGAGAATTATGATAATAAATACCCCTCGCTCAAAAAGGTATTTTCAGAAAAAAAAGGCACCGGCGGTGACATCAATATGGTCTTGGCAGCTATGCTCAATGAAGCTGGATTTGATGTAAACCTGGTAAGAATAAGTACAAGGAGTCATGGAAAAATCAATCCACATGTTCCAATTGCTCGTCAATTTAACTTTACAATCGTCAAAGTAATCGTCGACGAATCCGAACGACTTCTGGATGCTTCTGACAAGAATACTCCTTATGAAGCTTTGCCTAAATATTGCCTTAACGGAAAGGGACTAGTTATAGCCCCGACTGAACAATGGGTGGCATTAAAACCCTTCGCATCCAATGGCACTACTTACAGTGGGAATTTTGAAGTTACCGAAGAAGGTATTTTGAATGGCAATGTGACTATCAGAAGAATGGGGTATAGAGCATGGAGATTTAAGGATGATGTTGAAGATGATGGAATAGAAGATTATAAGAATTCTTTCTACTCCAATAATGAAACCTGGAACATCAATAATCATGAATTGGGCGAACTCAAGGAAGGCTATCAACTTGATGAAAAAATAGAAGCTGAAATAGAAGATAAAGTTGATGATCTAGGAGATGTCATGTATTTGAATCCAATCATTGTTGGACAAATAACTGATAACCCATTTAAGACAGAAAAAAGAAAATATCCAGTTGATTATGGAGCTCCCTTCACCAATACATACATTATGAAATTCAGATTAGCAAAGGGACTCGAAGTAGATGAACTTCCACAACCAAAAAGCATTAAACTTCCAAACAACTCCGGCAAACTGCTTTATAGTGCCTCCTTCATGAACGGGGAAATAACGATAACAAATCGAATTCAAATTAGTAAAAGTGAATTCTCCTCTTCTGAATATGCTTTCCTGAGAGAATTCTACGCACTGATTGTTGAAAAACATGGGGAACAAATTGTACTTAGAAGACCATGAAATTATTCATCATACCGCTTCTCTTGATATCTTTTTCTGTAAAGTCGCAGGATTACTCAATAAGTAAAATCCCAGAAGAACTTACCAAAAATGCTGATGCAGTCGTTCGTTTCAGTGAAGGTGAATTCGAGATACTTTCAATCGACAAGGCGAAGTATCGGACAAGAGCAGTTATTACAATCTTGAATAAGGATGGCAATCACAATGCATTAATCTCTGAAAACTATGACAAGCTTATTTCATTAAAAGATTTTCAAGTTTCCAAGTATGATGCAAACGGCAAAAAAGTATATAAAGCCAAAAATTCTGATTTCGTTGATCAAGCGATTACTTCTGAGGTAAATTCATATGATGATAGTAGGATCAGAGGAATTGATCTCCGCCAGGAGACTTTTCCGTACACCATTGAATATGAATATGAATTAATATTTAAGTACTTGTATTTCATTCCTAGATGGTATTTCCATTCAAGCAAGCGTGAGACTGTCGAGTATTCGAAATATAGAATCATTAGCCCCCCAGAATTAGAACCAAGGTACCTAAGCAAAAACACTTCAGAACCTGTTGAATCTAAGGAGGGAGAGAAAGTGGTCTGGACATGGGAGAGAAAGAATCTAGCATCAGTAAATCCTGAGCTATATGGACCCTCTTTCTATGATATTGCCCCACACATCATTGCCTCACCTTCAAAATTTGAATTTGATGGTTATCGAGGAGATCTTTCAACTTGGGATGGTTTCGCTAAATGGCAAAATGTATTAAATCAAGGTCGTGGTGAATTGCCCATTGAGACGATCAATCATATTAAAGAACTCACCGAAGGGTTGGGTGATCGTGAGAAAATCAAAACCGTGTATGAATACCTGCAATCAAAAACCAGGTATGTCAGTATTCAGCTGGGCATCGGTGGGTTTCAACCTTTCCCTGCAAAATTTGTAGATGAAGTAGGCTATGGAGACTGTAAGGCCTTAAGCTTTTATACCAAATCTTTATTGGAAGAAGTAGGAGTAACGTCTAATTACACCATTGTCTATGGTGGAAATAATCCCCCTAAAATCAATAAAGATTTCCCGAGTCCTTCTTATTTCAACCACGTGATCTTGAGTGTTCCAATGCAGGAAGATACCATTTGGCTAGAATGTACCAGTCAAACAAAACCATTTGGTTATCTGGGCACCTTCACAAGTGACCGTGATGTTTTTGTTGTAACCGATGAAGGAGGCAGCATAGTCCGCACACCGAAGTATGAGCTTGAGAGCAATAAGCGGATATCAAAGGTGCATGTAAAAATAGATGATGTAGGGAATGGCCTTGTGTCAATTGACAACAGGTATGAAGGTTTGGAGTATGAATACGGTAATCTGAATTTTTATGTCAACTCTAGCACAGACCGACAGAAAAAGTGGGTTGAAAACTCCATCGATATTCCTTCTTTTTCCATTGAATCTTTTGAGTTTGCTAACAACAAAGACTTGCTTCCGAGCATTGATTTCTCCGCTTCTTTGATTGTAAATAAGCTCGTAAGCAAATCAGGAACTCGCTTTTTTTTACAGCCCAACATTATCAATAAAAATAGATGGATCCCGAATAAAGATGAGAACCGTACGCAATCCATCTATGAAGATCATGGATATTGGGAAATTGACACTATCACTTATGAACTGCCCGAACAGCACGTAGTTGAGGCTTTTTTCGAACCCATTGAAATAATCTCTGAATTTGGTGAGTATACTGCTGCTATTAAAGCAACTGAGGATGGGGATATTTCCTACATCAGAACTTTTAAGCAATTTGATGGGATATTCCCTAATACCTCCTATCAGGACTATATTGACTTTCATAAGAAAATTGTTCGAGCAGATAAGAAAAGGATCTCCTTTAAAAAGAAGACCTAGCTACTTGTAAGCGATCTAGCCGCGTGCGGTATAAAGTCAATGATATCGGAGGCTTGTATCCATTGCGTTTGTAACACGCGAATTGCTTCATCTCCTGCTAAACCATGTAGGTATACGGCCAGCCTAAGTGCATCAAATGGTGCTAGCCCTTGAGCCAACATAGCTCCTACCATTCCTGTGAGTACATCACCACTGCCCGCAGTAGCCAGTCCAGGATTGCCTGTTGGATTGAAATGAATTTCACCTGCACTATTGCACATCGCTGAGTATGCCCCTTTTAAAACAACGTTAAAACCACGGTTTGAACAAAAAATTTTGAGTTTATCCAGTTTTTCAAAATCATGCCTCCACTCTCCGACCAACCGCTTGAACTCCCCTGGGTGCGGAGTTAGAATTGACTCCTTAGGCAGAGATTGAATTAAGTCATTATGCTGAGAAAGCATATTTATCCCATCCGCATCAATCACTACCGGTCTCTCATAGCTAGTTAAAAAATTCTTGATGGCAATGACAGTTTCCCTCTTCGTCTCCAACCCTGGGCCTATTGCTATTGAATCGGTCGTTTGAGGAAGGGAATGAACATAATTCTCACCCTTATCGGCGGAGACCATTGCTTCAGGGATGCTTACCTGTAAAATATCGACACCACATGCCGGGGCATGTACATTGACTAACCCAGCTCCTGCTTTAAACGCAGCTCTGGCACATAGAACAGCCGCTCCCATTTTTCCTTTACTCCCCGCGACTATCATTAACCTACCAACTTGACTTTTATGTGTAAAAGTTGATCTTTCGGGAACCAATGCGCGCATATGGCGACCCTCAGATACATGGAAAACAGTCGTCTGATTTTGAATGAAGTTCTGATCTAGTCCTATATCAACAACACGCCATCTACCAATGTATTTTTCACAGTCTGGCAGGAAAAAGCTCAGTTTTGGCGTCTGGAAAGAAATGGTAAAATCTGCCTCAAAAGCTAAAGCCTCCTCTGGCAACGGAGCATCCGCAAAAAGCCCTGAAGAAATATCAATAGCTATTCGTTGAGCATTTTGTTGGTTTAGAAACTCTATCAGTTCACTATGAATGCCATCCACTGGTCGAGAAAGTCCTGAACCAAAAAGTCCATCAATTATAATTGAACTGTCAGAAATTACAGGAAAATCTTCAGCATCATTGATCTTCTCAAAAAAAGACAACCTCCCTAAGTTGGTTTTAAAATCTGAACTCCCGTTTTCCGTATCGCCAATCACAAAAACAGCAACTTCCCAACTTTTTTCAATAAGAAGTCGAGCGATAGCTAGTCCATCGCCACCATTATTACCTGTTCCGCAAAAAATAGAAACCTTATTTTTCTCCGGATGTAGACTCAGGAATTTTGTTACAAAAGCCTGACAAGCACGTTCCATCAAATCAATGGATGTGATTGGCTCATGTTTAATTGTGAATTGATCTGCGTCTCGAATCTGTTTTGAGCTAAGTATTTTCATATCGGCTAGCGATCTACTTCTCCCATGTTAATATCCATGGAACCTAAAATGGCAAATAAATCTGCCAACATACAACCTTTGCTTATCTCAGCAATTACTGAAAGGTTACTCAAACTGGGAGACCTTGCCTTGCATCTCAATGGTTGATCTGCTCTGCCATCAGTTCTAAAAAAGAAACCCAGCTCTCCTTTTGGATTTTCGGCTCTCACATAGTAATCCTGTTCCTTAGGTCTTATTTTTTTGGGCACCATGGCTCTTGGATCGAATTCTTTAGTGCGCTTGTGTTCACCCAACAGTTTTTCCACACATTGTTCAATGATTTTCATAGACTCCCAGCACTCTTGATACCGTACCCAATTTCGATCCCAGCAATCTCCAACTGTGCCTACTTGACCGGTGCCTACGGGAATGTCAAAATCAATCTCTGGATAGACACTATATCCATCTACTTTCCTTAGGTCAAACTTTAGTCCAGAACCCCTTAGCATTGGCCCATTGATGCCGTAGTTGATTGCCAGATCAGCGGGAAGCACACCAATGTTTGCTGTACGTTCTATGAAAATTTTATTGTTGACAAGGAGTGTTTCTGTGTCTTTCAATTTTGGTTTGAGATAGTCCACAAATTCTTTGGCTCGTTCTTCGAAACCAACTGGCAAGTCATAATACAAGCCACCTACCCATATATAGTTATACAGCATCCGTGCTCCGCTTGCCCATTCCAACATGCGGAGGATATGCTCTCGATCACGCATCATCCACAAAAAAGGTGTAAACGCTCCGATATCCATGCCATATGTGCCAATAGCGATGAAGTGGGAAGCAATCCTATTCAACTCCGCAACCAGTACCCGAACATATTCCACGCGCTTAGGGATTTCTTTTTCAATCCCAAGCATTCGTTCAACACCCATCACAAATGCCCATTCATTGTTCATGGCTGCCACATAATCCATCCGATCGGTATAGGGGATCGTTTGATTAAAAGCCAAAGACTCAGCATGTTTTTCAAAGCATCTGTGCAAGTAACCCATGTGTGGAATCACATCTACCACTATCTCACCATTCGTCACCACTTCCAATCGCAGCACTCCATGAGTAGAAGGATGTTGCGGCCCCAAGTTGATGATCATTTCCTCGGTCTTGAGGTCTGCTTCTTTGTACTTGAGCGGTTCTGATCTCTGCAACGGAGAATCACCAATGTCCAATTGAGAGCTCATATCAATGGAAAATTGAAAGTGGATAATTTATAATACTGACCGTCATACTTTTCTCGATTTTGAACTCTTGATTATTGAAATAAGTAATCGCTTTCAATTCCTCTGATTTGGATATCAAGTCACCAACTTCATCAGAAATATTGGAATCCTGCATCAACCTTAGCCAATAATGCGTTTCATGAGCTTCTTTATTTGCAATGGAAAGTTTATGGATGAAATCAGCTTTTGATTCAGCTTGCTGAGCTTCCTCCGATAAAGCGCCAATTGCAGTCCCACTTCTCAAGACTTGCTTTGATAGAATAAATTCTTTTTGCTCAGATTGAATTTTTCTTGAAAACTTCACAATCAACAAAGCAAATTCATAGCTCTTATCTAGAAGAGGGTTGTGCTTTTTGCCTTCAATCAATTCCCCCATTATTCATTTTCACTTTTCCATTTAACAACTACATCATGATACTTTTCCTGCGCTACATAGTCTTTCCTTAATGGGTAACCTTCCCAATCGCTGGGCAGCAGAATTCTTCTAAGATCAGGGTGATTATTGAAATGAATCCCCAATAGGTCGTATGTCTCGCGTTCAAGCCAATCTGCCGTCTTCCAAATATCAGAAACAGAATCAATCTTAGGATTTTTTCTAGGCAACTCAACCTTCAGCATCAGGTGAAGATCAAAAGGAATGCTGTACAAACTATAGATAATCTCCATTGAGTCTTTTTCTTCCCCATTGTCCAGTCCGGTCAAGCAAGAAAGAGAATCAAAGTAGGTTGTATCATGCGTGTGCAGAAAGTCACAAACCTTGTGAATTGAATCCAAACCAATCATCAATGCCTTTGGAGTAGATGTCTCATCCTCTCCCATGACAGATCCAGGCAGGTTTTGTTCTATCAAAGATTTAATTTCTTCAAACTGCATTTTTCTTCATGATTTTTTCCAGGGCCTTTGGCCTCAAAACAGACTCAGTTCGTATCTTCTCTTGAAGCTTTAGAAAACCTCCAATTAGCGCTTCTGGTCTTGGTGGACAGCCTGGTACGTACACATCTACCGGAATCACCCGATCCACTCCTTTCACCACATGGTAGCCATGTTCCCAATAAGGCCCCCCACAATTGGAGCATGAACCCATGGAAATTACGTATCTCGGCTCAGCCATCTGTTCATAAAGTCTTTTTATGCGATCCGCCATTTTGAAGGTCACCGTTCCAGAAACGATCATCACATCTGCCTGTCTGGGGGAGTTTCTTGGAATCACCCCAAAGCGATCCAAATCATAGGCTGAAGATGCCGTGGACATAAATTCAATGGCACAACACGCCAAACCAAAACCAACCGGCCATAGACTACTCAGTCGTGCCCAGTTTAATAAATCATCAAGTTTTGAAACAATGACTCCTCCTTCACCTGTTTTTAACCCTGCTATTGTTTGTTCTTTTGAGCTCATCTATATCTACTGTATGCGCTGGATGGAATTCGTGATTTATAATCCGGTGCTTTTGGCTTTGGTCGTACCCACTCCAACATGCCTTTGGCCCACACATATGCCAGTCCAACCAATAAAATGCCAATGAAGATAAAGACCTCTATCATTGAAAATTTGCTCCACAGCCCATCAGTTTGTGCCACTAAGTTTTCATCGCCAAAAACGCTTGCCCACGGAAATAAGAATATGAGTTCCGCTTCGAAAAGTAAAAAGATTAATGCGACAATGTAAAACCGAACATTGAATTGTCCCCATGCTGAACCTGCTGGCTCCTCGCCAGATTCGTAGGTGGTTTGCTTCTCTGGAGTGGGATCATTAGGTCTAAGGATTCTCCCTATCAGAAGAGTCACTAATAAAAAGCTAATTCCTCCAATAAAAAAAAGCAGAACTGTTCCAAATCCACTAATTTCTAACATGATGGGAAATTACACGGAATCTGTGAGATATCTAACTTCGAGAGTTGAATTCAGCAATCAAAATTTCAGTGGATCAAGGTGCTTGAAGTGACCATTCTGCTTAATTCGCTCTTGTGCATTTTGTGCCCGCTCCAGAGCGGGAAGTAAATGTTCTAAGTGTTTGATTGAATAATCTAATCGCTCATTCTCTTCTGACATTTTTAATAATGCATACTCTTCTTCAGGTTTTAGTCCAATCTTATGCCCAATATCAAACACCGAAGAAATCGTGGAAATATCTGGAGCATCTGTTTCTCCAAGCCAAACGAACAATTTTGCCACCATTTCTTTAAACTCATAGAGCTTATTTAAATCTGTAGATTCATCACTCACTGGCAGATATTCGACCTTCCCCCCTGCGTAATCAAAATCACCCCACGGATTCCAGAATTCATCAACATTGAAAATACTCAACGCTTTAGTTTTAATATCCATTCGACCATCTTCGTAGGTCTTGGTCACCTCAACGATCTCTACCTCAGTGCCCAACTCGATCTTATTGAGAATGAAAGCTGGTATTCCAAAGGTAGACTTGCTGGATAGACAATCATTGATAAGCGATTTGTACCGCGGCTCAAAAATGTGAAGGTTCACCGCCTCGCCAGGAAACGCGACAATACTCAACGGAAAAAGAGCTAATTCTCTCATAATTGAAAAAAACTCTGATCTACGAAAATAGTTTGGTACTTTCGATCATTCATGAAGATCATTCGAATAAGCAAAGGTAAAGCAGTGAATCTACCGATTCGATTTTTGGGTGCACTTCTCATGGTAGTCATTACAGTAAAACTTGTAGACTGGCTCCCTGAGCCCTGGTCAATTGTCAGTGCAATCGCAATCGCTACTTTCCTACCCGCACTATGGTTTGCCACCAATGTTATCATCATCGATGCGGAAAAAAAAACCATTTATGATGGCATTTGGACAATGGGGCGCAAACTCAGCAAACCAGTAAAATACGAGGCGATTGAAAAGATTTTCATCAATAAAGTCAAAACCAAACAGACCATGTATTCGCTTTCCAACAAGCAGAACATAATCGCTAATCACGAGTATCGGGCTTATTTAAAACTGGTGAGTGGTGAGAAGTTTTTTTTACTTAGTCATCCGCTAGAAGAGCGCATTGAAGAAAAAGTGACAAAAATCAAGAAGAAGCTTGATATAAATTGAATAAAAAAATTCCTTTCGATGGTTAGCTTTGCTGCACCCAAAAATTCAACATGGCAAAATTTCATACCCTAAGCGTAAAAGAACTTACAAGACCAACGGAGGAATCTGTGGCAGTCACCTTCGAAATTCCGGAAGAACTCAGAGAAGAATTTTCTTTCATCCAAGGTCAGCACTTGACATTGAAAAAAGATATCAATGGTGAGGACACCAGACGCTCCTATTCTATTTGCTCATGTCCCATCGATGAAACTTTGACTGTGGCTATTAAGAAATTGGAAGGCGGCACTTTTTCAACTTATGCAAATGATGAAATGAAAGTAGGTGATGAGCTTGAAGTAATGCCTCCTCACGGCCACTTCTATGTCCCACTGGATCCTGCAAATGCCGAGTCTTATGTAGCTTTTGCTAGTGGAAGTGGGATTACTCCCATCCTTTCGATCATAGAAACCACATTAAGAACGGAACCAGAAAGTGAATTCAAGCTCTTTTATGGAAATAGTCGAGCCAGCACAATCATCTTCCAGGAAAAGTTAGAAGCACTAAAGAATAGATACATGGATCGATTTAGCTTGTATCACATCTTAAGCAAGGAGCGACAGGAATCAGATTTGTTCAATGGACGAATAGAAGCAGAAAAAATTCGGTCTTATGCCAAGTTATTCTTCGATCCGGAAAGTGTGGATCATTATTTCACTTGTGGGCCGGAAGAAATGATGCTGGCAGTACAAAATGAGCTCAAAAACCTAGGCGTACCAGAAGATCGAATTCACTTAGAACTTTTCACTTCGCCAGTGGGCAAGTTAGGAGGCAAAGCCAAAGAAGTAAAACATGTAAAAGCCACTGCTGAAATCACGGTAGTTTTAGACGGCAACAGCATGACCTTTCCGTACGACTCTGATAAGTCAATTTTGGATGTTGCCTTTGATAATGGTGCTGATCTTCCGTATGCATGCAAAGGAGGCGTTTGCAGTACGTGTGTGTGTAAGGTAGAAGAAGGTGAGGTAACAATGGATGTGAACTATGCGCTTGAACCAGACGAACTGGAAAGAGGTTTAGTACTTAGCTGTCAATCCTATCCGAAGACGGAAAAAGTGAAATTGAGTTTTGACGTTTGATTAAAAGAAAAAAGTGAATAGTTATAACGAAGTAATTCAAATCAATTCTACTAAATAACTGGTTTAGTAATCAACTAATTAACTTTAACCCATGGACATTAAGAGTTTAGAAGATCGATTTAATAGCAAGATAGATGAAGACATTCGCATCGAGCCGAAAGACTGGATGCCTGAAAACTATCGAAAGACATTGATTCGTCAGATTTCACAACACGCACACTCTGAAATAGTGGGCATGTTGCCTGAAGCAAATTGGATTACACGCGCCCCTTCTCTTAGAAGAAAAGCTGCACTTTTAGCCAAAGTTCAGGATGAAGCTGGACATGGTCTGTACCTTTATAGTGCTTGTGAGACTTTAGGTGTGGAACGAGACCAACTATTGCGGGATCTCCACTCTGGAAAAGCCAAATATTCATCCATTTTCAACTATCCAACCATTACCTGGGCAGACATGGGTGCAATAGGATGGCTAGTAGATGGCGCTGCTATCATGAATCAAGTCCCACTTTGCCGAGCTTCTTATGGGCCCTATGCGCGTGCTATGGTGAGGGTATGCAAAGAAGAATCATTTCACCAACGACAGGGGTTTGAAATACTGTTGACGCTATGCCGAGGCTCTGAAGAACAAAAGAAAATGGCACAAGATGCACTCAATAGATGGTGGTGGCCTTCACTAATGATGTTTGGCCCAACGGATGAAGCATCTACTCACACGGAGCAATCCATGCGATGGGGAATCAAGCGATTCACGAATGACGAATTGCGTCAAAAGTTTGTTGACGCCACAAAGCCACAAGCTGACCTTTTAGGAATTACCATACCGGATAAAGATCTCAAATGGAATGAAGAAAGAGGTCACCATGATTTTGGCGCGATCAATTGGGAAGAGTTTTTCAATGTGATCAAAGGAAACGGACCATGCAACAAAGAGCGATTAGATGCACGAAGAAATGCCTATGATAATGGTGCGTGGGTAAGAGAAGCAGCCGCTGCACATGCTGAGAAAAAATCGAAGCGTCAAGAAGCAGCATAAATTAAAGACAACACTAAATCTAAACTCATGAAAAATTGGCCACTATGGGAAATCTTCATTCGAAGCAAAGCGGGGTTGAACCACAAACATGTGGGGAGTCTGCATGCCTCTGATGAAGAGATGGCAATCCAAAACGCAAGGGACGTTTATACTCGAAGGAATGAAGGTGTCAGCATCTGGGTAGTGAAATCAGAACACATTGCTGCTTCTGATCCTGACGATTCCGATCCACTATATGAACCCGCAAAAGATAAAGTGTATCGTCACCCCACTTTTTACGATTTGCCAGACGAAGTAAAGCATATGTGATTAAAGTGATCAGTTGATTAGTAATACGTGATCAGGACTGATTGCGCAAGCTAGTTAACTTATCAAAACTGATTACGAATTAACGAATGACTGATTTAAATAAATACAACTATGTTCTGCAACATGCAGACAACTGTCTAATTCTAGGTCAACGCTTAGGTGAGTGGTGTGGTCACGGCCCTATTTTGGAGCAAGATATTGCAATGACCAACATCAGTCTCGACTTGATTGGACAGGCAAGGATGTGGTACCAATATGCTGCTGAGATTCAAGGCGAGGGCAAATCTGAAGACGACATTGCCTACTTGAGAGATGCGTGGGGATATCGCAACGCATTGCTGGTTGAACAACCAAACGGTGATTTCGCAAAAACAATTTTCCGTCAATTTCTATACGATACATACAGCTGCTTCTTCTACGAAGCGTTAATGAGTAGCTCGGATGAGCACTTGGCTGCTATAGCGGCAAAATCTCACAAAGAGGCTTTGTATCACATTAAGTGGAGTGGTGATTGGGTAATTAGGCTCGGAGATGGCATAGAAGAAAGTCACAATCGTATGAAGACAGCAATAGAAGAGTTGTGGTCTTATGCCGGTGAGCTAACCAAGCCCAACGAAACAGAAGCTAAGGCGCTTGAAGAAGGATATGGTGTCGATTTGATGGCATTGAAAGAGAAGCGAGACGCCAAGATCAAAGAAGTGCTGAACGAGGCTACTCTTGAATTTCCTGAAAGCACGTATGCACACGAAGGAGGGAAAGATGGACGTCATTCAGAACACCTGGGCTATATCCTGGCAGATCTTCAATTTTTGCAACGTACTTATCCAGGTTTAGAGTGGTAGCTTTTAGTTGATTAGTGAGTTAACGGTAAAATGCTATTTCACTAATTAACTATTTAACCAATCACTAAAAACGTGAAAGCCGAAATATCAAATAACTTTCTCCTGCACGCCACGAGAGTTCCATCCCTTCATCATGAGATGAAAACACTTGATTTGGGGCATCTTACCTATGTAGATAGCGGCCTATCCTGCGATACCTTCAACATCGTTTATATCAATCATCCAGACTTAAAAAAGGAGGAGTTGACCCAAGTGCTGAATCACTTCCAATCACATGACCTGAAATACTGCATTTGGATAAACAAAGAAAACCTGAGTTCAAACATTCAGATGCTGTTCAATGAACTCAACATTGAACAACAAGCGAGTGAAGTAGGCATGGCTATGCAGTTTGAACACTATCAATACGTAGAAAATATAAATCATCTAAACATCAGACAGGTCAATGATCGGGAATCCCTGGCAATCTACTCTCGTGTCATAGCAGAGAATTGGTCGCCTGCAGATCAGAATGTAGTTAACTACTACAACCGGACAGCAAAGTACTACCTTGATCCTAACAATAACATCGAGCTGTACATATACTATCACGAAGACAAGCCTGTCTCATGTGTGGAGTTGTTTCCAACCAATTCTGACACAGTCGGGTTTTATGGATTTGCTACACTGGAAGCTTACAGAGGAATGGGTATTGGAACTACACTGCTCACTTTCGCATTAAATAAGGCAAAGGAAATAGGATATAAAAACGGAATCCTACAGGGAACAGCAGACGGACTGAATATTTACAAAAAGTTCGGATTTAAGGACTATTCCACATATTATGAATTTGTGTGATGACAATAGATAAAGACCATATTCTCGAATTGCTACAAAACGTGACAGATCCTGAAATACCTGTGATTTCAGTGATGGACTTAGGAATCGTGCGTGATGTCATCGTTGAAGGGGATGCATTAGAGATAGTCATCACTCCTACTTATTCTGGTTGTCCCGCAATGATGGAAATTGAAAAAGAAATCAACAACGCATTGAAAAAAGATGGGATCACATCGTTCAAAATAACCACAGTGTTATCCCCGGCATGGACTACAGAATGGATGACGGATGAAGGTAAGCGCAAGCTGAAAGAATACGGTATCGCTCCTCCCAACCCGACTAATCCCGAGGATATTGAATGTCCACAATGTGGTTCTAAAAACACACAACTGGTAAGTGAATTTGGATCCACCGCTTGCAAATCACTCTTCAAATGCAATGACTGTCTGGAGCCCTTCGATTACTTCAAGTGCCATTGAGGAGTAGTTAATTAGTGATCAGTTAATTAGTAATTTTTGATTACCGCCAATCACTTACTAACTAGACATCCAACTATGACACTAACTGATCTCGAGATCTGGAAAAAGTCCAGAATCTTTCGGAATGAAATATCTACGCTATCAAAAAAAATTCCCAGCTCATGAAAAGTATAAACTTGTTGATCAAATAATTAGGTCATCGAGATCCGTAACCGCTAATATTGCAGAAGGTCATGGTAGGTTTCATTATCAAGAAAATATTCAGTTTTGCAGAATTGCCAGAGGAAGTCTTCTTGAAACATTTGATCATCTAACAGTCGCGCTTGATGAAAACTACATTCAACAAGATATCTTTGAGGAACTTGTTTCCAAGAATGAAGAGTTAAGTAAAATGATGAACGGATACATCAATTATTTAAAGAATCGAAAAAAAGAAAACTAAATCCTCATATCACTAATCAACTGATTAACTCAATGTCACTAATAACAACCAAAAAAGACAATCTCGGCATCCTCACCTTCAACCGTCCGGATGTCTTCAATAGCTTCAATAAGGAACTAGCATTGGCGGTTCAAGAAGCCCTTGATGCTTACGCAAACGACCCAGAGGTGAGAGCAATCATGCTTACCGGAAATGGCAAAGCATTTTGTGCAGGACAAGATTTGCAGGAAGCCATCGCTGATAATGGGCTGGAAATCGAGCAAATTGTTGATGAGCACTACAACCCAATTATTAAACAGCTTAGAAGTATTGAGAAACCGATAATCGCCGCAGTAAATGGCGTTGCAGCTGGAGCAGGTGCCAATATTGCCTTAGCGTGTGATGTGGTAGTAGCCACAGAATCAGCATCTTTCATCCAAGCATTCAGCAAAATAGGATTGGTTCCGGACAGTGGTGGCACTTTTACTCTTCCGCGTATCATCGGGTTTGGTAAAGCTTCAGCACTAATGATGTTAGGAGACAAGGTTTCGGCAACCGAAGCAGAGCGAATTGGCATGATCTACAAAGTAGTTAGTGATGAAGCTTTCATTAATGAGGCCGAAGGAATCGCCCAAAAACTGGCGAAAATGCCAACCAAAGGACTTGCTTATACCAAGCACTTGTTAAATCAGTCTTTTATTTCTAACCTGGATCAGCAACTGGAACTAGAGAAAGAATGGCAATTCAAAGCCACGGAAACACATGATTACAAGGAGGGTGTAAATGCTTTTATTGAAAAAAGAAAACCAGAATTTAAAGGAGAGTAATGCCAAAATTAAGTGTGATAGGAGCCGGTACCATGGGTACCGGAATAGCCCAAGTAGCTGCGACGGCAGGCTGGGAAGTAGTCATCAGCGATACCAACAGTGAGATTCTAGAGAAATCCTCTACAAGTCTTGTCAAAGTGATGATCCGCCTGGTTGAGAAAGGTAAAATCGATCAGGATACTGCAGATAAAATTCTTGGACGAATTGATTTCACCGGAGATCAGCAATATTTCGAAAATTCCGACTTGGTGATTGAAGCAATTGTCGAAAATCTGGATATCAAACAAAAAGTTTTCGCTACGGTTGAAAAAATTGTACGTGAAGATACCATCATCGCGTCCAATACAAGCTCGCTTTCACTCGCATCAATCGGAGCTTCTTTAGAAAACCCTTCACGTTTTGTTGGTATTCATTTTTTCAACCCTGCACCGTTGATGCCACTGGTTGAAATTATCCCAGCTGTGCAAACCGCAGTAGAAACTACCAAGCAAGCAAAAGACTGGGTGGATAGCTGGAAAAAATTGACTGTTTTGGCTAAAGACACTCCTGGATTTATTGTGAATCGAGTGGCTCGTCCATTCTACAGCGAATCTTTGCGGATGTATGAAGAAGGGATTGCTGACTTTGCTACCATCGATTGGGCCATGAAAGAGCTAGGTGGGTTCCGCATGGGACCGTTCGAATTGATGGACTTCATTGGCAATGACATTAACTATACGGTAACTGAGACGGTATTTCAATCCTTCTTTTATGATCCTAGGTATAAGCCTTCTTTCACCCAGAAACGAATGTCAGAAGCGGGTTTTCTTGGACGAAAATCAGGCAAGGGTTATTATGACTATGCTGAGGGGGCCATTAAGCCTGAGCCAATCAAAGATGAAAAACTAGGTAATGAAATATTGGATCGTGCGTTAGTCATGCTAATCAATGAAGCTGCAGATGCTTTATTCCTGAATATCGCTAGTAGAGAGGATATTGATACCGCCATGACTAAAGGAGTAAACTACCCGAAAGGTTTGTTGAAATGGGCTGATGAAAAAGGGATCGACTGGTGTGTGAAAAAACTTAATGCGCTGTACGAAGAATATGGAGAAGACAGATATAGATGCAGTCCACTGTTGAGAAGGATGAAAAAGGAAAATCAAAGATTTTATTGATGATTAGTAGCTTAGTTAAACAGTTGGTTGATTGGTGTAAGTCTCACAAACAAGCCTCAATTAACCAACGACTAGATGCTTCCTTCGTCAGCATGACAATCCAGAATTATATTTAGCATGTCATTCTGAGCCTGTCTGCTGACAAAGGCAGGCACGGCGAAGAATTTCATAAAAAAAGAAAATGGAATCAACCGCAAAAAAAATAGTATCTGAGATGATGGCCAAAGACACCTTTAGCCGATGGCTCGGTGTAGAGGTTTTGGAAGTAAAAGAAGGGTTTGCACAGATCAAAATGACAGTACGCAATGAAATGTTAAATGGTCACCTTGTGGCACACGGAGGGATCTCATTTTCGTTAGCAGATTCTGCTTTTGCTTTTGCTTCTAATTCTCACGGTCAAAAAGCAGTCTCCATTGAGACATCCATCAATCACATCAAACCCATTTTTGAAGGAGACGAACTCATCGCTACAGCGGAAAAAGAAAACATATCCAGAAGTCTCGGTCAATACATTGTGAGAGTTACGCGAAACAATGAATTGGTAGGATTGTTTAAAGGAGTGGTTTTTAGAAAAGAAGAGAATTGGGATATTATTTAAATAGAAAACAGTCAATTAGTGAACTAGTAAATCAGTAATAAAAAAACCAATCAACTGAATAACTAGTTACCAATTTACCAATCACTAAACATGAACATAAAGATACCTGATCACATTGCTGCAATCCGGAGTTACCAACCAGGAAAAACCATCCCTCAGCTAAAGGAAGAATACGGCTGGGAGAAGGTGGCCATCCTGTGGAACAATGAAAATACGCTTGGCTACTCACCTAAGTCCAGGCAAGCTGTGATTGAAGCTTACGAATCCATCAACTATTACCCTGATCCAGTAAGCAGAGATTTAAAAGAAATCCTGGCCAAAAAGTATGGTAAAAAGCCAGAAGAGATATTTGTAGGAAATGGGTCAGAGTCTGTACTGATGCAGACCATACGTGCAGTATGTGCCGGAGAAGACGAATTTCTTACTTCCGAAGGCGGCTTTGTTATCATTTACAACTGGGCACGCATCAACAATGTGCGCTGCGTAGCTATGCCGATGACCTCCACGTATGAATTCGATCTTGAAGCCATTAAAAGTAGGATCAATAGAAACACCAAGGTGATCTACCTCGCCAATGTGAACAATCCAACAGGCACGATGGTCTCACAGGCAGAGCTTGACAACTTTATGCAACATGTGCCCGATCATATTCTGGTGATTGTGGATGAAGCATACTTCGAATATTCAGAAGCCCTGCATCCGGACTTTCCGAACTCACTCAAGATGGATTACCCCAACATTCTGACGCTACGTACATTCAGCAAGGCCTATGGCATTGCAGGTGTGAGGCTAGGCTTTGGCATTGGACACGAGAAAATCATCGATGCCTTGAATAAAGTGAAGCTCACTTTTGAGCCTACGGCGATGGCGCAGGCAGCGGGCATTGGCGCGCTCAATGACACCGACTTTCTCAAAAAAACCATAGACAACAATACTAAGCAGTTAAAATACTACTACAAGGAGTTTGATCGCCTGGATGTCAAGTATGTTCGCTCATATGCCAACTTCATCATGACAGTCTGGAAAGACAAAGAAGAAGTGATGAAGGTGTTCGAAGCACTCATGCAACGAGGTGTCCTTGTCCGACCACTCTACGATCCCATCAGTCACTGCATACGCATCTCTGTAGGTAAGCCTGATGAGAATCAGCATTGTATCGAGGCTTTGGAAGAGATACTTTGATTCTGTCATACCGCACTTGATGCAGTATCTTTTTAAACTCTGGAGAGAAAACCCCTTTTCCACATCCACAGATATCCGCGCCTGCCTACCGCAGGCAGGCTGTACGCTTACTTCATGCCGCTCCCTTCTCGTCCTAAGTCGCAAAGTGATTCGCCTTGATTCCATTTGTGTTGTCATGCTGAGGAACGAAGCATCTCGCCAAATGAAGTAGATTCTTCACTGCACTCAGAATGTTTACAAATCTTATTACAGCTCTCCTCTGAAACTATTTTTTTTAGATTCCATCATTAGTTAAACAAAAGTTTATCATATTCGTATGTTAAACAAAAGTTAATGAAATGAATCTACAACTCGGTGTACTTGAAGAAATCATCCTCCTCATACTGTTGGCACAGGAAAATACCTATGCCGTAGAAGTAGCGAAAGCCTACGAAGAGCAGTTTGAACAGACCATCTCCCTGCCCGCCATCCATGTGGTCTTGAAGCGACTGGAAAAGAAGAAGTTAGTGAAATCCGAAATGGGCGAACCTACTGCTGAGCGCGGTGGAAGACGAAAGCGACTTTATAAAGCCACTCGGGAAGGATTCAGAATCGCACATGAACTAAAGGAAAAACGGAGCAATCTGTGGCAGGCTATTCCTGGATTTAATTTTCAAAGTATCTGATGACTCATGGCACATGATCCACCAAAATGGGCAGACAAGCTGCTCCGACGAATTTGCCGTGAAGACCTCCTTGAAGAGATTCAGGGAGATCTACACGAATCGTTTTACTGGCGCATGGACACCAAAGGGAAGCGATTTGCCAAGCGTCAATTCATTAAGGAAACACTTCTAAGTTTCAAAATCTCAAACCTCAAACCTTACGATAAAATGGACAGATTACTCACACTTTCAAAGAGTCACATTAAGACCGGCTGGCGATTTCTATGGAAAACCAAAGCTTACTCTTCCATCAATATACTTGGCCTCAGCATTGGCATAGTATTCAGTTGGTTTGCATACCTATACGCCTCTGACCAATTGGCGTACAATACCCACATTCCTGATTCTGAAAACATCTACAGAATGACCACTCAGGTGAGCCTTTTTGATAATTTGATCAACCTCCCTGGATGCTCACATGTTACCACGCAGCAGATTTTGGATGAGCTACCTGAGGTAGAGCAAGTCGCACGATTCACCGAAGACAATGCAGCAATGAAACTTCCCGAAGGCACCATCGATCAAGATTATTTGATCGCTGAAAAATCACTCATGGATTTTCTAGACCTGGATTTTCTAGAAGGAGATCCAGGAGCTTTCAATGCCCCTAATAAGGTAGTAATCTCGGAAAAATTGGCATTTAAGCTGGACATCAGAGGTGAGGCAGTCAATGCAAAAATACAACTACTTGATTCCGCTTCATACGTCACCTATCTGGTTGCAGGCGTATATAGGGATATTTCTAAAAATACCTCCATTCGGGCGGACCTCATCCTGCCCTATGTTCATTACTTAAATCAGTCACCAACAAATGCTACAAAATCAAGCAACTTTGACCTCAGCGTCTTGATGAAGGTGAATGCAGCTGCTGACATTGAGCAGCTAAAAGCGAATATCAAAGACTTGATTAACCCCAAGAAAACAGAAAATGAGTACCTCCCCAAGCTCACTTCACTAGCCTCACTTCATCTCTCTGATGAATATTTTGCTTCTAAAGGCTTTTTGCCTGGCGGTAATAGTGAGCTGATTTGGTTCATTGTTATCGCAGGCCTGATGTGCCTACTAATTTCCATCATCAACTATGCCAATTTCAGTATCTCCCTTTACATCAATCGAGCACGAGAAGTAGCAGTACGCAAGATCATTGGCTCAGCAAATTCAGGAGTATTTCAGCAGCTGATGACCGAATCTCTTCTTACCACACTGCTAGCTACAGTCTTAGCCATAGCTCTCTATGCACTCCTTGCGCCACAGTTCTCTCTTTTAGTAGAAAAGCAGTTTGATCTCAGTGACCTTCTCAGTCTTAAGAATTTAGTAGGACTATCTCTGATTATTATATCCATCGCCATCCTTAGTGGATTTTACCCTTCCATGCTTTTATCCAAATTGAAAATCCTTAAGTCTTTAAAAGGAGAGCAAAGAGTTGGAAAAAGTGTCTTAGTAACGAAAACATTACTGATTGTCCAGTTTTCGATCTCCATCATTATGATTGCATCTATGCTTGTATTCAAAGGACAGCTGAACTACTTGGTGAATTTTGATAGGGGATACAATGTCGAAAACGTTATCAAAATCAATGTTCCGACAGAATTGATTGGGAGTGGGAAAGAGAACGTATTGACAAATCACCTGGGCACTATTCCGGAAATTCAATCCCTAACATCTTCTGGCGGATATGGAATGACCGCATATGATGATGGAGAAAATCAATTCAGTCTCACCTTTAAAAACATAGACACCGCATACCTAGAGGTAATGGGCATCCAGCTATTGGAAGGGCAAACACTTCATGCTGCCAAGAAGAGCGGTATCGCAAACGGAGTACTTGTGAATCAATCCTTTGTTGAAAAAGCAGGGATTGGTGAAAATCCAATCGGTGAGCCTATTGATTTTTTTGATAACTCGGTAATCGTAGGTGTGATTAAAGACTACTATGCTTTTGGGCCGGTCTCTGAACTACGCCCAATGCTTTTTTTCGACTATGCGGAGGAGAGACAAGGTTTTCAGATTCTAGTCAAGTCAACAGCACCGCGAGCAGTTCTTAGCGAGAAAATGACAGCCGCCTGGAGTAAGGTGTTTGATCCAATCCCGCTCAATTATGACTACATGGAAACACTTTACCGAGATAAGTTTGAGCAAGAGGGTAAAATCTCTAAGATTGCGGGTTTGGGAAGCATCATAGCTATTTTCATTTCAGCTTTTGGCCTCTTAGGACTTGTAGGTCTGACCATACAAAGAAAGCTGAAAGAATTGAGTATCAGGCGCGTGATGGGTGCTGAAAATCGCCAGATTATCTGGATGATGATTAAAAAATTCATTGCCCCAATCATAACAAGTCTGGCCGTAGGAATTTCCTTAAGTTACTACCTGACTGAGCAATGGCTTGCGGATTACCATAACCGTATCAATTTTGGCTGGAAGCAAGGTACAGTTGCTGCTATGTCCGTAATAGTTGTACTTGTGCTGATCATAGTTGTGCAAACGCTGAAAGTCACGCGCACAAATCCTGTAGTGCATTTGAAGGATGAGTGAAAGGAGCTATAGGAAGATGCCGTCTCGAAGGACGGCATGACACTGCACCCCACTCTGTCATACCGCACTTGATGCGGTATCTTCAGCATGAGAAAATTGAAAATATAGCTAGTCATCCGTACATATCGATTTTGTGTTGTCATGCTGAGGAACGAAGCATCTCATCAAATGAAGTAGATCCTTCACTGCGCCTGCCTACCGCAGGCAGGTTCAGGATGACAAACTACAATTACTTACTTTCCTTTCGCCGCACGCCTCTCACCGCCTCAGCAGTCCAAGGATCCTCCGGCCAATGGTGCTTAGGGTAACGACCTTTGAGGTCTTTGCGCACTTCGAAGTAGGTTTCATTCCAGAAGTTTTTCAAGTCAGATGTCACCTGCACAGGCTTGTAGCCGGGAGATAGCAAATGAATGAGCATTGGAATTTTACCATCGTTTACCGTAGGCGTTTCCGCCATCCCAAATAGCTCCTGAATACGCGCTGCTAAGACGGGTGCTTCCCCATTATCACGGTACATGATTTTGATACTGGAACCACTAGGCACGTCCATTTTAGCTGGCGCCAGTCGATGCAGTTCCTGCTGCTTATCATATTCCATTGTATGGAGTAGAACCTCACCCAAGTTGATTTTCTTCAAGTCTCTCGGATTTTTGACATCTGTCAGATATGGTGAAAGCCACTCTTCATTCGTCATAAGCAAAGTATCGGTACTTAAATCCATCCAACTTTGAGTCGGTTGCCATTTTCTTAGGCTGGCTACTCTATTCTGTAGTTGCTCTACTTCCTCATTCCAGTCCAAAAGTGTGCGTCCCTCTTTCTTGATCGCCTGAACTATGGCATCTTTCAAATGAGAAGGATCGGGGTCCGGCAAAGGAACAGACTTCAATACGATACTGCCTATTCGTAGGTCTTTACTAGCATTGAGCCCACCATCTTCGGTATCCCACTCAACCACCTCTACTTCCTTTACTCGGGTAGCCAAATCCTTTGGGTTGAGGGGGGAAGCCATAAATATCTTACCCATACCATCACGTGCATCCAGATTTGCAATGGCCAGCCACGACTCGTGTGCCAGGTCATCTTTGTGTCCAGCCATGGCAATTCGTCCATTGGCCAGTTTAAACTGAGCATTGTTTCCCGGTCTCGCAAAGGCTATCCTTTCGGGAAATGCATGTGTGAGCAGTAAGCCCGTCTCATAGGGATCGAATGGCTCATTGTCTACCTCTGCATCAAATAATTGGCGATAGGATCCAGCGATCTTTTCGATCCGATCGAAGCGACCTCCTTTTCGACCCTCTCTTCGATGGGTACGTAACGCTTCGATTCTGCTGTTGATATCGATGCCTGCCTCCCTTCCCAGTGGATCGCGTTCTTCTAGCAAGGAAGCAACATCCGCTGCAAGGCTTTCCTGCCCTTCCTCTTCGGCCATCAGCATCATGTGTGCTAATCGCGGATGACAAGGCAATCGATGGACTTCTTTGCCATGCTCAGTGATACGACCATTTTCGAGTGCCTCTACTTCATGGAGTGTCCGTACGGCTGCTCGCCAGGCTCCTCTGGGCGGAGGCGCTAGCCATGTCAGACTCAAGGGATCGCTAATGCCCCAACTGGCCAAATCCAATGCAAGAGAAGCGAGATCAGATTCCAATATTTCAGGTGTGCGATGTTCTTGCAATCGACTATCGGTTGCTTTTGACCACATGCGATAGCAAACTCCGGCACTCAATCTACCCGCACGCCCAGCACGCTGATCTGCAGAATCCTTCGATATTTGGACAGTCTCCAGGCGTGAAAGTCCCGATTTTGGGTCCCATTTCATTGTTCGACCAAAGCCTGTATCCACAACTACCTTAACGCCTTCTATCGTCAAACTCGTCTCAGCAATGTTAGTTGACAACACCACTTTTCTTCGCCCTTCCCTGTCTGGAAGGATCGCTGCCTTCTGCTTATTATAGGGTAACTGACCATAGAGTGGATGGATAGAGAAGCCACGCAACTTAGATTTAAGAATGTCTGCGCATTTGGTGATCTCCCCTTGCCCAGGCATAAACACCAAAACATCTCCTTCATGCACCCTGGAAGCTTTGATCACCGTATTTGCAGTCATCTCTGGAATCATGAATTGATCCTGATCTCCAACATATTCGATATCCACCGGGTATTGTCGCCCTTCGCTTTCTACTACAGGAGCTTTCAGCGACTGAGTAAGTTGCGGCATATTCAATGTGGCAGACATCACCATGATCTTTAAATCTGGCCTCAGAACTTGTTGTGACTCTCGACAAAGTGCAAGCGCCACATCTGCATGGATGCTCCGCTCATGAAACTCATCAAAAATAACAAGACCAACACCCTCGAGCGTATTATCTCCGTGAAGCATGCGTGTAAGTATTCCCTCTGTGACCACTTCAATTTTGGTGGCTTCACTAACTCTGGTTTCAAATCGAATGCGGTAGCCTACGGTCTCTCCTACTTTTTCATCCAGCAGTTCTGACAGACGCATAGCAATGGATCGTGCAGCCAGTCTGCGTGGTTCCAGCATGATGATCTTTTGTCCTTTGAGCCAAGCTTCCTCAAAGAGCGCTATGGGGAGGAGCGTGCTTTTCCCAGCTCCAGGTGGTGCGTGCACAATGAGGGTATTTTCTTGCTGAAGTTGTGCTTTTACTTCATCAAGGATTTCAACTATGGGAAGGTCTATGGATTTCGGATCGAAGGACATATGGCGAAGTTAGTGTGACTCTTTTTGTCATACCTTACTTAGAACAGTATCTTCAATTAAGATTTTCAATACTCCAATCCCAAATGGATTGATTTATTGAAAGATCGGTTTGAATAAAACCTTTGCGTTGGAAGATGCCGTGTCTTACAAGGCATGACCCAAACGTAAACTCATATTCAGTAGTCATACCTGACTTGATCAGGTATCTTCAGCATCAAAATCATAGCATTGATGATAATGTCGGGGCAAGCTCGGCATGACTTAGAGATTCTAATTCTCTTCTGCACGGTGATGGAAGATGCCGTTTCGGAGAACGGCATGACTGAGTAATCCGATACTACATCCTTCAGGTTATACTTACTTGGTCAGGCATCTTCAGATAGTGAATTACACAAGGTAATTGGAGAGTAAGATGCCGTGTCTTACAAAGCATGACCCAAACGTAAAATCATACTCATAGTCATACCTGACTTGATCAGGTATCTTCCTCCTTGGACAATTTTTTCATCAAGCAAGCCACAGCAAAATCAGGTCGCCCCATTTTAGTCATATCAAGCTATCATGGCACTTATTCTTCTCTAATTTGGGGGCTTAAGGGGATCTGTTTTATACCCACATGCAACTCTTGCAGCTAAATCACAATCAGTAGGTATATGACCAAATCATTCACCTATGAAACCCACCTCGCATAAAGTCTCCATTTTTCTATTTCTCATCACACTATTCGTTGCTACTCAGTCAGTTCAATGTCAGAACAGAAATCCATATAACATTGAGCTAGTCACAGCTGATATTGACAATTTTTGGGTCGCGTATGACAAGTCTTTACCTGATTACGATCCAAACGCTTTTAAGGATCTTTATATAAAAAAAGGAACCAAAGGACTGAAGGGATTCATGAATGGACGAATAAAAAATGCTGAAAATCTGGTCTACTTCATAAAAAAGAGGCCCAAGTACTATGCATCATTACGAGAGATCACCCCAAAAATTTCTGAGCAAGAAGAAAAGATTAAATCTTATTTATCGAAGATGCAAGAATTGTATCCAGATGCCATTTTCCCAAATGTCTATTTTGTAATTGGTGCAATGAACTCTGGGGGTACTGCATCTAAGCATGGATTAATAATAGGTGCAGATATGTACGGCCTCACCCCAACTATGCCTAAAGATGAATTGAGCAAGTGGCATTTGAGTGTATTGAAAAAAGTAGATGAAATTCCACACATCGTGGTTCATGAGCTGGTTCATTTTCAGCAGAAATACGATGGAGGTAGTTTATTGAAAGCGTCCATAAAAGAAGGTTCTGCAGACTTCATAGCTGAGCTTGCTTCCGGCAAACACATCAATGATCAGGTACATGAATTTGCCAATCAAAGAGAGGAAGAATTATGGAATGAATTTAAAGGAAGGATGATGGAGAAAAACTACGATGGCTGGTTGTACAGTTCGCAAAAAGGGCGACCGAATGATCTTGGCTACTGGATGGGGTACAAAATTGTCAAATCTTATTATGACAATGCTGAAGACAAGAAACATGCAATTGCTGACATTATCAAGATCAAAGATTTTGAAGCGTTTCTTGAAGCAAGTAGGTATCCTGAAAAGTTCAATTAAAGTAACAAGCCTAATTTACCAAAGTGATAGAAACGATAGGGATGACTGTCTTGCACTTTTATATTTCAAAATACCTTGGGTCGTTACTCGCTCCTTAACGTTTCCACAGGATTTGTACTTGCTTTGCTTCTGGCACGGATTACAATTACTAACAAAACCAAAAAAGTTCCTCCAAGTCCCGCAATGAGGAAAGGAACGAGTCCTATATCAACTCGATAAGCAAACGAATTCAACCATTTGGAGGTGATGTACCACGACAGAGGAGCGCCAATCAAGAAAGAAATGATTACTAAACGACTGAATTCTAATGAGAACATCCCAAGGATTTGTCGGACGGATGCACCTAGCACCTTACGGATGCCAATTTCTTTTATTCTTCTATCTAACTGGAAGCTAATCAGGCCTGCAAAACCAAGAAAGGCAATAAAGACAGAAAGTGAGGTAAATATGCTTATGATCTGACTCAACGTCTTCTCCGATTCAAAGAGCTTATTGAACCTTTGATCAAAAAAGTAATAGTCGAATGGTTCTGTAGTAAAATCGCTCCAGACGTTTTCAATATCAGCTATTGCTTGATTGTTTGCAGTCGAGATTCTGATGCTGAGCTGATTCCCATTCGCACGAAAGAAAAAAGCAGCGGGCTCTATTTCCTTACTCATATCTTGGAAATGGAAATTTTTAACCACTCCAATTACCTCAATACTTTTTCCCAGATGTCCACTATTGAAGACTTTCCCAATCACATCTCCTCCTATCTCTTCTTTCATGCGTTCATTGATGACAATGGTATTTATATCCCCTTCTAAGTCCACATTAAAATTTCTACCTTCCAACATCTCGAAACCCATCGTTGGAATGAAACGATCATCAACAAATTTGTAATGAGTTCGTAGGTACTGTTCCTCATCCTCCTTATTTTGAAGTCCAATAAGTGCCAATCTATCGACCATACTATATCGACTAAAAGAGGCATTATCCACTACCGATAAACTCAATAATTTATCTCGGAATGCTTCTTCACTTTCTCCCAACTGATTTTTAGAATTATCCAAAATCAAGACCTGCTCCTTTTGAAAACCAAGGTCCTTATCAATTCCATAGTTTAGCTGTTGGTAAACGAAAATGGAAAAGATTGTGAGTGTCAGAGAGACGGTAAACTGGAAAATCACCAAAATATTACGTGATAGACTTTTACTCTTTTCGCTACTATAATTTCCTTTCAGAACTAGAGCAGGAGCAAATCTCGATAAGTAAAAAGCAGGGTACAAGCCAGCACCAATTCCGGTAAAAATACTAATGCCCGTTATTACCATTAGGATTTGTTTGAAATCGAAAATGCTGACCTCAAAGGCGGTGAAGCCTAGAGAAGACATAGCTTCTAGAAGTAGTGAGGCAATAAAAACACCAACAATGAGGCTAAACATAGACAGCACCAGAGATTCTGCAAGAAAGCCGAATATTAAGTGAGAACGAATTGATCCTAAAACCTTTCTTAGGCCAATTTCCTTAGCTCTCTTGGAAGCTTGTGCCGTAGCTAGGTTCACGTAGTTAATTGCTGCCAAAATGATGATAAAAAAAGCAATGCCCATAAAAATCAGCAGGTAAAGCGGCTTTCCTGCAGGGGAGGCTTCAAAAAGAAGACTCTTACTCAAGTGAACATCGGCAATGTTTAAAATTCTGGGTCTGCTACTTTTCGTCCTCTCATGGTAGTCTTGAAAGCTTTGCTCACCATTTGACATTTCATAGCTTCTCCTTGAGAATATTTTGTCTGACTCCTCTTGCAACAGTGGTAGAGCTAGAGGCACTTCCGTTCTAAAAAAGCAATGCGCAACTGTATTTGAGAAATTTGTAGGGTTCAATTCCCATTCAGTCTTGACTCTTGCCAGAATATTGTATTTCAAATATGAATTTAATGGCGGGTCTTTCATTACCCCCGTGATAGTGTAAGTCTCTGGTGAACTTTGCGAAGACAATTCGACTTGCAGTCCAACTGGATTTTCGGAACCAAATATTTTTCTTGCAACCGACTCAGTAATCACTAGAGAAGACGGGTTTTCAAATGCGCTTCTAGAATTTCCGAAAATCAATTCTTGGGGAAATACCTTAAAGTAATCTTCGCTAACATAAAATGTGTTTTCTTCTATAAAACCATCCTCATAAACTGTGAGTGTCCCGCTTGGAGTTGGCATCACCGTAACGAACGACTCTATGCCTGAAACACTTTGTTCTAAATATTCCAAATGCGCATGAGAAGAGAATGCAAAATTCGGCGCACTTAGTCGGTAGATCTTTTCATATCCTGCGTGATGCCTGTCGTAGTTATATTCTTGAAAGACGTAAATGGAGATTAGCAGGGCGGCAGCAAAGCCTACTGCAAGTCCTAAAATATTGATTGAGGCATAGCTTGTATTTCTCCTCAAATTTCTAATGAATGAGAGTAGGTGATTTTTGACCATTATTTTTGAGTTTTAACCTCTATCAAATTAGAGATATCTAACCTCTTTAACAAATCAGCTCTTAACCCGACTTACCTCCCACAAAAAAAGGGCACAAGTCATGCTATCTTGTACCCTCTATCATGACATGATTGTCATTTCTTCTTGTCAACCATCAGTCTCCTTTAGACTCTAGATTCCGTGTGATAAAAAATCCCACTACCAAGCCTAATCCGCCAAAGACAAAAAGCATGGATGGAATAGCTACTTCTTCTTTCATATTAAGCGAATCAGAGAGTAGATCACCAATAAAAATTCCTGCGCCAATACCCATGAAGAGAAGTGCGAGATTGAGAATGAATTTGGCAATGGAAAACTTAGATCCTTTGCTATTGAACAGAGATGCTTCTACTCCTTTTTCAATAAGTGAAAGACGCTCTTTGTTTCTGGTAGTTAAAAAGACGTAGGCTATGCCGAAAATGGTTCCGAAGAGTGCTAGAAATACTATTAATGGTTCCATGTATATAATTTAAATTGTTACTGTTTTGCCTCTTTGACTACCGTTTGTGAAATGAGGTTACAAAAAACGAAAATATTTCGTAACCTATAGTAGGCTTTGGTAGTCAAAGCTGAAAATGAACATGAAAACCGAAACTGAACTTATCGATCGTATCCTCAAGGGCGAATGGCGAAACTTTGCCATTCTGGTAGATAAGTATGAAGCCAAAGTTTTTAATTATGTCAATTATTTGATGAATAACCGCGAGGATGCAGAGGAAATGGTGCAGGATACCTTCATCAAAGCATATCGTTCATTGAGTCAATTTCGAGGCGAAGCGTCGTTCTCTACCTGGCTCATTCGTATAGCACATCGGAACTGTCTGACGCATTTTAGAAAAAAAGTGCCCATGAAAGTTTCATTGGACAGTGTCACCGATGAAAAGGCTGGAAGCAATGCAAGCTTACCGTCTAAGCATTTGGATGTCAATGATCGGCAGCAAGTATTAAGTCGAGCTTTAGTTAAATTGAAACCAGACGAGCGATCCGCTGTTACATTGTTTTATTATCAGGAGCTATCGCTTCAAGAGATTTGTGATGTGACAGACTTAACTCTTTCGAATGTGAAGATACTTTTGCATCGAAGTAGGAAGAAACTGCTTGATATTTTAAAGGAAATGGGCGTTAAACAATCAACACTATGAAGGAAATGAATACAGAAGATGAATTGTTAAAAAGATTGTTTGTAGAAGGGGAGGTTGAGCCCAGCTCTAATCTCACTGAAAAGGTGATGCATCGCATAGATGCAGATCAGAAGGCATTTGAATACGAGCCTGTGATTAGTAAAAAGGCGTGGGTTTTCATGGGCAGTATATTCTCTATGGTTATGATCTATTTGATGCTAAACTCAGGCGGTCATTCATTTCAAATACCCGAATTCGCACAAGTGCTCAAAGACAATCTGAATGGATTGCGATTCGATTTCTCATTTAAATACAATGGCCTGAGCCTTCCAAATATTCCATCCAGTCTTCTTACATCCTTGGCTGCAATAAACGTCATAGGCATTTACCTCATTGTCATTTATCGCTGGCGAAGATGGATGTTTAGATAAACAAAAAAAGCCACCTACTTTAAGTGGATGACTTTTCCATGCGTAGTAGAGTTGACTAATTTTCAAACTTGAATACACGTGTGGTAGCGTAGCTATCATATTTCGGGAAATAGTCATTGAAGATTTTCTTGTACTTGGGATACTTATCTCCAAGCACTTCTTTGCCGTTCAGTAAGTCTGAATATTGAAACATCAATCTCACTCGCTTGTTTTCTGCGCTTAGCAAGCCATCTCGCACAAGTTCTTTTTTGATGTGCTTCATCATTGTCTCACCTTTGTCAAGATTTTCTCCACTAATTATAGGAACCACTTTGCCATCAAGCATTATGACTGTTGATGCAATTTGCTCCTTACTTAAATTCTTGATTTTAAGCTTGAGGTCATTCTTGCTCTCGGCTCGAATGGTGTCTTGTTGAATTTCATTAGTTCTAAGTTGTTTTACTTTCTCAACTGGCTCAGCTTTGCTTACAAAAGCGCTCCCCATGATTGAAACTGCAAAAAACAAGCATATGATAAGTCCTGGTATCAATGTGCTCCTTCCGTTTGAATTGTCCGTGTTGTTCATCATTTTATTTATCCTTTTTATAAATTCTGAGTTATTCCCTTTGGCCGCCAGCCCCAGGGAGTTTGAAAGTCTTAGTTCCTGAAGTTTTAACAGCGCATACATGTAGGTCGTCTTGTTGTTGTGTCTAATCACACGATCATCACAGGCATATTCCATGTCGTTTCGCAACTCTTTGATGATCATCAATATGAATGGATTGAAGAAAAAAACAGTCTCCATACTAGCCAAAATCAAGTTGACCAGGTAATCCTGACGTTTAATGTGTACCATCTCATGAAACAGAATGGTGTCTATCTCAGAGGCTGAAAAGCCGGTAGTTAATCCAACAGGTAAATAGATGATGGGTTTGAGCCATCCGGTTGTTAGCGGTGAATTGACAAACGAAGTGACCCTGACCTCTACTTGAGATCGCAAGTTTAACTTCTGACTGATTTTTGAGATGGCTTCTATGATTTCATTCTCTGCACATGCATGTGAGAATTTTTTAGCCCTCCGCATTTGATTGAAGCCAAGATAGTATCGAGCAAAGCTCAAAATCAGCCCCAAGCACCAGACGAAGCTTATCAATTGGCTGTTTGACGATATCCATATTTCGAGTCTCTCAATCCACGAAAGAGCATCCGTTTGAAAAAATTGACCATCTGGCAGAAGCATCACAAATTCCTGCACTCGCTCACCGTCAAGGTCCACTTTCAAAACAAAAACAACCGCAGTAACAATGATGAAGATCAATAGCGATATCAATCTAATGCCACTTTTCTGATGAGACTTCTTCGTTAATGATGTACCAATTTTGGACAAGAGCAGTAGCGCTCCTGCGATCCAAATGGAATGAATCAATGTCCAAGTAAGTAAATGTGAAATCGAATTATGCATCTCCATCCTTCTCTAATTTGTCCAGCATTGCCCGAATCTCTTCCAACTCCGCTTGAGAGGGTTTTTGATTACCCAGTGTTTGCAAAATCAGATTCTTAGCTGAGCCATTGAATAGCTTATTTACAAAGCCACCCAGCATCACCTGCTGTATATCAGACTGCTTCACTGCTGGAAAGTACAGGTGCGTTTGCCCATGTGGCTCTCTAGAAAGCATCCCTTTTTCATGCATGTTCTGAATGGTCTTCAGCGTCGAGGTATAACCTATCGACTTATTTTGAGAGACTATGTCGTGAACTTCTCTGGTGGTAGCACTTCCCCGATCCCACAGTACGGTGAGAATTTCGAGTTCACTATTCGTTGGTTGATCCTTTTTCATATGACCTACGATTTTTTTCGTAACCAAATAAAAGAGGATAATTTTAAACAAGCAAGAAAACCTACGATTTTTTTCGTAGGTATATAAATTAATGATGTGGAGACGTAAAAAAACCATCTACCGAATTGATAGATGGTCCATATTTAACGGGTGCTAACTTAAATCTGGCTCAGTCCTCCATCCACTTCTAGTTCAACCCCATTGACATATGAAGCATCGTCAGAAGCTAAGAACAACACCGCCTTTGCCAGTTCGTCCGAAGATCCAAATCTGCCCAAGGGTACTTGTGCAGCAAATCCTTGCCCCATTTGGTTAACCTCCTCCTCAGACATGCCAATCTTACCATAAATCGGTGTCTCTATTGGGCCTGGCGCCACACTTACGGTTCGTATTTTTCGCTCCCTCAATTCACTCGCCAATACCCTGGATAGTGATCGGAAGGCCGCTTTCGTAGCGGAGTATACACTTGTTCCATCGAATCCTTTTTGACCTACAATGGATGTGTTCCCTATAATTACTGCTCCGTCATTTAACTGTGGTATCGCTTCCTTAATTAAAAAGAAGGGGCCTTTCACATTTGTATTGAATTGTGAATCAAAAAATTCTTCAGTGATTTCCGTATGAGGAGAAAAATAAGCAACTCCTGCATTCACAAACAGTACATCAATTTTTCCAAACGCATCAACTGTTTGCTGAATTACCTCTTTGGTCTTTGATATATCTGCTGCGTCTGCAAGAATGGTTTTCACATCGCCTCCTATTTCTTTCGCTGCTTGCTCCAGTGCTTCTTCTCTTCTTCCTGTGATTACCACTTTAGCTCCCTCGCTTATAAAAGTTTTCGCTGTTGCCAAGCCTATTCCGCTATTTCCGCCTGTAATCAAGGCAACTTTTCCATCTAGTTTTCCCATGTTTATTTTAAATTTTAGGTTTATTTGAAATGATCAGTCCAAATAACGAACATATTGAAACGAACGTTTCAAAAAAGATGAAAAAAATTATAAAACCCCAAGGATTTCCTCTGTAACCGCTTCTAGATTAGGCTCAATCATGGAAGTAAGTCGCAATCCTTGCAAACTGGAAAAAAGGAAAAGAGCGACTGTTCCGGCATCTTTTCGTGCATCAATCTCTCCTTGCTCCTGGGCTTTTCGAATAAGCATGGCAAATGATTCTACGACTTTATCTTTATTCTCAACCAAAAAATCACGCACCTGGGCGTTCTCCGCTCCAAGCTCTGCTGTGCAGCTGGTAAACATGCATCCCTTCTGGTTTCCAGAGCTGATATCGTCACTTATTCCTTTAAAAAGAGAGATTATCGCTTGTTTTGGAGTCTTTGCATGAGTAAACGACTCTTGCAATAATTCATTTTGCTGCTTTTGATAAGCCTTAAGTGCTTCTTCAAAGAGCGAGAACTTATCTCCAAACGAATTGTAGAAGCTGGAACGATTGAGACCAGTGACGTCAACCAAATCTTGCATAGAAGTACCGTTGTATCCTTTCCTCCAGAAAAGATTCATGACATTTTCCATGACGCTATCGCGATCAAATGTGACTGACTTTGGCATGAGCTTCGCTCAACTAATTACTGAGTATTTTTCATCAATTTTTGATAAAAAGTACCAAATAGCCGGTTGATTTGTTATTCATTGAAACAAACGTTTCAAACGCAAAGATAGTTTTCTGAAAGATTATCCCAAATGGTCGTCCAGACGATCCAGTGCATTGCCCCAGAACTTATCATAGAAGCCTAACCAATCATACACCATTTTGAGTGGCTTTGGATCGGCTAAGCAGTAACGTTCCCGTCCTTGTGTACTGATCGCTATGAGGCCTGCATCTTCCAAGGTCTTGATGTGCTTAGTCACTCCTTGCCTGCTAATATCAAATTGCTCGGCTATTTGTGTAATTGGCATAGCAACGCTCGCCACCACAAGGGCATGAAAGATTTCACGCCTCGTGGGGTCCGCTACTGCTTTGAAAATCTTACTAATGTGCTGGCTTGTTAATTTCATTGGTCAAGTATTCTGTAAGTCCTGATATGCACATGTCCCATCCTTTGTCGAAGTGACCCAGCATCTCAGTGGCTGCTTCTTCCGGAAAGTTAGAAATTCCAGAATGCTCCAACATTAGCTTGGTGCCATCAGCAGATTCTTCCAATTGCCAGGAAACTATCGTGTCAATCTCTGTATCGCCTACACGCCAAGAATATTCCAAAGTGTAGGGAGTAGCTGACAATACCTTGCCTTTAATTATTGTCCCACCGTGCTCTTCTGCTGCGGTAAATGTGTATTCGTATCCAACTTCTGCTTTGAAGTCAGCCTGAATGAACCACTTAGATATTTCCTCTCCTTCTGTTATAGCTTTCCATACTTTGTCAATGGAGTGGGCAAATGTCTTCTCTTTCGTCAGTGCGTCTTTCATGTTAAATTATTTTAATAATGCAATCATTTAGTTGCAAAACTACAACAATTATTATTTCATGCAACTATTTAGTTGCTCTTATTGCTGCTTTACTCAAGGTCCTTCTTAAGTGCCTTGATTAACTCATCTTTCAGCTCACTGTTTTTATTGGCCAAACGTTCAAAGAGTACCATCGCCTCGTCGATCAATTTGTTGCGCTTTTCTTCATTTTCTGCATCCTTTGCTTTTTGAAGCAGCTTGATCGCCCCGGCCTTACCGTACGCTTCTTCTGGTTCATTGGCGATTGTGGCCCCCACAGAATTAAAAAATGTCTCGAAGTTTAAATCGTTCATCTCTCGTGTTAAAAATTTACCTACGTTAAGATTGAATTGCTCCGAAAGCTTTTGGTGGAAGGCTGGTTTAGCCTGTGTTTCATAGAAATATCCTGCAACTTTTCCTCGTTTACTGCCAATGAGATCAGCAAGCCTCTGCTGACTTAATCCCATTTTTTTGCACATAAATCTCAGATTGTCGTTGAATATACTCAATTTGTAGTTAATTAGTAGACTATTCAATTAATTGTAGTTAAAAACTACATTTTGTATTAAAATCTTAGACAAATATGTCAAAATCAATTGTAAATGACCTTGTAGAATCAGATTTCAGAAAAATTCAACAATTGCTCCATGAAAAGAATGGAACGGAGTATACATTGGATTATATCAGAAAAGTCTGTAAGGGCAAACGGAACAATACTGACATAAAAGAAATGGCCACCAAATACGCTCAGCTAATTCTAGAAATGAAAACTAAAATTGATAAACTATCTAAATAGCATGAGCCCATTAGACCAATTTGAATCGGATCAGAAAATACTGAATGAACTAAAAGACATGTTTGAATTTGCTTCACCAGCAAGAATTCGAAGAAACCTGGAAGATTTGTTTTTTGCACACATCACCTCTCGAGATTCCAGTCTTCCATGCGAAAAGGAAGTGGCCAAAAGTGTGTACTATCTCGTCAACTTCTTCAATGAGATAGAATCTCAAAACAGGTTTTGACTACCCACTTTTATTCACTTTTAATGGCGTCCACGGGATTTGCTGCTGCTGCTTTCCAGGTTGTTCTACTTACGGTGATACTTGCAACCAGTAAAATCGCCAATGCGGTCATTAAATAAATCCAGATCGGTTGATCTATCCTGTAAGCAAAGTCTTTGAGCCATTTACCCATCAGGAAAAATGTAATGGGTGATGCAATAACAAAGGCCAGACATAACATACGGATGAAATTGCTATTTATCAACGCAATGATTTGCCATGCGCTTGCCCCTAGCACCTTGCGTAAGCCAATTTCTTTGGATTTACGCTCCGTTGTAAAAAGGACGAACCCAAATAAGCCGAGCCCTCCCAGCATAATCGACACCATACTGAAACTCGTAAAAAGCTTCATTTCGTTATCTTCTTTTTCATACATCGCAACGGCTTGCTGATCGAGGTAATTGAAAAAGAGAGGCACCCCTTCTCCAAATACTTTAATCCAAACCTCTTCCAGGTGGTTGATATTCTCTTGGAATTTTTCGGTAGCTAATCTCGCAGAGATATAGTCTAACCGGTCCCAGTTTACATACATCACAAAAGGTGATATTTCATGGTGAAGTGACCTGAAATGAAAATCTTTCACTACTCCAACCACCTTCCCTGTTTTCTCAAGGCTAAGATCTGTAATGGTTTTTCCAACGACTTCATCCGGTGAAAGACCCAATGCGCTTACGGCTCTCTCGTTTAGAATAAATGCAGTAGAGTCTGTTTGAATTTTACTGTCAAACCCTCTACCTGCCACTATTTCCAGGTCAAACGTGGCAATGTAGTTTTGCTCAACCGTATAGCGCTCCCACAACTGGCTCTCCTCAATACCATCTACTTCAAAGTCTGTGATATACGTATAGTCTGTCAGCATCTCGTGAGAGGCGGCTGTGACGTTGCTAATTCCTGAGAAAGAAGCTAGTTCATTTCTGAATGTATTTATTTTGGGGATCACCGCTTCATCATGATGAATAGGCATATTCACAATGACACTGTGGTCAAAGCCCAGCTTTTTGTCCTTGAGATACTGAAGCTGCAAATACACAACTCCTGTACTGATGATTAAGGAAGTAGAGATCACGAATTGAGCCGTTACCAATACATTTCTTAATCCTCCTCCGCCATCTGCTGAGGTTTTTTTCATCAACTGAATGGATTGAATCCGACTGATGTAAAGTGCAGGATAAGCCCCTGCCAAGACAATCACCGCTAACAAAATGAGTAGGAATGGAACGTAAAACGCCGGTACTGTGAGATCAGCAAGCTGATAAGTGTGGGAGGTAAGAGCTCCCAGTTTCGGTAGAAGCAGGTACACACACATTATCGCTAACACCCCAGCTGAAACTACAAAACTCATGGTTTCAAAAAAGGTCTGCTGGGCTATGTTTCTTTTGTGGCTTCCCAGCACCTTCCTTACTCCTACTTCCTTCGTTCTCTGACCGGCTTGCGCAGTGATCATGTTGGTGAAGTTGAAGCAGCCCAAGCAGAGGATGATTATCCCTATTACCCCCATCAAAAGAAGCGTCTCCGAATCATTGTGACTGCTCAACTCTCCAATATCCATGGCTTCACCCAAATGAATCTCCCTCAGTGGCTGGATGGACGATATCCAAGTAGAACTTGACTCAGGGTCAAAATACGTCGTAGTTGCATTTTGAACGATCTCCGCTGCATCCTTCTCATAACCTGGCTTTACCTGGATATATGCGCTCACAAACATGTTGCCCCATTCATTGAGGTGATTGGACGACCACATAATCCTTGCACACGTCTCCAAATTAGAAATCAAATCGAGTTGAAAGCTGGTATTCGAGGGGAAATCATTAAACACCCCTACTACTTCCAGTTTCGTGATGTCCGCTGACCCAAAGCCAATTATTTGTCCTATTGGATCCTTTGTTCCAAAATATTTCATCGCCAGGCTCTCACTAATAGCTACTGTATTGGGTCGTTCAAGAATCCCTTTGGCATTTCCTTTGACCACCGGAATGTTAAATAATTCAAAGAAATTTGGATCTGCCCAACCAAAGCGAGGCTCATTGAACGAGCGATTGGAAAATTCAACCGTAACCGGCGATGCTCGTCGATATTTAAATATCCGCACTCCATCCTCAATCGCATGCGAATGATCAATTAGATGTGGAGTCATAGCTAAAGGAGCGTAGGCATACGTCCTACCAGAAGTCTCACTTTTGTGATTTATCCGATACAATTGATCCGCTTGCGTATACATGCGATCGTAGCTGGTCTCCTTTTGCAGGTATAGGTAAATAAGACTGGCACAGGTAATCCCCAACATGAGACTGGTCAATGAGATGAGCGTATAGACCTTGTGTTTTCTAGCTGTCCTTAGCAACACCCTGGCGTACTGTTTCAGCATGCTCAATTTTCCTGCTAAAAATAGGTTCTGATACTTTTCCATGATTCCAATATTTCTAAACTTGAATGATTGCAAAACCTCTTTCCATAATTTAAATCTTGCAGATTTTGGACTAGAAGCAAACCTTTCACGATACGCTTCTATCAGATCTCCTTCTATTTCATCAATCACTTCTTTTTTGCAAAACCACCGCAAAAAATTGATGGGAGATTTGGGTAAATTATTCGCAGTGCTCATATAGACATCTTGGGAATTACTGACCATAGCTCTTCACGCTGATGGCGAAGTTCAGCCACCAACGAGTACCCTGAAGTGGTGATTTGGTACAGCCGCTTTTTTCTTCCTCCTCGTTCAGCGGTTGGTGCCGATTCGTAAGACCTCAGGAATCCTTTGGTCTCCAGTCGCTTCAGAACCGTGTGAATTGCCGGTATTGAAATTTCCTGATTTGTTCTGAGTGTATATTCTCTCGCAATAGAAACCGCATAGGCCTCTTCCTTGGCTGCAGCAGCAATCAAAATAACCATTTCTTCTAATGCTCCCATTTTTACATCTATTTATTAAACATTTGTATAAGTCATACGGAAGAAAAATTCAGAAGTTTTCCACATCAGTATTTTTTAATTCACTGCCTCTTCTATTTTTGGCATCCATTTGACTATTAAGATGAGACACGAAGAAAGAATTGCTCAAGAACTAAACGTTGGTACAAAACAAGTAATAGCTACAGTAGCGTTGTTGGATGAAGGTGCAACCGTGCCCTTTATTTCGAGGTATCGAAAAGAGGTTACCGGTAGTTTAGATGACCTTCAGGTGGCTGGAATTAGAGATCGAATCGATCAGCTTAGAGACTTGGACGCACGTAGAGAGGCGATTCTTAAGTCCATCAAAGAGCAGGAAAAACTTACTCCTGAGTTGGAAAAGAAGATCAATGCCGCGCTAACCATGACCGCATTGGAAGATCTTTACCTGCCATACAAGCCAAAACGTAAAACCAAAGCCAGTGTCGCAAAGGAAAAGGGGTTAGAGTCTCTTGCCATCAAAGTTTTAGATCAAGGAAATTTCGATCCACAGACAGAAGCTGGGCAGTATATCGATTCAGAGAAAGGTGTTGAATCAGCAGAAGAAGCATTGCAAGGTGCCAGAGACATCATAGCTGAAACGATCAATGAAGACGCAGAGACGAGGCAAAAGATCAGAGAGCTCTTCATGAAGAAAGGCATTATTTCTTCGAAAGTTTTAAAGAGTAAAGAAAAGGATGCTGATGCTCAGAAATACAAAGACTATTTCGAATGGGATGAGCCGGTAAACAAGATCCCATCCCACAGGCTTCTGGCCATTCGACGAGGAGAAAAGGAAGGCTTTCTATCGATGAACATGTCTCCAGATCAAGAAGAAGCTGTCGACATACTCGAAAGGCAATTTGTGAAGGGAAACAACGATGCAAGCGCGCATGTAAAAACTGCCATTAAGGATTGCTATAAGCGCCTGATGAGTGTAAGTATTGAGACAGAGGTAAGAATGGAAAGCAAAAAGAAGGCAGATGAAGAAGCTATTGTTGTTTTTGCTGAAAATTTGAAACAGCTTTTGATGGCTGCTCCGCTAGGACAAAAGGCTGTAATGGCGGTTGATCCTGGCTTTCGAACAGGCTGTAAAGTGGTGTGCTTAGATAAGCAAGGGAAGTTGCTTGAGTTTACAGCTATCTATCCTAACGAACCTCAAAAAGACATGGTAAAGGCAGGCGAAACCATCAAGCACCTGGTAGAAAAACATCAAATAGAGGCGATAGCTATTGGAAACGGTACGGCTAGTCGCGAAACTGAGTCTTTCGTGAAAAAGCTGGGATTCCCGGCCAGTATCATCGTGGCGATGGTCAATGAAAATGGAGCCTCGATCTACTCTGCCTCTGAAGTTGCAAGAGATGAGTTTCCCAATGAGGATGTAACAGTTCGAGGATCTGTATCCATTGGCAGAAGAATGATGGATCCCTTAGCCGAGCTGGTAAAACTTGACGCCAAATCCATCGGTGTAGGGCAATACCAACATGATGTTGATCAGATTGCGCTAAAAAAGTCGCTAGATGATGTCGTAATGGCCTGCGTGAACAACGTAGGCGTGGAATTGAATACGGCAAGTAAGCAATTGCTCACGTATGTATCCGGACTTGGTCCACAAATAGCGGACAACATCGTGAAGTATCGGAACGAAAATGGTCCTTTCGCCTCCCGAGAGGCTCTAAAAAAGGTGCCAAGACTTGGAGATAAAGCTTTTGAGCAAGCTGCGGGATTCCTTCGAATAGCCGAAGCAAAAAACCCGCTGGACAAAAGTGCCGTGCATCCGGAACGATACAAAACCGTGGAACAAATGGCAAAGGACGCTCAAGCTTCTGTGCGTGACCTGATGACGAAAGCTGAACTCCGGAAGCAGATCAATCTGAACCAGTATGTAAGTGAAGAAGTAGGGCTGCCAACACTCAAAGACATTATGGACGAGCTGGATCGGCCAGGGCGTGATCCCAGAGATCAATTTGAAGCTGTCCAGTTTCAGGAAGGGGTCAATGAAATTACAGACCTAAAAGAAGGCATGAGTCTTCCGGGAGTAGTGACAAACATCACAAAGTTTGGAGCTTTCGTCGATGTGGGAGTTCATCAGGATGGACTGGTTCATATCAGCCATCTTTCGAATTCATTTGTTTCTGACCCTACTCAGGTGGTCAAACTTGGTCAAAAAGTCTCCGTGAAAGTGCTGGAGGTGGATGTCCCTCGAAAACGCATTTCTTTATCCATGAAAAGTGATGCCCCACAAGTCAAGCGAAGTGAGAAAAAAACACATCCTAGGAGGCAGCAAGAGCACAAACCCAGGGAGGAAAAAGCACCAGATGGAGATCTTCAAGCCAAGCTAGCCATGCTCAAAGGAAAGTTTGGACAGTAGGGTATGAATTAATTCTACTACCTTTGTACTGTGCGAAAGGAGGTATGTTCAGAGGCGAGGGCTGATCGTACGGCAAAACCAGTCATCATAAATGACTCTTCGTTGCACTTGTGACCATTAATAAATAGGTCTGAAACGAAACTTTAAAAAAGAATAACCATGCCTTCATATCCTGTCAATCATAGCCTTTACGTACTTCTTTGGAATAAGTACAAACCAGTACTTGTCAAACTCATGAGAGACGCTTCTGAAGCTCCTCAAGAGTATCAATTCATTGCGCACGAATTTCGTGATCTCAATCCAAAAGAGCGTGGTGGTCATTCATTTACTCTTGAAGCATACAAGCGAAGAGCTCAGAACAACATCAAAATGTCTGTGGTAGCTCAGGATCTTTTAGAAATACTTCTAAAATCAAATACCGCTTATGAACTAATGGAAGAGGCGATGTTCGAGTTTAAGATGGACAAGCAGTTTAAACTAACCGTCACCCGACACCCAATTGAGGTTGAGGTTGTTGAAGAAGAAACTTCCGAAGAAGCTGTGGTTGAAAACCAAGCGGAAGAAGTTGAAACGAAAGAAGAAGAGAAAGAAAACGCTTAATCTCCTATCATTTCTTCCTTAGCTAGTGCTATCGGTATATTTCCAATGGCATTCAACGCATCAAAGAATTCAAGCAGGACAAACGAATTGTTCTGCTTTTCTTTTTTATGGGCATAGGCCATCATCGCATCTTCCAACAAATACTTGCCAGTGATGTAGCTGGTGCCATATCCTGGCTGCCTCAGATATAGGTGTTGCTCGAAAATGAGCAACTCTTTCTCCGTTTTCATCCATCCCCTTGGGGTATACTCAGAGTGAATCTGTCCGGCTTCCTCCATCGTCATCTCATTGGCATGTGCATACAAGGAGCCCAGACCTCTAGCTGCTCGTTGGGCGATCATGATGTAGACAATCTCGCGAACACGCGGGTTGCCATCGTACAGTCCGGCATCCATAAACATTTCCTCTACTGCAGTAGCCGTTCCTTCATTTCTGCTATCAAAAATATTGTAAAGCAGAGGACCTTTTCGTATCGGGCTGCTATTCGGTTCAATATCCATGCGTGCCAACTCAAACCAATGATAGAAGTGCGAAAACAACGGTCTCGGATCATGATGAGCTGTAATGGCAAAGAAGTTTCGTGTTTCCTTAGGCACGAATGACCCTAAGTGCTCGCGCAATGCCGGCTCGAAGTAGTCCTTCACTGTGACAATTTCCTGCTGATCAAGAAATTGAACCAAGCTGGAAGCCGCCTGATCAGCCAATGCGTCATAGGCCTCTACTGACTCTACAGATTCGAGTTGAGGTAAAGCCCTATTTCTGTGCTCTTCTAGCTTTAGTGCCGACCATGCACGCGCCAGCTCTCGCTTCAAAATCATCACTTCGTCTTCCCAAGTAAGCGGCACCAAATGTACATGCTGCAAGTACCAACTATAATTTTCTTTCCCAATTCCAGAGGGGCCGTTTTTGGAACCGACCTGCGCTTCCAGCCAACCTACGAATTCATCTGTAGAGGTTTTGGCTGATTCTATTGCTTCAATCAACTCTTGATCACCTCCAATTTCATCAGCATTTTTCAGCGCCTCCAAAGCCTCGCTTTGAAAGCTAATTGTTCGAATTCCGGTTATCCATAAGTCCCTGGCATTGCCGGTCAGGTTTGTTTTCGCTTGTTCATTCAACACCGGAATAATGGCTAAATCAGCTAGTAACTTATCCTTTGACGCTTCATCCAGAGGGAAGTCGTATTGCCAGATTTCTGTCGTGCCATGATGTGTCGGTCCTTCATGCGCTGGCACATCGCTTCGATAGGTCCAAAAAGATTTATAAAATGCCGGGTCGCGTTCCCACGGTTTCAGTATTCGTAGATTGAAATCATATCCATTCATCTCTGCCCATACAATTTTCCAGTCTATTTGCTGTGGAACTGTCCAGTCGGTAGTGTCCATGGTCAAAAGCCGCTTCTGAAGTGATTCGAATGCTGGCTGCCGTGATTCAAATGTTCCTTTGGTATAGTCAGGAGCACCATTCAACAGCGGCGGATTCTCAAATGCACGCCACTCTGAGAAAAGCGAGACAAGGTCTTCATATGAAGCAGCTACTTTTTCAATGGGATCTGTTTTGGAGTCAAGGTTGGAATTGCCTGAGGTACAAGCTGAGCAAAGGATGGAAATAGTCAGGAGGCTGTAGAGAACTCTCTTCATGGGTCAATCGTTAGGTTTTCCCTAAAGTTAGCACATGAGTTTTATTTGTAGCCCTCCCACCACTGGTCAAGGTTGCTGCTATCGGACAAAGAAATCATTTGTCCTACCTCCGGGGTGAATAGCGAAATGTTTTCTTCTGAAGCTTTACTGGCTAAGCGTCTAACAGACTCTTTCCAGGGATGTAAACTCAAGTCGAATTTCCCCCAGTGAATCGGCATCAAGAGTTTTCCTTTTACATCTAAATGAGCTTGTGCCGTTTCTTCCGGAAACATGTGAATCTCACTCCAGCCTTCGTTGTAGGCTCCGCATTCCATAAAAGTCAGGTCGAATGGTCCGTACTTTTCTCCGATCTCCGTAAATCCGGGAAAATATCCACTGTCGCCACTGAAATAAAGACGTTTATTGGTGCCAATGATCGCCCAAGAACCCCAAAGGGTACTGAATCGATCTCCAAATCCTCGGCCGGAAAAATGACGTGTCGGTGTAAATGCAAGCGTTAAATCTTTTAATTGGACTTCTTCCCACCAATTGAGTTCGGTTATGTGCTCTGTCGGAACTCCCCATGCCTCAAAGTGTGCTCCGACACCCAACGGCAAGAAAAAGCGATCAACCTTCTCATTCAACGCCTTAATGGTGGGATAATCCAGGTGGTCATAATGATCATGCGAAAGGATCACAGCATCTATTTCCGGAAGGTCATCAACACTCATCTGCTTTGAATATTCGAAACGCTTAGGTCCCAAGAATGAAAACATGGAAGCACGCGCTCCTTCAATGACCGGGTCGGCAAGAATGGTTACCCCATTGATACGCATGAGTATCGTAGAATGTCCAAACCAGGTGAAGGCAATGCTATCATCCGGAATGTGTGCAAAAGCTATCGCATCGAAAGGTTTAACTTGAATAGTTTCTTGTGGGTTCTTTTGCGTTTTGTCAGCAAAAAGGTAATGTGACAGGGTCTTACGAAGGGATTCTCCCGTCATTTCCATTTTTGTCTCCACTGTATTTTGAAATTTTCCTTCTGAAAAATTAGGAGCTTCCTGCATGCGAGCTAATCGTTGACCAGACGCCTTACCTCCAATTTGGGGAGCGGTTCTGAAAAACACAATGACGGATACAACGATCAAAAGGATAATGGTGAATACTACTAGCATAAATCGCTTGAAAATTTTCATAGTGCTTCGCAATTTAAAATATTAATCATCGCACTACTACTGACCTCAATGATATACTCACCCTAAGTCAGAAGTGATTCAGCCGTATGATTAACGCATTACTCCGACCTCAATTTTTTAATGGGATTAGCCAGGGCTGCTTTCACAGATTCCAGACTGATGGTTCCCAATGCAATAACAATTGCCATCGCTCCTGATACGGCGAAAGTGGTCCATGATAGTTCTATTCTATTCACCATGTCTTCCAGAAAAATATCCATTAAATACCAGGATATTGGAACAGCGATGGCAATAGAAATGATCACCAGCTTGACAAAATCAAAAGTTAGCAGCGTAAAAACTCTTCCCATACTCGCACCTAAAACTTTGCGAACGCTCATCTCCTTGCCTCTCTGATCAATCATGTAAATGGACAGGGCAAAGAGTCCTAGACATGCAACTAAAACAGACAAAACAGCGAATATGATGAAAATCATTTTTGCTCGATTCATGTCATCATACATTCTCTCAAACCGTTGGTCCATGAAAGAAAAACGCAAGGCTTGATGTTCATTGAAACTTTCCCAAACGGCACCAATTTCTTCCATCGCCGAGCTCATATCGTCCGCATTAATTCGTGCAGAAAGTGTTGAAACACCCTCCCCTTTCACCATCACCAAAGGTTCGATTACGTCTAAAATCGACTCAAAGTAAAAGTCTTTGACCACTCCAACTACGGTGTATGTTTCATCGAACATATCCACCATGACTGTCCCCAAAGGCTCCTCCAAGCCGAGCAGCTCTGCCATTTGCTCATTGATAATGATGGATTCAGCATCGATTGTCCCTTGACGAAACCCCCTTCCTTGGGTTATCTCCATCTCCATTGTCTGAAGGTAATCTTCGTCCACTACCCACCTTGCTGCCTCAAGGCCATTGTCTAGTTGCCTGCGACTTGCTATCCAATAGCCCCGATTTTGAATGGCACCTCCTTGTACAGGCAAATAATCGGACAAGGTCGCGTTTTCCACGACTGAGAGCTGCTTGAGTTCTTGCTTAAAGGACGCTCTTTCACTTTTGCTCATTGCTTCCAGCCCCATTACATTGATTACCTGATCTTTGCTGTATCCCAGCGATTTATTCATGATCAATTGAAATTGTTGATGGGTAACCAAAGCCCCTACTATCAGAATGACCGTAGCGGTAAATTGGAATACGACCATTGCACTGCGCAGGAAAGAAGCTCTGCTTCCTTTTACGGTCTGTCCTTTCAAAACCTCCACCGGCTTGAATTTTGAAAGATAGAATGCCGGATAAATGCCCGAAAGTATCCCGATCATCAACGCCATCAGGAGCAACAATGGAATAAACCAACTACTCAGCCAAGGCAGATTTGCGGAAATTCCTGCTAACTGGTTGAAAAAAGGCAAAGCAATCCATGCGAGCCCCAAACCCACAACTATGGCCATCAGGCAATAGACACAGGACTCGGCGAGGTATTGATAAATCAAGTTTGACCGAAAGGATCCTACTACCTTTCTAAGTCCAATTTCTTTGGCTCGTTTAGTGGATTTAGCCGTAGCAAGGTTTACAAAATTGATGCAACCGAGGAGCAAAATGATGCCGGCAATGCATCCAAAAATCCATACCAGATCTTGCGAGCCATGTGATAAATCATCATACACTTCTTCCGGATTGAGATAAATGTCTTCAACGGATTGTAAGTAATACGATTGATATTTAGCCATCTCCTCGATGCCTGATTCTCCTTGCTCCCTGAGTTGATCCAACACATAGGTGTTTCTGAGAGCAGCTGTTTTACTTTCCACTTCTTCCTTATTCACATGAGGCAGTAATCTTGTGTACATGTTGTAATTCGTACAGCACCAGCCACTTGTTCCCGGACCCGTTTTTCGTCCTTCCAGTGTTAAAATGAAATCTCCCTGAAGGTGTGAATTTGAAGAAAAATCTTCCATGACACCTCCAATCACATACGTGCTCTCCGGATTGTCATTGAGTACCATTAAACGTCCAACTGGATCTTCATTTGGATAGAACACGTCAGCTTTGCTTTTTGAGATGACCATGCTGTTTGGTTCAGAAAGTGCGGTTTCTCTTCTCCCATAGATCAGCGATATTTCCAGAATTTCCAATAGCTCAGGGTCTGCATAAAAGAATCCCTCTTCATAGTGATTGTATGGAGCTTCTGATTTTCGAATATTATTTGCTCCGCCATCTCCCCAACCCCAAAGGACTGTCCGTGCCACCAGTTCCATCTCTGGAATATTATCTTCCAACACCTCTTTCAAAGGACCATGCACGTTGCTCCAGCGTCCCACCTCACCTTCATCAGACCATTGATTCACCAGTCGATAAATTCTATCCTTATTTGTATAGTGCTTATCATATCCAACTTGATCGCTGACATACAGCGAAATCAGTATGCATGCTGCTATCCCCACAGCAAACCCACCAATTTCTATTGCCGAAAATGCCTTATTTCTTACGATTGTTCTCCACGATATTTTGATGTAATGTTTGAGCATGGTCAGTTGATTTAATCGCATCGCCTTTTTTAATGCGAATGGCCTGAGGTAATTGAATGTTTGATACCAATATGTTCGACGTGCTGCCCAATGGGATTTTTCATCAAGCACTCTGAAGAAATCTTCTTTCAGATCACCGAGTACCTCTTCTTTGAAAGAGGATCTTAAAAGCCTCCTCAAAAGCTTTTCAGCGAGCTTGGGTGGATTGTGTTTCTTCTTATTCAAAACTCAACTGATCTAAGGAAAGATTGGGAAGCTGGTTCCAAAGGGATATTCTGAAATCACGAGAGGTCTGCAGTGCTTGCTGGCCTTCAGCGGTAATGGAATAAATCCTCTTTCGTCGGCCTCCTCTTTCTGTGGTGGGTTCTCCCATTTCAGAAGAAAGAAATTTCTTTTCTACTAAACGTTCCAAAGTAGAGTGCACCGATCCTATGGATGACTTCCGGCCGGATTGGGCTTTAAATTCTTCCGTAATTCGGTACGCGTAGGCTTCTGTTTTTAGTATCCCTACTATGAGTAAGATTACTTCTTCAAACTCACCAAGCTTCGTTTCTATCATATTAGTTCCTAAATTTCAGAACTAATATACGGCGGAATTAAATATATGTTCTGGTATTTAGTAACTAATACTTTTTTATAAGCAAATGCTGATGATCAATGATCGACGAGCTTTCTTGTAACTATGCCCATTAGCAAAACTGATTTATGCATAAATTGGGAGTATGTATGTAAACAAAAATTTCGGTCTAACCAGCATCATAAGATTCTCTGGTAGCCACATTATCTGGCTTACAGTCTGGAGCATGGTCATGACGCTCATTTATGAATACACGCCTTTTTCCTGGTCTATCCCCTGGCTGCCCCTTTCAGTGATAGGCACTGCGGTAGCTTTCTATGTTGGATTTAAAAACAACAGTGCGTACGATCGGCTCTGGGAAGCTAGAAAAATCTGGGGCGCCATCGTAAACAGTAGCCGCTCCTGGGGTACCAATGTGCGTGGATACATCTCTGACGTATTTAAGGATGCACCAGAAACTGAGATTAAAAAATGGAGAGAAAAACTCATTTATCGTCACATTGCCTGGTTGTATACCTTACGAAATCAACTACTCATACCCACACAGTGGGAACATGTGAATGTTGGCAAACACGTAAGTAGAACCGCCAAGCAACGCATGAAACGTTGGGGCATTGGTCTTCACGAAGATGGAGGAATCACCCAAAAGGAGCTGGAGAAATACTTGCCAAAAGATGAATATGATCGTCTCATTCAGTTTCAGAATACAGCAACTCAAATCATTGATGAGCAAAGTCAAGACTTGCTCGAACTTCGCAAAAAAGATTTAATAGATGATTTCAGACACATGGAGCTGCAGCAAGTACTCAACAGCTTTTATGATCATCAAGGGAAATGTGAGCGTATCAAGAAATTTCCGCTCCCACGTCAGTATGGAAGTATGAGTTTAATTTTTGTTGGCATTTTCATTTTTCTATTGCCTTTTGGGATGGTTTCTGAATTTGCCAAATTGGGAGAATTTGGTGCCTGGCTGTCGGTGCCATTTACTGTTTTGATCGGCTGGGTATACTTGATGATGGAACTCGTGGGTGACTACTCCGAAAACCCATTTGAAGGGCTGGGAAACGACATACCCATGCTATCGCTTTGTCGAACGATTGAAATTGACTTATTGGAGATGATCGGAGAAAAAGAAATACCTAAGCCGATAGAAGTGAAGAATGGGGTGTTGATGTGAGCTTATTCTAAGGATGTCCCTAATCACTGACCAAATAATTGTCAAATCCTTTAATTTTCCATTTAAACATCATGCCGTGCTCAGAAATAAAGATTTGCACGGGTTTGTAGTGTTTGTATAGATAGTTAGATGTAATGAACTTCATGATCGAAACACTTGAGTGAATGGCAGTAGAGGAATATTTTTTGGCGTTTGAATCCATTCTTTACGGACTGATCATTAGTAGAATTTTGATCAAGTGGTCCGAAATGGCAAATATCAAAACCACTGCCATTTATTGGGAGTATATCATAGTAACAATAAATGTGTTCTTACTCATAGTAAATGTGTACTGGGCAAACAGACACTCAGAGCATTATGAAGATGTTACAAACCCTTTAATGTTTCTTTTGGTTGTTGTAGTTCCTCCTTCGCTGTTTACTTTCATGACCTACCAAATGTTCCCCAATGAACATAACAGAAAAAATCTGAAAGAATACCTAATTGAACATAGGAAAAAAATATTCATTCCCTGGACTGTGTTTATGGTTTATGAAATATCTGTCTTATCCGATGTAAAGATGAGTCCATATACTATTGGAGCATTTGTTCTGCTGATTAACACTTTGTTAATTATCAAGTCTCCTAAAATGATTTGGATTCATCTCTTTCTAATAATTCATTCTGCTTTGATTACGCTTGGATATTTACGAACCTATATGTTCTAGGATAACCAGAACTTCTTAAAATACATCTAACAGACGATATAATATAGTGCAAGCCTCTAAGGAGTTACTTGAAAGTGCAGTGCAAATCCGCTAGCTTAGAAGATATAAACAAAGTCCGGAGGCACACATTAAACTAAATTTTAGCTTCCCACACTACATATCCCACCTTATAGTTTAATATATTTACACATATCATTATTCGAAGAAATTATATGAATTTTAAAATATCATCACTACTACTTCCAATCGCCATTCTTTTTCTTGCCTCATGCTCAGCAGATGACTCAGCCTCTAATACAAACGGAGTTGCGTTCAGTTTGCAGTCTATTGCAAGCAGGTCGTCTGGAAGAATATCTCAAAATACGCTTGAAAATGCTGAAGCCATCCTTGTAACCATTGAAAACCTAGATGGAACACCAACAGATTACACCTTAGAAAAACTTGAGCTCTACAATGTAAATGATGAGTTTATAAGTGAAAAAATAACGATGAACCTAGGGGAATATCAAGTGGCGGAGTTCTTCGTGTTGGATGATGATGATAACATCACACACATTGCGCCTCTAGAAGGATCTGAACAAGCTCAAAATGTTACCCATCCACTACCCATCCAGTTTACGGTTGTCGCAAACGAAATCACGGCCATATCTGTAGAAGTGATTTCCAGTGAGTTTTTATCCCTGGAAGATTTCGGATTGGCGGGATTTATTTTATCGGAAGTGAACCTGTTTCAGTTTTTACTTGCTGTTTCAGAACAAGGGGATTTACAAAAATTGCTTAGCGGGGCTTTGACAGTAACAGCGGATGATTACAGTTTCACTAAAGAAATTTCAGCCATAGCAAATAATTCTATAGTCATCAAAGATGGCTATACTGATTATCAAATAACAATTGAAAGTGACGGATATAACACATTTAACTACCTGTTTAGTCGTGACAGTTTATCTCATTACAAATCAATTCCTATGAATATTGAATTGACGCCCAGTGATGGAAATGTATTGGTTGACGCAAGAGATGGCCAATCATACCAAATCGTTCAGATCGGCACTCAAACCTGGATGGCAGAGAACCTCCGAGCCACTAAATATCAAAATGGTGATGAGATTGGGACAACAGACCCAATTGACCTTGATATTTCAATGGAAGACTCACCTCAATATCAGTGGTCTTATAATGGAGACGACAATAGCGTTGCGACTTATGGTAAGTTATACACCCATTATGTAGCCTTGGATGAGCGAAATATATGCCCGAAAGGATGGCATGTTCCAAGTATGAATGAATTTGCTACTCTAATATCATACTTAATTGAAAATGGGCATAATTATGATGGAAGTACAAGTGGGAATAAGCTCGGTAAAGCAATTGCTTCAAAGTCCTACTGGGATTCTTATCCACACATAGAAGGAGTTCCAGGAAATGACCCAGAAACGAATAACTCAAGTGGATTCAATGGCTTAGGTAGTGGGATAAGAACGATCACAGAACCATACTTCGATTTCAAAAAAGTAACTACTTTTTGGTGGTCGTCTGATACAACTGATACAGGTCTTAGCCGGACGTTCAGAATACAAAACTTCATGGTAGAAGCTGATCTAGGTACACAAGGCAACTTAAATCTTGGAGCACCATGCAGGTGCATAAAGGATTAACCTCCCCAAATAGCGCAAGCATCCGCTTGTGCTTTGTGAAAAACTCAGCACTCACTTTTTCTTCACAAAACTTTCAGGGCATCTGGCATTGAATGTCGGCTTTTCTTATTTCGTCATCCGTATATTAGTATATGGCTTCACAGGCATATCATGTAGGGGAATGGTTGGTCGAACCTTCGCTCAATCGAATATCTAAAAAAGATGAGGTGAAAAAGGTTGAACCTCAACTCATGGAAGTGCTCAATCTACTGGCGAAGAAATCGGGCGAAATTGTTACTAAAAAAGAACTGAAAGATGCGATATGGTCAGATGTTGTGGTGACCGAAAATGTCTTTACCCGTGCCATATCGTCCTTGCGGAAAGTGCTTGCAGATGACCCTTCTAACCCCACTTACATTGAGACCATAAGTAAAACCGGTTATCGGTTACTCACCCCAACAAAAAGAGTATCCAAGCAGACGCCCATTGCATTTTTTACGCTCCAACTACCTCGAAAGCCCACTGTTTTGATTTTGGGGATTTTGCTCATTTTCAGTTTTGGCGCCTTTGTTTTGCTTGAAGCATTTAGCCCCGAGCCACCGCTGCTTACTTACGAGCCAGTACCTATTGCCAACTCCAACGCAACAGAATACTGGCCATCCATTTCCCCTGATGGAAGACTCGTAGCTTTTTCATCCAATAGAGAAGAGGGCAACTGGGACATTTACATACAGCCCATTGGCTCTCAGACAGCATTGAGAATGACTCAGAGCACAGCCGCCGAACTAAGGCCCGTGTGGTCGAAAGATGGAAACTTCCTGTATTTCATTCGCTATGAAGAAGGTGGCGCCAGTATTTATAAACAAGCGATCGTCGGTGGGAATGAGGTTCGAATAGCAAGTGCCCCTGTGCATAGTCGCGGGGACTTTGACATTTCGGATGATGGAGAATGGATGCTATTCAATCAAAGAGATGACAAACACCTCGCTTTGAGTATCAGCAGAGTTTCCCTGAAAACCGGAGCTATGGAAATGCTATCAGCATGTGAAACAGGCTATACCGGTGACCTCAATCCGCGATTCTCGCCAGACAACAAGCAGATCGCTTTTATCAGAGAAAAGAATCCTTCAAGCATGTACTTGTACCTAAAAGATTTAGCAACAGGCATGCTTACACAACTCACCACAACCCCTCAATCAATCAATGGATTTGACTGGTCTAAGGATGGCACTCATCTTGTCTATGGAAGTGATCAGTCTGGATTGTATAAGTTGTGGAATGTAAACGTCACTACCCAAAAATCGACTGTCATACGTGCCGGTGACTATCAGATGGTCATGCCAAGAGTTGCCAAGACGGGACGGCACATTTATGCGAAAATGAAAGACAATGTCAATATTTGGCAATTTGACATCAGTAGTCAGACCGCCAGTATGTGGTACGGCAGCAGTGAGCTCAACCTCAACCCCGTCTTTTCACCGGATGGATCAAAGGTGTGCTTTACGATGAAAAAAGGGACAACTTATGAAGTTTGGGTAGCCAATGCTGATGGTAATAATCAGGTTCCAATCACTCAATTTATTGGCTCCTACCTGACCTCACCATCCTGGTCTAGCGATGGTAAATCCATTTTTTTTCAAGGATTTATCGATGGACAAAGCGATGTTTTCATGGTGAATTCAAAAGGAGGTATTCCGGTCAACCTCACATCCTCTGCTATCGATGAGCATACGCCTTTCGCAAGTGAAAATGGCGCAGTTTATTTTAGCTCGAATGATGACCGCCAGTGGAAAATCGAACAATTAAATCTTGATACCAAACGCAGAAGTACAATTATTGAATCTGGTTATGCTCCGCAGTATCATCGGAAGAAAATCTATTATGTAAAAAAAGAAGAGCAGGGACTTTGGCAATTTGACCTTGCCGATTCTACTGAAAAACTACTGATAGCATCTTTTCACCCAATGCATTGGGGAGCTTATGCTGTTGCAGATGCTGGTGTTTATTACCTAAACTCAAACACCAAAAGATTCGAAATCCATGATTTTACTTCTGGTAAGTCCGCTGTTGTCTATCAGCCACTCAAGAGAATTCCGCGCATGGGAATTACATTGAGCCTATCGCCTGATCAACAACACCTGCTCTTCGCTCAAATTGATGTTCACGATGCAGACATCATGTTGCTGGAGGAGCAGGTGAATTGATGCTAGTCATTTTCTCGCATCCACAGCCAGGCCATCTTACCCATATCTTGTCCGAGCTGCTGCTGTTTGAGTGCCAGATCGGAACCTACTCGCCAGTTGAAGGTGGTCACAAGCACCATCTTTACATCTGGAGCAACGATGATGGTTTGCCCGCCATATCCACTTGCCATGAAAATGCGGTCGTCACCTATGCTGGCGGTCCACCAGCCATATCCATATCCAGCTTTGGTTCCCACAGTATCTTCAAAGACCGTATGCACACCTGTGAGTAAGTCCTGCATCTCTAAGGAATGAACTTGCTGACCATTGTATTCCCCTTGATCTGCCATGAGTTTTCCAAGTTTCAATAAATCTCTTGGTTTCATCTGTAGTCTGGAACCGCCAGAATAATAGCCGTCTCCAAATTTTTGCCACTCCCAATTCGTTATTGCTAACGGATCAAACAAATTTTTCTTAGCAAAAGTCTCTGTACTCATACCTGTCGCTTCCGTGAGAATCGCTGACAATAAATGAATGTCCCCTGTACTGTAATTCCATTGAACTCCGGGCTCATTCGTCATCGGCAGGTCCATCATAAACTGGAAAGGATTGCCAGATTTTACCATTCTGTTGTTATCGTTGTAGCCAGCACCTTCGTCCCATCTAAAACCACTCGTCATCCCCAGCAGGTGCTTAATTAGTACCCCTTTTTTATCTGCTGGCACTTGGATGTAGTCTGCAATGGGATCATCCACACTTCCAATGAATTGCTGATCGATAGCAATTCCAATCAGGTTTGCCATCACACTTTTGGTGGCCGACCGGAGGTGGTCGAGACTGTCTCGTTTATACGAAGCGTAATATTTTTCTTTCAATATTTCACCTTCTCTCATGAGGATAAAGCTGCGAATATTGTCTGCTTCATCCGCGATTTCAAATACCTCCTCCAGGCTGGATGGAGCGGTCAATTCTGACCGCTCCTGCCCACATCCCTGAAAAAAACCAAGTCCAATAACTAGCAAAAAAACCACTTTGGTATTTTGCGCTCCATGCATCCGCTTGATCTCCATCGTTGGACACTTATTTCATGTCTTTTAATTGAAAATCGTCTCCCAGCACCATAATCATGTGGGGAATGTGCGTGAATTTACCGCGCTCAGGAAGCGACCTTTCTTTCTTGAAATGCGCCAGGGCTTTTTCGTATTCACCGGCTATTGTATATGCATCGCCCAGCCTTAAGAGAGAAACCATATGCTTCGGATCATACTCCAATGCCTTTTCATAAAAAGGTAAAGCTTCCTTGCCATAGCCATCTACCATCAAAATCCATCCGATATTGGCCAGGTGACTCAACCAATTGTCCTGCTTGTATTCCTTTTGCTTAGTTAGAGATTCCATGAGCTTCATGCCTTTTTTCACTCCATTTTCTTTTACCTCATTGTAAACCAGTCCTACTGGGTTTTCTCGTCCTTCAAATACCCCAACGTAGCTTGCTTGTAAGTAATCGATGGTGTAGCTAAATCCGGTAAAGGTGAATTCAATCTGGATCTCATCTCCAAACATTGGGTTGGCTGCAAATGGCCCGGTGGTGCCCAGCTCAAAATCTTTCCGGCTAAGGCTGAGGCTGCCTTTTACAATCATGAGATCAAGGTTATTCATCGCTTTTCTCATAATTGTTGGCTTCTCAAGGTGTACGGTAACCGGCTTTACTACCTCCTTGATAATAACATTTCCACTGAGGTCAAATCCATTTTCAGTAAGTGCAACCTCCGATCCTTGAAACCAAATGGCTGGAAAATTCGCTGCATCAAGAAAGGCCTCACCAGCTAGAAACTCATCTCTTTTATCGTGAGCAGTGGCAAACCCATCTGATGCTATGCGAATCGTGGCGGATGAATTCATGACGTTTTCAGGATCGTAATACATGGTAGCCTGATACGATTTTGCACTTCCTCGAATCACCGGATGCCCAGCTATGGTCGCGCTGAAATTCAAATAGGAAAAGTCCTTGTTGATCTGAAATTGGTTAGACAGGTCGATTTCCTGTGCTTGATTTCCACCAATAAAAAACAGGAATAACACCAGGGTTAGTCCCAATGAGAAATTGTTTGCTTTCTTTTTCATAAGTCAAATTCATTTTTTAGTTTCCTGAATTGACGAAAAAGACTACTTGATAACTGAGGATTGTCTACATGCTTTTGTGAAGCTTTTCTGAATTTCGCATTCAGGCAAAACAGGCGTTTGTTGGAAACACAATGTTAAAATGGTAATTCTTTTTAGAATCCAACAAAAACGAAATAGATATTTCTTGCTTAGAGGATGGGATATACATAATAAAGGCCATTGTGAATAATGAAGAGCTATTATCATTAAGAGTCATACGATAGAAAACAGTGCACAACAAACACTAAAATGAATATGCGTACTGAGCCTTTTTGATAGGAAAATACTATCCCTATATTTCAATGCTTCCAGGAACTGGGGCGCATACTCATTTTAGCTGGTTAGTTACAATCCGAACAGAATGAAATACCCCTTTCTCATTGTATTCCTATCCTTTTGGGTTGCTCTAGCTTAACGTATATTTTCAGCTCATATCGTATCAAACTTATCATATCATTATCGTATATTTACGAATCATATCGTATCATTTCCAAATGAGAGTATACAATTTTGAATTAGATTTTGACTGGGGGTTAGTCAACAACATTAGCAAACTTGATCGATTTGATGCTTCATGGAATTCAATAGAAAAAAAGGAAGGACAAAGTCTCAAACAGCTAAAGTCTATAGCGACAGTCAGAAGTGTCGGCGCATCCACCCGTATTGAAGGATCCAAGATGAGTGATGAAGAAGTTGATATTTTATTACGCAACCTTTCAATAGATAAATTGACCGAAAGAGATAAGCAGGAGGTAGCCGGATATTTTGATGCTTTAGATATTATTTCAGAATCTTACAACGATATAAGAATAACCGAAAATCAAATAAAGAACCTTCACAATATTCTATTAAAATACAGCGAAAAAGATCAATGGCATAAAGGTGATTACAAACAGCAAAGTAATAATGTAGAAGCAACTTTACCTGACGGAACCAAACAATTGATTTTTGAGACAACTCCTCCCGGTTTTGAAACAAATGATGCTATGAGATCTCTATTTGAATGGTACAACGAAGATACTCACACACACCAACTTGTCAAAAGCGCACTGTTCTCTTACGAATTTGTTTCCATTCACCCTTTCCAAGATGGTAATGGAAGACTGAGTAGATTACTCGTGAGTCTACTCCTTCTAAAAGGTGGGTATAAATGGATTCAATATGTCAGCCTCGAACACGAAATTGAAAGTCGAAAACCCGAATATTACCGAGAGCTAAGAAGCTGTCAAGCACAAAGACCAAATGAGAATATAACAACATGGATTAATTTCTTCTTCAGCGCTTTAATGAATATTCAAGAACAGTTAATAGCTAAACTGGAACAAACTGGAACAACTTCAAAATTGTCACCTCGAGAAAAGTCGATATTGGCATTTGTATCAGGCCATGCGGGATGCAAATCGGGAGATATTGCCAAAAATCTTGGCATACCCAATCCAACTGTTAAACGCGCCCTCAGTGAGTTAGTAAGTTTGAATTTAATCGAACGTCATGGAACAGGCCCTGGAACGAATTATTCTATACTGTAAAACGATATGTAACAAACGATATCGCACCTGCTTCTAAGTAGTCACTTGAAAGTACAATGCAAATCCACTAGCTTAGAAGCGCTGTAAACAAAACCCAGAGGCACGCGCCGTATCTGGGGTGTTAGCTTTACTCACCACGAAAATGAAAGCAACCTCGGAAAATATTTTTTTCTCAGCAAGCGCCATTTGGTTTCTTCTTATCGTCTTTGCAGGGTTTGCTCCTTCTTTTTATTTATTGAATCTCTACGAAGATCCTGAACCCGTTCCGACTCACCTGGTCATACACGGAGTTGTATATTCGATTTGGGTACTTTTATATGCCGTTCAAGTATTTCTTATCCGATGTAAAAACTATCGATTACATAAAATATTAGGCGTCTTTGGCTTGTTAGTTATGATTTTAATGGTTCCCACAGGTATGTTCCCAGTGGTATTCAAAGCATACAGCGGTGGCACCACCATTGATGCGGCAGGTCATAATGTATCCCGATTTCTCTTTTGCTATCTATTTTTTGCAATTGCATTCTACCAACGAAAACAGCCATTTCTCCACAAAAGATACATGTTGGCATGCATGAATATGCTTATGGGAGCAGCAATTTTCAGGGTTTCCATGGATCTTGGATTAGTAGAAAGTCAGCTATTTAATAAGGGGCTTCAGGTATTACCGGCAGTTGCACTTTTTGTTTTTGATCTCATCAAATACAAAAAGGTTGTTCTTGTTGATCTTACTTCAGTAGCGGCAATACTTTCAATTTTTTTATGGCAGATTATTTCTGGCTATCTCCTACCGGCGAAGTATTTATGAATTTGTTGATTTCCATTTTTGTGCATCCCTTCCTTTAAAAACGTTAAAGGCTAAACCTAATTTCCACTAAACTTCGCAATCATCTTTTCGAATTGCTTGTTTAACATTTTCGGAAACCACTTCTTGAAAAAGAATGCGCGTCGAGCTTCCTTTGGGTGGATGATATGAAATTTGCCTTTAGCGGATGCTGTTAGCACCACTTGTGCCATTTCTTCGGCGTTCGTGGTTGAATACTTCATCTGCTTTTGAGCGAAATGGACGAACTTTTCAGAGCCACTTGCATCACTCATGATGTTCGTTTGAAAGAACGTAGGCGTCACCACACTTACATGTACACCTTTTGACTTCAGCTCGTGATGCAAGGTCTCCGCTAGTGAATAGACACCTGCCTTTGCCACATTATAGGCAGACATTCCGGGAGCATTCATGAAACCAGCCGCACTGCCTACATTGACAATCATGCCTCTTTGTCGTTCAATGAGTGGGAGGAAGTAATGCGATCCATAGTAAGTACCTAAAAGGTTAATTCGAATCATGCGTTCCCATTGATCAAGTTTATAATCCTGAAACAGCTCAGCATCTCCAATTCCGGCATTATTTATCAGCAAGTCAAGTTTGGAAGTATTCTTTCCTAGTTCTTCCACGACCTTTTCATACGCCAGCTTATTGCCCACGTCCAGTTGGTATAAAAAAATTGCTGACTCCCCAGTCAACTTTGACTTGACTTCTTCAAGCGAATCAAAATTGATATCAGAAAGGTGTAGCGTCCATCCATTTTTGGCTAACAAGGTTGCGAAAGCTGCACCAAGACCTGAGCCTGCACCAGTTATGAATGCCGTCTTATTTGGATATTTTGAATTTAATTCTTTCATCAACGATAGGTTATGAAATTAGGGTTGTGATCTAAGTGGCCGTAATCATTGTAGGAGCTTAGCGACAATCTATTCTTACCAACCAGTATTTTAGTAATGCTACTATTGACTAAACGAGCTTGTAAGTCAACAAACTGCTCATCTTTCAAAGCCAACAGTTCAATCAACGCTACCGAAATAGGTCCTCCAGATGTAAACACCCAGGCAGATTGCCCTTTGTCAAGCTTAGAAGCTACGTCGTTTAGGGCATCAAGCACTCCTTTTTTAAAATCTTCCCAGCTTGTATGATAATCATACGCACCTTTGATCCAGTCACCAATTGATTTATTCAAGACTTGCTGCAATGCTTTCATGGGGTTTTCCTGATTCATTAAGTACTCACCAATCGCTGCATAATCAGTAAACGCAGGATTGTGTTTTGATAACAGTTCCATGTGATCATATTCATTCCAACGATCATCTTCAGATACATCTTTATCTATTCCAAATGCATTCAGGCAATGCCTAGCTGTTTGCTCATGTCGATTCAATGAACCTCTAGAAATAAATGAAGCCTCCTGATTTCGATCCTTCAATGCGTTGCCCAAGACTTCAGATTGCTGTTGACCCAACTCAGACAGCTGATCATAATCGCTTTTCAAGAAGCTGGCCTGGCCGTGTCGTATGAGGTAAATCATCGCCATATCCTAGTTCTTTTGTTTCATGACATTTTCGCAAGTCTTTACGAGATAGATGGAGATCATCCAAAAATTCTTAAAGGACTTGTTCTTGGTGAATCCTTTTGAGTATCGATAGTAGATCTGTTGAGCAATGCCTGCCAACCGAAACAATCCATACACCCGATAGAATCTGAAATCTTCAATTGCTCTACCTGTTCTTTGCGCATAGTAATCAATGACCTCTTGCCTTTTCATCATCCCTATCGCATTACTGGGTTGCCTCCGCATCGATTTGATGAAGAAGTTGTCATCCTCGTGTACCCAATAAGCCAGACTACTTCCCAAGTCCATCAGAGGATCACCAACCGCTGCAAGTTCCCAATCCAGCACCCCAATGATATGAGTGGGATCATTTGGATCAAGTACGACATTGTCCAGCCTAAAGTCATTGTGGATGATGCACAATTTTTCTTCGTTGGGCATGTTTCCTTCCAGCCATTTCATCACTTTTTTACCACCGGGTACATTCCAGGTTTTCGCATCCGAATATCGTTTGTTCCACCCCGCGATTTGACGCTCAACATAGCCTTCCCCTTTGCCCAGGGTATCCAACCCTTGTTTTTGATAGTCTACCTGATGCAGCTCTATCATCTTGTCCCAAAAAGAGCGGCAGAGAGAATCCGTTAACTCGTTGTTCCAAGATACCTCCCGGGGAAGGTTCTTCCTTGGGATCATGCCTTCCAATCGATCCATGAGATAAAAGGTAGAGCCCAACACCTCTTCATCCTCACAAACTGCAATCATCTCCGGAACATATGCATAGTGAGGTTTCAATTTTTCCTGAAGGTGAAATTCCCTCGGCATATTATGCGCCCCTCCTGCTTTTTTTCCTAAGGGCGCACGGCGTAAAATGACATCTCTATTTTCAAACTTCAATCGATACGTCCAATTGGAAGCTCCACCCGAAAACTGGGTAATGGTCGGGTTGCCTTTCAGGTCAAGTCGTTGTGATTCAATCCAGGGAAGAAGTTTGGCTACATCAAGCTCTTCTCCTTCTCGTTGTTGCTTCTCTAGATCTTTAATTTCGACTTTTCCCATACTCAGGTCAGGTACTTTTTGAATTCCAACCTGGAGATCATGCGCAGGTGTACTTCGTCCGGACCATCTGCCAACCTCAGTGCTCTGGCCTGTATGAAGAAAGCTGTCAGCGGGAAGTCATCAGAAAGACCTCCACCACCGTGGATTTGCATGGCCATATCTGTCACATCTTGGAGTACCCGAGGAGCTACTACTTTTATGGCTGATATCTCTGTCATACTTTCACGCACTCCAACTTGATCTATTTTCCATGCTGCATAGTGGGTGAGCAGCCTTGCCTGGTCAATGTCAATTCTTGCTTTCGCAAAACGCTCAGAATTTCCTCCAAGCTGTGCCAATAGTTTACCAAATGCTTGCCTTGTCCCACTTCGAATAATGGCCAATTCCAGTGCACGCTCTGCTGCGCCTACGCATCGCATGCAATGATGGATTCTCCCTGGGCCGAGGCGGCCTTGAGCTATCGCGAACCCTGACCCAAAATCCATGATGAGGTTTTCTTTAGGCACACGTACATTATTGAAATGTACTTCCCCGTGACCCGATGGGGGATCATATGCACCAAACGTATTCAGCATCCGCTTAACTTCAACACCTGGAGTATCCAGGGGAACAAGTACCATACTGTGTTGTTCGTGCCTTCCTTTTCCTTCATCTTTCGTTTGCCCCATCACGACCGCAATCTTGGCATCTGGATGTCCCAATCCTGTGGACCACCATTTCTTCCCGTTGATGACAATTTCGTCTCCATCTGCTGCAATGGAAGTTTGAATGTTCGTTGCATCTGAACTTGCCACATCCGGCTCGGTCATGCAAAAAACAGATTTCATCTCTCCCGCCAACAATGGCTTCAACCACCGCTCTTTTTGCTGATCATTTCCAAAATGGTAGAGCACCTCCATGTTTCCTGTATCAGGTGCATTGCAATTAAATATCTCAGCAGAATTATAAACTCTGCCCATTTCCTCTGCTAGCGGTGCATATTCTAACACACTTAGACCTTCTCCAAGATTCTCGTTGGGTAGAAATAAATTCCAGAGACCCTCCTGCCTGGCCTTTGCCTTAAGCTCTTCCAACTTGGGGTGTTCGGTCCAGTTTTGCCAGTTGCCGTCTGCGTTGTGTTTTTTGTGATACTCGATGTAGTCTCGCTCAAAAGGAAAGACATACTCTTGCATGAAAGACTTAAGCTTATTAAGGTATTCTTCGGAGCGCTTGGAAGGTTCAAAATTCATAGTAGTATCAAAATTTTCTAAGCATTTTAGCTGTCATAAATGGCATCAGCAACTTGATGAAATACCATGGCCAGAATGGTACATATGCGTTCGCTTTTTCTTTGTTTATTGCTTTTGCCAACAGTTTAGACCCCTTATCAAGTGAGATCATAAAAGGAGGTGGTTTGCCAATGGAATCAGTCATTTCTGATTGGATGTATCCCGGGAAAATTGAGGAGACCATGATTGGCTTTTTCAGGACGTCAATCCTCAGGCCTTCGGTGAGGCTTTTCAATCCAGCTTTAGTTGCAGCATAAACAGTCATTGCAAATGGATATCCTCTAAATGCAGACATTGATGAGATAGCCACCAAATGCCCGTGATTTTGCTCTCGAAAAATTTCCATGGCAGCTTCCATCTGGCTGATAGCACCACAGAAGTTAGTCACCGCCGTTTGCATGTTTGCACCTGCATGACCTTTGCCCAAAGAAGCTCCTTTGCCCATTCCCGCATTCACCACCACCCTGTCTAGCTGCTCTCCAATGTCTTGAAAGTCCCGATTGAAGGCCTTAAATACTTCAAAAACCTGATCGTTGCTGGTTACATCTAAGGATCGGAGGAAAATTTTACTCTCTGGATTGATCTCATGAAGCTGTTTTTTTAGCTCTTGCAGATTCTCGACTCTGCGTGCGCAAAGTGCCAGGTTGCACCCTTGCTTCACAAATTCAATGGCCATGCCTTTTCCCAGACCGGAACTGGCACCTGTAATCAATATATTTTTTCTCTTCACTAGTTACATTTTAGTCTCTAGCGTAAGATAATGATGTTAGTGAAATGCTGGACTTACCGTCTACTTAGCAGAAGTCTCTTCTTCGATTGCACGAATGAGCTCATCAACGCCCATGGAACCGGCGTAATCAACAGCCACACGAAGTGCGCGTAATCCATGCACTCCTTGTAAATCTTCCAGGGCCACATCTTCGATCTTGTGCTTGAGGTGCCCTTTAGAAGCAAGGAACTGCAAATAGGTTCGGTATTCGTTGGCATCCTGCTCCTGAGAATATACAATGACTATATGTCCGGGCTGGGTAATGCGCTCTTTGGTGCCTTTGATATGCGCTTTATCCACCCGCTTTTTGATGATCTCATAGCGCGCATTGTAAGCGCCTTCTACATCAAACTTTTTCTCATCCATTCGGAAATGAACAGACAGAGGAGTGCTATAAACCAAAATCAAAGAGGCGATCTCAACGGGAGCAGTCAGTTCTTTGCGCAAAGAATGGAATTCATTTTCCATCTCACACATCACCAGCAGTTGCCACAATCGAAGATTGCGAAGGAAGATCTCATTGAAGACCTTTCCATTGGTGATCGACTGTCCGATGTACATGTTGAATTCGACACCATCGGTCTTGTATCGTTCAAAATAATGCGGGAACATCTCCTGAGCTTCGATCTGCTTTTTGTCTATATAAGAAGCCAGTCGTTGATTGATCAAGTTGACACTGGTATCGTATTTTTTTCGCTCCTCATAAACGGTATGAAGCTCTGGATCTAACAAATCCTCATACCCTTCTACGAGTGCTTTTAACTCTTCGCTTTCGCTCTTCAAGTGCTCAAATACTGGATAAACATCGTCTCTCAAAAAAGACAAAATTCTATGCTCGCTGCCTGCTGCCAAGTTCTTCTTCAACTCGTCAGTGAAGCTATTGAGGCGATACAGTAGCTCATCCAATACCGGCAATTGCTTTTGCTTATTTGCCGCCTTGATAATTTTAGTAACTGCGTTTAGCTGCTTAATCAAATCTTTGCTCACAGCTTTGTTTCTTCTTTCAGATGAGCCTTTGATGTCCAACTGTCCATAAAGTGGGTAGAGGTGATCAAAAACAATGTCTGTAAACATGGCTTCCTCGCCTTCCTCTTGCTTCTGGATAAACTTCAATGCTTCTTCTTCAAACCTCCATTTTACTGAAGAATGAATGGTAGTGCACTCTTGCTGGATCACTGCTTCTACCAAATTTTGCGATTCTGTCTGGAAGCGCTTCTTAGCCATTGAAAGAATGGGGAGTATCTGATCAAGCATCGCCAATGAGCCCTTATTTAGCTCATACTTCCTTTTAGATGCCAATTCCATGAACCCAAGCAATTCGCCTTCATGTACGAGAGGTGCAATGATGTAGCTTTTATATCCTGAATCTTTCAGCTTTTGTGCCATACCTGTTCCAGATGCCTCATGAAAGTAATCCGAATCTGTAACGACAAAAGGTTGTTTGTTTACAAATAACTCCTGACAGCTAAATGGGCATAGGTCTTTATCGCAGCTTAACCAATCTCCTTCTTGCAAAAGGATACTATTCACATCTTTATGATCTATCGGCACAAGCATGTCGTTCTCGTAACTGACAATACCAATGGATAGGTCCTTATTATTGAGCATTCTTCGAACGCTCTGCTGGATATTGGTGAATGCATTGTCTGACTTAACCAGCAGATTCGAAGTAATATTTCCGATGGACTGATCTGCTGTGACATCTACTAAATTGACAATGTTGATACCACGCATGATCCAACTATTCGGTGGGAATTTCTTTTTCCATAGTTGGATGTCATCGAAATTATCGACCAACTCTTCAAAGTCTTTCTCAGTAAGCTTCACCGCCTTATCTGTAGGAATAAATTCGGATAAATCCGCATTGATGAGCAACTTGTAAACTCTTTTGAAGCCTTGCGCTTTGTTCTCTATCTCTAAGAATTGAGGTGTGGATCCTCCAACTGGATAACCGAAGTAGCTGCCAAGAATGAAATAGCAGCAATATTTATAGAAAAGATCCTCATCTACATCTTTCATTCGAAATTCGAATGGCTCACCTGATGCTTTGACAATATTATCAAAACGTGCTGAGGTATAAATCGGCTCGAAATAAAATGGAGGAGTTAATATTTTGATTTCATTGGTTGAAAGAATGGATGGAAAAAGTGGCTTACTGAGCTTATCAAAGGATTTTTGGTACTTCTTCAGCTTTGTAACGTCTGAAATGCCTTCACGTAGCTCCGGGTACTTCTCAACCTCTTTCAGCAAATCTTTTGCATAGCTGGACTGCCCAGCATCCTTGCTTTTTTCCATTTCTTCCAGCTGCTCTATGAGTTTGAAAAAACTCACATGCATGATTGCGGGAAATTCTACCTCTTTACCATTGTAAACCATAACTTCTGTATTTTGCTCAAAATCACGCGCTAAAGATACCTTATGTACCGCTAGAGGCTGATAAACGTAAAAAAATCCATTAAGATTCCATGAGCCCCGATGTTTATGGAAGTCTCAGCAGGATGACTTCAAAATGATCTACCCAGTCTTGTGGAAGGCTCGGTGAATCAATGGCTTTTCTCAATAGTTCTTTATCTGATTTTCTGGTGGTATAAAGCTGAATAACTTCCTTGACACTGAGTTGGTGACCATCTTGCTTAATTTTTCTAATCTCATCTCCAGCTTCGATGGTCCCTTCTTGCAAGACTTTGAAGTAAAATCCATTTTTCTCGGCTTTCATAAAATCTTTAACAAATCTGGAATCTCCCATGCGGATCCCAAGCTTGAAGCATGGCATCCGCGGGCTAGTCACCTGAAGGATAATTGAACCCATCTCAAAAACATCACCTATAAAAGTGTTGGTTTCATCAAGACCATAAGTAGCAAGGTTTTCTCCAAAATAGCCTAGCTCAAAGTGCAGGTCTGTTCGTTCACTTTCCCAGAACTTGTAATGCTCTGCCGGGTACGCATACACCGCTTTGTCTACACCACCATGGACCGTTAGATCTGCTTGCTTATCTCCCTCGATATTGATAGAAGTAACTTTCACTGGCCCATCCACTTTTTTTTTGAAGATACCTGTAGAAATTTTATTTCCATTGTAATCTGCCTTTACCGGCTTGCCAACGAATATCGATGCTAACTGCATGTGCTTATATTTTTATTCCATACCCATGAAAGAGCAACAACCGCAACCCTACATATAAAACCAACGCGGCGGTTAATAGCCCAATCAAACGAGTGTTGAACTTGCGATTCGATAAGTATGAACCAATCATTCCACCTATAAACACCGCTACGACTAAACGAATGGTCAGCTGACCGTCAAATGTGAATGTATTCACCGCCAGCAAGCCTAGCAATCCTGACAGAGAGTTGGCAAGGATGAATACCGAAGCTAGTGATGCGATTTTCCGTGAATCTTTCCAATTGACCATGTTGAGAACAGGTGACAGGTAAATACCTCCTCCAATGCCAGATAAACCTGCAAAAAAGCCCACAATCCCTCCCAATCCCAGTCGTTTCCATAGCCCAAACTCACGTGAAGAAGTGTTATTCTTCAAAAACTTAGAAAGCATCGAAAAAGAAGATAAAATCAACAAACCTCCTAAGATTAAAAAGAACGTTTGTTCAGATAAACGCATTTGAGCTCCGAGGTAGGCCAATGGAATGCTGGGCAAAAGAAAGGGCCAAAACAGCTTCCAATCGAATACTCTGTTGCGAACATACATGATGGTTCCGATAGTAACTACGATGATATTTAGGAGTAAAGCTGTGGACCTAATTTCGTAGAAATCAGTGAGGAATATACTCATGATGGCCAGGTAGCTGGAGCCGCCACCAAACCCCACTGAAGAATAAAACAGCGCAATAAATAGAAAAATCAATGGAAGGAGTATCTCAATCTCCATACGATCAAATTAATAAACATTCAATCGGATCCCCTTCAGTTATTTGAATGGGTCCTTTCACAAAGGCCAATGCATTGCCTTGTGCCATCGAATGGATCATGGATGAGCCCTGACCATCCAAAATGGAAACTTTCTTTTCTTCTATTTGGGCTTTCAAGAATACCGGGCGATCAAACTTAATCTCATAATCATGAGCCATTGGAAGATTAACTCGCATCAGCCCGTTACCTGCACCTCCTGACAGCTTCTGCAACAAAGGCAGCACATACACATAGAAGCATGTCAAAGAAGAAGCTGGATTCCCCGGAAGTGCGAAAACAAATTGATTTTCTCTTCTTCCAAAATAGAGTGGCTTTCCTGGCTTTTGAAAGACCTTATAAAAAATCTCTTCTACGTCATTTTCTTCAAGCGCCTCCTTCACATAATCATAGTCTCCGACTGAAATACCTCCGGTAATCAAGAGCACGTCGCATTGTTCCAGGTTTTCGTCAATTCCTTCTGCAATGACATCCAGGTCATCTGCTATCTTTTGCCTTGATCCACAATAAAAGCCTTGATCTTGGAGTGCTGTTGCTAGCGTCTGGCTATTAGATTCATAAATCTGACCACTCTCCTTTTCTTCTCCCGGCTCTACCAATTCATTCCCTGTGGCAATTACATGGATGACCGGCTGCTGATATGCAGTTACTGAACCAAAACCAAGTGAGCTCAACACCCCAACTGTCGCAGGAGTCACACGATGGCCTTCTTCGAAAACGACTTGTCCTTCCGCTATTTCTGTCCCTCTTTTCCTGACATTCTTTCCTTCAACCACTTTTTCTTCCAAAATCAATGCAGTGCCTTCCACCCTGACTTTTTCCTGCATGATCACAGCGGTCGTATTTTCCGGCACCTTGCCACCTGTGAAAATTCGCATGGCCTGACCTTCAGAGAGTTCATTTTTCGAGGTATTCCCTGCGGCTACTTCTCCGACTATTTCAAATTGACTTGTTAATCCACATACAGCATAACCGTCCATTGCAGAGTTATCAAAAGAGGGTAGGTCGAAAGGAGATTGAATTTGTTTGGATAAGCAACAACCTAATGACTGGGCTAGTGGAAGTTCGTCAGGAGTACCCTTTACTTCTTGTTGATTTACGAGTGCTAATGCTTCTTCTATTGATACCATCAGCCTCCGATTGAAATCATTGAACGATTGTTTTCATACTGATCAGCGTCCATTTTCAAATCCATCCCATCTCGCGAATGTTTCTTATGTCGGATCGTATCCATGATCAATTGGTCGATTGACTCCCCTTTACGGTGGGGACTGAGTATGTCTGTTTCAGAATTGGCAAACAGGCAGTTTTTCATCTTCCCATCTGCAGTCAATCGAATGCGGTTGCAATCCGAACAGAACGGATTTGTAATGGTGCTGATGATGCCGAAACTGCCTTGATGTCCTTCCACCTGAAAGTTATTTGAAGTGCTGTGCTTTGGATTAGGCAAAGCCTCAACCTGACCAAATGCAGAACGAGCAATTTTCAATATTTCTTCTTCACTCACACCTTTACTCCAATCCCATTTATTTCCTTTGAACGGCATGAACTCAATGAACTTCACATCCACATGCTGATCTTTCGTCAAAGCGATAAAATCGTTGATTTCCTTATCATTTACCCCTTTAATCAGCACCACATTGAGTTTAATATGAAATCCTCGTGATATCCCATCCTGGATATTTTTCATGATGCGATCGTAGTAATCGCGCTTGGTTACGAAGGCATTCTTTGCCTTGTCAAGTGTATCAAGGCTCACATTGATTTTCATCAAACCAATTTCTTCGAAGAGGTCGAAGTATTTGTCCAGAAGAATGCCATTGGTTGTGAGTTTCAATGTAATGCTTAGCTTGGAGAGTTCACGAACCAGGTATTCGAAATTTTTTCTTACCAATGGCTCCCCTCCTGTCAATCGGATAGTATCTACGCCCAAATTGACATAGGTTTTCGATATCTCAATGATCTCTTCCAACGTCATGATGCTGGGCTTCTCCATCAGCTCTATGCCTTCTTCCGGCATGCAATAAAAACAGCGGAGATTGCATCTATCTGTCAGTGAAATACGCAGATAGGTATGTGGTCTTCCAAACGTATCGATGATCTTCGGTTCCATCAGTGCCCTCCTCCTTTCAAGACATGAAACACATGGAATAAATGCGGAAAAATTGCATTTATGCAATCAGAAACTCCTCCCGTAGAGCCCGGTACTCCTAAAATTACCTTGCCGTTTTTAATCCCTGCTACTGATCGTGAGAGCATCGCATATGGCATGCGCTCTTGCCCATATCGCCGCATCTCTTCTTCTACACCTTGCAGTGTGGTATCCAGCAGTGGCCTTACCGTATCAGGAGTGATATCGTGCGGTCCTACTCCCGTTCCTCCCGTAAAAATCAATAAGTCGGCAAGTTGGCTTTCCACTTGTTTTTGAATGAGATCTGCCTGATCAGGAATAACTTCATAAGAAGTTTCCAAACCAAATTCTTCCATTGCAAACAACAAAAGTTTTCCTCCTCGATCTTCTTTATCTCCGCTGGATACAGAGTCTGAGCAGACCACTACTTTACAGCTTAAGCCCTTCGAAGGTTTGTGATAGGTAGACTTTCCTCCAGTCTTTTTCAATAATTTAATTGTGCTGATTTCTACCTGTTTATCTACCGGCTTCAACATGTCATACATATTCAATGCAACAATGCTTGCTCCATGCATGGCTTCCACCTCAACTCCAGTTTTATAGATGGTTTTCACCGTCATCAAAATGGTGATTTCCAATCCGTCAATTTGATATTCTACTCCTGTATATTCAATGGGTAGCGGATGACAATCAGGCAATAGATCTGGCGTCTTCTTCACACCCAATAACCCGGCAGCTCTGGACATTTCAAAAACATCTCCCTTCGGAACCTTCCCATCATTGATCAGGTCAATGGTTTGTTCGCTCCCTACTTTCACAATTGCTTGTGCAGTAGCTTCTCTGAGTGTATTCGATTTGTTTGTGATATCTACCATATCTCGGTAATCAGTATATACGTTGTAAGTAATCAGTTTCTTTTCCCACAGAAACTAGTATACTTATTTATCATAGAACCAATCATTTTACCCAATTGAGTATACTTTTCTATTAAGGTCACAGCATCTTCATCCGCAAGATAACTACAATCACGTGCTGTTTCAATCCAGTGCTGAGTTTCTTGCTGTTCACCATCTGCATCTGTCAATTTGCTTATGAAGTGCTTTTCGTATCTTCTTTTCCCCCAAGCTTCAGCGATTTGTGCGCCAACAGATCTGGAAGATCTCCTCACCTGATCTGTAAGTGAATAAGTCTCCTCTTTCGGAAATCTCTTTGTCAACTCAAAAATATTAGCGGAAAGTGTTTTGGCTAGTTTATAGACATCCAAGTCTCTATAACTCTGAACGTACCCCATCTCTGAATACTAATTACCGATTACAAAAAAATTCTGATCACTGATTCACTTTCCACTGATGGGTTTCATCTTCAAATATCTCTTTACCAAAGACCGGGACTTTGGCTTTGATCTCTTCCACTAGATAATTGCAGGCTTCGATGGCAATTTTCCTGTGTGCTGAGGAAGTAAAAACAAACAGACACAATTCTCCAGCCTTCACGGCTCCCAAACTGTGATAAATGTGGCAGCAGGTCATATCAAATTGATCGAAAGCGGATTCTCTGATATCATGAAATGTCTTTTCCGCCATTTCTTCATAGGCTGTATACTCAATGGCCTGAACAATCTTCCCATCAATTTCATCCGCTCGCACTTGACCTAAGAAAATGCTATGAGCCCCAATGTTCGTCTTCGACTGGTGATTCGCTATTGATTTTGCAATTTTCTCCGGAGGAATCGCACCCTCCATAAATACTTTTTTTGGCTTCTTTTCGCTCATTATATTATTTCTTCTATTCCTCCTGCGTCTACCAAGTTATTAAAACCAAATTCTTTCTCAAGGAGTGCTTTGGCTTTTTTGCTTCGAATGCCAGACTGACAAAAGACGTGCACCTCATCACCCCGAGGAATCTCTTCATGCCGATCTTTCAGTTGATTGAGTGGAATCACAAGCAAATTTTTGTTAGATGGTCTGGGTTGCTCAAATGGCTCTCTGACATCCAGGTAAAGATGATTTTGATCCGAAATAGAGCAGATGGCTTCTTCCAGGCTTAATGGTTCTTTTTTAATGCGATCAATCTCTTGATCGTTTCGCAGAAATTTGATCAGTTGATCTTGCATGGTTAGTGTATCAACAATCTTTAGCTGACCAGAAAGTGGAGTACCAATTTCCAGAATGATTTTCAAAGCCTCGGTGGCTTGCATCGTACCCATGATGCCGGGCAAAACCCCCAGTACTCCCGTTTCTTCACAATTGCTGTTGTCCTTGTAATGATGGGTTGGATACAAGCAACGATAACTGGGTCCTTCGTGATAATTGAAAACCGAAAGTTGTCCCTGATACTTATAAATAGATGCGCCAACAAATGGTTTATCTGCCTTCATGCACGCATCATTGATCAGGTATTTTGTCTGAAAGTTATCGGTACCATCGAGAATAAGATCATAGTCAGCAACAAGACTTGAGGCATTTTGAATATCAAAGGGCTTTGAATAGGCTTTTATGGCTATGGAAGAGTTTCGTTTCTGCAATGCAGATTTTGCAGCCTCCGCTTTGTTTCGACCAATATCTTCTTCCGTAAACAGTATTTGTCGATGGAGATTGGTTGCATCCACGATATCATGATCGACTAGCCCAAGGGTACCTACTCCAGCAGCCGCCAGATACATTGCTGACGGGCATCCCAATCCACCTGCTCCAACAATGAGTACACGAGCTTTTTGAATCTTTTTTTGGCCTGCCTCACCAATCTCAGGAAGCTTGATTTGACGATCATATCGTGAAAAATCCGTCATCAGCCTCCAGCAAATGGTGGTAAAAAGGCAACTTCGTCTCCTTCGCTCAATGAATCTGAAGTAAACAAGGACTGATTGACTGCCAACTGAAATGACAGATCTCCAATTGATTCATACTTGGAAAGGCAGTTGGATTTTAGAATCTCCAAACTGTTTTTAACCTCACTCAATTCAACTTTCTCTTCTGTGACACCTGTTACTTCAGCAATCGCCCCAAAATATTTAATCGTTACTGGCATGTCCGTTTTCTAATGCGTTTAATCTCTTCAAATCCTCAGGAGTATCAATATCAAAACTACCCTGATCAAACGTGATGGTCTTCACATGATCTAGATGATTCTTAATTATTTTCTTTGCCCCTTGATCACCTTCAAGTGCAAGAATCTCATTGAAATACTCATTTCCCAGCAATGCAGGCACTCCGTTTACACCTTCATACTGACAAATCACAATGCACGATTCTGAGGTATGTAATTTGATCATCTCATTCAAAAGATCGGTTCTCACAAACGGTTGGTCTGAAACTAAAATCATGAGCGCTTTTAGATTCGGGTTTAATTCCAGAGACTTTTCAAGTCCTAGCTTTAAGCTCCCTGCCATTCCTTCTTTCCACCGTTCATTGATACAAACATCGAAAGATCCGCAATTAGTTTCACTCAAGATCTCATCTGCATTGGCTCCTACCACCAAAACCTTAGATTGGAACTTATCCTCACCTCCACAATCCATTGTTCGCTGAAGTAGCGTTTTCCCTTCAAAAGTCACCAGTTGTTTCGGTCGACCTAGTCGTATTGAGGTTCCAGCGGCGAGCACCACCAATCCGATATTTACCTGCTCACTCAATGATTACCTGTTTGAATTCATTGTTCTTCTTTCGATGAATTGGACCATCTTTTTCCTTGAGGCGGCCCCCTTCCGTGTCGGTCAAAACAGATTGGATTTCTGAAAGAATAGACAATCCAATTTCTGCTGGAGTTTCCGCTCCGATTTCCAATCCGACCGGAGCATGAATGGTGGCTAGTTGCTCATCTGTCAAAGCGATCCCTTTTTCTTTCATATCGTTGAGCATACGCTCATACTTCTTCTTTGGACCCAAAATTCCGATGTATGGGATCTCTTTTTTTTCTATCAAAACCTTGAGTACAGCCAGGTCATATCGATAGTTGTGCGTCATGAGTACAAAAACTGTACGATTTGTCACTTGTACCTCATCAAGAATTTCTTCGGGTTTTGAAACGATGACTTGGCAAGAGCTGGCAAAACGACTACCATTTGCATGCGTTGGTCGACCATCGCTGACTACAATACTCCATCCCAAGACCTGCGCCATTTGTGCTAACAATTGAGCATCATTTCCTGCTCCAACAAGCACCAAAGTTGGAGGCGGGGTAAATACTTCCAGAAAAAGGTATTGCTTTTGATCCTTGAAGAGGTACTCTCTAAAAAGCGAGGTTTGATCATTGAAAGCTGTTTGACAATCATCCAATACATGGTTGTGAAAATCAAACCCCTTTCCTCGTCCGCTTATATTCAAAGACTGATCAATCAGAAACGTTGTACCTCCCTGTTCTTTGGTTTTATCCAAATGAAAATAGGTTCCGATCACCATCGATTCATTTTCGGTATTGGCTTTCTTCAAAAGCTCGATGGGATTGTCATTTTGCTGGAAATCAATGGGCTCAAAGAGTACCTGAATTACTCCATTACATCCAAGTTGTGCACCGATAGCTGCGTCACTTTCGTCGCTCGTATCATACGTCACCAGTTTGTTTTTATGCTGATGCAACGCATGCAAAGCCTTTCGCAAGGCGTCTCCTTCCAGGCACCCACCACTTATTGCCCCAGTCATCAAACCGTCTTCATCGACCAGCATGCGTGCTCCAGCTCTCCGATAAGATGAGCCTTCCACATGAACAACTGTTGCCAATACACAGCCTAAATTCTCTGCCCTGGCTTTTTCATACGCTGTTATGATAGCTTCTACTTCTCTCATAGCAGTTGCATCCTTTGCTGCTCAATTACTGAACGTATGGTTTGAACCGCCTTCCGAACATCTTCCTCTGTCGAATATCTACCCAATGAAATGCGGAGTGATGCGTAAGCCAATCGATCACTGAGTCCCATTGCTTTCAGTACGTGTGAAGGCTCAATAACCGCAGAATTGCATGCCGAACCTTGAGATACAGCCAGACCTTTGAGTGATCGCATCAGGCGACTGCCATCAATATCTTCAAATGAGATGTTCGAAACGTGAGGAAGACGATTGGCTTTTTCTCCATTGACAATAAGGTCACCTAATTGTAAGAGTTCCGATTCAATGTAATCTCTCAACTTTGCTAAACGATCACCTTCAGCATCCATCTGGTCAGAAGCAACTTCACAGGCGTGACCAAACCCTACAATCCCTGGAACATTCAATGTGCCCGACCTGAGACCTTTTTCATGACCACCTCCAAAAATTTGTGGAGCAATAAGCTTCATATCCCTCACATAAAGAGCTCCCACTCCCTTTGGTCCATAAAGTTTATGAGATGATAAGGCAGCAAAATCTGCATTTAAATCGTGGAGATTGGTGGCAATTTTTCCCGCTGACTGTGTGATATCTGATAAGAAATGAACGCCCTTTTCCTGACATAGATTTCCAACTTCCTGAAGGTCTTGCAAAACACCTGTTTCATTGTTGGCTGACATCACACATACCATGAGCGTACTTTCTTTGATCGCATCTAAAATATCCGTGATACTTATCCTTCCATCAGTGTCAACATTTAACAAGGAGACTTCACCCCCTTTAGATTTCAGGTGTTCACAAGTATCGAGCACCGCTTTATGCTCCGTGCTGCAAGTAATGATGTGGTTTTTCTTTCCACTTAAATCGAAAGTCCCTTGAATCGCTAAATTGATTGCCTCAGTTGCACTGGATGTAAAAACAATGTTTTGTCCTTTTACGCCAAGCAAACTAGCTATTTGATCCCTTGAGGTACTTACCGCCTCTTCAGCATCCCATCCGAATGAATGTTGTATACTCGCCGCGTTCCCAAACTTCTGCGTGAAGTAGGGCAGCATAGCCTCAAGTACGCGTTCATCAACCGGTGTTGTCGCATTGTAGTCCAGATAGATCGGTTGGTTACTCATCAGCCATCAACTTTACCTCATCTTCAATCCTGATTTCCCCTCCTCTAATAACATGAGCAGTGATTCCTCCATGTCCTCGCATGGCATTGTATCCGCCTGGCCCCAGATTTTCTTCCATTCTGGAACAAGGGTGGCAATATCCTGTGCCTTCCAGAATAACTTCTCCAATGCTAAACTTTTGATCACGCAGTGCAAACAGGTTGATTCCTTTAATCACCAAATTTCTTCTGATCAAACCAGGATCAAATTTCTTGATGCCCATCATCGAGCATACCCCTTCCAAATGCTCCTGCTGTATCAGTGTTACTTGCCGCTTTTTACTGAATTTTCCCGCAAAGTGATCACCTTCCAGCCCTCCTTCTTTTGTTACATTCACATAGCTTATATTCTCTAATGGCAACTTTCTCTTCGGACGAACGCCAATCCACACTAATCTACCTACTTGCGGCAAGGTGCTTATTAGCGATTTAATTGGTGAATCAACTTCTGCTTTCATTCCTGGTTCAATCTCAAATGAACCATGAATTTATCAATATTAGTGGGTTAGTTTCCCTACCGTTTGCATAAAATCTTTGTATTTGATCAGATATGTCAAACGATTGTCTATTGATTTTAGTAATTTGATAGGACTAACTCAATCAACAATCTTATGGCAGCATATACAATCAAGGTGAACGGGAAAAAACATCAGCTAGATGTTGATTCAGACACGCCTATTCTCTGGGTTCTCAGGGATCACTTGAAATTAGTTGGAACCAAATATGGATGCGGCATTGCGATGTGCGGAGCCTGTACCATCCATCTTGATGGAAACTCCATTCGATCCTGTTCTCTGCCTATCTCAGCAGTGGGTGATAAAGAAGTAACAACTATAGAAGGCCTTTCCAAGGATGGAGATCATCCAGTGCAAAAAGCCTGGATTGAGCATGATGTTCCGCAATGTGGCTACTGCCAAGCAGGACAAATAATGAATGCAGCAGCATTTTTAGATAAAAATCCAAGTCCATCCAGTGAGGAAATTGCTACAGCTATGAATGGAAATATCTGTCGATGCGGAACGTATACACGAATCAATAAGGCCATCCAGACGGCTGCCAAAAACGCATAACCTAACTATTATGACAGTTGTAAAAACAGAAATTAACCGAAGGTCTTTTTTAAAAGTATCTGCTGCTGGTAGTGCCGGAATCATGATTGGTTTCAACTGGCTTGCTTCATGCACATCACCAGGTGAGACCTTAAGTATCCCTGAGGAGTGGTTTAACATCAACGCCTTCATCACCATTGCTGACAATGGCGAAGTGACTATCCTATCACCAAATCCGGAGATTGGCCAAAATGTGAAAACATCCATGCCGATGATCATTGCCGAAGAGCTCGATGTGGATTGGGACATGGTGAAAGTAGAGCAAGCAGGCCTGGATACAGATAACTTCAGGAGACAACTAGCCGGAGGCAGTCAATCCATCCGACAGGGTTGGCAAAGTCTGCGAATGGCAGGTGCGGCTGCCAGAAGATTGCTTATGGAGGCCGCTGCTAAGAAGTGGCAAGTATCTATTGCGGACCTTTCTACTGACAAAGGTCAAATAAAGAATAACAAAACTGGAGACACTATTGGGTATGGTGAGATTGCTACAGAAGCCGTTTCCATACCTGTTCCTGAAGAGATTGAGTTAAAAGATCCGAAAGATTTTAAGCTGATTGGTCAAAGCGTAAAAAACGTAGATGCTCCAAAAATCATCACCGGACAGCCATTGTTTGGATTGGATTACATGGAAGAAGGTGCAACCATCGCTATGATTGAACACCCTCCAGCTTTTGGGATGAAGCTAAAATCACTAAATGCGGAAGAGGCTAAGGCAATGCCCGGCATCAAAGATGTTTTCACAATCGATACCACGGTAGGCGAGCCTCAATGGTCGGATGTAAATGCTTTTAAGGAATTGGTAGTAATCACTGGGGAGAGCACGTGGCAAGTAATGAAAGCTAAGAAGGTACTCAAGGTAGAATGGGAACAAGACTCTCCTGCTGAAAGCAGCGCCGATCATGCGAAAAAGCTTGTGGACGCAATGACTCAAAAAGGAGAAATCGCTCGGGAAGATGGCAATCCTGCTAAAGCCTCGCAGTCTGCTGCTCAAGTAGTGGATCGCACATTCAGCGCCCCGTTTCTTGCCCACAACACACTGGAGCCGATGAATTTCTTTGCCAATGTTACCGCTGATAAAGCAGTACTTGTTGGCCCAATTCAAACCCCCGAATATTTGCGGAAGTCAGTCTCTTCTTTGCTAGGCATGCCTGAAGAGAACATAAGCATCGACATGACTCGCATGGGTGGTGGATTCGGTAGACGACTATATGGCCATTTTGGCGTTGAGGCGGTGGCTATTTCTAAGAAAATAGGCGGCCCTGTGAAATTGATATACAAAAGAGAAGATGATCTCACACAAGGAACGTATCGTCCAGCCTATCGTGTAAACTATAAAGCAGCATTGGATGATAGCGGTAAGCTTATCGCCTTCCAGGCAAAGGGAGCAGGCATACCCGGAAGTCCTTTGTTTCAAGATCGCTTCCCAGCCGGAACGGTTGATAATTATAAAGTAGAAAACATCAACATTGATACTAATATCTCCACAGGCGCTTGGCGAGCTCCTCGGTCTAACTTTGTTGCTGGAGCTGAGCAAGCCTTTCTTGATGAAGTGGCAGAAGCGGCCGGAAAAGATCCCATAGATTTTAGACTCGAGCTTTTTGATCGTGCCATTAACGATCCGGTTGGAGATCGAAACGATTATGATCCATCTCGTTATGCTGGCGTATTAAAATTGGTTCGTGAAAAGGCTGGATGGGACAACAAATCTGCAGGTGTCTATCGAGGCGTTTCAGTTTACTATTGTCACAATTCTTATGTCGCGCAAGTGGTGGATGTCGTCAAGAATGGAAATGATTTGAAACTGCAAAAGGTCTGGTGTGCTGTAGATTGTGGGATTGTTGTGAACAAGGAAGGTGCGATTAATCAAATTGAAGGAGGCATCATAGATGGTATTGGACATACGATGTATAGTCAAGTCAACTTTGACAAGGGCGCTCCTTTACAGAACAATTTTGATCAATATCGACTGATCAGACACACTGAGGCTCCACCTGAGATTGAAGTATTCTTTGTTGAAAATGGAATTGCCCCTACAGGACTGGGCGAACCATCGCTACCTCCGATTGCCGCAGCTGTTGCCAATGCTATGTATCAGGCTACAGGTAAGCGTTGGTATCACCAACCTTTCATGATCGCAGAGCAGGAAGAGTCGATCGAACTCGGATGATATAGTTAACCCAAAGCAAAGGAAGTCGGCGCAAGCTGGCTTCCTTTCATTAACCAAAGACTTCTTAATACAGTTATTGGATAAAACTTAGAAAGAAATGAAGCAGCTAATATCAACACTCATACTCTTTAGTACTATCATATGCTATGGACAAGGAAACACGAACTCGTCTTTCCTTACTAGAAATCAGCCAGTCAATTTATTGCACTCTTTCAAAGCAATGGAAGGGACAGAAAAAGCCTTTGAATTGCAATTACCTTCATTTGACCTTACCGTTAAACCCTACCAGTCAGATTTTCAAAATTTCATGTCCAATGATGTACGCCTTCTCAACTATCCTTCCGGGGATTTAAGCGATGCGAATGAGGTCATTTTCGGAAACTATATGAATACATCTTTCAATCTTGGCAGTGGTACTTTAAATACCTTTTACGTTTTTGATCATACTGGAAGACTGACAGATACCACGACAAGTTTTTCTTTCGGGAAAAAGAAATAAATCGGAAGTGGCAACTAAACCACTAAGAGGTCAGCCAGTTTTTCGCCTCCATTCTATTATCGAATAGCTTCACATTTTTAATGCGCGTTATCACCATTGTTCCATTAACCACAACGCGTTTCAGGGGACTATCAATTCCTAGAATAGCGACTTTTACTGCGACACCTCCTTGATGAAATTCCTTACCATACCCTTTCAATAGCTTATTAAACTCAGGGCATCGAGGTGTGCTGCTGAAGTCCGTAAGGATATTTAAATTATCACCTACGGTTTTACCAAGCTCTACAGCTTTTCTTAATAGCTGAATCATTTCTCGCTCGCCAGACTTACTGTAATCGCACCATAGAATTTTCTTATCATTATAATCAATGAAATAGAGGCGCTCTTCTTTGGTCAGAGTTATGTTAACCATTCTCCTAAATTATCAAATGATAATTTATTATGGAGATTTATTTCGACAATATGTACAATATATCGGTTAGATGATTAATATATTATCATATGATAACAGATTGAAATCATTCGGTTAAGCATGTCAAGAAAAAAGAATAATGCTACTCTATCGAATCAATGATTTGGTTCAATGTAGCACTCGCTCTCATTGCCTCGGTAGCCTTGCTTTCATCTGGCTGATAGTAGCCGCCAATATTCACGGCTGCTCCTTGTGCTCCGATCAACTCGTCGTTAATTTTTGATTCGTTGGCTGCCAGTTCTTTCGCCACAGTCTCAAACGTAGATTTCAATTCAGCGTCCTCATCCTGATTTGCCAACATCTCAGCCCAATACATCGCCAGGTAGAAGTGACTACCGCGGTTATCTATCTCATTCACTTTTCTTGAAGGAGATTTATTTTCTTCAAGCAATCTGGAGGTAGCATTATCCAAAGCTTCTCCCAAAACTTTGGCTTGTGGGTTGTCATATTTTTCTCCAAGATGTTCAAGCGATACAGCTAATGCAAGAAACTCACCCAAGGAATCCCAACGCAAGTGACCTTCCTCAACAAACTGTTGAACATGCTTTGGAGCTGACCCTCCTGCTCCCGTCTCAAACAATCCTCCACCATTCATCAGCGGAACAATTGAAAGCATTTTAGCACTTGTCCCCACTTCTAGAATCGGGAACAAATCCGTCAGGTAATCTCTAAGTACATTTCCTGTAACAGAGATGGTATCTTCTCCTTTTCGAATTCTATCAACAGAGAATTGCGTTGCTTCTACTGGAGACATGATGTGGATTTCCAATCCTGAAGTATCATGATCTTTCAGGTATTTTTCTACTTTTTTGATCAATTCAGTATCATGCGCCCTGTTTTTATCTAGCCAAAACACTGCGGGAACTCCGGTTGCCTTGGCGCGATTCACAGCAAGTTTCACCCAATCTTGAACCGGTGCATCCTTCACTTGGCACATTCTAAAAATGTCCCCCTTATCAACCTCTTGTTCGAGTAGAACATTTCCGTCAGCAGCAACCACTTGGACTCTTCCTGCTTCCTCAAATTGGAATGTTTTATCATGAGATCCGTACTCTTCTGCCTTCTGAGCCATCAAACCTACATTAGGAACACTTCCCATGGTTGTTGGATCATAAGCGCCATTCTTCTTACAGTCTTCAATTACTGTTTGGTATACTCCCGAATAAGATCTGTCGGGAATCACCGCTTTTGTATCCTCTGTTTTGTTGTCTTTGTTCCACATTTGCCCGGAAGTCCGGATCATTGCTGGCATGGAGGCATCGATGATCACATCGCTAGGAACATGCAGATTGGTAATCCCTTTGTCTGAATTTACCATCGCCAGCGATGGACGTGAGTCATAAACCTTCTCAATATCGGCCTCTACCTCGCTTCGTTTTGCCTCATCCAACGCTTGTATTTTACTATACACATCTCCTATTCCACTCGTAGCATCTACTCCTATTTCATTGAATAGGTCCCTGTGTTTTTCAAAAACATCCTTGTAGTAAACCTCAACCGCTGCTCCAAAGATGATAGGATCTGAAACCTTCATCATAGTTGCTTTCATGTGTAAGGAGAAAAGCACATTATTTGCTTTTGCATCCGCTATCTCCGCCGCTATAAAAGACTTAAGCTGCCCCATGCTCATAACAGATGCGTCGATAACTTCTGCTGCTTGAATCGGGAAGCTATCCTTCAGCATCTTTTGGCCTCCATCAGCTCCTACGAAATTAATTTTCACCTCTGTTGCAGATTCAAGCGTAACAGACTTCTCACCGCCATAAAAATCACCTCCATTCATGCTTGCCACATGTGTTTTAGAGTCTGCTGACCACTTGCCCATGCTATGTGGGAATTTTCTCGCAAAGTTTTTCACCGCTCTTGGTGCTCTTCGATCCGAGTTACCTTCTCTCAAAACAGGATTTACAGCACTTCCCTTTACCTTATCATACCTGGCTTTAATGTCTTTTTCCTTGTCATCCTTCGGGTCAACCGGATAATCTGGTAATGCATATCCTTGAGACTGAAGTTCTTTGATGGCATCCATCAACTGAGGAATCGATGCACTGATATTCGGCAACTTGATGATGTTTGCATCTGGTGTCTTAGCAATACCCCCCAACTCTGAAAGCGCATCGGCAATGCGCTGGTTTTCTGAAAGAAATTCAGGAAATAGGGCAATAATCCTTCCCGCAAGCGATATATCCCTTGTTTCTACATTTACCCCTGCTTTCCCTGCAAAGGCTTTTACGATTGGGAGGAGTGATTTGGTTGCTAAAGCAGGTGCTTCATCTGTATGTGTATAAATGATCTTCGCCATTGATTTTTCTTCTCTCTTTTAAGGATTAGTAACTTTCTTTTTCGTTGGGGAATTTTTGGGATTTAATGTCTGAAACGTAGTTTTCGAACGCCTCTTTCATGATTTTATTCAAATCAGCATATTGACGTAGAAAACGGGGTTTAAAATCTTGTGTGATGCCTAGCATGTCATGGACTACCAGCACCTGGCCATCAGTATCTGGTCCTGCGCCAATGCCTATCGTTGGAATTGCAATCGCCTCGGACACTCTTTTTGCAAGCTGCGAAGGAATCTTCTCAAGAACGATCCCAAAACACCCAAGCTCCTCTAAAAGCTTAGCATCCTCGATCAGCTTTTGAGCTTCCGCCTCTTCTTTAGCTCGCACGGTATAGGTTCCAAACTTATAAATAGACTGAGGGGTTAACCCGAGATGACCCATTACAGGAATTCCGGCAGATAACACACGAGAAACACTTTCTTTTATTTCCAGTCCGCCTTCCATCTTCACCGCATGACCTCCTGATTCTTTCATGATTCTTATGCATGACCTCAGTGCTTCAGACGAGCTCCCTTGATAGCTTCCAAAAGGAACATCTACCACTACCAGCGCACGATTTACCGCTTTTACCACAGATGTAGCATGCCAAATCATGTGATCCAATGTGATGGGTAATGTCGTTTCATTTCCGGCCATGACATTCGAGGCACTATCCCCAACCAGAATGACATCTACCCCTGCCTGATCGATGATCTTTGCCATCGAATAGTCATAGGCAGTAAGCATGGAGATTTTCTGGCCCTTAGACTTCATTTCCTGAAGCTGATGGGTGGTTACGATTTTAATATTTCCTTGTATACTCATGGCAAAAATGGATGCGCAATTTACATAATTGAAGCCTGACGATAAAATGAGCCGCGATAGCTTCTTGTATTTGATATGATCGTAAATTGACGAACTAATTGTTTGTAAGATATGAAACTGATTTCGCTATCATCTGTACTAATCTCTAACCTAGTTGCTAACCGCAAAGAGGAAGTACAAAGTTCAGATTTTAACAAAATTGAATATGGAACGGGCTTTAGCTAAGCTGCATTTGAGTATATCTCAAGAATTAGTTTGTATCATTGTCAGATCACAATTTTTTTCAAAAAGCATATGAAAGCTTCATTTATTTCGGACTTATCCTTACCTGCAGTTGCAGCACCAATGTTTCTCATCTCAGGGCCAAAAATGGTCATTGAATGCTGTAAAAATGGAATAGTGGGAACATTCCCAGCCCTGAATAACAGATCTACGGAAGGTTTCGAAGAATGGGTGATAGAGATTAAAGAAACGCTGGCAAAATGGGAACAAGAAACTGGAAAAAAAGCTGCTCCTTTTGGCGTCAACCTCATTGTTCACAAAACAAATCCTCGTTTGGAAGCAGATTTGGAAATTGTAGTGAAGCATAAAGTTCCACTAATAATCACCTCTCTAGGTGCTGTTTCGCAATTAGTAGATGCTGTGCACAGCTACGGTGGTTTGGTATTTCATGATGTAATTATGAAGCGGCATGCAGAAAAGGCTGCAGAAGCTGGTGTGGATGGTCTGATACTGGTGTGTGCAGGAGCTGGCGGACATGCCGGAACTCTGAACCCTATGCCATTTGTAGGAGAGGTACGTAAGTTTTTCAACAAGACCGTTCTATTGTCAGGTTGCATATCAACAGGCCGGGATATCGCTTCAGCTATGCAAATGGGTGCTGATCTGGCCTATATGGGCACACGATTCATCAATGCAAAAGAAAGCGAGGCACCAGAAGAATACCGCAAGATGATCATTGATGCGGGAGCTTCAGACATTGTCTATACGGCAGCAGTCTCCGGCGTACATGCCAACTTCCTAAAACCTAGCCTTGAGGCCATGGGAATAACAGAAGAAATGTGGAAACAATCTGCAAAAGTCGACTTTGGAGAAGAGCTGTCTGCAAATGATGAAGCAAAAGCATGGAAGACCATATGGTCTGCAGGGCAAGGTGTTACAAAAATTGAAGATACTCCCTCTGTCAATGAATTGATTGACAGACTAAAAGGAGAATTCAAGGGCGCTATACAAGAACAAGCCGACCTGCTAAAAAAGTACTAATTTTTCCACTTAATGCTACAGCCGATGCTCGGCTTTTGATCTGCAGCCTGCGGTTCATCTTCAAGATGCGTTTCTAGTGCATTGATCAGATCATCTCCGGTAACTGGCTCTGGGTTCCCGGGGGTACTGGCATCAAACCTTCCACGATAGATGCATTTTAAATCTTCGTCGAATAGAAAGAAATCCGGGGTACATGCTGCCTGATAGGCCTTTGCTACTTCTTGAGATTCATCAAATAGGTAAGGAAAGTTAAACTCAAATTCTTCTGCCTGCTCTTTTAACCCTTCCGGTGCATCTTCCGGGTAATCACCTGGATCATTTGAGCTGATAGCTACAAATCCAATTTTCTGTTCTGTGTATTGTCTTGCTACCACTGCAATCTCCTCCTCAATGTTTTTAACAAAAGGGCAATGAGCGCATATAAACATCACGACAACACCGTATTCTAATCGTACGTCCTCTAATGTTTTGTTTTCTCCCGATATAACATCTGGCAAATTGAAGTCAGGAGCTGTCGTACCAAGGGGCATCATGTTAGATTCTATTGCTGCCATACTGTTGAATTGACTATTTTTAAATCTGAGCTAAAAGTTAATACATCGCAAACCATGAAAAAATTCCTGTCCGCTCTTTTCTCTCTTTTAATTTTACATGTTTCAATAGCACAAATAGATCCCGCACCCTCAAGAACTGCAGGTGAAGGCCCTTATGATATGACAATCATACGAGGAGCCACGCTCATCAATGGAAACGGAGCCCCACCCATCGGACCTGTTGATATTGTTATTGAAAAAAATAAGATTACGAAAGTTCAGGTGGTAGGTTATCCTGGAGTAGAAATAAATCCGGATAGACGTCCAAAGCTTGTAGGCAATGGGATGGAAATAGCTGCCGAAGGCATGTATGTGCTACCAGGTTTTGTAGATATGCATGGTCACATTGGCGGCACAAGCCAGGGTACTTCTGCAGAATACGTATTCAAGCTTTGGCTAGCTCATGGAATCACTACGATTAGGGATCCTTCCGCTGGAAACGGCCTGGATTGGGTGCTTAGGCATAAAAATAGAAGTGCAAACAACGAAATAACCGCTCCCCGAATCCTCGCTTATACCTCGTTTGGTCAAAACCTGGAAGATGTCAAGGTGGTAAGGAATCTGCCTGGTGAACGGTCGGTGTCAGGTGAAATTCTCAAAGGTCCGATTACGAATGCTGAAGAAGCTATTTCATGGGTAAGAGCCAATTATCGTCGAGGTGCTGACGGTATCAAATTTTTTGGAGCCTCACCTGAAGTTATGGATGCTGCGCTAAAAGAAAATAAGCGATTGGGCTTACGATCGGCCTGCCATCATGCCCAGTTGAATGTGGGCTGGTGGAACGTGCTCAACTCAGCTGAAGCTGGGCTTACCTCCATGGAGCATTGGTATGGATTGCCGGAGGCGATGTTTGATGATCGAGTAGTACAGGACTATCCTGTAAATTATAATTATCAGAATGAGCAAGATCGCTTTGGAGAAGCTGGGAGACTTTGGCAACAGGCGGCAAAGCCATACTCAAAAAAATGGAATGAAGTCATGAACCGATTGCTGGAATTAGATTTCACACTCGACCCAACCTTCAATATCTATGAAGCTAGCAGAGATTTGATGCGCTCCCGAAACGCCGATTGGCATCAAGATTATACACTTCCTTCTTTATGGAAATTTTATCAACCAAGTAAAGTTTCTCATGGATCATACTGGCACTTTTGGGGAACAGAGGAAGAAGTAGCCTGGAAAGAGAATTATAAGCTTTGGATGACATTTGTCAATGAATACAAAAATCGAGGTGGACGAGTGACTACCGGTTCTGACTCAGGCTTCATCTTCCAGCTATACGGGTTCGCATATATTCGAGAGCTGGAGCTTTTAAGAGAAGCTGGATTTCATCCCCTGGAAGTAATAAGGTCTGCGACCCTTATGGGAGCGCAGGCGCTAGGCATGGAAAAAGAAATCGGCACGATAGAGGTAGGGAAAATGGCTGATTTGGTCGTTGTAGAAGAGAATCCATTGGCCAATTTGAAGGTCTTGTACGGCACTGGTGCCATCAAGCTTACAGCGGATAACGAGATCACTCGAGTAGGCGGAGTGAGGTATACAATCAAAGATGGCGTGATTTATGATGCAAAGGAACTTTTAAAAGAAGTGCGACGCATGGTGAACGAAGCGAAGAACGGTGAAGAACTGAAGCAGCCAGGCTATCCGAATTGGAAAGAATAAAATTCATGAAAAAAATCACCCCGCTAATTATACTTTCTTTGACCTTCAGCCAATGCCAGCAAGGAGGTAGCTCAGCGAGCGTTGAATCAGGCACTACTTCTACACTCCCTGAAAAAGATCCGCTCAAAATCTACAACCTGATGGGTGAGGAGCTTCCGCCTAAGAGCTTGACACCTGAGGCAAAACTGAAATTGGAAGCGAACCTACAAGTGGCGAAGAGCAATCTGGAAGCAAATCCTGATAGTTTAGAGTTGATCATATGGCACGGTAGGCGTCTGGCGTACTTAGGTAGGTACCTGGACGCTATTGAAGTCTATTCCGCGGGCTTGGAAAAGTTCCCAACTTCATTCAAACTGAGAAGACATAGGGGTCATCGTTATATTTCTACACGTCAGCTCAACAAAGCCATTGAGGATTTTGAAATGGCCGCTTTTTATAGTGTTAACGCGCCAAATAAAATAGAACCAGATGGTATTCCAAACAAACTTGATCAGCCTTTAGGTAATGATAAGTTTAATATCTGGTACCACTATGGACTGGCGCATTATCTAAGTGGACGATATGATAAAGCCATTTCTGCTTATAAAAAATGCATGGAGTATAGCAACAATGATGACTTACTTGCTGCCACTTCTTATTGGTTGTATATGACGTACAAAAAAATCGGAAACTTAGAACTGGCCGAATCAGTTCTTGAACCCATCAGCAAAAGGATGGCAATGGTTGAAAACGATGCTTATCTCGATTTGCTTCTCCTGTTTAAAGGCGAAAAAAATGCTCTGGAGTTAGCAGAAAAAGCATTCCCTGTGGACAGTGAAATTGATCCAACCCGGGGGTATGGCTTGGGCAATTGGTATCAGCAGCAAGGCAATACCGAAAAAGCCAATGAGACCTTTCTAAAGGTACTGGAGAGCCCAAGCTGGGATGCGTTCGGATATATTTCTGCAGAAGCAGAGCTTACTGCTGCTTTTCCTGTCCCAATCTCATGATTTCGTTACGTAGCTGAATAGCGACATTGGGGAAATCAGTAATGATTCCATCCACACCTGCATTCAGCATCTTCACCATATCATCACGTGTATTAATCGGGTATGCATGCACTTCGTAGCCTTTGGCATGCATTTGAAAAACTCTTCTTGGCGATAAGGTTTCCCATTGTGGATTGATCGCCTTCATTCGATTGCTTTCTTTAGCGCGTCCCATATGAATTCTGGTTTCAACATAGAAAGCAATTAATGGTGCCGAATCTTCTCCAATGATCAAGGCTTTGGTTTGAATAAGCGGATCAAGTTCATGCACTTCATCCAGGTACTTTGGCTCGTACGACTGAAGAATGATCCAATCTTCTCCATTTTCCTCACTTAACACAACTTCTACTAGCTTCTCAGCAAAATCATGATAGTGCGGATGATCCATATGCTTGATCTCAATAAGCACAGTCACTCTTCCATCGATGAAATCCAACACTTCCTGAAGCGTCGGGATCTTCTCATTTATGAATTGAGAGTCAAACCATGAGCCTACTTCAAATTGTTTAATCTCCTCTAATGTGTAATCATGGACATCACCAGTCACTTGGTTTCCCAATGAATCACGTGTAACCCGATCTAGTCTCTGGTCATGAAAGACAATGATTTCTTCATCTTTCGTATGTCTTACATCAAGCTCGATTTGATCAACCCCAAGCTCTAGCGCTTTCTTAAATGAGGCCATCGTATTCTCAGGCGCAAGTCCTGAAGCGCCCTTGTGGGCTATGACTTGAAACTCCTTTCCTGCCAATCTATCGATATCTGTACTTGCAAACAGGTGTCTATACAGATACGGCTCAAATAGGGACAATGCTCCGAACAATACAAAAAACGGGGCAGAGTAAAGTAAAAACTTCTTAGTCATTCGGGTGATTTTAGACCTGAAAAGTTAGTGAAAAAGTACCAAAAACTACGATTTTGTTGGCTCTACTAGTTTTATACCTAGCTCATCGAGCTGTTCATTCGAAATGTTTGAGGGTGAATCGATCATCACATCTCTTCCTGCATTGTTCTTAGGGAAAGCAATGAAATCTCGAATGCTTTGCTCTCCTGCCATTATCGCACACAAACGATCAAAGCCAAAAGCCACGCCTCCATGCGGGGGTGCTCCATATTCAAACGCTCCCATCAGAAAACCAAACTGTGCTTCTGCTTCCTCTTTACTGAATCCTAATACTTCAAACATTCTGGCCTGCATCTCACGATCATGGATACGGATGGAGCCTCCTCCTGCTTCTACGCCATTTATTACCATGTCATAAGCGTTGGCTCGAACTGCTCCCGGATCGGAGGCTAGCTTTTCAACATCCTCAGGTTTTGGCGCAGTGAACGGGTGGTGCATTGCATGGTACCTTTCCGTTTCCTCATCCCATTCCAGCAGCGGGAAATCAAGCACCCAGGCAGCTGCCACTTTATCTTTATCTCTCAGCCCTAACCGTTCACCCATCTCTAACCGAAGTTCGTTGAGCGCTTTTCTTGTTTGATTTTGTTCCCCTGCCAGAATCAGCAATAAATCCCCCGGCTTGGCTCCACACTTATCTGCCCAAACTTTAAGCGCATCCTGATCAAAAAACTTATCTACTGATGACTTGAACGTGCCGTCTTCATTGCACTTCACATACACCAATCCTTTGGCTCCAATTTGTGGTTTTTTCACAAAATCTGTCAATCCGTCCAATTGTTTTCTAGTGTATTCAGCACATCCTGAAGCATTGATTCCTACCACTAATTCAGCGCTATCGAATACCACAAAACCCTTGCCTTGAGCCAAATCATTCAGTTCGCAAAATTCCATACCAAATCGTAAGTCAGGCTTATCAGAGCCATACTTAGCCATCGCTTCATCATAGCTGATTCGTTGGAAGTCTTGCAATTCAATTCCTTTGATCTCCTTGTATAAAAACTTAGTCATCCCTTCGAATGTCCTTAGTACATCTTCTTGCTCAACAAAGGTCATCTCACAATCTATCTGCGTAAATTCCGGCTGACGATCTGCTCGCAAATCTTCATCGCGAAAGCATTTTACGATCTGAAAATACCGATCCATTCCAGCTACCATCAACAGTTGCTTGAATGTCTGAGGAGATTGAGGAAGCGCGTAAAACTGATTTTCATTCATTCGCGAAGGCACTACAAAATCACGCGCACCTTCTGGAGTTGACTTGATTAAATAGGGCGTTTCTACTTCAAAGAATGATTCGCCATCCAAGTACTCCCGAACCTTCTGCATCATTGTATGACGAAGCTGCAACTTTTCTCTAACCGGATTTCTTCTAATATCAAGGTATCGATACTTCATTCGAAGATCTTCTCCGCCATCTGTTTCATCTTCGATGGTAAATGGCGGCACTTTGGATGCATTCAACAATTCCAGTCTATTGACCCGAATCTCTACGTCCCCTGTCGGCATTTTATCATTTTTCGAGTAGCGCTCCACTACTTCACCGGTAGCTTTCACCACAAATTCTCTCCCTGTCTTCTTTGCCTGATCAATAATAGCCTGCTCAGTGATACCCTCCTCAAAAATCAACTGCGTGACCCCATACCGGTCTCGAAGATCTATCCACACAACACCCCCTTTATCTCTTTGCTTCTGTACCCATCCGCATAATGTTACCGTTTCCCCGGCATGGTTCGAACGTAATTCCCCACAAGTGTGTGTGCGTAGCATATCTATTTAATTGATGAAATTGAAAATAAAAGCGCAAAGGTAGGATCATCACCTGAAAATACCTTTCAAGTTTTTAGCTTTGAGCTATGAAAAAATTCGCAGTGCTCTTCATTTGCCTTTTGCCACTCATTTCGAAGGCTCAAGAAAAGATGGTCAAACATAAGATTAATGAAGAAATCTCCTACTTGGTACCATCATCATTTACATTGATGAGTACCAATGATCGCCTTCAAAAATTCGTTTCCGCACGCGAGCCCCTTGCAATGCATTCAACGCTCGATAGAGAGGTGGATTTGGGTATCAACTGGAATCCAATGCGTTGGACTTCCGATGACAATGAAACCGTGTATGGCTTTTATAAAGCAAGTATTCAATCCCTTTTTGATAATGTTGAATTTATACAGGATGGAATAAAAGAAATAAACGGGAAAAAATTCGTCGTTTTTGAGTTTGTCTCAGCTCTCAAAAGTGACAATGCTTTCTCTGGATCAAAATCCTCGAGATACTATACATATATCCAGTACACCTCTTACAACAACCAAGTGCTGCTTTTCAATTTTGGCTGCAAAGCCAGACTGATGAAGACCTACCAGTCTGTTGCAAAAGACATTATGAGCAGTGTAATAATTGACGAAAAGTAATGGCTCTCAGCATACACAGCGATGAGCACTTCATGAAACAAGCACTCAATGAGGCGCAAGTTGCTTTTGAAGAAGGCGAAATACCCATTGGTGCAGTGGTGGTGTGCGAGCAAAAAATCATTGCTAAGGATCATAACAGAGTAGAACGGCTCAATGATGCTACCGCTCATGCGGAGATGCTTGCCATTACTGCCGCTCAAAATCATTTAGCATCCAAATACCTCAATGAGTGTACGCTTTATGTTACGCTCGAACCTTGCAGCATGTGCGCTGGCGGTCTTTTTTGGACACAAATAGGAAAAGTAGTTGTGGGTGCGCTTGACAAAGAACGTGGCTTTTCAAAGTACAGTAGTGACATACTTCATCCAAAGACGGATCTAAAATTGGGCGTGATGGCAAACGACTGTGAAGTTTTGATTAAAGATTTTTTTAAAAAACTTCGAGGCAACTAAACATACCTAACTCTTGTTATCTTCACAAATCATTTATTAGGAACTATTAAAATCACATAATTATGGCTTTTGAATTACCGAACCTACCCTATGCACACGACGCATTGGAACCACATATAGATGCTAAAACCATGGAAATTCATCATGGCAAGCATCATGCTGCATATGTTTCCAAAGTCAATGCAGCAATAGATGGTACGGACATGGATGGAAAATCCATAGAAGATCTTTGCAAGAATCATTCTGATAATGGTGCAGTACGAAATAATGGCGGTGGTCACTTCAATCACACACTGTTTTGGTCAGTGATGAGTCCAAATGGTGGTGGGGAGCCATCAGGTGCTCTTGCTGATGCAATCAATAGCGCTTTTGGTTCTTTCGAGAAGTTCAAAGAAGAATTTAGCAACGCTGCGGCAACTCGGTTTGGCAGTGGATGGGCTTGGCTCTGCAAGAATAGCGACGGATCTGTTTCCGTATGCTCTACACCAAACCAGGATAATCCATTGATGCCTGAAGCAGGATGCTCAGGAACACCCATTCTAGGACTGGATGTGTGGGAACACGCATACTATTTGAATTACCAAAACAGAAGACCTGATTACATCAATGCATTTTTTAATGTAGTGGACTGGAATGCTGTGAGCGAAAAATACGCTGGATAATGTCAATTAAATTTTCGGTATATATTTGCAACCAGAAATGAGAACAAGTACACTACATCATCATATACATCATTACAACTTCACTCGGAAGAGGTAGGAAGATGATGCTGTAGTATATCAAAATATACCAAGGCCTGTCGGATTACCGACAGGCCTTTTTTTTGTCACTACGTGACAAGAAATTATTGAGCAGAGTTAGCATTTTAAAAATGAACGAGAAGCCAAAACAAATTAATCAAAACAACCTCCACTTGGGGAGGTTAGTGAAAAGCAAAAAACGATCAAATAAATGGGTCAAGTAATAAAAATAGCTGTACAGAAAAGCGGACGCCTGAATGAAAAAAGTATGGGCTTGCTGAAGGAGTGCGGTATCAAAATAAATAACGGCGGCAAACTCATGTCTACCGCTTCAAATTTTCCATTGGAAGTCTTCTACCTGCGGGATGATGATATCCCTCAATATGTAGCGGAAGGAGTTGCCGATATCGGGATTGTTGGTGAAAACGAATACCTGGAAAAACAACAAGCAGTAGAAGTAATCAATCGTACCGGGTTTTCAAAATGTCGTCTATCGCTTGCAATAAAACGAGAAGAAGACTATGCAGGGTTGGAATGGTTTTCTGGTAAGCGCATAGCCACTAGCTACCCAGTAATCCTGAAGAACTTTCTGGAAGCCAATTCTATTGACGCTACAGTGGAAGTAATCAGTGGTAGTGTAGAAATAGCACCAGGAATTGGTCTCGCAGAGGCCGTCTTCGACATTGTGAGTACGGGAAGTACCTTATTAGCTAACGGATTGAAAGAGGTGGAAGTCGCACTCAAAAGTGAAGCTTTATTGGTAGCCAATACGATGCTATCTTCAGAAAAGAAACAGATTCTGGACAAGCTACTTTTTAGGATAGAGGCGGCAAAAGCTGCTAAGCAGAATAAGTATATTTTGCTAAATGCTCCCAATAAAAATCTCAGCTCTATCATCGAACTTTTACCTGGGATGAGAAGTCCCACTGTTCTTCCGCTTGCGGATGAAGGATGGAGCAGTGTTCATAGCGTGATTAAAGAAGATGATTTCTGGGAAGTCATTGATCAACTAAAGGAGAAAGGTGCAGAAGGAATCCTCGTATGTCCAATTGAAAAAATGATTGTTTAGTTGTGAAAAATTATAAGTATCCCAGCAAATTAGATTGGCCGGAATTGTGTCAACGACCGACCTTCGATCTTTCAGAAATGGAGGAACGGGTTGAACCTATAATGGATAGCGTAAGAGCTAAAGGGGACAAAGCACTGCTTCGATACAACAAGCAATTCGATGGTGTCGAAATGGATGATTTGGTTGCTGATTTATCTAATCAGAAATATGAGATTGATCCATCACTTGCAGAAGCCATTATCATTGCTAAATCCAACATTGAAGACTTTCATTTTGCTCAAAAGGAAGAAAAGCACATCATCGAGACCATGCCTGGGGTGAATTGCTGGCGGAAGAGTGTGGGTATACAAAAAGTAGGGCTATACATACCGGGAGGCTCTGCTCCGCTTTTTTCAACTCTTCTAATGTTGGCAATTCCTGCAAAAATTGCTGGCTGCAAAGAGATCGTTGTGTGCACCCCTCCTACCAAATCAGGTGAGTTGAACAAGGTGATTGGATGGACTTGTAAGTTGTTGGGAATAGATAAAATCTTTCTGACCGGAGGTGCGCAAGCCATAGCAGCCATGACTTTTGGAACTGAATCCATCCCAAAAGTGGATAAGATTTTTGGACCTGGAAACCAGTACGTTACCGCTGCGAAGCAAATGGCCCAAAACTTTGGAGTAGCCATTGACATGCCAGCAGGGCCAAGTGAGGTATTGGTTATTGCCGATGATACTGCTTATCCGGCATTTGTCGCAGCAGATTTGCTCTCTCAAGCAGAACATGGAGGAGACAGTCAGGTAATATTAGTAAGCAACTCTGAAAAGCTTATTTCTGAGGTAGCAGTTGAGGTGAAGAACCAAGTGGAGAAATTACCAAGAGTAAAAATTGCTAAGAAGGCTTTGATCAACAGCCAATCAATTCTGGTAAGCAGCCTTGATGATGCAGTCAACTTCAGCAACGAGTATGCGCCTGAGCACCTGATTATCGCTACTGAAGATGCAGAGATTTTGGCTGAAAAAGTTACGATTGCTGGAAGTGTATTTCTTGGCAACTGGAGTTGTGAAAGTGCAGGAGATTATGCTAGTGGCACCAACCATACGCTACCAACCAATGGCTATGCACGGAACTATAGCGGCGTTTCTTTGGACAGTTTTGTGAAAAAAATCACCTTCCAAAAACTAACGAAAAATGGCATTCAGCAGCTTGGCCCTCACATAGAAAAAATGGCTGAAGCTGAGCAATTGCAAGGTCATAAAAATGCAGTGAGTTTAAGGTTAGAAAAGATTAATTCTAACCTCCCCCAGCCCCCCTCGAAGAGGGGAAATAATACGCCTTCAACTCCCCCTTTGGAGGGGGAAGCAACCCTCTGGAAATACGTTTTAAGAGCTAGCGGACTAGGGTACCCGTTTAAAAGACAAAGGCCAATTGATAATTACATTGTGGACTTTGTATCCCTTCCACTGAAGTTAATTATTGAAGTAGACGGAATAACGCATTCTTATGAAGATGTTGCCACGAAAGATGAAATACGCCAAAAGGCATTAGAAAACTTGGGTTTTACAATTATTAGAATTCCTGATGATGCAATACTTAGCAATATTGACAGAGTCAAAAATTATCTTTTAGAAGAAATTAAAAACCTCCCCCCAACCCCCTCCAAAGGGGGAAGTAAAGACGAAAAAAATGTTTGATATTAATAAAATAACAAGACCAAATGTATTGGCGATGAAGCCCTATAGTAGCGCCAGAAATGAATTTGATGGCTTAGCTGAAGTCTCGCTGGACGCCAATGAAAACCCATTTGGATTTGGCCTCAACCGTTATCCAGATGCTTCGCTTTCGGAATTGAAAAAGGCTTTTTCCTCTTTCAGAGGTGTCGGTACAGATCAATTGATTTTTGGAAATGGCAGTGACGAACTTATTGACCTACTGATTCGTGCATTTTGCGAACCCGGAGAAGATAAGATCCTCACATTCACTCCCTCCTTTAGCATGTATGCTGTATGTGCCCAAATTAACAATGTAGAGGAGATACAGAGGCCGCTCAATCAGGATTTTCAAATTGATCCATCTACCATAAAAAATGACCTGGCAGACCCAAATTTGAAATTGATTTTCATTTGCTCCCCAAACAACCCCACAGGAAATAAAATTGACAAGCAGGCGGTTCTTTCCATTGCTGAAAACTTCAACGGATTAGTGGTAGTGGATGAAGCTTATGTTGATTTCAGTGATGAAACATTCGTTGGCAAAAACGTTCCCAACCTATTCATCCTTCAAACCTTTAGCAAAGCGATTGGACTAGCAGGCGTGCGATTGGGTGCTGGGATTGGCAATAGGGACGTAATAGACATTTTGAATAAGATTAAACCACCATATAATGTAAACTCACTCACACAGAAGCAGGGAATTGATGCCTTGCAACGACCCGAAGAGATTAAGAAGCAAGTAGAGATTCTTAACAACGAACGAACAAAGTTAATTTCCTCACTAGAAGCGATTTCTACGGTACAAAAGGTCTATCCTTCAGATGCCAATTTCCTGCTGGTTGAATTTGATGAACCACAAAAAGTCTATCAAAATCTTTTATCTAAAGGTATTGTCGTTCGTGATCGATCCAAATTAGTGGAAGGATGCCTTCGCATTACTGTTGGCACCCCCGAAGAAAACACAAAGTTACTTACGGCATTGGGAGACCAGGTTTATCAGCCCACAGGAAGAATCGGGCAATGCATCCGATCAACCTCTGAGACGAAGATCAAAATAGTTGTAAACCTGGACGATCCAAAAAACAGCTCTATTTCTACAGGGGTAGCATTCTTTGACCACATGCTGGATCAAATCGCCAGGCATGGATCTATTGGGTTGAATATTCAGGTGAAGGGGGATCTTAACATCGATGCCCATCACACCATTGAAGATACCGCTCTGGCTTTGGGAGCAGCGTTTAATGATGCTCTCAAAGAGCGCAAAGGAATCGAACGTTATGGATTTTTGCTGCCCATGGACGACTGTCTTGCACAAGTAGCCATTGATTTTGGTGGTCGCCCTTGGTTGGAGTGGGATGCTGACTTTAAAGCCACACATCTGGGTGAACTCCCCACGGAAATGGTTTCTCACTTTTTCAAATCCTTTTCAGACACAGCAAGATGTAATCTGAACATAAAAGCAGAAGGTGAGAATGATCACCACAAGGTAGAATCCATTTTTAAGGCCTTTGCAAGAGCAGTGAAGATGGCAGTGAGGAAGGATAACAGTGGCGTGTTACCATCAACTAAAGGAGTCTTATAAATTAAGAATTAAGAATTTAGAATTGGGAATTAATAATTGAAAAATTGATCGCAATAGTAAAATACAATGCTGGCAACATCCGCTCCTTGAAAAATGCACTGGATCGAATTGGTGTAGAATCAAAGCTCACAGATGATCCTGATGAATTAGCAGCCGCTGAAAAAGTGATTTTTCCGGGTGTAGGCGAAGCTAAGTCTGCCATGAATTATTTGAGAGAGCGAAAACTTGATGAGGTGCTCATTTCACTTAAGCAACCTTTTCTCGGGATTTGCCTTGGCATGCAATTAATGTGTTCATATTCTGAAGAGCGAGGCACCGATTGTCTTGGAATTTTCGATGAGAAAGTGAAAAAATTTCCACCCAAAGGGCTGGTCCCACACATGGGATGGAATGACTTTATTTCTGTGAAAGGGCCCTTGTTTAAGGGGATTGAGTCTTCAGAAAACATGTACTTCGTGCATAGCTATTATGTAGAAGTGGGTGAAGATACGGTGGGCGAAACTCAGTATTTGGTGCCATTTACTTCTGCCATGAACAAGGACAACTTTTATGGAGTACAGTTTCATCCAGAAAAATCAGCAAGTGGTGGAAGGAAATTGATTGAAAACTTTTTAAATCTTTAAGAAGACAGAATTTAGAATAATTGAATCTAGAATGGGAAAGAGTAAAACGTTTACAGAATTGATTGTTTGGCAAAAAGCTCATGCGCTAACGCTTGATGTATACAGAATAACACAAAATTTTCCTAAAAAGGAGGTTTATGGTATTACTTCGCAAATTAGGAGAGCTTCGGTTTCTGTAGCTGCAAATATTGCTGAAGGATTCAAGCGAAGATCCCCTAATGATAAAGCTAGATTTTTTAATATCTCTGAAGGCACCCTAGATGAAACCAAATACTTTCTAATTCTAGTCAAAGACTTGAATTTTATCAAGGCCAATGATTCTCTTATGGAACAAGTAGATGAGGTTTCCAAACTACTTTATTCTTATAAGAAAGCCATTCTAAATTCTAACTCCTAAATTCTGATCTTATGAGAATAATACCTGCCATTGACATCATAGAAGGAAAGTGTGTCCGACTTTCCAAAGGGGATTATAACACCAAAAAAATATACAATGAAGACCCTCTAGAAGTAGCTAAATCCTTTGAAGATGCCGGTTTGCAATATTTGCATCTGGTCGATCTGGATGGTGCCAAAGAGAAGCACATCGTTAATTGGAAGGTTTTGGAAAAACTAGCAAACAAGACCGGATTGAAAATTGATTTTGGTGGTGGAGTAAAATCCGACGAGGATTTACGCATTGCCTTCGATAGTGGTGCAAGTCAAATTACAGGCGGTAGTATAGCTGTAAAAGAACCTATTCTTTTTACATCATGGATTACTGCATACGGGTCAGAAAAGATCATTCTTGGTGCAGATGCTTTAGATGGAAAAATCGCGGTTTCGGGATGGCAGGAAGGTACCGATCAAGAGATAGACACTTTCATATCAGCATATGCTGAAAAAGGAATTGAGTATGTAATCTCAACTGACATCTCGAAAGATGGAATGCTGGAGGGGCCTTCATTTGATCTCTATGATTCAATACTCAAGAAACTTCCCGAGGTGAAGCTGATAGCAAGTGGCGGGGTTAGCTCAATGGACGATCTTATCAAATTAAAAGAGAATGGGTTAGAGGGAGCAATTGTTGGTAAAGCCATCTATGAGAATAGAATTACACTGAAGGAGCTATCTGAAGTCAATGCTTAAAAAAAGAATTATACCATGTTTGGACATCAAGGATGGGCAAACTGTCAAGGGGGTCAACTTTGTCGATATTCGAAACGCGGGTGATCCGATTGAGCTTGCGAAGAGATATGTAAAGGAAGGAGCCGATGAGCTAGTCTTCCTAGACATCACCGCCACAGTGGATGGGCGAAAAACCTTTGCCGCCCTCGTGGAGCAGATTGCTCATGAAATCAATATCCCTTTCACCGTGGGTGGCGGGATTTCTTCCATTGAGGATGTGAATATTTTGCTCAATGCAGGTGCTGATAAAGTCAGCATCAACTCTGCAGCCGTAAGAACCCCATCCTTGGTAAAAGAGATAGCCGATGAATTTGGGAGTCAGTTCGTTGTAGTCGCTATCGATGCTGGATTGGTTGACAATGAGTGGAAAGTATTTATCAAAGGAGGACGAGAAGCCACTGAATTGGACGTATTTGAATGGGCCAAAAAAGTGGAAGAATTGGGAGCTGGAGAAATCCTATTGACCTCCATGCAAAATGATGGAACCAAAGCCGGATTTGCCATTGATTTGACAAACAAATTATCTGCTGACTTGCGCATCCCTGTTATCGCTTCCGGAGGAGCAGGATCAAGTGAACACTTCAAAGAGGTGTTTGAACAAACGGAAGCTACCGGTGCTTTAGCAGCAAGTGTTTTCCACTTCGGGGAAATTCCTATACCAAAACTCAAAGCATTTCTTAGCAATCAGAATATTGACATTAGGCTTTAAATTATGACCAACTCGAAACTTGAATCTCAGAACCTGGAACTAATACCCGCCATCATTCAACACGCTCAAACTAACCAGGTTTTGATGCTAGGCTATATGAATGATGAATCACTTGCCAAAACCCAAGCTGAGGGCAAGGTAACTTTCTATAGTCGCAGCAAGCAACGACTTTGGACAAAGGGTGAAACTTCGGGCAACTTTCTGAATGTCATTGATATCGAAGAAGACTGTGACAATGACACGTACCTCATCAAGGTTTTACCAGAAGGGGAAACTTGTCACAAGGGAACCTACACCTGTTTTGGAGAAAAAGAATCATTGGGCTTTTTACACGAGCTTCAAGGTGTGATTCAATCCCGAAAAAACAATCCTTCTGAGAAGTCCTACACGACTGAGCTTCTCAATAAAGGCACAAAAAAGATTGCCCAAAAAGTAGGTGAAGAAGCAACAGAGGTAATTCTGGAAGCAATGGATGGAAAAAAAGATTTGCTAATCGAAGAATCTTCAGATCTGCTTTATCACTTCCTTGTGCTGTTGGCAGATCAAGATTTAAAACTGGAGGATGTTGAGCTTAAGTTGATGGAGAGGCATTTGAAGAATGGTTAGCAGTATTGGTGAATCCAATAAGGTTTGCCCTCCATAAATGTTAATACACCAATGATTATTAAGCCATCCTCTTCTTTCATCAGAAAAATTCCATCGTTCTGCATCACTATTGATCTTACTTCTAAATCACCATTAGAGTTTAAAATGCCTTCCTCTGTCTTTTGTTTTGGGAAAATGCCCCAATAATCAACCCATTCGAGTTGACTAGGGAACTCAAAATACGTCTTACTCCCACACCCAAAAAGGTACTCTGAATCTCCTTGTATCATAATTTGAGCACATTCTCCCTTAGTAAAGGATATGTTTTCATCGCTACCATCACCATTAACATCTATACTGATACTAGTGCTCAAATCTATTTTTTCATAGGTCTGACTTGAAGCCATAAGAAATGAAGAGAGTAATGATATGAATATAAATAACCTCATTGTTAATCTATAGGATAAGGCACGAATACAAAATTGGTGAACTGCTCATCTATCACGAATAAACAGCAAAACTCATCAGGATCTTTGTAATTATCTTTGAAGATTTTCTCATCTGCAATCAACCCACGCTGTGTAAACTCCTCTATGAAAGAGGCATAATAATGCCAATTATTCTCAGTTTGAAACGCCTCAACAAGTACCTGACCTATTGGCTGATTGATCTGACACATAGGGAATATGGGATACTTGGAAAATTCCTGCTTCCGAATAGCATAGGAAGCTTCTTTGAGAGGCTCAGCTACTTTCACAAAATCCGAGGAGACTCTGCCCAACTGTTTTGGATCTAATTCGGGATCATTTTGCATAATGCAAAAAGAAGGTCTATTTATCATTTTTTCTAATTTTTCAATGAATAGATCATAATACTTCCTCGATTTTTTTAAGTAAAACCACTACAGGTGGATTTTTTGCTTGTCAGAGGATGTCAGCAAGAAGCAGAATTTTCATAGTTAAAACACTTCTTTTAAAAGACATTATTTGCTTTCCGGGCAATTGAAAGGTATATTTAGAGTAGACCTAGACCAACTTATGACCGCCAAAGAACTAACCACTCTTGCTCATAAAAATCAATTTGAGGAGATTTTCGAGCATTCTCCCTATGCGATTTTCATTCATGATTATGAACGGATACTAGATGTCAATGTCGCTTTTCTTGAACTCTATGGATATGAAAGCAAAGATGAAATTATAGGTAAGGCTCCAATCAGCACCTTGGTTGCACCGGAAGATATTGAGTCGTTTAAAAACGCCACGGAAACGGCTCATTCAACAAGTGCAACCTTGATTCCAAGCGTACGGCTAAAGAAGAAAAATCAGGATTTTTTTTCTGCTGAAGCTCATATTTCAGCCATTTCATCCGATGACGGGGCATTATTCCAAGTGTATTCGGTCGATGTAACTAAATCGATCGAAGCGCAAAAGGAGACACTGGAGAAAGGCAGGGAATATCGAAGGCTATTTAACAATTCGCTGGATGGAATCTATAAAAGTACACCGGCAGGAAGATTTGTAGATGTAAACTCTGCACTTGTACAGATGCTTGGATACGATTCTGAAGAAGAATTGCTAGCCATAGACATCAAAACAGAGCTCTATTTTAAGATCGAAGATCGCAGAATAATGGCAGCTCATGAAGAAGATCAGTATCCGCTGAAAAGAAAAGATGGCTCTGCGATTTGGGTCGAGGATCATAGCTATTACGAACGTGATGAAAAAGGTAACATCCTTTTTCATCACGGCATATTGCGGGACGTGACCAGCAAATTAGAAAAGAAGAATGAACTTGAAGAGCTGCTTTCAGTAATGGAAAGTCAAAATAAAAAACTTCAGAATTTTGCGCACATAATTTCTCATAACATAAGGTCTCATAGCTCCAATCTAACTGCACTTGTCCAATTCATGGAAGACGAAGCTAGTCCTGATGCCAAAGAACGATTCTTTGACATGATCAAGACAAGCACCATGAAATTGGAAGAAACCATTCGAAACCTGAACGAAATCATCACGATACAAAACTCGAATAAGCCAAAGGAGCTTAGAAACTTAAGGGAAGAAGTAGACAATACATTTAAGATATTGAGCGGAAATATCATAGCGAGTAAAATTGCTGTAAAAATTGATATTCCTAAGGATCTTCAAGTAAAAGTCATACCTGCCTATCTGGACAGTATTCTTCTGAACATTGTTAGTAACTCGATCAAATACCGATCCAATGAACGGGATTCTTTCATCGAGATTCGAGCCAGAATCGATGAAGAATGCACCCTAATTACGGTATCCGACAATGGCATAGGCATTGATCTATGCAAGCACAGAAAGAAGCTATTCGGAATGTATGAGACCTTTCACACGAATGACGATTCCAGGGGATTTGGGCTGTACATCACAAAAAATCAAATCGAGTCCATGGGCGGTAAGATCGAAGTGGAGAGCACCTTGGATGTAGGCACGTCAGTCAGCATTTACCTGAAAAACTAAACGCTACAACCACAATGTTTTAAGTTAAGAAGCAACTAACTAATTCTTCAATTCCAACAAAATCACGCATTCCACATGATATGTTTGTATGGTCAAAAACCAATCAAAGATGGAAAATTGAGCTGCCTCACAAAATCAGGATTATTGTTTATACACATCTCTCTGCACAGTTTTGGTTTTGAATATCTCTGAAATATTATAATAGTCATTAAAAAATTGAAAAGTTCGTGAACTTTTATCTTCTTTACACCGTACTATACGAACGTTCTAATTTATGAAAGAAGAAAATATACACCGAGTCCTTGAAATTGGAATAAAGACCATCTGCAGGAAGGGGTATCATAACCTTGGACTGAGAGAACTACTGGAGAGTGCCGACATTCCCAGTGGATCATTTTATTATTATTTTAAAAGTAAGGAAGATTTTGCCTTGAAAGCAGCTGAATATTATGCGGACATGGTGGAAGAATTTTTCAGGACCAGACTACTCCATAGTGATCTTCCATACGCTGAGCGTTTGGAGTTTATTTTCGATGACGAGATGGAACGTGTGAAAGCAAATGATTTCAAAGAAGGCTGTATACTAGGTGACTTAAGTAGCGAAGTGGCTGGGGAAATGGAAGAAATTAGGGTATTAGTAGAGTCTAAACTGAAAGCATGGCAGGACGTGATCGAGCGTTATCTAATTGAAGGACAAAATGCAGGTTACTTCAAAAAAGAAGTTGATCCTTTGCATATGGCTATTTTCTTTTTGAGCAGTAGACAAGGGACGCTAGCTCGCGTTAAATCCATGAGAAGTATTAAACCATATCAGGTATTTAAGGCTTCCATGATGATGGCAATAGTGAAATAAAATTTTTATTAAATTAATATACGAACGTTCTAATATAACAAAAACTATGATAACTCAAACAACAGAAGCAGAAAGCTTCAGCGATTACCAGGAAGTACTAAAAGCGCTGGCACCTTATATAAATGGTGCACGAAAAGGGGATGGAAAACTAAGTAGAACTGCATTTTTTGATCATGCACACATTGTAGGCTCTATAGCCGGCGAATTTGAAAACAATACAGCTGATGAATTTAGTGATGCAGTTACTTCTTTAGGCGAAGCGCCAAACATTCAACATCATGTTGCCTGGATAGACATTTCGGGACCGGCAGCAGCGGCAAAAGTAGAATTTCTTGATTGGAAAGGATTTCGATTCACTGACTTCTTTGTGCTGTATAAAAAGGATGGGCAATGGAAAATCAGTGGAAAAACCTATGATTCTCATTCACAGAACTGAAATAAAATTTAAAAACAAAAAAACAAAAGACACATGAAATTTATTTACACAATCCTAGCACTGGCATTAGCCCTTAGTGCTTCTGCACAGCAGGCTAAGACAAAACAGGACGAAACTCAAAGCTTTAGCGAATATCAGCAAGTGGCGGCCGCTCTGAAACCGTATATAGAAAGCGCAAAAAGCGGAGATGGAAAACTGAGTAGGACAGCTTTTTATGATCATGCTGATATTGTAGGATCCATAGGTGGACAATTTTCAGCTTTAACAGCAGATGAATTTGCCGCTGAAATCAACAAAACGGGAAAATCAGAAAACATCCAACATCATATCGCGTGGATCGATATCTCCGGGCCTGCTGCTGCCGCTAAGGTAGAGTTTATCGATTGGGCTGGACTGAGATTTACTGACTTCTTCGTGCTATACAAGAAGGATGGGCAATGGAAGATCAGTGGCAAGACATATGATTCTCATTCAAACAATTAAGATATCAAATGAAAATATTAGTAATAGGGTCAACTGGAAGAGTTGGCCTTTTTTTGACTCAAAAACTACTTCAAGAGAATCATACGGTGGTGGGGACTTCAAGACATGGAGACAGATTATTTGAATCCTCAAACTACAGCCAAATCAATTTGGATCTCTTAAGAAGTCTGGAAGAAATCAAGAATGAAATTCCAAATGATATTGAGGCTATTTATTTTGTGTCTGGTTCTCGCGGTAAAAATCTTCTTCAAGTAGATCTTGATGGAGCTATTAAAACGATGAGAGTTGCTGAAGAGCTAGGAATCAAACGATACATCATGCTAAGTACCATTTTTTCCCTTGCACCCGAAAAGTGGAACGAAATTCCGAATTTGAGAGACTATTACCTTGCCAAATTCTATGCTGATCAGTGGCTAATGGAAAATACCGAATTGGACTACACAATCTTGCAACCTGGGCATTTGAAAGAAGTGAAAGCCACAGGCAAGATCAGTGTAAATGTGAGTGATCTCGGTGATAATGCTATTGAAGATGTAGCCGAAACGCTAATGGAATTGCTGGATAAAGAATCAACATTTCAAAAAGTGATTCCAATCCACGACGGAGAAACACCAATCAAAGAGGCCATTTCATTTTTATAAAAAATCCGGTTTTCCTCCAGTTATTTCAACATCCCTCTGATTGCTATAAATCTGATATCATTTGATCTCAGCATTAATTGTCTTTACTTGATGTTTAAAAAGCATTAAGTTAGACAGGCCAAAAAAACTATTAGGTCAGGGAATAATATGTTGGGATTATTGGAATTTTTTGTTCTTATGCATTAGTGTTACTTACAAGAGTACAAACAAGCCGATGGATAAATACAAAGGAATACTGGATAACATAGCCAGATATGTTAAGCTATCAGATGATGAAATAGAACAGTTTATTTCAAAATTAAAAACCACTAGAATAAAAAAAAGGCAATTTGTTATTCAACCAGGGTTTATATCTGACTATCGAAACTATATTGTGGAGGGTGCAGTCAGGGTTTTTTATTTAGATGAGCTTGGAAAAGAGCATACAGTAAGTATTGGAATCGAAGATTGGTACTTCACAGATTTTTACAGTTATTTAAATAGATCTCCTGCTGAATATTTTGCTGAAGCTCTTGAGGACTCCCTAATCCTACAAATGAGATACGATGATGTTGAAGAGCTTTGTGCTCGCATACATCCCTTATGTCAATATTTTAGGTTGTACTCAGAACGAGCTTTGTCCTATTCACTTAAAAGAACCATTTCCAACATCAGTAAAACCTCAGAAGAGCGATATTGGGAGTACGTTAATAAATATCCTCAAATCGCAAATAGAGTGCCGCAGTATGTCCTCGCATCCTATTTAGGAATTTCCCCAGAATCACTGAGCAGAATCCGTTCACGACCATAAGTAAAAATTGATTTAGATCAATTTTTCCCCTTGATAGAGGTCAAGCTCTTTTCTTAACACACGTCATTTTAATCCCCTCATATACTACTCAATTTTGTAATGTCAATATTGATACATTTTAAAATTTAAAGTATATGAAAGCAGTTGTTTATAAGGAACGATCAAAAATTGAGGTTGTGGACATACCAAAGCCACAACTATTAAAAGATGATGATGTAATTGTCCGTATCACCCTTGCAGGTGTTTGCGGAGCGGATCTAGAATTTACCCAAAACGGACCTGAAATGGGTTTGTTCGAAGGGATGCGAATAGGTCATGAATTTGTTGGTGTCGTAGACCAAGTAGGCAAAGACATTCATTCATTAAAAGTCGGAGACCGTGTCGTAGCTTCAGCTATGTTCGTTGACGGAGAATGTTACTATTGTAAACGTGATTTACCTTCAGCATGTGAACATGGAGGTTTATTTGGAACACCCCTTTTTGCGGAGCATGGAGGTGATGATATCCAGGGAGGACAGGCAGAGTTTATACGTGTTCCTTATGGTAATACTTCACTATTTAAGCTTCCAGAAGGTTTGACCGGAGATGAGCACGACACAAAAGTTCTTCCATTGGGAGATAATTTCGCAACCGGTTATCACGGAGCATTAAATGCCAATATCAAGACAGGAGAAACTGTAGCGGTTATTGGTGATGGCGCAGTAGGTCTGAGCGCTGTAATGGCCGCAACATTGTTTGGTCCATCTACTATTATTCTTGTTGGACGTCACGATAGTCGATTAGAATTAGCAAAAACTATTGGCGCAACGCATGTAGTGAATTCAAAAAACGAAGATCCAGTAGAATTTGTAAAGTCGCTTACAGAGGGACGAGGTGCAAATTCTGTTATTGATTCTGTTGGTAATAAAGCAGCGATTGATCAAGGTATGGGAATGACTCAGGCTGGTGCTTCGATAAGTGTGCTTGGGTTTGGTCACCTTTATGAACCTGTTGATCAGCCTTATTCATCCGCGTTGTTTAGAAATATAACTATTCATACGGGTGTAGTAAATGTGGCCGCTTATATGAAAAAATTATTGCCGATCGTAGAAAGAGGTGTTATAGATCCTAGTGTGATTTTCACTGATATTTTACCACTATCAGAAGCAGAAAAAGGGTATGATTTGATGCGCGATCGTACATCAGGAACGCTAAAAGTGGCATTGCGTCCTTAATACTTTTCCCAGAGTTTTAAAATCGATGTGTCGAAAAAGGGGTATCAGAACCTTTTTTTGACACATTTCCTATCTCATAAAATCAATACTTCTGACAAGAATACTTAAAAAGATAGAACAAAACAGTTGTTTAGGGTAAACGCATAAGCTCTTCTTTGATTACTAAATAATATCATATGATTAAATACTTACTCCCCGTTATTGCCATTGTTGGCGGTGTTACCATTGCCTTTTTCACTAAAAATCAAAAATCTATTGGTACTAAACTTCTATTATCATTTAGTGGAGCCTTTCTATTGGCGTTGGCTCTTTTTGATTTATTACCAGAAGTGTATCATCATTTAGATGCCAAGCAAACCGGTCTTTTTATCATGTGCGGCATCTTGTTACAAGTTGTTTTAGAACTTTTCTCTAAGGGTGTAGAGCATGGCCATGACCATATACCTAAAGAAGGTAAAGCGTTTCAATGGACATTATTTATAAGTCTATGTATACATAGCTTTTTAGAAGGGTTTCCTATTCACCAACACAATGATATGGTGTATGGTGTATTGATTCATAAAATTCCAATTGCAGCTTTAATAACTACATTTCTATTTCAATCCAGCTATAGTAAAATTCAAATCATTGGTTTCCTAGTAGTATTCGCCGCAATGACCCCTTTAGGCACTTACATCTCTAACAATACGGCCCTAGCTACTGAATATATAGACATTGTAAATGCTATAGTGATTGGTATCTTTTTGCATATTGCTACTACCATTCTATTTGAAACTGGTGAAGGTCATACCTTTAATTTATCCAAGCTGATAATGATATGTTTAGGTATTTCAATGGCTCATTTTATCTGATTTTTTCAAAAGGAAAGAAAACATAAGGAGGATTATCTAAAGCGAGATTTTCGATTTTATGTGGAACATGTCTCATCTACTTCTTCAACTCCAGTAAAATCACATTTTCCACGTGCTGGGTCTGTGGGAACATATCAACGGGTTGGATCTTTTTCACCTCATAGACCTGACCCAAGATTTCCAGATCACGCGCTTGAGTTGCTGGATTACAACTTACATAAACCATGCGTTCCGCTTTGAGATCTGCTAACATTTGTGTCACTCTTGGGTGCATACCTGCGCGTGGTGGGTCAGTGATAATTACATCAGGTTTTCCATGCTCATTGATGAATTCATTGCCCAACAAATCCTTCATATCGCCCGCATAAAAATCGGTGTTATCAATGCCATTGAGCTCACTGTTGACTTTAGCATCGGCAATGGCCTCTTCCACATATTCAATGCCGATAACTTTCTTTGCTGATCGCGCCACAAAATTGGCAATAGTTCCCGTTCCAGTGTATAAATCATACACCAACTCCTCCCCCTTGAGTCCGGCAAAATCAGCCGCCACTTTGTATAATTCATGTGCCTGCTCAGAGTTTGTTTGGTAGAAAGACTTAGGACCAATCTTAAACTTCAAGTCGTCCATTTGCTCCATGATGTGATCTTTGCCAGCAAACAATTCCACTTCAAGGTCACCAAAAGAATCGTTTCCTTTTTCATTTACTACAAACATCAGTGAGGTGATTGCCGGGAATTCTTTTTGGATGAAGTTCATGACCAAATCAAGCATTTCCTGATCTCGATAATGGACCTGAAGGATCACCATTACATCGCCCGTCGAAGCTGTGCGAATTACCAGATTTCTTAAAAACCCTTCCTGATTTTTTACATCGTAAAATGAAACATCATGTTTATCCGCAAAGTCTTTCACCTTTAATCGAATCTCATTCGAAGGGTCTGCCTGGAGATGACATTTATTTACATTGATGATTTTATTGTACTGTTTGGGGATATGAAAGCCCAAACCCGTCCTTACATACTCTTCATCAGAGTTGATTTCTTCTCTTGTGAGCCATCTGAAATTGGAAAAAGTGAATTCAAGTTTATTTCGATAGAAACTCGTTTTACTTGATCCCAATATTGGATTTATTTCGGGTAATTTCAGTCCGCTTAGCTTTCGGAGGTTTTCTTCCACATGCCCTTGCTTGTACTTAAGTTGTGCATCGTATTCCATGTGCTGCCATTTACATCCCCCGCACAATCCAAAGTGCTCACAAAATGGTGCGGTTCTTTCGCTAGATCTGGAAAGAATTTCTTCGGCATAAGCCTCCAAAAATTTCTTCTTTTTTCCCACCACTCTGGCTTTCACAATATCACCAGGCACTGTTTCTTTCACAAAAACCACTTTTCCATCTACTCTTCCTACGCCTTTACCTTCTGAGGAAATTCCAGTTATTTCCAGCGAATCAATCGTTGCTCCTTTTTTCATCGCGGCAAAATTACTACTCACTCCTTTGGTTTACAGGGTTTTTAGTACTTTCATTGTTGTAGTATTTAGCCAGATGAAGAAGTTTTTAATCACCTGTTGTCTCATCCTTACCATTGGGATATCCAATGCTTTCCATATTGTGGGGGGTGAAATTGAATTTATCTACGTGAGAGACGGGGTTTATCGCATCAACCTGGTGCAATATTTTGACCAGGCACAAAACCAAAATCCAGGCCCTGATCCTTTTGTTACCGTCTCTATTTTTAGAAATGGAGACAATGTGCTAATGTCATCACATACGCTACAATTAGGACTGCAAGAAATTGTGGAGTACACCAACATTGAGTGTGCAATAGACGAGCTACGTACATTGCGCGTACAGTATACTGCAGAGATTAATTTAAGTCCTGAATTTTATGCGAGCGAAGAGGGCTACTACATTCAATGGGAACGCTGCTGCAGAAATGCTGCAATTGACAATATTGTAAATCCGGCGGGGACAGGCATGAATTACGTGCTGGAAATTCCTCCGCTGATGAAAGATGGAAAGGTATTTGTCAACTCTTCACCTATTCTTTTCAAACCACTGAGCGACTATGCTTGCGTGAATCAACTGTACTATGTTGAATTTACCGGTGTAGATCCAGATGGAGATTCGCTTGTGTATTCGTTAACTACACCTTTGAATAGTTCTTCTGCTGTGGCATTGCCCATACCACAGGCCAAACCACACTTTGGAGTCAATTTTCTCAATGGGTTTTCAGAGGCTAATATGGTTGGAGGGTCATCTCCTCTAAAAATCAGTAACCAAGGATTATTAACCGTCAATCCTGACCAGACCGGATTATTTGTATTCGCTGTTAAAGTAGAAGAATACCGCGATGGTGAAAAAATTGGCGAGGTGCGAAGAGATTTCCAAATATTGGTTGTAGATGGATGTGCTCCGCCCGCTCCTCCGGTGGTAGATATTGCCATCCCCGGCAATCCCACATTCAACCCTGACACAGATGTACTCACCTATACCGCAAGTGACACTGAAAAGTGTTTTGATTTCCTCGTATCCAATGTGACCGTCGGGGAAAACATAACACTGCGTGCAAAGGGCGTTAATTTCAATGAAGAGCTCAATGAAATTTTCACTTTAAACCGAATCCCAGTGGGAGATGGCACGAGTGAACTTCAAATAGAAGTTTGCATTCCCGAATGCCCACCGATTCTTGACGCACCCTTCATCTTAGATCTCATAGCGGCAGATGACGCCTGTCCGCTTCCTCAGCTAGATACACTTAGGCTGACCATCCAGGTGGAGCCGCCTCCGAATGCGAAACCAATCGCCTCCAGCAGTCCCAACACCATTACGCTTGCCGAAGATAGCCCTCCTTATTCGCAGGTGATTAATGGGATAGATGCCGATGGGGATGAACTAGAAATGTCTTTATTCATAGAAGGTATCGAAGACCCGGCATCTGCAGGTTTCGAATTGATTGATGTCAGTGGAGCTCCTGGAAACATCCAAGGCACAGTGGTCTGGAATACAGACTGTGAAACATTTGATTTTTCTGAAATTCAAAACTTCAACATAGGAATCATTGTCAATGACGGAGACATTTGTGATGTCCCGGGAGACACATTATACATCGATGCAACCGTCGTTCTTCCGTCAAACACCAATCCCGTTGTAGCTCTTAGCTCCAACATACCTTCACAAATTGAGTTAGGATCAACCATTGATGTCGATGTTTTGGTCACAGATGCTGATGGAGATGATCTTTCGCTCTCTTTTGTAGCTGGCAATTTTGATGCTGATTTCTATGGTGCATCTTTTTCACCAGCCTCCGGCAGTTCTTCTATAAGTTCTAATTTCAGTTGGAATCTGGCCTGCGATGAAAGCCGTTTTGCAGATGGTCAGGAATTTGAACTTCTTTTTATCGCGGATGATGATGACAAGTGTAAGGTGAAGAATTTCGATACACTTCGGCACGTAATACAAGTAAATTACCCAGTAAACAGCAGCCCTCAGTTTGATGCGATTGATCGAGTACAGTCTTTGAGAGTAAATGAATATGTCGAGCTGGCGGTTGGTGCATTTGATGTTAACCCTGGTGATGAAATCACCATTCAATTTGCTCAAGGCGTTCGACAACCGCCTTCAGCTTCCTTGGATTTTACTCCTGTTACCGGAAGAGGCAGAGTACAGTCAACTTTGAAATGGCAGCCTGAATGCAATTTGCTTCGCTTTGGCGAGACTTCTTCTTTCCAGGATGTGGTCATTCAGGTCTCAGACAATGCATGCCCTGTTGCCAAGGTGGATACAATTAAACTTACGTTCCAGATATTCGATGATGGTGAGCGTCAAAAAGAGTTTTCGCCACCGAATATTTTCACTCCCAATGGAGACGGCAAAAATGACACCTTCAGCCTTTCCGGAAATCCTGATCGAAATCAAAACTTGCCTCCTGATAACTGCGACAACACCTTTGAATTCATTGTCATTTCAAACCGGGCAGGCGCTCCTGTATTTAAATCAGAATCCAGGGATTTCGTTTGGACAGGAGGTCAGTTTCCCAGCGGGATATACTATTATGTCATCAAGTATACTAACACCGAATTTAAGGGGTACGTCCACTTGATGAAGTAGGTTAAAGCTTCAACTGCAACCCGCAGGAAACACCGAGTCTTTTATAGAAGGGATGTCTGAACCCATTACGTATTGGACCATCTAAAAATGAATAGCTCACTCGTGAGTTAAAAAATAGCTTGCCGATTAGTTTTTGATTGGACTCAATAAATGGATCAAGTACATAGATGCTCAAGTCATCTTTTTGATAGGATCGATCCGTAACTGTGTTATCCAAAGTTCTGATGTAGGAATACTTACTGAATTGCGTGTTCCTGACTCGAAAACCGAAACTCAATTTTGTGTCTTCATTTTTTGAATCAAGGTTATAATTAGCTTGAAAACTACGCGTTCGATAGCGTGCATCTATCTCGAAAGTTTCTGCATTAAAAAGGGAGTGATTCACAAAAGAAATATCCCCATTGACTTGACCTTCTCCCGCACTAAGTAGAAATTCAATCGTGGCACCATTTGAAAGCGGTCGATAGTAAATCAAGGAGCCACTATAAAAATACAATTCGTCATGCGACATGTCATCCAACCTCAAATGGCCAGAGTACTCGATCGCTAAGCCAAAATGTTGAACAGGCGACCATGCCATTCCTAACTGAAAATTCTTATCTCGTGCGCGAGCATCCGATCCAACATTGGCATTCAGTAGTACATCCCCTTTTTCTTCTAAACCGGATGATCTTGGGATGTTGTTTACATAGGAAACCGGCACAGCACAAGAGGTGAATGCTATAAGGATGATCAGGGCGGCACTTTTCATTGAGTTAGGGTTCAAACCTTGGTTTACTCTATGGAAATATTGAACCTGCAGACCCCTAAAAATGATCACAATGTTAAGCCGGCCGTTTTTGCGGCCTAAGACCCTTCAGACTAAAATCCTACGCCAACTCTGAAGCCGCTGGCCACAAAATCACTATTTTGGAACGCCCAATAGTAGTCTACCCGCATAAACTTAAAAATATGCTCAATGCCTGCTCCAATCTCCACATAATTACCTACTGTCTCGGTTGTCAGGTAGTTGGCTGAGGCTACAGCTTGAAGGTTCAGCTTTTTTACAAGTGGGATTTTGTTGAAGATGAATTCGTTGAAATGATGTTCATAATGTGCTTCTAAGTACGGCTTAGTTGTACTGAATTGATAAAATGGCAGCAATTCAAATTTGAAAGATTTGCCTACTTGACTCAATGAAGTCTGATTACCGGCAAAGTGTTTGAAATCCACGAATGTGAGTGCATCATCATTCAGAAATGCACCTGCTCCTATTGCATAATTACTTGTTCCTACCAACCCAAGCTTCATGGCATCTGTTACTCTGACTTGAACAAAATCGAAATTCACATCGCTACCCAATCCTTTTATTCCTTTTTTATACGTCAGGAAAATTTCCGGATACTTTGAACTATAGATGAATTTTCGGTCTGGGCGGGTAGCGTAGGTCTGTTTAAACCTGAACCTAAAAGTGGCTTGAAAAATCAATGCCTGATGCGACGGGAAGCCGGTTTCTGCTAACTCCAAACTTGTCGGTTGATTGCTTGTGAAATCTGTACCATCACTGGCATCCCAGGTAAAATCTGTCGTGTTGGTAAGTGTATCTCTGGAGGCATACTCAAGCCTTGTATTCATCAAAATTCCGTTCTTTACTTCTTGTTGAAACCTGACGTATCCGAATGATTTCTGAAAAATCTTCATGTAGTTTTCTCCATTTACTAACGTTACGTAGCTGTTAATGAATGGGGTAATGGCTTCATTTTCATCAAATTGAGATACATATCTACCTCCTCCTGCATAAAATCGAGTGAATTTATTGTCCAGCTTGCGGTAGCTTCCTTCTATTTTCGCATTAAATTTTTCATTGGAAAAACCATAGCGAAGCGAAGGTCGAATCCAATACTTTGTCCGCTCATCTATTTGTTTCCAAAACGTAGGTTGAATCTCTGGCACAAAACCTTCCACAGTATTGAATTGAAAAATACTGATCACTGCTGGCAATGTCCAATACCTTTCTTCCACGCTATTCGAATGGGAATACCCGCTTAAGAATATATTTCCGAGAGTGAGCTTATTTGTTTCATTGTCAACGGAGTCCTTATATGGCACACTCTCCTTTACCAGGCGAATGCTATCCTTCACATGATAGTCAGTTACTTCAATTCCGGTGAGCGGAACAGGACGAATATTTTTCCAGTAGGTAGAATCTCGCTCATTAGAACCCTCTTCTACCACGAGCACTTCAGCGGTAAAATCTTCTTCCTGAAAAAGGTCTGCCTCCTCTTTGGTACCAAATTTAGCTTCGTACAGATTTGCTGTTCTGTATGCTTCATAATTTGGCTCAACGGTGTAATTAGAATACACACCAATGTAATATCCGCTTCCTTTAAAGCCGAACGCTCCAAACCTGAAAGAATATTTCTGAGAAATCGGCATCCAAATATCAAATTCTGCTGGTGCAAAAACCTGATTGATTTTTAATGAATCGATAAACTCTAACCCTCTGGCTTTGGTAACAAGTAAGTCGATGGTATGAAATCGCCATTCGTCTTCAACAATGTAGACGATTCCTTCAAAAACAGGATCCGTCTGTCTTTTGGGGATAACTTTTACTTTATTGATAAGCTTTCCTCCTTCTTCGAAAAAACCTAACCACTCAAAATCATAGAATAAAAATGCCTGAGGTGATATAGGAGAAACATATTCTCTCTCCATATCCAAATCGATGAACTTACTGTAAGCATTAATATTGAAATCGGAGGCTTTATTAAAACTAAACCCCTGCTCATTCCCACTGACCTTGGAACTAATCATTCGCTCAGAAACTTTATCAGGTAGCTCAAAAGAAAATTCTGATACGGACTCTGATAGGTAAAGTATTCCCGTATCAATGGTTATTTTCTGTCCCAGGATCTTATCTGGTCGATCATCCAGTCTGAATAAGCCTTTTAAATATGCATCCGTTTTAAAGGCGCTCACTTCATTTTCATAAAATTTCCTTCGCTTTATTGCCTCACGAATGACTCTATCGGCCGGATCTTCATCGCCTGCAGTTACGACTACTTCCTGCAACCTCAACGCCTGCTCTTGCAGCTCAAAGTCAAATCGTACAGACTGTCCCTCTGCAATCGTAATTTGCTTCTCAAGCACTTTGTATCCTACATACTGAGCAACGATGGTATGCGTTCCTGCCGGTGTTTTTAGAAAAAAGGATCCTTCACTGTTGGAAGTGGTTCCGTTGGTCGTCCCCTTAATGTAAACTGTTGAGAACGGGAGTATTTCGCCTGAGGTACTTTTCGTGATTCCTCGGATTCCAGTTTGACTGAACGCTGAAAAAAATATCAGGAAGTTGAGTGTGAAGGTGATTATTCTCATTAGTAAACGATAGGTTTTAAGGTTAATGCTTGAACGAATGATTAGGTTGCATGCATTCATTTTTTATCAAAAGTTTTTTAATGTGAACTATCTTGGCAAAGATTATACCACAGGGTTCAAATGAGTATACAAAAAGTCGCAATAATAACAGGGGGTTCATCCGGAATAGGCAAATCTTTGGTACTAAAATACGCCAATGAGGGGTATGCTGTAGTCTTTACCGGGCGAAATGAAAATCGCATGGCTCAAGTGGTGTCAGAGCTTGGTGAACGGCCTCATTTATCACTAGAGCTCAACGCTGGTGACAAGGATGACAATAAAAAAATGGTTGACGAGACCATCAAAAAATTCGGCCGTATCGATGTTCTGGTCTGCAATGCCGGAATATCTATGCGGGCTTTGTTCGAAGAAGTGGAACTTGACGTATTCAAACAATTGATGGACATCAATTTCTATGGCGCCATTTATGCCACCAAGTTTGCACTGCCTCACCTACTCGAATCAAAAGGAACAATCATTGCGATTTCTTCAATAAATGGATGGAGATCTACGCCCGCTCGTACAGCCTATTCTTCTTCAAAATTTGCCATGCAAGGTTTTTTTGAGGCTTTGCGCACAGAGGTCATGACGCGAGATGTCAATGTGCTGGTGGTTTGTCCAGGATTCACCAGTTCCAATATCAGAAATGCGGCACTTAATGCCGATGGGCAGGCACAAGGTGAATCGCCAAGAGATGAGAAAAAAATGATGACCCCAGATGAGGTTGCTCAGCGCACCTACACTGCGGCCAAGAAAAAGAAACGTGACCTAATTCTCACCTTCGAGGGTAAAATGGCGGTCATGCTCAACAAGATTATTCCTTCCCGATTAGATAAGATGATCTATAAAATGATGAAGAAGGAGCCTGACAATCCGCTTAAATAACCCGCAAATTTCCGTTTCGGATGTAAACTTCGCGTCCATCCCACACAATCAACGTCCAGATTTCATTTTGAGAAAGGATTTTCACTTTATGCCCTTTGTTCAAAAAATCAATAGGCTCTGCACCGGCCGAAGGGCCAGACCTGAGAAGAGCATCGTTTACAGAAACAATGCCCATGGAGGAAGTTTTGAAATTGATTACTCCAAAAAGGCATGCAATTACAACCATTTGTATGATACTGGCCGCTATGGGTTTCTCGCCTTTTGATGATTTTTTAAAAGTATAGGCAAGGAGCATAAGCATTATGCTCCCTAACAAAAACGTAATATGCGTCTGATATTTACTAAGGAGAGCTCCGAAGTAATCTATGTCATCGTACCGATATCCATCCAAATCATTTGACTGGGCCAATTCTTCAATTTTACCAATGACAGTTCTGTCTGCTGAACTTTGATAATACTTATTCAGGTAAAACAGCGCATCAGCATAATTGCCAAGTCCATCCTGAATAAAGGCCATCTTTAGTAACATGGCTGAAGAAGCCTTACCATCGTCAAACAAAAGAGTATATTCTTCAAATGCTTCTGTATATTTCTGATTGGCAAACAATGAATCTCCCTTCTCAAGGTGTCCATTTTGAGCCATTAGCATGCTAAAAAAGCAGCTGAATAAAATTCCTAGAAATAATCTCACCTTTATTCTGTCAATCATGTGGTAAAATTGATTAAGATTTCTATTTTTGCCTCCGCAATTTAAGACAGAGGTCTTGAATTGCACTTCTTTTTATACGAAAGGAAAATTTAAATGACTGGCTAGCTCAGTTGGTAGAGCAACGCCCTTTTAAGGCGTGGGTCCTGGGTTCGAGCCCCAGGCCAGTCACTTTCAAGCCACAGTAAAAATTGTGGCTTTTTTATTGGATCAAATTCAGGCGAGAAACTTACCCCCAACTTGACTGAGAAAATCCTAAAGTCTCATTCAAAAAATTTTCAAAACCTAGGCATGAGGCTTTCTATATAGTACTCCTACTGAATGCTTGTTGATTTGAACAATACTCTTTAGAAAGGAGAGAACGTTATCAGTAGAGGATAGTGTCTATTGTTTTAGCGCATTCAGGCATTTATGAATGGCATTGACCAATTGATCTGAATTTCTCAATGGCTTTTGGATAAAAGCTACATACTCAACCTCATAATTCTCCATGACTTCTTCCGGGTGACTGGAAATCATGACTGTTTTTGGCTTGTGATCGCTTAGTTCCAAAACTTCGGGTCCTTCCAGACCTGAGATGTTTATATCTAACAATAAAACGTCGGGCTTGTCAAGGTCAATACGTTTAGCAGCGTCCAGGGTATTGTCGCATGTTCCTAAAAGCTCTACTTCTGCAACTTTACTCACTACAACTTTCAGAATTTCTACGAAAGCAGGATCATCTTCAATGATTAAACAGCTAAACTTTTTACTACTCAAATTGTCAGGTTTTTTTTGATGTAATAGGAGAGTTAAAAATAGGGCTTTTTATGTCATGAAAAAATTCCATAGAAACTTAAAAACAGTTTTATCAAAATGAGACATTCATTTACAGGAGTCTGGCAATCCAGATAATTGTCATTCAATCTCAACCAGTGATTTTGAAATATTAAGCATAAAAAAACCTCTCATAGTAGAGAGGTTTTTTGTACCTGAGGCCGGAATCGAACCGGCACTCCTTGCGGAACACGAGTTTGAGTCGTGCGCGTCTACCAGTTCCGCCACTCAGGCAGTCGTTTTAGCAAACGGTGGGCAAAAGTATCCAAACAATTATAAGATTCCAATACGCATTCAGTTGTTTCAGGATTTAAAAGGCATAAAAAAAGCCTTCGGTCACGGAGGCTTTAATAATCTAATGATCGGAAATTATTTCACCGGATAATAAACCTCCGTCACCCACTTAGTTGTATCCATTTCTTTGCTCGGATCTGAAACATATATCTCCCATGGATATCCTGTGATCTCATACCCATAGTAAGAAGCATACTCACTGATTTGATTGTGAGTCTCTTCAAGTAGTGCATAGTCTCCAAAATGTATCGCTCTCACAGCAGTCCCCTCAGGAGATTTCATCACACGTACTTCGCCATTTTCAATGTTTGATTCATCCGCCACCGGAATACCGCAAATCATGGAAATACTTGTTTCATCATAACTGGTGGTAACAGCGAGTGGGTAGCCCTCATCCATAGATACGTCATTCTGAGTCATTGCAAGCATAACAGCTCCATAGGCAGCACTCATCTTTTCAGACATATCTTCTACACTGTTGGCTGCAGTGATCTCAATGCCTGCAAAGGTTATTGCCTCCGCTTCTTCAACCGAAATCATGGCCGTTAAATTGGGTCTTGATTCTACTCTGGACTTGAGCTTCTCAAGTGTACGCTCGTACATGGGGGATAACATACCTTCGGTGCCCAAAGCAAACAATTTCCATATACCAGAAATATTTTCTTGATCGTATGTGTAGGTAACGTTTGTTTTTCCATCCACCTCATCCAAAAGCCAAGAAGCGGTTGGCTCTCCCGGAAATCCTTCGAAGCTCATTTTCGACTTCACTTTCATGTTTCTATCCACTTCAATTATTTCTATTGTCCCTTTTCCGAGATCAGGATTTTCGCTATCCCAACTATAGCTGGCTCCAACCCCTGTTGCAGGGCCATTGAAGATGATTTCAGCGGTTGTATCTATCTCAGACCAGGCTGAAAACTTATCAAAGCTTCTAAAGCCTTGAATTTCCGCAAAAACCATATCTGCTGGGGCATCAATTGTAGCCTGCCGCTCCATGTGGACTTCTGTAGGTCCAAATACGATCGCTCCGGCACCTAGAAGAATGATCACCAAAATGATGATTCCAATGATTTTAAGAATTTTCATAATAGTTGTTGATTTTTGTGATTCAATAAAGTTAAGGGATTGATTAAGATAAATAATAAGTATGCCGGATTCTGGCCTAGGCTATTGGCCCATAACATTGATCTGCTACCGATATTGATGCTGTACTATCTCGCATCTTTTATCATTCCCAAATCTGATTATGACTATGTATTCATTATCGGTATTTACTTCTTGTACCACATTCTATTTGAGGTGAGCCCTATGCAGGGTACCCCTGGTAAAAAATGGACAAAAATAAAGGTGACCAATAGTGAAGAAGATCGGATAACGCTAATACAAGCTATTGTTCGAAACGTGACGAAAGTATTTTCACTTCTCCTGCTATTTGGGGGTTTTGTGGCTATTCTTTTCAATTCGAAGAGAAGAGCGCTACATGACTATATAGGTGGTACTTTGGTATTATTTGATGAAGATTAGCTTAATTTCGATTTTTAGAAAGATTACCTTTGAATAATCTTTTATATTTCCGTAAAATTTTAACTGGTTAGGACGACATGGATAACAACAATTCACTAATGAACCGATTTGAAAGCTTTTTCGAAGGTTTTATATTTTGGAGTAGGTGGGTACAAGCTCCTCTTTACACAGGTCTGATCGTCGCTTCATTCCTTTATCTATATAAGTTTTTTCAGGAACTTCTATATATGGTGAAGTACATAAGCATTTGGGATGAGACAGAAGTGATGATTAAGGTGCTAGGTCTCGTAGATGTTTCCATGGTAATGAACCTTGTGGTTATGGTGACTATTGGTGGATATTCCATTTTCACCAGTAGAATTGATGTTGACATGCACGATGATAAGCCATTGTGGCTCGAGGGTCTCGATGCAGGACAGCTAAAAATCAAACTAGCTACCTCCCTTGCTTCAATCTCTGGGGTTTACCTGCTTAAAACATTCATGAACTACAGAAACGAGGTTCAAAAAACAAGTACTGAAGGTGTGATCATTGAAATTGTCATCCACATGGTATTTATCGTTTCAGCTCTATTACTCTCTCAGACAGAGAAAATCACACATAGTTATCATCACACAAGTCACGCCAGTGATGAAGATGAAGATGCCAACAATGAGCACTAACTAGCAAAGACATTAAAATTAAAAGCCGAAGGATCATCTTTCGGCTTTTTTATTGCAAGGCGATCAACTCTTGTTCTGAAATATTAATTGTGAATTGGTCTGGAAAAACTATTTTTGCAGCTCACCTCGCATGTGGTGTTTTCCATTAATAGGTAAGCTTCAAATGCAATTAGCCCAGGTGCTGAAACTGGTAGACAGGCATGGTTGAGGGCCATGTGTTCGTATGGACGTGCGGGTTCGACTCCCGCTCTGGGCACTCCTAAAATATTCTCAACATCAAACTTCTTGTGGTGGCTTAAGACGCTACTTACTATTCATACCTACTTCTTTGCTAAGAGGTATCTAATATCATCCATCATTCGCCTCATCTCGAGCTTTAAGGTACCGTTGTAAATTCCCCTTATCCTTCTTTTCTGATCGATTAGCACCATGTTTTCCGTGTGCAGAAAATCATCCAGATTGGTAACTCCTTTTCCAAAACCTTCGTCTACAAAATAAGCCAACCTCCCCATCCTATATAGATCCTCTTGCTTTCCTGTAACTAAATGCCACTGATCGGAATTGATGTCATTTTGTAGCGCATACTCTTTCAGTCGCTCTACACTGTCAGCCCATGGCATGACGGTATGAGATAAAATTTTGACTTGATCATTGTCTTTAAATTCGTCCTGCACCAAAGAGAGGTTCGCTTCCATTTTTGGACAAACTGTAGGACATAGCGTAAAGAAAAAGTTTGCTACATACACCTTTCCATCAAAAGTTTCATTGGTAATTGCTTGCCCATCTTGATCGACAAACTGAAAATCCGCAATGGTATGGATCTTCTCATAGTTTTCATTATCCTCTTCGATCCATTCAGCAGTAAATGTTTCCTCATTATAAAAGGGCAGTTCAATTTTTTCAGTTTGTTTCTCCGATTTACAACCGATCAAAAGAGCGACGAATAGCGTCCAAAATATTTTTTTCATGATTCCTTTCCTTTATACGGATCAACAGTTTGCGTGACCCCATCCAACTTTGTGCACCGTTTGATTCCTTGCAATCCATACATACGTCCATTTTCTCTTACGATGTAGTTTGATCTTAGCTTTCCATCTGGCCTCCAAGCCTGCTGCTTCCCAAATTCTTTCCCATTGGCATAGTTCATATCAGCAGATTTTTGACCATCCTTATACCAGGTCAAGTGATTGCCCTCACTGAAACCGTATTCGAAGTAATACTTAAATTTTTTATTGCCATCGGGATAATACCCAAGATGCACTCCATGTTTTTCTCCAGCTAAATAAGGTCTCTCATACTTAACCAATCCATTTGGATAGTACGCGGTTGTAATGCCCTGTTGTTTACCATTCACATAGCCCTTTTTCAAACTGATGGAGTCATTGCGATGCCTTGAAATAATGTATCCGGAAAATAGACTTTCATTCAAGTAGACATCCCCATTCGGCTTTACGGAGATTTCCTCAGCTCTTGATTCAAGATAGACCTCAGGAACTTCAACTGTCTGCTGATGATCTTGGCTAGACATCTGAGCCACATCACAGCTGAAAACAGTCAGACACACCAGCAATATGATTTGAATTTTTTTCATGATTGAAAAGTCAGCTCCTTTTGGAGCTGACTTTAAATGATACTTTTTATTGTGTTAGCGTACCTGCTTCGCCATAGAATCCATCGCCGTTAATCCACGGAAGATCCGCAGTAATGTGGTAATGGTAAATTCCGTCAGGAAACTCTGCTGTAGCAGAAGTATGCCCATGATAATCGTCTAAATCATCATTTGTTAACGTTTGACCATTTTCCACGGGCCCGTATACGGGAAATCCGTCCAACAGCAATCCCATGAAGGCATCTGATCCTTGAGTCTCTGTCAGCCATACAGGTTCAATGTGGTAATGGTAAGCATCTCCGGCAGGGTGACCTTCATACTGATCGAAGGTATTAAGCTCCTCCAATATATCATCGCCAGGAGCTGCCTCTTGATTAAAGAAGACAACGCTATTAATTGATACACCCATTGGTCCCATTGGAGTAGATTCCTTATTGGCAGCTTCTGTTGGGTATCTGGGTATTTTAAACACGTAGCTTTGAGCGCCTATCTCCCCAGGATTCTTTTTGAAATCCGGGTTGTTGGGTTCCTCATACGCTTCGTATAATTGATTGTCTATTGAATAATACATGCTTTTGTGGTCAGGTAAATCTGACGAGGTAATGGTTACCCATGTATCATCAAAAGTGAAAGTAACAGCGTTAGTGTTATAAAACTTAGACGCTAATACGCTAATGTCCACCTTATCTGAGCCGGTCGAGCCGTCATCCATTTCGGTGGTGTCGTCATCACCACAAGCTGTAAATGCCATCATGCAAATTCCTAGCATGGTTAATTTCCAAATTGATTTCATCATTGTTTTTTTTAATTACCCCTATGACGAGGTATTTCAAAAAAACCCTACGATGATCAACCTATTTTTTAACCCATAGTAAATCTGCAAACCATCTTTCGGTATCATGAAATGCATCTATCGAAGAAAAACCTGATTTATCAGCTAGCTCAGCTAGCTGCACTTCATCGTACTTCTTTGATATTTCCATAAAAATGGCTTCCCATGCCCTGAAATGAATATTCTCTCCACCAACTACTACGTCTTGCTCAGACGTACTTATTAAGTAACTTCTACATTCACCGGTATGTGGATTGTAGTAGGGATAGTGCTGAAATTCTTCTCTGTCAAAGTCCGCTCCCAGCTCAGCATTAATGCGATCAAGCAAGTTGATATTAAACTCTCGTGTAACGCCCTGCGAATCGTTATAAGCATTTAAAATGATTGCCGGATCTTTCTTTAGGTCTACGCCCATGAATAGGAGATCTCCGGGTTTTAGAAAATTCTGGAGCTTGGTCAAAAACCCTTCAGCTTCCCCCTGAGAAAAATTACCTATTGTAGAACCCAGAAAGAACACTATGTCTTTTTCAGGGCTTTCAGATATCTCAGCAAGTGCATCAAAATAATCACCTACGTAAGACTCAATTCTCAGCCCAGGCATTTCAGCTTGCAGATTCTGTTCCAGAATCTCAAGCACATTGCCTGAGATATCCACTGGTGTATAGGTGAATTCTACGCCTTTCTCCAAAAAATACTTGAGCAGTACTGTTGTTTTCAGTCCATCTCCTGCTCCCAATTCAATTATTCTAAATGCTTCTCCGTCATCGATCGCATGCAGTATTGCATCTTTATGCGTATTGAAAATTTCAAGTTCTTTTCTCGTCAGGTAGTACTCATCCAAATGCATGATCTGCTGGAAAAGCTCATCTCCTCGCGCATCATAAAAGTATTTAGACGACAGAAATTTATTTCTGGCTTTTAGTCCATTCAAGATATCTTCTTCGAAAATCGTGGTTGCTTCTGCTTGTGTCATCAAATTTTAAATATGCTTTGCCAGACGAATTCCCGAAAACATCCATCTTAAATGTGGGTGAAAAAAATTGCGATAGGTCGTACGTATATGATTTCGAGGAGTTGCAAATGAGCCCCCTCTTAAGACCATCTGGTTCACCATAAACTTTCCGTTGTATTCTCCCAACGCTCCTGCTGGAGGATTATAATAGGGATACGAAACGTAAGGGCTTGAAGTCCATTCCCATACGTTTCCTAAAAAATCGTAATCTTCTGTCCGCACCGTCCTGAAATTTCTTTCTTCCACAAAATTCATCTCTTTAGATCGCGGGGATGAAAAAGTGTTACAAGCTATTTCCCATTCTTGTTCTGTGGGCAATCGGCACCCTTTCCATCTGGCGAAAGCCTCAGCCTCATAATAAGAAATGTGACACAAAGGATCATTCATGTTCACTTTTTCAAAACCATGAAGGGTATAATTCCACCAATCACCTCCATCTGCTTGACTCCAATAGCGAGGTGCATTGATATTGTTTTCATTGACCCAATCCCACGCTTCGGCAAGCCATAGCATATGATTGGCATATCCCCCATCTCTCATGAATTCAAGGTATTCTCCATTTGTAACTAACCCGGAAGCTATTTGATATGCATGTAAGAAAACCTTATGTCTCCCCTCTTCATTATCAAAATGAAATCCTTCCCCCTCAAATCCCACATCGTAGGTGCCCTCCTGAACCTCTAACCATTCTGTTTGAATGACTTTATTTTCAGAGGCCTTGCCGTCTTTACGGTAGACCGGATGCAAAGGATTATCACCAAGTATGCGTTTGATATCGTAGAGAAACAGCTCTTGATGCTGTTGTTCATGATTCAGTCCAAGCACAACCACATTTTCAACCTCATCTGACACATCCTGCTGTAGAAATGCTTCCATTTGTTGATTTACGTAGCTGCGATACTCGAATACCTCCTTCACTGTAGGTCGTGTAAGCTGGCCTCTATTTTCTCTGGTCCACCGGTCACCAGCTGAGATGTAATAGCTATTGAAAAGCAAAGGATATTTTGGATTGAACTCTTTATAATTATCCACATTGGGCTTGAGCACAAATGTTTCAAAAAACCAGGTGGTATGTCCCAAGTGCCATTTTAGCGGACTCACATCCACTACAGGCTGTACTACAAAATCTTCGATTTCCAAAGGATCGCAAAGAAATTGGGTTTGCGCCCTAACACTCCTATAATTTTCCAGTAGACTAACCTGTGTAATTGCCGATTCCAAAACGAATGTTGGTTTTTTTCCAATTTATAAATCTTGACGACAGAATCCACAAAAAATGGACGTTTAATTGAAAAAATAAACCCCATCCGCCAGCTGGCGGACAGGGCTCTCAACTAACCAAAAAGACTAGAACAATTGCTGTCCTAAGCTATGTTATTAGCTAAATCAAAATCCCTGCCAGTTAGTTATACGTATTGTTAAAAGATTTAAAAAAGTAGATTATGCAAACACTCCTGCCGCTGGATGGTGGGCCCATTTACGCCGAAACCGACCTTACCGCCTTTATTTCAGAACCTTGGAATGCCTTCTCTTCGCTTGCCATTGCTTTGCCTTCAATCTATTGGGCATTCAAACTCAAGTGGGATGTGAAGAACTTCTCATTTCTCTATTTTCTAATGCCTCTCCTTTTTCTGGGCGGTGTAGGCAGCCTGCTCTACCATGCATTTAGAACCTCCCGTTTTCTTCTTTGGATGGATGTGCTCCCCACAGCAATCGTCACCTTATCGGTGAGTGTTTATTTCTGGGACAGAATTCTACCGCGTAGATGGCAAGTAGCCAGTGTTATCCTTCCTTTTGCCTTCATTCGTTATGCTATTTTCGATAGCTACAGTGGACAGCTTGCGCTGAATCTCAACTATCTCGCTACTGGGTTTCTGATTTTCTTTCCCATCTTTTTCTATCTTCTAAAGACCCGATTAAAATATTATAAAGTGATCCTGTTTTCGATGATCTATTTATCGCTGAGTCTGGTATTCCGCAGAATAGATTTTACAGCAGCCGAGTTTTTGCCGATGGGCTCACATTTTTTGTGGCACATTATTAGTGGTTTTGGGGCGTTCTATTTAGCGAAATATCTTTACCTTATTCGCAAAGACGAATTGACACACAATCTCTAAACACCCAATCTCTTATCCATGAAAATTGCCATTTATTTTTTGAGTCTGATCTGGCTGATGCCAATCGCATCAGACACTCAAACATCGCTTAGCGATGAGGAAATCAAAGTTATTTTGGAACGACACAACTACTGGCGAGCTGACGTAGGTGTCACAGAAAAACTCGAGTGGTCTGAAGAGATGGCAGAACTCGCCGCAGATTGGGCGCTACAGCTCAAACAAAAAAATTGTGGTTGGGAACATCGACCCGACAATAAGTTTGGAGAAAACCTCTTCAAGGGTACTGCAGGTGCTTTTGATGCTGCATATGTAGTGGATGCATGGGCCAGCGAAAAGGCCGACTACAACTATAACAGAAACAAGTGTAAGCCTGGTAAAATGTGCGGCCACTACACTCAGATGGTCTGGAAAACCACCAAGAAGGTAGGCTGTGCCAAAATCGAATGCGATGGCATGGACATCTGGGTGTGCAACTATGACCCGCCAGGCAATTGGGTGGGTGAGAAACCTTATTGAGGGGGAAAATTCAAGGTTGACTGATTACTGATTTATTAGATGCTAGATGCATGCAGATGCTTAGCATGCCTAAGATCGCTTCAAAGTACACGAATTGTATACTCGTATCTTTTGCCAATCAAAGGGGTGAGTGACACTTTTGAAGTAATGACATACATGAGCAAGCGAAAGCCAGCTCACCTGTGAGCAGGCCCCATTCCGAACGTATCAAATGGGGCTTTTTAGTTTTTACCCTCCCACATAAAAAACAGTAATTCTTCTTCATCCGAAGCATCCTTAGCCGGAAGACTTTTCATAAAAAATGGTGCATATGCAACCTTCTACAGACTATATTGTCTCTAATAAAAAAACACGCAAAGAAATGAAGACTTTTATAACCTTACTACTCTCAGTTGCTTTGTCTCTTCCGGTACTCAGCCAGAAAAGAACAGTGGATGTTGGAAGCTTTTCTGAATTGTCGCTAGGCATCTCAGGTACTGTATACCTAAGACAAGGATCCAGCGATAAAGTAGAGATTGAATGTGACGATGACATATTCGATGAAATTGAATTTGAAAAAAGAGGCGACAGACTTGTGATCAAGAAAGAAGGCAACTGGAGCTGGGGCAATGGATGGAGACGATCTGAAGTGGACATCTACGTGACCATGCAAAACATAGAAGGGCTTTCAGTGAGCGGAAGTGGGCTGATCGAAGGCAAAGGACAACTGCAAACCGAAGATATTGAGCTTTCTGTGAGCGGATCAGGGAGCATGGAATTGGACGTAGCAAGTGATGAAATGGAATTGCGCATATCAGGGTCGGGAAGTATCCGACTGAATGGTACCGCCGAAGAAGCTGAAGCCAGAATAAGCGGATCAGGTAGAGTAAAAGCTGAAGATTTAACGGTGAAAGTATTCTCTGCAAGAATCAGCGGATCTGGCAGCTGCTACATTACTGCCACAGAAGAGGTAGACGCTAGCATCTCTGGTAGCGGCAGTGTATACTACGCTGGCAATCCTAATAGAATAAATAGCAATTCTTCCGGGAGTGGCAAAATAAGAAAGCTGTGATTTAAAATAAGAAACAAAACTTTCAAACGCTGAATGTTAGAATTAAGCCCGAGAAATCGGGCTTTTTTTTATTTCAAGTCCCGATTGATTCTATCTGAAACAATGAGGCTAAGGCATACGAACGCAAAGAACATGAAGAACCCCGTATTTAATTCGGATCTATTAGTGGTCAATATCTGCAAAGAATCCGAGATTTTTTCAAGTTGGTTCAATTGCTCTGATAGTATGCTTGAAAACCCGATGTAAGCCATGAAGATCGCAACGACTAAGACATCTGCCATGGACCATTTTCCAGACTTGAATACAAAAAATCGTATGACCCTGGAATGATTTTCACGCTTATTTATCAGAAAACTAAAGCACGCAATGATCTTGGCCATTGGGAACAACACGCTGAAAGACAGGACTAAAAAACCTACCGCTACAACATCAATCTGTCCTTGAGAAAGCATCAAACCAACAACTTCCAGTATGCTCTTACTTTTGAAGTAAAGTATCTGATTTTGAAACCCAATATGCTCATCTAACACAACCAAATCAAACTCGGTTATTCGAGCGTCGATATCTATCATGGGTAGAAATAACCCCAAAGACAATAAAGCAACACAAGCGATCAAGGCAGTCATCAGCTCCGCTTTTAAGCGCTCTCCTTTGCTAACTAAGATGATCAGCATCAGGCTCAATACACTGATGTATATGCCGACCTTATATGCCCACGCACTCTCTGAGGAGGTCTGCAACTGTACCGATAGTTGCTCTGCGGCTTCTGTGACTGAGTTTTGTTCGTATTTGAGTAATATTCGATTACGTTCAGTGTAGTCTACCTGCGCAAAAGTTTCATCAGCATATTGATCTATTTTAAGTTTGATGAACGCTTTTATTTTAGCTCTCGTCTCGGGCTTCTCTAGATCATTGACAATACTTTTCGCAAGCGCAGGTACATTCCCTCTGATATCATCAAAGACATTGAGGCCGGATGCAAAAGCATTTTTGAAAAAACCACGGACGGAAGAATACTGTTGACTTTTAATGGTTATCTCCAGGTAATCCACTCCCTGGTACAAAAAGGATTCAATCTTTTCAATCAGCTCCTTCTTATTCTTTGGATCAAACTGAAACTCATCAATCTTATTGGCTACTATCTCAGCTATTTTTTCTTTCCAAACATCTATATTGAAAATGCCATACTTCGCTTTAGAAACTTCAATAAAATCTGCTTTGAGAACACGCCTGGATTGCTCGCTTCGAACCAGAAATACAGAAGCAGTCAATATGGCCAGTGTAAAAAAAATGGATAAGACTTTTGACTTCATGACAATGTGCGGGTTCCTTCAAAAGTATTTATTGGAACGGTATAATAAAAAAGCCAGACCTAGGCCTGGCTCATCATACATAATTAATTATGCTTATTTCTTATAAATCTTTCCTTCTTTCATCACAAATCGCACATCCCTCATCACTTCTATGTCGTTCAGAGGATTACCAGCGACTCATTTCTTTCAATCGATTTCAAACGCATAAAGCAGTAGACAAAACGTGCACACTGTAGAATCTGTCGTATCACGCCAATGATATTATCATGCGTTCAATGATACATTTGGACATTATCAAATGATAATACCCAAATAGCTCCATCATATTTCCATTCCGCTTTTAATAAAGGTGCGGCAATTAGGCTAGCATCAAATAACTGAAATATGATACAGAAGATTCTATTCATCATTTACTCCGCCGCTGCGTTCTTAATAAACGCCCAAACCCCCTTAAAGATCGAATACGAGACCTTAACCATTGAGGAGGAGTCTAGATTAAACTTTTTGCCCTATGAAGATGGAGCTTTTACCATGCCAATGCATGCCAAAGTATTGGAAATACCTGGCTACCGTTCCGTTGAATCATCATTCAGAGGTGGTGACTTTATCAACACTAATTTCGGGGCGCGAATTAAGAGTTCTGGCCGCAACGATAATCATGGAGGGGTAGACATCAACTCAACTCAGGTGGTAGTACAAGATGATGGGAGTCTGGTGCACCACGGGAGAGGTGGTGACGATGGTTCGCTTCCCAACCTTTACTGCATGTGCGATGGCACTGTAGAGTTCGTAGATAATGATACTGGTGCCAGTAATGGTTTAAAAAAAGTATTGATCAAATGTGATCGAACATTTCAGGGTCAAGGTGAGGGATGGGGAAATATATATATTGAATATCTGCACATTTCTTCAACGCCATGGGCCAATGAAGGTGATGAAGATGATATCGAAGAAACTATTTCAGAAGGCGATCTTGTGGCCGTCATGGGAAGCACTGGAGCTGGCAGCTATGTTCACTTGCATCTGGATGTTGCCTACTGCCCTGAAGATAAAGATTGCAGCGCTGGTTCTAACCTCATTGAAGTGCATCCCATGCGCCTGTTTAGTCCTGAAATGGCTCCACACGTCATCACCCACCTTCAGCAAGGAGGTGTCTTTGTGGAAAGGCTTGATTTTTCTACCACTGCCGGTACCGCACTTTTCCGTGTATCTACTTTGCCCAATCAAACAGGCATACTGGCCTTCAAAGCAAACTACAACGGTTCGCAGCACGCGACACATGATTTTGAAGAGACAGTCAATTTAGATGAAGGTGTAGGGGCTGGCGAAAGAGATAATCCGTGCGCTGTAGACAATATATGCGTTTGGTCAAATCCTTACAATCTATATAAAAGTGCCTATTTAAGATTCATAGAGGATTTTGAAGAAGATATGTATGATGATGGTAATTATCATGATCACGCAAAATTTCCAATCTTTGATTATTCAATGGAAGATGACTTCCCCTACAATCTACCAGTCAGATCTTTTGATGTAGAGGTTTCAGGACTGCTTTCTGGCTTTGATATCAATTTATTGGAACTGGAAATACATGACGTTTATGGTCATGTTGCAAAAGTAAATGCTGGAGGTGCAATAATAGAATCGATCAGCAATGGTAACTGGTCATCGGGAAGCAATTGGTCTGGTGGCTCTGTTCCGGAAGCGAGTGATCATGTCATCATTAATCATGAGATTGAATTAACTGGATCTGTAAATGCAGAGTCACTAACAGTTTCCTCTGGCTTAAATACAGATGCTACTCTTGCAATCAACGGTTCTGGAAACTCTCTTAACGTTGATTATCTGACTTTGATTGGTGAAAATGATGGTCAAAGTTCAATAGTTACAGTTTCGAATGGAGGAACAATTTCAGTAGCAAAAGATCTTACGATTAAAAGATTTAAAGAACCTACCTTGGTTTCCCTTGATGTTCAAGGCAATGAAAGTGTGTTGAATGTAACTGAGGATTTGATCTTTGAGGGTGACATTTACACAGGCATTGAAGGAGGCGGCTCTTCTGAATCCTTTATCAATATTGGTACTTCTATGGGTGGGGGTAATGCAGCAGTCACTATTGGCGGAGACCTCATTTTGAATAGAGGTGCGATGGCTTCAAGTGCAATGGGATTAAAAATGGGCATACCCTCTGGATCAAATGCTCCATCATTAAATATTGGCGGAAATTTAGAGATGACCTCAAATCGAAGAATATCTAACAGTTCCCTTCTCCTTGAAATGTATGCGAATAGTACGCTATCTATAGAAAACAAGCTAGTCCTAAACTTTGACCCAAGCATAGCCTCGGACAATCATGATGTACGCGTAGAATTACATGATTATGCCGAAATGACGGTAACCGATGAAACCAAATTATATTCAAGATTAGCTCCTGCTACCCACACATCAGGAACCGGAGATAATGAAATCCGCATATTTGATAAAAGTAAAGCAACGCTTGAAGGTGAAGTTTCGATTGAAATTCAAGATGCTTCCCTAGCAAAAAATATTATCAGTGTGCAGGATGAAAGTTGCCTCGAATTCAAAAATTCAATTGCATCATCAGGTGGGAATATTTCAAATACTTCTTTCTATGCCGGAGATGATCCAGATGACCAAACGATTGTGAAGTTTACGGGTAATGCGCCACAAATTATACCTGCACTCACGAACCCCTCCCCCGATGTTACAAGTGATTATGATGTATTAGAGATTAACAACACGAGCGGAGAAGAAATTTCTTTAATGAGTTCGATAGCTGTAAAAAACAAATTGCAAATTACAGATGGTGTTTTAGTAAACAATGCTATTACCATTGGCCCATCTGGTACGATAGATATTTCTGAAGAAAACTACATAGGTTCTTCAGTTGCAAAAGACATAAGCTTAAGTCATGATCCCTTCGTCTTGCCAATTGGAGCCGATGGAGTAAGAGCAGCAATTACTATAGATCCGTCCACCACTGGAAATTACCCAGTTCAAGCGAGCTACATAAGGGGCGTGCCAGCATCAGAAAAAGAAGAACCAATTGTAAATCTTGGATTTGGTTATTGGGTATTACTCAATTTTAATTCAGCTTCATTGCAGGCAAATTTTCATTGGGAATCTGCGTGTGAAGAGAACATTGAAGACCTGACTGAAGGTATAGGTCAAACGTTATTTATGACCAAACTAAGTAATCCTCCAAACCCGACTTGGCAACAGATAGCGGAAACTGAAATCGTGGATGGAAGCGAAGCTTGCAATGAAGAGGATATGGATACAGAGCAAGGGAGTCTTCGATTGACTATGCCCGCATCTGAGTATGGAGGGAGTTATAGTTTTGGCACAACCGATATAAATGCTAATCCTTTACCAGTCACACTTACCTATTTAAATGCGTCTAAGACAAAGAGGGGTGTACTCATATCCTGGGAAACGTTGAATGAACTTAATAGTTATTCTTTCATTATTCAACGTTCAACTAACGGACTTGACTATCAGTTAGTGGCAGAAATTCCTGCTGCCGGGAGGTCGAGTTCTCCCATATCTTATCTACATCTGGATAAGGAACCTAAAATAGGAGTATCCTTTTACCGACTGATGCAAATAGATGTGAATGGAGTATCAGAAATATATGGACCAAGGAGGGTTGAATTTGACAGAAAAGCTGATTTCACAAAAGTCTTTCCAACGGTGATATTTGCAAACGATCCATTGAGAATTACGCTTCAAGAATCTCCAAAAGAAAACATCCACATCAATATTCTTAATATCAATGGACAATTGGTCTATGAAAGATCATTCCTCATTGAAGAAGATGCTTCATTCCATGAAATAGAGGTGAGACCATCATTGAATGAAAAAGGAATATACATTGTCCAGATCAGGTTCAACCATCAAGAAATTTCAAAAAAAATTATTGTGAAGTAACTTCCAAATGAGGAGAAAGATCAACTCAACTCCAGAACGTTTTCTACTATTAGCTCTCCAACAATCGGAATATCAATTCTTATAAATCTTTCCTTCTTTCATCACAAATCGCACATCCTTCATTACTTCTATGTCGTCTAGAGGATTTCCCGGAACCGCTACAATATCCGCTAAAAAGCCTGCTTTTAAAGTACCCACTTCTTCACCTATGCCCAGCAAAGCAGCATTGTTTGAAGTAGCACATATGATGGTTTCTATAGCAGGCATACCTCCTTCTACCATGTAGGTAAACTCACGGGCGTTTTCGCCATGCTTAAATACACCAGCATCAGTACCAAAAGCAATTGGCACACCTTTTTTGTACGCTCTCGAAAAAGTTCCCTGAATTTTCGGGCCAATTACTCGTGCTTTCTCAGCAACTACTTTCGGGTAATAACCTGGCTTCTTAGCATTTTCAGCCACTTCCATTCCTGCGGTGATCGTTGGTACCAGGTAGGAATTTTTTTGAATCATGAGTTCCATCGTTGCATCACTCATGTAAGTCCCATGCTCAATGGTTTTCACACCATTGGCTACAGCACGTTGCATACCTTCATCTCCATGAGCATGTGCCGCCACATGAAACCCCAGGTCAGCAGCCGTTTCCACGATGGCTTTAATTTCATCTTCCTGAAAGTGTGCGCCTTTGCCGTCTTTCGCTACACTAAGCACTCCTCCTGTAGCAGTGATTTTTATTAAATCCGCTCCATTTTTATAGCGCTGACGCACCGCCTTCCTGGCATCATCAACTCCATTTACAACCCCATCCATTGGGCCAGGGTTGCCCATCAGGTCGCCCCGATATCCGTTGGTAGGGTCTGCATGACCTCCAGTAATGGCGAGACTCTTTTCTGCAGTAAAAATGCGTGGACCATCGATTATTCCTTTGGCAATGGCATCACGTAGTGAAACGTTTACACCACTTCCTCCTACATCTCTTACGGTAGTGAAACCAGCCATCAATGTACGCTTAGCAATATCAACAGAAGCGAATGCTTTGTCTGCTGGGTTGTCAGTAAATACTCGTATGTATCGGTCGGGGCTTGTTTCTCCTTCCATGTGCACATGCATATCTATCCAGCCAGGCATCACTGTATGACTTTTTAAATTCACGACTACATCACCCTCTTTGGGAGAAGTATATCCATTCTCTATAGAAGAGATTTGCTTTCCTTCTACGATGATCGACTGCTCTTTCTTCACCTTTTTAGATACTCCATCTATCAAAGTTCCTGCATGAATGATTGTTCGTTGTGCACAAAGTGACGTTACAACTGCCAGAGCAAATAAGGTTAGGGTTAGTTTTTTCATATTAATAGTAGCTTTTAGGTTATCACATGGAATTCATATGAGGGAGATTTACATTAATTTTTTGTATTTGATTCGCTTAGGCTCTTCATCACCCAGACGTTTCTTCCTATTTTCTTCATAGTCACTGAAGTTTCCTTCAAACCAGTAGGCTTGGGAGTCTCCTTCGAAAGCTAGTATATGGGTAGATATACGGTCAAGAAACCAACGATCGTGACTGATGACTACAGCACATCCCCCAAAGTTGTCGAGAGCCTCCTCAAGTGCTCGTAGCGTGTTTACATCCAAATCATTCGTGGGCTCATCGAGAAGAATAAGGTTTGCACCTCGTTTAAGTGTAAGCGCTAAATGCACACGGTTTCTTTCACCTCCAGAGAGCGCTCCTACTTTCTTCCCCTGGTCGTTTCCTGAGAAATTAAATTTACTCACGTAGGCGCGAGCGTTCATCTCACGTCCTCCCAAATCTATTATTTCATTGCCCTCAGAAATAACTTCGAACACTGTCTTGTCTGGGTCTAACTGGTCATGTTCCTGATCTACGTAGCTCATCACTACAGTCTCTCCCACTTCAAAACTTCCCTTATCAGGAGTCTCATTTCCCGTTATCATTTTAAAAAGTGTAGACTTACCCGCACCATTTGGGCCTATCACTCCGACAATCCCTCCTTGCGGTAAACTAAAGGACAAATCTTCATACAATAACTTATCTCCGTACCCTTTAGCCACGCCTGAAACCTCGATGACTTTAGCTCCCAATCGTGGGCCAGGAGGAATGTATAATTCAAGTTGTGTTTCTTTCTCTTTTGCCTCTTCACCAAGAAGTTTGTCATAAGCACTTAGACGAGCCTTGGCTTTGGCCTGTCGCCCCTTAGGACTCATGCGCACCCATTCCAGCTCTCTTTGCAAGGTCTTTTGTCTTTTCGATTCCTGCTTATCTTCTTTAGCCAACCTTTTTTCCTTCTGCTCCAACCAGCTACTGTAATTGCCCTTCCATGGGATCCCTTCTCCCCGGTCAAGCTCCAAAATCCAACCAGCAACATTGTCAAGGAAGTACCTGTCGTGAGTTACTGCTATCACCGTGCCCTCATATTGCTGTAAGTGTTGCTCCAGCCACAGCACCGACTCAGCATCCAGGTGGTTAGTAGGCTCATCCAATAGCAACACATCAGGCTGCTCCAATAGCAACCGGCACAGTGCAACTCTTCTTTTCTCCCCTCCTGATAGGTTTTTTATCAATGCATCTTCCGGAGGGGTACGCAACGCATCCATCGCTCGTTCAAGCTTATGATCAATTTCCCAAGCACCTGTAGCATCTAGCCTTTCCTGAATTTCCCCTTGCTTTTCAATGAGCTTGTTCATCTTATCAGGGTCTTCTAGTATCTCCGGTTCTGTGAATTTGGCATTCACTTCTTCGTACTCCTTAAGCAGGTCATTAATTTCCTTCACTCCTTCCCTCACAATTTCTATGACTGTCTTTTCAGGATCGAGTTCCGGCTCTTGCTCCAGCATTCCCACAGAAAATCCGGGGGAAAACACAACCTCACCCTGATAATCTGTATCTTTTCCTGCGATTATGCGAAGTAAAGAGGACTTACCAGCCCCATTGAGGCCCAATACTCCTATTTTTGCACCATAGAAAAATGATAAATAAATATTCTTAAGTACTTGTTTTTGCGGTGGGTGAATCTTGTTGACCCCCGACATGGAGAAGATGATCTTTTCGTCTGACATGCTTAAGTTTGATTAAGAAATCGAAGATACTACGCATTTAAGAATTACACTCACCTTGGATAGTATACAGGTACCATTTGGATTTATAAAAGACGGAAAGGTTTTTCAAAGCGGCTGGGGAGAATGCCCAGATAGAGAGATTGGAGAAGTCCGTGATGATAACGCAGAAAAGTCAGCTCTTTTTTTTCAAGAACGCTTTTCGGATATGGAAAAGAAAATCAATGAAGTCATTGAAAAGATCGATTCCACAGAAAACAAAGGATCATTTCTAATGAAGCTGGTGCATCTTAGAGAACACCTCCCTCAGCATGACGGATTGGGTGATTATCAAGAACTCCACGATAAGATCATGAAGTATGAATCTCTGGTGAGAGATATCATTCAAAAGAACAGGGTTCGCAATACGGAAATAAAAAATGCGCTATTAGAAGAAGCAAATGAAGCCGTTGAAATTATCAACTGGAAAGAAGCAACAGAAAAAGTAAATGACATTAAAGGTCGTTGGATTAAAACTGGAAGTGCCGAGGAAGACAAAAACACATCTCTGGAAGAAACTTTCTGGGAAAAAATTCAAGGTTTTTTTGACCGAAAGAAGCAATTCTTTGAAGATAAAGTAAAGCTAACAGAGCATCGAAAGCGCCAATACGATGAATTGGTAGAGGAAGCAAAAAAGCTAGCAGACATTCATGGTAAGGAACGGTTCACAAAAGTGAAAGAGCTGAAAGAGCAATGGAAGGAAATTGGGGGAATTCCAGCAGAATTGTATCTACCTTTAAATAGTGAGTTTAATCAACTGCTCAAGGGGAAAAAATTTGATCCTCAGGTAGACTATTCAGAGACAATTGGTGTCCTAGAGGCAATCAAAGGGGGTAAAGAGCCCTACAATAAAGAAGAGCTCACCAAGACCAAAAAAGAAATTTTCCGTGATCGAACAAAAAATCCGGATAAGTTTAAGTGCTTGGAACTCATCCAATTGTTAAATGAAAGAGAATTCGTCATTAAACTCTCTCATAAGAGGTTTCCGGACTTTGCAAAGTTAACCGGTGACAAAAAGAAAAGTATTCGAATTGGAATCATCCGAGATTTAGTATCCAGAGATGAGGAAGATTTAAAGACATACGAAGAGAATTCAGCTAATTTTTCTTCCAACGATGGAAAAATGAACAAGCTGGTTGAAAGTAAAATTAAAAGTCAAAAAAGGAAGATTGATGTGAAGCTCAAACTACTGGAATGGGTTGATTCTGGAGAATTTTGAAATTTATAGAAACTTTTTCTTGCGTTTTGGTGTAAGAAAATTACCTTTCGATGATTGAAAAAAATTGACTATGCGTGCATAAAGTATAATAATATATATTTGCGCGCATTATTAAAACAGGACTTATAAACTGAGGCTAGAATATGTATTGGACACTAGAACTTGCATCTTATTTAGAAGACGCCCCTTGGCCTGCCACCAAAGATGAATTGATAGATTTTTCTATCCGATCAGGAGCTCCGTTGGAAGTTGTAGAAAACTTGCAGGAACTTGAGGATGATGGACAGCCATTTGAAAATATTGAAGAAATTTGGCCAGATTACCCCACCAAAGAAGACTTCTTCTTTAATGAAGACGAATACTAGGTAATTTGACTTTAACACAAAGCATTGAAGCTTCAACCGAAAGGTTGAAGCTTTTTTTATGCTCAAGATTTAAGTCAAAGTTTATCTTTTGATAAAATACCCCGAAGAAGGTATTGCAACAATTTCTCCCAATCATTATGTTAGAAAATGATTTTCACTAGTCAATTAACCAAACTTAATAATGAAGAGATTTTACTTAACTATTCTTTTTGCACTTATCCTATCAACCATTGGTTTTGCCCAACAGATACCTTTCCAAGGTCGCCTATTGGATAATGATCGGCCTTTTAACGGAACCGCAACCATAGACTTTAGCATTGCAAGCCCCGTGTGGTCAGAAACAAAAAGTAATGTACCAGTTGTTGATGGCTACTACTCAGTTGTTTTAGGATCCACCACCCCCCTTCCCGACACCTTATTTGGAGACAGCAGAGAAATCCTTTTGAACATTACAGTAAATGGAGAGGATTTAGGATCGGTGATACTACACTCACCGCTCTTGCCTTACACTTCAGATGGTCCGATTGGTATTGACAGCATTGAAACCCAAAGCATCTCAATGAATAATACGCTTGGATTCGAAGCAGTATCTCTCATTGGAAGGGCACAAGGTGGATATTTTCAACTTACAGATCCCGATCCAACGAATAACTTCCTAAGATCATTTGTAGCAACAGGTACATCCGCAAATGTTGGCACTTCATTCCTGACCCTTGGTGGGTTTAATGCTGCCGAAGATGACGTCACTGCTATGGTCAACCTGTACATCACCGGAACAGATGTATTTGGGAATCCATTTTCCGATAGCTTCAGAAGAGGTGGAATTGATCTTTCCGACAATGATGGGAGGCTCCTTTCTGCCCTCGGGATAAACAGGGATGAATCTGGTGGTGATCCAACTGGAAAAAGTGGTCTTATGCTTATCAATGGACCTACAACCAGAAATGTATATGTTTCAGGTCAATGGTGGGCAAACAGTGAGTTAGGTATTGTTCAAGTGTTTGGACAAAATGATAATGGAGCCGGAGATTTTAGTTCTAACGTTGAAATTGTTGCTGATGACCAAGCTGGAGAAACCTCGGGACGCATTTCCATCATGAACACCGCAAATGGAGGCACTGTCAATGAAACCATTCTTATATCTTCCAATAGTGGATCAGGTGGTGGATTCATAGACATTAGAGATAATGGCGGAGCTAACACGATTGGCTTAGATGGGCAAAATGGTAACATCTCCGTAACCGGCGATGTGGCAGGAAATACGCTGACCTCCTCAGACGGCATGGTTCAAACCTCCGATAGAAGATTAAAGAAAAACATCATAAATCTTGAAGATCCGCTGCAAAAAACCCTCAAAATGAGAGGCGTGTCATACCAATGGAAAGATGAAGCTAAATCTCAGAGGAACCAGATTGGTGTGATCGCGCAAGAGGTGGAAGAAATATATCCCGAATTTGTAATCACCAATAGCGAAGGAATGAAAGCGGTGAATTATGCACAAATGACTGCCGTACTGATTGAGGCGGTCAAGGTGCTAAATGCCAAGGTGGAGCAATTGGAATCCGAAAACGCTGATCTAAGAGCTTCATTGGAAGAAGTAAAAACACTTAAATCTCAGGTGGACAACCTCATGAAAGTGTTGGGGAGCAGCAAAGCATCAGGCAAATGAAATTTTCAGCAACAATGAAATCCTTCTTACTTGTTACACTTCTGCTGTGTAATCTTACAATGCAGGCGCAGCTAAGTAGTCAGGGGCATACTACGAATTATGCAGGAGGAACCTTGTCCAGCACCAACTACTCGACAGAATTTGCAACAGGTCAGACTTCTGGTATACCGGCGAGCGAAAACTTTAGCATTTACCTTGATCTTGCTGCATTTAACATGGAAAGCGCGACTGTTTCAGTTAATACGGTTTCTGGAGGAAGTACGCTTACCGAAGAAACTCAAGCGCTTTTACTAAGGATCAGAGATTCTGGCAACTACGATACACTTGATAATACTACCAATAGTGGCGGAAGTTTTGATTTCAATCCAGTATTTGTGGGGAGCTATCTTATAAATGTGGATTCAGATCCTGACCAATATGTAGCTACCTATTATGGAAATGCATTTCTATGGGAAGAAGCAGATGTTTTGGAATTGAGTAGCGATACACTTACCGAAATCATCATTGAGGCGGTACCTCCTACTTTGACTGAAGCAGATGGGGATGGAAATGTATCAGGAGTGGTGGAAGAAAATTTTGAAGATTCTAACGGGCGCATCAACGCGCGTCGAAGGGCTGCAAAAAGGAAATGTGGACTTAGAAGAAAAAGAACAGGCGGGCGCACAGGTCAGGCGAGTGATGAATTTGAGTTAATCGCATATGGAGAAACCAACGAGAATGGAGAATTTGAATATGGATTCTTGCCCCAAGGAACCTATCGTTTCTTTGTAGAATATCCGGGAATTCCGATCGATGAATCATCATTCGTTCAGTTTGAGGTTGGTGAAGCAGGCGTAACTGATAATTCACTGGTGCTCGCCGCTGTGGTAACTGAAACTGGCATCAGCATTGAGTTAATCTTGGGTTTGACCAGCGAATTTTTCACCGACTTCAGTATATATCCAAACCCAGCCGCTCATGTTGTCAATGTATCCTATGACAAGATGAACGCTGAAAGCATAAGCATGCAACTCATAGATATGCATGGGAAGGTTTTGTTGACTCGTGAAATGCCTAAAAGTAAGGGAGGTCAGACTCAAGTAGATCTACAACCATTTGTAAAAGGTCAATACTTACTGAAATTCATTGATAATGAGAAAAAGAAAACTGCTCTGACATTCAGGATTATAAAGAACTAGATTCCTCATACGCTAGCCTAGTAGAGAGTCCATCCTTTAATTAGGGTGGACTTTTTCATTATTTCAAGATTCCATCTCAACCTTTTTAGGCTTAGAAAGCTCTAAGCATCAAAATACCTCAAACAGGGTATTGCGATTAGTGGATAGTATCCATAATTTGACAATCTATACTACCCAGCATGAAAACTACCAGCAAGATTCTCTTTCTTGTCCTTCTAATATCTATTGGTGATCGCGTATACTCACAAACGACTGATATTGTTTGGATGGACAATGACACACGGTCTATTAATATTTTCGATATCAACAGACTCACAAACATACAGCTACTTCAAGGATCCATTTCAAACCCCAGACACATTGAAGTTGACAAAAAAAATCAAAAAGTTTACTGGGCAGACCCTTCACTGAAGAAAATCTCACGCTCCAATCTCGATGGTAGTGTGCTCGAAGATGTTATCACATTTAGTGGAAATACTCAATTCGAGGGACTGGCAATAGATACGTTGAATAATAAGATTTATTGGAGAACATTCAATAATGGTATCGAACGAGCTGATCTCGATGGACTCAATCAAGAGCCTGTTATTGGAATTGTAGGCAATGGAGATATAGCCATAGACCCTGTAAACAACTCTGTTTTTTGGACCAGTCAAATTGAATTAAAAAAAGCAGATCTCGATGGAGCAAATGAGACGCTTTTAGCCACCCTAGAAAACGACTTTAGGTCAGATTTAGAAATTGATATAACAAACCAAGATTTATACTTTGGGGATAACAATGGAAATGCCATATTCAGGATTAATACAGACGGCACTGGACTGGAAACGGTGTTTTCTCAGCAAGGATTTATTCCAAAGGGGATCGCGTTGGATGTTCCTAATAATGTACTTTATTCCTTTAATAATTTAACCAATTCTATTTTAAGAATAAATTTTGATGGTTCTAATGCCACTGTTGTTTCAAATGAATTAAGCGAGGTTTCCTTAATTGATTCAGATGTAGAATTCTACAATGATCTTTTATACACCTCTCGACCTACCCAACTATTGAGCGTTGATCCGGCTACCACCAACGAGGTGGTATTGATATCCAGCGAGATTGGAGCTCCTAGAGAGGTTGCCATGAACTTAAATCAAATCCTAATTACAGATTTTGACGGTGGTAGTATTTTGAGTCACGATCTATCATCAGGGGAGACTAGTACATTAATCCCAACGCTAAATACCCCAATCAATATTGTCACCACAGAAGACCACATCTACTGGACAGGGTCTGGTGGGACCGCTCCTGGAATAATATTTCAATCAGCCATCGATGGGACGAATCAAGTTCAAATTTTCAGTGATGGCAACAATCAGCGATTCAATGACATTGATGTAGATGAAACTAATGGCTACATCTATTTTTCAGTAGGAAACTGGATTGCCAATATTGGACAAATCAGGAGAGTACCCATCGAAGGAGGTGCAGACGAGCTGGTGGTGAATTCTTCTGCCGCAGATCAGATTGCCATCAATCATGTCACTCAAGAAATCTTCTGGAATGAGAATAGTCAGCTATTCAAGGCGGGTCTGGACGGATCCAATGTCCAGGAAATAATTGTCCCTGACTTTTTCCCAAATGACATAAAGATTGATCAAGACAGCCAGCGACTATACTGGTCAGATGGATTCTTCCGAAGAGTAAATGTGGATGGCTCTAACCCAGAGGTTGTTGGAAGCAGCAGCGGTGACATTCAAGCTTTTGTACTTTACGACTCCATACAAACAGCATATATTCTTCAACCCACACTTGAAGCAGACTCGCTGGCACTGGTTGATTTCTACAATGCTACGGACGGACCCACCTGGGCTAGTGACACAGATTGGCTTCAGGAAGGCAGGAATGTGACCAGATGGCAAGGCGTCTCAGTAGAAAATGGTCGTATCGTATCATTGAATTTCCAATCAATTTCAAATCTCATAAGAGGTGAGATTCCACCTTCAATTGGAGACCTGACTGAGTTGACCACACTCAATCTCTCTGGACACAGGCTTTCTGGAACAATTCCCGCCGAAATAGTAAATCTAACGAAGCTTAGGAATCTCAACCTAAATGTCAACTTTGAGCTAATTGGGGCATTCCCATCATTAAATGGGCTTGATTCTCTCATTACCCTTGACATTTCAGCTTGCTCATTTGAGGATTTACCTGATTTATCCGGCCTGGCATCACTTGCTGAGGTATACGCTGCTTCTAACCTCTTGGAGTTTGACGACATAGAACCCAATATATCCATTCCAATCTTTGATTATCAGCAACAGCGAACATTCAGCAGTGACACAGTCATTTATGATCTTTCTCTTCCCTACAACATTACCCCTTCTACTCCTGGGACATCCAACATATATCAATGGTTTCTGAACGGTGACACTATTCCCGGTCAAACTACGAATGTATTAACTGTGAATCCTGGAGAAAATGGTGACTATAAATTACTAATAGAAAACACGCTAGTTCCAAATCTCACTCTTAATTCCGGCGCACATAGATTCACTGACACTCCCCCATTTATTGTAAATTCAGATGTTGAAATATTCACCCATCAGATCAAAACCGGTGTCGACCAATCCTTAAAAAACACAGTAGAAGTCATAGATGCTAACGGGGATGGAATAATTGACCTAGCCATAGGGTTGAGTCAAACAATGAACTATTACAATGGAGGAAATAGAATATCATCTATCCCAACGGTGACCTACCAAATAACCGATCCATTAAGAATCACAAACATTGCGTCAGGTCAGTTTACAGAAGACAGCTTTCATGACGTGGCAATATCTGTACATGATCCGAATGATTATGATGGTGCCAACTCAATAGTTCTAATGGAAGGTGGCTCCAGTCTTTCTGAAAGCACAGTTCAGTATCAGGAAATTTCACTATCAGGATTGGGTGCAGATTTTAACTTAGGTTCTTTCACGGGGCCAATTAATATTGCCTCATTGGGAGATATCAACAATGATGGTTTTGAAGATCTCGGGCTATCGACGGCAGGTAACGCCTCTGCCATTCAAATCTACTTTGGTGGACAATCTGTATTTGGAAACCTCACTGATAAAGTAGAGATCAGTGCAGCTTCCTTTGCCCATCGCCTTTTCAAGTTAGAAGATATCAATAATGACGGAATTGATGATTTCGGCGTGTCAAACCCAAATAGCAGTGAATACTTCATTTATTTTGGGGGCAATGGCAAAACAGATTATGTTGACCCGGACTTAACGATATCACTGAGTGGGTCAGCCTTTGAAAACAATCAACAATTCTTCGGTTGGACTACCACAATTTCGGATGTTAACAATAACTCCCAACCCGACATTCTTATTCGCCCGGTCTTTGCCAGGGATCCAGTAATCAGTTCAATAGGGACTAATTCCGTTTTTGTTTTATATGGAGGATCTGAATTGGACAACATCATTGATGATGCAATCCGTTTACCTTCTAGTTCGTCAGATCCTACTTTTGTTTCCTCTAATGGTTTGCATGATTTTCAAAACCTAGGAGACTATGATGAAGATGGCGTAGACGATATTCTGGTAAGCCAATACGGTGAAAGTTTTGATGCTTACATCTTTCCAGCACAAAACATTTCAGAAGCTTCAATTCCAGCAAGTACACTCAAAGCTCCCGTTCAAGATTTTTTAGGTAGCAGAAACAACTTCCTCAATTATCAAGCAAGCAATGCCGTAGGAGATTTTAATGACAATGGGCTCCTTGAGGTGGTGCTCGGACAAAGTACAGAAGATGGATACAACCTCTACTTTTTTGAAAACTTTGAGCCTCCGGGTGACAGATATTACGATTCGTTGGCGTTGGTAAATCTTTACCAAACTACTAATGGTGAAATTTGGTCGTCATCTGAAAACTGGCTCGAAACTGACATGGATACCTGGGAGGGTGTATCTCTCAATTCAGGTCGAGTTATTGAAATAAATCTCCCAAACAGAAACTTAACAGGGACCATTCCTGATCAAATTGGCAATCTCCTATTTCTGGAAAACATTGACATGTCTGGTAATCAGTTAGAAGGGGCTCTTACCGAAACATTAGTCAATCTTACATCACTTGAAGGACTCGATCTTAGCAACAATGAATTTTCAGAAGTTCCAGATTTAAACCTACTTAGCTCCAACCCAATCACTTCCTTGGATCTATCCGCCAATCGCCTGGATTTTGAAGATTTAGAGCCGGTCTTTTCTTTGGGATTTTTAAACTACGCAGATCAAAAAAATATTTCACTGTATCAACCAGATACCGTTCTGGTTCCGGTTACCAAGGATACCACCATAAGTGTTGCAATCGAAGGCAGCAGTCTTTCCTATCAATGGAAATATGATGGAGGCAATTTAGCAGGAGCCACGGACTCTACATACTCCATAAATTCAATTGATCGTTTAAACATGGGCTCCTACTCTGTTGAGGTTGAAAGTGGGTTAATCACTGATCTAACGCTTACTTCTGATCCTATTGATGTGTTGGCCACAGCAATTGTCAGTGTCAACGTTACAGACTTTGACTCGGAAATGATTGACGAAAATGTTTCTGGAGCAATAATGGAAACGATCAGGAAAGAAAGAGGATATGACACCTTGGGAAGAAAGAATGCAGTGACTTCATCCTTTTCCTTCGACCCTATCATATTGAAAGACTTTCTTATTGGAATTAATTCAGACCCTGAGAAATACGTCGACACCTATTATCAAGATGTCTTTTTATGGGAAGAAGCTGAAGTACTATCCTTACTCGGTGACACCACTATACAGATTAAAATCACAGCCATTCCTGCAGAACTAACTATAGATGATGGAGAGGGATTGGTGAGTGGAAGTATAGAAGAAGACTTTACGGAAGAAGGCGGACGGATAAATGCAAGAAGAAGAGCTGCACGTAGAAAATGTGGCTTGCGTAGAAAAAGATCAGGTGGACGCCTGGGACAGAGTAATGATGAATTTGAGCTTATCGCCTATGGTGAAACAGATGACAATGGTGAATTCCAATTCGGCTTCCTTCCGGAAGGAACGTATCGATTCTTTGTGGAATATCCGGGAATCCCTATTGACGAATCTTCCTTTGTCCAATTTGATGTGGGCGAAGCAGGGGTTACTGATGACTCGTTCGTTCTTGCTGCGGTCGTAACCGAAGAAGGGATATCTGTTGAGTTGGTACTTGGAGTTACTAAAAACTTTTTTACAGATTTCAGCATATATCCTAATCCCACCATAGATATCATTCACATTGATTACAACAAGATTTTATCAGAAAAAATAACGATGGAGCTTATTGATATGAAAGGAAAAGTTCTGATAACCAGAGACCTAAAAAAAGGAACAGAAGGAAACCTTGAAATGAATCTCAAAGGCTATCGAAAAGGACAATACCTATTGAGGTTTTTTGACACGCAAAAAGATCGAACTGCATTAACCTTCCGAATTATCAAACAATAGACCCGTTATTCATGGCATAATTTGAACCGTATTACTAGTGATAAATATTCAGGATTTTTTAACTTGTAGTGTTTGACTACCACGTATATGACGCCAGCTCCTCCATTTAGCTATACCTATACACCTAACATTCCCGAGTTATTGCAAGGGTTAAACTGCTCCATTGCGATAAGTACCTATCAAACAGGTAAAGTGGTGATTTTCTCAGCCAAGGATGCAAACCAGTTGATTCAACTGCCGCGAACTTTTGCTAAGCCAATGGGAATGGCCAAGCAAGGTGACAAGTGGGCAATTGCAACCAATGACTCTGTGGTAGTCACTGGAAATGCGCCAGGACTAGCTGCCAATTACGCTCCAAATCCCAACGTCTACGACAGTCTATACATCCCAAGAGCAAGCTATTACACAGGTCCGCTTGACATGCACGACATCCATTTTACAAACGAGGGGCTTGTGGGCGTTAATACGGCTTTTTCAACACTTTGCAAGATTGATGAAGACTTTAGTTTCAAACCCATTTGGACACCAAAATTCATTTCAGCCCTCAAACCCGAGGACAGATGTCATCTCAATGGGCTGGCTTTAGAGACTGAATCAAATAAACCCAAATATATCTCTGCACTTGGTCAAGGCGACTCACATAGATCCTGGAAAGAAGGAATGCTCGATGGTGGTGTTTTGATCGATATAGAGACGGATGAAATCATCCTATCCAGACTACCTGTGCCGCACACACCTAGAATTTATGGTAAGGAGCTCTATATGCTTTTGTCAGCCACAGGTGAGCTTGTGAAAGTTAACGTCCAGGCTGGAACCTATGACATCATCACTAAGATCAATGGTTTTGCAAGAGGCATGGATCGAATAGGTGACTATTTATTCATTGCTACATCAAAACTTCGGCCGAATAGCTCCCTATTCAAGGAAGCGCCGGTGGCCAAACGATCAGTAAACTGTGGGATCACAGTTGTCTACATCCCCACTGGTCAACCTTGTGGGTATATAAATTATCAAACCAGTGTTGAAGAGTTGTATGACCTCATCCTACTGGAAGGGAATACCAGACCCAACATTCTTAACCTGGAAAAGGGAATGCACAGAACATCCGTTGTTACATCGGATGAAGTATTCTGGCATAATCCTGAACCAGAAACTCAACCAGAAACTACCACTACTGCTATATGAAAAATTCACTATACGCGTCGCTGCTCAGTCGACTCAAAAACAAACATGCAAAACTTGCATCAAGGTTTCACAAAAGTGTGAAAGAAGGAGAATTCCAAAAGCAGCGCTTTAGAAAACAAAGAGATGCAGTAGAAAGACTCAAAAACATTGAGAAGCGAATCGCAGTTTTAGGAGCACAAACAGGATTTAACTATCGACTCAACTATAAACACTGGGCAGTAGCATTGGCTATGGGTGTTGTGGTATCAGCAAGCGCTCAACAAAAACCAAAAGAAGATTTTAAAACTCGATTGAAACAACATGCCAATCAGGTAATAAACGATATACAACCTCTTGCACAGAGTGTGTTTTTCGAGCCTAAAGTTGGTTTGGGGGTGCCGCTCTTCAATCAATTTCATACAGGTGATCTGGATGGCGATGGGGACTTGGATGCTTTGTATGTCCCCTATTTAGAGAGCCCTTTGATTCTAACGAATGAGGGATCGTTCAATTTTAGTATCTCAGCATTAACAAATACACCTTTAGAAATAGTAGAGCAAACCATTCTTGCAGATTTTGATGGAGATGGTGATTTGGATTTATTTATGCGAAATGGAACCTACGGTGCAATTGGAGTACAAATGTGGGTCAATGATGGTGCTGGGAGTTTTACTTCACAAGCAGTCACTTTCCCAAATGTGAATTTTGACGATGATCGTTTGACTGTTGCCGATATTGATGGTGATGGTGATCTAGATTTTGTAGGAGAAACTCGCCAAGACTCTCCATCATATGATTTTGTAACAGTTTTCAATAACGTAAGTTTTGATTTCAGTGATACTACGGCCTACAAAGGTTCGTATATGTTCTCTCAAAGCTCACATCTAATATCTCCAATGGATGTTGATGGAGACTTAGATATTGACATTGTTTACCATTCCTATTTGCCTTCATTCAGCAGCTATGGTGTTCAAATCCTGGAAAATGATGGCTCAGGGAATTTCTCTCAAGCCAACTCTAGCTTAGCTCCCACCAATAATTTTAACGATGGATCCGTACCTATTGATTTTGACAATGATGGTGATCTTGATTTCCTCACTTTCCCTTCTGGCATATCCGGTGTCAGGGTAAGGCCATTCACTAGCAATGGCACTATCCCTACAGACGGCTCCAGTCCATTCACGGAAGGAACTGACGTTGTACTTTCTGCATCGGTAAATGATAATGGAGAAGATATTTTTCCAATGCGCGTAGATACGGATGCCTTTGAGGATTTTGTCGCAAATACCGAAGATTCGACGTTCGTTTTCATCAGCAATGGGGCCGGTTTGTTCTCTGAACAAATCAGACTGGCTGGCCAGTCTAAACCAGGAGATCTTGATGCGGATGGTGACGCTGATTTGTTCTTTTTCGATGGTAATTTATCGATTAGGGACAATCAAGGAGCAGGGGCATTTGCGCAAAGAGCAGATATACTTACAATCTCCTCTACCTATGATACCAAATTGGTGGATCTTGATGGGGATGGGGATTTAGATTTAGCACAAGGAGGTGGTTCAGTTTCAAGAAGCTGGATTAATGACGGTAGCGGCAACTTCACCATTGGCCAGGAATTTCCCGGAAACGCCTATCAGCTAGCGTTTGGTGACCTTGACGGTGATAGTGACATGGATATGGTGGTTGCCCTTGAAGGCGACAGTCAATACCCTGGCTTTATCATCTACACCAATGATGGAGCAGGGAATCTTACCTACAATTCAAACTTAGGAACCGGCTATGAAACAGATCAAGTATTCCTTGCTGACATGGACGAAGATGGTGATATGGATATAGTGGCTAGGCAAGATGGTGTCAGTAATGATTACATCAGAATATATGACAATCAAGGTTCATTGACTTTTTCACTTTCATCTTCCATTGCCAATGCAGGCAACTCCAAAATGAATGTTGAAAATATAGATGGAGATTCAGATAAGGACATTGTGCTCGCCGCAGAAGAACTAGGAATAACAACAATTATTAATAATACCGGGACCCTCGCTGCAGGTTCCACATTTACACCTTTAGGATCCAATTTTAGCATTTCCGATGTTGATCTTGCCGATTTAGACGGGGATGGTGACATGGACATTTTCGCTTCGAATGGTTACGATTCTCCTACAGCAGAAAGCTATGTTTTCATAAACAATGGCAGTGGAACCTTTACTGATAATGGTCAAAATGTAGCCACTGGAAGCAATTATGCGAGTTTCCTTGGAGATATTGATAGTGATGGCGATGTGGATGTCGTTTCCGGAGGATATATCTCATATCCTAAACTGTGGGTCAACGATGGATCAGCAAATTTTGCCTTCGACCATGACATCCCGACAATTGCAACAGAATACAGCAGTGTCAATATAGGAGATTTAGATGGGGATGGTGATCAAGACATTGTCATTGGCGATTATTATGGAGGCACAAACATCTTCTTCAACAGCTCCTTGATACCAAACCCATTGGAGCCAGATTCGCTTGCATTAGTTGATATTTTCGATACAATGGATGGAGCAAACTGGACGGATGCTACCAACTGGAAATCCGGAGATGTGAGTACTTGGTTTGGTGTAACATTAAACACGGATGGAGATCGGGTAGAAAGATTGGAACTCCCTAATAATGGTCTAAGCGGGACGCTACCTGCAGCGGTTGATCAATTGGCTGCATTAGAAATATTGGATGTATCGGACAATGACATTGATGCTCTTGGAGCACGGTTTAGCACCTTAACAAGTGCTTTGGACATCAATTTAAATGGAAATCGATTAGACTTTGGTGATCTTGAAGCAGTAGGCGGAGTTGCCGTCCTAAGCTACACAAACCAACAAGAGCTGGTAGAAGGCATCATTGAAAATGGCCCAATAGAAATCCCTGTAGGGTCAACGCAAGCATTAACCTCTAATGTAAATGGGTCTGCCAATACCTATCAATGGACGTATGATGGGGATGATATTCTTGGTGCTACAACAGCAAATTATAGCATAACGAACATTGATCGATCCAATATGGGGCTTTACGGGTTGGACATAAATAATTCCATCGCTACGGGTCTTACATTATCTTCTACCCCCATTGAAGTACTCGCTACTTCTATAATTACCGTCAATGTCACTGATGATAGCGATGTACTGCTTACCGAAAATGTAAATGGATATCTGCTTGAGATAGAAGAAGGCGAGGTTGGATTTGACACCCTGAGCATAGCCACTCAAGAAAATGTATCCAGCAGTTTTTCATTCCCAGCTGTCGTGCTTGGAGATTTTTTAGTTAATGTGAGTTCAGATGAAGCGCTTTATGTTCCCACCTATTATTCAGATGCATTTCTATGGGACGAAGCAGATACATTGAAGCTGAACAGTGACTCGATTATTCAAGTGACGATAACTGAGGTGCCTCCAGTTTTGACTCCTGCAGATGGAGAAGGACTTGTAAATGGCTCCATAGAAGAAGATTTTGAAGATGATGCAAGCAGGATAGATGCAAGAAGACGCGCCGCTAAAAGAAAATGTGGGCTAAGAAGGAAAAGAAGCGGAGGACGTACCGGACAAAGTACAGATGAATTCGAATTGATTGCATACGGCGAGACCAATGATAATGGAGAATTTGAATACGGGTTCCTGCCGGAGGGCACCTACAGGTTCTTTGTCGAATATCCTGGAGTTCCATTGGACGAATCCGCATTTGTTCAATTTGATGTTGGTGAAGCTGGCGTAGGAGACAACAGCTTTAGGCTTGCAGTATTTGCTTCCGAGGATGGCATCTTCATTGAATTAGTACTTGGGTTAACCTCGCCTCATTTTTCAGATTTTAAAATATTCCCTAACCCAACTGCTGACTTAATCAACATTGATTATACCAAAACGGGATCAGCAAATCTTTCGCTCGAAGTTTACGACCTCAATGGCAGAGAGATGCTTAGAAAGTCGTTAAAAGGAGATCAAAAAAATGTAACGATCGATATTTCCAATTTCGAAAAAGGTCAATACATCTTCCGTGTGATCGATGAAAATCGAAAAGATCTTGTGGTGTACAAAATCATCAAAAATTAATGTCAATCGCCTGAGGGTTACTTCAAATCCTCGGGCGTTGTAATCTTGATGTTATCGTAACTTCCTTCTATAAGTTGAACATTATTTCCAGCAGCCTCGAAGACACTGGCATCATCTGTAAAATGCTTTGAACCTATTTTTTTGTATGCCTCCTTCAGCTTTGTCACATTGAAAGTTTGAGGCGTCTGCACCAAAACATAGTTGGATCGATCCTTAGCATTGGATTGAGTCCCAGTAATTTCGCGAATAGAATCTTTGAGATTCACTACTGCCACGCCAGAACCATCTTTCTCAGCAGACTCAAAAGAAGCTGTAATGGTTTCTTTTGTCACATAAGGACGGACAGCATCGTGAATTGCCACCAAGCCTCCCTCCTCAATCAAGTCTAGTCCTGATAAAACTGAGGCCGTACGAGTAGCTCCACCTACGGCTAGCTTAAAATCATCGTCTGGGAAGTGCTGTGACTTCATGCTCTCCCATTGCAGCATATGAGCCTTAGGTAGCACGACAACTATTGAGATGCTTTTGTCGCTCTCAAGAAATTTTTTAATCGATTGGACAATGATCGGCACACCATCTAGTAGAAGAAACTGCTTTGGCACATCGCTTTTCATACGTGTGCCAATGCCGCCTGCAACTATTATGGCGCTTTTTTTCAAGCCTGATCAGGTTAGATTATTAGCATCGCATCTCCATAGCTGAAGAATCGATACTTCTCTTTTATGGCCAGCTGATAAGCTTCTTGCATCAACTCATATCCTCCAAAAGCAGAAGCCATCATTAATAAGGTAGATTCTGGTAGATGGAAGTTTGTAATGAGCGCATCACAAATCTTGAATTCGTAAGGAGGAAAAATGAATTTATCAGTCCAGCCAGAATTGTCTTTCAACAAACCATTTGCAGATACTGACGACTCCAATGTCTTCATTGCAGTAGTCCCTACTGCACATATTTTAGACTTGTCAGCCAGTGCTTTGTTCACTCGGTCAGCTGTGGGCTTTTCTACCCAGTAGTTTTCAGAGTCCATTTTATGCTTGGTCAAATCCTCAACATCCACTGGACGGAAGGTTCCAAGACCCACATGCAATGTAATAGGCGCTATATCAATGCCGATAAGTTCCATTCGCTTGATCAGCTGTGGAGTAAAGTGCATACCTGCTGTCGGTGCAGCTACCGCTCCAATATTTTTGGCAAAAATGGTTTGAAAACGCTCTCTGTCTTCAGGCTCTGCTGATCGTTTGATTTCTTTTGGAAGTGGTGTTTCGCCCAAAGCATCAATCATCTTATAGAATTGCTCTTGATCTCCGTCAAACAGGAAACGAATAGTTCTACCTCTGCTTGTGGTGTTGTCAATCACTTCAGCAACCAACTCACCTTCTCCGAAGTAGAGCTTGTTCCCTACTCGAATCTTACGCGCTGGATCAACAAGGACATCCCACAACTTCATTTCAGTGTTTAATTCTCTAAGTAAGAACACTTCAATCTTAGCACCAGTCTTCTCTTTATTACCATACAGTCTTGCAGGAAATACGCGTGTATCATTCGTAACAAACACATCATTTTCTCCAAAATAGGAGACGACATCTTTGAAAACTTTATGTTCAATTTCACCTGTGTCTTTGTGAATGACCATCAGACGAGAGTCATCACGGTTTTCAGCTGGATGTAAGGCGATAAGGCTTGATGGTAGTTCGAATTTGAATTCGGATAATTTCATTCCCATAGGAAAAAGGATCTATTTTAATGATCAAAGGACCGCAAAATTAGCAAATATGTTTCACGTTTGTAACGTATACAACTTTAAACTCGTCAACTAATGGAAATTACCGTTTGAAAACAACATAGACCGATCCCTATTTTATTGAAAAACGTGCAATCTGTTTAGCTACATTTGTTTTATTAAAAATCACTAGTGAAGGTATTTAAGTTAATTATCGAAAGTTTTCGTTTCGCGTGGAGTGCCTTGCGGACAAATTTGCTCCGCACGACTTTGTCGCTACTCGGTGTAACAGTTGGAATTTTTTCCATTATCGCTGTATTTACGGCCGTAGATTCCCTCGAAAGAAGCATAAAGGATAGCCTTAACTTTTTAGGAACAAACAATATCAATGTTGAGAAATGGCCCTACGGCTTTGGAGGTCCATACCCCTGGTGGACGTACCTCAGAAGGCCGTATGTGACATTTGACGAGTATAGATTCATCAAAGAAAACGTTGACAATGCTAAGGCAGTGGCAATTTTCACTGTTCGCGGAGGCATCATTGCTAAATATGAAAGCAGTAGTGCGGCAGACCTATCGTTACTTGGCGTGGTTTATGATCACAAGGATGTTTATGAAATTCCTATTGAGGAGGGCAGATACTTTACAAGAGAAGAAGCCAACGGAGGCTCCAATGTTGCCATAATTGGATATCGTACCGCCAAAGAGCTGTTTCCTAATGACACCCCGATAGGCAAGAAAATAAAGATTAAAGGATTGAAATATTATGTCATTGGGCTAATTAAAGAAGAAGGTGACAGCTTCTTAGGAGCGCCCAGTAATGACGATAATGTTTATTTGCCTTATAAATCCTTTCAAAAAATATACTATTCCGGCAGGCGCAGAGGTGTAGAACCCAGGATTACAGTCAAGGGATTGACAGAAGATGTAGGTCTGGTAGAATTAGAAGCTGAGCTCAGAGGACTCATGCGCAAGAAACGATCATTAAAACCAAAGGAAGGGGATAATTTCGCATTAAATAGACCGGAAGCAATTACCAATTTCATCGGATCAACTTTCGATGCAATAAGCGTTGCTGGCGCGATTATAGGAGGGTTTGCCATACTCGTTGGTGGGTTCGGCATTGCCAACATCATGTTCGTCTCAGTAAGAGAGCGCACGAATATTATAGGCATTCAAAAATCCCTTGGCGCCAAAAATTACTTTATCCTTTTCCAATTCTTATTTGAAGCAGTTTTCTTAAGCTTGATTGGAGGTGGAGTTGGTGTATTACTTGTATATCTCATATCATTCGCCAGCTTAGGAAGTTTGGATTTAGTTCTCACCTCTGGCAATGTGATATTGGGTCTTGGAGTATCGGCAATCATTGGTGTCCTTTCAGGGATTGTACCCGCTCTGATGGCAGCACGCTTAGATCCTGTAATCGCTATTCGAACGACTGGGTAATTAACCATTAAATAGACCTGATTGTGAAAGTATTTAAGCTAGTTATCGAAAGTTTCCGCTTTGCATGGAGCGCATTACGCATGAACCTTCTTCGCACAACCCTTTCGCTATTGGGTGTCACGATTGGAATCTTTGCGATTATTGCGGTTTTCACATTAGTCGACTCTCTTGAGAGGAGCATAAAAAGTAGTTTAAGCTTTCTCGATGCGAACAACCTCGATATCAGAAGATTCCCGTATGAATTTGGTCCCAACATTCCTTGGTGGGAATACATCAAACGTCCATATACAAACTATGAGGAATATGAATTCCTTAAGAAGAACCTTAAGAACGCAGAAGGGATTACCATTTTTGCAGTGACAGGGGTAAATGCTGTGAAGCATGAAAGCAATAGCTACAGTGGAATCTCCCTTTTTGGCATTTCACATACACATCAGGATGTATATGACATGGCTAGCGATGTGGAAAAAGGCAGGTATTTCACCGCCTCAGAATCCTATACCGGCAAGAACGTTGCAATGATTGGGCACCTCATTGCGAAAAAACTTTTCCCCAGAGGTGAGCCAATAGGAAAAGAAATAAAAATTAAAGGCCTCAAATACACAGTAATTGCGCTTTTCAAAGAGGAAGGAGAAGGTATTTTCGGAGACACCGGCAATGATGAAAGTATCATGATCCCGTATCAGTCTTTCAAAAAGATTTTTTACTCCGGACGGAATAGAGGTGTGGAGACACTCGTGAGTGTAAAAGGCAGAACTGATGATATTGGACTTGTAGAGTTACAAGCAGAAATTACCGGACTTCTAAGAAGCAAAAGGGGCTTGCGTCCAAAAGAGAAAAACAACTTCTCTGTCAATCGACAAGATGCCATCATGAATATCATTGGCTCTACGTTTGATGTCATAGGAGTTGCTGGATGGGCCATTGGAGGGTTCTCCATTTTGGTTGGAGGTTTTGGAATAGCCAACATCATGTTTGTTTCAGTACGTGAGCGAACCAATATTATCGGTATTCAAAAGTCTCTTGGTGCCAAAAACTTCTTTATTCTTTTTCAATTCCTATTCGAAGCGATCTTCTTAAGCTTGATTGGAGGTGGAGTAGGACTATTCCTCGTATGGCTGCTTTCCCTCGCAAGTCTTGGCAACCTGGATTTAGTGCTTACATTCAGCAACATTGTACTAGGGTTGGGCGTAGCGGGAATCATCGGAGTGATCTCAGGAATTGTACCTGCACTGATGGCTGCACGATTAGATCCTGTGATAGCAATCCGAACAACAGGGTAGGTTTTCTATCTTAAAATACTCTCATTGGTCGAATCGTAATGAATCAAAACATCCATTATGCTTCTCAGCGGTAACCTATGGCTGTAATTTTCAATGTATGCAGGGTTAAAAAAAGCACCAAACTGTGTGAATTTTTGATAATCTGAGAAGTAGTTTGCTACTTCTCCTTCCATTTCGCTAAATATCAAATAATGCCTCTCGCCTTCTACATGATTTAATAAATTGTTGACCGACCCACACAGCGGTGACTTAATCGACAATCTTCCCAGATTCCCAATAGGATTAAAATCCCTATCTGCCAAAATTGCATTGAACGAACCAGTTCCAAAACTAAACCCGACAATTTGGTAGTCATCACCAAGCGATCCTTTCAAAAAGGTACCCATTCGCCCCTGATTAAATGGCGTACCGTCTAAAACGTGATTATTATGTGCCCAAATGGCAACCTTATCATTGAGTATCCTATGCCACCATTCCGAATATTCAGCCATCAATTCATCGCGTCTTTCTCCAAAATCAGACGTGCGATAAATTGACTCGCGCTCCTTTACCACATGTGCCGCCATTAGCGTCACTTCATAGTCATAACTTGTACTGCTCAATAGCAACTCTTCTTTATGGTCTACCAATAGATCATGGGCCATTTGAACACCTGCTATATTGTTTTGATGAAATTCAGTTTGAGTCGAATAATTGAAGAGGTCAGACTGTGGTAGTTGAGAGTAGTATGAAGTCACATCAGAAACCGCACTCGGCATATGAGTATTCAAATAATCTAATATGATATCGGTTTCTTCTTTAAATGAATTGCCTTGTGGATCGCAACCGACAAAATGAATTTTTTCGGATTCAACCAAGCCAAGGTTATAGTCACGCATCCACTGAACCAATTCCCTGACTTCTTCCGTGTCATAGGTCCAATAATAACTTTGATCAACTACCTGATCTGCAGTTCCGATACCTTTAGTCACAAAGTCATCTATTACCAACGCATTCCCCCACGGTATCTCGAAGACAATGGCTTTGAAAGCCAAATTCTCAACTAACTTTCGAAATAAGTAATTCTTGAAATCATAAAATTCAGCCGTCCCATGTGTGCCTTCTCCCAGCCCAACTATTTGGCTATTCGAAAGGTAATCAAGCAGTGATTCTATTTCCGGATATTCACCTTCCAAAGAAATTTCGCCAAAAGGTTTGGCATACTTCATATCCAATTCGGAAATGAGCACGTCCTCCGCTTCTGTTAGAATGCAATCTTCGACGTGCAGATCTTTTTTAGAACATCCGGAAATTATCGAAAGGAATATCAGGAAGAATAAATAAAACTTACTGCGAACCATACCTATAAAGGTAAATGATCTAAAGTGTTTAAGAGCCGTTCAATTTCTCCTTAATTCTCTTCTCCAATTCCTCCATCAATTCAGGATTATCCTCAATCAGTGCTTTCACAGCATCTCTACCTTGACCTAGCTTATTCCCGTCGTAAGAAAACCATGAACCCGACTTCTGAACAACGTCAAGCTCCACTCCTATGTCGACGATCTCACCACTCTTGCTGATTCCACGGCCATACATGATATCAAACTCCACTACCTTAAATGGAGGAGCTACTTTATTCTTCACCACCTTCACTCGAGTTCTGTTACCCATTACATTATCTGCAGACTCTTTGATCTGACCAATCCTTCGGATATCCAATCGAATGGAAGCATAAAATTTCAATGCATTACCGCCCGTGGTTGTTTCTGGGTTTCCAAACATCACACCGATCTTCTCACGAAGCTGGTTGATAAAAATGCATGAGCACCCTGTCTTATTGATGGTACCTGTCAACTTTCGCAATGCCTGAGACATCAATCGAGCCTGAAGCCCCATCTTGCTATCTCCCATCTCTCCTTCCAGCTCACCTCTAGGCACAAGTGCCGCCACAGAGTCAATCACAATGATATCTAGCGCACCCGAACGAATCAGATGTTCAGCAATTTCCAAAGCCTGTTCCCCATTATCCGGCTGTGAGATCAAAAGATTTTCTGTATCAATGCCAAGTTTCTCTGCATATGACTTGTCAAATGCATGCTCAGCATCAATAATGGCCGCCATACCTCCGGCTTTTTGTGCTTCTGCAATGCAATGCATTGCAAGGGTGGTTTTACCTGAAGACTCCGGACCGTATACTTCAATAACTCTCCCTCGTGGAATTCCCCCAACTCCCAGAGCAATATCCAGGCTTAGGGATCCAGTAGAAATGGTAGGTACATCCATCACTTTCTCATCGCTGAGTTTCATGACGGCTCCCTTGCCATAGGTTTTTTCCAGTTTATCGATGGTAATCTGGAGGGCTTTCATTTTATCTTCCGTATCGGCCATATTTCTTTTAGTCTTATTTTTAAAATCAGACAAAAATAGTTCTTTCAATCCTAAGAAAAATGAATTTAGCTAAAAATATTAGTAAAATATCTTCGCTATATTGTACACCTCCAATCTCAACCAACTAAACAGATGGAAAACTCAGGATACGAACAAGTTTATCAGCAACTCAGGCACATGAAAACGGTCATCGCTTTTAAAAAAGCAATGACCAAATCAAATCTCAATGTCGTTTATCTAGGCAATGTGACACAATCAACAGTGGAGAGTATCACAGATATGATCTCAGAAGATTTGAATACACGTCACGAAAATCGACGCGTGACTAAGCGTGTGTACCATGTAATGATGGAGTCGCTGCAAAACATTTGCAAGCATGCAGATAGTCAGTCCGAAGAAGAGTCAAACTCTCTTGAACAGGGCCTGGTAAAACAAGGCATATTTCTAATTGGGCATGATGAAAAAGAATACTTCATTACCACGGGTAATAACATTGACATGAAAAGTGCAATGGCACTTCGTGATGTCTTAGATAAGATCAATGCATTGGACTCGGATGGTATTAAGCAGATGTACAGGGAAGCTATGGAAACTTCAGAAATTGGCGATACCGGTGGTGCCGGGCTTGGCTTTATAGATATGGCAAAAAAAACAGGAACTCAATATGAATATTACTTCGAGCCTGATAGCGAAAAATCCTGTTTTTTTATTCTTACTATGCGTGTGCCAAAAGAAGTCGAGGCAAAGCCTTAGATGGCGAGATAGCCAGCATAAGCCAATCCAAAGACTCCCAAAGGGAGTGACTTCTAACTATTATTCAACCCCGTTTACCACCTCCTCTTCCTTAGGAACGTAATGGATAGCATAAATCATGTATCCACCAAGTACGGTTCCAATCGGAAATTTGAAAAGTAAAATTACTGCAGGAACGATCGCAAACTTCTTTCCCCAGTCTTTCATCGCGGCTAGTCCATATCCAGAAACCAGGAAAATCAATGAGGACACCGTCTGAATAACCGGAAGTGCATAAAGTAAACCCCTCGGAGGACGAATCTCTAAAAACAGAATATCAAAATCTTTAACATCCATCCAAAATTCGCTGTGACTAACCATATCTGCAAAAAAGAAGGTGGAAATAGAAATTGGCACCAAAATGAGCCCAATGACAATAAATATTTTACCAATAATCCGGAGGTTATTATCGTGATCTTTCAAATCCATAAGTGAAAAAGGTTGATTTTATTACTATGCATTACAAGGTATCTTACGATAAACTATAAATAAAGTTGTAGCATGATTAAAAAAGCAGCCTGGCTCATTCTTTCACTTATTCTTGTCCTGATTATCATTAATTGGGATGTGATGATCTATGGATTGAAGCAGGCAAAAGGTCAATTGAGTATTACATTCAACACGCGTCCTGTTGAGTTAATACTCGAAGACAGCCTAATAGCTGATAGTCTGAAACAAAAAATACAGCTGGTTCACGAGGCTCGGGAATTTGCTTTTAATGAGTTGGGCTTAAAGCAATCCGACAACTACACCACATTTTATGATCAAAAAGGAGAAGTAGCATTGTGGAATCTTTCCGCCTCTAAACAATTTGCACTTGAACCCAAGCTTTGGTCGTTCCCACTGCTGGGTTCATTTCCATATAAAGGATTTTTTGATCTGGCAAACGCAAAAGAAGAGATGCAGGATTTAAAGCTAGCTGGATACGATGCCCGTATTCGCTCTGTCGGAGGATGGTCTACGCTTGGGTGGACCACCGATCCTATTCTCTCCAATATGCTGGATCGACAAGAGGGCGCCCTGGCGGAATTGATTATTCATGAGCTGACACACTCCACTCTTTTTGTTAAAGACAATATTGAGTTTAATGAAAACCTGGCCTCCTTCATTGGAGAAGAAGGAACAATCATGTTTCTTAACGAGAAATATGGTAAAAACTCCTATCCCTATTTTGACTATGTGCTGGCCGAAGAAGACAGTCGCACTTTCAGAAATCAAATGTTAAGTGCCACGCTAAAGTTAGATTCACTCTATGCATCAATTCTTGAGTTTCCCGATTCAATAAAGACCATTCAAAAGCATATCATGATTGATGAGATCGTAAGTTCAATTGATACACTTCACTTCCACGATGCTCGGTATTCAAACATTTTCAGATCTGGTCGTCCCAATAATGCCTACTTCATGTCATATCTAAGATATTACTCTGCGAAAGATTCATTGCAAAGTCTATTGAAAAATGAATACCAGAACAACCTTGCACTATTCATTCGCGGAATGAAAGAATTTCACAATTAGGCCTCCTTCCATTCGCTTTACCAAATTGTTACCTTTTTAACATACAGTTGATTTCTGAGTAATTTTGAATAACGTTGATACCGATCAACAAAAACGCGATTATCGGCAGATAAAATCGCAGGAAGTTTATCAAATTGTAAAGAACGATTTAAGAGAAAGTTATTCAAAACAACCACCCGGGCATGGCTAAACAAAATCAAAAAATTCTAGTCGTTGATGACGAAGCAGATATTCTCGAATTGCTTAAGTACAATTTAACCAAAGAAGGTTATGATGTAAAGACCGCAAATGATGGTATTAAGGGCGTCGAAGTAGCAAAATCATTTCTTCCGGATCTTATTCTTCTTGATATCATGATGCCGAAACAAGATGGAGTCGAGACGTGTAGACAAATCCGAGAAATTCCTGAGATGGTGAATGCCTTTGTTATTTTCCTAACCGCACGTTCGGAAGAATACTCTGAAGTAGCCGCATTTGACATGGGCGCTGATGATTACATCACAAAACCCATTAAGCCACGCGCCCTGGTAAGTCGCATCAATGCCCTGTTTCGCAGAGAATCTAAAAAGAAAAAAGAGTCCAATACTATTACCATTGGTGATTTGGTAGTGGACAGAACCAGTTACACAGTAAAAAATGGTGAAGAAAGGATTTCACTCCCTAAAAAAGAATTTGAGCTGCTTTACTTCTTAGCGCAAAATCCAGGCAAGGTATTTAGCAGAGACGAGCTTCTTCAAAACATCTGGGGTACCGATGTTTATGTGCTCGCTCGAACGGTCGACGTACATATCAGAAAAGTTCGTGAGAAGATAGGAACCGATCATATTACCACCGTAAAAGGTGTAGGATATAAGTTTGACGCTAATTAAATTAATATTAGCTCCTCATGCAGTTTAATTCACGGGCGATAGCACTCCTTTTGGCACTATGTGTTGCAGCAATCACAACGGCATTTTTATACTTGGTGCCCAACATTACAGCCACTGCAATTGTCATTGCGTTCCTCCTTGCCTTTTCATCTTCTTACATTCTTGTCAGACTTGTCCTCGAGTTTCTGTTCTTTAGGCAAATAGAGAATATCTATGACTCGCTTAAAAAAATAAAAGACAGTGAACTTGCACTTAGAGGTCGAGCTTCTTCGGTCAACCCTTTGAAACGAATCGATCGAGAAATTTCCTCTTTTGCCAAGAGCAAGGAAAAAGAAATTGAGGAATTAAAGGAGAGGGAAAATTTCAGAAGAGAATTTATTGCAGATGTATCACACGAACTAAAGACTCCAATCTTTGCCGCCCAGGGATTCGTTCATACGTTATTGGACGGAGCAATCTACGATAAGGAAGTAAGAAAAAAATTCCTCAAAAAGGCAGCTAAAAGCTTAGATGCGCTCGATCTATTGGTGCAAGACATTCTCACTATCTCTCAGATTGAGTCTGGAGAAATCAAAATGCATTTCGAAAACTTTGATATGCGTAGCATGTGTCGTGAGATTCTGGAACAACTTGATGGGAAAGCTGAAAAGAAGGGCGTTGAGTTAAAAATGTCGAAGAAATACAAGGAGCCAATCATCGTCAGAGGCGATTACCGCCGGATTTATCAGGTCATGCTCAACCTAACTTCGAACGCCATCAAATACACCAAAAACGGTGGGCTTGCTAAAATTAAGTTTGATGAAGTCTCAAATGGTAAGATTAGAATTTCAGTAAATGACAATGGTCGAGGCATTCCCGAATCCGATATTTCGCGTATTTTCGAGCGATTTTACCGAGTCGATAAAAGTCGATCTCGTGAAAAAGGTGGTACAGGTTTAGGCCTTTCTATTGTGAAACACATCCTTGAGAGTCATGATTCTGAAATTTTTGTAGAGAGTGAATTTAGAGTTGGCTCTACTTTCTACTTTGACTTGAATAAGGCTAGCTATATCGATAAGGTAGAAGAAGGGTGGGAAGAGGAAGAAGATTATGCATAAAAACATTAAAAATATTTCGTTTGGAGATCTCATCATCTCTGAAAACAACAACTACACATTAGTAAACAAGCCTCCATTCATCGCAAGTCTTGATGATCGGGCCGACTCCAAAAATCTATTAAGTTTGGCCAAAGAAGTAAATGAAGAGTACCAGATCTGCCATCGACTTGATAAAGAAACTTCAGGAATCGTTGTTTTCGCTAAAAATGCAGACGCATACAGAAACTTTGCCATTCAGCTAGAAAATCGTGAAGTAAAGAAGATATATCATGCAGTAATCCATGGTCTGCATAAGTTTGAAGACTTTGAGGCAGATGAACCACTACTTACCACATCTACTAAGTCGAGAGTAGACTTCAGAGCGGGCAAACCATCATTTACGCTGATAGGCACCTTAGCGCATTTCAAAAAGCACACCCTTGTAAAATGTTTTCCAGTAACTGGACGGATGCATCAAATTCGAGCTCACCTTGCGCATCATGAAGCCCCATTGGTAAATGACCCTGGATATGGAGGGAAACCATCATTTCTTTCGGAGTTAAAAAGAAATTACAATCATAAAAAGTGGGAAGAAGAAAATCCCATGATAAATCGAGTAGCTTTGCATTCCTCTCAGGTAGCTTTTAAAGACCTTGATGGGAAGGTCATCGAAGGGGAAGCCGAGTATCCAAAAGATTTCTCGGTGTTACTCAAGCTCTTAAGGAAATTTAATTAGCAGCTTGCTGTTTGATTTCTCAAATGAAAATTCTATTTTTGTGTCCCTTTTTCAACGGGATAGATTTTGACATTATAAAATCAATATAAAATTGGATACTAACAGCTTTAAAACTGTATCATTAAACAGCGCAACTGCAGAGAAGAATTGGGTCATAGTAGACGCTGATTCTCAGGTACTTGGAAGAATGGCAAGTGAGGTTGCTAAAATGATACGTGGCAAACACAAGCCAGGATATACACCACACATGGATTGTGGTGATAACGTAATTGTGATCAATTGTGATAAAATCAGATTGACAGGGAGTAAGTGGACCGACAAGCAATATGTGAGACACACGGGGCATCCTGGTGGTCAGCGTTTTGAAACGCCAAACAGCATTAAAGCTAAGTCTTCTACTATTCTAATCGAAAAAGCAGTAAGAGGTATGCTTCCGATCAATAGGTTGGGAAGACAGCTCTTCAAAAATTTACATGTATATGAGGGTGCTGAGCATCCACATGCAGCTCAAAAACCAAAAGAAGTAAAACTATAAACCTGAATGGACAGAATTAATACCATAGGAAGGAGAAAGACCTCAGTAGCTCGTATTTACGTTACGAGTGGGAAAGGTGTAATAACCGTAAACGATAAAGAACTTAACGTTTACTTCCCATCCGAAATTCTTCAAACCATCGTAAAGCAACCGCTAGTAAAAGTGGAGCAAGATGGAAATTTCGACATTAGTGTGAATGTAACTGGCGGCGGACCTGCTGGACAAGCTGAAGCAACAAGATTGGCAATTTCTCGTGCGCTCACGGAAGTAGACGCAGAGTTTAGAGGCCCACTTAAATCAGAAGGTTTCTTAACAAGAGATCCAAGAATGGTGGAACGCAAGAAGCCAGGTCGAAGAAAAGCAAGAAGAAGATTCCAGTTCAGTAAACGATAATATTGAGATGCAAAAATTAGAACATAAAGATCTATTGGATGCAGGTGTGCACTTCGGACACCTAACCAGAAAATGGAATCCAGCGATGGCTCCATACATTTTCATGGAGAAGAATGGCATCCACATTATCGACCTCCACAAAACACTTACGTGTCTTGAAGATGCTACTGAAGCTATGAAAGCTGTAGTGAGGTCAGGAAGAAAGGTAATGTTTGTAGCTACTAAAAAGCAAGCCAAAGAAGTTGTGGAGCAAGAAGCTCAGCGACTAAACATGCCATACGTAACCGAAAGATGGCAAGGTGGTATGCTTACCAACTTTGCAACTATCCGAAAGTCATTGAAGAAGATGTCTGGTATGGAAAAGTTGATGAAAGAAGAAGCATATCTAAACTTAGCAAAGAGAGAGCGATTGATGATCAGTCGTGCGAAAGATAAGTTAGAGAAAGTTTTAGGCGGTATTTCTGACCTAAACAGACTTCCTGCTGCCTTATTCGTAGTAGATATCAAACGTGAGCACATTGCTATTGCAGAAGCTCAGAAGTTGAACATACCAGTATTCGGTATCGTTGACACAAACTCTGACCCTTCTAAAATTGATTATCCAATTCCTGGAAATGATGACGCATTCAAGTCAATCAAGTTAATCACTAGCTTCATTGGTAAGGCGCTAGAAGATGGATTGGCTGAGCGTAAGAAGGATAAAGAAGAGCAATCTCAGGCTGAAGAGCACGCAGCGAAAAAAGCAGCTGACGAAAAGCCAGAAGTAGCAGAATAAATCAAAAGACCATAAAATCTTAACATAAGATTGAACATTGATGTATTTCGGTGTTCAATTTTTGTTTGTAGAATATTAAATCAAGAACTAAAATGGCTATAACAGCACAAGACGTAAACAAACTAAGGCAAATGACTGGTGCCGGCATGATGGATTGCAAAAAGGCGCTAACCGAAGCAGAAGGCGATTTCGATAAAGCAGTAGAGCTTTTGAGAAAGAAAGGCCAGAAAGTATCTGCATCCAGAGCGGACAGAGAAACTTCTGAAGGTGTAGTTTTTGCTAAAACAAATGATTCTAACACAGAGGGTGCATTGATTGCATTTACTTGTGAGACTGACTTTGTTGCCAAAAATGACGAATTCATGCAGCTAGGAAATCAAATCGCCGAGCTTGCATTTGCAGAGAAGCCTGCTAACATTGAAGCTTTGTATGGAATGAGCCTTGGTGATCTTACTGTAGGAGATAAAATCATCGAACTCACAGGAAAGATTGGTGAAAAGTTGGAAGTAAAAGCCTTCGAAGTAGTAACTGGCGAAGCTGTTTTACCATACATCCACTCAAATGGAAAACTTGGCGTGATGGTGTCACTATCCAATACAAATGGAGCTGATGTAGAAGATGCTGGTAAAGACGTTGCTATGCAGATTGCAGCAATGAACCCAGTAGCTGTAGATAAAGATGGGGTGGATCCTGCTGTTGTTGAAAAAGAAATCGAGATTGGAAAAGATCAGGCACGTGCTGAAGGCAAACCAGAAAACATTATCGAGAAAATCGCAATGGGTAAGCTTAACAAATTCTACAAGGAGAACACGTTACTCAGTCAGTCTTTCGTTAAAGACAGCTCTCAGTCAATTTCTCAATACCTTGATTCAGTCTCAAAAGGGATGACTGTAGCAGAATTTAAGCGAGTTTCTATCGGTTAAAATCACAGACCAAAAAATAGACTAAGCCATTCATTGATAAGATGAATGGCTTTTTTTATGTTCTTTTTTTTAAAAAAATATAAGCATAATGACTACAAACATCTAAGAGAATCTCCGAAACCAAATAAATGCTGGATATTCTGATTTTTACAATAAAAAAGATGGAAAAACGAGCAAACTATATCGATTCAGCAATCCTTACTAGAAGATTTGTTAAAACCGGAACAATGGTAAGAATCGCGTCATTAGCACTTGCTTACCTTGCCATCTTTGCTATGTCATAAAATCAAGGGTCTTTTCAACCAGCAAGACCTGACAAAGCCGAGGATTTAATGCCTTGGCTTTTTTTATGCCCCTTTGCTAACCTTTTTATTCCTGATGACTTCCTCCACCGGCTTGTCGTAGATTTTGCTTTCCAACCATGACACAATATCAAGATAAAGCATGGGGCGTCTTTCAAATTTGTCTTTGATCACTTTTACCAATTCTTCATGCAACTCCTTAAAATAAGGTATCAGTGATTTTCGATCCATATAAATCGACTTTCGTAAAAATTTAAATATCGCTGCATGCACTTGCTGAAAGTCTTTCAACTTAAGCATGAAGCGATAGGTCGACTTAATCTGAAAATAAATTAAATCATCATTTCCAAGCTCATAGTGTACAATTAAGCTTAGAAAACGAGCATACGACTGAATGTCTTCTTTTAAAGTAGTGATTGGATTATTTACAATGATGTTAAGGTGCTTGAGCGATTCATGAAAATCACCACTTCCAAATTTCAAACTCGCCATCTTATACTGAAAAACCATTTTTCTATGAATATCAATTCTTGATTCATATATCTGGAGCTTTTCCTCAAAAACCCTACAATACTTGGCTCCTTCTGTAAATTTTCCTTCTAAAAAATAAAGGTTGAGCTTGCCCGTCTCTAAATAAGTAAACGCTTGAATGCGTTGATTTTCATTGAAGGAATACTGCCTGGAATCCACAAAAGCCTCCAGCTTATTTAATTCCTCACGAAACCGAATTACATCATCACAAAAGAATAGTGAAGAAAGCACATTATGATACCCTCTTATATACATCTCTGGCTCCTCCTCTATCATCACACTATTCTGATCAAACAGCTCACACCAAAGCTTGGCGTACTTGTAGCACAGTGGAAAGTTCTGAATAATGTGATAGTACCAGACATGACTCTGGCAATAAAAAATTGTATCTGCCCCCAAAGCATTTTCGTGCTGCTGCGGTGCATTGCGATTGAAAAAAGTAGTCACTTGATCTAGCTGCTCTTTTCCTTTTACAGGACCGAATTTCAAATAGTAATCGTATAACTGAAGCGCCAAATCAGACCATGATCCATTGAAATAAAATTGACGTCTAAGTTCCTGTGATTCCTTTGTTAATTCAAGCGCACGATCTGGGGTACTCCCTGTGACATATCTGGTTTCAATCTTTTTTTCCAGTTCAATAATTTCCAGCTTCAGGATATCCATCTGATTCTTACTAGCAAGCTGCTTCGCCCTTAGAAGCTGTGTCAAACTTTGTTCATACAAACCTTTATTGTGCAACACGTCTGCATAACTGATGAGCTCCTTTATCCGGATGCGTGGATCATCATTATTTAACAATCGAATGCTCGATAAAAGCTGCTCATATAGGTGTGCACGATGATTGGAAAGAGTACTTGATTTTAACTGCGAAAAAAAACTATTTATTTTCTCTTCATCCAGCTCATTTTGCCTGTCAAAAACATCAAACATTTTCACAATTATGGGTTCTTTCTCAGAACTATTTCGTTTGACATAAAGCTTAAAGTGTCTCTTCTCCGCTTTAGTTAACCTCTTAATGAGGTGATGAAGTTGATATGAAAGCTGTTTGGACAAGTGTTTTTAATTATTTTTAATGTACTGATAATCAAATACTTAAAGCTTAAAAGGTGGAATTGAACAGATGAACAAAAAAAAATATTGATTTCGAGCTCTTACATCTGCCCTTCACCTTTGTCAAGACACAAATAAAAATGTGATTGACGAATATGGACAAACTTTTTGTATTTGATACTACACTGAGAGATGGAGAACAGGTCCCAGGATGTCAATTAAAAAGTGAAGAAAAACTTGAAATTGCATTCGGGCTGGAGAGCCTTGGAGTAGATATAATTGAGGGAGGTTTTCCGGTTTCAAGCCCCGAAGATTTCAAGTCTGTATCGTTGATTTCCGAGCAAATTAGGAATACCACAATCTGTGGTTTAACCAGAGCTGTTGAAGAAGATATTGATGTGGCTGCCGAAGCACTCAAACATGCGGCGAATGGAAGAATACATACAGGTATTGGCACGTCAGACTCCCACATCAAATTCAAACTAAAATCAACACAGGAGGAAATCCTTGCACGTGCCACGCATGCAGTTAAATATGCACGAAATAAGGTTGCGGAAGTAGAATTCTACGCAGAAGATGCTGGGAGGACAGGTAATGAATTTCTTGCACGGATAGTGGAAGCTGCAATTGCAGCTGGAGCTAAAATTATTAATATCCCTGATACAACCGGATATTGCCTCCCTGAGCAATTCGGAGAAAAAATAAGTTACCTGGTAAATAATGTACCAAACATAGACCAGGCAATACTATCTACTCATTGCCACAATGATCTAGGCTTAGCTACTGCTAATTCGATTGCAGGTGTGCTGGCTGGGGCTCGGCAAGTGGAATGTACGATCAATGGTATAGGAGAGCGCGCGGGCAATACTTCATTGGAAGAGGTGGTGATGATTATCAATCAGCACTCACAAATCCCTGTATCTCATAACATCAATACAAAGAAAATCATACCAATGAGCGCTACAGTGTCAGAAATGATGCACATGCCCGTTCAACCAAATAAAGCAATAGTAGGCTCGAACGCTTTTGCTCATTCATCTGGAATTCATCAGGATGGAGTGATAAAAAATCGAGAAACTTATGAAATAATTGATCCTGAAGAAGTTGGAGCAACAGGGTCAGAGATTATTCTGACAGCTAGAAGTGGAAAGGCAGCCCTTAACTTCCATGCAAAAAAACTTGGATACACACTGGATCAGGATGCCTTGAAAGCAGCATACAAAGATTTCCTTAAAGTGGCTGATAATGTCCGATGCATAGAGCCATCGCACTTGCATGATATTTTCAAAAACATAAAAGTATACGCCTGATGGGAAAGACGTTGTTTGATAAAGTATGGGGCAGTCATGCCGTCAAAAATATTTCTCAAGGATTAGATGTACTCTTCATTGATCAGCACTATCTGCATGAAGTGACCAGTCCACAAGCATTTGATGGATTGAGAAATCGGGGGGTAAATGTGCTAATGCCTCATCGATGTGTCGCTACCGCAGATCATAACGTACCCACCATAAATCAATCTCAGCCGATAAAAGATCCTCTTTCTGCAACACAGGTAGCTTCTTTGAAGACAAACTGTGACGAGTTTGGGATAGAACTCTTTGGAATCGGCCATGAAAATCAAGGCATTGTTCACATCATCGGGCCAGATTTGGGTATTACACAACCAGGAATGACCATCGTGTGTGGCGACAGTCATACGTCAACGCACGGAGCTTTTGGAACCATTGCTTTCGGAATAGGTACATCTCAGGTAGAGCAGGTTTTAGCTTCACAAAGTCTCGTACTAGGCAAGCCAAAAACAATGAAGGTAGAAGTGAATGGTACGCTTCCATTTGGCGCTACTTCCAAAGATGTAATCCTCTACATCATTTCAATACTTGGAACGGAGGGGGCAACAGGGCATTTTGTGGAATACTGCGGTGATGTTTTTGAAAGCATGTCGATGGAAGAACGCATGACTGTATGCAACATGAGCATAGAAATGGGTGCACGAGGCGGGCTTATCGGCATTGACCAGACCACCATTGATTACGTCACCAAACGAAAAGAAATAAGCCAGGAAAAAATAGCGTGGTGGAAGTCATTGAATACAGATTCTGATGCAGTATTTGATAAATCTGTGACCTACAACGCGGAAGATATATATCCGATGGTGACTACAGGAACGGCCCCCGATACGGGTATTAGGTTAAACGCACGAATTGGGGCCGCTCCTCACCTGTCGGAAAAATCACTTAAATACATGCAATTCAACTCGGATGACAATGTATCCGATCAGGAAGTTGACTATGTATTTATCGGTAGCTGCACGAATGGAAGGATTGAAGACCTAAGGGCTGTCGCTAACCTTATCAGAGGTAAGAAAAAAGCGACTACCGTAAATGCGTGGGTAGTTCCTGGGTCCATGAAGGTACGCGCCCAAGCTATTGAAGAAAACCTCGATCAAATCTTTAGAGACAGTGGATTCGAGTTTCGTGAACCTGGGTGCTCAGCTTGCTTGGCCATGAATGATGATAAAATTCCTTCAGGTTCGCTTTGCGTTTCAACCTCAAACAGAAACTTTGAAGGGAGGCAAGGGGACGGTGCACGCACAGTCTTAGCAAGTCCGCTTACGGCAGCAGCTTCCGCATTAACTGGAAAGATCACAGACCCAACTTTATTCCTCGATGCAAATTAACGCAACAGCAATACCGCTACCGATCGATAATATCGATACTGATCAGATTATTCCAGCCAAGTTTCTGAAGCAAGTAGACAAATTGGGCTATGGGAAAAACCTTTTCTACAGCTGGAGATATTTAGCCAATGGAGATGCTAATCCCGACTTTGTACTTAATCAGCCGGAAAGATCCTCGGCTGAAATTTTAATCGCTGGCAACAATTTTGGTTGCGGATCAAGTCGGGAGCATGCTGCATGGGCTGTGGCAGATTACGGTATTAAGGCTATCATATCAACTCAGTTTGCCGATATTTTTAAAGGAAATGCATATAACAATGGCATTCTTCCAATCGAGTTAGATAAAACACATGTAGATCAGCTCATTCAAAAGTCATTGGATACTGCTGGCTTAGTAATAGACATTGATCTCAAAAGTCAAACGATTTCATGCGATGTATTAGGCATGAAAGAAAACTTTGATATTCATCCATTCAAAAAACAATGCTTGATGCAAGGAATGGATGAAACTGAATTCTTATTAAATCTAAGGTCAGAAATACAGGCCTACGAAACCCAACGAAGCATTCCTATTTGAAGGCTATGAAGAAGAGAATAACCATATTACCTGGAGACGGCATAGGTCCTGAAGTAGTAGATCAGGGACTAAAAATCATTGACGCAATCAATCAATTGTTTGACCATGAATTCGAATTAAAGAAAGCAGATTTTGGTGCCGTAAGTATTGATAAACATGGAACTCCTTTGACAGACGAGACTTTGGACGGATGTCTTGCCAGTGATGCCATATTTCTTGGAGCGATTGGAGACCCGAAATACGACAACAATCCCAACCTTCCCGTGAGGCCAGAACAAGGATTGCTCAAACTAAGAAAATCATTGGAGTTGTTCTCGAACATCCGCCCAATAAGCACTTACGATCTTCTCTTCGATGTATCTCCCTTAAAAAACACTTTACTGAAGGGTGTGGATTTTGTCATATACCGAGAGCTTACCGGAGGGATATATTTCGGAGAAAAGAAGCTTTCAGATGATAAAACACTCGCATCAGACCTTTGCGAATATACAGATAAAGAAATCACGAGAATCGCATATCAGGCTTTCGAAGCAGCTTCTGCAAGACGGAAAAAACTCACACTTGTTGACAAAGCAAACGTGCTTGAAACTTCGAGGCTTTGGAGAAGAGTTGTCCAGGAGATTAGTTTGGAATACCCTGATGTTGAAGTTGACTACCTGTTTGTAGACAATGCGGCAATGCAAATTGTACTAAATCCCGGCCAGTTTGATGTCATCCTTACTGAAAATATGTTTGGGGATATCATTTCAGATTTAGCAAGCGTAATCACCGGATCGCTGGGAATGTTACCATCTGCTTCCGTAGGAAAGAAGGTAGCCCTGTTTGAACCTATTCATGGTTCATACCCACAGGCTCAAGGTTTGGACATAGCAAATCCAATGGCTGCCATTCTTTCTGTCGCCATGATGTACGAGCACTTTGGTCTTTTTCAGGAAGCCGAAATGATAAAAAATGGTGTGAAGTGGGCGTTGGATAATGATATCATCACCCAGGATTTAAGCGGAAAAAAAGAAGCAAGCGCATGTTCAAAAATTGGAGATGTGGTGGCTTGGTTCATTGAAGAAGAAGGAGAATTGAAGATTAAGAGTGATCCCACAAAAATCTCATTAAATTGCATCATCTAAATCAAAATAAACGCAAGCCACATGGCACAAACTATATTCAATATTGTCTTCATTAATGTCATTATCATTCAGATATGAGTTGAGAAGCGTATTGATATATCAAAAAATCAGAACCCTTCTCAACTAAGAGAAGGGTTTTTTTATGCTTATACTTTTATGCAAGAACTAAATAAATACAGCAAAGTAGTAACACAAAACCCCTCACAACCGGCAGCACAAGCGATGTTGCATGCGATTGGCTTGTCTAAAGAAGATCTTAAGAAGCCATTGGTTGGTATTGGAAGTACTGGATTTGAAGGAAATCCATGCAACATGCATTTGAATGATCTTGCGCTGCATGTCAAGGAAGGTGTGAATGCATATGGAGGAAATGGCCTGATCTTCAATACCATAGGTGTTAGTGATGGCATTTCTATGGGCACTCCTGGCATGCGCTACTCTCTTCCCTCTCGCGATCTGATCGCTGATTCCATGGAAACAGTGATGAGAGGTATGAGCTACGATGGGCTTATCACCGTAGTGGGATGCGATAAAAACATGCCTGGCGCCCTCATGGCGATGCTAAGACTGGATCGCCCTTCCATTTTAGTTTATGGAGGAACGATTGCCTCCGGTTGCATCAATGACAAGAAACTGGATGTAGTTTCTGCTTTTGAAGCATGGGGAGAGAAAGTCTCAGGAAAGATTGAAGAAGACGAATATCAGCAAGTAATAGAAAATGCTTGTCCCGGTGCAGGCGCTTGCGGAGGTATGTATACGGCAAACACGATGGCCTCCGCAATAGAAGCGCTTGGCATGGCCTTACCATATAATTCTTCCAACCCGGCAATAGGCCAAGAAAAGGTAGCTGAAAGTAAAATGGCGGGAGAATGCCTCATGACTCTTCTGGAGAAAGATTTAAAACCTTCCGATATAGTAACAAAGACCTCCATTGAAAATGCGGTGACTTTGCTCACCGTGCTCGGTGGTTCCACCAACGCAGTATTGCATTTTCTTGCCATAGCTGATGCTGCAGGAGTCGATTTCAGTCTTGCTGATTTTCAAAGAATCAGCAATCAAACCCCATTTCTCGCAGACCTTAAGCCAAGCGGTAAGCATTTGATGGAAGACATTCATCACATGGGCGGAATGCCTGTCATCCTAAAATACTTGATCAAACTAGGCATGATCGACGGTGATTGCATGACCGTCACAGGCAAAACACTTAAAGAAAATGTATCGACTGCACCTGACCTTACTACCCATCAGCAGATTATTCATCCAGCAGACAAACCCATAAAGCCCTCAGGACACATCCAAATTCTTTACGGAAATCTCGCTGAAGAAGGAGCTGTTGCCAAAATCACCGGAAAAGAAGGTTTGAAATTCAGTGGAAAAGCTAAGGTATACGATGGAGAGTATGCTGCGAATGAGGGCATACAGAATGGAGAAATAGAAAAAGGCGATGTAATTGTCATTCGATACGAAGGTCCAAAAGGCGGGCCGGGAATGCCCGAAATGCTGAAGCCAACTGCAGCAATCATGGGCGCAGGATTGGGCAAAGAAGTAGCCCTCATTACCGATGGTAGATTTTCGGGAGGCACACATGGATTCGTCGTAGGACACATATCACCAGAAGCTCAAGAGGGAGGAACTCTTGCATTGGTGAAAACCGGAGATTTAATCACAATAGATGCGGAAAAAAACAGCATTCTGCTAGAAATAAATGCACATGAACTCGCCCAACGAAAAGCAAATTGGACAGCTCCTCCACTAAAAGTTAGACGAGGCTCATTGTACAAATACGCCAAAATGGTTTCATCTGCATCCCAAGGATGCATAACTGATAATTGAAATGGAAGTACTGGTAAAAAATCCTGAAAAAAAGATACAAACTGAAAGACTCACTGGCTCTGAAGCCATTTTGAAATGTTTAATCAGTGAGGGAGTTGAAACTATTTTTGGTTATCCAGGAGGAGCAATCATGCCTGTCTATGATGCCTTGTACGACTATGAAGATAAACTCCGCCATATCCTAGCAAGACACGAGCAAGGTGCCATCCATGCGGCTCAGGGTTTTGCCAGGTGCTCTGGAAAAGTGGGGGTTTGCTTTGCAACCTCCGGGCCTGGCGCCACAAATCTCATCACAGGCATCACTGATGCGCAGATTGACTCCACACCTATTGTTTGCATCACGGGTCAGGTAACAAGTCATCTGCTAGGCAGTGATGCATTTCAAGAGACTGACATCATTGGTATTTCCATGCCCGTAACCAAGTGGAACTTTCAGGTAACAAGGCCTGAGGAAATCCCGATGGCGTTGGCAAAAGCTTTCTACATTGCTCAATCTGGTCGTCCAGGACCGGTTCTTATAGACATCACCAAAGATGCACAGCAGCAATCGTTCGATTTTGCTTATGAGCCTTGCGAAAGAATTCGGAGCTATCAACCTTATCCAGAGCTTAAAGAAAAACCACTGCGGATGGCCGCTGAGCTAATAAATCAAGCAAAAAAACCCTACTTGCTTTTTGGTCAGGGAGTTGCTCTATCTGGTGCGGAAAAGGAGCTTGAAGCATTCATAGAAAAAACCGGAATCCCGACTGCTTCTACCCTACTCGGACTCTCTTCCTTTTCGACCAAGCATCCGCTATACGTTGGCTATACGGGCATGCATGGAAATTACGGCCCTAATGTGAAAACCAATGAATGTGATGTCTTCATTGCCATTGGTATGCGATTTGACGATAGAGTTACGGGCGATGTAGCTACTTATGCCAAACAAGCCAAGGTGATACACATTGAATTGGATCCTGCCGAAATCAACAAGAATATTCAGACAGAGGTAGCTATCAATGGGGATGCCAAACAAGCACTCAAAGCCTTGCTGCAGCTAGTGAATGAAAATAGTCACAGCGAATGGCTTCAGGAATTTCATGCATGCGCTGAAATAGAAATGGAAAAAGCCATTAAAAAATCCATTCAGCCAAACACTGAACTGATGACTATGGCAGAGGTCGTTCGTAAGCTATCAGATAAAACACAAGGCAAGTCTGTGATTGTGACTGATGTGGGGCAACATCAGATGATGGCTGGAAGGTACTATCAGTTTGATCAAATAAAGAGTCATATCACCTCTGGAGGATTGGGAACAATGGGGTTTGGCCTACCTGCAGCTATCGGAGCAAAGCTTGGTGAACCCAATCGTGAAGTGATCGCCATCATTGGAGATGGCGGATTCCAAATGACCATTCAAGAGCTGGGTGTGATCATGCAATATCAAATAGGAGTCAAAATTTTAATCTTAAATAACAACTTCCTTGGCATGGTAAGGCAGTGGCAACAACTCTTTTTTGACAAGAGATATTCATTTACTGAGCTGGACAATCCTGACTTTATCAAAATAGCAGAAGGATATCGCATTCCTGCACAACGAGTGGAGGCAAGAGCAGATTTAGAGGCTGCCTTGGACCAATGGCTTAATGGCAATGGATCAAGCCTTCTTGAGGTTGTGGTAGAAAAAGAAGAAAATGTATTTCCTATGGTGCCATCCGGAAGCTGTGTTTCCAAAATAAGACTTGAGTGATGGAGGAGAAAGAATATACAATATCAGTCCTTACAGAGGACAAACCTGGTCTTTTAAATAAGCTCACAATTATTATGAGCCGAAGAAAGATCAACATCAACAGCCTCAATGTCTCTACCACCGAGGTAGACGGTGTGAGTCGCTACTCGATTGTAGCTACTGCAACCAAACAAGACTTAGAAAAGGTTGTGAAGCAGATTCGAAAGCTTGTTGATGTACTTGGATCTTTTCTGTATGATGAAAATGAAATCTACTATCAAGAAATAGCGCTTTACAAGCTCTCACTTGAAGTATTTCAGAGAAACGGACTTCTGGAGAAGCTCATCAGGCATCATGGAGCTAAAATAATGGCGATTGAAGATAATCAAATCGTGATCGAAAAGACTGGCACCAAGCAAGAGACTCATGAATTGTATGAAGCACTTGGGCCTTACGATATTTTAGAATTTGCGCGCTCTGGAAGGGTGGCGATTTCTAAGTCTAACAGACGCACAGAGGCTTTCATTCGAGAGTTGGAAACCTCACAATCAAACACTTTAAGTATCAAAGAATTTTAAAAACGAACAAACACAGAAATGGCAAAAATTGATTTTGGTGGGACTTTAGAAGAAGTGGTCACCCGGGAAGAATTTCCTTTAGAAAAAGCAAGAGAAGTATTGAAAGATGAAACCATCGCTATCATTGGTTACGGCGTGCAGGGTCCAGGTCAAGCACTCAACCTTAAAGACAATGGCTTCAATGTCATCATCGGCCAACGCAAAGGAGGCCAGTCGTGGGAAAAAGCGAAACGTGATGGTTTCCAGGAAGGTGTAGATCTTTTTGAGATTGAAGAAGCGTGTGAAAAAGGCAGCATACTTCAATACTTACTCTCAGATGCTGGACAAATCGCGCAATGGGAGACCGTGAAAAAACACCTGACACCGGGAAAAGCACTTTACTTCTCGCACGGGTTTGGTATCACCTATAAAGATCAGACAGGTATTATCCCTCCTGAGGATGTAGATGTTATCCTAGTAGCTCCGAAAGGATCGGGGACTTCTCTCAGAAGGCTTTTCGTAGCTGGGAAGGGGTTAAACTCTTCATTTGCTATCCACCAAGATGCTACAGGAAAAGCCAGAGATCGAGTAATCGCATTAGGGATTGGGGTTGGATCCGGATACTTGTTTGAGACCGATTTCAAACGAGAGGTTTACAGCGACTTGACTGGAGAAAGAGGTAGCCTCATGGGAGCTATCCAGGGATTGTTTGCCGCTCAATATGACCTGTTAAGAAAAAAGGGACATTCCCCGTCTGAGGCTTTCAATGAAACTGTAGAAGAAGCGACACAATCTCTTTATCCTTTGATCGCAGAGAATGGCATGGACTGGATGTATGCCAATTGCTCCACCACCGCCCAAAGAGGTGCGCTTGATTGGTGGAAAAAGTTTCGTGATGCGGTATATCCTGTTTTTGATGACTTATATGAAAGTGTTTCCAGTGCCAATGAAGCGAGAATCACCATCCAAGCAAATGAAAAAACTGATTATCGAACAGGACTGGAGAAAGAGTTGAAAGAACTGAGCGAATCAGAAATGTGGATGGCTGGAGCTGCAGTACGCAAGCTCAGGCCCGAGAATAAATAATTGTGAACACACTCAATCAAAATATTCCTCTGAGTAGTATACAAAGGGCGGCTGGCTATGTTAAAGAAGTAGCCAGCCTTAGCCCTTTGTTACCCAACCTCAACTACTCGGAAAAGTACGAGGCTAACATTTTACTGAAGCGTGAGGATTTACAACCTGTAAGGTCTTACAAGATTAGAGGCGCATATAACAAAATGCGCTCTTTGTCATCAAAAGAAGTAACCAATGGAGTGGTCTGTGCAAGTGCTGGAAACCATGCACAGGGAGTTGCGTTATCCTGTCAAAAACTTGGGATAAAGGGAGTCATATTTATGCCTTCTACCACTCCTATGCAAAAGGTGCAGCAAGTACGAATGTTTGGAAAAGAGTTTGTTGAAATCCAACTTGAGGGCGACACCTTTGATCAATCCAAAGAGTGTGCGCTCCTCTTTTGTCAGTCAAAGAATTCGACATTTATTCACCCATTTGATGATGAAAAAGTAATTGAAGGCCAGGGCACCATTGGCCTGGAATTGATGGAGCAGTCGAGGGAGCCAATTGACTATTTGATACTTCCTGTAGGCGGTGGAGGATTAGCAGCTGGCGTGGGTACGGTCATTAAAACGTTATCCCCAGCCACAAAAATTATTGGCGTAGAGCCATTGGGAGCCCCATCAATGAAAACTTCCATTGAGCGCGGTGAAAATACAGCCTTGGATCACATCGAAAAGTTTGTAGATGGAGCAGCTGTACAACAGGTAGGAAATCTGACATTTGAAATTTGCAAGGAGGTGATTGATGAAATGCTCACCGTGCATGAAGGCAAAATCTGTGAAACAATGCTGGAATTATACAACAGAGATGCAATAGTAGTAGAGCCTGCGGGTGCGCTTACACTATCAGCATTGGATCAACTTTCTCATGAAATTAAGGGAAAGAATGTCGTATGCCTGATTAGTGGTAGTAATAATGACATCACGCGAATGGAAGAGATCAAAGAAAGAGCTCTTCTGTACAAAGAGTTGAAACATTACTTTGTTGTTCGATTTCCTCAGCGCGCGGGCGCACTGAAAGAATTTGTGGTTGAAATTCTCGGACCCACCGATGACATCACCTATTTCGAGTATACCAAAAAGAATTCAAGAGAAACAGGAGCTGCTGTCGTTGGTATTGAGATAAAAAACAGAAAAGACCTTTCTCCATTAGTCGAGCGAATGAAGCGGAGGAGTTTTTTTGGAGAGTATCTCAATGATCAACCTGACTTACTGAATTTGATTGTTTGATCAGTTATTTCCAATCCCTGACTCGTGATTTCGGACTTTCACCTTCGTGTCTACGACAAAAGTCGAGTCTTGAATTTCGGCATCAATCAGTAATTCACCAAGATCGGGCTGGCCTGCTTTTACCCAGCAGCTAAACCAAAAGTCACCGATCATCTTTACAGAAGCACGCATACGTCGCTCAACCATCCCATTGAGCTTGCGATGATAGTCGCTTGAAAAATCATAAGTATAGGTTCTAATCGTAGAATTTCCACGTTCCTCGTATCCATATTTTTTTGACTCAGGGTACTTCTTGGTTATTTGCTTTTCGAATAGCAATACAGAATCAAGCGCTGCGTGTGCATTTACAACGGCACTCCAGGCGTACAGCTGAAGGTTTTCAACGTATTCAGCTTTTCCACTTAAGAGGTCATAATTATCTGAGAAAAGTTCAGGTAGCCGCGACTCCCAAAACCCATGAATACCATATTGACCAGACAGCTGCCCGTTGTAATTTTCTGTGGTATGCAGCGGAACATTTGCATCCGCGATGTAATGCCCCATATCGGATGAAAGGCGTAATATCTGCTCTGCATTCTTGTCTTGAAATGCCTTGATCAACCAAAAAGACATGCGATTGATGTGATAAGGCACAATACCATAAGCCTGCAAAGTATCTTCCGTATATTTCTCTACAGCATCTTTCCAATAGCGAGGCATTTTATACACTGCCGAATCACCATAAATATCAACATCTATGTAGTGTCTTGCCGCCTCAGCTTTTACCGCATACCTTCTCATATCCGGCTTTATGGCATTCTCAGTGATGTATTGGATATTCTGCTTGTAAAACACCATCATCTCAGGTGGTAGCGTAAAAACCGCCAGTCTATTGATCTTCTGATGCGCGAAGAACCCCCAGCTTTGGGATAAAACCGGACTGATCAATATCAAACATAGAATAAGAAAACGCATAGGTGTTAAGATTTAACTTCTACAAGTTACTGGATCAATGGATTAAAGTATCCAGCATTTAATAGTTTTATAGGTACAACCGGCCTCCTGTCAGGGATGCATTATTTTAGTGACTATGCTCAATGAAAGATTTCATTTTCTAAACTCTACAATTGGTAGAAAAATCAAATTCAGCTTCATATTTATCATAACAATCAACGTCATTTATGGAGCCTATACATTTATTACACTTTCGAACAGTATAGATGTACTAGATAAAGTGACTAATGACATCAATCGATCTATAGAAAGTATCAATGAATTTAGAAATGCCGTTGAAAATTCACGGTCATATGCTACCAATTGGGTCTACGTTTCCAAATACAAGAAAGACAAAGAAAAACTGGAAGATATACATTCAAATATTTATCCGCTTCTTAAGAAGGATTTGATATCACACATAGCTTCACCGACAGAAATAGGTTCCAGCGATCAAATAATTACCAGTGCTATCGAATCATTTGACAGCATACTAGTGAGTCAAAAGACAATTGTGGAAATCCTTCATTCAGAAAATGAATATGAGGATATCATTAACGTACTAATCTGTGAGGAGCTTTTGGAAAGGAATGTCATACCAAAATCCGGCGTGCTTGTAGAGAAGGTTGATCAGGTGTTGGCTGAAAAAAAACAAGAGCTATCAAGTCTCACTATGGATATGGAAAATTCTTTCAGTTCCCTAAATTCGATGATTCTAATCCTGAGTGTAATTGGAACCATCATTGCGATCATCATTGCAAACTGGCTTTCTAGCAATATCACTAATCCCTTGAATGCCCTCCAAGAAAAGATTTCGCTAATGAGTCAGGGGGTAATTGCAGAACCCATTTCAATAAAAAGTAACGACGAAATTGGGAAAATGAGCCAGGGTATAAACTCATTAATAGAAAGCTTCAAACTCTTGTCAACATTCGCAAGCGAGATAGGAAAAGGAAATCTTGAGACGGATTTCAACACGAGAAGTGCTCAAGATGTTTTAGGAAATTCATTGATTTTAATGCGCAACAACCTAAAAAGAGTAATCGATGACACAAAAGAGGTGGTTCGAATCGCCGGCGAGGAAGGGATGTTGAGTGCTAAGATTGAATCTTCTGACAAGCGAGGGGCCTGGAGGGAGCTAAGTATCGCAATAAATGACCTGTTGGTATCAATCTCAAGTCCAATGCTTATGCTGAACAACATCACACTTGCCATGTCGAAAGGGGATTTGACTAAAAAATACGATCGTCCAGAAAAAGGCGAAATTTTCAATCTGACTGATTCATTAAATAAAGCTATTATTGGATTGAATGAGCTATTGAATAAGATCTCTGAAAATTCAGACATTGTCGATCAATCCTCTGATGAAATGCTCACTGTGAGTGAGGAAATGAATTCCAATACAAAAGAGATCGCATCTGCGATCTCAGAAATTAGCACTGGAGCTCAAAATCAAGTGACACAAGTAGACGAAGTATCATCATTAATTGAGGGGATTCTTAATTCATCCAACGACATGAAAGAGCGTGCCGCTGCTATAAATACTGCGGCTAAGATCGGATTTGAAAGTGGTGAGAAAGGCCGCATAATGATTGAGAATCTTTTAAATAGCATGAATCAAATAGCCTCTTTTTCGCAAAAAACGAATACATCTATGGATGTATTAACCAATAGATCGAAGGAAATAACACGTGTAATTGACGTTATATCAGAGATAGCCAGTCAGACCAACTTATTGGCACTTAATGCGGCCATAGAAGCTGCACAGGCAGGAGATGCAGGTAGAGGTTTTGCGGTGGTCGCAGAGGAAATACGCAAGCTTGCGGAAGACTCAAAAAAGTCGGCTTCCCAAATTGAGCAGCTTATTCTTGATGTGCAAAAAGATACGGAAGAAGCTTCAAACACAATTGAAGCTATGAATAAAACAGTGGCGAACGGGAAGAAAACCTCAGAGGATGCAGCCATGGTGTTCAACGAAATAGAGCAATCAAGTACTCGAACTCTTAGTCATTCTGAGGATATTCTTAAAGCCACTACAACACAAAAAGAAAATGTTACTAAGGTGGTTTCTATTTCAGAGTCTGTAGTAGTAATAGCCGAGGAGACGGCCGCTGGAACTGAAGAAACTGCATCTGCCGTAACTCAACTTTCCTCCGGAATGAAAAGCTTTTTTGAGAAAGCTCAGCAAATGGGAGGAGTGGCCTCATCACTCAAAGAGGAGATTGAAAAATTGAATTTAATAAAAAAATAGCCTCGCTAACTTGAAAGCAGTGGTTAGTCTTTTTGAGCTAGTGCATCCGTAAGTCTAAGAATCTTTTCTCCTAGATTATCTTTCAAAGATTTGCGATATCGATCACTCAGTGTATATCCTCCATTTGATTGAAAGAAGGATCGCATAACGCCAGACCAGTCACTATTTTTGGGCATAAGAATTCCGAATTTTTCGCCAGCATCGTCACCCTCGCCATGCCGTTTAATATTTACACCATCCAAAATACTTTCAAGATAATTGGGAAAATCTATGTACGTGAAGTAACGAGAAGAAGATAAAACCGTGGTGATTTTTTCAGCAGAATTATCCACATAAGTAATATCGAACCCTCCGTATAACTTTTGAAGTTTCTGAACCCTTTTATCATGAGATGAACCTCGTTGCACAACTGCTGTCATGCCAGAAAACTCAGAGGAAATATGCTCAATCGAGGAAAGACTTGACACGTCTTTATTAGTAACCAGTATTGCAACATTCGCAAGATACGGTGGACTAAATTTGTATTGCAATTGTCTATCCTCTGTAATAGAAACATCTCCAAGCCCAAAAACACCTCCCGAACTTGATCTAACCGACTCCATGAAAGCCCCCCAATTGGTGGGGTCGTTGATAGATCTATTCTGGATATTTACTTGAATGCCATAAGTAGATTCTACAAATTCCTTAAAATGATCCATGATCTCAAAACAAATCCCTGATGGTTGACCATCGATCATTTCTGAATACTTCGGAACTTCAGCGTATGTAACCACAATATCGGCTTTGCCTGATTTTCTGGCATTTTCCCATGTATCGCCATTAAAACTTTGGGTGTATAGTTGAAAACTAAGGGATAACAAAAAGAAAACAACCAAATTCCTCTTCATGGCTGATAAGATTTAGGTAAAAAATAGGACTACTAAGTTAGGTATTGGGAATGGATTTAGGAACCTCTCTTATATTAAAAACTCAACCAATATGGCCAGCAAAGCACCGGCTAGACTTATCAATATTTTGTTTAATCCGAAGTGATGTTCTGGGCTCGCTTCAACAAAAATGGTCGTTGAGATGTGAAGAAAACTACCACAGACCACTGCAAAAACAATCAGTACAGAATCCTCTGAGAGAAGGATAAAATCACCTAAAATCAATCCCATTGGAGAGGCCAGGCTAAAAAGGATCAGTAGGTAAATAGCTCTTTTGCCGAGCCCTTGCATGGTCGCCATCAGAGCGAAAGCAGCTGGCATTTTATGCAGGACAATACCCAAAAGCAATGAGTAGGACTCATGTTTTTCGTGAAATGGAGAATCATGCGTCAGCAATGTTCCTTCAAGCAAACTGTGAATCATCAAAGCCGCTATTATGGAAAACCTACCATTAAATGATACCGCTTTGTTTGTATGAACATGCCCATGCTCTACTCCGGAAGAGAAGTATTCTAAAAATTGCTGGAGGAAGAAACCGATGAGTACGTAAAGACCCACTTTTGATGGGTTAGGGCTTACGGAGAAGAGTTCCGGAATGATATGAATAATCGTAATCGCAAAGAGGTAAGAACCTGCAAAAATCAAGGATAACCTCATGTTTTGCTTCATCCCTGGTATCAGCTTGAGACTAAGCCCACCAACAATGGTACATGCAATAAGTATGAAAATAGTCAGGATCATTCTAAAGGTAAGTTGTCAGTGATTTCGATTAAGAAATATAAACCATACATGCGGTTATTTAATTCCCTCCAGCATTATTCATTTCTAAAAATGGGCGTATTCCAGCCGTCACAAAACTCTCGATCTCGCCATCTTCAGACTGATATATGAGTATTGCATCTAAATCAAATGCAAAAATGAGCTCCATGGAATATTCAAATCCAATGACCATAAAAGCGGTAGCATACGCATCTGCAGTCATGCAATCACTCGCAAAAACTGAAGCGCTGAGCAAATTATGTTTAGCCGTGTATCCTGTACGTGGATCTATGATGTGCGCAAATAACTTCCCATCTTTTTCGTAATAATTACGGTAATTTCCAGAGGTGGCTAACGAGCGATCCTTTAATCTCACAATGGCCATCAATGCTCGCTCTCCTTGCGAAACGGTTGGGTCTTCAATACCCAATGACCAGGCTTTGTCTTCATTGTTTACACCTCTGCATCTGACTTCTCCTCCTATTTCTACCAAATAATTAGCTATCCCCCTCGACTCCAAAACTTCGCTCACCACATCCACGGCATAGCCTTTAGCTATTGCGCTAAAATCGATCTGAAAATTAGGAGGCATTGAAACAATTTCATTGTCGAATTGGACTTTATCAAAACCTACAATCGACATTAATGAATCCACCATGGAGCTATCCACTTCAGGTAAACTTTTATTTGGGCCAAAACCCCAAGCCTGAACGAGTGGGCCTATACTGGGGTCAAATGTGCCGTTCGTATTTTTATATATTTCACGGCTTTTTTCTAGAACCGGAAGAAAGAAATCAGATTGAAACTTAAAGCTTCCTGTCCTATTGAGGGTCGAGATTTCTGAGGAAGGAATATAGGTTGATAGCGACTGATTGAAAGCCACGAGGTTATCAGAAATCTCCTTATCGAGTCCTTCAATCTCCTGACCAACAAACTTGACATTATAGACAATAGTGCCCATTGTTTGCCCTGTGATATGAATCAACCGAGGAGCATCACTTCTAAAATAAGAAACTAAGGCAAAGGCAGTGGCGAGTCCAATTCCGAAGATGATCAGTCGTTTTTTATTCATGGCATAAATGTGCGGGTAAAAGTAAATCAATCAGGCTTCAATTGCTTTGTGAGTTATATTTGAGGCAATGAGAGAAGACTACCTGCAAGCAGATGGTGAGGACATGGAATCCTCAGAGAAAGAAATTGAAAAAGCGCTCCGGCCACTTTCATTTTCGGACTTTACGGGACAGCAAAAGGTGGTGGACAATCTCAAAATATTTGTGGAGGCCGCTAAGCAGCGTACCGAGCCACTTGATCACGTTTTACTTCACGGTCCTCCAGGATTGGGCAAGACCACCTTATCTTTCATAATAGCCAACGAATTAGAGTCAAGCATCAAGGTAACTTCAGGGCCAGTATTAGACAAAGCAAGTGAGCTTGCAGGACTACTTACCAACCTGGAACCACACGATGTACTCTTCATTGATGAAATCCATCGCCTCAATCCTGTAGTAGAGGAATATCTCTACTCCGCAATGGAAGACTATAGAATAGATATCATGCTGGATTCGGGACCCAATGCAAGATCGGTCCAAATAGAATTGAATCCATTTACGCTCATAGGCGCTACTACGCGATCTGGGTTGTTGACTTCCCCACTTCGTGCCCGATTTGGTATCAATGCCAGACTGGAATACTATGATTCTAAGTTGCTGACAACAATTGTTGGTCGATCTGCCGATATTCTTAACTCCATCATCGATCAAGAAGCTGCATTCGAAATTGCACGTAGAAGTAGAGGCACCCCGCGTATCGCCAATAATCTACTTAGAAGAACAAGGGATTTTGCACAGATTAAAGGCGATGGATCCATTACACTGGATATCTCAAAGATGGCCTTAAAGGCACTGGATGTTGATGACCATGGTCTGGATGAAATGGACAATCGCATCTTGTCTACCATCATTAATAAGTTTAAAGGTGGACCGGTAGGACTTGGAACAATCGCCACCGCTTGCAGTGAAGAATCTGAGACCATTGAAGAGGTTTACGAACCGTTTCTCATTCAAGAAGGTTATATAAAACGTACTTCCAGGGGAAGAGAAGCTACAGAACTGGCTTATAAGCATTTGGGCATTCTTCCTCCATCACAATCGGGCACACTGTTTTAGTGGTTTGATTTTTGCATATTGTTTTAACAAAAAACGCACATGAGAGCACTGACATTACTTCTGATCATTCCTCTTTTCATCAGCTGCGGTGATGACAAAGCGCCTGGACCAAAAACTTTTGCGACAGCAGACATCTATTTGGTGAGCTCTTCAGATGGTGAAACTTTTGAACAAGGAACATGGATTGGCAATGCCGCTTTTATATACCAAGATGGCGTTACCAGCCTGAAAGTCAGCCTGGCAGGATTGGAACCAAACAGCCAACATGCCATGCATCTCCACCAAGGCACACTGGAAAATCCGGGGCGACACTGGAATCAGAACAGGCTTGATAGAGGTTTTTGTAACATTAGAAGTTTAGGTGAAGTTTGGGCTAAAACTTTTGCTGGAGATATTGGAAACATCGATATTGATGGTGAGGGCAACGGAACATTTGCACTTAAAACAGATTTGTGGGCTCTTGGAACCGATGATGAAAAAGATGTCGCTGGAACAGTTCTCTTTGTACACGAGAATTTTGAAGATTTTGCCAATGAATGTGATCCGGGTCACGGCCATCAGCACGGACATACCAATGCAAAAATTGCAGGAGGCACGGTCGTTTTAGATGCGCAATTGCTTCAGTAAGTTTTTAATCTTTTCTTTGGGAGAAGAATGAAATCCCACACAGCCTCCCACGCTCAACAAATAAAACAGATCGCCACTAATCTGGGGTTTTCTTTCTGCGGTATTTCTAAGGCAGAATTTCTCGAAGAAGAAGCCCCACGCATCGAAGCATGGCTCAATCGAGGTTATCAAGGAAAAATGGGTTACCTGGAAAATCACTTTGATAAGCGGCTAGACCCTACCCTGTTAGTGCCTGGAGCAAAATCAGTCGTTTCGCTCATTTACAATTATTATCCAGAGAAAAGTCATTCCGGCCACACTCCTAAAATTGCGAAGTATGCATATGGTCAGGACTATCACTTCATCGTAAAAGAAAAGTTGAAGGAGTTCTTAAGCTTAATTCAAGAAAAAATCGGTGACGTGGACGGGCGTGTTTTTGTAGATTCAGCCCCTGTGCATGAGCGTGCCTGGGCCGCCAAAAGCGGACTAGGATGGATTGGTAAAAATTCGCTTTTATTGAACAGAGACATGGGCAGTTTTTTCTTTCTAGCTGAGCTCATTATCGATCTTGATCTAGCGCCCGATGGTCCCATGAAAGACTATTGCGGTACATGTACCGCGTGTCAGGATGCCTGCCCCACAGATGCTATTCCTGCTCCATATGTGGTAGATGGTAGCCGATGTATTTCGTATCTCACCATTGAGCTGAAGGATGAAATCCCCAATGAATTCCAAAGCAAAATGGAAGGCTGGGCGTTCGGCTGTGACATCTGTCAGGATGTATGTCCCTGGAATCGTTTTTCAAAACCACATCAAGAATCAAATTTCAACCCACAAGGGTGGGAAAAATTCGATGAGCAGGATTGGAAAGAACTTACCAAAGAGGTCTTTCAGAAGGTGTTCAAAAAATCCGCAGTAAAACGAACAAAGTATGAAGGACTGAAAAGGAATTTGCAATTTATTGAGACTGGCTCGTCTGACTCTTAAGGTATTCTCTAGGGTTCATCCCTAGCTTATTTTTGAAAAATTTATAAAAAGTAGTCTTCGATTTAAACCCTGCACGCTGTGCAATTGCTTCCAAAGTCAATGTACTGCTTAGCCCCTGGTTTAATAATAGTTTAGCTTCTCTCACACGCATCTCATTGACCAATTCATAAAATGTGGTATCCAATTGATTCCCGATAATATTGGATATTTTCACATCAGACAGCTGAAGTCTATCCCCCAAATGCTTCCTACTAAACTCGGGATTTAAGTAAAGCTTCTCATCCTCCAATACGGCAATCAATTCCTGAGCTTCCTGCGACATGTCAGAATTCTTCTCAATTGGAATCTGTGAAACGTACTTCGCTGGAGCAACCAAACTCCGATAGCCAAGAAAAAGGAAAAACAAGAGATCCACTGACCAAAAAGTAAATTGCAATTCAAAAGTCAGAATGGCAGGATTGAAATAATCTATGAGGTACATAATCATCCACCTGATCAATACGAACAGTAAAAAGAAAAAAGCATAACGATAGAATTTGAATGCATCGTTTCTCTTTAGCGATGCTTTTTTGATCAGACGAGTAATCTTATAAATACAGAAGCTGGCGAACAACAAACCGATGCCTTCGTAAATGAAAAACTCTGTACGATCATCCATCGGGAAATAGTACCCTTCATGATTCTGCAAATACCAAACCCACTTGCCCAGCTGGAAAACACTGTCTAATATTCCCGGTACAAGAAAAAAAATATCCGACCTTATAAATGGGCTTGAACTCGTAATGGATTTGCTAAAAAGGTAGGTTAAGCCGGGTAAAAAAAAGAGGGAGGGAATCCACAATGGCGTAACGTGATAATGGTAGCCCAGCGAAGCAAAAATTGTCCAATTAGATACATACGCGGTGTATCCTAGAATAAACCATCCTAAAATTTTGGCAGGTCTTTTAAACTTTTTCGGCAGAGAACTCAACGAAAACAACAAGATCAAGCCATTGACAAGTCCCAGGATGATGATCAGCTGAAAGGCATTAAATTCAGGCATTCACAAATTTGTTCATTTGAATTTAGATAAACGATTTCTTCAAGAAAATCTCAGTCCATTGGTCGACATTCGAGTTTAAATACATCAAAAGATCTAAACATGAATATCAAAATATTCTCAATTAACATCCTCATGCTAGCTGGCTTCTTTCAGCTTCACGGTCAAAAGGTGCTGACATCTGAAATGATGGAAGCTTCTGCAATGAGATTTTCTCTTTCGGAAGGACATGGGATAAATGGGAACGCAAGGGAGCAATGGTTGAAGTGGATCGATGAAAATCAATTTGTGGGAATAGCCGAAGTACACAATTCGGCTCAACTGTCTTTTTTCACCACAGGAATCCTAGGGGTTTTAAAGGAAAAAGGATTTAAGAATATGGCATTGGAACTTGGCCCGCATTCTGCGTCAGTGCTTCAAGAAATCACATTTGATCCCAGCGATACCCGAGAAAACATAAAAGCATACAGTAGAAAATATGCAAAACCTCGAAAACCGCTTTTCGTCTTTGCTTCAAAAATAGAAGATGCCATTTTTATGGAAGAAGCATCACGGCTTGGTTTTACCTTTTGGGGTTTAGATCAGGAGTATCTCTTCTCCTATGAAATGCACTTAGATAACATCCATAAACTTGCCAAGCAACCTACTCCTGAACTTCAGGCTGCATACGAGAAAGCAAAAACGCTCATTCACAAAAATATCCTTAAGAGTAAGGTCAGCGGACAAAGTGTCTACTGCTGGTATCTGTCTAATGAAATCATCAACGACTACTTGAAAATGATGGAAAACGACGATGAGGCAAAAGCCATAATTGATGACATGCGCAAAAGCTGGGATATCTATTGTCGCTACGATTCAGGACGAGGCAGCAACCAGCAGCGAGCGGACTATATGAAAAGCAATTTTGCAAAGTACTACGTAAACTCTGATGAGGAGAGTCCAAAAGTCTTTCTAAAATTGGGTGGCGTTCATCTTACTCACGGCCTATCTCAATTTAAAGTAGACGATATGGGGAAGTTTCTTACAGAAAAAACAGCCTCAGATCAGTCGGGATTCTTGTCCATCCGTCATTTAATTGCCTATCGTAATGGAAAGAGTAATGTTGGAAAACGTGGATGGAAGTCAACATCCTTATTTCTTGAACTTGGCAGAAAAGATCAATGGACAGCACTTGACCTTAGGCCTTTTAGAAAGATGATGGAAAACGATGAAATAGAAGTTTCGAAAGGTATTGCATTTGAGCTTCGCAGTTATGATATCCTACTCTTGTCCCCGGATGATCAATACCCTAAACCAAACTACTAGACTAAGTAGATCTTATCTCAGCATTGAGATAAGATCTGTCAACTCTCCTACTTATTCCAGAATGTCTTTTAACTCCACAATCTCCCAGTTCGGGTTATAGGAGATCAAATTAGCAATTACAGCAATGTGACCTGCTCCCAACAAAATCATGAGCTTATCATCCTCAGCCTCCACATATTTTTGAATAATCCCATACATGTAAACATTTCTACTGATCCATTCGGAAGCGAGATACGAACCAATATTGTTGTCAAGGTCGCCAGCCACGTTGGCTCCATCCAGATACCACCCAAAGTTTTCTCTTCTTGATTCCGGCGAGTTCTCTATGGTGAAAATTTCTTTCAAAGAGGCTCCGCTAGAAACGATATCGCGACTCTCCTTCTCCATATTCATCTGTATTTTCCTAAACTGATCCATCATTTCAAACTGCTCTGCCGCTACCATGGCCTGAACGAGGCTATCGAAAGGGAAATCGGTACCTAAGAAGTCCACACCAAAGACTTGCTCATGGTTCATTTTATCTGCAACTCTAAATCCTAATTGAAAAATCTCATTGCGCCTCTGCTCTCCCCAATCAGTAGATCGATACACTTTGTACAATGAGTCGAGTTTGGGTTGATAGTCTACCGGACGTTCCACAAAAATCTTGTTGGGACCAAATTGGGTAATTTTTTTTGCGATTTGTTTAAGCTCTTTCTGATACTCGTCCTTTAGAATATCTATGACAGAAGATTGTGTAACGTCAGTACCCTCGCGTCCATAGTCCGCCCAATGGGACGTTCCGATGAGAAGCGCTTTTACTTTTTTGTCTTGCGCTTCAGAAACCAGCCCAACAAAAAGAAGTGAACAATAAAGCAGATATTTCATATATAATTACATTGTTAAAATCCAATGCAAATTATTTTTCATATCGTTAAAAAGATTGGATAAAACAGACACACATGAAGTTAATTGAACTTTCGCCCATACAAGAAGAGGTAAAACACTACATAGAAAGATATCAGCTTTATGTTATCGATGAGCCCTCATTCTTCAAGACCATTCCAAATTTTAGATTGGAATGTTGGCTACTGATAGATGGTGGTTTTCAGATTTTGGATACTGAAAACAACACCTTCATTGAGGCCAAAAAACTGGGAGGATATCCGGCCACAAATCACTCTTTGCTCTTTAGAATGAATTCTATGAAAGCATTGAATATAAAATTCAAACCCAGTGTTCTTGCGTATGATGCATTCGGCAAGCTATACCCCCCACGCATAGATTTTGATCTTGCAGAGCTTCTTCCCCAGAAGGTATTAGAAACATTTAAAAGCTTGAGTTTTGATAACGAAAAGCTGGATGTAGGCAAACTAGATCAATGGATTTATCCGCTATTTCAGATCTTAAAAAAAAACGATGAAGTTGAGACTTTTCTAGATGCCATCATGCGAAGCGGCGCTAATATTTATGAAGTAACCGAGCAACTGGGTATCTCCTCAAAGACATTGGAAAGGAGAATCAAAAAGCATTTTGGTTTAACACCTAAGAAGCTCCTGAATATTATCCGCTTCAATGATTCCACAGCGCATATGAAGAGTAAATCGACCAACAAATTGATGGACGTACTTGCTTTTGGATACTATGACCAATCACATTTTATTCGGGAATGCAAGCGAATTACAGGGCTAACACCGACTCAGTTATTTAATAAATTGGAGTTTTCCACAAACGATTTGATTGTTTTTAATGAGGAGAATCAAGTTTAGACGCTCAAAAAATGTCCACCTCAAGCAGATAGTAGTGAAAACTTGTCTTTGATTTTGTTTAGCCGCTCTCTACTCATCACAAATTCTTTAGTTGAATCTTTGATGCGTACGATGTACTTATCATTTTCCCAAAAGGAGTAGTTGAGGATAAATTCCAGGTTTACGATCGTACTTCTGTTGATTCGGATAAATGAATTGGGATCGAGCTTTTCTTCGAGTTCCGTAATGTTTTCTTTCAAGCGGTACTTCTCAGTATCTGCATATGCATAGGTCTTGCGGCTTTCACGTTCTACCCATTGCACTTTGTTCGTATCCAAAAACAGCTCTCCAAAAGCATCTGATGCCCAGAGGCGATTCTTTACTTTCACTTTCCTGGCTTCCCTGAGATCAAGCTTAGTCTCCCCCAATTGAAGGTTGTACTGATAGATAAGGTTAACATTGATAATGATATATCCAATCAATAAAACAGGTGTGAGGTAATTGAAATATAGCGTGGTACTGTAGAAGTAGTCATTGAAGTAGACATCCCAATCAATAGCTGAACTATGGTGATATAAAAACCGAATCGTAAGCGTAAAAGGCGCAAACACAAAAAATGAGGTCAAGAGAATGGGCAAAAACCTGAGCTCATACAGGAAGATTTCACGAATATTCAATTTCAAATCGACAAGCCTAAGCCTTTCTCCATACAGTCGTATGAGTTGGAAAATAATCGCAACAGAAACGCATTCGATTAAAAACTGATCAATAAAAATAAATCTCAGCATGTTGCCAAGCGAAAAGTCATCGCTTCCAACCCAATCCAGATTTTCCGGATGGAGGTAGATGATTGCCTGATATACCAGCTCAATGATAAGCGTGGTAATAATGATAGGTTTCCACCTTTTCAATAAATCATAATTCAGTGACAGCCACATTTTCTTATCAGATTTCAGACATCAATATAGGAATTCAGACAATGATCCGGCAACTATTGATTTCAAAATACCCTGATTTCAGACATTCAAATCAAGAGTAGAGACATCATTTGCATAAATGATTCTTTTCATGTGTGTGCTTTGAAGAAAACAAATCGAACACATCATGAAAACAATTATCACAATTAGCCTCCTTGCCATCAGTGCACTCTGCTATAGTCAGGGGAGATTAGATATCACGATTATAGGCACCACACACTATTTCGATGACGATCACAAATCACTTCAAGACTTCCAAGCTGTTCAAGACTTCATTATAAGTCTAAATCCCGACATGATTTGCATTGAAGCCATTCCTGTAAATGACACCTTGAGTCTAAGTGAAATCTGGCCCAATACCATGAAGCGTGCAGACCGGCTAAGAGATTCATTGAAATACCACAATGCTTTTCCGGTCGATTCTGCATTGAGCGTCAGCTCCATCAAAAAAGGTGATCCTTTCTGGGGAAAATACCGCAATAAGCGCGCGCTACTCGAAGGAGCAAACCATTATGCCTCCTATGATCTATGGAATGCTTACTACCAATGGTTTCAAATACAGCAAGCTGGGGATTCATTGTACTACTTCTCCAAATTCCAGAGGAAACTGAACAACTCTGAATACGGCTTGATGGTTTTTCCTGCCGCCCAAAAACTCGGGGTAAAAAAATTACATGGAATTGACTATCGGTACGGCGAGGATTCCTTTTTACAGAACAACAAAAAAGTGTTGAAGAAGCTATTCTTCAGCTTGAAATGGAAACCCCTCAAAGTCTACCTTAAAACTCAAAAAAAATACCGCAAAGCCAATAAAGAAGGCAAGCTCATGGAGTTCATCAATGGTCCGGAATTTCAAAATTCTTTTTCTGAGCTAATCGATGAGTTGCCTAAAAAACTTCCCAAATCAACAGAAGCCAAAGCTATCAAAACCTACTGGCTCAAGCGTAACCAAATCATGGCTGACCGCCTAATTCAGGAAGCAAATGCGCAATCAGCAAATACCATTTTACTCACAGTTGGTGGCGCACATGTCACGCACATCAAGCGATTTCTTGAAGCACAAGGGCATACAGTGACTACCTACGGACAAATCATAAACAGACTAAACAAATAAAATCATGGAAGAAATAATGCAATCAAACTCCTACTTTATCATACCACTTACTGTTGCATATCTCAGCATTTGCGGTAGTTGGTTTTTACTTAACCGGATGAACCGGTCATGGGACATTGAGCCAATCAAATCATCTGACAAACCTCGGATGGATTTCATCCTTGGGATGGCAGCTGCCATTGCTATTTTGGCCATAGGTCAGCTATTTTCGGCTGGTTATTTAATACCTACTTCTCAAAACGAGCTCGTCAATTTGCTCATATGGCCACTGAATAATGTCATCATCTTTTCGCCCATTGCTGCAGCTCTTATTCTTCGGTCACAGTCAGCGCAAACTGTCTTTTTAAGCACTAAAAACATGGGCTTAAAGCTGCTATTCGGATTGGCTTCATCTGTACTGGGCATCTTCATCTTCTTAGTCATCAGAGGAGAATTGCAAAGGATTGGTGAGATAGCTACACATGCTATAGAACTTGAAACACTATCAAATTTCCCTGCCATCTTTTTCGAGAACGTAGCAGTCGCTTTTCTGTTCGTTAGACTGAAATGGGCAGTAGGAATTAAATGGGCCATAGGAATACCTGCGGTTTTATTCGCATTGGCTCATGTGCCGGGATCAATTGCCGAAGGAGATCCAATTGGTCATATCATAACCTTCTTTGTACTGACTGGTAGTTTAACCACCGTCATTTTATACACGGCCTATCGAAGCAGAGATATATTTTGGCTTGGAATAGTTCATTATTTAATGGACGTAGCTATCAAGGCATTTTGACAAGAAAAATGAGAATAGTCACTACTTTCGCTCCGTGACTGTTCTCTATTTCATCGACATACTTGGCACAATGGTTTTTGCCATTAGTGGAGCCCTGGCCGGCAGAGATAAAAAATTAGATTTCTTTGGCATTGCCGCTGTGGGCTTAATCACCGCTATCGGAGGGGGCACCGTAAGGGATGTTTTGCTTGGCAGCACACCTGTAGGGTGGATGAATGATCTCATTTATCTAAGCATGATAGGGGCAGGCGTTCTGATCTCACTTTTATTTGGCAAGGCCGTACTAAAACTGCGAAGAACGTTCTTCATGTTCGATACTGTAGGAATTGCAGTCTTTACTGTTTTGGGGTTGCAAAAAGCATTGACATTGGGAGTTCATCCAATCATCGCCATAATGATGGGCATGGTGTCCGCTGTATTTGGGGGCGTGCTCCGAGATATCGTTTGCAACGAAATCCCCCTGATTTTCAGGAAGGAGATTTATGCACTTACGTGTCTTTTCGGAGGCATACTGTATGTTATACTTCAGCGATTGGGATTGGAGCAAGAGTGGAACATTCTCATCACTGTTTCTTTCATTGCGTCGTTTCGCGTACTGGCAGTGAAGTTCAAATGGAAGTTGCCTGATATTTCGTGATCATCAATCAATTGAATTGCTATGGATTATCAGACGCTCATCTTTGAAGAAAGTAAAAAGAAGGTGGTCAAGGAATGGCTGATCGTTGGTGGAATACTAATTATCATCATAGCTATCCTTCTACTAAAAGCATTGTACCTCTCAGGTATAGGGGTGATCTCTATTGGTTACTTAGGCTATTGGCTTTTTAAAGTAAAAAATGAGAGCTATAAAGAAATGGGAATCAAGTCCTACGGCAAAAAGCGAGATCAAATAATAATCTATGAAGATTCTATTAAAATTCGAGACCAATTAATCCCATACTCTGACTTAAAAAAGCTTACCATCTATGTTGATGAATATTCAGGTATGCCGAAACAATTTTTTGGAAGCTATCATGGAGGCAATAATGAAATTAGGTTTGTTTACAACGGAGACTTATTTTCATTTAATTATTGGATTAAATCCAAAGCAGATTTCACGTATGTTGAAAAACTAGTCCTTGAGATCGAAAAAAAGTATCCTCCTCCGAAAGACCACTAAACCCTCTTGTACCTAAAAGTCCTCTATTTGTCAAAACTCATTGCTACTTTTACCTAGCAACCAAGAAACCGAAACATGAAAAAATTGCTTTACCTGCTGACTGCTGGAGTCTTATTCAGCTGTCAGACACCATCAGAAAATAAAGAAATGGAAACAGATAATCCATTCTATCAGGAATACGACACTCCTTATGGAGTCCCTCCCTTTGATCAAATAAAAGACGAGCACTACATGCAAGCCTTTGAAGATGGCATGAGTCAGCAGCTCGAAGAAGTTGAGGCCATCGCCAACAATGAAGAGCCTCCAACTTTTGAAAATACTATTGCAGATTTCGAAAAGTCGGGAAGTTTACTCAATAAGGTGAGTAATGTTTTTTTCAACCTTACTTCAGCAAATACCAATGACTCGCTGCAAGGAATTTCGAGAGTGATCAGTCCGAAGCTCTCTGCACATGGGGATAACATCTTCCTGAATGGAAATTTTTATACACGTGTAAAAACCCTATACGATCAGCGAGAAGAGCTGGACCTTTCAGTTGAGCAGAAAAAACTACTCGAAAATTATCACACAGGCTTTGTCCGTGCGGGAGCTGCCCTCACTGATGAAGAGCAAACAAAAATGCGTGAGCTAAACGGCCAGCTTTCATCGCTATCTGTTGCTTTTGGCGAAAATGTGCTTGCCGAAACCAACAAATTTGAGTTGGTCCTTTCCGAAGAAGATTTGGATGGACTACCTGAAAGCGTGATCAATGCTGGCGCAGATGCCGCCCAGGAAAGAGGCTATGAAGGTAAGTACGTGTTTACCACCCATCGCCCGAGCTTATACCCATTCATCACCTACTCTACCAGAAGAGATTTGAGAGAGCAATTGAAAAAGGGATACATCAATAGGGGAGACAATGATGATGAAAATGACAATAAGGAACTTGCGGTACAACTTGCCAATGTAAGATTGCAAAAAGCCAACCTGCTGGGTTACGAAAGTTGGGCAGATTATGTGCTTGCACAACGCATGCTTGATGCTTCTGATAAGGTGTACAACCTGCTAGACAAAGTATGGCCTGCTGCTATCCAAGCAGCAAAAAACGAACGAGATATGATGAAGGAGATGGCCGTCAAAGAAGGCAATAACATCGATATCATGCCTTGGGACTGGTGGCACTATGCTGAAAAAATCAAGATGGAAAAATACAACCTGGATGAAAATGAAATCCGTCCATACTTGAAGGTAGACAATGTCATCAACGGCACTTTCACGCTTGCTAACAAGCTGTTTGGAATGACCTTCGAAGAGCAAACTGACATTCCAAAATATCATCCGGACGTTCGCACCTATACCGTGAAAAATGAAAAAGGTGAACTGATAGGCATTTACTTATCTGACTGGTTTTACCGAAGCAGCAAAAGAGGTGGTGCGTGGATGAACACTTACAGAAGTCAAAGCAAGATGGATGGAAATAACATCATTCCGATTGTTACGAATGTAGGGAACTTCACTAAACCAACGGGGGATACTCCATCGCTGCTTTCTCAAGGTGAAGCCACAACCCTATTTCATGAATTTGGACATGCTTTGCATGGCTTGCTTTCAGAGTGTGTTTACCCTTCCATCTCCGGAACATCTACACCAAGAGATTTCGTAGAGTTTCCTTCTCAAGTAATGGAAAACTGGGTATTTGAACCTGAAATGTTAGCGCTTTATGCATTCCACTACGAAACAGGAGAAGTGATGCCTTCTGAATTGGTAGCAAAAATTAAAAATGCGGGACAGTTTAACCAAGGATTTGGAACAGTAGAATATATGGCAGCCTCTTACCTGGATATGGCATATCATACCGTGACTGAGCCAATTACCATGAATGCTGATGATTTTGAAAAGGCAGCAATGGATAAAATCGGAATGATCGATGCAATTGTGCCACGATACAGAACCGGCTATTTCCAACACGCATTCTCAAATCCTGAAGGATATTCCGCGGGATACTATAGCTATCTAAATTCTGAAGTGATGGATGCAGATGCATTTGGTGCTTTCAAAGAGAATGGACTTTTTGACACAGAAACGGCGAGTGCTTATAGGGAGCATATCTTATCCAAAGGTGGCACCAGAGACGCGATGGAGATGTATGTCAACTTCCGAGGGAGGGAGCCAAAATTTGAAGCAATTCTGGAAAGACGTGGATTCAACTAAATTGTCATAAATAAAATGTCAGGAGGCCAGCATTTAGCTGGCCTTTTTTGTTTCAGACTACCGCTCAAATAAAACTAAATCCTTTTCATATGTTGCATGGTTAAGTTGCCAATCGAAAAACTAAACCAAAAGCAGTATGAAAAGAGTACTTGTATTGATGCTGGCGATGATCTTTGTAGGGTTCACTACAGACATCCAGGCTCAGAAAAAGAAAAATAAGAAAGGTGATGATGCTGGGCAAGCAGCACCTAAGAAGAAAAAGAATGGCCTCAAGAGCTATTCAGAGGTAATTACAGATGAAGCTGTCACCGATGATGGACTCATCATTTCTCATCAGGTCGGTGATGATTATTATTTTGAGCTTCCAGCAGACCTGTTGGAACGAGAAATACTGATTGTGTCACGAATAGCCGGGCATGTCAAAGGGCTCAACTTTGGAGGAGCTGGAATGAAATCCCGTCCACAGCAGGTGATCCGATTTCAAAAAATGGGAAGCAAAATCTTGATGCGATCTGTTTCCTTCAACAATGTGGCCAATGAAGACGAACCCATTTATACGTCAGTAAAGAACAACAATTTTGAGCCGATCATCGAGTCCTTTTCATTGGAAACCATGAAAGATGACTCTTCAGCCTTCGTCATCAAAGTTTCTGATTTTTTCTCAAGCGACATCCCGATGATTGGGGGACTGAGAGATTCGGAAAGAAGGCGATTCAAAGTCAAAGGGATTGACAAGTCAAGGTCGTTAATTACTTCTGTGAAGTCTTTTCCTGAAAATGTAGAAGTGCGTCACATTCTTACGTACAGGGGCGATGAGCTTCCAGACAATGGACTGACACAGACGCTTTCGATTTCAATGAATCAGTCAATGATTCTTTTGCCTGAAGACCCGATGGTACCCAGGTATCACGATGAGCGAGTTGGGTTCTTTTCTCTTCGACAAATCGATTATAGTTCAGATGAGCAAAAAGCGGCGCAAAGAAGACTCATTACCAGATGGAGGTTGGAACCCAGCGACTGGGATGCCTACAATCGAGGCGAAGCAGTAGAGCCGGTAAAACCGATTGTGTATTACATCGATCCTGCCACCCCGGAGAAATGGAGAAAGTACATCAAACAAGGAGTGGAAGACTGGCAAGTAGCGTTTGAAGCTGCAGGGCTTAAAAATGCCATTCTTGCAAAAGACCCTCCAAGCAAAGAAGAAGATCCTGATTGGAGCCCGGAAGATGTTCGATACTCTGTCATACGCTATATAGCGACGGATATTCAGAATGCACAAGGCCCACATGTACATGATCCACGTACGGGAGAGATATTAGAAAGTGATATCCTTTGGTATCACAACGTGATGAACCTTTTGAGAAATTGGTACTTCGTACAAACAGCTGCAGTCAATCCAGAAGCACAACGAATAAAATTTGATGATGAGCTAATGGGAGAGCTGATTCGATTTGTTGCTGCGCATGAAGTGGGACATACGCTGGGATTCCCTCACAACATGGGATCTTCTCCATCTTACACCGTTGATCAACTTCGAAACAAGGAATTTACGGATACACACGGTGTAGCCCCTTCCATCATGGATTATGCACGATTCAATTATGTGGCTCAGCCAGAAGATGGCATTACAAATTTTTTCCCTAAAGTGGGTGAATATGACTTTTGGGTGACTGAATATGGCTACAAGCCAATTGCTAATATCAATTCTCCGGATGATGAAGAGGACATCCTCAATGCCTGGATTAAAGAAAAAGCAAGCAATCCACTTTACAGATTTGGTCAGGCGAATGGTGTTGATCCTACTTCTCAAACGGAGGATATCGGTCACGATGCAATGATTGCCAGCGAATTAGGTATTAGAAACCTTAAGCGCATAGTAGATAAGCTCATGGAATGGACTACAGAAGACGGCAAAAATTATGATAACCTGAGTGAACTATACAGAAACGTAGTAAACCAATTCAACAGGTATAACGGACATGTAGTGACTAATGTGGGCGGTATTTATCAATACTTCAAAACGGCCGATCAGGATGGGGCAGTCTATACCCATGTGGAGAAAGAAAAGCAGCAAAGAGCTGTCAAGTTTCTCAATGAACAATTGTTTGCCACTCCAAACTGGCTGGTTGATGCAGAGATTCTAAGCAGAATACAGCAAGATGGGTTGGTGGATCGCATGCGAGGCATTCAGGTAAGAATCCTGAATCGTCTTACCAGAGAAGAAGCACTTATGCGTTTGGTGGAAAATGAAGCATTGAACGGAAGCGATGCCTATACACTAACTAACCTTTTCACAGGAATGCGACAAGGTATTTGGGGAGAGCTCTATAACGGTAGAAAAATCGATACTTACCGAAGGAACCTTCAGAAGGAGCATATAGCACGTCTTGGAGAACTGATGAATCTGGAAGACGATGAGTTTGCAAACTCTGACATTCCCTCTGTTGCCATGGCAACTCTGAATCGATTGGAAAGAGACGTGAGAAGTGGACTGGCACGACAAAACGATGCTACCTCACGCTTCCACCTTCAGGATATCCAAAAGCGTATTGATGCGATTTTGAATCCTAAGTAGACCGTAAAACAAATAACTTAGTGTCATTCTGAGTGCAACGAAGAATCTACATAATTAAGATGCAGATTCTCCACTTTCGTTCAGGATGACACTTTTTTAATTAAATTTCAGCATGAAAAAACTACTACTTACTACACTCTCACTCATTTTCGCAATCTCTATTTTTGCGCAAACCCAAACTACTTTCATCCTTGTACGTCATGCAGAGAAAGGCGATGATGGCACACGAAATCCTCCACTCAATGAGGATGGTACAGCCAGGTCTGCTAACCTAGCGGAGATGTTGGCCAACCAAGAAGTGAGCGCCCTCTACTCTACCCCATTCAAACGTACGCAGGAAACGCTCCAGCCTATTGCTGACATGAAAGGCATGGAAGTCATGAATTACGATCCGTATGCAAAAGGTGAATGGTTAGCTACACTCATTGATAAGCACTCAGGAGGCACAGTAGTGATTTCCGGTCACTCAAACACCATTCCTGCTTTGGCCAATGCATTGGTAGGAAATGAAACCTTTAGTCAGTTTGATGAGAAAGACTATTCTAACCTGATCATCATTGTCACCAATGAGGTAGGCAAAGGAAAACTGGTGAGATTGAAGTTTTAAGGAATCCGCAAAAACAATAAACATAGTCTCTGTCATTAACGAGAGAAGAATGACTATGAGATTGCTTCACTGCGCCTGCCTACAGCAGGCAGTTTCGCAATGACGTATTGAAGAACGAGTCAATACAACTCATACTTACAGAAGTCACACTCAAGCTTCCCATTGTATAGCTTGATGCGCTCAGAATCTTTCAGTCCAATTTGCCTCAGCGCCTCCTTATTGGAGCTGATCAACCAGGCATCATACCCATTGAAATTTTGCTTAAAGGCATCTCCCAGGGTTTTGTAGAATTCAAGGATGTCATCTCCTATTCGCTCACCATAAGGTGGATTGGTGATGATTATCCCTTTATCATTGATCGGTTTGAAGTCCCTGAAGTCCATCGTTTTGATACGTACCTCTCTCCGTAAACCGATCTTGCCCAAAGCTTTTCTCGCCAGCGTAATCGCGCTATCATCAATGTCTATTCCCGTCAAATCCATGCTTGGTTTTCGCATTTTATTCAACTCTTCGGTCTTCACATTGTTGAACAAGATCGGACTATACTCTGGCCAGGTTCGGAAGCCAAACTCTTTGCGCTTCAGATTTGGCCCCATGTTCATCGCAATCATGGCGGCCTCTGTTAAAATCGTCCCACTTCCGCACATGGGATCAACAAGTGGTGTTTTTTTATCCCATCCCGATAAGATCACCATACCTGCGGCCAGCACCTCATTCATCGGTGCACGGTGGCCTTCTTCTCTGTAGCCTCGCTGATTCAGTGCTGCTCCAGAGCTGTCCATAGAGATCGTGAAAAAATCATTGGCACAATGAACATTGAAAAGCACATCTGGCTTATCTGTATCAATGGAAGGGCGTCTGCGATACTTGTTTCGATATTGATCGACCATCGCATCTTTGGTTTTCAACCCCACATATTTGGAGTGGGTAAAAACTTCTGAGAATATCACCGGATCAATGGCAAAAGTTTGATCTACATCCAGAAAATTGGACCAATCAAATTCCATCACTTTATTGTATAACTGCTTTTCGTCACGTGCGTGAAACGTGTAGATCGGGACAAGTATTTTTAGTGCAGTTCTCAAACAGAGATTTGCGCGATATAGGAAAGCAGGGTTGCCCTCGCACTTTACACCCCTGGTGATTTTCTCCACTTTCTCTCCGCCGAGTGCTTTTACCTCCTCTGCCAGAATGTCCTCAAATCCGAAAAGTGTCTTGATGGTTAATTTCATTGACTGTACTTATTTTTTTTCTATCTGCAACTTATCAATGTTAAAATGATTTAATTTCAACCCTAAATTTTTCTTATGGACTTCAGTTTTTCAGAATGGTGGGAATCAATGTCGCTGATTCAGCAAATTTACTGGGCTTTCGCTATTCCATCTACACTTATTTTCATAATACAAACAATTCTCACTTTTATTGGAGGAGACTTTGATTCAGATGGAGGGGCTGATTTTGATGTGGAGATGGATGACGGTGTAGGTTTCCAGTTCTTCACCTTAAAAAACTTTGTGGCATTCTTCACCATTTTCTCATGGACTGGGATTGCCTGCCTAGACTCAGATTTCACTTTAGGGCTTACTCTTATTGTTTCTATTTCGGCAGGTGCGGTTATGATGATCATCATGGGGAGTATCTTTTATTATTTCAGCAGGCTCACTGATAGCGGAACCATGTCGTTCAAAAATGCCATTGGGAAAGTTGGTGAAGTATATATTCCTGTTATGGCCAAGCGAGGAAATATTGGTAGAGTTTCTGTAAAGGTTCAGGGTTCTCTACGCGAGCTTGAGGCTATAACCGATGATGAAGATGATCTTTCAGTCGGGACTGTTATTGAAGTTACGGATATTATCGGTGACAATGTTTTACTTATTACTAAATCAAAATAAATGTCAGGTTCTTTTATTATCATCATTGGAGTAGTAGTTGTCTTCATCTTTGTCATCTTAATTGGGCTTTTCCAGCGCTACAAAAGATGTCCATCCGATCGTATTCTGGTCGTATATGGAAAGGTTGGTAGAGGTGCTGACAACTCTGGGCTTTCTGCCAAATGTATCCATGGCGGAGCAGCATTTATCTGGCCAATCATTCAGGATTATGAATTTCTTGATCTTACTCCTATCTCCATTGAAGTAATGCTAACAAATGCTTTAAGTAGGCAAAATATTCGTGTGGATGTTCCTTCCAGATTTACTGTGGGTATTTCAACTGAAGAAGGGATCATGACAAACGCTGCTGAGCGCTTACTTGGATTGGATCAACCCAGCATTCACGATTTGGCAAAAGACATCATCTTCGGTCAACTCCGTTTAGTGGTAGCTACCATGGACATTGAGGAAATCAATAACAACAGAGATAAATTCCTTGCAAATGTTGCCAACAATGTAGAAGCTGAATTAAAGAAAATTGGTCTGAAACTTATTAATGTCAATGTAACAGATATAAAGGATGAGTCAGGTTACATAGAGGCGCTGGGTAAGGAAGCAGCAGCAAAAGCGATTAACGATGCAAGAAAAAGTGTAGCAGAAAAAGACAGAGATGGATCAATTGGCGAAGCTAATGCGGTACAAGAGCAGCGTGTGAAAGTAGCATCCGCAGATGCGTCCGCGGTTGAAGGAGAAAACCTGGCAAAAATTACAATTGCTCAATCGGATGCGATTCGTAGAGAACGTGAAGCAGAGGCACAAAGACAGGCAACAGCTGCGGAAAAAGTGCAAACTGCGAAAGCGTTGGAAGAAGCATATGCCGCAGAACAGGAAGCGGAGAATGCAAGAGCAGAAAGAGATCAGGCAAGTCAAACTGCAGATGTAGTAGTACCAGCCAGAATCGATAAAGAAAAAGTAGAGATTGATGCAGAAGCACGAGCCGAAAACATAAGAAGAATTGCAAAAGGAGAAGCGGATGCTATACTTTTTAAAAAGCAGGCTGAGGCGAAAGGTATTTTCGAAGTATTAACTAAGCAAGCGGAAGGATTTAAGCAAATCGTAGACGCTGCTGGTAAAAACTCCAAAGATGCGGTGCTTCTAATCATTGCTGATAAGATGGATGAGCTTGTAAGGTTACAAACAGAAGCTATCAAAAACATTAAGATTGACAAAGTAACCGTATGGGACAGTGGCAATGGTGAAGGCGAAAGAACCTCTACTGCTAATTTCATCTCGGGACTATACAAGTCTGTTCCTCCATTGCAAGAAATGTTTGATATGGCAGGGATGCAATTGCCAGAATACCTGAAGGGAAAGTCGACAGAAGAAATCAAGCAAATGGCAAAAGAAGTGAAAACGAAAAAGCCGTTAGCAAAACCAAAGCCACCAAAGACTGAAGAATAAGTTACCCTAAGCCCTCTATATCGAGGGCTTTTTTGTGCTTTGCCCACATCCTTCTCAAACAAAGTCATCAAATCAAAACCACGGCAGCCAAAACCTCATTCATTGGAGTGCGGTGGCCTTTTTCTCTGTAGCCTCCTTGATTCAGGACGACCCCAGAGCTATCCATAGAAATTGTAAAAAATCATTCGCACTGTGAACATTGAAAAGCACATCTAGCTTATCCGTGTCAATAGAAGGGCGTCTGCGATACTTGTTTCGATATTGATCGGCCATCGCATCTTTGGTTTTCAACCCAACATACTTAGAGTGAGTGAAAACATCAGCGAATATCACCGGGTCAATGGCAAAAGCTTGATCCACATCCAGGAAATTGGACCAATCAAACTTGATGGCTAATTTCATAGAAGCACAAAAATACAACCTTCATTTGTCCAATGTGATAAAACATCAGTGACTAATCCTTTTTTGCACCCTACCTCCTTTATATATAGTGTTAATGACACTTACATTCGCAATGTCCTCCAAAGGATTTGCATCCAACAAAATCATATCAGCAAGCTTGCCTGTCTCAATACTACCTAGGCTGTCCTGACCGTGAACCATAATTGAAGCATTCATTGTTCCCATTTTTATTATGTCTATAGGTTGGATTCCGCCTGATTGAAGAATTCGCATTTCTTCATGAAGACTATAGCCATGAAAATTATAATCATTTCCTGTGTCTGTCCCCAGCACCATATTTATATTCATTTCAAGTAATCGAATGATATCATCTATTTTAGGCTGATAAATAGCATCAAGTGTAGCTTGATCTAGATTGTACTCCAGCAGAGTGAGTTCTTCCATCCGTTCTGCTTTGGCTATTGCTTGTGGTGTGAAAAGTTGCAATATTTCTTCTTTGGGATAAACTTCATTTAGCAAAGGTTCATTTACCCACTCAGGATGCAATGGGTATAGAAATGATTTATCTATCATTAGTGTAGTCACAATTGATGCATCGTTTCTCATCAAGGTTTCGACGGCCTCCAGATGTTCCGGATTTTCCCAGTCTATATCTGTTCCAACAAAGTGAACTAAGTTTTGAGCTCCGGCTTTTGCGGCCATTAAAAACTCTTCATTATCACTGGTGTGGGCAAATACTTCCAATCCGTATTTTGCGGCTTCTACCACCGTCTTGTCAACAAATTCTTGTGGTATTCGCTGTACAAATGGTGGCGAAGGGCCATCCTCAATGGTCAACTTAATTCCCAATATCGGATATCGTGCCATCTGCTTTACGAGTCGCGAAATTTGCGCAGTATCCTTTAGGAAAAAGACCGTTTCGTTTTCTCTCCAATTACTACTCGCATACGTTCTTACCGGGTGCCGTCCCTCCATTGTAAGATGCTGACTTGTATGAAAAACTCGGGGCGCCGGTATGGAATCCTGATTGCCGACTGCTCGCATTTCGGCATAAAATTTATTGGTGCATGTGCTCCCACCAGGAGTGAAAATTGATGTAATTCCGTAATGCATAAGCTTAGGGAAATCCCTCGAGTAGTCGGAGGTATGAGCATGGCCATCAAACAGTCCCGGAATTAGAAATTTTCCTGTCCCATCCACTATGTTCACAGTTTGACTGATTTCACCAATGTCAATCTTAGCAATCAAACGATCCTTCACATGTACATTTACTCCTGGCTGAATAGGCGCCCCAGTTCCGTCTATGAGATTGACATTGGTGATGATGAGGTCATATTTTTCCTTGGTACTACCACAAGAAAATAGGATCATAAAGCTTAGAAAATAGATTGTTTTCATAAGATTATTTTGCTTTTTTTCGTTTATGCTAATACTTCATAAATTCCTGAATCCATTCCACATACCATGCTTGTTGTCCAATCCAATACACAAAAAAAGTAGGTATATTCACAGCAATTCCTAATAGAATAGCAGGATGGGTGATTTTTTTAAATCGCCAACCTATTATCAGTAAGGTGACAATGATCATTACGGAGCAAATGGATAGCGCGAGCAATGCATAAGGACCATAAAATGTAAACATCAGGAATTCTAGTCCTCTTCCTAACCCAGGCATCATGATGTAGAAAATCGTAGAAATAAGCCATAAAGCATGATCATCAGTGCGTTTTCGATGGACAATTGCCATTATCACAGCTACAGCAAAAGCTGTCATCATCATTAATTCTACCAAGACAATACCATAGAAAAAATCAGCAGTAAATGGTTCACCAAAGCCTCCAATATCTCCAAAATGAACATCCTGCCATAGAAAAGATATAGCGCTGAAGACCGCAGCTCCCGCCACGAAAAATCCAATCATTCCCCAAGTTCGATGAGCTTGAATATTACCGTGAGTAGCCAAGTATGGCTGAATCATCAATAAAATATACCAAAACATCGCACTGAAAGCATGAATATGAGTTGACCAGTCTTCGCTTGTCCAGGTCATCCAGTAACTATCAATGAAACCACTCTGCATCAAGACAAAAGGGATGATCATCCACAAATGAAGATTCTTGAATTTGTCCATTTTAGGTCTATTGAATAATTAAAGTAGTAGAAACCATTGTCACTTGATCACATATGTCCTGCCAATACGCTTTTATACAAAAAATAGTGATAAGTAGTGATGAGGCGAAGAGTACTTTGAATGCCGCCATGTCAACTTTAATTTGGTGAATGTTAGCCAACAAAGCTCGATGATCGACACCGCTAAGACTAAAAGAAATGTATCAAAGATTAGCTCTAATGTAACTCGGGCTATGAAGAGTTGCAGAAATCTTAATCATGCGAAGCTCAAAATGCTTCTGCTCCATGATGGATTAAAAAAACCCTCACCGACTTTTCGGAGAGGGCTATCACTACCCAAATATTGGAACTTAAGTATTACCTGATCTTATTCAGATTCCAGGCAATTTTTTTTGTAGCAGAAAAATCTTCAGGATCACACGCATATAATGCCTCTTCAATAGGGAATCGAAGCTCCTCGTATCTTCCAATTACATATTTTTTTTTGACCTCATCGTACCACAAATAGATTTTCATAGCTGTGTATTAAGTGATTACACTATTAAAACGCTGAAGTCATTTTTTACCCTACCCCCAATAAAAAACCCTCCCCGATTGCTCGAGAAGGGTATAATCTATATCTAGGGTAGACTTGAAACTTGCTACTTATTGCTTAAAGCTTGCAGCTTATCACTTCTTATCCTCTTCTACCTCTTCGAATTCTACGTCAGACACATCGTCTGCAGAACCATTTTCTGAAGCACCCGCACCTGGATCAGCACCTGGCGCGCCAGCATCCGCACCTCCGGCTTCCTGCTGAGCAGCATACATCTCTTGAGAGGCCGCTTGCCAAGCATTGTTCATCGCTTCAAGGGCTGCATCAATCTCAGCAAGGTCTTGCTTAGTATGTGCCTCTTTCAGCTTTGTCAATGCACCTTCGATTGCCGTCTTATTGCCCTCAGAAAGCTTCTCGCCAAATTCCTTCAGTTGCTTCTCAGTCTGGAAGATCATGGAGTCCGCCTGATTCACTTTCTCCACTTTTTCTTTTGCTTCCTTATCCGCTTCAGCATTTGCTTCAGCCTCTTGCTTCATTTTCTCGATTTCCTCATCGGTCAATCCTGAAGATGCCTCGATTCTGATTTTTTGCTCCTTGCCAGTGCCTTTGTCTTTTGCACTCACATTCAAGATTCCGTTTGCATCAATATCGAAGATCACTTCCACTTGAGGCACTCCTCTTGGTGCAGGTGGGATACCATCCAAATGGAATTTTCCAAGTGACTTATTGTCTTTCGCCATTGGTCGTTCACCCTGAAGTACATGTATCTCCACGGAAGGCTGATTGTCCGCTGCGGTAGAAAACGTCTCTGACTTCTTCGTAGGGATTGTCGTGTTAGACTCGATCAATTTGGTAGACACACCACCCATGGTTTCGATACCTAGAGATAGTGGAGTTACGTCAAGAAGGAGTACATCCTTCACTTCACCAGTCAATACACCGCCTTGAATTGCCGCTCCAATCGCAACAACCTCATCCGGATTCACACCTTTCGAAGGCTTCTTACCGAAGAACTTCTCCACTTCTTCCTGGATTTTAGGGATTCGAGTAGAACCACCTACCAAGATTACTTCATCTATTTCTGAAGTAGAAAGACCTGCATCTTTCAATGCCGCCTCTACTGGCTTCATAGATCTTCTCACCAAGTCATCGGCAAGCTGCTCAAACTTCGCACGCGTCAGTTTTCTTACCAAGTGTTTTGGCACACCGTCTACGGGCATGATGTATGGCAAGTTGATTTCTGTTTCAGAAGAGCTTGAAAGCTCGATCTTAGCTTTTTCAGCAGCCTCTTTCAATCGCTGAAGTGCCATCGGGTCTTTTCTTAGATCAATGTTCTCATCACTCAAAAACTCCTCTGCCAACCAGTTCATGATCACACCGTCAAAGTCGTCACCACCAAGGTGTACATCTCCGTTAGTAGATTTCACCTCAAATACACCTTCACCTAGCTCCAAAATTGAGATGTCGAACGTACCACCACCAAGGTCATACACTGCGATCTTCATGTCTTGATCCTTCTTGTCAAGCCCGTATGCCAAAGCTGCAGCAGTCGGTTCGTTGATGATTCGTTTCACATCCAATCCTGCGATCTGTCCAGCTTCTTTGGTAGCCTGACGCTCTGCATCATTGAAGTATGCAGGCACAGTAACTACAGCCTCTTTCACTTCCTGTCCAAGAAAGTCTTCAGCTGTTGATTTCATTTTCTGGAGGATCATTGCAGAAATCTCCTGTGGCGTATATGCTCGGTCACCGATCTTCACTCGCACCGTGTCGTTACTACCAGACTCCAGTCCGTACGACACATTCTTCATCTCCGCTTTCACCTCAGAATATTTCTTACCCATGAATCGCTTCACCGAGCTTACCGTATTCTGCGGATTAGTGATCGCCTGTCTTTTGGCAGAATCACCTACTTTTCTTTCTCCTTTTCCATCATCGAGAAACGCTACGATAGATGGAGTTGTCCTTCTTCCCTCACTATTCTGAATCACTACCGGCTCATTACCCTCCATTACTGAGACGCAAGAGTTGGTAGTACCCAAGTCGATACCTATGATTTTTCCCATTTCTATGATTTATCTATTGTTCGTTAATTCAAGTTTCACCTTTCATTTATCAATGGATGTGCCAAAGGAAAAATTGTGACACATTGACATGACCATCAGGTAGCCTTCTATTATTTATTGACAAAATGGACGGATACCAATCTTTTTCGGAGAGAAATGGCAGTTTTTCATCGCTCAAGATATTCCTGTTTTAGCTTTTTCTGTCCGCCTTCACAGGGTAGGATACTGCCTCTATCAGGTCTAAGTGTCTAGGGATTCGCTTCGTCCCATCTGTTAGCGTTGTTAATATCATACCTGAGACTGACGAAGGAAGGGTCCAGGAATCCCATTTCTTTTTAACGTCATTCCTGATGAAGCATAGCGGAATTCAGGAATCTCATAATCATTCACCATTTCCATCATCATACCTGTTCTTGATCACACGAATAACTAAGAGCAGAATAAAGACCACAAGAATGGCTACAATCAGAGTATTTCTTGCATCCTGATGAGTAAGTCCGGTTTCACCTGAATCAATGATCTGATAGATGATGAATCCAAGCACAAGGTAGAGGATGTATCGGGAGGATTTTCTCATGTCTTACTTTAAGTAGTTGATGCTTACTGTAGCCAATTCAGAGTTTGGAAATTTTGATCTATGTTTTTCATCAATGGCAAGTCCAACCTCTGCTACCACTTTGTCAAAGCTATCGATTTCTAAAATGTATTGATCAGAAAATCCATGGGTAGCCTCATAGGCAGTATTTGCAGTTTTCCCCAAGTTTGCAGCAGTCAACGCAGGATCTAATCCATGCAGTTCAATGATGACCAATCCGAATTTATTAATATAAGGCTTCCATTTGCTTAGGTGGCTTTTCAGATTTGCCTCGACTTCATTATTACTGAGAAATCTACCTTTTGATGAAAATGCCCCAGATGAAATACTCGTTTGGCTAATTGATTCATCAACATCTTCCCACATTCTATTGTGATCCAGGAATGTGCGCACATTGAGCAAGTCCCCAAGCCCCATCTCATAGTTCTCCTTTAGGTCGTCATCCAATCGTTTCGGATCTCCAATGTCTCCCCAAACTACTTTTGCCCATACATCTGCATTGATCAAGTTGCCTCGTGTCACTTTCAAAGCCGCTTCATTGTAGTCTGCACCCACTAAAAAGAGCGGATGCTCTTCCAATATCTTACCGCGCTTCGTCTGATGAAAGACAACATCGAAGATGTGAATCAGGAATGCACCATTCCCACAGCCCATATCTAAGATGCCCTTTGGTTGTTCACTAATTGGCCTGTTAAACAAATCGATAATAATGTCATCCACCTTTTCAAAATAAGCCACATGAGCTCCACCACTTCCCCAAACATTCATTTCACGATCTACTCCTTTTTCTTTTTCTCCCTCTTCGACTTTCAATATTTCTGGATTTCCAAAAATCAGTTCGTCAAGGTTTCTAAAGGTTGGAATGTAGGAAACCGTCACTCCGTAGGCGGAAGATCGCTTCGCAAAAAACAAGCCCTTTTCTGTGAACTTGTATGTACTGGTCTTTTTCTCAAACCATCCCAAATGCGTGAAGAAATCAAGTATGTGTTCAAAACTCTCAGGGTCTTGATGATATTCTGAGGGGCTGAATGACATTTCCATGAAGTACTTATGAAACATCCCACCCATGCCTAGCTGTACGGTGCTTGGTCCTACCAGTACCCCTTCAATGTGCTTTAAAATTTGTTCCTGAATTTGCAGCTCGACTTTATTTGTTGAAAGCTCGAAATACCCACTGCAGAATTTTTTAGCAATGCGATTCCAAAACTCAAATGGCTCTTTTTCAAATTTTCTAGGATGAAAGTCCGCTGAAAATTTCATTAAATCGACAACCGCCTTGTAATGAATTGCATTAGCAAAAGCTATCTCACTAACTGAATTAACACTTACTGTCACTTTTCTCTCAGAATTATCAACATGATAATCAATCCATCCTTGAGCTGCCAATAAACGAAGCGCTACATTCAGATATCCTGGATTTGCTTGGATTGACTCAGCCAACTCCGTAAGCAAGGTGGACTTTTTGGCTAAAAGAATCTCGAAAACACCTTTGGCGTATAAAGCATAAGCTACAGGAGCGATCGCTATCCCATCAAGGTGACGAAAAAGCTCACTTCTATAGGCTGCATTTCTTTGTTTAATTGCTTTCATGAATGAAGTTTCAGTCTTGAAATTTATCTTAATTATTACTCATATGAGTCAATATTATTGGATGTGATGCGATGCTCCATCCTATTGGCTAATTTTGCGGATTAATTTGATCGATCATGACACTGGAGCAGGAAATAGGTAGACGCAGGACTTTTGGAATCATCGCCCACCCCGATGCGGGAAAGACGACCCTCACAGAGAAACTTCTTTTGTTTGGAGGCGCTATCCAAACAGCTGGAGCGGTGAAGTCCAATAAGATAGATATGGGCACACGCTCAGATTGGATGGACATTGAAAAACAAAGAGGTATCTCGGTAGCTACATCTGTAATGGGGTTTGAATACAAAGACCTTAAGATCAACATTTTGGATACTCCAGGTCACAAAGACTTTGCTGAAGACACGTACCGAACGCTTACCGCTGTGGATAGTGTAATCATGGTGATTGACTGTGTGAAAGGTGTGGAAGAGCAAACAGAAAAGCTTATGGAAGTTTGTCGGATGCGGAATACCCCTGTAATCTGCTTCATCAATAAGCTGGATCGTGAGGGACAAGACGCATTTACACTGCTGGATGAAATTGAAGAAAAACTGAACATCAAGGTCCGCCCCATGAGTTGGCCAATAGGCATGGGAAAAACGCTTCGTGGTGTTTATAACATTTATGAAAATAACGTCAACTTGTACGAGCCCAATAAGCAAAAGCGGGTGGACGATGTGGTAGAAATTAAAGGTGTAGATGACCCTGAGCTAGATAAACGGCTACCTGAATCTTTAGTCAAAGAATTGCGCGAAGAAATCGAATTAGTAAATGGGGTTTATGATGAACTAAACGAAGAAACCTATTTGAATGGCGAAGTTGCTCCGGTATTCTTTGGGAGTGCTGTAAACAACTTTGGTGTTCGCGAGCTGCTTGACTGCTTTACACAAATAGCACCACCACCTAAACCACGTGAAACAGAGGAGCGTGAAATCACACCCAATGAAAAGAAATTCTCGGGGTTCATCTTTAAGATTCATGCAAACATGGATCCGAAGCACCGAAACAGAATTGCGTTTGTTCGGGTATGCTCAGGGAAGTTTGAAAGAGGCAGCAACTACTATCACGTGAGGGATGACAAGAAGATCCGTTTCTCAAACGCAACTGCTTTTATGGCTCAGCAAAAGGAAACGGTAGAAGAAGCATTTCCTGGAGATATCGTTGGCTTGTACGATACAGGCAATCTCAAAATCGGTGACACGCTCAGTGAAGGTGAAAAAGGCCTTTATAAAGGCATTCCGTCATTCTCTCCTGAGATGTTCCGTGAAGTAATCAATATGGATGCCATGAAATCGAAGCAACTGGACAAAGGGTTGAACCAGCTGATGGATGAAGGTTTAGCACAGCTCTTCACGTTTGAGTTGGGTTCCAGGAAAGTAGTAGGGACTGTAGGAGCACTTCAGTTTGAAGTCTTACAACATCGACTCTTGAATGAATACAGCGCCAATGCCAAATTTGAGCCTGTAGGCATCTACAAGGCCTGCTGGATCAGCTCCGCTGATAATTCAAAGCTGGACGCATTTATCAAAGACAAACAAAGACACATTGCCAAAGACAAGGAAGGCAAGCTGGTGTTCATGGCAGAATCCAAAGCCTGGTTACAGATGGTTCAGGACAATTTCCCAGACATAGAATTTCACTTCATCAGTGAATTCTAATTAGCTGATCAATACCGGTAAGGCAGAATTAGCACATATTATCCTGGCTTTTTCCGTACGACTGCATCGTTACCATGCGATTTTTCATCTTCTATTGTTATTTCATCCACAGAAGAAGTGGTTTCGCAAGAATACAAAGCTGTTGAAAGCAAGGCAATTGCGAATGCGCATTTGATCAATTTTTTCATAGTGAGATTCTCTTTTATACGCTAGTAATATACTTTTTTAACCTGAGGATGTTCAGTAGATTACTACCTAAATCAATCCACCAAAATGAAGAGACTTCTTGTTTTGAGTTGCCTGCTGGCAGTTTTTATCAAAACTTCTCATGCCCAGAATTACCAAGACAGCTTATTGTCAGTATTGGCTGATGTGACCGATGTAGCAATTCAAAAGGAGGTGAAGTTACAACTCGGCGAATATCTCGTTCAGCTAAACCCTGAACAAGCGGAGCTTTATGCTGATGAAGTAGCCGGCATGGCAGGCACTCCGGAAGATAGTTTGGAATGGGCAAGATTAAACTACATCTATGCTGCCAGTCACCGATGGCAAGGCAACTACGCTACATCGCTCGAATACTACCAAAGGAATTATGACTTCTTTGTTAGGACAGAAAGTAGAGAAGAAATTGCCAGATCGGGCACAAAAATTGGCACCATAAATACCTTCTTGGGCAACAATGTTTTAGCGCAAAAATATTTATTAGAGAGCGCTGCACTCTACGGCGAAATAGGTACACCTAAAGAAAAAGCAAGCATAAATAGCCGATTGGCTGGCCTTTATCTGAATCTCGATCAAATAGACAAGGGAAAAGAAAGATACATGCTTACACTTCAGGAATTTACCATCATCAATGACAGTATGGGTATGGCCGGTGCAAATGCTAATCTTGGTTATGTGTATATAGTATTAGGTAACTATGAGATGGCTGAGAAGCACCTTCAAGCACAAAAGGGCCTGAACAAGGTTTTTCCCACGCTCAGAGAAATGGGATTTCACTATGATTTCATGGGACTGTTGAGGCAAGAGCAAGGAAGATTGGAAGAAGCATACGAAAGTCATTTGATGGCTTTGGAAATTCGGAAAGACTTAAGCAGCACCTACAACCTCTGCGAGTCCAGGCTTAGCACTGGAGAAGTCTTGATTAAGCTTGGCAGGTTTACAGAAGCTATTGGCCATCTTGAAGATGTGTTAAGTTATGAAGAACACAATTCATTAAATCAGGAAAGTGAAGCACACAGATTGTTATCACTTGCTTATGAAAGGCAGCATAATTTTTCAAAATCACTGGCTAACTATAAAGCCTACAAAACAATCAGCGATAGCATTTACAATGAGTCATCTATTCAAGTTATCGCTGAAAAAGATGCTCAATTCAAAAAGAAAGAACAAGACGCAGAAATTAAAATACTAAGCCAGGAAAATGAGATAGCCACTCAGCGAGCTAAAAGATCAAGAATCATTATTTACGGAAGTCTTGTTGGTCTCTTCACCTTCACTGTTTTGTCATTCTTCATTTTCAGGCTTTATAAAAAAGTTAAAGGACAAAAGGATGTGATATCGAAATCGCTTGCCGAGAAAGAAACACTGCTCAAGGAGATTCATCATCGCGTAAAAAATAATCTTCAAGTGGTATCAAGTCTGCTCAGCATGCAATCACGTTTTATTACGGATGAGAAAGCACTCGGTGCGGTAAATGAGGGTCAAACCCGAGTGGAATCCATGGCTTTAATACATCAAAAACTCTATCAGGAAAACAACCTATCCGGGGTTCATGCCAAAGAATACATCGAAGACTTATCCGAAATACTAAAACAATCATATACAACAGGACCTAATATCGATTTTGAATATGAAATTGATGATCTACTCATTGATGTGGACACAATAATTCCTATAGGACTCATACTTAATGAACTCATATGCAATTCCTTAAAACATGCATTTCCTGACGCAGAAGAAGGGTTGATTAAAGTTGGTTTAAAGGAGGAAGCAAATGAATTGAAACTTGAAATCAGTGATAATGGGGTCGGATCCGAACTCCACGCTTCAGACAAATCTTTTGGGATGGTACTGATTGAATCGCTAGCGATGAAACTAAAAGCAACTTTACAAGTTGATTCTACTAATGGCACCACAGTTACACTCAACATCAGTAAGTATAAATTGGTCTAATGAATAAAAGGGTACTTATAGTCGAAGACGAGCCTTTGATTGCTAAGGACCTCAGTTTCATCTTGGGAGACTTAGGAATTCAATCTGTCGAGCTTGCCATGAACTACGAGGATGGACTCAGCCTAATTGAATCCAATTCATATGACCTGATCCTGTTGGATGTGAATCTATCAAGTGAAAAAGATGGCATAGATCTAGCACAAGAGATCAACAGAATTAACCATGCCCCGTTTATTTTCATTACATCTTATTACAACGCTGAAACAGTCGATCGTGCCAAGGTCACAAACCCGTTAGCCTATCTATTGAAACCTTTCAACGAGTTTGATATCAAAATCAATGTAGAAATGGCTCTCTACAAATCTGATCAGCAAAAAGAAGAATCAACCATATACATTCGAGAAAAAAATGGTACTACTCAGTTGGTACTTACAGATATCAAATTTCTTGAAGCTCAAGACAATTATACTAAAATTGTTTGCTCAAATAAAGAGGTTATTATGAGCCAAACACTTAAATCTATCTTGTCAAAATTGCCCGAATCCAGTTTTGTGAGAACTCATAAATCATTTGCAGCTCGTATAGACCAGATATCTATGATCAAGGGTGGCTATATTTTTTTGGGAGAAGACAAAATTCCAATTGGAAGATCCTATAAATCTGAATTTCAAGCTCGAATTTCAATCCTTTAGCGTCGTTCACTCACAATTTTGGTTGTTCACTCATAATATTATTTATCCAATTTTTAATTGGATAATTTGGTTATATATTCTCTAACAAGTTCTTAGAAATGAAACACCAAATCATCCGATTTTCAGCAATAGCATTGCTATTGCTGTCCGTCACCACGTTTGCTCAGTCAGTTGGAATTGGGACTGAAACACCTAACGCAAATGCCATCCTTGAGCTCGTCGCTCCCAATGGTGACCAAGGGTTGCTAGTCCCGCGCATGAATACTTCTGCACGAACAGCTTCCACATTTACCAACAATCTGTCTCCTACTGATAATGGGTTGCTAGTGTTTGACGAGGAAGAAAATAAATTCTACTTCTGGATGACGGATCAGTGGGTAGAAATGGCTTCCGGTAATCTGGAGTCTTTACCAGATCAAACCGGACAAAGCAATAAATATCTAACCACAGATGGTACAAATGCGCTTTGGGCAAATATTGACTTTACGAGTCTTTCAAACATCCCAACCGGCTTATCTGATGGTGATAATGATACGCAACTATCAGATACTGACATTGAAGCATTGGGTTATATCAAGAGCGCAGATGATGCAGATGCTGACTCTTCCAATGAGATTCAAGACCTTACTCTTTCTGGAAACACACTATCTCTTACAAGTAGTACTGTTGGGGTTGATCTCTCTCCTTTTTCCGGCACTAATACAGATAACCAAACGATGAGTTTAACTGGTAGCAATCTTACGATTTCGGGAGGAAACACAATTGATATCTCTGGTGTCAACACAGTCCTCACAGAAGCAGAAGTTGACGTTTTTGCCAATAACAATGGTTACTTATTGGTTGAAGTTGACGGCAGCACTACCAACGAAGTAAATACGGGAATGAGTCTTTCCGGTACAACTATCCAGGTAACGGACGCAAACAGCACACAAGGTGTCAACATCGACGGAACGTTTGCTACAGATTCAGAACTAGCCGCGAGCGATGCTGCAGATGATGATAAAGATGCTTCAAACGAAATACAAGATATTAGTACAAACGGAAGTGCTGGGAACATTTCATTATCAAGTGGGGCCACATTGAACCTTAACGTGGATGATGCAGATGCAGACGATACTAACGAATTTCAGACCATCTCTAAAACAGGAAATACGGTAACCCTTTCCAATAGCGGTGGTTCATTTAGCGTTGACGATGATGATAGCAGTACATCAAACGAAATACAAGACATTAGCACAAACGGAAGTGCAGGGAACATCTCATTATCAAGTGGAGCCACATTGAATCTTAACGTGGATGATACAGATGCAGACAATACCAATGAGTTCCAGGATTTATCCTTGTCAGGAAGTACGCTTTCTCTCTCGAATAGCTCAGAGACGATCGATCTATCTCCATTTTCTGGCACCAATACCGACAATCAAACACTTGGTCTTTCCGGATCCAACCTTTCAATTACTGGGGGAAACACCATCGATATTTCAAGCATTGACACTCAACTTTCAGAGGCCGTTGTAGATGGTTATGCCAACAATAATGGGTACTTGCTTGCCGAAGTTGATGGCAGCACTACGAATGAAGTAAATACCGGAATGAGTCTATCTGGCACGACTATTAGTGTGTCAGATGCGAACAGTACGCAAAGCGTAAACATTGGAGGAACATTTGCTACAGATGCTGAATTAGCATCAAGTGATGCTGCAGACGGAGATAAAAGCGCTTCAAACGAAATCCAGGACATTAGCACCAATGGAACATCTGGAAACATCACATTATCTAGTGGGTCTACACTCAATCTGAATGTGAATGATGCAGATGCAGATGATTCAAATGAATTTCAGACTGTTTCTAAAACCGGAACAACAGTAACACTCTCCGACGGTGGTGGGTCTTTCAGTGTAGCAGATAATGACAACAGCACCTCCAACGAAATTCAGAATATCAGCACCAATGGAACAGCCGGAAACATCACATTATCTAGTGGATCTACACTCAATCTCAATGTGAATGATGGAGACGCAGATGATTCAAATGAATTTCAGACTGTTTCTAAAACCGGAACAACTGTAACGCTCTCCGACGGTGGTGGGTCTTTCAGTGTGGCTGATAATGACAACAGCACCTCCAACGAAATTCAGAATATCAGCACCAATGGAACAGCCGGAAACATCACATTATCTAGTGGATCTACACTTAATCTGAATGTGAATGATGGAGATGCAGATGATTCAAATGAATTTCAGACTGTTTCTAAAACCGGGACAACAGTAACGCTATCTAACGGTGGTGGATCTTTCAGTGTAGCAGATAATGACAACAGCTCCTCTAATGAATACAATTCAGGAATGAGCTTGTCGGGTACATCTATCCGAGTTACCGATGGAGGGGGAACTAGAAGCGTTAATATAGGAGGAACCTTCGCCACAGACGCTGAATTAGATAGCAGAACGTTCTCGCCTTCAGCCTTTAAAGCAACCATGAAAGCAGGCAATATCCCTGTGGGAGTTACCAATCTCACCTTTGAGACAGAGGCATATGATATTGATGGATCTTACGACGCATCATCAGGGGTTTTTACAGTGCCTGAAGATGGGCTCTATAACTTCGGAGGGTTAATGATTTTCTCGAATGTTCCTTCGGGATTGGTGCAAATTGTCATACGGGATGCCGGTTCCAATATTTTACTTTCAAAAGTTTACGCTCCTAACACCATTCAAAGCTCGATTTCCTTTTCTGTGGACTTGCAGTTAAAAGCGGGTGACGAGATCGGCATTGCCCTATCCAATACTACTCTTGGCGGAAATGAAGCTCAACCTATCCAAACAATAGCGGCTCCTGATGTATCTAATTTTTTCTTCTGTGCCAAGCGATTCAATTAAGCAAAAGATATGAAAAAAATCAGTTTGATCTTTCTTCTTTGCGAAATTGGCTCGCAAGCAATCGCTCAAAATCTCGTTACCAACTCCGGTGAAACCATCACAATGACAGATGGAGTCTCCATGACTGTTCAAGGTGACTTACTCAACAGTGGAACGATCCTCAACGAAGGTGGTTTAAGACTATCCGGAAACTGGAGCAACGACGGTGACTACCACTCGGTCTCCGGCACCTTCACGCTTTCTGGCGCTAATCAAATTTTCGATCCTGGAGCTTCTACATATGGCAATTTGTCCATCAACTCTACTGGAATTGCCATTATTAACGATTTGATTATATCTAATTCATTGGATTTGGTCAATGGTATCGTTTCCCTAACTCCAGATACTAAAATTCTTCTATTGGAAAATGCGATCATTAATGGAGGAAATGAAAACTCATATATCGAAGGAGCTCTGTTTGCCACCACTTCCGGGGACTTTACTTTTCCTATAGGAACCGAGAGCGAATACCTGCCCGTTTCGCTTTCTAATATCCAAGCATCTGATTCTGTTGGAGTGAAAGCATACAGTTCACCTTTAACTGCTAGCATTTCTTCGGGATTGGACGCAATCTCTCAAAATAGGCACTGGGAGGTGATTGGCGGTGCGTCTTTCATGGCTGAGTCAATACGTCTACCACTATCGGGTCAAAACTTCATAGACAATGCTGAAGAAGCAACTATTGGATTCACCAATGACCTGGAAAATCCACTGAGTATCATAGGAACTCCTGCTATTGATGGATCACTGGAATCGGGATTCATCTCTACTTCCGCCTCCATCCTGCCCGGTTACTATGTATTAGGCAAGGAAAGCTTAGTTGCCCCGCCAATTACAGTTATCAATGTTGTTACATCTCTTCAGGACGGCAAACATGATTTCCTGCGCATTGAAAACATCGAGTCGTATAAAAATAATCTAGTAGAAATTTTTGATCGACAAGGAGTGAAAATCTTTGAAATGCAAGGATACAATAACACCGATCGAGTGTTTCGAGGTAGCTCAAACGTCGGTTCCAGAGGAGTGCTGCAAACAGGTAGCTACTACTACACGGTCAAACTTACAGAGAGCAAACGAGAGGCCGGATTTATTTACGTTAAAAACTGATGGCATGAAAAAAGGATTACTTATGCTATTTACTTGCATTTCATTGGCATCATCTGGTCAGCAAGATCCACTTTACAGTCAATACCAATTCAATCAATTGATGATCAATCCTGCTTATGCAGGCATTTACAATCGGTTGTCTGTAGGGGTCATAAGCAGATTTCAATGGGCTGGTATTGAGGGATCACCCAGAACAAATACCATCACGGCTCAATCTGCACTTGCAGATGGTAAAATCGGATTGGGTGCATTGATCTTAAATGATCGTTTTGGAGTTAGTAACAATTACGAAGTGCAATTCGCCTCATCTTACAACATCAAGTTTAACCGGTCAACGCAACTTGCCATGGGAATTCAAGGCGGGTTTGTGCAATTTGGATATGACTTCAACAAAGTCAACCTTGATTTTTTTGATGATCCGGAACTACTCAATGGTCATGACAACATTCTAAAACCAAATTTTGGTGTTGGCTTCATGCTATTAAATCCGAATTTTTTCATTGGGGCTTCGGTACCGCGAATTCTGAACGTGTCAGTCACGGATGGATCTACTCAATCCGAGCGATACAAAAGGCATTATTACTTTTCTGCCGGTGTAGCCGCTGAAATTCAGAAAACACCGGTGAAAGCTACTACGCTAATTCGCTCGATGGCTGGAGAGACATATTCCTTCGATATTACTTTAAGTGCTTTTCTTGACGATGTTATGTGGGCGGGGATTTCTGTTAGAGACTTAAAACATTTTGGAGTCTTGGGGATTTTTGAAATTAATGAAACCATAAAGCTGGGATATTCTTTTGAGCTACCGGCTAACAATTTGATTCATGGCAACTACGGCACACACGAAGTATCCCTAAGCTATAATGTCCGCTACGGTTATGATAAGCAGGAACCAACATTCTTTTAAGCTTTTTCAATAAGCTATGCATGGCATGATTCAATCCCTTAATTTTGCGGCCGCATGGCAAAGCCTAATATTATATATGAAGACAATCATTTGTTGATTGTAGAGAAACCAACTGGATGGTTGGTGCAGGGAGATGAGACCGGTGACGGCACTTTGACAGGCTGGGCTACCGAATACATCCGCAGAAAATACAATAAGCCAGGCAATGTTTTTTGCCAGCCGTGCCACCGACTTGATCGGCCGGTAGGTGGGCTCGTAATCTTCGCCAGAACTTCAAAGGCGCTGGAGCGAATGAACAAACTCTTCCGTGAGCGTACAATCAAGAAAAGCTATCTCGCCATCGTGGAAGGTGTACCTGAAGATTCAGAAAAAGTATTGAAACACTGGCTTGACAAGGATTTTCAAAAGAATAAAGCGCACGTTTATACCAAACAAAAAGGCAATGCGAAAGAGGCTATTCTTTCCTATCGTATGATTGCCACTCATAGCAAAATCTCGCTGTTGGAAGTGATGCCGGAAACCGGCAGACCTCATCAAATTCGCATACAGATGCGAGAGAACAAAACCTCAATCCGCGGTGATTTAAAGTATGGCAATTCCAAAGCAAATCTGGATAAAAGCATTGACCTATACGCCTATAAATTGGAGTTTGAACACCCGGTAAAAAAGGAACCAGTAAAAGTAATTTCTAAACCAAATTGGCCTGACTTCCAGGCATTCATCAATGAGTTGGATTGAGCGACTAAAAACAAAGTGGAATCTTGAGAGTAACTGGCAATTTGCAATCATCATGTTGGTTTTTGCTTGCACGGGAACCACTGTGGTATTCATAAAGAAGCCCTTAATCAATCTACTCTTTGAAGACGGTGTCCGACCGTTATGGTTTCAAATAGCGTATTGGGTATTGATCCTTCCATTTTACAATATCATTCTTCTTTTCTATGGATTTATGTTTCGGCAGTTTGCTTTCTTTTGGAGATACGAACAAAAAATGCTGAGGCGTTTTGGGATAAAAATCAATGCTGACGAAGAATCAAGCAATAGCGAAGCTTAATACCCTTGGAGCATCGGGCAGCCCATTTTCATTTTACTGTGATTTTTTGGGGGAGAAATGGTGCATTGAAGAAAATAGATCTGAAACTTCGAGGCAATCGTTTCAATTAACGATAAACGAAGAGGATCAAGCTTTCAGCTTCAAACCAAAAAAAGTAAGCTTCAAGAAAAATCCAACATCCTTTCAAGATTTCAAATCTGCGTTCGATAAGGTTATCCATCAGATCAATATTGGTAATTCATTCCTAACGAACTTGACCTTCGAAACTCCGATTGAAACCAATCTCTCGCTCGAAGAAATTTTTCACTACTCATCTGCAAAATATAAGGTATTCGTACCCGGGCAGTTTGTGGTTTTCTCACCAGAAACATTTGTCAAGATCAAGGGTAATTATATCTATTCCTACCCTATGAAAGGAACGATTGATGGGAAATTTCCGAACGCAGAAGCTACTATTCTTGAAGATGCCAAAGAGAGAGCGGAGCATGTCACGATCGTGGATTTGATCCGAAATGACTTGAGTCAAATTGCGGAACAGGTAGCCGTGACAAGGTTTAGATACATAGATGTGCTGGAAACGAATGATAAGAAACTCTTGCAGGTGAGCTCAGAAGTAAAGGGCGCATTGCATCAGGATTGGAAAAAGCGCCTGGGTACCATTCTTTCTAAACTACTGCCCGCTGGTTCTATTTCAGGGGCTCCAAAACCCGAAACCGTCAAGATCATTCAGCAAGTTGAAAACTATGATCGAGGTTTTTACACCGGTGTTTGCGGACATTTTGATGGTGAATCACTCGACACGGGGGTCATGATTCGATTCATCAAGAATGAATCTGATCGGCTATTCTACTGTAGCGGTGGTGGTATTACCTCCTTCAGTAAAGCCGAAAAAGAATACCAGGAGATGGTAGATAAGGTTTATTTAGCTATCTGAAAAGAATCAGCATTGGCATTTAGAAGTGTCTATTCTTCCACAATTGAAAACCAATGAATTAAAAGTGCGTATCTTAAATTCATTACGAATATGGAGCTTAGTTTAATTCAGGTTTTTATTATCATAGGTGCTGCTCAAGGTCTCATCTTAGCTTTTAGCTCGCTCTATCATTCAAAGAATAGAAATACTGACCTTTTATTTTTCTTCGCCTTTTTGGCTCTATCAATTAGGCTTTTCATCTATCCATTCCGTCCTCTTTTAAAGTCTAATGATTTAAACATCTTCAACAACCTGAGTCTTATTCTACTCCTTTTAGTCGGTCCTTCGCTTTTATTGTATAGCCTTCGGAAAATAAAGAAAGACTTCAAATTAAATCCGCTCCACTTACTACACGTAATTCCGTTTGCAGCTTACCTAGCTCACGTTCTCTATCCACATTTCAAACTACCAATTTGCTACTCGTATGCTACTCTTTACTCTGGCATTGGATATGGAATTTCTCTTTTAACGATCGTATTTGTGACCAAAAGATCATTAATTGAAAGCAATAGTTCTTCAATACATACCTATTCATTCGCGCTTCCGTTACTGCTAATACCTTCATTTATTTACGGCTTTTCCTACCTGCAACACCAAATACTAGGATTGCACCCAGCCACTCTACCATATCTTGTGTTGACTGGCCTATTGTATCGAATGAGCTTCATAAGAATAAAAGATTCCAAAAAAAAACATGAATCATTCACAAGGCGAATAAGCGATACAATGAAGGTTGATCAAAAAGATTTGAGTTTGCTGAAAGAAAAAATAGAAAACCTCGAACTCTACCTTAATCCCGAGGTATCAATCATAGACCTTGTAAATACAACAGGTATAAGTCGTCATAAAATATCTTCGCTTATTAAGTATGGACTGAATACCACATTTCATGATTTGATAAATAAGTATCGCGTTGAGGAAGTCAAGAGAAAGATTGATGACCCTAAATTCAGTCATTTTAGCTTGCTTGGAATCGCTCAAGAATCTGGCTTTCGATCGAAGGCTACTTTCTATCAGGCCTTTAAGAAAATGGCTGGGGTCACTCCGGCAAAGTATAAGCAATCAAGTTCTTTGCGGCCATTCTGAACTCGTTTTCATAAGAGATTTCATCTGTCACGTCAGTGCTCAACGTACATTAGATGAAAACATAATAAATTATGAAAAGACTATTTCTACCCTGCGTATTTTGTATTTTCATCTTCACGGCTACTGCTCAGATTCTAGTCAAATTACCAGAACCAAGTAAGTATGCTAAGGTTGAGCAACATATTGGTTTTACCGAAATCTCAATTGAGTATTCAAGACCCAATATAGGGGGAAGAAATCTATTTGGTGAGATGATTCCCTATGGAAAAATCTGGAGAACTGGAGCAAACGCCAATACCAAAATCCAGTTTTCGAAGGATGTCTTTCTTGAAGGTAACTTGCTGAAAAAAGGTAAGTATGCACTGTATACAATACCGGATAAAGACAGCTGGACAATTGTCATTAATAGTGACACAACACTGTGGGGACATTATGGATATAAAGATAGCTTGGATGTTGTCAGGTTTAAGGTAACGCCGACAACTTCCTCCAACAATATTGAAAGCATGCTGTTCTCCTTTAGGGATCTCACACAGTTAGGAGGCTTTATTGATTTAGAATGGGGGAATTTTCAAGTTCCAATTAAACTTGAGATTGATTGGGAATCTCAGGATCAAGAGATAATTTCCCAGATTGATAGTGTCCTAGCCCTACCCTTAGACAGGGATCGGCCAACAATCGTTGCCTACGATTATCTGCGTTCAGCTATGTATTACCTAGAAAATGATTACGACCTAGAAAAAGCATTGACTTGGATCAATAAGGCAATTGAACTCGAATTGGTGAGCTATTTCCCTCTCTATAAAGCGGAGATCTTAGCTAAGCTTAAAAGGTATAGCGAGGCATTGGAGGCCTCCAAACAAGGTTTAGCTATATTCATGAAGACGGGAAAAAACAAAGAATGGATCTGGAGGTATGAAAAACAAATCGAAGAATACAGTAAAAAGCTGTGAACCATTTAAATCAAGTCATTGCAAGAAAAGGAAGAAACTAATCATTTTGGAATACTTCACATTCTCTTCTTGCAATGACTTCTTAATTATTGTCCTTCAACCCATGAACCTCCGGCAGTTTTGACTCTATCCGCCAGATTAGACACTTTCGTTTGCTGTGCCTGAAGCTTAGTATTTATTGCTCCAAGTTGATCTGTGATGATCTGCATAGTTGCCTTGTGTGTTTCCGTTGGTCCATAAGTAGACATTGAAATGCCTCGATTCAAAGCAAACAAGCGACCTCCAATGTTGGGCTTGCTTCGCTCACCAATCTGATTTTTGGCCGGGTGTCCGTTCAATTCTGTATCAAGCTTATCAAGCTCCATTTTTGCTGCAACAATTTCACTCAACACATCATTTCCAACATTCGCTTTTCTAGCTGCTACCAATAGTTTATCCGCTGTTTTGCGCGCATTCGATAGTTGAATTGCTGTGGCGCCAACATCTCGTCCCAGGTCTTCATATGATCTCCAAAAAGTAACGACTTCATTCATCGGACTGCCTGCTAATGTTCCTTCGCGCAACGGTGCTACTTCCACATCTACCGGGCCAGCCATCTGTGAGAATGCCCCTCGCTCGTACTTATTAAGCGTAGCAGTGTACATGCCAGGCCCGCACAATAGACCGTTGAGTTCCTGCGTGCTTCCATTCAATGTAAGCGCCTCAGTGCCTCCTACTCTCAGGTTCCAGGCTACCCGGTTAAACCCTTTCTTATTGGAAGCTTGCACACGATTCACCACATTACCTTGCTGATCTTTGATTTCCACATAAACAAATGGGGCTATTTCGCGGGTCTCATTTTCCAGTGCATCCCATCCAGGAAAAGGAATATTTCCACTTTTGCCTTTTTCACTGGCTTGGCGTTGATCTTCCAGACTTACCAGTTTTTCCTTCAAGTAATAGGTAAATACCGCACCAAAGTCCGGATTGGGAGCTAGATACAATTGCGAGCCTTGCGAGCCTCGGGCATCATCAAAATCCATTGTCGAACGCTCGATGTACCACCATGCTTTTCTTGGCTTAAACAGAGATGCTGCTTCGCCGATTTGATTTTTGTTGACATTCCGCAGCGCCGAGTAATCGTCTAATACATAGAAGCCCCTACCAAAAGAAGCAGCAACCAGATCATTTTCTCTCCGCTGGATGGCAAGATCTCTAAAGGAAATGGTAGGAATGCCTGCTGACAGTTTCGTCCAGCTCTTAGCGCCATCCACAGTTAAGTAAACTCCAAACTCAGTTGCTGCAAACATCAGATCTTTGTTCACGTGATCTTGCACGATTCGCCACACCAAGTTCTTTGCTCCAAATCCGTTTTCAATACGGGTCCAGCTTGCTCCCTTATCTGTACTTTTTACCAGGTAAGGTCGGTAGTCTCCTTCTTTGTGATTATCCAGCGCTACATAGAGTGTATTCTCATCGAACAGGTCAGCTTTTACATCATTCACATAGCATTTGGAGGGTACTCCCATGGCACTAACTTCAATCTTCTTCCATGATTGACCTTCGTTTTCGGTGACCTGAATCAGCCCATCATCTGTTCCAATAAAGATGACTTGCTCATTTTGAGGTGAGACGGCAATAGATGTGATCGTATTGAAGTTGGACATGGCGCCAACGTCCCAAGGTGAATCCCAACTTTGCGTGCGTCCCATGATGGGAAGTGCCACGCGCTCCTGATCTCTGGTTAAATCACCAGACAACGCTGTCCAGCTATCTCCTCTGTTGGTTGACTTCCACAACCTTTGCGAACCATGATAAATGGTGGCAGGATCGTGAGGAGAAACTAAAATAGGAGCATCCCAATTGTATCGCTCATAGTCTTCGTCGGCACCTGGTTGTGGCATTACATCTGTCACTTCACCAGTGGCAAGGTCTATTCTTGAGAGAGTCCCTTGTTGGCGTTGGCCATACATGATGTCAGGGTTTCCTGGCTCAGTAGCTGGTTGATGTCCATCCCAATTAAGTACCACCTTCCAATCTGCATTTCTAATGCCATGATGGTTGTCGGTTCTCGATGGCCCGCCTTCTGTGCTATTGTCCTGAGTTCCACCATACACATTGTAAAATGGTTCAGCGTCATCCACGGCTACTTTGTAAAACTGCGTAAGCGGTAAATTCTCCATAAACCTCCAGCTGGCACCTAAATCAAAACTCTCATAGACTCCACCATCTGTTCCAACTAACACATAGTTAGGGTCAGAATTTTTGAATGCAATTGCATGGTTATCTCCATGCTTTGCTGTCTCGTCCATATTTTCGAAGGTCTTTCCACCGTCCTCCGATTTCATCAACCTGTTGTTCATCATATAGAGCCGATCAAATTTGTGAGGAGAGGCGTATATTTCCTGATAGTAGTGAGGGCCTGTGGCACCTGATACAGCATCAGACATCTTTTTCCAGCTACCTCCACGATTATCGGATCGCCACACTCCACCTGAAGTTCGATTCAGTTCAATCGCCGCATACAATACATCTGGATTGATGGGTGAAATCGCGAGACCAGTTTTACCCCATTTTCCTTCAGGAAGGCCTGTCTTTAATTGCGTCCAGGTATCTCCTGCATCGTCACTTACATACAGCCGAGACTTCTCGCCTCCACCCATCCAGGCAGCGATGGTTCTGTGATGCTCCCAAGTCACTGCGTAAACTCTATCTGGGTTTCTTGGATCGGAAACCATATCAGTCACTCCTGTGAACTGATCATCACCCAAGGTCTTCTTCCATGACTTACCACCATCCGTAGATTTAAAGAAACCTCTTTCTCCACCAGGGCTCCAAAGTGGGCCCTGCGAGGCTACCATGATTATGTTCGAATCATCTGGGTGTACAATGATTTTGGATATATGTTCAGAATTTTTCAACCCCATATTTGTCCAGCTAGCACCTCCATCTGTGCTTCGGTAAACACCATCTCCAAAACCAGCATGTCTGCCTCCTACATTTTCCCCTGTGCCAACCCAAACGACATATGGATTATTGGGATCCAGGGTGACACATCCGATCGAATACACTGATTGATCGTCAAAGATGGGCTCAAAGGTGGTTCCTGCGTTTTTTGTCTTCCACACCCCTCCTGAGCCTACTGCCACATACCACACATTTTCATTTGTTGGATCAATCGCAAGATCTGCGATACGTCCTGACATGAATGCTGGCCCTATATTTCTGAACTTGAAATTGGAAAACAGCTCGCCATCAAGCGGCTTCACTGTGCTATTGGAATTTCTTCGTTGTGCATCTACATGCACAGCAATGAGCATTAGGCATATGCTTAAATGAGTGAGAAAAGAGCGTTTCATACGTAATTACGGTTAAGGTTTTTTCTAAGTTAATGAAAGAAATGTATGCGTCAATTCATAATGAAAGACAATGTGACAGGCGGTTTTAGTACTAAACGTCATTTATCGTTTAAATCCGGCTTTCTCGAGACGTAGCTCATTGACTATCAGTCTTTTCTTGGTAAATTTGCGCCTGTATTTTAAATAAATATCTTCCTTTTGAGGGTGTTAGATTAAAAACGAAACATTAGAGGCATGATCAGATACAAATTTGAAAATACACTTGATAGAGAGTTTGCTGCTGCAATGCGAAAGCGTGTGAATGAATATTTTCAGGATAATGAGATTCAGCGAAATGCAAACGCCAAGATGATTGTGAAAACCATCGCGATCTTATCCATGTATTTGGTTCCCTATTTTCTATTGATTACAGCAGGGTTTACCAATCTTTTTCTGCTGATGGGTCTTTGGATGGTCATGGGAATAGGTAAAGCATTTATTGGTACCACTATCATGCACGATTCCATTCATGGATCATATTTCAAAAAGAAATCCATGAATGCCATTATGGAGTTTTCTGCTGCCATTGTTGGTGTGGATCGTTTGATCTGGCATATTCAACATAATGTACTTCATCATACATATACCAACATTGAGGAAACGGATGAAGACATCCTGCCAAGGTTCGTTTTTAGATACTCCAAAAATCAACCTCATATGTGGTTCCACAGGTTTCAACATATTTATGCACCCCTTTTTTACTGTGTGCCTTTGCTTGAATGGATCACTACCAAAGACTTCATCAAAGCTTTCGATTATAGAAGAGAGGGCTTGATCAAGAAAGCTGACTTCCCGAAAGAGTTTGCTTTGATTGTCCTTCGGAAAGTATTTTACTGGGTCGTTTTCTTGGCGATTCCTGTTTTGTTGATTCCAATCCCAATCTGGATCACTATCATTATGATCTTTGTCTCTCATTGCATTACAGGTATTATGTTAGCGATGATTTTCCAAACAGCACACGTTGTGGAGCCTGCAGAGTTTTTCAAAGGCGAATCTGAGCACATAAAGCACAGCTGGGTGGTTCATCAATTACGAACCACGTGCAATTATGGGATGGACAATAAAGTGCTTTCCTGGTTTTTGGGTGGATTGAATTATCAGGTTGAACATCATTTATTCCCAGATGTTTGCCATGTGCATTATCCGGCCATTTCTAAGTTTGTTCAGCAGACTGTTAAAGAGTTCGACCTGCCGTATCGTGCGTTTCCCACTTTTGGTGCGGCTGTTTCCAGCCACTTCAAGCACATGAAAGAAATGGGCAGTGCTAAAGATTTGAAAGTAGGGGCTGTTCAGGCTGCTTAATTCAGCATCACAAAAGCTCCCCAGTAATACGGCTCAGGAAAAGATTGACGAAGCGTTCTTTGAGCAGAAAAGAATGCCTCTTCTTTTGGTTTTCCACCCATCCATTCGGTGTAAAAATTAGTCATTAGCTGCATGGTCGCTTCATCGCTCACTTTCCACAAACTCATGATTACGGATTCTGCACCAGCTACTTGGAAAGCCCTTTGTAATCCGTAAACCCCCTCACCTGATTTGATCTCTCCCAAGCCTGTTTCACAAGCGCTTAGCACGACCAGGTCGGTATTTTTCAAGTCCAGCGTAATAACCTCATATGCCGTCAAAACACCATTATTGGCCGTATTTACTTCAGTCCCTTGGGTAGCTACTCCCATCGTTTGTTCAGCATTGGCTAACATCAATCCAGATCGCAACAAAGGATTGTCTTTCGCCTGATTGACTTCTACACCAAACACTTTTTCTCCGGAAGCTTTACTTTCTGGTAGGAAAAATCCATGGGTAGCTATGTGCAAGAGCGACGGTGACTTGATTTCCTTAAACCTTGCTTCTGTGGCTTGACTTTGCATGTAAGTATTGGTAGCAAATCCTTTAGCTCGGGTAATCTGGCTTGCTGCATCTATTTCTGCTTTTGTTCCAGGCAGAGCTGCCAATAGCCCTTTACTTCCAAAATCAGGATATCCGAAAAAATCCGCCTTTTTAGATGCAAATCCTGTGCTCGGAGGTTTTACTAAATCCCGCGTACTTGTATATAAATGCAAATCAAACGCGTCTGACACGAAAGATCCGTCCGGTCGCTGAAGTGCTCCAATATTGACCTGGAAATAGACGCCATCTAGACTTAAAAAAACATTTTTCTTTCCGTTCAACTCTTCATCTACACTCCTCCAGAATTTGTCGTAAGTTATTTTATCTGGCGCCTTCAATCTTACCATATTGAGATATGCCTTTGCGTATTTTGTATCTAAATCCTGTCCTCCTTCTACCAGCACCAGTTTGGGATGAACAGCGGCTAAGTCAGCGATCAAAAAAGCGTAATTCTTTTGGTTGGTAAAACTTCTATCGAAAACCGGATAGCCAATGATTTCAACAGCAGCATCATTCGTTCCTAATTTAGATTTAACATCTGCCAAAGATGTTGTAGGAAGCTTGTTAGATTGAGCAAAAGCAGCGGATAGAAGGTTCAACTGTTTCTCAAGCTTATTTGCTTCAGCTTCCAATTCCACCAGGTTTATTTTCTGCTGCTTTAACTGTTCCTTCGAAAAGGAATAGTAGTGAATCAGGTTTTCCTTAGCATCAACCCATTTTTGATACGTGGACTTCAATTGCTCATCGGTGCTGCTCAAAATCTGCTCACGTACCTTGGTAGACGCACTGAGTAAAATTCCTTTCGTCTTTAAATGAATGTTGTACATCTCTGTCAGCAGCTCCGGGGTTTCTTTCCCATTTTCAACGGCAAACGCAAAGTACTTGAGAATGGAAGGTCTCACCTTGGCCCAATATTGTCCCTTTTCATACTCACTCATCGCACCAAAATAATCTTCAACCAATTGCAGGTTAGAAGAAATAACTTGATTAAATCTGCTAGTAGCAAGTGTGTTGTCTCCTTGCTTCCAGGCAACCACTGCAAGGTCTTCAACAGAGCTTAAAAAGTCTGGGTGCTTTTCACCAAAGAGTTGTTTATACTTTGCATTCACTTCCTGAAATATGCGCTCCGCTTCTGGAAGGTTTCCAGTTGTCAAATGGTACCTTCCCAAGTTGTGATGGGTTTTGATATATGCCAGATGTGATTCGGAATATTTCTTCCGGAAGATTCTCAATGACTGATCCAATAGCATCGGTACCTCACTTGAATTCCCCAACTCCATGAGCGTTGAAGCCAGGTAGTTTTTTACATTACCTACGTCTGTCTGATTTTTAGCAAATCGCTTTTCTTTTAAGGCAATGACCTCTCTAAAAATAGCTTCAGCCGTTTTGTACTCGCCGGTGCTGTAATGTATCAGCCCCTTATTTATTTTGAACCCTACATTATCTCTTCCTTTATCTCTAAGCGCACCATCAGCATAGGCAGCAGCCACATCAATGGTTGACAAGGCTTCCGCATATTGCCCTATTTCGTTATAGAGCAAGGCTTTATTGTTCAGGATTAGCGCATGAGCCAGTGATCCTACCCGATCGTTTTTTCTGATTACTTCTTCAGCTTTATTGAAATATTCTTCAGCTTCCGTATACCTGCCTTGAGATTGAGAAATGGTTGCATGATTTGCATACAAAGAAGCAAGAGCTACCGTATTCTCGCCAATGATTTCCTTAAAGTAGGATATGCTTTCTTGCATGAAATCTTCAGACAGCTTGTACTTGCCTTCCGCATGCATAAGAATAGAAATATTGGCCACCGTCTTACCCAAAGCGTACCTATCAGCAATGTTCATGGTGTCCATATTTACCAAATCTGCAATCTTAAATGCCGATTCAAACGATGGCGTCTGTTCCATCATCAAAGCAAGTGCTTCTTCGAAGTTAGAGGTTGCGATGAACGGGTTAATGTACATGGTCATCTCAGCGGCTCGATTCAGATCAAATACTTGTTCATATATCTCCAGTTGCACCGGTTCGGTGTCTTCATCTTCGTACGTCTTTGCAAAGGATACAAGCAAATTTTCTTTACTATCTCGATTGGCAAAAAATGAAGATCTATTCCCTTGCGAGAAGATATAGTTGTAAAATGAAGTGTCCTTTTTAAGCTGATCATTTCGAATGTCAGCCATGCGATCATCCGTATTGACCAATGCTGCAGGTTCTACCTTCTCATCTTCTACTACTTTCTTGACACGATCTTTAAGCTTATTGAAATTAATTTGCGAAAACGATACCGTGGTTATGGCAAATGCGGTTAGGAAGGCAATTAGTCTCATCATACGATTTAAATATTTCAATATAAAGTTAGAGTTTTGCAAGGACACAGAAAACTATGAGGTTCATCGAGAGTATTCTTTTCAGAGATGGTAGCTACCATAATTTATCGCTACATCAAGAACGTATCGATCGTACCTTCTCCAGATACGCACCCCATACCGACGTTCACCATTTGATGCGCATTCTACCCGATTTAAAGATGAGCGGCGTTTACAAAGTGAGAATGATTTACGAAGCAAGTGCTGAGGATGCCAAATTTGACTTGGAGTTTGCTGAATATTTTCCACGGAAAATCAAGACGCTTGAAATCGTAAAATCTAAACCAATTGATTACGCATTAAAGTATGAGGACAGAGGTGAGATTAACAACCTGCTTGAAACTTCGCGAGCCGATGACATCATCATATCCGTCAATGATGGCCTTACGGATGGCTCATATTTTAACCTGGCTTTTTGGGACGGGTCAGCGTGGTTTACTCCTAAAAATCCACTTCTCAAGGGTGTCCGTCGGACTCAACTAATTCAAGAAGGGAAACTCAAGGAAAGGGAAATTCTGGTTTCTGATTTACGCTTATTTGAAAAGGTCAGCCTCATAAATGCGATGCTTGATCTGGGTGAATTGGAAATCCCTTCTTCTGCTATTTTGCTTCCCAAAAACGACGGTTGATTTTGAAAAGATCTTTTCGCCGCTCTTTGGAGAACAAGTTTTTTATCACTCCATGGTATACTTCTAACGAATCTCCTGAGAGAGCAATCACAATGATGGCCAACGTGAAATCTGCCTTATAGTCATAAGAAAGTAGTAATTGAACCATTAGATAGGAAAGAAGTAAAACTTCAAATAGTTGAAAGATTTTTGTGATCCCATCATACCATTTTGGCATAGCTGCATAAACAATTTTGAAAAGAAACACATTGAAAAGGCAAAAGAGAACTGCCAGCATAATTTCTGTTTTATGAGACATGTGATCAATGGGGTCGTCATCCAAAATCTGAGAAACAATATTGGCATGTATGACGCCTCCAAACATGTCGTTTTTCGCTTTACCTACATACTTTTCGTTCATTGGGGTGAAGTAAAAATCCTCGGTGGTTTCGGTGTCTCCTAGGTATTTCCCCATAAAGCACATGATCACTATTTTATCTTTAAATAGGTCGGCCGTGAAGTTTTCATCAAAAATGTCATATACATCCAAAGCAAAGTATTTCATTCCATACTGTGCAGCGGAAAAGCTCATGATATTGCCTTTAAAATTTATGGTCTCTATATCATTGTTACGATCTAAGAATTTTTGAGTCATCGCTGAATCATATGCATATGCAAGCCTAACAGGGAAGGCATACCGTGTATTTCCACCTACAATTTCAGAAGGCGTAAACTCTCGACACATTTTTAAATCTTCTTGGGTGCGAGCATTGGTAATGAGATTCACATAGCCCAGCATGGCCTCTTTTGTGATATGTTCTTCTGGCTTGATAGTGGTCTCAAACTCTGCGCTTTCTTCATTATAATTTATGAGCTTCTCTCCAACAACGATATTGGGGGTTTCGGAGAGTACTCGCGTCAAAGCGCTGTCTTCTTCCCACTTCATGGGGATGTCCAGCATCACGTCCAGTCCGATAACTGCCGGCTCATATTGACTTATAATTTCGATTTGTCTTGCTATACCTTCTCTCGGAAGATTCCCAATATTCACAACCACAATTCTATCATCTGCAATGGGGTCTTCATTCAGCTGAGAAAATACAATATCTGTCAGCTCAAAGTCGGAGAACATATCTCCGATAGGGTCAAACAAATCAAATACCTTAAACAAGGTGACAGAGGCAAAAAGCCCCATGATGCCGAATATGAAAAGAGAACAGAGGATGGTGTCCAAGGTGAATTTTTTCATAGCTTAAAGAAAAATAATTTTCTCTACGAATACCTTATGAAACCATCCTCTGTCGACTTTTTGTCTATTGGTTAGAATGACAGTCCGAATCGCAATGCAGGAAAAGCTTGTTTGAAATCGTTCGTGTAAACTAGCTCTGGAGTGAAATTGAATTTAGATTCACTTCTTTGTGAAAACAAGGACAACTTGAACGTTCTACCCGAATAGAAGTCTCCTTCACTATGAATCAAATAACCCAACCCTACGCCAACCTCATTTCCATTTCCATATTTAAGATTAAAAAACCCTGTTAAAAAACCATTCAGATCAGGTTCTGAAGTAGAGATTTCACTGCTCCCTGTGAATAGATATTGCTGAGTATATATTAATCCTGTTTGAACCTTTATGTTGCCATACCTATCAGGTAGATTAAAACCCAGCTTAAAACCTAAGTCAGGAACAAAACGATCTCGATAAAAACCTAATCCTACTCCAGCTGAAATCTCAATGGAATCTGTTCCTCCGCTTTCGCCACTGATATTTGACACGTTTGCTTTGCCATATTTAAAAAACCCTTCTCCCTTGTAAACATTGCGCTTACCATAATCCTTGTACTTGAGGTTTATTTGATCCCAAACAGATTCTACGCTTAAGTCTTTGATCATTTCTAAATCATTGAGATCGTTGAGAGAAAAACTAATAGTTACCTTATGCAAGATTATATGGAATTCAATTCTTTCAGATCGGACCTCAGTGACACCTTCTGAACCGATAAAAAATACATCCGAATTATTTTCAATGCTTTTCACCTCAACCTTTGCTCCAGGATTTTCACCACCCGATTTTTTTATATAGGTAACTTTCGCGCCCTCATCTGAAGCAGAAGATTCCACGGCAGTGTTCATGACATTCAAAATTGATCTCCAAAGGTCATCCTTTAAATAAACTTCCTTTTTACTCATTTGATAAAACCGAAACTTTACATCGATTTGGAAGTCAGTTTTCAGCACCAGCTCGTCAGGGTATAATTCAGAGACTTTTTGTGCATTGATATCGATACTACTTGAGAGCAGAATTAATAAAAATATTATTTGTTTAATGCTTTTCATAGAGCTTAATTTTTAAAACTTTTTGATTTGACTTTACTTGATCTGGAAAAGATTGCAATTGAGCTCTAACTGTTATACTCTTCCTTTTTTCAATCGACGGCCCCTCGAGACTGGCCTGAATAACTGAAATATCTTCTGCGGCAAAGGCCGGCTTATATTTTTTCTTTGGCTTAGACACTGCTATGGGTTCCAATAACAACTTCTGGCTTGAGATTTCAATAGTTTCTGGTGGCTCAAGGCCTTTTTTCCTTAAACCCGGGAAGTTAATAGCAACCGTCTTCTCCTTCTGAATGCTGTTTGCGTCAGCAATCTTTACCTCTTCATTCCCAGGTAAGCTTTTTTCTGTCTTTTCTACTTGAGTTATTGTTGTTGATTTCTCAAGCGTGGTTTCTTTGAGAATGCTTAGTGGCAAAAAGATGAATCCAACGAGCAAGCAAGCAGCAGCCACCCACCAGAAAGTGTATGCTTTGCGGTTGTCTAACCGGTGCTCCAGCTTTGTCCATACCTCAGCATCATCGAACTCAAACCCAAGTTCTTGTTCTGATACTTGATCTAATTTTTCAGCTAATTGATTATGAGCCATAGTCTTCCTTTTTTTCGTCTAACATTTCGCGAAGCAACTTTTTTGCCTTGAACAATTGGGATTTTGAAGTTCCAACTGAAACACCTAGCTGTTCGCTGATTTCCTGATGTGAGTATCCCTCCACCTCATAGAGGTTGAACACTGTTCGATAGCCTACTGGAATAGATCGAATCAATTTGAGCAGGTCATTTGTCTGCAGTTGAGATAAAGGCGACACATCTATTTCTTTATCCAAATCCTCATTTATCGATAAAATTTGAATTTCCTTATTCCTCCTAAGCTTCATCAGCGCCTCATTTACCATGATTCGCTTCACCCAGCCGAAAAACGCATTATCATTTTCGTAGGTGAACCTGTTCAAGTTCTTGAATACCTTATAAAAGGCTTCTAAAAGCACGTCCTCTGCATCTTGCTGGGATTTCATGTATCGTAAACACACGCCCATCATTGGAGCACTCAACCGCTTATACAGTTGCTGTTGAGCCTTTCGATCTCCGGATTTACTTTTTTCTATTAGGTCCTTGGTATTCAAGAGAAGCATTTGGTTGTAGAATGCCATTTGAAGTTGGATGGTTGTCTGACACAAAAAAGAAGCTAGACAATTTTTACAAAGTAACAGCGTGGTGCCATTGGATGCTGAGCTCCTGAGTTAAAGCTTGTTAAAACAAAAAAGCCATCTACATTTCTGTAGATGGCTTTTTATCAATTTTCTGTTTTATCTATTCGTTATCATCAAAAATTTTCTCAACGAGTACGTTTACTTTATTATTCAGCACTTCTACTACTCCTCCTTCTACCAGAATGTGTATTTCATCCTTTTTTTCTTCCTGATAACGAATGTCACCTTTTCCCAAGGTAGTAACCATGGGTGCGTGGTTATTCAGTATTTGAAATGACCCATCACTTCCAGGAAACGAAGCACTTAATACTTCTCCTTCAAATACTTTCTCGTCTGGTGTTACTATCTCTAAAAACATCTTTGTCTATTTAATCGCTTTGGTTTTTGAGATGATCTTAGGCTGAAATACCTGATTATCTCAATAAATGCCAGTCGCGCCGCGACTAGGCGTTCGTTTCAGCCATTAGTTTTTCACCCTTCTCTATTGCTTGTTCTATCGTTCCCACAAGGTTAAATGCCGCTTCTGGTAGATGATCAAGCTCACCATCCATAATCATATTAAATCCTTTGATTGTGTCTTTGATATCTACAAGCACCCCTTGAAGACCAGTAAACTGCTCTGCCACATGGAATGGCTGAGAAAGGAATCGTTGTACCCTTCTTGCTCTGTGTACCACTTCTTTATCCTCATCCGAAAGCTCATCCATACCGAGGATAGCAATGATGTCCTGAAGTTCCTTATATCGCTGTAGAATCTCTTTAACTCGCTGCGCACAGTCGTAATGTTCATCACCAAGTATGTCTGCGCTCAAAATTCTCGAAGTAGAATCAAGTGGATCTACCGCAGGGTAAATACCAAGTTCTGCAATTTTTCTTGAAAGTACTGTTGTTGCATCCAAGTGAGAGAATGTTGTTGCTGGAGCCGGGTCAGTCAAATCATCCGCCGGTACATATACCGCTTGAACAGAAGTAATCGATCCTCGTTTCGTTGAAGTAATACGCTCTTGCATAAGTCCCATCTCGGTAGCAAGTGTCGGCTGATATCCCACCGCAGATGGCATACGTCCTAGCAATGCTGACACCTCAGAACCCGCTTGTGTGAATCGGAAGATATTGTCAACGAAGAAAAGGATATCTTTTCCTTTACCCTCTCCGTCACCATCTCTGTAGTGTTCAGCCACTGTCAGCCCTGAAAGAGCCACTCGAGCACGTGCCCCAGGAGGCTCATTCATCTGTCCAAATACAAATGTTGCTTTAGAATCTTTAAGTTTTTTCTTATCTACCTTAGACAGGTCCCATCCACCTGCTTCCATTGATTCTTTGAATTCTTCACCGTAATCAACGATTCCAGCTTCGATCATCTCTCTTAGAAGATCATTTCCTTCTCTTGTTCTTTCTCCAACACCTGCAAATACAGACAAACCACCGTGCCCTTTTGCAATGTTATTGATCAACTCCTGGATCAATACCGTCTTACCAACTCCTGCTCCACCAAACAATCCAATTTTACCTCCTTTTGCATAAGGCTCAATGAGGTCAATTACCTTGATACCTGTAAAAAGTACTTCGGTAGATGTAGATAAATCTTCAAATTTAGGTGCATCCCTGTGGATCGGAAGTCCGTTTGAATTGTCCACCTGCTCCAGGCCATCAATCGCTTCTCCAACTACATTGAACAGACGCCCTTTGATCGCCTCGCCAGTAGGCATCTTAATAGGTGATCCTGAATCCGTTACTTCAGTACCTCTGCTTACGCCATCAGTACTATCCATTGCAATGGTCCTCACCGCTTCTTCGCCTAAATGTTGCTGAACTTCCAAAACCACTTCAACACCGTCTGGACGAGTCACTTTTAGTGCGTCCATAATGTTTGGGAGTTTTGATCCTTCAGCACTAAAGCTTACGTCTACTACCGGGCCAATAATCTGGGTTACCTTACCTTTATTTGCCATTATTTCTTGTGGTTATATTAATGGGGTTGTTTGAAATTTGGTGCGAAATTAAGGGAAAAAAAGATAAGGAAAAAGGGTTTTTGCTCCTCATCTGTTCAGGTAAATACGGAAAGTTGTCCCTTTATTGATTTCTGATTGTTTTACAAAAATCTTTCCTTGATGATATTGCTCGATTATGCGATTAGCCAGGGTTAATCCCAATCCCCAACCACGTTTCTTTGTGGTATACCCAGGCCTAAATACATTCTTAATCTTGGCTTTAGGAATGCCTTTTCCTGTATCCGTTATATCAATGGCTACCTGCCCTTCACTGACACGCAGGATATTTATGTTAATTGACCCTTTACCCTCCATTGCGTCGGCAGCATTTTTGCATAAGTTTTCTATCACCCAGGCAAATAGCGATTCATTAATTCGTGCTTCAATTTCCCTGTTGGGAAATGTTGTTACCGTCATAGCTATTTTCGTAGAAAGCCTCTTTTGGAGGTAGACAACAATTTCATCCACTAAATCTGCGATATTGAATAAAACCAATTGAGGTTCGCTTCCAATGCTGGAAAATCGGTCGGTTATTACTTTAAGTCGATCCACATCTTTATCAAATTCAACAAGCACTTCTTGTTGATCCTTGTAAAGACCTTTGAAATACTCAGACCAAGCCATCAATGAAGACAAAGGAGTTCCTAGCTGATGAGCTGTTTCCTTTGCAAGTCCTACCCAAACATGATCCTGCTCAACCCTCCGCATGTAATTGAGTATCAGAAAGGTGATAATGCTAAAGAGCCCAATAATCGACAACTGAACATAAGGATAATACCTGAGCTGGCTTAGCAGAAAGGAGTTCTTGTGAAAAATGTACTTGTACCCATAGATATTGTCCTGATCATCCTTAAGTGTCACCTCGATTGGCGGATGTGCTTCTTTCATCGCTTCAATCTCTTTTCGTAGAAATGCTTCTCGTTCTTTTTTTTCTGAAATTTTATCTGCCTTACTCAGATTTCGATAATCTTCAGGCTTTTCATTTTCATCGGTTAGGATTACGGGAATCGAATGATTGGCTGAAACGATCTGATCTAAGATCAAAAAGAAGTTTACATTCTCACTTTCATTGGCCAAAAACTCCAAGGAGCTCGCATATATCTCAATTTGTCTTTCTTCCCTGTCTCGTATTTTAGCAACCAGGCTATTCGTATACAAAATGGATCCAAAGCTTATCAAAATAGCAAACCCCACCACGATCCACTTTAAATGTGGTCGTAGTGGGGCTAGTGTATTGCCTGTAGCTTCTCTAAACTTTTTCTTCAATGGATGATCGTTTGGTTAAAAATAACCACGATCTACCTAATTCTTTTGCATGAGCCACTTAGCAAGGATTTTATAGTTCACTTTTGCGCCATGCATGAGTATTCCTATTCGATAGATTCTTCCTGCCAACCAAAGTGTGAAGATAAATCCGCCAATCAGAAGAACCATGCTTAGTGCTAATTCCCATACTGGCACTCCAAACCCTATCCTACCCATCATTACAATCGGTGAGGTAAACGGAATGATAGAAAGCCAGAAACTGATGTTTCCATGGGGATCCGGAAATACAAACATCATTAGACCCATTAGTGCAATGATGATAGGCAACATAATTGGCATCATAAACTGTTGTGCATCTGCAGGCGTATCAACAGCAGATCCAACTGCAGCAAACAAAGCACCATACAGCAAGTATCCTCCCAGAAAATAAAAAACAAATAGCAGGACAATCTTAGTTATCGGAATGTCGCTTACAATGGCCATCATTTCCTGAACCTTTTCATTGTTTTGAATGGAAGAAGCTCCGTCGGCACCCTGTACCATTTGCGCTGTTTCTAACGGATCCATGCTTAAACCAAATGCCGCCATTCCTGCAAACGAGATCACACTAATCAGAACCATCCAAATAACAAACTGAACAACTCCAACAGACGCCACTCCTACAACCTTTCCGATCATCATGTGGAATGGTCGTACGGTGGATACAATTACCTCAACTATTTTGCTATTCTTTTCTTCGATCACCCCTTGCATCACCTGTGCTCCGTATACGAATAGGAAAAAGTAAATTAAAAAGCCCATCACATATCCAATTCCAAAAGTGACTCCAGAGTCACTTTTGGACTCATCTCCTGCTTCACTTAGGTTAAAAGACTCGATTTGCACATACGTCTTAAGCTCCTCCAATTGCTCCTCGTTTAACCCAGACCTTGTCAGTTTAATTTCTCTGATTTGCGCTTCAATTTTGTTTTCAAAGCCACCAACCAAATTAACCCCAGGAGAAGTGTGTGCATAAAATCTTATTCCTTCGGGCTTATCCAATTCGAATTTTGGTATGTATATCAAAGCAAAGTCCTCCGATTTGCTGAACCTCGCTTTCGCAGAATCCAGTGGGCCGTCAACTATCTGATAGTCATAGTTCTCGGTATCTTCAAAATTTAAGATCGAGCTTTCGTCCAAAACATGAACCACTTCAAGCTCTTTATTCTTCTCATTCTGAATGGCCAGATATACCATCCCTCCAATTATCGCTGGAAATAATAGGGGTACTAGAATTGTCACGAGCAAGAAGGATTTCTTCTTTACCCGACTCATGAATTCACGTTGAATTACTAAAAATATCTTGTTCATTTTTTTAAGGTCTTTTTGGTGATTTTAGGCATCTGCCAATTCTGGATTCTCTCCCTTTACCAAGGATATAAAAATGTCATTCATGCTTGGAATACGTTCAACAAATGAGTGAATTTCTGCTTGATTTATCAGTTCTTTAAGCAAGTCATTGGGGTTTCCATCAGAGGAATATTGAACCAGTGTTCGCGTCAAGTTTCTACCTATTTCCTCTGCGTTTAATACCTCGAAACCTGTGCCTGACTTGAGTTCTCCACCTTTATGCTCAACCAGGTATGTTCCGTCACGGAATTTTTCCTTGATGTCGGCTTTTGACCCATCTAAAATCTTTTCCGATTTATTGATCATGGCAACATGATCGCATAACTGCTCCACAGACTCCATTCGATGTGTGGAAAAAATGATGGTAGCACCTTTATCTCTTAGTTCTAGTATTTCATCTTTGATCAAATTTGCATTGACGGGATCAAAACCAGAAAAAGGCTCATCAAGAATGATCAATTTTGGCTCATGCATTACGGTAGCTATGAATTGAATCTTTTGAGCCATTCCCTTGGAAAGATCTTCTATCTTCTTCCCCCACCAGTCAATGATATCCAATTTCTGACACCATGCCTTCCCTCTTTTAGAGGACTCTTTCATGGACAATCCTCTCAGCTGACCTAAGTAAACAAGCTGCTCGCCCACCTTCATCTTCTTATATAATCCCCTTTCCTCAGGCAGGTAGCCAATATTTTTAATGTGCTCTAGATTCAGTGGTGCACCATCGAATAGGATTGACCCTTGATCTCCTTCGATGATTTGGTTAATGATGCGAATGAGGGTGGTCTTTCCAGCACCGTTTGGACCCAATAGGCCAAAAATGGTTTTTTCTGGAATTTCCATACTCACCCCAGACAATGCCTGATGCGCGCTATAGGACTTGCTTATGCTTTCTACTTTTAATAGGCTCACAATGATTTCGGTTTTTTGGACATTAGTTTACGAAACTAGGAAAATATTACACAGTCAAGTATTTTTTTCTATCGACTGGATTTTGCGACTAATTTAGTGGCTTAATTGCATACCTGACCGGCAATATGATTTTAAGGCGTTTGTATTCTTTCTGGGCTGTTTTTTCAATGGTCTTTTTCTTCCTCTTGCTCATCCTCCCATTACTCATAATGGTGCCATTTAAGTCCTTACACAAGCAAGCGCTCAGAATCAACTGCATGTGGGCCTGGTGCTTCCTAAAAATGGCCGGTATTCCGGTCCAAATGGAATGGCAGTTTACACCAGATGTGAAAGCACAATACATCCTTTGCGCAAATCATTTTTCGTACCTGGATATTCCAATTTTAGGTCTATTCCCCATTGCATTCAAGTTTGTAGGCAAAAGCTCATTGGCAAAAATTCCGGTGTTTGGCTACATGTATAAAACGTTGCATATTACAGTGAATAGATCAAGCTACAGGAGTCGGGCACAGAGCCTGATTGAAGCAAGAAATTCCGTAAAAGAAGGATTTAATCTGGGCTTTTTTCCTGAGGGTGGTATTCGATTGAAAAGTTATCCAAACATGGTCGACTTCAAGGATGGGGCTTTCAAGCTTGCTGCAGAGAATAATTTACCTATTGTACCCGTTACCATGCCAGATAATTATCGAATTTTAAGAGATAATGACCTTTTAAACATTCGCCGGAAGACATGTAGAATCATCTATCATTCGCCCATATGGCCAAATGGAAGTACCGATGAAGATGTAAAGAAACTTAGAGAGGAAGTTTTTCGTGTCATTCAAGCGGAGTTAGATAAGCACTCCCAAGCGATGGTGTAATTTTGTTGCCTCATGAAAATCACAAAGGAAATTGTACGAAAAACAGCTCATCTGGCTAGACTCTCTTTTAATGATGCGAAGGAACAACAAATGATCGAGGATTTGCAAAAGATGGTAGACTGGGTGGATAAGCTGCGAGAGGTGAATACAGAAGGTGTGGAACCTCTCACAGGAATGTCAACAGAGATGAATGCATTTCGTGAAGACACCATCTCAAATCAGATTTCCAGAGAGTCAGCGTTAAAGAATGCACCAAAACATGATTCTGAATATTTCAGAGTCCCTAAAGTGATCAATTAATTGTGAATAAATCTTTATTGAAGCCTCTGAAAGGGCTGTTCCTCATTTGCCTGCTGGTAATGCTATGGTCTTACCAATCGGGGTTCAACAATTCCATCCAGTGGGAAGTAACTACTCTAGGGGAAGTCATCGAATTTCCCGCCTGGGCACTCGAAACCGAATTGATGTCGCATGAGATAAAAGGCGAAAAGTATCTTTTAAGTGAACAATATTCGGGAGGAGATATTGCCCGCACTCTTTGGGTTGATATTCTTTTTCTTGGATTGATATGGTTTGGATTATGCATAGCCCTTGTCGCATCCACTTACTTAAAGAGATATGCTTTTTTTATAATTGTAGCATTATTCATTCTCCTTCTTAATAGACTCAATTTATTCGAAGTAGGACTATTTGGCATTCAAACCAAGCTCGTGGTTTTTATTCCTTCGATTATCCTGATAGCTCCGCTAGTCTTCTTTCATGAGTATAAAAAAACCACTCCCCTGCTCATTCGCCTTCTCGTTTTAGTCAGCTTAAGCGGACTGCTCCTGCTCGGTGTCAATGATGTGACCCTATTCACAGATCATGTTATCGCCAACTCACTTTTTAGCCTCACCATCTGTTCGCTCTTTTTTCTTTTCATCATCTCTGAAGAAATAGTCTTCAGTATTCTTTATGTCATTACATCTGGGAAAGGTGGGAAAAGCAACCACATACACTTTCTCCTCCTTTCACTCATTTACCTTGGGAATCTGACTTTGTATTACCTCAATAAATCCGGGTTGTATGAAAATAGCTTCTTCTTTTTTGACCCGTTTATTCTTTTGGCTATTTCCTGCCTTGTGAGTCTTTGGAGTCTACAGTTTAAGTCAGCCTTTTTGACTCAATACTTAAGTAAGTCCACATTATACCTGCTAACCTTCAGCCTGGGAATCGTAACTCTTGCATTTCTCGCACAGCAGATGTTTCGTGGTAATGACGCTGTGTATCAGTCCTTTCATTACTTTGTCCTTTACTTTCATATAGGATTCGGCGTTCTGTTCTTCTTGTACAGCATCGGCAACTTTATTGATCCTCTGATTAAAGGTTTTGAGGTACACAAGATTGTTTATAAAGAACGAAATTTTCCATATGCAAGTGCTCGTCTTGGCGGCTTCTTCGCTGTTCTCGCTTTTTATTTCTTAGCAGGTCAAGAACCATACAACTTGCTGAAAGCAGGCTACTACAACTACCTAGCTCAAGAAGCCCAAACAGAAGGAAACCCCTTATTAGCGAAAGAATATCTACTTCAGGCTAGCTACCTTGGATATAATACGCATTACGCAAATTATACGCTTGGCATGGAGGAGGCGAAAAAGAATGCCGAATATCCGGCAAAAACCTACTTCTATAGTGCTTCCCAACGTTTTGGATCACCTTATGCTCTGATCAATTACGGAAATATTGATCAAGAAATCAATGCGAATAAGGTCCAAGCTATCTATGAAGAGTCTTTAAGAAATGAAACCAGCGGAGAAGTGGAGAATAATCTCGGCGTTTTGCATATGCAAAAAGAAGAGTTTGGTAGAGCCTTGGATTATTTTGAAAAAGCGACCCCCATCGATGAATGGAATCATGCCCCCTTGGTTAACAAATGGAATGTGTTTAAGAAAATGGAATTGATTGACTCGAGCACCATCTTCAATGACTATACCAGTGGGAATTACGGAGTTAAAAGCAATATTTTAACCACGATGGTCTCGAAAGAGAACTTGCTTTTCGAGTATAATGAAATAGAAAAGTCAGCATACCTTCATCGCCATGCTTATTTATTAAACAGCTGCTACCTATTCGATCACGATTCTGTTGAGAGTCTCGTGAGGAAGGAGTTGAAAAAATCTTCTGATGGAATCTATAATGACAGGCTAAGAAAAGCGCTGGCAATCCACCTATATAACAAAGGTGAAGTAAACGAAGCTTTTATGATGTTTGACTATCTCCAAGCTAATACACATCAATATTACAAAGGGGAATACCTGGATGCGCTTGGTAAGCTGGCTCTGGACCAGCAAGCTTATTCGCTCGCACTTGAATTTTTTGATAAAGCACTGGAAGTAAAATACGCAAAATCCTTACTCAGTAGATTGGAGGTTTTTGCGAGAATGGATAAAAAAAGTGAAATTCCCAATGAGCTTCTTGATGCGCTGAGAAAAAATCCAGAATACACCGCAATATCAAATGACTTGCTAGAGAGGCTTAAGAATTACAAGATTCCAAAAACAAAAATTCTACCTGTGCCTGCCTTGGATAGTTTGTCAAATGAGGATTTGATAAAACTTGGAAGAATGAGCGCATTTCACACGGCACAGGTGCTCGCTGTTGTAGATGAGCTCAAAGAACGTGAAGCTTCAGGAGGATACGAGTTGCTTGTAGACGCCACAGAGATCAACCCATACAGTGCCACGTTGCTGAAGAAATATGCTTTGGTAGCTCTGGAATGGAATTTGGTAGACTATGCTGATCAGACGCTTATTCGATTAGCAAATCTCCTCTCGGAAGAAAGCTATCATTCGTTTGCTTCCGAGTACGCTATCCGCAAAAAGGAGTTAGAAAATACCTCCTGGTGAGTCATAAAAAAAGCCCCTTGATTGCTCAAGAGGCTTTTGATTTTATAAAACTATTCTTAGTTGGCAAACTTGAATAGAATGTTTTGAATCATCTTCTGGCGGACTGGCTTACCTCTCTGCTTACCTGGCTTCCATTTCGGAGATTCCTTTAACACTCTTACTGCTTCCTCATCACATCCTGCGCCTATTCCTTTCACCATTTTGATGTCAGTCAAAGTTCCATCTCTCTCCACAACAAACTGCACGAATACTCTACCCTCAATTCCCATACGCTGCGCTTGCCTAGGATACTTAAGTTCTTTTTTAAGGTATTCATAAAAAGCTGTTATTCCTCCAGGGAATGTAGCAGACTCTTCCACAATGGTGAAAATCTCATCTACATTTTCTTCTTCAGGCGCTTCTTCAAAAACTATTTCTTCTACAACAGTCTCCTCAGTAACCTCCACATCTAATTCAACTTCAATCTCCTCCTCAATTTCTTCCTCATCTGGAATTTCAATAATTTCCGGGATCTGAACTTTTGGAGGTGGGGGAGGTGGTTGCTCTGTCGGTGGAATGTCAATGATATCTTCGAAATCATCATCTACGTTGCCCAGATCCATCAGACCTGAATCATCATAAGTTCTCCATTCGAAAGCCAGAATAATAAGTAATAAACTAGCTGCCATTCCGATATTCAGGAACATTCCTGATTGTCTGGAAAGGTCTATTTTCGGATTTTTTTTAGGTTCCATATTCCTTCTTTTGTGAAGTTGAACATCAAATATATGTCCTTCATTTTTTATATACCAAAAGGACGAAGGTATTTACCGAATGAATGCAAAAAACATTCCAAAATTTCTTATCCTCCTACTTCAGCCTTATAATCTTCGGCAGAAATCAAGTGATCTCCCTGATCTGAAATTTTGATCTTAATCATCCAGCCATCACCATAAGGGTCAGAATTAACAATTTCTGGATTTGATTCTAATTCACCATTTACCTCGATCACCTCTCCGGATACCGGCATGAAAAGATCGGAAACAGTCTTCACAGCTTCAACGGTACCGAAAACTTCACCCACGTCAAGTGATTCGCCTTCTGTTTCCACTTCTACATAAACAATGTCTCCAAGCTCACCTTGAGCGAAATCGGTCACGCCAACGGTAGCTACATCACCTTCGATTTTAACCCATTCGTGATCTTTAGTATAATGTAAGTCTGATGGAATATTCATAAGTGTCTTTTTGTCTTAGATTTTATACGGGCGTCAAAAATAAAACTTCCATGCGAACTGATCCTACTGTGCTAGATCAAATCTTAGTTGAATTCCAAAAGTTGTGGTTGCTTGCTTATAGGAACTTAAAACTTTGGGGTCTGTAACATTTCTTTCCATGTAGAAAGTAAAGTTCAGCTGGTTATTGATCTTATATTCGACTGAAGGACGTATCTGCCATTGCAGATTACCATTCGTGATCGTGCTTTTGTCATTGATTTTGCGTTGCACAGTTTTACTATCTCTGACGGATGCGGCCACTCGCAATGTAAGATCATTTTCCAAAGTGAGGGTTCTCCCCTGCCAACGCCACGGTAGTTTAAAGCCAACTTTAGAATACCCCAGATCCATCGTAACATCGTTATTGGTAGTTTCTGTTACTTGTGCATTGGACATATTTAGTGCTAAGCTTCGGCTCTTTCTGAAATCCATTCGAGTCGAAATATTATTTTTTGTCCTAATATTGAAGCCAATTAAGGGGACAAACTGTTCGGAAATCATTACTTGATTGATGATATAGACTGGAACAAGTCTTCCCGTGCTATCATCCCGGGCAAGCGGATAATCCAGAATGTCATTTTGTAAGCCGATAAAATCTTCACCGTAGTTCAATGAATTGGTAAAGCTTGAAACGCTATAGGTTGAATTGTATCCGTGTGAAATGGTAATTGAAGAGAAAATTTCGGCCAATGCTGGAATATTTATTAGTCCGGTGTAATCAACGCGCCAGTTTGGCAATGGCATTTTGGGGAAAGGCGTCAAATCAGTGTTCTCTACACTCTTGCCAGAATACGCAGCAATGAATGCAGGTATCAAAACATCTTGAGAAAGAGTATCATAGTCTCCATTTGGATTGATTCTACTCAGCCGCTCTCTTACATCAATCAAATTTTGCTCAAACTGAGAGAATGCTTCTGATGAATTGTCAGCTGCATCTTTTTGAAAGGCTGTCTTAATGGATAGAAATGAAATTGCATAACTGCCGCTTCTAGAAGGAGTGAGTGTCTCAAATCCTCCTGTATTAGAATCAAAACGAAAAATCTCCTGATATTGATTGTTGAGTCCACGATTCCAGTTTAATTGAATCCTAAGGTCTTTTGCAGGTTGCAAATCGGCCTGAATATCAATGTCCGTACCAAATGTTTGTTGAAAAGGAGAATTCAGGTTTTCATTCCTCACAATCCATCCATTATCAGCAGCCTTCTGTTTGATTCCCGGATCTTGACTTCCCAAGATAAATCCTATCCCTGGCGCATTAAATCCACTATCCAATCCAAACAAAAAAGCATTGGGCTTAAATCCGGAAAGGGAGGTACTTTCATTGATATTATAAGTTCCATTTACGGATTTTAGCATCATTAAAAACCGCAGCGCTTGGTTGCCAGGACCTACAGATTCATCTTTCGCCGGAGGTGTATTCGCGTTTTTTAAGAAGGTGACTTTATCATAAATTTTGTTCATGTCTACCTTCGCCGTTAATCCAATGGTGCGTTGGTTGTCAATAAAATTTCCAAAAAACAGTTCATCATTTTCAAGGCTAACCGTATCGCTACGCGTTCGATTAATGGCTCCAGCAATCCAGCCATACCCTACGGAATATCTCGCATCAGATGAGAGCCAATCTGTAAAAGGGATTTTACTGAGTGGAAGCTTATAATTCAGCGCAATATTCTGATTGAAGTTCTTCATTCTTCCCAAAGAAAATATTTGATCCCATATGTACTTTCTCTCGAATCGGGTATCAATATCACCTTCAATTATTCCTTCCGGTTCGTCGATAACAGCATTGGCTGTTGCCTGGTAAGTCAAACCCAGACTTTGCGTAATATCCCATCTGAAATTATAATTTCTTGCAAAAGTGAACGTCTTTTCAAAGAGCGGATCTACGCCTTCCGTAGTTAGGTCATTGTTGTAGTATTGAGTCAATCGAAAATCCCTTCTCAGTGTGGTAGAGAATGAGAAATTGCTAGGTACGGGTGAAAAATTGAAGTCCTTTAATAAGGCTAAATAGGGCGAAGAGAGCTTCTCAGACTCACTAAATGGTTCAAAACTCCATGGTGCAGGCGTAAAATCATAGTCAACCCCACCACTGACTGTTTTTATGAAATAAAGAGCTCTGGTAGGCCCACTCGTTCGAGTATCGCTATAGGAATATCTAAACGAGAAATTTTCAATGTCATAAATCTTACTCCTGGACTCCTTATTTATTTTCTCTTTCCTGACTCCTAGGAAACTGATGTCTCTGGTAACTGATCTATCCTCTACTATTCGTCGATACCTTGCTCTTTCTGCGCTATTGTCAAGAGCCTCTAAAGAAGCTTCCAATGGTACGTCTGGGTCAAAAGGATCGAATTGTGGCGTACTTGTATTCTTAGAATAGCTCACATACATTGGGACGATAAGTCCCGTCTTATCTGGCCTCATGAATGTTTGCAAATTTAAATTGGCCGACACATCCCAAAATTTCACTTCCTCCCTACTTCTTTCTGAAATTCTATTTTGTATTCCTCCAAACCCGATAGACGTATACCCTGTCGAAGCTCGAATGGTACCTAAGTCTGCAAGTTTTGTGCTGAAAAAAGCTTTGGCAGCCCAACCTGCATTGCTATCAAAATCTGTAACTCTGAGTTCATTTGCCCAGATACACACAGATTTAGGAGAACTTGATTGGTCTCCCGGATTCTTTACTCCGATCATTAAAACTCTTACATCACTTATATCTGGTCTTCCTTTAATCGTAAATGTGTACTTACCATCATTGGACGGGACCGAGTACAGAATGCTTTCATCCAAATTGGCCCGATTCCTTTCAGACTTTATCCCCAATAGTTCCTTGATAGAAATATCAATTTCATTTTCAAGCGGCCACACTTGCCGTCTTACTTCATCTATACTCCCGGTGACATCTGGTGGAGTGATGGTGAGTGGCACCTCTACCTCATAGTAATTCTCATCAAAATCAGTTCCCAACCTCATGAAAGCCGTGACTTCATTGTCCAGCACCATATCGTTATTGAATGCCTCAGCATGAAAAAACATCTTCATTCTTCCATAATTGATCAGATCGTAGGATACGTTTTTAAATACAGCTCGCGCATCTTTATCATCCAGATCTTCTACACATATCTGGAGTGACTGCTCGTTTATTCTTCTATTCTGAGTTGTGGTATTGTCAATATCTCTATCCAAACCTGGTGGCAACACATACCTGACACCTCCAGTAGTACTTGTGCTATTTTCTTCAATATTTACTACAGACACTGAAAAATCAGAAGTTTCAATGTTTGGAATGGCATCTAGCCCCGGTTCATTCAACGCTCGATCAAACTTTCTCCATTGACTCCCAACCATCCTCATCTGAGCAAATCGTAAAACAACCGGCCTCCTCCAACCTGTTAAATACATCCGCACATATTTAATATTCTCGAAAGAAGGGTTTCCTTCCGGTCTCCCAGAATTCCGAATTGGAATTCGAAATAAATACCAGTTAGATTCTCCATTACCACTTTCAATCTGATCTACAATGTATTCATTAAGCTCAAGGTTTCCACCTTCAGGATTAACCGTCTGACTTTTAGGAGTTAGATCTATCCTATATTCAAAATATTCTTCAACGTCAGAGATGGTATTATCCTGATTTATATCTTCATTGTCTGGAAGGGTGGTTGACGCTGGAATGAAATTTCCTCCCCCTCCTCCAACGGGAGAGTTTCGCTCCATTCCATTCCAATTTTTATATCGTTCCACAATCTTCGCATCTGCTATATCGTATTCTCCATCCAAAATATAGCGAAAATTGTCTGCTGAAATATCTTCCTGAACATCAAGCACAATGCCATTTTCCTGCAATATCCGACTCTCTTCAGCATCCTTTAATCCATCAATTCCAACATCTTGATTCTCTCGAGCTCCTGGCGAATTTTCAAAGAAATTAGTTAAGTACTGATCAGTTGTAATTTGGCCCCAGGTACTGATTGGGCCAATTTCTCCATTGGCTGGCAATCCATTTTCAAACGCATGCCGATCATCAGGAGCAATATCCTCCGATACGCTTCCCAGATTGAGGTATAGTTGTCCTCCATCATTATCCGCACTGGCATTGCCATTTACTACACCATCTTTTACCACTCCATTGGGGCCGTTGATAAATGGATCCATCAACCAAAATTCTATATACTCAATGTTGGTTTTATTAAAATTTACTTCATTGGTTATGGCCCGAGTGACTCCTCCCCAATTCTGTTCTGGGTTTGGTAATCTGTTGTCAGAGTCTGTTGAGGGATTATAGTTGTATTGTCCCCTTTCCTCCGGGAAATACGCTACATCAAAGATCGGCTCATTAAAATTGACCAACGTCTGATCCCTCTGCCGGAAAATTTCTTGAGGAAGAACAGCTCTTTCGTAATGATTTTGCAGGTCTGTATCGGAAATATTTCCAGGCCTATTGTTTCCTCCCGCTCGATAAAAAATACTATTATCAACGGTATACCAAGCAATTTTGGCCTTGCGATAGTTATAGCTCAATCCAGAATTTCCACTTTGTGCCTCCGGAAAAACGATTGGCGTAGCAGCAAGCTTCCATGCCTGCCACCCCATGATATTGATTGGGGTAATTGCATTCTCGAAATCATCTATGTACGATGTACCCTCACCATTCACAATGTTGCTGGTGCCCGGAATAAGCTGTGCGAATTCAGCACTGAAGGTAACCGTAGATGTCGCCTTTGTATTTACCAATGGTAGCTTATCTACCATTTTTGTTAAGAACCTGGAATCATTTTGATAGTTTATATCAAATCCATACTTGGTGTTGCTTGTCGGCTCATTCCCGACAGCATATCTTGAAATTCCGCCAGGGCGCTCGTTCAGGTGAAGGATTGTAGCTCCAATGTTGAAATTGTCATTGAATCTATAATCTAGCCTAGCTCCTGTTAGGGTTCGGGTTTGAAAATTGAACAGATCTGCTTTTTCGTATGAAACCTGAAGGGTTTTACCAGAACTTAGTATCCCCTCGTTCAAGATTCTAACAGTCCCCAAGGTGTAGTCAACCGTATAATCAAGGCCTTCAGTTAGCGGTGTATTCCCCGCAGTTACAATAACAGATCCTTCAGCAATGTTAATCCCCGGTAGCGTAATCTCATTGGAAGCTCCCGAAGTGAGTTTACCGGAAATAACAAACTTATTCTTTGATGCATCTTGCTCAGCCGTCGCTTTTAAATCATCATATAATGCATCAAAAACATACTTGTCAATAAGCCTTCCTTCATCTGAATCGAATTGATCCCTTAATGTTTGTCCAAACGGTTCCAAAATTGGGAAGATTATGTTTCCATTTTGCGTATCTATCGTGATGCCCTGTATAAAATCAAAATTTCCATCCGGAGATCTATCCCCTGTGGGATTTAATCGATCTAAATTGAAAACCTGAATGAGCGGTCTATCCTTAAGCCTTCTTCCTTCATGAAGTGATGGATTATCCTGACCGGTGTTATCATCCCGATATATAACTCTTAGTTCAAATCCATCTTGTCCAACTTGAGCAGCATTGAGGTTATAGATGTTTTTCATCATTAAATCCCAGCTTGGAACGTCAGGGTTATTCCGGTTGGGGCGGAGCATTTTTAAGTAAATCACCTGATCATCAGATCGGCTTTGATAGTCCTCTGTTAACTCCCCAACTTTATAAGCAGCACCGTTGAACGTGTACTCATATGCGATCGCCAGTACCTCATCTCCCGCCAAACTTCTAGTAAGCGTGATATAGCCAAGCTCCCGATTGATTCGATACTCGGTTTCATCAAGTTTTCTGGCAGTTGTCACTTTCACAAAGTCTGTGGAACTCTCGAATGTTGGGAACGTGGATCGTAGATAGCTATCAACCGCATCTGCTGATTGCAATGTTAGGTTAGCAAATAAATCATTTGCAGGATTCCTTGTAGGGCCACCTCTACCACTTCCAACATTGGGCTCATCTGGCCGGTATATCACTGTTCCTTCACCCAAATCCATAAAGCCTACTATGTTTCGGGTGGTCTGGGTGTCATTATTCCTGTTTAGGACATACACTTCTGCCCTGGTTACATTTACCCCAGAAGTAATCTGAGGAAGTGCCGTAAGCCACTGCTCGTAATTATCTCTAAAGAAATGTCCTAAAAAGAAATGACGATTCTCTTCGTACTCTGAAGCTCGTACTTCAAATTCACGTCCTTGAAAACCGCTCTCAATTGTTAGCGTCTCGTTTCGGCCCCTCTGCTGAGAGAGTACTGTACTTACGTAAAGCTTCCCGAACTGCAGTTCGGTTTTAATACCAAAAAGTGACTGAGCACCATTCATGAGAGAATTTGTGACTGGCATACTTACATTACCAATTTCTATCTTTTTAATGATGTCTTCCTCATACCCAGTGTAAACCACCTTGAGGTTGTTTTGAAAATCGAAAGTGTTGTTATTGTCAAAATTTGCAGTGATTTCGAGTTTCTCTCCTACTTTCCCGACAACATTCATGCTTATCTGTTGATTGAAGTTGAACGCTCCATTTTTCTGTTGCCTCAAAGGGATTGCCGGATTATCTATCCGTTGAAACCGAGCACCAAAGTCTAGGTTTACAAATCCATTGGGCTGGATATCAACATAGCTTCCTCCAAAGATTCTATCAAAAACCGGACTGATAAACAATCGTGGAATTAAGCTACGCCCGCTTACTGCACTTTCACCATCTAGTCCAGCAGATCTTTCTTTAAAATATTCTCTATTGAGTTGGGAGTTATTGTATCTATTAAACTCATTGAATGTCATGAAAGACGCCGGTCTAAAATCCAACGATCCGATATTTTCATATACGGAGTAGGTGACACCAGCATCTTGAGCCGTGGTGTCTGGGTTGAACTGAACCTGCATGTCTAGTTGAGAGGGGTCCCTTAGAAAAAGAGGTGACCTGGAACTTCTAAATGAAAAAGGATTTCCAAATCTATAGCTCGGCTGAAATGTGGGTTTATTGCTTGGTTCATATGGCCCCACAGTATCGCTCTTAACTGTATCCTGTTCTTGCATGTACACAGCATTCGCAGGTAGCCAGCAGCTCAAAATAAGAATCGCAAAAAGGAATCGTATATGAAAATTTACTTTCAAAAAGAAGCTCTTAAGTTGTAGTTAGTAGTGTCGGTTTGGTTATGACCGCTTCAGCGCCTGTTTGATCAATTGTTCAAGTTTAATCTCATCACCATACTCTTTCAAAATCTTATCTACAGTTTTTTCTGCTGCTGATTTATTTATCCCCAAAGTTGTCAATGCTGATAACGCCTCAAAACGCAGTGTATTATCAAATCTAGGCTTAATTTCTACTGATTTATCGAGTAGTCCTTCTTTTTTCATTTTATCCTTCAACTCCAGGATAATACGCTGTGCAGTTTTACCTCCAATTCCTTTTACAGACTGAATGGTTTTTACATCCTCTTGCACAATTGCTGCCTGCAGTTCTTTTGCATCTAGAGAAGACAAAATCATAAGAGCTGTACTAGGTCCCACACCATTTATGGATAGTAAGTCTAGAAATCTCTTTTTCTCAGATTGCTCAAAAAAACCAAAAAGCGTGTGCGAATCTTCTTTTACATGAAGATAGGTTTGGATAAGAATATCTTCTTTATCCTTGACTTGTGCGTAAGTGATGAGGCTTATTTTCACTTCATATCCGACACCACCAACATCAATGACAAGATGGGTTGGATCTTTGAAGGCCAATCGACCTTTTAGGTAGGTAATCATAGCGGCAAAAATAGTTAGAATATTAAGCCTAACTGCTCTCACATAAAATGAGTCATTTTTGGTGCTCTTTTATGCAATAGATGCTCATATTCAAATGTATTGCCCCGTCTCCATACAGCTTGACAGGCATTTTTGACCTGATACCTTTGGAAATAGAGCATCAAGTAATTACAATCCTTCTCTATCGGCTACTCCTGCATCTACAACAGCAATTGCCACCATATTGTAAATTTCTTTTACCGAACTCCCCAGCTGCAAGACCTGCACAGACTTCTTCATTCCCATTAAGATCGGTCCAATCACTTCTGTCCCTCCTATTTCCATGAGTGTTTTATAGGCGATGTTGCCCGATTGTAAATCAGGGAATATCAAGGTGTTTACATTATGTCCTTTGAGGTCACTGAAGGGATACAGCTCTTCTAACAAATGCTTGTTCAAAGCTACATTGGCCTGTATTTCTCCATCGATAATCATCTCCGGCCATCGCTTCTTTGCAAGTTTCACTGCCTTTGACATTTTTTCAGGCACTTCTCCTTTCGCAGAGCCAAAGTTTGAAAATGAAAGTCCTGCCATTTTTGGTTCGTAATCGAAGAACCTGACCGCTCTATGTGTCAGTCCAATGATTTCCACCAACTCCTCAGCAGTTGGATTCATATTCACAGTAGTATCGGCAAAGAAATAATTCCCTCTTGGTGTATTCATAATATACATGCCTGCGACCTTGCTTACACCTTCTTCCATCCCTACAATTTGAAGTGCTGGAAGGACTGTTTTAGGGTAGTCATTTGATAGTCCGGAGATCAAAACATCAGCTTCTCCTTTCTCCACCATCATCATCCCAAAGTAGGTTCTGCTCGTCATGGCTTTTCTAGCCAAGTGCATGGTCATGCCTTTCCGTTGACGCTTACGCGTATATTCTTCGGCAAAGGCTTCCACTTTGTCCATGTGTTCACGAGGATCAATGATGTCGCAGTCTTTGATAGCTTCAAGCTCATGTTCTTCAATAAGTGCTTTTATCACTTCTTGTTTCCCCATCAAAATAGGTGTTCCAATTCCAGCATCCTTCGTCATCTGTGCTGCTTTCAGAATATTCACATGATCCGCTTCGGCGAAGACAACTTTTTTAGGGTTTTGACGTGCTCTATAAACAAAGCGAGAAATTAATCGCTGATCTATCCCAACTCGCTCCAGCAGGTCATTTTCATACTTTTTCCAATCCTTTATTTGAATTCGTGCAACTCCTGAATCCATCGCCGCTTTTGCCACAGCCGGAGAAATGGTAGTAATCAATCGAGGATCCATTGGCTTTGGAATCAAATATTCGCTACCGAATCTCATGCTCGACTTTCCATAGGCTTTCAATACAATATCAGGAACCTGTTCTTTTGCCAGCTCTGCAATTGCCTTCACGGCCGCTAGCTTCATTTCTTCATTTATTGCTGTGGATCTTACATCTAAAGCGCCTCTAAAGATGTAAGGAAAGCCAAGCACATTATTGACTTGATTGGGATGATCTGAGCGACCGGTTGCCATCAATACATCCTTTCTGGTCTTCATGGCTAAATCATATGCTATTTCCGGATCGGGATTTGCCAATGCAAATACAATTGGATTGTCCGCCATGGATTTAAGCATAGCAGGGGTCACAACGTCGGCGATCGAAAGACCAAGAAACATATCTGCTCCTTTTAGTGCTTGCTCCAGCGTATCAATTTTTTGACTTGTGGCGTACTTAGACTTTATCTCATCTAATCCTTTTCTACTTTCATTCAATATCCCTTTACTATCGGCCATCAGAATGTTTTCCTTTTTGGCACCTAAGGATACATACAAGTCAGTGCAGGCGATTGCTGCAGCACCTGCGCCACTGACCACAATTTTTAAGTCCTCAATTTTTTTCCCTAAAACCTCTAATGCATTAAGAAGTGCTGCACTTGATATAATGGCCGTCCCATGCTGATCATCATGCATGATTGGAATATTCATTTGCTTGCGCAACGTTTGCTCTATTTTGAAACTTTCAGGAGCTTTGATATCCTCGAGGTTAATACCCCCGAAAGTAGGCTCAAGGGACCTTACAATTTCAATGAACTTATCAGGATCCTCTTCATTTATCTCAATATCAAATACGTCGATTCCAGCGAATTTCTTAAAAAGGACACCCTTGCCTTCCATTACTGGCTTTGACGCTTCAGGCCCAATATTTCCCAATCCGAGTACAGCCGTCCCATTAGATATTACTCCTACAAGATTTCCCTTAGCGGTATATTTATAAACGTCTTCAGGGTTGTTGGCAATTTCTTTGCAAGGCTCTGCTACTCCAGGCGAGTAGGCCAAGGCCAAATCGTGCTGCGAACTCACCGATTTAGTCGAGTTCACCTCAATCTTCCCCGCCGGGTGGTTTGAGTGATATTCTAACGCCTCCTTAGGCCTAACTTTGGTTGTACTCATTCTCTAATGTTATCGTTGATGAACGGATTGCTCCGGCTTCAAAGGTCACCAACTAAAAAGGAATAAGCAATTATTCGAATGGATTAAGATGCATCTTTTGACGCCTCTATATCATTTTTAGTTTTGAAGGTTGAAAGGATAGCTTCTACTTCTCGAATCAGGTTCTTTTTGCGAGTTCCTGGCGAATCAACATAACCTTCGATGTAGTAAATCAGTCCCGACTCTTCATCTACAATGGTGTAGCTTAGGAATGGCCCACCACGTGAGTTATCGCTTATTTTCCAAAGTCCTCGTGCCTCTACGGCAAAATGTCCATTGAAATTGACACGCTCAGTAAATACTGGAATAATTTCTTGCCGCTTGATATATACTTCTCTGTTTTCTCCATCGTACAAATTAGCGCGCGTAATCTTGTCCCTAAATTTGCCGATTTCATTGAAAACTCCTTGATCTCGATACGGCTCATAGTGGATAAAAATGCTTTGCTCGGTCTGGGCATCCATCTTTCTAAACCATACAAAATCCTTCAAGTCCCTTGCCTTCTCCCAGCCAAAGGGAATGGTCAAACCGACACTATGATTTTCTTTCATCCGAGCTTCCAGTTGTTTCTGAGTACTGTTAAACAGCTGCCCTTTTATTGTTTCACGTGTGGAAGTTTCAAAAAACTCTCTAATTGCTGATCGATTGTAGTTGATTTTTTGCGCAAGCAGGTCTTCGCTAGATGAGAACAAAAAAAGTACTGTTTGTCCTTTGGCAAAAAGATCCTTTTGCGGCCTCATAAAAATCGAAGTATCACGTTTTATTTGATTGAGCGACTGATCGGTAAAGAATTGTTGAAGTACCCGACTGTCTGGCGTCTTGCTGTCCAGGGTCATCACAAAAACCATATTTTTTGCTGATTTAAGGACAGAGTTTAACCTCCTTGGATTGACCTTACTCACATTGAAGAGTGATTCATCCTGAGGCAGTCCTAGCATAGGCGCCATGAACGTTTTTCGCAGTTCTACTCCTAAACCAAGTGTATCTGCCCATTGAGTTGAGTCAACAACCAAGATAATCTCATCCGCCTCTCCCCTAGCAGTTGGTAGCAAATCTTTCCTTCGATTCTCTTTTGCAGCGTCGCTGCATCCAACAGCTATAAAAATTAAAAGAAGTATGTTTTTGAACATAAAATCCTATTTCGATGTGTAAGTTGATTAGCAAAAACTGTTCCGACCTCTCAAACTTAGGGGTTTTATTGAATAAGGACTGAACTAGTTAGGTATAACCAGCGACTGTCCAGGCTTGATCTTGTTGGAGGTGAGCTTATTTGCTTGTTTTAGTTTCTCAATACTTGTGTTATTGTTCTTGCTGATACTCCACAATGAATCTCCGGATTTTACCGTATAGGTCTTACCCAACCCAGTAATCGAAGATGGAGGTGTTGGAGTTTGTTTGGGTTTTGGCTTAGCAGCAGAAGCTGTATAGAGTTTTTTCGTACTTGAACTGTACGTTGGCAAAACCCAAATACTCAAGCGTTGGCCTACACGAATCAGATTTCCTCTAATTCTATTCCACGATCGTATGTCTGAAACACGGACTCCATACTGCCTGGCTATTGTACCCAGCACATCTCCACTTCGTACGCGATAATACAGCCTTTCTCTTCCGTAGGTACTACCTGGCGTATTTCTTGCCAAATAGTCCAAATGCTTTTTCCCAACTTTTGAAGCCGTGTCATAGAGCGCAATTCTATTTGCAACAATTTCTTCTTTCCACTCTATTGGCACATTCAATGCAAAGTTCTTCGTTCCTTCCGGTAGTGCGCCTCTTTTTATCTGGGGATTCCACATAAGCATGTCGTCAAGGCAAATTCCAAGCTGACTACAAAAAGTTTCCACATGGAAATATTGTGAAATCATGATTGTATCCATCTCCGGATAGAAAACTTCTGGACTCTCATCAAATCCATGCTCTTCTAGATGGTTGAATAGATACGTAATTGCCACAAACTGCGGAACATATGATCGTGTCTCCCTTGGTAGGTAGCGATAGATCTCCCAAAACTCTCTTTTATAGCCACTCCTTCTTATCGCCTTTCTTACATTTCCCGGGCCGCAGTTATAAGCAGCCAAAGCCAGTTCCCAGCTATCAAACATGCGATACAAATCTCTCAAATGCCTTGCAGCTGCATCTGTTGCTTCTATCGGATCCATTCTGTCATCTACATACCAATTGCTATGGAGTCCGTACATTTTACCTGTAGACGAAATAAACTGCCATAACCCAACTGCGTTTGCTCGTGAAATGGCATTAGGCCTTAGGCCAGACTCAACAATGGCCAAATACTTAAGCTCGTCAGGCATATTATGCTTGGCCAGCGTCTCGGAAAACAACGGAAAATAGAGCTCTTTCTTACGAATGATGTCTCGCGTGTACGCTCGATCTTTGATTGCGAAATAATCAACAAAAGCCATCACACGCTCATTGAAGACCAGTGGAACCTCTTTTTCAATGCAGCTCATGCGATCTGCAATCTCATCATAAGTATTGTCAGGAATGATTTCAGCAAGTTGAAAATCCTGGCCTTTCCCCACTAATGAAATGAATATAATCCCAATTAGGAACCATTTTCGTGTCATATGCTATCCGTTTTGATCTTTGAAAGTAATGATTTGATTTGAAATATCAATTAATTCGAGCTCATTAAAGCTTTTTGACATCAATTGCATACCAATAGGTAACCCTTGATTGTCAGCTCCAATTGGAATTGAAATTGCTGGAATACCTGCCACATTTGCTTGAACAGTATAAAGGTCTTCCAGATACATTTGAATTGGGTCACTTTTAAATTCTCCAATTTTGAATGCTGTGGTTGGGGTCGTTGGAGATACGATGAAATCATACTCATCCAACAAGTTGTTCGTTTCCTGAGATATCAATCTGCGGACTTTTTGTGCTTTGGTGTAGTATGCATCGTGATAGCTTGCACTCAAAACAAAAGTTCCCGTCATGATCCTTTTCTTAACTTCCTCTCCAAAGCCTTCTGACCTGCTTTCTTTATACATTCCCTCAAGATCAACGCTCTTTGCTCGTTTCCCGTATCGCACACCGTCATATCGGGATAAATTCGAACTTGCTTCTGCAGCTGTCAATACATAGTAGGTAGGAAGCACATAATCAAGCTGTGACATACTTACCTCTCTCACTTCATGCCCGTTCGATTTCAATTGTTCAATGGTCTGCAATGTCGCCTCTTTCACTTCAGGATTGAGGCCTTCATGACTCAACGTCTCACTGAGATAAGCAACTCGATATTTATTTTTTGATTTGAAGTCAGAAAACCGGGGCACTTTTTTATTTGATACTGTGCTATCAAATTCATCAGCACCGGACATTATTTCTAAAACAATGGCTGCATCCGACAGGCTCTTGGTAAGAATGCCCACAGTATCAAAGGAACTGGCATAGGCTGCTAATCCATATCTTGAAATACGTGAGTAGGTTGGTTTTAATCCAATAACCCCACAGAATGCTGCTGGCTGTCGTACTGACCCTCCTGTATCTGACCCTATGGAAACCTGGCACATATCAGACGCTACTGCTGCTGCAGAACCACCTGATGAGCCTCCTGGTACGCGGGATTCATCGACCGGGTTTTTACATACACCGAAAGCGGAATTCTCATTGGACGATCCCATCGCAAATTCGTCACAATTTTGGTGGCCAATGATGATTGCGTCCTCATCAATGAGTCTTTGAATGCAAGTGGCTGTGAATTGCGATTCAAATTTTTCAAGAATACTACTTGCACATTGAAGCCGGTGATTTTCATAGGCAAAGACGTCTTTGATTCCTATGACCATGCCTGCAAGTCTTCCAGCTATGTTTTTATGAATTTTTTCATCAATTAGCTTGGCCTGCTTTATGGCGTCTTCGCCATAAATAGAAAGGAAGGCATTAAGCCTTCCATTTTTTTCATCGATGTTTTTCAAATAGTGCTCAACTAACTCTGAAACAGAAAGTTTACCTGCACTAACCTCTGATTGAATATCAGAGAGTGATTGGAAGTTTTTCAAGGTTTAAGCCTTAGTTTCTTCTTTCGAACCCTCGTTTATTTCGTTCTTGATTTCTTTGGTCGCATCTTTAAACTCTCTGATGCCTTTTCCCATGCCTCGTGCGATCTCAGGTATTTTTTTCGCTCCGAAAAAAATGATAATGAAAAGAGCGATAATAATCATCTCAGTCCACCCTGGCATTGCAAATAATAATGATGTATGCATTGCTTTTAAATTTATTAGTTACAAAGATAGGTATTTAGAAACGGAGCTTTGTCCAATAAGTTGACAAATTATCATTTCATAGCTAACCAATTTTCTGGATTTAGCTTTGTCATGCCCTTATAAACCTGAAATTCTAACTCAGATACACCATCTCTATCAGTATAGACTTCACCGATAATTTCATCTGATCTTACTTTCTGGCCTTTTTTAACGTTTACATTTTTTAGTTGAGCATACACCGTCAAGTAGGCTCCATGCCTGATTACCACGACATTATTTTTACCAGGAATTGTACCTATCAACGTCACTTCTCCATCAAAAACAGCTTTTACTTGAGAATTTTTTTCTGTTTGTATTCCTACTCCGTCGTTAACTACCGTTATCCTTTTAAGGACGGGGTGTGGCTGCTTTCCAAATTTAGTGGCTATAAAGCCAGACCCTACTGGCCATGTAAGACTGTTTTTCTTTGATTCGAACAAGCGAGTCAACTCTGCCGCACTTGCAGATTCCGCAGTGGAAGCGGTCGAGGTTTTTCTCGCCTCGTCTTCAATGATTTTCGCAATTAAGGTATTTAATCGAGCGTTTGCTGCTTTGCGATCTTCCACTTCTTTTCGAAGTTGTCTTTCTTTCTTAGTAAGCTGAGCTACCAATTTGGATTGCTTCTTCTTTGAATTGGCAAGCTTATTTTTTTCACGGAGCTGCTGATTTAAAAGTCTCTGCTGCTCTGCTCTTTTTGCTTCTACTCTACTGCGTTGATCGTTTAGTTCTTTGGTCACTACTTCAATCTGCTCTGCCTGAAGCCTTCTCGCATCTGAGTATTGTTCTAGATATTTTAGCCTTTGCAAAAGTTGATTGAAATCACTGGCTGAAAATAAAAACATGAGTCTGCTATTTCCTTTGTTCGCCTTATAGGAGGAATAAATCTGCTCTGCATATTCTTCCTTCAAATGCTTAAGATCCTCTTGAAGGGAGGATACCACAATTCGTAAATCTGTTATCTCATTATCTAGAATAGTAATTTCTGAGCCGATTGAACGAATCAAAGACGCTCTGGCATTGATCTGTTGATTTAGCGCCCTGAGTTGTCCTAATGTTACCTTTTTTTCATCTGCAGTCTCATTAAGAATGCGTTCTGCTTCAGCAATTTTCCTGAGGTTTTCCTTCTTTTCGAGTTCTAGCTGGCTTTTCGTTTTTTGACTAAACGCATCAAAATCCAACAGTAAAAAAGCAAAAAAGAATAGAATTATGTGAAGACTATTTCTTCTCATACTTACTTGGGACTGAATAGGGGAAGCTAATGGGGCCGTCTTCGATGACCATCTTATTATAGGATATGTTAACCTCTGTATTCGGTTTGTTTTTAGCTTCATAGTCAATGACTGCCGAAATTTCATTGGGGAAAATCTGACTGTTCACCAATATAAAATCACCGTAATTTACTGAAATCGTATTTCCTGTCCCCTCATCGAACACCTGAACTTTCTCAAGTTTCATTGTTGAGGCGCCAATAAAATTCTGATATAGATACAATCCTTTTGAAGCAGTGTATGTAAAAAAGTTATCCATCTTTTCAACGCGTTGCTTTTTGTAGGGCTCCACTAGATTTCCCAATACCACGGACTGAATCATTTTGAAATTAAAATCAAAGTCAAAATTTTTGGACAATTCTTCATATGAATATTCATAATATTCTTTCTTTAATTTGTCCAGAATAAACACATTTTCGGTTGTAATCAGCACACGAGCAACTTCAATTCCCAATGCTGGTGAAAAAGAAATCCAGATGAGACTATCTTTTTTTATTCTAAAATTAGCGGATGTTGAATAGCTTTTTTCACCGTCATCAAAATTAAATTTTGCTTTTGCAGAGAGGTAATCGAATTCTGGATCGACCACCTCAAGCTTATCCTTTTTTTTGCCAAAAATCGCTCCCACCTTTCGGTTGCATGAGCTCAACCCAATCATTGCGACAAGACAAAGTAGTAAGAGCTTATTCATAAAGCTTTCGATCTGAAATTTTCTTCCCAATTAATTCTGAAGCACTCCCTAAATCACGAGCCCTTTCCCACTGCTTGATTGCTTCCTCGACTTCTCCCAACTGGAAGAGGACATCACCATAGTGTTCAATGACTGTGCCATCATTGTCCAATGAAACTGCTTTTTCTAGGAATTTTTTAGATTCCTTGTATTTGCCACTCGCATACAGAACCCATCCATGAGTATCTAAGTAGGTTGGGTTATTTGGATGCTGTTCGACTAGCCTGGTCGACATTTCTAAGGCTTTTTCAAGGTTCTTGTTGTCCAGCGATAGATAATAACTATAATTATTCAGCACATGATCATTATTCGGACCATTCTCCAATGCTTTATCATAGGCGTTATATGATTTCTCGCTTTCTTTTAGCCCATTGTAAGCATCTCCTAGTTGTCCATAAAAAACAGTGAGCAAATTGGGATCTACTGTGTATTTTTTTCCTTGCTCGAGAACCCGTACAGCCTTCTTCAGATCTTGATTAATCAAATGCCCGGTACCTGCAAAATAGTACAACAAGGCCTGATTAGGGAAATACTCCAGCGCTCTTTCTGCATGTACTACTACACTATCATATGCATTCAGGTCAGCCTCTACGTTTATGATATTCTGCCAAACAGAATAATTGGATGGGTTCAATTCCACTGCCTTTAGGTAATAGGCTACCGCATCTCTGCTTTTACCGTCTTGATACAGTAGGTCACCAACAAAAGCTTGTGCTTTAAATTCATCAGGAAATTGTTCGGCTAGCTGCACTGCAATTTGGGTAAGCTTACTTTTCGTCTCTGGCTTGGTATTCATTACCAGGTAGTTCGATATGATTTGAAATTTTGAATCAAAATCGATGACGTTGGTCTCAAAAGCCTCACTGAGTAGCACCAAAGATTCTTCATGATTGCCTCGCATCCATGCCAATTCACTTTTCATCATGGTAATCCGAGAGGATGAGGTTTCGGTTTTTTCGTAATCGACAATGGCCTTTTCAGCTCGTTCAAGTCTCTTATTCTGAATAAGGAAGTTTATCAACTCAGCTTTGTATGAGGATTCGTTTGGATAAGCATCGATTAATTTGTCATACTCAGCAATGACCGCATCGAGCTTTCCTTCTTTCATATATATCCGCTGCTTTTCCCTAGTAATTTCTTCCTTCACACCCAGCTTTGCTTCAATCAAATCAAAGACTCGAAACATATCATCCTTTCGTCCTGTCAGCTGATATAATTCTGCTAATTCATATAAGGCATTTTCTTCTGACGGAAACAGCTCAACAAGACCTTCGTAAGTTTTAGCCGCATCCACGTAAAACCCTATGGATTGATAAATACGTGCCAGTCCCAGCCTGTAATACTTGTTTCTCGGATCTAGTTCGATGGCTTTGAGGCCAAAGGGAAGAGCTTTTTGTCCTTCATTGCTTTTAGCAAGCACCTCCGCAATTTTAAAGTTGGTAGCTGAACTCTCCGTGTTCATTTCTAGCGCTACATGGAAATTTTCTAGTGCCTTAGCATAATTTTCTAGTATCAGCTGCTTTTCTGCCTCTATTAAAACCCCTTCCAGCTTCAATGAATCTTCCTGCGTCAGAGGCACGGCAACATCTTTCTTCTTCCTTTGGGAAAAGGAAAGAAAAGTTGAGATCAGAAGTACTGAAAATAAAAATATCCGCATCAATTTACCATTCGCTGTAATCACCTAAACTTACCGATTTGGGTTGGCCTTCCAACTTAACGAAGTTTCCAATCATTGAGTTGGTTAAATCAACGTCTACAAGTGACGTGTTATTTTGAATGAGTGATTCAGATAGCTTAGAGTTACTGATCATGCAATTCTTGCCTATAGAGACATTTGGCCCAATTGTAGAGTCTACGATTTTCGATCCCTCCCCTACAAATACCGGTTCTATTATTTCACAATTTTCAATTTCCACATTTTCTGCAATGAGATTCTCCCCTTCTAAAAAGCCAAGGTATCTCGAGTTTGACTCTACTGTGATTGCCTTATTTCCACAATCTAACCACTCATTTACTGTGCCAATTGTGAAGTTGGTGCCTTTCTCTTTTAGATTCTCCAGTGCCATCGTCAACTGAAATTCACCTCCCCCACGTATATCATTTCTTATCAAATAATCGATTTCAGCCCTTAAATCCTCGCCTTTTTTGAAATAATAAATGCCAATGATGGCTTGATCAGAAATAAATTCCTTTGGCTTTTCTATAAAATCAGTGATAATGCCGTCCTCATTTGATTTAACAACACCAAAAGCACTGGGATCCTCTATTTGCTTCGTCCAAATAATGCCATCATCTTCCGAGTTCAGTTTAAAATCTGCTCTGAAAAGCGTATCTGAAAATGCAACCGTCACTTTTCCTTCTAAAATTTCATTTGCACACGCAATGGCATGGGCTGTTCCTTCCGCAATTTCTTGAGTGAAAAAGTAAGCCTCAGCTCCAACTTCTTTTGCGATTTCTCTAAGTTTTTCTTTTATCTCTTCATCAAAATCTCCAATAATGAATCCAATTTTCTCGATTTTCTCCGGCGTTACTTCAGCGATATCTTCAACTAACCGCTGGACAATCGGCTTACCAGCCACAGGAATCAAAGGTTTTGGTGTTGTGAGTGTGTGTGGTCGCAGACGCTTCCCTTTGCCGGCCATCGGAATGATCAAATTCATAGAAAAGTATTGATTTTTAGCTATTTAGCTTTGATTTTTTGTAAAGACTTTCTTTCTAAAATGATGCACAAAGTTAGAAAGATTAACACGACCAGAACAGCCTTTACGACTGATTGTTGCGTTAGCTCGTTCACAAGTATGCCTAAACCGGCTAAACTTATGTACCCAATCACCTTCACTACTTGATATGGAACCGGATAATGTTTAGCTCCCCACACGTAAGAAACTATTACCATGAGTAAGTATGAAGTGAAGGTGGCAACTGCTGAACCCATATATCCAATTAGCGGAATGAGTAACCAGTTGAGAATGAAGGTGGCAAGTGCCCCTATTGCACTAATGTATGCACCATAAAGTGTTTTGTCTGTCAACTTGTACCAAAGAGAAAGATTGTAGAAAACTCCAAGAAACAATCCTCCACCAAGGAGCCAGGGCACCGCATTCAGCGCCAACAAGTAGCTTTCTTGCCTTAGGAAGATAGGCGCATAATATGGCATGAATACGCTGAGCACCAACCAACTAAAAGCAGTAAAAAGAACAAACCATGTCATTATTTGACTAAAAACTTGAGGTGAGTTGTTCTCTTTTGACTGTGCGAAAAAAAACGGCTCGAATGCATACCTAAATGCCTGCACAGCCAGTGTCATGAAAACAGAAAGTTTGTAACACGCTCCGAAAATCCCCAGAATCTCAAGATTTGTAAAACCTTCATAAAACCCTTCGGGCAGCCGGTATTTTAAGATTGCACGACTCAACATTTCATTGATGACACCTGCAAAGCCAATAATCAAAACGGGCCATGCGTACTTTATCATCCTTTTCCATTCTGTTGCATTGAAACTGAGTTTCAATTTCATCCAGTCAGGAATGAAACATATCAAGTAAAGTCCATTTGCAATTAGGTTAGACAAGAACACATAACCAACACCTAACTGTGGGTCAAAAATGCTTTTTACAAAACTCTCAGGGTTCTGCTCAAGAATCATTGGACACCATAAGATGAAGAAAAGGTTGAGCAAAATATTAACTCCAATATTGGAAAGCTTGAATAGCGCAAAACGCTTCGCTTTTCCGTCCTGTCTAAGTCTCGCAAAAGGGATTGCTACAATGGCGTCAATCGCTAGAATTGCGGCGAGCCATTGAATGTAATGGGCTTTGTCAGGATATTGTAGCAGATCGGCGATTCTTTCTGAAAGAACCCAAATGAGTCCTGAGAAAAGCAGAGAGGTAACTAGAATACTTGTAAACGCAAGGTTAAAATAGTCGCTACCTGTTTTGTTAGAAGAATACCGAAAATAGGCTGTTTCTAAACCATAGATATAAAGAATATTGAGAAAGGCCACATACGCATACAGCTCGGTAACAATGCCATATTCTGCCGGAAGAAAAACGGAAGTATATAGTGGGACTAATAGGTAATTGAGCATTCGCCCAAGCACACTACTTAAGCCATAAACTGCTGTCTGGCTGGCTAGCTTTCTGAGAATTGACAAGGGTTATTCGCCTTTAAAATCTGCTTTTCTTTTTTCTAAGAATGCGGTAACACCCTCTTTGAAATCTTCTGTTCCAAAACAACCGGCAAATGCATTGGCTTCTGTTTGATAGCCGTTTACGCCCGTCTCAAAGCAAGCATTTACTGAATCAATTACCAAGCCTATGGCTACTGGTGCTTTGGATGCTATTTTCTTTAAGAGTTCCACGGCTTTGGCGTGAGCGGCAGCTTTATCAGCCTCCACATAATTTGCCAAACCCAATTGCTCTGCCTTTTCTGCTGAGATCATATCCGCACTCATCAAAAACTCAAAAGCTCTGCCTTTCCCTATAAGTTGTGTTAAGCGTTGTGTCCCGCCGTATCCGGGGATCAATCCTAGGTTGACTTCCGGTTGTCCAAATTTTGCGGTACTTACGGCTATTCTCATATGAGCGGACATGGCTAACTCACAGCCTCCACCTAGCGCAAACCCATTCACTACCGCAATGACAGGCGTATGACTATTTTCTATCGACTGGAATATTTCTTGTCCCTCTTCAGCAAATTTCCTTGCATGCATTTCGCTCAAACCGGAAAACTCACTAATATCAGCGCCAGCAACGAATGCTTTTTCCCCAGCACCTGTCAAAATCACTCCTCTAATGTCCTTTGGATTGTCTTGAACATACTGAAATGCATCTCTGATATCCAGCATTGTCGCTCGATTGAGCGCATTCATTTTACTTTCCCGGTTGATTGTAATAGTTAGAATACTGTCAGCTAAATCAAGAGCAAGATTTTCGTAAGATTCCATGGTTGCTTGGTTTTTCGAAATGGAAAGAAAGGGGAAAAAATACCCTAATCAAAAACAATTGTGCTTTTCAAATTGGTAATCATCACCTCTACAAGTTCTTTGAGTCCATAGGAATGTTGCCATCCCCAATTGTTTCTTGCAGCACTGTCATCAATACTTCCAGGCCAGCTATCGGCTATTTTTTGCCTAAAATCCGTATTATAAGTAATCTCAAAATCAGGGTAATGTTTTTTAATTTCTTCGGCAATTTCTTTTGGTGTAAAGCTCATGGCCGCCAAATTATATGAGCTATGCACTTTCAAGTTTTCAGCTGCCGTTTCCATTAAGTCAATGGTTGCCTTCACTGCATCATCCATGTACATCATGGGCAGCATGCTGTTTTCTGACAAAAAACTCTCATAGTTTTCTCCCGCAATAGCTTTGTGAAAGATATCAACAGCATAGTCAGTTGTGCCTCCACCAGGTAAGGCTTTATACCCGATCAATCCAGGGTATCTCAAACTTCTTACATCCACTCCATGCTTCTCGAAATAATATTCGCACCATCGTTCGCCAGCTAATTTTGAAATACCATAGACTGTGTTGGGGCTCATCACAGTATTCTGAGGTGTATTTTCCTTTGGAGTATCAGGGCCAAATACTGCAATGGAACTCGGCCAATAGATTTTTTCAAGTTTATCTTTTCCTGCTTCAAGCACGGTAAGCAAGCTCTCCATATTTAGCTGCCAGGCAAAAAGTGGATTTTGCTCGCCTTTCGCAGAAAGAACAGCTGCCAGGTGATATACCTGTGTAATGTTATGTTCTTCCAAAATGATATGAAAGGACTCTTTATTTAGGATGTTGAGTTTTTCATATGGCCCATCGTTGAGCAGCTCTACAGGTTCATCTAGCAAATCTGAAGCAATGACATTTTCTGTTCCCTTTAGTTCTCTTAGCTTCAGGGTCAGCTCTGTTCCAAGTTGTCCACAAGCACCTATAATCAGGATTTTATCCATGGGTAAATGGTTGTTTATTGGGTTTAAGGATCGCAAATTTACATCGAGCTAGAAAACTTGCATCCATTAAATTTGCCACAATGCTGTTTGATGAATATTTAACTGGTAAAAAAATAGATCCTGAAAAATACAAGAAAGCTGAACCGACTCAATACGCTGAGTTCAGACAACTCTTTGATCAATTGCACCCGGATAGTTTTACACAGCAAAAACTTTTTTTAATTAACAAGATACGAAGGGCTCATAAGCTTGAGGGTGTGACAGAAGTGAAGACAACTACTCCTTCCAAAGCGATGCGACCAAAAATAAAACCCTTAAAACCGAAAACAAGCTGACATGTATAAATCACTAAAGCCAAGACTAGAGAAGGAAATAACGGAAATTAAAGAGGCCGGTCTTTACAAACAAGAGCGTGTTATTGCCTCTCCTCAATCAGCAGACATTAAACTAACCGACGGATCTGATGTTGTCAATTTTTGCGCGAATAATTATCTCGGACTTTCATCACATCCTAAAGTAGTGGAGGCTGCAAAAAAATCCATTGACTCACACGGTTTTGGTATGTCATCGGTGCGATTCATTTGTGGTACTCAGGATATTCACAAAGAGTTGGAACAGAAAATTTCAACGTTTCTTGGCATGGAAGATACTATTCTGTATGCTGCTGCCTTTGATGCCAATGGTGGGGTATTCGAACCTCTGCTAGGCCCAGAAGATGCTATTATCTCAGATTCCCTGAATCATGCCTCCATCATTGATGGAGTTCGCCTCTGCAAGGCAAAACGTTACAGATACAAAAACAATGACATGGCAGATTTAGAGGAGCAGCTAAAAACAGCCTCTGAAGCAAAGGTTAAAATCATAGTTACTGATGGGGTATTTTCAATGGACGGCACCATCGCTCAGTTGGATAAAATTTGTGATCTGGCTGATAAATATGATGCCTTGGTGATGACTGATGAATGTCATTCAACTGGATTTATTGGTAAAACGGGACGTGGGGTTCACGAATATCGAAACTGTATGGATCGAGTTGATATCATAACCGGCACGCTTGGTAAGGCGTTAGGCGGGGCTTCAGGAGGGTTTACTGCGGCTAAAAAAGAAATTGTTGACATTCTGCGCCAACGATCAAGGCCGTATTTGTTCTCAAATACACTAGCTCCTTCAATTACTGGAGCATCGATTGCGGTGATTGACATGCTCAGTGAGACGACAGAGCTCAGAGATACGTTGGAAGAAAACACCAAATACTTCAGAGAGCAGATGACTTCAGCAGGATTCGACATCAAACCGGGTGAACATCCAATTGTTCCAATTATGCTTTACGATGCTAAGCTCTCTCAAGAGATGGCAGCTAAGCTACTTGAAAAAGGTATTTATGTGATTGGTTTCTATTTTCCAGTGGTCCCAAAAGGTGAGGCTAGGATACGTGTGCAAATTTCTGCCGTTCATGAGCGCGAACATCTTGATAAGGCGATCCAAGCCTTTACTGAAGTAGGTAAAGATCTGGGTGTGATACAATAGCATATTTTAATAGACTGAATCCTCGCGAAAGTGGGGATTCTTATGCAACCTCCTCCTTAATCTCAACATCCGATTCTTTCTTCTCTTTCTCTTTTTTCAACTCCTTGGGCTCATGGAGGTATTTGTTGATTTGTTTTCTGAGCTCTTGAGCCGAGATATTATGCATAATCTCACCATTCTGCATGGCAGAAATCTGACCGGTCTCTTCTGAAACTACGATGATAAACGTCTCCGTATTCTCTGACATTCCCAGACCTGCTCTATGCCGCAAACCATATTGTGCTGAAACATCTCTTTCGGTCACAGGTAAAATACATCTTGCAGCTACGATGCGATCTTTATGAACGATTACAGCTCCGTCATGCAATGGACTGTACTTATTAAAGATGGCGAGTAAGAGTCTTTTTGAAAGCAAGGAATCCAAGGCATCGCCTGATTCGGCGTAAAACTTCAACGGTGAATCCTCCGAGAGAACTATCAATGCTCCTGTATTGGATCCAGCCAAAGATTTAACCGCTTCGACTATCGGAGTGATATTGGCTCTCCGTACATTCCCATTTTGGGACCAAAACCTAACATTTTTGAAAAATTTACCTTCTTCAAAAATGTTTGTTCTACCCACAAGCAATAGAAATTTTCTGATTTCCTGTTGGAAGAGAATAATGACAGCCAATACTCCCACGCCCATGAATTGACCAAGTATTGTACTCAAAAGCTCCATCTGCAGCGCACTCACCACAAGGTAGATCAGGTATATAGCAAGGAATCCAACGAAGACTTTGATCGCCACACTTCCTTTCATCAGTTTGTAGATCTGACTCAATAGGATCGTCACCAAAAGAATGTCCAAAGCATCCTTCCAGCTTATGTCTAAAAATCCTATTTGAAAAGCTAAAATCAATTCAGTTGATTTATAAGTTTTACGGCTTCCACAGCCTCCTTAACATCATGTACACGAAGAATGGCGGCACCCTTAAACAAAGCTACGGTATTTAATACCGAAGTGCCATTCAAAGATTCTTCAGCGGTCAATTTAAGTGTTCGGTAGATCATGGACTTACGCGAGACGCCTACAAGAAGTGGCTGATTTAGGTGGTGAAAATGATCCAGTTTATTTAACAGATCAAAACTCTGCTCAGCCGTTTTCGCAAATCCAAACCCCGGGTCTATTATGACATCTTTTATCCCCAAGTGGTTGGAACGCTCAAGTACTGCTGAGAAATATTTCATTACATCCAAGACTAAATCATTGTAATCTGTGAGATTCTTCATGGTTTGAGGCGTGCCCCGCATATGCATTGCAATGTATGGAACTCCCATTTCCGCGACTGATGTCAACATTTCATCATCTAAATGACCTGCTGATATATCGTTTACAATAGCAGCTCCGGATTCGATGGCTATTCTGGCCACCTTGGATCTAAATGTATCTATGGAAATGATGGCGTCAGGAAATCTTTTTGCAATCTGCTCAATCGGTTCAGCCACGCGAACTATCTCTTCTTCTACAGAAATATCCTCCGCTCCTGGCCTTGATGAATATCCTCCAACATCTAGGAAGGTTGCTCCGTCATTAAGCATCTTTTCTGCTCTCATCAAAATCTCACTGTTGACCATTTTTCTACTCTCTGCAAAAAATGAATCGGGAGTAACATTGATAATGCCCATCACTTTTGGAGATGATAGATCCACAATTTCTCCTCTTATATTGATGCTATCTTTGATACTCAATGGATTAGTTTTGCTTGGTTAGTAAAATGACGTAGAGAGCTCTTACGCATTGAACTAAAAAATTATTTATTTCGTGAAGCATTGAAATATTTAACGCTCACTTCGTGAGTAAATTTACATGAGACAGGAAACTGAGCAGCAATACAAGGAGATCATTTCTGAATGCAAAGAGATTTTTGCTAAAAAGACAAAAGATTACGGTACCGCCTGGAGAATTTTGAGGTTGCCTTCCATTACCGATCAGATTTTCATCAAAGCCCAACGCATAAGATCCATTCAAGAAAAGGGTGAAAACAAAGTTGGTGAAGACATAGGTAACGAGTTCATTGGTATCATCAACTATTGCATCATCGCTATTATTCAAATGCAATTGAATGGAACCGAGGAGATGGAGATTCCATTTGATGAATTGGAACCAAAGTATGATCAGGTTGCTGACGATACGATGAACTTACTTACTGCAAAAAATCACGACTATGGAGAAGCATGGAGAGAAATGCGCGTAAGTTCAATGACGGACATTATTCTCATGAAGCTCATGCGTGTAAAGCAAATTGAGGACAATGCTGGCAAAACCCTAATCTCAGAAGGTATTGATGCTAACTATCAAGACATGATCAACTATTCCGTATTCTGTCTCATAAAGATGAAGGAATGATGAAATGGTCCACAATTGAAATAAACTAAATACACATGAAAATCATAAAGGAATTTGCACGATATGCTGTCGGATGCTTATTTATTTTCTCCGGCATCATTAAAGTGAATGACCCAGTAGGAACGGCGATTAAACTGGAAGAATACTTTCAGGTGTTTGCAACCGATATAGCCCCATTCTTTGATTGGTTTGTTCCGGCTGCCCTTTTCCTTAGTGTAGTCCTCAGCGTGTTAGAGGTTGTCCTTGGCATAGCCTTAATCATTGGCTATCGTATGAAATCCACATCCTGGATTCTCTTAGCCATGATCGTGTTCTTTACCTTCCTCACTTTTTATTCCGCCTACTTCAATAAAGTAACCGATTGTGGATGTTTTGGAGATGCCATTAAGCTTACCCCCTGGCAGTCATTTTATAAGGACATCATCCTCCTGGTTCTCATCGGAGTAATCTTTTGGAAAAGAGATAGTTACAAACCAATGCTCAGCGTGAAGTTGAGTGAAATTAAAGTTGTGGGCAGCACTTTTTTCTTTGTTCTGATCGCGATCTATTCCATACAGCATTTACCCTTTATCGACTTCAGAGCGTACAAAGTAGGCAATCATTTGCCGACTTTGATGCAAAATTCAGCCCCTTTAAAATATGTATATGTCATGGAAAAAGATGGTGAGACATCTGAGTTCGAAACATACCCTTCTGAAGGAGGATATGAATATATTGAAGCTAGACTGACCAACCCAGAAGCTGCTGCTAAAATTACGGATCTCAACGTATGGCAGGGCGACGATGACTATACAGATGAACTACTAACAGGCACAAAATTGATTATCATCATTCATCAGGTTGAAAAGACTTCCCTTGATGAAATAGATCGCTTAAGAAATTTGACATATGACAATCCAAGGTATAAAACCTGGGTACTGACCTCTTCTGGTTATGAAAAATTCGAAGCCTTTCGGCACGCAAACCAGCTAGCTGTTCCATATTATTTTGCAGATGCCACTGTATTGAAAACCATGGTTCGATCGAATCCAGGTGTGGTCCTACTGAAAGATGGGGTAGTCATTGCCAAGTGGCATTACAATGACACGCCATTGGCTGATGATGTAATCGAAATCCTTAATCAGCAGTGAATCAAAAGATTTTTCTCATTGGATTGCCTGGGGCCGGCAAGACCACAATGGGTCTGGATTTGGCTGTACATCTAGGCATTCAATTTATTGATCTAGATCAGGATATAGAGAAGAGCACAAAGCTATCTGTTTCGCAGATATTTGAGGAAAAAGGAGAAGCCCACTTTCGGCAGTTAGAAAAAAGTCACCTAGAGAAGATCATCGCTGAGATTGATTCATTTGTCTTGGCAACTGGCGGTGGCACACCGTGTTTCTTCAATAATTTGGAAACCATGCAGCATGCTGGCGCAACTATCTTCTTGAATACCCCAGTTGCAGAAATTGAAGACCGCTTGAAGTTGGACACCTCTCGTCCATTAATGAAAACGAATACTTTGTCAGAGCTTTTGGAAAAAAGGAAAGGATGGTACAATCAAGCTGATCATACCATCCAGGTGTACAAAGAGATTCTTAAACTTTTCTAACTAGAAATTCAGACCAAAAGTCACAGAAACGGTAGTTCTTTGAATATCCGACCTACTAAATGGCTGATTCAGTTCAGAAAAATAGGGTACTGACTCTAGTTGTGTTTTACTTGAAACAACTGCAAAGTCAAGGAAATAATCAAATGTGCGGTAGCCAAATCCAAAAGTGATATCCGTACGATCCAGCAAGTTGGAATCTTTTATTGGATCAGGAAGAAAGGCATACCCTGCTCTTAGTCGGAAATTATCAAATCGGTATTCGCCACCAAACCGGACATTTACTACGGACTCATAAAGTCCGTCGATAATCGCATTGTCATCTTTTGTAGCTATATCATCTGAATTGAGATTGGCGCTGCTGTAATCTATGTACTCAACATCACCGCTGATGAAGCCACTCTTACCTATGAAGGCTGCTACGCCTACACCTACTTTTGATGGAGTTCTCAGCTTATAATTATTTACAAAAAGGTCGCTCTGGTAGGGGTCGATATTTCCTAGATCATAGGTTACCGTTTCGCCATCTACGGTTTCTGTGTAGCTAGTGCCTGCATCCCAATCTGCTTCAAGGTCTATAAAACTCTCTTCATCGAGTGACATGAAAGATGGAGAGGTGTAGGTTGCTCCGATGGTTAAAAAATCTGCCGGTCGAAAGATGGCACCAAAATTAAAGTTGATCCCGCGTCCTCTTACTTCTAATTGATCATCGATGATTATCGAATTAAGTGAATCCAAATCTGTTCCTCCTTGCAGAAAATCAAATTCTTCATAGGTTCTTTCTTGCTTATAATTGATGAACTGTAGTCCCATTCCACCTCCGAAGTATAGTTTATCATCGTAATTTCCTCCCCAAGCTATATTCATCTGGTAGTGTGATCCTCGTTCTTTAATGGATTCCCTTTGAATCGGGAATCCCCCAACAAAAGCATCATAACCTCCACCTGCCGGAGTAATTAAAAATTGATCAAATGCTGCAAATCCTAACTCATTCAACTGACTAACATCCTGAAAACCTGCCTCCGCTAATATGTTGTCGACAATGGAATTGAATTCATTCTCCCCTTCATACTTCCTACTCAGGTGATACGTATTGCTTCTATTCAATGTGATAGCCAGAGAACCTCCCTTAAACTTATCATCTGTAAATCGTCCCTTTGTGAAATTGATCACGGCCCCAATGTTGGCGAAATTGAAATTGTTTCTAAACGTTTCTTCTGCTCCTTGAAAATCAGCACTCCCCCCATTGAATATCCCATACTTGGAATCCGCATTGACAAAATCCATCGAGGGGGTAAATACAAATACTCCTTTGTTGAAAAATCCTAATCCCGCCGGATTTGATACGGCAGAACTGATGTCTCCACCAAGCGCTATTTGGGCTCCACCAATGGCCTGCATTCTAGCAGTACTTCCTAGCCCGTAATTACTTCGACTAAACCTATAAGCATCTTCAAAATATTGAGCATTGGATATAACTGAACAGCCAAACACAAAAAACAAAAGTGTAAGTAGCTTTTTTCTCATTGATCTTAAAAATTAAGTTTAGTTTCTTCCTCTTTTGCTAGAGCTGGATCTACCCGACGAGGATCTTGAACCAGAAGACCTACTTGATGAAGAACTTCTTGATCTATTCACCGAGCCTGAACTTCTAGACGATCCGGATGATCTTACTGAAGAGCTCCTGCTACTTCGAGATGCAGGGGGAGTATAGCTTCTGTTGTTAGGCCTGGAACTAGACCGATTTACATTACTATTTGAATTGGTTCTTCCTCCCATATTCACCCTGGAAGAACCGTTCGTATTCGTAGACCTTGAATTAATTGAACTTGATCCTCGTGAATTGCTTGTATTGTATCTGCTACTTCTGGAGCGATTCAGATAATCGGCTTGTTGTCGGCTATGATCAGCGCGACTACTTCTGGATTCTCTTGAAACTGAAGCACTTCTTCCTGAAGAAGAACGACTGCTTCTATTCGAAACAGATCCTCTCGAATTCCTTGAGCCTCGCACTCTATTTCTTCCACTTCTAGCGTTGTTATCTACTACGTACACAGGCCTGCCATAAAAATTTCCATATACTGGAGGGCACCAAAATGAATTGAGTCCTCCTCCCCAGCCCCAAGGGTTGTAAGCCCAACTATTCCATCCCCATGAAGGACCCCAGTTGTTATACCACGGATTCCAGAATGGATCATTGAACGGTCCTCCCCATGCGTTTCCGTAAGACATAGACCAAAAATTTCCACCCCAGCTATTAAAACCAAAACCAAACCTTAAGCGCGGACGATTCCATCCATTGAAGCTATTCCAATTGTCATTATAGTAGTTATTTACTACCACCTGTTGAGGTATAGTGTTGCCGTAATAAGTTTCTTGAGGATTGCTAAAGTTTGTGTTTTGATACTGATTATCAACACTGTAATCATTTTCTGCGAGGTAATCCTCCTGGGTTTTTTCTGGCTTATAATAGTCTAGCGATTCTTCGCTAACAAATCCTTCCTCTGGCGCAGGATTGCTATTTTTAAACTGTCGGCCTAAGAAGCTCAGCTCCTCATCGCTTTTGACGGGCTCTTGCTGGTACTGATCTGCCACTTCTGTGAATTTCTTCTTTTGCTTCACTCGATCTTTTTTAGTGAAGTATAAATCATCGTACTCCTGACCGATAGCTCCTATCGCAGAAGTTCCTAAGATCATAACTAGAAAAATTTTCAAATAATGCTTCATGACGAACCTCCTTTTTTTATTTATAACGATCACTAGGGTCAGTCTGTTCAGCGCCTCCGCTATATTTGCGATCCTTAGAAATCTAGGACTATAAAAGCAAACTCCATACCAAAAGATATAAAGATACATGGCTAAAGCTATTCCTTCACGTTCAGAAGATTATTCATTGTGGTACAACGAGCTGGTGAAAAAAGCTGGATTGGCAGAAAATTCACCTGTTAGAGGCTGTATGATCATAAAACCTTATGGTTTTGCCATCTGGGAAAAGATGCAACAAACACTTGATCAAATGTTCAAGGATACAGGACACGAGAATGCATATTTTCCGCTTTTGATACCTAAATCCTTCTTGAGCAAGGAGGCAGATCATGTAGAAGGCTTTGCCAAAGAATGCGCGGTAGTCACGCATTACCGATTAAAAAATGATGAGGAAGGGAACGGAATTGTCGTTGACCCTGAGGCCAGATTGGAAGAGGAACTGATCATACGACCAACATCTGAAACAGTAATATGGGATTCTTACAAGAACTGGATCCAATCCTATCGTGACCTTCCAATTCTTGTCAACCAATGGGCCAATGTAATGCGCTGGGAAATGCGCACACGCTTGTTTTTGCGTACAGCTGAGTTTCTATGGCAAGAGGGGCACACTGCTCATGCAACCAAACAAGAAGCTATTGATGAGACCAATCAAATGCTCAATGTGTACGCGACATTCGCCGAGGAGTTTATGGCTATGCCCGTGATAAAAGGCGTCAAAACGGAGAGCGAGCGATTTGCCGGAGCAGTAGACACGTATTGTATTGAAGCGATGATGCAAGATGGTAAAGCGCTACAGGCGGGTACTTCTCACTTTTTAGGTCAAAATTTTGCTAAAGCTTTCGATGTGAAGTTTGCAACAAAGGAGGGCAAAGAAGAATTAGTATGGGGAACATCATGGGGAGTGAGTACTCGACTTATGGGAGCGCTGGTTATGGCACATTCTGATGATGACGGGCTGGTGCTTCCTCCTAAGCTTGCACCTATACAGGTAGTCATTGTTCCCATTTATTTTAAAGAGGAACAACTCGCACAAATTGAGGAAGTAGTAGCTCCGATAGTTTCGCAACTAAAAGAAAAAGGAGTTTCTGTGAAATTTGACTCGCGAGATACGCACAAGCCCGGATGGAAGTTTGCTGAATACGAGCTTAAAGGTGTTCCGGTAAGGTTAGCTATTGGACCCAAAGACCTTGAAAAAGGGACGATCGAAATTGCGCGCAGGGATACCAAGGAAAAAGCTTTTCATCCAATAGATGGGGTGGTGGATCATGTGACACAATTGCTTGAGGACATTCAAGCTAGCATTTACAATAAGGCCAAAACCTACAGAGAAGGAAATACCAAGAAGGCTGATACGTATGATCAATTCAAAGAGCTAGTGGAGCATGGTTTTGTACTTGCCCATTGGGATGGGACTGCTGAGACAGAAGAAAGAATCAAGGATGAAACAAAAGCGACCATTCGTTGTATTCCACTGGATCAGAAAAAAGAAGAAGGAAAATGTATCTTTACAGGTAAGCCATCAGAAGGGCGTGTACTCTTCGCAAAAGCTTACTAACCAATATGGATTGGATTACTATCATAGGACTTATATTATTGGGCACGTTCCTGATCATTGCTGAGGTTATTTTTGTACCCGGCACTACCATTGTAGGAATTCTCGGGTTCATTTTTTCCATCTATGGCATTTATCTGGGCTATGATTATTACGGCGCATCAACAGGCACCATCATCCTCCTTGTGGCGCTCATTATTAATGTGGTAGTGTTGGTTATCGCTTTTAAAGGCAAATCTTGGGAGCGATTTTCGTTGAAGGGGTCAGTTGCCGGGAAACACAATGACAATTTTAAGTTTGATGTAAAAATTGGAGATAAAGGCACCACAATTTCATCGCTAAAGCCAGTTGGCAAAGCAATGTTTGACGAGCAAGAAATAGAAGTGCGATCCAATGGTGGATTTGTCGCTGAAAATGTGGAAATTGAAGTCTTAAGAATTGAGTCTTCAAAAATTTTTGTACAACCTGTAAAAAACTAAAATCATGGGTGGCAGTGTAATGCTAGTCTTAATTATTGTTGGAGGAATTATCCTCTTTTTCATCTTTCTCTACTTTGTTCCTGTCAATCTCTGGATCACCGCCATTTTCTCTGGTGTGCGTGTTGGCCTTTTAGAGTTGGTATTCATGCGGATAAGAAAAGTTCCTCCATCCATCGTGGTGAATTCTCTTATCACTGCTACCAAAGCTGGATTGATGACCCAAGACGAAGAAGGTGGAACCAAAAGACAACTAAAAACGCAAGAATTGGAAGCACACTATCTGGCTGGCGGGAATGTGCCGCAGGTAATTCGCGCACTCATTTCGGCTGATAAAGCTAACATCGACCTGGCATTTAAACAGGCTACTGCGATTGACCTTGCAGGAAGAGACGTTTTTGAAGCTGTTCAAGTATCTGTAAATCCGAAAGTGATCAACACGCCTTCTGTTGCGGCTGTAGCAGCTGATGGAATTCAGTTAGTGGCAAAAGCCAGAGTAACCATTCGAGCAAACATCAAGCAGTTAGTAGGAGGTGCTGGTGAAGAAACAATCTTGGCGAGAGTAGGCGAAGGAATTGTGACATCAGTTGGTTCTGCAGCTACCCATAAAGAAGTTCTTGAAAATCCTGATAAAATCTCAAAACTCGTACTGCAAAGAGGCCTGGATGCTGGAACAGCATTTGAGATTCTTTCCATTGACATTGCGGATGTAGACGTAGGAGCGAACATTGGAGCTAAGCTTCAAACGGATCAAGCTTCGGCTGATTTGAAGGTGGCAGAAGCAAAGGCGGAAGAAAGACGCGCAATGGCCGTGGCTGAAGAGCAAGAGATGTTAGCAAAGGCACAAGAGGCAAGAGCTAAGGTAATCTTAGCTGAAGCTGAAGTACCTAAAGCACTAGCAGAAGCATTTCGAAGTGGAAACTTAGGTGTAATGGATTATTATAAGTTCCAAAACATTGAAGCTGACACAGATATGCGAAGCTCTATTGCGGGATCTGGAAGTAAGAGATCTGGCAAGAAGAAAAGCTAAACCTGAACTAACCTAAAAAAAAGGCCTGAGAGATCAGGCCTTTTTTTATTCGTTTATTTTTTCTGGTGTAAACTCCCCATCCAACGCTATGGCTTGCTTGATATGCGCCAGATGGTGTCGCGAATGCCAGGCATATAACCCAATCATCCACTCCAAAGTGAATTCCTTTCCATACTCCGGATGGATAAACGTGCGCTTCAATTGATCCGGTCTTAACTCCTTTAAAAGCATGATCAAGCGACTGTGCAAACCTTCCAAAATATGCGTTGATTCCTTGATTTCTTCATTGGTAGCATCTATCGTCTTTGCCCATTCTTCTTCATTATACGTTTTTACGGTCGGCTTATCTTCCGTGAGAATCCACTTAAATCTTATAAAGCTGTTCATATGACTATCAGCCAAGTGATGAACGATCTGCTTAATATTCCAGCTGCCAGGGCGATATTGCATTTCGAGTTCATCGTAAGAAAGGTTGCCTACCAGCTTCTTCAAATTATCTGGCAATGTCTCTAATGACGCTATCCACTCCGAGAGTATTTCGCTGGTAATCTCCTGAGGAGAATCGTATTTCCCCAGCGGGTATTTCAATACTTCTATATCCACAATTAGGTTATTTTCTTTGCTTAAAGATAGGCACAGTACTGCAGGGCTCTCCATACATGAGGCTGCTTACTATAGGGAATAATTTTTCCGTCAAGGCCGAATAGGCATATTCAATGCTCTTAACATCCCCACATCCTTTGACAACTACCTTCTTACCTTTCAAATCATTCTCTTCTAAACATTTTCCGATGGCCGCATCAATGAGGGATCTTTCAATGGCTTCTTTGTCACCAAAGGTGACAGAATTGGCATAGACTCGAATTTTTGTAGTAAGGAGCATGTATGCCCATGTTGGCACGATCGCATCTGCACTACAGATCAGCCCCACATTCTTGTCTTTATACACAGACCAGTCGTTTTCCTTGAGGAAGTCTCGAAAGTTCTTTTCCCTCAGAATTAATCCTTCGAATAGGGTTTCTTTCAAGTCAAAGATCGCATATTCACCTGAGTGTAAGTAATCTTCTAAATCGAGCGAAACCAAAGGACTCTTCGCTACCCTATTGACAATCTCATCCATAGCCTACAGCAACTGTTTTTTCGGTGTAGTAGTTCGCCACTCCTTCAGATAATTTGGCTCAAAATAAGCTATATCTTCAAATTCTTCCTTGCGGAATTTATCTTCTGCCATTCGTCCCATGTTCTTAGCGTCAGGAAAAATATCTTCAATAAATATTAAATTTTCCTGACTGGCTATCTCCTTGAATTTTGGCATTCCATCTCCAAATAGATAAAGTGGTTGCTCAAATTCCTTAAAAGTATCCTCGTCGAGAATTTTGGGGGCGAGCTCCCACACTTTTTTGCCATTTTGATCTTCAATCTGGGTATACACCTCCATCCTTCTGGCATCCATCATGGGACAAAGAAGATGCTCCCCAGGAAACTTGTTTCTAACAGCTTCAGCCATTACCTCCAACGAAGGAATAGAAATGATTTTTTTACTCAGTGTATAGCAAATGCCTTTTGTCGTAGATACACCAATACGTAGGCCTGTGTATGAACCTGGACCAGACGAAACAGCTACCGCGTCCAAATCGGAAAAACCTAAGCTGGCTTCATTGCATACTTCTAAGCCAATTCCCGGAAGCAGTGATGAATGCGACTTCTCCACCTGATGGATCTGACTCGAAAGCAATTCCCCATTACGGTGCACTGCAACCGAGCACACCATTGTAGATGTCTCTATACTCAGTATTACAGCCAATTAGTTTGAATTAAGAATGGACTGATATCTTTCAGGATCATTCAAGACTGATACAGCAGCCTGAACATCCGGATCTTTGCCAAAAGTTGATTCTATGATCCCTTTCTCATAAAAGTACCGGCCCGCAATTTCTTGTTCAAGCAGCATTTTTATTTCTTCTTTGAAGGTTATCAGATCTTCGTCTTGGTTATGCTGAGCCGCTTTTTCCAGGTTATCGAAGTAAGATTTCAGCTTGTCATATTTTTTCTCTTCTTTGGCAATTTTGATTAAATCTCTGGTCTCTCTCTCCATTCTGGTCTCATAGTCAAAATCCCTACCTGACAACCATTTCACAAACTCACCATATTCTGCATTGCTTAATCTAAGTTCACTTGGAGACTCAGGATTCATGCTTTCATTCTTATAGAAATATTCTGTCGCATAGTAAAAGATGTGATCATTTCTAAGTAAGCTTTTCGTCACTGGGGCAAACTCGATCTTTGCAACTTCAATATCTGGATCAATACCACCTCCATCAAAAACTTTTCTACCATTCAGTGTAAAGAACTCATTCTTCAACGAATCAGGTATTTTACCTACACTTCCGTCTTCATTTCTATTGCTGTAGTCAATTGCTTGAATACATCGTCCTGTTGGCGTGTAGTATTTAGCTGTTGTAATCTTCACAACTGCATCATAGGATAGTGGTCGTTCAATTTGAACGAGTCCTTTTCCAAATGTTTTTCTACCTATCAAAACTCCCCTATCGTAATCCTGCATAACTCCTGATACAATTTCAGAAGCAGAAGCACTACCATTGTCGGTTAAAACAACTACCGGGATATTCGCATCTACAGGCTCATTAAGTGTGTTGTAGGTCCAATCATTGGCTCTCACTTTTCCCTTTTGCGATACGATTTTTCTTCCTTTTTCAATGAATACGTTGGAGACGTTTACCGCTTCATGAAGAAGTCCACCAGGGTTGCCTCTGAGGTCTAAAATGATTTTATCTGCACCTTGCTCCATTAAGTCTAACACCTTAATGCCAATGGATCTTCCCACATTTTGGGTAAAGCTGGTTAACCTAACATAGCCAACATCATCGGTGACCATTCCTGCATAGGGTACGCTATCCACCGCAATTTTTTCACGCTTGACAGTAACCTCAAACATTTCACTTTGCCCAAACCGCTTGACAGTCAATGCAATTTCTGAATTGGACTGTCCTTTCATTAGGTATCTCACCTCCTCTTGCGACTTCCCATCCAGTGATATGCCATTGATTGCATGAATTTCATCACCAGCTCTAAGCCCAGCCTCATATGCTGCAAATCCCTCGTAGGGCATAATCACTGTACTCACTCCATTTTTACGCTCAACCACGGCTCCTATTCCAGAATACTCCCCAGTTGTCATCATGCGATAAGTTTCAATATCATCAGCCGCTATGTAGTTGGTATAAGGATCCAATGTTTCCAACATTTGATCGATTCCTGATTTCACCAATGTTGTCGGGTTGATTTCATCTACGTAGTGTGCATTTACCTCTTTGAAGAGGGTCGCGAAAATGTCTAAGTTCTTTAGTATCTCAAAATACCGGTCTGTAGGCGGCTTGATAGCAGCCGTTAGAAATACCAAAATCGCAACAAAAGGAAGGATTACTTTAATTTTTCTACTCATATCGTTCAGGGCTAAGCCTACTTAATCTGGACTAAGATATTGATGCCACTAATTTAACTCTCTTCGGTTTAGTTAGTGTTGATAGTATCCAAACGTTCCAAGCACTTGATTAGTTGGGTCTGAATGTTATCAAAGGTTAAAATCTGTTTTGAAAGATAAATGAAACCGATGCAAAGGTTTTTCGATTCGTTGGAATTGATCAACAAGTGCTTATTTAAGCGATAAGCTTCTCGTATCCTTCTCTTCAGCAGATTGCGATCCACTGCTCTTTTAAAGTTTCGTTTGGGTACAGATATCAGAATTTGGTGAGGCCCAATTTTCTCAGACTTAATGTGTCGTGTTTGAAAATCGCCCAAATAAAAAGAGGAACCTTTTTTGAATAGTCCCTCGATTCTTTTCTTACCTGTAAGTTTCTCTGGTTTAGAGAAACTGTATTTGGATAGGCCCATAGGCCGTGGTTTTTACTTCTTATGAATATCGTCAGAAACAGTCAGTCTCTTACGACCTTTTGCTCTTCTCCTAGCAATCACGGATTGTCCATTCACACTTTCCATTCTTTTTCTGAATCCGTGCTTGTTTTTCTTCTTTCTTACTGAAGGTTGAAACGTCCTTTTCATGTGTCTTATATTTTTTCAGCTATCACATGGAATTCGACCGTAAAGGCCTCATTTCATAATAGTTCTATTTCGCTCTTAAAAACGGAGGGCAAAGATAGATAAATCCTTGCCCTCTGCAAATAATTGATTATTATTTTAATTAATTGACTTTGAAGGTTCCATCAGGGAGGTTCTGATTGGCCGAAAGTTCGTCTACAGTAAGTGTTATCACCTGAGGCCCAACACTTTGAATCATTTTGTATGGAAATTGAACTCCGTTCACCTCTCTGAAATCAGAATAACTAATTGATTGTGTAAACTGCCCCTGCGGAGTATCCAACACTTTAGAATATTTCACCTTCAATCCAGTTTCTGAATCAAAATAAACCGTATACTTATTTCCTTTTGGAAGCGTGACACCCACGCCATAAGCGTCCTTACCTTCTATTTTTTCTACACTTTCTAATTTTAACATTGCTCCCAACTCTAGTAAGCCAAGCTCACTAAAAAGCGCATTGGATATAATTTGCTCTTCCTTGGTCTTCTCGTCCATTGGTGTCTTATTACCCATTTGCATTACGATAGCGTCCAGACCATCTGATACATTCGACATAGCTACCATGCCCCCCATACTAATTTCCATTTTAGATTTCATCCCTTTTGCCTGAACCTGTACTCCGCTGAGGTTTTGTCCCATAGCTTGTACTGTCATTTTCATGGAAACATTTTCAATTTTGCTTATGGCATCATTACCACCTAGCGCTTTGCTGTAGTTTGCGATTACTTTCTCTGCCGTTAATCCTTCTGGCAATTTCATCAATGATGGATCTACCTCGTTACCATAAGTGTCGTAGTAAGTAACTTTTCCAAACTGCTTAAGGCTCTCTGAAACTTCTCCAGCCTTTCCTACCACATTGATGTAGGCATTCTCGGTTTTCAAATACTTCTGCGCCATCGCTTGAATGTCTTCTTTCGATACGGCCTGTACTTTTTGTAAGTAAGTAGCATAGTAGTCTTCAGGGAGATTATAACGAGCAGTATTTAACGCAAAGTTGGCTACCGTTTGAGGTTGCTCTAGTGAACGGGAAAATCTACCAGAGATCGAGTTTTTCGCAAGATTCATTTCTTCTTCCGTGATGTTTCCGTTTTTCACTTGATCCATCTCGTAGAAAATCTGAACCACAGAGCTATCAGTTACTTCATTTCTCACCTCAGCACTTGCATTGAATCTTCCAACCAATTCATCTGCTGAAAGCGATGAATAACTGCCGTAGGTAAATCCCTTATCTTCTCTCAAGTTCATGAATAGTTTCGCAGAACCAGATCCCCCCAGGATTTGATTCATGACTCGCGCTTTGATCTGATCTTCTGATCCGATTTCAAGCATCACTGGATAGGTAATGTTAATGCTCGACTGTACTGCGTTAGATCTATTTACAATACCCACCATATTTTTTTCTGGAGACGCTGGCATTTGGTAAGTCGGCACATCAATCTCGCCTTCCTCCCAGCTTCCAAAATAGGTTTTAACCAACTTCTTCATCGCTTTTGGATTTACATCCCCGACAATTGCTAAGTATGCAATATTCGGTCTGAAGTACTTTTCATGATACGCTTTCAAATCATCTACCGTGATGTTGTTTGTTGTTTCCTCGGTTTGAATTTCACCGTATGGATGATCTTTTCCATAAACCAAAACTGAATTTAGGTTTGCGGCAATTGCACCTGGGCTTTCCTTATTGGACGCTAGATTGGAGATTGTCTGCTTTCTTATTTTCTCAAGCTCTTCCTCTGGAAAAACAGGATTGAAAGCTACATCGGTCATCAGTTCAAGGATTTTCTCATTGTACTTAGACAAACCTGATGCAAATACGCTACTTGATCCAGCACCCAAAGACGCGCCGATAAAATCAACCTCTTCATCTATTTGCTCCTTTGTACGTGTCTCCGTTCCTCTTCTCATCATCTGGCCAACTATTGACAGGTAACCAACTTTATCGCCTTCCTGGATTGGCTCTCTATCCAAAACAAGGTTATAGCTTACTCGTGGAAGCTTATGATTTTCAATGATGAAAACCTTAAGGCCATTTTTGAGCTCAAACGACTCATAATCTCCGATGTTTATAGGTCTTGGGGCTGCTGGCTCAGGCAATTTGCTTCGATCCACCTGTGCAAAAGCGCCCATCATTCCGATGGTCAGAACGAGAGTTAATATATTTCTTAGTTTCATAATTGTTGCTTTTATAGGTTATTGATCTTCCAACTTCTCATCCTCTGGCTTTTGCTGTGAAGACTTTGGTAAGTAAACTAGCTGTACACGATTGGTTGGATCCAAGTACTTCTTTGCTACTCTTTGTAAATCTTCTTTGGTCACTGCCATGTATCGATCAATTTCACTGTTTATGAGGTTTGCATCACCAAAATATACATGGTAGTTAGCCAAGCTTTCAGCAATGCCTCTCACTGAACTATTTGAAGACACGAATGAGTTCTCAATTTGATTTCTTAGTTTCTGAAATTCTTTATCATCGATTGGTTCATTCTTTGCTTTTTCAATTTCTTTATCCATAGCTGCTTGAAGGTCTTCCGGGGTATTGCCCATATTCAAGATTCCGAATGAAATAAACACACCCGCATCTTCCAATGCAAAAGGAAACGATCCTGCCGCTACGGCAAGTTGTTGATTATCTACAAGTTCTTTCTGAAATCGTGAACTCTGTCCACCAGAAAGCAGTGTAGTCAGCATCTGCATTGCATAGTAATCATCCGATCCTTGCTCCGCCATTTGGTATGCCTGGATTACGGCAGGGAGTTGAATGTTATCGAACACTTCTGCCTGTACGTCTCCGAGCTTTTTCATTTTAACAACCGGTCGAGGGATGTCTTTCGTGCCTTTCTTAATTTCTCCGAAATATTTCTCAACTAATTTTTTGGTTTGGTCAATGTCTATGTCTCCAGCAATTGATAAAGTTGCATTGTTTGGCACATAAAATGTTTCAAAAAAATCTTTGAAGTCTTGATTTGTTGCTGCATCAATGTCTTCAAAAGATCCTATTGGTGTCCACTCATACGCAGTACCTTCAAAAACTCTTGAGAAAGTCTCATGTAGAATGGATCCGTAAGGTTGATTGTCTACTCTCAATCTCTTTTCCTCTTTGACCACTTCTTTTTGAGTAGCCACTCCTGTCGAATCAATCGTGGCATGAAGCATTCTTTCAGACTCCATGTAAAGACCTAATTCTAATTGATGTGAAGGCAGCGTCTCAAAGTAGAATGTTCTGTCATTTGAGGTGTTGGCGTTTAACTGGCCTCCCGCACTTTCAATTATTTTGAAAAACTCTCCACGTGGAATATTTGGAGATCCTTCGAACATTAAGTGCTCAAAGAAATGTGCAAATCCTGTTCTTCCTTCTGGCTCATTTTTAGAACCTACATGATAAAGAACTGAGACATTTACAATGGGTGTAGAGTTGTCTTGGTGTAGGATCACATGTAATCCATTGTCCAAGTCATACTCTTCAAAATCAATTCGCTTGTCCTGAGCAAATGCTCCAAGAACAGCGAATATGCAGATTAAGGATAGGGTATTTCGCATATTATATAGGGTTTAAGATCTGATTAGTATCTGTTTAAACAGTTTTATTACTTATCTATTTGAGATAAAATCTCTTTAATGTGATTTTGGCTAAGCCTGGGGCCATACTTAGAAACCACAGCTGAACTTGCCGCACTCGCCAGCTTTCCAGCTTCTGCATGCGTCTGGCCATGGTTTATGCCATACAAAAAAGCACCCGCAAACATATCTCCAGCTCCAGTTGCATCTACTGCCTTTGTAGGGAACGGCTGAATTTCATGATAAGCTGTTCCATCAAAAGCTAGTGCTCCTTCCTTGCCTTTTGTAATCACAAATTCTTTGGCAACCTTGTTGATTGCCTCTTTTGCAGCTTCCATCCCTTCAACTCCTGCAAACAATTCTGCTTCTTCAATGTTGCAAAACAATAGATCAACTCCATCTCCTACAATTTCTTTCATTTGATCGCCAAAGTACTTCACCATGGAAGGGTCAGAAAAAGTGAGACTCACTTTTACACCGTTTTCATTGGCTATTTTCTTTGCTTTTTTCATTGCTTCCAGCCCTGTTGGAGATGAAACTAAAAATCCTTCCATGAATAGGTAGTTGGAGTTTTTAATTGCCTCTTCGTTTATCTCATTCACTGAAAAATCCGTAGTGATTCCCAAGAATGTATTCATCGTTCGCTCTGCATCCGGCGTGATCATCACCAGACATTTGCCAGTTGTTCCTTTGTAAAGGTTGCTTGGATCCAGGTTTGAATCAATCCCGGCATTAATTAGATCACTTGTGTAAAGTGTCCCATCTGAATCATCAGCCACCTTGCAAGTGTAAAATCCTTTCCCTCCAAATTCAGCAAGTCCGAAAATGGTATTGGCGGCTGAACCTCCCCCTTGCTTTTTCTTTACCTTGCCTGCCACTTCTGCCAAAAGAGTGCCTTGTCGTTCTTCATCAACCAATGTCATTAGCCCCTTCTCTACTTCATTGTCAGCGAAAAATTGGTCTTCCACTTCAATTTCATAATCCACCAAAGCATTGCCAATGGCGCATACGTCGTATTTTTTGCTCATTTTTTGTTCATTAGGCTCAAAGCTCGGTCAGGATAATCTGTAATCATTCCATCTACGCCCTAGCTCATCATTTTTTTTCAAATCTGAAATTTCTGTCCATGGAATGATGTCCATCCCCAGCTCTTTAAATTTCTTTTACATTTTTCTGCGAAAGTAATTGATAATGGCATGAATCCACTCTTGGTGCGAAGCTCCATGAAAATAACATTACAAGGGCGATAAGAGATATTGAGGCATCAAGACAAAAATTTAATCCGTGTAAAAACATACTCAAGTGATTCTTCATTGATAACCATCCGATAAAAATCTGATATACCTAGGCGTTCGGCGTGATAGCCCTTTTTCAAATATTTCTTGCTGATGTTTTTATCAAACCAATGAACGAGTCGTATGTTATTATCTTCAATCTCCAAGCATGTCATTCCACGTTTTCCTACAACACACCCAGAGTTAAAAACACATGGAATGTGAAACAGTGTGTTGTATACATAGTTCTGAAAACTATGATCTTTATGCTCTCTATAGTGTTTTTTAAGCTCTTTCTTATGAGACTTAATTTCATCCTTGATAGAAGCCAACCCAGCTTCTTTTGCATTTACATAATCCCGACAAAGCTGCTCTATCTTATACTTCAGCCGATCTACTTTGTGTAAGGACTCAAAAAGAGGCCTGTGAGTATGGCCAATAATGGAAACAACCTTCTGGAAAGCTGAGAATCCATAAACCTGCTTTTCTATTTTGTATTGTTTTTGGCTACTGTGGGAGACTGAATAGCTTTTTATTCCAAGTGGATTAGCAAAATACTTGAGCGTAAATCCAATGAGCTCATTATGCTCCTGATACTTTTTGCTAGCCTGATGGCCGTGAAAGACAAACAAGTGGTCTTCCCCGAATTTCAACTTCAGGGATTCATAGTGCTTATAATCAAAGGGTAGGTCTTTCATGAGTTGCAACTCTAAATCATGATTTCCTATCGTCTTATAGAAATTTCCCTTGCTATTGAAGGCATCAAAAAGATCATAAACCCCTTTCCACTTATTAATAATTTTCTTCAGCTGAAACCTTTGCAACTCTTCGACATCACCGTTCAAAATGAGGGCGTAATCATCTTTGAGATAATGGTTTTTCAGGACAGTTTCAAAAAGCTGAGAATTGCGCTTAAAGTCGTCAGTTGCCCCTCCATCTCCCATGTGTAAGTCTGAAAAGATCACCCACTTCTTCTTGGAAGAAAGCTCAATGGTCGTGCTTGCCTCAAATAGCTTGTTGAGTTTCCTATATATCGCCTTGGTCTTTGCTTGATTCTTCCTTGCCATTTTATGAATGCTCAGAAATCAAGCTGCCAAGTTAGAAATACAAGCAACAAACAAATAGCTTTTTCTCAATGAGAAGAAAAAATAATATTGCTCTTCAAAGCCTAATTGTTCATCGTATCCCAATTGTTATCTGCCTTCGTTTCGTAACTTTCAGGATCTTCATTCCATTCATCCTTTAGGCTGCCAGTCAATTTCGTCATCCAACTGGAGGTAAAAAGCATTAGTTCTCCATCTTGTATTTGCCACTGTGTAGGGTCTGGCTGCATTTTGGTGGAGGTTTCGGCTACAGCATAAGCGCACCACCCACCATACTCAGGCAGGTATTTTTCCGCATTTTCCTGAAACAACAATCTGTTTTTAGTACTGGAGAAATAATAAACTAAGCCTTGGTGATTTACTGATTCATCTTCCACACCTTTCTTCGCTTCACCTTGCTCAAAGTACGCTACTGGATCATAGCCGTCTAAAGCAACACCTTCCACATTGAACACCTCATCTTTGGGAGCATCCGACCCTGATGAGCAAGAGGCAACTATTGCTGCCATAATTAATAAAATACTGATTCTCTTCATGGTTATTTTAAAGTTTCGATAGCTATACGAGGTGGGCTACTTCATGGCCATCAAAAAATATTCTTTGATCGTCTCAAGTCTTAAAGAAGACAATTAGTTTTTTTCTTATTCTGGTTATTTTAGTGATTCACGCATAACCAGATAATATGCCCGGAATTCAAAAAATCGAATATAAAGGAAAAGAAATCGTCTACGTAGACTATCGCGGACAATCAGAGACCAAGATGCTAGAGACAGCTGCTTCCTTAAGAGAATTTTTGATCTCTGATCCAGGGTATCACTTAAGACTTGTGAACATCTCAAACACACCTGCTACTCGAAAATTCACAGCCTATATTCGGGAGTTGGGAAAAGAATCCAAGGACGTCCCTGTGAAAGGTGCAGTGGTTGGTATTACGGGGGCTAAGAAAGTTTTACTCTCCGGATATAATCGGTTACTTGGAGGTGCCATGCGACCATTCGATGATGAAGAGACCGCTAAAGAGTATTTAGTTAGTTAATTTTCCTGAATCGGGGTTTGTAAGTCTCATACCCACTGGCATACGCTATCCTCCCCTCGTTTCGAACTCTGTGTTATCATCCCCCAATATTTTGAGAATCATAAAACAAAAAACCCTGACTCATTGCTGAACCAGGGCCTCTCAAAATAGATTAGATTGTACTTAACCTTCAATTTTAAACTTGATTGACTCTGTGGTAACATTCTCCACTAAGTCTGTGGTTGTGATTTTCACCTCGAAAACTTGCCCTTTCTTGAATGCTTTCTTCTCACTGATATCGATTGTTTTAGGGCTACTATAAAACACTTCTTTCTGATCGTTCACTTGATATGCGATACTGTTGGTTCCTGACTGATCATCGGTAGCGCCAAGAAATAATCGCGTCCCCATAGGGTAAACCTTCACACCATCCTCATCTCCGATTGGCTGATTACTGAAGTTAAACACAATTTCAGGCCCTTTCTTATCCAGATAGAGATCAATGCTTTTGGAGTACTCAGTGTTTTCTACATTGTCAATTGAGCGATACATGATCCCATTATATCCTTCATTGGTAAGCCTGAAAGGGTTACCATAGTTTTTGAAATCACTGCCTATAGCGGCATATTCTGTGTACGCTATACCTGAATTCAAATCAGTAGCTGACAATTTCAATTCCGTAGACTCGTTGATGTAAAACCGATTGGCAACTTCGAAATAATCTCCAATAAACTCAATTTTTGTAGCTGGACGAAGGCTATCTACAAATATCTCCTGATACTTTCTTGCTTCATTATTCCCTACAACATCTGACGCATTGTAGCTCACAGATGTTTTTCCATGATAATTTTCTAGAGAAAATGATTCCTGGAACACTTTATTGGAAATTCCACGGGTAGTAAATATGATTTCTTTTACTCCCGCTTTGTTGTCCGTCGCTGACAAGCTAATCTCTGAACTCGGTGACACATAAAGTCTGTTTCCATCTGCGAATGATGAAGTGGCTTCTAAAGAAGTTTCAGGAGCAATCTTATCTAAGTATACATTTTCAACTATCAGTTCTTCTCCATTTACGACATTATCTACACTGTAATATGAAAGTTCATATTCTCCATCTTCTAAAGTTGATGGCATTACCTGACCAGTTTTAACTTTTCTATAATCATCATCTGATAACCGAAAATAAGTGGCTTTCACGCCCGAATGTTCTTCAATAACTTCAAATTGAACTGGTGTCATTGGCCCAAAAACGAACGTGCCATCTTCCGTTTGCATCAATTTCGTCTGAGGTGCTGTTTTGTCAAAGACAAAGGATACAGATTCAGTTTCTGTGTAGTTGTTGACATTATCCACAGCATAATAGGAAAATGAATATTCATCCGTATTTGCGTTTGCAAAGTTTACACCACCTGTTTCCCACTCGCTGTTGTTCAGGCTCCAAAAACTATTTTTTACTCCTGATTGTTCATCCCATTCTGCAAACTCAATGGCAAGATCATGTCCATAATACACTACATTATCCTTTCTGAAAGAAGCACTTGAATTAAAGATGGGTCGAACTACCGGCGCCTTGCTGTCTGCGTACAATTCCATTTGGATTTCTCTTAATGGATACGTGTATTCTTTTGTTTCAGGATCTATTGCCCATTTTGTTCTTATATAGTTAGGGCCTTCAGTGTCCAGGTATAATGGTTCTGTATCTTCAGGATGACTTAGACTTTTTAAGTCATGAGTTTCTCCGTCTGGCGTTGTTGAAAATTTGAGATAAATGGGAAGGTTTTTATTGACATAGGTCTTGCTATTCTCATCTGTATAGACAGTTTCACTTTCCTTAATAACTTGGGGTAACACATCCTTTTTTAAAGATTTATTAGCTGGTTTAAGTGAATTCGATTTTAATGGCTTCACTTTACTATCAGTCATTGCGACTTCTTGTGCATTAAGGCCTAAGGAGACACCTATTAATACAGTAGAAAAAACTAACTTGAAGGTTTTCATGGTGGTGTTGATTTTGATTTTTATAATGATAACCAAATATCATTCTGAAAAAACTCTCATTATATAGGTGAAATCTACCTAATTAAATAAGCTATTTACTTAGCAAAATATCCGAATATCCTATGTGTGAAAAAGATGAAGATTAATGGATATTAGATTAATCAAGATTTAATAAGGATAAGAAAATTAGAATTTCAAATTTGAGCGATTACTCATACGCACTGGCATGCGCTATTTCCTCTCGTGAATCTCACTTCGCTCGATTTCGAACCCAGGGTTCTCATCCCTCAATATTTTGAGAATCATAAAAACAAAAAACCCTGACTCATTCCTGAACCAGGGTTTATAATGTGGGCGCTGAGGGATTCGAACCCCCGACCCTCTGGGTGTAAACCAGATGCTCTGAACCAACTGAGCTAAGCGCCCTTTCAATAAAAAATCACCGCTACAAACGCTTTGGTGATTAAAAGGAGTGCAAATTTAGTCCGCTTTACTTTCCGTGCAAGTCTCTACCCGAAATATTTTTCAATCCAGTGCTTTCTCTAGAAACAAGTTGAAGGGATGCAAGGTTTTATAGACCTTAGCGACCTCATTCGAGAAGTTTTTTGCTGTGACTTGCTTGTCCGTCATTTTACTCATGAAAACATAATGTTTTAGCTGAAGCAGTTCAATATGTTCATGATCTTTTGGATATCCTTTGGGAGCTCTCTTTAGTTTGTCATCCCCGTACGGCTCATCAAACACTTTTCGGAAATCTTCCTTATCTATTATTGATCTGACTTCTTTTCCATTGTAGTCAATTTCCTGACGGACTTTTTGAAGCATCTCCGGAGAAGGTTGATATACCCCTCCCCCAACGAAATTATTCCCTGGCATTATGTGAAGATAATAGCCTGGGTTTCCTGATTTTCGACCTCCCTCAACAATAGCTGCACCAAAATTGGTCTTATAGGGGTCTTTGTTTTTACTGAACCTAATATCTCGATTTATTCGAAACAAAGTTTTGCGAGGGTCTATGCCAGTGAGTGATGGGTCAAAAGCTGAAGATTTTTGTATAACGTCAGCAACCAACTCTATGACGTTACCTTTCGCCTGTTGATATCTTTTTTTGTTGTCATCCATCCACTCCTTATTGTTGTGCTTGGCAAGGTCAGATAGAAAATCAAGGGTAAATTGTAAATCCATTACGAAATGCTTTTTAAAATACTTTCTAATTTGATCGATCGAGATGCTTTTAAAAGGACAGTTGAATTGGCGAAATTCATTTTTTTAAGCTCTTCTTCTAAATCTTCTTTGGAATGAAAATGATGTTTTGGATTCGCCACTCTCCCGATTTTTTCACCCACGGTTAGTACATGAGACAATCCTAATTTCCTGGCATGTTCTAGTATTTCAGCATGCTGATCATCAGAATCCTGCACTTCATTCATATCGCCAAGTATGGCAAGCTTGTCTCCTTTTTGCTCCGCCAGGTTTTCCAGGGCTACAATCATTGAATCTGGGTTTGCATTGTAAGCATCCATTACAATTGTCGTGGAACCTTTTTTTATCACCTGTGACCGTGCGTTGTCCGCCTCATATGATGCGAGCGCCTTGAGTATCTTTTCATCAGGGATGTCAAAGTGCTTACCTAAGGCTACTGCTGCGGCTATATTGTTGTAGTTATATCTACCTACTGTTCTGGTTTCCTTTTCGACACCATTTAGCGAAATTGTCAAGTATGGAATGGATGCCACCAATTTTAATTCTTTTGGTGGGTAAAGAACTGGTGATGGAAATCTCTTTGCCATATTGGAAAGAATCGAATCGTTCATATTGATGAATACCGTTCCCTCTGTTTTTCGCATAAAATCAAATAGCTCACTTTTTCCTCGTATTACCCCTTCAATTCCTCCGAAAGTCTCGGTGTGCGCTCGTCCAATATTTGTGATCAAGCCGTGTGAGGGTTTAGCAATCTCACAATAGGCTGCTATTTCGCCAACATGATTGGCCCCCATCTCAATGATAGCTATCTCAACTTGAGGGTGTATATGCAATAGCGTGAGGGGAACACCAATGTGATTGTTGTAGTTGCCCTTAGTGGCATACACGACGTATTTTTCTGAAAGAACACAGTTGATTAGCTCTTTTGTGGTTGTTTTCCCATTGGATCCTGTAATTGCAAGAACGGGGCGTTTAAATCTTGCGCGATGAAATGCTGCCAAATCCTGAAGGGATTTCAAAGCGTCATCAGCTAGAATCATGCGATCATCAGTGACGTAACTTTCATCATCGACCACCGCATAGGCAGCGCCTTTTGCAAGTGCCTCTTTTGCAAACTGATTAGCATTAAAATTTGGACCGCTGATAGCGAAAAATAAATTATTAGGCTCGATGGTTCGCGTATCGATAGACACACCATCACTAAGCAAAAACCGAGAGTAAAGAAATTCAATGAAATCACCCATTGCAGCAAAAATATCTTTTACCAGCCAAATATGACCACATATATTTACAGGATGAATCCCAGACTAATCAGACCGCTGGCTTTTGCGGGGATCGTCCTTGCGATGGTGCTCAGTATGTGGTATTTATTAAAAACTTACGAAGAAGGGAATCCACGATGGATATTCTTAATAATGGCCTTCGGCATTGCGGCACTGCTTTCTCAATATTTAAGACCTAAAGGGAGGAGAAAGGACTAGTCTTGATTAAAAAGAGTACGTGTTGCTATACTTCGACCAAGCGTTACCTCATCAGCGAATTCCAGCTCACTGCCCACAGGAATACCTCTTGCAATAGTGGTCACTTTAAGCCCGAGCCCTTTTAAAAGTTTAGTGATATAAAATGAGGTTGTATCACCTTCCATGGTGGCACTCAAGGCAAGTATCACTTCTTTTACCTCATCATTTGACTTGATTCTATTGATCAGTGAATCAATTTTAACATTCTCAGGGCCAATACCATCCATTGGGGAAATTCGTCCTCCAAGTACATGAAACAAGCCATTATATTGTCCAGTATTTCTTATTGCCAAAACATCCGGTGTGTCCTCTACCACACAGATCACTGACACGTCTCTGTAGGCATTTTGGCAGGTGCATTCTTCGGTGTCTGCTATGATGTGGCAGGTCTTGCAATATTTGATATTTTCCCGAAGTTCTTTGAGTGCGGAAGACAATTCCAACGTGGAGTTCTCAGGCTGCTTCAAAAGATGCAAAGCCAACCGAAGTGCCGTTTTCTTTCCAATTCCCGGAAGTCTGGATATTTCCTCAACAGCACGTGCTACTAACTCTGATGGATACTCCATTAGACGATTGAGGCTTTTATACCTGCAGAGGTGATTTCTTCTCTCATAGGTTTAAGATCCTCATACGAGCCTTTTTTGACCGAGCACTTCCCCTTATAATGAATCAAAAAAGTGCACTGCTCTGCCTGGTGGATATCATGTTTACAAACTTTCACAAGCGTGTCTATGACGTGATCAAACGTATTGAAGTCGTCATTGTAGACCATCAAATCACGCACACTTTCACTGCCGATGTTTTCATCGGTCAGTATTTCTTCCTCTATGTCAAATTCAGTACTCATCTCTCTTGAATTACTGCAAAATTAATAATTGCAACAGAACCAACTTGATTTGTAATTTGCAGACTCAATATTTATTCAACACCATGAATCCAATTTTCGTTGGTACAATCGTTTTAGGCTATTTCTTTTTGCTCATCGCAATCTCCTGGCTGACCTCTAAAAATGCAAAGTCTACCGACTTTTATACTGCGAGTAGAGAGTCTAAATGGTATTTGGTCGCTTTTGGCATGATTGGCGCATCCCTTTCTGGTGTTACGTTCATTTCTGTTCCAGGCGAGGTAGCAAATTCTAATTTCTATTATTTCCAAGTAGTCCTTGGATATCTGGTGGGTTATTTTGTGATAGCCAAAGTTCTTCTGCCGCTCTACTATCGGCTCAATTTAGTTTCTATCTACACTTATTTGGAACAACGTTTTGGGTTTTGGTCATATAAATCTGGAGCATTCTTTTTCCTGATTAGTCGAATCATTGGGGCAAGCTTCAGGCTTTTCTTAGTAGCAGGAGTGCTTCAGATTGCCTTTTTCGATGCTTTTGATCTGCCTTTTTGGACATCAGTACTTACAACGATAGTGCTTATATGGCTTTACACATTTAGAGGTGGTATTAAAACCATCGTTTGGACAGACACACTTCAGACAACTTTCATGCTGATAGCGGTGATTGTCAGCATCGTATTTATTAAAAACGAACTTTCATGGACATGGACGGAACTCACATCCAACCTTTTTCAAGATGAGCGCTCCACCATTTTCAATTGGGAATGGCAAAGTGGGAGAAATTTTTTCAAGCAATTCTTTAGCGGGGCATTCATCGCCATCGTCATGACTGGGCTAGATCAAGACATGATGCAGAAAAACCTCACATGCAAGAACATTGGTGAAGCTCAAAAAAATGTCTTCTGGTTTTGTGTGATATTAGTTGTTGTCAATTTCCTATTCCTCAGTCTTGGCGTCCTTCTTTACCAGTATGCAGAAATTGGAGGTATCGCTATGCCAGATCGCACAGACAATTTATTTCCCATGTTGGCCGTAAACAACTTTTCCACTTTTGGGACAATTACCTTCTTACTTGGCATTACCGCAGCTGCATATTCTAGTGCTGACTCAGCTCTAACAGCCCTTACTACTTCGTTTTGCGTGGATTTTTTAGGCTTCAGAAAGGAAAATTATGAAGAAAAAAAGAAACTTAGAATTGGCGTTCATTTTGCTTTTTCAATCGTTTTGTTCTTCGTCATACTTATTTTCCAAGCCATCAATGATCAGAGTGTTATCAATTCCATATTTATAGCGGCAGGTTATACGTATGGCCCTCTGCTGGGGCTTTTTACTTTTGGCATTCTCACCAAATGGGAAGTGAAAGATCATTTAGTCCCCTTAATATCCATTGCCTCCCCTATTTTGAGTTACATCATTAATCTCAATTCTGAGATGCTTTTTGGTGGATATAAATTTGGGTTTGAAATTTTAATCCTCAATGGACTTATTATGCTGTTGGGTTTGTTTCTAATTAGACGTAGAAAGTAACACACATGCGAGATATAGAAACATCGGAAGATTTACATGAATTAGTCAGCTCCTTTTACAGCCAAGCCAAAACCGATGAAATGCTTGGGCCAATATTTCATCAGTTTGTTGACGACTGGGAGCCGCACATACAAAAAGTAGCCAGCTTCTGGGAAGCCACTTTATTTTCTTCCGGATCTTATAAAGGGAACCCACTTGCACTCCATCTGGAAGTTGATAAGACCGTACATCATTCACTGGAACAAGAACACTTCAATAAGTGGGTAGACATCTGGCATCAAACGACTGACACCTTGTTTTCCGGGGAAAATGCAGAGAAAGCCAAGCAGCGTGCAAGTAACATTGCCAACATCATGTTTATAAAAATATATCAGGCAAGAATGTAGGTTGAGCTATAAACCCAGCTCCTGTAAAGGATCCCAGAAAAACTTTTCAAAATTTTCAACTTGATCATTTTTCACTCGAATACCCTCAGCTTCTAGTAGCTCCTGCATTCGGTTGGGTGATTGAAAATGATTTTTACCTGTAAGGACCCCGATTCGATTGACCACTCTATGTGCTGGCACATCATGCTGTGCAACCGCACCATTCATGGCCCAGCCTACTACTCTAGCCGAACGTTTTACTCCAAGATATGCGGCTATTGCACCATAACTCGTAACCCTCCCTTTAGGGATTAATTTAGCTACCTCGTATACATCTTTGAAAAAACTATCCTTATCCATCAATCCATTTTTTTAACCTCACAGTTTTCCAAAATATAGAACAGATGTAAGGGGTTGTCATCATTTAACTTCAGGGTTCCTGTTACCCTCACCCTTTCGTCTGTAAAGCGAAATTCTGCATCAGAATAGACTTCTACGACTGTTTCTGGACCTGCTGCTCCACAGAAAAAACACGATTGATATGGAAAGCGAGAAAGTACAAAATAGTCTTGATCGCTCTCCTGCTGAAGTGGTATTATGAACCCTTCAAGTGTCAGCTCCTTCCCTTCCCGTAATTTTAGTTGCTTAGAAAATTTAGGTTGCTCAACTTCGGCTCCCATAAAGTCATCATAACCCATTACTATCTCTACAGAGGATAATAATTCCCAACCGGATAGTTGAGGTTGAAACAAAAAGGCAAGAAAAATAGTCATCATAGTAGTGTAACATTATTAGAACCAAAACTATCTAAAAAACGTGTTAGAGTCTTACGAAGGCCTTAGCATAATTTTTTACTTTAGCCGAACATAAAAACATCATATGAGCAGTATCATCTCAACCTCCGAAGTTTCTAAGAAATATGTAATGGGCAGTGAAATCATCATGGCCCTTAAATCGATCTCTATCAATATTGATAAAGGTGAGTATGTCGCCTTTATGGGGCCTTCCGGATCAGGTAAATCCACTCTCATGAATATCATAGGATGCCTGGATACTCCAACGGACGGAACTTATGTGTTAAATAATCATGACGTGAGTGATCTTACTGAAAATGAATTAGCTGAGATCAGAAACAAAGAAATTGGATTCGTATTCCAGACGTTTAATCTATTACCCAGAGCCTCCGCATTAGAAAACGTAGCATTGCCGCTTGTATATGCTGGCTATAACTCGTCGGAAAGAGAGGAAAAAGCATTAGCCGCCTTAGCGGGTGTAGGCTTGGATGATCGTGCCTATCATAAGCCAAATGAACTTTCAGGGGGACAAAGACAGCGGGTTGCTATCGCAAGAGCCTTAGTAAACAACCCTAGTATCATTCTTGCAGATGAGCCTACAGGAAATCTAGACTCCAAAACCTCTTACGACATTATGGATCTTTTTCAAGAGCTTCATGATAAAGGCAATACGATCATCATGGTGACACATGAAGAAGATATTGCGGAGTATTCGCATAGAATTGTCAGACTTAGAGATGGGCTTATCGAAAAAGATGATGTCAACCAAAATGTGAGATCAGCCAGGACTCCAGCATGAGTGCTAAACTCTATACCAAAACCGGTGATAAAGGCAAAACTTCGCTTTTAGGAGGGAGAAAAGTTTCCAAAGATGATTTAAGAATTGAAGCTTACGGTAATGTAGATGAGCTCAACTCTTTCATAGGTCATTTAAAAGATCATGAAGGAGTAGAAAATCGACTAAAGCAGCAGCTCTACTGGATTCAAGAGCATCTATTTTCAATTGGGAGTATTCTTGCAACAGAAGCCGACTTCAAGGGATTTGAGTTGCCTCAGGTGAATCAAACTGAGGTACAACAACTGGAAGTATGGATCGATAAGTTTGATGGAGAAGTGCCTCCATTAAAAAACTTCATTCTGCCTGGAGGTCACCCAGCTGTTTCACTAGCACACATTTGTAGAACGGTGTGTAGAAGAACTGAAAGGAGCATCATTTCGTTAAGTACTCATGAGCCAGTAGATGAGTCAATATTACAATTCATGAATAGATTGTCTGATTATTTGTTCATCTTTGCGCGCGCAATCGGCCACATTTTAGGTGTGAAGGAGATTCCTTGGGCACCAGGGTCAGATTGAAATAAATCCCATTTCAACCCAAAGATTGTAGAAAATGACAGAGACGTTGGATATTCAAATCACAGAGACACAAGAATCCAGACTGCCCGAAATCGATTTCGATAACCTGGCATTTGGTAAAACATTTTCTGATCACATGTTTATCGCCGACTATAAAAATGGCGAATGGACAGACCTAAGAATCACACCCTATCAGAATCTTTCTGTGAGTCCCGCCAACGCAACACTCCATTACGCGCAAAGCATATTCGAAGGGCTAAAAGCTCATAAGGCAGATAATGGAGATATCATGATATTTAGGCCTGAGGCCAATGCTCAAAGGTTAATCCGAAGTGCTGAACGCATGTGTATGCCTCCTGTGCCTGAAGAGCTTTTCATGGAAGCAATTGAGTCACTAATCTCGGTGGACAAAAACTGGGTACCCAATAGTCCTGGCACATCACTATACATCCGACCATTTCAGTTTGCCGATGATCCATTTATTGGCGTCCGTCCATCGGAGACTTACAAATTCATGGTCATAACGGGGCCTGTGGGTGTCTATTATTCTGAGCCAGTACGCGTTAAAATTGAAAAGCATTTTACACGGGCTGTAAGAGGTGGTGTTGGAGCAGCCAAAACGGCTGGCAATTATGCCGCTTCTTTGTACCCTGCCCAGCAAGCTCAGGCTCAGGGATATCATCAGCTTGTCTGGACTGACGGTCAAAACCATGAATTCATTGAAGAATCGGGGACAATGAACATCATGTTTGTGATCAACGACACACTCATCACTCCTCCTACAAGTGATTCTATACTACCAGGCATTACCAGAGAAAGCGCACTACTTCTAGCTAAGAGCTGGGGTGTCACCGTTGAAGAAAGACCTATTAAAGTAGATGAAGTAATGGAGTCAATAAAAAATGGCTCCCTGACAGAGGCTTTCGGTATTGGAACAGCTGCTACGGTCTCTCATATTGCTGTTATCGGGTATGAAGGGACAGATCATGAATTACCTGCTGTTGAATCCCGCACCATCTCCAATAGAATTCTTGACTCTTTGACAAAAATCAAGCTAGGTCAAGAGGAAGATCGATTTGGCTGGATGCATAAAGTGGGTTAATCCCAGTTATTTTCTGTAATAAAAAAGTATTGATTCACAGAAGAGATTAATCTGTGATTATCTTCGCCACTTCAATTTTAACATTCCATGACAAACGAAGAATTGAAAGATTTAAAGGCTCGTGTTAATGCCTTGAGGGGGTACCTTTGACTATGATGGTCGTAAGAAAAACCTCGAAGAATTAGAACTAGTCACCGCTCAGCCAGACTTCTGGAACAATCCTGAAGAAGCTGAAAAGACCATGAAAAAAATTCGTGGCCTCAAAGGCTGGACGGATAGTTATGAAGAAGTTGAAACTTCACTGGGTGACGTAGAAACGCTATACGAATTTAATCAAGAGGGTGAGGCTTCAGAAGCAGAAGTGCAGGAGTCGTATGATGTTGCATTCAAGCAACTAGAAGAGCTGGAGTTAAAAAAGATGCTCGGAGAAGAAGAGGATCAACTTTCAGCTATGCTTCAAATAACACCTGGAGCAGGTGGAACTGAAAGCAATGACTGGGCCGGTATTCTGATGCGCATGTACATCATGTGGGGTGAAGCGAATGGGTATAAAGTCCGTGAAGTGGATTACCAAGCTGGAGATGTTGCAGGCGTAAAATCTGTTACTCTTGAATTTGATGGACCATTAGCTTATGGGTATTTAAAGTCCGAAAACGGTGTGCACAGACTTGTGCGAATTTCTCCGTTTGATAGCGGGGGCCGAAGACACACTTCTTTTGCTTCCGTGTATGTATATCCTGTTGCCGATGATACGATTAAGATCGACATAAACCCTGCAGACATTGAACTCCATACCTCTCGATCAGGAGGTGCCGGCGGGCAAAATGTGAATAAAGTAGAAACCAAAGTCCAACTTACACACAAGCCAACAGGCATTGTAGTGGTTTGCCAAGTAGAACGTTCTCAGCTGGCAAACAGAGAGAGAGCCATGCAAATGCTAAAATCCCAGCTCTACCAAATGGAGATTGAGAAGAGGAACAAGGAACGTGCAAATATTGAAGCTGGAAAAAAAGCCATTGATTTTGGATCACAAATACGAAATTATGTGTTGCATCCATACAAACTCATAAAAGACGCTCGAACAGGCTTTGAACGAACGGATGTGCAGAACGTACTTGATGGGGATTTGAATGATTACATCAAAGCTTTTCTCCTTCATGAAGAATAGCTAAACGCTTCAACCGGCATAAATGAAAAAATACTCACTGAACTTTTGGTTACTCTCCTTAAGTTCTTTCTTGTTTTTTGGTTCGTTCAACATGGTTCTTCCAGAGTTGCCCGATTTCATGCGGACACTTGGAGGTGAGAGCTATATTGGTCTACACATTACGTTTTTCACTATTACGGCACTTATTTCACGGCCCTTTAGTGGTAAACTCACGGATACCTGGGGTCGCATTCCTGTGATGGTATTTGGGGCAGCAGTCACTGCGGTTGTATCACTGTTCTATCCATTTTTTTTAAACATCTATGCGTTTCTTTTCATTCGATTCCTGCATGGCTTTTCCACTGGATTTAAGCCTACTGGAACGGCAGCATATGTAGCCGATATCGTGCCCGTGAATAGAAGAGGTGAAGGCATGGGCATCCTCAGTTTCTTTGGCATGACTGGCATGGGCATTGGAAATTATGTAGGAGGAGTCATCGCCATCAATAACGACATCAATGTATTATTCTACTGCAGTGCAGGAGTTGCTTTACTTTCCGTGATTGTAATTGCCGGCATGAAGGAGACCGTGCAAAACAAACAAAAATTTTCTGGCAGCTTGTTGAAAATAAAGGCCGTAGATATTTATGAGCCTACGGTAATCGTGCCCTCTGTCGTAATGATGCTGGTCACATTCTCCTTTGGTGCTGCTTTGACCCTCGCTCCGGATCTTAGCGTTTCTCTGGGCATTGCGAATAAGGGGCTGTTTTTCTCCTATTTTACGATGACCTCTCTCGTTTCTCGTGTGGTAGGAGGGCGTCTCTCAGATGAATTTGGAAGACGCAAAGTATTGATAGCTGCCATGCTAATTGTCTCCACGGGATCTGTGTATATAGGGTTCTCTCAATCGGCATTTCAGTTGTTTACCGGAGCCTTAATATTTGGCGCTGGCTATGGCCTTTCTTCACCAGCTCTATTTGCCTGGGCTGCTGATTTGGCACCAGACGAATTTAGGGGTCGCGGGTTCTCTACGCTTTTCATGGCATTGGAAATCGGTATCGGCATGGGAGCATTGCTAGCTGGTCAGATTTACAATGGCAATCCGGCTAATTTCCCAATCGTTTTTACGGGATGTGGAAGCCTCGCATTTTTAGCTTTTATTTACCTCCTGTTTAAAGGAAAGTAGATGACTAAATACATTTTATGGATATACATTATTGTATCCATTGCCAACCTGATTGCAAAAGTTATTCCGTCAGAAGAACTGAATCAGTACACTAAGCCTCTTTTGATGCCTTTACTGATGATCTATGTTTATAAGTTGAGTGTTGGTAAAACAACTGCGCGAATTCTTTTGCTGTGCATTGCACTCTTGTTCTCATGGTTAGGAGACTTGGCATTGATGTACCAAACCAACAAGCTTTATTTCATGGCAGGCATTGGCCTTTTTCTGATCGCACAAATCACCTATGTCATAGTGTTGAAGAAATCCATGTATCAAAAGCCTAGCTTTAGTTTAATGAAGATTCTACCTTTTCTTCTCTACGCTGCTCTTCTTTTCTATGTGCTACTACCCGCTGGAGATTTCACCGTTCCGATTATCATTTATGGCCTGGTGATTATGATTATGGCGATAATGGCTCGATTGAGAGAGGGTAACACCGCTCATGAAAGCTATCAACTAGCATTCCTTGGAAGCTTGTTATTTCTAGTCTCTGATTCCATTCTAGCTTTCAATTCATTTCACACGCCGATTCCCTATGCAGGCCTACTTGTGATGTCGACCTATTGTGCTGCTCAACTTCTACTTGTGTTAGGTCTACTAAAACATGCAGAGTAGCATTGTCTTTAAAATCACTTCTCCCTTCTCGAAAAGTAGGGATCAAAGACCGACTGAAACTTGAGTTAAATTATTTGAAACGAACCATTCCAAGAGCAACATCAACGTCAAATGTGAGTAGGTTTTCTGCACTTGCTGAGTAGCTCATATTCACGAAAACATTTTTTTCGACTTCTTCAAATCCATCCGCAATTTTCACGGCGCAGAGAGGAGAGTCTCGAATACGGATTATCACAGGAGTGCCGTCTTTCGGCAAAAGTATCTCCAAGTTACCTGCTCCAACAGAAGCGTTAACATTACACTTTTCAGACATCTCTCGATCGAAATCCAATAGTACATTACCAAAGCCAATCTTGGTGATGACATTCTCTGCTCTGGAGAGATCCATTCGTTTGGCAACTATGGATCCAAAATCTGCTTTTACATAGAAAGTATCCATTTTGATTGGATTGCTACTTCCCTCGTCATAACCAACAACGATATCCGCGCTTCCAGACTTAATCTTCAGATGTTGCACGGATGAGCCTGTAAGGTTTACATCAGCATTTCCCAATCCATAGATGAGATTCAGCTTATAAATTTTATGCTCGCTGAGGTTAACTTTCCAGAAGTCGTTGTCCTTATCGCTTCTAGACACTGCCATGGTGAAGCTATCACCAAATCCAGAGGAGTTGTATTCATCCAATACAAGTTTTGAATAGCAAGTATTGTTCTTAACCTTACTTGCAAAAGTTGGATTAATCTTTTCAAGATCAGGGTTACCGTAAATTGTCAATGGATTATTGTCTACCTCAGACTGCTTTAATAGACAATTGGTAGCCGTCGCTTTAAGATAGAAGTCAACGGTATCGAAATCCGGAGAATCCTTTATCGTATAAAATTTTGAAAGCTGTGCAACCGCACTTATGCCTGTCAGCAGGGACACCCCTGCGATCAATACCAACCGCAACATGGAGTGTATTACGAATTGAATCAAGGGATGTTACGTTTCTCCTAACGAATTAGTCAAATAATTCAGATTTTATTTATCAATGCATCCATGATGCTATTTTAACTTCATGGATGCGACCGAATTCCTTCTTGAAATGGCTAAAAGAATTCTTTCATTCGTTCGAAGAAACTCTTGTCAGATTTTCCTGGATCAGGCTGAAAATTGGGAGAATTCCTCAAGGATTCCAATACCTCTTTTTCTTCTAAAGACAGCTTTTTTGGTGTCCAAACATTTACATGTACTAATTGATCACCCTGTCCGTATCCCTCAATTGATTTTATTCCTTTTCCTCTCAATCGAAGGATCTTACCACTTTGAGTACCCGGATCAATTTTAATCTTCGCTTTGGCTCCGATTGTTGGTACCTCAATGGAGGTACCCAGCGCGGCATCTATGAAATTCACATACAGATCATAGATTACGTTATTTCCATCTCTTTTGAGCGTATCGTCCTCTACTTCTTCTATAAGAATCAAAAGGTCTCCAGGAATTCCTCCAGCTACTTCGTTTCCTTTACCAGACATGGATAGCTGCATTCCGTCGGTTACTCCAGCGGGTATCTTTATGGGAATAACTTCCTCTTGTCTTTTCAGGCCTGAGCTATCCACACCTGCAGCTCTGCTCTCCACGGTTTGACCGCTTCCACCACATGAGGGGCAAGTTGATGTACTCATCATTTGACCCAGCATCGTATTCATCACCTTGCGTACTTGCCCGGAACCGCTACAGCTTGAACAGGTCTGAAATTTCGTATCTGGATCTACTGTGAGCCGATTGACTTTTATCTTTTTCTCAACACCATGTGCTACTTCTTCCAGGTTCAATTTGAGTTTGATCCTGAGGTTGGTTCCTTTCCTTGTGCGACGACCTCCTCTACCTCCGCCACCAAAAAAGCTTTCGAATGGGCTACCACCTCCACCGAAGATATCTCCGAACTGAGAGAAAATATCATCCATGTTCATATTTCCTCCGCCAAATCCACCTCCGGCGCCACCTACTCCCTGATGACCGAATTGATCATAGCGCTGGCGCTTTTCGTCATTGCTTAAAACCTCATACGCTTCAGCTGCTTCTTTGAATTTATCTTCAGCAGATTTATCATCGGGGTTTTTATCAGGATGGTATTTGATAGCAATCTTTCGATATGCTTTCTTCATCTCATCCTTGCTCGCCGAACGATCGACTCCTAAAATTTCATAATAGTCTCTCTTCGCCATGCTACTGTTTTGCTCCTACAACTACTTTCGCAAATCTTACTACGGATTCTCCGAGGGTATATCCAGGCTCTACGACATCAACTACCTTTCCTTCAAGTTTCTTCTCAGCAGGTATCTGCGTAATCGCTTCGTGCTTTTCATCGTCAAAGGCATCTCCTTTCTTCACTTCCATTTTCTTTAGCCCTCTATTGTCTAGCGACTTATTCAGTTTATTTTGAATAAGCTCCATTCCTTCTCTCAAGGCTTTTATGTCTTCACTCGACTCAGAAGCCGCCATCGCGCGCTCAAAATCATCTAATACTGGAATCAAATCACTCATTAAATCTTTGTTCGCTGTACTTATCAGACCTAATTTTTCTTTAGATGTTCTTCGCCTAAAGTTTTCAAACTCCGAATACAGTCGCAAGTATTTGTCCTTAGCTTCACCTAATTGCTCTTCAAGAGTGGGCTCTGAAGATTCCTCAGAAGTCTCACTCTCAGCAACTGCTTCGTTCTCAACATTAGTCTCTTGCTCTTCAGCAATTTCCTGATCTTTATTCACTTTTTCTTTCGTTTCTTTCATTCTTCAATCTGCTTAAAGATGTTTGGTGAGTGACAATTTCTTTGCCAATGGCTTTTGATGTGCCAATATGTCAGTTTAGTTTAATTGCTTCCAGATTTTATCTTTCAGCTCCTGAATACCATCGCCTGTTACGCTTGAGATGAATAACGTTTCTATGTCCGGCAATTCATTTTTCATTTCTGCCATGAGCTCCTCATCTAACAGGTCTGATTTAGAAATGGCTAGCAGCCTTTCTTTATCCATGAGCTCCGGGTTATGCTTTGCAAGTTCACCCATTAGAATGCTGAATTCTTTCTTGATATCGTCGGCATCTGAAGGGATCATGAAAAGCAAAATAGAGTTTCTTTCTATGTGGCGAAGAAATCTATTCCCCAGCCCCTTGCCTTCCGCTGCGCCTTCAATGATGCCTGGAATATCTGCCATCACAAACGACTTGTAATCTCTGTATGAAACTACTCCTAAATTTGGAACGAGCGTGGTAAATGGATAATCTGCAATTTCTGGTTTAGCCTCGGAAACGGCTGATAGTAAAGTGGATTTGCCTGCATTGGGAAAACCTACCAATCCTACGTCCGCGAGGATTTTTAGCTCAAGAATGACCCATTTTTCAATCCCTTCAAGTCCGGGCTGAGCATATCTTGGAGTTTGATTGGTGGATGTTTTATAATGGACGTTCCCTCTACCACCTATTCCTCCTGCTAGAAGTATTTTCTCCTCGCCGTCTTCCATTATCTCCACCAACTTCTCATTGGTTTCTGAATCGCGTGCTATCGTGCCTATAGGAACCTCAAGAATTATGTTTTCGCCATCTTTTCCAAAAGACCGACTACCTGCCCCAGGGCCTCCATTATCGGCCATGATGTGTTTTTTGTATTTCAAATGAAGGAGTGTCCACAGCTGACTGTTACCACGAAGGATTATGTTTCCTCCTTTGCCACCATCACCACCATCAGGCCCTCCTTTTGGTACGTGTTTTTCCCTACGGAAATGTACCGAACCTGCTCCACCATCCCCTGAGCGGGCGTAGAATTTGACGTAATCTATAAAGTTGGAATCCATAGGTCTTTAGACCTCCAATGAGGTAATCGTTGAATTGATGGCATCATAAATACCGTCAATACTGCCTACCCCATTGATCGCTGTGAATTTTTCTTGATTTCGATAATACTCAGCCACAGGTGAAGTCTCCCGATTGTATACCTGAATTCGATTGTTGATTTTTTCATCATCCTGATCATCAACTCGGCCTGAGGTCTTTGCACGTTCTTTGATTCGCGCTTTCAATTCATCTTCAGGAACTTCTAAAGCCACCATACCGGAGATCGACAATCCATGCTTTTCCAGCATCTTATCCAAAGCATCTGCCTGATTGACTGTTCTTGGAAATCCATCAAAAATGAATCCGTTTGCATCCAGGTTTTCCTGAATCTTATCTTCAACCATTCCAATCACGACTTGATCCGGAACCAGGTTACCAGCATCCATGTAGCTTTTCGCAAGCTGACCTAGCTCAGTATTTTCTCCCATGTGCTTGCGAAACAGATCTCCTGTTGCAATATGAATAAGTGAGTGAGATTCAATAATCTTCGCACTCTGCGTTCCCTTCCCCGCTCCTGGAGGACCAAACAAAACAATATTCAGCATAGCTTCAATTTGTAAAAAGCGGTAAAGATAAGGGCTAAAAATATATCTAGCAGTCTGTTTTTAAACTAGTCTCTGTAAGTTAGCCAACTATTATGGCTACAGCACTGAAATACTTCACAGTCTACTTCTTGAGTGGTCTTAAATTCATCTTTGGACCCACCTTTGGTGTTGCTTATGACCTACCTGTGATTGCCATCATAATTCTTACGACTTTAGGAATGATGACCACCATCTACCTTTTTACTTTTTTCGGTGATGAGCTTCGAAAATTCTTTGGGCGGTTTAGAAAAGACAAACGCATTTTCAATAAAAAAAGTAGGCGTTTTGTTAAAATATGGCGAAAATTTGGACTTAAAGGAATGTGCCTTTTAACGCCACTGGTCCTCACTCCTCCTGGCGGAGGACTACTTGTTAATCTTTTGGGCTCTAATAAGAGACTAATCTTAAAATGGATGTGGATCAGTGCTTTTTTATGGAGTACTGTAATCACATTAATAGTGAAGTACGCTTTTTGGTTGATTGATGACTTTGTTACGCTTTAGCCTTCTTCATTTTCGTCATCCAGCACTTCTATATCCTGAATCAGCACTCTTTTGGAGATAGCTCTCCCTGTAGGGGTCGCTGCTAGTCCACCTTGTGCTGTTTCCTTATATCTGGCTTCCATGCTTTGCCCAACTTCTCCCATGGCATCCACACATTCATCAACGGGTATGACTGGGCTTACATCTGCTAATGCAATCTGCGCAGATGAATTTGCAATGGCCGCTGCACTGGCATTTCTGACAACACATGGTATTTCAACCAATCCAGCTACAGGATCACATACAAGCCCAAGCATGCACTGAATGGTAATGGCAACAGCGTTGAAGATTTGATCATTTGTGCCGCCAAGACAGTATACAATGCCTGCTGAGGCCATGGCTGCTGCTGCGCCAGTCTCTGCCTGACATCCTCCAACGGCTCCTGCGATTGATGCTCTTTTTTCAAGTATCAAAGCCACTCCTGCTCCTATCAGTAGTGCTTCGTATATTTTTTGATCTGGTATATCATGGATTTCCTGCAAGGTAAATAGTGTTCCTGGTAGAATTCCGCTAGCACCTGCTGTAGGAGCTGCTACCACCCTTCCCATACAAGAATTTACTTCTTTAGCTGCCAGCGCCCTTGCAATAAGCTTTTGAAAGTCTGATGACAATACACTTACTGGGAAATTCATCACCTTTTTTGCTCCATTATTTATCATTCCTGAATAGGAGCTCATATCATCCTCAAGGCCCGACTTGACAGCCTCTTTCATTACGCTGTAGGCCTGTCCTATGCCCGTCCAAATATCAGCTTCACTTTTCCCTTTTTGATTGATCTCAAAATCTAGCACCAGCTTGTATAGCGGAAGATCTTTTTCTTCACATTCCTTTTTCCAAGCTTCGAAATTGTTAAATAGAACACTCATACTCAAAGATACCATTTGTTTAAGCCAATAACTTAGGCTTTTGACTGGGAGTTTCATGAAGCTGGCTATTTTTGCGGCCATGCTGAAAAATGATCTTATTCTACGAGCAGCCCGAGGCGAAAAAACAGAGCGTACTCCCGTATGGCTGATGAGACAAGCGGGGAGAATATTACCTGAGTACCGAGCCATTCGCAATAGCCTTTCCGGCTTTAAAGAGCTCGTCGAAACACCCGAGCTCGCAGCTGAGGTGACAATTCAACCGGTAGATATTCTGGGTGTAGATGCTGCCATTATTTTTTCTGATATCCTGGTTATCCCTGAAGCTATGGGTCTGACCTATGAGATGGTAGAAAAGAAAGGTCCGCACTTCCCCAAAACGGTTGAAAGTATCAAAGATATCGATGCATTGAAGGTGGCTGATCCTTCGGATCTCAGCTATGTCTATGATGCAATTAAAATCACCAAGAAGGAACTCAATGGCAGAGTTCCACTGATTGGGTTTGCAGGCGCTCCTTGGACAATCTTTTCCTATATGATAGAAGGTGGTGGCAGTAAAACATTCTCGAAAGCCAGGCGCCTTTTGTATGCCGAGCCAGAAATGGCTCATCGTCTTTTAGACATGATCACTGAATCAACCATCGGGTATTTAAAAAAACAAATTGAGGCTGGAGCAGATATGGTTCAGGTTTTTGATTCGTGGGCTGGCGTTCTACCGCCTGAACACTATTCTCAATTTTCATTGCAATACATCTCAAAGATCTGTGATGCCATAGATGGGGTTCCTATTACCATTTTTGCCAAGGGTGCATGGTGGGCACTACCTGAAATGGCCAATATTAACTGCCGAACCATCGGATTGGACTGGACAATGAATCCGCAAGAAGCAAGGAAAGTCCTTTCAAATAAAACGCTTCAAGGGAATTTGGATCCGTGCGCACTTTATGGAACTAATGATACCATAAAGCAAGAAACAGGGAAAATGTTAAACGCTTTCGGGGATCATCCATATATCGCCAATCTTGGACACGGAGTTTATCCTGATACTGACCCCAAAAAAGTGAAGTATTTTGTCGATTGTGTGAAAGAGCTATCTGCTCATTGATATTTGATATAGGCTGCAATTTTTCGTCTTAGCTCATTGGGATCAAACGGCTTTGTGATATAGTCATTCATTCCTGCAGCAATTACATCTTGCCTCACCTTGAGTAGTGCCGAAGCTGTTAACGCAATTATTGGGGTTTTCTCATCGAAAGTCCTGATTTTACGAGTGGCTTTGTATCCATCCATTATAGGCATTTGCAAATCCATCAACACAAGATCATAGGTGCTTTCTTTCATCATATCCACAGCTTCTTGCCCATTGTAGGCTACTTCTACATCCAGTTCCCATTTTTTTAAGAACTTCTCGGCAACCATGATATTCATCTGATTGTCTTCCACCAATAAAATATGCTTTCCTGCAATGATATTGGTATCTGCTTCTTCTTGATCAGCCTGATCTACTTCTTCGTGCAAGACTTTTTTGAAGGTGAGGTCGAACCAAAAAATTGTACCGGATCCTGGCTCACTTTTAACATAGATTTCTGATCCGACCAAGTTTAGAATTTTCCGAATGATGGCTAAGCCCAACCCTGTTCCTCCGTATTCCCTCGTGGTGGAAGACCCTGCCTGTGTAAATCGTTCAAAAATGAGTTTCTGCTTATTGTATGGAATTCCTATTCCTGAATCCAATACTTCTGTCCTTATGGTTTGGATGGTTTCAGTCTCTCCTAAAAGCGTGGTTTTCAACTTCACATAACCCTTTCCTGTAAATTTCAATGCATTGTTTATGAGGTTGTTGAGCACCTGATAAATTCTTGTTTGATCTGCAATCACAAGTGGGTGCATTTTTTCATCCAATTCCAATACCAAGCTGATGCCCTTTTCCTTGGCTAAAGCGCTATGCGCCTTGATGATCTTGGCGGAAAGTGTTTCCAGATTTACTTCGGTAAACTCAAATTCAATTGAGCCCGCTTCCAGCTTATTGTAGTCTAAAATATCATTGATCAAGGCGGTAAGATGCTCGGCTGAAAACTGAAGCGATTCGAGGCTTTCTTTTTGATCCTGCCTAGGTTCTTCATTTATGAGAAAATGTGAAATTCCAACTACGGCGTTGAGCGGTGTTCTAATTTCATGTGATATGGTACTTAAGAAATCTGTCTTTGCCTTTGAGGCAGTTTCTGCTGCATCTTTTGCCTTTCTTAAGGAGTGGGCAAAACGGTAGGAAAGAATCAACGATTGGAAGAAAAAGAAAAGTATAAAGCCAATAAAAGTCAGGAATGTATTCTCCTGGACTGGCGTGAGGTAAACTGATATTAAATACACAGCCACCATGAATACGATTCCAGTACTTGCAAATGCATATTGCGCGCCCGTTCTGTTCCGCTTATACGCAATCCAGTACACATATATCAGATAGAAAATGGCCACAATAACCAAAACAAAAAATGGCTCCACAAGCTTGGTGAAGAAGGTAGTGGGTGCAAACAAGGATAACAGAGAAAATACCGTGGAGATTGCCGAAAAGCCAAGCAAAATGAATTTCTTGCTGTCCTCGGGGTAAAGCAGGTAGCTGTATATTGTGAATATGCCACATGGAATAAAAAGCGCTAGGTATTCTGCTCGAATGATCAATTCCCAAGACATGTTTGGATAAAGAGCATGGATGGCATACTCGCCACTTCCGATCATTCTATAGCTAAAAGTCAAACAGAAGAGAGCAAAGAAAAGTACGGATCTTTCATGCTGGCCGAACATAAAAAGGCCGAGAAAAAAAAGACCTCCCATTACCAAGCTTCCACTTAGCAGGAAGTCATAACTAAAATCGAAATCTCTTTTGGCGTTCAAGACCTTACGGTCTCCCAACAAAATAGGCTCTCTTACTCCACCCTTTGTGTGCCTGAAATTTGACACTTGCAAAACAAATGTTAGGGTATTTTGATATCGAGCGATGGATACAACTTGCGGCATCCAGTCTGGAACTGTGCTCTCTTTGTTCTTCCCTACTTTTCCATTCTTAACTATCTCAAAACCATCGTAATACAATAGGTATGCATTGTATGACTCGCCTAGTGAGATTGCTAGTTGGGGGGTTTTCGGTGGTAACAATACCCTAATACGATAAGTAGCATACCCTTGAGCTGACAGTTCTTGTCCATTGCGTGTTACGCCTCCATTCCACAATTTAGGGAACTGGTAGTAGTCAGTCTCCTTAAAAGAAATTGAGTCAGGCTTTAAAAGTTCTTCCCAATAAAACTCCCACTCACCGTTCAGAGCCACGGCGTTATCATTCAGATCTACTTTAGACAGATCAATTACACCGTCAACGACTTCTTGTGCTTTTCCAATTAATGAACAAGCAAAGAATAAGGATACGATTAATACGAGTTTATTCATGGCTGACATCAGCCAAATTAAAGATATTTTTTGAGTATCGGATTTTCCTTTGCTTCCTTAAACAATATTTCCTTATCGATTGGTACTGCTCCTGGCATTTCGCAAACAATGCCTCCTCCTAGATTTGCCAATTCTGATGTGAATTCAAGGGGTAATCCAAGCGTCAAACATAGGCCCGCAATACTGATCACTGTATCACCAGCACCAAGCACTTCCACAATTTGTCTTGGATGAGAAGCTAATTTCCCGGAATCAGTCTTTGAATTAAAGAAAATGCCTCTTTTGGATAAGGTGATAAGGTAGTTTTCTGCTTCTACATTACTTCTTAGCTGCTTGGCCGCATCCTCAAGTTGGGATTCCTCTAGCGCGTCGAACTCGATACCCAGGCCATCTTTCATGTCTGCGATATTTACCTTAAATATTGAGACACCTTGATATTTTGTGAAATTTCGCCTCTTAGGATCCACAGCAATGGGAATGTTTTTTTCTCTTGCCAGCTTAATCGTTTCTTCAATCACTTCAGGATTGATTGTCCCTTTATCGTAATCTTCAAATATGACCAAGTCACATTCTTCTAGTAGATTTTTTATGTGATGAAGAAGGGATTTCTGATCTAAATCCACCAACGGATGAACGTCTTCATTGTCCACTCTTACCAAATGTTGCAATCCGGACATCACTCGGAGCTTCGTTGTAGTTACCCTATTTTGACTCCTAATGATTCCCTTGTTGGGCATTTTTTCATATTCGAGCAACTGCTCGAAGGCAGCCCCGTCGGTATCATCACCAACCACCGAACAGAGTATAGGTGTTGCACCAAGTGCTCTGATATTCATTGCAACATTTGCTGCTCCTCCTAGTCTTTTTTCTTGCTTGTCAAGCTTAAGAACAGGGACAGGTGCTTCAGGAGAAATCCGACTAACCTGACCGTGCATGTAATAGTCGATCATGACATCTCCTACTACAAGGACTGTTTTGTCTTTAAATCCTTCAAAAACCTCTTCAATAGATTTCATTCTACGATAGTTTAGCAAGGGACACTTTCACTCGGGCAATAGCTGATCTTAAATCATTCTCAGATGCTGCGTAAGAAAGCCTAAGGCATTCAGGATCTCCGAAAGCTTCACCCGTTACTAAAGAAACGCGAGCATCTTCCAACAAATACATGCAGAGATCATTTACAGTATTGATTTTAACATCACCATTCCCTTTCCCAAGGTAGTATTTCACATTCGGAAAAAAGTAAAATGCGCCTTGCGGCATGTTCACTTCAAAACCTGGAATCTCCTTCAACAAATCATAAACCAATGCTCTTCTATCTTCATACGCTTTAGCCATCTCCTGAGTAGGTTCCATCGGCCCTGTCAATGCTGTAAGAGCCGCTCGTTGCGCAATGGAGCAGTTTCCTGAAGTGTACTGACCCTGCATCTTATTGGCTGCCTTCGCTATCCAAGAAGGAGCACCTATGTATCCAACACGCCAGCCAGTCATTGCAAACCCTTTAGAGAATCCATTTACAGTAACCGTACGTTCAATCATATCACCAATTGCTCCAATGCTTTCGTGCTTTGTTCCAAAATTGATCAGCTCGTAAATTTCGTCTGAAATGACAGTAATGTCTTTTCTTTCTTTTAGAACATCGGCCATTGCTTCCAATTCTTGTCGCGAAAAAACAGATCCGGTCGGATTGCAAGGAGATGAGAATATAACTGCCTTGGTTTTATCCGTGATGGCTGCTTTCATCTGATCGGCAGTAGCCTTAAAATCGTTTTCAATTGTGCCTCCGACAAAAACTGGAGTGCCTTCTGCTAAAAGAATCATTGCAGAGTAGCTCACCCAGTATGGAGTCAATACAATCACCTCATCACCAGGATTCAAGATTGCCATAAATACATTGGCAATGGATTGCTTAGCTCCGTTTGAAACTACTATCTGATCTGGAGCATATGTGAGGCCATTGTCTCTCTGAAACTTTTGAGAAATTGCCTTCCTCAAATCCAAATATCCGTTAACAGGAGGGTAAGCGAAATAGTTTTCGGTGTTTATGGCTTCAATAGCACCTTCCTGAATATGCTTAGGAGTCTTAAAGTCAGGCTCTCCAAGGCTGAGACTTATGACTTCAATACCTTTTTCTTTCATCTCACGCGCTTTGGCAGCCATAGCTAAGGTCGCGGATTCCGGAATGCTTTTGATTCTTTTGGAGAGTGTACTCATCTGGTGTTTTTTGGCAAAAATAGAAAGAAGAGCTAACTATAATCAGCTAACTCTTCTCAAATATATCTCTTACAAAAGTATGTTACTGAGTGGACTCTTCACCGTTTTTATCCAGGTTGAAGAGCAATGATATTCGCAATGTATCTGCAAGTGGGTGATTCTGTCCTCCTTGAGGCAATAGATAGGAGAAATCAAAACCAAAAATTTGATATCGGAATCCTGCTCCTATTGTAAAATACTTACGATCTCCCTTGTTCTTATGCTCGGAAAAATAACCTGCTCGGGCTGCAAAAAGATCTCGATACCAATATTCCACTCCTACAGAGTAGGTAAGTTCTTGTATTTCCTCACTAAAACCCCGAGGTGCATCTCCAAACGAGCCAAAGGTGCCTGACAACAGTGATCTATCTGGGTCTTTACCTTTGGCTATAATCTTGTCTCCGTTGCTATCGGTTTCAATATTTCCATCGCTATCGGTTTGATAGAGCGGAGGGCTTGGAACCATCAATTTATTTATATCAAATGCAAAGGTTATTGTATTATAAAGGTCTAAATCTGTTTTGAAAGCAGATCCTAACCTAAAATTGGCAGGGATGAAATTTTCATTGCTCTCTGCACTATATGTGATTTTTTGACCAATGTTGGATAAATGTGCACCCAGTGATAGTTCTGAATTTTTACCCGAAAGGATGAATGGTTTTGTATAAAAAAAGCCAAAATCCACTGCGACAGATGTTCCTGCTTTAGCATCTGGAGCACCCTGAAGGTCTCCGGCTAAATTGGACCAGATAAATCTTGCGGTAACTCCAACGCTCATGTTTTCAGACAACTTTCGTGAGTATGTTCCGTCAAAAGCTAATTCGTTGGGGTTCTCCACTCCCTGAAATGTAGCATTGCCATCATATTTTTGAATTTCCCCTAAGTCAAAGTATCTAAAACTGAGTCCAAAAGCCTGATTCTGATCTATTTTCTTATAAAATGAAAGATAGTTCAATGACATATCATCGATAATATTTCCTAGCCATGGTGAGTAGGAAAAAGAAAAACCCATATCTGTTTCAATGAAAGCCAGTTTCGCATTGTTCCAGTGTACGCTATTTGCATCAGCAGAAGTTGCTGCTCCAACATCGCCCATTGCAGATGCCCGACTATCTGGAGCAAAGCTCAGAAATGGCACAGCTACGGTAATTGGGTTTCTTAAGCTGTCTTGTCCTGAAATAAATGACGACTGCCCAAAAGACTGAAATGTAATTAAGACTAGAAGAATAGCGAATATCTTCTTCTCAAGATGATTCATTCGAATGATTTTATAAAAGGATGCCAAACTTAACATTATCAAGTGAATACCAAATTAAATTTTAATAAAAAGTGCTGATTTTCAATAACTAAGGCATTAATCAATTTACTATAACGAGCTTTTGCGTGATTTCTTTCACTGCTCCATCTAATCTACTCTGAATAATCAATCTGGAGAAATAAATGCCACGCTTCAGCGCTTCTCCAGAGTTAGTTTCGGCTGTCCACGGTATTTCTACAGTGCGCTGACTATTCTCTAGTAACACTTGACGTTTGCTCACAACCTCTCCTTTAGGACTGTACACTAACAATGAAACATACAAGTCCTCATCCTCCCTATCATGTTCAAAGGAAAAAGTAGTAGCTCCTGCTACTGGATTTGGATAAGCAATTGGATTGTACACAAAAAGAATTGGTTCGTCGGTAACTGTGAATTTAACAGTCGAAGTGGACGCGATATTGTGTGCATCCCATACTTTTATTGAAGCGCTGTAGTTACCTGGCTCAAGTTCCTGTAATGGATAGACTACCGTGCCTTTCTTAAAATCATTTTCTTCTGCAGTATAGAAATCATTGAGATTGAAAATCTGTCCGTTCAGGGTCAACGTTATACCCTGAACCACCCCAGACCTTGTTGTTGTGATACCACTTTCGTCTTCAATTTTTGCAATTAATATTGGAGAAGCACCTACTGCGCTCCCATTTACAAATGATGAATCGTTTACGTAAACACTTAATACCGGAGGTTCATTGTCTTCCGTTGGATTTGGGCTTGTCCCTCCTATGACAAAATCTCTCGAAGAACCTCCTGCATCGATATTGTTATTAATGTCCCAGGCGTACAGGCTCATTTTTCCTTTCTGATACTGATAGGAAATATTTTTGGGAACAATGAAGGAAAAAGTAAACACTCCATTTTCTACAGTTGCCTCACCTCTAAAGAGCGCATTGCTTCTAAGTGAATATGAATATGGGGCGCTCTCTTGTCCGTTTGTTTCAAATGATTGCTTCACATCAAAGATCCCCACAACTAACTGCCCATTGAAGTCACTCTGTAGCATTCCTCCAGCCTGTATTTGACCCGTAAAAGTAACTTCTTCCAACGCGCTGAGAGTATCCAAATTATTGCCAACATCATCGAGGACTACATCCAGTTTTGGATATGCTGGCATCATCATTGGATCTCCGAGCAAGGTAAAATTGCGATTAACCGGCCCCTCAAGTCCCTCATTTTTTGTCAATCTAATTACATCTCCGAGTCTTAGGTTTTGATTTCCTTCTTTCCTAAAGATGTTTTCGTGAAATGCTTGATTTAAGGTGAAGTTGGTGCTCGCAAAAACTGGTCTGGAGGTGGTTAGAAGTGCAATACCTCCTCCCTGTTCAAGTAGCAATAAGTCCTCAGCCCCTGAAATCCGTATGGGGTCATCATATCTTCCAAATTCGCATGTGGCAGTCACAAAAATTGGCAGCCTGTTTCTATTGGTGAGTTGTTCTATATCTTGTCTGGTCAGAATTTCCTCTTCCATCCAAAGCCGCTCATTCCCATGCCCAATGTAGTTTACCACAAAAGTCCCGTTTTTGATACGTGTTTTCAACGCAGAACTTGCTTGAGGTGATTTTTCAGAAGAACCTGAGGCCTCTTGAACGAAGGCATCTAAAAGCACTTTGTTGATATTGTAAAGCGCAAACGTGGTATCTATAAGTTCTGATAAGTCTTCCACATGGCGGGCATGAATATTTCCATCACCATCATCCGCAACGTACGTCATTTCACCTCTCCATTTACCTAATGTATTGGGGCTGGTATTGTAGTAGATGATTTTATCTACGATAGCCTGAGCTTCCGTTTTAGTCTTAACCGGCAGCCTTCCTACTCCTATTTCCAACGTATGATCGCCGGATTTCGACTCGACCCATTCGCCCTCGTCTTCGTCCATAAATCCAAAATAGTCATCGGAAGAATGACTGAAAATTGGGTGAAAGCTCTCTCTGGATTCATAGGTTGGAACAAAATTGGAATTGTTAGGGATGTGATCTTTGTAATCATAAGAACAATCGCCGAATAAAAGTAAGTATTTAAGGCTTCCTCCGGTTTCGTAAACGTGCTTCGCATAATCTCTAATGGCAGAAATATCCTGACGCCCAGAAGAAAATTCATTGTAAACTTCTATGGTGGTCACTACAGTCACACTCAGTCCGTCATAGTCCCTGTGAAATTGTGCCAACTGCTCAGCCTCTGCTTCAAATTCAGGGCTGGTTATGATAATTCCATCGAGGCTGACGTCTCCTCTGAGGTTTTGATTGGATACGTTTCCAAAGATGAATGGTGCCGGAAATTCAGATCCTGAAAAAACTACATACTCTTCAACCCCGTCAGATTGACTTTGATAAATTGCCTTAGTCGCGTTTACACTGAAGCTTTGGGAAGCTACATTCGTAGGATCAGACACATCCCAAATTGTTGCGTTTTCAGCATTGGAAATTTCGTACTGGATAAGTTCCCCCGGATTGCCGATCCATCGGTAGTCAGTTTCATTCGCGTAAAGCTCCAAGTTTCGTTGAAAAGTCAAAAAGTAGTAATCTATAAATCCTCTTTTACCTGAGGTATTCGCATCAAAGGCTATTTCTAATGAGAAATTGGATGTATTGGGAAGGGTAAATACATCCTCCGCCTGCCTGGCCTTGATTGCATAAGTGGTTCCTGGCCCATCTGGCACAGCACCAATGGGGAGTGAGCCTATCGAAGTAGTTCCAACTGACACATCAAATGTAGACGCTGCAGATGATTGACTTACTGCTTTTAACTGAAGGTTTATGGCCGAGTTCAATCCATCTATCTGATAGTTTGCAGTATGCACCCCACCGTCGTTGAGCGTTTCTCCATACCACCCTCTTCCTGAAGAAATCAGATTAATGTCATCTACTTCATAATCAATGAAATCATCAAAGGAAGTCACGATTTGAGTCGCTGCTCCTGCAAGGTTCTCTTTTACATTTACTCTCTTCCCATCTGCCCCACTAATATTTAAGAAATAATAGGCAGTGTCTGAATAAATGTTCTTTTCGTATTCAAATCCTGTTTCAGTCCAAGTTTCATTGTCTGGGCCAACACCATAAAAAAGAATGTAATCACCTTGATCAAACGATCCATCCGATTCTCCAAAAATATAAATGGCATTCTCTACCAGATCAACAGGTCGTGCTTCTGCATTGCTTTGCGGTAGAATCCCTTTTATCCCATTTCCATATAGCTGAATTTCTCTTGGATCCAATGAGCCGGAAACGCCAAGCGCAGCTAGTGTATTTGCATCTATTTTATAGATTCCAGATTCAGCAATGCCCACCTTCACCCATGAGCCTGTAGAAAGCACAGACGACTGAGCAAACACAAAATGAATGCTCAACATACAGCTTAGCAAGAGAATTCTTCTCATCGATATAGTAAACGCATCTTTCACTCCAAAAATTCTATCCTTCTTTTTTCAACAAAAAAGAAACAATTGAAACTACGATATAAAACGGAATTAAGAATGGAATAAATGTCCATTGGAAGACAGCTATGAGAACAATTACCCCCACAATTAAGATCCAACGATCCTCATTTCCTTTCCAACTTGCAGAACTAAACTTTAATGCAATCAGTCTGAGCGGAGAAACCAATAAGATAGCGGAGAATACACAGATACTTATTAATGTGTATTCATAAAGCTCGAAAGGCACAAAAATAAGTGAGGTTAGCATGATTGCATTGGCTGGCGTGGGCACCCCTTTAAAACTGTCCGATTGCGACTCGTCAATGTTGAATTTTGCAAGCCTGATTGCAGAGAACACCGCAACTATAATTGCAATCCAAAAATAGTCTGAAGTCTCTTGCAACCATTGCAGCATAAAAAAAGCTGGCAATAAACCAAATGAGACCAGATCTGAAAGCGAATCAAGTTGCTTTCCAATTTCCGACTGCACTTTCAACATTCTTGCGGCAAAACCATCCAAAAAATCAAAAATACCAGCAGCCGCCACGAAGTAGAATGCTTCGGGCTTTTGATTTGTAATGGCATAATAAATACCTAAGCAACCAATGACTAGGTTTAAACACGTCAAAAAATTCGGAATGTATTTTTTCATGTGTATAGTTATCGTTTTTTTTGGTTCATGGAATTCGCAAGGTAAATATTCAGCTGCATCATTTTGACCTACAAAATGCTTACTTCATGCCTTAATAAAAGGATTATTCATCTTTTCATGTCCAATAGTAGTGGAAGGGCCATGACCAGGCAGTACTTCCACATCTTCGGGCAGTGTATACACCTTTTGCTGAATATTGTTCAAAAGATCTTCATGATTACCCCCAGGCAAATCTGTGCGCCCAATGCTCTCTCTAAAAAGAACATCCCCGCCTATTATGATTTTTTCTTCTTCAATATGAAAGATTAAATGCCCTGGAGAGTGACCTGGCACCTCAATCATTTTAAATACAATTTCATCAAGGACTAAATCTTCACCCTCCTTCAAGTACTCATCGACCTCCGCATGCCTATAGCCAGCCATTCCCCATTGTGGTGCATAGGCTGGTACAGACCTATATACTTCCTGCTCGTTTTGTGGAATTTTAAGAGGTACTTTGTATGCTACCTTGAGCAGTTCATTTCCAAGCACATGGTCAATGTGACAATGCGTATTGATGATAGCTATGACTTTCAGGTCATTCATATGAATGTATTCCTTTAGTTCTGCTACTTCATAATCTTCGTAACATCCAGGGTCAAAAATGAAGCAGTTGCCTTTTTCTGAGGATACGACATATGTATTCTCATAGAACGGATTGAATACGAAAGATTTTATCTTCATCTGATTAGTTTTATGGCTTTGAGATCACAAAAGTAAAGTGCGGAAGACAAAGGTAGATTATATCATTATTGGACAGGGGTTGGCCGGATCGTGGCTGGCGCGCGAAATGATTGAGCGTGATCTTACCATTGCCGTAATCAATAATGATAAATCTGAGACCTCATCGAAGAAAGCAGCTGGTATATACAACCCTATCACCGGACGGAAAATGATAAAAACCTGGCGCGCTGATCAGTTATTTCCTTCGCTGGAAAGAGACTATGCGTCGCTTGAAAAACTTACCAGCAGTAAATTTCTTCATCCACTACCAATTTATCGTCCATTCAAATCAATTGAAGATCAAAATGATTGGGAAGGCAAGTTTACTGATGCTTCATATGAATCCTTCGTTGAGGAAATGAAGGTTAAGTCTTTAGGACTAAAAAACATTCAAGATGATTTGGGGGGTATTATCATCAATCAGTCGGGGTACATCGATTTACCTGTGATGCTTCAGTCGGTGCAGAATTTTTTAATAAGTAAGGGAGTTTATCATAGTGAGGTGTTTGATCATAGAAGAATGACACTAGGACCCAACTCGGTTATTTATAAAGATTTTGAAGCTGAAAAAGTGATTTTCTGCGAAGGGTCAATGCCTGACAATCCATACTGGGAATTGCCATTTAAACCTGTGCGCGGAGAAATAATCGATATCGCATGTGATCTTGAGTCAACTTATATCATCAATCAAGGTGTATTTATGATCCCAAAAGAGGGTCGATTTACGGTGGGTTCTACTTATGATCACAACAACTTATCGTATGTTCCGCAAGCGTCAGGAATCAAGTCATTAGAGAATCGTTTAAAGAAATTATTTTTGGGTCAATACCGAATTATTGGACAAAGGGCAGGTGTCAGGCCAGCTACTCATGATAGAAAACCTTATATTGGATTGCATCATAAGTATAAAACATTAGGTATTTTTAACGGTTTTGGCACGAAAGGTGTTTCTTTAACGCCGTATTTCGCAAAACACTTTGTTGATGTTTTGCAAGGCAAAAGTGAGATAGAAGAAGAAGTAAATGTTCAAAGGGTTAATTAAATACATTGTTCCGTTCTTTATGGTTGCTGGTATGGCTTATGGCCAGCACTACACTACCCCTTTTGGTCAAAATAGAATCCAGTATAAAAATTTTGATTGGTACTACTACAGTACTACCAATTTTGATATCTACTACTACCCTGGAGGCCAAGAATATGCTTTGGAAGCCATCGACTTCCTTGAGGATGAATTTGTGGAACTTACCGATAAGCTCGGATATGCGCCATATAGCAAAACAAAGATTTTCATTTACAACTCTATTCACGACTTACAGCAAAGCAATGTCGGGATTGATGGAGCAGTTTATACCATTGGAGGACGCACAGAATTTGTAAAGCTCCAGTTGGAGGTGGCCTATCCTGGGCAAGCAAACAAGTTCAAAGAAGATTTAATTTATAAGCTAGCCAGCACCCTCATTAATGACATGATGTATGGTGGAAGTCTGGCAGAGATATTTCAAAATAGTTATCTCCTGAGTTTACCCAAGTGGTTTGTAGATGGAGCTGCCAGATACATCGCCTATGGTTGGTCTAGAGAAATGGATGACTACCTCCGGGACTACATGTCTCGAAAGAAAATCAAAAAATTGAAGAGAATAGATGGCAAATCTGCTTCTATGGTAGGGCAAAGTATCTGGAACTACATAGCAGTCAAATATGGAGAAGGGAATATTTCCAACATCCTTAATTTGACACGAATCATTCGTAAGGAAGAAAACAGCATCGCCAATACACTAGGAGTTTCTTTTAAGACCTTTCTTGACGAATGGCAGAATTATTACGTACTTCAGCGACTCGAAGTAGAAGAGAGCTACTCGTCTGTTGGGGAGGAGCGGCTACTGAAGGATATTAAGAACTCCAAAGAATTAATTACTAGTTCTGTTAGCTTCAATAATGATGCGGACAAAGTAGCATATGCACTTCTTAGAAATGGGAAATACCAAGTATTCGTTACCGATTTAGCAACTGGGCAGACCAGTAAAATCACCAGTGGTGGTTATCGAATCAATGGCCAGGATGTAGATGATCATTTACCGTTATTGAACTGGCAGGATAACTTCACCTTAGGGGTAGTGCTTTTCAAAAGAGGTTTTCTTTATTTAAATACCTACAATCTCGAAGACAATACCAAAGGTCAAAAGCCACTTAATCGATTTAGACAGATTGAAAGCTTTTCATTTAACGCCAATGGAAGACTCGCGGTAATTTCTGGAGATATTGACGGACAGAATGACATATTTCTAATCGCAATGAATAGAAATGCCCTACGCAGGATCACTAGGGATGTTTATGACGATCTTGATCCTGTTTTTGTACCAGGGACAGCCGCTATTCTCTTTAGTTCCAACAGAATAAGCGACTCAGTTAATGTCATCGATCCCCCTCTGGAAACAATAGACGATAATTTCAACCTATTTGTCTATGACTTGGACACCACTACTTCGGTATTTCATCGTGTAACAAATACTTTGGGTGAAGATCGAAAGCCTTATGCTAAGAACATAAACGAAATCTATTATTTAAGTGATCAGCAAGGAATAGCCAATTTATACCGATATAATTTCTTCGATTCTTTGACGACACAGATCACAAATTTTGACAAAAGCATCATAAGTTATGATCTACATTTTGATCCAGATCGGCTCACTTACACCATGCTGGGAGAAGGTGAAAAGCGATTATTTCTTGATACGCTTACTGATTTGAATACAAGCAAGTTTACAACCCAGACACCAAGAAAGCGAAGAAATAATGCCATGCGCATTGTCACTAGGGTTTTAAATAATTCGGAAAAGAAGCCAGAACCAATTGAAGAAAAAGATGTGATTGATACGGATGATTTTGCTTTTGAAGAGGAATCCGAGTTAGACAGCACAGAAGTTGATAATCCTGACTGGATAGATACCGACAATTATGTGTTTGAAGACGATTCCGAATCTTCTTTTCAGACAGAGTCATTTTTCAGTAAGTACCAGAGTTTCGAACAAGAAAATGAGCGTATTGGCCCTATTCCTTATAATCCTAGATTCACTTTCAACAATGTGATTACCTCCTTCTTGTGGGACCCCTACAGGGATTTCATGATGTTTATGGAGACTGAAATCAATGACGTGCTCGAAAATTATAAAATCAAGGGTGGCGCACTCATCAAAACTAATTTCAAACAAGGTGATTTGTTTGCGGAGTTTCAATACTTGAAATACTGGATGGATTTTAAAGCTCGACTTGACCGCAAGACCTATTTGCTGGAAAGTCAGGACAGGTTCTTTCGACATAAATACAAGCTCAACAGGTTTAAGTTAACTGCTGCACTCCCATTGACGCATACATTCAGAATTGAAGCATCTCCCTTTTTCACGGAGACTTCTTTTACCAACCTTAACTTCTTAAGTGTAACCGGGCAGGCTTCAGATCAGGCAAAAAATAGTCGTCAAAAATATGTGGGTGGAAGCGTTTCATTGATTTTTGACAACACCATTGAAAGGTCATTCAATCTTTATCAAGGCACTAGAGCTTTAATCGAATACACTACGCACTTCCATTCCGAAAACTCAAATTTAAATTTCAGCAACCTGAGAGTGGACCTGCGGCACTATCAAAAGATTCATAGAGAAATCACTTGGGCTAATCGCCTGCTTTATGGAAAGCAAATGGGTCCCGCCAGAAAGGATTACATGTTAGGAGGTATGGATAACTGGCTGTTTGCATCCTCAGATATTCAAGGCGAGCAGGATCCATTAGCCATTACCAATGAAAAAGACAATAGTGACATCCTTTTCAATGAGTTTGTCACCAATCTGAGGGGACTTGATTACAATGAAGCATATGGATCAGATGTTCTGGTCTTTAATAGTGAATTGCGCGTCCCCTTGTTTCTCTATCTCACTAATGGTCCCATAAAGTCTAATTTTCTCCGAAACTTCCAATTGACCAGTTTTTTTGATATTGGATCTGTTTGGACTGGCTCGCCTCCATTCAAGGATGGGCGCTCAATTACACGCACATTTGAAGGGAATCCATTCAGTGCTGAGATAGTGAAATTCCAAAACCCTTGGCTTGGAGGATTCGGCTTTGGTATGCGAACCGTTTTACTTGGATACTACATCAAGTTTGATGCAGCCAGGCCATATTTGGATGGAGAGGTGAAAGATTACAGGTTTTATTTTACCCTCGGCTTAGACTTTTAGCCCAAAGATTACCTTTGTACATATGCAGCAATCTATGACCGGCTTTGGACGTGATGAACGAACAAGTCAAAATCTGTTGATAAAGACAGAAATTAAAGCTTTAAATAGCAAATTTTTAGATTTTTCCCCACGCTATCCCAAAGAGCTCAACGCCAGAGAAGGTGAGATCAGAAGTATGATTACAGACCTCTTGAAGCGAGGTAAAGTAATGCTGAATATCGAGTTAGAATTCGCAGATGATAGTGCCCTAGAAGTGCACGTTGATGAAGTGAGATTCAAGGCTTTCTTCAATAAATTTCAAGAGCTAACAGAACAAGTAAATAGCCAAAGTGCTGATCTGATCAAATTGGCCCTTCAGGCACCCGATGTGATCAAGCAGCAAGAAATAGATCCTGAAAAATTACCATGGGAAGACATTAAGGCCAGCTTGCAGGCTGCTATTGATCACTGTATCGATTTTAGAAAAAATGAAGGCACTACACTCGCCAATAAGTTGGCAGAGTACATAACCAACATCCGCGGTGGTTTGCAAAGCGTGATAGCAAACGATGATAGCAGATCCGAGAATATAAGGTCTCGCATTCAAAAAAATCTGGATGAAATAAGAGATAAAGTTCAGGTGGATGAAAACAGATTCGAGCAAGAATTAATTTTCTACATGGAGCGACTGGATATCTCTGAAGAGAAAGTTCGATTGAAACAACACCTCGATTACTTTGATCAAGTCATCGGACAGGAGGAATGTGCCGGGAAAAAATTGGGTTTTATTTCTCAGGAAATCGGAAGAGAGATAAACACTATTGGCTCAAAGGCCAATCATGCTGAAATTCAGCGTACGGTAGTGATGATGAAGGATGAGCTGGAGAAAATAAAAGAACAGAATTTGAATATTCTATAAAAAAAGTCGTCTTAAGAATATCCAACCTTAAGACGACTTCTGTTAGATTATTTTACCGAAAATTCCACTTTTGTCTGATCCCAAGCAAAAGAAACATTTCCATTTTTTGACAACTCAAAAGTGAGCTGCTCCACAACCTCATCAACGCTTGATGGTTTTACTTTTACTCTCAATACATCGTCTGCTTCTTTGTACTCATAAGCACCCCAACCATCCCATTTTTTATTAAAAATGATGGTCCACTCATCTTCACCTGGTATGGTGAACAATCCATACTTTCCAGCTGCCAATTTTTTACCTTCAACCTTGACATCTTTGGATACCTCAATCCAGGTAGATTCATTCGCGCCAGTTCTCCATACTTTTCCGTACGCTTCCAGTCCGCCGAAGATATCCCTTCCTCTTTTAGAAGGTTGACTATAATCTACTGTGACCCTCGTTCCTCTAACGTCCTCCGTTACTTGTGCTGGAGGGCTTTTTCTCTTGCTTTTGTCCTTCTGCGCAGTAGCCGAGAAAACCAGCATGAGGCTTAAAGCTAAGAGGGAAACAACTTTCAATGACTTCATAATGTGTATTAGTTTTTATTGATTTTTCGGGATGAGACAATCTCATCCTTATTTGATTTTTGTTTTTCTATGCACGGAATTGCCATTTTTTTGTTCGACCTTCTTCCTGCGTTTTTAAAAAAAAACGTAAGATTGTCATAGTCAATACATCGATAAAAATGCTGAATCGGTGGAAGTGCATAAAGGGCATAACTTGGAATTTATTACCTTTTCATAAAAACCAACTTAAACCATGAGAAATCTAGCCTTATTATTTGTAACCTGTTTATTATGGTCCTGCGGTTCTGAGGTAAAGAAAGAGAATAGGAAATTAGTGGAAGCGATAGACTATAAGGTTAAGAACATTGACCATAATCATCGCATTAGCATTATTGAGGATGATTTTGTGCGTGCTGACTCGGCTTATAAGGTACGTGGATATTTCAATGAGGGTCGTTTAATGAAGCTTGTCGGCATCATCAAAACTTCACATTTTGAACGTGACGACTATTTCTACTTTGAAAACGAAAAACCCATATTTTCAGGGCATATGATAAATTTCATGGATGATAGGCTTGCAGAAGAATTCAAGTACTACTATCACAATGGAGGTATTGTTGAAAGCTTGTTTTGGAAAGACTATTATGAGCCAGGCAAGCGCTTTCCTCATGAAACTTTCAGGGAATTTGAGCCCAATATGGATAGCCTAATGCAGGAGGAAAGGGATCGCATGAGCTTTTTCCTATCACAGCTAGAAAAGGAAGGATTCGAACTGAAGCATATAAATGAGAACCTGGAAGCGAACAGCACTCGATGACCATTGAAGATGCTCAGCAATTAGTGGACGAGTGGATACGTACTAAGGGAGTACGCTACTTCAATGAACTCACCAACATGGCGATGCTTACGGAAGAGGTTGGTGAGCTTGCCAGAATTATTGCCAGAACATACGGCGAACAATCATTTAAAGAATCTGACAAAAATCGAGATCTGGGTGATGAGATGGCAGATGTACTGTGGGTGCTTATCTGTCTTGCCAACCAAACAGGTATAGATTTGACAGAGGCATTGAAGAAAAATCTGGATAAGAAAAACAGTCGTGATGCTACACGTCATCTTGAGAATGATAAATTGAAGAGGTAATCATCTCAATGAATCGCATATTAAAAATCTTTCTTCTCATTTTGCTGATTTTCAGTCTGGTGGTCTTCTTTACATTGAAGGTGATGAGTCCAGGCACCGCCAGACCTATTCAAGATGAAGCTGGCAATTTGTTTCCAAACAGCATTTCTGAAGTCAGGAAAATACCAATAGGGGGCGTAGATCAATATGTGATTATCAGAGGAGTTGATCGATCGAAGCCTGTTTTGCTTTTCCTACACGGTGGGCCTGGCTCTCCGGAATTCCCTATAATGACCGACGATGAACTAATTCTTGAGAAGAAATTTATCGTTGTTCACTGGGAGCAACGCGGTTCTGGAAAATCACTACACAAAAATATTTCTGATTCGAGTATGAATCTCGATCAACTTATATCAGACGCGCTTGAAGTGAGCAAGTATCTGCAACAAACATTTAAGCAGGACAAGATTTATTTGATGGGACATTCCTGGGGTTCTTTTCTGGGCATGTTGCTGATTGACAAACATCCTTCACCTTTTCACTCATATGTCGGGATTGGCCAGGTTGCTCATCAGTACCGAGCTGAAAAAATCTCATTGGATTGGATCAAAAATGAGGTCGAACAAATGAATGAAGTTAATGATCTTTCTGAACTGGCAGATTTAACTTTCCCTGATTCATTGGCGGATAGCCATACCTGGCTAGATTATCTTGGAGTTCAGCGCAACTATGTAAATAAATATGGAGGTGGACTCACTCGTCAACCAATAAATGTTTGGGTTGATATTGGGCAAACAATTTTGAACACCAAAGAATATACTATCACAGATAAAATCAATTTCTTAAGAGGTAACTATTACTCGATGAATCATTTGTGGGAAAGTGTTATTCAAACTAATCTCTTTTCAGCAATAGATAGTGTAGAAGTCCCGGTTCATATTATCCATGGGATTCATGATTATCAGACACCTCACATAGTAGCTTTAGAATTTTACCAGCAGCTAAAGGCTCCGAAAAAAACTTTTCATTCGTTCGCAAACTCAGCCCATTCGCCCTTCTTAGATGAACCTGAAATATTTAACGCGATAATCTTAGAAACTGTGCTTGAAAAAACGCCCTAGTAATCTAGAAATCAGGTGATGTTGGGATGCCGGTGAAAAGCTACTCCGCATCGTAGTATGCCTGAATCTTCTCTTTGTCTTCTTTCGGAATAGATGGGTCTGCTAAAAGCTGCCAAGCTCTTTGACGAGTGTTTATCTTGTATTTAAGCAGTACGTTATTCGCCCTTTCTCGCTTCCGCATACGGCGGGTCATAATGAAAATGCCAATCTGTATAAGAATAACTACGGCTATGAGAATGTAGATGGAGTTCATTTTTGAGTTATTTTTTCTAGTGTAACCAGACCAGAAGTTGCCACATTGCTTTCATTTAGCGTCTGATCAATCACTTGAAATTCAAGTTCAAATTGATTCTGACCTATAGCCGGTTTCCAGCCACTACTCAACATCATATAACTGACCTGATATGAAAATTTACTCAGTTTTTTGATCTTATATGGGTTGACTTCAATTGGTCGAAACACATCCACATTTGCAAAATCGATCAAACGCGCATTGAAATTCCCCAAATTGCAATCACTGGAATTGAATATTTCTTGAAAATTATAGTTCTCATTATTTACGTTTTTAAAGTCAATCAAAAGGTCATAATAACCTTTGATTCTCCTTATGAATAAAGTATCGTCCTTAATAATTTGATACTCATCACATGAAAATGGCGGCCTTTCTGGAATGGTGAAATCAACCCGACATCCGTCCGCTTCATAGTTAACATCAATATCTTGTAGCTTTCTGGATGTAATGGGAAGGTAGCAACTGGGTTGTTGGTCGCCTGAGATGGTTACCGGACGACCTAATTCATCTAGTATCAGTTCAAATTCATTTACCTCATTTAAGTCAGATCCAATATCCCCTTCTATATCCCATATAGTGAATGTTAGTAGTAAAGTGTCTAAAGAACTAGAGTCATGAAATTCTAAATCATCAAACTCTGCATAGGGAGATTGTTCGAAAGGATACCTCTTTTCTTCTTCAGAACAAGAAACAAACAAGGTTGATAAAAAGAATAATACGCATAACCCTTTCATATCTCTAAGATACGATTTCTCCATCTACCAGTTTTGGCACTACCTGATATTCGTTCTCCGTCATACAAAACTCCAGGTCTTCTTCTATACCAAACCCACTGAGTCGCTCTGCGTGACTAGACTGCTTGGCAATGCCAAACAGATTTTCATGATTTGCTATGTACAGTTGATGAGCAACCAGTGCTGAATCTCCGGCGGTCTCCATTTCTTCTGCGCATTCATCAATCAGTGCTCCCGCAAACAGCGTATCTTCCAGGTTCGGTGTGCCCTTCCATCCTGCGCAGTGTATCACCACATTTGCCTTTGATTGCAAGAGGTAGTTAGCTACACTTTCAATGTTTAGAAAAGCGCCTATAATAATTTCCTTGGCATTTTCAGACTTGATGATGGCCTGTGATCCGTTGGTTGTTGAAATGGCAATTTTCTTCCCTTTCACCGAATCTTTCTGGTATTCAAAGGGAGAATTCCCCATGTCGAATTCCGGCAATTTTATACCTCCACGTTCACCCGCCATTAGATAACCTGCCTTTCCCAATGCCTTGGCTTCATCAACTTCACCAACAGGCTTGATGGCCACAACACCATTTGCCAGTCCTGTCACGATGCAAGACGTAGCTCTGAAAATATCCACAACAACAACAATCTTTCCGTCCAGTTCGTGCTGATGGATGAGATCTGGTGTTAAGCAAACTTCAATGGTTCTCATTCTTCAAATGATTTTATAATGCATACTGATTAATCTCTCTCAGGAGGATGAAGATCCTTCACTGCGTTTAGGATGACACGCTGGTCATTTCAAAAATGGAGGTCTTACCACTTTTGCCTTCACCTGCTTATCTCGAATGATCACGTTGATTTCTGTGTCAGGCTTGCTATTTTCGATGGTTACATATCCCATACCAATGCCCATATTCAGTGACGGTGACATGGTTCCTGAAGTCACTTTTCCGATGATGTTCCCTTCAAGATCGGCCAGTTCGTAATCGTGACGGGGGATGCCTCTCTCTACCATTTCGAATCCTACCAATTTTCGTGTAACTCCAGCTTCTTTTTGAGCTTTTAGGCTTTCCGCATTTACAAAGGCCTTGGTAAACTTGGTCACCCAGCCCAGCCCTGCTTCCAATGGCGAAGTTTCATCAGTGATGTCATTTCCATATAAGCAAAAGCCTTTTTCTAATCTGAGTGTATCACGCGCTCCCAGGCCTATGGGTTTAATGCCAAATTCTGCTCCTGCTTCAAAGATCTGATTCCAAACATCTTCTGCGTCCTCCTTATTGATGTATAATTCAAATCCACCTGAACCGGTATAGCCGGTAGCAGAAATAATCATTTCGTACCCGGCAAGAAAGGCTGCCTTGAAATGATAAAACTTTACTTCGGAAAGGTTGACTTCTGTCAATTTCTGGAGTGTCTCAACTGCTTTAGGGCCCTGAACAGCAAGCAATACCAAGTCGTCAGAAACATCCTCCATTTCAACATCCCACTTATCCTGACTTTTGATCCAATTCCAGTCTTTTTCAATGTTAGATGCATTGACTACCAACATATATTTCTCTTCGGAGAAGCGATAGACAAGCAGGTCATCTACGATGCCTCCGTTATCATTCGGAAGGCAGGAATATTGGGCCTGTCCATTGATTATTTTTGAAGCATCATTGCTAGTCACCCACTGTATCAAATCCAATGCGTGTGGTCCTCTCAGCATAAACTCTCCCATGTGGGACACATCAAATACGCCCACGCCTTCGCGCACCGTCATGTGCTCTTCTTTATCGGAAGAATACCTAACGGGCATATTAAATCCAGCGAAAGGCATCATTTTGCCTCCTAATTTTTCATGCAGGTCATTCAAAGGGATTTGTTTCGTTTCCATACGAGTTAGTTATTTAGTTTTATTGCGACCGGACAGTGATCCGACCCCATGTATTCATTGTAAATGTGAGCTTCTGCCACTTGATCTATGAGCTTTTCACTCACCAGGAAGTAATCGATTCTCCAACCCACGTTTCGCTCACGTGCCCGATACTTGTAGTTCCACCAAGAGTATTTCACCTCCTCGGGGTATTTTGATCTAAAGGTATCAATGTAGCCTTCACTTAGCAAAGCGTCCAATCCATCGATTTCAGTCTGTGTGTATCCTGACTGTTTATTGTAGTTTTCCTTTGCTCTAGCAATATCGATTTCTGTGTGAGCCACATTCAAATCTCCGCAGATAATCACAGGCTTTTTCTCTTCAAGACTAATAATGTACTCTCTGAATGCATCGTCCCAAGTGCCTCTGTAATTCAACCGCTTCATTCCTTCACCTGAGTTAGGTGTATAGACAGTTACTACAAAAAAATCAGTGAACTCTGCCGCTATCACTCTACCCTCTTGATCGTGCTCTTCAATCCCCATATCGTAGAATACTTCCAATGGCTTCTCTTTTGAAAGAATGGCGGTTCCGGAGTAGCCTTTTCTGGCTTTCGATGAATTCACAGCCACATCGTATTCAGGCAGAAGCTGTAAAGCTGTTTTAACATCTTCCGGCTGACCCTTCGTCTCTTGTAGACAGATGACGTCTGGGTTCATTTCCTTTACGTCTTTGATGAAGTCTTTTTTGATCATGGCTCTGATCCCGTTTACGTTCCAGGAAACCAGGTGAAGTTGGGGCATTTTTGGCTTGATTTATGATTAAATTTGAATGATGTATCAACTCAAGGATAAGGCACAAAAAAAAGCAAAAGAATTGACTCCACCAGAACGGATTCAATGGCTTTTGGATTTTATAGAAATTCAAGCCAAAATTAATCCTAAACCGAAGACTAGTTCAGGTTTTAAATTGAAGAAGAAATGAATTTGTATGAAGAAACATGCAAAGTATTTATTCAACATGAGGTTCGCTTTGTTATAATTGGAGGGTTTGCTGTAAACTTTTGGGGCTATAACCGTTCAACCGGTGACTTGGATTTTTTAATTAATCCTGAACCACAAAATCTTGAGAAATTGTATTCTTCTCTGGATGAACTAGGTTTTCTAATGGATGATGAAGCTAGAAAGGCAATTGAAAAAGAAGAATTAATCCAATTTCAAACGCTCATCATGTCATTGAGCTATTATTCAAAATCAATATTGACAAGAAATTTGACCTAATCTATAAAGATGCCAAACATGCTGGATTTGGAGAGGTGAGTGTTCCATTCATAGATTTTGATGATTTAATTCTCGAAAAAAAAAAGCAAAAGGCAAAAGGACTTGAATGATGTTTATGAACTCAAGAAAGCTAACAACCTTCTTTAGCCAACTTTGCACCCGTTCATGGTCTCTCTTTGTGGCCGTAGCAGCACTACTTCTTCGTTTTCATTGTAGACCCCCAGCACTAGGCATTCACTCATAAACGGACCAATCTGCTTTGGAGGGAAGTTGACCACCGCAATGATCTGCTCACCTTTGAGGTACTTGTTTTTGTAGAGTTCAGTGATCTGAGCAGAGCTCTTTTTAATTCCAATTTCCGGCCCAAAATCAATGGTGAGAATATATGCAGGTTTCCTTGCCTCCGGGAATTCCTCCGCTTTAATGATTGTGCCAACACGCATATCTATTTTCTCAAAATCACTCCAATTAATCATCGTCTCTTATATAGTTTTTTAAGGTTCTTGTTCAATCTCTTAACGTGATGCTCATTCGTAACATCATCTACTCGCTCCTCCAGGGTCTCAATAAGTGCATCGAGATGTGAATTATTCAACACATCAATCAATCGCTCAGCATATTGACCCAATTGGTTTGATGGTGCTTTCATCAATTGCTCTTGAATAAGCGGTAACATATCTTCTTGGAAGCGATTATCCTGATACAAAGTGATCATGATTCTGTAGCCATGATCTCGCGTCACAACAGTGCCGGTATCCATCGCATCTATGATTTGAGGAAGTGCATCAAAGAGCTCTTCTTGCTTCAAATGTGCTATGTGTGCGAGGGCAATCATGCTTCCGAAAATCACACGATTGATTGAACTCTTCAATTCACCAACTAAAAAATCAGCTTGTGCATCAAGTAGCTTAGGTGCGAGTTCGCCTACGTAGGCTAAAGCCAGAATGGCATCTGCCTGCGCCCTTTGTTTAGGTCTGCTTTCAATAAAGGAAACCAATGCTTCAATCTGCTTTTGCCCTCCTGCATTCACAATTTGCTTTGCTACCAGTTTATTGGGCTCTTGATCGTTTCGATCGCTAGCATATGCAAGGTTGTCTTGAATGGGCATTCGTAAAATTTTAGGCAAAAAAAATCCTGACACCAAGGTCAGGATTAAATTTATGCTTTTCCCAAGTTATTAGCTCGCGCAGAATTCTTTTAGTCTTCTGTTTTTTCCAGGCTCTCTTAATTTTTGAAGCGCCTTTTCACGAATTTGCCTCACACGCTCACGGGTCAGCCCCATGGCGTCACCAATTTCTTCCAATGTGAATGGATTGTCACATCCTATTCCAAAGCTCATCATCACTACTTCTCTCTCACGAGCAGTGAGTGTAGATAGGGCTCTCATGGTTTCTACTTTCAAGGAATCATTAAAAACGAGATTGCCATCGGTAGGACCTGTGGTTACGTTTTCAAGTACATCGAGCAATGATCCACTTTCATCTTCACCGAAAGGAGCATCCATTGACATCTGCTTCACTTCAGCACCAAGTGTGTTTCTTACTTCGCTTGGCTTCATGTCCAGAATATCAGCAAGTTCTTCTTCTGTCGGCTCACGCTCAAACTGCTGCTCCAGCTCTGCGTATGCTCTTCTGATCTGATTAATCGCACCAGACTTGTTCATTGGCAGACGAACAATACGAGACTGCTCAGCCAACGCTTGCATAATGGACTGGCGAATCCACCATACGGCGTAAGAGATAAATTTAAATCCTTTTGTTTCGTCAAATTTCTTGGCTGCTTTGATCAACCCAAGGTTTCCCTCATTGATCAAGTCATTGAGTGGTAAACTTCTGTTCTGATACTGCTTGGCAACAGATACTACGAACCTGAGGTTTGCTTTCACGAGTTTTTCCAATGCCAGATCATCGCCCTCTTTGATTCGCTTCGCAAGCGTCACCTCCTCATCCGGGGTAATCATTGGAACATTACTTACCTCAGTAAAATATTTCTCCAGGGTGTGACTTTCTCTCCTGTTGGTAATAGACTGGGTAATCTTTAACTGTCGCATATTATCTTATTAAAAACTAATTTGTTATGGGTATAAAAAAGCAATCTGCAAAGATAGGCGTTTGATCGTTGCATTTGCAATAGACTGCCTTATAATATACGATTAATGAACCATAAATTGTACGTTCTGGTTTCAGATTTCTTCAATTCAGGTAAAAATTCGTCGAATTTTAACTATTTAATTGAAATAATGTCCATTTCCCTTCTACAAATTCGTATAACAATCAATCAAACCTTAAAAAGCAAAATATAATGAGCGCACTGGAAAACGAACAACAATTACAATCAATGATGGGGCAAGGGCAAATGATGGAAGCATTTGAGAAGTTTTATCATGAGGACGTAGTAATGATTGAGGGGGATGGAACGGTGCATGAAAGCAAAGCTGCGAATCGCAAAAGAGAAGAAGAATGGTTAGGTATGGTATCAGAAATGCATGGAGGAGGTATCGGTGCTATGTCTTCCAACGAAGAGACGGGTCACACCATGACGGAATCTTGGGTAGATGTTTCATTTAAGGATGGCAACCGGATGAAAATTGAAGAGGTTTCAGTGAAAAAATGGGAAGGCGATCAGATCGTTAACGAGCGATTTTATTATAACATGCCTGGATAAAAAATATCAATCAGGCGCTAGTATTCTGGAGCCTGATTGCTTCTGCTTTTGAAATAGGCAGCATCCCATCAAAATTGCTGCTAAATTATTCGTGTGAACTGCACTAAAGATTGAAGGAAGAAAAATATGGATTAAAATGGTTCCCTTCATCTATTCGTATCGAATGGCTTGTATGGGATTTGACTTGATTGTTTTATTGCTCACCATCAATATTACACCACAAGTAACAATCATTACAAACACAATGACTACTAGAAAAACAATCGGTGATATCGTCACACGATATTCAAAGTCTACGAGCCATTGAGTAGCCAGCCACCAGCACAATGGAACTGATATCATTGACGCAATTAGCAAGTATTTAACAAATTCCCTTGCGTGTTGATTTAGTAAACTCAGAAAGCTTGCTCCCAATATTTTGCGGATGGCGATCTCTTTTCTTTTGGCCATTACATTGTATGAAGACAATCCAATCATTCCAAGAATGGCAATGCAAAAGGAAATGATAGAAGCTCCTACAAAGACATTTCTGAAAACCGCTTCTTTCTCATACTCTCTCTGCACCATATCATCCATGAATTCCCATGTCATTACCTTATTGGTATCAAAAGAATTGTGAATGGATTCGATTTTCTCAAGTGTTGCAATCGTATTAAAGCCGCTGAGCTGAATCACAACATCATCAAGGCTGACGAATGGATTATTATAATGACCTATTACTACCGGACCGATAGATTTTCTTAGCGATCGGTAATGGAAATCGCTAACAACTCCAATGACTCTGGCATTTAGCACATCATCGCCCATCTCCTGAATGGTAATGAATTTGCCAATGGCGTCATTTCCGCCATACATTGCAGCGGCTGTTTCATTGAGTATTACGGAGATACTATCCTGACCTCTAATACCCGAAAAATCTTGCCCTGCGATCAATGAGAGTTCTAAAGTTGACAGGCCATCTTCATCCGTCCCATAATATTTCATAGCTGTTTTCTTATCTGGTTTGTCCATTTCATTCACCTCTACAGCAGTACCCGACCTGTATCCACTAATCATCCGAGTAAGACCAGTCACTTTTTGAACATCTGGTAGTTTAAGTAATTCATCTTTTATCTGGATATAGTTGTTTCGAACCGCGCCACTATTGATTTCAAAAACTAACAATTGGTCCGTATTGAAACCTAAAGATTTGTTACTCATGTAAGTATACTGTCGATTAACAATGATCAATCCTGCCAGTATCATCATCACAAACAAGTATTGGACAATGACCAAGCCTTTTCGAAGTGAATCATTGCCAGTAGCAGAAATTGTGATGTTCTTCAGCACATTCACTACTGCATATCTACTTAAGTGAAAGGCGGGATAGAATCCAGCAAATAGTGTCACCAAGACCACAGTAGCAATAAAATAAGGTATGGATTCCACTAAAAATGAGGCACTTAAGACTAGTTCAATTCCTGTTAACCTATTGAAATAGGGTAACAACAAATTTGTCAGAGCCATTCCTAACATGAAGGAAACAAAGACCATCAAAAAAGACTCTATCAAAAACTGAGTGGCTACCTGCTGGCTATGTGCACCCATCGCTTTTCTTACACCGACCTCTCTGGTTCGCTTTATATAGCGAGCAGTAGAGATGCTGATGTAGTTGAAGCATGCCATAAGCAAGATGATTGAACCCACGATTATCAAAAACTTCACTTTAGCATAGTCTCCTTTCACATACTCATTGATGCGTCCATCTATGCCATGAGAATTGAAATGAAGGTCAAGCAGTCCTAGCAAATAATGTCGATTGATATCCTCAGCGGCTAGGTGTTTTTCGAGCATAGTTGCCACCTTATCCTCAAAGTTTTCCTTGTCCTTCGCATCCTTCAAAACCACATAAGTAGCTACTGGATCCCCTTCCCATGCATAAAAATACTTTCTGAAATTTTCAGATACATTCTCGAGGAATACATCATAATCTTGCGATAGGATAAAGTCAAATTGAATATATGAATTGGCAGGAATGTCTTCCAACACTCCAGCTATTGTAAACCTGCCATAAAATTCCAGCTCTACTTCCTGGCCAATGGGATTCTCAAACTGGAAGTATTTTCTAGCTAAGGATTCTGTCAGAACAATGGATCTTTTTTGCCTCAGCACTTCGCTCGCGCTGCCATCTTTCAGTTGAAAATCAAAAATCTCAAAGAATTGAGAACCTGCGACTATCCCATCTTCCTCAAAGAAACGTTTGCCACCAGCTTCTGCCCAGGTAGATGCCGCAGCATGGATTGTCACTGCATTATCTACTATGTCAAGATCATTCCGCAATGCATTGGCTAGTTGCCATGACGTCCAGATTTCAGGATCAATACCATCCGCATTTCTGAATTCTTGAATAACCTGAAATGTCCTATCAGCTTTCGAATGAAATTGATCAAAGCTTAGCTCGTGCTTCACAAGTAGTACAATGGTTATGAAAACCGATAGCCCCAACGACAGTCCAAAAAGGTTAATTGCCGTAAACTGACGATCTTTAATCAATGCTCTCAGTCCCACCTTAAAGTAGTTCCTCACCAATCCAGATTTCGCCATTTGCGCATCTTTAATGTTTACCCACCTAAGTGATCGAAAGACATTCCAAAAGAGGAAAACATTGGCCATCCCCTTGGATTGTTTTGCCCTTGTATGGTAGAGTTCCAGAAGGTCTCCTTCGATCTCATCCAGGTATTCTTCCTTGCAAAACCATCGCAAGAATTTTAAGATCCACTTTGATGGATGAGGCTTCATTATTCGTATCTAATTGATTGGACAGGGTTGGCTTTTGCAATTTTGAAGATTCTCGTCAGCACGGTAGTGAAAGAGATTAGCAAAACGACAACAAAAGCAATTATGAATAAATCCGCACTTAGATTGATTCTGTAGGCAAAATCTGCCAGCCAATCACCAAACAACCACCAGGATACAGGTGCTGCTACCACCAGTGAGATGAGTAGTAGAATAATGTAATCCTTCAATATCAGTGTGGTGATGTTTTGAACATTCGCGCCCATCACCTTCCGAATGCCTATTTCTTTCGTCTTGCGCTCTACTGTGAAATTAATTAGGCCGAAGAGCCCAAACGCTGAAATAACAATTGAAACAATTGATGCAATAAGGATAATGGTACTTCTGCTTTCTTCTGCCTCATAAAACCGCTCCCATTGCTGATCAAGAAAGTGAATTTCAGCTGGCGTATCTGGATCAAATTGCGCATTTACTTCTTCAATATGTGCAATCGTTTCTTTGGGATTTTGATGGTATTTGATGGTGAAGTAGTCAATGGATCTTACATGATTATTCCAATGGGTGATTATTACAGGCCCAATGGGCTCGTACAGCGATTGGAAATGGAAATCTTCTACTATTCCTTTGATTCGCATTTTTACCGAATCTCCATCAGACATCACCCAAATACTCTCCCCAATTGGCTGCTCAAAGTTTAACGATGAAGCGGCCTTTTCATTAATCAACACATACAAACTGTCTGACTGATCTGCCCCAGTAAAATTCTCCCCATCTAATAGGCGGATGTTGTACGTATCTAACCAGTATTTGTCTATCGCATAGTGGCTAAATTCAGCAGGTTCATCCGTCAGGTTTTTACTAACACTTGCTACTGGAATGTCTTTCCACTCACCCGGAACCCTGGAGGATGTGGAAGCATTGGCTACATTGGGGCTCTTCTTAATCCCTTCTACAATATTCTTGAAGTTGCTTCTAGCAGTACCGGAATTGATATCCAAGACGATGAGGTTCTGATTTTTAAATCCAAGGTCTTTAGACTGAACATAATTGAGCTGTCTGAATATGACAATTGATCCGATGATCAGGAAAATTGATAGTGCATATTGCACACCTACCAGCCCTTTTCTCAGCAAATCTCCTCTTCCCGAAAATGCATTTTTCATAATCAGCAGTGAACGTTTAAGCTTGGAATAGTAAAGAGCTGGAAGCATGGCCGATACTATCCAAATCAGGAAAATTGTGATGAGGTGATATGGAATGAAATCCATGGAAAACAGCTGTGAGAAGCTGAAATCTTTATTGGCTATCTCAAGGAAAAACGGAAATAATATAGCTATCAGTAGGATTGAGATGATATATGCCAGAGCCACCGTTAAAAATGTTTCGAAAAAAAGTTGGCCGATCAGCTGTCGATTATTAGCGCCATTTATTTTTCGCATACTGGCCTCAAGAGTTCTCTTAAGTGCTTGAACAGAGGAAAGGTTTACATAATTAAGTGCAGCAATAAAGATCACCAGAAATCCCATCATCAAAATCATGGAAACAAATGATCGGTTGCTGTACGGAATAGCTAATAGTGGAGCAGGACCGCCATCTTCTATGTGCGTAGAGCCTAAATGCACCTCGCTCAGTGGATGCAAGTAGAAATCATAGTTCTCACGAGCCTCACCTTCGAGGTATTTGTCAATGAAGTCATCTTTAGATGCATATATGTCTTCAGGCTTGGCTCCTTCTGCCAGCAATACCCAAGTTTGCATAAATTGAGTATCCCAATCGCTGAGGAAGCCTTGCCAATTTTCAGGCATTTGCGTAGGCTCCATTACATATATTGATGTGAATTTATAGGTGGAGTTACGCGGCATGTCCTTCAAAACCGCCAGCACCTCCACGGTTTCAAATCTGGACTCATCAACCACTTCTCCAACAACATCGGTACGTCCAAATAAGCTCAAGGCCAATTCTTCTGTAATGACTATTCCGGTGGGGCCCTCAAACGCTTTTCGTGGGTCTCCATCCAAAATTTCAAAATCAAGAATATCAAACATCCCTTTAGTAAATATGGCCCAACTTCTATCGGCTAATCTTTTGTCGCCTTTCACCAGAACGTGTGATCCAAAATAGGTTGTCCAACCTACCTCATCCACTGCTGGAAAATCCGTTTTCAGCGCGTTTGCAAGCGGATTGGCTGTGGCCAGGTAATGATGCACACCATCCTCTTCGGTAATTTGCTGAACCACCCGATAGATTCGATCCTTTTTAGTGTGATATTGATCAATATTCTGCTCGTCATGGACAAACATGAGGATGAAGAAAAGAATCGATAAGCCTAGCGACAGTCCCAGTATATTCACCAGGTAGTGCAGTGTTTCTTTCCGAAATCTTCGGAAGTATATCTTAGCATAGTTTTGATATAAGTTCATAGTCCAATTATTTAGTTGAGTTTTTTTAAGATTTATCCACCTGAAAGCTCTGATTACATTCCATACAAAAAACAGCCTTGCTGACCTCAAAGAATCAGTGGATCGCAAATGAAAGAGCTCCATCATGTCTCCCTCTATCTCGTCCAGGTATTCCTCGCGGCAATACCATCTCAGAAATCTGAGCGCCCATTTTGGAGGTTCTAATTCACGCATATCAGATCTTCGCAAATCGTAACTGTGGAATCTTTTGATAAATACTGGTGCGCAAATCATGAGAGGCATCAAGCACCTTTTTGCCGAGAGCCGTTACGATGTAGAATTTTTTCCTGCGACCTCCTCGCTCCTCAGTGATTCCTCCAAATCGAGAGTTCACAAAACCTTTTTTCTCAAGTCGTTTTAGCGCGACATGTATTGCACTAATGTTGATTTTCTTCTTCGTTTCCGCTGTGAGGAACTCATGTATTGAAACACCGTATGCCGCATCGTGCTGAGCGGCAACAGTAAGTAAAACAAGCTCTTCAAACTCACCTAGTTGATATTCCATTTTAATATTTTAATCTTCTGATGAAATTAATTTTTGTCTTGGCCCTATATGTATGTACAGTTTATCTTGATAGACTATATCCCCCATTTTAATACTAAATATTAGGTGCTTTTCATCGTCATCCGCCAGCTGAAGCCCTCCCTCACTTTGTACGTACCCATCTTCATCAAGCCTGTCACGCGCCACCAAATTTTGACAATAAAATGACCTTAACTTCTTTTTGGCAAGTCGTTCGACGCTCTTCCTTTCAGCATATCTTCGATTGATATCATTGTCCCAGTCAATGAAAACTTCATCCTTTTCGTAGTTGCAATCTTCCAGATCCTCGGTATAGTCCTGAGCAAGCAGGCCACTTACTATACATAAGAGAGCCGCGGCGATTACCATTTTTTTCATCGTCCTGAGTTTTTTATTTACTTAACAAACGTGAATATAATATATAAGTTTCACATTTGTTAAGTAAATGATCTGAACAAAATATTTGGAAGGAGACTTATTCGGACTTTACTAATATATCAGTCCCTAAATATTTCATTTCTGGTAAAGTATACCAGCTTCTTTTTTTAGGAATGTTAATTCCCTGGATGACAATTTCTTCTTCAAGGGTAATCAACTCTCCTTTACCAGCCTCCTCATCCTTATAGAATTTGTATTGGAGCATTCTTCCAGTGGCTTCATCAAAAAAGAAATACCAGGTGTCTTTTTCATAGGCAATACGGAGTACGTTGCAATTGATATCATTGACCTTTGCATCTTTTGCTGCAGTTATGTTAGGTGTGCTTTCATCGTACAACTTCATTGGCAAGCCCCACAGATACAGGTAATAGTTTCGAAGCACTAGAGCTCTTTTCTGATCTTTATCTCCTTTCAAAACTTGTCCATCATCTCCATTTACTTGATAAATCTCTTCGTCATTTCGATTGATCTTCATATAACTCTTGGCATTGTTAATGGCGATTACTGTTGAGCGATCTGGCCCTTCAGGTCGGGTTTCTTTAAACGTGAATATGGCCGAAAGTGAAGACCAGTTACTTTCTGGATCATGATAGCTTATCGCTTTTGCTAATACTTTTTCAGGTGTAATTTGAGCGTCACAAAAAAATGGGCATACAATGAGTGCTAAGAAAATCTTTCGCATAGTTTGGCTAGATTGAATGGTAATCTGTGGAAGTTATTAAAAATGAATAAATCTGCGAAGACCGTCTGGCTATTTGGTATTTACTTGATCATTGAAGGACTTTTCCTGATGCTGGCTCCTTCATGGATACTGAGTGCTATTGGTATTCCCGACCCTGAAAGCGTCTGGCGTATTGTTTTAGGTTTTGTTGTGGCTGTTTTGGGGTACTACTACATCCGAAATGCAAAGGAAAACCTCACTCCTTTTTTCGGGTTCACTGTTCAGGTCAGAATCGTCCAACTCGTTTTCTTTGTCTGGCTCTACACCTTTGAGCGTGGCACCTTTGCCCTCATTGTTTTTTCATTCATTGAGTTTGCAGCTGGCATGTGGACGTGGCACGTACTTAAGGGTTCATCTCCTAAATAATTTATTATTTAAACAAAAATTAATTTTATCCGTATCAATATTTTAAACAAAAATTAATTTAATGAAATAAGTCTGTTCTCAGGCGAATTTCATATCACTTAAGAATAGCCAATACATATGAATCTTCAACTTGGAACGCTTGAGGAAATGATCTTGATCATTCTCTTGATGAAGGATGAAACTTACGGAGTTGAAATTGCCAAAGAGTACAAAAATCAATTGGGCCAATCTATCTCCCTACCTGCCATACATGTGGTTTTCAAAAGACTGGAAAAGAAAGGTTTTGTCAATTCCAGACTGGGAGATCCCACACCTGAACGAGGTGGAAAGGGGAAACGACTATATCGAGCAACAAATAAGGGCTATGAAACGGCACAAGAACTGCAACATCGAAGAAACGAAATTTGGAAAACCATCCCCAAGTTCAACTTTAGTCGTGCATGAAATCTACTCACCAGCCACCGCGATGGGCCTTGAAGCTTCTGGAATTTTTCCTTCGACCCGATTATTCTGACGAAATCCAGGGAGACATTACTGAAGCATTCTACTGGCGAGTAGAAGAGGAAGGCCTTTTAAAAGCCAGATTCCTCTTTGTATTCGAAATACTTAGATCGCTTAAACCAGTCAATCTTAAATCTTTTCACCTCTTATCTCTTAATACTATGATCTTTCGCAACTACATCAAAATTGCTTTTCGCACACTTCTCAAGAGAAAGTCAACCTCTTTCATCAACATCTTTGGACTTTCAATAGGTGTGGCCGCTTTCATATTTATATTCCTTTATACCTATCAGGTATTTACATTTGATGGTCACCATGTAAAAAAGGATAGAACCTTTCTAGCCTTCAAAGAACGCATTACCCCAGATGGTACCCAGGCCACCTATGATACATGGCTCCCGCTAAAGGATCGGTTGTTAACGGACTATCAACAGATAGAAAGTGCTGCCAGATACTATTCTGCAGACGCCAGTATTGTGAAAAACAATCGCTACCTGGAGGAGTCTGTTGTGTATACAGATGCATCTCTTTTTGACATTTTCACCTTTCCAGTAGTGCACGGGAATAAGGAAAACGTCTTTCCTACTAAGAACTCTGTAGTACTCAATGAGGTGATCGCAATCAAGTACTTTGACACCAGTGATGCTGTAGGCAAAAGTCTTGAAATCTTTCTCCAAGAGGAAGACACCACACTCAGGTATGAGGTTTCTGCAGTGATCAAAAAAAATCCAGAGAATGCTTCTTTGACTCCAACGATTATGATACCCATGGAAAGCATACCCATATATCCGGAGTTGGCGAATCGCTGGCGTGGATCTTTTATTACAACATACGTCCTGTTGAAAGACGAAAGTGATGCATCAGTACTGGAGGCTGATTTTCCTAATCTCGTTGAATCGATATGGGATGCAGAAACCCGGGACAATACAAACTTCAAACTGCTTTCATTCAATGAAGTTTATGATACCTTTTTTGGGGATTCATCCAATGCGCGCACCTTGCTAGGAATTGGAATCGGCATTTTGCTCATTGCGATTATCAATTTCATGAACCTTTCTACGGCGCAAGCAACTCAGCGAGCGAAAGAAATTGGTTTGAGAAAAGTTTTGGGCGCCTTTCAAGGACAACTGCGAACCCAATTTATGACTGAGTCTTTCGTAATGTCACTCATCGCCACACTCTTTGGGGTGATCATTGTCGCTTTGACACTCAACCAGTTTAATGACTTTTTTGAGGTAACACTATCGATTAGTCAGTTTTCACCTGTGCAACTGATCAGCGCCTTTGTGATTTTAATACTCTGCCTTGGCATGCTCAGCGGAAGTTATCCTGCACTTTACCTTTCATCGATCAATGCCATCGAAGTACTCGGTAAAAAATTGGGTGTCGGGGGATCCGTTTTCAGAAATACACTGGTGATTGTACAATTTGCAATTGCACTATTCCTGATCGCCAGCACCATCATTGTCAGTCGACAAATCAACTACATGACAAGCAAAAACATGGGCTTTGAATCTGAAGGAATGATGGTCATCTCAGCGTCAGCAAGAAGCTTCACAGATCGCGAAATTGGCCAGACCCGACTCAATTCATTCAAGGATGAACTCATAAACAGGTCATACGTATCTGACATTTCTTCCAGCAGATCCGTGCCTACCTCCTGGACATCCGGCTTTACATTCGTCACGCCAGATAATTGGGAGGGAGATCGATTGCGCATGCGCTATACCTATGTAGACGCCAACTTTTTTGATCAATATGGTATTCCTATTAAATATGGGAGAAACTTTCTCGCAGATTCCGAGGGTGATCAACGAAGTTCGGTGATCATCAATGAAGCTGCGATGAAGGCATTTCAATTTTCACCCGAAGACGAAAACATCATTTTATTAGGGAGCAACAGAATAAATGTGGTAGGAGTAGTCGAGGATTTTCATTTCGAAACTCTTCAAAACGAGGTGGCTCCTTCACTGATCTTTCACCGTGTCGCAGGAAATCCTGCTGCACACAGACTCATCACGATCAAGATGGAAATGAGTAATCTTGCGGAACGAATCGCTGAGATTGAAGCCCTATGGAATGAGCTTGGCTCTACACAAGAGTTCACCTATTCATTCATGGAAGATCGTGTGACAAACCTCTATGAAGCAGAGACCAGATACCTGGGCATGGTTGGCTTATTTTCTGCTATTTCGATCTGCATTGCATGTTTAGGACTCTATGGCTTAACCCTCTTCATCATCGAAAAGCGAAGAAAGGAAATCAGTATTCGGAAGGTTCTCGGTGCTGAAATTAATACGATTTTAAAGCTGATTTTTTCAGACTTCACCAAATGGGTCATCATAGCTTTTGTTATCAGCGTCCCGTTTGTGATTTTCTTTCTCAGCGAATGGTTAGAATCCTACTATTATCGAATTGATATTTCATGGATAACGTTTGCGGTGGCACTCCTTATAGTACTTGGTCTGGTGATTTTAACCGTAGGTTATCAGTCGCTAAGGGCTGCTTCATCAAATCCCGTAAAGTATCTTAAGGATGAGTAACTAACCCTTGATCTTGATGAGGGACCTCCTTGCAATAAAAATACTTAGGATGGCAATAGCCGTACCCACCATAAACGGCGCTCCCGGAAAATAAACCTCATTTTCCGGGTTGGTATAATATCTAAACACACCTGTCATCAGTAAGGGGCCTACTATGGCCGTCAGTGTCATGATACTGGCAATTCCTCCCTGCAGCTCTCCCTGAGAGTTTTTGGGAACTTCACTTGTCATAATGGATTGGAGAGAAGGTCCTGCAAGTCCGCCAAATGCATAGGGAACGATTACCAGATAGACCATCCATCCATAAGGAACAAGACCCATCATGAAAAGACCAAAAGCATTGAAAATAAACCCCGTATAGATGGCTTTCATTTCTCCAATTTTTTTAACAATTGGTCCTACTAGCCCTCCTTGAACGATTGCTACCATTATTCCAACAAAACTCAATGACAGCCCTATGTCTTGGGGTGACCACCCAAATTTTTCGGAAGTGAAATATGACCAATTGGTATGTGTTGCATTGGCCGCTACATAGATGAAAAACATGCTAACCAGCAATCCGATGATTTTCTTATAATTCAAAATTTGTTTGAATGTTCCAAAGGGATTTGCGCGCTTCCAGCTAAATTCTCTTCTGTCTTCTCTTGCCAGAGATTCTGGAATTACAAAAAAGCCATAGATCATATTCAGGAACGCCAAGGCAGCGGCAATCATGAATGGAATCCTTGTACCTATTTCTCCTAAAAATCCACCAATGACCGGGCCCACAATAAATCCCAAACCAAATGCTGCTCCAATCATTCCAAAATTTTTCGCCTTGTTTTCGGGCTCACTGATGTCCGCAATGTATGCGTTGGCTACCGTAATGCTGCTTCCGCATATTCCAGCAATGACCCTTGCCACAAAGAACCATTCCAGCGTTGGCGCAAATACAATAATGAGATAGTCAATACCCAGTCCAAAAAGCGCGATGAGTAGCAAGGGTCTCCTACCGTATTTATCACTCAAGCCACCAAGAATGGGTGCGAAAAAAAACTGCATCACGCCGTAAGTAGCGATGAGGGCTCCCCCGATGAACGAACTCTCACTTGAGTTCAGTCCGGCTACTTCTTCAAATAGTTTGGGTAAAATTGGAATGATCAAGCCAATGCCAATAATATCTATGAGCACTGTAGCAAAAATGAAGATTAGGGCAGCTTGTTTCTTTTTCATGACTTGAAAATGATCGGCATAGTTAATCCATACAGATTAAAAATGGCTATACTCAAAAAACAACCTTTTTGGACAGCCTGTTGAAGCGCCACATGTTGAAAACACCAGCAATCGTCAGCCCCAGAGAAAGGGCATACCATACCCCATTCACTCCCCAGTCAAATACAAAAGCGAAGACGTACCCTGTAGGTATTGCGATGAGCCAATAAGAAACAAATGTGATGATTGTTGGAACCCTCACATCTTGCAACCCTCGCAGGACTCCAAGACCCACGGCTTGAATTCCGTCAGATATTTGAAACGCCGCAGCAATTACAAGTAGCGTTGAAGCCATTGCTTGCACCACCTCATTATCTATGTAGAGAGCAGGTAGGAGATTTCTAAAGGCGATGAATATTAAACTACAGCCGCCCATAAATATGGTAACCAATCCAAATGATGAGAACCCAGCCATTCTAAGATTTTTTCGGTCTTTCAATGCCATTTGATTGCCAATTCGAATCGTTGATGCAGCAGCCAACCCTGTTGCAGCCATGTAGCTTATCGCAGCAAGGTTCAAGGCTATATTGTGTGCTGCTAGCGCTTCTGCGCTTATCCAACCAACCATGATTGCAGCGAAAGCAAAAGCGCCTACTTCAAAAACATATTGCAATCCGGAAGGCACACCTATTCTTAAAAGGTCCTTGATCCCCTCCCATTGAAACTTCCACGCAAAGCCAACACACTTCTTTCTAATCCACCAAATCATAAGGGCAAACATGATTACGCGCGCAATCAAGGTGGCAATCCCTGCGCCATTCAAACCCAGCGCAGGTGCTCCAAGTTTTCCATAAATCAACATGTAGTTGAAGAAGACATTCAATAAGTTGGCGAAAACTGAAACCATCATCGGGCTGAAGGTATCCGAGAGACCTTCAGCATATTGACGAAAGGTCTGAAATATCATTAGTGGGATCAAGGATCCGCACATGATAATGAGGTATGGAGCGGCAGCCTTTGCTACTGGCACTTCTTGTCCAAAAAGATGAAGCAAGTGACTTGCTCCATAACCCAATACAAACAAGATCAATCCAAGGCCCAGGTTCATGAAAAATCCATTCTCCAGATACTTCAGAAGTTTGCCTTGATCCTTAGCATCAGTTGAGGCCACCTTAGGAGTGATGGCGTAACTCACGCCTATTCCAAAAAGCATAAGGACATGATAGATCGTGCCTGCAAAAGTTGCGGCTGCCAAAGGGATAACCCCAAGGCGTCCTACCATAATGCTGTCAGAAACACCAACCATGATATGGCCCAACTGACCAATAATTACTGGCAGTGAAAGTACAATATTTTTCCGCAGATGTTCCTTGAGCGTCATGGTTTTAAGAATCAAGCCGCAAGGTAATCTCTTCGATCATTTAAGGCCAATCTGATGCATCAACGGTTCTCATTTATTTCAGAAATGAAGAAAAATACTTTCCTCTAACGTCAACAGCATTCCATCGTTCATTTCATTTAGTTCATCTAATGAAGCCGGGAAAAGCATTATCATTTGATAATAAAATAATAATTTGTCTCTTCATTATTTAAACCACCGTCAATGAAAACCTTAAGGATTAAGCAGTTAGCATTCATTTTTGTCCTCTCTCTCATCGCCTGTCAAGAGGACCCATTAATAGAAAAGATAGACCCGATCGATGAAGATCTCGAAGAAGCAACCTTGCTGGCAGACGAGTACTTCAATGACATAGGTGGTAGAGCAAACACGGATGAACGATCCATTACCATTCTGAAATACATAGATGGTCAGATATTATTCAACACGAACACTGACACCATCAGTGGCTATCAAGTAGTTACTGAGACTACCATCACAGCATGCGTAGTACCAGGCGAATATGTATTCTGGTATCGTGGAGGAGGATTGGACGATCTAGAAGGTGTTGACTTTGACGAAGACGCTGAAGCCTACCTAAATCAATTGCCGGATGAGTATAAGGAGGATAAAATGTGGGTCTTGAAAGTCCCTGACGAATTTGACCCTGAGCATGATGAGTTAAAGTACGACATTGTATATGAATCAAAAGACAACGAGGGTGTAGTCATCCGATTAGATCCTAAAATTCAAGTCAACAACGATGAAGAATCCGGTGGAGAAGGAGAGGGAGGCGGAGATGGCTCTGCTGGTTCCACAGGTAACGAAGGATAATATCAAGATGATTAGCCCTAAACATCTTATATCTCTTGCGCTTAGCCTATTGATTTGTGTGTCTTCTTTTGCACAAAATCAAGCCAAGGCCGATAGCATCAAGAAGGAAGTCGAGAAAGGAATCTTGTCTCCAAGTCAGGAAATGGCCGCTTACTATTCGTTGTCTACGAACGCAAGTGATCCAGCAGAAAAGCTTGAATATGGAGAATATCTGCTTGAGTTGGCAGAAGAGTTTGACAACCAGGAGTATCGCATAAAAGCGAATTCCAAAATTGGAATTGCGCATCGCTTCATGGGCAATTTAAGCCGAGCGCTTGAATACCTATTTAAAAGCGCAGATGAAGCTGCAGGTAAGCAGCAATTCAAGGCATTTCTTGCGGAGGTTTACGCAGAAATTTCTACCTGCTACACGCAAAATGGTGATTCAGAAAACGCATTATTTTACAATGCAAAGACGATAGAAATGCTCAGAGGCACAAGTAGAAGGCAAGCGTTGGCGCTTACCTTGCTCAATACAGGTTATGATTACTATCTCATTGGTAATTATGACTCAGCAATGGCCTACTACAACGAGTCTGAACCTATATTGGAAGCGATTCGCATGGATTTAGGCATTACCTATATCATTGGCAATCGTGCGCTTGTCTACTGGAAAAAGGGGAATGTCAAAAAAGCGAAGGAGGATCTCTTCAAGGCTATTGAAATGCTGAAACCAATGGGGGATAAGTATGGGATGGCAGATTACTACAATCAACTTGGAAGTATCTACCTTGAAGAAGGGGAAGAAGAGGAAGCTATCAAGTATACCATGATGGGTCTTGAAATGGCCAAAGGTGCTGGTTTGAAAGAACAAGTTCGTGATGCCTCATATCTCCTATATCAATTGTATCTGAAACGAGGAAATCTTGAGGAGGCCATTAAGTTTCAAACACAGTACTATGACTACAAAGACAGCATTCAAAACCTGGAAACTACACAAAGGCTGGGCGACATGCGAACTGAGTATGAAGTAGGCAGAAAGCAAGCAGAGGTTGATTTATTGCTGGAGCAGCAACGAAACACGCGTATCATTTTAATTACTGGTGGGTTTCTTCTGGTGGCATTTATATGCCTTATCATTATCGTATACTCCTACTTCAAATCGAAGAACAGGCTAAGCAAGCAACTGGAGAAGCAAAAAGATGATCTGGTCGTATTGAATCACACCAAGGATAAGTTTTTCTCCATCATCTCTCATGACCTAAGAGGGCCTGTCAATACGCTCAATGGGTTGGTTACTGTATCTCAACTCTACTTGAATGAAGGCAGAGGTGAACAAGTAAAAGGCATGGTGGACAAAATGGGAGAATCTGTTGACCGTCTCACTAAGCTGCTGGATACACTTCTGAACTGGGCACTCCAACAAAGAGGTCATTTCCCTTACGTTCCTGAGCAACAAGATTTGGGAACCATGGCAAAGGATGTCATTGATATGTTTAAGGATACGGCCATGTCTAAAAGCATTGAATTGGAGTACGAGTCAAATGAGGCCTATGACCTCATGGTCGATAAGAATACAACTTCTACCATACTCAGAAACCTGGTTAACAATGCCATCAAGTTTACCAATACGGGAGGAAATGTTAAGATCAGCGCTAGCGCTGATGAAAACAATGAATTTTGTGTTATCAAGGTTACCGATAATGGAGTAGGTATGCCAAAAGAAAAACTGGATGTCCTGTTCGATCTGAATGAAAAAATCTCTACAAAAGGAACATTGGGTGAAACAGGCCTAGGTTTAGGTTTGCAGTTGGTATGTGAGTTTGTAGACCTGAATAAAGGAAAAATCGAAGTAGAAAGCGAGGAAGGAAAAGGCACCACGTTTACAATTTCCCTTCCGCTTGTCACTGAGAGTTAAATACCAAGAATTCTGGAAAGACGATAGATAGCTGCAACACTTAGGCTATCAGTAATCTCTCCACGATCACACATCATTAAAGCTTCCTGAAAAGGAAGCTTTTTTATTTTTAGGTCTTCACTCTCTTCAAACGCGGTATCGCCATGGGTAAGCCCCTCAGCCAGGTAGGCAAATCCTGTTTCATCCGTGACAGAGTTGGATGTATGGATTGAGCAGATTTCCGTCCATCTTTCCGCAGTGAGTCCTGTTTCTTCCTTGAGTTCACGCTTCGCTGATTCCAGTTTTGGTACTTCAAGCAGCCCTCCTCCCATTGGAATTTCCCATGAGTACTCTTCAAGCGTGTATCTATATTGACCCACCAGCCAGGTGTTCTGATCTTCATCCAACGGGATAATACCCAATGCCCAGTTTTTGTAGTGAACTTTACCGTAAATCCCTTTCCCTCCGCCTGGATTGGTCACATCATGTTCAGTTAATTTGATCCAGGGGTTGGCGTATATTTCTTTCGAGGAATGGGTTATCCAGGGGTTTTCGACTTTCATTTTCTAAAAATACAAGACCCTGAAACAAGTTGAGAGCGACATCTATGATAAATACACTAAACCGGCTGATTTATTTTCAGCATGCATCTACTGTGTGGATAATCCCAACTCTTTCCTGATCTCCCTATCCTTATTGTTATTCTTACCCCAATAAGCTGATTTTATTGTATTGATTCGTTTGGCTTTGGTGGTTAGCATCTCTGGATTTCCAAAACCACTCATGTAGCTTTCCTCCCATCCTAAGATCGTATGTGGAAATGTCGATTCAAAATAGATAGAAAGCGAGCGATCATCGTACGTTATCTCATACATTTTATGTGCATCATCCGCATATTCTGAAGAAGTTAATGCCACCAGTTTTGCGTCCGCCTTCCTCACTTCGTGAGGTCTATGACGCAACCTCAGATAGAATGTGGAGGGAAATAAATCTACCTTACCCACTGGAAGATTCTCAGGATTCATCCGGATTCTTGTCCACAACTCATCCTCTAGGATTGCATTTGGAACGAGCACATCCAAATCCCCTTCTGACTCGAAATAAGAAAATCCTCGTATACGATATTCTTCATCCTGCAAGTTCATCTGCATCCAGGTATGTCCACACCATTCTTGTGAAGAAGTGGTCACCTTAAACGGGTCAGGGTAAATATTCGCAGAGACGGGAGTAAATGTGCTCATCATCATCGAATAGGGATAGATACCAGTGAGAAATTTCTTGGTCATGTTTAGTTTCATCACGCTCACGTTATCTGAGCTCTGATCTCTCCAATCATCCAACTTCACTTGTTTGTCTTTTGAAAAAGGTTCGGTGACAAACACCAAAACTGACTCACCTGCATGTATCTCGCCGTAACGTGCCTGCTCTAGCCTGTAGCTTGAAATTTCAGCTTCCCCTGCATACCAGTAGCCATTAAAATCTTTAGGTTTTTCAGTTGATACTTCCTGCGAACTGGACGGAGCACATGCGATCAATGATATCAGGAGAAAGGAGTAAATGAAATTTTTCATAACAATTGGATTTATAGATATAAAACTAAAACCGAATGATTTGTTCCAATTGTCGAACAGCTACTTTTGCGGCTATGAATTATTTATCCATTGAGGGCCTTAGCAAAAGCTATGACGAGAAGAAATTGTTCGAAAATATCACCTTCGGGTTAGATCAAGGACAAAAGGCCGCTCTTGTAGGCGTGAACGGCACTGGAAAGTCCACGCTGATGAAAGTAATTGCTGGTATGGAAGTACCAGATAGAGGAATTGTTTCTTTTCGAAAAGGACTCACCGTCTCCATGCTTCCTCAGCACCCCGAATTCAATCCGGAAGAAAAAATCATCGAAGCTGTATTTGCTGAGGATAAGGAAGAGCTCAATGTGATTAGAGATTACGAACGTGCCATGTATAAGACAGAGCACGATCCTGAAAATGCTCCCGATTTGAGTCCAATCCTTGAACGCATGGATGCCTTGAATGCATGGGAGTATGAGCACCAAATCAAGGCAATCCTAGGTCAGCTTGGTATTCATGACTTGGAGAAAAAGATGGGCGATCTATCTGGTGGTCAAAAGAAACGAGTGGCAATCGCACAGGCGTTGGTAGTAAATCCTGACTTCCTTATTTTGGATGAGCCTACCAATCACCTGGACTTAGCATTGATCGAGTGGCTTGAAAATTATTTAGCAACGGCTAACCTCACACTCTTGATGGTAACTCACGATCGCTATTTTTTAGATCGTGTAACCAACGAAATTTTAGAAATTGAGCATGGTGAAATCTTCCGATATAAAGGAAACTATAGTCAGTTTTTAGAGAAAAAAGCTGAGCGAATGGAGATGGAAGCTGCCTCAATTGACAAAGCCAAAAACCTCTTCAAAACAGAGCTTGAATGGATGAGGAGACAACCCAAAGCTCGGGGAACCAAGGCTAAGTATCGAGTTGATGCTTTTCAAGATGTGAAAACCAAAGCGCACAGTGCGGTTCAAACCCAAAAGATGGAAGTGAATCTAAGAGGTGAGCGTCAAGGCAAGAAGATTCTGGAATTGGATCATGTAAGTAAATCCTATGAAGGCTTGAATTTGGTGAAAGATTTCAGCTACGTATTTAAGAGAAGGGAAAAAATTGGAATTATTGGCCCGAATGGAGTAGGGAAATCCACATTTCTTAACATCCTCTCGCAGCAGGTAAAACAAGACTCAGGGCAAATTGAAACTGGACAAACCACCAAGTTTGGATACTATACGCAAGATGAAACCATCTTCGATCCCAATAAGAAAGTACTGGATATCGTAAAAGAAGTTGCCGAATACATTGAGTTGGACAATGGCAGTCAGGTTTCCGCCTCGCAACTACTCAACCAGTTTATGTTCCCACCAAAAATGCAGCACAACTTTGTAGGTAAGCTCAGTGGTGGAGAAAAACGAAGATTACAACTTCTGAGGGTACTCATGGCTAATCCAAACTTTCTCATTCTGGATGAGCCTACCAATGATTTGGATATCACTACATTGAATGTCCTGGAAGATTACTTGCAAAACTTTGCTGGTTGTCTCATGATTGTATCTCACGACAGGTATTTCATGGATCGACTTGTCGATCATCTATTTGTCTTTGAAGGCAATGGCAAGATTAGAGACTTCCCTGGTAACTATACAGACTACAGAGATAAAGAAGGGGTGCCAGTTGCTGAGCTCCCCCAACAAGAAAAACCTAAACCTGCTGAACTCGTTGCTGAAAAAACGCCGACAAAAAAACTCAGCTACAACGAGCAACGCGAACTAGATCAACTAGACAAGGACATTCCCAAATTGGAATCTAAGAAAGCAGAACTTCAGGAATCCCTCAATTCTGAAACCGAATACGAGAAATTGCAAGAAATCAGCGCACAGATAAAATCCATCGAAGATGAGCTGGAGGAAAAAGAGATGCGGTGGTTGGAGCTGAGTGAGGTATAATTTAAACTCATTATGGAAAACATTATTGAAGCAATTAACAAAAATTGGTCATGGTCAAAAGTAGAGGCTAAACGGATTGTTCAGGTCAATCAATTTGGCAATATCATTTTTGAAAACAGTAAAAATGAATACTATCGAATTTGTCCTGAAGAGTTAAAGGTTGAATTAATCGCAAATTCAAACGAATCTTTTGCAACACTATTGAATAACCCAGTTTTTCTAGCCGATTGGGAAATGAAAGTTTTGGTTTCTGACTCAATAAGTAAGTTGGGAGCTCTTGATGAGAATGAAGTGTTTTGTCTAAAACTACCGGGAGTTCTTGGCGGGGAGTATAGCCTTGACAATGTCGGCAAAATCATCCTATGGGAATTAATCTCCCTTAGTGGCCAAATAGCCTTTCAAACCAAAGATTTACCCGATGGCACTGAATTTAAAATTTCAGTCAAATAGGAAGTTAAAATAACTAGACTACATACATTTGCACTCAATACAGGGGTGCCGATAAGCGGCTGAGATCATACCCATACACCTGATCCGGATAATGCCGGCGTAGGAAAAAATCACGATAAAGATCGAGATCAAGTATGATAACCAATTATGAAGAGTCCCCGCTTTTCGATGGTTAAATGTTAATGTTTTAAACACAATGAGAACTTTATTTCTATCAGCAACTATGCTGATATCAGGCCTTGCCTATGCGCAAGACAGCTTGAAAACCCTGCAACTCGAGGAAGTTGCCATTACCGCGGTGCGTGCTTCGGAGCAAGCACCCATTCCGCAGACCAACATTTCTAAGAAGCAAATTGAAGAAGTCTATGTAGGTCAGCATCCCATTTTTATGCTGGAAAAACTTACGCCGGGTTTCTTCTCCTATTCAGAGTCTGGTAGTTCGTTTGCAAATTATGGGTCGTTTAGGCTGCGAGGTATTAACCAAGAGCGAATCAATATTACCCTAAACGGTGTACCCTTAAACGATATGATTGATCAAGGTGTATTCTTTTCCAACTTCACAGATGTTGCCAATAATTTTGAAAGCATTCAGGTACAAAGAGGTGTAGGGACTTCCTCCAATGGAGTGAGCAGCTATGGAGGCTCAATCAATTTTGAATCTATCAATCTGCGTGGAAAAGAATCATTTTCTGAAGCACAATTAGGTGTGGGATCTTTTGATACTTACAGAGGGAACTTTCAGCATTTCACCGGTATCAATGAAAAAGGTTGGGGCTTCTTAACCAGCTTTAGTAAGCTGACGACAGATGGCTACCGGGACAATACCGAAACGGATGCGACCTCCTTTTTCCTTACAGGCGGTTATTATGGAGATAGAGATATTTTCAAAATGACACTCTTTTCTGCTCGCTCCGAAAATGGGTTGGGATATTACACGATCGATAAATCTATTCTTGATCAGAATCCAAGATTCAATAACCTGACAACAAACGACAAGGACGACTTTCGACAGCATATGATCCAATTGCAATACAACCGCTTTATAAATGAAAATTGGACGGTTGGTGCTACTGCCTATTATGGTGGAGCAGGTGGTGATTATATAGAGGGAACACCGGATGTGGACAGTGTCTTTGTTGAAAACTATTTCGCACAGTATCAAACAACTTTCTTTGCGATCAACTATCCGTTGAGCAATGACCACTTTGGCGGGATTTTAAATGCCGACTATTCACAGGGTAAGCTAAACTTAAATACTGGACTCCACGCCTATACTTTTAGAAGGGAAAACAGAGAAGAGGTTTTGCCCGATATCGCAAACCCTTACTACCTGGAGCAGTCACAAAAAGATGAGATCAGTTGGTATGGAAAGGCCACCTACAACTTTGGAAAACTTGTAGCATATGCCGATGTGCAGGTCCGAACTGCCAAGCTGACAATCTCCCCTGATTACAATTGGATTGGTATTGCTTCTGAAGGAGACATCACCAACGACTGGACCTTTATTAACCCAAAAATTGGCGTTACATATGATATGACCAATGCACTATCTCTATACAGCTCATTTGGAAGAAGTGGTCGAGAACCTGCTAAGATTGATTTGTTAGGAGGCTTTCAATTGAATGCTTCCAATTATCCTTTAGTAAGAGCAGGCAACAATTTCAAAGAAGAGTATGTCAATGACCTGGAAATCGGTGCGCGTTTGAATAAGTCGAACCTTGTCATAGATGGTAACTTCTATTACATGAGCTTCGAGGATGAAATAGCGCCAATCGGAGATGTCATTGCTTTTGGGCTGCAGGCAAGGGAAAACATTGCGAAAAGTACCCGTGCCGGATTTGAGTTGCTTTGGGTGTATTCACCTTCCAAACTGATAGAACTCAATGGAAATCTCGCGTATCTTAAATCAAACATTGAGAACGCTAATGTGGCCGGAACTGAAATCTCAGATAAAGAGCAAATTTTGAGTCCTGATTGGATTGTTAACACGCAAATAAAAGTCAACCCCACGGAGAAGTTGTCTCTGGGACTATCTGGGAGATATTTAGGTGAGCAGTTCATGGAGCTGTCAAATAATCCAACGTTTACTGTCCCATCTTCCTTCATTGCAGATTTTGTGATTGAAGCTCAAGTCTCACCTTCAATCAAAGTAACAGGCTATGTAAACAACTTGCTTGACAAAACATACTATACTTATGGAGTGCCAGGTGATGTGGATTTCAGCGGTACCACGGAGCCTGGATTTTTGGCTCAGCCCGATCGAAACTTCTTCTTAAACTTGAATATCAAGTTTTAATTAGTAATAACAAGGAGAAGCCACCTTGCTTTGTGGGGTGGCTTTTTGCTCTGTTTTGCTATACTTAAAAATCAAATGGTTAACTTCAACAACCATTACTTAGCATTTAATGATTTCGAACAGATCTATCTTAGGAACAGGATTTCTCCTCATTTCATTTTTTTTATTTGGACAACCCCAACACTCCTTCTCCAATATTGAGAAGCACATTGGCGAGTACTCCAATTATAAAAAACCACACCTTTTAGCATTCGACTTCTCTGATGAGGATCCTTCCTATAGAGAAATGCCATTCAAGATTATTCAGATTGTTGATAGTACGGAGACCAATCAAATTTATGGATTTGTTTACAAGGGATATCAAAACACCAAAAGACCAATCAAGTTTAAAAACGGAATGGAGTTTCAGTTCCAAAAATTTGTGAACAACTACAGCTTTCATAATCCTTTGGGTAAAAGCATTGTAATGGTTGTGACCGACTTTTGGATCGACAAAAAGAAAGAATTGAGCAAAAAATTTGGAGTTATTTCAATGAAAATAAACTACTATGAAAGTGGGCGCCTGATCTTTTCTGACATTCAGGTAGAAAGTCTTCAGAAAAGCAGCACCAAGCTAAAATTTCATGTTGCTTTAATTTCAAAGATGCTGAGTTCAAGCATGGAGAGACTGTCTGCCGAAATCACAAGTCAATAATTCTAATCCTCTATGACAACCTTCTCCAACTCTGCATTGATCGTTGCAACCTCCTCAGCGGACAGGCTAACATTCATGCTCTTCGCATTTTCGCTTGCTTGTTCCGCATTCCGAGCACCTACAAGTGCCGCTGTTATACCGGGTCGCTGAATCGTCCAACTGATCACAAGCTGGGCCAATGGAATGTTATGCGCGTCGGCAATCGGTTTAATTTTTTGTAAAAAATTATTGGTTCTGGTTCGATTCGGTTCCTTAAACCACTTGGTATTCGGTCGGTGATCGTCCCCTCTAAATTCATAATCTGAAGTAATCTTACCGGTGAGCAATCCCCTCTGCAAAGGACTATAGGCAAGAATGCCCACATTGTCTTCTAAGCAATAGGGAACAATATCTTTTTCAATCTTACGGTACACCATGCTATAGGGAGATTGAGTTGAAGTCAGTTCAACGATTTGATCAGCTCGCTTCATCATCTCCACCGTATGATTGGACATCCCAATAGCGCGTATTTTTCCTTGCTGCTGGAGTTCTCTCAAAACTTCCATCGTCTCTTCGATGGGCGTTGTGGCGTCCGGGCGATGTATCTGATAGAGGTCTATATAGTCAGTTCCCAGTCGTCGCAGACTGTCTTCCACTTCTTGCATAATACCGTCCCTGCCAGCATAGGCATACGTTTTACCCCCATCACTTGTCGGGAATTGATACTCCCCTTTTTCAGTCTTCCAGTTGAACCCAAACTTGGTGAGAATCTCGACATTCTCACGTCCCAATTCTTTGATAGCCTTTCCTACTAAGGACTCACTATGCCCAAATCCATAGACAGGAGCGGTATCAATTGAGGTCACTCCCAGATCATGGCTTTTCTTCATCGCCTTCATCGCATCTTGATCGTCATTGCCTCCCCAGGCTTGCCCTCCGATAGCCCATGCTCCGAATACGATTGGTGAAATACTCAAACCTGATTTTCCTAATTGTACTTTGTCCATGCTATTCTTGTGAATTGTTAAGATAATATCTGACTCCTAAGCTTAAACTTCTCAAACCAAGGTCTGCTCGGAAATCATTTTCTTTAAGCGGATTGGGGCCTCTTGTGGTTCCTTCTTCAAATGTTGTTTTTCTATTAAAATACTGAACCATTCCGTAACTGATCATAATAGACCAATTCTTAATTATATACTGAACCCGTGGAGTCAAGGTGAAATCGTACTCCAAAATATCTCCATGAGATGCTACGTCTAGGATCTCTCTAGAAAATGAGCCCATTCCAACTGAAGCAGAAATGAAAGAAGATATGAAAATTTTATTTGTAAACTGAAAATAGTATTCATAGCCCATTCTAATACCAAAAAGCGTTTCCTTTTTTTCTTCTTTCAGAAAAGCATTTTGCGCATCAGCCCAAATTGGGCTTCCGTGCAGAGATGTATTTTTTTCAGAGCGGGCAACAAAGTCAAGCGACAACAAATGATTTTGCCTGATGGCATATCCTGCACCCACAAAGAGTTTATAATACCTTCTTCTAAATTTTGAGTCGTTAAAGAGGGCTGTCTCAATCACGCTTTTATCCAAGTCATAAGTAACTCCTGACTCGACAAATCTCACACCTTTTTTAATCTGAGATAAAACGCTAATGGAAATGGCCATCCAAAGAATAAACAAACCTAACCTCATAGAATTTTCCTACAAGAATAATAAAAAAGACGATCCCTTTGGAATCGCCTTAAGACTCACTCAAAACACTACTTCTTATTGTGGGCTCATACTTTGAGCTAAATCCACTAACTCAATAAATTCGCTGCGATAGCCAAATTCGTCCTCTCCTTTTGCGGACTTAGCTATCTTCAATACATCAGCATAGGTTATATCTCCCTTGTATTCCGATTCACGCAATAGCATTCCAAATCCTGCAACAGCCATCGACCAATCGAGATTAGCGCTTGATTTTCTGATCTGATTTTTCACCACTTGAGTAATCAATTTACTTTGATCGCCATCCGGTTCTTTGTATCGAAATTTTACCGTCAATAACTCATCAGCATCGGCAGTCACCTGATCCTTATTCGCTTGATACTTCAATGGATCAATGTCTTTCACAAATTCACTTTCCACTCCTACCGGAATGATTTCGTACAATGCAGTCACTGTGTGACCACTTCCAAGCTCGCCCGCATCTTTCTTATCGTCATTGAAATCTTCATTGTTTAACATTCGATTCTCATATCCGATGAGTCGATAGGCTTGAACAACAGCTGGGTTAAATTCAACCTGAATCTTTACATCTTTTGCAATGGTGAACATGGTTCCCCCAAATTCATTTACTAACACTTTCTTTGCCTCCTTCATGTTGTCGATGTACGCATAGTTTCCGTTGCCTTTGTCCGCCAGAATTTCCATTTTCGAATCCTTGTAATTACCCATTCCAAACCCAAGTACCGTGAGAAATACGCCTTGGCTTCTTTTGTCCTCAATCAATCGCTCCATGGAAGCATTGCTTGAAGCTCCTACATTAAAATCACCATCGGTAGCTAGTACCACACGATTGTTTCCACCTTCTACGAATTGCTCCTTCGCGATTTTATATGCCAGTTCAATACCGGCTCCTCCAGCCGTAGACCCACCAGCCTGAAGTTGATCCAGCGCATCCATTATTTTCTTTTTGTCATTACCATCAGTAGGTTCAAGCACGACACCTGCAGCACCTGCATATACAACAATTGACACCTTATCTTGTGGGCGTAACTCATTGATCAAAAGCTTGAAAGCAGATTTCAGTAAGGGAAGTTTGTTGGGTGCACTCATGGAACCAGACACATCCAGTAAAAACACAATGTTTGACGCTGGAAGATTTTCCAGTTCAATCTTTTTTCCCTGTAGTCCTATCTGCGCAATCAAATGCTTTTCGTTCCAAGGCGCTTTTGCCACTTCTGTATTGATTGAAAATGGAGCCTTTCCTGTTGGGTTTTTATATGCGTAGTTGAAGTAATTGATCATTTCCTCTATCCGAACCACATCCTTTTGGGGAAGCTGACCATTGTTGATGAACCTTCGCATGTTGCTATAAGAAGCAGCGTCTACATCAATCGAAAAAGTAGAAAGCGCCTCATCCAATGCTTTTCTAAATCCATTTTCATGGATAGTTGCATAATCTTCGGTATTATGCTGTGGCCCTTGATCCTGAAAAAATGCCGGAGCATAGCTCATTGATCTTTTTTCGGCTTTGCTCATCTTACCTCCCATCATTACTGGTCTCGATACAACTATTTCGGCTAAATCCTCTGCAACGACTATTTCATCATATTCAAATTCAGCCATGGCTAGTGTGACATCAATTAGCTTTCTATTCCCCACTTTGATTTCTTTCGTATCAAATCCCATGGCAGAGAAAACCAAAATGGATTTTTCGTTTGCTACTTCAATGGAATAGAACCCATTGATATCAGAGGTTACGCCGTTATTCGTTCCTTTGACTGTTACATTCACTCTTGATATCGGTTGTCCTTCCTCATCATAGACAGTGCCATTCACATACTTGGCATCAACATTGAGTGCCAGTAAAACGGATAGTAAGATTATTAACTGTTTCATCTCTTTTTTCATTTGATTTGACATTGAGATGCCGGGATGAAATAGATTCCATAAAAAAATTTTATTTTTTATGGATATGGAAACGAAATAGCTTTTATCATTCTGGATTTTTGTGCAACCTCTACGTGTCATCTCGACTGAAAGGAGAGAAATTTACTTGATATGAAAGTCACAACTATTTTGTTTACATAACCACCAATCCAGCTCGATCAGTTATTTATGTAGGTGTGACAAACGATCTTGCGATTCGAATAAAGCAGCACTATGAGAATAGAGGGAATTTAAAAAATTGGGCTGGAAAATATTATTGCTATAATCTCATTTGGTGGGAAAGACATCAATATGTTAGTCACGCTATCGATAGAGAAAAAGAGATAAAAAAATGGAGAAGAGAAAAAAAGAATGAGCTAATTGAATTATCGAATCCAAACTGGGAATTCTTGAATAAGAAAATTGGTGTTTGGGTTTATTGAAATCACAATCCTCATCATGGCATCAACCAAAGCATGAGATATTCACAAATAGCAAACATCAGGTGTTTTTTAAATATTTCTCCTTCGTCGAAATGACATTTAAGAAAAAAAATCAGAGCACTCCTACCAGGTCGTTATATTCATAACTTGTCAGAAGTTAAATCCATATCACCCACAGATGAAGAAATCCTTTCCCAATACAGGGAAACAGGAGATCAAACGCTATTCGGCAATCTTTTCAATACGTATATGCATTTGGTTTATGGCTTGTGCTTGAAGTATTTCAAAAACAGAGATGATAGCCAGGACGCAACCATGGCCATCTATGAACGGATCAGCAAAAAGCTGCTTGATACGGAAGTGCAACACTTTAAAAGTTGGCTGTACATGGTGAGTAAAAATCATTGTTTGATGGAGCTGCGTAAAAAGAATCCTGAAGTTCACGCAGATGTTTTTATGGAATCTGTGGAAGCCGTGCATCTCAATGAAGATAAAGTGGAGTTGGAAAAAGACATTGAAGCACTTGAAAGCTGCATCGATGAGCTAAAATTGGAACAAAAGGAATGCGTGAAGCTCTTCTTTCTTGAGAAGAAAAGCTATCAAGAAGTGAATGAACAAACAGGAATTGATTTAAAGAAAGTGAAGAGTTACATTCAGAATGGTAAGCGAAATTTGAAAATGTGCCTCGAAAGCAAGAATGTCAGAAGATAAAAACCATAGTGAGCAATTTGAGCGGTATCTGAAAGGCCAGATGAGCCCGAAGGAAGCTAACGCATTTGAGCGAGAGGTTTTAGATGATCCTTTTGTTCAAGAAGCGCTGGAAGGTTTTGAGTCATCAGGAACAGGCGCGTTGAATGATATAGAGAAGCTAAAAGGAAAAATTTCTATTCAGAAGAAAAAATCATTCCCGATTATGAAAGTAGCTGCAACTGTCGCGCTACTCATGGTCGCTTTTTTCTCGGTTTATCTTTTTACAGGTCAACTGAATGGCGAGCAGTTAGCCATGGATGAAGAACCAATGGGAAAAATCATTCAAAACACACCCGCACCTGACACGCTTTTATTGATGGACAAGATGGATGAGCAAATTGCCGAAGAAAAAGAAGCTAGAGACATTCAAACTCAAGAGATAGATCCAGCACCAGTGGCGTCTATTAAAAGCGAAAGTGAAAAAGAATTAATGCTAACCGAAGAGGCTGATGTTGCTATTGATGTTGCGATCGCCGAAGAAGCCGCCATCGTAACACAGGAGTCTGAGATAGTCGATGTAGTGGATAACTTCATGATCGAAAACGACAGCTTTGATGATGACTTGCCAAGTCGTGTTGCAAACGTTCAGGTAGCACAAACTGAGAAGCCCGCTTTACACTTTTTCCCAGATACAGTCAACTTAGAAGAAGTAGTTATCACTGCTCAACCTCTAGTGGCTCAAAAAGAAGCATTAGGTAACGCCCCAGAAGATGCAGGTGTTGGAAAAAGAGCAAAGAAGTCTGTAGCAGGAGCCTCTTACAGAAGTACCTCTGCCGATGAAATCATTTCAGAAATGGCAGAAACTACTGAATTGGAAGAAGTGATCGAAACACCTTACGACAGTAACACAGCTGAAGGGTCTGGCTACAAGTCCGCACAGCCAGCTGAAGGGAAACGGGCATTCAAAACATATCTGGAAGAAAACTTAAAATATTCAGAAGCAGCCAAGACTAATGAAATTGAGGGGACGGTGGTATTGGAACTGGTGATTAGCTCAAGCGGTGAAATTTCAGACATCATCATCAAAAGGAGTTTAGGATACGGATGCGATGAAGAAGCTATTCGGCTCGTAAGGGAAGGGCCAGATTGGAATGCCGCAGAAAAAGACGGCCTGGCAGTTGAAGACAAGGTGAACGTACGTGTGAAGTTTAAACTTGATCTTTGAGCGCTCTCATCACTTCTGACTTATAGCTTCTCCCGATTGGGACCTCCGTCCCCCCTACCTCAATCGAAGAGCCTGAATAGGCAGCAATTTTTTTAAGCGAAATGATATACGATTTGTGGATTCTGACAAAGCAATCAGAAGGCAGTTTCTTTTCCAAATAGCTGATCTTTTGGAGCGAAACGAGCTCTTTGCCATCTTCTGTCTTTACCCGCACATAATCTTTCAAACTCTCAATATATGTAATGTCTTTGAGATAAACCTTCACCATTTTCCGATCTACCTTAAGAAAAAGAAAGGGGTCATTGGTAGGTGCAGGGGTTCCAGTAGCTTGTACCACTTCGATGGTTGATTCTCTACTCTCAACAACTTTATTGATGGACATTAAGAAGCGATCAAAGGCAATTGGCTTGAGTAGGTAATCAACTACATTTAATTCATAGCTTTCTACTGCATACTCGCGATATGCTGTTGTGAAAATTACTTTTGGAGTCGGATTTAATGCTTTTAAAAACTCTATTCCAGTGAGTTTTGGCATTTGAATATCTAAGAAAAGTAGATCTACTTTTTCTTTTTTCAACACATCAAATGCCTGAACTGCGTTACTACAAGTGCCCACCAACTCCAGCGAATCTACGCGCTGCACATACGAATGTAGTATCTCAATTGCGAGTGGTTCATCGTCAACTATCAGGCATCTTATTGGCATCAATTCTACAAGTCTAGTGTGAGTATTATAAGAAACGAATCGTCTGAGTCGTGCATTTCCAGCTTGTGCTTTTCAGGATAGAGGAGTTCAAGTCTTCTCCTTACATTTTTAATTCCTATCCCTTGCTTATAGTTAAACTGATCTTCCCTTTCCTCATGCTTACTTTTACTGTTTTCTACCTTCAAGGTTAGTTTTTCTTCTTTGAATTCAAGGTCAATGCTCACCCAAGCCTCATCCATTTCTTCACTTACACCATGCTTGAAGCTATTCTCCACAAATGGAAGTAGCATAAGAGGTGAAACGCTCCTACCTCCTGTATTACCGATCATGTTGAATGAAATATTCAATCGATCTCCGTACCTTATTTTTTCTAACGAAATGTAATCTTTGAGAAGTTTTACTTCTTTTTCTATTAGAACTTCATCAGCTGCGCATTCATACAGCATGTAATTGAGCAAATCTGAGAGTTTAAGGACTACCTCCGGTGCATCTTTGGAGTTCTTCAGCGTGAGTGCATATAAGTTGTTTAGGGTATTAAAAAGAAAGTGTGGGTGTACTTGTGCTTTAAGGAAATTCAGTTCAGCTTTCAATTTTTCCTCAATCAAAAGTTGATTTGTTTTCTGCTCGCGGAACCAATATTTAAACCACTTTATAACGATAGCCAAAATCAAAACAGGATAGACTTTGGTCGTATTCTTAAGCATCTTTCCATAATTTATAAGATGAGGTGAATAGTCGTCATCAGGCCAAAAAATTGGATCTTGGATGAGTACGTAATTGAACCAATGTAGTCCGCTAAAACCGAGAATCAGAATCGTTAGATAAATCGCAAATTCAATGTAACGTTCCTTGAAAAGAAACCTGGGCATCAAGAAATAGAGCGTGAAATAAACTGCAGGAATTTGTAAAACCGCATCGGTGAGCTGAATCAGGTATTGCCTTCCATATTGCTCTTCAAAACTGCCATATACCAGAGAAAAGAAGCTGATAAAGACAATCCAAAACACCAAATGCCACAGTATTCGGGGTGGTTTAAATAAAATATCTTCTAGCTGTACGCGACTCATGATTCATTCCTAAACGTCCAAACTTATGAATTCCGTTTCAAAATTGGACCTACATCGACAAACAACCATCCAATGCTGACAAATACCACCTCAATACTCCTGACATGCAATAGTAGCTTCAAACATGCACTTCAGGCGGTTATCTCGGTCATCCAGCTAAAAAACTAAGCATATAGCAACTAAGCATGCCTGAGTGGGTATACCCCTTCAAACCCAACTTCCATGTTTAAGCATTTATGTTCCATTTTGTTGATTTCAATTGTCTTTGAAATGCTTGGGCAAGAGACTCGACAAAACTTTCGATACTCCATTTCTAAAACACAAGAGACTGTCAATATTGATGGAGATGAAAATGATCTCGCATGGTCAATAGTCAATGATATTCCCAATTTCATTAATCATTGGCCAGTTGATTCAGGACATGCCGATGCATTAACTAAAGTGAAAGTGACTTACGATGATGAATTCCTCTATGTATTGGCTTTATGCTTTGACAATGGAAGTCGAGTGGTACAGTCACTGCGTAGAGATGATGATGAGGGGCACTGGAATAGCGACAATTTCACCTTTGTCATCGACCCGATGAACAACAAACAAAATGGCTTCATGTTTGGAGTCAATGCAGGGGGCTCTCAAATCGAAGCACAGCTTAATGTTCAGGGACCACGAACGGAATACGATCAAAACTGGGACAACAAATGGTACTCCACGGTAAGGAATTATGGAGATCATTGGACAGTGGAAATGGCAATCCCTTTCAAGACGTTGAGGTATACGCCCAACCAATCAGAATGGGGAATCAACTTCATACGTGGAGATATGGAGCGCAATGTGTACTCTACCTGGACACAATTTCCACTGAACTATGGGGGTATAGACCTAAATTTCATGGGAACCCTTGACTGGGATCAAAGCCCAAAAAAGGCAAATGGGAAAGTAGTTTTAATACCCTATTTGTCGGGAGGCACTCAACGAGATTTTGAAGAAGAAGAACAAAGAAGCTACGACAAGAGCTCTGATGTCGGATTAGATGCTAAAGTAGCAATTACAGGCTCTCTCAACTTAGACCTTACGGTAAACCCTGATTTTTCAAATGTCGATGTAGATCAACAAGTCACGAACTTATCCAGATTCAGCATCTTCTTCCCGGAACGAAGGAATTTCTTTCTAGAAAATGGAGACATCTTTTCCAACTTTGGGAGCTGGCAGATCTCACCTTTCTTCAGTCGACGGATTGGTCTAATTGATGGTGAGCAAGTGCCTATTCTATACGGTGCCAGGCTGACCGGTAATGCATCTAGGAAAACAAGAATTGGGGTGCTCAATGTGCAAACCAGAGAGTTTGATTCCTTAGCTGCACAAAACTATTCAGTAGCTGCGATTCATCAGCAGGTGTTGGATAGGTCTGTCATCAAAGCTATTTTCATTAATCGAGAGGCAAGTGGTTCATTCGTAGAAAATCAATATGCCAGAAATGGTGGAATAGAATTTGCCTACCTATCTAACAATGGAAAGTTTGGAAATACGGTTCGCTTCCATACCGCATATACCCCTGAAAAGCTTAGTGATAATCACTTTTATGGCTTCAATGGCAATTACATGAGTCGTAACCTTCGAATGGGTTGGTCACTGGATATTGTTGGAGAAAATTACATCACCGAACTTGGATTTAACCCAAGATTAGAAAACTACAATGCTGAGACCGAGGAAACCAAGCGAAAAGGATTCACCCGGATAAATCCATGGGTTAACTACCGATTTTTCCCAAGGACAGGAAAAATAAACTCACATGGGCCTGTCTCCTGGTTTAATATGTGGTTAAATCAAGATGGCACTGGGGTCAATGAACGAGTGAATGGATTAGGCTATAATGTGAATTTCAAAAACACTTCTTGGTTACGGCCAAATATTGTGTATCGAGAAGTTAACCTTCCTGTTCCCACCTCCTTAATTGGTGATGATTTTGAACCTCTACCCGTAGCAAATTATCGATTTACCCGCGCGGATATTAGGTACAATACCGATCGAAGAAAAGTGGTAAGCGCTAACCTAATTTTCGGTTTTGGGAATTTTTTCAACGGCACTCGCATCAATACCTCCACTGGTTTGAATTTCAGAGCTCAGCCATGGGGAAACTTTGGAATATCCTATGACTACAATAAGGTAGAATTGCCAAGAGCCTACGGAGAATCAGATTTTCACCTATTGCGGACAAATGCGCAAATCAGCTTCTCGAATACCATGTTTTTGACGTCAGCCATTCAGTTCAATTCGCAAAGCGAGAACTACAATTTCTTCACCAGATTTCAATGGCGTTATCGTCCTATGTCGGATTTGTTTCTGGTTTACACAGACAACTATGAGATGGATGGACTGGGTTTAAAAAACAGGCAGGTAGTATTTAAAGCTACCTACTGGCTGAATTTGTAGCCGATATCATTCGATCCTTTCCTTGCATATCCTTATGGAGGATAACATCTGTGTAGCCTACTTTTTGAAGATGATTTTTTACTTCGTTTCCAAAATTCTCATGAATCTCAAAATAGAGCTTACCTCCTTTTTTTAAATGATCCAATCCCTTCTTAGCTATTCGCTTATAAAATAGAATCGGATCCTCATCCGGGACGAAAAGTGCCTGCGATGGCTCAAAATCGAGTACATTTTCACGCATTTCCTTCTGATCGCTAAGAGGAATATAGGGCGGATTACTCACAAGAATATCCAAATTACTTTCTGGCAAATCTTCTTTCAAAATATCGCTCACCGAAAAGGCGACATCAGCTTCGAGCTTACGCGCATTTTTGGAAGCTATCGCTATGGCTTCTCTCGATACATCTGTCCCAAATACCTCTCCCTTAAGCTCGTTCGCCAAAGTAATTGCTATGCAGCCAGAACCAACACCAACATCCATTACTTTCGGCTTGATAAGATCATTTTCCTGAATTATTGCCTCGCAAAGTTCCTCTGTTTCAGGTCTTGGTATCAATGCCCCACGTGCAATGTGAAACTTCCTTCCGTAGAAATCTGCCACCCCTGTTACATACTGTATCGGCTCTCCATTCAATAGTCTATCAATGTATTCATCAATTCCTGTCAGGTGCTTCTGTATTTTCACCTCGGCGAGAATATCTGAGCGTGAGATATCAAACACATCCTCCAGAAGGAGATAGGTTATATTTTCAGCTTCGCGCCTATCATAAATTTTTTCGAGACGTTTCGCTGTTTCTTTCCAGATTTGTTTCACATTTTGCATTGCAAAGCGAAACTACACATTCAATGGATGATCGTCGATACATGAAACGAGCGCTGGAGCTTGCCGAAAAAGGAAGAGGCAGCGTTTCTCCAAACCCAATGGTTGGATGTGTTGTCGTTCATGGAAATACAATAATTGGAGAAGGTTTCACCAGTCCATATGGAGGACCCCATGCCGAGGTAAATGCCATTAGCTCCGTAAAAGATCACAGCATGCTTACCGAAAGCACAGCCTATGTGACATTGGAGCCTTGTGCACATCATGGAAAAACTCCTCCCTGTGCAGACCTTTTGGTTGAAAAAAAACTGAAACGTGTAGTAGTAGCCATTAGAGATCCATTTGAGCAAGTTGATGGGAGAGGAATTGAAAAGCTAAAAGCTGCTGGCATTGAAGTCGAAGTAGGACTACTGGAAAAAGAAGCAGAAGTTTCCAACATCAGATTCTTCACTTCAGTTATTAAAAGTAGACCCTTCGTTATTCTCAAATGGGCGCAAACTGCCGATGGATTGGTTGCCAGAGAAAATTACGACTCTAAATGGATCAGCAATTCATACTCAAGGCAGTTGGTGCACAAATGGAGGGCAGAAGAAGATGCCATTCTGGTTGGGAAAAATACTGCGATCTATGACAACCCATCGCTTACAGCCAGGGAATGGTCTGGAAAAAATCCAACTCGCGTTTTGTTGGACAGTAACCTTGAAGTAAAAAAAGATTGCAGCCTATTTGATGGTGCGGCTCCTACAATCGTTTTCAATTCCTTAATGGAAGAAAAAAGGAAAAATATTACTTGGCTTAAGACTGAGATGAACAATCCATGGAGCGTACTGCGAAAGCTCCATGAGCACAATATCCAGTCGGTAATTGTTGAGGGAGGAGCTCAAGTTTTGAACTCTTTCATCAATGAAAATTGTTGGGATGAGGCAAGAGTGTTTATATCGGAAAATAAGTTTACAAAAGGCATTCCAGCACCATCATTAGATGGAATCATAGTAAAAGAAGAAGCAGTTTTCAATGACCAACTATTAACCTATAGAAATAATGGCTGAAGATTTAACCCTTTTAAAAGAGGCAAGCAAAGAAGAAAAGTATCAATCACTCATACCTCAGATTGAAGGATTGATGTATGGAGAAAAAAATTTGGTTGCGAACCTAGCCAATATCTCTGCCGCGCTTAAAGAAGGCATGGATTTCTTTTGGGTTGGTTTCTATTTGGTTGACTCTGAAGATGAATTGGTTTTGGGCCCCTTTCAGGGACCTGTGGCATGCACTCGCATACGAAAAGGTAAAGGAGTTTGCGGTACAACCTGGGAAAAAGAGGAAGTACTGATTGTTCCAAATGTGGATGAATTTCCCGGCCATATAGCCTGCGCATCAGCATCAAAGTCAGAGATCGTTTTGCCCCTACGAAAAGATGGGGAGGTAATCGGTGTGCTGGATGTTGACAGTGATCAGCTAAATGATTTTGATCACACCGATCAGCAATACCTCCAACAAATCCTTGATTTACTTCCTTAACATACTTTAACCACAACACCTCAGGTAGTAGTCATTATATAGGTCAAGCACTGTATTTTTGCGGGGTGACAGATAAGGTGAAAATACGACTGAGTTTTCTCGGAGCAATTATTTGCTGGCTGTTATTTACAGGTGCAAGTATTTACTTGCTACTGGTAGAGAGCTATGAGATGAAAGTGGATTTTTCCAACTTCTTTCCTCAATTGTGCTTCACCGGTTTTGTACTTTTTACTTTTGCCTACTACCGATACATTATCACAAAGGCAGACAGCCTCAACTTCACCGATCTCCTTTGGAAAGTATTTATTACCGGCCTCATTACGACGCTTATATCGCTAGCCATTCAGCTTTTTTTCTCCGTATTTGCCTCTACTTCGTTGATCGAGAGTCCTCTCACGATCAATTTTTTTTACAACGTGCTCATTGCATTAGTTGTGATTTTCATGGTCTCCACCATGGTAGTTTGGAAACGTCTAATCTTATATCAGAAGTCTAAAAATTTACTTCAGCTATGGGGCTTTTTCGAAATCGCGCTAGTTGCTTCCATGCTTTTCGATTTTTGGGGCATTGACTTTGGAGAACCCAAATTCAGACTCACCCTTGTAATCCTGGGTTGCTTCTCTCTCATATTGGTATTCAATCTGAAATGGGTTGCATATCTAAATTTCCGACAAAAATGGAAAGGGATTTTATTTATCGTTCTTTCAGGCATATACCTATATCATTTTTTATTGAATCTGTTAAGGTTTTCCTACACGGAGGTTCTTGTCATAGACTTGCTTGACCGAACTTTTATAGTTGGTCTATTTGGCTTCCTCTTTTTCTATGCTACCATCTCCGTATTGGTTACTCTTTTCAATTTACCCACCTCTTCTGTATTCGAACAAAAGCTGAAAGAAGCGCTGGATTTTCAGAAATTGAGCCAATCCATTCCTCGTGGCGAAACTAAAGATCAGACGTATGAAATTCTTCTTGAAAGCTCAATGAGTGCTGTTTTTGCAGACGCGGCATGGTTGGAAATAAAAGATGAAGCCGAAACAACCCAAGTCATTAGAGGTTTAAAAGATGAAGAAGTCGCTGAAATTAAAACGGTCATCAAAGGTGAAACAATAAAATCAATCCTGAGGTTTGCACTTAAAAACGATGTGAATCCCGGAAAACTAACGGATGACCTAAAGCATTCTCGCTACAAATCAATCATCGCCTTGCCCATAATGATTCAGAACAAACAGGTGGGCTTCATTGTATTATTAAATGAAGTGTCTGAAGCATTTAACCGAGAGATGGTGAATATCATTACCACTTTTGTCAATCAAGCGAGTGTCTCTTTGGAAAACCTGACATTGATACAAGAGTCGATTGAAAACGAGAGATACAAAGAGCAGCTTAAAATTGCTAAGAATGTACAAAAAAGTCTTCTACCCACATCATTGGTAAACAATGATCATTTAACGATGGAAGCATACTCTATGGCTGCAGATGAGGTAGGTGGTGACTACTATGACATTTTGGAGTATCAAAAAAATAGATTTGGATTAATCATTGGTGATGTATCAGGAAAGGGCACAAGTGCTGCTTTTCAAATGGCCCAAATGAAAGGTATTTTTCACAGCCTGGCCAATCAGGGTATTTCGCCTGAAGACTTCAACAAAAAAGCCAATGCAGCACTTAGTCAATGCCTCGAAAAAACCTCCTTCATTACTTCTACCTATTTTGACATCAATACCGAAGCGGGTATTCTTACGTTTTCAAGAGCCGGCCATTGCCCCAGCCTATTCTATTGTAAAAATGAGAACACAGTTGATTATTTGAAATGTGATGGCATGGGATTGGGGATGGTAAGAAACTCAAGCTATGCAGATTACGTTCATAGCAATACTGTTAGCTATCATGCTGGTGATACGCTTTTGCTTTATACCGATGGCATCACCGAGGCAAAAAATCAAGATGGTGAGCAATTTGGGGACGTTCGTCTAAAAGAATCTTTTACCACCCATGCCTCAAAAGCACCCGACCAAGTAAAGGAAGGAATTAAAAATGATCTCTCTGAATTTATAGGAGACATGATTATTGATGATGATTATACATTGGTAGTAGTCCAATTTAAAGACAACAAGAATGGCTGATATAAGCACAGAAAATAAGGATGGAATACACTTCATTACAGTGAATGGTGAAATTGACGCAGGATCAAGCATATACCTTGACGATGCGTTAAAAGCAGCGCTTGAAAATGATGAGAAAAAAATTGTCGCTGATTTGTCGGGACTACACTATATCTCTTCAGCCGGTTTAGGCGTATTTATCTCTCACTTAGATGAATTCAAACTAAAGAATATCCAACTGGCTCTTTTCGGAATAAACGAAACAGTGAAACAAGTATTTGATATTCTCGGTTTAGAAAAGTTATTGACAATAGAAAAAACAAAAGAAGAGGCGATAAACTCGTTTGATGAATAGCAAATTGACCATAGGGTGTGATAAGAATGAATTGGTACGCGTACGCCAATTCACTTCTGATATGCTTGAGGAGCACAAAGTACCTGATCTCCAGGCGCACAAACTTGTGTTGGCTGTGGATGAAGTATGTGCCAACCTCATTATACATGCAAATGATTGCAATCCAGATAGCAGGATTGAGTACAACATCATTTTTAAACCGAAGCAAATTGTTTTCACATTCAAGGATCGAGGAGTAGGGTTTGACATCAACGAATATGAATCGCCCTCTATGGAAGAGCTGGTTTCATCGAGAAGACAAGGTGGTCTAGGCTTAATGTTGGTCAAAAGAATAATGGACAAAATTGAGTTCTCTACTGAAAAGAATCACAATATTTGCAGGCTCATAAAAATGTATCCTTAAGTGAGAAATATCCTCATTTTCAGTCTACTCTCGCTGGCGAGTTGTCAGTATTTTCAACCAAAGGAAGAAACTTCTGAGCCAGTAATCGCTCGAGTGGGTGAAAAGACGTTGGTAGAATCGAACCTTCTTGGTCTGATACCCGCCAATCTTTCTCCAACAGACAGTACCATTTTTGTAGAGAAGTTCGTTTTGGATTGGGTGAAAAAGCAGCTGATGATTGGTCAAGCTGAAGAAGCTATCGATTTCAATGAGGCCCGGATTCAGCAAAAAGTGTTGGATTATCAATATGCATTGATGGTGCACGAACTAGAAAAAAAATACATCGATTCCCATCTGAATGAAGATGTAAGTGAGGATGAAATCGCAGATTACTACCAACAAAAAGCAGAAAACTTTGTGCTCAGACAAAACCTTGCCAAGTGCATTTATTTTAAAATCCCAAACTCAGCTCCAAATGTTTGGAGACTTAGGAGAAGTTTGAAAAACTACCCGAAAGACACAACACAGATATGGGAATACGCAAACGAGCATGCTGTAAAAACATTCACAGAAGATTCTGTTTGGATTAAGTTTGATGAAGTTCTTTTAGAGACTCCATTAAAAGATGTAAATGATAAATCTGCTTTCCTGAAAACCAACAGTTCCGTTGAAGTATCCGATGAAGACTACATTTATTTTTTAAAAATATTTGAATATAAAATTGTCGGGGAAATAGCTCCGCTTGAATTCATTAAAGAAAGCGTTGCAGATATCATCATCAACAAACGAAAAATTGCTCTGAAAAAAGAGCTGGAAAAGAAAATTTATGACGAAGCACAACAAACAAATGCGTTTGAGATTTATAGCAATTAGTATCACTATTTTATCCTCCATTACTTCCATTGCCCAAAACAATGAAGTAGTCATTGACAAGATCATTGCCAAGGTAGATGACTATATCATTTTGAAATCGGAATTGGAACGTTCCTATCTTGATTTTCTTTCCAGAGGAGAAATGAGAGGAAGCAATGCCAAATGTGAAATTCTCCAGCAGCTTGTAGTGAATAAGATGTTGATGGCTCAGTCTGAAATAGACTCCATTTTTGTTGATGATGGTGAAGTCAATCAAAACCTTGATAGAAGAATGTCTGTCATGGCCCAGCAATTTGGTGGTGAAGCTGAAATAGAAAGAGCCTACGGGAAGAGTATAGAACAAATTAGGTCTGAAATTTTTGACAACATCAAAGAGCAGCTGACCATACAGAGAATGCAATCAGAGCTCACTTCAAGCATGAAGATCACACCTTCAGAAGTGAAAAAATTCTTCCGAAACATCCCTCAAGATTCATTGCCCTATTTCTCTACTGAAGTTTCCATTGCTCAGATTGTAAAAGAACCAGAGCCAGGAAAGATTCAGAAAGACAAGGTTAGGAATCTCCTAACGGATATCCGAAACAGGATTGAAAGAGGTGAATCGTTCGAAGCATTGGCCAAACAATATTCACAAGATCCCGGATCTGCAGCTAGAGGCGGACAGCTTGGTTTCTATGGCAGAGGAGAACTTGCACCCGAATATGAAGCTGCGGCACTGTCCATGACTCCTGGAGGTATTTCAAAGCCAGTAGAGACACAGTTTGGCTTTCATTTAATACAACTCCAAGAAAAGCGTGGCAATACCTACAAAACACGTCACATTCTAATTTCCCCTCAACCGAATCAAGCGGATTACCAACAAGCTGAAAACTTTCTTGATAGCATGAGGAATTTAATTTTGAATGATAGCATCACCTTTCAGGCAGCAGCAAAAGAGCATTCAGACGATCAGCTTACTTCCTCAGCTGGTGGCTTCTTTCAAGATGAGAGCGGAGCGTTGAGAATACCAGCAGAAACCTTAGACCCAAATATATTTTTCACTATTGACACAATGAAAATTGGGAATATTACCAAACCCATTCGATTTCAAAAAGAAGATGGTAGTTATGCCTATCGCATGATCTACTACAAAAACAAAGTAGCCCCCCATCAAGCAAATCTCGACGATGACTATCAGAAAATTGCCACGGCAGCTTTAGCTCAAAAAAAGAATGGCAGAATCTCCAGGTGGTTTGATAAAGCCAGGAGTAATGTATTTATCGAAGTAGATCCAGAATACAATAATTGTAACCTCACGAACTAAAATTCGATTAACCAAAAGGCAATCGAATGAAAACTAATTAGTATGGCAGAAACAAAGGATGTGAAACTCGCAGATGAGTTAGCAAAGGATTTTATAAATCTGGAAACCGAGATCTCTAAAAAGATCATAGGCCAATCAGATGTAGTTCGGTTACTCATCACTTCACTTTTCTGCAATGGTCATTCGCTGCTAGTTGGAGTTCCTGGACTAGCGAAGACCTTACTCGTTCAGACAGTATCCAAGTGTCTGGGCCTTGATTTTAACCGCATTCAATTTACGCCAGATTTAATGCCTTCTGACATTCTGGGTGCTGAGACATTGGACAAAGAGCGTAATCTCAGGTTTATTCAAGGACCGGTGTTCTCGAATGTTATTCTTGCCGATGAAATTAACAGAACCCCTCCAAAAACACAGTCAGCACTACTTGAAGCGATGCAAGAAGGAGCTGTGACTATCGCTGGTGCTAATTACGTATTGGACAAGCCATTTTTTGTGTTAGCTACTCAAAATCCGATTGAACAAGAAGGAACATACCCGTTGCCAGAGGCGCAGTTAGATAGATTCATGTTTATGATAAAGCTTGACTATCCTAAATATGAAGATGAAGTCACTGTCATAAAAAACACCACATCTGAGCAAACAGATGAGATTTCTGAAATAATCAGCAAGGAGCAAATCATCAACTATCAGCAATTGATACGTAAAGTTCCTGTAGCAGATAATGTATTCGAATACGCTGTGAATCTTGTTTCTAAAACACGCCCAAATGGCGAAAAAGCAGATAAAATCTCACAAGAATATTTGGAATGGGGAGCCGGACCGAGGGCGGGTCAATTTTTAATACTTGCCGCCAAGTGTAACTCTTTGATCAACGGGAAATATTCGCCGGATATTGAAGATGTAAAATCCATAGCAGCCCCAGTGCTCCGTCACCGAATAGTTAGAAACTTCAAAGCAGAGGCTGAAGGAATGACAGAGGAGAAGATCATTTCAGATCTCCTTTAGAACTGTTTTAAAAATCTGACATCATTTTCTGAAAACAACCTCAAATCATCCAATTGATATTTGAGCATAGTCACTCGCTCTATTCCCATACCAAAGGCAAAACCACTGTACTTGGTTGAGTCTATGCCACAATTTTCTAAAACATTTGGATCGACCATTCCTGAGCCTGCTATCTCTACCCACCCGGTTTGTTTACATATTTTGCATCCACTTCCTCCGCATATGAAGCAACTAATGTCTATCTCGGCACTTGGTTCCGTAAAAGGGAAATATGAAGGTCGTAAACGTATTTTAGTCTGCTTTCCAAACATCTCTTTAGAGAAATGATAGAGCGTGTTCTTAAGGTCTTTGAAGCTGATATTTTCTCCCACCACGAGCCCCTCCACCTGATGGAAAAAACAGTGAGCTCTAGCTGAAATCGCCTCGTTACGAAAAACTCTTCCAGGCATGATTGCTCGAATAGGTGGTTTCTTTTTATTCATCAGACGAATCTGCACATTGGAAGTGTGCGTCCTCAAAAGCATGTCAGGATTCTTTTCAATGAAATAGGTATCCTGCATCTCCCTGGCTGGATGATTCTCTGGGAAGTTGAGCGCTGTGAAATTATTCCAATCATTATCTATTTCCGGGCCATCCTCAACATTGAAGCCCTGCCGTTCAAAAATTTCAATTATGCGGCTTCTTGTTTGAGAAATGGGATGAATAGAACCTTCTGAGCCAAAAGCTCCAGGGAGTGTGACATCTACTTCAGCAGAAGAGGTAGAAGAGAAGCCTACAGATTCTGACAGCTCTTTCAGCTTAGTTTGAGCAAGGTTTTTAAGCTTGTTTAAAGCTGGGCCAAGCTCTCTCTTTTGCTCTGAGGGCACTTGCTTAAATTGCTCAAAAAGTTCATTTACAACATTGTTCCTCCCAACAAACTTCAGTCGAAAACTTTCGATTTCTTCCTCCGTATTGGCAGTTGCATTCTCAACCTCTGAAATAAATGATTTAACCTTGTCCAGCATACTTCTTGCGATTCAAATTGAATTGCAAAAATAGCAATTATACTGAGGTATGTTCTTTGCTTAATTTGATTTCTGGAGGGACAATTTTAGAAAGCCTATTGGCCTCACGTTTGATTACCTTCCTGTCCAACAGTACCCCTATGGTCACAGTCACCAAAGTCATTGCTAGCATAACCCAAAGCTCTCCAATCTCCTGAAAAGTGACAACCAGCATGATAATCAAAATATTGTAGCCGATCAGGCAAATTGTGGCTTGGGCATGGTTCAAACCCAACTTTAGAAGCACATGATGAATGTGGTTTCTGTCTGGAGAGAGTGGATGCCTGCCAGTAAAAAAGCGAATAAGGAAAACGCGAAGTGTATCGTAAACTGGAAGCACAAACAGCGCTAAGCTAGTGGCTACAGGTGATAGAATAACAGAAGGTGGAGATGGCGTTGTTAAAAATTTAATCATCAGCGCAGTAAGCATGAATCCAAAAACCATGGAGCCTGTATCTCCCATGAAAACTTTTGACGGATACCAGTTATAGAGAAGAAAAGCTAATGATGCGCCTGCAATCGAACATGCGATTGCAGAATCTACCAGATACCCGCTTTGATAAGCAGCCCATCCCAAAAATGAAGCTATTATCAATGCTATGCAGCCTGCCAGGCCATCAATCCCATCAATAAGGTTGAACGCGTTTGTCATTACAACAATCACGAATACAGTGAACAATTCATCAAAAACCCATGGAAAAGTCTCCACTCCAAACAAGCCGTTCAAACCAGAAATCTTAATGCCTCCAAAAAAAACTATCAAAGTAGCGGAGAAAATTTGTACAACTAGCTTATGATTTGCTTGAAGACTTGAAAGATCATCTCTAACACCAAGCAGAAATATGAGGATGGTTCCACCTAGGAAGTACTTTTGAGAAGCTAAATCTGCAAACGTGATGGAAATCAACAGCGCAAGCAAAATTCCCATAAAAATTCCGATTCCGCCTAAACTTGGTGTGCTGATGCTGTGGATTTTCCTTTTATCCGGACGATCAAGTAAATCTATTGACCTAAATAGTCGAATGATCACTGGCATCAATGTCAGTGTTACTAAAAAGGAGGTTGCTATGGCGAGCGGTAATATCATAGTCTATTTTAAAATAAAGGCATCACACCTAAATCCGAACTCAAAAATGTGAATTTTTACAGGGATTTTATAACTATTTCGCCAAAAGGATGAATTTCATAGGTGAATTACTGTCTTATTCCTTCGATAAAGTCTTCTGCCACTCCCAGGCTGATTCCATCATCGCATCCAGGTCATGCTCCGCTTTCCAACCAAGCATTTTGTTGACCTTGGTTGTATCTGCAAAAATCTTCTCAATATCTCCTGGCCTTCTAGCAACAATTTCATAATTCAACTTTAAACCTGAAACTTTCTCAAATGATTTGATGACCTCCAATACAGAGTTGCCATTTCCAGTTCCCACATTGAAAAACTCATAATTCCCTTCCATTTTTTCTGAAAACTCCAAAGCAGCGATATGAGCTTTTGCTAAATCTACCACATGGATATAGTCTCTGATGCATGTACCATCAGGCGTATCATAATCACCTCCAAAAACGCTAAGTTTTTCCCTTATCCCAGCCGCAGTTTGCGTTATGAAGGGAACCAAGTTACTCGGAACACCTAGGGGGAGTTCGCCAATTAAGGCACTTTCATGCGCACCGGTTGGGTTGAAATAGCGAAGAGAAATCGCATTAAATGCCTCTTGAGAATTACAAAAATCTTCAATGATCTCCTCTCCTACTTGCTTTGTATTACCATAGGGTGATTCTGCTTGCTGCTTGGAAAATTCTTCTGTAACCGGTAAGGCATCTGGCTGTCCGTACACTGTACATGAGGAGGAGAACACGAATCGATTCACTCTAAACTCTTGGCACATCTCAAGCAAGTTCATCAAGGAAATGAGGTTATTCTTATAGTATAAGAGTGGCTCTTTCACAGACTCTCCTACTGCTTTGTATGCAGCAAAATGGATGACAGAATCTATTTCATTTTCCTGAAAAACAGTTTTCACTTTCGCTAATTCTGTTAAATCAATATGAATAAACTTGACCTCTTTACCAGCAATCTTTTCTACTTGATCCTTAACATCAGCGCGTGAATTGGATAAATTATCTACGATGATAACATTACATCCTCTATTCAATAACTCAACAGATGTGTGCGAGCCTATGAACCCCAGTCCTCCTGTCACCAGCACATTCTTCATTTCTCAATAAGCGTTTTGATCACCCTTCATGATAGCAAGAGCGGTTAGAAAAATTATCTTAAAATCCAGAATAAGTGACCAGTTCTTTACATAAAATCGATCCAGTTTCACACGCCCACTCATATCACTGAGTTTGGCTGTCTCACCTCGAAAGCCTTTGGCCTGCGCAAGACCAGTTATACCTGGTTTTACTGCATGTCGTTGCCAGAATTTATCGATCTTCGGCTGGTATTCAATATTGTGCTGAACCGCTTGTGGTCTAGGACCAACTACCGACATATCACCTTTAAAAACGTTAATAAACTGTGGCAGTTCATCGATACTCGTTTTCCTGAGTATTTCTCCTATTCTAGTAATTCTCGAATCTCCTTTTTTGGCTTGGACTACTCTATCTCCTTCGTGGAGGAACATGGATCGAAACTTGTATATTTTGAAAAATTTATTATTCCTTCCATGCCGATCTTGTTTAAAGAAAATAGGTCCTTTAGATTCCAATTTAATTAACAGAGCAATAATTGGCATTAGCCAACTCAAAATAGTGATAAAGACAATGATAGAGAATACTACATCAAAAGATCTTTTAACGAATCTATTGAAAATTTGATCTAGAGGAGTTGTTCTTATACTTATAATAGGTATGCTCCCTAACTGCTGAATGGCCATGTTGTAAGACATCAGTTTACTAAACTGGGAAAAGAGATTAACCTTAAGCAGGTTACTTTCAGCAAAATGAATGATATCTCTGACTTGTTCATCATTCAAATTGGGCAGACAACAATAGAGAATATCGACTTCAAGATCAGAAACTTTAACTGGTAATTTATCCGTCTTGTCAGAATCTAGTATCCCTACTACTCGATAGCCGAGATATGGGTTTTCCTTTATGTAATCAATTAGCGAGGATGAAAGTTTATCATTCCCAATTATCAATACATTTCTATAATTATACCCCTTTGATCTATAGTACCGAATAAAATAGTGCCAGATAGTCCTCCACAATAAAACAGAAACAGTAAATATGAGGTAGGTGAAGAACAAAAATTTTCTGGAATAGTCTATGGGTTGGATTGCGAACCAGAAAGCAAAAACAACCGAAAGGTTAACTACAAGCCCCGAAAGTACTTTATTCAAGTGATCGAGTAGTCTTGAATTTCGATTAATCTCATGGAGTTTAGTTCCCCAGAAAACAAGGATCCAAATAATGTTTAACAGTATTTGAAGCACTGTATACGCTTCATTTAAGGAGAGTTCCTCAAACCGAATAAAGAAAGCGGCATATATTCCAATATTTAAGCAGATTAAATCTGCAAAAAGAAAAAAGACAGGAAAAAGTTTTGAATAACGATGATTGGATTTTGCCATTACTCGTCGGAATAAATTTTTCTCAATAGTTCTTTCTCTTTCGACCACAGAAATCTATTCCTTACTTCAATTAACAATTTTGATTGATTTTTTAACAAACTTTTATTATTTATTAAGGACATGACTTTCTCAGCAAAATCTTTTGCATTCTTCTTTTCGTACAAAAAAAGTTCATTTTTACCAAAATAGTATTCAATGACATGATTATTTGTAGTAATCACTGGAATAGCCATACCCACATATTCTAATAGTTTTACAGATAGTCCATCTTCCAGCCCATCCAATGATGCGATACCTAAATGAGAATTGCCAATTTTACTAGGAATCATATCTAGTGGAACCAGACCATGAAAAATGACTTTTTCAGAAAGGTCTAGCTGCTGAACAAGTTCCTCCAGAAATGTTCGATCATCACCTTTACCATATACGTTGAAACGGAAATTTAGACCCGCATCAGATACAATTTTCAAACCAGATATTACTGTCCGAAGACCGTATCTCTCTGCTATTGTTCCATGAAAAACCAGCTGCAAAATATCATCTTCTTCTAATTTGTATTGAATTGGTTGGAAGACTCGTTCGTCTGGCAAATTTTTTATTACTGCGATTTTATCTAAAGGAATACCATTTTGAGATATAACTTCTTGTTTGTATGGCTCATGAACGGTAATCACACTGTCAGCAAATGCGGCTGACATTCGTTCCTGAAACTTCAGAACTGATTTGGTGAAAGATGACACCAAGCCTTTTTTAAACTTTTCAACAAATACTTTAGGCATAGAGTCATGAATATCTAAAATAATCTTAGCTCCTCTAATCTTGGGGATAATACTGCAAAAGACCAAAAAATCCGGCATGTTGTGTACATGAATGATTTTATAATTGTTTCTTAAACCACTAATACTCAGCCTCACTAAAACACTTAAGAAAAAAGCGATATAAGATACTAAGTATTTCACCTTCGAATCTCCTCTGTATTGATTGACACCTGTATTGACATATTTTATCTCTTCACCTTTATATCTTCTTCCTTGTTCCTTTAACGAAAAACAGTGAACCCGACATCCCTCTTCAAGCGCAACATCAATTGCTTTTCTTACTCTGGCATCTCTTGAAAGTTCAGAGTATACTACTACTGCCATTCGCTCGCTTCGCTTCATAGAATTTTGATATTGTAATTCCTGATAATGTCATTAGAATAAACATAGGAAAAGGTTGTTCATAGGATTGATCCATCCACCCCATAACCATTAATGAGCTTATCGTCAAAAAAGTTGCGGTTGTCAATGCCTTATAATTAGGTGAAAACAATTCCAATTTTAAGGCAAGAATAAGTGCTTTAAAATGAAATATCATGAAAAATAGAAAGCCAACGAGTCCAAATTCTATAAAAATTGCCGTGAATGAATTAAATGGATTACCCAATAAAGCACTTCTCCACCTTGAATTAACAGCGTAATCATATTGATACAAATCAACCAAGATTTTTTCTGCAAAAGGGGAGGTCTTAGCCGGAAGAAATGAAAGTGTCATACTGCCCTCCTTTTTATACATAGAATCATATGCTCTGGAATTGGCAGCTCGTGAGCCACAAGTGCCTGGACCAGTACCTATCAAATATTGAAGCCAATTTCTTCCTTGACCTTCAAAAGTTCTCTTCATGTACAAATATTTGTGATTATTCTCCCCATCAACGTAGGTCATCAAAACTGGTACTATTGGCTTTAGTGCCCTTTCTAAAAAACTCATTGAAGCTAGTGAAAAAGTAAACACTATAACAATCAGGAATACTCGCCTTAAAGTATTTGACTTTATATAAACACGAATTAAAGTTAGTAGAGTGAGTCCGCCCACTAATCCAATCAAAATACTTTTAACATCTGCCAAGAATGAAAATGCCATAAAAAGAATAAAAAGAGCCAAATAGATTGAACCTACTTTAGCATTTAGTATTTTAAAATACGTCATACATGCACTGACTAGACATAAAAATCCAAAGCTATTTGCGCTATAAAATGTCCCTTTGACTTGATCTGGAGTTGCATCCCTTCTAAAAATTATGTTACTGAATCCAGTGGGTAAAACATAAGAAAAATAAGCAATCAAAACCTGTATCAAACAAATAATAATTATGTAGTGAACAAACTTATTCAAGTCAACTTTAACATTCCTGAAAAGAAAAAAATACACAAAACCAGAGGTGAATGTTATGAAGCTTAAAAAAAATGATAGATAATTGGGATCAACAATTTGAGTAAAGAGAAAAGATATCAGTCCAATTGAAATAACCGAAATAAGTAAAATTTCAGACTGATAAAATTTGTAGTTCCTATTGAATAGTATAATAAAAAAATAATAGACAGAAAGGGCAATTGAATTAAGGTAAAATACTAGAGTATTTGGTACGCAAATGATTAAAAGAGAAAGTAATAAAAGTGCGTTAAACTTTTCTTTTTTTAACAGATAGATACTCAATAAACAAACTGGGGCTAGAATTAAAGTCGATATTAATTCATTGACTATGTAAATGAATAGCAGTGAAAACAGAATAAAAATGAAATCCTTAGTGCTTTCTTTATTTATTCTCATCGATAATATGCTCATAAAGACTTACTAGCTTTTCGGATATAGTAGCATTTGAAAGATAATTAATAATATACTCTCTTCCTTTTGAATCACTATGGGAGAGGGCTGATTTAATACATACCATTAGGCTATCTGCTGTATGGCTAGCTATATAAACACCTTCAATATCTTCGAAATTTTCTCTGACATCTCCAACATCTGTGCAGGCTACCGGCCTATTGCATGCCAATGCTTCTTTAACTACATTCGGACTCCCCTCGTATTTACTTGAGAGAACAACTACATCGGCACCACCCATATAAATCGGCATTTCATCATGCGCTACGTTTACTAAAGTCTTTAATTCGACATCATTTCTACTTAGTAACGCCAAAGCGTCTGTCGTTAATTTAAAGTTCTTTTCTGGTCTCTTTGCATTGGCCGCAAACAACAGTTGTTTTTTTGTAATGTCCCAACCTAATTGGCTCTTCGCCTCAATCTTATTAATTGGTTTAAATTTTGATACATCAACCCCATTGGGGATGATTTGACATGGTCTATTCAATAAGTCTTTCATCTCATTTGACTTAACTATAGAAGCATTCGCCATGTATGAAATGAGTTTGCTAAAAATCAGATTGAGTTTGGATCTTTTTAGGTCACTCCCCATAAAAGAGACAATCCATGGCTTTTTTCTTAAGAATAAATAAGGAATGGCTGAGTATGAAAAATGTATGTGAACTATATCATACTTCTTAGACCTTAGTTTTCTTGAAAGTGAAGGAATCGATTTAAAATATGAATTCAAACCTTTTCCATTAATGAGGAAATGATCTACCTTAATATTAGATTCTAGTAGTGAATTCAGCTGGGATCTAATGATTGGGGATAATGCACTCCTATTTGTGCCTTTACTGATAAAAAGAACCCGTGGACCCATTAACTATTTTTAAACTATTTCAGCAAAGTTAAAGATCTTCGCTCCACTTTTTTAATACAGCTACAGTCCAAATAAAATTCCCTGCATCTAATTTACCTGATTGGTTACTTTCTAAAATTTCTCTCCACTTCTTACCATCTATAAAATTTTCAAGCTCTCCTAAATTTCTAATGGATTTCAATAGGCTTTCTTTTTTAAACCATTCTCTGACGGGTACTCTAAATCCTTTTTTTCCAGATTTGAGTAGTTGAGCTGGAAGATTTTTCGCGATGGTATGTCTTAAAACACTCTTTCTCTCATATCCTTCCATTTTAATTGAATGATCTACGTTTATCATCATTGATATTAGTCGATGATCAAGAAATGGAATTCTAGTCTCTAATGAGTGAGACATACTCATTCTATCGACTTTTCTCAACATATCATCCGGTAATGATACTTTAAGATGCCAATACATTAATCGATAGAAATTATTCAATTCAGCATCTAAATATTTAAAACGCTGTTGATAGAAATCATGAAAAGTGATATTTCCAGACTTAGGTAATACCAATTTATCTATTAAAACAGGGTCGATTTGTCCCGCTTTATTTTTCAATCTATCCGCAAAAGGAAGAGATGATGAATGCAATACATTGGTCGCTCTATTCGCTTTATACTTGAATCCCCCCTTCAAAAACGAAGACCCTTTTGACAGGATTCTTGGAAGATTTTTACCAACTAGTGATGGGACTCTTTGATATGCTGATGCAAATTTTTCACCCTGATAAGTAGTATAGCCTGATAGAACTTCATCTCCTCCATCCCCAGTTAATACCATCTTAACTTTTTCAGCGGCAAAACTAGATACTATGCCTGTTGGGATCGCAGACGAATCACCAAAGGGATCACCGTAATGTTTTACCACATTTGCCAGAGAAGTGTCATAAGAATCTGGATGGACGACCTTTTCATAGTGCTCCGTGTTGTATTTCTTTGATACCAATTTAGCTAGGTCGCGTTCATCAAATTCTTTCTCATCAAAACCGATAGAAAAAGTCTTAACCCTATGATCGCTGAACTGATCCATTATGGATACGATGCTTGATGAATCCAAGCCTCCGCTCAAAAATGCTCCGAAAGGAACATCACTTCTCATTCTGAGTTTCACTGAATCTTTAAAGAGGAAGTCAAATTGTTCATAAACTTCATCTTTATTTCTCAGAGTAGATTCATTGTCTATTTCTGGTAAGTCCCAGTATTTTTTTATTTCTATCTTTCCATTTTTAACTAGAATATTGTGACCAGCTTCTAATATGGAAATGTTTTTGTAAAAAGTATATGGAGCTGGCACGTAACAGAGAAGTAAATACAAATTAAGTATTTCAAAATTTGGTGTGACACTGATGCCTGACTTGAGTAGTGAAGGTAGTTCGGATGAAAAGTGAATTCCATCAGAATCTGAGAAGTAATATAGGGGCTTTTCGCCCATTCTATCTCTCGATAAGAACAAAGAGTTGTCACTCTTCTTCCATATAGCAAACGCCCACATCCCGTTAAAGTGCTCCACGCATTGCTCACCCCATTCAAGGTAGCTGTTCAGAATAACCTCTGTATCAGAATTAGTTCTGAATTTATAGCCTAGTTTGATAAGCTCTTCTCGTATCTCTATATAATTATATATTTCGCCATTATAGGTGATTACAAGCTCTTCATCACCCCTACTAATTCGCATAGGTTGTTGCCCTTCGGATAGGTCTATAATGGAAAGCCTTTTATGGCCAAACCCAACATTTCCATTGACGAAAAAACCTTCTTCATCAGGCCCTCTATGAACGAGTTCATCATTCATCCTTTTTAAAGCTGATTGATGAACTTCGAAAGCAGAATCAAGAAAGTAAGAACCACAAATCCCACACATTCAGTTTTCCTGTTTATTGAGATAAAACATATTAATTATAGAAGTACTACTTTAGTTCTTTAGTTAAATTTTAGTTCATTCAGGCTTATTCTAATCCCCGAAAAAGTTGCATTTAGTATCTTTAGGTACATATCCGCTAGTCCCTCAGACATATATTTCTCGAACCAGATTTGAGATTCATTTCCCATCTGATGAAATCGTATTTTATTTTCTTGAAATTCCCATAGAAAATTTAGAATTTGATTGCTGCTATTAACATTCAACACCGGCGGAAACTGTCTTCCGCTATTCATGAATTCATCTTCTTTTACATCTAAAAAAACAAAAACAGGTTTACCGAAAACCATTCCTTCCCATGTACTATTCCCTGCATCACCAAGTATAAACTGATCAGCAGTGAAATCCGCTTTACTTAAAACATAGTACATCTCTTTGCGAGGAATTATTGGAAACCATTCTACATGATCAGATATATCTAAATCATCTATTAGCAACTTAGAACTGTCAACATCGTTTCCATATTCAAAAAGTACCAATTTACTCTTGATCGTTGATCGTGTAATGAAGTCAGCATATCCTTTAATAAGGATATCATTCCCTTTTGAAGAACTGCTATCAATATATGTTTTCCAAACCTGTCGAGAATTTGAGACAATAATCAAATCGTTTTCCCTTCTTATTCTGTCAATTCTGTTGACAATACCTGAATCTCCTATATCAATATTAAGAGCTTCTTTCACATAGATGTGCATCATTCTTAGTGGAAAGTAATCTACCTTCATAGATTTGTAGGCATTCTTTTGAAATTTGGTGAAATTTGTAAGAATTCTATATTCGGCGTTAATTATACCTTTTCGCTGGAACCTCGCTAATATATTGTGGGCAAGAGATTTTAAGGATATTGAGTGTTTCGCAAAAGGAAAACTGTATAAATCGGAACCATAAGGTATGAATAAATCAATTTTACATCCAGCAGCTTGAAAAAATGCTGGGACATAACCGCATGCTACTACAACATCAAATTGTTTTCTAATGTATTTAATCTCCTTCTTGTAGTCAAGATTAAAAAAAGACTTCTTGGATCCCCAGTTAACCTTATTCCATTTATCTGCGTAATTCGAAGGGACGCTCGTATCAGCAGTTGGCAAAAAATGACTGGGTTCTGTTTCAAGTATAAATAAATGGGAATCAACATCTCTATCTAATAGATAGCGCTGCAAAACGAACATACTATTATTCATATTACACAACAGGGCTACTTTCATTTTGATGAATTCAACTTTTGCTATTCATTTTATCAATCTCACTTTTCAATTGAGTTGTCCAAATAAAAATCATATAAAAAACAATAATTAATACTTTCAAAATAGGGAATTCTTGAAAAAGAATGATGTTTTGAAATTGCATAATAAAGCCAATGATCATAACAATAATCATCAAATAAAAGCTTTTCCAGTAGTTAAAATCTATTTTATGTACTCTGTGAGATAGGATAGATGTTAAAACTGTGTTTATCAAAAGACCTATCATAAAACCAACAGAAATAACCCAAAATCCACTATTATTAGCTGTTTGATTAACAAAGAGAACTGAAAAAAGTATTCCAATAATGTATCCATAGATTTTTAAATAGCTCTTTTTAGATATGTCAATGCCAATAGAAAAAACTGATCCAATACTTTTGAAAGCCAATCCAAGAACTATTGGAAGGATAATAATTTCTGCACTAGCATATTTCGATGATGCAAGAATTGTAAGAAAATCATTACCAAAAAGGATAATTGTAAGAACTGCAACCGTCAATATACATGTAAAGAATATTGCAACGGATCTATATGTTTCGGATGAATCTCTAGCCTTTATCATTGATGTATAGAAAGGCACCCAGGCTGCTTGAAATGCTTGAATTGGTAATTGAATTAATAGAGCGACCTTATAACCAGCAGCGTATAATCCTAGGTGATGAGGTGTAAAAAATACCCCAATAAAATACCTATCAAGTGTCGGTAGGAAACTATCTGCAGTACAGATAATACCATACGGAATGGCATATACAAGCAACTGTTTTAGATACTTAAATTTAAAAGAAATATCAAGCCAATTTTTGATAAGAATGATCCCTACAATTGCAAATACTCCTCGGGAAAATAGCATTATCTGTAATACGTTGTAGACTGTTGGAGCAAAAAGAGTAATAGCTATTAGTAGTCCTATTATATAGGACATTGTAGACCCAAGAGTAACGATAAGAAATTGTTTTTTCTTAAACTGAAGTCTCAGTACATTGGCTACAAAATTTATTACAATTCCCAGCGGGACTTGATATAAGACCAATTTTACAAGCTCTGAATAATTAGAATCTGACCTAAAATAGTAGTCTGAAAGTTGCGATGAAAAAAGTAATAGCACCGGAATAAAGGTTGCAACTCCGATAGCTAAAATTGTAAAAGATTCCGATATAGTTTGCTTTTTTTCTTCGTCCTTTTCGTGATCATAAAAAAAACGAATAACCGCACTATCTTGACCAAATGTCAATGTGTTTATTAAAAAGAAACTTAATACGGTTAAAGTATCAATTAAGCCAAACTCTTCAACACTAAAAAATCTTGTTAAGAGAGGGAAAACAAGAAGAAATGCAAGTTTTGTAAACGCATTTGCAAATCCATATACGAATGAATCTTTAAGCAGAAACTTTAACTTTCCTTTTAGATTTAATTGGGTTGGATTTAACAATTTTCTATTTCAGGGTTCATTTCTTATAATTGAATGAGATTTGCTCTTTATCTATAATCACTTTTCCTATTATTACTGCTGGCTGACCAGCAACAATTGAATAATCAGGCACATCTGATTTGAGAAAAGACTGGGATCCTACTACACAATAGTCCCCAATACTTACTCCCTTCGAAATAATAGTATTTGGACCTATATAAGTATTTTTTCCTACAATGACTTTCTCCCTATCTATAGGCAAGTTTCCAGAGCTTAATGTTTGTTTCACATTATCATGTGAGTAAATATGCGTTCCTGATGATATGGTACAAAAGTCACCAATAACCAGTCCACCGCTTCCATCTAAAATCGTAAAAGGACCAACCCAACAGTTTTTACCTACTGATACTTTTCCAAAAACAAGGGAATTATCATAAATGGAAGATCCTTCTCCGAATCCAAGTTTTTTAGCTCTCTCCCATCTATCGAACATAAGTTCAGTAAATGGCAAAGACCTATCATACTTTTCATGAAAAGCAGAATCTAACGAATTATTAAGAGCTGAAAGCGCCTCAAATAATTCCTGTTGATTTAAATCCTTTTCTAATTCTTTTCTTCTATTCAAATTAAATATCTAGATTTTTTCTTATCCATTCAGCAGTTTTTAAGATACCTTCCTCTAGGTCTACTTGGGCTTTAAAACCTAGCAATTCATGTGTCTTATCAACACTTGGGATTCTTATTGCAATATCTGCAGACAAAGGTGGTTCAAATTCAATTTTAGAATCGGATTTGAGAACCCTACAGACAGTTTCGGCCAAACCAAGAATGGTAATAACTGCTCGTGCGTTTCCAAGATTAAAACTCTCACCAATAGCCCTAGGATCTTCAATGCATCGAATTAAACAGTCAACAAAATCGTCGACATAACACCATGCGCGAATTTGATTCCCATCACCATGAATTTTTATAGTCTCATTTTTTAGTGCCTTCTTAATAAATATTTGAATTGCACCTTCTCCTGTCTGTCCGGGACCATACACGTTGAATGGACGAACGGTTACAGCTGGCAGATTATACTGACGATGGTAAGCATGCGCCAAGTGCTCGCCAGCGAGCTTAGATACTGCATAGGTCCAGCGAGCTTCACCCGCGGATCCGGCCACTGTCGAATCGGTCTCGGATGATCGAAAAGCCATTGATCCAAATACCTCAGAGGTAGAAAAGTCAATGAATCTATCACCAACTTCATTCACCCGTGCAGCCTCTAACGCATTGGAGGTTCCTATCATATTTACTCTCATTGTTCTTACCGGATCTTTAATTACGGTATCAATACCAGCAATACCAGCGGCGTGAATAACGATATCAGCGCCCTTCATAGATTGAGTAAGCAATTCAAGATCTAATACATCGCCTTTTACAATGGACACATTTTCATGGTCAGACAAACCACTCCCACTAAGTGTATCTCTGTGAAAGTTATCATAGACAACAATCTTGTTGTTATCTACATAGTTCTTAATGAGGGTATTTGCTATGAATCCAGCTCCTCCCGTTATGAATATTGTTTTATTCTCCATTTTTTTAAAAAATCGTTAATACAATCCGATATATAGTTAATATTTTCAACAGTCAATTTTTCATACAAAGGTATCGCTAGTCCTTGTATATAAGCCTCATATGAATTAGGAAATTTGGAAGCACTGTCCAAATCATATTTATTTTTATAAAAAGTCATTTCAGGAATACATTGTGCTCCATAATTGGACTGAATTCGATTAGTCATTAGATAATCTCTTAATTCATTCCGTTGTTCTTCAGATTGAAGTACAATATGAAATGTTTGCCAATTTGTCTGAGCATATTCCGGAACTATTGGCAATCGACAATTATTTGTATCGATCTTATTAAAATAAATTTTAGCTAATTCATTTCTGGTTTCGATTAAACCTGATAATAATTCAAGTTGAGCATTAACTAAAGCAGCTTGAAACTCCGTCATTCGGTAATTGAATCCAGCCTCAACAAAATTCATAGGATACGAATCTGGTTGAATTCCATGGTTCCTTAGTGTTCTTATTTTTCTATCTAATTCTTGACTACTTGTTGTAATAAGTCCGCCTTCACCAGAAGTAATTGCCTTTCTGGGATGTAAAGAAAAAGATCCAAAATCTCCTATTGTACCGCAAAGTTTGTCTTTGTAAGTAGATCCAAGAGCACATGCAGCATCCTCAATTACGAAAAAGTTGTGCTTTTTAGCAAGATCAATAATTGGATCCATATCCACGCTTAGACCAAACTCATGAACTGGAATTATGGCTTTGGTTTTTTCAGTAATTTGCTCCTCAATTAGTTTTGGGTCAATTGTAAAGTCTTTCTTTACATCTACAAATATTGGCTTGGCGCCAATAAGTTCAACAACATTGGCAGTTGCTACATAGGATAAAGCTGGGATAATTACCTCATCTCCTACACCAACACCTAAGGCGAGTAGCGAAAGATGAAGGCTAGATGTTCCACTTGAAACGGCACTACAATGTGAAATATTCAGATATTGAGAGATGTTCTTTTCCAATTCTTTAACCACGGTACCCTGCACTAGCATTCCCGTTCTCAAAACAGAAACAACTGAATCGATAGCCGCATCGCTTATATTAGGACTAGCTAATGGTATCATCTTATCACTCATAATTTACTTTAAAAGAAATGGGTGCTTAGTGAGTTGATTTTTTGCATATGGGTGGTAATCACCTTTCAATCCAACAGGATCTTCATGTCTAATATTGTGCACTATTTCAATTGCTTGCAATGTCTCTTTTATACCATAGCCGTTACCTTTTAAAATCTCTTCATAGGATTTTGTATGTAAATCTGTAAAACCACTGCTAAATTCTAATTCTTCTCCTTCGATAATAATAGACCTGAAGGTTCTTTGTCCTTTTTCCTTAATAGGCTCAGGAATAACATCGTAATTAATTGAAAGGAACCAGCGAACTCTCGCTTTTTCAAACTCTAAATACCCTGCGGCTCTATCATGTGTATGGACATGAACTACATTCTTTTTGACAGTTCCAAAGACCCATGAAAGCATATCGTAAAAGTGAACGCCAATGTTGGTGGCAATACCACCAGATTTCGACACATCACCCTTCCATGATGTGTAATACCAATGACCTCTACTTGTAAGATATGTTAAATCTACATCGTAAATCTTATCCTTAGGTCCGTCTTCAATTTTTTTCTTTAAGGCTATAATACTAGGATGAACCCTCAACTGAAGAATGTTCCAAATCCTTTTCTCGGTTTCCTCTTCTACTTTTGATAGTTTATCAATATTCCATGGATTTAAGACTAAAGGTTTTTCACAAATAGCATCAGAATCCCTTCTCAAAGCCATTCGTATATGGGCATCATGCAAATAGTTTGGTGTACATATTGACGTATAGTCAATATGCTTGTTTTGTTCGTATTTCAATTTTTCTATGTGCCTGTCGAATCTTTCAAACTCTACAAAGAAATCAGCATTCGGAAAGTATGAATCTATAATCCCAACACTATCAAAAGTATCTAGAGCCGCAATCAATTGATTATTGGTATCCTTAATTGCTTTCATATGCCTTGGTGCAATGTATCCTGCAGCACCAATTAATGTAAAATTTTTCATCGGCTAATTATCTTTTCTACCTGCTCGTCTTTTAATTTATATTGGTCGTCGGATTGAGTGCAAAAGGCAAGACCTTCTTCATTAAATACTAATCTCTGACCGTGCTCACTCATCCAACCTACCTGCCTTGAAGGATTCCCAACGACTAAAGCATAAGCTTTTACCTCTTTTGTAACTACTGCACCAGCACCAATGAATGCGTATTTACCTATATTATTTCCACATACTATTGTCGCATTGGCTCCTATCGAAGCCCCTTTCCCTACATGTGTTTTTGCATATTCATTCTTCCTATTTACTGCACTTCTCGGATTTATCACATTAGTAAATACCATTGAAGGTCCAAGAAATACGTCATCGTCACATATTACACCTGTATAGATAGATACATTATTTTGCACTTTACAGTTTTTACCAAGAATGACTTCTGGTGAAATGACCACATTTTGTCCAATATTACAGTTTTCTCCTATTTGGCAATCATGCATTACATGGGAGAAATGCCAAATTTTCACTCCCTTATCTATTTGACAAGGCTCATCAACGTAAGAAGACTCATGCACGAAAACGTCATTACTCATGAGTAAAATGATTTGATTGTTTCGCAAATAAAACTCTGCTCTTCACTTTTAAGGTGCGTATGCATTGGAATTGAAAGGACTTGCTTAGATAGCAAATCTGAATTCTTAAACGCTAAATCTGTATAATGACAATACGCTTTTTGCTTCGGTATAGGCAAGGGGTAATAAATCATACTTGGTATTCCTGCGTCAGCTAAGAATTGTTTTAGCTTATCTCTATCATTTATGACTTTGAGTGTATATTGATGATATACATGCGATGAATATTCAGTTCTAGCTGGTATTCTTATTTGATCAGATATCACCTTTAAGTTTTCATCATATACTTGTGCGGCTGCTTGCCTTTTGGCTAAATAATTATCTAGTTTTTTCAATTTTTCAATTAAAATGGCAGCCTGAAGAGTATCTAAGCGCGAATTAACACCAATGGAATCGTGATAATATTTTTTTGATTGCCCGTGATTGGCAATCATCTTAATCTTATCTGCCAAACTTTCATCATTTGTAATAAGAGCTCCACCGTCACCATAACAACCCAAGTTCTTAGATGGGAAGAAAGACGTAACTCCAACGTGTCCGAGATTACCAGCCTTTTTTCCTTTGTATCTGCTCCCAATAGCCTGTGCCAGATCTTCAATGATAAAAAGATCATACTCATTTGCAAGCTGTATTATTGGATCCATATCGACACACTGTCCATATAAGTGAACCGGCACTATAGCTTTTGTCTTATCTGTTATGGCGGCACGCACTTCATCAGCTTCTATATTAAATGTATTGGGATTTACATCAACAAATACAGGCTTAATGCCAAGCAAAGCAATTACTTCAACCGTTGCTATGTAAGTAAATGCTGGAACAATAACTTCATCTCCGGGTTTGATCCCTAGTGCCATCATCGCAATTTGAAGCCCATCAGTTCCATTGGCACATGGAATCACAAAGTTAGATTCATTCCATGCTGAAAGATTTGAAGCAAATTCTTTAACAGATGGGCCATTAATGAACGATGAAGTTTCTATCACAGAATTAATAGCTCTATCAATATCTTCTTTGATATCCAAATACTGTCCTTTAAGATCAACCATTTGAATCTTTGTCATATAGTTAGTTCTTTATACCATTTGAATGTTGCTTTTAATCCGTCTTCTATTGAATATTTTGGATCATATCCTAAAAATTTGCGGGCCTTACTTATATCTGCTAGACTGTGCTTTACATCTCCTTTCCTTTCCTCACCAAAATTCACTTCCAAGTTTGAATTCGCTTCTTTTCTTATAAACTCAAACAGCTCAACAAGAGTGGTACTCTTCCCATATGCAACATTATACACTGCATTGTAGCTTTCCAGAGGTGCTTCCAATGCCTTAATGTTTGCTTCAACCGCATTTTCCACAAAAGTAAAATCTCTACTTGTCAATCCGTCACCATATATGATTGGGCTTGATTCTTCCAAAATAGCTTTAATAAATAAAGGTATTACCGCTGCATAGGGTCCCTGTGGATTTTGTTTCGGCCCAAAAACGTTAAAATATCTAAGACCTATGATGTTTAAACCGTAAACTTTGTGGAATACATCCGCATACAATTCATTAACATACTTAGTTACTGCATAAGGTGATAACGGTTTACCTATTCTTTCTTCTTGTTTAGGCAATTCAGCTGAGTCGCCATACGTAGATGAAGATGCCGCATATACCACCTTTTGTACACCGTTATCTACGCATGCTTTAAAAACGTTAAGAGTACCTTCTATATTGACACGGTTGGTTAGTAATGGATCATTTATCGATCTTGGGACTGAGCCAAGGGCAGCCTGATGGCTTACCAAATTTACTTCACGAGTTAATTTCAAAAGAAGATCAAAATCTAATATGTCTCCATTTATAAAAGTAAAATTTGTATGATTCTCAAACTCACTAATATTCTCTTCGGATCCTGTCGATAAATTATCTAAACAGGTAACAGCAAAGTCATGCTCTAGTAATGACGCAATTAAATTGGATCCAATAAATCCAGCACCTCCGGTTACCAAGATTTTCCTCATAACCTTTTATCGACCTCATTCTTATCCAGAATACCTTTTACATCATAAACAACACAATTTGTGTTTTTTAGGTTATCTAAATTCATGGCCAGAAATTCTTTGTGGGATACTGCCAGAACAATACAATCATATGTATCCTCCGGACTGCTGATCAAATCAACATCATACTCCTCTTTTACTTCAACTTTATCTGCCTGAGGATCAAATACGTCAACCTCCAACCCAAAAGAAGAAAGTTCATTAATTACATCTATAACTCTAGAGTTTCTAATGTCAGGGCAGTCCTCCTTAAAGGTAATTCCCATTACTAAAGCTTTTGCTCGCTTAATGGCAAGCCCCTTATCTACCATCAGTTTTATGATTTGATTGCAGATATAAACTCCCATATTGTCGTTGATTCTCCTTCCTGCTAAAATAACTTCTGGATGGTAACCTACTGATTCAGCCTTATACGTTAAATAGTATGGATCTACACCAATGCAATGGCCGCCTACTAATCCCGGTTTGAATGGAAGGAAGTTCCATTTAGTTCCAGCAGCTTCGAGAACTTCACTCGTATCTATTCCTAATCGGTCAAAAATCACAGAAAGTTCATTGACGAATGCTATGTTCAGATCTCTTTGTGAATTCTCAATCACCTTTGCCGCTTCTGCAACCTTGATTGAAGCAGCTTTGTGAGTTCCAGCAGTTATTATGGTGTTATATAAATCATCAATCTCATTGGCTACCTCCTCTGTGCTTCCTGATGTCACTTTTTTTATGCTTGGTAAGCGATGTACCTTATCACCGGGATTAATCCGTTCTGGCGAATAACCGCAGAAAAAATCAACGTTGAATTTTAATCCACTTTCTTTTTCTAAAATCGGCACACAATCCTCCTCCGTACAGCCAGGGTAAACTGTTGATTCGTAAATCACAACATCCCCTTTCTTTAATATACTACCAACTGTCTTCGAAGCAGAGAGTAATGGTGTCAAATCTGGTGATTTGGCTCGGTTGATAGGCGTAGGTACTGTTACGATATGTATATCTGCCCTTTGGAGGTCTTTCACATCACATGTAAAAGATAGTTTTTTTGCTTCTTTTAGCTCATGGCTTTCAACCTCTAATGTTCTATCTAAACCACTATTAAGTTCAGAAATTCGCTGTTTACTAATGTCAAATCCAACTACGGTCCTATTTTTTCCAAATTCTACAGCTAACGGCAAACCAACATAGCCAAGTCCTATTACAGATATACTTTTCATTTTTTTATTATACTCTTAATTGCAATGTAAAGCGTCGAAACAATCACCCCTAAAAAGGTTATCGATAAAATAAGAAGCTTTCGGTTCGGCGAAGATCTTTCAACGGGAATTTTAACAGGTTCAAGAATGGTAAACACAGGTGTTTTTTCTTTAACCTTAATTCTTGCCTGTTCTAGTTGTGTTGCCAAACCTTTATATACCTCAAATGAAATATTCATTTCATTTTGGAGTCGCTCATATTCAGTTTTAACTATTGAATTTGAAATATTTCTATTTCTATCAATAAATCTAGCTAAATCGCGTTGCTTCACTTGATAATTCTCTTTTGAATCGGCAAATCTTTCTGAGATAAACAATAAGTTATTTTCTTCTTTTTCTACTCTGTATTTAGTGATATCATTTGTCAAATTCAGAACTAAAATATTAGCTAACTGAGCAGCAGCGACTGGGTCAGGCATTTGAGTAGATACGCGAATAATAGTTGTTTTAGGGTCTACTGAAACATTTAACCGATCCGCATATCCTTGTATAATATTCCATTCTTCTTTGGAAAATCTCATCATACTATACGAGTCTTGCGCTTCCATTTTAGCTGACGAGAAAACATTTTTTAATTTACCAGGAAGGCCAATTGTATATTCAGAAAGTAAACCAAGAAATGATGGTCTTTCATTTTTAAAATAGTCGAAGCTTGTAATAGTCGTATCAATTCTTTCAAAATATAAGGAAGTGTTGATCAGGTTTTGTAGAAAAGGTGAGCTTTTTACAATTTCCGGATATAGCTCTGGGGGTAAAGATCCGCTTTTTGCCATATTCAGATTAATTCCTGCCAGTCCAGCTAAACCTCCCAAACCTCCCAAATCTGAACTGACACCTTCCTGATTCTCAGGCATAAGCTTACAAGAAGCGATGTATTCAATTTTTGCGGTAAAGGCAATAACCAGTCCAAATACAAAGAAAAAAGCAGATATTTTAACAATAAATAATCGATTGAGCCAAATGTCTCGTGCTAGATCCTTGAGATCTATTTCATACTCAGTATTAGTTTTTCCTGTTTCCTCCATCACTGACTCAATCTATCAATTATCAATGCAATGGTTGCCAAGGATGAACTTATTCCAAGAATTTCCTGAACGCTCAACTTTCTCCTAGGTTCCTTTTGTGGGACAATAATATCAGCCCCTGGCTTAACTTTTGGAAAAGTTTTGAAAAACAAAAAGTTCTTAGTCCGTTCTGCTGAACCATTTGCGTAAACAATGTATGATTTTCCAACCTTGGCCTTTGAAGAAAAACCTCCAGATGCAGAAACATAGTTTTTGAAAGAAATTCCTTCTTGAAATCTCACCGTATTGGGGTATAGTACCTCACCTTGTATCCCTACTGTCTCTAATTTCTTAGGAATACTGATTAAATCTCCATCCTTTAAGATTAAATCATATTCAGAGTTTGGTTTTTCTAAGATTTTCTCTAGTTCTATGCCAATCGCTTGTTGTTCTATAAGATCTTCGGATCCGCTTACCGAATCCCTCAGCAGCAATTTCCTCAGCTGTTGTGCTCTAAAAATTCGTGCCTCAAGTTCATCCGTTGACTCTTCAATCTTAAAGGCTTCAGTCAATTCCTTTTCATACTCAACCAGCTGCTTCTCCACAAGGTTATAGTTTTCAATTGTTGATTGGCCTCCCGTGAACTTCTTTTCCAGTTCCTTTCTCTTTATTTCAAGTAACGCTTGTAATTCTTTTTTCTCAAACTGAGTTCGGTAATATTCTGTTCTTCTGATCAGTGAAGCGCCTTCCGCATAACCGTATTGTGTTATTCCACCTGCTCGTTTTATGACGTCTGAAATTTGATCTTCATTGGTTTCGAGTGCATAATAGCCAGGAAAATTAACCTCTCCTTCGATCCTTACTACCTTATGTTTTCGTATGAAGGGTGTCGATTTTATCAATACTAAATCAAAGGGTTTAAGCACAAACTCTGAGGCTTGAGCGTTGATCGAAAGGTCTTTATTGATTTGGAAGGTGAAGATTTTGGAAGATTTTGACAAATCTTCATCTGTCACCAACCGTCTGGCAACTTCAATGGTACTTGTGCTGGCGTCTTCTTTCAATCCCCCAGAAATATTTATTAAATCCTCAACGGTCATGCTATCAATGAAAGGAAAGGCCCCAGGGTTTCGAACTTGTCCATCTATGGTTACCAATTGCTCTTCTTGTAGATCGAAAATGGAAGGGATAATCACCAAATCATTCGGACTCAGAATGAAGTCTTGGCTGCCTGCCATAACGCTCTTCACATCGAAAGCAATATTTTGTAATGATAAATCATCAGACAATCGAATGATGTTACCGCGAACCAAATATGCGTCTTCTCTTACACCATCCGCAAGTGCCAGCAGTCCTGAAAGCGTTAGCTCGTTTGTCAATTCGTAGTACCCCGACCTTTTAACGGCTCCATCAATTTTCACTCTATTACTGTAAGTATTTAGCACCTTGGAAACAAAAATAGAGTCCCCATTGTGCATTAACTCTGAGCCAAACTGCTCTTGCCTGATGGTGGAAACCATTTTTTGGGAATCTCCAATCCTATCAATCGTAATACGATCTTTAAACGCTTTCTCATCAAAGCCACCAGAAATGGCAAGCAAATAATCAAAAGTTTCGTCATCTTTCAATTCATAAATGGCCGGATTTTTAACAGATCCTGCAATTTTCACCCGCTTAGCATATGGTTTGACAACTACCACATCTCCGTCTTGCAATTGCAGGTTTTGATCTTCTTCTCCTTCAAATAGATATTTATAAACATCAAAAACAGCTATTTCGCTACCATTTCTAACCAGCGTTATGTTTCTCATTGAGCCATTTTTAGATGGGCCTGCTGCTTGATATAAAGCATTAAACACCGTCGAAAAAGAGGATAGCGTGTACGTCCCTGGTTGCGTCACATTACCAACCACATTTACCTTAATCGACCGAACTTGACCTAATGACACCTGAACAAAGGTGTTAGGGTTATTCCCCTTCAATCCAGAATAAATGCTGGAAAGTTTGTTGAAGATTCTTTTTCGAGCTGATTGCACAGAAATTCCCACCAGTGAAATCGGGCCTACTCCGCTTATCAGTATCCTACCATCTGGGCTAATGACCTGCTGATAGGTGATCTCTGAAGCCCCGTAAATATCAATAACCACTTCGTCACCAGCACCAAGAATGTAATTCTCGGGCGTAGGCAAGTTCTGTGAAGGTTCAAATGAAGGTTTTACAGATTCAAAAATTTCCTTTCCAAAAACTTGCAATCCCTCAGGCGTGGCAACCTCATCGTTTTTAGTGTTGAGTGAATTAAAGAAATCGTCCTGCTGGTAATCTTTTCGTACCCTGGATGTGGGACTATCTATTTGTGTGTCTGTGCCTTTCAATTGAAGTTGGCGAATTCTGTTTCTTAGCTTGGTAATTTGTGTGCTTGACATGCCCCGCTGTTTAGCCACCAGCTCAAGTTGGTCAAGCGTAAGACCATTTTCTTTGGCTCGATCTAAAAAGCTTTGAACCTGTGCATCGGAAAGTTCATCTACGTTTACAGAATTTAGCTGGCTTGGTGATAAGTTGTTTGGGTCCTGTGCTTGGATTTGACCTCCAACAACAAGTGAAATAAATATCAAGCAGTACTTCAAGAATTTCATGTAATAGATTGATTCCTAATTAAGAGGGCAAAACTATAAAGGATGGATTTAATAAGTCCTCTTTATTGTAAGATAATGGAGTGATTTCGTTTTCGAAAACAACTCGTCCTCCAGCTTCTGAAACAATTGCGTGAGCTGCGGCGGTGTCCCACTCCATCGTAGGTGCAAATCGAGGGTAAACATCAGCTTCTCCTGATGCCACTAATAAAAATTTCATGGAACTCCCCTTGGATACAACATCCGGATTTTCAAATTGTGCCACATACTTTGAAGTTTCTTCACTCATGTGTGATCTTGAAGCTACAACCTTAACCCCAGACTCCTTTAAATCTCTTTTGGTTGTATTCAGTTTTTCAACCGTCCCGTTTGATTCTCTATAAGCCCCACTTCCCCTGCTCGCCCAGTATATATCACCAATCACCGGAGGATAGACAACTCCTAAAATCGATTCATCTTTATGAATAAGGGCAATATTAACGGTGAATTCGCCATTCTTTTTGATGAACTCTTTTGTGCCGTCCAGCGGGTCAACCATCCAGAAATATTCCCAGCTAGCCCTTTCACTGTAAGGGATAGCTATTCCTTCTTCGCTGAGAATGGGTATGCCTGTTTTTTCAAGGTAAGAAACGATGGTGTTATGTGCTGCTTTGTCAGCTATGGTCAATGGTGAGTCATCCGATTTTGCTTCAATCGCAAAATCTCCAGATTCATAAATATTCATTATCTCCGTTCCGGCAGCAAAGGCTGCTTTTTTTGCTATTTCTAAGAGTGACTCTAATTCAACAGAACCCACCCCAAACCCCTCCAAGGAGGGGAATAAGTTATGATTGGAAATGTTAGGCCGCTTATCAGGTAATGATTTTCCTTCTATGGCCGACCCCAATCCCCTCTTGGGAGGGGTGGGGGTGGGTTTGTCATTACCTTCCTCATGTTCTTCAATCCAATACTCAATGGTTCGGATAACATTATCCATTCTTTTCTTGACCTCTAAATCATCGAATCTTAAAAAAACAACTCCTAATTTCTCGAGAATTGACTGGCGTTTTCGATCTGCTTTGTAGACATCCTCATTATCATGACTATTCCCGTCAATTTCTATTGCAAGTTTCAGATCCTTGCAATAGAAATCGACAATAAACTCATCTAATGGCTTTTGACGGTCAAAATCATACCCTTTAATTTTCTTTTGCTTTAGCTGATCCCATAAAAGCACTTCAGAAAAGGTCATATTTTGTCGCAGTTTTTTTGCTAGGTTCTTGAGCTTCGGGTTATAAGGAATAATTTTTCTCATAATAGCCTATATTTTCATTCACAACTTCCCCCCCCTCATCCCTCAAAGAAGGGGATTGGGTGTTATATGATCATTCCGGCAGCCACTGTTTCGTTTGTGCCTTCATCTACTAAAATTATGCTACCTGTATTTCTGTTTTTCTTGTATGAGTCAATCAACAGTGGCCTTGTCGTGCGAATTTGTGCTCGACAAATATCATTTGCTGTAATGCTCTTTTCTTTCTCATTTCTATGTAGCGTGTTGATGTCCAGTTTGTAGCGAATGTCTTTAATCATCGCCTTCGCTTCTGCAGTGGTATGGCGAATGGTGTATTTTGTTCGCGGCTGTGGTCCTTTATTATTTAACCAGCAAAGCATCACATCAATGTCCTGTTGTGGTTCAGGCTGATTATGTTGCCTAACTATCATGTCTCCACGACTGATATCTATGTCGTCTTCCAGCGTAATGGTAACTGACATTGGCGCAAAGGCTTCTTCAATTGATCCATCAAACGTATCGATCGATTTAATTTTGGAGGTAAATCCAGACGGCAGCACTGTAACTTCATCACCTGGCTTAAACACCCCGCCAGAAATCCTTCCTGCATACCCTCTGTAATCGTGGTGTTCGTCTGTCTGCGGCCTGATAACTGTCTGTACCGGGAAGCGACAGTCTATGTGATTGTGATCGCTTCCAATGTGGATGTTTTCCAACGTATACAATAAAGTGGATCCTTCATACCATTTCATGTTGTCACTTCTATTGACCACATTATCGCCTTTCAATGCACTGATAGGAATAAACTGAACATCCTTCACATCAAGTTTTGAAGCGAAATTCTCAAAATCACTCTTTATTTCATCAAACTTCTCTTGCTCATAGTCGACCAGGTCCATCTTATTTACGCAAACAATGATGTGGGGTATTTGGAGCAGACTGGCAATGATTGAATGTCTACAGGTTTGCTCAATCACTCCTTTACGTGCATCAATCAGAATCAAAGCTACATTAGCTGTTGATGCTCCTGTAACCATATTTCTCGTGTACTGAATATGACCTGGGGTATCGGCAATGATGAATTTTCGTTTGGGTGTTGCAAAGTATCTGTATGCCACGTCTATTGTAATTCCTTGTTCCCTTTCGTCTTTAAGACCATCCGTCAATAAAGCCAGATCAACATCGGTAGCTCCTCGCCTTTCGCTTGTTTGTTTTACTTGATCTAATTGATCTTCAAAAATTGATTTTGAATCGAACAACAATCGACCAATCAAGGTGCTTTTACCATCATCTACGCTTCCCGCCGTGGTAAAACGTAGCAATTCCATATCTAGGTAGCTATTGGCTTTAGCTATTGGTTGTTGGCTGTTAGCTGTTGGCTTATCCATTTATTTTAGTTTATTTCTTAATGAATTCATTTGCTTGGAACATTTGTCAATCAGCTCCATAAGTGTAGCTAAATTATCTTTTGATATATATCCCAAATTATCGGATATGATTAGTTGTGTTTTGAGTTCGAAAGCAGAGCCTAAGCTAAATTCGGTAAACCTCTTGAACTCTTTTTCAGAAAGTCGACTACAGCCCTCTGCAAAATTTGATGCAATAGAAACCGAAGCCTTTCTCAATTGAGAGATAATTCCAAATTTCTCTTCCTCAGGAAAGAGCTTTGTCAATTCATAAATATCTACGAAAATCTTAATTCCATCTTTCCAAATATCATACTTTGTATAATCTCTCATAGCTAAAGGCCAGTAGTAAAAGCCAATGGCCAACTAAAAGTATCCTTCCTTTTTTCTGTCTTCCATTGCGGTTTCAGATCGCTTGTCGTCAGCTCTGTTTCCTCGCTCAGTATGCCTGGCAGCCGCCACCTCCTCGACTATCTTTTCAAGTGAGTCTGCATCAGACTCGATCCCGCCTGTAATTGTGATGTCTCCCAATGTTCTAAATCTTAATTTCTTATTTAGAACTTCTTCGGAATCCTCAATTTGAATGAAATCAGAAACGGGCAACCATGTATTATTTCTCCAGATTACGTCTCTTTGATGAGCAAAATACAAGGATGGAATGGCTATGTTTTCTGCCAAAATATACTGCCAAACATCCATCTCAGTCCAATTGCTGAGCGGGAAAACCCTGAAGTGCTCTCCAAAATTTTGTCGTCCATTGAAGATATTCCAAAGCTCTGGTCTTTGATTTTTAGGGTCCCACTGACCAAATTCATCTCTATGTGAGAAGAACCGTTCCTTGGCTCTGGCCTTCTCTTCATCTCTTCTCGCCCCTCCGATACAGGCATCAAAGCCCTGATCTTCTATTGTATCCAAAAGTGTTACGGTCTGAATCGCGTTTCTGCTGGCATTTTTTCCTTTTTCTTCTGCTGCACGACCATCATCGATTGACTGCTGAACAGATCCAACGATAAGCTTAGCTCCCAGTTCGCTCACCAACTCGTCTCTGAATTGCATGGTTTCAGGGAAGTTGTGCCCTGTATCTATATGAACCAATGGAAAGGGGAACTTGGCTGGGTGAAAAGCTTTCCTGGCCAAATGTGTTATGCAGATGGAATCTTTTCCTCCAGAGAAAAGTATGGCTGGATTTTGAAATTGAGCAGCCACCTCTCGCAAGATGTAGATGGATTCTGCTTCCAACTCTTTTAGGTGAGTCAGATTGTAATTTTTCATGATGTGATTTTCTGTTCTATTTCTTCAATCAATTTTCTGAGGCAATCTTGCAGAGAATTATCTGCTGTATTGAGAACGACATCCGGATTTTCAGGGATCTCAAATGGAGAACTTATACCTGTGAAATTTTCGAGCTTACCTTCGCGAGCTTTTTTGTATAAACCCTTTACATCTCTCTCCTCACAAACTTCCAATGGACAATCCACATATACCTCAATGAAATTTTTTGCCCCTACCAACGCCCTGGCAGTAGTCCTATCTTGTTTAAATGGTGAGATGAACGCCGTAAACACCAGCAAGCCAGCATCAAGAAATAAGTTCGAAACTTCGGATATTCTTCGGATATTCTCACGTCTGCTTGCATCCGTAAAATCCAAATCACTATTTAACCCCCCTCTTACATTGTCCCCATCCAGGATGTATGTATTTATTCCGTTTTCAAAGAAATGAGCTTCAGCTGCGCTAGCCAAGGTAGATTTACCCGAACCTGAAAGACCTGTAAACCAAATTAATTTCGGTTCATACTTGTTTTTACGTATTCGATCCGCAAGCTTGATTGCATGGGAATGTGGGATGATATTTTCCTTATAATCTGCCATCCACTAAGGCTTTAGGTAGAATGCTCTTAACATCAAATATCACGGGTGTAGATTTTCTTAGTGCTTCCCAGTTCAACGCAAGAAACTCTTTGTGAGCTACAGCAAGAATTATAGCTTCATATGATCCCTCTGGCGAACTTTCCAAGATAATTCCGTATTCTTCACTTACTTGATTGGTGTCTGCTTGTGGATCGAAAACAGACGCCTGTATGCCATAATCATCGAATTCTTTATATATATCAATGACTCTTGTATTACGTGTATCCGGACAATTTTCTTTGAAAGTAAAACCCAGAATTAAAACCTTAGATTCATTGCTAAGTTTTTCTTTTCTCCCAAGTAGTTTAATAACCTTCTGAGCAACGTATTGCCCCATTTGATCATTGATTTTCCTGCCTGACAAAATCACTTGAGGGTTATAACCGACAGACTCTGCTTTTTGTGTAAGGTAAAAGGGATCCACGCCAATGCAGTGACCTCCAACCAGTCCGGGCCTGAATGGTAAAAAATTCCACTTGGTGCCAGCAGCCTCTAACACTTCACTTGTATCAATATCTAGTCTATCAAAAATGAGTGCTAGCTCGTTTACAAATGCAATATTGATATCTCGCTGAGAATTTTCGATAACCTTTGCTGCTTCTGCAACTTTAATTGAGGAAGCTTTAAAAGTTCCAGCTTCAATGAATGATCGGTAAAAAGTGTCTACTTTTTCGGCAGACTCATCATCACTTCCACTGGTTACTTTTAGTATGCTTGATATCCTGTGCTCTTTGTCTCCCGGATTGATTCTTTCAGGTGAATACCCGCAATAAAAATCTTTGTTGAAAACCAGCCCGCTTCCTTCTTCCAAGATGGGTACACAGACTTCTTCCGTACATCCTGGAAACACTGTAGACTCATAAACAACTATATCATCAGGCTTGATCAAAAGTGCAATCATTTCAGTAGCTGAGATGATTGGTCTTAGGTCTGGATTTTTTAATTCATCTATTGGCGTTGGGACTGTGACAATGTAAAAATTGCACTCAGACAAATCTTCTTTATCGGTGGTGTACTCAAGCAATTCAGAAGCTTTCAGTTCGTTCTCGTTCACCTCCAAAGTTCTGTCTACACCGGACTTTAGCTCATCAACTCGCTTAATGTCGATATCGAACCCTATCGTTGAATATAGTTTACCACTTTCAACCGCAAGTGGCAAGCCTACATACCCAAGCCCAATAATTCCTACTTTATAATCCATGGATTCAAAAATTAGTGGGCAAAAATAGGATAAAACTTATCCTAATACCTTTTTTTGGAAATATTCAAGTGTTGGTTTTAATCCTTCGGATCTTGTGAAACTTGGTGTCCAATCCAGAACCTTTTTAGCAAGACTGATATCTGGTTTTCTTTGTTTGGGATCGTCTTTTGGCAAATCCTTATATATGATTTTTGATTGGCTTCCAGTGAGACGAATGATCTCCTCACCAAATTCGTTGATCGTAATTTCTTCCGGATTGCCAATATTAACGGGTTGGGCATAATCACTTTTAAGCAAACGATAGATACCTTCAACCAAATCATCAACGTAGGTAAATGAACGGGTTTGTGAGCCATCTCCAAAAGCAGTTAGGTTTTCTCCCTTCAACGCTTGCGAAATGAACGCTGGCAAAACTCTACCATCATCGAGACGCATTCTTGGCCCGAACGTATTGAATATCCTGACAATTCGTGTTTCTAAGCCATGGAAGGTGTGGTAAGCCATTGTTAATGCTTCCTGAAACCTCTTGGCTTCATCGTACACACCCCTTGGCCCAACTGGATTTACATTTCCCCAATACTCCTCCGTTTGCGGGTGAACCAAGGGATCGCCGTATACTTCTGAAGTAGAGGCTATCAACATTCTGGCTCCCTTATCTTTTGCCAGTCCTAAACAGTTAAGTGTTCCTAATGATCCCACTTTCATTGTCTGAATTGGCATTTTCAAGTAGTCAATGGGACTCGCGGGTGAGGCAAAATGGAGAATGTACTCCAAGTCACCCGACACATGAACATATTTTGAAACATCGTGATGCTGAAATTCAAAATCCTCATGCCCCATCAAATGCTCAATATTGGAAATGTCACCTGTAAGCAGGTTATCCATAGCAACTACATGGTAGCCTTCTTTGATGAATCTATCACATAAATGGGATCCTAAGAACCCCGCCCCGCCAGTTATTAATACTTTCTTTTTTGACATTAAAAATCGAGTTTTGATTGTTTGAGTAATGGTAAGTTTTGATCCTTCTCTGATAAAATAATTTCTTCCTCAGGAACACCCCAACTTATATTGATATCTGGATCGTTGTACATAATTCCGGAATCATGTTCTCTAGAATAAAGCTCATCCGTTTGATACATGAGCTTGGCATGATCCGTGAGAACCAAAAAACCATGTGCCATGCCTTTGGGGATATATAAGTGCTTCTTATTGTGAGCTGAAAGCCTGACAATGGAATACTTACAATACGTAAGAGAATCGCTCCTTAAGTCTACTGCAACATCTAAAACTTCACCCTCAAGGCATGAAACAAGTTTTGCCTGGGCGTTTTCACCATGCTGAAAATGCAACCCCCTCAAAACACCCCTGGATGATCTGGATTGATTGATTTGCTTGACTTCAAAATCAAAACCTGTGGCTTCTTTGAAATTTCTAGTATTAAATCCTTCATAGAAATACCCTCTTTCATCCTCAAAAACATCGGGCTCAATAATCCAGCAATCTTGCAAGTTGGTTTGCTCTGCCTTCATTTCTTAATAGCATTAAGTAAATAAGTTCCATAACCACTTTTTTCAAGCGACTTAGCCAATTTTTCCAATTCTTCTGCTGAAATAAAATTCATATAATATGCTACCTCCTCTATGCAGCCCACTTTAAGTCCTTGACGCTCTTCTATTACCTGCACAAAGTTTCCTGCTTGCATTAAAGAGCCAAAGGTTCCGGTATCCAGCCAAGCTGTCCCCCTATTAAAAACCTGAACATTTAGTTTATTTCTTTCCAAATAATAATTGTTAACATCTGTTATTTCCAGTTCTCCTCGCTTACTTGGTTTTACATTTTTCGCTATCTCTACCACCTGGTTGTCGTAATAGTAAAGTCCAGGCACAGCGTAGTTAGATTTTGGAGTAGCTGGTTTTTCTTCTATAGAAATTGCTTTTTTATTTTCATCAAATTCCACCACACCATATCTCTCGGGGTCGTTTACATGATACGCAAAAACAATTCCTCCATCGGGGTCATTGCATGCCTGAAGTTTTTTTGGTAGTCCAGAGGCGTAGAAAATGTTATCGCCGAGAATCAGTGCTACGCAATCGCTCCCTATAAAGTCTTCACCAATAATGAAAGCTTCTGCCAAACCTTTTGGTTCTTCCTGAACGGCATACGAAAAAGAACATCCTAAGGCAGATCCGTCACCTAATAGATCTCTGAATGTAGGCAAATCTCTGGGCGTACTGATAATCATGATCTCATTGATACCCGATAGCATTAGCGTAGAAAGCGGATAATAAATCATTGGTTTATCATAAACCGGTAAGATTTGCTTACTCACTGCCTGTGTAAGTGGGTGAAGTCTTGTTCCAGATCCTCCTGCTAGTATTATTCCTTTCATTTTCTATCTGTTTTGATAGTGCTCATCATAGTACTTCAGATAATCTCCTGAAGTAACATCATTGAGCCACTGTTCATTTTCAAAATACCAGTCTACCGTCTTTTCTAATCCTTCTTTGAATTGCAAGGAAGGCTCCCAGCCTAACTCTTCATTCAGTTTCGTAGCATCAATGGCATAACGCATATCGTGCCCCGCCCGATCTTTCACATAGGTAATTAGTTCCCGCGATTTCCCTTGCTGATTTCCTAACTTTCGATCCATTGTATCGCAAAGGAGATTCACCAAATCAATATTCTTCCATTCATTGAACCCACCGATGTTGTAAGTTTCGCCATCGGTTCCTTTCTCAAAAATCAACTCGATAGCTCTTGCATGATCTTCAACATAAAGCCAATCTCTAATATTCTCCCCTTTCCCATATACTGGTAATGGTTTTCCATTTCGAATATTGTGAATCATCAAAGGAATAAGTTTTTCCGGAAAATGGTTCGGGCCGTAGTTATTGGAGCAATTAGATATTACGTAGGGTAGCTTGTATGTATTTCCGTAGGCTCGAACGAAATGATCAGAAGAGGCTTTTGATGCTGAGTAGGGAGACTTAGGATCATATGAGGTGGTTTCAGTAAAAAAGCCTTCTTCCCCTAATGACCCATACACTTCATCTGTTGAAACGTGGTAGAATCGACAACCTTCTTTCTCTTGCCATGCTTCTTTTGCCGCATTTAAGAGATTAACTGTGCCCACTACATTTGTTTTTATAAATTCCATTGGGTTGGAAATGGAACGATCAACATGTGACTCTGCTGCAAGGTGAATCACTCCAGCAAAATCATAATTAACAAAAAGCTGCTTGACAAATTCAAAATCACAAATGTCTCCTTTGATAAACTCATAATTTGAGTCTTCCTCAATATCTCTTAAATTTTCAAGGTTGCCTGCATAGGTTAGTTTGTCAAGGTTGACAATCTTATACTTACCGCTTTTAACAAACTTACGAACGACATGTGATCCAATAAAACCTGCGCCTCCTGTTATTAATATTGTTGCGTCTTGTGCCACTTATTTAGTACTTTTTTCGATTCTATTATACCATTCGATCGTCGAATGCAATCCTTCTTTCACGCTCTGCTCAGGTGAATATCCCAAAGCATGGGTTGCTTTAGAAATATCAGCCAAGCTATGTTCAATATCTCCATCTCGTTCACTTCCGTGTACAGGGTCTAGCTGTGATCCATTGATGTCATTGATAAATCCAACCAACTCATTCAATGTGGTTCTTTCACCGCAAGCGATATTATATACCGTATTGTAACAATTAATGGGTGCTTCTATGGACTTAATATTTGCTTGAACGGCATTGGCCACAAAGGTAAAGTCTCTGCTGTGATTTCCATCACCATTAACCGTTGGGCGATTCCCTGAAAGAATGGCCTTCATAAATAAGGGAATTACTGCTGCATAGGCTCCATTGGGATCTTGCTTGGGTCCAAAAACATTGAAATATCTTAGCCCGATTGTGTTGAGACCGTAGACTTTTTGAAAAACATCGGCATACAACTCATTTACCAGTTTTGTAACTGCATATGGAGATAACGGATTTCCTATTTCATGCTCTTTCTTTGGCAATTTTGGAGAGTCTCCATATGTTGAAGAAGAAGCCGCATAAATCACTCGTTGGACTTTATTATCTACACAAGCTTTGAGAACATTTAAGGTACCTTCAATATTTACTCGATTGGTAGTTAGTGGATCCTTAATAGATCTAGGAACTGACCCTAGTGCCGCCTGATGAGAAACAGCAAAAACGTCCTTCGTTAGATTCTTTAAAAGTTTAAAGTCTAATATATCCCCCTCTACAAACTCGAAATTGTTATTGTCAAAAAACTCTTCAATATTATGAGTAAATCCAGTTGACAGATTGTCTAGACAAACCACCTGATACTTTCTATCTAATAAGGATTCAATCAAGTTAGAACCTATGAACCCCGCACCCCCAGTTACAAGAATTTTTTTCATCTGATTTATCCAGGAAATGATAAATTTTGTTCGCTAAGCGTATTATCCCCTAATTTTTTATGCAATGCTAAAGGGAATGTTAAGTATATGCAAGGTATAACGTGCTTTGAATTTACCTTTGCTGATAGTGAATAAGGTATTCCAACTCATTAAAAAAGACCTGATTGTAGACTGGCGGCAACAAAATCCCATTACAGGGATCTTGCTGTATCTCGCGTCCACCATTTTTGCAACCTATATGGCATTCAAAGGCTTTGTTTCCGTAGAGGTTTGGAATGCGCTTTTCTGGATCATTCTGCTTTTTACTTCAATAAATGCAATTTCGAAAAGCTTTATTCAAGAAGAAAGACGATCTCACTACTACTTCTTTCTATGTAAGCCAACCAAGATCATCTTGGCAAAGCTTATTTACTCATTTGTCTACTTGTTTTGTATTGCAATTATCTCATTGATCATCTATTCAGTACTGCTCGGCAATCCGATTGTAAACTTTCCTCTCTTCCTACTTAATCTAACATTGGGATGTATTGGCTTGAGTGCCGCCTTTACAATGGTATCATCTATAGCCTTTAGATCAAGCAATCGTTCCATTATGATGGCTGTTTTAGGATTTCCGATCATTATCCCTGTGCTAATACTCTCGATCAGCAATAGTTATAAAATCCTTGATGGTTACGTGTTCATACAGATTCAAGGCAACCTAACAGCACTCTTCTCAGTCGATGTGATTATCATTGCGCTCACGTTCGTTTTATTCCCTTTTACCTGGAAATCGTGATGGGTTATTTACTGAAAACAGATTGGTGGAAATGGCTATGCGTAGTGCTTTTAGTATACACTGTTATTGCAGGGTTATTGCTTCCGGTACCAGAGCTTCCAATTCTTAATGAAACTATTCGGGTGCTGCACTTCCATGTGCCGATGTGGTTTGGAATGATCTTGCTATTCCTAGGCTCAGTGGTTCATGCTGTGAAATACCTCCGGAATGGTGACAATAAATTCGATACATACAGTGTCCAATTAGCAACTATGGGAATTGGTTTTGGGGTGCTTGGAATTATCACAGGAATGATTTGGGCCAACTATACTTGGGGAGAACCTTGGAGCAACGATCCAAAGCAAAATGCTTCTGCAGTTTCATTACTTATCTACCTTGCCTACTTCGTATTGAGAAGTTCGATTCAGGATGAGCAGCAACGAAATCGAATTTCAGCTGTTTTTAACATTTTCGCTTTCTTTCTAATGGTTCCACTGTTATTTATTCTGCCAAGAATGTCAGATAGTCTTCACCCGGGAAACGGCGGCAATCCAGGATTCAATGCTTACGACTTAGATAGCAACCTCAGAAAAGTATTTTATATCGCTGTAATTGGATGGACGCTACTCGGATACTGGATAGCAACTATAGCCATCAGGCTCTCTCTTACAAAACAAAAACTAGATGATGCTTAAATATATTTTAGGAATATTGATGCTCCTCGGAACTCAACTTGCTCTTGCACAGGTTGAAATGGCAGATGACTTTAGAGGTGAAGGAAAAATCTATGTTGTGGTTGCAATCATTCTTGTAATCCTAGCCGGATTTTTCTTTCTAATGTTCAAACTGGACAAGCGAGCAAAGCGTTTAGAAAAAGAAATAGAGGAACAATGAAAAAGAAATACATAGCTGCAATTGTAATTATTGCGATAGCCATCACCATGATTGTATCCATGACTGGAGATGCAAGTACTTATGTGAGTTTCTCTGAAGCAAAAGTTCTTTCCGAAAAAGGCTTCAAGAAAAGCATCCATGTAGTAGGCGAGCTCCCTAAAACTGCTTCTGGTGAGGTGGTCGGAATACAAGAAAGCCCTGATAAGCTATCGTTTAAATTCGAAATGGTTGACGAAAATGGATTGAAGCAGCAAGTGCTTTTTGCCGAACCCATCCCGACTGATTTTACGCGATCGGAACAAGTTGTAATTGTCGGTGCTTATAAGGGTGAAAAATTCGTTGCGGAAAAAATATTACTAAAGTGTCCTTCTAAATATCAAGAAGAGCCTGAGTTTACTAGTTAAAATCTTGGGCTAAATCAAAGCCAGCATATGATACATTATTTTGAGGGACAGCTCGGTCACGCGCTCGTAATCATCGCATTTATCACAAGTTTACTGTCTGCCTATGCCTTCTTCAAGGGAAGAAATCAGGATAAGGAATGGACCTCTTTTGGTACAAAGGTTTTCTATGCGCATACCCTCGCTGTGGTCGGAATCATAGGTACACTGTTCTACCTTATCACCAACCACTATTTCGAGTACCATTATGTGTTTAGTCACAGCTCTAAAATACTACCGGTTTATTATCAAATCTCGTGCTTTTGGGAAGGTCAAGAAGGATCATTTCTATTGTGGATATTTTGGAATGCCATTCTAGGAGTAGTCTTAATTAATACCAATAAGTTTTGGAAAGCACCCGTCATGTTTGTCATGGCACTCACTCAGGTATTCCTAGTCTCTATGATTCTTGGAATAGTTGTTTTCGATGTTAAAATCGGAAGTTCCCCTTTCATGCTTCTAAGAGAAGTTATCGATGCTCCCATCTTCAAAACCAACCCAAATTTTATTCCTGAAGATGGTAATGGGCTAAACCCTTTACTTCAAAACTATTGGATGGTTATTCACCCACCAACGCTATTCTTAGGGTTTGCCACGACTATCATACCATTTGCTTATTGCATTGGAGGATTGATCATTAGAAAAAACAAGGAGTGGATTCGTCCGGCTCTGCCATGGGCACAGTTCTCAGCCATGATTCTGGGTGTTGGAATTCTGATGGGAGCCTACTGGGCCTATGAAACACTCAACTTTGGTGGATACTGGAATTGGGATCCTGTTGAAAACGCCATTTATGTTCCCTGGTTGGTTCTGATAGCGGCAATTCATGTGATGATTGCGTACAAGAAAAGTGGTTCGGCATTGAAGCTTTCGATGATCTTGGTCGTAGCTTCATTCATCCTGGTGCTTTACGCCACATTTTTGACCAGAAGCGGAATCCTTGGCAATTCATCCGTCCATTCATTTACAGATTTAGGGCTTTCCGGTCAGCTGCTAATTTATCTGCTGGCGTTCTTTGCACTTTCAGTTTTCTACATTGCAAAAAGATGGAGAGATGTTCCTGATACAAAAGAAGAAACCTCAACCTATTCCCGAGAATTCTGGATTTTCATGGGCTCGGCTGTTCTTTGTCTCATGGCTTTTCAGGTATTGTTATATACCTCCATGCCTGTGTACAACCAAATCGCAGGTTCTTTAGGAATTGACTTAAACCTTGCTCCTCCAACCGACATCTATGATGCTTATTCGTTGCCTCAGCTTATCCTCTCTGTTTTTCTTGCCATTCTTTCTGGAACAGGTCAGTTTTTCTGGTGGAAAAAAATGGACGGCAAAAAACTAAAAGAAGAGCTAAGAACACCCTTCTTAATTTCACTAGTAGTCTCCGGTGTGATCATAGTTATTGGTAAAATAACAGATCCTTTCTATGTGATACTTCTCATAGCCTGCATGTATTCCATAAGCGCAAATGCGAAGATTTTTGTTGGCGTAGCTAAATCAAATATCAGACTCTCAGGAGGCTCAATTACACACATTGGAATAGCGATGATGCTCGTTGGAATTCTTTTTTCAAGCGGATATTCTACCATCCTCTCCACGAACTATACGTCGATGGTTTGGAGCAAGGAATTTCCTGAAGAAGTTAACAGAGACAATCTGCTACTCTTCATCAATGAGCCTCGGCAGATGAGCGAGTATTCCATGATCTATCGCGGTATTCGAAAAGAAACCCGGGAGGAAGGGTTCGTTGATCAAAATGACCTAGTGCTTACAGTAGATCCGTTGAAAGTGATACGAAAAGGCGATAACCAAGATACGCTCACATTGATCAGTCCAGAAAACAGCTACTTCGAGGTGGAGTACCACACAGAGGCCGGAAAGCAATTTACGCTCTTCCCTCGTGTGCAAATAAATAAAGCAATGGACATGATTGTGTATTCGCCTGATATCAAGCGAAAGCTAAGCGCGGACATGTACACCCATGTTCGTACTTTTCCTGATCCTGATCAAGAGCCTGACTGGAGTGAGCCTAAGGAAGTTAAAGTGGAAATAGGGGATCGATTTTTCATCAATGATTATGTTGCTACACTTGAGCGTATGGAACCCATCTCAAGCATTGATGGCACCCCACTTTCCTCTGGAGATGTGGCTGTCAAAGCGGTTATTAATGTACAGGGAGAATTTGGGGATTATCAAACTGAGCCTGTTTTCGTAATCCGTGATCAAGAATATGTTGGAAGAATTGATGATCAGGTCAATGATCTGGCATTTAGAATTTCCATTCAAAACATTATCCCGCAAGAAAACGCTGTAATACTGGCCTATCAAACTACTCAGAAGGATTGGATCATTATGGAGGCAGTGAAAAAACCATGGATCAACCTATTGTGGATTGGCACTTTTTTGCTTGTCATTGGATTCATTGTAGCAATTCGTCGCAGATATCTCGAATTTGTAAAAATGCGAGACAAAGGAGTGGAAGCATAAATTCACTTTTGCGGTTTTATCTTCTATTTTTACTAAATGAGCAAGGTAGCAATCATTGGGTATGGAAATGTTGGCTATCATTTAGCCAAACGAATATCCTCCAGGCGTCATGAGGTAACTATTTTCTCCCGTGAACCAAATGAAGAGTTCATTCTTTCTCTGGATCAGTTAAGTCCAGATTCATTTGATCTCATTGTATTGAGCGTTCCCGACGATATAATAAAGGAAGTCTCTGATCAAATCCCCGTATCAGAAGCTGTCGTACTTCATACATCAGGATCAAACCCAATTGCTGATCTGGCAAAACATGCCAAACATGGTGTCATGTATCCATTGCAAACTTTTAGCAAGACTAAAGAGATTGACTTTACTGCATTTCCGATTTTTATAGAAGGGTCGGATGAGGGAGAGCGTGATATTTTCACATTCGTGAGAAGCTTTAGTAATGATGTAAGGCTTCTGACATCTACCAACAGATCTAAGCTGCATTTGGCAGCAGTTTTCGCTTGCAATTTCAGCAATCACATGTTCCATTTGTCAGAAAAGTTGTTGTCAAGTTTGGATATGACTTTTCAAGACATTCAGCCATTGGTAGAGGAAACCTTAAAAAAGGCCATTGAACTAAACCCATCAAAGTCTCAGACTGGCCCTGCAATTAGAGAAGACGACGAGACGATTAACACGCATCTGGAGATGTTGAAAGATGAAGCAATGAAGAACCTATACCAGGTGGTTACTGATAGCATTCAAAAGAACAGGTGAATTTTCTTACGAGGAATACCGTTGGTTTTTTGACAGCAAGTAGGATTCCTAACTTAGTTATCATTGGGCTTACTCAGTTTATCACTGCCTACTATCTTTTAAGTAAGTCGCTCTCCACTTTACTTGAACCTAATTTTTTGCTTTTCATCTTTAGCACAGGAATGATTGGAGCTGCTGGTTATATCATAAACGATTACTTCGATCAAAAAATAGACATGGTTAATCGCCCAACCAAGGTGATTGTTGGTACCTCCTTTAGAAGAAGACTGGCACTTTTCTCTCACGTTTTTTTGACATTCTCAGGTATAGGCATTGGCTTCTTAATTGATCCTGCTATCGGTGCTATTCATGTTTTTTCCGCTGGGGCACTTTGGACGTACAGCATTGTGATTCGAAGGTGGCTAATTCTTGGTACGCTAACGATCGCCTTTTTGGCCTGTCTCACTTTGCTTTTGGTCATGGTATACTTCCGGGAGTTTAGCCTACTTGTAGTGGCTTACGCAATGTTCGCATGCGTTACGGTTTTTATAAGGGAGAGCATAAAAGACATCATTAGTGCCCAAGGCGAAGTGCAATTTGGCATTCAATCTATACCGATCGTTTGGGGGATTAGAGGTGCTAAACTGACAATTTACCTTGCTGGGGTTGCTGGGGTTGGTATTCTAACTTTCTATTTATTGTCAATACCAAATTGGCATGTGAGGTACTTCTTCTTTGCTGTACTCATCTTCATATTCTGGATGGCTTATCGGCTAAGCAAAGCCGACAAAATGAGTGACTTCAAGTCTATAAGAATATACATTGATGTTTTGATTGCTGCCGGACTTATCAGCATGCTTTTGATCTAAAACATCTCCATTATTGCATTAGCCGTAAACCCACCAACTTTCCAAGCTATTGCAGCTCCTAGAATGACGGAGTAGAGCAATTTCAATGAGGTCGCCAGCAAAAAGCCCAAGAAAGAGCCAAATCCAGACTTGAAAGCAGACCTGATTCGGTTGCCTCCATAAAGGTCCCCGATAATAGCTCCAAGTAAAGGACCAAGAATAATTCCAAAAGGAATTGGAAGCAATACACCTGCTACCATGCCGATCATTCCTCCGATGACCCCCGCTTTGGTGCCCCCAAATTTTTTGGTGGCAGCCACAGGCAATACATAATCAGCAATTGTGATAATGATCCCGATGATGCCCCAAACAACAAATGAAGTGGTACTGAATTCGGTATCGTTGGAAACTGTATGTGTGCAAATCATGGCTCCATATGTAAGCACAGGGCCAGGCAACGGAGGTAAAATGGAAAAAACGATTCCGCCGGCTATTAGCAATACTGAAAGAAGAATGAGAGCTACTTCCATTAGAAATCTTTGAAAATTGTGCCTTTTATTTCAATCCATTCCGATTTAAGAATGCTATAAACTACCGTATCCCTTCTTCGATTACCTTGGGTAGAGCGATGATTCCTTAGTGTGCCATCATAAGTTGCTCCAATTTTTTCCATTGCCTTTCTTGAACGGACATTTCTTTCATCTGTTCGCAATTCAAGTCGCTCAATATTCATTTTTTCAAAGGCATGTTGCAACATCAAAAATTTCATGTGCTTGTTTATCCCCGCGCCAATGTACTGCTTACTCAGCCATGTCCAACCAATTTCAATGCATTTCTCTTCCCAGTCGATATGTCCATAGCTTGTGGCGCCAATAATATCCTCGGTTTCCTTTAGCTGTACTGTATAGGTCATCATTTTACCACGCTCAGTCTCCTCCAACCTATTGGTCATCCAACGCTCCAAAGCATCAGGATTCGTTAAGTCTTCCGTGTACCATGTCCATACGTCAGCATCTGAACTCAGCTTCCGCATTTCTTTGATGTGGGCACCTGTAATAGGGAGCAGACTGATTTTATGATCAGCCAGCACACCATACCATTCTTTCATACATTAATTTTTGTATCAAAAGAAAACATAAAAACTGAAAAATATGATACGTATTGATTAGCAGAATTAATCCTGCAGATGAAAGTGAATCATTGTGATAAATCACTAAGCTTGATTTGAGTAGCTGAATTGACATACCACGTACTGCTAGCTTGGGCGTAAATGATTAGACTAGCATTTGCTATCACCAGGTCTTCCGGCAAAGACAATTGAAATTTGTTCTCTTTCCCATCAAAACTCCTCGTATCAAAAGCACGAACAACATTGTCGTGGGTGAGTGTTCTACCCCGGTTTTCCCCTCTTTTTACATCTTGTGAAAGGTTTTTTTCGATGATCGCAACGTTGATCTGAGAATTAGCAGTATTGTTTGATTTAACAGAGAAGGCAATCGAAGTTTTGGTTTTAGATAGAATGGAAACTTCAAAACCCTCTTTAGAAGTAGCTTTTGCTTCCAAGACAAGCGCCTTATTCAACTCAGATCGACTGGAGCCAACAAATTCATGTTTCCCATTGACTATCATCTGTGGGGTATATATCGAATTCAATCCAAATCTACGGGCATAAGCTCTTTGACGTACCGTGTACAACTTTTCTGCATACGGATCTTTCCAGCCTATGTAATCCCAATAGTCCACATGAAATGACAACCCCAACACGTCTATGTGCTCATTGTCATTATTTACGATATTTGAAAGTAGACGATCAGCTGGAGGACAACTTGAGCAGCCTTCGGAGGTAAACAACTCAACGATAACGACGGATTTTTTTTCCTGCCCTTGCGTGTGGAAAGCAGCAACCATTAGAAGCATTAAAGTAATAATCGATCTCATAACCATAAGATCGTAATTGTTCATCTGGAAGTTGCATGTTGCCATTAATTAAGAAATCAATTGTTCAGCCCCTGACAATGGGTTAGCTGTTGGCCTATCAGGAAGGTATTCAACTATTATCTGCAAGTATCACATCGTCTACATACCTCGAACTTTCTATTCCCTGCGGTTAGGTTGTCGTGGGCATCCAAAAAACGAGGAGAGTTCAGTAATTCTGATAAGCTATTTTCCTTCAGACTGCCAAAAGTCACCTCGTTATTCCAATCAAAACAACACAAAGCAAGCTGTCCATGACAGTTAATGGTAATGTCTCTAATGGTTGTGTAGCATGGCATCTTGAGATCCAATGGCTCTTTTTCATATACGCTTAATCGAGCATCTAATACAGAATAGAAAATGGAGTACTTAATTTTATTAGTAGTGAGCTTTTTGAGCCTGATATACTCTTTTTTCGAATAGGCGGATACACTCACACTCCAAACGTTGAACTTATCCAAAGTATCTACTTCCTCCTGATTTAAATAAGAGCCATTCGTCAATATGGCCATCTTTGCATTGGGAAGTGCATTATTTATATATTCAAGATATGCATACAGCCTTTCCTTATTTATCATGGGTTCATTGTAGCGATGGAAGGCAATATATCCTGAGTAATTCAACTCTTTCAATTCATCAATGACTTTGAATACGATTTTTTTATCCAAAATATTTGCGCTCTTATAGCAAGAAACGGGACATTCTGGATGAATGCTTGTGTAATTACATGTATTTGAAATTTCGAAAGAAATGCGTTGAATTTTCTTTTCCAGCCCTCCCTCCGTACTGATGTCGATATCACTCAACGGAACCAGGGATGTCTCTTTCAGTTTTATTCGGTGCTTCAAAGATTGAATAAAGAAAGCAACTCGAATAGGAACAAGTAAAACCACCAAGTCTTTTAAAAACCGCATATTAAGTCAAATAAGGTTTACTATGAGAGGTGGACTTAATAGCTAAATATACCGTGTTCGGACTGTATAATCAATTCTTTCGTGTCGGATGCTTCTACGCGACCTACTACCTGCGCTTCTACGTTGAATGATCGAGCGATTTCTACTATTTCATCCGCTGATTCCTCATCAGCGTAAATTTCCATTCGATGACCCATGTTGAAAACCTTATACATTTCTTTCCAGTCCGTTCCGCTTTCCTCATGAATCATTTGGAACAACGGAGGTATTGGAAGCATGTTATCCTTTACTACACGAACCTGGTCTACAAAATGTAAGACCTTGGTTTGGGCACCTCCACTGCAGTGGATCATTCCATGAATTTCAGAGCGTAGTTCTTTCAGGATTGATTTAATGATGGGGCCGTAAGTTCTCGTTGGTGATAGCACAAGCTTACCTGCATCGAGGGGAGAATTCTGCACGGAATCTGTGAGCCGCTTTGAGCCGCTGTATATCAAATCTCGCGGCACTCCCTGATCGAATGATTCGGGATACTTATCGGCATATATTTTATCGAATACATCATGGCGAGCAGAAGTCAACCCATTGCTCCCCATTCCTCCATTGTATTCTTTTTCATAAGTAGCCTGACCATATGAGGCAATGCCCACAATCAGATCTCCCGCACGGATATTTTCATTGTTAATAACCTCTGCTCGCTTCATGCGAGCGGTCACTGTGCTATCTACAATGATGGTTTTAACCAAATCACCAACATCGGCAGTTTCACCACCTGTAGAAGTAATGTTTATCCCATTATCACGGAGCATTTGCAACACTTCCTCCGTCCCATTGATGATCTCAGAAATAACTTCACCTGAAATCAGATTCTTATTCCTTCCAATGGTCGAGGAGAGGAGAATATTATCCGTAGAGCCTACGCACAAAAGGTCATCTACATTCATGATGATCGCGTCTTGAGCAATTCCTTTCCAGACACTAACATCACCTGTTTCCTTCCAGTACAGATATGCCAGAGAAGACTTGGTTCCTGCACCGTCCGCATGCATGATCGTACAATATTCAGGGTCTCCTGATATATCCTCTACAATCTTGCAAAAAGCCTTGGGATATAAGCCTTTATCAATATTTTTGATTGCTGAGTGTACATCCTCTTTGTCGGCTGAAACTCCCCGCTGGGCATACCTGTCCGTCATGCTGTTTTTTTTATTTGCAAAGAAAAGGCTTTATCACTTTCCATCGCCAGAATCCTTGAAGAATCGGTCATACTCGTCTACAGATTCGTCTGGGGGAAGGTCGTCATTTCTATCACGTGGATTGTAGCGAAGTACCTTAAACTCTGTTCTCCGATTTCGCTGATGCTCTTCTTCTGTCCGCGCCTTTTTGATAATTAACTGAGACTCTCCGTAACCTTTGGCCACTATGCGTTCTGCTAAAACTCCTTCATTTATGATATACCTAACAGCAGATTGAGCTCTTTGAAGTGAAAGCCTAAGGTTATAGTTATCGTCAGCTCGATCATCTGTATGTGACCCTAGCTCAATGTAAATCTCAGGGTTGTCATTCATTATTTGAACCAGACTATCGAGAACCAATGCCGCATCCGCACGGATATCATATTTATCTAAATCATAGTAAATATTTTCGAGGACAATGGCTTTTTCTAGCACGATCGGATCCATCCTGATCTTCGTTTCAAAGTTCACGTTTGTGATAAACTCTGTCAATGTCGACTTATCAACGGTCTTGCCAATAGTCGTGAAATCTTTTCTCACGGTGAAATAGTCTGTTTTTTCACTTATCAGATCATAGTGTTCTTCAGGGTATACTCGGAATTTGAATGAACCGTCTGCATTTGTAAATGCTTCATCCAATACTTCTCCATTGTCTGTGGTTAGCGAAATCTTCGTATTTGGTAGGATGATTTCATCGCCCGCATCATCTGTAGTTACTGTAGTCCCGGTAAGAAAATAGTTTACCACTTTGAGATCCGGGTCATCATTGATGAACGTGTATATATCATCATCCCCTTTTCCTCCTTTTCTATTCGAGGTAAAAAACCCTTTTTGTAGATTAAATTGATAGAGACCAAAGTCATCTGCAGAAGAGTTCATCGGCTTACCTAAGTTTTCAATGCTCACGTGTCCTCCTTCTCTGACCGCACGGAATATATCCAATTTGCCAAATCCAGCATGACCATCTGAAGAAAAATATAGACTACCATCTTGACTTACATAAGGAAACACATCATCTCCAGCACTATTTATCTCAGGGCCAAGATTTCTTACATCTACCCATCTGCCTCTTCGATTCACTTTTGCTTGGTAAAGGTCTGCTCCTCCATATCCTCCGGGTCGGGTAGATGAAAAATAAAGTGTGGTACCATCGGGAGAAAAAGTGGGTGTTGAATCCCATGCCTCCGCTACATTGATTGAGAGCGGCACTGGCTCTGACCATTTCCCGTTTCGATATCGTGTGAAGAAAAGATTAACCTCACTATATCCTTTTGCTTTTCCATCGTTGCCCTTGGCAAAAATCATGGAGCCACCATCGGGAGAAATCGCGACAGAGCCTTCATTGGTATCAACATGATTTATGACCGGATCAAGAGGCCCGAGCGTGCTTATATTAACATTTGCTCCTTTGGATGCTACTCGATAAATATCCGTAAAGGGTGTCCCTGTTGTTCTGTAAATCTTCGCCACATCCCTGTTTGATGTGAAATACAAAGAATTACCGCTAAATACTGGAGAATACTCAGCCCTCTCGGTATTTATATCACCCAGATTTTTTACTCTATAATAGCTTTCGTTGTCTTTGAGGTCATCAATCTTGCGCAAGTTTTGAATTTCTCTTTCCGCAAGTGATTTTATTTTCTGATCTCTTGCCCTGGGCACATAATTGTCCAATACTCTTTGTGCCTCATCATATCGTTGCTCCACCTTTAAGCCTTGTGCCAGATAAAGATTAGCAGCTTCATCAGATGTTCCTTCATTGATGGCAGCCTGATAGAAGGGAATTGACTCTACCAATCGATTGGATTTGCGAAAAGCATCTCCTACCATCATATTTTCCTCTGGTGAATTCTTTTCAGGTGAGCCACCTAGCTTGGAAATCACCGCATCAAATTCGGCGTTGTTCATACTCTTTTCAAGCGAACAGCTGAATATGAAAAAAACTAAAAACAGATATTGAATTAATCGCATACAGAAATAACGAAAATTTGGTACCGGATGATTTATCGAAATTAGTTAAAGATGAAACAAGAATAGACATTCTTTCCCTTGTTCTAATTCTCGAAATTAATTTTGCCTGATGAAACTACTGCCAGTTTCTTGCAGCAAAATTCCATCTCTGGGCTTTATTTTCAAGAATTGCTGAAAAATCTCTTTACCCAAGTTGCACCACTTTCTTTGAGCCACCGGGATTTAAATTCAGCAATATTCTCAACTGTGTTATCAAAAACCAAGGTTTCGGAAGTAATCACTTTTTCCTTTGCTTGAGTTTTCAACTCATTAAACGGATAAAGCTTAATTTCTTCGTTTTGAAGAAATGCAACTTTACTGGTGGTCATGAATGAAACATTCAATGCAGACTCGAGGCCCTTTATTAAGTGCACAGATGCATCTATACTACAGCCACTGGCCTGACTAAAGGACTCATCCACTGTGATTACTAGAAATTGATCGTACTCTACGGTAAACGACGATTTCAAATCCTGACCGTGTGCCCTCCATTGTGAAAGAAAGGCTTCTGTATTGGTTTTAACCAATTGTACTTCTTCCAATGATAATTTTCGCTCTGCTTGGTATATCCACAAGCGAGCATTGTTTGGCATTTCTTGAAATGGAATCAACATGTCACTACAAACCTTCTGATTCAGCTATGAGTTCCGCCAGGTCTTTCACTTTTACAGAATCCTCCTTCTCTTTGCTTTTCACTCCATCTGCCATCATGGTCATACAAAATGGGCAGGCAACCGCTATGGTGTCTGCTTTTGTCTCGAGTGCCTCCTCTGTACGCTCGATGTTAATTTCTTTGTTCCCTGTCTCCGCATCTTTAAACATCTGTGCTCCACCAGCTCCACAGCAGAGTCCTTTTGTCTTGCATCGCTTCATCTCTACAAGTTCTGCATCTAACGCCTCCAATACCGCTCTTGGTGCTGAGTAGACATTATTAGCTCTTCCTAAAAAACATGAATCATGATAAGTGATTTTCCGGCCTTTGAACTCACCACCTCCTTTGAGTGCTACCTTCCCTTCATTAATTAATTCCTGTAAAAACTGTGAATGATGAATCACATCGTAGTTTCCTCCAAGTTCAGGATATTCATTCTTCAGCGTGTTGAAACAATGTGGGCATGCGGTTACAATCTTTTGAATCTCATATCCATTCAAGACTTGAATGTTAGCCATTGCCTGCATCTGAAAAAGAAATTCATTTCCTGCTCTTCTTGCCGGGTCTCCTGTGCAGGTTTCTTCTGGACCAAGCACAGCAAATTTCACCCCAACTTTATTTAATATTTTAACAAATGCTTTTGTCACGTTCTTGTAGCGGTCATCATAGGATCCTGCACATCCAACCCAAAAGAGGACATCTGGTTTTTCGCCTTTAGCTACTAAATCTGCTACTGTAGGTATTTGTATTTCACTCATTTTCCTTCTTTTAATTCGTTAGACCAGTTGAATCTGTCTTGCACACCAAACTTCCAAGGTGCGAAGTTGGTCTCTACGTTCTGAAACATTGCATTCCAAGAGTCTGGTGCTGCTGATTCTTCCATGGCAACATACCTCCTGGTTTGCATAATGATATCCAGTGGGTTAATGTTTACAGGGCAAGCTTCTACGCACGCATTGCAATTGGTGCATGCATTTATTTCTTCCTTTGTGATATAGTCGCCGAGAAGCGATTTCCCATCATCTAATCCGTTCTTTCCTACATCCTCTAATCGGTCCCTTGTATCCATCATGATCTTTCTTGGAGAAAGCTTCTTACCAGTGAGATTGGCAGGGCACTCGGAAGTGCATCTACCACATTCTGTGCAAGAATACGCATCCATCAGATTTTTCCAGGTGAGATCATTCACATCCTTTGCGCCAAATTTCATTCCTTCGGGAGGTGGTGTACCATCACCCTCCACAGGCATGCCGAGCATGATTTTTACTTCATTGGTAATCTCTTCCATATTGTTCATTTTCCCTTTTGGATCTAGTCTACTGTAGTATGTGTTTGGGAAAGCAAGGAAAATATGAAGATGTTTCGAGTAGGTCACATAGAGCGCAAAGGCAAAAATTCCAACGATGTGAAACCACCAGGCTACTCGTTCAATGATCATGAGTGTTCCTACACTAAATTGATCCATCCATCCAAACATGGTTGAACTAAAAAAGAATGAACCTGTAACTGTGTAATGTTCAGCTCCTCGTTGTTGCAAGATTTGATCCGCCCCATTCATACCAAGGATTGCTATCATCAAGAGGGTCTCAATAATTAAGATGAGATTGGCATCTAGCGAAGGCCAGCCCACCATTTCAATTTTTTTGAAACGATTAACACGTAAAATGTTTCTTCGAATTAGAAATACCAAACAGGAGAATATTACTCCCATGGCCAGAAACTCGAAAAAATTTATCAAGCCTGAATAGAATCCTCCCAAAATGGGTGCAGCAACTCTATGTGTTCCAAATAGCCCATCAATGATGATTTCAAGAACCTCTATGTTGATGAGTACAAACCCAACATAAATCAAAAGGTGAAGCAAGGCTGGAATTGGACGCTTAAACATCTTCTTTTGACCAAATGCAACAAGAATCATGTTCTTTATTCGCTCACTTTTATTTCCGGAAAGATCTATATCTCGTCCTAGCTTAATGTTCTTAGAAATCTGCGAAATTCTACGATAAATGAGGAATCCGAAGAATCCAGCGATGAGTGCAAAGACGATTTGAGGGATATATTCCATAATGCTTTAAAAAAATCTTTCTACGAACTTCAATTTAAATTTTGCCTTTTCAAAGAAATACCTAGTTTTGCCAACCCAAAATTTGGTGCTGTAGCTCAGTTGGTAGAGCATCGGACTGAAAATCCGTGAGTCGGTGGTTCGAATCCACTCAGCACCACTTTTTTGTAAGCCACTCTCTTCAGGGTGGCTTTTTTTGTGCCCTCCAATCACCAACTCCGTGAGTCGGTGGGTGGAACGCCACTCCGATGGAACGCCAGCCGGTCCAATCCACTCAGCACCACTCAATTCAGCACCATGGAATAAAGATAAGCCTATACACCGATTGGAATAGTACTCTCCTTCAATTAAGTATTGTTTTAGGGTTTGCCTCACTCGTAACAATTCTTTGATCCTCGAAGATAAATCAATTCCTCAATTTAGTATGCATGCATACTATTTTTAGAAACTTTTTAAATTAACTTTCGTATTAATATACCGATCGGTATATTTGCATCATGGCTCGTAACTCAGAACTCACAAAACAGTTAATAATAGATAAAGCTCTTCCCATTTTCAATACAAAGGGCTATGCTGCTGCATCCATTTCAGATATCACATCTGCTACTGGAATCACGAAAGGAGCCATTTATGGAAATTTCAAGAATAAGGATGAAGTAGCCACTGCCGCATTTGAAAAAGGCGTTGAAATTGTTGCGACTGAAATAGGGAAAAGAGTTCGCAGCGCACAAACCGCCCCTGATAAATTGAGAGCAATTGTTGAATTCTATAAGGAGTACATAGACAAACCGCCGATTCCAGGAGGATGTCCAGTGCTAAATTCTTCCATAGAAGCTGATGATAGTTTGCCTTTCCTGAGATCCAAGGTTATTCGTTCCATTGCGCTATTGAAAGATTCCATTATTAAAATGGTCAATAGGGGAATTCTTGAGGGACAGATTAAGCGAGATGTAGATGCGGAAGAATTTGCTAATTTCTTTTATTCAGTCATTGAAGGTGTCACCTCATTGTCAAGAATTGAAGGAGATGGAAGATCCTTTTCTTTCGTTAAAAAATTTGTTCTTAAGCAAATTGATGAAATTTCAGTATAAAAAAATTTAATCACTAAAATACCAATCGGTATATTGATATGGTAACACACATAGAAGTTAAAGGAGAGGACATCAGCAGACCGACTGAGCGTCCTCCAAAAACAAATTGGAAAGTAGAATTGATTAAGAAAGGGCTGGGTTTACTGCAGCATGCTTCTCCTAAAAAATCTGCTGAAATCATTTGGCATTACTTTACACTTCCAGGACGTGTAGGGTTCTCTGAGCCTCAGAAAAAAATCCTTAAAAGCGCCGAATCGTTTCAATACAACTACAAAGGAGACATTATTAAGTCATACCGTTGGGGAAATCATGGCCCTAAAGTTCTTCTCTGTCATGGTTGGAGATCAAAGGCAGCCGACTTCAGGAAAATGATCAACACATTCAATGAACAGGGTTACCAGGTTGAGGCCATTGACATGCGTGCGCATGGACACTCGCAGGGCAAGCAAACAGCTCTTCCGGAGTTCAGGGATATCATTAAGCAACACATCGCTAAGAATGGCCCCTATGAAGCAATCGCTGCTCACTCTATAGGCGCACTTGCTGTTGGTATTGTTTTGAGTGAATTGGGACCTGCGCTTCATCCAAAAAATTATTTTGCCATATCAGCCCCTCCATATGTACGGTACTTTTTTGGAGACATTGTAAGTGAAGTTGGATGCAATGAAGCGGTATATAATGCAATGTGTGGGTTGGTGAAAGAGAAATACCATCAACCAATTGACTACTTCGACCTTAGATTAAAGTCGAATCAGCTAAAGAAAATAAATACACATCTCTTTTACTGTGAAGATGATCAAATTGTACCCTTCTCTAAAGGGGAGGAATTGGAAAAAGCATGGTCTCACGCTTCTTTCGTACATGTGAAAGGCTTAGGTCACTACAAAATCATGGCCAATGATTCAATCATCAGCTATATGCTCAATGCTATGAATAAGTAATTATTTAACTCCCTTAATTCCCATTACTTCTTTTGGGCTGAGGTGACGGTATTTACCTCTGGGTAGGTTTTTTTTGGTCAAAGCTGCAAACATCACCCGATCCAATTTTTTAACATTGTAGCCAAGGTGTTCAAAAATTCTGCGCACAATCCGATTGCGTCCGATATGAATTTCTACGCCAAGCATTTTTCCATCATCTCCAAGCAATGCTAACTCATTAACAGAGGCTGGACCATCATCCAATGTTACTCCATTCAAGATCGTGTCAAAATGATCTTTCGTGATTGCTTTGTCCAATTCGACCTGATAGATCTTTTTTACTTTATGGGAAGGATGTGTCAGTTTCTTTGCAGTTTCTCCGTCATTTGTGAACAGTAACAACCCTGTAGTTTCTTTGTCTAACCGACCGACAGGGTAGATTCGCTCATCGCAAGCTTTGTCAACAAGCTCCATTACCGTACGCTTGGCATGCGGATCCTTTGTGGTAGTCACAAAGCCTCGTGGCTTGTTCAGGAGTACATATTGATGAGTTTCGGACTTAAGCTTCCTTCCTTTATACTCTACAGTATCCGTCTTCTTTACCTTATATCCCATCTCTGTGATGACCTTGTCATTCACTTTTACTTGTCCGGCAGCTATGAGATTATCAGCTTCGCGACGAGAACAGATTCCCGCATTGGCGATGAATCGATTGAGACGAATTTCTACGGGCTTTGCCGTTTCCTTTTTATTGGGTCGCTTCATGTGTATGGAGTTTATTATCAAGGGCACACATGGAATTCGTTTTAGTCATATTCATTTTTAAGGATAGCTCTATCAGACTAAGTCTCAATCTCCTGAAGCAGTCAGGGCTTTCGCTGCCTGTTATTCTTTCTCATCACCGATCGTATTCTCTTCGGTGGTGAAGTCTTTTGGGGTTGGGAGCTCCTTTAGGTCGTTAATTCCAAAGTAGTCCATAAACTTTTGGCTCGTGCCATATAAAATAGGCCTACCTACGCCTTCTGATTTGCCTTTGATTTCAACAAGCTCTTTTTCAAGCAGCTTTTGTATCGAATAATCGCAACTCACTCCTCGAATCTGCTCTGCTTCACTTTTTGTAATTGGCTGCTTGTATGCAATGATCGAAAGCGTCTCCAAGGCAGAATTCGATAGCCTCTTTTTGGATTGCTGCTTAAGAAGAATCCCAATGCTCGCTTGATATGCTGGCTTGGTTAAAAACTGGTAGCCACCACCGGACTTGACCAATTCCATGGCAAAATCATCGTCCTTGAATTTTTCATCGATGGTATTTAGTCCTGCGACAATATCATCGCCTGGAACGTCTGCATCAAACATCTCCTTCAGACAATCTTGAATCTCTTCTTCTGTAATGGGTTTCGGAGAACAAAAAACCAAGGCTTGTATATGATTAGCCAGGTAATCCATTATGACTGTCTGTTCAGCTTTGCATCAATGCTTTGTGTGGTATGTGGCACCGCTTTCAATCTTTCCTTGGAAATCAATTTTCCGGTATCCACACATATTCCGTAGGTGCCATTTTTTATCCTTACCAGTGCATTTTCTAGGTTGTTGATAAACTTCTGCTGGCGCCCTGCTAGTTGGCTCAAATGTTCTTTTTCTGCGGTATCCGCACCATCTTCCAGCGTCTTGACGGAAGAAAAACTATCGCCACTATCATCGGATTCTCTTGTCAAGGAGCCTTTGAGAGTATTGAGTTCTTCTTTTGCTTTTTCTAGTTTTTGAAGAATCAAGTCTTCAAACTCTTTTAGCTCTTCATCAGAATATCTAGTCTTTTCGCTCATAGTAAGTGAATTTTAATAACTCTAATAAGTAAAAAACAAGCGAAAATACTCAGGAAGGAGCACAAAAAATAATTGGATAAATCCAAATGGCTTAGCTGAACTAGAAATCTCTCCCCACTACAACTGTTTCTTTAATTATTTCAGAATTTCCGCTGCTGTCATATATTTCAAATATGATCAGATGGTAACCCATCCTAGCCGTTTTCCCATCGTTGGTATCACCATCCCATCTTAAAAACCCTGCTGTTGATAGCAAAACACCTTGTGCAAGATTCTTTACGAGTCTTCCTGTCTGATCATAAATGTTAACGTTGGCAAACTGGCCAGGTTGGTCAAATTGATAATTGATCGTAGTGAAATCTCTCCCCGAACCTACATTTCCAGGAATGAATACTTCAGGACTTGCCGTGACCGTGCCCACTGCTCTATCATTTACAAACGATTGGGAGTTGGCATAACCCGGGGTTGCAAAACCTTCTTCACTACTGGCAGAACGCCAATTGTCTCCATTATTGACAGATTCTTCAAAGGAAACGCGCTCCAATGAAACGCCATCTACACTTTCCAAAAGGTTGTAGTGAAAGTCTTCGTTATAGGAAAATGATTCCACAATTGTCTCATCCTGATCGATCAGCAGCACCGTCCCTTCATCGTTTGGATAGGATGGTAAAGCCCCCATCTCGAAAAAATTCGAAGACTGCCCCTTGGGATAGTTGGTAAGAAGAGCATTGGCACCTATTGTAAACGCCATGAATTGACCAGGTGCAATCACTAATTCATTGGTTGTAATTACATCCACATCATCAATTTCACCTTCATCATCCAGGTTCCCCAATCCCCAATTCTTTAGGCTAATGTACTTTTCCGAATCGTTATAGATTTCAACAAAATCAACGCCATTTGATCGTGGGTTGAATAGTACTTCACTCAATTTTATGTCTTCATTGGTTGCTAGGACTGGCAATGCAAAATCAGCAGTACCTTGTTGGATTTCGTTGCCTGAGCAGTCTGTGACATTATCAATGGATAGCGCGTAAGGAACACTTTCCTGAAGTGATGTACCCAGTGTCATTGTCACATTCGCAGGGTAGTTAATGTTAAAAAATACTTGATCTACATCAATGGCCGGGCTCAATGACGCACTAACTGAATTTACGCTGGATGGATCAATCTTTTCACTAAAACTTATCCTTATCGAATCCGCCGTAACCGCCGTAACTGATACTATTTCCGGGCCGAAGTTGTCTGGAATTGTTTGGGTAACGGAGTTCACAGTGCCTGGTGTACCCCCTAAGTTATTCTGCGAGCTACCCCAATTGTTTGCATCTTCTAAGCACGGATTAGAGATATCTCTCATCTCCAATGAGTAACCACCGCTACGCTTGTCTTCGTCATGCCAATCAGGGTCGTACATTAGTGAGAAAATCAATTCATCACCACGGGAAAGAATTAGTTGCTCACCTCCATTATTTAATGAAGGGAAGCTTGACACGCCAATGGCGTTACTTGAAAATTCTGCGGCCGCAGAAGTAGTGGCAAGCACATAATACGCTCCGGGATTCAGCATGCGAGCAGGAAGGCCAATGGTAGCACTTGCATCAGTGAAACTCATTCCTTCTATAGATAGAATCTCAGAGGTAGCATTATAGACCTCCACAAACTCCTGATTTGGTAACTCTATCTGAGGATCAGGATCAAACATGATCTCTGTAATAATCAATTCATTAAAGGTTGGAAATCTACCTACACCAAAACTTATGGTGGTCTCTTCCATCGGATTTCCTGCACAGTCTTGGGGACCTGATATCGTTAAATCATAGAGAACACCTCCTTCTATCGGTTCGTTAAAAGAGATTTCTACCGCGGTTGGAAATTCATCGGTAACGCTTGCCTGATTAACCGTAATTCCTCCCGACATGCTGTAGTTTCCTGTGAGCAAACTGACTGCCTCCATAACCTCAGAGAAAATAATGGTGAGGTTTGTATCAAAATTATAGGATAGAACGGTTGGCAATTCAGTATCTGGCGTTGTATCAAAAACTGAGTTTTGTCTTCCTGGTGTACTTCCAAAAGCGTCGATGGAAGGAGCATAGCTATCAAGAGATAAACATGGATCATCTGGGTTTATGAGCTCCAGCGAAACACCATCCTCTTGGCTTTCTTCGTATATCAAAAAGTCAATTTGTAAATCCGAGCCATCGACTATCCCAATTTGATCGTCCGAGTTGTTCAATGTGAGACTTGCTATTGTCAGCGCATTGCCAAAAGTTGAATAGTCAACAGTGGCGTCCTCATCATAAATGATCAGGTACTCACCTGGCTTAAATATGAATGATGATAAACCTTCAGATGTAGAGGATTCATCGCTGATTTTCCAGCCACCCATATCAATAAACTTTGTAGAATTATTATACAGCTCAATAAAATCATCATTGTTGTTTACGGGGTTTGCCAAGAACTCATTGATTAGCACGTCTCCTGGTGCAGCTTCTTCAATTTCCAAATATTCAAATTGGACAGTTGCTCCAGCCACTGGATTTCCACATAAATCCTCCACCCCGTTGATGGTCAGTGTTCTAACATCTTCGGAAGTCAGCGGATCAACTACAAGGTGCACAAGCTGATCGTTCGAGTCATCTAGCGCTGCTGAAATTATGGATATTCCTCCATCGATTGAATAATTCCCAACCGTCTCAGCTGCAAGCTTGTTTAATGCTTCGCTAAAGGACAGATCAAGTTCAGTACTGGAAATCGCTTTTATCGTCATCACTCCTGGAGGAGTGGTATCAATCACATCATCAAACACAGAATTCTGTTGGCCAGGTGTACTACCTGATGGATCTACCGATGGGATGTAGTTTTTGAGCGAGCGACATGGGTCGTTAGGGTTAACTAGTTCAAGTGAAACTCCATCTTCTTGACTGTCCTCATATGCCAAAAAATCTATCTGAATATCTGTTCCGCTTACGATTTCAATTTGATCGTTTGAATTGTTGAGTGTGAGGCTTGCAATGGTCAGCGCATTGCCAAATCCTGAATAATCTGTTGCGGCATCTTCGTCGTAAATAATCAGGTACTCTCCCGGACGTAAAATGAACGAGGGCAAGTCTTCTGAGGTAGCAGATTTGTCACTTACCTTCCAAGCGGCCATATCGATGAACTTATCAGAATTATTGAAGAGCTCAATGAAATCGTCATTATCGTCAATGGGGTTGGATAAAAATTCGTTGATGATTACGTCTCCTACTTCCGCCTCTGCTGTCTCTATGTATTCAAACTGGGCGGTTCCATTAGCAATGGCATTTCCGGATAAGTCTGTTACATTGTTGATTGTCAACGTTCTCAAATCAGCAGAAACCAAGGGATCAACAGTTAAATGCACCAACTGATTGTTGGAAGCATCGCGCATGGCAGAAATGACCGATATGCCACCATCAATTGAATAATTCGTACTGGTTTCTGCTGATGCCTCCGCAAGCACTTCATCAAAAGCTACATCAAGTGCTGTATTTGAAATCACGGTGACAGACAAGATTGTTGGCGGAGTGGTGTCAGGCGTGTCGTCAAAGATTGAATTTTGAGCACCAGGCGTTCCCCCATCAGGATCCGTACTCAATCCGTAGTTGTTTTCCGAGTAGTCCGGACCATTCGGATTGATGAGTTCCGTTGAAATGCCATCAGTAGAACTTGTATAGGATACTTGGTAGATATCCACAGCAAGTGCTGAGGTGAGGGTTATTTCGTCTGCATTGTCATTTAAACTTCTGAAGCTGGGGATCTCAATTGCGTCTCCAAAAGAATCAAACAAGGATCCGTTGCCCGTACCTGTTAAAATCACATATTCATTGGGTCGTAAAATAAAGGAAGGGAAGGTACCGGAAGCGCTAGAATTATCACTAAAAGTCCAGTTGGCTAAGTCAATAAACTTATCGGATATATTGAGAAGTTCGATGAATTCTGCATCGGGAATTGTGCTGGCCACATCGGGAGATGCTAGGAATTCATTGACAATCACATCTCCAACCGCTGCTTCTGCTGTCTCTATGTATTCAAACTGGGCGGTTCCATTAGCAATGGCATTTCCGGATAAGTCTGTTACATTGTTGATTGTCAACGTTCTCAAATCACCTGAAACCAAGGGATCAACAGTTAAATGCACCAACTGATTGTTGGAAGCATCGCGCATGGCAGAAATGACCGATATGCCACCATCAATGGAATAATTCGTGCTGGTTTCTGCTGATGCCTCCGCAAGCACTTCATCAAAAGCTACATCAAGTGCTGTATTGGAAATCACGGTGACAGACAAGATTGTTGGCGGAATAGTGTCAGGCGTGTCGTCAAAGATTGAATTTTGAGCACCAGGCGTACCCCCATCAGGATCCGTACTCAATCCGTAGTTGTTTTCCGAGTAGTCCGGACCGTTCGGATTGATGAGTTCCGTTGAAGTTCCTCCAGTGGAACCTTCAAAAGCAATGGAATGAATGGGAGTTGCATTATCATCGGCAAGAACTATGTCATCGGCAGAGGAATTGTTTAAGCTTAATGTTCCGATTTCGATGACTTCAGAAAATGCGCCAAACAACGCTAAGTCATCATCTTCCACAATAACCACATAAGAATCAGGAGCCAATGTGAAAGCAGGCAGCGTTTGCCCATCCAATGTCCAGTTTGCTAAATTGAAATACTTCCCCGATCGATTGTAAAGCTCTACATATTCTGCATCGGGAAGTGAGGTTACCACAGGGTTGGGATCGGGCATGAATTCATTGATCACCACATCAAACGCTACTGCCTCCTCAAAAACCAAGTACTCAAATGTGTCCTGACTATCCATCGCAATGGCATTACTGTTTTCGTCTTCTACAGTGTTGATAGTAACGGTATAAGTCGTCCCATTTGAGAGCGAAGTGGTCGTTAAATGAACCAGAGAATTGTCTGATCCATCACGCACTGCATTGCTGACCGTGATTGATCCATCAATGGCATAATTACCTGTATTTTGCGAGGTTGTTGCATCTACATTTTCATTGAATTTAACATCTACTTCTGTCGCTGAGATCGCGGTAATTGATTGGATAGTGGGTGCATCCGTATCAGCTATCGGTGTGACTGTGCTCGCAAAATCATCAAAGTAAAATCCATTGTCTCTTGAGTTGGCAGTGTACCTGACCTGTACACCAAAATGCGTCGAAGCATTGTATGTATTGTCAGTCGCCGTGCCTTGGCTCGTTGCATTGACCATAACTTCCCATAAACCAACTTCCGATCGGGTAATTGACACATCAGCAAAAGACTGAGAAGTAAGCGCTTGAACTGTCCCTGATAATGCAAGCTCGGTGGTAGTTCCTGCATCCTGACGATACAACCTAACCTCATTAATATCAGAAGATGGATATCTTAATTCCACATAGTACCCGTTAAGATCTCCGTTGAGATCGGAAGAGTTACTCATCAAATAAACTCTTGATGTATTGTTTGAGTTAGTTGAAGCTGAGCCTGGCTGAGCAAATGCTAGTCTGAATCTAAAATTCCATGCTGCAGTTGCTGAGGAAAGGTCAATTGCATCTGATGCGCTCAAGTAAGCACGTCTTGTGCCAGACCCCATGTCTAGATTCTGACTTCTTAGTTGATTGTCTGCTTCAACTATTTCAAAAGGATCATCAACTCCAAAAGTACTCGTACCACTCCAAGTTGGATTGACACTAAAATCACCATCGGTGAAATCGTCGGTGATTTGCCCCATCAGCAGTAAGCTGAAAAGTGAAAAAAATGTAAATAAATGGCTTCTCATCATTCTACTAATTGCCAGAAGCTAAATGTAGTTGTTTTGCCGTAGAAAATGGACCCCTTTGGATCATGGAAGTGTGAAGACTACCTTTTGGTCAGTCACCTTTCAGCTTCGTAAACATGTCTCTTAACTCTCGAATGGTCAAATATTGATGAACCAAATTGTCAGATAAACCTACGCACTCCGTGTGCATAACCAGTAGGAGGAGCACATCATCTAAAACCCGAATTGTCTCTTCTATGGTCTGATTGCCTAAAAAGTCATTTAAGAGTTTATCACAATTTCCATAAGGACTCATTTTATGTCTTTTAGGACTCATATTTAAACCAATAGTAAATAATTATTGACTAAAAACAAAAGCATGTGACTCAAATAAAGTTCATGAGCGCTTATTTCCTAACTTAATGCACCTAAATCAAGGTTTTTCAATGACACGACTGGGCGAATATTTAGCTAGAAAATCGGTGAATAAAGCGGATGTAGCCAGAAAAACGGGACTGCATAAAACTCGTGTTATCCAGCTGACAAACAGTGATACAGCACGCCTCTCAGTTGAAGAACTTTACCTAATCTCCTTGGCCATTGATGTTGATCCTTCCGAAGTAATGCGATATGTGTGCGAGGGTGTGGAGTTGCCTGGAGCTAACTAGAACTCGCCTGATTCTAAAGCTTAGTAGCAGCCGAAGTACCCGACACTTTCAGGCCACCATCCAAAATCAGCTTTCTTAAAGCAAACTCCAGCGGGAATACCATAACCGCAATGCCTACATCGAATAAGAACTCCATGACTGGGGTGCTCTGAAAAGTTAAAAAGGTACTGATCACTGCTTGCATGAATTGAATAATGATCACCAATGTCAAAATACTCAAGCCATGTTTGATCAACCGATTGACTGCCTTAGATTCATTCAATCGTGTCGATATGCCTATCATCATGGCAAGTATCAACACCTGCACTGCGTAGAACCAGGGCTTTTGCCAATAGGGTGTTTCTACCGTAAACTCCAGTAAAGTGGCTTCATCGATTTGATCCAATGCATCACGTACCCTAACCTTCAACTTGTAATCTCCGGGAGGCAAGTAACTGTAATCAATCAAATTGGCATGCGTCCATTTAGACCATTCAGGGTTTAGCCCCTCCAATTTGTACTGGTACTCAGGATTCAGGAGTCCAACATAATCAGGTTTCAAGAGCTCAACACTGAGTGTGTTTTGATCATGCGAGAGTTGAAATTTTTTACTGACTTTCATCTCGCCATTTATGCTGACCAGCCTTTTTACAAAAATCGAATACGACCTATTCATTTCCGGGATCTTACCCGCGGAATAAGCCAGAAGTTGATTGTCATCTGTGATCAGCCAATACCGATCCAGTTTCTCATCGTAGTTGATGTATTTTAAGTTGGGAAATACACCCAGGTACTGAAACTCGTTAACGCTACCATCCGGTAGCAAGAGGTGCCAAATTTTTCCATTGTAGAGCCACACTCTACTTTTTTCATTGTGCAAATGATGATGCGGGCTTCCCAACTCTTCTTCTAGCTCACGATCTTTCACGATGCGATCTTTCTCCCGATCGAGCTTAAAGTACCCCTGAGAATTAATGAAATACAATACATTGGAATGTTCCCAAATGCTCAGCTCATCGTAGAATTTGTTGTTGATTTCGTAGCTATGCAAGATTTCGAACCCTTCGTCGACTATGGCTCCTTGATAGATGTGCGACGTACCCGCTAGCCATATATCTCCCTTATGATCCATGTAAACGTTCAGGATAACGTCATCAAATGCCTGTTGAGATATTTCTGTCCAGATGTCATTGATCAATTCATAATACTTGAGCACACCCCGTTCTGTACTAATTATCAACTGATTACTTTCTGGAATCAAGTAGGCATATCGTATTGCTTCGTTTATGACCAACTCTGCCGAGTTTCTTGTGATTTCATAGATCCCTGTATGACTTGTGGCAAGAATATGATCTTTCGCTTCTAGCAATTGTCGAAATTTCCCGTCTGTACCTGGCACGTGGTGGAACTGGTAACTTATCCCCGTTACTACTTTTTCTACTCTCCTGATGTATTGCGACCTGTCAACCTGACTCCTGGCTTTAGTGACCGTTTGTGCTCCATTCGTGTCAAACTTCTTCTTGAATGACCCTTCGTTATCTTCTGTTTTTTCAGAATCGCTGGCTCGATCTTTCTTCTTGAACAACCCATTTAAAAATCCTTTCTTCTTTCTTTTCCGCTTCTTCTTTCCGTCTTCCTCTTCAGTTGTATCCGGCACTTCCTCAGGTTCAGGTTCTGGTGCTGCAGTCTGCACCTTTGGTTTTTGGGCGGGCGCTTTTCTTGGTTGTTTGCTATCTACCTTTTCAATGTATACCCGACTTCTATAGGAAGTATCCTGCGAAAAGTAGTAGACGCCCAAGCTGGTGTTTATCCACAGGTCGTCATGAATGCGTTGAACCTCAATCAAATTACCTTCCAAGCCTGGGAAATTTGTATAACTATATGCAGGAAAGAGCGGAGCAATACGCGTCAATCCAAATTCATGAGCTACCCATACTCCTTGGTTATTGTCAGCGTATACATCGTGAATTTCATTATCTGGGAGGCCGGAATGATAATCTGTCACTTCAAAATAGGATGAGTCATTCACGTGCAAAAAGAAAACACCAGATTCAATGGTTGAGCATGCTACCAATGAGTCATTGACCCATTCCAAATCGGTAATGACAACATCTGCCTCTTGCAAACGATCGTAGTGATGATGCCGCTGCATCTGCCCTTGCTTCCTTTGATACAATCCTCCGTCCAGATCTACTGCAAATTCATTTTCTCCACCTGGTGATGCACTTATCAGTCCCCATTGATTATCAAATTTTGTAAGTGTATCAATACTTCCGTTTATCGCTGTTATCACCAGGTCATCATACGTATTGATAAATAGCGTATCAGCATATAGATATCCATTCAGGAAATCCCCCTCAGCTATCCGGGTGGATTCGGTAGTGGCAATTGAGTACTGGTATAAACTATAGTCACTGAGGAAATAGATGTGCTCCGGAGTTGCAAAGGTTTGCAGGAAGTGATCGGACAAGGTATCACTTTCCAAAATAGGGATATACTCATAAGAATTATTTAAATAGTCCAATTTTCCGAAACCACCCAAACATCCAACATATACAATGTTGTCGTCAGAAATAGCGAGTGATAGTGCTGAGGAGCTAGTTCTGTAAAAGTCCCACTCCATTCCATCGTACTTTAATACGCCAAATCGGTTTGCAATGCATATAAGTCCGTTTTTGTCGGCTTTGATTTCGAAATTGATGTTATCGATTTCAGAATGCTTGGGTGAGTGGTGGGTAAGAATAAAATCCCCTGTTTGACCAAAACTCAGCATACTGGCTAATAAACCAACACAAAGAATAGATGCTTTTTTCAACTGGTGGGTAGCTCTGCTCATGATACTTGAATTAATTTGTGTCTTAGCCGATTCGCTAGATCTCGCATATGTACAATGATTTTTTTTGCACATTTTATATCTTGGTGAATGTCCCAATTCAACAGTTAGAAGACTTTTTAACCGCCTTGAAACTGCTTTGACACTACATAAAATTAGTAGTTTTGCGGTAGATAAATCAGAATCTTACTTTAGTACAATATGAAGGTAGCAGTAGTGGGAGCAAGCGGGCTGGTTGGCCAAAAGATGCTCCAAATCATGTCTGAGCGAAATTTTCCGGTAGATGAGCTATTGCCGGTGGCATCCGAGCGATCTGTAGGAAAGACCATTTCATACAATGGCAGTGACTATACCATCATCTCCATGGATGATGCTATAGCAGCGAAACCAGACATCGCATTGTTTTCAGCTGGTGGGTCTGTTTCCAAGGAGTATGCTCCAAAATTTGCTGAAGTTGGCACGGTGGTAATCGATAACTCATCTGCCTGGAGAATGGATGCTGGTAAAAAGCTGATTGTACCTGAGGTGAATGGCAATGCGCTTCGAATCGATGATCGCATCATCGCCAATCCCAATTGCTCTACGATTCAAATGGTGGTAGCATTAAAGCCGCTCCATGATGCATTCAAAATCAAGCGCATTGTGGTCTCTACCTATCAATCTGTAACTGGATCCGGAAAAGGCGCGGTAGATCAGCTGGAAGGGGAAAGAAGCGGGAAGGATATTAAAAAGGTATATCCTCATAAAATCGACATGAATGCACTGCCTCATATAGATGTATTTCAAGAAAATGGATATACCAAAGAGGAGATGAAGATGGTAAATGAAACCATTAAAATCATGGGCGACGATTCCATCAAGGTGACTTCAACATGTGTTCGAATCCCTACGGTAGGCGGGCATTCAGAAGCCATCAATGTTGAGTTCCAAAACGAATACACTTTGGAGCAGGTACACGCCATTCTCAGCAAAGCTCCTGGAGTAACCGTTGTAGACGAACCTGCAAACAATGAATACCCCATGCCACTAAATGCGCATGATAAGGACGATGTGTTTGTTGGAAGATTACGCAGAGATGAAACGCAAGCAAAAACGCTAAACATGTGGGTAGTATCTGACAACCTGCGGAAAGGTGCTGCAACAAACACCATACAGATAGCTGAATATATGCTCGAGCATAGCCTCGTTTATTAAGCAAGATGGATACGCTTATTGATTTTCTTCAAAGAGAAGATGTTAAGCAATACATTCAAGAAAATATAACCTCAGACATCAATCGACTTGTCTTAAATCCTCCTGCTGTTTTCAAGGAGGAGATTAAGCACATCGCTGCTCAAATCTTAGCACGACAAAAAGTCAAAGGGAAGTTGGACGGTTGGGCAACAAACTTCGATTTGATAATGCCTCCCCCACTTTCTATCGAACAAGCCTCTTCTGAGGTTACTTGCGGGTACAAAAAGCAATTAATCACAGGGGATCACCTTGTTGACCTGACAGGCGGCATGGGTATTGATTTCCTTGCGTTGAGCGAATCATTTGAACACGCTACGTACGTAGAAAAAGAGCTACAGCTCTGCAATGTTTTTCAACACAATATGACCGTGCTTGACAGGCAATTAGAGGTTGTAAATGCGGATGCTTCTTGGTTTTTAGCAAATCATAAATCCAACCCAAAAGGTACGGTGATCTATGTGGATCCAGCGCGCAGAAATCAGCAAAAAAGCAGGGTCTTTAAAATGGAAGATTGCTCACCCAATCTGATAGATCTTTTACCGGTATTGAAACAAAAAGCAAACAAAGTACTCATCAAATACTCCCCACTATTAGACATTCAAGTGATTCTCAAATCGCTCCCACACGTTAAAGAGGTTCATGTTGTATCTGTAAAAAATGACTGCAAGGAGTTGTTGATTCTAGTAGATTTTGAATTTAATGGCATTCCTCAAATACACTGTATAAATCTGGGGAGCGAGCAGCCTGACTATACCTTTCAAATAGAGGGTGAAAAGAAGTCAATCGCCAGATTCGAAGAGTTGGGACCGTATCTTTTTGAACCCAACAGCTCCATCATGAAGGCCGGAGCATTTAAGAAGATTGCTTTGGATTTTAACCTTGGAAAACTTTCTGAAAACACGCATCTCTATACTTTGGATGTACCTATTAATGCATTGCCTGGTAGAGTCTTTAAGGTAGTGGCAAACGCTGATAAGCAAGCGATCAAAGAGTTTGCTCCAGAAGGTAAAATCAATGTAATCACCAGAAATTATCCACTAACAGCGAATGAACTGAAAAAGAAATGGAAGCTTCGGGATGGAGGAGGTTATTATCTAGTTGCCTTTAGAGACATGAATGACAAAGCGAGAATGGTTATAGTGGGGCGTCTTTGATACCTTAAAAATTGACGTTAGCAAGCTTTAGCTAAGCAGTGGTTCCGATCCTTTCCGTCTGAAGAAATAAATGAGAGGTTTTGTTTAGCATTGATGTCCACCTAAAATATCGTAAGTCTTTTTCTGATTAGAAAAACTTACGATATTTCTAGTTCATCCAATAAAGAAGAATTTTTTAACCCAATAACTGCTGTTGTCAGCCTTCAAAATCATTCACATATTTTCTAGTTCAGCAAAAACTCACTTTATAGTCTGCTTTAATAAGAATCCATCATATCCACCTTTATTGTCTTCATTCCCGCCAAAAAATCCGCTAATTACCACTTCATCATCTAACGTATGAATACCATAAGCCACTCCAACATTGCTGTGATTGTATTCTTTTTTAAATATCCCATTAGCATCGTACACACCAAACCATTTTCCATGTGATGGGAGTCCGGCTAATATTACATAATCATCCCCCATTTTCGCAATACGAGAGATTTTGTTCACAGCCGGAATATCTAAATATGATAGAATTTCATCATCTCCACTCATTAAAAAAACTTCATACTCACGCTCACCTGACTTGTATCCTGAGATGAGATACGTGTCGTTTTCTCCTCCTGGCAAAACATTCAGAGCTCCTGTAATAACATCATCGTCTCTACCCTCATCCTTATGCACGCTTTCAAATTCCTTTGTAATATATCCATCAGAATCAGTTCTCACAATCCACGGAGAAACATTTGGATACCCTCCAGTATGACCCACTATCATTAGCTTCTGATCGGTTAGTTCTACAACATCTTTAATGGTTATATTTCGATAATCTCTTATCCACAATACTTCACCACCAGATGTGATTTTTAATAGTTTACCATCATAATTCGCAACAATAAAATTTCCATCAGTGGTTTCAATAACCCGTGTTGGAAAGTATACATCCACTGATTTTTCCCATAACAGGTTTCCTTCTGCATCTGACATGACTACCCATGTGTCATTGTTGGATATTTTGGAAGTAACATCACCAGTACCCGCATTAGACGCAGTGGTGCCAACTTGAATTATGTTACCATTTTTTGTCACCAACATATCCCTCATAACTTCATTCCTATCCCCGCCAAAATTTCTCCGCCAAACAATGCTGCCGCATTCGTCTACTTTCATTATTAAATAATCGTAGCCCCCATTATTTTCCGAGAAATCACCATCTGTTGATCGTGAACGACCTCCCAAAATATACCCATCATTGGTATGTGCAACCGCACAAAAAACATCGTTCTCGGAACCTCCATAGTACTTCAAGAGCTCATCACATTGTGCCTGCTCAGGACGATGCAGGATGATCTCCAGTACTATTTGGTTTAATGTATCAAAGGAAATTTGTTGCTCCGATGGCTCATAACCCTCTTTTGCTACCACAATCGTGTGGTTATATGCACTTCTCAATTCCAACTGATTGGGTTCAGCTCCTAATTCTGTTGCATAATTCCAAACGGACTCACCGCTTTCATTTAACCCTTCAATGGAAATGGATGCATCTGTCAACTCAAAATTCGCCTCTCCCTTTACAAACACTGAAACGACTAAGTCTACCGTTTCTACTACCTCAAAGCCAAATTGTCCATAACCATATTCGGCGGCATTTGCATCCTCACCAATGGCAAGTACTTCTGGAGCTAGCGTAGTGATCTCATCCGCTACGACCTCAAATTCAATCGATAATGGATCATCAACCAAATAGGCCTTGTCGCTACCTTCTATCGGAGAAACATAAATCACAGTTTCTTCTTCCAAAATCAAAAAATCATCCAATGAGTAGCTGCCAACAGTCAGGGTCACAGGCTCTGATAGAAATGAATCACCAAATTGATGGAGAGCCAATTCACGTCTATTTAAAATTACATCTCCATCCGAATTGGCAACAGTGACAATCGCGGAGGATGGAGTACCTAAATCTTCATTCGTCCGCCCTCCTTTATCTGACTCAATTACTTCTTGAGAAAAGCTGAATTGAACAAGTTGCGTTTGCTCTTCGATAGCGAAATCATCCTTACTGCAGGCAAAAAATATGAAGATCGCTGTAATTACGATAGCTAACTTTAAAAATACGTGCTTTGATGTTGGCGTTTCCATATGAAAGATTTTAAAATTTGGAACATTCGAGAATCACGCTCTCGAGAGCGAGGAATTCAAATGTGCATTCATATGTCAATTATCCCCAATTATATAGGTGGACAATGTGTGTACATAACCAGAAAGTCTGAAAGTGGAGGAATCAAAAATTAAGTGATTTGGAGATGACCAGTCATCTGTAAGTTTGAATTCTTAAAGGTGGAAACTGAAGATGGAGGGAATTACTATCTAATTGCTTTTAGAGACATGAATGACAAAGCGAGAATGGTTATAGCGAAGCGTTTTGATCCGTTAAAATAATCCTGAAAACAGATCCTTCTCCCAGTTTACTTTCTACTTCCATTTGGCCTCCCAGACTTTTCGCGAAATCATAACATAAAGCAAGACCAAGACCGTTTCCTTTCTCTCCTGCCGTTCCTTGAGAACTTACCAGCTTGCCTCCAAAGATGTTTTCTTTCATCTCATCTGTCAGACCGATCCCATTATCTATTACCTCAATGATTTTCACTTTCTCTCCTTCTAAAGTATTGACTTCAATCATTGAGTCTTCGTTTGAGAATTTAATGGCATTTACAATCAAATTCCTGAGAAGAATTCGAATGATTCCGGGGTTTGAGTGAATTTGAAAGTCTTCTGCTGTCGGAAGTTTTAACGTAATTTTTTTTAACTCAAAACGCTCACTCAGTTCCATTTTTAAATCCTCGAGAAGCGGGTGGAGCAAGAACACTTCTTTGCTTTGATTCTCGCCTTCCATTTGTCCTTCTGCCCATAGAAATACGTTATTTAATAGGCTCATTAGATTGGATGTTTTTTCCTTGACCTCCGGGAGTAGTGGCTCAATTTCTTCCTTGCTGATAAGTTTCTGATTAAACATTTCCACTACTGATGAAACTGATTGGATAGGAGATTTTAAATCGTGTGATACAATCGCAAAAATCTTTGACCTAAAGGCACTGAGTTTTTCCAGTTCTCGTTTCCGAATACCTAGCTCTCTTACCACCAAGAAAATAATCGCTATCAATATCGCTGCAATGAGTAAGGCTATCACCAATCCTTGAATAATCAATTGACGTTGATCCGCCAGCTCTTTGTTTACTGTATTTTTCGATTCCAGTACGCGCATCTGGAATAGCCGTTGATAATAGGCCAGAAGCTCCAGTTCATTAATAGTCGTCACACTTTGGACACTATCGAGGTAGTGTTCGTGCACCAATTGCTTCTCGTAGGCATCTTTGTACCTCTTTAAGTTTCCATAGCATTTTGAAAGGGTCTTGCTTGTGATATAGATCAACTCTTTTATTCCACTTTGCATGGCAAGGTCAAATGCCAGTTCGGCATGGCTAACGGCTTTTATATCCTCACGCATTGAAAGGTTCCACTCAGCTCTGAGCTGATTTGCCCGAATAACCCCTCGTCTACTGTTAAACTGACGAGCGTTTGCCATGGTAAGCTTGATCAATGAATCAGCTACCTGACTCTTTCCCTCTTGAAAGTAGAGTTCTGCTTGATTGAAATAGTAGATGGAATGGAGATGCTCAAATTCGGAGCTCAAGTAAAGTGACGCTGCTTCTAAATAATGATGTGCAGAATCGTAGTTGCTTAAATTTAAAAAGGCTTTGCCTATGTTATTATTGATCGTGAAGAGCCTAAGTGTATCTTGCTCATTTTGCTGAATCGCCAGCTCTGATCGAAAGTAACCAATCGCATCTAAATCGAGTCCAGAAGATGCATATACATCTCCTATGTTACCCAGATTTTTGGCCATTATTTTTTCGTATCTATTTAGCTCGGAAATTTGAAGCGATGCTTGAATCTTTTCCAGCGCTTGCATCTGATTCCCCAATGACCACTGAGCTGCTCCAACGCGATTAAGTGTTATTGCCAATAGTGAATCGTTTTCCATTGGCTCAGCTATTTTGTGGGCTTCTAAAGCCAGCTCTAAACTTCTCTGTGGTTGGTCATAGAGAAGTGAATCAGAATCATGTATCAGCAAGGATATTCTCTGAAAATCGCCGCCTTGAGCCATGACATCAGACCATGTGCTGAAAACAATTAAGATTAAAGTGATTCTGGTGAGGTTCACTGGATAGGGGTTGTCTTTTAGAACTCACCAAAGATAGTACAAATCAAAACCTTCCAAACCGGAAACTGATCATTGCTGTAGTTCCGGTAATATCTTCGTCTTTTACATTTTCGAGTTCCGTCCCTGAAACATACCGATAGGTCATTCCAGCACCGAGTCTGAAATATTCGGTGATATTAAATTCGATTTCTATTCCAGGTTCAGCAACAAAAAAAACAGAATTCTCAACGGTGAATTCGGAATCTGCAGGATTATTGGTGAAGAAGTCTTTGTCGACCACCTCTAGCGATCCAGCACCTAGTACAATGGGAATACTTATGTGTATTAGCTCGCGAGGTGCAATGGTCCCTCCAATTACAATTCCCCCATATCCTCCTTGAAGACTCAGCTGCTTTGGTGTGGCCTGTCCGGGTACCAGACCCTCAAATTCCACATTCGTCACCAGGCCGTATCCTGCTACACCAAAAAGGTACCTTCTATTGATAATGAATCCTCCGTAAGCCCCAACAAGCAATGCTCGCTCATCCATAAGGTCACCTACTTTTATATCAAGTGCTCCAAAAGCATTTAAGTCGTTGTTTTTACTGAGCAACGATTTCACCTCTTCGTCTTTTGGATTGTTGGTATCCACATACTTCTGACCAAAAGATGTCAGGGTGCAAAGAACAAATACCGAATAAAGTAGCTTCTTCATGGAATCAGAAAACATATTTAAAAGAAATAGCTGCGTCCCAAAAGGTCGCTTTTGTATGCCTCATCCCGATGAAGTTGAAATAGGGTTTAATATCAAAGCCAAAGGTAGCCGGGACCTCCAACCATCGATACTCGATACCAAGGCTAGCATCTACTCCCATGGTGAAAAAACTCTTTTCCTCATATATGAATGCGTCCCCTGTTGCATTGGAAAGTGTCTTGGCTAAATCGTCAAATTTTTCATAGCCTACATGTCCCCCGATTCCATAGTGTAGATAAAATCGATCATTGAAGGAAAATTCCATCGGCTGATGAAAAAGATATTGGGCGGTGAATTGCATCCCTTCGTTTCTCCCACTTAGGATCATCTCCACAGCTTCATCTTCTGTCACAAACTTTTTGAAAGTTAGTCCGGAGGTGTGCCCAAGTCTGATGCCACCAGACTTCTCATAAAGCTGCTGGCCTGCTGATGTGAATGCTATCAGCATAAGTAACAAGGGTATGATTTTTTTCATGGGCTTCCGGTGGTGACGGTGCATTAGTCTTTGTCTACGAAAATTGGGGTTTCTTTTATTGCGACAATCAACTCACCACCATCTGCTTCTAAAATAAGTTGACTGTGACGAGTGTTGGTGTTTCCAACAAAACCAGAAAGGGAAATTCTACCATCATCAGAAAATGTCTCTTTTTGCATGGTCAGCATGCTATTGGGTAGAATCATCTGATCTTCGGGTCCTTTTATATATGTTTTAATGTAAGATGCCTGATTAAGAATCAGGTTAATGTCTGTTGATTTACCTGTAATGTCAATGCTGTTAAAATCCTTAACAATGCGGCTCAAATAAATATCTCCATAGCTAAAGTCTAGTCGTGCTGATCCCCGTAAAAGGTCAGACGTGAGATTGGTGAAGGAACCTTCACACATGATCTCATTGGCATCCAATAGGTGAATTTTATCATTTCGGGAGTTCAATTGTATTCGGTCAATTTTATCTACGCGAATCTCCGAACTACCACTCTCTATGTTCAAGTCTGTTGCTTCATCAATCGTCATATCAGAACCTCTTAAAACGAACATTCCATTGTTCAATTTTCCAAAAGAAGACTTCCCAAAGCTGTGCTTAAGATTTAAAGTTGAAGAAATGCTGTTGGCTTTGATGTCTCCATGAGAGACTTCAATGTTGACTCTTCCATCTAAATCAGCCATATATAAATCTCCATATTTATTTTCAACGCTAAGCATGACTCCTTTTGGCATCCAAACCTGATAGTCAACTTTAAGTTTGTTACTTCCGAGTGCTCCTCCTACCTCATTGATAACATTACCAAAAATCCCACCGCTACTACCTATCTCTGTTACAGCAGATATCACGCTACCTACCTTCCTGAATTTTACATCCACGCGGGACATGGATTTTGAAACAGTCGATGTGTTTTTACCTTCTGCACGAACGACCACTTCAAATCGTACAGAATCCAAATCCCAAGTCCTAATGATTACCTCGCCATATTTACTTATCACCTCAACTTTTGCGTTTTCAGGAACGGCAAAAGAACGCTTGAAGTCACGCTCTTGTCGTACCTGCGCAAGCAGCGGGCTGACAACTATCAGGGTCAATAATATGTTAAAGCACTTCTTCACTCTTTTCCTTTTCTAGCTCTTTTATAATTTCTTCTAAGATCTGGAGTTTGAGCTGATAGTTCTCCATCATTGCTGCGATTACCTCCTGATTGTCAACATTGTCTTTCAGATCAGATTTTAGCTCAGCGAACGCCTGATCCATAGTGGTCAAATCTTCAAGAATACGGTCGTCCTTAAGCTGACTTTTTACTAAGGTGATCTTTTGGTTTATTTCTCCGTTGTAATACCTTTCCAACTCTGCGATTTCATCATTTGGCTGGGGTGCTGGATTCATGAAAAGAATGGTTCCTCCCAGGATAAATGCAAAGCACGCCGCAATTCCAGCCATCTTCCAGGGATCCTTCTGCTGCTTTGGGGCTACCTTCTGTTTGATTTCTTCCCAGCCTGAATTGGCATCAAAAGGATAAATTTCAAATTCGTCCCTTTGATCTTTTACATGATCTTTCAAATTATCCAACATTCTGACTCCTTTCTTCTTCTAATATCTTTCGTATTCGTGCTTTTGCTTTGCAGTATTGAGCTTTGGATGCGGACTCTGTAACACCTAAAATCTCACCAATCTCTTTATGATCGTATCCCTCAAACAAATACAAGTTCAATACCGCTTTGCAGCCTTCTGGTAGCAAGTCTATTGACTGCATTACCTGTGAAGCCTGAAATTGTGCATATTCAAAATCATCTTCCTCTTCTTCGATAAAATCAGCACCTTCTTCCAGTTGCGAAGTATCAAGCTTTTTCTTTCTAATTGCATTTATGCAGTTATTCACCACTATCCGCTTAATCCAAGAGCTAAAAGTATTTACTTCCCGCAAAGACGGCAGCTTTTGAAAAGCATCAATAAACGATTCCTGAAGTAGATCCTTTGCTTCTTCTTCATCACCCATCATTCTTCGGCAGATGTTGTACATAGCCTTAGCGTAAAGGCCATAAAGCGACGACATGGCCGACTGGTCTCCTTGCTGACTCTGAATAATCAGGTGCTTATGAATGGTGTGTGTGGTGCTCACGTTGATATTAATGACAGAACCATTTGTCAAAGGTTTCTATAAAGACGTGAAAAAAGTTGATTTCGATGCGAAATTTTCTCTTTTACTAGTCGAAAACCAGAGGAAGACACTTTTTCATGAATATCGAGGAGTGATTTCGATTGCAATTTTGCTAGAAGTCTAAAAAATAGATGCATTGACTTCAACAAAAGTCTGTTCGTGTCTGTTCTTTGAAAATCTGCAACTAACAGATGCCCTTCCGTTTTCAATACCGACCTAATTTTCTCTATGACAATCTCTAGGGTCGATTCGTCAAAACAATCCAGAAAAAAAGGACATATGACTAAATCATATTTCATTGTGTTGTTCAAAATCAGAAAGTCTTCATTTATGAACTCAACTTTCGTTTTTAGCGGATGCTTTGAAGCTGCCTTCATCATTCGACTAGACTTTTCAACAAAATGAATCACATCGCACCCTGGCATATGCTTCAGCAACTCTCCAGTGCCTCCACCTATGATTAAAACTTTGTCTTCTGCTTGCACTTGTTCTAAGAAAAAAATCTGCGCGTTTAACAATTGATTACCAAAAATCAATCTGGCCATTGTGTCGTAAAATGGAGCTATCAGATCAAATTCATTCATAACCATCCGAACAGGATTGGTAATAGAAAAACACCGTCTCCTACGGTACGGTATCTGTTATTTTTTTTGAAAAAAACAGGAAAAAGAACCACCAATGAATAGGTGATAAAACCTATGAAGAAATAAGCATTAACAAGGCTGAAGGATAACACCGAAATGGCCAGTCCGATAGCTAGAGAAGTAAAAATCAATCCTTCCAGTATTTGATATTCCATTCTGGTGGCTATTGATTGAAATCCATCCCTCACATCCTCATCTTTTTCATACCAGCTGAAGATGACCAAATTGACAAATGCCAAAAGAATTAGCAGCACAATGGATTTCCATTCGAAGGTTTGACCGACCAACATCGGAACCATCAATATTCCGAGTGCATAAATAATTGAAACATAGAGTTCCTTGGAAAGAAAGATCGATAGGCGATGTTGAATGAGTAGGTAAATAAGTGAAAAGGTGGCAAGTGTTAATCCTCCTAAAAAAATGACAACCGGAATGAAAAAAATAAGAGGAAACGCCAGAATAAATACGGTGAAGAAAGCAAACGTGAGCGCTTTTCTATACTTCTGATGGAACATATATCGCTCACGCGAAGTGTTTTTTGATATTTCCGCATCTCGTAGATGATCTGCTGTATAAATCAGCCAGACAGCAGCTCCAAGCAGAGCATAGACTTCCCACCCTATGCTAATTACGGATTGATCACAAAAAAATCGGAGCAGTACAACTACTCCGATTACAATATCTAGTGATAAGATTTGAGCAAACTTATATGCTCGCTTAATCATTAAGCCTGAGCCAATGCCTCAGCACCACCTACGATCTCAAGTATTTCCTTGGTAATGGCTGCCTGACGCGTACGATTGTAAGTCAATCTTAAATCTTTCAGCAGGTCATCTGCATTTTCAGTTGCTTTATCCATTGCTGTCATTCTAGCACCATGCTCAGAAGCATTGGATTCTAGCAATGTCTTATAAAACTGAATCTTAAGAGATTTTGGAACCAGTTCATCAAAAATAAATTCTTTTGAAGGTTCATAAATGTAATCAACACCTCCAAAGTTTTCTTCACTTTCTTCTACCTCTACTTCTTTGATTGGGAGAAACTGCTCTTTATTAATAAGCTGTGTAGCGACGTTTTTAAACTCATTGTAGACAATGTCTACCCGATCATAATCCCCATTGATGAATTTAGCCATGATCATTTCCGCAACCTCTTTCACATCAGCAAAGTTCAACTTCTCAATCAAGTGCGAGTACTCACTTATTACATTGTACTTTCTCTTTGCGAAATGTTCCAATGCTTTTTTTCCTATCGGAAGGACTTCTAAATTCCCAGTCGCCTCAGACTCACTGTACTTTTCAGCAATTAGTGCCTTTACTCCTTTAAAGACACTACTGTTAAAAGCTCCACATAACCCACGATCAGAAGACACAACTACAATCAAAACTCGATCAATTGTGCGCTCTTGAGCATACGGGTTGTCTCCAGAATCTACATTTCCTGCTGAAACATTCTGTATGATTTCAGAGAGTTTCTGAGAATATGGCCTCATTTGAATGATACGATCCTGTGCTCTTCTCAACTTGGCAGCCGCCACCATCTTCATGGCTTTGGTGATCTGCTGCGTTGAAACAACCGACTGAATCCTACCTTTTACTTCTTTAAGATTGGCCATCTGTTCTTATTTTTTGTATCTAGATGCTATATCCTTAGCGATTTCTTCTGTCTTGGCAACAGCGTCATCACTCAACTTACCAGCTTTAAAGTCAGCTAAAGCATCCTTTCCAGTAGTTCTCATTGCATTAATAAACTCAACCTGAAATTCTCTTGCTTTATTCACTGGAACTGGATCTAAGAATCCTTTTGTAGAAGCATAAATAATAGCAACCTGCTCTTCTACCGGAACCGGAGAAAACTGTGGTTGTTTCAAAATCTCCTGATTCTTTTGTCCTCTATCGATCGTACGCTGAGTCGCTGCATCAAGATCAGATCCAAACTTAGCAAATGCTTCAAGTTCTCGGAATTGAGCTTGGTCAAGCTTCAAAGTTCCTGATACTTTTTTCATCGATTTGATCTGCGCATTTCCCCCTACCCTCGATACAGAGATACCAACGTTAATCGCAGGTCTGATACCGGAGTTAAACAAGTTAGTTTCAAGGAAAATTTGACCATCTGTAATCGAAATTACATTGGTAGGTATGTAAGCTGATACGTCTCCAGCTTGTGTTTCAATAATCGGTAGTGCAGTCAATGATCCGCCGCCTTTTACTTTCCCCTTCAATGAAGGAGGAAGGTCATTCATTTGGCTAGCAATCTCGTCGTCATTGATCACTTTTGCTGCACGCTCTAAAAGTCTTGAGTGAAGATAGAATACATCCCCAGGATATGCTTCACGTCCCGGAGGCCTTCTCAGTAGTAGGGAAACCTCGCGGTAAGAAACTGCCTGCTTAGAAAGGTCATCATAAACCACAAGAGCAGGGCGTCCCGTATCTCTGAAAAATTCACCAATTGCAGCACCTGTAAATGGAGCAAAGAATTGCATTGGAGCAGGGTCAGCAGCAGACGCATTTACAATCACTGTATAAGCCATTGCTCCAGCCTTTTCCAATTGCGCTACGATACCCGCCACTGTAGAAGCTTTCTGTCCAATAGCAACGTAGATACAAAATACTGGCTCTCCCTTATCGTAAAATTCTTTTTGGTTGATGATGGTGTCAATTACCACAGCGGTCTTACCCGTCTGACGATCACCAATCACTAATTCTCTCTGACCTCTTCCTACAGGAATCATTGAATCGATCGCAGTAATACCTGTCTGAAGCGGCTCACTTACTGGCTCTCTGTAGATTACTCCTGGCGCCTTTCTTTCGAGGGGCATTTCGAAAGTCTCTCCAGAAATTTCTCCTTTACCATCAATAGGCATACCAAGTGTATCCACTACACGACCACACATGCCGTCTCCTACTTGGATCGAAGCAATCTTACCCGTTCTTTTTACAGTATCTCCCTCGTTTACATTACTTGAATCGCCAAGTAACACAGCTCCTACGTTGTCCTCTTCGAGGTTTAGCACGAGTGCATTCAGGCCGTTTTCAAACTCTAAAAGCTCTCCTGCCTGGGCATTTGATAGTCCATAAATTCTAGCTACACCATCACCTACTTGGAGTACGGTACCTACTTCTTCGAGTTCAGCTTCTGTCTTATGACCAGAAAGCTGCTCTCTTAAAATTGCTGAAACCTCATCAGGTCTTACTTGTGCCATAATATTATTTGTTTAGCCTATTGGCTTAGTGTTATTTATTTTTCGAAAACTTCAGTTTTAATTCTTTCAATTGGCCGCTTACGCTATCATCCAATTGACGATCGCCAACTTTAAGTATATATCCTCCTACTATGTCTGGATTCACTTTTCCTGTCAAAAGTGGTTCTTTACCAGTGATTTCTTTTGCAAGCGTCTCGAATGCCTTCCTCATGTCAGCGTCCAATTCAATACTTGTAGTCACTGATACCTCTGCCAATCCTTTCTTGGCATTGTATAGATGTAAAAATTCTTCCGCGATATTCTCAAGCAAATTCTCCCGACTTTTTCTTGTAATGATATCAAAAGCCTTAAGCGTCAGTTCGTTCACTTTACCTGTGAAAACCTTCTTAAGAATATCCGCTTTTCTCAAATGCGAAATAATCGGGCTCTTAAGCATGAGCGAAAAATCCCTACTCTCTTCGCACACTGTCAAGAAAGATTCCATGTCTGCTTTAACCGCATCCAGGACTTTATTCTCTTCCGCCAATTCTAAGATTGGTGTAGCATAACGAATCGCTATTCTGCCTGCAGACATTCTTAATTAACTTTTACGTCTTTGATGAATTTATCAACCAATGCTTTCTGAGATTTATCATCAGAAAGTTTTTCTCGAAGTACTTTTTCTGCGATTTCAAGTGACAATGCTGCCACCAAGTCTTTCACTTCCGTAAGAGCCGCCTTTTTCTCAACTTCAATTGCCTCTCTCGCATCCTGAATCATTTTAGATGTGATGTCAGATGTTTCTGCCTTAGCATGCTCAATAATATGCACTGATTCTTCTTTCGCTTCCTTTAGAATTGCATCTCGCTCTATGCGCGCCTCTTGAAGAAGGTACTCATTGTCAGCTTTGATTTGCTCCATCTCCTCTTTTGCATTGTCTGCAGCTCTAAGAGAGTCTTCAATTTGATGCTCACGTGCTTTAAGCGCACTCAAGATCGGCCTCCACACGAATCCTCGCAGGATGAATAGTACTATTAGGAAAATAATCAGTTGCCAAATGATCAGTCCAATGTCGGGGGTAACTAGTGCCACGATATATATTGTTTAATAGTAAATGTCTTTTTTAAAAACCTGGCCATGCCACCTAATGTGGTCATAGCCAAGTTTGATAAGGATTAATTTCCTGATCCTGCCAATAGTCCAACTACAACGCCGAAAAGAGCCGCTCCCTCAATAAGGGCTGCTGCAATAATCATTGCTGTCTGGATTTTACCAGCTGCTTCTGGTTGTCTTGCAATACTTTCAGTTGCGCCTTTACCGATCAAACCGATACCAAGACCTGCTCCTAATACTGCCAAACCTGCTCCAATTGCTCCCATGATTTATTATTTATAGTTTAAAAATTGGTTTCTAAAAATTAATGATGCTCTTCAACTGCTTGTCCAAAATAAAGTGCCGACAAAAGCGTAAATACATACGCCTGAAGTACGGCTACAAATAGTTCTAACATGTTCATCACCGTGGCAAAGACTGCTCCAACTACACCTATTGTCAAACTTTCGAAAATGAAAGCCAAACTGATGATGCTTAGGATGAGTATGTGACCTGCTGTGATGTTCGCAAACAGTCGAATCATCAATGAAAATGGCTTAGTAAAGATTCCAATGATCTCTACTGGCCAAAGAATAAGATAAAGTAGAAGTTTACCAGCCCATGGCATTGATTTCCCCAATGGGTCAACAATGTGTAGCCAATAGGTTTTTCTACCTGAAAATGTCGTTATCAAAAGTGTAATTACTGCAAGGGTCAAAGTCACAGAGATATTCCCCGTAAGGTTGGCTGCTCCTGGCAATAAACCTAGCAAGTTTCCAAACCATATGAAGAAAAATACGGTTAGGAGAAATGGCATGAACTTACCATACTTCGGCCCAATGTTTTCTTTCGCTATATCATCTCTGATAAACATGATGATTGGCTCAAAAAAGGATTGGATACCGCGCGGCGCTCTTCCCGCATTTTTCTTATATCCTCTGGCTACCGCGGAAAAAACAAGAAGTAAAAGTGCCGCATCAATTAAGAGGAATAAAACATTTTTCGTTATTGAGATATCGAAAACATGAGCTCCACTTTCTAAAGTGATGTGGTCATGATCCATTATGTAGCCATTGTAAGGGACTACTTCTTCGTGATTATAGAAATTGGCAGATGAGAAAATATCCAGCCCTTTTTCCTCAGAATAGACAATTACAGGAAGGTGAACGGTGAGTCCGTGATAAATTTCCCATACGTGGGAATCCGAAATGTGATGGTTTATCATCTCATTTGGATTGAATTGTTCCTCACCGTCCTTTTTAGAGCCACCTCCAGCCAAAACAAGGCCTGGCATAATGAGTAGCAATAGTGCTAAAAACTTGTTGATTTTCAGAAAGTTAGATTGCTTCAAAATAGCGCCTATTCTCATCGGATTTTCGTTCGTTCCTCAATTTCGGCGCAAGTTAGTCAATGCCCCAACTATTTCAAAGATCATGTATATCAAATAGAGGATAATAAATTGAACAACTAGATTGAACTGATCTGGCTGTGAATAAATCATCACAAGTATGAAGACCAAAGAGGATAATAATCTAATCACAATCTTCACCATAGACATCTGAACCTTCCACTCCTCGGATGCCCAGTGATCGAGTCTGAACAAGACAAAAGCTTGCGCTGTAAAGAAAAAAACCATCAGCTGAAATGACGAATGCAAAGCAAGAGAGGTGGAAAAGTAATATTCTACCAATAATAGTACGCTTGTAATTGCTATTAAAAATAGCCACTTCTTCTTCATCTCAAAGACCTTAATAGTAACCAAATAGTCCCTGCCATTGCGAGGAACGTGGCAACTAAAATAATAACGGGACTAGATTTCAGATAGTCGTCCAAATAATAGCCCCCCAGAATTAAACTTAAGTTCAAGACTACAAGCTCGAACGCTAAGGCATAGTGCCTCATAAAAGATTTATCCTCTTTTTGGGATTGAATGTCAGGCTTTGAGTGCGTGCGGCTGCTCTGCTTCTTCGGGCTTTCCAATTTTAATTTCTTTGCTTTTTACGCCCATTTTACATTTTCCATTGAAGGTAGCTCCGGATTCAACTAGCAATTTATTGGTGATAATGTCCCCATCTATGGTTGCGGTAGCTTTCAGCACCAATTGCTCGGTTACCTCAATGGTACCTGTAATGTGTCCGGCTACTTCTGCATTTTGCGCAAGCACACTACCATCTACTTGAGATGAGTGGCCAAAAGCAGCTTTCGATTTGGTTTTGATATCTCCTACAACTTTTCCTTCTACCCGAATGTTGCCAAAGGTTTCTATGCTACCGTTTACAATAGTGCCTTTCCCAATGATGTTACTCGAGTTGCTTAACTCTTCTACTTCTTTCTGATTCTTGTTCAACATAGCGTGATTTTATAGTGCAATATACTCTTCAGGGTTAACAGGGTTGCCATTATGCCATAATTCTAAATGCAAATGAAGTCCTGACGTTAGCTCTCCTGTATTTCCGATAATAGCCACCACTTCACCTGCGGCCACAAAATTACCAACGTTTTTAAATAATTCCGAATTGTGTTTATATACCGAAATTAAATTGCCAGGATGCTGAATCGCGAGAATATAACCCCCATCCAATGTCCAGGACGACATGACCACCACACCATCCGCAACAGATCGGACAGGCTCATTTTCTTGAGCTACCATGTCGATTCCGTAATGATCTTTTTTGGGATTAAATCCGTCGGTAATTATCCCATCCAATGGACTAATGAGGTATATATCCCGTAATTCGTAAATATTTGATGATACTGCTATTGGAAGAGCTGTAATGCCCGCTAAATCAGATCCTTCAAATTCAGCTCTGAACTGAGAGTCCACTGGCTGTATTGTTTCGCTCAATTCTGCGGGTTGTAAATTGGATTCAAGGCTTAATTCTACACTTTGGTCAATTTCTTCTCCTGCAATAATTCTTCTTACATTTTCAATATAGACGTCCTTGTTGTTCACTTCTTGCTCAAGTGAATCTATTGTCATTGACAACTCCAAAACCTGTCGATTAGCCTCCATTTGAGCATGCCTTGGATCAAGCCATTGTTCTAATGCTACTGTAACCAAGTACACGGCCAATGACAGCAAAAGAAGCCCTACCCCCGTCAAAAGCAGAAACAAGCGCGCATAATTAAAACTAAATGTGGTTTTTTCCGCAAAATTCTCCTCATTGCGAATAATCAGCAGATATTTATTGGTTAGCCAGTTACTTAATGTCTTTCTTGCAGCCATAGATTGCAATTTAAGCGGGCAAAGGTATGCAATCAGCTCATGTTTTATCTTTACACCAATTTGAAATTGAGAACGTTATTAATTGAACCAGGCTAAAACCATTTTGAAGAAAATAATTTCAATAAGTTTAATTGCATTTGTAGCGGGGTGTTCTCCTTACAAAAATAATCCATTGAGTGGTTCATTTCATGATCTTACAGCTCATTACAATGCATATTTCATTGCTAACGAACGTGTAAAGGAAATAGAGAAAGACATCTTTGAGAGCCAGCAATGGAATTATAACAAAGTTCTTCCTATATACGCCCAGTTCGATACTACTAAGTCTAATTCTTTGAAAACTCAGATAGAAGACTGCATCCAGAAAGCTTCAATTTCAATTCAAAGGCATCCAAATAGCAAATGGGAAGATGATAGCTACATATTGGTGGGGTTGGCAAGGCATTACGCTTCTGAATTTCCAGATGCAATTGAAACATTTAAGTACGTGAACACCCACAGCGAAAATGACAATGCAAGGCACTACGCACTCACAGAATTAATTAGAAGTTTTACTGAATTTAATGAGTATAAAAATGCCCTCGCTGTGACCGATTACTTGTTAAAAGAAAAATTAAATAAAGAAAACACGCGGCGGTTGCATCTCAATACAGCATACCTCTACCAAAAAAAGGGAGATAAAAGCAAGATGGTAGGAAATCTTGTGAAAGCAGAAGAACTATTAAGCTCTCACGACAAGGCTCGAATCAACTTCATCATAGGCCAAACCTATCATGAATTAGGTTTCGAGAGCGAAGCCTTTCGGTTTTACAAAAAGACGCTTAAAAACAGCCCGAGCTATGAACTTGAGTTCTACACAAAACTGTATATGGCTCAAGTGACGGAACTAGCCGACGCTAGTGACTTAAAAAAAATTCAAAAGTATTTCAAAAGCCTTCTTAGAGATCCTAAAAACGTTGAGTATCGAGACAAGATTTACTACGAGCTAGCCGGTTTTGAAATGAAAAATGGCAATATGAATAATGCCATTGACAATTATAAATTATCTGTGAAATACAGTGAAAATAATAACCGGCAGAAAGCCTATTCATATTTAAGCCTCGGCGAGATTTATTATGATTCTTTAAAAAACTTTGTTCTAGCTAAAAGTTACTATGATAGTACAGTAAGTGCTATGCCTCAAGACGAGGAAAACTTCGCGGCGATTAAAGAGCGGCAGGAAATCCTAGTCGATTTTGTAGAACAAATTGTAGTAATCCAACAAAACGATAGCCTTTTACATCTTTCCACGCTCTCAGAAGATTCGCTCTTATCGATGTTTACGGCAAAAATTGAAAAAGAACGAACCAAAGAAAAGGAGCGAAAGAAAAAGGAAAAGCAAGCTGCCATTAATCGAGCTAGAAATATTTCGCAAAGCAACGGGGAAAACTTGATCACCACAGCAGCTATTGGGTCTGTTTGGTATTTCGACAACCCAAATGCACTCAGTAAAGGTAGAAATGAGTTTATAAGAAAATGGGGGGATAGAGAGCGAGAGGATAATTGGAGACGCAAAAACAAAGCTGCGGTAAGCGTTAGTGGAGAAGAAGAGTTCCTAGCCACTGACGTTTCTGAATCTACAGGTGAAAACGCTGCAGAAGAATCTCCTGAAGATGAAGCTCGCAAAATCATGTCATCCATACCCGAAACAGATGAAGAGAAACAAATTCTTCTGACCGAAATAGAAGTTGCTTTATATAACCTGGGAAATATTTACAATCTGCGTCTCGAAGAAGACGCCAACGCTGCAGATTCTTTTGAAGAGTTATTGTCGAGGTTTCCAGATACTGAATACGAGGCTGAGGTTCTTTATCAACTCTACTTGCTATATCAGGATATAGACACTAACAAGTCGCAAGAAAAAGGCAACATATTAAAACGCAAGTACCCTGAAACAATTTATGCTAAGCTTGTTGATAACCCCAACTACAGAGAAGAAAGCTTTGCAATAAGCGAGCAACTTAAAAAATTATATAAAAGCTTATACGCTAAATATAAAGGAGGTTCTTATCAAGAAGTTCTAACAACCGCTGACAGTGTGCTAAGCATGCACTCTGACAATGAATTTAGCGACAACATTGCTCTCTTAAAAGTTCTTTCTGTGGGACAAACTGAGGAAGATCACAAATATCAATTTGAACTTGGGGAGTTTATGAAAAAATATCCGGAAAGTGAACTGAACCCATATGCTAATTCACTTCTGTTAGCATCAGAAAACTTCCAACAAAAAAGATACAATAGTGCGAAAGCCAGGTTTATTGAGGATTTTACACAAAAACATTTTTTCATCGTTGTCTACAATATTGACTCAGACATTGCGGATCAACTCACACCATTGGTAGACAATTACCTTTCAGATAAAAATCTATCCAACCTAAAGACTGGGAACCTCATTTTGAGCGATGAGAAATCCATGCTTCTGGTCAACGTTTTTCCAGGTAAAGGAACAGCTTCGAACTTTTTAAAGTCTTTTAATCAGGAGGTTGACCTAAAAGAGACATTTAAAGGTTCAAAATTTGATGTTTTTGTTATAACTGAAGATAATTTTGATATTTTGTATCGGACGAAGGATGTGTCTGCATACTTGACATTTTTTGAAAAGAATTATCAATGAAACAAAAGCTGTTTAAATACATTTTAAGAATCCTTTGGGCATCTTTTTTTTTAGGTGTCCTTGGTATTTCAATCATGTTTTTAATGGTCAGAAATGATGCATTTGGCTGGTTTGGCGGTTTACCAAGCTTGCAAGCATTGGAACGGCCTGATCCTGATTTATCCTCTGAATTGATCAGTGCAGATGGTGTTTCGCTCGGTAAATATTTCAGGAAAAATAGAACCCCAGTGACCTACGAGGAGCTTTCTCCTGAATTAGTAAATACCTTATTGGTTACTGAAGATATTCGATTCAAAGATCATTCGGGAATTGACTTAAAAGGTTTGGCCAGAGCTGTTTTTGGAAAACTAACGTTCTCATTTCAAGGGGGGGGAAGTACACTAACAATGCAACTTGCTGAAAATCTATACAGCACGAATGATAGCCGCAAAGGGTCACTTTATAAATATCCGTCAATTGGTCAACTCATAACTAAGATTAAGGAGTGGATTATTGCTGTTCAATTGGAACAATCATACACCAAGGAGGAAATCCTTGCCATGTATCTAAATACGATTGAATATGGAAGCAATTCTTACGGAATTAAAGTAGCTGCAAAAACTTTTTTCAATAAACTCCCCTCACAACTTGACTATCAAGAATCAGCCAGTCTTGTGGGCTCAATAAACAAGCCTACAGCATTTAATCCTGCTTTGAACCCAGAAAGAGCAAAAAGAAAACGAACAGAGGTGCTCTGGAATGTTCACAAATATGGACTTATAGAAAGATCTGTTTATGATTCATTGAACAATAAAGAACTTACCCTGAACTACCTTGTGGAAAGTCAGAATGAGGGTCTAGCTACCTATTTCAGAACGGTCGCCAAAAATTACCTGATGAGATGGGCCAATGAAAACAACTACGATCTATTTGAGGATGGGCTGAAAATATACACTACGATTGACAGCAGAATGCAGCAGTATGCCGAAGAAGCCGTGTCAGAAAGCATGGATACACTTCAGCAGATATTTACTGAGCACTGGCAAGGTGAAAATCCTTGGATTGATGATGAAAATAATGAGATTCCTGAATTTCTAGAGTTTGCGGTCAAAAGAACAAAGGCGTATAGAAATCTTAGCACAAGATATGCTGATGAGCCTGATTCCATAGAATTTTATTTGAATCTAAAGAAACCTATGAAGGTTTTCTCTTGGGAAGGGGAAATAGATACAACCTTCAGCTCCTACGATTCATTAAATTACTACAAGCGCTTTCTTCAAGGAGGTTTCATGTCAATGGATCCTCGAACTGGATACATTAAGGCATGGGTTGGTGGCATCAACCATAAGTATTTCAAATTTGATCATGTCAAACAAGGGAAAAGGCAGCCTGGATCAATATTTAAACCCATTGTTTATGCCAAGGCAATACAAAACAACTACTCCCCTTGTCAAACTTATGTTGACGCACCTGTTACCATCCCACTGCCTGGACAAGATCCCCCCTATTGGAAACCAGACAATGCCGAAAACTCCTGGAGCGGCGAGGTAATGACTATCAGAGAAGCAATGTCCAAATCAGTCAACTCAATTACTGCTCATTTGATGCACGAAATAGGTCCGCAAAACGTAATAGAGCTTGCCAGAAATCTAGGCATAGAAGGTGATTTACCTCCAGTATACTCTCTCGCACTAGGTGTCGCCGATGTGTCCTTGTACGAAATGCTGGGAGCATTTTCAACATTTGTAAATAAAGGAACCTATATAAAACCATTCTTCATTTCAAGAATTGAAGACAAAAACGGCAATGTCATTCAACAGTTTATCCCTAAAGAACGTGAAGTGCTCAATGAAGAAACTGCTTACTTGATGCTACATATGCTAAAAGGTACTGTAGAGTTAGGGACTGGAAGATCCCTGGATTATTCCCTAAAGGTAGACAATGAAATAGGTGCCAAAACTGGTACAACTCAAAATGCTTCAGACGGTTGGTTTATTGGGATCACGAAAGATTTAGTATCGGGTGCTTGGGTTGGAGGAGATGACAGAAGCATACGTTTTAAGTATTGGGCCATGGGTCAAGGTGGTCGTACCGCTCTTCCTATTTGGGAAAAGTACATGTTGAAAGTATATGCTGATGAAACACTAGGCTACCAAAAAGGATATTTTGAAAAACCGACAAAACCGTTGAGAACGGTCATAGACTGTGAGCTTTATGAAGAGAACTCAAATCCATCAGACACTGTTGAATATGATGTGGTAGATGAAGATGACTTCATGTAATGCAATTTCAGAGATTTTCTAGAGAAGAGTATCTTAAGTTACCTGAGAAGCCAGGAATCTATAAGTTTTTAGATGGTACGGATAAAATCATCTATGTTGGCAAAGCCAAGAGTCTTAAGAAAAGAGTCAGCAGCTACTTCACAAAGACTAATTTAGATAATCGCAAAACGTATCGTCTTGTATCGGAGATTCGTCAAATCGAATTTGTAATCGTATCCTCTGAATTTGATGCGCTTCTACTTGAAAACAATCTCATTAAGGAGAATCAACCACGCTATAATATATTGCTCAAGGACGATAAGAGCTTTCCGAGTATTTGCATTACAAATGAGCGTTTTCCCAGAATTTACTCCACCAGGAGAGTTGATCATTCCAAAGGAGAATATTTTGGACCCTACACGAGTGTAAAGGCTATGAATGGTGTGCTCGATTTAATACGCAAACTGCATAAAATCCGAACATGCAAATTCAATCTTTCCGAAGAAAACATAAAGAAAAAGAAGTTTAAGGTATGTTTAGAATATCACATTGGTAATTGTCTTGGCCCGTGCGAGGGCTTGCAAAGCGAGCAAGATTACCAAAAAGATATAGATGAAGCTCATAAAATCTTAAAGGGTAAACTTGGGGTTGTGAGTAGGTCATATAGAGAAAAAATGCAAAAGGCTGCAGAGGCGCTCCAATATGAAATTGCTCAGTCATACAAAGAAAGACTTGAGCGACTAGAAATGTTCCAATCGCGCTCGCTGATAGTAAATCAGAAAATCACGAACACCGATGTTTTCACAATGACTCTATCTGAAAATGAAAAGTCCATTTTCATTAATTATATGAGAATAGAAAATGGAGCAATTATTAATTCAGAAACGCTGGAGGTTCAGAAAAAAATTGAAGAGGACAATAGCGAGGTATTCAGGTTTGCAATTTTTGACTTAAGGAAAAAGTACGGAAGTAGTAATCCATTCATCCTTACAAATGAAGAAATAGAACCTTGGGAAAACGTTGAGATTATTACCCCAAAAATTGGAGATAAGAAAAAACTAATAGAGTTATCCTACAGAAATGCCCTATACTTTAAGAAAGAAAAATTTTCGCATAAGAGTGTTAAACCTAATGAAAGCATTCTAAAAAAGCTTCAAGAAGACTTAAAACTCACAGATTTACCAGAGCATATCGAATGTTTTGATAACTCTAATATTCAGGGTACAAATCCAGTGGCATCTATGGTCTGCTTTAAGAATGGCAAGCCATCCAAATCAAATTATCGTAAATTCAATATAAAGACAGTAGTTGGGCCGGATGATTTTGCCTCTATGAAAGAGGTAGTCGGTAGGCGCTACGCTCACTTAAAAAAAGAAAAGCTACCATACCCCCATCTCATTGTAATAGACGGTGGCAAAGGTCAACTGAGTTCAGCGTGTGAAGCATTAAAGGAGTTAGACATTTATGGGAAAATCCCGATCATTGGGATTGCCAAAAGATTAGAAGAGATCTATTTTCCTGGAGATAACATACCGATCTATATAAGTAAGAAATCACCTTCTCTTAAGCTTATTCAACAATTGAGAGATGAAGCGCACAGATTTGCCATTACATTCCACAGACAAAAAAGAAGCAAAGCATCCATCGAATCTGGTTTGGATAACATCAATGGAATAGGGGAAAATACACGAGAAAAGCTTATGAGAGAATTCGGGAGTATTAAGCGGCTCAAAGAATCGTCAGATAAAGACCTCATCAATTTAGTTGGTCAATCCAAAGCAGAAAGAATAATCGAGGCAATAAAAAAGGGAGACCTTTAAAGCCTCCCTCACTATTGTTTTTCAAAATATCTTAGTTGTCTTTCACACACCTACAGCTATTTCGGTGCCAATCACCGATTACGCTATGGTAAATTTCTTTAGACCCTTTCTGTATGGAAATCAATCCAGAAGTATTGTCAGACTTTTTCTCGGCATCCCAGTAGTTTCCACTGATTCCAATGTTCTTAAAAACTCTTCCAGGATCACCAAAACCACCCAATTCTAAATCTATGCCACTTTCACCACCTTTCTGCAACGCAATTCCAGCCTGATGTATTCCACCATAGGTTTGAAATAATAAATTCCACTCTGCAATGGTAGGTACGTGCCAACCGTCAGGGCATGCCTGCTCCGCAGCCTGAAATGTATAAAGACGTCCAAAAGCTTCGCAATAAGCATCTTCGTTCTTATAGCAAAAGGAATCTGGAACCTCATACGCTAAGTTTTGAGCCATCCAAGTTCTTTTCACAGAGACACCGCCTTCCAGCTCAATATCTATTGTGACAATTTTATACGTTTTTCCATCTCTAGGATCTTTCAACTCTCCATACTCCTGTGCAGATATTGTTAGGATAGCTGTAACAAATAACAAAGAGAGTAAATTTCTAATATTCATCGTACGGTGGATTAGGTTAGGTTTCAAATCTAATTATTAATATTCCCAAAGTTCTGATTCGTACTCCATCAAATCATATTCATATTTCTGTTGGATCACTATTACACTCATCGGATCAATTGCCGCTTGGTCCGCATACAATTGTCTAATGTCAAGGTCTTGTGGGTTCGAAATCTTAATAATGGGTGCATTGAACAATCGTAATTCAAAAGCATCACTCATATTCATGTGCTTTCCAGAATTATTTGCGTTATAATACTTAGCCCTATCTGCATATGGCCCTCTAAACAATTCGATAACATCATCATACCTAAAGTGAGCGACAACTCTTTCAAATCCTGCTTCATTGTATAGCGAACCAGCATCCCTTGGTAAGGCTATCGATAAAGAACGGATGTAGTTATACATTCTGGATCTGTTCCTATCAAAGATTACATCTTCTCTTATATAAAGGACTGAAAAAAGATCTTCAGGAATTGCCTCTTGCCTTGCCTGATCTCCATCTTCTGCAACTTCATCCGTGCTGGAATCATCTCCAAAAGAATCAAATCCTCCAGAATTAAATCCTCCACCCACAAACGGATTCTGATCTCTCTCAACCGATATATTGGACACGAAAATAATATCTGGCATGAAATTAATGCAAGAGTCAGATCTATATGGGGTAAGAAGTCCTTCGTCAACCGCTTCTATAAGCAGTCTAGAAATCTCACCGTTCAACGAAAAGAAAGGCCTATTTTGCTTTTCCCCCATATCCATGCGTCTCCACACTGTTTTCTTAAACATCACTTGAGTTTCATCAACTTCTGGCTTAACCAGAGGAGCTAACTCTTCTTGCGCGTAACCAAAGGAAACGGCAAGAGCAAAAACAACTACATAACCTATTTTTTTCATAACACTGTTTTTATAACAAGTTTATTTCAACGAGATGTTGATAAAGCGTTGGAACTTTTGGAAGTCCTCTGTTTGCTTTCTAAAGTTTTGTCTTTGAACCTTTTTAATCTCAATTACCAATTGATCTCCTTTTCTTCCATTCATGCCTCTAAGGTTAATCTTTTCAGCAGCTCTTATAGAGCCCCGTCCCAAACCGCCACTTACTAAGGTGATTTCAGCTTCAGCTACTCTAAACTTAGCGTCATTCGGAAGAAACTGAGCAAAGCTCTCATCCGGTATTGCTCTTAAAAATAATTCTGGAGTTCTTGACGAGATACCTTCTTTCTGGTTCACCTCTCCTGCACCTGTAAATACCTTAATAGTAGGAGCTGGAATGGCTCTAACACCAAACTCTCTCGATCCTATTACATTACCGTTTGATGATACTGTCAATGTGACTTTTTGCTGCCTAGGAACGACCGTAACTTGACCGGTCACAGATCCTTTAATGGCATCTCCACCTTTCGCGGAAAATGAAGGATTGTAAGCTGTTCCCAATGCAGGAACCTGCACATCCAATGCATTACCACAATTGAAATAAAGCGCATTTACCGATTGCGATTGAATTTGAATTACCGGTCTTACTACGTAATAATCAATCGTGTCCGTAAAAGTGGTGTCGGCTCCTCCTCCTTGAGGTACTGTAATCGAAGCAATGATTTGCTTTTTAGCATTTCCATTTTTATCGTACTTTCCTGGAGTTGCAGTAAATTCAACCTTACCTACACCACCAACAACTGGAGCACTTTCTCCATTGTACGTCATTTTCATTTTATCATTTAACCCAGAAGCAGATGCTGCGATGAACATATCCGCTTTGTATTTTGTACCAGCAGCTACGTATTGAGATTCCGGCATTACAACAGGTCTGATATCATCAAATGTTAAATCTTTCAATCCAACTCTCTTGACCAAAAAGTCTAATGCTGAAGTTTCAAAAGAAAGTACATTCGCTTGAAATTCACTTACGGTAGCCAGTCCAGCATGAGTGGGAGAGTTTTCAAAAGCAAGTTGCGACCATTTTTTACCTTTCTGATTTTCATCTTTTTGATAAATGGGGTCTTCTTCAGCATCCAAAGCGATCTTATGGTATTGCTTTACTCCAGATTCGTCTGCTCCGTTTTTCTTTAAGAGCTCCTGAATATAATTAGCATATCCATTAAGTAATTCTTTCATTCTAGCTCCATTTCCATCTCCACCTTCTTCAACTGGCATCATGTAATTACCAACCTTATCATAATCAGTCTTGCCGTTGATAAACCTTCTATCACCATCATGGCCTTCCATATAGTCTCCAGTGATCTTAACGAAAGTCTCTTTATACTCCTCCATCTCCTCCATGATCCTTTGGGTTTCAGCTCGCAAAGCTTCTGCATCTGAAACAACTTTCAAGTCATCAGCTCTGTCACCCTTCTCTTTTGCAGCAGATTTCATACCCGTAATGGTCCGACTATTTCTTGACGATGTTTCAGCATTTGCACGCTCCAAACTTTCATTGATAAAGGCGAATTTGTCCAAGACTGTGGAGCTAACATTCAATGCTAACAATGCAGTCAGCACCAAATACATCATCCCGATCATTTTCTGCCGTGGGGTTTCTTTTCCTCCTGCCATAATTTAATTCGTTTTAGGGGTTTATTGTTGATTACCTCTCATTGCGGTAAGCATATTACCGTATACTTTATTAAGAGCAGAAATGTTCGAAGTAAGCTTGTTAAGCTCAGCTTGAAATGCAGAAGTTTCTTTTCCTGCTTCAGCCATGCTTTCAAGTGCACCACTCACATTGGAATAAAATTTATTTAATGCTTTTGTATGACTCTGAGCATCTTTCAACTCCATTTCATATACTGCATTCAAAGCACCTAAACTCTTGGTTACATTTTGAACCTGGCTATGGTACTCCTTAGTATCTTTTGTAGCGTCAGCCATTCCAGACATTGCTTGCATTGCTGAAGCGTAAGATTTATTCATCTCTGTAAGCGAGTTGGAAGCTGACTTTACATTTTTCGCATAGTCATTGGTAGCAGACGCCGCATCACTAAGGTTAGCCATGTTTTTTGCAGAGGAAGCCATGCTTCTCATTCCGTCACCAAGACTTTTGATAAGCTCAGGTCCAACTTTTGCATCCGCAAGCATTTTATCCATTTGAGCAGAAGCTCCAGTGGCTTGTGGAACAGCTTTTCTTGGAGCTGCTGCAGGGCCATCATAATCATCTGCAAGTTCTGGATACACTTTAGCCCAATCAGGCTCTGCGTGCTTTGGTTCAAATGCACTTAAAAAGAAAATAACTGCTTCGGTGGTGAGACCAACCCCAAGCATAAGGGCTGCACCCGGCATGTGAAGAATCTTAAACATCGCTCCCACGATTACAACTGCAGCTCCTATTCCATAAATTTTTGGCATTATAGTGGAATAGAGTAGCTCCTGAAATCCGCCTTTTTTGCTCATTGTAATAATATTTAGGTTAGTAATTTATTCGTTATTGGTTTTATTAAAATTCGTATCCTGATGATCTACCAAGATAAGTCATAGCACATCTAAATCCTACAGAGGCTCTGGTGGTATCCTGATGTTCGTATGAACGAGTACCTGTTTCCAGATAATATGCAATATCCTTCCAAGATCCCCCTCTGATAACTTTAAAAGGAACGTTATCATCAAAATATGTTGGATTTAAATCCCATGTTAAAGGCATAGCTGAAGGATTGTATGCATCTTCACACCATTCAGCTACATTACCTGCCATGTCGTACAATCCGTACTCATTGGCAAAATATGTTGCTATTGGAGATGTGTAAGCATATCCATCATCAAAGTAATTTCCTCTACCAGGCTTGAAATTTGCCAGTAAGCAACCTTTAGCATTTCTTATGTATGGATTACCCCAAGGATATTTTGCCATATCTCTGCCTCCTCTAGACGCATATTCCCATTCAGCCTCTGATGGTAATCTGAAGTTTGGCATCACCGGCAGACCTACACTTGATCGATAATCGTTCAAGTATTGAGTTCTCCATTCTGTGAAATATTTAGCCGCATTCCAATCAACACCCACTACTGGATAATCATCAAATGCAGGATGCGACCAATAATATACGACCAATGGATCTCCCATGTGATGTGTATAGTCTCTGGTCCACACCGTAGTATCAGGCATTAGGTCAGCAATGGAATAGCCTGTTGGCAAATCAATTTCTGAACTCTCCTGAAGGTTTTGTGTAAACTGTCGGTATTCATTGTTGGTGATTTCTGTATCATCCATAAAGAACGCACCGATGGTAACCTGTTTATTAAAATTTATCTGAGTAGCGGCCACATCTTCATCCGCCTGCCCCATATGGAAGGTACCGGATGGAACTGAAACCATTCCGTATGGTCTGGTCATTTCCCAGCCCAGACGATCTTGAGCTCCTATTAGCTCACCTTTGTCTCCTTGATCTCCGCCAAATAGACCACAACCCGAAAGAATTATGGCACAGCAAAGAACAGTACAATTTGAGATTGTAAAAACACGCATTTTATTCATAACACCTTTATTGAACATGCAAGTATGTAAAATAAACAAACTTTAACAAGAATTATTGCACGATATTCTGCCTAAATATATAATCATAAATCGATTTAGGACAAGTTTCGCTTCATTTTTGGATGAAGACGTTTACTTATCTGACTAAAAAGTGAATCTCGGGGTTTTCACAGCTTTACGTCCACCGAACACCAAGTCGGGTAAATCGTAGCGAATAAAAACCTCGTGAGAGGTCGGCTGTTTAGCTTCTCTATCCTTAATCACATAATCAAACGAATAACCTGCCTTTAACTTGTTCTCTTCTAAAAAAGAATATCCAAGTAATAGACTTAAAGACTCTGCTCTTCGAAAAGCAAGGCCACCCCACATTCGTTCTTGATACACCAAAATAGCACTTAAATCGAATGTGTAAGTGTTTAAATCAGAACGTATCATTATTGTAGGATTTAAAACTAAATCTCTAACCAAGCCGAGTGAGGTTCCTCCCATTAGTATATAATTTATTGGGACTTTGTTACTTGCGAGTGTTCCAAAGTCAAAACTCGGTTGCAAAATATTTTCAACGGAGGCTCCTATGAAATAGTCTTTCCTGGATTGATAATATATGCCTGCATGAAGGTTGGGCTTCAATTGAGATTCACTTCCATCTGGAATAAAATCATCACCTTGATCTACAAATCGATAGTTGGTATTTATTGAAGCTGTATTAATAGCTGGCATTAATCCGATGGAAATATCTCCAAAACCAAATTGCTTTTTAGCAGAAATAGCAATACGCGCTTGAACTGAATTTAATGGTCCGGTCTTATCGTTGGAAATAGACATACCGAAACCTGAGAAAGTAGACTTTACTGGGACTACTAATGAAATCAGCTGGGTAGTAGGCGCTCCACCAGGATCTAGTGTCGCATTGTATCCAGCCCACTGACTCCTATGATGTGCTGCAGCAAATGCTTGATTTTCTGTTCCTACCCATGCTGGATTGTAATATGATGGATTGAACATATAATGATTAAAAAAGAAATCATTCTGAGCACATCCAACATAGGAAGCGAAAAACATGAGCGCAAATGAAGCAACCTTAACGCTACATTTCATATATCTAGTCTTATTTAATAAGAATTATCAAAACAGCACATCTAAAATCACTTAAGATGACAAGTCATGCTTATTTCACATTGTAAGTATAACCCTTACAAATTATATACCCTTATTTCTAAGAAATGTTATTCGCTTCTTTAATATAAACCTCCAAGGCTCCAGTCATTGATGGTGCGTTGGGAAGAGGCGCCTGAATATCTAAGATGAAACTTGCATCCCTCACTGCTTTTGAAGTAGTTGGTCCAAAAGCTGCAATTCGAGTTTTGTTTTGCTTGAATTCCGGGAAATTCTGAAGTAGCGACTCTATTCCCGAAGGACTGAAAAACGCAATGATATCATATGTGACATCATCCAAATCAGATAAATTAGCTGCTACTGTTCTGTAAATAGTAGCCTCTGACCATTCATACCCATTTTCATTGAGGAAGTCTGGAATGTGGTCTGTTCGAATATCCGAGCATGGGAAAATGAATTTTTCACTTTTGTGCTTCTTGATCACATTGAGCAAATCCTGAGCGGTTCGCTCGCCAGTGAAAATTTTTCTTTTTCTGATTACAATATATTTCTGAAGATAATTGGCTGTGGTTTCCGAGATACAGAAATACTTCATATCCGTTGGTATCTCAATCTTGTTTTCAGTAGCAAGTCTAAAGAAATGATCGACAGCATTTCTACTTGTGAAAATAACCGCTGAGTGATCTAGAATATTCACTTTCTGTTTTCTGAACTCCTTAATGTCTACAGGATCGATTTCAATAAATTTCCTAAAGTCTATTTTCAAATTGTACTTTTCTGCCAATTTGTGATACGGGGAATTTGGATCGGAAGGTTCTGGTTGAGATACTAAAATACTCTTTACACTTTTCAAACGCTCTTTATCCGTTACTAAAAGATCTTCAGTCGCACTCATTTAAGTCTCTACTTTATGTGATTATTTTAAGAACCAACCCAGCAAAATAATGACAGGGATGATTTCTGTGGCACAAAGGTAGGAAATAATACTAAGTTTTTTACGAGGAGAATTATTAACAAATTTTAAAGTAAACCAGATAACAAACAGAATAAGCATTGATGGGAACAGCATCATGTAGCCAGATGGAATCCAAGTATTAGAGGAATCATTCATGATGAAGTCAAGAATTAGAAAAAGCAAAGCGGGTATGAGTAATACAAGGTTGAAGTTAAGGAAATCGAAAAGCTGCAAATTACTGAGATCGCGAAAGCGGAACAGGCCTGAGACCACTGAAACCACTAACCATTTAGCCAAGAAAAGTAAAAAAATGCCGATGGAGATTTGACCCCAATTAAGCAAAAATTCAATGAGAGAGTCAGGCACAGCAAATAATCCATATTCAAGAAGTGAATCCAAATACATACCAACAAAGGCAAGAGATAGTGCGTAAAAAACCAGCACATACATACTCGCTCCGTTGAAGAAACTCGTATTTACAAACTCGTAAGCGCTTGCTTTTAAAGTGAAGGATCTCTCCAGCAGATAAGACATGCGAGATGGGTAGGAAGAAACAATAATCCCAAACAGTGCAAGAAGCAACAGAAGAGCAATAATTGTAAACTCTTCGAGCTCCTTTCTTATTTTGCGGGATACCGGTACCTGATCTTTTATAACCTGTAGTTCTTTAAATAGTACCAGCTCACACCTTAAATCAGCCAACGAGTTTTCAGAACTAAAGGAAACAAAAATTGTGTCGGATTTAACGATGGTAAAAAATTCTTCAGGGTCGTAAAACTTACACTGATCAATAACATCCAATAGTTTTCCATTGACCCAAATAAATAGTTCTTCAGGTGAGCAAATCTTTATTGTTCCGTTGGGTCTTCCATTAATGAAAAATCCTGCTTGTGCTGTTTCTTCTAATGAAGTAACCGGGAATAACTCCCCTTTTCCATCCATCCCGACCATCACTTTTGTGAAGTCAGTGACAACAATTGTATCCTGCTGAGAAAACAAGCTGAAGAAGCAACTAAAACTAAGTATGAAAAAGAAACCCCTCATTTAAAATCTTGAGATATATCCAAAGTGTGCTTTCATTGCTGAAAAAGAAATATTCTGATCGGCTGAATTGCCTACCGCCAGCGCAAAACTAAATTGACCAGTTGAGGTAGCAAGGGCAAATCCCAAACCTACACCATAAGGTTGATCTGTTCGTAATTCTCTACTAAAAAATAAATGATCATAGAATACATAAGCATAACTTCTGTTTTCAAAGAAGGATCGAAATTCTACTCTACTCAACACATAACTTTTACCAAAGAATTGTTTTTCATTAAAACCCCTAAGCGAGTTTAACCCTCCAAGTCGATAGAGTTCATTGCTTAATAATTCCTCGCTTTGCAAAGTGCCCGCACGGATATGATGAAAAAAAGACTGCCTTTTCAGAATTTTTATTTGATAGGCAATGTCTGCTTCAAAGCGATAAAAATTTGTTTCTAGTCGGATCGAATCATAGTATGAATCAGGAAGACTAATATTTTCTTGAATCTTTTTTGTACCTCCAGATGAAGAGAACCTCCATATAATGTCATTTTTCAATTTTCCTAATGAAGAAAAGTGCCCTTTTGACAACTGAACGTTATAGGTTTTCCTTTTGAAATCCGCCAATCCAGTATTCGCAATAACAGACACATCACTTGATATCAGGGTTCCGTTGGTGGTTTCGAATTCAAAGGAAAGTTCAATTTTAGGAGCTACGTAAGTATTAAGCCCGACCGAAGTTCTTCTGGTTAAAAATGTAGTATCCTGCTTCAAGATGCCGAAGCTAAATGAGGGGGATAATTTAGAATTAAGAAAGAATGGGTGTTTATAGAAAATGTTGAGGCTTTGTGACTCTTCTGCAAATCTTTCCCAAGCGAATTTAAATTGCTTCCCAGAACGGAATAAATTTTGAACGTCAAGCTCCAATGCTCCAACAGCGGTCGTTTTTCCATTTTGGATTTGCTGCAAACCTATTACTCCTTGAAAAGTACTCGAGGCATGTTCTTTAATATCTAAATATGTTTTGGCTTTGTTATTCTTGAATGAAAGGTCTGTGGGTCTTTGAATGGTTAGAAAGGAGGATCTTTCAATTTTTTGTTCGATGGTTCGATAATCCCTTTCGCTAAACGGGTTGCCAGGCTCAATGTCCAGCAATTGATAAACATAAGATTCATTGGTTTTGAGCACAGTGAAGAAGTAGGCTGAATCATAGTTAATGCTTGGGCCTGGATCAATCACTAAGCTGCTTTTTAGAATTGAATTTTCGAGAATTCCTGAGTCTAACTTAATAGACGCGAAAGGATACCCCCCATTCACATATGACTTAAGTTGCCTAGTAAGGTATGAAGTGAGCTGACTTCCTTTAAAATTTTTTAATTCAGCTTTCCATTTTTCGCCTTTGTGCAGAAAAACAGACACTGCATTTGGAACTTGTTTGACCGAATCAACTCCTGAAAAAAAGAATCCGTTTTTTACCCAAGCAACTTGAAGTTTATTTACATGCTCCACAAGCTTCATAGAGTCACTTATCTGTAATTCATCAAATACTTTACCATCCACATATAATTGTGATTGAATCTGCGCTTTCGAATAAAGTGCAAGCACAAAAAACAATGGAATCAAGATTCTTTGCATCGGTCTTTGCAATTTAGCTTCAAATAATGGCAGGCATTTACATACATATTCCTTTTTGTCGGCAGGCATGTCACTATTGTGATTTCCACTTCAGCACCAATTTGAGCACACAAAACGAAATGGTGAAGGCCATAGTGAAAGAAATCGAAGACCGCAAGGACTATTTGAATGAAGAAGTAAATACCATTTACCTGGGCGGTGGCACTCCTTCCCTTCTTACGAGCGATCAGGTCGTTCATTTATTGAATACTGTTTTTGCAAACTATGATGTATGTAGCCATGCAGAGATTACGCTTGAGGCCAATCCGGAGGATCTCTCGCTAAATAAATCAAAAGAGCTGGCGGAAGCAGGCATCAATCGGCTGAGCATCGGAGTGCAAACATTTGACGAATCTAAGTTAGCGTGGATGAACCGTGCCCATGATGCAAATGATTCCTTTGGTGCTTTCGAAAAAGCAAGGCAAGCTGGATTCAAAAATATTTCTTTGGATCTCATTTATGCAATACCTGACCACAGTAGGGAACGGTGGGAGTCGGACTTGAAAGCAATTACAGATTTGCAGCCTGATCATATTTCGTTCTACGGCTTAACGATTGAAGAGCAAACTGTTTTTGGAAGATGGGAGCAACAAAACAGGCTCGTACAGGTACCCGAGGATGAAGCTGCCAAGCAATATCTGTTTGCGATTGAATACTTGGAAGATCGGGGGTATCAACAATATGAAGTTTCCAACTTCGGCAAAGATGGATTTCATTCGAGACACAATCATGGGTATTGGTCTGGCATCTGGTATCTAGGAGTTGGTCCAGGCGCACATTCTTTTGATGGAGAATCTCGCAGGTTTAATGTTCGAAACAATCCGAATTACATCAAGGCAATCAAAGAGGGCTTACCTTTTTATGAGACGGAATTATTGTCCAGGATTCAAAGAATAAACGAGCAAATACTTACCCAACTTCGAACTGTAAAAGGCCTTAATCTTAGCATGTTGCAAAAGGACATGGATGTAGACTTCCAGGAGTTGCATGCGGATTTCATTGACGAGATAAGCCATCAAGAATTAATTGAAATAGCGGATGGTTTTTTAAGGTTAAAGTCGAAAGGTTTCTTGGTTGCTGATGAAATTGCGGTAAGACTCTTTTTTTCTGAATAAGTGCCAAAACACTGATCTGCAAAAAAAACAATTCAACTTGACTTCCTTCTAGGGATAATGCCGGTTAAGCGGTACTTTTGTATACGCATGGATGCTACTACTAAAAAAGCACTTCTCTTACTAAAATCGCTCATCTTTCACTATCATGGTCTGGATGATGATGAAAAGGAAATGCTGCAACAAACCGCCTCAAGAATTCAGGCAAAGGAAGAGATGGAATGGGCAAACAGGTTCATTTCTGAAGACTATCTTTCTGCTTTTGAACGATCAAGGGAATTTCTATCTAAGATTTTCACAAAGATGCCTACACCTGATCGCATCAAGCACCTGATGGAGGTTTGGGAAGAAACTCATAAAAAAGGCTACGTGACTGAGATGGAGACCACCGCTATTCTCACGCTATCCAAAGACTGGCATGTAGAGAAGGAATTTCTGGAAGAGGTGAAAGTTTAAAGACTCATCATTTCTCTAAAACGCGCCGACTGCCTCCGACTTACTTCGATTTTTTCCCCTCCTTTTAGCTGAACAAGCAAGCCTCCATTGAACCAGGTATCGATCGATTCTACCCAGCCTAAATTAATGATGTGCTTTCTGCTAGCACGGAAGAAATGACGATCGTCCAGGCGCTCATCTAGTGCATTTAGCGACTTATGAATCATCGGTTTGAACTTGTCAAAATAGACTTTGATGTAGTTTCCGTCAGATTCGAAAAGGCGCACATCTTCCAGCTTGACAAACCAACATTTATCTCCATCTTTTACGAAGACCTGATCCTTGCTACTCAGTTTTTGATCTTTTGCAGGCTTCTTTGAAGCTTTGATTGAAACTTTGTTGAGGCTTTCTGAAAGTCGCTCTGGTTGGATGGGCTTCAGTAGATAATCGAGGGCGTTGTATTCGAATGCTTTAAGCGCAAATTCATCGTAGGCCGTTGTGAAGATTACCTGAGGCACGCGCTCCATTCCTTCCAGCATCTCAAATCCAGTTTTACCTGGCATTTGGATATCCAGAAACACAACATCAGGATCATGTTTTTCGATCTTTTCTACTGCTTCATCCGGATTAGCAGCTTCATCGACTATTTCTATTTCTGGGTGATTGGCTAAAAGAGACATTAGTTCTTTTCGTGCTAATCGCTCATCATCTACTATTATAGCTTTCATCGGTTTTCGTTTGCTTATTTTTTATTCGTCCAGCTCTATCTTAGATCCAACCTTTATGGGGAGGATTATCGAAGTAAGAACTGTACTTTTATCTTCATTCTTAATTTCAAATTTGGCCAAATCTCCAAAAATCAACCTCAATCGTTTTTGAGTATTCGCCAAACCAAATCCATCCGTCACATCTCTGTCTTTCGATAACTGACCCGTATTACGGATTTGCAGATGCAGTTGTTTTCTACGAACTGTGGTAGTGATACTAATCTCACCTCCGTGCTTCAAGTTAGATATACCATGTTTAATTCCATTCTCTACTAATGTTTGAAGCATCAAGGGGGGAATGTGGAACTTTCCTGAGTTATCATCAATGGCGAAACTTGTCGTTAATCGCTCTTCATACCTGATGGATTCGAGTGCTAGATAATCCATCACTGTTTTCAGTTCTTCCATGAATGGAATGAGCTTTTTTCGGTCGCTGATTAAAGAATTTCTAAGGATATGCGAAAGCTGGGTAATCGCTTCTTTTGATTTTCTTGGATTTTCGTCTACCAAGGCTCGAATGCTGTTGAGGGCGTTAAAAATAAAGTGTGGGTTAAGTTGAGCCTTGAGATTGCTGAGCTCCACTTCGCGTGCTGCTGTTTCTGCTTTAAGGGACTTGTTGTATCGCTGCACGTAGTGAAAGGCAAAATAAAACAGGCACCAGATAAAATAGATCACCCAGTAGATCACAGTATTGATCATTGCTGTGAATAACATGAGATCAGTACTTGATACCGTATTGGTAAAGAAATCGATTATCAAAAGGTAGACATAGTTCAGCCCACTCAAGGCCAACGTTGCAAGCAGCAACCTAGGAATTAGATAAGGCAGTCGGAGGTTGAGCCATTCTAACTTTACAACGAGCCCACGCAGCAAGTGAGTAGTAGCTATGAAGTAAATGACCTGATAAAGAATGCCGATGGCTTGAATAAAATCAAACCGCTCTGCCATCGCATAAAAAAATATTTGAATGAAGCCGTAAAAGCCCCATCCCAACATTTGACATAGCCAGTATATCCTTGCCTTGGTCATAAGTAGCTAAATCTACACAAGCTGGCTTGAAAATAATGGTAGAATTTCACAGGTGAGACCAATTACTGATGAGTGGTTAACAAAACATTAACCATACCATTCACTATAATTAATGATAATTAACAAACCTGCGAGGTTATTCGTCGTATGGAAGAATAGGACTAAACTCAAAATTTTAAAAAGCACTTAAATGAAATCATTACTATTATTATTGGCGCTTGCAGTTTCCACCATTGCTGGATCTGCTGAGGCTTCTGAACAATCGGATCAAGGATTGAGTATGCAATTGGACACTGATCTTGTCTTTGAAAAAATGGTCAAAGTTTATAATTATGAAGGTTCGTTGGTACGGGAAATTCCTTTAACCAAGGTGACTAACAATGAGGTTTCTGTTGTCGATAATATGATCCTTGAAGAAAGTGATTTTGCATTCGACTATCAAGGAGATTATTACTACTTCGGAGATTCAGAGTATATAGAGGCCTTCGTTAATTAAGCTCTTCTTTTAGAAACTTGGCTGTATAACTTTCTTTCACTTTGGCGATCTCTTCCGGAGTGCCTTGAGCAATGATTTGCCCACCGGCATAACCACCCTCCGGACCTAGGTCGATGATATGATCTGCTACTTTGATCACATCCATGTTATGTTCAATGATGAGGACGGTATTGCCCTTATCTACTAACTTTTGAAGCACGTCAAGCAAATGCTCAATGTCCTGGAAATGTAATCCGGTGGTTGGCTCATCAAGGATATAGAACGTCTTACCAGTGTCTTTCTTTGAAAGCTCGGTTGCGAGCTTTACTCGCTGTGCTTCTCCTCCTGAAAGTGTGGTTGCGTGCTGTCCCAATGATATATAGCCTAAGCCTACTTCATCCAATGTTCTCAATTTACGTACGATACGCGGCTGGTGGTCAAAGAAATCAACCGACTGAGATACAGTCATATCCAGCACATCTGAGATGGACTTCCCTTTGAATCTAACTTCCAGCGTTTCTCTATTGTATCGCTTTCCCTTGCATGTCTCACATGGAACATGAACGTCTGGTAAGAAATCCATTTCTATTAAACGCATTCCTCCTCCTCCGCAAGTTTCACACCTCCCCCCCTTCACATTGAATGAAAAACGTCCGGGTTTATAGCCTCTGATTTTTGCCTCAGGCAGCTGTGCAAAAAGGCTTCTTATTTCAGAAAAAACTCCTGTATAAGTTGCTGGATTGGATCGTGGTGTTCTACCTATAGGGGATTGATCTACTTCAATGACTTTGTCGAACTCATCTACTCCATTCACTTTCTTGAAAGGAAGTGGCTCCTGTCTACTCTTATACAAATGCTTTCTGACGAGCGGATAGAGCGTTTCATGAATAAGGGTTGATTTTCCACTACCTGAGACGCCAGTAACTAAGATCAGATTTCCAAGTGGCAATTTCAAGTCTACATTTTTTAGATTATGTCCTGTAGCGCCGTATAATTCAAGCCACTTACCGTTTGTTGCTCTTCGCTTTGTTGGAATTTCAATCTTCCTTTTCCCATTAAGGTAATCTGCTGTCGAGCTACCTAGTTTCAAAAATTCTTGAGGTGTCCCTTTTGCCACAATTTGACCTCCATGCCTTCCTGCTCCAGGGCCAATATCCACAACCTCATCGGCTTCCATCATCATGTCTTTGTCATGCTCTACTACAATGACGGTATTTCCAAGGTCTCTTAAGTCTTTTAGCGCCTGAATCAGCTTGACATTGTCCCTTTGATGCAACCCGATGCTTGGCTCATCCAATATGTAAAGCACATTGACCAGCTGTGTCCCTATCTGGGTTGCTAGTCTAATTCGTTGCGCTTCCCCACCGGAGAGCGTCCTAAGTGAGCGATTCAAACTTAGATAATTCAAACCCACATCTAAAAGGAAACCTATCCGTTTTCTTAGCTCCTTTAAAATCTCAGTACCAATTATAAGTTGTCTTTCGCTTAAGCGCTCTTCTAAATTTTCAATCCATCCTCCTAACGAATCAATGTCCATCTCGGCTAATTCGCCAATGTGCTTATCTGCGATTTTATAATGAAGGGCTTCCTTCTTCAGTCGAAAACCATCGCATGTTGGACATGTCCTGGTATCTGTGAATTCTTTTACCCAAGCTTGAATCTTCTCCGAGCCACCATCTTTTTGCTTTTCAAGAAAATTGATAATTCCCTCAAACTTGGTGTGCCAATCAGTGCCTGGATACTTCACAGAGCTAACTGCTATGGGAACACTATCTCCATACAGCAACACACTAATTATTTCTTTCGGTATCTTACCAATTGGTGTCGAGAGGTTGACCTTGTTACGCTTAAGGATTGCTTCGATTTTTTTAAATATCCAAATGTCTCGATACTCGCCAAGGGGTGCTATCCCTCCTCTGCTGATGCTCAAAGATTCATCTGGGATCACTGATTCTTTGGAGATTTCCTCTATAATACCCAGTCCGTTGCACTCTGGACAAGCTCCATAGGGTGAGTTAAATGAAAAGGTATTTGGAGCTGGCTCATCATAGGCCAGACCTGTTTCCGGATCCATCAGGTTTTTGGAGAAATGTGCTATTTCTCCATCCTCTTTCTGAATCATCATGACGCCATCTCCATGACGCAATGAAGTATTCACAGATTCCCTGATCCGCTTTCTGTCCTTGTTGGATACTTTGATTCGATCAGTGACAATTTCGATATCATGCGTCTTATAGCGATCTACCTGCATTTTGGGAACCAAATCCCGTACCTCTCCATTGACTCGTACTTTGGTAAATCCAAGTTTCCGCACTTGCACAAAAAGCTCTCGGTAGTGTCCCTTCCTTCCTTTCACAACTGGCGCCAGCAGAATTAGCTTTTGCCCATCGTAATTCTTGAGGATCATATCTATGATCTGATCCTCTGACTGACGGGTCATTTTTTTTCCAGAAAGATAGGAATAGGCTTCTCCAGCTCGGGCGTAAAGCAACCGGAAGAAGTCATAAATTTCCGTGACTGTTCCTACGGTGGATCTTGGGTTTCGAGAAGTTGTTTTTTGCTCGATGGAAATGACTGGACTAAGTCCATCAATTTTATCTACATCCGGGCGTTCCATATCACCGATAAACGCTCTTGCATAGGCGCTAAAGCTCTCCATGTAACGCCGCTGGCCTTCAGCGTAGATTGTATCAAAAGCAAGAGATGATTTACCACTGCCGCTGATACCTGTAATAACGATCAGTTTGTTGCGTGGCAGGGTCACATCTATATTTTTAAGGTTGTGCTCTCGCGCACCCACAATCTCAATGACTTCCTCTCGCTTCTTCAATGTTTCTGAAATAATTAGAAGTTAGGGCTTAAGTTGTATTTGCTATAGAAGTCATCAATGACATCCACAGCTTCAGTTGCAGTGTCTACAACGTTGAAAAGGTCGAGATCGGCAGGGCTAATATTACCCTCCATCTCTAACATCACTTTCTTAAGCCAGTCTACCAGTCCAGTCCAATATTCTCTGCCTACTAAAACTATCGGGAATTGCCCTATTTTCTTGGTCTGAATCAAGGTGAGAGCTTCGAACAGCTCATCCATTGTCCCGAATCCTCCAGGCAGAACAATGAACCCTTGTGAGTACTTTACAAACATCACTTTTCGAACAAAGAAATAATCAAAATCAATGTTCTTATCAATGTCTATGTAAATGTTATTGCTTTGTTCAAAGGGAAGGTCAATGTTTAAGCCAACGGACTTTCCTCCTTGAGCATTTGCTCCCTTATTCCCTGCCTCCATTATCCCTGGTCCTCCACCGGTAATTACACCGTATCCGTGGCGAACCACTTTAGCTGCAATCTCCTCGGCCATTTTATAGTATTTATTGTCCGGTTGAGTTCGTGCAGACCCAAAAATGGATACGCAAGGTCCTATCTTGGCCATCTTTTCAAAACCCTGAACAAATTCACCCATCACCTTGAAGATCACCCACGAGTCTGCACTCTTGATTTCGTTCCAATTCTTTTCTTTGAAAGCTTCTAGTATTCGTGCTTCTTCTTCCTTGCTTATATTCTTATTTTCTTCCATTGTCAGTGTAGTAAATCTTGTAGCGCATCATCTAACGTAGCAAATTGAAAATTAAATCCCGTCCTTTCTACTTTTCTACTGGACACTCGATTGCCCCCCACTAATATATCTGCCATTTCTCCAACAATCAATCGAAGTACAAATTTAGGAACATTCGGCAGCCAAAGTGGCTTTTTTAACTGAGATGCAACCTGTTCTGTAAATTCTTTATTTGTATGTGGGTTTGGAGCTACACCATTAAAAATACCGCTGTTGGAGTTTTCAAGTGTATGTACAAAAATTCCACATAAATCCTTCATGTGAATCCAACTCATGAATTGATCCCCTGGTGATAATGGCGCACCGACATATCGTTTAATCGGCTTCATCAATTCAACCAATGCTCCTCCTTTTTCACTGAGCACAATTCCAATCCGAATCTTGGATACAGGAATACTTAATTCTTCAAATGTGTCCACTTCTTTCTCCCAATCAACTACCACATCGGCCAGAAATCCGTCTCCTCTCTGCGAGGTTTCGTCCACCAGCCTATCGCCTGTATCCCATCCATAATATCCTATGGCGGAGGCAGATATAAAATGTCTCAGGTTAGGATTGAGTTTCGCTACTTTGTTTTTCAGTAGTCGGGTAGAGTCAATTCGGCTATTGTATATTTCCTTCTTCCAATCTTCTGACCACCTTTTATCCGAAACACCAGCGCCAGCCAAGTGAATGATTGCATCGGCTGAAGTAATTGCTTCATCCTCAATTTCACCTTTTTTTGGGTCCCAATAGAATGTATGGTAGTGTTTTTGCGTTGGGTTCCTTGACAGATGTGTGACTTTATAGCTCTTTAAGGAAAGCAGCTCACTGAGTTTTTCCCCAACAAGGCCTGTTCCACCTGTGATAAGTACCGTTTTGATTGGGTCGTTTAGATTTGTTGAAGACATGAGAAAAATCGTTTATAAACATACTCTTGGATACGTTCTTTTGTTCGTATTCACAGCCACTTTTGCACAAAAAAAGTATTCCTCAAAGGCTACTTCCTCTCAATTATCTCTGGAAGGTAAGTCATTAACTGGTTACGTCACAAGTTTTGATTTTGCATGGGAAGATGTGCGCAAGGGTTGGTGGAAATATGCACGCGAGTTTGGCAATCCACTAAACATGAAAACCTATTATAAGGTGACCATTCCTTCGGAAAGAACGGACGGAAATGTCGATCTGGTGGTTTATACTCAAACGAGTGACGGCAAAGGCGGAGCTGATTTTTTTCTGGGTCTATCAAACGAAACTTACAAGGAGCAAGCCCATTCGATGCTACTTGATTTTAAGAAGAAATTCTACATAGAGGCTTTGTTAAATCAGATTGAGAAGAATCAAGAAAAATCGGAAAAAATTGGAGGTGAGTATAGAGATGCTGTAACTGACAGCAGAAAACAAGAATTAATAAAAGAAATTGCTGCTCTGGAGCGTACCAATCGAAAACTCAAAGACCGGATTAAGAAAATTGAAAAAAGTTAAGATAAAAAATAAGCCTCTCTCGAGGCTTATTTTGATTTACGACAACCTTCTGGTTAAAAGTTATATGTGTATTTCATTGTAAATAATCTTCCAGGATTTCGCATTGAAAATAATTCCTCATCTCCATCTGATTTGTATACAAGCTCGTTTGAGTCGTTCAATATGTTTGTCACACGTAAACTCAGAATAGACTTATCTGTGAGGTTTTTAGAGACTTTGAAGTTTAGTGAGTGGAAAGGTTTCGTGTAAACATCTGGCACTCTGGCACCGCTCACATATGTCAGCGTTTCTCCTTGTACGTTGTAAGACAAGTTTGCTGACAAATTTTGATTCGGCATCTCATAGTTTAAGAAGGTGTTGATAGCAAATGGAGCTTGTAAGCTCAAATTCCTATATCTATCCACTCCTTCTGCTGATCCTCTGAAATTAATCTCGCTTTCAAATTCATTTGCGCCAGTTTCACTAACTGTTACTGTGGTTCGATCCACCTTTGAAATCGTGTATGAATAGTTTCCTCCAATCGTCAGGTTATCAAACCTTTCTCCAATGAAATCTAATCGCTTTCTAAATTCGAACTCAGTACCGTAAGCAACTGCTGATCCTACATTTCTTGGTGTTACCTGGTTTGTCGCAACGTCAAAAGCTACCAATGCAATGTGATCGGTAAAATCTTTGTAATAAAACGACAATGAAGCCATCTCACCTGGTGTGAAGAAATACTCCCATCTCAAATCATAGTTTAAAATTTCCGCTTGCTTGGTGTTTATGTTTCCAATAAAAATTATCTCAGTTATTGGATCAGCAATCAAAGCTTCCGATTTTTCTTTGAATGAAGGTCTGGCCAGTGTTTTATTGAATGACGCCCTCAAGTTCATGTCTTTATTTACGTTGTAGATCAAGCTTAAAGAGGGCAATAAATTAGTCTCGCTCAGTATTTTTTGATCTTCTACTAGCGCACTGGATCCATCATCTTGCTTCACAACTCCAGTATAAAACATATTGACCGACTCCAGTCTAACTCCATAGATTGATTTTAACTTATCCGTAATCTCCATTTCATTCATTATGTAACCAGCACTTAGGTTAAGTGTCCCATCGTACGCGTCGTTGGCGTTGGTGGAGTTCTGAATGAACAAGCCATTTGGTCGCTCTGGGCTAATCACATTGTTAGGCAATAAATCATTTGGATTTGAACTATCTACATTGCTTGAAAGTAGGTTTCCGTACGAATAGGTGAACACATCGAATTCCCTGTCTCGATAGGTATAGGCGCCACCAAATTTGATTTTAATCTTCTTGTTCAGTTCATAATTGAGGTCAACTCTGAAGCTTTCATTTACTTCAGATAGGTTTCTCCAAAAGCGGTTGATCAAGCCTCCATTTCGGAAACCTAGCTGCCCATCATCTTCGTTGATTGATGTCACTCGATAATCAGGCTCATATTGTTTTGAGAAAATCAATGAATTGGCCCAAGAAAGCTTGAGTCTATCGCTTAATTGGTGCTTACCGAAGAGGATATTATTGAACATTTGTCGCTCCGTATAGGTAAGAATGTCATTGTAAAGAAACGTTGGGTTATTCAGTGAGCTGTTGTTTCTGGTTCGGTCAAGTGCTGAACTAGTTCCGCTTTGAATATGAATAAAGCTTGTCCCGATAGTCGATTTTGCTGTTTTAGCTGCTACTGAAACCAAGCCGCTCCAAAGTACCTCATTTGATGACAAGTCACCTTTTGCAGTGAAGTCCCTTATGAGCTCAACATTGTCACCTGTTGCATCTCTTTCGTATCCTTTTCTCTCAAAGCCTTGAAAGTAATTGATCCTGTTTCTATAGGTGAATAAGGCATTGTAACCCCAAGTATATTTTTTTCCAACAATTTGATTTCTGTGGCTAAATGAAAAGCTTGTATTCATGAAGCTTGTATTTCGTGTTCCTGCCAGGGTCGGATCGAAAAGATTAGTGGTTTCATTGTTCTGTGGTATTTCGGCATTTTCAGCGACAGGCAATTCTCTTTGTCCATTGTCAAAACCGAACTTATCCGTTGAAGAGCCACCATAGCTTAAATAATCCGAATTGAAATGCATGTCTGGATTGAATCCAAAACCGAATGTAACAGAAGTGCTTTTCTCATCTGGAAAACTCTTGGTTTGAATGTCGATAAGCCCTCCGGTAAAAGATCCTGTTAGATCCGGAGTAAACGTTTTATAAACAAGAACATTTTCAAGAATTCCGGTTGGGAATATATCGATCTGGACATCATTTCTGTCGGGATCCAATCCTGGAATGATCATCCCATTGATGGAAGTCTTTGTATATCGATCGCCTAGTCCTCGAACATAAACATACTTGTCTCCTTGTATGGATACCCCAGTTACTCTTTTCATTGCACCCGAAAGGTCACTATCCCCAATTTTTCTAAACGTTGCAGATGAAATACCGTCCAGAGTATTGATTGATTTTTTCTGAACGAGTAACACGCCTACCTCATTGTCTCGGACCACTTCGGCAGTCACGACTACTTCTCCCAGCTGTTGAACATCTTCCTTCATCACCATGTCCACAACGGTGGCCTCACCAGCTTCTATCTTAACATCCTGAATCACCACATTAGAAAATCCCACGGACTGAAAAACAATGGTATGCGTCCCTCCAGGCAGTGACAAGTTATAATTCCCGTCAAAGTCGGCCACAGCTCCAAGAGTGGTACCCTGCTTCAGGACTGTTGCACCAAATAATGCCTCTCCTGTTGTTTCATCTAATACTTTTCCCCTCAAGAATCCATCTTGAGCGAATGATGATAGTCCTACAAATAGTAGTAGACAAGTAAAAAGTGTAATGTTTTTCATTTCAAAAAAAATTAAATCCCTTATATGTAATATTTTTTGTTAAAAGGGAAAAAGCACCTTGAATAAATCAAGGTGCTCATTGGTCTAAATGTGTTTATATCAATACTATTGATCAAAATCGTCTGTGTAGATTGAGAAAGTAGCATTCACTGATGTGAACACAAGATTTCCGTCGATCACATTCTGAGCGGCATCTTCTTTTGATTCAAGTGTTTCTGTATCGAAAGAAGCTGACAACTTTATTAGGCCACCGTTCGCATTTAAGTTGCTTACCGTTCCTCTAGCTTTTGATTTGAAGTCACAGGTGATATTGGCATCACCAGAGGCCTGGATGGTTCCATTTGTAAGTGTGAAGTTATCATCCGTACCTCCAAGTAGATCGCCTTCTCTTCCGTCGATTTCAAGACCTTCATCAGAATCGTTATCTACTGTAACCAAGAAATTGGAAACTTTGCCAGAGTATGATTGATCGATATCAATTGCATCATCTCCTACTTGAGTAACCACCACGTAATCCATATCTACATTACCTCCGAAAAATTCTACTCCATCATCACTGTTAGCATATACTTCGATGTGATGGATTGTTGTACCGGAGCCTACACCGCCTAGGGTGAAACCATTGATCTCATCACCGGCAGCCGCATCGATTACTGCTCCACCATGTCTGATAGATACATACTGGATTGTTCCTGAGTTGTCGGCAGCATCTGAGCCTCCATAAAGTCCATTGGTATCATTGGCAGGTACACCTTCAATTTGCGCTGGCACTGTTTCTTCAGAAATAGGAGCATTTCCAAGAACAACCAATCCTCCCCATAGTCCTTTGTTTGCGGCAGTGAGTTCACCATTGTCTGCAGTAGATGTCATGATGATCGGATTTGCTGCTGTTCCCATGGCCATTAGTTTACCTCCTCTGGCAATCATAAGTACAGCTGCATTTACCCCTTGGAGGTTTTCATTACCTACAACTACGGTTCCAGCTTCAATGGTTAGTGTTGCTCCATCCAGCACAGTGATTCTTCCGTCCAACTGGTGTACAACATCTGCAGACCAAGTAACATCCTGAGAAATATTAGCCGTGTATTTCATCGTATCAGACACAGCATCTACTCGAGCTGCATTATTGGTAAGAGTCCAATCGAAATTGGGATTATCTGCAGCTATTCCACTTGCAGTAGCGTCTGTTGATACTTTTTCTCCAACTGCATCTGCAACTGCTTTTATTGCAGCATCCTGTAGCTCTTTATCAGACAAGGTAGGACCATCATCATCTCCACAAGAAACCATCATTAGGGTTCCTGAGATCAACATTGCGATAGCAAATAATTTTTTCATTTCGTTTTTGCGATTTAAATATTCTTGATAGATCAATTTGTATCGCAAATGTGAAATTTAGATATTACCTGATGTCGGTTTGACTGTTATGAATGCGTTAAAGAATGCGCTTTTCTATTAAACTCATATTAGGAATATTACCGCAGTGTTAACAGAGCGGAAGGTTGTAAACAAAAAAAGCCTATCAGAGCAATTCTGATAGGCTTTTTTGCTTTATGGTATCAGTCAGTTGCTGATGCTGACCTTTGATAAGATCGATTTGATGATGTCGTGCGTATTCACTTCATCAGCTTCAGCTTCATAGTTTAGTAGTATTCTGTGATTAAGTACATCATCAGCAATTTCTTTTATGTCTTCCGGCAATACATAATCACGTTGATTGAAGAAAGCCATCGCTTTGGCTGCAAGATTTAAATTAATAGATGCCCTCGGTGACGCTCCAAACTGGATGTACTGTGCCTCATCATTGAGCTTATAGTCAAGTGGATTTCTTGTGGCAAACACCAACTCAATAATGTATTTTTCGATTGATTCTGAAATTGCTACCTGATTAATTTCATTTCTAATGGAGAAGATATCCTCTTTGGTAAGAACCGTCTCTAACTGCGGGTTAAAGCCCATATTCGAGATTCTTCGCATCACTTCCATTTCATCTTCCTTGCTCAAGTAATCGATATGTACTTTTAGCATGAATCTATCCACTTGTGCTTCCGGTAGTGGATACGTTCCTTCCTGATCGATTGGGTTTTGCGTAGCTAGTACCAAAAATGGGCGATCCAATTTGTAGGTAGTCTCTCCAATAGATACCGTCTTTTCCTGCATGGCCTCCAATAGGGCAGATTGCACCTTAGCTGGAGATCTGTTTATCTCATCCGCCAAAATTAAATTGGCGAAAATTGGGCCTTTTTTTACTTCGAACTCAGCCTTTTGCTGATTGTAGATCATGGTACCTACTAAATCTGCTGGAAGTAGGTCTGGCGTAAACTGAATTCGTTGAAAGTCAAGTTTCAGAACATCTGCGAGTGCATTGACCGTCAGCGTTTTTGCCAGTCCCGGTACTCCTTCTAAAAGGATATGCCCCTGAGTGAAAAGACCAACCAATAGTCGATTGACCATGTACTCTTGACCAATCACTACTTTACCCACTTCAGAAATTACCTTTTGGATTTTCTGCTGGTGCTCCTTTTGAAGATCTTTATCTAGTACTTGCTCTTCCATTTTTTTCGTTTGTGTTTGCGCTTGCAAAAATATGATTTGAGTTCAAATATTAAAGAACCATTTGAAGTAAGGAAAAAACGAAGGATTTTCGGTGTTAAATCTTGTTAACAGCCGTCGGCCTCCTCAGAAATTTACGATTGAATGTACGGATGATCAACCTTGTTCCCTTGTCGTAGGTGAAATAACTCCATATCCAGTTATTGACTGTGATGAGTTTATTCCTGAAACCAATCAGGTACATGATGTGTACAAACATCCAAATTAACCAAGCCAAGAATCCTTTGAAGTGCATGCCATTTGGCATATCCACTACTGCCTTATTCTTCCCAATGGTTGCCATTGACCCCTTATCAAAATACTTAAATGCTTGTGATTCCTTGCCCTGAACAACATTTTTCAGGTTTTTTGCCAGGTGCCGTCCTTGCTGCATCGCTACAGGGGCTACCATCGGGTGGCCATTCGGGAAATCCTCACATTGCATCATTGCAACGTCACCAATGGCAAACACATTTTTCGTTCCTTTGACTTTGCTAAACTCATCAACCAAAATTCGACTCTTTTCTACTGAAGTAGCGTCAAGACCTTCCACCACATTTCCTCTAACGCCGGCTGACCATACTACTGTTGCTGTTTCGATGGTTCCGCTATTAAGTGTTACCGTATCTCCATCATAATCTTCAACGAATGTATTCAACTGCACATCGATACCCATTTTTTTGATGTAGTTCAGTGCTTCTATCCCTGCAAAGTCACTCATTCCATTGAGTAGTCGTCCTGATCCTTCTATTAAATGAATCTTCATTTTGGAGAAATCCAGATCAGGGTAATCCTTTGGAAGGATGAACCTCCTGAGTTCTGCTAATGCCCCGCTTACTTCCACACCGGTTGGTCCACCACCTACTACAACGATGTTCATCATTTTCTCGAACTCATTTTGATCCTGCGTCATCACAGCTTGCTCAAAGTTTTGAAGAATGTGACTTCTCACATCCAGTGCATGAACAATCCGCTTAAGAGGTAAAACTTTCGGACGAAAATCTTTCTTGTTGAAATAATTCGTAACAGACCCGTTGGCAAGTACGAGGTAGTCATAAGACAAACTGCCAATACTGGTCACCACTTCATTTTTTTCGGCATCAACGCCAGTGACCTTTACCATCCGAAAAAAGTAGTTGGGATTCCCTTCGAAAGACTTTCTGAGTGGGCCAGCTATTGAATCTGGCTCCAAACCTGCGGTAGCGACTTGGTAAAGAAGCGGCTGAAACGTATGAAAATTATTCTTGTCTAAGAGAACAATTTGTGCCTTAGCTTTTCTTAAGGATTTAGCCAAATTAAGGCCTGCAAAGCCTCCTCCAACAATCACAATTCGTGGAAGATCAACGTCTGGAATGGCAAGCGAAAGATAAGCTGGAATTGGCATGATCGTATTGTTTTAATGTTAAACACTAACCACGCCAAAAGGATTCTTTTTTTACGATTTAATTGATGAAAAAATGTACCGCATTTCATTGGCTATCTGAGCACATCTAGCATCATATGTTTGCCGCTCTTCTGGCGTACCATCTGATATCTTTGGATCCTTATAAAAAAGCTTAATGCGGGTATCCGCACCAGGTACATACGGACAATCCGCATCCGCTTCAGAACACGTCATAATTGCGGCAAAATCAGTCTTGGGATTTACCAGATCATCAAATGTCTTGGAGAAGCAGATCATTGGTTCTAATTGGTCATCAAATGACACTTGATACTTTGGGTTGTCTCCTGCGGCTTCTGAAATGGCTAAGCCTGCTCTCCTTAATGCTGATACCGCGTTGGGATTAAAAGCTGTCGCCTCTGTTCCTCCGGAGAATGTTGACACTTGAATACCTTCTTGATGAGCAAAGACTTGAGCCCAGACTTGACTTAAATGGCTCCTTCTGGAATTATGTGTACAAATGAAATTCAGTTGGGGGTACGTATTGCCTCGAATATATTCAGCCAACTGCTGAAGCACTGGCTTACGTGATTCTTCAACCTCCAAGTCAAGGGATGAAATGTAATTTTGGATTTTCTGATTCATAATTAAAAAAGGGGCCAAGGCCCCTCGAAATTAACAACATCCTACCAGATCTTTCTTTTCATCGGTGATCTCCTGGCGACCCCCCATTTTATCATCATCTTTTAAAAAATGATAGACTTCCCACTCATAACCGTCGGGATCTTTTACCCAAAACTTATCCTGAACTGCAAAGCAACATGACGTATTGGTCTCTTCCAGTTCGATTTTCATCAACGCTTCAAGTTCTTGCCTTTTCTCTGCTAGCTCTTCCTTGGAATTGACGCGAATACCCATATGTCCAAACTGCGGACTCGGCGATTCCGATTCAATGAATGAAATGACTAATCCGGGATTTTCAAGCTCAAACTTGCTGTATCCTTTTTCTACTTTGACTGGCTCTTGGCCAAATAGTCGCTGGTAGAAATTTGTGGTTTGCTCGACATCTGAGACGTTGAGCCCTACGTGAAATTTAAATTGTTCCATAATAATTGTTTTTAGTGTGTTACATAGCATTTCTCGAATTGTACCTCCGTATTCGGATCTCCAACCCTCCAGTGATTTCCATCAGGATCTATTAATCCGATAGCCTCCTGAATTACCTCACAGTCTTCTTTTAGTCGCTCCTTAGACAGGAATCTGCTCATCCTATTGTGGATTGCTTTCAGGTCATTCCCATCATTGATCTCCATGAGCAGTGTTTGATTCGTATTGCTAATACCTTCAGTTATTTCAAGCTGAAATTGATCTGTATTGAATCGTAAATAATCCAAACTCAGCAGATCTGGCATCTTGTTGAACAAGGCTCTGTAAAAAACCAGGCTATCATTTAGGTTGCGACTTTTTATGTCATATTTTATCATCGTTATATCGTATTATTACGATTGAATTGTTCAAATTTTTTTAACAGCAATCTGCCGGATTGTAACTGTCTAAGAGTCCTTGCAGTCTTTGCTTGACACCATTCCAAACATCCGAGTTTATGCAATAGCACATGGATGTTCCTTCCACAGTTCCTTTGATAAGACCGACATTTTTTAATTCTTTCAAGTGTTGAGAAATCGTTGCTTGCGCCAGACCCAGTTCTTCAACCAAATCACTGTTTATGCATTGATTAGCCTTAATCAGATGTTCCAAAATTGCTACCCTTGCAGGATGAGCAAATGCCTTAGCTACCAATGCCAATTCATTTTGTTGTTCTGTGAATAAATCTGTTTTGCTAACTCCCATATCGTAATATTACGATGAATAATTTATTTGGTTCTGGTTTTCTTAAAAAGTTTAAAAAAAGGTACCGCCATAATTGCTCCAATTACAGGAGCGAGAAAATATATCCACAGCACTCCAAGTGTGTCTGATACGATTGCCGGTCCAAACGATCTGGCAGGATTCATTGAAGCACCGGTGAATGGCCCTGCAAAAAAAGCTGCAAGAAATACTACAAAACCAACTACCAGAGCAATGATTCTAAGTGCATTGGTCTGAATCACCACCAAAATGGAAATCATTAAAACGAATGTGATGAAGATTTCAATGAGCATCGTCAGCCAAACTCCACTCACGGGCATTGTCTCTCCATATGTCGGATTTGAAGGAAGCAGAACCAATAGCAAAAGACCTGCAAGCACTCCTCCTGCCAACTGGAAAGGAATGTACAGCAACACCTCTTTATTCTTTTGAAAAAAGTAAAAACCTATACTCACAGCTGGATTAATGTGTGCACCTGAAGTACCTCCAAAACATAGGATCATTGCTGTGACTATTGCTCCGAAAGCAATGGATATCCATAAGTGAGGTAAATCTATCGCGATAGACCCTGCTCCCACCAGAACCAAGCAAAAAGTGCCAATCAATTCTGCTATATATTTTTTCACTATCGCAATATTACGATATAACATTGAAGAGATAAAATTTCTTATCTTAAACCAATGATCAATCTTGCTAAACTGGTTTTGAAGATACTTCCCTGGCTACTCACGGTGGGATTGCTCTCCTGGATGCTCATTCAAGAGAAAATGAATTTCTCCAGAGAAAGAATTACACAGGTTGAAACAAACACCATCTTAACCCGCGTAGAGCAAATGGGTAAGATGGAACTTGTAAAATACAATTTTCAGGAGGTGACAGAAGTAAAGAAAATTGCTGGCGAGATTGATTTGAAAATCTTCAAATATAAGCCTGTGCCAGATTCAAAGGGCGTGCTGATCAGTCAGGGCAGTGCTGTTGGTTGCATAGATTTTCAGAAAATAAATGCTGCCGACATTAATTTTTCCAAAACTGGTGATACTCTTTTTCTCCAACTGCCTGCTCCGGAAATTTGCTACTTTAAAATTGATCTTGAAAAGTCTCGCCTTTATGATTTGCAAATTGATTACATGCGAGCCGATGAGCAAAAAAACTTCATTCAGGAATTGTATAAGGTTGCTGAGCAAGAAATAAAAGATGCATCGCTAGCGTCAGGCATACTGGAGCAAGCTAGGGATAATGCACATGGAGTCTTGCGACCGATGCTTCAGGCACTGACTGGAAAAGTAGTGATACTGAATTTTGATCTGGAGGCTCCAATTTTAACGAAGGATTAATACGCCTTTTGCCTAAACCCTTTTATCATTGCTTTTGGCCATGAAAAAGTTTGTTGAAGTTCGAAAGTTAATTGCTGATAAAAATCCGACGCTGCTAAAGTGGCTACCAGGTTTTCTGATACGATGGGTTGAACGGATCATTCATCAGAAGCGGGTAAATAGGTTTATGTGGGAAAACAGAGATGCAGATGCTTTTGAATTTTGTGAGGCTGCTGTAAAAGAGCTAAATCAAAAACTCAGCATTACCGGTGTTGAGCGAATACCTCCCTTCCCTCAAAGTTGCATTTTTGTTGCGAATCATCCTTTCGGTGGGATGGACGCCATTACCATTATGCATTTGCTCAAAGAGGTGCGACCTGACATTACCTTTATCGTCAATGATTTGCTCATGGCTTTAACAAACCTCAGAGAAAAATTTGTAGGGGTAAATAAAGTGGGACGCAATGCTGCACAGTCTCTGCAAAAAGTGGAGGAACAGTTCGCCACAGGTACTGCTACCTTTCTTTTCCCGGCTGGATTGGTAAGCAGGAAGATCGATGGAGAAATCATGGATCTGGAGTGGAAAAAGACGTTTGTCACGAAAGCCAAAAAGTATGGGAAGCCGATGATCCCAGTGCACATAGATGGGCAGCTGACCAAGCGTTTCTATCGTTTGGCCAGGATTCGCAAATTTTTAGGCATTAAATTGAATGTCGAAATGTTCTTTCTTGTAGACGAGCTTTTCAAACAGGAAAATAAAGAGGTAAACATTGTCATAGGCGATCCTGTTTTACCTGAAACGTTTACCCCAGACAAGTCAGATGTTAAATGGGCGCAATGGATGAAGGAAGAAGTTTATAAATTAAAAAGAAGTCAAAAAGCATAAATGAGCCACCCAGTTGATATTATACAGCCTGTAGAGAGAGAACTGATAGAACAGGAACTGAATAGTGATCGGTTTGTGCGAGACACCAATAAAGGGAACAACAAAATATACATTATCAACCATCACAACGCTCCCAATACCATGCGAGAGATTGGACGTTTGCGTGAGGTTTCGTTTCGTTATGCCGGTGGTGGCACAGGTGAAGAAGTAGACATTGATGACGCAGACATGAGCGAAAGATGCTATGAGCAGTTGGTTGTCTACAGTCCAGAAGAACGTGAAATCATCGGTGGCTATCGATTCATAACAGGAGAACGCGCGCTAAATCCAGAATCCGGTGAATTCGAATTGTCAACCGCACACTATTTTGATTTTTCAGACCAGATGAAAAAGGAGTTTCTCCCTTCATCCATTGAGTTGGGTAGGTCATGGGTACAGCCTAACTATCAACCATCCATTAATCCCAGAAAAGGTCTTTTCGCCTTGATGAACATCTGGGATGGGCTTGGTTGCTTGACCATTCAATATCCAGATATTAAATACTTCTTTGGGAAAGTGACCATGTATACCAGCTACAATACTGAAGCGCGTGACATCTTACTTTCTTTCATGGAACACTATTTTCCAAACAAACTCAACTTATGCCGGCCCAAGGAAGAGCTTCTAGCAGACTTCAATGACACGCTTTTTAAAGCGCATTTTGCGGAAGGAATGAGCTACCAGGATGGCTTCAAACTCCTGAATAAACTCTTGAAAGAACGTGGTGAATTTGTTCCTCCATTGATCAATATCTACATGAGCTTATCTTCAACCATGATGACCTTCGGTACCGCTCAAAACCCGGATTTTGGAGATGTGGAAGAAACGGCTATTCTCGTCACGATTGATGATATTCATCCAGAAGTCATTGACAGGCATGTGAATTATTGATCCCAGTCATTCACGATCAATGCTCCCATACATTCTCTAATTCTTCGAGGGACTTACCTTTTGTTTCTGGTATGAATTTCATCGTTAGGAAAATGGTGAATGCAATGAATCCCATAAAAATGAAATAAGGCAAAGACCCATTCCATGGTGCGCTGTTATTCAACTCGCTACCCATCACACGTGGGAATGTCTGAGCAACTATTCCATTGAATAGCCATTGTGCGGCAACCGCAATCGACATACCGATCCCGCGAATTCTGTTTGGAAACATTTCTGAGAGTAAAACCCAAACAACTGGCCCCATAGACATGGCAAAAGACCCAATGAAGATTAGGATGCCTAACAATGAAAGCAGACCGACTGTCTCAGTCATTAGCGTAAAGCTCAACATACCAAAACCAACAATCATCCCCACCGACCCTGCTATTATGAGTGGCTTTCTCCCCCACTTATCCACTGTAAACATGGCCAAAAAAGTAAACCCAAAATTCACTCCCGCAAGTAGTATTTGCTGCACCAAAATATCTTCCTCACCAAAGCCCAATGCTTTTTCAAAAATATCGGCACCATAGTATAGCACTGCATTAATTCCTGTAAACTGCTGCAATACCGACAAGGAAGTACCGACAAGCACGATAAACAAGAATGGCTTCTTTATCAAACTGCTCAATGATGATGTTTCGCTTTTTTCAACCGACTCGGTTATCTGATTAAATTCTTTAGCGGCCACATCTGCATCATGCATTTTTTCAAGTAGCTCCTTAGCTTCTTCGTTTCGTCCTTTTAAGACTAGCCATCTAGGGCTTTTGGGCACAAAAAAGAGAAGAATTAGAAATAGGCCACAGGGGATTAATTCTGACCAAAACATGACCCTCCAGCCGTAAGCGATTCGATAGGCGATATCTCCAGAGTTTCCTATTAAATAGGTAGCTAGGAATACAACGAAGAACCCTGTAACAATCGCCATTTGATAAAACGTCACCATTTTACCTCTTTTAGCACTCGGCGAGATTTCAGCTATGTACATTGGCGCATTCATTGAAGCAACTCCAATTCCTACACCGCCAATAAATCGGAAAAATATGAGAAGGTTTAAACTTTCTGGGAGGAAAGAAGGCAGTCCTGACCCCCAAGCTGAAATCGTGAATAATAATGCAGATATAATTAGGGACTTTTTTCTGCCAATCCACCCACTGACAAAACCTGAAAATACTGCTCCGAAAACACATCCATAGAGTGCGCTACTCACAATGTTTCCCTTCATTCCATCGGTAAGCTCAAAATACTTGCTAAAATAAAATTGAGTACCATTGATTACTCCCGTATCGTAACCAAACAATAGTCCTCCAAGAGAGGCAATCACTGTAATTAAGAGTAGGTTGTTCTTTTTCATCGGTTGAGATTTAGGCTTGCTTCTTTAGTGTTAAATGATGTTTACCAAACAAGGATAGTTATCATAAATATAACAAGGTGCCTACTTCTGCTCTTTAGATCATATACCCTTCTATTTTGAAACCATTGTCCAGCCATTCCGCAGGGCACATTTAGTACCAACTAAGCATATCCTAGCCATTAAAAACAATGATTATCCTCAGTTGATTAAAATTCACTAATTCGTATTTAAAATTTGGCCGCTAAGTGGCTACATGCGGGGAGGATTATTATCTCCTCAAAACAAAAAAACCCTTAGAATAATCTAAGGGCTTTAAGAAGTACCTCGGGCGGGACTTGAACCCGCACGACCGCAATGGTCACAGGATTTTAAGTCCTGCGTGTCTACCAATTCCACCACCGAGGCATCAAAGACTTTTCAAAAAGTCCTTTCCAATACCAGATTTGAGATACTTCTCTCGATTTCTGGCTTCCATTCTTGTTTCGAACTTCTCTAAATGAATCAACACAAAAGGCCGGTATGGCTTTGTTGTTCTGTTTCTTCCTTCATTATGTTCAGATAATCTTCTTTCAAGATTATTTGTAAGACCAACATAAATGTAGTTCCTACTTGTACTTTTTATAGCGCAAACAAAAAACACTCTTTCTGTTTTAAGCTTTTCCCTTCTACCAACCTGCCTGCCGCAGGCAGGTTCCACCACCGAGGCAGGTAGTTCTCCAAAACAAAGATGCCGCATCTAGTGCGGCATACTGAGCGGGAGACGGGATTCGAACCCGCGACCCCGACCTTGGCAAGGTCGTGCTCTACCAGCTGAGCTACTCTCGCTTTTAAAAGTCAAGCTTTTGCTTGCTTCTCCTTTGAAAAGGAATGCAAATTTATATGAAGCTCATATAATTACAACTATATCACACACAAAATTGAGCTGCCGAATGTTTTCTTCCTAACTGGACAGGTTGCTGCTTTAGAAAACAACCAAGCCGCAACTATTCTAACAAAAAATTAAAAACCTTCAATATCAAATAAAAAGGCTTTGTTTCGATTAATCCCCGCCAAACGATGGACGAAATACAGCTCCTTATCGAGGTGCAAAAAAGCTCCAAAATTGACTAGTAATTTGACCTAGTTTAAATAGGTGATTTACCGAGGAATCAGGCCGTACCTTTTTTCTCACATTTGTATTGTTCAATGGAACAGGAAAATAAATACCTCACAAAAACGAAAAGAAAATGTTCAGAGAAGAAATAGAAATGACCCTAGAATGTGCCGTGAAAGTAAGAAAGCACTTGGTAAGAATTCTTGATGGAAACAATGATGCTGAACTACAGGCTCAACTGCAATACGTAAATAGCCTGATCATGGAAGCTGACTCAATGCAAAACGAAGTATTGGCCGCTTAAGATCCCTTAAGTACTTCCTTCAATTCGTTCAACTTTAACAATGCCTCAACAGGTGATGTTGTATTAACATCAATGTTGCGAAGTACATCCAGCATGCGTTCCATGCGAGGATCGGCCTCAAACAAATTCATTTGAAACTGCTGCGTAGGTAGCTCTTCTAGTTTCTGACGATCTGAATCGGTCAACTTTTCCTTTTCCAGGTGCTTCAATATCTCATTTGCCCGAATCACAATCTCATTCGGCATTCCCGCCATCTGAGCCACGTGAATTCCAAAGCTGTGCTCACTTCCCCCTTCCACAAGCTTGCGCATGAAGATCACTTTGTTTTCCAACTCCTTCACAGAAACGTTGAAATTCTTCACTCTCGGTAAATCTTTCGCCAGTTCATTCAGCTCGTGATAGTGGGTAGCAAACAGGGTTTTGGCTTTCGCTTTCGGGTGATTGTGTAAATGCTCTACTATGGACCAGGCAATGGAAATACCATCATAAGTACTTGTGCCCCGTCCGATCTCATCCATCAGCACGAGCGAGCGATCGCTTAGGTTGTTCAGAATGCTAGCCGTTTCAGTCATTTCTACCATGAACGTCGATTCTCCTCGCGATAAGTTATCCGAAGCACCTACCCGGGTAAATACTTTGTCTACCAATCCTATCTTGGCATAACCTGCAGGAACAAAGGATCCCATCTGAGCCATCAGAGTGATCAGAGCCGTCTGACGGAGCAACGCCGACTTACCAGCCATGTTAGGTCCGGTTATGATCATGACCTGCTGGGATTCATTATCCAGGTACAGGTCATTGGCAATGAAGTCTTCGCCTTGTGCAAGATTTCGCTCGATCACTGGATGTCTCCCTGCCTTGATGTCCAGAATTTTATCCTCCGAAATATTTGGCCGACAATATTGATACGATTGAGCTTGTTGTGCAAAGCATGCGAGGCAATCCAGTTGTGCAATTACTTTCGCATTTTGCTGTATGGCATCTATGTAGGTGTGTGCAAAGACCACCAATTCACTGTAAAGCTTTTGCTCTAAAACGGCAATCTTAGACTCGGCACCCAGAATCTTTTCTTCGTATTGCTTTAGCTCTTCGGTAATGTATCGTTCTGCATTCACAAGCGTTTGCTTTCGGATCCATTCTTCCGGCACTTTGTCTTTGTGCGCGTTGGAAACTTCCAGATAGTAACCAAATACTTTGTTGTAAGCAATCTTCAAAGAACTGATGCCTGTATGCTCTATTTCTCGATCTCGAATCCCGGAAAGAAAGTCTTTCCCAGAGGTGGAGATTGCTCTCAGCTCATCCAATTCTGCATTGATTCCCGTTTCAATTACCCCTCCTTGGTGGAGTTGAAGTGGGGCATCTTCTTTCAATTCATTCGTGAGTTTTTCAATCAGCTTCTCGCACGGATTTAGCAAATCATGAAATGCATTGAAAGACTCTTTTCCTTTCAGCAGCTCTCTTATTGGTTGGACTTGCGATAAGCTCTTTTTGAGCTGAAGGAGCTCCCTTGGATTGACGCGACTAGTCGCAACCTTTCCTACCAATCTTTCGAGATCCCCTATTTTCTCTAAAAATTCTCGAAGGGTAGACTGTAGCTCATCTTCAACAGTCAATGTCTCTACTATGTCTAACCGTTGATCAATCTCCGGTTTACTTTTGAGTGGCAACACCATCCACTTTCTGAGCAACCTTCCTCCCATGGGTGTGAGCGTGTGATTGATGGTGTCAATCAGTGAAATACCATCAGGCTGGGCCGATTGAATCAACTCCAGGTTTCGTATCGTAAAGCGATCAAGCCACACATATTTGTTCTCATCAATCCGTGAAATAGACTTGATGTGATTGGTTTCTTTGTGCTCAGTCTCGTCGAGGTAGTAGAGGATAGCGCCCGCAGCTAAAACTCCCTCCGATAGCTCTTCTATTCCGTACCCTTTCAGATTCGGAACACCGAAATGTCCTGTGAGTTTTTCATAGCCATAGTCCCTACTGAAAATCCATTCCTCCAGTGGAAATGAGGAGAAGTTTTCACCATATCTGCTTCCGTATAAATCCCTGCTTGGTTTTGGGTAAATAATCTCAGCTGGCTGAAAACTTCGAATAAGTTTGTCTACATAATCTTCTGTACCGGAAGAAACCATAAACTCCCCCGTGGATAGGTCGAGAAAGGCAACTCCACATTTCTCCTTATGGAAATAAATGGACGCTAAAAAATTGTTTTTTCGCTGTTCCAGCACATTGTCATTCAGAGATAGTCCTGGTGTCACCAGCTCTGTAACCCCGCGCTTTACGATTCCTTTGACGGACTTGGGATCTTCCAACTGATCACAAATGGCTACTCTATAGCCGGCACGAACCAGTTTAGGCAAATAGGTGTCCATTGCATGGTGCGGAAAGCCCGCCAGCTCCATTTCTTTTTGAGACCCGTTGGCGCGTTTCGTCAGTACAATATCCAGTGTTTTGCTCGCCTTCACGGCATCTTCACCGAACGTCTCATAGAAGTCACCTACCCGAAACAAAAGCAATGCACCCGGGTACCTGCTTTTGATGGCATTGTACTGCTTCATGAGGGGTGTTTCTTTCGTTTTAGTCTTAGGTGCTGCCATGCAGGTCGTTCAGTTTAATTTTGGCAATTAGATTGCAATATTAATAGTCACAAGAGACAATAATTAGTTTATTATGTCTTTTGCAGATTCATTCTGAATTTATTCCGTCGTGGAACAGTCAGAATCTAAATACAATTATTATCGAAAGATCCTGTGACAAGTTCAGGATGACCCAGTGATATGAAGAAATTAAAAAACGAAGAGCTGAATCGGCTATCGCCTGAAGCATTTAAAAATGCAAAGAAGAACCCCCTGGTACTTGTGCTTGATGATGTGCGTAGTGCGATGAATGTAGGTTCTGCTTTTCGTACTTCAGATGCTTTTTCATTGGAGAAAATATATTTATGTGGCATAACTGCACAACCTCCACATCGTGAAATCAACAAAACAGCTTTGGGAGCACAGGATACCGTAACATGGGAGCATAAGGAGACCATCACTCATTGCATCGATCAATTAAAAACGGATGGCTACCAGATTGTAGCTGTGGAACAAGCAGATGAAAGTACTTCCTTGCTGGACTTTGAGGTTAAGAAAGACCTTAAATATGCTTTCGTGTTTGGTAATGAGGTGTTTGGAGTAAACGATCAAGTGGTAGAGCATGCAGATACTGTCCTGGAAATACCCCAATACGGAACCAAGCATTCGCTGAATATCTCTGTTAGCATTGGGGTAGTTCTTTGGGATTTTATAAGCAAGCTTAAGCCCTAACTAATGTTCATTTTCACGATCTAATGAGTCTATTTTTCTTCGAGCATCTTGGACTTTCTTGTTTCTCAATCGCTCTCTTCTAATCTCAGTATCCAGCACCTTCAACAAGCTATCATAGCGTATGTTGTACGCATACTGCTTTGCAAATGCGTCTCTTATCTTAAAATAATGCTGAGACACTAAGTCAATAGAATCTGACTTCTCCTCCAGAAGCGCCTTATAATACACCTTTACCTCCTTCAATGCCTTCACATATTGTTCAATCGTGGCATTTTGATCTGAAACATCTTCTATGACGGACAGATCTGTCTCTACACCAAAATCCATTGATAGGGAGTCAATTACACTATTTGCCTTTACAATAGAGTCTTCCAGCATCTTCTTTTCTCGAACCAACGTTGAAATTGTATTTCTCATGACCTTTGGCCTCAGCCATGGGTTAGGATCTAAACCAAGAAAAGCAGCATCCTGAACATATCCAGATTCATCCACATTCATGGAAGAATAACCTGACTGAAGGCCATGAGAACTGGACAGAACCAAAATGATATTCAGTACCATGATGAACTTTCTTATCATTTTATCTTCAATGGGTGGGAAAAAGCGAGAAATGATTCTGGGCGTCAGAATTATTGCCAACAGCAATGGAATGACAACACAATAGAACGTACGATCTATGGCATATGAACCTGGCTCTATCCGGTTGTAGATGAAATTGTAAAAATAGTTTACCAGACCGTAAGAGTAGTTGGTAACTAACCAGATTCCAGCAGATAGGCCGCTTACGGACCCAATTGTAGAAAGGGAAATCCAGTCGGGTGATTGTTTCTCATTTGACATAGTGGTGAGCGTTATGAACTATATAAAGTTATAACAAAACCCTCAGACATCAATTTTCTGATATGTCCGCAGGATGCGCAAATGCTTGTATAAAAAAACGGCTCCCTAAAAAGAGAGCCGTAAGTATATTTTCTAAAGCAGCCTACCCATTAGCCTGGCTCATAAGTAATGCCTAGAATGCGCTCTTCGAACATTCCCAAAGCAATCTTATCCTCACCAAGTACATCGAACAACTCGAGTGCTCTTCGAGCAATGTATTCTTCTTCGATCTGCTCTTGTACAAACCAGCGCATGAATTCTTCCGTGGCTATGTCGTTGTACTTTCTGCACTCGCCTACTATTTCATGAATGGAATCAGAAACAGCGATTTCGTGCTCCAATGCCTTTTCAAAAACTTCTCGTAATGAACCAAAGTCATGCTGGCTTTCTCCTACAATCGGAGAAACTGCATCACACTCCATATCGCACAGATAGTGGAACAGTTTCAGTTGATGCTTGCGCTCTTCATCTGACTGTTGAAAGAAAAAGTCTGCGCTATTGTCGTATCCTCTTACATCGCACCAAGCAGCCATGGCCAGGTATGCAGCAGAAGAATGCGCCTCCATTTTTATTTGACGATTGATGATGTCAACAATCTCATCCTTAAGTACATGGTGTCTTCTTAAAATATCTTTCATATCAAGTTCTGTTCTAAATGGCTTCTAAAATCTCCAATCAAAAGTTGAATACGTTCTTACGTAAAATCTTTTGAATGGCACTGTTAAGTGCTAAGGTATCGAACGTTCCGTTTAGAAGCTCTCTAAATTCCAGTATCTCTCGAAGGTTTAATAGCAGGAAACGATCGCAATGCGGAAGGTGTACGACCTCAACGTCAGGAGCTGTACTCTCTAAAAGTTCAAGGATGTCAAAAGCCATAATTTTCTTTCTAAACACAAAAAGATCACAAAGCTTGAACAGAATCTCCTCCTGATCGAATGTCAGCAGAAAACTATCTGTAAGCTCACATTGCGCGATTGACGCACTTTTCGTTTTATATATCTCTTCCTGCATTTTGGCACATTGCGTGTAGTGTTGGACATGATTTACAGTATTTCCCCTTTTTCTTCATGTACTTGAAGCAACATTCATCCTTCAATTTTTTTCCTTTCTTTTTCTTCTTTTGAAGGTGCTCTTCATAAAGTTTAGAAACCGGAAGTTGTACAGGGGCTCTACTCATCAATTCTCCTTATTTAGATAGATTCTAAATAGAATGCAAACGTAAGGCTCAGAGGCGACTTGAGCAAGCTTATTTAGATTAATTCTAAATGGTTGTCAGTGACGACCCACATTTATTTTTTCTTTCAGTCATTAATGATCAAAATTGACCTATTCTTTGGTGTCTAGAATTTCTGGTTCCAAGCGGCGGAATCATTGGGTATTGTGATCTTGATGAAATTATGCTTGGTTGTGTTGTGGCATAGGTTACAAGAGCTTATCATGAGCTCATAATTTTCAAGGAAAAGCACCTCATCTTGTTTCCTGATTGCCTCCTCTACCTGCTCAATCTTAGGAAGTAGCATAGCCTCCGAAAGGTTGCTCAAATTGTAGTCATCATGAATGACATCTCCTTCAATGAGATGCTCTGTCACCTCTTCCAATTCATGGGTATAAAAGTTTGCCAATTCCCAATTTTGGTTTCTACCTGCCAGCCAAAGTTTGTGAGAAAATCGCTGATAGTAGCCCATGGTCTCGAGCACAGGGTATTCCTCAACTTCTTTCTTCTCCTCTTTTGGAGCACATGAAGCAATAAGTGTTAAGATTAGCAGAAGGTATCTCATTATATTTTGAACTGTAAGGTTAAATAATAGTTTCTGGGCTCCGATGGAATGATCCCTGGTCCAGGATATCCGGTGGCTCTACGAGTAAAATACTGTTCGTCAAGCAAATTGTTCACTCCGGTTTCTACTTTGAGGTTTTTGTGAGTGTAGGAAAGTGAAAAATCCATGATTGAGTAGGCTGGAATTTTACCAATGATGCCATTTCGATTGTCTCCATCAGCCGGTGCGGAAGAGTTTTCTACATCTGTAAACTGCTCAGACAGGTGAGTGAATTGAAAGCTTCCCAAAAGGTTTTTATATCCAAAACGTAGGCCAGTTTTGAGATTGATCAAGGGAATGAACTCCACTTGCTTTCCCTTCACGTTATTTTCATCGGACCGTAAATAGTTGGATTCCGTAATCGCTGTATTGATAAACCAGTTGAGTTTGTATGAGGTTAGTGGTAATTGAAGGGATTTTGCCAGATTCCAGTCTGCGAAAAACTCAAAACCAAAGATCAATGCTGTGCCAATGTTTCCACGTACCCTATTGGCACGATCATCTAAAATGATTCCAATTCGATCATCATACAATATTCCGTATCCCCCAATATCGTAAGAGATCAATTCTTTCCACTTGCCCCTAGTACCAAAATCGAAAGTGAAACCTCGCTCATCTGAAATCTCTGGATCGATGACAAATGTCGGGCTTATCACCCGAATGTCGCTGAAAGTGACAGAGCGGTAATTCTGCGAAAGGTTGGCATAGATTTCCAAATTTTCTGATGGCTCGTAACTGACACCTATTCCGAACAGCAAGAAAGAACGCTCAAAAACACGATTGTCTTCAAATTCATTATTCGAAATAGGATTTCCAGCATTATCAAATCCAACTTGCCGATAGGTTCCTCGGCTTTCCGTCTTTATGAATTCATACCTAAATCCGGGTGTAATGGAAAATCGATCATTCATGAAGAAGATTTGCTCTCCAAAAAAGGCCAAATTGACGTTCGGGAATTTGAAGTCTGAAACGAAAGGATAATCTGCAAACTCATTGGTTCGTAAATTGAAGTCCGCATCAACGCCTGTACTGCCAGGACCTTGAATGCCTGCATTAGCTGCTTTATAAACCTTCGATCCTAACAGCAGAATAGCGTCTCTTTCTTTTAGCTTATATCGTGTAAGCAATCTAAATTCGGCACCCACATTTCTGAATTGACCGCTGATGATATCTCTTGCATATTGGTAAGATCCATCCGTGTTTTGAATGTCTTCTTCTGTAATCGGATTTTTGTTCGGATCGAAAGCGAAGAATTGATTCTCAGCGGGATCAAAGGTACCCCCCCTAAAACCGACTGCATTCCTTTCAGCATGTAAGCCAAATACAGAAAGACTTAAATCGGTTCTTTCTGTGAGTTTGTGCGCTAGCTTCAAGGCATATAACTTCCAGTCTACTTCAAACCAGTTTCGTGTTCGGTTGCTAAAAGTTGGATCCGCATTGAACTGGGTATCAGTTAATCCCCCTGGCTGCTGTGCCAAGTAGTACAGCGAAGTGAATTCCAACTGGGCAGATGTCCGCTCAGAAAACTCATAGCCAATACTGCCAAAATAGTTGGTAGATTCAAAACCAGCGTTGGGTCTGAAGCCATCGCCTTTCTTATAGTTCAAGTAAGTGTTGTATGAGAATTTGCCGACCGTCCCACTCAGTGAATTGAAAGTATTGAACAAACCAAAAGAACCGATGGATTGCCGCGCAGTAAGCTCTATCGGCTTGCTAGCCGGCGACTTCATCTTGAAATTTATCAAGCCCCCAAACTGTGTTCCATACTGAAGCGATGCTGCTCCCCTGATTACCTGAATCTGACTGAGCGCTTCTGAAGGTGGCGTGTAGTAGCTCTCTGGATATCCAAGCACATCCGCGCTGATGTCATAGCCATTTTGTCGTGTATTGAAATTGGAAGTACGATTTGGATCTAAGCCACGACCACCTACATTGAGCTGCAAACCAGCATCTATGCTTTCGTAGATATTGAGCCCTACAACCTGTGAATAGATTTGCCTAGCATTATTGGTTGCCGCATTCCCCACCATTTGATCCAAGAGGATCACCTCTGTTTTCTTTCCTGCATAAATAGCCGTTCCCTCTACTGGCTGAAGCCTTGTCAAGGCAAATATTTCTTCTCTTTTCTGACTGATCACTACCTCCGAAAGTTCCTGTTGAAATTCCACCATCGGGATCGTAATATTTCTATTGCCTGTCATTTCAACTTCTTCTTCCATCGTCTGATATTCCAATGACATGATCACCACCTGATGCTTACCTGCTTTGAGATTGTTCAGCTCAAAGTAGCCTTTCCCATTTGTGGCAGTTAGCTGACTCGTATTGCGATCGTAGATTTCGGCATTCGTAATGGGCTGCTTAGTTTCGGCATCAATGACGGTACCTGAAAGGGTATACTGCGCCATCAATGGTCCGGCCAGCAGGAAAAGAATTGTTGCTGTGTTATATCCCTTTAATCTCATCAGTAAATGGCAGTATCCAACGCTTATGTTTAAATGATTCTGTGTGCTGGGTCAGGTCAACTGACGGGTCGATGTACGGCTGGCTTTTTCTTCCATTCAGTGCCACATAGCTCTCAACATACACTTCCACTTCTTTGCCTTGCTTAGAAAAATGATCGCGAAGGTAAAGTGCATAAGTCAAAATAAAGTCTGGTTGAGTTGCCATTTGGTTCTCCTGAAATGACGTTAGAAAATCGCTGTTATCTATATAGAAAGTTTCGTCATTGGTACGATCCACTATCTTGAAGTTCGCATATCCGGCTTTCTCCATGAGCATTACTCTCCAGGAAAACCGAAAGCCTTCCTCTGTCCAGAATAGTTCATCCGGGTATGCCAGGTGTCGCCATGGAAGTAGAAGCTGAATGACAAAGAAAAAGGCCAGCAATCGAAGCTTTCCTTTCGAAGCTGGTTTCAGAACACCTGTGTCTGCATGTAAAGCTTTTTTGAGTTTCAAAATCTTTGACATAAGGGTGATGATCCGTTCATGCAGCTTGGCATCAAAAAAGATCAATGCGCTTACAATCATGATGTAGGGGAACATTCCAATGGGAAACAAGATTCTTGTGAGAACATGGAAAACCACGACCAAAACAAAAGCCATTCCCCGTGTGCGATTCCAAAGGAGCAGGAACGGAATACAAAGATCGTATAATGCTCCACTCCAGCTAAAGGCATAAATGACCCATTCCTGATGAAGAAAACTTCCTACCAGTGGCACATCGTATTTGCCCGGCAGCCATATTTTCAATGGCATGGCTTTTACCAGCCAATCCGAATTTAGCTTGGCAAGACCGGCATAGAAATAGACAATCCCAAGCATGAGTTTAACACTGTCAATTGTCCGCCTCGCCACAAATCTCGAAGATTCCTTCCTAGCATCCCACGAAAAGCATTTCTCTGCTGGCAAGAATATCATCAAGAAGCTTAGCACACTGATGAAGTAGTAATGATTGAGATACGTAGTTTTGTCCATCAGCTCTATATAGGTGAAACTGAAAAAGAAAAGAGTGATGGCAATTCGGTAACGAAAACCAATGGCAACAGCAAGTGCCGATAGACCACAAATGACAAATAACAAGTACGTGAAGTTGCCCAAGGGGCGCACCCACTCAAAACCATAGTAAGGGAAAAAGAATTTAGGTTCGATATATAATTTACTGATCCAACCATACGCCCAAAAGCGGATAATGCTCGCCAACATCATCAAACCAAAGAAAACACGAAAGACTGCCAATGGAGCAGCCTCAGTCATCTTTGAAAAATATGGCGAATCGAATAGCTTCATCAGTCCCCGTCTGCATCAAAAAAATCAACACGGATATTCAATGCCTGAAGCATATCCACCTTAAGATTGATCACATTTTTCTGAAGCTCATCATATGTCTCTAACATGGAGCCATTGTTGTTTTCTACTTGCAAGCTGAAGGCATCCGAAAGTGTTTCTGCCTTAGCTCGGGCCGCGACAAACTGTGCATTGATCAGTGCTCCCAGGCTTTCACCTCCGCGTATCGTATTCACGAAATCAAGGTATGACTGGAGACCCTCACCCTCGACTGTCAGGTTTGAGTTCGGAGATTTTCCGTTGAAAAAATCCTGCAACGCATCAAGTCCAGCGATAAATAGCTCTTTCGATTTTCCGCTATACAAGCCCTCTACCTTTTCCGGCAATCTTTCACTTGAAAAAACTCCCGCAGGAATACCAATTTTTCCTGCTCGTAAATGCTTCTCATAGTAGAAGATGTAGTCATTGGCCAACTTATTCACAGACGAAGTAGATTCAGAACCAATGCTATTGACAAATGTATCACGGTAGCCATTTCTCCAATCATCCAGCACTGTTTGTGCCATCGTTTCTAGTCTTTCAGCAAGATCAATCAAGTACGTTTTGTATGGCTGACTTGTCGTCTCTTGCAAATAAAGGTCGACGATCTCCTGATCTGTATTTTTCACTCCGTATATCAGATACTCCATTGCAGGAAACCCTTGCTCGTCTTGCTTATTTACAGAAGTCAAGTCATAGCTCCCAGATTCGATGGTTTGGACTAAATCCTCTGTACTTGTAGGGTAGACATTTGTATAGTTGATCAGGGTGAGCTCTTCTGCTTTCCCGATCTCAAACATACCTACATGCTGCCATGCAATGTTGGCTGAAAGCCAAGCCGCTCGAAGGTCATCCAATGATTCAACGGAGGGTGAATTTGTAAAAGATTCGACCGAAGTATTTAAGGCAGCTAGCTCGGATACATAAGTAGTGTAGCCAGGCACGATGATGTTATCGGCCCAGTTTACAAGCATCCGCTCGCGATCAAAGCCATCTCCTGCATTACCAGTGTCATCGTCGGAACAACCTGTTAAAAAGGTGCACATACTAAGTGCAATTGACATAAAAACTAAACTTTGCTTCCTTATCATCTTTATCTTCATCCTGTATAAAACATGTAAAGGAGACATTGCTGCCTTCTTCATTTTGCTCAATCAACCTTAGCTCCCAGCCTGCTCCACCGTGAAGGAGAATTTTGTTGCAATCTCATTTGAGATATCATCTAAAGTCGTAGCATTTACCTCCCATAATCCGTTTGTACTACCCATCAAATCATTGATCATTTCATCTACTTCCGCATCCGAGAAGTACGGGGATTCACTATTGGGCATTCGGGTAAACTGAAGGCTGTAAACGAATCCATATCCTTCCGAAAGGTCGTGGAACACCGATGCGTAATCCACCGAGCTAGCTTCAAGTCCCGCCTTTCCTTGCTGCAAATAGTACACTGCTCGCACCGCAATTACCATTGATATCTTCTCTCGAATAATCTCTGCTTGTGCGTCTCTGATAGTATAGTCCCCAGCAACAATCGCAGCTCTACCCAGCTTAAAGGCATTGTAAATGTCCGCTGCAATTCCAGCAAAATCATCGTCACTTTCTACTCTTCCGATATACTTATTCAAAAAGCTGTCGTCGGCACCAATCGTGGCATTGGGAGTAGCTGTATTTGCTGCATTCCCGTATGCATAACCATATGCTTCATCCCACTTGTGCTCCATGCTCGTATAGCTCTTGCCTTCGGCTAACGTCAAAGCGTCATTGTCTTCTACGTTTGTACCTGCATCCAGTACAGCGATACTCACATAGTTGTTGAGGATTTGATCTACCATCAAAGCACCAATCAGTGATTTGCTGAAAGCCTGATTGTATTCCAACCCTTTTCCATTGACATATCTGGTAGAGCCACCACCAGCCTCTTGTATAAATCCAGCCTGACCTGCGGAAGCTTCAGTGGTCCAGTTTGGGAAAATCTCTGAAGCCTGTGAAGCTATCCATCCATCAAAGTCAGCTTTAATAGCTGCGGACCCCGTAGCATTGGATGAGAAGAAATCCGAAGAAGCAGCAGTTTTACTTCTTACACTCTTATCAGAAGCATTCAGTCCAAAATTGGTAGCATCTTCAAAATCGTTAGCGCCTTCTATGTGCGCATACATCGCGTCGATAGTCGCTTCATCAAGGGTGTTGTCCTTAAGTGCGTCGATGATTTCCTCCGCCATGAGGATGCGTGTTGTCTGACCGCTGAATGAAACGGTGGATACTCCATCTCGCTCAAAAACGTATGTTTCAGGTTCATTGATGGAGATGCTTCCACCGTCATCATCTCCACAGCTGACAAGAGATATGGTCATCCCTACAAAAAGGGCAAGTATTAATTTGTTCTTATTCATTATTGTAATGGTTTGCAAAAGTATGTTTTGACACTCTGTTTAGAATGATTCTAAACAATGCAAAATTGATTTTGCTGGACATATCTCGCAATCGCTATGCGTGGGGAAATTTTACATCACTACTACTCGCTAGTCGCATCACTAGAAGTAGTGATTCAGTAGCTAACACTGGTGAGTTTTAATCAGAAAAGAACCTAATGAGTCATTCATTAGTTAATCTCTGAAATCACAAAATCATGACACTAGACCATCGCATAGAAAAATCTGAAACCCGCATTTTCAAAGCGGTCTTCCCCAACACCACCAATCATTATGACACCTTGTTTGGAGGCACCGCCATGCATGCCATGGATGAAGTAGCTTTCATAACCGCTACTCGGTTTAGTCGCCAGCGAATGGTAACGGTGAGCAGCAGCAAGATCGATTTCAAAAAACCTATCCCCGCAGGGACCATCGTCGAATTAATTGGACGCGTAATCCATGTTGGAAATACAAGTCTTAAAGTTTCCGTGCAAATCTTCATTGAGGAGATGTATTCTGAAAAACGAGAACAAGCTATTGAGGGGGAATTTTCTTTCGTTGCAATTGATGAAAATAGACAACCAACAGCAATACCAAAGTAGGCTAATTTTTCACCAGGCCTGTCTCAAGCGTATAAACGATCAGTTCTGCCGGAGAACTAAGATTGAGTTTCTTCAGAATATTCTTTCGGTGTGAATTTATCGTATGAACGCTCAAATGTAATTCTTCAGCGATCTGAGCAGTCGTCATGCTTTTGGTGATCAGTTCCAATACCTCATACTCTCTGGGTGATAAATTGGTAGGTTCACAGTCATCATTATCTTTTGGACTTTCTACCACCATGTCCAGAATGTTATTGCAAAAAAAACGATTTCCTTGAGCTACCGCTCTAAGTCCATTGATGATCTCTTCTTCGCTACAATTTTTTGTCAAAATACCTTTAATGCCCATCGCCAACATTTGTTGAATGGAGTTTTTGGTCTGACTATTTGAAATAACAAGGAAGCTTGAATCAAGTGTTTCTTTCATCTGACGGAGTTTGGGCACCAGTTCTTTGTCTTTGTCAGAGATGTCAATTACAATCAGTTCCGGATGCACCTCAGTTGCAACTTCAATCAACCTCTCAGGCGAGTCAATCTGTTTGACCAAATTAAATCCGGGCATGGCTTTTATGAGTGTGGCTATCCCTTGTCGGGTCAGGTATTGAAAATCAGCTAAAAGAACTGAGGTGGCCAATTGGTTTATTATTTAGAATGATTCTAAACAAATGTAGGTCTAGAAATTGATTACACAAAAAACAAATGATAATTGAAATCTAAAAGCGGCTTCCATTGTTAGATTTGCAGCAATTAAACATGACCCCAAATGGAATACCGAATAGAACATGATACGATGGGCGAGGTGAAAGTACCTGCTGAAAAATACTGGGGAGCTCAAACCCAACGATCCAGAGACAACTTCAAAATAGGAGGAGAAAAGAATCAGATGCCGCTCGAAATCATTCAAGCGTTCGCCATCCTAAAAAAGTCTGCCGCTGAGACCAATATGGATCTTGGAGTGCTTCCAAAGGAGAAGTCCGATCTAATCGGCAAAGTATGCGATGAAATTCTTGCTGGAAAATTAGATGACCAATTCCCTTTAGTAGTTTGGCAGACAGGATCTGGCACTCAGTCCAACATGAACTCGAATGAGGTGATTGCCAATCGGGCGCATGTGCTAAACGGTGGTTCACTGTCCGACGACAATAAAATCATTCATCCCAACGATGATGTAAACAAGAGCCAAAGCTCCAACGATACATTCCCTACGGCGATGCACATCGCCGGCTACAAGATGGTTGCAGAAAATACCATCCCTAAAGTGAAAAAGCTCCGGGATACGCTTCATAAGAAGTCTGAATCTTTCACAGATGTAGTGAAAATCGGACGCACGCATTTCATGGATGCAACACCATTGAGTCTGGGTCAGGAGTTTTCCGGATATGTATCTCAACTTGATCATGGATTGAAAGCGCTAAACAATACGCTTGATCACTTATCTGAACTTGCACTTGGAGGAACTGCTGTAGGAACAGGGCTCAATACACCTGAAGGATACGCTGAACTGGTAGCTGAAAAAATCGCTAAGCATTCAGGTATGCCAATGCGAACTGCTGAAAACAAATTTGAAGCACTCGCAGCACACGATGCAATTGTCGAAACACATGGCGCATTGAAACAACTGGCCGTAAGCCTCATGAAAATTGGAAATGACATCCGGATGCTTTGTTCAGGCCCAAGAAGTGGAATTGGAGAAATCACCATTCCAGAGAATGAACCTGGCTCTTCCATTATGCCTGGAAAAGTAAATCCTACACAATGTGAAGCCCTTACCATGGTATGTGCTCAGGTACTTGGAAATGATGTGGCAATTTCAGCAGGAGGCATGACTGGTCATTTTGAGCTCAATGTATTTAAGCCCATGATGGTCTTCAATTTGCTCAACTCAGCCCGATTAATCGGTGACGCATGCGAATCATTCAACGATAACTGCGCCATTGGAATTGAACCAAATCATGCGGTAATCAAAGAAAAATTAGAGAATTCGTTGATGCTCGTCACAGCATTGAACACACACATCGGTTATGAAAATGCTGCTAAAATTGCCAAAAAGGCACATAAAGAAGGAACAACCTTGCGAAAAGCAGCAATCGAACTGGGGCTTGTTACGGATGACCAATTCACCGAATGGGTGAAACCTGAAGATATGATCGGATCGCTAAAAAGTTGATTGATTATCCATTATCAAGAGATTTTTGTACTTTAGTAACATTAAAAATTGTGTAAAAAACCAATTTCATAGGATGATGAAAAAAACAATATCACTTATCGCGCTGGCACTCTGCTGTGTTTTTGCATTTGAGGCAAACGCTCAAATGGACAAAAAAGAGCAAAAAGAGTGGAAAAAGAGAATTAAAAAACTTGAGCCAGAGCAATACAAACAGCTATTGGATGAGAACAAATCCCTGAAGGGACAAGTGACCAGCCTAAAAACAGAACTTGGCAATATCGATGATAGAATTGCTGAAAAAGATCAACAAATTCTTACGTATCAATCTCAGGTTGGTGATTTGAGGGAAGAGCTTTCTAGACTTCAAAATGCTCAACCAGCTGATAACGTAGCAACCAAAAACACTGGGAGCGGAATTGACGAAAACAAGGGGATCGTATTTAAAGTACAACTCGGAGCTTTCAGCAAGAAAGAAGATCTTTCAAAATATGATAACTCAACAAATTTCAGTGCAGAAAACAAAGATGGACTACAGAAGTTCACTATTGGTGTTTTCAGGGAATACCGAACAGCAGATACTTTTAAAAAGTACTTGCGAGAAATGGGCGTAAAAGACGCTTGGGTTGTTTCCTACAAGGATGGCTCAAGAGTGCCAATGAAAGATGTACTTGAAGGAATTGTCAACTAAGGAGTTATAAGACTATCAAAAAAGGGTCGGCATATGTCGACCCTTTTTTTTGTGCTCTGCTTTGGTCATCCAAACAATTATACGTTCTGAATCGCTTCTAGCTCTCGGATCTAAAAATCTAAATCCCATTCTTTTCAAGTAAATATCAACCGGCATTTGTTTGTATTTTTGCGTTCGCATGATAAAGTACAAAACACCGGCAGAAATAGAAATCATGAGGGAAAGTGCTCTCATTGTTTCAAAGACTTTGGGTCTCATGGCAGAAAAAATTGAGCCGGGAGTTACTCCTTTAGCGTTAGATAAAATCGCTGACGAGTTCATTCGAGATCACGGAGGGGTTCCTGCATTTCTCGGCCTATATGATTATCCCAAGTCAATTATCACCTCCGTAAATGAACAGGTCGTCCATGGTATTCCTACCGATCGGCCGCTACAAGAAGGTGATGTAGTTGGCGTAGACATTGGCGTTTTAAAAAATGAATACTACGGCGATCATGCCTATACTTTTCCTGTCGGCGAGATCGATGAAGATGTCAAAAAATTATTGCGTGTGACCAAAGAGTGCCTGGATAAGGGCATTGAACAATTGGTCGCTGGAAACAGAATTGGAGATTTGAGTTTTGCCATCCAGCAGCATGCTGAAAATCATGGATATGGAGTGGTGAGAGAATTGGTAGGTCACGGCCTGGGCAAGAAAATGCACGAATCTCCCGAAGTACCAAACTTTGGAAAAAGAGGAAGAGGTAGCAAAATTCAAGAAGGACTTGTGGTCGCAATAGAGCCGATGATAAACATGGGCACCAGAAGGGTCATTCAACTCAATGATGGCTGGACAATTGTAACGGCTGATAAGAAACCATCGGCGCACTTTGAACACGATGTAGCAGTTGTGAACGGTCAGCCTGAAGTTTTATCTACATTTCAATATGTAGAAGAAGCACTAGAGAAGAAAAACGCTGTGATCATTTAGCCCTTTTGCAGGCTAAAACAATGACCTACCTTTGCCTGACTCAAGGAGATGGCAAACCAAGACAAAAGCAAGTTTAGTTCTGTAATGATGAAGTTTCTGGTGTGGCGCATTAGGCACATTGGCGACAATAATTTCCTGCTCATTACAGCCGGGCTCATTGGCCTTCTTGCTGGGCTTGCAGCGGTTGTACTTAAAAGTACGGTTCATGTCATAATCAAATACCTGGAGCTAAATCACGATATTTTTAGCTTCAACTATTTCTACCTTATATATCCGCTTGCAGGCATCTTACTGACTGTTCTCGTCTCCAAGTACTTCTTTAGAGAGAACCTTGGGCATGGGATTACGCAAATACTTTATTCCATTTCTAAAAACTCCAGCGTCATTCGAAAAACACGGATGTACTCAAGGATGGTTACCAGCGCCATCACTGTAGGGTTTGGTGGTTCCGTTGGACTGGAGGCACCCATAGTTGTGACAGGATCAGCCATAGGCTCTAACCTGGGCAGGCTTTTTCATCTTGGCTATAAAAAAAGAACCGTGCTATTGGGATGTGGTGCAGCTGGTGCTATTTCAGCCATCTTCAATTCGCCAGTTACAGGTGTGATCTTCGCAATGGAGGTGATTTTAACGGAGGTAAAAATCAGTCGATTCATCCCCTTGCTTATCGCATCTGTCTGCGGTCAATTGGTCGCCTTGGTTTTACTTGGAGAAGATATCCTGTTTTCATTCAGGTTAACCGAGAGCTTTATCGCAGGCGAAACCGGATACTATCTACTTTTCGGAGCAGTATGTGGGTTGATTTCCTTGTATTTCACCAGAGTCATGTACGTATTCGAAGGTGGAATACAGAAGATTAAAAATGATTTTGGCAGAGCCACTGTAGGGGGCATCTCCATTGCACTTATAATTCTCACATTTCCTCCCATTTATGGAGAAGGCTATGAAACCATTAAAAGCTTACTGCAAGGCAATTCTTTAGATACCTTTCAAAGCAGCCTACTCAGCGAATTGACGCAAAATCAAGCCTCACTGATTGTCTACTTTTTCTTAATTCTATTAGTCAAGCCAATAGCTACTGCTTTGACGATAGGTGCTGGAGGTAGCGGTGGAATTTTCGCTCCCTCCCTCTTCATGGGTGGTCTTTCAGGATTCGTGTTTAGCTCAACCTCAAATTCACTGCTCAATACATCATTAAGTACAAGTAATTTCACTTTGGTAGGAATGTGTGGTGTGATGAGTGGCGTACTTCATGCACCTCTTACAGCCATCTTTCTCATCGCAGAAATCACCAGTGGCTATGATTTGTTTGTCCCGCTCATGTTGGTTTCCGCCATTTCTTTCAGCACCATTTCCTATTTCGAAAAGCATAGCATTTATACCAAACGGTTGATAGAAACTGGTGACCTTATTCAGTATGACAAAGATCAAATTGTTTTAAGTCTAATCGACTTAAAGAAAATCATTGAAAAAGATCTATTGATCATCAACCCAGAAGCTACCTTGGAAGATCTGGTGAAACTCGTAATGAAAAGTAAGAGGAACATCTTTCCTGTAGTGGACGATGCGAAAGAGTTGCAAGGAATTGTCACATTGGACGACATCCGAGAAATGATGTTCGATGATGAGTCAAGGCAGAAAGTAATCATAAAGACCATTATGCAAAAACCACCTGCCAGCGTCTCACCTCAAGAAAAAATGCAATCGGTGATGAATAAATTTGAGGTAACACAAGCATGGAATCTGCCGGTAATTGAAAATGGAGAATATATTGGATTCATATCTAAGTCCAGGATATTCAATGCGTATCGCAAGAAACTCATTCGTCAAACCGCTGAGTGATTATCATTTGATAAATACCTGACTTACAGCGATTTAGAGGCAGCTATTTATAGTTATCAACAAAATATTTTCTTCAACAAAATACTTTAATCCTCTGATATTCAGCAGGATATGACTAATTTTAGCAACGCTGTGGATAACTTACTGTTTTTGTGGATAAATAATGATTGATCAGTTTGGATTGAACTATCCCAATAAGTAGGCACTCATCTGGATAAAGTTTATCATTTTTTCTGCATAGCAAAGTCACAAGCAATTTCTAGGGATGAATGTTATGGAAATATTAACAGTATCAGACGCTTTAGGAAATGGTTTCATCGAACTATCTATGATTTGTGCAAAAATCAGTTAGGGCCGTAAAACATGAATCATGTAATTTCGTATCTCATATGATGAAAAAAGTAGCTGTTGTAATATGTGTTTTAATCTCTGCTCACCTTTCCGCTCAAGAAGTGGAGGTCGTGAAGTTTTCAGAGCTTCAGAAGAAAATACTCTATACAGACGCGCAGTTAACAGTATTTAATTTTTGGGCTACTTGGTGCGGCCCTTGTATAAAGGAGCTTCCGCACTTTGATGCACTGGAGTCCCAGAATGAGAACATAAAAGTTTATCTCGTGAGTATCGACTTTCAAAGTGAATTGGAGCGAGTAAAAAAATTTGTGATAAAAAGATCACTTACTTCTGATGTTCTTTTTCTGGACGAAAAAGATCCTGATGATTATATGGGGAAAGTAAGCAATGATTGGTCAGGAGCAATTCCCGCAACGTTATTTGTCACAGATCTTGGCAAAACGTATTTCCATGAGAAAGCGTTTACTAAGGAGGAACTAGAGAAAACCATCGAAAAATATTTAAACTAAAATGTCTAAGACCATGAAACGAACATTTATTCTTATTGTAGGTATGATGGCTGTTGTGGCCGTTCTATTCATGAATGCAACAGAACCTGTTGCCGGGTACGGTGTAGGCGATTATGCGAAAGACTTCAATCTTGAAAACATTGATGGCAAAAGCTTGTCACTTGCTGATTATAGTGATGCCAAAGGTTTTATTGTGGTGTTTACATGTAACACATGTCCCTATGCAAATGCATATGAATCCAGAATTATGGATTTGGACAAAAATTACTCCAGCAAAGGGTTTCCAGTTGTCGCTATTAACCCAAACGATATTACTCAACAACCAGATGATTCCATGAGTAAGATGAAGCAGAGAGCTAAGGATAAGGGCTATACTTTCGCATACCTAAGGGATGATAGTCAAGAAGTAGCCAAGGCTTTTGGAGCCACGAAAACTCCGCATGTTTATGTGCTTAATAAGGAGGCTGCAAATAAGTATAAGGTTGAATTCATTGGTGCAATAGACGACAGTCCAAACGATGCATCAGATGTTTCAGAAACATATGTAGAAGATGCTATCAACGCAATACTGACAGGTAGAAAGCCAGCAGTGACTGAAAAACGAGCGATAGGCTGCACCATTAAATGGAAAAGTTGAATAAATGAAAAAGTTGAAAGGAAAGTAGTTCTACAAAAAAAGCCCCATACTCTAAAGAGCATGGGGCTTTTTATTGTTAAACAACTTCATCAATGTGCAAGCGCTTTCTCTTTATGTTTCTTTAGTTGCCTTCTCAGTGCCTCTACCGCAGCATCTGCACCAGCTTCAAATGATCTTGCTTTCTCTTTAGAGAAAAACTGATTTTTTGGACCATTCAACTTAATTTCTACAATCTTATTTTCATTATTTCCGTCTTTCTCTACGCGTAGGAATACTTCACCATCGATGATTCGATCATAAAAAGTTTCAAGCTTGTCAACTTTCTTTTGAATGAAATCGAGCAGCTTACCGTCTGCGTCGAAGTGAATGGAATGCATCTGTAACTTCATGTTTGCACGTTTAAAGGTTATACATTAAGCTTTGGGGTGTGCCTGATCAAAGGCAGCCTTAAGCTTTTCTATCGAGTTATGGGTATAGACCTGCGTTGCAGCCAGGCTGGTGTGCCCTAGTAGATCTTTTACTGCATTTAGGTCTGCCCCTTTGTTTAATAAATGAGTTGCAAAAGTATGTCTCAGCACATGCGGACTTTTTTTGCTTAAAGTAGTTACCGCAGCTAAATACGTTTTTACTTTTCGGTAGATGAACATCGGATATAAAGATTCTCCGTTATCCGTCAAAAGTAAATTCGTCCCTGCCATACCCGCTTCATTTTTTAATTTTTGATAGGTAGCTATCAATTGTATTAACGAATTTCCAATTGGGATGATTCGCTCTTTGTTCCTTTTTCCAAGTACTCGTATCGTATTTTCAAAAGAATTAACATCTACCTCCTTTAAGCCCTGGAGCTCCGCTAACCGAATGCCGGTAGAATAAAAGAGCTCTAACAATAATCGATCTCTTTGACCAGAAAAATCTGATGAGAATTCAACCCTATCAAGCAAGTCTGTAATCTCATCTTCTTTAACAAAAGAGGGTAACTCTTTCTCCGTTTTCAACGGTTTGATTTGAGCGGTCGGGTTCGTTTCTATATACTCTCGTCCAAGCAGGAATTTATAGAAAGATTTTAGTGTGGCAATTTTTCGATTCACCGATCGGGGTGAAAGGCCCACATCCATCAATGAAACCACCCACCCTCTTATTTGAGGATGACGTACTTCTTTAGCATCATCGATTTCAAAATCGATCTTTAGAAAGTCGGTAAATTGTTGGAGGTCTTTCCTGTACGCTTCTACGGTGTGCTTGCTATAGCGCTTTTCAAAGGAAAGATATTTAAGAAAGGTCTCCACCATAAGTAGCTTCACCTCTGGAAATGAGATGAATACTAACTTATTAAAATCTTAGGTGAAGAAGAAGAAGAAGAAGTTATTTATTTTCTTCGTCTCGTATGTGCTGGATATATCGCGCTTTAATGATCTCTTCTCTTCTAGCTACTGAAGGCTTTTTGAAGTGAGTTCGCGATCTTAGCTCTCTAAGTACACCAGTTTTTTCGAATTTCTTCTTAAATCTTTTAAGCGCTCTGTCTATTGACTCGTTCTCTTTAACGTTGATTATTAACATTTCAGAATTTTTAATGGGCCGCAAATATAGCAGCTATTTTATTTCATTACAATTATTGATTCAATAAGGTTCTAGAAATTACAACCTTCTGAATTTCAGATGTTCCTTCTCCAATTGTACAAAGCTTGGCATCTCTATAGTACTTTTCTGCTGGATAGTCTTTAATATATCCATATCCTCCAAAAATTTGTACACCATCATTAGCTACTTCAACTGCAATTTCAGAAGAATACAACTTGGCCATCGCAGACTCTCTATTCACGCTCTTTCCTTGATTCTTCAATTCAGCAGCTTGATAGGTAAGTAGCTTAGCAGCTTCCACCTTTACTGCCATATCTGCAAGTTTGAAGGAGATTCCCTGAAAATTAACAATTGCCTTTCCAAACTGTTCCCGTTCTTGAGCGTAAGCCAAAGCAGCATTAAGGGCTCCTTCAGCAATACCGCATCCTAAGGCAGCAATAGAGATTCGGCCTCCATCCAGTACTTTTAGCGCCTGGACAAATCCATCACCTATTTCTCCTATCAGGTTTTCTGCGGGTATTCTGCACTCTTCAAAAATCATCTCAGAAGTCTCGGATGCGCGCATTCCCAACTTATCTTCTTTCCTCCCTTGCTTAAAGCCAGGATTAGTTCTTTCTACAATAAACGCACTGCCATTTCTTGATTTCCCCGGCTCTCCGGTTCTCGCAATGACAACAGCTACATTTCCAGAATTTCCGTGAGTAATGAAGTTTTTTGCTCCGTTTAGCACCCATTCATCTCCATCTTTTTCAGCTACCGTCTTCATATTGCCAGCGTCAGAGCCTGTATTTGGTTCGGTAAGACCCCAAGCTCCAATCCATTCACCAGATGCAAGTTTTGGTAAATACTTTTTCTTTTGCTCCTCGCTACCATGCTGCAGAATATGACCGGTACATAAAGAATTATGAGCTGCCATTGACAGCCCGATCGATCCATCTACCTTAGACAGTTCGATGATAGCTGTCGCATATTCATGGTAGCCAAAACCAGCGCCTCCATACTCCTGAGGTACAAGCACCCCCATAAGCCCAAGTTCTCCCATTTTATGAAAAAGATCTTTGGGGAACTCTTGAGATTCGTCCCATTTCATTTTATGTGGTTCAATTTCTTTCGTGCAAAAATCGCGAACCATCTGAGCGATCATCTCTTTATTTTCTTCGACTTCCTTGGGTGAGGTTAATGTTCCTGTTGACATACTTAATATTTTTGAACCGTTAAGGAAACGCAAAAATACTAATCTTGTTGGCTAAAAAATAGTCTAGTCGTGAATTGAATTCACGAACAAGCTATACTTTTGCGCGTCCTTTTAAATTAATCATTACTTATGAAAATAGCTGTTGTTGGAACTGGGTATGTAGGCCTAGTTACTGGAACTTGCTTTGCTGAAACGGGCAATCATGTTACCTGCATTGATATTGACGAGGAAAAAGTCAAAAAACTTAGCAATAGGCAGATAACAATATACGAGCCTGGACTAGAAGCTCTATTTGAAAGAAACATTCGAGAAGGTAGGCTTAAGTTCACCACCAATTTAAAGGAGGGAGTAAAAGGTGCCCAAATCATTTTTCTTGCTTTGCCAACTCCTCCCGGAGAGGATGGGTCTGCCGATCTTCAATACGTATTGAAAGTTGCGGAAGATCTCGGTCCTATGCTCGAAGAATTCACAGTAATTGTTGACAAGAGCACGGTTCCGGTGGGAACAGCCGAAAAAGTAACCGCAAAAGTGAAGGAGGGTGCTAAAGTTGATTTTGAAGTCGTTTCTAATCCGGAATTTTTAAGAGAAGGAGTGGCTGTTGACGATTTCATGAAGCCGGACAGGGTTGTAATTGGAGCAGAAGAGCCTCGCTCTATCAAACTCATGCAGAAGCTTTATACTCCGTTTGTTCGCCAAGGAAATCCAATAATTTTCATGGATGTACGATCTGCTGAGCTTACCAAATATGCCGCAAACTCATTCCTCGCCACTAAAATCACTTTCATGAATGAGATCGCAAACCTCTGTGAACTTATGGGTGCGGATGTAGACAAAGTGAGAAAAGGAATAGGAACAGACTCTAGAATTGGAAACCGGTTTTTATTCGCCGGCATTGGCTATGGTGGGAGCTGCTTTCCAAAAGATGTTCAAGCTTTAGCTAAATCATCCAATGAAGTCAATTACGATTTCAGAATTCTCAATTCAGTAATGGATGTCAATCAACATCAAAAACAAAAGCTGGTTGCCCCGCTTAATGCATACTTTGATGGAGATATTAAAGGAAAAACAATCGCTGTTTGGGGACTGGCATTTAAACCATACACGGATGATATCCGAGAAGCTCCTGCTTTAGAGAATATTCGAATACTCCTTGACAAAGGTGCCAATGTAAAGGCTTATGACCCTGAGGCCATGGAAAATGTGAAAGATGTTTTTGGGGATGCCATCTACTATGCAAATGATCAGTACGATGCGCTTACAGATGCCGATGCATTGATGGTGATGACCGAATGGCCAATTTTCCGCACACCAGAATTTGACAAGATGGCAGCTGCTTTGAAAAATAAAGTAATTTTTGATGGTCGAAACTTGTATGACCTTGAGCAGATACAAGAACTAGGGTTTGAGTATCATAGCGTTGGAAGAAGAATTGTAAAATAATTGCACTCACATTTAAAAAAGGCCCGGCTGAATCCGGGCCTTTTTTATTTCTGCTCGTTTAAGTTCCAATTGTAATCCATCCAATCAATATTGGCGTTCTTACTCAGCTGAGTAGGAGCATATTTATTTATATACTCAACGAGCGTCCCCTTCTTCTTGAAGTCTCCTCCGTACCAGTTGAACAGCTTAGATAGCGTTGCCTTATTGGAACTTTTAAAGTTGTTTTTATCAGGATTCCCCAAAAAGTCTTTTGCTGCTTTTGTAAGTTGTTCATCTAACTTTTCCGGAACGTATGCACGATTCTGAAGCTTGGGGCACGAAACTGCAGCACATACCAAGGCAAAGTGAATTCTTGGCTCCTCAAATTCTTTTCGAATAATTCCGTGTTCGATATTGTTGAGGTCATACTCTTTACCTCCAATATTGATGAATTTAATGTCCCAGGCAGTGCTTACGAAAGGTATTTTAATGGTTGACCCAATGTCTTTTATACTCTTCACTGGATAATGCTCTAAGATTAAATCAAGTGTATAAGCATTATACGCATTGATCCAATAAGCAAGCTTTTGATCTCTTGTCCATGACTTTTGAGGCGCATTGCTTTCCAACATAGATAGGTAAGATTTAAGGGAGGATCTATCCGCTTGCAAGCCTTTATAGTTGACCATGCCTTGTTCATCGACATATTCTTGTAGCAGTTGATCAAACTGGGTGTGAGACACACGGGACTGGCCGAAAAGCGATACTGATAGTAGAATTGATGTAAAAAAAATTGTGAACTTATTCATATGATTTAAATTGTCGGATTAACACTAACCAGAACGTACAACTTGGCTGATTGATTCGAGCTCGATTAAATATAGTGTAACAACCATTACAAGATGTACGCCAAAAGACAAACATTTGGATTCAATTAGACCAACAAAAAGTCAATAATGGCTGTTGCAGTCTTTTTGGGATGAGAATAGCAGGCCAAGATATAACGTCAGCATGCCAGAACAGAATTGTTAGGATGTTTGCGCATCTAGGAGAGTAGCCAATTCTTTACCATACCCTATAAACGCAAGTGTTTCATCAGTCCGTGCCAGTTTAATTTTGTTAAAAATGAGTAGTGCCTCACCATTGCTTTCTAAATGATGAATTTGATGATTTTCGAAAAAACGAATGATTTCATCTGTGAAAAATGATCGAATCTCAGATTCATTATTCCCCTTAAGAAGGAATTTCTTAGAAAAATCCGGATATATGTCAAAATCAATGTCTTTATACCCTGAAAAAGCCATTACTCGATCAAATATTCTTTCAAATACTCCTTCTTTTTCCATGGTGAAAACCGGTATGTTTTTATTCAATTTTAAAACCATGAGTGTTGTATTGAACGTCTCCGCTGTAAAAGCATGGCCCTCATTAAAGGTTACATCGGCAATTTCCCAGGATACATCCAAATCATCATAGGTTCCTTTGAGCGTATTGGTTTTTCCTTCAATAGGCCTAATTTCAAAAAAGTGGAATTTCTGTAGATAAATCGTATTCCAATCCATTTGGCTACTGAATTGATAATCTTTCTTAGTTGCTAGATTTCGTAATCGTTTTTGCCTTTGCGATAATTTAGCAGAACTGGTCAAGCTAAGTTTTAACGCCCTATTATATCCGGAGGATGAAACATGCGAATCCAATCCTGTGATAAAGACTTTGCCTCCCGTTTCTCTTTGCATCTTTAAGAATTCCACCAGGTAATCCATATAGGTCATGCCCACCAATCTTGTTTCTGATAAATCAATATTGACGTCTGCACCTGAAGGAATTTGAGCAGCTAATTTGTCGATATTCAATATGCCTAAGAAATTTGCAATCCCCCTAATTTTCAAATCAAAACCGCCATCTGGTCGCTTTATCAATTTTGTGCGTGATTGATAAATCATTCTAAAAAATTGAGCAATGGACATCCTCGCCAATAACATATGGGTAACGAGTGCCAATAATGATCCACCAAGCAAACCAATTAATAAGTTGGTATATAAGGTCATGATCATCGTGCCAATAAAGAAGATGAGTTGTTCAGTTCCCTGATCATACGCTTGTTTGAAGACTGCAGGGGATGCTAGTTTAAATCCAGTATAAACGAGTAGAATAGCAAAAGCACATAATGGGACCTGGCTCATGATTGGGCTCAATAGCACAATAAAAAGCAGCAGTAATAGCCCCTGATACAAATTAGACCACTTGGTCTTCGCCCCATTATGGATATTGACCGTACTTCGAATAATCACAGCAATGATTGGCAAACCTCCAATGAAACCAGCTGCCATTGTACTCAATCCAATGCCTGTCAGATCTTTATTCAAATCCGTCTTTCGCTTATAAGGGTCAATTTTGTCAACGGCTTTCGCAATGGCTAAGGATTCAATACTTGTGATTATCAAAATGGAAAAGACGGTTGTCCAGAATTCCAGCGTGTCAACTTTACTGAAGTTGGGATGCATAATTGAATCCTTGAAGGAGTCGGGAATGTCCAGCAACAGATGAGGGCCAACCTCATAAGCTTTACCGAGGAATGAAAGTGTGTGTGGGTCAAAGAAATTGAAAGCATAAGCAAATGGAATGGATAGAGCGATAACCCACATCGGGGCAGGCAAAAAATGAAAAAACCGGTTACTAATTTTGGAATGAAACAATAATAGAAATAAGCCCACCAAAGAAATAATCAACACAAAAGGATTGACTTGAGGTAAGTATACAATGGCATCAATGAGGTTTTGGATAATGCTTGGGCTATCAGATTGAGTACCCATCGCCACATGGATCTGTTTTGCAACTATGATGATCCCAATGGCCGCCAAAATGCCGTGAATGACAGAAGTATGGAAGATATCTGCCAGTCGGCCCAATTTCAATAGTCCCAAAACAGCTTGAATGGCACCTGAAACAACCACTGCTGCCAATATATAATTAAAGGCCTGGCCCGAACCATCATCCATCAATACAATACCCAAAAGGATCACCCCAATCACTCCCTTTGCCGGTCCGTTAACGGATACATGCCCCCCCCGATAAAAGGTAGTGACCACACCACCAACAATTGCTGAAATGATCCCCGCCATGGCAGGCGCCCCTGCGGCCAAAGCAATACCCAATGAAAGAGGCAAAGCAATAAGCGCTACACTCACCGCAGCGATCAAATCGCTTTGCCAATTTTCAATTAATCCTTGAAAGCCTTTTTTAGGTACAGTTTCCATTTATTCAGTATCCTATGGTTTGTAAAATAATAACCGATTCACATAAAGTAGCGAATATTCGCAACTATTAGAAAAGAGCGGAAAACTGATTTGAATCAGAAGAATGAACTCAGAAACCCCTAATACCAATCCTGATTAAGGAGCAATCAAAGTTTTGAACAAACTTCAGTTGAAATGGATGCGTGACAAAATTAGAAGTAGGTAGGCAAAAGAAAATAGCTAAACCTATCTTTGCGGGCTATGAGCAATACACCTGACGGAGGATCACTTAAAAACATTGTTTCTCACTGCAAAGAGTATGGATTTATCTATCCATCGAGTGACATTTATGATGGCTTAGGAGCTACCTATGATTATGGCCCAAACGGATCGGAGCTTAAGAACAACATCAAAGAATACTGGTGGCAGGCAATGGTGCGAATGCATGAAAATATTGTAGGTATAGATGCTGCAATCTTTATGCACCCCACTACCTGGAAAGCTTCCGGCCATGTTGATGCTTTCAATGATCCATTAATTGACAATAAAGACTCTAAGAAACGCTATCGAGCCGATGTATTAGTCGAAGATTATATCGCCAAGGTGGAAGGTAAGATTGCCAAAGAAGTCACAAAAGCTGCCAAGCGTTTTGGTGATTCGTTTGATGAAGGTCAGTTCGTCTCCACAAACCCACGAGTGGTTGGTTACAAAGAAAAAATTAAGGCAATTGAGGAACGTCTTGGCACTGCGCTTGGGTCAGGGGACTTAACAGATGTAAAGGCACTGATCGAGGAACTTGAAATAGCCGATCCCGTATCTGGTTCGAAAAACTGGACAGATGTACGTCAATTCAATTTGATGTTTTCTACGGAAATGGGATCGTTGGCTGAGGGTGCAGATAAAATCTACCTGAGACCTGAAACTGCCCAGGGTATTTTCGTGAATTATCTCAATGTTCAAAAGACGGCTCGGATGAAGCCCCCATTCGGAATCGCACAAATAGGGAAAGCTTTCCGGAATGAAATCATTGCACGTCAATTCATTTTTAGAATGCGTGAATTTGAGCAAATGGAAATGCAATTCTTTGTAAAGCCCGGCACTGAGATGGAATGGTACGAGCACTGGAAGCAGAAAAGAATCAACTGGCATAAGGCTTTAGGACTGGGAGAAGACAATTACCGCTTTCATGATCACATAAGTCTTGCTCACTATGCCAATGCTGCCTCTGATATAGAATTCAACTTCCCGATGGGCTTTAAGGAGTTGGAGGGCATTCACTCCCGAACTGACTTTGATCTGAAGTCTCATGAAGAACATTCTGGTAAGAAACTTCAATTTTTTGATCAGAATACTAATGAAAGCTATGTCCCATACGTGGTTGAAACGTCCATTGGTTTGGATAGGATGTTTCTTGCGGTGATGTCCGCAGCATATGTAGAAGAAAAACTGGAAGATGGAAGCGAACGTACCGTGCTTCGAATTCCACCAGCTCTGGCGCCCAACAAAGTCGCAATACTTCCATTGGTGAATAAGGATGGTCTCCCAGAAAAGGCTGAGGATATTCTTAACGAAATCCGGTTTGACTTCTCATTCCAGTATGACGTGAAAGATGCCATTGGAAGAAGGTATCGAAGGCAAGATGCCATTGGCACACCTTACTGTGTGACCATTGACCATCAAACCTTGGAAGACAACACCGTCACCATACGTGAGCGTGATAGCATGAGCCAAGAGCGAGTATCTGTTGCTGAGCTGATTCAGAAGCTACACGATAAGGTTGACATGAAGAACTTGCTAAAAATGCAATGATCATCTTCATTCTCTTTATTGGATTCTTGGCATTCATGATTTTGAGTATTTTCAAAGATTTATTCATGTATTTTCTGCTTGAAGCCAAGTCGCACTTTTCACCCTATTTTTTTGATGAAAAGCATGTCGCCTATTTAGAGAAACATTTCGTGTACTATCAAAAACTCCCTCCTAAATCAAAGGAAATTTTCGTCAAAAAAGTAGCCAGATTTATGTCAAGCAAGGAGTTTATAGCTAGACAAATGCAGTCGGTTTCAGACGAAATGAAAGTCTTGATTTCTGCTTCTGCAGCACAACTTACTTTTGGCTTTAAAGGGATCACTTTCCCTTATTTCTACAAAATCTTTGTCTTCCCAGAAAGCTTTTATAATCACACCAATCAAGCGTATCATAAAGGTGAGGTAAACCCGCGACTGAAAGCAATTGCTTTATCATGGAAAGACTTTGTGGAAGGCTATTTGGAAGAAGATGGCCGAAATCTTGGCTTGCATGAAATGGCTCATGCGTTGAGGTTGGAAAACAGAATCATCAATGAAGAGCATGGGTTCTTAGAAGAGTGGGTGCTTAAGGAATGGGAAGTCCATGCTCGGCAAACCATGAAGGAAATCATCGATGGGCAAGAAACTTTCTTTAGAAAGTATGGAGGCGTGAACAACGAAGAGTTTTTTGCAGTAGCTGTTGAAAATTTCTTTGAGCGTCCCGAAGAATTCCTACAAAAGCATCCTAAGACATTTCATACGATGTGTCGCTTGCTTCGTCAAAATCCACTATTGCTAGAAAACACCTAATTTTTCAACATGAATTGGCTTCAACTTCTTTCGCATAAACGTCCCGGAGAAATAAAAAATGTTGCTCACGATCAAACCAGAAGTCGATTTGAGCAAGATTTCGATCGCATCATTTTTTCGCATCCATTCAGAAAACTGCAAGACAAAACACAGGTTTTCCCTTTACCGGAGGATGATTTCGTTCATACACGTCTGACGCACAGTTTGGAAGTATCGGTGGTGGGACGTTCGCTGGCAAAAAACGCTGGGACCTTTCTACTGGAAAAGTACCCAGAACTCATAAAGGCGGGCTACACCACGCATGATTTTGGAGGCATCGTTGGAGCAGCATGTCTGGCACATGATCTAGGCAATCCACCATTTGGACACTCTGGAGAAGATAGTATTTCGTCATTCTTTTTGACGAACAATAAAGGTCAGTTTTTCAAGAACAAAGTATCTGATCAGGAGTGGAAAGACTTGACCACTTTTGAGGGCAACGCTCAGGGTCTCCGGATTTTGAACAGCCAAGGTATTGGGGGGTTGAAGTTGACTTATGCCACACTTGGTGCGTTTACGAAGTATCCGCTTTCCTCCTCTTGCGAGAAAGAGAAAAAAAGGAAAAGTCAAAGGAAATTTGGCTACTATCAGTGCAATTCAAACTTGTTCAATGAAATGGCCAATGAAATGGCACTTGTTTCTTTGGGCGGTTCCAAATGGTGCAGGCATCCTTTGGCATTTCTTGTAGAAGCGGCAGACGATATCTGCTATCACATCATTGACCTTGAAGATGGATGCAGGTTAGGGTTGGTGCCATTCGATCAAGTTAAAGATTTGCTAGCTGAGATTATCGGCGACTCATATTCTGAAGAGAAAGTTCAAAAAATCGAATCGCAAAACGAGAAGTTGGGAACTCTTAGAGCTTTGGCTATCGGTAAATTAATTCAAGAATGTTCTGACGCATTCATCGCAAATGAAGAAGCGATGCTTGCGGGATCTTTTGATACAGACCTGACCGGCCTCATTCCTTCTGCTCCTGCAATGAAAAAGATCATAAAGCTTTCTATTGATAAAATCTATCGCTCCAAACTTGTACTGGAAAAGGAAGCTGGAGGCTATGAAGTCATTGATAATTTGATTGAGGCCTTTGCTACATCAGTCTACGCAAATAAGTTTGATCAGCCTCTCCCAAAACATAAATCAATATTGCGATTGCTCCCGGAAGAGTACGAAGTTCAGTTAAAAGGCATCGATTCAGTATATGAGGCCTTACAAATCGTCATAGATTTCATCAGCGGACTAACCGACTCTCATGCTGTAAGACTTTATAAAACTATTAAGGGGTATCGCCTACCTGTTTAGTCATCTACAGACTTTCCATCCTCATCCAGAATCTCCCAAAACAAAAGATAGCTGGCGGTACTGTCTCTTTCCAGTAATGTCATGGATGTTGAATACTTGCCTATGGTATCATCTACCTTAAACTTAAAAACACCCAACTTATCGTTTAAGCTCACAAAATCATAATCCCAAACTTCGATCTCATTCCATCCTTCAGCTACTTCCAATATCAGGTTTACTTCTTCCACATCTCCGGTATCTACTCGATGGTATTTTTCGCCTTCCGGCCAAATCTTGTGTCCATCCATTTTCAGATACATTTCATCTTTGTCTATCTCATCTGGAGTGGTGCATTGCACGGATTTGATTCGAATTTTAGGCATAGCTTTTAATTTTATAAAATTAAAAGTACTCACATATCATAAAAAAAACGACCCTTACGGGTCGTCTCTTTGCAAAAGCCATAGCTTCTGCTGCCTTAGTTTACCTTAATCATGCGATGAATTTCTTTGTCATCTTTTACTGTTATTTCCACTAGATAGCTGCCAGCTGCCAAGTCTGATACATCCATCTTTTTATTTACTTTTTTTGATATTTTTCTTATTCTTCCATCCATGGAAAAAATTCTAACTGAAAAGATTTCGGGAATATCAAAATAGAGGTAGTCAGCAGTTGGGTTAGGATATAGCTTTATGCTATTTTCTTCATCTCCGATGGCCAGTGGAGTGGCTACATTAAAGGTTATCGATGACGATGCTGAATTCCTGTTTATGTCTCCCAATTGGGATACTGTTACGGTCACCAGGCCCTCTGTTCCATCCAAAGTTATTGTGGTACCAACTATGGTGGCAGGTCCGCTCACTTCATAGCTAAGATCCAAGCCAGAATTTACACTCGCTATCACATCAAAAGGATTGGCACTTGGTTCTTTATCCTCGATTGCTTCTATGCTAATTATTTGGTCAGCCTTCTCTATCAGCAAAGTTCCGTTAATCAATGAAAGTACATAGTTGTTCGCCATTCCACCAGATAAAACAATATCGTAGGTTCCTGCATCACTGGTACTGGTAGCCACTGTACTTATGACGGGTTCTTCTATTAAAACAGAAGCATCTTCTCCATTGCCAAAACCACTGTAACTGAATTCTAAAGATGGTATGGCATCCCCGTAAGTGATGGTTTGATCGGTGGCTGAAATGGTAAGCGTCGCTGGGTTTACGGTAAAGGTTTGCTGCGCGGACGCTTCATGATACGTTGCGTCACCCGATTGAAAAGCCTCTATCATGATCGTTCCCACTCCTGTGATTGTCAGAGTGTTTCCAGATAAAGATGCCGGGCCATCCAGCAAGTTGAAACTTACAGGCAATCCAGCATCGGATGTGGCCAAAAGTGTAAATGGTGCATCTCCATACTGCTTATCTGAAACTGTAAATGATATGACTTGTGGAGTCTTATCAACAATAGTGACTGTCGCTTGCCCAATCCCGACATTACCATTAGCATCTTCTACAGACAATGTGACTGTATTGGCTCCAACATCAGATTGATTGAATGAAGAGATATCTAAAGACATAACCAAACCCAACTGGGAGGTACAGTTATCGTTTGAGCCGTTATCTATCTCGGATGCTGAAATTGCGGCGCTTCCACTATCATCCAAAAAAACGGAAATATCTCGCGTTACTACCATTGGAACAAGTAGATCGACAACTGTTATGGTGGCGCTTTCGGTTGTCTGATTCCCAGATTCATCCGTCACTGTAATGTTTACCGTATTGGCTCCAAGATCAGAGCAATTGAATGTGGACACATCAAGGCCTAAAGTAAGATTTGCTGCTGCCCTGCAATTATCATTTGACCCATTATTAACTTGAGTTGCATCGATTGTTGCGTTGCCAGTTGCGTCGAGCTCCAGTGTAATATCTTGTGTAATTGCGATGGGTGATAGGTTATCAACCACAGTCACCTGAGCTGTTTCTGTACTTTGGTTTCCAGATTCATCCTCTACAGTAAATGAAATGGCATTAGCTCCAAGATCCGCGCATGTAAAAGTGTGTTTATCCAAACTAAAAATCAGGTTAGCTTCCGAAGTACACAGATCAGAAGAGCCATCATTGATGTCACCAGCATTAATGGATGCATTGCCAGAAGCGTCAAGAGGAACAGTGATATTCTGAGTTGACACGGTCGGTCTTAGATTGTCTTCTACTGTTACGGTCGCTGAGGTTGATGATTGGTTTCCTGCTTCATCCTCTACGGTAAGCATAACGGTATTCGCACCAAGGTCAGCACATGAAAATGAGGTTTTGTCTAGACTTAGCTGAAGGTTTTGAGTGATCGAGCAATTGTCTGAAGATCCATTGTCAACACTTGAGGCAGCAAGCGTCGCATTCCCTGCGGCATCAAGCTGAATGGTCAAGTCTTGAGCTACGGCGGTTGGATCTATGTTGTCTTCTAATGCCACACTGACTTCCATGCTCATTTCCATCTGGCAGCCAGGGGTGTTATCGCTCCGCCAATCTGTAGCGGGATCCATATTTGTAAGTGTGCCGTTCAGGGACAGGGTAGATGCGTCAGTCAAGACACTTCCTGCCGCATCTCCAAATTGATAATGCCCAACAACATTCGGTTCTGTTCCAGCCATGCTGCTACCCATACTCGTCTGTATCGCTGATTGATCCAGGGCGCTATTCCAAATGGACAATTCATCGATCGATCCATCAAAATAAAGTCCGTTGTAGAAGCCAATGATGAGGTCTGTAGTAGAAGCTAATGTTGTTCCGGTAGCGTTGGTCGTCGAGTTTTCAAGCTCTCCGTCAACATAGATTTCCCATACACCCGTACTGACATCTATTACCCCAGCAACATAATGCCATTCATTGTCATTGATTGATGTTGTGGAAAAACCGGAGGATTTGTATCCAGCTCCATCGGCACCATCAATAGCAACATTACCCCCATTTAAGTATAAGATGACTCCACTAGTCCCACTAAAGTTTGAAGCAATGATTTGGGTTCCCGTGCCAGAGGATTTAATCCAGGTTGCCACCGTAATTTCTGTGACTATGCCCCTGTTACCATTTCCTGTATTCACAAAATCATCTGAACCATCAAAATCCAGCACGGTTCTCGTGATTCCTTCTGATTCCGCTAAGACATTGAAAGTTGTTGTTGAGCTCAGAACGCCAGAACTAAAATTTAATGCTGATCCTGTCCCTGGAATTGGGCCATCCAAGATCGCATCATCGCTACTATTTCTAAGAAAATAGTTGACCCCTACGACTGAGCTGGCAATAGAAACGGTTGTGGAAGGAGTACCTGAAGCGCATAAGCTTGCATCAGCAATTGTCACAGTTTCGTCGTTGATAGAAGAAGTAACGGTAACTGTAGCGGTTGCGGTTGTTGTGTTTCCTGCTTCGTCCTCAACGGTGAGAACGACACTATTTGACCCAATGTCATCACATGTAAAAACTGTTTTGTCCAATGACAAAATCAAGTTGGGAGCCGATGTACAATTGTCTGACGATCCGTTATTAATGTCAGCAATTGTCAGGGTTGCATCCGGAAGATTATTTAAAGGAAGTGTGAAATCTTGAGCCACGGCTATAGGAGGTGTTTGATCACCTATTGTTACTTCTGTTGACATTTGATATTCACATACTTTTTCCGCACAAGATGGACTGATTACCTGAATCCAATCGGTGGCTCCATCCATATTTGTCAATGCTCCATCAATTGCGGATACTGATTGATCTGTTAGGGTCGTTCCAGAGCCATCTTCGAAAATATAATGTCCCACGATTCCGGTCTCAGATCCGGTTAGACATGCATTGTAATTGGAAAGAATTGTGGATGCATCAAGTTCCGTATTCCAAATGGTTGCCTGATCTATCGAACCTGCAAAATAAATAGCAGACTGTGCTCCAAAGTAAAGATTTGCTGTGGATGCAAGTGTAGTAGCCGCAGCATGTGTAGCTCCGTTTTCTTGAACTCCATCTACATAGATTCTCCAATTACCTGTTGTCACATTAATCGTTCCAACGACATAATGCCATTCATTGTCGTTTATTGCAGTGGTTGAAACTCCAGAAGAGCGATAGCTTCCGCTCCCATCTCTGCCATCTAGCTTCACATTTCCATTCGCATCCATGAATAGCAAGAATCCATTGGTGCCATCATACTTGGCGATCAAGAAACCAGCGGCTGTGGCAGTCGTCTTCACCCAGCTCGCTAAAGTAATTTGCGCTGCAATCCCCCTGTTATCCGTTCCAAAATTCACATAGTCGTCAATTCCGTCAAATTCAAGCGCCGATTGCGTAGCTGTCCGCACTTTTTCTGTGAGTACGTTAAATGTGGTGGTCTCACTCAAATTGCCTGTAGCGAAATCTATTGCATTTCCTGTTCCAGCATAGGGTCCATCAACGATGGTGTTTGTAGCACTGTTTCTAAGAGAATAGTTAAATCCAAGTTGCGAACTTCCTGTTGATATCGTGGTGCCGGTGCTTCCATCCGTACAAAAATCAGCCACCAATGGTGTAACAGATTCATCGACCACCACAGATGTAACCGTCACAGTAACGTCCGTTGACGAAACGTTTCCACTTGCATCTTCCACTGACAAGGTCACAATGTTGTCTCCCGTATCTTCACACCTGAACGTGGTTTTTGAAAGCGTCTTAACCAAGGATCCGCTGCAATTGTCTGACGATCCATTATCTATCATTGACGCGTTGATTATTCCCAGACCTGTATTCGCATCAACATTCACGGCAATATTTTGTCCTGTTGCTATAGGTGCTATATTATCTTCAACTGTTATCGGCACTGAAAGAACTCCTATCGTATTTCCGAGATAAGTTGCCGTTAGGTTTACATTATTCACCCCTATATCTGCACAGGTAAAAGCGGAGGCGTCTAAGCTCAGGCTCGTTATCGGATTACCACAAGTTGTCACTGAACTCAAGTTGATATCTGCAACAGTAATGTTAGCATTTCCAGCCGCATCGAGAGCCACTGATATGTCCTCGTTTACATTGAAAACAGCAAATTCATTGATTGGGCAACCACTCGTGTAGGTAAGGTCCTCAATCGCAACATTTGCATTGGCGTAAACACCTTTTGTAACCAAAATCGCAACATATTGATAATCCCCTTGATAGGAGGAAAAATCGATTGTTCGACTACTGTAAACACTGCTGTTTATTACGCCATTGGCTATTTCTATGAATGAGCCTCCATCTGACGGACTTGACATAACGCCCACTTGCCAAGTTCCTAAACCCGTAATATCGAAAGAGAGCATCCCGTTCCCATTATATACTCTTGGAAGCACCGCAAGAGAGCCGATGTGTTTCGGAATCATTCGTAAAACTCCACCGGAGACCCCAGTAAAGTTTGCTGCTAAATTATTTGTTGCAGTAAAGCTCCAGCAGCTAACAGGAGCATTGAAATCTTCAGTAATGCTTTGACTTGCAATGTTACACTGGCTGAAAGCGGAAAAAGAACAGATAAATGAGATGATTGCGAATAGTCGTATTTTTTTCATGACGGTGCTGTTTGGTAGATTAAAATCAGCACCAAAAATGGAATTAGGGGTATGCAGTTTCTTATATCAACTTCCGAACTGCCACTCTTAATTTCCGAAATGAAAACCCATTAAACATTTTGCATTACCTGAAAGAACTCATCGCGACGATCTCTGGAGATACTTACATTTTTCTGGTTGTCCATGATGATATAGCCGCCATCCTGATTTACGTACTGCTTCATGTGCTTGAGATTGATCAAAAAGGATCGATGAGGCTGGTAAAATTCATTTGAATCACTCAGCAAATCTGAAAAATACTTCAAGGGCTTAGAAACAAGTATTTCTCCATCGCTAAGCGTGAACACTTGGGTATACATCCTATCAGCTTCTAACAGAATGATGTCATCAAACTTCACAAATAGGATACCATTTGAAACCGGCAGCCCAATTTTTCTTACACTAGATGTCTTTAAGGTATTCTTCAATTCTTCAAACCGCTCGTTGACATTGGAGTTTCCGCGTTGGTGGATCGCTTTGCTCACTGCACTTTCTACCTGCTCGTCTCTTAAAGGCTTGAGTAAATAATCAACAGCATTAAGCTCAAATGCTTTGATTGCATATTCGCTATAGGCTGTTGTAAAGATAATTTCAAAATCTATTTGATCTGGAGAGAAGAAATCCAGCAACTCTATTCCAGAATACCCAGGCATTTCTATATCTAGAAAGATAATTTCTGGTTTGATTTCATTGATGAGTCGGACGCCTTCAGGAAGACCTTCCGCTTCATGAATATCCTTAATTTGAGGACAATTTTCCTTCAATAATATCCGAAGCAAGTTTCTTGCTTTCTGCTCGTCATCTATAATAATTGCCTTCATGTCAGATCTTTTCGAGTTCAAGATAGCTTGTATGGAAAAAAAGACACATCCCAGACTTCCAAAACAGCCTTTTGAGTTTCCTAATTGTCAAACAGGGGAATGATTAACTCCACCTTTGTCCCTGCCGGCTCCCCATCTGGATAATATAAATCTTCTGTTGTCACACCGATGCTTTTTTTCAATCCATTGTTGATCAAATTGAGTCTGCTCTGTGTCGCAGTAGTTGCGAAAGATTTGTGATTTGGATTCCTTTTCTTATTTATTTCCATAGACCTTTTTCTCCCTATTCCATTATCCATAATAGAGCAAACTAGAAAGTCATCAGATTCCTTAACCATCTTCACAATCAACACTCTATTGTCCTTCTTATGAAGGAGTCCATGTTTCAAGGCATTCTCCACATACGGTTGAATAAGAAGTGATGGAATTTGATCATTCATCTCAATGCTATCATCTAACTCTATCTCATATGAAAGTAATTCTTCAAATCGCAGTTTCTCCAATTCCATATACAAATTGAGCGCTTCGATCTCTTGCTGAAGTGAAATGAACTTTGCCTGGCTGTAGTTCAAATATATCCTCATGAGGTCTGCGAATTTGCCAAGGTATTTTCCCGCCAGCTTTCTTTCATTTAAGATGATATACTCTTGAATTGAGTTCAAAGCATTGAAAATAAAATGAGGATTCATTTGGGACTGAAGTGCAGAAAGTTTAGACTCATTTAATTGGTTGATTTCATCGGCTCTCCTCTTTTGATCAATTAACCTCTTTCTGAAAAACAGGTAAGTAACGAAAACCAATGCAAAAGCATTTAAGACATAAAACCACCACGTCTGCCAAAATGGGGCTCGAATTGTGAATGCATAAGATGCCTCATCAACGGGCTGTTTTTTGTAATTCAGTCGTACTTTAAAAGTATAATCACCCGGAGGCAGCGACTGATATTCAATTTTGTTATCGACATACTCGTTTGTTTCCCATCGAGCAGAAATCGGGTCCAAAAAATAGGAGTAGGTGAGATCATTTCTATTTCTTAAAGATTGCGCATCTATTTTGAACTTCAAGTTGTTTTCAAAATGTTCGAAAACAATACCATCAGAAATGATTTCATCTGCCGCATTAATGGCATCTATGTCCCGAATGGAGGGAAGATTTTTCGAATGAAGCAACTCCTGGAGTTTCATCTTCTGAATACCCTTTTGATGTAAGAACCATATAGACTCCTCATCTACGACAAAATCCTGAATCTTCTTTATCGATAGACCGTCAGATTCGCTAATACTGAATACTTCATTAGTGAGCCTATTAAACATTTGAAACCCTCCTTCTGTTGAAAGAAAAATATAGGGTTCCCGAACCTGAACCTGCCTCACATTCTTATCGAGTAGTTTGTCATTTACCTCTACAAATGATTGCAAGCCATCTGTACCAAGCTGTAATAATCCGTGCTTTTGAGTTGCAATAAGCACCAATTCTTGAGTCGCCTCCAGGTCGTTAACAAGAATCGAATTTTCATTGAATAACACATTGCTCACCTGAGCGCTATCTACTTTTTTTAACCCTTGACTTGATGCAACGATCAATGATGAGGTTCCTGGAATATTTTCCACGGCATATGTTCTTCCAATATTCGACACATACTGTGTGTCAAATTGCTTGCCGTCCCATGCTAAAACCGCTAATCTATTATTTGTGGCAAAGGCGAATTGGCTGCCTGATAATTTTGATACATCTTTTACTGCGCCTATCGATAGCTTGGCCAATTGTTTGCGCGACATCCTGCTGTACACATAAAAGTTCGTTTGATCTACAAACAACAAGTCGTCAGTAGGCATGTATTCCAATACCTGGACATATTTATCCCCTTGTTCTTTAATCAAAAAGAGCTCCTGTTTCGTCCAATCATACACCTCACCTTTGGTGGTGCCAATAAGTATTCCTCCATCATAATTTGAGCAAATACTGGAGGCGTTGAGGTGATCCAATGAAGTCAAATTAGTCGTGCTTGTATTTGGAATCACGATGATTCCGGTACCAAATGTGCCCAGTAGAATATTCCCCTCATGGTCTTCATGAACATACGAAATGAAATAATCTCCAAATAATGTTTCTCCACTTAGGTCGATTCTTTTTCCATACTTTTCGGTGAGTGGAATCCTTCTGCATCCGTTACGATCACTTGCCACCCAAACAGCATTTTCGGTTAGGTAAATTCTACTTAACCGCTCACTCGATTGAAAGATTGATTCGAGTACTATCGTATGATTTACTGTATCGCTTACTGCAAATAGCTCTAAGCCTTTATTGCCAAATAGTGGGCCTCTTTTATGATCAAAAAATGAAAACAGGTCAAAATCTGTTTGGGAAGAGGTCTCCAGTTCGATTTCTTCAACTTGACTCGTATCTATGCTAAACAGACGATTTTCCTTCGCATGCAAACTAAGCGAACCATCCCTGTGACGCATAAGGCTTGCTGAAATAAACCCCCTTTCTACTTTATCAATCAACTTAAAGATGGAATCATTTGAAAATCGATAACAGCTTTTGGAATTCACTACCAAGCTGTTATCCAACAAAAAATCAAAACTTAGATATGAGCCAAGCAAAGAATCTGGCACCTGATGGAATAAGCTCATCTGCCCATCCGACACTTTAAATATTTGGCCAGATAAATTGCTGCAATAGACATTACCTTGATAATCAATTGTCGGATTAAAAAAAGAACTATTCTTTATTTCTGGGTGGTCATAGTTTTGAAAAACGTATCCATCATAACTATAAAGTCCCTTATTTGTCGTGAACCAATAATCTTGATTGGCATCCTGGGCAATCCCATAGATATCAATCCCAGAAAATACTTCTCCTCCAATAATTTGATGATGAGGAGTCTGTGAGAACACAGCTCCGATTAAAAGAAAGTGAAATAGTATGCTTACAAATGATCTTTTGAACATCGATAGTTAAGATATCGTCTTCAATTTAGCTACAATCTGAAGTTTGGAAAAAATGTGCGCCCGGTGAACTCGTATGGTATTTTAGCTGTCTTAGCTAGCTTACTCACAGCAATCTCAATTGATCGCAAATCAATCACGTGATGTTTGATGCTCGCGCATTTATTTGTCATTCACAGGTAAGTGCACAACTCCGATTGGTAAGAATGGACATAAAATTCCTATAAACCCTTGAAAATCTTGCCTCTAAGCCTGATCTCATTACCTTTGCGCACTATTTTATTATGTGGTCAAAACTCGCTCATTACATCCTTCGATTTCGCGTAACCCTAATGGTCATCCTAGCAGCCATTACTGTGTTTATGGGATATCAATCTCAAAACATTAAATGGTCTTATGACCTTGCGAATATCGTTCCTGAGCAGGATGCTGATATGATCTATTTCAGGCAGTTCAGGAAGACATTTGGCGAGGATGGAAATATCATGGCTATAGGCATACAAGATAGTAGCGTATACCAATTAGAAAATTTTGAAAAGTTCAGCAAACTCACCTATACCCTTGAAAAGAAGGAAGGAATAAGAAACGTACTCGGTTTGCCTAATCTTCAAAAGCTTGAAAGGAATAATCAAAAAATGGCTTTTGAATTAAAGCCTGTTTTTGAAGAAGTTCCTGAAGATCAGAAAACACTGGATAGTTTACTCGAAGAAGCAAAAAGTTTAAAGTTTTATAGTGGTCAGCTAATCAATGACACCAATGGAGCCACCCTCCTCTTAATCACAATAAAGAAAGACATACTAAATTCTAAAAATCGTGATCAGCTGGTCGATTGCATCATCGATGAAGGGAAAAAGTTCGAAGAAAATTCTGGAATTGATGTCCATTTTGCAGGTCTCCCCTATTCCCGATCCATCACCACCAGCAAAGTAAAGGCAGAACTCAACATGTTTCTGGTGCTCTCATTGATTGTGACAGGAATCATATTGTTTTTATTCTTTCGGTCGTTTAAGGCGGTTGTCTTTCCATTAATCATCATTGGTGTGGTCGTGGTTTGGGTCATGGGAACGCTGGCGCTTCTTGGCTATAAGATTACCCTGCTTACAGGGCTTATCCCTCCAATAATCGTTGTAATTGGTATTCCAAATAGTGTATACATGCTCAACAGGTATCACCATGAGTTCAACGAACACGGTGATCAAATGAAAGCTTTGAGTAGAATCATTCGGAAAATTGGTGTGGTTACTTTCATTACCAACCTTACTACCGCTGTTGGGTTTTTCGTGCTCGCTACCACACAGATCAATGTTTTGGTAGAATTTGGTATCGTAGCTGGGATCAATATAATGGCGACCTTCATCGTTAGCATCATACTGATTCCTGGCGTTTTTTCGCTCTATAAACCGCCCTCTCAGAAGCACCTAAAGCATTTAAAATTTAAAATGCTGGACTGGGTTATTAAGAAAATAGATGTCGCTGTCCATAAAATGAGACCGGCAATATTCATTCTCACAATCGCTGTTGTGGCCGTGTCTGCGGTTGGTCTATACAAGATCAAGGCAGTTTCATTCATGGTAGATGATATACCTGAGAAGAGCCCTCTGAAAAAAGATCTTCGATTTTTTGAGAAGAACTTTAGTGGTATCATGCCTCTGGAAATAATCATTGATACAGGGACAAAAAAGGGAGTTCAAAACTTAAGAAACCTCAGAAAAATTAATGAGTTTGAAAACTTCATATCATCAATTGACGGTATTTCGCAACCAATTTCTGTTGTGAGCTTTGCCAAAGCCGCGCGTCAAGCATTCTTCAATCAAGACGAATCCTTTTACTCTCTTCCATCCAATCGGGAGATGGCATTCATCATGCGTTATTTAAGGGAGGGGGAGACGGAGGATTTATCTCAATCATTCATTGACTCTACCGGCCAATATGTGAGGGTATCATTAAAGATTGCGGATATTGGTTCAAATAAGCTGGATTCGCTTGTCAACCAAGTAATCGCTCCACAGATAGATTCCATTTTCATGGATTCTAAGATGATAGTAAATGTAACCGGCACTACTTTGATGTTTATCAAAGGAAACAAATTCCTCATTGAGAACTTACTCACCTCGATGCTGATCGCTTTTGTCATCATTGCCTTCATCATGGCATTGCTATTTAGAAACTTGAAAATGATCATCATTTCTATCATACCTAATATCATTCCATTGCTAATCACAGCGGGAATCATGGGGTATTTCGGCATCCCTTTGAAGCCAAGCACTGCACTCATATTCAGCATTGTTTTCGGAATTTCTGTGGACGATTCCATCCACTTTCTGGCTAAATATCGCCAAGAGCTTTTCGCAAAGAAATTTGATGTATCGAAAGCTATTAGTAAGAGTATCCGGGAAACAGGTTCCAGTATGATATATACGTCCATCATTCTCTTTTTTGGATTCATCATATTTGTGCTTTCTGAATTTGGAGGCACTATCGCTCTTGGTAAGCTCACCTCGATCACCCTGTTTTTTGCCATGATTACAAACGTGGTAGTATTGCCAGCACTCATCCTTCAATTTGACAGTGGCAAACGTGACAGATCCAAGCATCCGCTCATTGAAGAAATACCCGAACTAGCAGAGGGCATCGATGACGATGACAAATCCCAAAAAAAGAAAAAAACAACTAATTAGAACTTTTACGGACAAGTGAAATATCCTGAATATAAGAAAGTTAGCTATTCGGAAATTGCTAAAAGCATCCTCAAATTTTGGGAGGATAATGGCATTTTTGATCAATCAGTAATCACACGTGAAGGGAAGGATACCTTTACTTTTTATGAAGGGCCACCGTCAGCAAACGGTACTCCTGGCATTCATCACGTGATGGCCAGAACGGTTAAAGACATTTTTTGTCGATATAAAACACTGCAAGGGTATCAGGTAAAAAGGAAAGGTGGCTGGGACACCCACGGTCTACCTGTGGAGCTTCAGGTTGAAAAAGAACTGGGGATCACAAAAGATGACATTGGTAAAAAAATCTCTGTTGAGGAGTATAACGCCAAGTGCCGAGAAGCCGTAATGAAATTTAAAAGTCAGTGGGATGAACTCACCCGTCAGATGGGATATTGGGTAGATCTCGACAATCCGTATGTGACTTTTGAAAAAGAATACATCGAGTCTGTCTGGAACCTCCTGAAAAGGCTGTTTGATAAAGACCTCCTTTACAAAGGTTATACTGTCCAGCCTTACTCACCCGCTGCGGGTACAGGACTTAGTTCTCATGAATTAAATCAGCCTGGAACTTATCGTGACGTAAAAGACACTTCCATTATAGCCCAGTTTAAGGTAAAAAAAGATGATCGTTCATCTTTTCTATTCGAGCATGACACGGAGGACGTGCGAATCATTGCATGGACCACCACACCATGGACGCTTCCTTCTAATTGTGCACTGGCCGTCGGCGAAAAGATCACTTATGTCAAAGTAAAAACATACAATCAGTATTCACATGAGCCTGTATCTGTGATACTCGCAAAGGATTTGGTTGGTAAATTTTTCCCTGAAAAAGCCAAAAACATTTCTCTTGCTGATTATACGCCGGGGGATAAATTGATTCCATTTGAGATCATTCAGGACTTTAAAGGTGTCGATATTCTCGAAGTGAAGTATGAACAGTTGATGCCCTATGTGACCAACGATGAGTTGGAAGAAAAGGCTTTTAAAGTTATTCCTGGTGATTTTGTTTCCACTGAAGATGGCACAGGAGTAGTACATACGGCTTCCGTATTTGGTGCAGATGACTTTAGAATAACTCAGCAAGCAGGTGTCCCTTCTGTGATGATTAAGGATGAAAAAGGACAAGATATTCCCTTGGTGGATAAGCAGGGACGCTTCGTTGAAGAGGTAACAGATTTTGCGGGAAAATTTGTCAAAGAAGAATATTACAGCGACGAAGAAAGAAGCGATCAAGACTTCAAGCCTACAGACGTTCTGATTGCTATTAAGCTGAAAGAAGACAATAAGGCGTTCAAGGTGGAGAAATATGAGCACTCCTATCCGCACTGTTGGAGAACGGACAAGCCGGTACTTTACTATCCTTTAGATTCCTGGTTTATCAAAACCACAGCATTGAAAGATCGCTTGGTTGATCTGAACAAGACGATCAACTGGAAACCTGAATCTACAGGAACAGGACGCTTTGGGAACTGGCTCGAAAATTTGGTTGATTGGAACCTGAGTAGATCCAGATTCTGGGGAACCCCTCTGCCCATTTGGGTGACGGAAGATCGCACCGAAATGAAGTGCATCGGAAGCATCGAGGAGCTGGAGCGGGAGGTTCACAAATCTGCTGAAGCCGGATTTATGTCGGCTGATTTACCGAAAGATTTTGACCTTCATCGCCCATATGTAGATGATGTGATTCTTGTCAGTGACACTGGACAAAAGATGATGCGAGAATCTGACCTTATCGATGTTTGGTTCGATTCTGGTGCCATGCCTTACGCTCAATGGCACTATCCATTTGAAAATGATGAAACCTATAAAGCTAACTATCCAGCTGATTTTATTGCTGAAGGGGTAGATCAAACGCGGGGTTGGTTTTTTACATTGCATGCCATCGCAGTGTTACTCAACGACAGTGTCGCTTATAAAAATGTGATTGCCAATGGCCTTGTGCTTGATAAGAATGGCAACAAAATGTCTAAGCGATTAGGTAATGCAATCAATCCGTTTGAAACGTTGGATCAATACGGAGCAGACCCAACACGTTGGTATATGATCGCCAATGCCAATCCATGGGACAACCTGAAGTTTGACCTAGAAGGCGTGGCAGAGGTGCAACGTAAGTTTTTTGGAACGTTAACGAATACCTATTCATTCTTTGCACTCTATGCAAATTTGGATGGCTTTGAGATGGATGAGATGAATGTGACGCCTGTCATGGATCGTCCAAGATTTGACCGATGGATCTTATCGGAGCTTCAGATTCTCATCAGAGATGTGACCTCCTTTTATGAAGATTATGAGCCAACCAAGGCCGCACGTGCGATTCAGGATTTTGTGAACGATCAGCTATCCAATTGGTATGTACGCTTATCAAGAAAACGGTTCTGGAGAAGTGAACTAAATGCTGATAAGAAAGCCGCATATGAAACATTGTACGAATGCTTAATGGTGGCTGGCCAACTCATGAGCCCAATTGCTCCATTCTACTCCGAGTGGCTATATAAAAATTTGACTGACGGGATACGAGAGGCTGCAAAAAGGAACAATACTCCCCTGCGACATGATTCCGTGCACCTCAGCCAGCTAACCCAAGCAGAACCAGATAAAATTGATCAAGCATTGACTGAAAGCATGCATTATGCACAAAACATTTCTTCGCTGGTTCACTCATTGAGAAAGAAAGAAAAGATTAAAGTGCGGCAACCTCTTCAAAAAGTATTGATTCCTATTCTCAAAGCGGAGGTAAAGGAACGAATAGAAGCTGTTGAAGAGCTGATTAAAACGGAAATCAATGTAAAAGAAGTTGAGTATGTGGATGATGCTTCTGGTATTTTAGTGAAAAGCATTAAACCTAACTTCCGAAAGCTGGGACAAGCTCACGGGCCAAAGATGAAAGCTATCTCAGCGGTTATCAACGGATTTGGCAAGGAAGAAATAGCCGCAATTGAAAGAGATGCCTCTTTTGAAATAGAAGTAGAGGGTGAAAAGATCATCCTTACACTTGAAGATGTAGAGATTTCTTCACAAGACATTCCCGGATGGTTGGTAGCTTCAGAAAGCGGACTTACCGTTGCTCTGGACATTACACTTACGGATGACCTGAAAAAAGAAGGATTAAGCAGAGATATGGTGAATCGAATTCAGAATCTGAGAAAAGACAAAGGGCTCGAGGTACAGGACAAAATAGCCGTAAGCTATGCGACGGCAGATGCAATGATGAGTGCTGCGCTAACTGACTTTGCAGAATATATCAAAACAGAAACTCAGGCCGTTTCATTAGAAGCCAAACAGGCAGATGGAGGCGATAAGTTTGACATAGACGGAATTGAAATCAACGTACAAATAGAAGTAGCAAATTGATGAAAAATCAAGTCCTCAAATATTTCCTAATAAGCTTTGCTGTAATCCTTTTGGATCAAATTGTTAAGTTGATTGTATACTACAACATGGACATGGGAAGTCAAGGCCAGATTCTGATCTTCGGCACATGGTTTAAGCTACATTACCTCACAAATCCAGGGATGGCCTTCGGGATGAAGCTGGATTTCGAGTATGGCAAGCTGGTTCTTACCGTATTTAGAATAGGAGCTATGATTGCCATTGGTTCCTACCTGTATTCACTGATAAAGAAGGAAACAAACACCGGCCTGCTTTTGTGTATTGCATTGATTTTGGGAGGTGCAATAGGAAATCTGATTGATTCTGTTTTCTATGGGGTTTGGTTTGACAATGCTCCCTATGATGCTCCCACTGCATGGTTTCACGGGCAGGTAATCGACATGTTTTACATAGATATTTGGGAGGGATATCTTCCAAGCTGGATTCCTTTGATCGGTGGTGATTACATGGCATTATGGCCAGTTTTCAATATTGCGGATGCATCAATTTTTGTCGCGATATGCTTTATTATCGTTTTTCAAAAACGGTATTTCAAAAAGGAAGAAGAAGAGACTGAAGAGATAACCAATGCTAATGTAGAACAATCCATAAATGAGTAAGTATTGAAGCAAATTCACATTCTCAACGGTGACTCATTAAAAGAGCAGTTTCCAACGGTTCAAATCCACGGGGAAATGCTAGTCGCCAGAGAATGTCTTATTGAAGGCCCTTCAAATGCTAAGTCTCTGGATGCGTTTCTTCAAATTAGATCAGATTTTATTAAAAAAAGTTATGGCGGCTCATATGCTGGAACTGCTGAGGAAATACGAAAAATCAATTCACTTACTGATGCCGAAGTAAACCTATGGTTTGAGGAAGACCTTTTTTGTCAGGCTAACCTGTGGTTCGTCTGTAGCCTTCTGTATCTCAAACGAGTAAACGTATTTCTTGTGATGCCAAAGGATTCACTCCGCTATGGATTTGGCGGATTAAATGAGCAGCAATTGATTGAGGCATTTCAAAACAAGAAAGCGCTAACTCCAGTCAATGTGAATCAATTTGCATTGCTTTGGTTTGCTTATCAAAAAAATCACATTGAGCGCCTGCTGAAGTTGGGTGTTCAGATGCATAGTGACTTCCCCTTTGTTATGCGAGCCATCGAAGCGCATTTTGATCGACTTCCTAAAGGAGATAAACCTGGACTGCCTGAACAATTGATCCTGGATATCATGGAAGAGAAATCCACCAATGATTTTGGCACTATCTTCCGCGAGTTTATTGAAAGAGCTCCTATCTATGGGTTTGGTGACTTGCAAATCAAAAGGATTTTTGATGAGATTCAGAAAAATCAAGAGCAGTAGCAATCTTTAAAATTTCGGGCTACGTCAGTCGCATCTCCATTTCAACTTTGCATTTTGTGCTTAGTGAAATAATTTAGATGATGGCCAAACCCAAACTGAATTATATGGCGCTAACACCGAAGCTATCCTAATTGTAAAATCCCAAATCGACCAAATCATGGCAAAATCAAAAATCGACTACCGGCACATTTTTATTGAAGCACTACTGATCGTATTCACCGTATTGCTGGCTCTAGGATTAAGCGAATGGAGGAGTTCCATCAAAGAAGATCAAACACGTGAGGCGGTATTGAATAACATTCTGAAAGAACTTCAGGCGAATAAAAACGATTTAGACAGAAAGATGGATTACCACCTTGCCATGTCACAAAAGCTTGGGAGGTATTTATCGAATGATAGCCTGTGGAATAGCCTAACCTATAATTCAGGTATGGAGGCTATGATTCAAATACTGGAAAGAGGAATATGGAATCCAATACTCCAGAACAGCGCCTGGAGGAGTGCAGAACTTAGTGGTGTCGTAAATACGTTCGACTATGAAACGACCTATATTCTTTCGGGTGTATATCGCGTGCAAGAAGAAGGACCTGATTCCAGTTGGAAAAAAATTGCCGGATTATTCGCAGATCCTACATCCTACGATGCTGGCAGTGCTCGAAGACTTGCGCTCATGCTCAATCTGGGTTTTGCTGAACTCCATTCACAGGAGAAGAGCCTGACGAAATCGTATGACAAAGCAATCAATCACTTGAGTAAAGAATAAAATATTTAAGTGACTTTGTGATTTTTCGAAATTCAATTTTACATTAGTCCTTATAAATGCTAAACCAAGGGTTCTAAAGGCTTTTGAAGCACTGGATCAAGAGATTCAAGAGCAGATCAAGTTGGCGTATCCAGAGGGTTTCGAGGAGTACTTAATCAAGTACGTAAACAAAGATGGACTGTACCAAAGCGGACTCCCATTTGAAACAGAAGACAAGTACTTTTTGGTGAAGATGACACGTGAAGAAGCAAACAGCCTTATCGCTGAAGATGACGACTATGATGATGATGGTAATCTACGGGATGAGGTAAAAGAAGAATATGAAGATCGTCATGCAGAAGAGGACGATCTGGAAGAATAAAAAGGCCACTCTAGCTAAGCGGCCTTTTTTTATGCTTTAGTTACAAACATTCTCTTCAAGGAAAATCATGACCTCCGTAAGCTCCTTAATCCCATTTGTAACTCCAGGGATTTTATCATCTACGCCACAACCTTCCAGTAAGGAATATAACACCTCATCTACATTCTTTTTATAGACAATGCTTCTTGTGAGTTTTTCATTGTCAACAATGTAATACTCTTCAAAATAGATTGCTCCATCTTCATCGGGTGTAAAGAGCTCATTTACTTCATTTGCGGTATTCATAGCAGCTACTGTGGCATTCCCAATAGACTGACCAAAATCTTCACCTCGCTTTTGACTCTCCTCCAAGCTTCGCTTAGCCGCAGCTTCTGCAGCTTCCTCGGCTATCGCCTCACCTACTTCCTGAATGGCTACCTTAGTCAAATTTGTAGTTCCTTCTCTTGCATGCGTAGGGTTTGGATTTTTGAAATAGCTAAACCTCCCTGTAGGATTGCCAACCGAGATGAATTGCCTCCCAACTCTGATGTAATGGTAGTCGGTACCATTGATTGTTTGAATTAAATAAACAACACGATTGCTGGCAGCCATGTGAGTAGTGACTTCATCGTTTTCATTGGCATACTTGACACCAATAGGTCCGTAAATTTTTGTTCCATCGTGTTCGTCTGCCTCTCGCACTCGCATCGCGATCTTACCTGTTTTTTCATCACCATTTTCTAAAAACAGTTTACCAGGGTGAAAATTTTTAAACGGTTTCTTAAAATCATTTTTAACGTCTTTCAAAAGAATTACTCCGTAGAATTTGGCTACCTGGTCTCGCGGATATTTTTCCTTCTTTCCTCCGGTAGGTTTTACCCGAATCTCAACAGTATCTCCATTCAATACTTTTAGTTGAATCTCCCCATCTTTTCGGGTTCCGTTGGTTAACTCTACATACCCTCGAATAAAATTGGTAACAATTGTTTCTCCTTTTCCAGAAGACATCCGTGAGGCAGCTGTCCACTGCGCGCTAGCAAATAGGGGCAGCAACAATAAAATGGTGGCTAGTTTTTTCATAATTTTTCTCTAATTATTCATTGGTTATTAAAACAAAGGCAGCCCAATAGTAGGGATCCTCGTATTTCTTTTTCATCTCCTGCTGTGCTTGTCTGAAGGCATCTTTCAAGCTAACTCCAGATTGCCAAAAGCGATAAAGCGAAATCATTAATTCTTTGGTGGCCTGGTCATCCACTTTCCAAAGACTCATGATCAGGTTTCTAGCGCCAGCTATGGTGAAAGCTCTTGATAAGCCATAGACCCCCTCACCATTGATCACTTCTCCTTTCCCTGTCTCACACGCACTGAGTACCACTAAATCCGTATTTTGAAGATCAAGGTTCATTGCATCATATGAAGTGAATAAGCCATCCCCCTTGTTCATGCCATCAGTGTTTTTAGGTTTTGACAACAACAAGCCAGACCTGAACAGGGGATTATCTAGCGTCAAACTTCTCTGCCCGCTTTTGGATTTCGTGTCTTCTTCAAAAAAACCATGTGTCGCAATATGCAAAATTATTGGTTGTTTGATTTTCTTAAGAGCGCTTTCGCTGGCTGCTTCATCCATCAAAACCTGCGTCTCCATTTGTAGAATCTTATTTATCGCTTCTATTTCTTCTCTAGTACCTGGCAGTGGCACGGCGCTACCGTCAAAATTAGGGTTGCCAATAAGTACAGCATTGGGGTTCCTTTCCAAATTGGGATTTCCCACAATCGATGACGTATTTGGAACAAGAACAATATCCAATAGATCGATGATGTACTCCCCTTCCGATTGAAGCGCATTGAGATTGATTAGATTGTAAGCACCATCTAAAGACAAATATATTCTAGCATAGCCCGCTAGCTGATCAGCAAAGGGTATCCAAAACTTTTTGTAAGACAAGGACTCTTTGGTTTTCGTCCGAATGACATTGTGATAGTAAGGGGTCATTTTCTTTTCCAGCTCTTCCGCATTACCAATAGGAACAAAACTGACTTCTTCTTTTTTGGTTACTAGTGCCATATATGTCGAACTTTCATTGTCTGATACTCTGATGATTTCGACGGCTGCTTCTTCATCACCGAGTTTGTCTTGAATAGCTGACAAATTTGCGGATACATTGATTGTAGACGACAGTGTCACAGACCTGTTTATCTCTTTTTCAAGCGTATTGGCTTTCTGCTCCAAGTCTTTGATACCTACTCCCAACTCTTTGACATCTTCCATGGTAAGTCCATAGTAGCTTGCCAGAGTTTCTTTCAAAACAATCCACTCTTGATACTTTTTCTTCAGGTCTTCATCGAGTGATGATTGCAAGCTTCTACGTATTTGATTGGTATTATGTAGCAACAATCCCTTTGTTTGAAGGCGTAGATTGTAAGCTTCATCAAGAATCTCTGGAAATTGATTGTGGTTAGCGGAAATAAATGCATAATAGGCATTGAGATCCGGGTTTAGCACACTCCAAAACCTGGCTTTCTCATGCTCGGTCATCGAATAGAAATAACTCTCGACCACCTTCAAGTATCGATTCATAGTGGCTGAAAGCTGCTGACGAGCCAAAACGTTTTGCCCATTTTTCCAATGAGCCATGGCGAGTTTCGTACTAACTGATAAATAATTTTTATGCAGAACTCCCAAACGAGACTTCCTTCCTTCGACCACTTTCTGATATTCCAATACTGACTGTGCATGATCTTTTAGAGCCATCAGATAGTCCGCCTTGAGCTCCAGTGCATCCAGGTAAGTGAGACTAGACGCTCCAAGGTCCTTTTCCAACTCTTCCAGATTTTTTTCTATGTACTCATCTAAAAAGGCAGTGTTATTCAAGCGCAAGTTCACTCGTGCCAGATCAAGTTGAATCTTCCAGTAATCAGGATGCTTACTTGCACCTTTGAGCTCATAAATATCTATCGCCTTTTTTAGCTGACCTGTAGCTTCTTCAAGCCGACCTGACTCCAGATACAATAGCCCAGAGTTGACAAGTATTCGTGCATAATCCAGGGAATGGTCAGGGAAAACTTCTGGCTGCGCTTCAATCATTTGTAGTAGGGCTAACGCTTCCTTTGCCTGGCCTAGCGAGGACAAAAGCATGGCATGATTATTAGCTGATATTACATACAATAGGCTATTTTTTGAATACCTTTTTTCAATGAAACGAAGGACATATGAAAGCATATCGGAAGCAGCATCGTACCTTCCTTGATCCTTCCTCAACACTGCCAAGTTATGGAGTGTTGTAACATACGCCAACGATGTTTTTCCAAAAACCTCGCCTCTGATACTGAGCGCCTTTAGAAACAACTTTTCCGCAACCGGGTAATTCCCAATATGATGATGATAGATTCCTAAGTTATTGATTGCATGTGTGAGGTCATCATATGCATCTTCTGGAATTGGCTTCTTACCTACTTGTCGAAGGAACTTCTCAGATTTTGTGAATCGCTTGTCTTGCCATTTCGATAGCTTGAATACATCAATGGGGCCAGTGTCTTCCAGTTTGACCATATCTTCCAATATCTCATGATAATATCCAACGCTCCGTCGATAATGCCCCCTATAAAACTGCAAGTCACCGTTAGACAGTTTCGCATCAATCTCGGTATTGAAGTTGTGTTGTCGATCCACAGGATCGAAAGCCATCTGTAGCCCGTCACCCAACGTGATGGACAGTTTAAGAAGCTGGTCATTTGGTTGGGCAACGGCTTTGATGGAAAAACATATACTTAGAAAAAGTATAGTTCTCACTTTCTACTTGGTGTAAAGCTTTGCGTTCAAAAACTGCATAGTAGCTCTTGGATCTCCCATCTTACGAAGGACATTTTTGCTATCCTTGTCCATACTCAGATACTCAGCACTTCCCATTAACTCCCCTTTGATTTGTCGATAGTTCTTGCCTGGTATGTACATGGCATATCTCCCGTTTTCTTCATTGAGTAGGATGTATTCCTTTGCATATAGTTTGATTATTTCTTCTGATGTCCAGTCTGTATCACCTTCAGTGCCCGTTTTAGTAACACTACCACCAGCCTCTCTTAGCTCACGATCAGCGCTTTCCATGGCAGCCCCTGTCAAGGCATCAGCCAAGTCCCCACCCATAGAAGAAGTTGTTGGATGTGGATTTCTAAAATGGATCAACTTGCCTTCTCTGTGCAGAATCTCAACATATTCATTTTCGTAATTGACAAATTCTTTTTCTTGACCATTGACGGTAAATACTACTTTCTGCAAGGAACCATCATTCGCATAATTCTTGACAACACCAGAGGGTGTAGTCAAGGTAACGTCTGTAGCGAACCAAATTTTGGGTGGCGCGGTAACTGATACAGCGCCTTCGATTTTCTCGCCTGCTGATGTAATGACATAGCCATTGGTGGAAACGGATTCGTCAGTCGTCTTTGTAGCAAGGAAGCTTGCATCTATTGGATCATACGCGTCGGCATCATCTATAGGTTCTTCCTCATTTTCAATTGCAGAAGTCACCGAGGTTGACTCTTCTGCCACAGCAGCATTCGTAACTGTGCCATACTCACCTACTCCAAAATTGGAAAGCTCGGAGGCTTCAAACTTTAGCTTTTGCTTGTCCTTTGTTTTAAGAGAAAAACTCTCGACTTTTTTCTTAACCTCTATCACTGTCATCTTACCTTGATATACAGCTCCAGACTTAGTGACCACATATCCATTGTTAGTCACAGCTTTTCTTTTATTGCTTGGCTTAGCTGGTGCATTTGGGTCGCCCATAAGTTTCACCTTATCCATGGTAAACCAATCAAATGCATCAGGTGTATCGTTAATCAAATTGTCTGAGAGTCCGAATTCCTTAAGACTTCTCATATAAAAATCGTAGGTCAACTCTCCTGTTTTGATTTTGACACTGGATAGGCTTCTGTAGGAAGATCCAAAAAGTGATATCTGCCCGTCAAATCGTGTTCCATCTTTAATGACCACATAGCCATTCTGAAATTGTGTGAAATATCGATCTGCAGAAGCTCTTACTTTGTAATTGCCTTCTTGAGTGGTATTGACTTGTGCGGAGCAAATGGTAGACGTTGCGATGCTGAAAAGCAAAAGCCCATTTTTAATCATTTTCATACGTTATTAGGTTTTAAGCGGTTCGTTAAATTAGTAATTAATTACTTGAGTACGACAGGAAGGTACTACCACTGGTGCATAGCTCGAATATACGTATCCTGAATTGATCCCCTTAACGTGTCTTTATTAAAGCCTATTCAAACAAAAATCTCACCGCCAATTAGACTACTTAACACTGAATGTGAAAGACTCGCTAAACAACTCCCCGGATGCGCTAATCCCTTCAATAACACCCTTATAGGTGCCAGGCACGTCTGAGGTATAGAACTCCACATCTTGGGTTTCTTCCAGCGCCAAATCTCCATTCCAATAAAGCAGTGTCCTAAAGTCAGGCTTTGGGCTACTTTGAGCTAGATCGGTTTCATATTTAGGGAACAATGGTGTCAACAACCCCTGATTGCTGGGCAGGGAATACTCACTGGCGTTTTGAAATCTAAGAGTAACACCTGATTTGGTGAAAATTCCAATTACCCCATAAAAAGTGACTTCTCCTATTAAGTATAATTCTACGCCAACCTGAATTCTATCGATCTTACTTGGGTGAATCTGCTTGACCATGTTTGGATCTGCGATTACTGCCCCGTCAATAAGGATGAGCGGATCTGCACGGTTAAAAACCCGATCTTCGTTTTTGATTCTGAATGATAAATCTCCCTTTTTATTGCTCACCGCTACTTCTGAGATATACTCTTTGAAAGTCGTTTCAAGCGAACTAAATCTCGTGTAGTCGTCCAGTCGATAAGTCGTATACTCACTTTCAAAAAAGTTTATGTAGTTGAGTGAGTCTATTTGTGTGAATTCATCTTTGGACGTATTATTTACCTGCATGTAAACGCTCCTTTTGGAGATGGCATTTAAGTCCCCCTCGGTTAGTGTGAATGAAGGTATTTCGTTTGTGGAAAATTCATCAGAAAATGCCGGATCAATAAGAATCTTAAAGCAATCGTCGGCTTTTTCAGGCTTGATTTGAACATTCGGTCTCGGAATAAATTCTGAAGTGATAAACAAAAACTTTCCTTCATCATCAGTTCTGGCCGTATAAATAATTGTATTTTCTCCCTTATTATATAGGTATATAATCTTACCCGGAACAACATTACCATCGCATGCTGTCACAACTCCAGTAATCATTTGTCCTTCATATTCGGCTACAAATTTTTCTTCTTTTTTTGTGGTGGCCGACTCTGAATTCTCAAAGTATCCAACAATTCCTAAGCTAGCGAACTTATCCAGTGCATCTATCTTATAAACAGATACAGAAAGACTAGCAGCATCTTTCTTATCTGCCAAGTTTTTCAACTTAAGACTCACCTTTTCTCTTGTTGAAAAATTTCTTCTTTCCTGAACCACCTCAAGGTTTCTAGACTTGTTTGCCAATGGCTTATAAATCTCCGCGTCAGGTATCGAAACTGAGTCTGTTGATTGAGTGTTTGATACAATTCTTACACTTTTATCACTCACCGATACGAGTGGGTTTATAATGGAAACGAATTTCTCAAAATACTTTTCCGGAGAATCGTTTCTCATCCAGCGTGTATAGCACCTCAGCCGATACCCTGCTGTATTCACAGAAAAAGGAACGTAAAGTGACCCCTGGCCCATTCCATCTTCTAATTTGATGCTTTGCTGTAGAATAGCTTCATTCTTACTATTCAAAACCTCAACATACGCTACTTTGCTTACTCGAGAAGGTGAATTTGTCTCCCTAAATTGTTGACCATCCCATGAGCGTTCATAGCTTTTCGCATAGACCTTGAACCAAATAGTCTCTCCAACCACGTAGCTATGTCTATCCGTGTGTACATAAACACTCTCTCTCACGTTTTCGGAATTGACTTGTGCTTGAGAAATGTAAGGATTCACAAATGAGTTAAGAATCGTTATCAGAAATAGCAAATGCTTCATATTTATTTTATTTAAAACCAGAAACTTGGTTTGACATTGGTTCCCCCTTGTTCTCTACAGTCTGCACAAAATTTAGTTGTATAAGCCACCGAATTAGTCTCAGGAACATACACAGTGGGAATGAAATTATCTTTGGAAAGAATCCTTATTATTTCATCTGGCTGACTAAGTGAAATCGTAAATTGGTTACAAAATACTTTTTTGCTCGGATTTCTTACCAAATCTCTTCCATCTACAAAGACCCGCTTCTGCGACCTAGTAGATGATCCTATGAACCCTATTACGCTCTTTGACGGATCACTTGTGCACTGCAGGTTTGAGCTAATTTGCGAGGGCTGAGGATCAAAAAGAGTACCGAGTGATTCGCTATTCTTCTCCAAAAGGGTCCAAAATTCATACTCATCGGCTGACACGGCGTATTGGTTTACCAGAATACTGTATGCAATAACGAATTTTTCTGTCTGTCTTAGTACATAACGTATAATGCGCTTATTCGAAATCAGATCTTCCTCAAATTGAATGGTTGATTGAGATAATATATCTGTCGAATGCTCGGTTTTCCAACACCATGTAATTTGATTTTCGTCACTTCGTCTAAAGAGTTTTTCTCCATCAAAATCTAAGCGAGATGTATACCGTGCCCTATACTGATGAGTTTCGCTGTAATCCCATAAATAATACCTTGTGTTATTATCTACATCTCTTGTAGAAAGCAAAATCTCAAGGGTACCCGCTAAGGTGTCTACTTTCACAACTAAATCTGAAATAGGTGGTGTCAAAAGGAGCGTTCTATAGTCAGAATGATAAACTTCCTGATTATTTGTCTGAATGCTGATCCGATACTTTCCATTAATGGTCAAATCCATCTCTAAGAAATAAGTGCCTGCTTCCACTTCATTCAACTGTCCTACGACGTTTCCAAGTTCATTCTCAATTTGAACAACTGCATTCACTTCGGGTTTTATGCTGAATGAATCCAAATTGGCCGTTCTACTCAACTGAATGAGCGTTTCTTCGTCTCCAATTCTACCCTCTACCACCAAGATTCCCACATTGGAATTGGCAGACGGCACATCGAATGGGTCCTCGCATGCAAGCAAAAACGCACAGAAAATGTATAGATATGATATACTTTTTCTTCTTGACATTAACCTTTTAAACTATTGGTACTTTTCATATCACATATCCTTAAAACCAGTAATCTGGTTTAACGTTTGTTCCTCCTTGTACTCGACAATCCGCACAAAAATTTGCTGCGTAAAAAAGTCCTTCTGAATCCCCTATTGGGGCATATCTTGTAGGAACGTACCTCCCACTTGACAGAATTTCTATCAATTCTTCCTGTTCAGAAAGCAATACGGATCTTTCCGTGCAATAGAGTATGAGATTTGTGGGGTCTCTTGGAAGATCCCGACCATCAACAAAAAGTCTTTTCTGAGTCTTTGAAGAGCATCCTATGTATCCGATTACCCTCTTTTGAGGATGACTTGTGCACTGAAGATTCGAAGTTATCTGTGCAGGTTGCGGGTCGAAGAGGGTTCCCAGCGATTCGCTATTCGTTTCCAATAAGGACCAGAATTCAAATTCTTCAGCTGAAACGGCATATTGGTTTACCAAAATGCTGTAAGCAATGACGAATTTTCTTGTTTCAGTTAATGTATAGCGTACAATAGGTTTCTTTGAAACAACATCTTCTTCAAGCTGAATGCTGGATTGCAATAAAATATCTGAAGAGTAATCTGTTTTCCAACAGAACTTTATTTGATTCTCCTTATTTCTTTTGGTCAAATTCACGCCATCAAACTCTAATAGCGATTTAAACTTCGTGAAGTATTCATAAGTTTCGTTATAATCCCATAAGTAGTATCCTGTATCATTGTTGGGGTCTTCAGTGGAGAGAAGGATTTCTACACCAAATTCCGCAGTGTCAACTTCATATTCTAAAGCTGTAATGGGTGGGGTCTCCAGAAGCGTGGCATAGTCAGAATGGTAAACCTCTTGACTAGCTGTCTCAATTCTAATCCGATACTTTTCACCAAAATTCAGATCGGTATCAAGGAAATAAGTACCTGCTTCTCTTTCGTTTAATTGTCCGATACTTCCAACTTCATTCTCAATGTGTAAAATGGCATTCACTTCCGGCTTTATGCTGAATGAATCCAAATTTGCTGTCCTACTTAAACTGATGATGGTTTCATCATTCCCCATTCTGCCTTCCACCACCAAGATCCCATCATTGGAAATGGAGGGCGGCACTTCAAATGCATCCACGCAACCAAGCAAAAACACACAGCAAATGCTTAGATGCGATATGTTTTTCAATCTTTTCATTCAAACCAGAAACTGGGTCTCACATTGGTTCCTCCTTGTTCTCTGCAATCTCCACAAAACCTCGTTGTATAAAAGAGGGCTTCCAGCTCTCCCAAAGGGCCAATTGCAAGAGGAACATTATTTTGGTTGGACACAACCCTCGCGACGGCATCTACTTGCCAAAGTGGCACCGCTCTTTCCTCGCAAAATGATACGACTTGTGCTGGATTTCTCGGAAGATCTTTACTGTTCACAAAAACCCTTCTTTGTGCTTTTGAGGATGCTCCTATGTATCCAACCACCCCCTTTTCTGGATCGCTTGTACATTGGATGTTCGAACTCAATTGAGAGGGCTGAGGATCAAAAAGTGTACCTGGTGATTCACTGTTCTTCTCCAGCAAGGACCAAAAATCATACTCATCGGATGATAAGGCGTATTGATTTACCAAAAGACTGTAGACTCTATCAAACTTGTCCGTTTCATTCAGCTTGTAACTTACGATAGGCTTATTTGCAATAATGTCTTTCTCCAACTGGATGCTTGTCTGCAACAAAATATCTGAGGAATAATCTGTTTCCCAGCACACAAATATTTGATTCTCGTCTCTTCTTCTCACTAAATTGCCGCCATCACGCTCCAATAGTGATTTATACCTTGAATTGTATTCATACGTTTCTTCGTAATCCCATAAATAATATCTTGTATCATTTGCAGGATCTTCCGTAGAAAGTTCAATGTCTATGCTTCCTGCCAAAGAATCGATCTTTACTCCTAACGCCGAAATGGGAGGCGTTGAAATAAGGGTTGCATAGTCTGAGTGATAAACCTCTCGATCAGTCGTCTCAATCCTGACCCGATACTTTTCGTTAATGACTAAATCAACTTCTAAGAAATAAGTGCCCGATTCAATTTCGTTTAATTGCCCGATAACACTCCCAAGTTCGTCCTCAATTTGAACAAAAGCAAACCCTTCCGGGCCTATACCAAATCCATCCAAATTAGTTGTTCTGCTTAGTCTGATGAATGTTTCTTCGTCTCCAATCCTACCCTCCACAACTAAGAGATTGGTGTTGGATTTAGAGGAAGGTACTTCGAAAGGATCCACACACCCAAGCAAAGCCATGCAGATAATATCCAGGTATAATATGTTTTTTATTCTTGTCATTAGAACCAGAAGCTGGGTTTAATATTGGTTCCTTGCGGAGGTTGCTCTCTACAATCGACGCAAAATTTGGTTGAATACGAAATGTTAGGAATGGAGCCATCAGCAGGGATCAACTCTATTGGAACATATTCTTCGTCAGCCATTAGCCTCATTATTTCCTCTTCCCGCGCTAACGATATCACACCTACCTCGCAAAACAATTCTACAACTTCAAGGTTTCTTAGCTTTTTTGGAATATCCTCATTGCTTACCAAAAGTCTCATTTGAGTCTTTGAAGAAGATCCTACATATCCAATGACACGTTTTTGAGGATCACTTGTACATTGCAGATTTGAACTTATCTGGGAAGGTTGAGGGTCGAAAAGCGTGCCAAGTGATTCACTGTTCTTCTCTAATAATGTCCAAAAATCATATTCATCTGATGATAAAGCATATTGGTTGACCAAAATACTGTAGGCTCGATTAAACTTAAGCGTTTCACTTAATGAATAACTCACAATTGGTTTCTTTGAAATAACATCTGCTTCAAATTGAATACTTGATTGCAGTAAAATGTCTGTAGAAAAATTGGTCTTCCAACATCGCGTAATTTGCCTATCTCCGTTTCGATCTCGTGCGATAATAGTATCACCATCATATTCAAATAGTGAAATGAAAGGGGAGCTATATTCATACGTTTCTTCGTAATCCCACAAATAATATCTTGTGTTGTTCGTGGGGTCTTCAGTAGAAAGTTGAATTTCAAGGCTACCCAAAGAATCCACCTTCAGGCTTAAATCCGAAATGGATGGTGTCGAAAGGAGTGTCGCAAAATCAGAAAGATAAATGTCTTGACTATTTGTCTCTATTCTTACCCTATACTTTTCATTGATTGTCAAATTAGTGCTCAAGAGATAAGTACCAGCTTCAACCTCATTCAATTGACCAACAACATTTCCAAGCTCATTCTCAATTTGAACATTGGCATTCAGCTCAGGTTTTATGCTGAATGAATCCAAATTGGCCGTTCTACTCAATTGGATGAGTGTCTCCTGATCACCAATTCTACCTTCAACCACCAAGATCCCCGCGTTGGAACTAGAGGACGGCACTTCAAATGGGTCTTCACATCCAAGTAAAAACACCCAGAAAATGTATAGGTATGATATGTTTTTTCTTCTCATCATTAAAACCAGAAATTTGGTCTTACATTAGTTCCCCCCTCATTCACTCCTCTCTGCTCTCGGCAGTCTGCACAAAAGATCGTTGCGTACAAAATATCTGGTATGTCTCCATCCGGGGTGGGAGGTACAATTTCTATGGGAACATACATCCCGTCGGATAGAATCCTAACGACTTCATCTTCATCTCCCATCCATACCAGACCTTCTTCACAAAACAATTCGACAACTTCAAGATTTCTAAAGCTTTCAGGGATATCGGCATTTCTAACAAAAATCCTTTTCTGTGTTTTCGAAGACGCTCCAACGTATCCGATTACCCCCTTTTGAGGATCACTTTTGCATTCAAGATTTGTGCTTATCTGAGAAGGTTGAGGATCAAAAAGAGTCCCTAGTGACTCACTGTTCTTCTCAAGTAAGGACCAAAATTCAAATTCATTCGATGACAAAGCATATTGGTTTACCAAAATGCTATAAGTTCTATTAAACTTAAAGGTTTCACTTAACGAATAACTTACAAGACGCTTATTTGAAACAACATCTTCATCAAATTGAATGCTTGATTCCAATAAAATGTCACTCGAATTATTCGACTTCCAGCACAATGTAATTTGCCTATCGCCATTTCGATCTCTCGGAATTACTTTTTCTCCATCAAATTCTAATATTGAAGAGTATGGCGCGCTGTACTCATACGTCTCTTCGTAGTTCCATTGATAATACCTCGTATTGTTATCCAGGTCTTGCGTGGAAACTAAAATTTCAATGTTTCCTGACACAGGATCGACCCTCGCTTTCAAATCAGAAATGGGGGGCGTTGCAATGAGTGTTGCATAATCAGAGTGATAAACTTCTTGATTATTTGTCTCAATCCTTATTCGATACTTTTCATTAACAATTAAGTCAGTATCTAAGAAATAGCTGCCGGCCTCTGTTTCGGCTAATAGCCCGACCACATTTCCAAGCTCATTCTCTATTTGAACCAAAGCATTCACTTCAGGCTTTATGCTGAATGAATCCAAATTGGCCGTTCTACTCAATAGGATGAGTGTTTCTTCATCTCCAATTCTACCCTCAACCACTAAGATCCCTATGTTAGATTCAGAGGATGGCACTCTGAATGGATCCTCACATCCGAATAAAAACACGCAGAAAACACATATATATAATATGTTCTTAGCTGTGAGCATTAAAACTTGAAATTATAGGTGATCGTAGGAATAGGATTCCCGAATATGGAAAGTTGGTATCCCTGAATTCCACCTCCTTCTGAGAGAAAATAAATCGAATTGGCGTTTCTTCTACCGGTTAAATTGTAAATAGCGATCGTCCATGAACCGTGCAGTGGTTTATTCAATTTATGATTGCCATCGATGTTAAATGCAATATCAGTTCTGAAATAATCTGGCACTCTAAATTCATTTCGATCAGAATACAATAGCCTTCTGGATCTTGCATATGTGAACTGTTCTAAAGGGACAGTTACAGGTCTTCCAGTGCTATAAGTCATATTTAAAGAAATGCTATATCTCTTCGATAACTTATAATTCATCACCGCTGTGAAATCATGTGGTTTATCAAAATTCGATGGATACCAATTCCCATCGTTGATCAACTCACCTGCAAGTGCATCGTCTTGCCTTAGTTCTGATCGCGAATAGGAGTATCCAAGCCAACCATTCAGCCTGCCGCTGGTTTTCTTGATTAATAATTCTACGCCATAGGCTCTTCCTCTTGTATTCAGCAAGTCTGCCTCCAAGTTGGGGTTCATGGTGAGTACAGCCCCACTTTTATAGTCTAACACATTTCGAATGCGTTTATAGTACGTTTCAACTGATGTTTCAATAAGTCCTGATTTGAAGTTTCTGAAATACCCGATAGATACTTGATTGCCTGATTGTGGCTTAATATTAAAATCACTCAATTTCCATACATCGGTAGGAGAAACGGCCACTGTATTGGACATTCTATGGATAAATTGATTCATTGAATTAAATCCAATCTTAACCGAAGACTCGTCCGTTAAGGTATATCGTGCGGACACCCTAAATTCTGGTCTAGGATAAGCCTTTATTAGCTGACCTCCTGCCGCAGATACCGTGTCAATTATTGTCTGATCACTCTTAGGCACACCCTCGGCATAGACGAAATAATCTCTAGGACCTTTGCTTCTAAATAAAGTACCTCGAACTCCAACGCTGACATTTAGTTTCGTTGAGACCTCATAACTGTCTGACAAGTAAAGTGAAGTCTCTGACGCTCGTTCGTCTTGCAATACAGATGGCGTAATTAATGACTCCTCACCCTGCGGTAAAAGACTGCCAGATTCCAAATAATACTGAATCGTATTTAGCCCAAAATTCAAGGAGTGCCCATCAAATCCAAAATAATTCAAGTCTGCTTTTGCATCAACTTGCGATATTCCATAACCTAGCTCAAACGCATTTACCGGATTGGAGGCACTGGATATATCGTACGTGTAGTTGCTAAATCCAACAGAAACATCCGTATAAAAATCCTCAAAATCTCTTCTCCACAATACATTCGCTGCGTTGTTACTGTAGCTATATAAGGTGTCACTTCTTAATTTAAAGCTGTCATTGCTTCTGTAAGCGTAAAACTTTAAAGTGTTTTTATCATCTACTCGGTGATTAATATCAACATTCATGTCATAAAACGACCCGCTACTATTTCGGTAATCTTCATTTTTGATTGTTTTCAAAATCCAATTGGAATATGTGGCTCTGCCCCCAATTAGGAAGGTCGTTTTGTCACCAATGGGTCCGTCAACTGTTATTCTTCCAGTCACAAGTCCTATCCCACCTGAACCAGAAATTTTTGTGGAGTCTCCTACTCTTGAATTAACCTGAAGAATGGAAGACAACCGGCCCCCAAACTCAGCAGGTATGCTGCTTTTATATAGCTCCACGTTTTGAATTACATCCGGATTAAACGCTGAGAAAAAACCAAAAAGGTGTGACTGATTGTAGATGGTGGAATTGTTGAACAAGATCAAATTTTGATCTGATGAACCACCTCTTACATTAAATCCGTTGCTTGCTTCTCCTACTGATTTTACACCCGGCAAAGTCATTAAAACTCTTACAATATCCGCTTCTCCAAGTGCCGTGGGTACAAGTTTTACAGTTTTGATGTTGAGTTTCTCAACTCCCATTTGAGGCTCAAGCAGGTTATCATCCCGTTCTGCCTCCACCACGACTTCATCCAATGCAGTTGTTATCTCCTCAAGTTGAATTTCTATTGATCCATCAGAATAAACAATAATCATACGTTCCTCTGGCTCCATTCCCACACTTGATAGGAGTAGTTTTTGTCTTCCCCTTGGTAGACTTAAGCTAAACCTTCCGTCAAGGTCGGAAAAAGTACCAATGAGGGGCTCTTCGATGTAGACGGATGCTCCTAAAATTGGCTCTCCGGAAGATTTGTCGACTACTCGGCCACTTACTGTAGCGTTTCCTGGTAAAATACGGCTTGTCCGCGTTCCAATGATCAACGGTGGTCGGTTGTCATCCGAGCCCGATGAGTTATCAATGTCAACCAATATTTCATCAGTAACGGCAGAATCACTCGCATCTCTGGAAAGAAAATCGTCTGGTAACTCCGTCTGAATAATCAGATCATTAAAGACAAAAATTGCATTCTCGAAATAATTAGCCTTAAGTTTCGTGCCTCTGAAAACCACCTCAAGTGCAGTCGTCACACGCTGATTGGTAAATGATGCCGTTACCGTCAGGGTATCTAACAGTTCAGGATCATAGAAGACCCGCCACCCGGTCTGCTGTTCGATCTGACTTGCAAAGTCTTTGAAATTGGTATTGTTAAATTGCCCGCTAATGTTTTGCGACTGTGCAAATGAAGCGTATAACAAAAAGAATGTGAATATCCACTTTTGTCTTCTCATTGATTTTCCATCATGGAATTGTAGTATGCAGTAACTTTTGAAAAGAAGTTATCCTTCCCTTCGCTAGCGTATAGATTTTCTTCTTTTATGAAAGTTTTTAAAGCTTTCTTTTGATCTTCAAGAAGCTTCAAAATTGATTTTCTTCCGCCAAGTTTGTGGAACTCGCCATCCTTGTATAGCAGGTATGTCTCTTCTCTTTCGTAGACTATTCTGACGCTTGGAGGCTCTATGAGTTCCTTGTATGCTTTATTCGATTGAAGGAACAACGACACTTGTCCGCAGTTTTTTACTTCTAAGAGTCGTGAATCTCCCTCTTTTCCATAATTGTGATTAATGAATATCCGATCGAAAAGCTTAAAATTCTTGACTTTATCACTCCTCAAACTATAAATGATCCCAAGACTATTTCTGGTGATAAGCACCTCCTTGGTAATGTCATATTTCAAAGGAACCTCAGGGTAAAATATGTCGTCATATGTTAAGCTACCGCTGATCCATTCATTTTTCACAAAATATGGATGCTCATCTTTAGCATAATTTTTAATCTCAAGCGTTCCTCGGTTGAGCGTCGAAGCTACATTTACCTCTTCCAAATAGCTGTTGGCTATCCGTCCAGATTGAGTGCTTAAGTCTTTGGTAAGGTCGCTCAAATCGCACTGACAAAATACGAGTGCAGGCAACGACACTGATAGAATAAAAAAGATCAGGCTTTTCATAAAGTAATTCCGGGGGTAGTTTTATTCTAATGTGTATTTTATATATACAGTTAAAAAAGGGTTTCCCCTATTTATTAGATGAAATTAAGTCGGATTGTCAGTATTTATCCGTTTTTCATAGAGAATGAGGTAAAGGATTAATCAAATACTACATGAATGGCAAAAATTCAGGAATATCGGAGTTTCACTTTTGCTCTTCCGTTACGATTTCCGGATTCCCTTCCAAAGTTTTATGCACCGGACATCTATCGGCAATCTCAATGAGACGATTTCTTTGTTCATCGCTAAGAGTACCGGTAAGTGTAATTTTGCGTTTTATTTGATCTATTTTCCCTTTTGCACTCTCACTGTTTTCTCCATCCTGCTTGTGAATTTTATCGTGGGTCAACTTTACTTGTACCTCTTGCAAGTCTATTTTCTTATGATCTGCATACATCCTTAATGTCATGGCTGTGCATGCTCCTAACCCTGCCAACAAATAGCCATAAGGCGTAGGTCCCTGATCATCTCCACCAACACTCGGCGGCTCATCGGCAATCATCTGGTGCCTGCCCGCGATTACTTCTGTGGTATATCCATCTGATCCAATTCTGGTCCACACCTCTCCCTCTGGAGCTGCATCTTGCTCACCGATTGCAATGTATCGTGTAGCCCAATTAGCGATAATTGATCCTGCATATCTTGCATCACCTTCCATGGTCATTAAATGATCTGCTCCATCCATTGAAATAAAGCTTTTGGGGTGCATAGCCTGTGCATAAATCTCTTGCGCATTGTTGATGCCAACTATGGTGTCCTGCGGAGAATGAATAACCAGGAGTGCTCTGTTCAAATTCCTGATCACATTACTTCCTTTTTTTGCTTCCAAATCGTCCAAGAATTGCTTCTTCATTTTGAACGTTCTGCCTCCGATATTGACATCAGCTACCCCTTTTTCTTCCAAATCCTTTCTTCCACTATCGAGCAAATGACTCACATGATCCGGGGTTGAAGGCGCACCTATCGTTGCTACGGCTTTGACCTTCTCCAGATCTCCGGAAACGTGCAGCACCGCAGCTCCTCCAAGTGAATGGCCTACCATTATTTGCGGGGCTTCATAGTTTCTGTCAAGAAAATCATAGGCGTCCTTTAAATCTGAAAGATTGGAAGAGAAGTTTGTGTCTGCAAAATCTCCTTTGCTCTGTCCCAATCCAGTAAAATCAAATCTCAAAATAGCCATTTCTTGCTTGGTAAATGCTTGGCTAATGTGTTCTACAGACTTGAGATTTTTAGAGCATGTAAAGCAATGGGCAAAGAGGACAAAAGCTCTAGGTCTACCTATCAGTGGAAAATCCAAACGACCAGAAAGTTCGTGTCCTTCAGCATTTTTAAAACTAACTTTTTTAAATCTCATGGGTTGATTTTTTTTGATCTATCTTGACGCGGAAACATTGTGAAATATTTCGTGTCATTAAGCTAACAGAATTCTCTAAGTGATAAGAGCTTTAACCATACTATTCTTAACTTTTGTCTTCCAGGCAGCTCTTGGGCAGACCTTGCACTACGATGTGGTTAAGGGAAGCAAGAAGTTAGGTGACATGACAGTAAAAAGAATACAGTCTGAAGGTCAGCTAAAGTATGAGATCAATAGCAAGGTTACCTTCAGAATTCTCTTTTCTTTTACTGTTGATTATGAATCCACAAGTGAGTACAAGTATGGTCAGCTCATAAAAGAATACACTCATAATCAGCTTAACGGATCCACTCAAAAGAAATCTACTATTTGGTTTGATGGAGAAAAATATACTTTGGATCTTGACGGGACCAGAACAACCAGAAAAGAAAAAATTGACTATTCTGTTGCTACCATATATTTCGAAGAACCTATCGACGGCCAAAAAGTGTTTTCTCCGCAGTTTGGTGAGTACTTAAAATTCACTAAAATAGGTGAGCATCGATATGAGATGGAATCTCCTGATGGAATGAACGTATACACATATACCAATGGCATTTGCTCCGAAGTAAAAGTTAATCGTGATTTTGCAAAGTTTTATTTTCGAATGACTCAAGAATCATTACGGGAAGTGCAATCTAATAAGATTGTAGGAGGCGCCCCTGTGGTGGATTAAAATCGCTATTTTTCCAAAAAAATCCAGCTTATGATCACATGCATCGCCATTGATGATGACCCTTTATTTCTACAATTGATAAGTTCCTATTTTGACGAATATGAAAACATGGAATTGATCAGTACACACCCTAATCCTGTAAATGGCATAATGCAAGTGGTAAAAAAGAAGCCTGACGTACTGCTTATCGACCTTGAAATGCCCTACCTAAATGGGTTCGAGACCCTGGATACTTTAGAAAAAAAGCCTAAGATTGTCATGATTTCTGCACATGTAAATCAGCCCACCAAAGAAAAGAAACTGAAGATCGACAAGTACATTAGAAAAGTCAGCTTGACTAAAGAGATACTCCAGAAGACAATCAATGAAGTGATTATTGAATCGGACTAGCTATCGATTTATCAGCAACCTCATTTTTATCAAAAAGAGGGACCCTCACCAAAAAAGTTGTTCCACCTCCTTCTTTGCTTAGTGCAGAAATTGTTCCGTTGTTCATGCTCATAAATTCTTTGACAAGCTGTAATCCCAAGCCAAGTCCTTTTTCCCCTGCGGTTCCATAGGTTGCTCCTTCTCCATTCAAATTGAAAAGCCTATCAAGTTTCGACTGTGGCATGCCAATTCCAGAATCTGCAATCGAAATTTCCACAAAATCCACTTCTGTTTTAGCGCTTGCGCTTATGCTTCCCTTTTCTGGTGTGAATTTTATGGCGTTGTTAATTAGATTTCGAAAAATGGTATGAACGCTATTTTTATCCACCCAAAGGAAAACTGGTTGTGAAATGGTTGATCTTAGATCTATCTGTTTGCCATTGGCCATGTTGGAAAACATCTCCATTATTTCAGAAATCATTTCCGATACATCTACTTTTTCTGGCACGTTCGGAAAATGTCCTTGCTGCTGCATCGCCCAGTTAAGCAGATTATCTAGCAGATTTGACAAGCGCTCAACGGAGGTCTCCATGTGGTTGGCCATTTCCAGCAACTGCTCAGTGTTATGCTCTTTTACAAAATGCCTTATTAATCCACTAACTCCGAAAAGTGAACTTACAGGACCCCTTAGATCATGAGATATGATTGAGAAAAACTTATCCTTGGTCTCGTTAAGTCGCTCCAAAGAAACTTTTTGCCGCTTCAGGACGCGATTCACACGGATTTTGGATCGGTAGTATATGAAAATGACAATGACTAAAATCGCAAATGCAAATACAACTGCGGTCGCTGTGACAATTACTGCTTGCTGGTTTTTTTGCTGGGCTTTCAACAAATCTACCTCGGCCTGCTTTTGAGAAAGCTCATAAGCGCTTTCGAGATTTTCAATTCTAGAAAAAACCTCTTCATTGGAGATGCTGTCCTTGATAGCTAGATAAAGCTTGTGAAACTTAAACGCCTCCTCGTAGGTACCTTTTTCAGCATGAATGTTAGCTAGTCGAAGAAGGTTATCTCTCATTTCTGTTTTTAAACCAAACCTTCTAGAAATTGAGAGGGAAGAATCCGCAAAACTAAGGGCACCGTCCGGGTATCCTTTGTCGAGGTATATATCCGACATGAAACCTAGAAAAATACAGCTCCCGTAATGATCTCCTAAGGATTCAAGATCTTTAATAGATGTTGCTAAGTTCGTTTCAGCTTTCTTCAGCTCTCCTAATTCAGCATATACTAAGCCAATATTTCCCAGGTTGTATGCCAACCCAGACGGATCATTTCCCAAACGCTCATAAATATATTTGGACTGCTCAAAGCAAAATAATGCTGAATCATAAGATTCAATAACATAATAAGTATCTCCAAGGTTAAGTAGAGTAACAGCCAGAAGTGAACTATCGCCTGCACTCATTAAAGCAATACTCTCATTATAGTATTCAATAGCTTCATCATACCTTCCATAAGTTGAATAGGCATCGGCCAGAGCAGTGTATGAAGCGATTATTCCTCTGGAATAATCGCTTCGTTCAGCATGTTCAAGGGCAGTTAATAGTGCGTCAATTGCTACATCAAAATTTCCCAACATTCTGTTTGCCTGACCGATTTGAATGTAGGCATGGTGCAGGTATTTTGCTAATCCATGCTCTTCCGCTGACTTTTTGATCTCCTCGGCAATAGCCAACTTTTTCCCCGGAACATTCTCATTCTGCGAAATCCAGATAAGAATCTTTAATCTGGATGTATCTCTCTCATCCATTCCTTCAAGCACTTGATAAAGACTATCAGCAATGGCTTGATCCTGACTATGGACAGATAGGCTGAGAAATAAAAAAGCGAAAAAGAAAGCAAGCTTTTTCATCACCAACAAGGTAGTTCTTAATTTTTGAAAAAAGAATCGACAAATTCAGTCTTATTGAAGACTTGTAAGTCCTCTACTTTTTCTCCAACGCCTATGTATTTAACAGGAATTTTAAATTGATCCGAAATCCCAATCACTACCCCACCTTTTGCCGTGCCATCTAGTTTAGTGATCGCAAGGGAGGTAACATCTGTTGCTTTGGTGAATTCCTTCGCTTGTATAAAAGCGTTTTGGCCTGTGCTTCCATCGAGTACAAGCATTACATCATGTGGTGCTTCTGGGATGAATTTTTGCACCACATTTTTAATCTTCGACAGTTCATTCATCAGGTTTACTTTGGTATGCAGACGACCCGCAGTATCAATAATTACTACGTCAGCATTTTCCTCTTTTCCTCTCTTAGCTGCTTCAAAAGCAACTGCTGCTGGATCTGTATTCATCCCTTTTGAAACGACAGGAACACCTACTCGATCCCCCCACATGATTAGTTGATCCACGGCAGCCGCTCTAAACGTATCTGCTGCCCCCAGAATCACATTTTTCCCTAGTGCTTTAAACTGAGAAGCTAACTTACCAATGGTAGTAGTTTTTCCTACACCATTCACACCTACCACCAGTATCACATAGGGCCCTTCAGTTTGAGGAATATCAAAATCAACAAGGTCTTTGGTATTATTCTCCGAAAGTAAGCCAGCAATTTCTTCACGAAGTATTCGATTCAATTCTGAAGTATTCAAATATTTGTCCTTGGCTACCCTTTCTTCAATTCGATCAATAACCTTAACGGTGGTCTCTACACCCACATCTGAGGTGATAAGCACCTCCTCCAACTCATCCAAAACACTGGCATCTACAGTTGATTTGCCTACTACCGCTTTGTTTAGCTTAGTGAAAAAGTTCTGTTTCGACTTTTCAAGTCCTTTATCTAGTGACTCTTTTTTGTCTTTGGAGAAAAAGCTTTTTATTCCCATTGGTCTACAGAGTTAGGTGATGTTGGTGAATATAAAAAAAGCCACCCTGACGTATTCGTCGGAGCGGCTTCCTTCTTTTAGGATTTAATTTCTTATTTCGCTAGCGTATCCTTCACGTCACCTTCGAGAACCATCTCCTCCCGGTACGTGTATGATCCGTTATCGCCTTTGATCGCTTTGATCACTTTGGCATACTTCGCTCCACCTGGTTGCTTAAGAGTTGCTACTACTTTCTTTGCCATGGTTACTTAATTTCTTTGTGTACGGTATACTTTCTCATGATCGAGTTGTATTTTCTCAACTCAATTCGATCAGGAGTGTTTTTTCTGTTCTTAGTAGTGATGTACCGACTTGTGCCAGCAAGACCACTATTTTTGTGCTCTGTGCACTCAAGAATTACTTGGATTCTATTTCCTTTCTTAGCCATTTTATTTTCTTCTTTTCCAAAAGGAGTGCAAATGTAGGATTTTTTATTCAATAATTTAAATACTCTCCTATCTTTTAATGATCAGAAAGTGAGATTTAAGCAGAAAAGATTTCTGGCATTGATGTAGAAGTTTAGTTTTCAAATTTATCTTAGTATAAGCAACAATAAATTTATCAAAATGCAAAAATCATTGAGAATACCAGCGCTAATTCTTGCTTTACTAATCGTTGTGTGGATCACATCTTGTGGAAAAGATGATGGTGGAAAGATTATCAACGATTTCATATTTAATGGCACAGATTACACAATCGATGGAGGTGTTATTTACGATTATGGGGCCGTTAATTATGTAGATATAGGAGATGCCACACATTACAACTACGACTTTATCATCTATGATGGTGAAGCAGATTTTCAAGCAGAGGTCTTCAATGGAAGTTTTGTCGCGTACGCAGAACTTCTATCATTCGGGGCCGATGCTTTTAAGAGTGGAGTTTTTACTTTCATTCGGGAACCCAGTCTTTCTAATGTTGATGGTCAGAACTACTTCCAATCAGTGACCATAAGTGTCGATGGGAATGGCAATCAGTCCATCTTCCAAACAACCGAAGACATGCAAAATGACCTGATATATGTAGTTGTTGGCGGAACCATTACGGTGATAGACAATGGCGGAAATAATTTTACTTTAAACTACAATGCGGAAGTCCAACAAGTAGATAGGGAAAACGAGGAACTCATCCCAGACACTAACCAATCCATTGCGTTTGGTGTCACTCTTGACTTTCCAATTGAGGACCAACAAGTTAGTGGTGGAAGAGTGAGAAATTCGAAATTATTCAGCCGACACAAATAGTGTTAAAAAAGAGGATGCTTTTTCATCCTCTTTTTTTCAGTCCTTACCAAGTTCTGGTAGCACGAAAGAATCCAAGGGACTTGGCTCCTGCATTAACTTCTCTATTTCGTCACTTTTACGTGGTGCCAAATCAGACAAAAGTTCATTTCCATCCTCTGTAATAAGAATGCAGTCTTCAATGCGAACAGCAATTCCCCACCATTTTTCATCGCAATCTGCACCTTCTGGAATGTAAATACCCGGCTCAATTGTAATCGCCATTCCGGCCTCCAGGTATTCATAGTTCCCTTTGTCATGAACATCCAACCCAATATGGTGGCCTAATCCATGTGGGTAATAAAGATGTCTTTGATCTACACTTTCAATAATACCTAGCTCTGCCAGCCCTTCATTGATGATCCTTCGAGCGATCGCTGCGTCAAGATCTCTTCCTATGTTTACTCCTGGTTTAGCTGCCTTGATAGCCTCATCCTGAGCTTTATATACTAAATCGTAAATCGCCTTCTCTTCCTTTGAAAATTTTCCATCAACGGGGATGGTTCTTGTAACATCAGCAGTATAGCCGTGATACTCCGCTCCCAAATCCATCAAAATCATTTTATCACTCGTAATCTCTGGCTTGTAATTTTCTATGTAGTGAAGGATGCACCCATTATTTCCTTCCCCCACAATGGAAGGGTACCCTTCATACTCAGCTTGATATTTTTTGAAAACAAACTCATGAATGCCTTGAACCTCACGCTCACTTAGTCCCGGCTTCATGGCTTTCATCACCTCCGCTTGTCCGATGCATGAAATATCTACCGCTTTTCTCAAAAGCTCTATTTCATCTTTCGTTTTTATGCCCCTCAAGTCTTTCATGATTTGATCAAGTGTTTCCATATCCAGGTTGTTGGCAGCAGATTCTATCGTTAGATCTCCTTCTGTAGGATATCCAGATTTACTTTTGAATGAAGCGATGAGATCATATAAATCTCCTTCCGTTCGAGTATCTCTCACATCATTAAAGAAGTCGTAGAAAAGCACTTTGTCAAAGGTTGAAAAATCAATATTATAGTCTTCAAAATCTGTGTTGTTGAAGACTTGATTAAACGCCAACTTTTCTTTCACTCCGGTGGTTCCAAGTCTTCTTCCTGTCCACATTTCTGCGCGCGCATTTCGCGGTTGAATGAAAATGATCTCATTGAAGCGTTCCTCAGGACCCTCTTGCTCTTCTTTGAAAATCATCAAAACCGCATGTGGCTCACGGTAGCCTGTTAGGTAATAGAAGTTAGGATCTTGATGATATATAAAGTCAACATCATTCGCGCGATTTCTTACGGGGTTCGTGAAAAAAACTGCTACAGAATTTTCAGGCATCTTTTCCCGAACAAGTGTTCTTCTTTCCATATGGAATTCGCTCGTTAAGAAATCACCTGGTTCGTTTTGAGCAAAACCACCCATTGAGGCGGACAATAGAGCTAACGCAATAAGCTTCTTCATGATCATAGTTTATTTGGGTCGCTAAATATAATACCGAAGGAAGCTGTAAACTTCAATTAGTATCCAATACCGGTTTAAATATTTGATGAAAGGATTCTACGGTCTGGTAAAGTACTTAGGGATATCCCAAGCAGGAGCAGATCAAATAGGTTTTAGGTTCAGGTACTTTCTTCTTAAAGTCTCTACAACAATGGTGTATGGAATTACAAAAATTCCCGCTTTGTTCATGAATGAATCAGCTAAAATCCAAGTAATATAAAGGGTATGATCAGTGATATATAGAAGAGAATTCGAGTCATACAACTAAATCTAGCACAAAAAAACCCTGACATGATGCCAGGGTTTAAATTTCTTAATTGCTTATCAATATTATTTGATCACCATCCCGTTGGCTCTTGCTTTCTTAAGAACAGCCGTGATGCCATTTTTATTGATTGTTCTAAGTGCCGAGGTAGACACTTTTAAAGTGATCCACTTATCCTCTTCAGGAATGTAGAATCGCTTCTTCTGAAGATTCGGATTGAATCTTCTTTTGGTTTTATTATTAGCGTGAGAAACATTGTTTCCTACCTGTGGTCTTTTACCAGTTATATCGCAAACTTTTGACATCTTTCTATCCCGTTTTCAAAAATGGAGTGCAAATATCGGGATTTCAATTCAATATGCAAACTATTGTTTGACATTTTGATGATTATATGGACAGTGTAAACATCCATTGCCGCAACAGTAGCCTCTTTTTAAATGATATTTCTCAGTAAATACCATCAGACCTTGCTCATTTATGTAATAATCCTCCGATTCAGAATCCTTTTTCAATTGCGCCTCCGCTGTTAAATCATTAATCTTGCAATTCGATATTAAACGGCAAAACTATGTTAGAAAACAAGACAATGACGAGTGAAGATTTAATAAAGCTGGAAGATGAGCATGGAGCCCACAATTACCATCCCCTTCCGGTAGTACTGGCCAAAGGTAACGGTGTACATGTTTGGGATGTGGAAGGCAAACAGTATTATGATTTCCTATCTGCATATTCTGCTGTGAATCAAGGACACTGTCACCCTGCCATTGTTGGTGCGATGACAAAACAAGCTGAAACACTCACATTGACTTCACGTGCATTCTACAATGACGTGCTTGGAAAGTATGAGAAGTTCATTACCGAATACTTTGGTTTTGACAAAGTGCTTCCAATGAATACCGGTGCGGAAGCCGTTGAGACAGCTATCAAGCTTTGCAGAAAATGGGCCTATGAAAAAAAGGGGATTGATGAGAACAAAGCTCAGATAATCGTTTGCGACAATAATTTTCACGGTCGCACAACAACCATAGTTTCATTCTCTAATGATCCTGTAGCAAATAAAAACTTTGGCCCGTATACTCCTGGGTTTATTCGAATCCCGTACAATGACCTTAGCGAGCTTGAACGAGTAATACAAAATGAAAATATTGCAGGATTCCTTGTTGAACCCATTCAGGGAGAAGCTGGCGTGATGGTGCCTGATGAAGGGTATCTTCAAAAAGCAAAAGAAGTATGTAAAAAGCATGGAGTGCTCTTTATCGCTGATGAGGTTCAGACAGGCATTGCCCGAACGGGAAGAATGCTTGCAGTGGATCATGAAAACGTAAAACCAGATATCCTCATTTTAGGCAAAGCTATTTCGGGAGGAGCTTATCCGGTTTCTGCCGTTTTGGCTGATGATCAGGTAATGGAGGTTATTCAGCCGGGACAGCACGGTTCTACATTCGGCGGTAATCCAGTGGGAGCCCAAGTAGCAATGGCTGCCCTTACAGTGGTCAAAGATGAAAAACTTGAAGAAAATGCTGAAAATTTGGGTGTACTTTTCAGAGACCGAATGAACCAAATGATTGAAAAATCCGATTTGGTGAAGTTGGTAAGAGGAAAAGGGTTGCTCAATGCAATTGTAATCAATGACTCAGAAGATAGCTCCACCGCATGGGATATCTGCGTAAAGCTCAAAGAGAATGGATTACTTGCTAAACCCACTCATGGAAACATCATCCGGTTTGCTCCTCCTCTAGTAATGACTGAAGAACAACTTCACGATTGCTGTGATATTATCGAGCGAACCATTGCTGAATTTGAGCAGTAACCATTCATAAAGTTCTCTTTGTGATGCATTTACGAATGGCTATCTTGATAGTCAAACCTAATAGTATCATGAAGAGAATTTTTTTTACATCCCTGTTTATTGCTACAGCCCTGCTTTCTTTTTCGCAAGGCACTATGCTGCTGCGGCAGCCCTCTGTAAGTCAAGATAAAATAGTTTTTGTTTATGCAAATGACCTTTGGGTTGTTGATCGCACTGGCGGAGATGCCACTCGATTGACTACATCAGAAGGTGCTGAGTCCTTTCCACACTTTTCCAATGATGGGAAGTGGATCGCTTTTAGCGGCCAATATGATGGGAACACAGATGCATTCGTGATCCCTACAGCTGGTGGGGCACCGAAACGCCTCACCTATCACCCCGGTGCTGATAGAGTACAGGGCTGGTCACCAGATGGAAAGGTGATTTTTGCCTCCACACGAAAAGGACATCCAACAAAGCTCAATAAATTTTACGCCATCGGGGTAGATGGAGGTTTCCCTGAGGAACTTCAGATTCCTCGAATAGCCTATGGAGAAATTTCTCCAGATGGGAAGTACGCAGCGTACACACCAATCACTTCATGGGATCCTGAATGGAGAAACTATCGAGGAGGTCAGGCCATGCCAATATGGATACTCGATCTAAAAACCAAGGAGTTGCAAACCACGCCTCAACCTGATAAAGAAAGACATCTAGAACCCGTTTGGCTCAATGGTGAAGTCTATTTCCTCTCCGAAAGAGATTACACTAGCAATATTTGGAAATACAATCTAGAAACCAAGGCGTATACTCAAATCACCTTTCATACCCAGTTCGATGTGAAAAGTTTGGATGCTTCCGCAGACCTTATCGTATATGAGCAAGGGGGGTATCTTCACTCGATCAACCCTGAAACAGAGGACAGAAAGCACCTGGAAATAAATGTAAGAGGAGATTTAAACTGGGCACGTGATCGCTGGGAAGATGTTTCAGGCAGAAATCTGCAAAATGCATCTCTTTCACCAACCGGCCAACGAGCATTATTTGAATATCGTGGTGAGATTTTTACCGTCCCAAAAGAGAATGGTTCATGGAGAAACATTTCTAAGTCCTCCTTTGCAGATAGATCTCCCGTTTGGTCACCAGATGGGAATGAAATTGCCTGGTTTTCTGATCGAAGTGGCGAATATCAATTGGTGATCAGCGATCAATTTGGCACATCTATCAAGAAAAGTTATCCTCTGCCAAATCCCACTTTCTACTTCAGACCCACTTGGTCACCTGACGGGAAGTACATCAGCTACACAGATACTGATTTTAACATTTGGGTACTAAATCTAACCTCTGGTGATGCCAGAAAAGCCGACACTGAGCGCTATGCTCACCCAAACAGATCCATGAACCCAATATGGTCTCCAGACAGCAAATGGATCGCTTACGTGAAGTTGACGGATGCGCAGTATAAAGTTGTGAAAGCCTATAACATTGAATCCGGTAAAATCATTGATATCTCCGATCAAATGGCTGACGCACTTGAACCAGTGTGGGATGCCAATGGAAAGTATCTCTACTTTTTGGCTAGCACCAATTGGGGATTAAATACCGGATGGCTGGACATGAGCTCATACAACATCCCAGTGACAAGAGGACTCTATGCTGCAGTACTATCAGCAAGTGATCAATCACCTATTCTCCCACAAAGTGACGAGGAAACTTCGAATGATGAAAAAGACGAAGATGAAGAGATAACGGTTACCATAGACAATGGTGTAATCAATAGAATTGTCTCGCTGGATGTTCCACAAAGGAGCTATGCAAGTTTAGTCTCAGGACCAGAGAACACCGTCTTCTACGCCGAAAACATTCCAAATCAGCAAGGAATAACGCTGAATAAGTATGATCTGGACACTCGTGAGTCAACTGAATTTATGACTGGACTTCAATCCGTCCAGGTATCGCATGACCGAAAACAACTCCTATATCGATCGGGCGGAAATTGGGGAATTGTGCCTTCTTCCGGTAAGAGTCAAAAATCTTCCGAAGGGAGATTAAGCATAGACATTAAGATGAAAGTAAGCCCTAGCGAAGAGTGGCAGCAGATATACCGCGAAGCTTGGAGGTATCAACGCGATTTTCTTTACGTAAACAATCAGCATGGAGCTCCATGGAATAAAATCTATGAATGGTACAAGCCATGGGTTAGTCATGTCAAACACAGAGAAGACATGAATTACATTATTGATATACTGGGTGGTGAAATCGCTGTTGGACATTCCTACACAAGGGGTGGTGATTACCCAAATATTAATCGAGTCCCTGTTGGGTTGCTTGGAGCAGATTATGCAATTAAAAATGGTAGGTATCAGTTCATTAAAATATTTACTGGAGAAAACTGGAATCCCAATCTAAGAGCTCCGTTGGCTGCTCCAGGAATGAAAGTCAGTGAAGGAGATTATTTATTAGAAGTCAATGGTGTAACGATAGATGGAAACGAAAATATCTTCAAGTACTTTGAGCAAACATCTGGCACTACTCTTCGAATCAAGGTTGGCAAGACCGCTGATATTTCAAAAGCTGAAACACTATATGTGGAGCCCATCAGTAATGAGTATGCTTTGCGCTCTCGTGCATGGATAGAAAGCAACCGCCAGTACGTCAGCCAAAAAACAGAAGGAAAAATTGGATACACCTATGTGCCCAATACTGGTGGCGGAGGCTATGAATCTTTTAATCGCTACTATTTTGCACAGCAAGACAAGCAAGGAATGATTGTGGACGAACGGAACAATGGTGGTGGGTCAGCTGCTGACTATATGGCTGATGTTATGAATCGCAAACTTTATGGCTACTTCAATAGCAAAGTGGGGGACCATAAACCCTGGACCACTCCAATGGCCGCTGTTTGGGGACCAAAAGTCATGATAATCAATGAACGAGCTGGATCCGGAGGTGATTTGCTCCCCTACCTTTTCCGGGCAATGAACATCGGCACTTTGGTTGGTACTCGCACTTGGGGTGGCTTGGTAGGTACGTGGGACACGCCACTATTCATTGATGGCGGAAGAATGGTTGCCCCTCGGGGAGGATTCTTTGACATAAATGGTGAATGGGCAGTAGAAGGTGAGGGCGTAGCACCTGATGTAGAAGTAATCCAGGAACCAAAACTTGTCCTTCAGGGTAAGGATCCTCAACTTGACAAAGCGATAGAAATAGCTCTAGAAAAGCTTAAAACTGAGGCAATAGAACTGAAGGAAGAGCCAGCTCCCCCTATTCGATCCAAGCGAGCTATAAAGAAAGAATAACAGACTTTGTCAAAGGTTAAGAAGCGAATGAGAAGAACTCATTCGCTTCTTTTATTTTAATGAATCTCAAACCAGACTCATACAACCCCTTGATTGAACCAATCAATCGAAAAAGAATCTTCTGGAGGCAGAAATTCAATATTTTAGCCTCGGACTCTACTCCTATGCTATCACGATTACCTCTTATTATAGCTCTATTACTTGTATTGGGTAAGAGCATGGCTCAGCACTTTACACCAAAAGCTACTGAAGCTGCCCTATCCAAGCTTTCGGAAAGAGAGCAAATTGAATACGTCAATAAAAATTTCTACTCAATCTATAGTGCTGATTTTTCCAATTCCTCCAAACTAACCGAAATGGCAGTGGAATTAAGCAAAGCACTAAAGCTACCCGCGCAAGAGGCTTTGGCACAAAAAAATTATGGGATCATATTATATCTGACTGGTGACTATGAAAACGCTCTGCCCGCCTACCTCAGATCATATGACCTCTATGACTCTTTAGATGATTTGAGTGGGTTAGCACAACTCAGTAATGAAATGGCAAATTACTATCAGAAGCAGCGTGCTTTTGACAAATCATTACAATTATGGGCGCAATCTGCGAAACTCTCAATTGAGGTAAATGATTTGCGAACCTTAGGTACAAGCTATGGAATGCTGGCAGCCTTTCATTGGTTGAGAAAAAACTACAAGGTTTCGGACTCCCTATACCTTCTGTGTCACAGGATAAGGCTTGAGCAAAACGATAGTGTCGGCCTTGGGTACACCTTTCTTGACCTGGCAGATATTGAAAGAAGAAATGGGAATTTTAATCAAGCGCTTCAGTTTTTCACTGAATCAACAAAAATCAGAAAAGCAATCGCGGATAATCAAGGAGTTCTTGAAAACTATAAAGCAATTGCCGATTTCTATTTTCAAACAAAAAAATTTGAAGACGCTGGTCAATACTATGAGAAAGCAATAAATGGTAGCGTTCAGTTTGGATATCCAGACTTAGCTCGAAAGTCAATGGACTCGCTTTCATCATTATACGCTGCTTCTGGAAATTACAAGAAATCACTTAGTCTAAAGATAAAAGCCGAAAACCTGGAAGATAGCCTATTCAATCTGGACAGGTCCAAAGTGATTTCGGAGCTTCAAACTAAGTATGATACTGAAAAGAAAGAAAAGCAAATCGCCCTTCAAAATGCTGAAATTTCAGAGCAACAAGCAGAAATCCAACGGAATCAAATGCTGCTGTTCGCTTCGATATTCACTATTCTTCTTTCCATTGTGCTTGCCGGTTTACAAAGAAGTAGACTCAAGAAAGAACAGCTTTTGAAGCTTCAGGCGGCGCAACTCCAGAAGCAAGAAGCAGAAATCAATGCCACGATTACTTCTCAGGAAAAAGAACGATCCAGATATGCCCGTGACCTCCATGATGGGTTCGGTCAAATGATTTCGATTCTGAATTTGAATTTGAAAAACCTCAGCAATGGCGCAAAGCCCGACGAAAGACAAAAAGTATTTGACGCGTCTTCAGAAGTTATTGATGAGATGTATAATGAATTGAAGAACATCTGTTTTGACATGATGCCGCAAACCTTAATTAAGAATGGAATTGAAAGTGCGCTGAGCGAATTCGTAGATAGGATAAATAATGCAGGAAAAATAACAGTAGAACTAAACACTTTCGGACTTGAAGGTCGACTTTCCGAAACTCAAGAGATATCGCTCTATCGTATTTCGCAAGAATGGATCAACAATGTCTTGAAGTATTCAGATGCCAACAAAGTGACGCTTCAGATTACAAAAGATGAAAGGGAGATCACTCTGCTCATCGAAGATAATGGTATTGGTTTCGATAAATCACTACTTCAATTAGGAAAAGGTAATGGCTGGAAAAACCTGAACATCCGTACAAATATTATCCAAGGAACGCTTGAACTAGAAACAACACCTAATCGCAAGGGAACAACCCTGATAGTCAACGCACCATCAGTTGTCCATAACGCCACAACTGATACTGAAAATACCGTCAAAACGGTATAGTTATCTACGCTATTCTAGGCCTTATTTGATGTTTAATTGACAAGGCTATATCAAGACAAATGAATTTGCTATCTTTCATTGGAAGAGAGAAATCCTCCAAAATGAAAATATTTCTTACGGACGACCATGCCATATTACTGGGTGGCTTAATTAAAATTCTTTCCTCAGAGGATGATTTTGAAGTGGTCGGCTCTTCTGGTTCCGTACAGGATACACTTGACCAGCTCACACAAAAGAATGTTGACCTACTCATCACAGATTATAACCTTCCTGATGACGATGGATTGACACTCGTGCGAAGAGTCAAACGAAAATATCCTGCAATCAAAATAATCGTGCTTAGCATGCATGACGAAGCTCATTTGATTAAAGAAATACTGAAAGAAGATGTTGAAGGTTATATCCTGAAAAAAGACTCGCACGAGGAGTTAGTGAATGCTGTCAGAGCGGTAAAAAATGGGAAAGTTTATTTAAGCTCAGATGTAAATGCCATGTTAATGAAAGGGCTCAATGGCACGGAAGAACAAAAACTACTTACCGACCGTGAGCGGGAAATCCTTCAACTCATCTCTAAAGAATATACCAACAGACAAATGGCCGAAGAGCTGTTCATCAGCGAACGTACAGTGGAGACACATCGCAAAAATATTTTCAGAAAGACCGGCACCAACAACCTTGTTGGGTTAATCAAATTCGCCTACGCCAACAACCTGATATAGGTCTTCAAAATTCCTTATTCAGTTTTATATTCCTTCATCAAAACATCATGATTCAGATTGGCAACTCTGGTCGTAGGCTGCTGTTTTCCGTCCGTTGCCTCATAGACTTTTTCGGATAGATACTTTTGTAATTCACTTGCGTAGATTTTGCCATCTGCGTTTAAATCGGCGCCATTATTGATCATCCCTTCTTTCAAATAATAAGTGAACACTCCATTTTTCCAATCTGCACTTTCCAAGGCGTATTCAGCTCCTCCTGCGCTGGAGATAACAATTGTTCCCGTATTTTCTCTTAGATCTGCAAATTGCGAGCGCATAAACTTGAATAGATTTCCATACCCCAGTATGCGACTGAGGCCCGTTTTCTCACGTACATTGGAGAATCCACGAGATACTAGTTTCCCATTTGGGACATTTCCAGATTCTCCCTCCAATACTACATTGTCCTTCTCTACTTCACCTGAATGGCAAGCATCAATAAGGATCAGCTTGTTTCTTGACGGTATATAGGAAAGCAATTTTTCCACATCTTCATACACCATACCCCCTTCACCGGGGTTATTGAAGTTTATGTGATGCATAGCAAGAAAATAATCCAGCTCACGGCTCAGGAGTCCATGACCTGCAAAAAAGAAAATGACATGGTCATCAATTTTTGTCTGTTCTAGCCGCTCCCTGGTTGCCTTAACATTTTCAGGGGTTGCTTCCTCATTCAGATAATTTAAATGATGGATATTCTCAAACTGATCTGATTGATTTGAAAAAAGTTGTGCCAAATCCATTGCATCCTTTGAAGCATAGGTGAGGTTAAAATCCGTGTTTTCATAATCAGAAACTCCTATAGTTACCAGATAAAGATCCTTTTTCACCTTAACTTCCGGAACATACTTAACTTCAAAGTATTGACTAAGTGAGGATACTCCCTTGGCATTTAGTAGTCTCACCTCCAAAGTATTATCTCCCTCACTTAGATCAATTTCTATTTGCTTTTCTATTTCACTCCCGCTCACCTCCACAGGTGGTATTGGAACTCCGTTTATTTTTATTTGAATCGAACTCAATGCTTCCAACGCATCCTTGCCGGATACTTTAAATGCCAAAGACTTTGAATTCGTGGATCGAGGTAGCTCCGCCAGATTGAGCGCTATATCTGGTGTGTTAAAATTAAGTTCGACTCCTTCTAGTATTCCCAACTGGACTCTTCTCTTTTTAAAAGCCACTTTATAGGCTTTAACTAAACGCGAATTGGCATACCCTATGCGTTCCAATACAATATCTGGTCGGTTGAATTGAAAATCAAATTGCTCATATGGATACATCTTACCCTGGTACTTAAATGCAATAGACTTGAGTGCATCTTTTGATGCCATGAAGTAGAAGTCATTGGTTAAAGCAATCACCTCCTTGTCTTTGGTAATCATGATACGAGCCACATTGTCCCCACTGACAGGATTCCAAAGGGAAAGAGCTCCATCCATGCTTGCCGTGAAGACAAATTTCTCATCTGGAGTGTACCCAAAAGATGTGACCTTGTTTTGATGAATCAGATCGTACTTTCCCAAAGTAGAAGTCAGAATTGTTCGTGTTCCATCTTTCTTTAGACTGCTTTCATTGGTTGCACTTTCGGAAGGTTTAGTGGATGAAAGTTCGTTGTTCAAAATCTCTCCCGTTTCCAGATCCCAAGTGATTTGCTTACCCTCTGTTGCAGTAGAAATTGCTTGCGTTTCATCTCCTGAGAACAGCACTGAAGTAATTTCTCCCAGGTGTCCCTTGAATGTTCTGAGGATAGACTTATTTGCCATATCCAAGAGGTGAAAAAAGGAACTGTTATAATAAGCTACCAGTGCTTTGGAACGGTCTTTTGAGTAAGCAAATCTTTCGATGGCATACTCATTTTCGAAGTGCTCTAAAACCTCCATGGTAGCCAAATCAACAATGTATCTGTCCTTGATTCCAGTAGAAATCACCACGGTTTTGCTATCCTGACCAAAGGCCACCGCATACATTGGATAGACTTCACCATTGGTAAATGTCTGGATGTTTCTTTCAAGGTTTACATCCCACAATTTCATTTCCCCATTCTTTGCAGAAGAGAATAGATACTTCCCATCCTTGGATGGGAGCAGGTCTAGTATTGGTGATTTGTGTGCCTCGATGATCTTATATGGAGTGGCGTACATGTTGTCCATTTTTTCGCTGAGCTTCGCATATGGATTTGCCGTTCTAGGATAAAACTTAATCGCGTCATATTTCCAGAAAAGAATCTCCCCGAACTTATTCGCAGCGATGATATCATCATTGCCGTCCTTCGAGAAGAACGCACTCAAATCTGAATCTTTAGAAATAGCCCCTACAGATTCAGATTCAACTTTATTTATGTCATAATTGTCTTGATTTTTAAAAGAAAATATTTTGTAGTTACCAGTAGTGTCTTGAAAGTTGTAAGGAAAAAAACTCTTCCAAAGTGGTTCTTTGCTTTTTTTCCAATCAGTTATTTTATTCCAATCTTTAATTATGGATACCGAGGGAGTCCCATAGTTTACCCTTCCGACAAGAAATTTTTTATCTGCAGCATCAAAACTGATGGAGGTGGCTCCTCCTCCCGGAACCCACGTCACCATTTTACCCTGCGGGATAGTAAAAAAGGCATTTTTACTTAAAAGTTTATCTGTCTCAGTATAGAGGTAGTCTCCGCTATTTAAAAACTTGATCCTATTCACCTCGCTTTTAAACTCATACAGCTCTTTGATTTTTCCTGTAAACACATTGTGAAGAAGCACAACTTTATCTTTTCCAGCTGTAGCAAAATAGTCTCCCTTGGGGGAGTAATCCACGCTCAAAACCTTGTTCTTGTGCTCGGCTATGGTTTTTATTTTCTCGCCAGTATCAACATTCCAAATGATTACTTTTCGATCATCTCCTACTGAAATTAAGGTTCTAGAATCCGGGGAAAATACAATGTCATTGACTGCTTTTGAGTGGCCAGACAATGTCTGCATTTCTTTCCCGGTTGCTATTTCCCAAAGCTTAACCGTATTATCTTCACTGCATGAGGCGACTATCCGTCCGTCTGGCGAATACTCCATGTCATTTATGGCCAACTGATGACCTGTTTGAATGATTAATTCAGGTGACTGGGCGTGTACGAAAAAAATTAAAAAATAGAAAAAAAGATAGAAAAGGCGTGTCATAAGAATGCTGTTTAAAATAGAAAGGAGCCGTCTCGCTTTGAGCAGACGACTCCCGTTGAATCAAAGCTACTCTGCTTGATATTTTATGATTTTAGTACCATCAAAAACGAAGATGAACTTGCCGTCTTCTGTTAAATCAGCACCTCCGCTCAGCTCTCTAATTCGAGCATATTGTTCATCATTTCCTTGTCCACCAACGGCAGCTTGAGCCAGCGTTTTCTTCTCAGAGTTATGCTTTGGAATTTTTACTGTTCCCAATGTGGCTCCAGTTTCAAGATCAAGAAGTGTTAAGTCATCTTTTTCATTCTGAACATAGAGTTTCCCTCCTCTTTCATAAGTTCTCGAAATGTTCTTAATCTTATCAGAAGAATACAAGGACTCACCATTGCTCTTTCTAAAAGCTGTAACACCCTTTGTCCCCATAATGGTTACTGCTTCTCCTATGTCATAGGAGAACTTAGGTTTTCCAACTTTAGTGGCTTTGAAATCCACCTGATAGTTTTCAACACCATTTTTGGCTTTTATGGAATAGAAGAATTTGTTGCTTGCCGCATAAACATTCTGCCCATCTGTCGCCATTTTTGTAATAGAGCCTTTGAATTTTTCAGAGTCCCATTTTTCAACACCTGTTTTTTCATCAAAACCCCTTAGTCCAAATTTTCCAACCCAAACCCACTCATTGACATGAGCCCAATAGGTGGATTTAGAAATGGGATCTTTAAGCATCGCCACATATTGTTGATTGACCAATCCGCCAATCTGGGCTACAACAACACCATCAACAAGTGCTATGCGTGGTAATGCTTTCGCGTCATTTATCTTCTCAGAAGTCCACAATAATTTACCAGAGGTCAGGTCAAACTTCTGCAAGTATTTCCTTCTCACTTTCTTGTCTTTCTCCTGCAGAACAACGTATACCGCATCATCTGTAATTAAAGGGTCAGCAATGGCATCATAGGTAGCTCCCCTCAGTTTCTTGCCTGCCCCGCCTTCAAGACCAGAAGCCATACCAGACGGCTTTTTCAAAATCTTAATGTCTTGATTATAATATGCGCTCCAAACATTGGATCCTGTATTAAAATCGAATACTTGAATTCCATTATAGATGACAAAGATTCGATCGCCTTCAATCTTAAGTTCACCTTGACGCTCTTTAGTTATGTACTTTTTTCCACCAAATCCCTGGTGACTTGTTTTCCAAATTACATCCCCAGTTCTAACATCCAGTTTAGCAATCGCATTCAAATTTTCCATGCCAGCAGCAAATGCATCAAATGCATTTCTCATAAAGTTGATCATTACAATCTCACCTTCTTCTTCGAGATAGATATGGCGACCAATAGCTCCTCTAAATTCTTCTGTCTCCCAAATTACTTCTCCTTCTTTCACGTCTATCATCACCGTTTTTGCTGGTAGACTAAATGCGAAAGCCTTCATTTCAGGTATATAGGCAATGGCATCTTCAATAGTTTTCTTTGGTATTTGATAGCCATCCAATGTCCACATTAAGCTTCCGTCTGCAAGGTTGATTCCTGCTATTCGGTCATTCTTTCCAGCCTTAGAATCAAACAATAAAAGAGTATTAGCTTCCCACAACACATATTGATAGTTGCTATTGGTAATAACCTCACCAGTCGCTTCCTTGAATTTGGCATACCAGAGTTCTTTTCCGGTAGAACCATCTATCAAAGACATATCCGTCTTAGAGGTGGTAATGGCATAGTTCCCGTTCGGGCTTGCACAAGAATAGATGTTAGCCTTACTACTGGTTTTACCAGTCCATACTGAAGGAAAAGCATCCCTGTCGTTTCCTCCAACTTTGCTAGCTACTTTATCTTTAAGTTTCTTCAGGCCACCTAATTGGGCATGAGTGGTTAATGCTAGTGGCATCAAAAACACCAAAAACATTAATTTCAGAGTAGATTTTTTCATGATTTTCGATTTTAGTTTAATCAGTGGCTGAGCACATTCAGTCACATCTTCAAAGTAAGAATCTCAAATCACGAGATAGAATACCCGAGATCACGGGATTTATCTACGGGTTTCATGGTATATAGAAGCTGGTTCAAAGAGCATATCTCAAGAGATCACCCCTTGTCTTTACGTTTAGTTTCTTGTAGATATTTTTCATATGGCTTTTAATGGTCTCATATGAGATATCCAGCTTTGATGCGACTTCATGATAGGTAAATCCATTCATGATCAACGGCAGAACTTGCTGCTCTCTATCTGTCAATTCGCTAGTGTCCAACGTAGATTTGATATGCTGGAAAAGATGACCAACTTCGTTATTGGATAGGTAAATCTCATCCCTTTTAGCACCGTTAATGATGTTGGCGATGTTTGTATAAAAATTATCAAGTGAAGTAAGTCCTTTTACGCCTGCTTTCAGGTAGTGATAAACTTCTTCATTCTTATATAGGTTTTTCACTATCACCACCGAGTTATTCAATGCTAGTTGAAGGATGTTTTCTATTTCTATACCGTTATTTATTATAATTCCATCAACGATAAGTATTGCATCTGGATTTTCATGTATAATTGTAAACTCCTTAGTTGATAGTTGGTTGAAAGTCTTAACCGAACTCACAAGGTTTTGAAAATCCTGCGCTCTTTTTTTAAGCAAAAAATTGAATCGTTCTGTCTTACTGAAAATGTATAAATCACTCACGCCTTTCATATTGAAACTACATTTTTTAATTAAAACTTAAATCTGCTTTTTGCACGCCATAGATGTTCAAAGCGACACCTTTAGGATTGTTAGTATTGATATTAAGAAAAAGCAAAGCAGTAATGCGACTGCTATTTCTCCAGCAGCGATTCTCTTAAATACTTTGCCATACAATACATTTAGTTTTTCTTTCTCTCTACCCATAGCTTTTCAAAACATTGGTTCATAGCAATATTATCCTGACAGGTATCCTCTTCGCAATAGCTGGAAGTACCTATTTAATTTTGGCTTGCTAGTAATACTTAGGCTCCTTAATTGAACTATTTTGTGCTTATTCTTTAATTATTTTAATAATTGGGTGATATTAACTAGGTATATCTCCTTAACTAATGGGTTATGCTATCAACACTTTTCTTAGGAGAGAATCATCCATACTCTCGCCTTATGAACCGCCTCCGTTTTATTTCTCGCTCCTAGTTTTCTATAAATATTGTATGTATGCGTTTTAGTGGTGTCATATGAAATATGAAGTTTTAGGCTGACTTGTTGATATGTTAACCCACGAGAGAGGAGATTTAAAACTTCCAATTCTCTCCTACTTAAAATTTTTTCTTCCCTTACAGTAGACACCTTTCCAAGAATCATTTTTAAGGTATCCTGACAAATGAAATATCCATTATTACCTAACTCAGTTAGCGCATTGGGCAACTCTGCCAGTGCGTTGGTGCTAATAATTCCTTTCACATTTGAGTGAATGATTTTGCGAATGTTAAGTGCTGTACCACCATCATAAATCACTAGACAAGTATTGAAATCTGATCTACTTCTCAAAACACACTCTACCTGGTCATTAATTTCAGATACCCAAAATATGAGTAGGAAATCATCCTCAATATCAGATAGGTATAATGCATTCGGCGTTAGTTTTCTAAGCAACACTCGGTCACTCCCATGAATAAGATCTATTAACATAGTCGTTTCCAATAGGGCTTCATCATTAACGTCATTAAGAACCAGTATCAGTATTCTCTTCTCCCCTTGCATTGTTTTACACTCACTTTCAAGTATGCAAATTCGCAAGACACAGAGCCAAATCATCATAAAATGGGTCAACAGTTAGTGGACTCTTCCTTATTTAGGGTAGACAATAAGTGAAAACTCGAAGAGCGTTCATGTAGAAACTTTTTTGAAAATCATTATCATAAATCGAAAGCGATTTCTAACGTTCTGGTTAGTCATATCACAAGAAATAGTCCATTCTCCTACGTCAACACTTCATAGCTGACATTGAATAAACTATACTTGCAAACAGGATTTTAATGATACAACATGACCGAAGTAAGACACGATTGGACCCTCGACGATATTGCAGACATATACAATAGACCTTTAATGGAGTTGGTATTTCAGGCCGCTACGGTTCATCGACAATATCACGATCCCAGCGAGGTTCAAGTTAGCAGCCTGATATCAATCAAAACGGGAGGCTGTCCTGAAGATTGCGCCTATTGTCCACAAGCAGCGCGCTATCATACAGATATCAAAGTGCATAAATTAATGGAGGTTGATGAAGTGCGGGCGCAGGCTGAATCAGCAAAAGCAAATGGTGCATCCCGGATGTGCTTGGGTGCTGCATGGAGAGAGGTGAGAGATAATCGGGATTTTGACAAAGTGCTTGACATGGTTAAAACCGTCAACAGCATGGACATGGAGGTGTGCTGTACATTGGGAATGGTTTCTGAAAATCAAGCAAAGAAACTGGCCGATGCTGGGTTGTATGCCTACAATCATAACATTGACACATCGGAAGCTTTTTATGATGACATTATTAGCACGCGAGAATACGACGATCGATTAAAAACAATCGACAATGTTCGCAAAGCTAAAATTACCGTTTGCTCTGGTGGAATTATTGGGATGGGAGAATCTTCAAAAGATCGTATGGGCATGTTGCGTACATTATCAAACATGGAAGTTCACCCTGAATCGGTTCCTATTAATGCGCTTGTTCCTGTCGAAGGAACACCCTTAGCAGAACAGCCAAGAGTTCCAGCCCATGAATTGATCCGGATGATTGCCACTACCCGTTTAGTTATGCCTGCTTCAGTCGTAAGGCTTTCTGCAGGACGTGAAGGAATGAGCCTATCAGAACAAGCGCTGTGCTTTATGGCTGGCGCCAATTCAATCTTTGCCGGAGATAAACTATTGACTACTCCAAATCCAGATTTCAATGATGATAAGGAAATGTTTGATTTGCTTGGATTAGTGCCAAGGGAGGCATTTAAATATGATAAAAAAGAGCCTGAGGTGGAGGTATAGAAAAAAGGTCTTGGTATTTCATGAATAATTATCAGAAAGTACTCGAAACACGAAAAAAGCAACACCTGCTGCGTTCACTTCCCCTCCCTCCAGAGGGGATTGATTTTTATTCGAACGACTACTTAGGTCTTGCCCAATCTTCTGAATTAAGTTCAGCAACCAGCACACTTTCAGAAAATACGAAATCTCAAAATGGAGCGACTGGCTCCCGTCTACTAAGTGGTAATTCTGAATATGCGGAGCACGTTGAACAACTAGTTGCCAACTTCCACGAAAATGAAAGTGCCCTAATTTATTCTTCAGGATATGCAGCAAATCTTGGACTTATTTCATGCTTGGCTACAAGGGATACCACCCTGTTTTGCGACGAATTGATCCACGCAAGTCTAATTGATGGTACTCGTTTGGGCTATTCAAAAAAAATAAAATTTCAACACAATAATGCCCATGACCTAGAGCAGAAACTTGAGAAACAATCTGGTCAAAAAATTGTAATCGTAGAGTCTGTATACTCTATGGATGGAGATGTCTGTCCGCTAGAAAAAATGGTGGACGTCTGTGAAAACAATAATGCCTATCTAATTGTAGATGAAGCTCACTCTATGGCTGTTTATGGCACAAACGGAGCTGGCTTGGTACAGATGCACGGACTACAAAACAAAGTTTTGGCTAGAATAATGACCTTTGGCAAAGGCTTGGGCATACATGGCGCCTCTGTAGTAGGACCCAAATGGCTCAAAGATTATCAGGTCAATTTCTCTAGGCCCATGATTTTTTCCACTGCTCCTTCCGCACATCATTTCCGCTCAATAGAGGCTGCATATGGTCTTCTTCCAAAGATCGGCCTAGCGCGAGAGAACCTCCAATCTATGGTTAAATACTTCATAGAAAAACGCATTAAGACTAAATCAAACTGGCTCGAATCCAACACCCAAATACAGTCGCTGATTGTACCTGGAAATGAACAAGTAGTTAAGTTGGGGCAAAGATTGAGTGAGACCGGCATCAATGCCTTGCCTATTCGAAGGCCCAGCGTCTTAGAAGGTGCAGAACGAATTCGGATATGTCTACATTCTTACAACACGAAAGAAGAAATTGATTTGCTTTTTAGAACGCTAGACAATGAATAAAAGAATTATAGTCGCCGGTATAGGTACAGACACAGGTAAGACTGTCGTCTCAGCGATCCTTTGTAAAGCTTTAAAAGCCGACTATTGGAAGCCAGTTCAGGCTGGAGACCTCAATAATACCGATTCTCACAAAATTGCAAAATGGGTACCCATAACCACCATCCATCCTGAGGCCTACAGGCTATCTGAGCCAATGTCTCCTCACGCCGCTGCGGAGATCGACAACATAAGAATAGAAGAACTTAAGCTTCAACCGCCCAAAACCAACGGCACACTAATTATTGAACTTGCGGGAGGGTTAATGGTTCCTTTGAGAGACGACTTGGTAAACATAGATTGGGTGCAAAAAATCCATATCCCCTTGATCCTTGTGGCCAACTACTACTTAGGTAGCATCAATCATACACTGTTAACACTAAACTTATTGAAGGAGCGTAACATTCCGGTTGTGGGTATTATCTTCAATGGTGAAAAGAATTTGAAGACCTTCGAAGTGATACAAAAAAGATCCGGGCTGAATTGCTTGCTGGAAATTGACAAGGAAGAATCAATCACATCCGAAATCATTGACAAATATGCCGAAAGACTCAAGATTTGATACCAATCTCCTGGATTTTGACACGGAGCATATCTGGCATCCATATACTTCTCTAACAAATCCATTGCCTTCTTATCCTGTCGTTGCTGCTGATGGAGTTCGATTGAAACTTGCCAATGGTACAGAGCTTATAGACGGAATGGCTAGTTGGTGGACAGCCATACACGGTTACAATGTACCTGAACTAAACGAGGCAGCTAATGAGCAACTTGATAAAATGGCTCATGTTATGTTTGGTGGGATTACACATGAACCTGCCATCAAACTCTGCCAAAGACTTGTTGAGATTACCCCAGAAGGGTTGGACAAAGTGTTTCTCGCTGACAGTGGATCTGTAGCTGTAGAAGTCGCTATGAAAATGGCCATTCAGTACCAGCACTCCAAAGGCAATAAAAGTAAAAGGAAGTTTATGACACTCCGAAATGGCTATCATGGCGACACTACAGGAGCCATGTCTGTTTGCGATCCAAAGGGGGGGATGCATCATCTTTTTTCGGATTTTCTACCCAAGCACATTTTTATCGACAGGCCATCGAAAAGATTTCAAGAATCTTATGGGCAAGAGGAATTAGCAAAGCTAGAACAGTCATTTCGCCTAAATGCAGACAAATGTGTAGCATTTATCCTAGAGCCGATTGTTCAAGGAGCCGGAGGTATGTGGTTCTATTCTCCAGAATATCTTAAAAAGATACGCCAGCTATGTGATGAAAACGAAATGCTTCTGATTGCTGATGAGATAGCCACAGGCTTTGGCAGAACAGGCAAACTATTTGCTTGTGAGCATGCACAAATAAGCCCAGACATCATGTGCGTTGGAAAAGCATTAACAGGTGGCTATTTGACCCTAGCTGCCACCTTATGTACGGCTGATGTGGCCAAAGTGATTTCTGATGGAGAAGCAGGAGTATTTATGCATGGCCCTACTTTCATGGGAAACCCCTTGGCATGCGCAATAGCAAATAGAAGTCTGGACCTCTTATTGTCGTCTGACTGGAAAGTCAGAGTGTCAACTATTGAGAAGCAATTGAAAAAGGAATTACTCCCGCTAGAAGTAGCGCTATCGGTCAAAGATGTACGTGTTTTGGGAGCCATTGGGGTTATAGAATTAGAAGACTCAATAAATGTATCACGAGCACAAAAATTTTTCGTTGAAAAAAAGGTATGGATACGACCTTTCAGAAATTTAATCTACGTAATGCCTCCATACATAATTGAATCAGAAGACCTAAGTACACTCACTTCCGCAATGGCAGATTATATTAGTTGACAATCATGAAAAGAATCCCGTCCACACTTGCCAATAAATGGCCAGAACTACTCTTAGAACTAATTGTGATTACAGTAGGTATTGTAGGAGCATTTGGACTTAATAATTGGAACGAGAATAGAAAGTCGAGAAATGTAGAAGTAAAAATTCTTTCAGAAATTTTGGACAACCTCAAAGAAGATGGTGCAAATATTCTGCAAGCAGAAAGGCAATTGGCTAACTCCGTCAAGAGTATCAGCAGTTTGCTCAATAGCAATCTGAGAACGATGAATGATGATTCTCTAGCAAAAAATCTTGCACTGTTTATCAATTTTTATAAATATCATCCCATCGACAATGCATATGAAACCTTAAAATCATCTTCCGCCAGTATTTCCAGCATCGAATTAAAAAACGCCATCAGTAGGTATTACGAGTACGAACAAAACAGGGCGCTATCAGGTCTAATGGATGTCGAGGATCAATTTCACAAGTATCTTGTCCCTTTTGCGAGAGAGTATATCGAAGACTTCAATTGGTTGAAAAGTGCCACACCGCGAAACAAGACATCTGAATTTTTTTCAGACTTGGAAAAAGAACTTATTGGCGCAAAAGACAACAATGGACAAACGCTCATAGTTATCCGGAAGTTTATCAATAGCAATCGCAATCTTCAAAAAGAAATCAATACTAACTTGAACTTGAGAAGAGAAAGGACTGAATAATAAAATTTGGTCAATAACAAACTCGGCTTTTGTCTAAAAAAACAAGAACGAATTTGCAAGGCAAGAAGACTATTCATTTTTTTGTCAGACCTAATCACTAAATCACACTAACCCATGGAAGTAAGAGGTTCTGTTGTCAGTAACATCAATGCATACGTCAAGGAAATTCATCCAAATGGATATGATCAATGGATTGATTCGCTCTCAGAGACAGCCCAACAATTAATGCAGCGAACTTCGAGTTCAAAGTGGTATCCTATTCAAGAAGGGATTTTGGAACCAACTAAAATCATGTGCGAACAATTCTATGACAGTGCCAAAGATGGAGCCTGGAAATCTGGAAGATACAGTGCAGAAGTAGGGTTAACGGGGCTATATAAAGTTTTTGTGGTCATAAGTACCCCCACTTTTCTGATTAAAAGAGCTTCACGCGTACTTGCTACGTTCTACAATCCATCAGAGGTATCCGTGATAGATAGTTCAGATCACTCTATGCTTATACATTTCACAAAACTTCCAATTGGAAACGAGTATTTGGAATATCGTATAGCTGGATGGATGGAAAAAGCCCTAGAGATGTGTGGCTGTAAAGATCTGTCTGTTCGAATAACACAATCAATAGCCAAGGGAGACGATTTGTTTGAAGTACAAATCTCGTGGCGGTAGTCTCCTAAAATTCGACGTTATTTTAATTCTAAAATCGTTTGACCAGAGTCATTGCTCTTCATTCTGCCTCAAAGAATCAGTAAAATTTGAAGTATATTATAGGTTCAAAGCCTAACCTATGAAATCCTTCATCTCAGTAGCAGCAATTCTATGCGGCATTGCATGCCAACCTATAAGCTCAAACATCAGTTTTGATGTCAGTTTTGATTCCAGTGTCTCAATGAAAGTCTTAGACGGTCGTCTATTGCTTCTTATCTCAACTGACGATTCCAATGAACCCCGTTTTCAAATAAATGATGGGCCAAATACTCAATTGATATTCGGTCAAAATGTTGATGCTCTTGGTGCTAACGAACAAGTCAGTTTTGGTTCAGAGCATTTCGGATACCCTATCCAAAACATTAATGATTTGAAGCCTGGCGATTATTGGGTTCAGGCGTTGCTTCACACTTATGAGACTTTCAATTTATCGACCGGTCATGAAGTAAAACTTCCAATGGATAATGGGGAGGGACAACAATGGAATCGTTCACCAGGTAACCTTTTCAGCACTCCTATAAAAATCACTATTGAAGCTGGTCAGTCAGCCAACTTTTCTATTGTAATGGATCAAGTTATTCCTCCCATTGAAGAAGCAAAAGACACCGAGTGGATCAAACATATAAAAATGAAAAGCGACTTGCTCAGTGAATTTTGGGGACGAGATATGTACTTAGGTGCTCATGTACTTTTACCAAAAGGATTTGAAGATCATCCAGAAGCTAGTTACCCCTTGATGATTTTTCATGGTCACTATCCTTCTGACTTTGGTGGGTTCAGAACAACCCCGCCAGATCCAAATATGGAACCAGACTATTCAGCAAGGTTCAATGTTTCTGGCTACAACATCATCCAACAGCAGGAAGCATATAATCAATACCTGCAATGGATCAGCGAAGATTTTCCTCGCTTCATCATCATTGAGATTCAGCATCCTACTCCTTACTACGACGACTCTTATGCGGTCAATTCTGCCAATCAAGGTCCTTACGGAGACGCGATTACTTATGAGTTAATTCCATACATAGAAGAACAATTTCGTGGAATTGGTGAGGGCTGGGCTCGGTTCTTATATGGAGGGTCCACCGGTGGATGGGAAGCGCTGGCCGTACAAGTGATGTATCCGGATGAATACAATGGATGCTTTGCAGCTTGTCCTGATCCAATTGATTTTCGTGCCTATTGCCTGGTTGATCTCTATGATAATGATAATGCATACTATTATGACAGTGAGCATAAACAGAAAAATGTGCCAATACCTGCTCATCGAGATTATTTAGGGGCTGTCAACTCTTATATGCAAGATTCCAATTTCAAAGAACTCGCTCTTGGAGACAAATCACGTTCAGGACAACAATTCGATATATGGGAAGCCACGTATTCTCCACAAGGGGAAGATGGATATCCACAAAGAATTTGGGACAAAAAGACAGGTGAAATCAATAAGGAAGTAGCTGAATACTGGAAAGAAAACTATGACTTAAGATATATTCTAGAAAGAGACTGGGACAAGCTTGGCCCCAAACTCCAAGGTAAAATCAACATCTATTGTGGTGATATGGACAATTACTACCTCAATAACGCAGTGTACATGATGGAAGAATTTCTTGAGAGCACTACAGACCCATACTATGGTGGAGAAGTAGATTATGGTGATCGCGCTGAACATTGTTGGAATGGGGATCAGGAAAACCCAAATCACATTTCCAGACTGAGATACAATACGATGTATGTCGACAAAATTTTGAAACGCATAAAAGAAAGCGCTCCGAAAGGTGCTGATCTTACAAGTTGGAGGTATAAATAGAATCCCACTCAAGCTTAATCATCAGTAAGTTGTCTCAGATCTTAAAACATCAGGTTCATTTTAGATTTAGCTTCAATAGAAGCAATCATGCCTGTACGAATGCTATCAATAGTCATATTTAATTTCCCTGATACAGAAAAGCTTCTTTAGCTTCGCATAATGGAATTCCGACAAGTAATTGAAAAGATTGTTTCCTCTCCTGAGCTACACGCTAAATGGCTCAACTCACTTTCGATGATGGAAAATACTGGCGCCAGGAAAATCTCGGCATCAGAACATGACTTACTAGTAGATGAGATTGTGCTTAAGCATGCGGCAGAAGAAGCCAGGCACGCCTATTACCTAAAAAGTCAAATCAAAAAAACAGGTTTTTCCGGATGTAAAACCTATCAAATGAATGAGTTGCTTGCTCCCATTCAAAGTTTTCAATACCTACACGCACTGGATACCTCCATTAGTCGGTACCTGAAAAAAAATCTCAATTATTCTGGGAGTAGACTCAAATACGCGGCTTACCTGCTAGTTACATATGCGATTGAAGTTCGTGCTGATGAACTTTATCCAATCTATGAAGAGGTGCTCAGAGCCGTTGATAGCAACATAAGTGTACGAATGATAGTTGTAGAAGAGCAAGGGCATTTAGAAGAGATGATTCAGCAAATGAATGACTTTTTTGAAGACTGGAGTGGACACGGTGAATTTGCACTATCTATCGAAAACAAACTATTTCAGCGATGGGTCGCAGCAATCGAACGATCTATTGAGAATCAACCAATAGCTATATGAAAAACTTAATTTTAGCCCTTATTGTATTCTCCTTACTCAAATGTACCAGTCCACAATTGGTCGAACCCAAAATTGAGGTAATCAATAGCCCTACATCCTCCTTGCTCCAGGCTATCAGCATTGTTGACGAAAGTACCGTTTGGATCAGTGGTCATGACGGCTCATTTGTTAGATCACAAAATAAGGGAGAGAGTTGGGAGCTTTTCAAACACCCTACTGGTGATTCATTACAATTTCGCGATATATATGCACTTGATGAAAACAAAGTCATCCTCATGAGCGCGGGGCCAGGGCCACTTTCCCGCATATTCAGTTTCGAAGCACCAGATCTCTGGGAGGAAAACTTTGTCATGCTAGATTCACTAGGCTTTCTCGATTGCATTGATTTTTGGGATGATCGCAGAGGAATAGCCTACGGAGATGCTATTGACAGTTTCCCCTACATATTGTTGACCAATGACGGGGGTGATTCCTGGTCTCGAGCTGACACCACGAAAATGCCAAATGCGGGTTTAGGTGAGGGTGGATTTGCAGCAAGTGGAACCTGTGTGACTACCGCAGAAAATGGCAAAGCATGGATCGCTACAGGCGCAGGTGGCAACTGTCGATTCTTGGTAACCACTGACTATGGGCAGTCATGGAAAGAAATCGGTTCCCCCCTTGTGACAGGTGATGCTGCTGGGAATACGTCCGTTTCTTTTACCGGAGAAATCGGAGTTGTTACGGGTGGTGACCTTATGAAACCACAGGAATACACTAAGAACGTTGCTTTTTCACAAGACGGTGGGTCTTCTTGGTCTTTAGCTAATCAGCCAAAAACAATCGGCGCATTTTATGGTAGTGCGATTACTCGAGTTGATGCGCAGACATTCGCTTTTGCATGTGGCCCCAATGGGTTAGACTACACACAAGATTTTGGTCAAACATGGAGTACCCTTGATACATTAAACTATTGGGCTATTGATATGAAAGCAGACTTTGGATATGCATCAGGAACAGATGGGAAAATTTTGAGAATATCTTTGCATCCATGAGGCGACCAAGAAGAAACAGAGCGTCTGCTGCCATCAGGGATTTGGCACAAGAGACAACTTTGACTACCGGTGATTTTGTTTTCCCTTTATTCTTATTGGAGGGTCAAAATAAAAAATCAGAAGTTGAAAGTATGCCTGGCATATTTCGTCTAAGTGAAGATTTAATTTTAAAAGAGATAGAAGCCTGTTTAAAACTAGGCATCAAAGGTTTTGATGTATTCCCGGTAGTAGAAGAAAGACACAAGGATAAAACAGCAACCAAAAGCTATGACGTTGACTTCTTTTATTTGCGAACCCTGACAAAAATCAAAAAAGAATTTCCAGAAGCGCTCATTATAACTGATGTAGCAATGGATCCATACAGCAGCGACGGCCATGATGGAATTCTAGAAGATGGAAAAATTCTGAATGACGAAACGCTTGACATTCTTGGTCAGATGGCTCTCGCGCAAGCTGATACTGGAGTGGACATGATAGGACCTTCAGATATGATGGATTTTCGCGTGGGTTATCTTAGAAATATCTTAGATGAGCAAGGCTTTACAGATACAGGAATCATGAGCTATACCGCAAAGTATGCAAGTGCTTTCTATGGTCCTTTTCGAGATGCTTTGGATTCCGCACCGAAATTTGGAGATAAGAAAACCTATCAAATGAATCCGGCCAATATCAAAGAAGCAATAATGGAAGCAGAATTGGATTTCAATGAAGGAGCTGATGTGCTCATGGTTAAGCCCGCACTCGCCTATCTTGATGTTATCCAAAAACTTAAAACCAACTTCAACATCCCAATTGCCGCCTACAATGTATCCGGTGAGTATGCGATGATTAAGGCTGCAGGTGAAAAAGGATGGCTAGACTCCAACAAAGCTATGATGGAATCTTTGCTCTCCATTAAGCGGGCAGGCGCGGATATAATTCTTACTTATTTTGCGAAAGAAGCAGCTGCACATCTTGACCAGCAGCGGTAAGAGTAGACCGATTTCTGATAAGAAATTTTTGAAATAGTTCCTTATAAAAAACTCCATTTTCCATTTGCAAAGCCTCCTGCCATATTTGCAATGCAAATACTGGACTAAGCTCAAGATCAAGTGCTTGAATAATTAAATCTGTTGCCTTTTTTTCATAAATCGATCCAGGTTCCAACTGAACCGAGTACGTTTTTGACTCCAATGTTTTTCCCGCAAAAGTGCTGCTAATTTTAAAGTTGAAAATCCCATCTGCCAATCCATATGTGTCCGGCTTCAACTTGTATTTATGATGACGTGTACGAAAATCCTGTATTTTATTCTCATCCCCGTCGCTAACTGTAAGTATGTAGTTTAAAACTGGCTCGTCATGAAGATGCCAGTATACTTCGAAAGGTTCATTTTCATTCCACACCAAATATCCAGATCGATCAAAAGGAGGGTGAAGAACGGTAATAAGCTTACTCTTATCTAAAATAAGGGAATCTTCATACAGGAGTTCTAACCTAGGTCGTTCCTGTCTTTCTTTAAATTCCTGTGGCTTTAGGTAAAATGTAAAAATTTTCTCCGTGTGTTCATAAGTAGATCCTCCCTTATGTACCAAGCTTATAAAACCGCCCTCGGCTACTTCGATTGAAGTTACATCATCAATGAATTGGAGCGGCATTACGGGAATGCCATAGACACTGGCGCCTTTAGTAACCAACGCCTGAAAAGGAAGATCACTGGTTTCTTGTGCCGAAATATGAAAAATCAGTAAAGGAAATAGAAGGCTTAATAAATTACGCATCTTTCTATTAGGTTAATCTTCTTTAAAAGTAAGGATTAACAGAATATTATCGTAGTTAATGACAAAAAAGTGAATTCCTACCCAAACAAATCTTCTTCTCTTTCGAGCATGAGAATAGAGGACTGAGGAACGATGAAATATTTCTCACTATCGTATTGAACCTCAAAGGCTCCTTTTTGAAGAAAAATGGCTAAATCTCCTTCTTTAACTTGCAAAGGAATGTATTTAATTTTTTCATCTTCAGCTTTCCATTCCTCTTCTTCAACTGAGTGTGGAATGGGGTAACCTGGACCAGCCTTTACAATGTAACCACTCTGTACTTTTTCTTTTTCCTGAACTCCAGGCGGGAGGTAAATGCCCGTGGCTGTTTTTTGGGCTTCTTTTACTGGTTTTATCAAAATCCGATCACCCACTACTATGATCTTTTTTAGCTTATTGTCTGAGGTCAATTCCATCTAAGTCCATTAATCGAAGACGAACAAATTGAATCAAAAAAGTTTAGGAGTCTCATCTTCATCATTTGCTCCTGCCCTGTCAAGGAGCTTTTCATCCATCGATTTTGTGGTCTTCGAGCCCAATTCTTTCAATCGTTCAGTTTTTCTAACTAGGTTATCCTTCCCCTCCACTAATTTATTCATGGCTTGACTGTATTGATGCTTTGATTTATCCAATGATTTTCCAACCTCAATTAAATCGTCTACAAAGGCTTTAAACTTATCATAAAGTGCACCCCCTTGCCTCGCAATCTCCAACGCGTTTCGATTTTGGTATTCATGCTTCCAAATACTAGAAACAGTCCTAAGTGTGGCTACTAGTGTAGCAGGACTCACAATGATGATACTTTTTTCATGAGCTTCATTGTAAAGCTCCCCACCATGCTGAACAACAAGAGCAAAAGCTGACTCAATCGGTACAAACATCAATACATAATCTAAAGAACCTCCATCAAACAATTGATGATAATTTTTTCCTGCTAGTCCTTTCACATGTGCTTTTACGGATAAGATATGATCCTTTAAATGCTGTCCCCTTTCGGTTTCATCTTCAGCATTCATATACTTCTCATACGCAATAAGAGACATCTTAGCATCTATCACCAGATTCTTGTTATCAGGTAACTTAATTATTACATCCGGTCGCAACCTTCTACCTTCTTCGGAGTGCAATGTTTCTTGAATAATGTATTCACGATCTTTCTCAAGTCCCGATTTTTCAAGAATACGCTCCAAAATTACCTCACCCCAATTCCCTTGCATTTTCACATCACCTTTCAGTGCTTTGGTAAGGTTTTCAGCTTCTTTGGTCATTCGATCATTAAGCTCGCGCAAGCCAATAATTTGCTCACGCAGCGCTGTGCTTCTTTCCAGACTTTCCTTGTTGGTCTGTTCCACTTTCTTTTCGAAATCTGTCAATTTTTGCCCCAGTGGATTTAGAAGCTCATGGAGGTTAGTCTTATTCTGATCGGTGAATTTTTTACTCTTTTCTTCAAAAATATCATTCGCAAGATTCTTAAACTCAGTGGCGAATTTTTCCTGAAGTTGGCTCAGCTCCCCTTTCTGTTCTTCTAGTCTAGTCTGAAGATTTTGATAGTTGGCCTTAAGCGTAGAATTCTGATTGTTTAAATGTAAAACTTCCTCTCGCTCATTCCTTAGCTCTTCGTTCATGGCCTGAAGTTCCTTTCCAAGCTTTTTGGATCGCTCCAGCTCGAGCTTTAATTGAATTTTCAATTCTCCATTTTCCGGAACTTCTGCGTTGCTCCTCACTTTGAAAATCAACCAACCTACTGGTAAGCCAATTGCCAATCCTGCAACTAAAAAAATCAAACTTGAAAACTCCATTAATCAAAAGTAATCATTTTGCTAAAATGTTTAGCAAAAATCATTTCTCCAATTCTCTTAAATACATCTGGATTGTATTTTCCAATCCATAATAGAGTGCATCACAAACCAATGCATGTCCAATGGAGACCTCCGCTAAGAATGGAATACGTTCTTTTAAATATCGCAAGTTCTTCAAGTCCAGGTCATGCCCCGCATTAATTCCTAGTCCAATCCCATAAGCATGCTTTGCAGAATCCACATATGCCAGGATAGCTTCTTCTCTATTTTTATTGAATGCAGATGCATACATCTCAGTGTAGAGCTCCACACGGTCCGCTCCACATTTTTTTGCACCATCCATGAGCGAATTCTCGGGTTCAATAAAAATAGAGGTTCGCACCCCCCAACTCTTTAGTTGACTGATAATTTCGGTAAGTCGCTTCTCATTTTTGATCGTATCCCAACCGGCGTTAGATGTTAGAACATCTGGAGGATCAGGAACAAGCGTTGCTTGAGTTGGACGAATGTCTTCGATTATCTTCATAAATCGGTCATCCGGATACCCCTCTATATTAAACTCAGTAGACACGACCTCATTTAGATCATAAACATCTCTGCCTGTAATGTGCCTTTCATCAGGCCTTGGATGCACCGTGATTCCTTGCGCTCCAAAACTCTCACAATCTTTGGCCACTTGTATCACATTTGGGTTGCGGCCTCCTCTTGCATTTCGAAGCGTGGCGATCTTGTTGATATTTACACTTAGTTGGGTCATAACACAAGAATGTTTTTCTTCGCAAAGTTGTTCAATAAAAAACAATGAATATGAGCTTAAAATCAACTATTGAATCAGAAATTAAACAAGCGATGCTCAATAAAGAGAAAGATCGCTTACGAGCCCTTAGAGCTATCAAGTCTCAAATCTTGCTCGCTGAAACTGAAAAGGGAAGCGGAGGAAAGCTTTCAGAGGATACGGAAATGAAACTTCTCACCAAAGCTGCGAAGCAACGAAAAGATTCCATTGAAGTCTTTGAACAGCAAGGAAGGGACGATCTGGCTGCTACAGAAAAATCAGAATTAACTGTGATTGAAAGCTTTCTACCTAAACAACTCTCTGAGGCAGAAGTTGAAGCAGAAGTGAAAAAAGTCATTGAAGAAATTGGTGCTGCTGGTCCCCAAGATATGGGAAAGGTCATGGGTACCGCTACCAAAAAATTAGCTGGTAAAGCAGACGGAAAGATGATTTCTTCGTTGGCCAAAAAATTATTGAGTTAATTGGGGACTTTCGACATTATCTTATTGATCGTTTTAGGCTTTGGAGCAGTCAAAGGATATTCACGTGGCTTCATTGTTGAGCTTTTCTCCTTTGTTGCATTTTTTGTTGGCTTATTACTTTCATTAGAATTAACAATTCCAGTAACTACAAATTTTTTCGGAGATAGTGGTTACTTCGAAGTGATCGCTGTTGTCGTCTTTATTGCACTATTTATTCTTTTGAGTTTGGCAATAAAAATGGGAGCAAAAGCTTTGAAAAGCGCCATTGACATGACCATTTTTGGTACTTTTGATAATGTAGTAGGAGCTTTTGCCGGACTGCTTAAATGGGCTTTTATTTTAAGTATTATTTTTTGGGTTTTTGAATCAGTAGGCTTCGATTTGATCGAAAAGTATGCGGACAATACATTGCTTTTTCCGTATATTGTAGGTATTGGGCCTACAGTCTTCGAATGGTTAGGATATGTGATCCCCTTCATTCAAGACCTCATTGATTCGATGGAAAAAATACCCAAAAACAGAGATACATACGTTACTCTGTTGACAACAAAGATTATTACATGATAGCAGAACAGCTTATAAACTACATGGTACCACCATTAAAGCCTGGTGATGACATTGCTCGTGCTAAACAGTGGATGGACGAGTTTAGAGTCAAGGAGCTTCCGGTAGTTAAGGAAAATAAACTCATGGGTTTTATATCAGAAGATCTACTCTATGATTCTGAAATCTTGCGTCCGGAAGTTGGTGCCTATCCACTCATCGGTCAATCATGCATCATACCGGGTGGTAGTCATTATTATGATATCCTTAGGGTTCTCAATGAACACCAATTGGAAATGGTAGCCGTAGTTTATAATGAGGAATTTAAGGGCGTGGTGCTTATTTCCGATATATTGAAAGAATTTGCCAAAACTGCAATGGTAAACTCGCAAGGGGCCATAGTAACCATTGAGACAAGCTTAAGCGATTATTCTCTTTCAGAGATATCCCGTATTGTTGAAATGAACGGATCTACAGTTTTAGGTGCAAATGTAAGACCACACAACAATGACGCTTCTCTGATCGAAATTGTTTTGAGAATCAACCATCAAGATGTGAATCAAATTGCCACTGGTCTTTCAAATAGTGGATACAAGGTCACTTCTTCATTCAATACCGAAGATGACTCCTTTGATGAAAAGGATCGCTATGGATTACTTATGAAATTCCTGGATCCATGAGATTGATGAAGAAAATAGCCCTCCACGGCTTAGCCGTTGAAAGCAATTCAGAAAAGTATCTCACTCAAATAATAGATCGGTTAAATAAAGAAGGAGTAGAAATCTGGTTTACCTCACTATTTCAATCCAGAAATACTTCTTTATTAAAATCCCAAAAGAACATAACTAATAGCATTACTGCTGATTTTGATTGTGTGTTTAGTTTAGGTGGCGACGGTACATTTCTTGAGTCTCTTCTTTGGGTGGGTGAAAACGAAGTGCCAATACTGGGTATAAACATGGGGCGTCTTGGCTTCCTTGCATCTATTGCCAAGGAAAGCATCAAAGAATCGTTGTATCTTTTTTTTAAAGGGAAATATGATATTGAAAGCCGGTCTCTCCTGTCGCTAAAAACCAACATGGGGCTTTTTGAGAATAAGACATATGCGCTCAATGAATGTGCCATTCTGAGAAAAGATTCTTCTGCCATGATCATGGTGAAATGTTACATCAACAACCAGTACCTGAATACCTATTGGGCAGATGGATTGATGGTAGCTACACCAACGGGATCAACGGGCTATTCTCTCAGCTGTGGAGGTCCATTAATGATGCCGGACTCCAAAGATTTTGTGATTACCCCGGTAAGCCCTCACAACTTAAATGTCCGACCGCTCATCGTTTCCGATAACTCAGAATTAAGATTCGAAATTGAGACTCGCAATAGAAGTTTTCTTATTTCGCTTGACTCAAGATCCGAAACCATAGAAAATGATGTAAATATTGTCGTTAAGAAGGCGCCTTTTGAAGCTAAACTGATTCGAATCGAAGGAAATAATTTTCCAGATACCATTAGAAATAAGCTTGGATGGGGCTTTGATAAACGTAACTAATCGCTTCTACGTGACTTTTTTGATGAAAACTGGTTCTTTTCAGATGAAAAAGAGTATTCTTTTACTAGTTTTAAACGTTAAGAATTAGCTATTTATCTAGAATTCAACGCCTAAGAAAAATCAAAAACATATTTTTGTGTTTTAAAGAGTGAATTATGAAATTCAAGAGTCTTTTAGTAATTGTTCTTTCTGTGGTCATGCTGGGACTAGCAGATCATGCCGAAGCACAAAGAAGAAATAAGTATAAAGCAAGAAGAAAAACCAACAAGAAAGTTTCTCACTATAAAGGTGGGTCAAGAGGTTATGGCAGATTTGAGCCATACTATTTTGTAGGTGCGAACATCAATGCTGGAAATTATTTTGGAGACTTGGCTCCTGTAAACAAGGCAGCAAGTACAGATATCTCATTCACACGTCCCGGATTTGGGTTTCATGCTGGTTACAAATTCCACCATTCCATGGCCATATCAGCGGGGTTAAATTGGGTTCGTGTTTTTGGTGACGATTTTGCTTCCGATCCAAACGGTGAAGAAAGCTACCCTAGATATGTTAGGAACCTCAGCTTTAGGAATGACATCAAGGAATTTCGCGTTGCTCTTCAAATTTTCTTGTTACCAAACTACGGTGGTCCAGGTCAACGACTTCCCCTGAATGCGTATTTATCTATTGGTGCTGCAGTTTTTCATCATGAACCAATGGGTAAAGTTCCTGATGCAGATTATCAACGTGCTGCTGATGGGTCAATAGCTGCTCCACAAGCTGGAGAGTGGGTGAAACTACGTCCATTAGGTACTGAAGGACAAAATATAGGGCTTGTTGAACCATACAAATCCATTGGATTTTCAATACCTGTTGCTCTCGGAGCGCAAATGCGAATCCCTGCTACGCAGCTTACTGCTGGACTTGAAGTAGGTTTTAGGTATTTATTCACCGACTATATTGATGATGTAAGCTCCTCTTATGCTGATTTAGGAGCGCTTGAAGCAAACGATGGTGTACTCGCTAGAATTCTGTCTGATAGATCAGCTGAACTTGTAGCGGTCAATGGCGGCGCTAGGGATCTTTCAAATGCATTCATAAATAATAGTGCTGCACATGGATACAATGCTTCATCATACCTTGGAAGTGGTCGAGACGGAAGTGTAAGAGGTAATCCAGACAATAATGATATGATCTTCGTTACTCAGATAAAAGTTTCTTATGTCTTGGGTGGAACAACTCGTAAACGCGCGAAGTATCGTTAAAATCTTGCGAAAACATCTGTACATCTTACTGCTAACTGCAGCAACGACTTCTTATTCACAATTTATTGAATTTGGGGGGGGTGTTGGAACGATGAATTATTCAGGTGACCTGGTCAGAGGATATGATTTCGGCACATCTTCACTTGCAGGTACCGCCTTTTACCGAATGAACTTTTCCGAAATTCTTACAGTCAAGCTGGCACTTACCGTTGGTAAAGTAAAAGGCTCTGAAACACCCATAGATGCCTTCGCTGTTGAGAGAAATCACTCATTTAATTCCACAGTCTTAGAAGCCTCTGCAGTATTTGAGTATCACTTTTTGGACTTCAAGACAGAAGGGTCTCTCGTCAATTACTCGCCATACATTTTTGGAGGAATTGGATTCATCAATTTCAATGATGTGCCTGAAAACGAGGGGGTTGGGAAAATTCAACCGGTCATCCCTTTGGGAGTAGGGTTTAAGTACCGAATCCAAAAAAAGTATACAATTGGATTTGAAGCAGGTGCCAGAAAGACATTTTTCGACTACCTCGATGGGATTTCAGATGGCGATCAGACCATAAAAGATTATCAATATGGCAACCCCAAAGACGATGATTGGTACTTCTTTACTGGTTTTTCCTTTAGCATTACACTATTCAATGTCCCTTGTCCGTTTCCCTACCGACCCAATCAATCCATTCTTTCTCGTTAATAGAAGTTAAATCGTTGATTTACATTCCCTTTAAGTAAAAAAAAGCCCATTTTTGTAGCCTTTTTCAAAATAGAATTGGAGGAACTTAGAAATCAGATAACGAAAGTCAACATACCTAATCATATCGCTGTGATTATGGATGGCAATGGCAGGTGGGCAAAGAAGCAAGGAGTCAAGCGCATTTTTGGACATCAGAATGCGATTGAAGCTGTCAGGAATGTGACTGAAGGGTCGGCTGAACTAGGTGTTGAATTCCTCACGCTTTACGCGTTTTCTACTGAAAATTGGGATAGACCTAAATATGAAGTGGATGGATTGATGAGCCTATTGGTAAATACCATTGGAGATGAGCTTCCTACACTTCAAAAGAATAATATAAAGCTCGCTACGATAGGAGATTCAAAGGGACTTCCAGGTAGTGCACAAAAAAAGTTGAAAGAGGCGATTGACGTGACAAGGACAAATTCTGGTATGGTGCTGATTTTAGCGCTTAATTATAGTGGGAAATGGGATTTGGTTCAAGCAATAAATGCGCTAATAGAAAAAGGCAAGACGGGCATCGAACCTTCTGATGTAGATGAGCATCTATCAACCATAGGTGTTCCGAATCCAGACTTGTTAATTAGAACAAGTGGTGAAATGAGGATCAGTAATTTTCTCTTATGGCAAATGGCCTATACAGAATTATACTTTACCGATGTACTTTGGCCCGATTTTAGAAAAAAGGATTTATTTGAAGCAATCATCTCCTACCAGCAAAGGGAAAGAAGATTTGGAAAAACAAGCGATCAAGTGAAGGCATGACCATGAGTGATACGATGAATAAAGCAGTTTGCAGGCTAGGATTGGAAAGATTGACAATACAAATGAAAAAAATAGTACTCGTACTAATCGTTTTTACAGCGTTTTTTGAAATAAACGCGCAGGTAGTTTTTGGTAGAGACCAAAACAACCCCAGCGGTGGGGTTTCAATTAATTATTCGAGCCCAAAAGAATATGAAATTGCAGACATTGAAGTAAGAGGAGTCCAATACCTTGACAATAATGCACTTATCTCACTATCAGGCCTTCGAGTAGGTGATAAGATCAAAGTGCCGGGAGATGAGATTACAACAGCTATCAAAAAACTGTGGAATCAAGGGATTATTGGTAATATATCAATTTTCGCAACCAAGGTAGAAGGAGATAAAATTTGGCTCGTCATCGAATTGACCGAGCGCCCCAGATTGACCAAGTATGTAATTGAAGGAGTCAATAAAACTAAGCAAGGTGAGATTGAGGATAAGATTGGATTAATTAGAGGAAAGACACTTACGGACGTACTTATCAAGAACACTGAGCTTGCAGTAGGTAAATACATGGAAAGCAAAGGGTTTTTAAATGCGAAAGTAAATGTGGTTCAGCAAAATGACACGATTCTTAGAAATAGTGCCTACCTGAAAATAATGATTGATGCTGGTCAGAAAGTTAAGATCAGGAATATTCGTTTTGACGGAAACGAAGAGTTCACATCTGCAAAACTTAGATCAAAATTCAAAAGTACTGGGATGACACCAAAATTCTCTCTTCCATCAGAAATCCTTAAAACGACAGCAAAGCTAGTGTGGCCACCAAACTTCATCGACTTTGTCAAAAATTCCAAAAAAGTATCAAAAGAAGAAGTTAGAGAGTATATGGCGACACACGTCAATCTCAACTTCTTTAAAAACTCCAAGTTTGTGAAAGAGGATTATGAAGCAGATAAAGAACTTCTTTTAGGTTATTATAACGCCAAAGGCTTCAGAGATGCTGAGATCGTATCGGATACAACATATGACATCTCAAATAAATACATGAATATCGATTTATCTGTGAGTGAAGGCACGAAATATTACTTTCGAGACATTTCCTGGACCGGTAATTACATCTACACTGATGAGCAATTAGAACTAATACTAGGTATTGAAAAAGGAGATGTTTATGACCTTGATTTAGTAAATAAAAAATTGAACTTTAACCCTACCGGTGCTGACATCAGCTCACTTTACATGGATGACGGGTATTTGTTCTTTAGCATAAATCCAGTAGAAGTCGGAGTAGATCAAGATTCCATTGACCTTGAAATGAGAATTTACGAGGGTGCTCAGGCCACAATTGATAAAGTGGTTATCAGCGGGAATGATAAGACCAACGACCATGTAATCTTAAGAGAGCTGAGAACCCGACCAGGAGATAAATTTAGCCGAGCAGAACTCATTAGAACTCAACGAGAACTGTCACAGCTGGGATATTTTGATCCTGAGCAGGTAAATCCAGTACCTATTCCAGATCCAATTAATGAAACTGTAGATATTGAATGGCAACTGGTGGAACGATCAAACGATCAAATCGAACTATCCGGTGGTTGGGGTGGAGCCTTTGGATTTGTAGGAACTTTTGGAGTGACTTTCAACAACTTCTCTGTACGGAATATAACTAAGCCTGAGCATTGGAGAGGTCTTCCTGTAGGAGACGGTCAGAGTTTATCCTTAAGGTTCCAGGCCAATGGACGTACTTTCCAAAGCTATTCTTTCAGCTTTGTAGAACCTTGGCTGGGAGGGCGTAATCCAAATTCATTTGGATTAAGTTTTAGCAAATCAATTCAACGATCTATCAATAGATTTACCAATGAAACTCTGGGCTGGTTAAAGGTAACGGGCATTTCTGCCTCATTAGGCAGAAGAGTAAAATGGCCAGACGATTACTTCACGTTAAGCACAGGCATTTCGTATCAGCGATATGATCTATTCCAGTTTCAAAGTCGGGCGCTTGGCTTTAGTACCGGAGATGCAAATAGCTTTACTTTCAACGCTACTCTAGCTAGAAACTCCATTAATCAGCCGATGTATCCTCAAAATGGATCTAGTATTTCCTTGAGTGCTTCATTCACTCCTCCATATTCTTTGTGGAGAAATCTGGACTATGAAACTGCAAGTGCCAGCGATCGGTACAAGTGGCTGGAATACCATAAGTGGAATTTCGATAGTAAGTACTTTGTAACACTCACAGGAAAACTTGTTCTCTCAGCCAGAGCACACTTTGGGTATTTAGGAACTTACACAAGCAAGACCGGCGTAGGACCTTTTGAAAGATTCCAGGTTGGTGGATCCGGTTTGACGGGACAAAATTTCTTGTTAGGAACAGATGTCGTGGGCTTGCGAGGCTATCCGGACAATTCCATCACTCCATTTGATCAGGAAAATAATATTGAAGGAGGTACACTGTTTAACAAATACGTCATGGAAATAAGGTACCCTATTTCATTGGCACAGTCAGCCACCATATATGCCCTTACCTTTGTAGAAGGAGGCAATAACTGGGACAGATTTGCAGAGTTCAATCCTTACAACATAAAAAAATCCGCAGGTTTTGGCCTTAGAATCTTCATGCCAGCGTTTGGACTTATGGGGATTGATTGGGCATATGGATTTGATCAGGTCCCAGGATCATTCGAAAACGCAGGCCCACAATTCCACTTCTCCATTGGACAGCAAATTCGCTAATGGACGTATCTTAAATGAAGACGCTATGAAAAAGATAACTCTACTGCTTTTTGGACTGTTTTTAAGTGCTATTACATTTGCGCAAAAATTTGGCTATGTAGACACACAATATATTTTGGAGAAAATGCCGGAATATAAAGAAGCTCAAGCTGAAATAGAGAAGTTGGCAAAAGGGTGGGAACAAGAAATTCAGGAGCTATATCAGCAAGTAGAAGCCATGGAAGTGGAGTTGAAAGCCGAAGAAGTGCTGCTTACGAAGGAGATGTGGGAAGAACGCAACACAGAAATTGAACGTAAGTGGACCGAGGTAAAAGAATATCAACAATCCATTTTTGGATTTGATGGTCTTTATTTTTTGAAGAAAAAAGAACTGGTGAAGCCCGTTCAAGATCAGGTTTTCGAAGCTGTAGAGCGTGTTGCTAAAAATAGCCGACTTCAAATTGTATTTGATAAGTCCGGAGATTTGGTGATGATCTACACAGATCCAATCCATGATTATACAGATTTCGTGCTCGAAGATCTTGGATTGGTAGAAAATCAGAGCGTAAGTAATAATTGAGCACAAAAATTGAATCTTAACCAAACCAATGGGTGTAGGCCCTACCTTAAAAACGAAAAAAGTTAATTGATATGAAAGTTAGAATTTTACTAAGTACTGCACTTGCTGTGATCGGATTCGGAGTGATGGCGCAGTTAAAAATAGGCTATACAAACGTAGAGTACGTCTTGAGCCTTATGCCAGAAGCAAAGCAAATTGAAAGTGAACTAGCCAGTTATGACAAGCAATTGTCGACACAGCTTGAAGCAAAATATGCTGATTATCAGGCGAAAGTTGCTGATTATCAGCAAAACGCTGAGGGCTATACAGACGTGGTTAGAGCTGACAAGGAGAGCGAAATTGTGAGTTTACAAACATCCATCCAGGAGTTTGAGCAAAATGCACAAAACTCAATGGTTCAGAAAAGAAATCAATTGCTCCAACCAGCTTTCGAAAAAATCGGAACAGCTATTGAGCAGATTTCTAAAGAGAATGGGTATTCTCATGTGTTTAATATGACTGCTGGTGGGCAAAGCATTTTGCTCTATGCTCGTGAAGAAGATAACGTTACTAACCTTGTTTTGAAGAAGCTGGGTGTTAACCCTCCTAGCGGAGAATAAGAGTTTAGAGGATTAGATTCAAGCCCTGTCGATTATTCGATGGGGTTTTTTTATGCGATTACAATTCCGAAAATAAGACCCGCTAAAACAATTAATGGTGTAGGCACTTTGGTAAAGTGCATCATCCCGACAGTGCTAAGCAACAGAATGTAATTGATGGGTCGCTGATCCATCGGCATAAATAGCAGAAAAGCTGCCGCTATCACCATTCCTGCACTTACCGCAGTTATTCCCTCCAAAGAAGCTTTGACTATTCGATACTTCTTCAGCTGTTCCCAAAATCGGATAATGAAGAAAATCAAAAAGGTTCCTGGCAGGAAAATTCCTGCTACAGCCATGCTGGAACCAAGAAGCTGCCCTCCAATACCAAACTCTTTCGCCATGACAGCTCCTACATATCCGCTAAAGGAAAACACCGGACCTGGAATTGCCTGAACAAAACCATAACCCGATATAAACTCCTGGGAGGTTAGGTATTCTTTAAACTCTACAAACTCTGTATAGAGCAACGGAACCAACACTTGACCCCCACCAAAAATCAGGCTTCCATTCCGATAAAAATTTTCAAAAATCTTGATCGGCTGATACTGTGTAACTCCACCCAAAACTGCGGCAAACACCAAAACCGATATCCAAAGGATGAGGTTGGACCAATTGATGCTAATCTTCTCTTTTTCCTCAATTGGCTGTCTTTTATACTTCCAAGTTGTTGCCAAACCGCCTAAAATGATAAGTGCTGGAAACGCATACGGTGATTTTAAAGCATATGAAGCAATAGCTGAAATCACCATTAAGCCAAATCCAACTTTGGTGTTCACTACTTTCACAGAAATCTTGTATGAGGAATATGCCACTATACCAACAGCTATTGGCTCAATAAAACGCAAGAAGTCTAGTGAAACATCCATTGCTTCCGCCGAAGTGACGAAAATAGCGAAAGCAGTCATGATAGAAACCGCAGGAAGAGCCCAGACCAATAAAGTCAAATATGCTAAGTTGGGGCCACCTATTTTATATCCTAATGCAGTGATCGTTTGGGTAGATGTCGGGCCTGGCAGAATTTGACAGAGTGCGAATAGCTCAATCAGATCCTCCTCCGTCAAGTAGCCTCTTTTAGAAACAAACAAGTCCATAAACATTCCAAAATGTCCCTGAGGGCCTCCAAAAGCCGTCAGTGAAAGCATAGCAACATCTTTGAGGAAAATAATATTTCTGACTCTTCTAAACGACATTCCTCTTAAGCTTTCAATCCAATTTCTTTTAAACGTTCGTCCAGAAAGTCACCGGCTGTAATATCTTCAAAAGCTTTAGGATGTTCGGCGTCAATACATCCTTCCAGGCAGGTTAAGTCCATCTCAGAAACTGGGTGCATAAAAAATGGAATAGAAAAACGAGAAGTGTGCATAAGTTCACGTGGCGGATTTACTACTCTATGGATCGTAGACTTGAGTTTTCCATTCGTATGCCTTTCAAGCATGTCTCCAACATTGACCACAATTTGATCAGGCAATGCCGTAATCGGAATCCATTCCCCATCTCTTCTTAGCACTTGCAAACCATCTGCACTGGCACCCATCAATAGGGTGATTAAATTAATATCTCCGTGCTCAGCTGCGCGTACCGCATCTGGTGGGAGTTCATCCGGATTTTCGATTGGGAAATAGTGAATAGGACGTAAGATGCTATTTCCCTCTTTCACTTTCTCATCAAAGTAATCTTCTGGAAGGTTGAGATAAAGAGCTATTGCCTTAAGCATGCTTACTCCTGTTTGCAGTAGCGTTAGATACGCTTCTGAGGTGTATTTTTCTAATGCAGAAACCTCGCTGGGCCAAATGTTGTCAGGATAATCTTCGCGTTGATTTTCTTTTGGCTGACCTACATGAAAAAACTCCTTCAAATCTCCCGTATTCCTCCCTTTTGCCTTTTCACGGCCTTTGCTGATGTATCCCCTCTGACCTGCCAGTTCCTTCTTTTCATAGCGTTCTTTTACTTCATCAGGCAGTCTAAAAAACTCTTCAACAGTTTCGTATAGATTCTTAGTCAGCTCATCAGAGAGGCCGTGGTTCTTAATTGAAACAAAACCAATATTCGTGTACGCTTCGCCAAGTGACTTTACAAAATTCTCTCTTTGCTCCTGAGTACCGTTCGTAAAATCTGCCAGGTCAAGTGACGGCACTTTGTCATAAAGTATATCAGCCATGTCTAGATAGTTAGGACTACAATTTAGTGCAGAATAAAGAGGAAATCAATTCAAAACACTTCGAAGTACTTCGAGCGATTTTGGTTTGCTGATATGAGCATGATGCTGATAATACAATAGGATACTATCCAGCATCAAGCTTCTAGAATCTCTTGTCATCTTTACTTCGTATCCGTAAGATTCTTTCATGAGCGCGTCCATAATTTCATGGTTCTCATTGGTTGGCGGCAGGCGGTCTGTAGAACTGAATAGGTTATCTATATCATCTATGGCATAGCCAAGAAATGGGCCTAATTTCAAAAGAAATTGCAAATGGAAGTTGCCGACACCCTCTGTCAATTGGTCAAAAGATTTGATTGCATCTTCCGCAAAAACGAACAGCTCTGGATTTGGTGACTGCTCAGATTGAAGCAATTTTGAAAAAACCTCTGTAAGAAATAGCGTGATCGAACCCTTGACCAGATCCTGATGAATATGATGTAAGGGGTAATGACTTTTAAATTCAGAAATTCGTTGTAAATCGCGCGTCTCTTTTACATACAGCACAAGATCAAGAATGGTAAAGGGCTGAAAGTGCCCAATGCTTTTTTTGGATTTTTGGCTTCTAATTGAATTGACAATATAAGAGCCATAACCCCCTTCTTCCGTGAAGATTCTTGCAATGATCGAAGTATCTCCGTACTTCATGTAGCCAAGAACGATCCCTTTTGACTTGACGATCATCTGACCACCGCAATTTTACCGACATAAGTTTCCTCACCGTCAGAGCTTGAACTAAAGAAAAGATAAATCCCTGTACTTATTGATCTCCCATTTGCGTCGGTCAAGTTCCACGAAGCTGATCCACCGTTTGCATTTATTTCCTTGACAAGATTTCCATTTACATCGGTTACTTTCACATTTACATTTCTTGCCAAGCCAGTCAATGCGACAAGCCCTTGATATGTTGGACGAACGGGGTTGGGGAAAATGTTTACGTCTCGGTGCACACTGCCTGCGACAGAAGAAGAACTCCGAAAAGAAACCATCCCCTCTGCCGTCAGGATAAATACTTCACCATTGTTCCCATTATAGTCTAGCTGAATGATCTGATCGGAAGGAAGAGGACTGTTTGATTCATCAAACATGGTCACTAACTCTGAGGTATTTTCATCATAAACCCAAAGTCCTTTGTTGGTTCCAAACCAAATTCGATTACCTCCATCGGTCATCACAGCATTGATTCGTTCCCCTTCAAACAACGCCCTGTTTTCGAAGGTGGGTCTAATGCCTTCGGTATCGAAAAAGATGAATGATGCATCTGGGAACAAAGCCGGCCCTCTGGCAGTGGCTACCCATGCATTATCCTCCACACCTATGTCTATGTCAATAAAGAAAGATGGCAGTCCATCTGACGTGCTAATTTCATCTCTTTGATTTTCGTCCTGATCTAGAATGGTGATTGTTCCGGAGGATTCTCCAAGCCATCCAATGCCTGTCTGAGAAAGGTCAATGGTTAAAAATTCATCTCCGCCTAAAAAACCATCCGAATATGAAGTCCATTCCAAATTCTCATTCATCGTATGAATGGGCTGCTGATTTTTGAACGAAGAAACCCACAAATTACTTCCACTCGCCAGAGCCAGAATCATGGTATCTAACTCTGCTGAGCTTCCAGGAATATCTTTTAGAATCGAGGCATTCGTTTCATCATATAAACCATCACCAATGGAGGAAAAATAGAGGTTCCCATTGAATCGTTCGGCATCCGATACATTGGTGAAATCTTGAATGGTTACCGATTCCCACTCCCCTTGCGAGAATCTTGAAAAATTTTCAACCTGAGCTGCTCCATCATAGGAGAACGGAGACGGAGCATGAAATCCATAAAGGTCATTTCCGATGACGCGGAAATTTGAAAATGAATCAGAGACGGGGCCACTCGGAGAAAGCTTATCTCCCGATGTATTTAATAGTCCTTGCTCGCCATCAGCAAAATAAAGCGCATCATTCACCGACGCGATATCATTGATGGATACGGCTGTTGCTGTCACTGTGGCTTCAAACCCACCGACACCAAGTTGGTAGATCGTTCCTTCGGATGCAGTCAACAGTTCTCCATTTGCGTCAAAAAGTCTCGTTGCTCCTGTTGGGAGATTAAATCCTGTATCTGACCAAGACCCAGATGAAAAGCTCATCAATGCAGAGCCTGAAACAGCATATACTCTATCTTCCACAAGTGTGAGGTTGTTAAATGAAGAAGTCAACGGATACCTTTCCCAGTTGGCAAAATCCAGTAGGTTGGAGCTCAATCTACCCGACTGTATCCCCTCATTTGTTCGGATAAAAAGTGAATCATTTTTTGAAACGATTTCGAATACTTCAATCGCCATACCTCCTGTGCCGATTTGAACGTAGTTTTCTACAATCTCTGCGCTGGCAGTATTTACAACAATCACCCCCAGGTCTGTACCAAGAAAAGTTTCAGATGCTCCAAAAGCTATTTCGTTGATTGTCTTATCCCCTACGAGATTGCTCTGCGCAAGGTCTGAAATATTCAACAGCTCGTTTTCGAAAACAAAGTCAATGTTGCCAGATCGATAGCCAATCACTAAAACATTCAAAGCGGCATTGTATGCCAGTGCAGAGACGCCCACATCCGAAAGGCCATCGATTTTTGAAAGCCTTCGTATGGATCCATTCAGAATCTCCCTGGAAAAAAGACCGTTCGCCGTAGAGCAGAATATTTTGTCCGCCGTGACCTCCAGGTGCCGTGCATCATTGTAGCTAAAATGAGTCCGCCATGTTCCCACAGCGATGTTCTGAGAAAAAGCGAACCATCCGCAGATGAGTACTAAACTACTTAGACTCCACCGCCTCAAAGAAGCATGATCTACAAAGCGCTTCATAAATATCCTTTTCACCTAAAACTATGGTTTTCTTCGATTTAGTACGTCGATGCGAATAAGATGCTACATTTCCACATTGCATACATACTGCGTGCACTTTCGTGATGTATTCTGCAACAGACATCAATGCGTCCATTGGTTTGAATGGCACGCCCTTAAAATCCATATCCAGGCCTGCCACGATCACACGCTTTCCCTGATTGGCCAGCTCATTTGCAACGTTCACTATTTCTTCATCAAAAAATTGTGCCTCATCGATGCCTACTACTTCGCAATCACCCGCTCTCAGCAAGATATCATTTGCAAAGTTTACCGGTGCAGATGGTATGGAAGAATCTTTGTGAGAGACGATTTTCACCTTATCATAACGCTTATCCACTGCGGGCTTGAAAATTTCCACATGTTGATTTGCCAACATTGCACGATTCAGTCTACGGATCAATTCCTCCGTCTTACCCGAAAACATAGATCCGCATACCACTTCTATCCAGCCGCCTCTTCTCAGGGTTCCCTTTCCAATATGTGGTTCTACAAACATTTAATCTGTGTAATTCAAATGTGGCAATTGGGTTTCTTTTGGAACCTCAACAGTCAAATCTCCTTTCAGAAATGTCTGACATGCGAGGCGTTCATCTTTTCGTAATTTATTCAATTTCAAATATTGCTCCTCTGGTTTTGACACCGGAGATAGTTGCTCCATCCCTTTTATGATTCTCGCCTTGCAAGATGTGCATCTTCCTTTGCCACCACACGCATGCATCCAGTCAGTAGCTGTTAGCAAAATATTGAGCAAACTTTCCCTTTTATCGTCACAATGAATAGATTTACTCTTTAGGTTAGCAATATTTACAGTCGGCATACCATCAATTTTCAAGAATGCAAAAGAAACTAAACGAAGACTTTATAGACGGCTATTGTGAGAAATTTGCATCGAAAGTGACCGCTAATTTTTTCAAAGACGGAAAAGACGTCATTACGGGCAAGGAAATATTGAAAGTTACACCTTCAAAACAGGTCAATTTTTTTGTAATCAAGCTACTCTTTAGGTACTGGCAAGAAGAAACAAAAAAACTGGAAAGTCCTTTCTTCAATTACAAGCATGAAGAAGTTCGTCAAGCAATGATTCAATTCATGAATGTGCTTTCTCAGCACATAGAGATCAACAAAGAAAAGTTTGAAACCCTACTGAACCATGCGGTAAAAGACACGCTATACCTGGCAGCTATGCCACAAGCCTATGTAGAAATTGATCTGGACAGCCGTGGAGTAGAGACAATCCGCGACAAGTCCGTCGAAGGCACTGTGAAATACCTGAAAATTCACAAAAAAGAAATTCAAAACTTCCTTTCTGACATGAAAGGACTGACCATCGATGACGTAGTTGATGAGCTACCTGAAGAGTTTGACGATTTTGACACAACAGAAGCAGTGACAGCAGAGTGTGCTCTGCTTACAGATATATTAGAAATTAGTGCAGAAAAAATCTTCTCAGACGATCCTGAAATGGATGAATTTGATGAGGATGATCTTTTTGAGCCCGGGGAAGAGGACTTGGTAGAGTCACGTCCTAGACCCAAAAAGACCGCTCCTGATGCCAATGAAGAAAGCGCCAACATTGAAGTAAATGTTGAGGACGAAGCGATGGCTGATGAAGACATTGAAGACCTGAATGAGAGAAAAGCGCCAGAGGTTAAAAAAGAAGAACCGGAACCCGAAGTAGAGGAAAAAACAGAAGAACCCGCAGTTGAGGCAAAACCTGAAGAAAATGAGGAGTCTGAAGAAATCGATGATGTTCTGGAAGATTCGGACGTAACAGAAGAACAGGAAGAAGAGGAGCCTAAAAAGGAAATGCGCACACCTGTGATGCTTGAAGATGAAGACAAGGAGGATGATTTTCCTGAAGAGACGATTAATAAACAGTTTGAAAGTCAGGAGGAGACTGTAGCTGATCACTTGGATAGCAACAATAAGGAGAACGGTATTTTACAACTGATCTCTTTGAATCATCGATACATGTTTATCAAAGAATTATTCAGAAACGATAAACATGAGTTTGAAAACGCGCTCGTAGAATTAGAAGATTATGGTTCTTTTGATGAATCTGTCGAATTCCTTGTGCAGGGGTATGCCAAACACAACGAGTGGGACATGCAATCTGATGAGGTGAAAGAGTTTTTGAAGGTGCTTTTCAGAAGGTTTAGATAAAAACCAAGCACCATCATTGCGAACCTATCCGCAACAGACAGCCTAAAACTTAATCGTCAATCCTGCCTTTAAAAAAAAGGGTGTGCCGGGCGTAAAGTGTATCTCGGAAACGGGCTCATTTTCATCATCTAACCTTGATTCGGTATCAAATTGCGCTTCTCTCCACAGCACGTCAAACAGGTTTTCAATGGACAATGATGCAGTCAACCTTGGGCGGTTGTAAGTTAAACTTGCATCGGTCAAGAAGTAACCCTGCGCCATTGTAGAATTATCCTCGTTAGCAGCTCTGTCTTGAATGTATCGATATCGAATCGATCCGCTCAATTTTTTGCCTTTATAAGTTATCCCTCCATTGCTTGTCAATGTTGGAGCTAGTGGTATGTGGTCAGATCCTTCCTGCTCATCGATGGATCGCGGGTTGGCGTAATTCACATTTGAATAGACAAACAATTGATTGGTCATTTGATAGTTAATGCCAATATCAACTCCCGTACGTTTGGTTCTTCCACTTGGCTCTACAATACCCGCATCACCTACGTAGACAAACTCCTGCTCCAGATGCAATTGCCAATAGGTCACATCAATAAATAATTGATCGATTGGGCGATAAACGGTTCCTAAGTCAATTCCCCAGGCGGAAGGAAGTGTCTCTTCATTCTCTGCTCGCAATGCAACTCTTGCGTCATTGCTGTGAAAGCCTTTACCCGACTTTGCGTAGAGTTGCCATCTGGTATTGGGACTGTAGATCAAATTCAGCTTCGGTGAGACTTGCGCCTGCACAGTAGAGGTGCGACTATCTTCCAGTGAAAGAAAATCTACTTCTTCAAAATGAAATTGATCCAGTCGTACCCCAGCGTTTATCAACCACTTATCCCATTCCCATGTGGCACTCGCAAAAGAATAGCCGTTGAACTCATCGATGGAGGAAAAAGCCATTGAATCCAGTATCTCATTTCTTTCCCGGGTATGTGAAAGCTCTAGGTCATCAATATCATCGTATCGAAAGCCTATGCCTCCTTCAAGTGTAAAGTCTGTAGACAACCATGAAGTTCCATAATTATAGATGGATTGCAAGCCGTAGATCATTCTAGCTTCCTTCTGACGTATTTGATCTCCATTGATTGGGTCGGTCAAAAAAAACGTAAAGTTGGAATAGAGCTCAAAATCGTACCTGGAAACAAAGGCTTTGGTTTGCATGAAATTTCCGTTGGCGAATGAAGCGGTATAGTCAATGAGAAAATTTTGTCTGGAGGTTTCTCCTCCTTCCGTATCGTCGATCGCTCCGAAGCGATTTATTTCGCCTGATTCGATGGCTCTGATCGGAATCTGCCCTGACGCATCCCATTTGCTTTGAAAGCTTGAAGCCTGAATCGTCAAGAAATTCTTTCCAATCTGTGCGTGATACTTTCCAAACAGGTTCAGTCGGTTAAAATTTTGCGATGACTCAAACGGCCCGTCTGAGATCATGTATTCGGTTGCTAGGTACGCATCTTTTCTCTTCCCCTCTTTTATTAAGTCCACCAGGCTCACCATACGTAGCGTATTAAACTTTCCTGCTTCCACTTTCACCTTGCTCTCCGTTATCCGATCCCAGGTTTGAAAATCTACAAAACCAGCCGTGGCAAAATTTCCCTTCTCCACAGCATACGGACCTTTGCCAAAATTCACCCCTTGCACAGTTTCAGGTATCAGAAAATGTAAATCTGCATAGCCCTGTCCGTGAGCATGGGAAACCATATTGACTGGAATTCCATCTGCAGTAATTTGAATGTCTGTTCCATGATCGATATCAAACCCTCGCAAAAAAATTTGTTCCGCTTTACCTCCACCCGCATGCTGCGCAATGAAGAGTCCAGGCACTTTTTGCAAAATTTCCTGTGAGGAGTTTACCGGATTGACTTTCAAGTCTACCTGCTTTATTTTGTTAAGTGTGTTTATTTGTGGCGTTATTATTACCTGCGATAAAGCTACGGGTGCAGGAATCAAGCGAATGTTCCAATCGGTTTCAGCAGTCACAGCAAACTGTCTGTGTTCATAGCCCACTATGGAAATGAAAATGGAGTCTCCAGGTACTGTATTCGTCAACGAGAAGTTCCCCACAACATTGGTATGGGAATATACTTCCTTAGAAAGATTGTAAACTGTGACATACTCCATCGCTTCGCCGGTATTGGCGTCTTTGATGCTACCAGTGATCGTTTGAGTGAACCCCACGACTGACAGAAGTGTAAAGGATAGGGAAAACGTATTCCTCAGAAAATTCATAAGATGTTAGCTGCTGATTCTTAAATAATTGGTCTACATACGGAAAGAGTGGACTGATTGGATTCGTGATGGAAAGTGGTTCCTCTTTCTATCCCGTCATCGCAAGCCATAGCAAAGCGACCTACTCCCGTCATCGCGAGAGCAACGAAGCGATCTCATTCATTTGAGCATCATTAAGATTGCTTCGTCATGCTTCCTCGCAATGACGGTTCCGTGTTTTATCTCACAATGACGATAAGAAACTATTATGCAATAAAAATCCAAATAGGACATACATTACGTAAGTCAGAATAGACCATCGAAATGGTCTATTCACTGCCAACCAGCTCTCATTAGGATACATGTCCATTGAGTGTTGAGGCAAGAACGCAACAAGAGAACAGCAAATAATTCATAATTTTGCCCTGCAACAGCAAATAGTGAGCATATCTAATCACCAAATCGATCAAGACCAGCTTGTCGCTCAAATAAAAGCGAGACAAGCAGATGCATTCAGCTATTTGTATGACAATTATTCTGCAGCGATATATGGATCAATATCCCGCATTATCAATGATGAGGACATAGCTAAAGAAGTGCAGCAAGACGCCTTCATGAAGTTTTGGGACAAAATCGATCAGTATGATGCAGCAAAGGGCAGATTCTTCACCTGGATGGTGAACATCAGTCGCAATCTGGCGATCGATAAGCTTCGATCCAAGGAGATGAAGAAGGTAGGAAAAACCGATAACATAGAATCTTACGTATCTGGTATAGAACGTGATAACTTAGACCACCTGAACATTGATGGCATAGGTCTGAAAGAAACGTTGACCTCCCTCCGTGATGAAGAAAGATTCATCCTTGAGATGGTTTACTTTAAAGGCTATACCCAATCAGAAATTTCGGAGGAATTTGATATTCCACTCGGGACGGTAAAAACGCGTCTGAGGATGGGGTTGAAAAACATGAGAAACGTATTGCAAGTAGAGTGAACATAGAAGAATACATATCGTCCGGCATCTTAGAAGCCTATGTGATGGATCAGCTTTCATCAGCTGAACGTGCAGAGGTTGAAGCTGCGGCTGCAGAACATTCCCAAATCAAGGATGAGCTGGAGAAGATTGAGCTTTCTATGGAGTCTCTTGCCTTTGCCACGGCTGTCACCCCTCCATCCGACATAAAAGAGAAACTGATGGGCCAGATAGGCTCTGAACCTGAGAAGGAAGCTCCGGTGGTAGAAATGAAGCCTGAAGGATCATTTAATGTGCTAAAGTTTGCTGCCGCTGCGTCCATCATTGCAGCGCTGGGATCAGCAATCATGGCAATGAACTATTGGAATAAATGGCAATCAGCAGAAGACCGTCTTTCTACGCTCATCGCACAAAATGAGCAGTTTGCGGAAAACTACAATCAGGTAAACCAGCAGCTGGGCGACATCCAAAATGCAGTGGCGATCATGAACAATTCTGCCTATAAGCGAGTAACCATGAACGGCACGGACAACGCTCCTGAATCCCTTGCCACCGTGTACTGGAATGAAGCCACCTCTGATGTGTACCTCAGCATACAAAGTCTGAAAGAGCTTTCCCAGGATCAGCAGTACCAGCTGTGGGCAATCATTGATGGCAAACCCGTGGACGTAGGAGTCTTTGATCCGGGTAACGACAACCTTCTCGTGCAAATGAAAAACATTGGAGCTAATGCTGCGGTCTTTGCGGTAACCATAGAGCCACGTGGCGGTAGTGAAAATCCTTCGCTAGAGACCATGCAGGTGGTTGGAAATGTTTGATGCGAGTAGCAAGGTGCAAGTGACAAGCAGTTAGTTGATCCCTTGGCTAGACGCTAGCTTTTAGTTGTCATGCCGTGCTCCGACACGGTATCTTCGGTGGACTCTAAATGCCTACCAGTTACTACTTTACCAGATTCTCCACCAATTAACCAACTCACTAATTCACTTTGTTCTAATTTCAATTTAGTATTGCAAGCTTCAATCAACTGCCGATAGATGTTCGGAATATTTAAAAAGAAACCCAAAGAAAAGCTTCCTCCAGAAATCCTTGACGAGGAAGGTGTGCAAATCCTAGCAGGAGACGAAGTAATTGCTCACCGATACGAGCTGGGTAAGTGCATTGTAGAGCTAGAAGGCCTGCAGTATTTCTACGTTTCTCAGCACTCAGGCAAAAAAGTAAGCTACGTGAAGATGATCGATGCGATCACGGGACATCAGAAGGTGAAGAAGGTGGGGTGAAAGAGTAAGATTATCCTAACCAGTTACCAATAAATCATCTAGTCCCATCTCAAGCGCCTCTGCAACCAATTTGAATATGAGAAGCGTCTGCTCAATGAGCTGAGGGACCTCTTCGAGTTTGTGCCTCCAGCAAAGCTCCGCCGCAGCATTGAAGACCTCTTTTTTAATAGACTCATCAGCGAAGAAGAATCGCTTAAACAAGCAGCTCGCTGAGCACATTTATCAGCTCATCAATTTTTTAAACGAGGCAGAGCCGCAAAGGAAGTAAAACATGTTACCATCATTACGAGGAAGCATGACGAAGTAATCTTAATGAATGATAGTGCGGAACGGGCTTGAGATCGCGTCACCACGTTCGCGATGATGGGAAGATTACCATCTAAAATTCAAAACATTTATCTTGTGCTCTCACAATTCTACCCTTGTAAATGAACAGAAAAAAGTTTCTACATTCCCTAGCGGCAGCCTCTACTTTTCTGGGCCTCCCCTTCACCTCTCTAGGAAAAGGGAACGGTGAACGAATTCGTCAGGCATTGATCGATCAGCAGCAAGATATTACTGGCAGTATGGTAGGCTTTTCTACCAGCCCTATCGCCAAAGTGCGCATAGGCATGCTCGGTCTTGGAAACCGAGGAAAGACTTTGACTCAAATGCTCTATTGGCTGTTGGACAATGATAAAGCTGAGATTGTGGCTGTGTCAGATCTGCTTGAAAAAAATGTAGATCAGGTATTGGAAGGACTGAAGGCGCACCAACAAAAACGACCTAAAGTATATGCAAAAGGTGAAGACGACTGGAAAAAGTTGGTGGAGCGCGACGATATCGACCTATTGATCATTGCCACCCCATGGCGACTGCACACACCCATGGCTCTATATGGTATGGAACAAGGCAAGCATGTGGCCAGTGAAGTGCCCATCGCCTATACACTCGAAGACTGCTACAAACTGATCCGTACCGCAGAAGCAACGAAGAGGCACTGCATGATGATCGAAAATTGCTGCTACAACGATGAGGAACTCTTTGTCCTAAATATGATACAAGAAGGTGTATTTGGAGATGTGTCACATGCGGAGGGTGCTTACATCCATGACCTTCGCAAGCACATGTTGAGTGACGACTATTATCAGGGTCAATGGCGCATCCAACATCATCGTAACCGAGATGGAAACTTCTATACCACCCACGGGATTGGACCTATCAGCAACTATTTAAACATTGGTCACGGGGACAATTTCACTACGCTCACTTCCATGAGTTCTAGAGAGAAAAGCTTGAGTGATGCTGCCAAACGAGTCGGCTCACCTTATACCGACATCAAGTGCGGCGACATGAATACCACGCTCATCAAAACCTCCCTTGGCAAGACGGTCATGTTACAGTTTGATGTGCATACTGGCAGTCCGTATTCCCGAATCAACAAGGTAGTGGGTACGGGAGCGATCCATGCTGGATATCCCGGCCGGCTGTATATCGATGATCCGGATGAGCTGAAGTACTGGGGACATAATTGGTTGCCTGATGAAAGATATCAGGAGTATCGCCAGGAATATCGTCATCCGATGATCAAGAAGCTGAAGAAAATCAGCGAGAACTATAAGCACGGGCATGGCGGAATGGACTTTATTATGATCTACCGACTTATTACCTGTTTGAACCAGGGTGTTGCACTAGATCAGACAGTCTATGATAGCATCATATGGAGTGCAATAACCCCTCTTTCGGAAATATCTGTGGCAGACAATAGCCAGTCAGTTGATTTCCCAGATTTCACCGGTGGTACCTGGAAAAAAGCGCGTGATTTGGAAATTATGAGAATCCTTTCCTAGCAACATTGATACAGGACTCTATATCCTGTTTCCTCTGGTTTATTTCTGTAATCAATTTCAGTTGATTGCGGCACCTGATCAAATTATGGGCTGAATAGTCCGTGTGATAATAGAGGTCTCCTTGTAAGTAGTCAGTAAGAAATCGTACCGCCATGATGAATGGCATTAATAAAATAGAAACTGGCAAGACATCCCATTCCTCATCGGTAAGCCCTCTGCCGTTGGCCAGTGTATAGCCACTAAGGAAAGCTTCAAACAGTTCAAAATGAAAAACCACACAGTTGAGGTCGGCCTCATCCTCTGCGCTTGTATTGCACAGTGTACGTATGGCATCCCCGAAATCGTGCATGATATAACCTGGCATGATGGTGTCCAGATCTATGAGACAAAGTCCCAGCCCTGATCGCTTGTCAAAGAGAATGTTGCTGAGTTTGGTGTCATTGTGAGTGACTCGAAGGGGTTGTTCCTTGAAGGATACCCCTTTTAACTGTTCAGCAAAAATCAGTTCAATCTGTTTGATACTATCAACCGCATTTTTTAACCTGGTTGGCATTGCATCATTTAGTGATTGTTGGAAAGACTCCATCCGTAGATTTAGGTTATGAAAATTCGGTAGTGTTACCTGCAGTCTGGTTGTGTCGCATTCCCTTGTTCCGCTATGAAATCTTCCAATGATCTTGCCTGCCTCAGTACCTATCTTAATATCTGAAGTTGTTTTAAATGACTCACTGTTTTCTACATATCTCATCAGTCGCCAAGGTTGATTGCTTGTATCTCGCGAGATCCAACTCCCTTCTTTAGTTGACACAAACTCAGGCACATGATAGCGTTCCTGATTGTGCAACGAGTCGTGCACCATTGAAATATTGTGCATTATGCTTTCCGGATCTGGAAAGATTGTCGCATTGACACATTGAAGCACATATATCGCATCATTGGTATCTACCCGATAGCTTTTATTAATCAGCCCTTCGGTAATGGATTTGATGGAAATCGCCTTCTCTATGCCAAAGGTTTTCAGAATGTGAAGTGTCCTTAACTCCATAAAGGTGATGGATATCGTCCCGAATGTGTGTATTTCTCCAACTGTTTCACCACCTGTTCCCGATCTTCTTGAAAGGTCAAGCCCATCCACTTACTATTGGAAGTGCAAACTTGAACTTCTTTATTGTTTTGGTCAATCAAGTGCTGAACAGCAGCTGGCAGGTATAGCTCTCCCTCCATCTGCTGTGCTTCCATTTCTAAAAACGTTCGGAATTGATTTTCTATAACGCTAAAAATAGAATCATTGAGGAGCCACATATTCATGGAAACCAACTCTTTTCCCGTAAACTTCCTCCCCGAAATTTCATCAATAATCACATCCTTTTTTTTACCAATGGTCTTATACTCTGTCACGGATCGTAACAATGCATTTTCTATCTCGCAGATGCCTCTAGAAACATTCCCAGCTCGTGATAATGTTTTTGACAGCTCAAATGCAATCATTGCCATACTTGGCGATGTAGATAGCTGTTTTGCGGCTTCTTGAAATGCTGTGTACCCATAATAGTCATCTGCATTGATGGTAACAAATGGCTCAGTCAGGTGATTTCTTGCACTCCAAACCGCGTGAGCTGTGCCCCATGGTTTATCCCTTGATTCGGAGGTTTGGCACCCTTCTGGCAGATCTTCCAAGGATTGATCTACTCCTATGACTTTTACATGTGGTGGTACTCGATCCATCAGATAAGAAACCATATCTTCTGATTCTCTCGGACCGCATACAATTGTTAGGTGGGAAAAACCCGCCACTATCGCATCGTACAGATTGTATTCAAGTAAATACTCTTGATGGACTCCTACTCCATCGTATTGTTTTTTTTCACCGTACCTGCTACCTCTGCCAGCAGCTAAAATCAATAACCTCATAAGTTGCGGCTTATTTGTTGTGGGAAGTTAGTTTTCTTCATTCAAAGTCATCTACATAAAGCAATGACTATTTCCCATAACTCTACTACTCAGCTACATAATCCCCTCCCCATCTTGCACAATGCACTTACATCTGTGCTTGAAGCATTTACATTCATGCACAAGAAACTTAAATGGCTGCACGAAACTCTCGTATCACCGCATAGGTGAGTTACCTCGTTGCACAAGCAACTGACGGTCACGCATTGGATGCTTACATCGATACAGAAACCACTTGCACACATGCAATGACTGCTCTCATCGCTGCACAAAGTCAAATAAATCTTCTCTTGTACACCTTAAGTCAACAGGCATCTTGCACATTTTATCTCTCCTCCCCATACTATTGAGGTTGCTAATTTTTTAAAAAAATAAACTCTTGAACCATGAATAAGCGACAGATCAACAAACTGGAAATGATGCGCGCGACGAACGCCTATCTAGATTCAAACTCTTCGATCTGGAATGCCATCCCAATTGCGAGTTCGTACAAAACAGGATTGGCAAAAGCGATCGATCAAATACGCACGTCAGCAAAAGATCAGGAGGCAGCCAAGGTATTTATTGGCACACATTAAACATCGGGTAGCTGAGCGTATGGATATACTGGATGATGTGCTGGAGGCGTATGCAGACGATACAGAAAACCACGAGTTGTTGGTAAAAGCAAGCAACTCTAAGTCAGATTATTTGCGCCTACCTAATGAGGAATTCGAAAACAAGACACGCAGTGTGATAGAACTGTTAGAAGCGAATGTGTCTTTGATGGGAGACCATGGGCTTACCCAAGACCAAATAGAGGATGTAAAGTTGATGTTTGGTACTTATCAGGATAAACGAGGTAAGCCCCGATCGTATCGGATTGCTTCACGATCAGCTACTAAAAACATTGCGGAATTATTGGATGTAGCCGACGATGCGCTGGAAAGACTGGATCGAGTGATGAAGCGTTTTAAGCGATCAAATGCCTCGTTTTACATTGGTTATTTGACGGCTCGCACAATTGTCGATGATTAATGAATTTGTTTTGTTTCTCTTAAGGGGGCCGAAAGGCCCTTTTTTTTGTCCTGATAAAGGTATTGATGATAATATGTTACCGTCATTGCAAGGAAGCATGACGAAGCAATCTTATGAATGATAGGCTGAACGAGTTTGAGATCGCTTCACTACGTTCGCGATGACGGTAATGGGGTTGAGATCGCTTCGTTGCTCTCGCGATGACAGGAGTAAGAAGATTGCAAAGACGGCTAGGAAAGACGCCCATGCCAATTCAAACCACCAACTTGTAACCATATCCCCTGACATTGATGATCTGGATGGACTCATCCTGAGCGAGCTTCTTCCGTAGCTTGCTGATAAATACATCCATGCTACGTGCGTTAAAAAAGTCGTCATTACCCCACAGGGAGTTGAGGATTTGCTGGCGATCCGTCAACTCATTCAGATTTTTGATGAGCGCATCAAGCAAGTGTGCTTCACGATGTGTAAGTCGCTCTTCGTTTCCGCTAGGGCGATGGTTGAGTGTTTGTTTTTGACAGTCAAACGTATAATCTCCAATTTCTTGCGACCCATTGGTCGTGTGCGCAGTCTTGCGATTGAGCAGCGCATGAATTCTTACAATCAGCTCTTCTATGCTGAAGGGTTTCTTCAGGTAGTCGTTGGCGCCATAACCAAACCCCTCCACAACATCCTCGGTGCGCGACTTGGCTGTAAGAAAAATAATGGGAATGAATTGATCTTTTTTCCTTACCTGCTTCACCAGGGAGAAGCCATCCAATCTTGGCATCATCACATCAAGCACAAGTATGTCTGGTCGATCAGCTTCATATGCCTGCCTGGCTTCTTCTCCATCCTTGCAAAAAATCACATGAAACCCACGCGACTCCAGGCTTTCCCGGATGATCATACCGAGTGCAGCTTCGTCTTCTGCGAGCAATATTTTGGGAGATTCCGAGCTCATAGGGTCAATCTAAACAGTGTTCGCTCATTCATAACATCAAGGGTCAGCTGGCCTCCGTGCAATTCTGCAATGGTACGCGCATAGTAGAGTCCAATACCAAATCCTTTTACATCGTGTTGGTTTCCGGTTGGGATGCGGTAGAGTTTATCAAATACTTTGTGTTTTTGCGCAGCAGGAATATGACCTCCATTGTCTTCTACCTCCCAAACCAAGGATTCACCGGTTTGCAAAAGGCGTATGATGATCTGATTGCCACCGTATTTTATAGCATTATCGATCAAATTGGAAAGCGCATTTTCAATGTGAAATCGATCCAAAGTGCTCACAATGGATGGCACTTTGCTTTCAAAGTCAACCTGCTTCCTGGTTTCTATCATTTGAAATCGCTTCACAATTGCTTCTGTCCATTCCGCAACTTCCACCTGTTCTTTATTCAAGGTCAGTTTTCCCTGATCTATGGTAGCCGTCTCAAGCATCTTTTCCACCATGTCATTGAGTTTTTCTAGCTGATGATTGGATAGTGCCAGGTAGCGACGGGTCTTTTCCTGATCATTGGTTTCGTTGAAGCTGGTAACTCCCTCCAATGCAGAAAAAATGGTCGCAATTGGGGTTTTGAACTCATGCGTAATGTTGCTGATCAGGTCATCTTTAATTGCTGCCAGCTGTTTTTGCTTGTTGATGGTACTGTACAGGTGAATCAAGGTTCCAATAACCAGTCCTATAAGCAACATGGAGAGTATTAGCTCGCCTATGCCATTCTTCAGAATGATTAATGTGGCATTTTCAAAGTCTGCTGATATGGCATTAAACTCATCCACAAAAACAGAGGTAGCTGACACTGACAAGTAGTTAGCGTCATCGATGAGTCCAACAGTGGTTTTTCTTCCGAGGTTGTCTTGCGTCAATGCAAAATCAATATTCAGATTTCTTTCATTCAATTCCTTTTCCAACTCTGTATAAAGCGCACCGAGATCTAATAACTCCTCACTAATTGAGAACATCACTTTCTGTGTAAGAAACTGTAGCTCTTTTACTCGTGAGGAATCTGAGTGAGCAGTGACTTTCAGTCGCCTAAATGAGCGCTCGTTGTTGATGCGAAAAACCGAGTCCAGATGCATAGAATCCGGGTGCTGTCCTCCAGTCCAAACTTGTGTAAAAGCAGAGCTATGGGTAGATTGGCTATCCCCTGCAATCCGAAGAATACTGTCGATATTCGTGACAGCAGAAGCGTAGGCAATCGATTTTTTTCCATTTACGAGCGTATCAAATCCTTCACCCATGATATAGATGCTATTTTTTGCTTTACCTGCGAAGTAATTTTCAATGCTCGCATCCAGCGATTGCTGCACATCTATGATGAATCGTTGCTTATTGACCTCATAGTTTTTAATCGTAAAATACACCTGCGCAGCTGTAAGCACAGCAGCAGTCACCACGATTAAGACCAAACTTTTACGGTACAATTTCTTTATCACGATGCAAATATAGGTGTCACCGTCTGGCTATTTTCTATGAGTTAACACACGTTAACACTGCTTAACCGTGCGTTAGCACTGATTCTCATTGGTTTGCTGGAAACATACATGAACATGAGAAAAACGATACTACTCATCTCACTGGTACCAGGCTTACTAGTGGGAATTGCATTCAAAGCTGTCAGTCAGCAGAAATTTGAAGGAATTGCCAGCTACAAATCATCGATGAGCATGGGAACCATCAATGTAGCTGGAAGAGAAATGAGCCCTGATATGCAGGAGTCCCTTCGCAAGCAGCTGATGCAGCAATCACAACGCGACTACACATTGACTTTTAACCTGGAAGAAGCAACCTGGAAAGAGGACGCAGAGCTAGAATCGTCTGCCGGTGCACCTAGCACAGGTGGCATGCAAATTCGGTTTTCGATGGGTAACTCGATAAGCTACCTCAACCCTAGCAAAAATCAATTTCTAGAGGAGACCGAGATCTTCGGCAAGAAATTTCTCATTGAAGATGAGCTCCCCACATTCAATTGGAAGATCACTGGAGAAACCAAAAAAATCGGTGAATATACGGTCATCAAAGCGGAATATGAGAACATCAGTGAGCAGACTACCATGTCGCTTAGCGATTCCGAACAAACAACCGAAACCGTCATGGACACAACCATGATCACTGCCTGGTATACTCCCGACATCCCAGTATCTCAAGGTCCTTCCAACACCTGGGGACTGCCTGGACTTATTCTGGAACTCAAGAATGGGAACTTCACCTTTTTGTGCACAAAAGTAGAGTTGAACCCTGCAACACCCGTGCAAATTGAAGTGCCAAGTAAGGGTAAGCGCGTAACCAGAGAGGAGGCTGACGCTATCCGAGATGAGAAACTACAGGAAATGATGAAGAAATACGATACTGGAGAGGGAGGAGAAAGACGCGTGATAAGAATCGGAGGATAATCAAAATGAAAGGACTAATTGTTATCTGCTTGATGAGTGTGCTGGGAGTTTTCTCAACACAGGCTCAGGATCATGTTTTGCTAAAGGGGCAAACACGAGATTCTACATTTACACCTATTGCTTTTGCCAATGTTATGGCAATAGATACCGCTACTAAGGAGATGAAAGCTTTCGCCGTGACGGATGTCAAGGGCGGCTTCCAACTCCGCCTAAAGAAGCATACAGTATATGAACTTAAAGTGACTTTCGTTGGGTTTGTCCCCATCAGTGAGTATTTGGTGCTTGAAGAGGCATCTGATGATCCGTTTTTGATTGTTATGAAAGAAGCTGTCAACTCGCTGGACGAAGTGACGGTGGTCGCCGAAATGCCCGTACTTGTGCAAGGTGATACTATTTCTTATAAAGCTGAAGCATTTACCAAAGGGGATGAGCGTAAACTGGAGGATGTGCTGGAAGAGCTTCCTGGTTTTGCTATTAGAGACAATGGGGATATTGAAGTTCAGGGGAAGAAAGTAGACAAGGTACTAGTAGATGGCAAGGAGTTTTTTGAAGGTGATACCAAATTGGCGACCAAAAATATCCCTGCTGATGTGGTGGATCGGGTACAGGTTCTTCAAAACTTCAATGATATTCAGCCAATGCAAGGGCTTAATAATGATGATAGGTTGGCGCTGAACATTGAATTGAAATCTGACAAAAAAAGAATTGTGTTCGGAGATATTGAAGCCGGCGGAGGCCCTGAAAAAAGGTATTTTGGTCATGCCAATACTTTTTACTACGCGCCCAAAACCAGTGTGAATTTTATCGGAGATGGCAACAATGTAGGTGAGCTTGCCCTCACACTCAACGACTACTTCCGCATGTCTGGAGGCATGGCTTCACTTGCTTCACGCAATGGAACTTCCTTTCGCTTCAATGCAGGAGATGCCGGCATACCACTCACCGACAGAAACTCAGCTAGTAGCATTACCAATAAATTGGGTGCTATTAATTTCACTACGCGTCCGACAAATAAGCTACAATTCACAGGTTTTCTGATTGGCTTTGACAATGACGCCACACTTGGTTCTAATTCCTTGCGGACCTATCCACAGCTGAATGATCAGACGCAGGAACAGTTGATTACAGCTACATCCATTGGCAATAAATCAGGTTTGGGACGCTTCTCTGTGAAGTACACACCTAGTTACAACTTGCAGTTGGACTATACCTTTTTTGGTAAACGTAGCTCCATAGATCAGGGAAGGATCAGGAACTCAGAACAGATGGCTGGAAGTAACCTCCTACAAGAAAACAATGAGCGAACGCCGAAAAGTCAGCGTCACCAACTTCGCATGTTCAATGCTCTCAATGAGAAGAACATCATTTCTGCCGAGGTGAATTACAACAAAGAAGAAACTCCGACTTCTCAGTTACTATCCAGTCAACTTCCTTTGTTTAGCACATTCATTGCTGGTGATGCCCTCCAACTAACACAGGATCAGATCGTCGATTCTAAGCGACTAGATGGAGCATTTAACTATTACTACATCCTAAATAAAACCACACATATCAATGCGGCATTTGGAATGAACCTGTCTCGCCAGAATCTGATTTCTAACCTCAATGATGAATCAAATGAAGTGGTGAATTTGAACGAAGGACTTGACATTACTAATCGTTACGTAAGGTTAACGTATAGAAAAAAGTGGGAAAAACTGACCATTAGCCCAGGTGTAAGTCTAAACAGCTACACCGTGAAAGCAGGGGCTGAATCCCCCAATCATGCACAGTACATTTTCCCTCGGATTCGAGCGGAGTACGATTTTGGAAGTTCACACGGACTTACATTTAACTACAACCAATCGCTGGAGTACAATGGAGTAAGCTCATACGCAGAAGGTTATGTTCTCAATTCATACAATACCCTGATGTTTGGTAATACCGGGCTTAAGCCTTCATTATTCCACACGGTATCTTTGAGCTATCGAAACTTCAATATGTACAGTTTCTTCAACATCAGCGGTGGAGTGAACTTTCAGTACATCGAGGATGGATTTACCAATAATCAAGAGTTGAGTGGTGTAGAGAATGTGCTCACCTCCATCAACGCGGGGCAAGCGAATAAAATTACTAGCGGATATCTCAATTTAGAGAAGCGCTTCGATCATTTCAGGATCAGCGGGATGGTTACATTGTCCCAAACTATACTAAACAACCAGTTCGGAGGCCAGGGGATTGAAAACAACAATTTCACTCAGTCCTATCGATTGAACATGTCTGCTCGCTTATTCAAAAAACTTTCCGTAAGGACTGGCTATACGGTATCCGTGAATAGGTATACGTCAGGGCCACTTACAAACCAGTTTGTAAATCATAGGCCCAATGTAGGTACTACGCTGACATTTAAAGGCTTCCGTTTTGAAACGGAATACGCTTACAACAAGTATGTGAATCAAAGTCAAAATCAGGATACTGCATTTGATATTCTGGACACATCTCTGAGCTATCGGAAAAAGAAGAGTCCGTGGGAGTTTAAGATTCAAGGTTTGAATCTATTGGACACGCGTTCTGTACGCCGAGACAGCTTTAGCGATAACCTGATCAGCACCTATTCTTATGACATCCAACAGCGGTATGGATTGTTTACGGTGATGTATGATTTATAAATACTAGCCATCATCCCGGCCAGCTTTCAGTTTCATGGATGTCGGGATGATGGTTTTTATTCGTTCAGTCTTTTATAAAAACATGTTACCTCCGTTTCAAGGAAGGATGCAATCTTATGATTGCAGCACCGTGCTTATGATGAGATCGCTTCGTTGCACCTGCCTGCGGCAGGCAGGCTCGCAATGACTTGAGGAGTTCGCTTTGATATAGTTTAGATGATTGTGTAAATTCTCAAAATGAAAAACTTACAAATCGTTCTTGTTTTCATTCTTGTCTCTTGTACTAAAGAGCAAACTGAATATCATACAATCAATGGAGACCTATATTATACTTGGTTTGATTTTGGAAGTTTTTACAATTACCCAGACTCAGTTTTAGAAAATGTTCTTCTCATACAATTAGAGAATGAAGAAGCCGAATTAATTGCAGAGGATTCCTTAGGATACATATATTTCAAACTTCTTCAAGAGAATGATCTACTAACCAGTCCATGGATAAATCTTAGAGTCAATGATGACAGTACTGTAAAACTTTTTATGGATAAATCCGAATATGAAGTATTTACAAAGGTGTCGCATGAACAACTACTCTCTGATAATGAAAAAATAAATGTGACTGCTAGAGTTCAACATTTAACAGACAATTTATTTAAGTGTATTGAAGTAATGGATGTTAAAAGATTGGAGGGGCGAACCTTTATACTAAACGGCAATAGAAAGTTTACGGTGAGCGATTATAAGTAAATGCAAGGTAGATCGCTTCGTTGCACCTGCCTGCGGCAGGCAGGCTCGCGATGACGGAGAATAAACATGAACTTTTTCAGGTGCCCGCGATTACGTGGTACTAATTTCCCGCATCAGCTTACGGATGTCTTGGATGTAGATCTGCTCCAGTACTTCTACATATGGACGTTGATGATAATAGCCTTCCAGATGGTACTTCTCGGCAAGCTTTAGCTGCTCAAGCGCCAAGTCAAACTGTCCTCTGGATACGTAGATTCGTGCTTTATGATAAAAGCAGTCTGACAGGTTTTTGTAATACTTAAGTGCTTGTTCAAAGGTTAGAAGGGCATCATCCAATCGCTCCATTTTCATGAGTGCCAGTCCTTTGTATAACAGGGCATAAACATCTACCCATTCTTCTCCTTCTTCTTTTGTCACCTTGCTAATGTATTTGTCTAACGATTCGTAAGCTGCCTGGTAATCTCCCAGTCCATAGTGACAAATGCCGCGCATGTAGTCATGGCTTTGTCCTTGCGAAAAATCCACTTCTCCCCTCAGCTCATCGGCGTAATCAAAATCGGATATTGCGCGATAGTAGTCACGATAAAAATAGAGGTAAATGTATCCTCTAAATCCAGCCCACTTTTCTGCTTTCCGCCTCACCGCTTCCCCATAGTAGTGGTGCATCTCGTCGGCAATGCCACGTTTCAATCGCGCAGTTGCTATTTCACGCCACAGATCAGCATCTGTGGAATCCAACTTCAGTGACTCTTCGAGCTGAAACTGTTCGGGCACAGACCCTTGGTAGTAGTATCCTCCTCCCAACCTCAATTGTGGGCCATACTGCTTCTTTTCTGTATCGGTCAACTCCTTCTTGTACCACTGCCGTTCAGAACATGATGAAAGAGTAAACAATGCTAAGCTTATGCTAAGGAAGTATATCGGTGATTTCTCCATTGTCAATTTTAAATGTCAGGTAGAAATAGGCATCCCTCGCTTCTTCGGCAATCACAACGGGTCGCCAATCATCCAGCTTTTGGATTATACTATACAAGTGATCGATGGTCTCTTTCTCAAATTTCAATGGCTGGTACATGAAATCATATCCATCCACGGTAAACCTACCGGCTTTTCCTTCACAGTTGACTACAAAGCGGAAAATGATCATTCCGTTCTGTTCGTACATTTTGGATACTTCCAGGTTGTTGTAAATGGTGTCCAGCAAAGCTCTTTTCCCATAGATGTATCTTCCATCGGGCGTAGAATTATAATAATCTGCGATGAATCGTTCATGCCCACAAATGTTGAATTCTTCCTCTGAATCAAGGGTGTTCCCAGGGTCGATCCAAGCAATTCGATGCTTGTCATGATTCGCTCTTCGCTCGAACTCATCCACAGACATTTGTTCCATTAGTTCTGTTTCGATTCGATAGTTTTCATAGTCACTCTTTGATGCTAAGAACCCTAAGCCCGAACGGTAAGTCGTTGTGTCCGTGAACTTGTTCGCAATTTCTCCACTCTCTTCTTCACGGTACATTCCCTCGGTTACAAATATTTTGGCCGGCTGTCCGTCTATTAATGTATCAGAAACACTCAACTGGGTCTCTGTGAAGATGTAACCCTTATCATTGAATAGATATTTAAGCCTAAATGGCTCTCCATTGCTACGGTCCCAACTTGAGCTTACAGCATTGACAATTTCTATTTCCAAAGTATCTCTGCGAAGAATGTCAATCATCTTTTTGGTATTGATTTCCGCATCGGTCACTTCCATTTCTGAAATCCCTGCCAAGTCAAATCCTGCATTATATCTTTCTATGATTATGCGATGGCCATCTTTTCGAAATTTAGAATATGTGATCTCTGTAGCGGATTTGGAATCCTCATTTTTTGGGTAATAATGGCGATAGTATTTGCTCACATACCCATCTTCAAATACCTCGTTTGGAGGGTAGTACTTGAAAACCGGATGATCGGATGATTGCGACTTACATGCGGCGAGTACAATTAACAGCAAAAAAAGTAGTCTAAACACTAATGGTTTTTTGACTAAAATAAAGGGGAGATGCTTCTTCCTGCGCTTTTTTACAACCGTTAACATTTCATTAATAAAAAAACCCTGATCAATTACATGACCAGGGCATCTATCACCAACCAGCTATAATCGCATCACTGCGATATATAATCTTCAGATTCAACATACGAAATGTGACTCCTGTTTGGATCTCATCGTCAAAAAATCATCCTTTTAGTTTCCTCTTGATTTCCATAGAGACTAATGGCCCCAACTCATAAGAAGCCTCCAAAGATTCGATCAGGTACTCTTTTCCATCAGCTTCTCCAGTTTCATGAAACACCATGCCCATATGGTAGATGGCTTCTGGCTCGTAGGTTTCTCCTTCTACTTTTTCCCGATAAATTTGAATGGCCTCATCAGCTCTGCCTTGGTTAAAAAGCGTCCATGCAAGCCAATCGTATGTTTGCGCGGTGGGTCGTTTGCTTACTTCTGCTCTGGCAAGCTCAAGTGCACTATCAAAGTCTTCTTGTTCATTAAAAATCTCGATCAAGTACTTATTGTACATTCCCACATACTCAGACTTACTAGCTTCGGCAAGAAACCTGTTTTTATACTTTTCTGCTTCTCGTTTTTTGCCTTCATACTCACTGATCTCTGCAAGTAGCAAATAGTAATCTGGCATAGCTGTTTTCTGTTGCAAGACACGCAAAATTTCGAGCGCTTCTTCTGTCTTTCCTTCGTAAGAATATACGAGCCAGGCGATACCTTTCAAGGCATAATCATAGGTAGAATCAAGTGACAAGGACTTTAAATAACTTGTGTACGAATCTTTGATGCGTCCTGCGTGACCGTACATATCAGCTAGATTGGAAGTGGCCCAAAGCTTTCGATCCTTTTGGTAGAAGAGCACGTCTTTTTCTGCTTGTTCCATGTAGTAAATTGCAGAGTCAAGGTCTCCTTGATAATCTTTGTACTTTGATAATCTTACGAGGTAATCAAAGGAATTCATTTGCTTATTGCGATCGAGGATTGCGCCAGCCATTTGATAGTTGCCCAGCTCCATTTCGGCATCAAATTGCGTCAGGAGTGGTCCCAATTTTTCATCCGTCAGCTCTCTGGCACTCACTGCATACGACGCTGCTTTTTTAAAGTCATGTCTTTTGATTGCTAACCCACTTAGGCTCAATAGACTCGGAACTTTCCATTTGCCCACGCTAATTTTTTCAGCAATGGTAAAAACACTATCTGCCTTATAGAGATAATCTATTTCTCCTGTTTTTTCAAACAATTGGTTAAAGGTTCTTCCTAGCTTTTCGTAAAAGATGAAGCCTTTTGGTTCGGTTTTTATTTTGCGTATCCACACAGCCTCCTCCTTTTTAAGCGGTGCTAAATCTATGCGCAAGGTGTTGAGGTATCTGGCGTAATCCGTTCGATTGCTTATCGATTTTGTTTTTGTTATTTCAGAACAGCCAGCAACGATTGCCAATAAGAATACGGCTTTTAATATGTTATTCATAGCTATTGGTTTTAAAAAGAAAGGCTATTGACATTAACTCGAGATAGCGTCGATAGCCTTTCATTCAATGATTTAATGTGGGATTGCGAGGTACGGAAAGCTTGTGCTGAATGTCTTATCATTCGCATTCACATTGTCCGATACCAATCCACCTTTTACTTGATTATCCGCGCCTGCGGCTGACTGATCCGAAAATGCCAGTGTCAATGTTACATCAATTACATCGTCACCAAGTGCACGCCCATTAAGTGATCCGTACGCTGTTGCTGCATTTTTATCTGATTGCAAAACGTCTACTGCTAGCACACCAGCAAGTGCATCGTTCCCAATCCCCAGAATATTTTCAAACTGCTCAGGATCAAGGAATATGTAGGTTTGAAGCGCGTCTAAAATTCCTGCAAAGGCCGTTGCATTTGCTGCCCCACTTGCTGGTAGCGTGGAATTGTATGCGTTCTTCACGTCTGATGTTCCAAAAAAGTTGAAAACTGTGTTGATGGCCGGACGACCCATTTGATCAGAAGTTGCATAGGTGTCCGCCTCCATTTGTACACCATCGTCATCGCCACAGCTTGCAAATACAAGAAGGGCCATTACCGACAGGACCGCATATATATTATTTCTCTTTTTCATTGTTCTATCATTTAAAAGTTTATGAATTATTGCTTCACCTTGGATTCTACCCATGAAGTGAATTTTCCGTCCGTGTCGTTGATTGCACTTTTTGGTACTTCTACTACAACTGAGAGTACGTTGGTTCCCGCAAAGGCATCGACAGCTTCACTTCCGGCTCTGAAAGCTGCTGGGTATGGCTGCACGCCATCCATATTAGGATCAGAGTCTCTGTTTGCGTCATAAACTCCTGTATTGGTATTGTCGCTCAAAGAAGCGCCTACACCATTGACTATATCTACAAACTGGAAGAAGTCCATGAAGAACGGATCATCTCTGAGGCCAGCAAACAGCTGTACTCCTCCAGCAGATACAGAAGCTGACACGTCTGTTGCTACTCTGTTGCTTCCTGTTACGATCTGACTATTCAAACCTGTCTGTCCATCAGCGGAAACCACACCATAGGTAATGGCTTGTCCGTTTTCGAAATAAACTTGAATTAGTTGATCTTCAACATTGTCTCCGTTACCGTCAATGTTAAATTCATACATCACATCATCACTGAATGATGTTTCAGAACTGAGGCCTGCTACATTGCAAACAAAAACGTAATTGCTTGCATTTGAAGGGCTCTCAAAAGCATAATAATCGGTGATGTCTTCCACAGTGCTACCGCTCGATAGTGTACCTACAGCAGGCGCATCAATGTGGTCAGCAGCCACCAACACAATCACCAGGGCAGCTGAAATAACAAGGCCTAGTGATAAAACTAATTTTCTCATAGTGCTTAAATTTTTAATTTTTAAAATCTAAGCTACCTACGAGGCTATATGGTCAGGTGGATTTTACAAAGTTGAATTTGTCCTCTTTATTCTTGAAAATCACTCCTCAACTTCTCTGATGGCATCTTCGGTAAATTTTCTTCCTAGTCCATTGACTGCAGAAACACAAAAGAACCCAACTACTTGTTCGTCATCCTCTGCTACAATGTTTGACTCCACATTAGCAAGGCTTGAAGCGAAGAGCTCTCCAAATCCTCCAGGTCTATCTGTTTGAATAATGACCTGATTCCAAAAAAACCATGCTTCAGGAGTGATGGAATTTATTTCAACATAAATACTGTCCTCCCCTGGACCTTCAAACGGAGGGATAAATTCATCATCTTCATCCTGATCAAACGGATTGATTGCATCTCGGATTGGTTGTATAAATGTGAGTCCATCTGCATTCCCTCCTGGGGAGAAAGCTCCGTCAAAAGAGACGTTTATTTCTTGCGGCTTGTTGAGTCTGAGTCCATTTTTCCAACTTTTGATCCAATAGGCATCTCCTTCACCGACAAAGTCCCGAGACCAGAATTCGGCAAAATAGGAGTCATCCGCTCCAAAAGAGCCTTCCTGAAATCTCCAGGTGATGCTATCAATTTCAGGTACGCGTCCCATTTTACTTGTAGATCCGTATTGTTTACCATCGATCTGTACATCGAGTAAATACGTTTCCCCTACTGTACCAAATGAGTCTGCAGCGTTCGCTGGAATCCAGCTATATTCTCCCGGGCTTTCTTCTATGAATGGATAGATAGTGCCTGCGCCATCAACCACTAAGACTGATGCTCCGGATACCCCTCCCGGGGCTGAACTGTCGAAATATGAATTGGTTCTGGTAATGCGTATCGTCTGTTTCTCGGCTTTCCGATAAATCCATGCATCAAATGCTAATATGGGCTCTGCATTTGGTAATTCTACCGAGATATCATCCTCGCAAGCAAGGATCATTATCGCAAAAAGAAGTATAAATAGCTTTTTCATTAAAACTTAAAGTTGTAGGTGATAGATGGAATAAATGATGCGAAAATAGAAACCTGAGTGGCCCGAGTATCTGCCAAGGTGCCAGGATCAACCCTGTCTCCCCCTTGCCAGAAGTAAATCGAAAATGGATTAGCTCGATTGTAAATATTGTACACCGTGAATACCAATTCATCTCTGTTTTTTCTCGGCGCGCCATTTTTCTTCACCGCTTTTCCTTTTCGTGTAGCTGAGAAATCTAACCTATGATAATTCGGAAGCCTCACATTATTCCTCGAGTCGTTGGCATTGTGTGGAATCGTAATTCCCTGTACTTCGTAGCGACTGGTAGGAAATGTAGTCGGTGTACCACTCAAGTATGAAAATGTTGAGGAGAGTGACCAGCGATCGTTCAACTCATAAAAGGCCGTGAGCTTCAGATTGTGGGTCTGATCATACCTTGTTGGATACCATTCTCCATTGTTGATTCCATCTGTCTGCAATTCTGTTCGACCCAGTGTGTAGCTTACCCAGCCATTTAATCTGCCAGCATTTTTCTTCACATAAATCTCCATCCCGTAGGCTCTGCCATCGCCAGACAGTAGATCAGCTTCGAGTGCTTCATTGATCAACAAATCAGCACCATTGATGTATTCCAGCTGGCGCGCTGTTTTCCGATAGTAAAATTCTACAGAGGTTTCGTAATCGTTGTTTTTCAGATTTTTGAATAATCCGACCGCCCACTGTTGTCCGACTTGAGGCTCCAAATTGTTTGAGCTTGGCGTCCATACATCCAATGGATTGGAGGCAGTGGTGTTTGAAATCAAGTGAATATACTGAAGCATGCGATTATAGCTCGCCTTCACAGAGGTTGTCTTATTCAGCTGATATCGGAAAGAAACTCGAGGTTCCCATCCACTGTGTTTTGCTATCGATTCTCCACTTCCCACCTCTTCGATACGTTCTATCGGTCTTCTTCTTCCCAAAATGGTGTCACCCAAAATAAATTTATTCCCTGCTCCAATTAGATTGAAGTAGGAAAACCTAAGCCCATACTGAACTGAAAGTTTATCGCTAAGTTTTTGTTCATTGTTGATATACGCTGCAGCTTCGATGGCACGCTTGTCTGGTACGCTGATGTTAATTTCTTCACCATCACTGATGCCAATGGCGCGCGCAGGTTCGAAATCATACTTGAAGAATTCACCACCGAATGTGAGTTCGTTTTTTTGATCGATAAAATAGGTGAATGAAGGTTTGACAGCCAGTGTATTGATGTCTGAGTTCCATTCGAAGCGGTCTCTTGGGTTATCCCCAAATGCTAGCTCATATTCGTAATCACTAAAGAAGGTGGTGAAGTTGGCAAATAATCGATCGTTGAAAAGATGGTTCCAGCGGAAGGTAGTTGTTCTGTTGCCCCAACTGAAGCCTTGATCCGCATCGAATTTAAAGTTGTCTTTTCCGAAATAACCGGACAGGAATATTTGATCCCTATCAGAAAACTGATAGTTAGTTTTGAGTGTCAGGTCATAAAAGTTGAGCGCTGATCCATTGCGGAGCTCTTCAACAAATGGCCTGGCAAGTATATCTGCGTAGGATCGTCTACCCGCGATAATGAATGAGGACTTTTCCTTTTTAAGTGGAGCCTCTACGGCCACCCGACTGAAGATTGTGCCTATTCCCCCGTTCACTTCGAGCTCTTTGCTGTTCCCTTCTTTCATCCGGATATCAAGAATGGATGCTAATCGGCCACCAAACTGAGCAGGGATAGCTCCTTTATATAGCTTCATGTCTTTCACAGCATCCGGATTAAAGACTGAGAAAAATCCTAGGAGGTGAGAAGAGTTGTAGACTGGGGCTTCATCCAGCAATATCAGATTTTGTCCAACACTACCTCCTCTCACATTGAACCCTGAGGCTCCTTCTCCGACAGTGGAAACGCCGGGTAGAAGCTGTAAGCTTTTAATGATATCCACTTCTCCAAGAATGGCAGGCATCTTTCGAATGGTTTGAATGTCAATTTCGGCAACACTCATCTCGGTCGAGGTAACATTTTCGTCTTCAGGCCGAGCTGTTACCACGACTTCCTGCAAGGCAGTTTGTTCGACTGATAATTCTACATCTATGCGTGTGTTCTCAGACAAGCTGATAGATCTCTTCTCGGTTACAAACCCCAGGTACCTGAACGCTATTGCGTAATCTCCAGCAGGCACCGTGATGGAATAAAATCCATACACATTGGTGATGTTGCCTGTATTTAATTCAGTAATGAGTACCGTGGCACCAATCAGAGCCTCTCCATTGGAGGCATCTTTTACGTATCCATTAATGGTATACTTATCCTGTGCTGCAAGAACAAAAGGGAGGCATAATGCCAGTATTAGTAATTTTTTCAATTTGGGTGATTATTGGTTTTTGCTTAATGACCTAACGAAAGACGTGCCAAATGTCAATTAGTTTCAATCTTAACAGAAGCTTAATGCAAAAAAAGGGTGAATGGTTGCTTCCCAATGCCAAGCGGGGGATGGTCAAAAGAAAAAAAGGGAGACTAAATCTCCCAAATTGTGAACGTCTACAAAGCCGCTAACGCCCTCTCATAGTTTGGCTCCTGACCTACTTCAGGAACGAGCTCCGTATAGGATACTTTTCCTTCTTCGTCTACTACTACAATAGCGCGAGCATTTAGCCCTGCAAAGGCTCCATCAACAATCTCCACTCCATAGTTTTTACCAAAGTCACCACCGTCGCGGAAATTGGTAAGGTTGTCCAGGTTATCAATTCCTTCTGCCTCACAGTAACGGTTGAGTGCAAAAGGTAAATCCTTGGACACACATATGATTCTGGTATTGCTAAGCTTAGAAGCCTCCTGATTGAATTTCGAAGTAGACATGGCGCAAATCCCTGTATCAATACTTGGATAGATATTCATGATTACTTTTTGTCCATGATAATTGGCAAGTGTCACGTCTTTCATGTCTTTCCGAACTAAATGAAAATCCGGCGCCTGAGTGCCTACTTCTGGTAAGTTTCCGACAGTATTCGTTTTTGTTCCTCCGAGTGTAATTTTAGCCATATTGATAGGTTTTGTAAGGTGTTATTAAATAATCCAAGGGTATATCCCATTCCTCCCTCTGCAATATTTCATCAACTGGAGGAGACAATGATAACCCAACTTTAAGTGTATTTGTTTCCGTTAAGAGGCGATCGTAATATCCACCGCCATAACCAATTCTGAAACCTTGTTTATCCGAAAGAAGTAAAGGGACGAAAATTACATCCACATCATTGAGTACTGCTTCTTCCGCATCTATGGGTTCGGGAATTCCTTTTTTATTGATTACCAGATTAGTTTTAGCATCTAGCAAGTAGTGTCTCATTTGCTTAAACATGAAATCCGTTTTGGAAACCACGACTTTCGTTCCATCCTTCCACCACTGTTCAAAAAGTGGCGAGATGTCTGGTTCATTGTTCTTTTGGATTGCAAGGAATGTGTGAATCATCTTTATCTCTCTTCGTTCGATAAAATTGATAGTCGCCTGACACAATTGTTCATTGCGCTGAGCATACATAAGGCCATCTGCAAGCATGCGATAGTGAAGGATGACTTTTCGGAAGTAGGATTTGGTGATCATAGCTAGTCTGGTAATTCTTCACAATAAATCCCATGTTTCCCTACCAAATTGATTAACTCTGATTGCTCCGCATCAACTTTGGTTTCCACCTTCAGCACTCGATCAATATCATCCAAATCTACTGTCCATCGAGCGATGTGAGTGTATTTGTCAAATTCATGCTTCAACTTATTCACCTGCAACTGAGATTTGATGTTTGTTTTTAGGATAAATAGTTTCATGGCTTATCACTTTCTGGTTTAAAGGAAAAGACTTCTTCGAGTGGCGATTTAAATACACGTGCAATCTTGAAGGCCAGTTCCAATGATGGCGAGTATTTACCTTTTTCAATAGCCACAATGGTTTGCCTGGTGACTTTTACCTGATCTGCTAGCTGCTGCTGGGTCATCTCATCGCTATCAAATCTCAGCTTCCGGATATTATTGGTAACGCTATGATTGCTCTTCTTCATACGCCTTTTCTGTGGTAATAAAGCTTGGAAAGGTTATCAAAGATTTCGGAGCCTATGCCCGCGAGTATCAAAGCGATAAACATGAATTTTGGTGGGTAACCAAATGCAAGTACAACCAATGAAATAAAGAATCCAAACCCAAAAAAGAAGTAGGAATTACGCGTAGATTTCAATTCTATCAGCTTGTCACGTTCGTCCTCAAAGCACGGCAAATCTTCACGAGTGATTATATAGTTGCTAATTGCAAAAATGATCATCACCACAATTTTGGCAACAATTGATATCGGAATAGCAATTAAAATAGCCTTGGCCCAAAACTGCAGCTGCTCGTCTGTGGTTAATGTCAGGCTGTCGAAACGCTCGAATACCGACCAATAATAAATGCCCAACACAATAACTGTACTGAGCATGTTTACAATACTTTTTCTTTCGTTGTAGTCCATTTTTAACGTTTGGTAGTGTCTGTTTTTATTTACTCGATGTAAAGTATTACGAACACAAAGTTAAAAATGTTTTACTATATGTAAAATATATTTTACATCATTCGTATCTAAGGCTATGAATCGGGTTAATTCGAGCAATCTTGGTGGTATGCCAAACAATGGCAATTGCGGCCCATATCACAACCACAAAGCCAACAAACAGATACATCCACAGTTCTTGACTAATTCTGTTTGAGAAATTGCTCAACCATTGTTCCATCAAGTACCAGCCAAGTGGTATTGATAAGATTAAAGCCGCTAAAATTGATTTCAAAAATGACAGGCTAAAGAGCTTGAATATGTCTGCTGGGGAGGCTCCATTCACTTTTCGAACTCCAACTTCCTTAGTACGCCTATTGGTTTCGTGATAAGCAAACGAGAACAACGTAACTGAGGACAGCAATATGGCAATGAGACCAAAAATTGCGTAGAGCCTTCCTACCTTTTCTTCCTTATCATATTGACTTGAGACCTTGTCATCAAAGAAACTTGCGGTGAAAATCCCCTTTGGATTGACTTCTCTATACAATTCTTCCACAAATTCAAGCGTCTGCTTATCTGTTCCTTTTCGGTACCGAATGATGATTTCATTATCCAAACGAGTGAAGTAGGTTAGAATTAGGGGTTGAATTTCTTGAGAAAGATGTTCGTAATAAAAATCCTCTACTACGCCAATAATCTGATAAGATTCATTGGTGACTCTTGAGGTCAATCTTGCATCTCCAATATCCTTGATTTTAAAGAATTTTTTTGCTGATTCATTGATAACTACCTTGATCGCGTAGTTTTCATCTGTCTCATCGAAGAAGCGACCTTCGCTTATTGATGCTTCAAATATTTTGAAAAAACCTGGGTCAGTATTCAGAGTTTTTACAGGGATAAAGTCGTCCGGAGATGAAGAAAGCTTAAAAGGTAAATCGTAAGCAAAACCTAACGGCTCTCTGGCTTGTGATACTGCAATAATATCTGCGTGCTTACTTAGCCGATCAATTACATATCGATGATCACTTTCTACTTCGACTCTTTTGGCGCTATCCTGCCGTGCGTCTGGTATTACATCAAAAAAACTGGTTGAAACGATTTCAGTCTGATGAATTCCTAAATCCTTGCTTTGCATAAATCGCAACTGTAAAGCCACAATCATGGAACCGATGAGAAGTACAACAGTGATAGCGTACTGAAAAACGGCCATAAACCGCCTTGAGAGGCCGATTGTAAAGGTTGCTTTTTCTCTTTGTAGATCAAGATCGATCAGTCGCTTGAATACATTAGCGGATGCGATCAAGGAAGAAAGTAAGACCGCAATAAGAATTACTCCAGCAATAACTAAGCTATCGGAAAGGGGCTGCTTATCTAACTCCAAGCCAATGAAGTCTGCAAGTCCATTAAAAAGTAGGTGGTAAAGTATCAAGCTTGTGACTGTTGCAATGAGGAAGTAGATAAAACCCCGAACCATCCACTCAACTACCAAGTGTCGTTTAGACGCACCAATTAAATGCTTGAGTTTGACCTTGTTCATTTCTGCCAGTTGTACTGATGTCTGCAAATTGGTATAGCAAACAATTGTGATGAACAGTAAGCCCCAGGCGATCAACGTCACACTCTTTAGGTTTCCTGCATTTCCATATTTAGAAAACAATGTTATGTTGAAGGGTTTATCTTCATACACATCTTGAAACGGGTATAAGAATGCCTCACTATTTGGAAAGCGTTCACTAGCATTTGCAATCTCTATTAGTTTGGTGTTGATCTGAGGAAGGCTTACTCCTTCTTTCAGCATAATGAAATCTTGCGGTGCTCTTCTCCAAAAGCTTTTGGAATGCCTGGGGATCAAAAAGTCGAAGGTGATTGAACTATTGGAAGGAATCCTGTCAAGAACGCCAGCAACTTGATATGTTCCTTTCTGATCACATGTGATTTCAATGATGCGACCCATAGGGTCTTTATCACCGAATACTTTGCGAGCAAATTCTTTGGTGACGACTACATTAGTAGGGCCCGAAAGTACATCTTCCACCCCGACTTGGAGTTTGAAATCGAAAAAGTCGAAAAAAGTGCTGTCTGCGACCAGTCCTTTTCCTCCATAAGCAACATCCTCAGAAAAGAATTTGATTTCATCTGGCATATATGTGTGGATAAGCATTGACTTTTCAATCTCCGGGTATTCTGAATAATCAATCTGATAGAGACCTGATATTGAAAAAGCGATCAGATTGCTTTCCGGGCTTAGCCGAGCCACCCCTACAGTTATTCTGTCTCGTTTAGAATGAAAATCGTCCATGGAGATCTCATTCTTAAGCCAGCTATAAATTAGTTGAAAACTCAAGACTCCTGTTATCAGTGTAATCAGACTAATTGCGGTAATCAGCATCTTTTTTCTCATGTGCCTAAAGCTGAGCTTAAACAGCAGTTGGATCATTCCCATATTGTTGAGTTTCATTTGACCTAAGATTTTTTTGACCAATTCGGGGCGAATAAAATTTAAAACATGAAACCAATAGAATACAGATCGTTTCCAGGAGGGTGTATCCAAGAGCTCGGTATGATACTCGTAAAGATCTCCTAGTACTTCTTCAAGTAGTTCTCCTTTGATAAAGAAGCCAAGCAATCGGTCTGCGAATTTTGGAGGTTGCTGCTTTTCCATGATCAGGTGTTTTTGATGGATAACTCTGGAATCTGCTGCCAAAGGTTGACCTTGACATCACGGCTTTTTTGAAGCACGTTCTTTCCAGCAGCGGTAATGGAAAAAATTCGTTTACGCCGACCTCCACGCTCTTCGGTGGCTCCTCCCATGCTTGACTCAATGAAACCTTTACTCTCCAGCCGATTGACTGTTCCATGTACGGCTCCAATCGTGACATTGCGATTTGCCTGTTCTTTAAGCGCTTTTCTGATTGCCAGGCCGTAAGCCTCTTCCTTCAACATTACGATGAGGAGTAAAATCAATTCTTCCAGTTCGCCAATATGATCTTTCGACATGATTTATTCTATTTTATAGAACAAATATACGGAAGCTGAATTAATTTGTTATACTTTATAGAATAAATAATGGAGTCATTCGACTTTTAGTCCTTCTACAGGGTTTGACTTTGTCACTCTTTTTACTTGCATTAGCATAACGCCAAGAAGTACTAAAGCCAGAATGGTTACTGCTATCAATACGCTATCGACTCCAAACGGTCTTGGGTCAGGATACATGAGGTCAATATTAGCTTTTGCTAAAAAATAAGAGATGGGTGCTCCAAAAGACAAGGCAATTGCTGAGAGTAAGATGTATTGTTTAACTATCCCATATGCAATATGCTTCGTACTCGCGCCGAGGGTTTTTCTAATGCTAAATTCTCTAATTCTGCCAGCTACATTTAAAGTAACCAGGCCATACAAACCGAGTGCGGTAAGGATCACAAAAATGTATGCGATGTTTCGCATGAATACTTTCTGAATATCCAATTCTTTATAAAAACTACCCCAAATATCCTCTTGATATCCGCCTCTAAATGGGGTTTCAGGAAAATAGCTTGCCCATTGTTGACGGACGTTTTTATAGACCTCCTCTTCTGCTCCTTCTCTAGATCTGACGGTTAGAAATCGATAATTTTCCGATTGAGCCTTTGTGAAAATTGAAGGCTCATTTTCATAGTAGAAATTATTGAAGTGGAAATTTTTCACCACTCCTTTTATCGTATAGTTTGCACTGTCAATCTTCAATTGATGTCCAATAGGTTCATCTATTTCCATGCTTTGAACTAGCAATTCATTTACAACTATTGCAAACTGATCCGTCAGTGTTCCATCATCGAAAACACTCCCATCCACGATTTCAAGTCCCAGTGTTTCAAAGTAGTTGGCGTCCACTGATAGCCCCACCACTTCAAACTCTCTTTTTTCATTCCTTACTACCTGAAGTTCTCTTGAATTTCCAAGGTGATGACTTGAACCTGAAAGGTGTGTGATGTTTGGGTCTTTGGACAGTTCAGCATAAAGCTGCCTGAAGCCAGACGCATTTGGAACGAACAGATATATCGCACCTTGCTGATCATACCCCCAGCTTCTCTGATATAAATAGTTGCTGTTTTGTGCAAACATGACGGCAACAGTGATGCCCACACACGAAAGAATTATTTGAAAGGAGAGGAATATTTTGGTCAGTAAATTCTTCTTACCAATTCTTATGGTGCCTTTGAAAATGGCAACCACGGGAAATTTAGAGATGTATAATGCTGGGTAAATTCCTGAAACTATGCCCGTGAAAACAAGTAGGCCTGAAAGGAAAAACCACAAGTTGTAGTCGCTCACTGAAAGAGATAGCTCCATACCTGAAATACTTTTGAACCACGGTAACATCACAATGACGGAAAGGAGTATGCCAACCACTAAAGCAAAAAGGGTGAGCATCAGGTTTTCTATCAAAAACTGCTTAATGACGCTAACTCGATTTGCACCTATTACTTTTCTTATTCCGATTTCCTTTAACCGTTTTGCCGCTGATACCACAGCAATATTGATGTAATTGAAGCATGCCAGAATGACCAGAAATACAGCAATTATTGGGAGTAGTAAGCGTCCTTCATAAAAATTGTCATGAGAAATATCTTTTTGAATCTGTCTTGATCTGAAGTGCAAGTCCTTGAACTTTACAAGTTCTGTTGAACTAATCGCCCAATCAGGTACTTTCTTATTTTGGATCGCTATGTACTTCTTCATCCCATCGGCGATTGCTTGAACGTCATTTTCATTTGGAACAAAAATGAGTGTGGCGCCAATTATTTCTCTCCAATCATTGAAATCGAAAGAGCTGTGGAAGTAATCATAGTTCTTAAGATTGATGAGGAAATCAAAACTTACAGCTCTCGCTTGAGGAAGTTTCTCGGCTACACCTGAGACTGTGAATGTTTTACTCTTATTTTCGGTTATTTTTACTAAAAGCTGCTGCCCCATCGGGTTTGCATCTCCAAAGTATTTTTTAGCCATCACTTCAGTGATGATGATGCTGTTCACATCATTTAAAGAGCCTGGATCTCCAACCTTTAAAGGGAAAGTGAAAAACTCTAAAAAACTTGGGTCTACCAGCCTGATGCTTTCGTTGAAGACATTGTCTTCATACTTGATAACGGCATTTCCATCTTTAATTCTGCATATGCTTTTTATGGTTGAAAAGTCTTGTTCGAGTATTTTTCCCAGCGGTGCCGGGCTTAGTCCATATTGTTCTTCCTTCCCGTCTCGATCAATGAAAAAGGTAGCTAAGTAAATTTCATTTTCCTTTTTATGATGCCTATCAATGCGGTAATCGAACTCAATGAACGCATAAACAACCGTACAAACACCAATAGCGACAGCCAGGCCAAAGACATTGATGAATGAAGTAAGTGGATTCTTCATCATGGTTCGGAGTGTCGTCTTAAAATAATTGTTGAGCATCGTTGCAAACAAAATGGTACGCAGAGACGTCTTTCTCTTAATGTTTGAGTACTCTTCGCTTGCCACTGTAGGAACTTCTCCAAACGCTTCTACTGCCTTTTCAAACGCTTCTTTTTCATCTACTCCATTGGCCATTAAGTCCTCTACATGGTCTCGGAGATGTAATTCCATCTCTCGAATGCTTCCTTCATCAAAAGCTCTTTGCTTTCTAAAGGATTTTAACCATCCTGCTATTTCTTTTTCTAGATCGAACATTTCTTAGGTGATTGAAGGTTTAACATCCCATAGTGTATTGAGTACTGCATTCACCTGCTGCCATTGTACTTGCTCATCTACAAGCTCTTGCTTACCAGACGCTGTAATTTCGTAGTACTTCCTTGGCCTGGTACCTCCATCCATCGTCCAGTTGGATTTGATCAGTCCTTCCTTTTCCAATCGATGGAGCACTGGATAGAGCATGCCGTCTGAATATTCCATTTTTCCACCAGACAGCTCTTTAATTTTTTTAATGATCAGATAGCCATAGCTATTCCCTTTCTTGAGTATGCCAAGAATGATGGGTTTAGTAGATGCCGCAGTTAAATTTTTAGAAATCATAACCTGTGTTTGTGCTTTATAAATGCAAGTATACAAATTAATTCTGTATACATAGAATGTCAAAGTATAACGAATGATCAAGTAAAGGGTTGCAATAACCCATATCAATCTAATCAATGCATTATGTCTTCATTTGTGAAACAAATAATGTTTTCTTACGTTTGGTCTTCAAAACTGAAACAAATAAGCGTAACGCTTAACCTATTCAAATTAATTGACTAAACTATTGAACCATGAAGGGCACCAACCTGGGCGAATTTCAAGAGATTGTATTACTCTCCGTTCTCATACTCGATGAGCAAGCATACGGGCTAAATATTCAAAAAGAAATAAGCAAACGGCTCGACCGGACGCTTAGCAGAGGCGCCTTACATGCAGCTCTAACCCGTCTTGAAGAAAAAGGGTATCTCGAATCTCATGTAGGTGGTGCTACAGCAGAGAGGGGTGGCAGGAGGAAACGCTTCTATGCTTTGACAGCCAGTGGAAAGTCTGCACTAAGGCATGCCAGAGAGCTTCGAGAAGAAATGTGGAGTCTGGCCCCAAAATTTAGCATCTGATGAAACAAAGCCTACCAAAATTGCCTCTTAGGTTCTTTCGCTGGTTTTGCGATCCACACTTATTTGAAGAACTCCAGGGAGATCTTGAGGAAGCCTACTTTGAAAATGTTGAGGCTCTCGGAGCTAGAAAAGCAAGAAGCATTTACACAAAGGAGGTGCTTAAAATGATCCGACCATCCGTCATTCAGTCGATTAACCCAATCCCTTCCAACACCATGAGACTTTCTAAAAATTATCTCAAGACCTCTATCAGGTCAATTAAGCTCAATCCATTTTATGTTTTTGCTAACATTTTTGGGCTTGCTCTGGCAATATCCATTTGCACCATTGGTTATTTCAACTATCGGTTCAATTCCACATTCAATGAATCCTATGACGAAGCACAGAATATTTATAAAGTTCATGGACTCCGAACAGGGGAATCCACTGTTGGCACCAGTTCAATTGCACTAGCTCCCGGTCTTAAAAGTGCTGCAATAGAAGCCTTTAGATACACAGCTAAAAGTATTGCCATACGTGAGCAAAATCATCTTTTTTCATCAAGGGTCGCTTTTGCAGATACTGAGTTTTTCAATCGACTTCCAATGACGAGTCTGAATGGATCATCTATCAAAGTCCCGGGCATTAATGAAGTGGCTATTTCAGAAAAGCTGGCCATGAAGTTATTCAATGAGGCCTATCCAATTGGGAAATTTGTCAAGATGGTTTTTCCTGATCAACACGAGGAGTCTTTCCTCATCAAAGATGTGTTTGAAACTCCTCCAACCAATGTGAGTTTTACGCATGAGGCTATCACCTCTTTCGACAATTACCCCGCTCATTATGAGGTCAATCAGCAAGATTGGTCGTATAGTGTAGATGGTACTTTCGTGTATTCAAATCTTAGCCAGCTTAGCCAGATCAATTCAGAACTTGAGCTCTTAAGGCAAACCCGAAACGAGGGAAATTCCCGTTTTCAAATAGATGCCTACAGGCTAGACAATATTTTGGACTGGCCTGCTTTCGAGAGTAAGCTTTTGCATAGCAGATTTCGTCAGCATTTGCATATATCTTCCGTCTATGGGATCGCCGGCACTGCTTTATCTATCTTACTCTTGGCGTGTTTCAACTTCATAAACACCAGCATTGCGTTGTCTGGTAAAAGGTTAAAGGAAATTGCTGTAAGAAAAGTTATGGGTGGTAACAGAAAAAGTACGATCACCCAGTTTATGATTGAAAACACATTCATGATCTCTATAGCAGTGATTGCATCCATCGGCATTTCTTCCTTGTTAATTCCCACATACAATGCACTCTTTCAGCGAGAACTTATTCAGCTTGATCGAGTGCCTGTAATGACCCTCGTCCAGTTTGCAATCATCCTGATTTGTGTAGTGACCTTACTATCTGCTGCTTATCCCTCTTTGTATGTATCTAAGTTTTCTTCTCTTAAAATTTTTAGAGATCAAGTGACTCTTTCGGGTAAAAACAGACTCATGGTTGTGTTGCTTACTTTTCAGTTTGCCCTATGCTTTTACAACATCTTTGGGCTATTTCTTAACGTGGACAACTCTTACTATCAGGATGCACTTGATCGGGGATATGAAATTGACCAAATCGTAAATATTCCATTGGATCGTCCTGATCAATATCAGTTGCTGGCCGATCGTCTAAATCAACATCCAGATATTCAGGCAGTGTCTGGCTCGTTTCACTTGATCGGGTTCTCTACCGAATCTCAGTACGTAGATCAGCAAGGAACGGATACCCCTGTTACCATGCTTCGTGTAGGCACAAATTACGCAAACGTGATGGGACTCCGATTAGGCAAAGGCTCTTTCCATACAGACCTTGGAGACAACTCTGATAAAGTGATCATTAATCGCATGCTGGAGAGTCAATTCGGTAGGGATATGCTAAATCAGACGATAAAGGTCGGTGATAATAGATACACGGTTATTGGAATAGTAGATGATTTCAATGTGAAGAATATTATGATGGACAATAGGATTACTCCAACCATGATTCGACATATCCCAGAAGAAAACTATCACTATGCGGTAGCAAGACTTTCAGGAAATCAGGAGTCTATCAATAGCACGGTAGAGCAAGTATGGTATGAAGCCTTTCCGCAGGAACTTTACAAAGGGTTTCTTCAGGAGGATGTATTGCAAAATTCGAGGGGAACAAATGGCATCTTTGTGAAGATCAATCTTTTCATGGCAATCATTTCCATACTCATTTCAATACTGGGATTGTACACGCTTGTTTCACTTAAAGTCCAAAAGAGAAGCAAAGAGTTTGGTGTGAGAAAAGTGTTGGGTGCCTCACACAAAACAATCATTCATTTGCTTGGAAAAGATTTGTACTGGATATTGGGAATTGCCGCTGTAGTTGGTTTATCCGCAAGTAGTTTTATCCTCATCACTGTGTTTGACATTATCTACGCTTATCACGTAACTCCCGAAGCAATCCATTTTGTAAAAGCCTTAACTGTTGTTTTACTAATTGTTGTTTTAGCGATCGGATACAAGGTATATCAAACAAGTAAAATAAATCCTGCAGAGCAGTTGAGATCGGAGTAATACACGTACTGTTTTACGTTGATCGGATACCCCTTGGAAAAGCTTTCTAATTCTTCCTTAAGTAAAACCCCACGGCTAGTATCCATGCTACATTGGCAAAAACAAATATTCTAAAACCTGCAAGGTGCAGCAACTCAAAACCTGAAACAAAAAGAATTATTCCGGCTATTGACACCAGGATTCCGAAGTAGCCCACCCAGGTTGCCATTGCCTTGGTTTTGATAATAGCCACCGACCACATGGTCATCGAAAGGCAGATTGCACCCATAAATATGTAGTCAAAGGCGTGATTGAAGCTGCGCATAAATACAAAAATGGGTTTGATGGAAGCAATTGTTTCTGCCGATGCACCCTCATAGGATTTCACAAAATCCGTGAGTATAAGTCCATTAGTAGCTGCGGCAAGCATCACCGCGATCAAACCAAAAAATATTATCGAAAAGCCTGTGTAGCTGAGAAATGAAGTAGACCTAAGACGCATGGTCAATCCAAAAAAACCATATGCCACAAACGGCACAGAGAGGATCGCTAGTGAATGTGAAACGATTCCAATGGTTACAATTTTGAGTAGTTGATTAAAGTCCCCGCCCACCGGATGTAAAATCATCGTTGCAATCATTAGCAATGAGCCAATGATGAGCGACAGTCCTGCTCCTTTTTGCTCGTTCGATTCCATCTTTTTTTAACAAACATAGATGCAGTCGTCTGGAAACGCACTTGATCGAAATCAAGAAATGATCATTGGATTTTTCTTCTCACCCTACTCAAGGTTTCAGGTGTCATGCCTAGATATGAGGCTATGTATTTCAGCGGAAACTTCTGAACAATGACAGAGTTTTGTGCTAGCAGGGCCAGGTATTTTTCTTCTGGATTGGCTGATGATTTTGGCTTTTTAGAATCCACTTCCAGAATCTTGCCTAAAGCAAAAAATGCTGGAGATTCACCAATTAGGTGATGCAAATCATGCACTGAAAGTTGAAATACTTCACTGTCCTCGAAAGCCTCAATTTTACCTTTAGAGGGTAATTGGCCGGTGAAACTACTGTGATTGAGTGTCCAGGCATTTTCCGTGAAAAGGTTAGTAGTCACTTCATTGAGCTCTTGATCGGTGTGGTATTCTCTGAAACTCCCTTTTATTACAAATGACCAGCTCACACATACTTCACCGGCTTCCAATAAAAGCTCTCCCTTGTCGAATTGTCTTAATTCCAACCGAGCAGTAAAGTTTTCGATTTCCTGCTCAGAAAGGCTAGCATAAGAAGTGATAGACTGAATGACGGACTCAAACATGCCGTAATATTACCCTGCCCAACCTTCACGATCCAAACTTCGATATTGAATAGCTTCTGCCAGCCTTTGATCGGACGAAGTTCTCCATCAAGTGCCAGCTCCCCCATGATTACATACTCCTCGAGCTTTTCAGCCAATATCTGTTCGGAAGCCTTCAAAATTCCAAGTGCAATGGGAAGATCATACGCTGAACCTTCTTTTCTGATATCTGCAGGCGCCAGGTTTACAACTACCTTTTGTCTCGGCATACGATATCCCAAGTTTTTAATCGCAGACTCCACGCGTTGTTCACTTTCCTTTACCGCGGAATCAGGCAATCCTACCATGAAAAATTTGGTGCCTTGACCAACGTTGACTTCAACGGTGATTTTGTAAGCGTCTACGCCGTATACGGCACTACCATAAGTTTTAGCGAGCATAAGTATCTTAAAATGATCTTAATAAATATCTAAAAAATGGTGGTGTATTAAGGACTGTTATTTAATCCTCATCTTCCTCTTCCGTATCCTCCTCGTCTTCCTCATCTGGTAGTTCTGATTCTTCCTGAGACTTATCATAAAGTTTTGCCTTCAATTCTACAATCTCATTCTCTAAATCATCAATCCCATTTTTAATACTTCGAATCCGTATTTGTTGCAAAGTGAACTCGATCATCATCATAATGGAAATGAATAAGAAAAGACCCATTACATACCGAGGAAACTTTATGTAAGAAGACAGTTTAATCTTCGATAAATACTGCTCCGTATTGAGCAAAATATCCACAGAAAAGTACATAATCACTAAAGCGATGATTACATAAACGATGTGGAAAATGAGTTTGAACCTTTGCATATAGTCGTTGTAGTGCGAGCTGAAAGTTATGAAACTTTTGAAGTTTTGATGGAGATAATTTTCTTAAAGGTCTTTAATCAATATAACTACTTTCATTTTCAATCACCTTATTGCTTTAGAAGAGGTACCTTCTTGAAGGTACATTCCAGCGCAGCGAAAACCCAAGCACCGAAGTTGAAGTGTCTATCTGCCCATTTGCATCCGTCTCCTTTCTAAAAGTCGCATCCAGATCCAGGAATAAATTATGTTTTGCCATATAGCTAGCTCTGAAAAAAAACATGGTCAAGTCTGTTTTGTTTCCCTGCAAATGTGCATTTCCGAAATCCAAATTTCCTCCATTTCCATCCGGTCTTCTTATGGTATAGTCTTTAAGAATATCCCTCCCAAAATTCACATCACCAATATCATTTCCATAGCTCGCTCGCATCACCATGCCTTCGAAGCTCCATTGACCGCTAAGCCGATAGTTGGCACGACCGATGTACTCGGTAAAATTCGCTCCCAATGGATGAGCTAATGACAGGTTGTAATGACTGTAGCTTGTGAATCCGTCTTCATGAGCGTACATGTAAGGTCTTACTCTGTTTACTTCTGTCTGAATCAAGAGATCATCTACACCAAAAGGGTCTGCGTACTTGGCGCCGAGCTGAAAGCCTTGCTTATTTCCCCACCAGCCATCCCCTGCCAGCACTTCACCAATAATCATCTCATCTATTACCAACTGTCCATACACCGAAATCCTATTTTTTATGTTCCATTTGAAATCCATGCCAAGTATGGCATTGTCTTCACTCCCGTTCTGCTGTTCTACAGCTCTGTAGAAGATTATCGGATTGAGGTACTCTAGTTTGAGTCCCCCGGTGGAATCACCATACATTACCGATTCAAAAAGTCCGATGTGCAGGTTTGGCTTTAGCTTGATATTCAAGTGATGAAAAGCCATGTACTTCTTTCCAAAGCCACCCGTCCCCAACAGTCCAAATGTGCCTCCCCTGGCTTCTGATATTAGTTCTGCAAAAACATTGGTATAGTCAAACACTTTCGTTTTTGTGTCGATGCGTAGGTATGGATAATTATTTGAGTAATCCGAGAGGATTAGAGAGCGAACACCATTCCCAACAAAGTGTTTTCCAAAACCCAGCTGGGCTGAAATACTTTTTGAAAGTCCAAAATCAATGTATCCCTGAGCTCTAAAAAAATCCACTCCTGTCGTAGCGAATTGTTTCCAAAAACCCTCATAAGGCACCACGAGCGTGCTATCTCTCACATCATTGATGTAAACAGGATAACGCGCCTGATTTTCAGTCAACATGGTATAAAAGGCAATCTTATTATCAATCCTTCCCCTTATCTCAGCGCCACGGCTGAGCACGTAGGCAGAGCCCAAAGCATCATTGGTCTTGCTGTATGACAACTGCAATACAGGATTTACGTGCAATTCCAGGTTTCTATCCTCATAGTAATATGCGTCTGCAGGGTATTGATAGAATTTTTTTAGTATTGGGTTACTTGATTTGGCTGAATCCCTTGAGTAGGTACGAAGCTCTTTACTCATGTAAGGACTGATATTGTCCTGAATCAAGGAGTAGACCGAATGGCGAGAAAGGGGCTTAAATGTTGAGCTAAAGCTATTTGATGTACGTATTTCTGCCAGTTCAACCACCTGATAGGCCGGATGCCCGAGCGTGAAATCAGTAGATTGAGCTGACAACATACTGGTCACGAGAAGACTAAGTATCCAAATTGCATTTCTCATGAATCAAACATATTCGATTTTAGTTGAATGAATGGGTTTGAAGAAGATAAAATAATGTCTATCTTTGCCATCCTTTTTGAAAAGAGCACAGAAGAAGATGAAAAAAGATACACATCCAGAGTACAATGAAGTTGTTTTTCTTGATACAACAAGTGAATTCAAATTCCTTACAAAATCAACGATGACTTCAAAAGAGACTATCAAGTGGGAAGACGGTAAAGAGTATCCGTTGATTAAAGTAGAGGTTAGCTCTGCTTCTCACCCGTTCTACACCGGAAAGAAAATTTTCTTGGATACTGCAGGTCGAGTGGAAAAATTCAACAGAAAGTACAAGAAGAAGTAATTCCGTTCGAAGAAGAAATTCAAAGTCTTCAGGCTATCCTGAAGACTTTTTTTGTGCCCTTTTTGTCAAAACAAGCTAAGTTTGATTCATGCAAGTAACCTTCATAGACACGGAAGAAAGTTGGAAGCAAATGCTGCCCATGAGTTATACACGCCCGGTTGCGGATATGCGTGTGGGGATATTGAAAGTACATGAGAAGTGGGTAAGCTATCTGAATGCTGCTGAATCATTTTTCCGGTCCGAGAATTACCTGGGTCCCCTTTTTAACACTCCAAAACAAAAGACACTAACAATACTGGGTAACGTTTTACCAACAACCTCTTTGGTAAGTGCTGTTAAAGATCTAAAAGATGACGAAGTTTTGACCTGCAACGATGAGGTTATCGCTGGTTTCTATGATCACGATGAATCCTTTGAACTTGGGAATCGAAGTAAAATCTCACTTTCAGAGGCAGTGCAAATACACCATCCATGGGACATCTTTAAGCTCAATGGTGAAGAAATACGGCAAGATTACACACTATTAACCACTGGAAGAAAATCTGAACCACTTGATGATCCTCATACAAAAACCTATGGAGACCACATCTTCATAGAAAAGGGAGCGCAGGTAAAAGCAGCAATTTTAAATGCCGAAAACGGCCCTATCTACATTGGCAAAGATGCAGAAGTACAGGAGGGCTCACTCATTCGGGGTCCATTTGCCCTTTGCGAGCATTCTGTTGTCAACATGGGAGCAAAAATAAAAGGTGATAGTACGGTGGGGCCTCACTCAAAAGTAGGTGGAGAGATCTCAAACTCAATGATTTTCGGATACTCGAATAAAGGTCATGATGGCTTTCTTGGCAACTCCGTGATTGGAGAATGGTGCAATCTAGGGGCAGACACAAACAATTCGAACTTGAAAAACAACTATGCCAATGTAAAAATGTGGGATTTTGCATCGGGGCGTTTTAAGGATACAGGCTTACAATTTTGCGGACTGATCATGGGTGATCATTCAAAGTGTGGAATCAATACAATGTTCAATACAGGCACCACCGTTGGCGTATCAGCCAATATTTTCGGGGATGGTTTTCCCAGAAACATTATTCCTTCATTTGCTTGGGGTGGTTCCTCTGGCTTTACGACCTACCAAACACGTAAAGCATTTGAAACTGCGGCGCTTGTCATGAAACGCAGAAACATAGACCTCACCGAAAATGACAAAGCCATGCTTTCTCATATCTTTGAAATCACAGCCGAAAATCGGGTGTGGGATAAAAAATAAACATGCAGTTTTCAGAAATACCGGGACTTGAAGAACTAAAGGGGCAGCTTGTTTCTACTCATCAGAGGGGGAAAGTGGCACATGCACAACTCTTTTCCGGAAGACCTGGAACAGCCGTTCTGCCCATGGCGCTTGCTTACATCAGCTATTTGATGTGTGAAAACAGAACTGCTGAGGACAGCTGTGGAACTTGCGCCAATTGTACACGCATAAAAAAATTGGTCCACCCTGACATACACCTTCACTTCCCCAAAGTGTCGGCCGCCGAAAATAAGTACGAAAAAGTTCTCGCAGAAGCCATCCCTCGCTTTAGAGAATTTGTAGCCGAGTCACCTTTCGGGGACATGGAGGTATGGACAAGAAAGTATGGACAGGAAAATAAAAACCTGTTGATTAGTCGTCAAGACAGCAGGCAAATGCTAAAAAATGTAAGCATGCGATCAGTGGAGGGTGGCTACAAAATTTTACTCATCTGGGTACCGGAAATGATGAATTCCAGTTCAGCCAACGCCATCTTAAAAATTCTGGAAGAACCTCCTGAGAAGACGTTATATCTACTGGTTTCTTACAATTATGATAGCTTACTTGCTACCATTACTTCAAGAACTCAACTGGTAAATGTCCCCCCCAATAGTTCGGGTGAAATTCAAAATTACCTTGAAGGCATGGGTGTGGATGCTGCCAAGGCTACTCAAGCTGCTGAACTTTCGGAGGGTAAACTCGGGCTGGCACTCCATGTTTCAGCAATCGGCGAATCACATGAGTGCGAAGATTTTCAAAAGTGGATGCTCGAGTGCTGGAACAGAAATCTAACAAACCTTGTGCGTAGAAGTGAGGATTTTTCTAAGTCTGGAAAAGCCGCTCAAAAGACAACACTAAACTTTGCTATTTCTCTTATAAGAAATGCGGTAGTCCATGCTTCAGGTCAGCAACTATCTACTCAGAATGAAGCTGAATCATCTTTCATTGGCAAATTTGCAGATAAGCTTGGAATAGAAAAACTTGAAAAAGTATACGCGCTGAATAACGAAGCGCTTATCCATCTTGAACGAAATTCAAACCCGCGGATAACACACCTAAATTTATCGCTTGACGTAACCAGAACTTTAAATAGCTAAGCAGTAACCGCATACCGAATGGAGCGAAAGATCATTAAGATAGGAACCAGAAAAAGTAAGCTTGCTATGTGGCAAGCCAACTATGTAGCAGACATGCTGGATGCAAGCGGCTTTCAGCCTCAATTGGTTCCGATTGAAACCAAGGGAGATAAAATTCAAAACGTTGCACTCTCAAAGATTGGTAGCAAAGGTGTATTTACAGAAGAGCTAGAGTCAATGCTGCGTAGAAAGCAAATAGATATTGCTGTGCATAGTGCCAAAGACCTTCAGTCTAAGCTTCCTGAGGGTTTTCAAGTATTATCTTTTTGTGAACGAGAATCTCCGGATGATGTCATCGTCTCAGACAATGAAATTGATTTAAATAATCCGAAACTTATTTTGGGTACATCCAGTACTCGTAGAATTGCCATGCTCAAGCATTATTACCCACACATTACCACAGTGGATGTCAGAGGGAACCTGCAAACACGCCTGGAAAAAATGCAGACTGGCACCATGGATGGACTTGTATTGGCCTACGCTGGTGTTCGCAGGATGAATTTCGATCATATGATTCGCTATTGGTTCGATACTGAAAGATTTATCCCGCCCGTTGGTCAAGGCTCGGTTGCCATTGAGATACATGAAAACATGAATGGCGAAATCGCCGAAAAAATCAAGAAGGCCACGAATCATCCCTTATCAGAAAAAATGCTACGCACGGAACGTGCCTTCTTGCGAAGAATGGATGGTGGCTGTAGTATTCCGGTATTTGGCCATGCTGAAATGGAAATGGATGGTCAAATTACACTCAAAGGAGGTATAGCAAGTCTCGATGGGAAACAGCTCATTCAGCGAACCATGCATGGTTCAATTCCCGAAGAGTTAGGCACCTCTCTTGCAGAAGAAATTCTTCAAAGTGGAGGAAAGAAGGTACTTGACGATATAAAATCAATTATTTCGAAATAATTTTGAACTAGAAATCTATATTATGAAAAAACTAATATTCTCACTTTTTATCATTGGAATGATCACTGCCTGCGGTGATAAAAACAAAGACTATCTCGTCAAAATCAAGACTGAATATGGAGACATGACCGTGGTGCTGTATGACCAAACTCCCTTGCACAAAAAGAACTTTTTGGAGCTTGCCCGATCGGGCAGATATGACAGCACAAACTTCCACCGCGTGATGGAAGATTTTATGATACAAGGAGGAAATGTGGCAGAGAGAGAAAAAGTGAGCGAAAAAGTTGAGGATCGCGTACCGGCAGAGATAGTAGAAGGCCTATATCACACTAAAGGCTCTTTGGCTGCCGCTCGCCAGCCAGACAATATGAACCCTGAAAAAATGTCTTCTTCAACTCAATTTTACATCGTTGATGGAACACCATGGGAGGTCATGTCTACAAACGTGAGGCTTCTCAATCAAAAAATGGGAGAGCTGCTTCAAGACACCGCCCATAGCGATCTGCTAAAACAGTTTCAGGATTTGGCCAGACAGAGAGATTCCAAAGGAATGAATGATCTGGCAATGCAAAACAAAAGCTTGGTTGAAGAAAAGTATGGGGTCGATCTCACCGCTGATACCTCAGAATATCCTGAAGCATATCAAGGAGTAGGTGGCGCATCATTTCTGGATGGAGAATATACCGTCTTTGGCAAAGTAATAGAAGGGCTTGACGTCATTGATAAAATTGCGGCAGTCAATACAAGTAGAAACCCTGCCACTGGCGAAAAATCTGTGCCGGTGAGTCCCATTTATATGACAATGGAAGTTTTGGAAATGAAGAAAAAGAAAATCACCGAAACTTACGGATATCAGTATCCCGAATCAGAAGAATGACCAAAATATTAGTTACGGGCGCGAATGGTCTCCTCGGTCAAAAATTGATCAAGCTATACAGTGATCGAGCCAACGTAGATGTAATAGCCACAGGCAAAGGCGAAGACAGAAACCCTTCTGGCACCCATACTTATAAAGAATTGGACATTACTTCAAAAGATGAGGTACTGAAAGTACTTGGTGATCTAGTACCTGATGTTGTGATTAACACTGCTGCCATGACTCATGTAGATCAATGTGAGCTAGATCCGGTAAGCTGCCATCAACTCAATGTAGCTGCCGTCTCCCATTTAATTGTTGCCTGCGAAAAGGCAGGAGCCTTTCTTATACACCTGTCGACTGATTTCATTTTTGATGGGAAGGATGGACCGTACAGAGAAGAAGATTTGCCTAACCCCTTAAGCAAATATGCAGAAAGCAAACTCGAGTCTGAGCAGCTGTTAAAAGATAGTGGATTGAAATACGCTATCGTTCGAACCATGCTTGTCTATGGTGTAGTACATGATATGAGTAGGTCTAATATCGTATTGTGGGTGAAGAAAAGCCTGGAAGAAAAAAAGCAAATCAAAGTAGTAAACGATCAGTGGCGCACGCCCACATTGGCGGAAGATCTGGCCAAAGGATGTGCCTTAATCGCACAGAAAAGAGCGGAAGGTGTCTTTCATATTTCGGGGAAGGACATGCTATCTCCTTACGATATGGCAACCGCAACCGCTGATTTCTTCGGATTGGATCGGTCGCTAATAGAAGAGGTTGATGGGTCTATTTTCACACAACCAGCCAAACGCCCAGCCAGAACTGGATTTATTTTAGACAAAGCAAAGAAGGAATTGGGATATGAACCTGTTACATTTAATGAAGGTTTAGCTATTTTAAAATCGCAATTAGATCATGTTTGATGTTGTAATCCTTACCGATGAACGCTTCATCAATCCAAAGAAGCGTAGTGAACACATAGAAAACGTGTTTAAAGAGGATGGTTTGGTCATGGACGAACTAGAAAAACTTGGGCTGAAAACCAAAAAAGTAGCTTGGTCAGATGCCTCCTTCGACTGGTCGCAAACAAGAATAGCGCTCTTTAGAACTACCTGGGATTACGCTGAAAAATTCATGGAATTCAGTGAGTGGTTGATGGATGTATCCATGAGAACCAAATTGGTAAACGACTATGAGACGATCATTTGGAACCTCGATAAACACTACTTGGAAGACCTTCAGCGTGAAGGAGTGAACATTGTAGAAACACATTTCATAGAGCCAGGAGATCAACGCTCACTTCAAGAGATTCACAATGAACTCGGGTGGGAGCATACCGTTCTAAAGCCAGCTATCTCTGCCGCCGCAAAAGATACCTATAAGCTAAACCCTGATGAATGGGCAAAAGTTGAGCAACGATACGCTGCGATCGTAAGCGATGAATCTATGCTCATTCAGCCTTTCCAGGACGATGTAGTGAAAAGAGGAGAAATCTCCTTGATGCTTATTGGAGGCGTATATACCCACGCCGTGCTGAAAGTAGCCAAGCCTGGCGATTTCCGTGTACAAGACGACTTTGGTGGTACCGTTCAAAATTATACTCCTACACAAGAAGAGATTGATCTCGCCATTGCTGCAGTTAACGCGTGTGAAATCCAACCACTTTATGCTCGTGTGGACCTTGTGAATGACAATAATGGTAACCCAGCGGTATCAGAGCTTGAGCTTGTGGAACCAGAAATGTGGTTTCGAAACAATGAAAACTCTGCTCATATGCTTGCTCAGGAGATACAGAAACTGTTTTCGTAAACAGCAAATTCTTTTCAGTCCCAATCTTTTAGTCATTAATTTTATTGTGTGTCTGACCATAAAAAAAGTCAAATAGGAATCATCGGTATGGGATGGGTTGGCTCCAGCGTCGCTTCATCCATACTGCACCAAGGTATTTGCAATGAGCTGTTGCTGAATGACCTCAGAGATGGTTTGGCAGAAGGCGAAGCGATGGATTTCAATCATGGCTCTTCTTTCTACCCCACTGCTAACGTACGATCCGCGAAAATCAAGGAAATGCACAATTGCAAGGCAATTGTAGTGACTGCCGGTCGGGGTGGAAAACCTGGCGAAACCCGCCTCGAACTTCTCCAAGATAACATCGGCATTGCCAAGGATATTGCCACCCAGCTGAAAGGATATCAAGGTATACTAATCATTGTGTCAAACCCAGTCGATGTGTTGACGTACTTCTATCAAAAATTTTCTGGAATCCCTTCTGGAAAAGTCATAGGTACAGGAACCATGCTTGACACTGCCCGATTAAGATCCATCGCTGGGAAAAGGTTAAATCTGAACCCTCGCAGCATTCATGCACAGGTTATTGGTGAGCACGGAGATTCTGAAGTGGTGCTTTGGTCGAGTGCAACAATCGGTGGGGAATCATTGAGGAATTGGGACGGATGGAACGGAAAAGGTGAAGCCGAAATAGCTGAAGAAGTTAGAAAAGCGGCTCAAGAAATCATTAAAAGAAAAGGGGCAACAAATCATGCCATTGGTTTAGTGACGGCTACCTTGATTAAATGGATATTGAGAGGAGAAAGAAGGATCGTCACACTTTCAACTTCACTGGAAGCAGCTTTCGGGTTAACGAATGTTGCACTATCCCTTCCGTGCATATTGAGTGGAAATGGGGTAGAAAAAGTATTAGAGATTACCATGACTGAAGAGGAAAAATCAAATTTTTTTAATTCGGCTGAAGTAATAAAAAAGGCCATTGCTGAAGTAGAAAATTCATGATGAAATGAAGGAGATTTTAGCACCACTCTTCAATTGTGCCAACTTTCCCAAATCTTCATCTAACACCTTGCCGATTCGAGGGTATCCTCCAGTAGTTTGACAATCGTTCATCAGAACAATGGGTTCGCCATTCGCGGGCAATTGGATGGTGCCAGGAACCACCGCTGAAGAAGCAATCTCTCTGAAATCGCATGCTAACTTTCCATTTAATCGGATCCCCATTCGATTACTTGAAGCATCCACCTCAAATACCAGAGCGTCCGGAAGCTCTTTGAGTAAGCCCCACTCCGGCCCTTTCATTATTCGGATGGCTGCAATGCCTTGGGTATCTCTGGGGGGTATCTTCCTTTCTTTCGTTTCCATTCCTGCACCATCAGATTCAATAATGTCTCCCGCTCGCACCGCCCTTCCATCTAGTCCTCCAAATCCTGCCATTAGGTATGTAGAAACACTTCCAAAATCTTCTTTGGCACGTATCCGTCCAGAAATTCCCAAATATCCGTATACATGCTTTGGTGACGAAACTTCTACTTGATCCCCCATCTTTAGTGAAAAGGCCTTCTCATTCAAGCTTTTTCCATTTACGCAAATCGACGCACCCACCACCGAAATCTTTACTTCTTCGAGCACTTCAAACTTCAAACCTCTCATTGCAAACTCCAGCACTGGCCAATCCATTGGGTTTCCGACCAAAGTATTCGCCACAATCATCCATTCCTTATCCATAGCTCCTGACTGGGGAATCCCAAAACGTCTGTACCCAAAACGTCCAAAATCCTGCAGTGTCGTCAACGGACCTAACTTGATCATCTTTAGTTTTCCCATGACTCAAATTTTGCTTTTGTAATCCTGAAAAAACGATATTTCATCCCTACACCAATGAGCATTGGCTCCCGTCTATTGGGGTCAAAAATTTTTGCAGGTGTTCGCCCAATGATGTTCCAACCTCCAGGACTCTCTAGCGAGTAAATGCCGGTCTGACTACCTGCAATGCCAACCGAACCCGATGGCACGTTCTTCCGTGGGTTGTCTAAGCGAGGGCATGTCAACTTTTCATCCAAGCCATCCGCATAAATAAACCCTGGTGTGAAGCCAATAAAGAGCGAACGATATACACTCTTTAGATGCATGGAGATCACCTCTTCGGCTGAAAGGTTTGACTCATTCGCTACACGATCCAAATCCATTCCTGTTTCATAGCAAATAGGTAGTTCAATTACCTTTTTGTCAATTCCAGACTCCTTATCAGAATCAGCATTTTTCCTTAGGAGCTGAAAAATTTGAGGCATCGATAAGGTTGTAAATATGGCTATTGAATGATAAGCTGGAACAATATCTATCAGCTGATCACCTATTATTTTCTCAATTGAATGGCTGCTTTCATGTATTTTCTCAATGGAGGTTTCCTTGCTGCACTCCAAAAGCATTACTTCTTCTCCAAGCTTGAAACAACTCCAGCGTATTTGATTAAACAGCAATGATTTGAATTCCTTTTGCGCCAAGGTGGTGTTTGATTTCTTTAGCTAAAGTTACTGCTCCAGCTGTATCTCCATGTAAACAAATGGACTGAATCTCTAATTGTATCCAATCTTCAGCAAACACGCGCTGATTGATGACCAGTTCTTCAACTTGTTGAACGATCTCATTTGGATTCAACACAGCTCCTTCTTTCGTTCGAGATCTGAGCGATCCGTTGGACTCATATTTTCTATCAGCAAAACCCTCGGATATGAATGGGTAACCTTCTTTTTGTGCAACCTGAGCAGATTCCGATTGAGCAAGTCCCATCCAATAAGCTCCCGGGGCAGCCTCTATAATCACATTTAAAATGAGTTCGGAGATGAATTGCTCTGATGCAGCATGATTGTAAAGTGCGCCATGTGGCTTTACATGATGAAGATCCACACCTTCTTCGCTGCACAGACGTTTGACCAGTGCTATTTGCTCTGAGATACTCTCTGCTAGCTGCTGCGGTTGTATTTGCATGATTTTTCTGCCAAAATGCGCTCTATCGGGATATGAAGGATGCGCTCCTACAGCAATACCATACTTTTTGGCAAGTAAAATCGTCTGCCGCACAGAAGTTTCGTCGCCTATGTGTCCTCCACAAGCGACGTTGCAAGAGGAAATATACGGCATGATGTGCTGATCCAGATCAGCATTGGGATGCTCCCCAAGGTCTGCATTGAGATCGATTCTTTGTGACATCAGATAAAGTTAAATACACTATTCAGGCTTCTAAAGCTAACGATAAGGCTTACGAGTATTACCAGTACAGCCAGACCGTTTTGCCACGACTTATTCACGAACCTATCCAAGAGTGCTTTTTTATTGCACAGATAAATCAAAAAGAAAACAATGATTGGAAGCAAAACGCCATTGGCAATTTGTGCAACCTGAATCACTTGAATCGGTTTGTATCCAATCATTGAAAACAAGGTGCCCACTACCAAAATGAAGATCCAAACCGCTCGAAACTTTACATCTGTTACTTCTCCCTTCCATCCAAAAATTCCACGTGCAGTGTAGGCGGCCGCCAAAGGTGCTGTGATTGAGGATGAGATACCAGCTGCAAACAATCCAACAGCTAAAAAATACTTTGCCCAGTTTCCCATTAGTGGCTCCAACTGTGCAGCCATTTCGCCTAATCCCGACACCCCGCTACCATAGATCGTAGCAGCACTGGTGACCACAATGGCCATTGAGATTAACCCACCGAGTCCTATCGCCGTTGCATTCTCCCTTCGTAAATCCTTCAGATCATCTTGATGTTTCCATTTTTGTTTGACGGATGCTGCATGCAAAAAAAGATTATACGGAACGATTGTCGTGCCAATCAATCCCAAAATGGCCAATTGATTGTGATCCGTAATTGACGGGAGAAATAGGCCTGAGAAAATGGAAGAGATATCTGGTCGTACAATGAGCGCAGTTGCCAAAAAAACAACACTCATGAGAAGCACAAGCACGATTAGGATGCGCTCGATGTGTTTGAACTGACCGACGAAAAGAATGCTGAAAGAAAGAACTCCGATAATTAAGGGCCATGGCAGTGTACTTCCAAGTATTCCTTCAATACCCAATACCGCGCCGGAAATGTTCCCAGCTTCATAGGCAGCATTCCCTACAATAATGGCTGTAAAAATCAGAATTATGGCACTACCTTTTGCTATGGGATTTTCTATTTGCTCGCGTATGGCTTCTCCTAATCCTTGCTGAGTAATCAATCCCAATCGAGCTGTCATTTCTTGTAAAATGATGGTAGCTAATGTGGCGAAAAGCAGTACCCATAAAAGTGTGTAGCCAAAACTTGCTCCACTAATGGTGCAAGCCGTCAGTGTGCCCGGGCCGATGAATGCTGCAGTAACCAATGTGCTTGGTCCAAAGTATTTTCTTAGCCGCTTCATCGATATCCTATTTCGGGGGTTAGTTCTACTTTACTTTTTACAAATTCTCCTGAACCGTGAGCTACTACCTTCCCATATTCATTCTGTAATTCGGCTACTCCCACATAGGATGTATCGAAGGATTCTTTGAACGTCCCCACTGCCGTTAACACCCCTCCATTGACTGGTCGTCTAAAGTGAATGTCGAAAGACTTAGTTAACACAAATGCATCTGTGACCACTGAATTGACTGCAAAGAAAGCTGCGTCATCCAGGAGCTTGAAGTAAACCGACCCATGTATTGCTCCAAGCGCGTGAAAGTACTTTTCATGTATGGTCAATCCAATCTCTGCTTTTCCTTCCGTAATTTTCACCGTAGTAGTATCGAATATCTCCGTGTTGATATTCGCCGAGAGGTACATGCGCTCCAGTTTGTGAAAGTGATTTTCAAGCATCAATGGTGAAGTTAATTGAGACTGTGCCTTCTTTCCTTGCTCCGACGGCATAGCTTTTCTCCATGAAAGCTACATTTCCATCGTAATCAATGGTAATAGCAGTAGAGCAACAGGTGCCATACGCTGGCGTACGAATGCACATTGCTGATAGCGCCTTTTCACGTTCATAGTCTAAACCAGTCTGGGGCAATTGATCGTCTGGAGCTGTTGTTTCATCCTGCATCATGCCAATAAGGTTCTCTGGTGTAAATGCTGTTTGTATCAAGTCACTAAAAGCATTTTTTGCTCTTGTTACTTTGGGCCATGGTGTATCCAACAAGGCATTGCTAAGACCGTAGATACCTGAATCCAAAGCCTGCACCGAGTCGTCATAGTTGCTCACATGAACCAGCTCCTCGTCCAGTACGATCAGGTTAAAACCATTGTATTTTTTTCCTAATTCATGTACTTCTGAAGCATACTGATTAGGTTTAGCACCCTCCAGTAAAAAATTCACCGGAAGATCCCCGCGAGATTGCGCATCTGCTTTTATGTTTTTTATATCCCTGAAGTTGGTGACAGCAGCAAAACGTCCATTGCTATTCATAGCCATCCAGGTGCCCATCGCTTGTAAATCTCTCCCACCAATAATGTCCGTGTGATCCTTCCACCAACCTACCGGTGAGGTAGGGCGTGCATAAAACTCATCCCGGTTTGCTGCTAGGATAAATTTATATTTGGGATGCACATTGTATGCGAAAGTGATTAGACACATGGGCGAAAGCTTTCAAATGAATGGTCTAATTTAGGTTTTTCATATCCATTAACCTGACCAATGAGGAAAGTTCTTCAGTACTTAAAAACCTATCAGCAAGCGCACTTTGACGTGAGGCTGTACGGCACCATCTTAATATTTACAGCGATATGCATTGCTTTAAACTATCGATACGATTTCGAGGACAGTGTCATCGATTCTTATCATGGTGAGCCTATCAAATGGTTGTGGATGTTTTTGTTTCATGGAACGCCTTTCTTCGTTGTGTGCCTCATCCTGTTTGCATTTGGTAAGAAACGAGATTGGCTTAAGAGCAAAAGTTATTGGGTAAAATTCATAGCCGGATTCGGATTGCTGGCCTTGGACCGATCCTTTTATGGTTTCACTGAGTGGCTTCAGTACTTACCAAGAATGGAGTATCACTTCATCATTCGTTGCGCCAACTGGGCATCTAGTTTAATCCTTGTTGTCATTCCATTGATGATCTTGTATCCTTTCCTGGAGAGGGATGAAACAAAGAATTATTATGGGCTCAGTTTGAAAAAATTCAATGCCTGGCCATACCTGATCATGTTGGGGATAGCTGGGGTTTTTATAGGTATAGGCTCATTTTTAGGGGAGATTCAGGAATTTTATCCCAGGTATCGAGGGTCTGGAGCAAATCTCTACTTGACAGCTAATCCGGACGTACCTGAATCGTGGCTGGTTACGATCTATGAATTGTGCTATGGAAGCAATTTCATCTCTGTTGAACTCATCTTTAGAGGTTTTTTAGTCTTTGCCTTTACACGCACGCTTGGAGGGTATGCGGTGCTTCCAATGGTCGTAACTTATGCATTTCTCCATTTTGGTAAGCCGCTTGGAGAAACCATCAGCTCCATTTTTGGTGGCTATCTATTGGGCATCATTTCCTACTATAGTCGCAACATTTGGGGGGGCATTTTCATTCACCTGGGAGTGGCCTGGCTGATGGAGCTATTTGGATGGTTGCAAAGCAACTAATGATGGAAGAGATTATAAAGGTTCTTTGGAGTGCTTCGGACAGTCGGAAAGAATGCCGTGTAAATCTTCAAGGAGAACCATTCCCCAGAATCATTCACCCATATGGTGTCTGCCAAACTTCGAATGGAAAAATTGTTGTGGTTTGCAAGCAAGTAGGTGGCTATACCAAAGGAGGGGGTTTTGAAGGTTACAGGAATTTGATTTTAGAAAAAGTGAAAGAAGTAGAGTTGCTTGAAAAGTCTTTTACGATTGCGCTGGACTTTGATCCCAAAAATTCACTCTACGGAGAGTGGGTTTACTTCATTACCAATTAAGATTATTCTAATTTTACCACTTCGGGATGTGGCTCAGTCCGGTTAGAGTACCCGCTTAGGGTGCGGGAGGTCGCTAGTTCGAATCTAGTCATCCCGACGAAATAGCCACCTAGCGTGGCTATTTTTTGTTAAGCACAATATCCACTATATCGTTTACTGTTCGATTTTCACCAATTAACTGTCTCAAATTCGGACAACTTTAAAACCCCCGGCAATCAATAAATGCCCTTTGCGTACTATCAGTGTGCTTTTTTACGGTCGGCACAAAAGTTGATTGATCTATTGAAGAAATAATACCTAAATCATGAAATCTATACTTTTTAGCCTCACAATAATTCTCTCCACCGGCCTGTTTGCTCAATCAGTTACGTTGGATAATATCGACTTAGATGAAGTATCTGCAGTGGCCTTCAACCTTCCAAATGATGCAACGGTTAAGATCGAGGGCATTGGAGCAGCATTAGATCATGATTGGCAAATCGCTGTTTACTATGGATGGATTGTCGATTCTGAAACACAGAAGGTGGTTTGGCATCTTTTTGACTTTATGGATGACAATGACGTTGAAGTAGATGGTGAATTCGACTTTGCAGATAAGGTAAATCTAAGCAAGGGCCATTATGAATTGTATTATGCATCTGGTAAGACCAACTATGACCGATATAACAACAACCACGCCTGGAGTGTCAACAGTTTCGACGATGTGGTGAAAAAAGTTTTTAACTCCAGGTCTAACAGAAAATTCCGTCACAGCGTGGCTGAAGAGGCATTCATTCGGGTGTCCTCTCAAAGCCTTTCGCGTACGAATATCTACGACTTAATTGATGAAAAAATTGAAGGGTCAATCTTTTCTTTCACCCGAACAGAAGACGATGATTCTATGAAAAAAGGATTTAGCTTAAAGGCAGACACCGATCTTAAAATTTACTCAATTGGTGAAGGAGACCGAGATGAGTCGTACGATTATCTTGTGATTTATGATGCCGCTTCCCGCGAGCCTGTTTTCGAGATGAATTACAGGGATGCTGAGTTTGCAGGTGGAGCTAAGAAGAATATTCTAATTGATGAAGTTATCAGCTTTAAAAAAGGTGATTATATCGCCCAATATGTTTCTGATGACTCCCACTCCTTTGAAAAATGGAATGCATTACCTCCGGACAATCCTTTCTTCTGGGGAGCAACCGCATGGCCAGCAAGTCCTGAAGATGCTAAAAATGTAATTCCTTTTCGTGAGCCTAAAATTGCTACACCCATACTCGACCTGATAAAAGTTCGGGATGATGAACTTGTGTCGCGTGGGCTTTCTGTAAAAGCAGACATGGATGTGAGAGTGATTTGCCTGGGTGAAGGAAATGATGACTTGGTTGATTATGGATGGATTGTGAATGCGAACACCAGAGAAAAAGTCTGGGAAATGAAGGAATACAAGACTGAACATGCTGGAGGAGCAGAAAAAAACAGAAGGGTTTCTGAGATTATCTCATTAGAGAAGGGAGAATACATTGTGTATTACTCAACAGATGGATCTCATTCCTATGAAGAATGGAACAGCACGCCTCCTCGTGAGGCTAGCCAGTGGGGCATTACGTTACTAGCTACAAATGAAGCTGACTTCAGTAAAGTAGAAACGTTTGATCCGCGAGATTTTGTCAGCAAAAATACCATCGCCGAGATTTTGATGGTCGGGGATGATGAACGCATCAGCGAGACTTTTTCGCTAAATCAAACAACTCGCGTACGCATCATCGCCCTGGGTGAGGGAGACAACGATGATATGTATGACTATGCCTACTTAAGGGATGAAGATGGTCAAAGAATTTGGAAAATGGAATATAGAGATTCTGATCATGCGGGAGGTGCTCGTAAAAATCGCTACGTCAGTGAGACGCTTACCTTAGAAAAAGGGGAATACCGTCTGACCTATCGCTCGGATGGATCTCATTCTTACAAGCGATGGAACTCGTCTCCACCTTCCGATCAGGAAATGTGGGGCGTATCTATACGCAAAGAGGAATAATCCTTCCTATTTTTTCCCATCACATTTAAAGGCGAGTTTGTTTTCTTCAGAGGCGGACTCGTCAAAGTAATAGCCTTCATAATCAAAAGCACGTAGGTCGCCGGGGTTGGTAATTTGATTTTCGATCATGAATCGTGACATGAGGCCTCTGGCCTTTTTGGCATAGAAGGAAATAATCTTATACTTCCCATTTTTCAAATCTTTGAACTCCACGTTGAGAATACGTGCTGGAACGTTTTTCTTATCTACGGACTTAAAGTACTCATTGGAGGCCAAATTCAGGATGATATCATCTCCTTGTGCTTTCAAGTCATCCAGCAAAAGGCCGAGAATTTTTTCTCCCCAGTAATCATAGAGCGTCTGATAATCATCAAATGCCAACTTAGTGCCCATTTCTAATCGATAAGGTTGAATGAGATCTAGTGGACGCAGCAGTCCATAGAGTCCGGATAAAATACGGAAGTGCTTTTGTGCAAAGTCCATTTTTTTATCATCAAACGTCTCTGCTTTCAAGCCTTGGTACACGTCTCCATTAAATGCCAGCGCCGCGGGCTTTGCATTTTGCTCATTTTGCTCAAAATCAAATGCTTTGTATCGATGTACATTTAACCCGGCTAGCTGTTTGCTGATACTCATAAGGTCCTTTACCTCATCTGCGGATTTCTTCCTCAAGACATGTATCAGCTCCTGCGTGCATTCCATCAAGCGAGGTTGAGTAGGAGTCGTTTGGTGAGGTGTCTTGAAATCAAGGTTTTTAGCGGGGGATACTACTGCAATCATATATCTTTCCTTTATTTGAGTAACACATATGTAAAATATAAGTTCTTGAGCAAGAAGAAGAAAATCTTATGCAATCTGGTGATTTTAAGGCCTTAGTTCAATCGGTTGTTGATGGAGATCAACCATCCGTCCAATACTACCTTTCCAGTGGTGTCGACCCAAATTTTATTCATCCTGAAATAATGACAACACCGCTAATCGAGGCTGTCAGAATCAATCATCTACCCATAACTAAATTGCTCATAGAAAATGGAGCGGATCCCAGGTTAGTTTCTTCCATCGGAGAATCGGCGTTCAAATTGGCTAAACTCCAAAATAATGAACGTTTGATCGCACTATTTAAAAGGAAAAAGAGATCACTTTTCTCTCTTCATCAAATTTTCAAAAAAATCAACTAACGCTTGCTTACCTTCAGCACGCGCATCCAAAGTTTCTAACAGCGCAAAAGCCTCATCATAATATTCATTCATCTTTTGCTGCGTAAGCTCAAAGATGCCAAGCTCTCCATAAATATTTTTTATAGCATCCACTTTTTCATTTATATCAAAGTCAGTAGCAGATAGCCATCTATCCATTTCTTTCCTCTGAGAGTCATTGGATAGTTCCAGGGCTTTGATCAACAAGTAGGTCTTTTTGTTTGACACAATGTCTCCTCCTACTTGCTTACCAAACTTTGCCTTATCTCCATATACATCCAGCAGGTCATCCATCAATTGGAATCCAATACCTGCTTTTTCTCCGATCGCATTGAGTTGGCTCAATTGAGAATCATCCATACCGGCTAGTAATCCTCCGTACTCCAAACTAAAGCCTAAGAGTACAGCGGTTTTCAATCGAATCATCTCAATGTATTGAGCTTCAGTCACAGTATCAAAGTCTTCGAAATTCATATCCAGCTGCTGTCCTTCACACACTTCAACAGCGCATTTGTTGAATTTCCGAATCGCATCAGGTAAGGACTGTTCCGGACCCTCGAGTAGCTGATCGTAGGCTTTCACCATCATCGTATCGCCGCTGAGAATGGCAACTGTATTATTCCATTTTTCATGAACAGTAGGCTGCCCTCTGCGAATGGGCGCCTCATCCATGATGTCGTCATGCATCAATGTGAAGTTGTGAAAAACCTCCACAGCTAAAGCAGGTGATACGATGACTTCATAGTCTTCCTTTTTCAATCCATAGCCTAGCAAGACAAGCATGGGACGCAATCGCTTTCCTCCTAAAGAAAGGAGGTATCGGATTGGATCATACAAGTTTTCGGGTTGGTCTCCCAATGATAATTGGGTCAGACCAGCTTCGATCTTTTGAAGTTGTTCTTTCATTCCGGCTGCAAGATAAAACCCCTGATTGATTCAGTTGTTTTAATTGTCTTCTACCTCCGAAGCATTCATGATATCATTTTGATGATCAATGGACTCCTGGTGAATGGCATTGAGGTAACGGATCATAAATTTTTTGGACAATCCTTGCAGTGCTCCATTTGCAGAAGCTTTTTCAATGATTTCTTCCCATCTGTTCGTCTGAAGAATGGTTACTCCTTTTTCCTTCTTCACCAATCCAATTTCTTCTGCAACTTTCATTCGGTCACCTAAAAGCTTGAGAAGATCATCATCTATTAAGTCAATTTGATTTCTCAGCAAAGACAACTTATTGGAGAGTTCTTCATCCGGAATATCAGGTCTTCTTACGACAAGGTTGTCTAACAAAACTTCCAGGTTTTCAGGGGTGACTTGCTGTCCTTTATCGCTCAGTGCTTCTGCTGGATTGATGTGAGATTCAATCATCAATCCATCAAAATCCATATCCAATGCTTGTTGTGAAACGCTTTGCAGCAAATCTCTATTTCCGCAAATGTGACTCGGATCACAAACCAGCGGGAGATCAGGAAATCTTCTTTTCATCTCTACCGCAAGTTGCCATTTGGGTTCGTTACGATAGATGCTGTTTCCATGCTGCGCAAATCCTCGATGGATCATACCTAGCTTCGTTATTCCGGCCTGATTGAGGCGCTCGAGTGCACCGGTCCATAGCTCTACATCTGCATTGATTGGATTTTTTACCAGTACCGTGGCATCTGTCCCTTTGAGTGCGTCGGCTATCTCCTGCACCGAGAAAGGGTTTACCGTGGTCCTTGCACCTATCCAAAGGATGTCCACTCCATGCTTGAGAGACTCAAAAACATGATTGAAATTGGCTACTTCAACGGCAATCGGCAGCCCTGTTTGCTCTTTGGCTTTTTTTAGCCAAGGAAGTGCTGTTGCCCCAATTCCTTCGAAACTGTTTGGGCGAGTACGCGGCTTCCAAATGCCCGCACGCAGCACATCTACCTTACCTGTTTGTGCTATATCGGTGCAGGTGGCAAGTACTTGCTCTTCTGTCTCAGCACTGCACGGACCGGAAATAACTACTGGTCGCTTTTGCGTAAATAATTGAATTGGGACGGTTTTCATTTTCTTTTTTTAATTCTGTTCATGACTTCTTTCCAAACATGCTCTGGACTGCAAAGAGAAAAGCGAACATGCGCTTGCCCTTCACTTCCAAAAACACTTCCTGGTGGTATGAAGATTCGATAAGTTTTTAATAAGTAATCAGTAAATGCCTTGCCTTCGCTGAATTCGCCTGGAATCTTGGCCCAAACAAACATCCCTACCTGATTTTCATTGCAGCTACATCCGATCATCTGAGCAATTTCAAAGACGAGTTTTCTTCTTTTCTTGTACACTTGGTTGAGTGAATCGTACCATGCGTCAGGCACTTCGAGTGCCGCAATCGCAGCACGCATTACTGGTTTAAACTGACCTGAATCCATGTTGCTTTTGAATGTAAGCACCGTTTGTATTAAATCCTTTTGTCCTGCAAGCACACCGACTCTCCATCCTGCCATGTTGTGTGATTTGGACAAACTGTTGAGCTCCAAAATCAAATCTGCAGGTTGCCTTTCCTGCAGAATACTTCGGCGTTCGTTTGTCAAAATGAACCCATACGGGTTATCATTTACAATGACAATCTGATGCTTTCTCGAAAACTCAATCAGTTTTTCAAAAAGCTTAGGTGAGCCATCAGCACCAGTGGGCATGTGCGGATAGTTTACCCACATGATTTTCACCTTGCGCAGGTCTCCTTTTTCAAGCTCATCAAAATCTGGATGGTATTGGCCACTTTCCTTTAGTGAATACCCCACCGGCTCTCCACCAGCCAGGGTGGTCGCTGCAGCATATGCAGGATAACCAGGATTTGGTACCAATGCCAAGTCTCCTTCATTTAAAAGTGACATGCTTATGTGCATGATCCCTTCTTTGGAGCCAATCATCGGCAGGACTTCAGATTCAGGATCGAGTTTCACCTCAAAATGTCTTACGTACCAATTAGCGAAAGCTTCTCGCAAGTCGGGCAGCCCTTTATAGCCCTGATATTGATGATAGTTTGATTCCTCAAATCCTTGCATCAATGCATTTTTCACCTTTTCTGGTGGCAGTTGATCCGGACTGCCAATGCCCAGGTTGAGGACATCATGACCCTGTTTATTTAGTTGGTCGATTTCCCTAAGTTTAGCGGAAAAGTAATATTCTCCTATCCCTGCCAGCCTGCTTGATTTCAAATGCTCAACCATAAGTTTCCCCCTTTCTGTAAATGCCCAAAGTTTCGAATTGTATTGTCATCCTGTTCATTAGCAGATTCAAATCTTCGAGTTGTGATGCTTCCTCGATTTCCAATGTGGCGTAGAAGCCATACAATGAGTTTTTGCTTGGGACTGGATGAGACTGCAGCTTACCTAAATTTATCCCTATTCCGCTAATTACCGTCAATACGTTGGCAAGTGATCCCGGGTCATTCGGTGTTTGAAAGTAAACTGATACTTTATTGGCATTTTCCACAACAGATTTTCCATTCGGTCGAATCACCAGAAATCTTGTGTAGTTCAGCAGATGATCTTCTATGCCAGCTTCAATGATTTCCAACCCATATTCTTTTGCCGCTTGCTGGCTTGCGATAGCCGCTACATGCTGGAGTTTATTGTCTTTTATATACTTGGCGCTTCCGGCGGTATCAAAAGCCTCTACCACCTTCAAGTGCTGATGCTTTTCTAAAAACTCTCCACACTGACGGATCGCCATTTGGTGCGAGTGTGCTTCTGAAATGTTTGAAATATCAGTACCTGGAAGTGACATGAGGTTCATCTTTACTCTCAAACCAACCTCGCCACACACCTCTACCGGATTCGATCTAAGCAGCCCATAATTGGGGATAATGCATCCGGCCAATGAGTTTTCGATGGCCATCAATGCAGCGTCTGCTGTTTCTGAGACCACCGAATCCACCACATCAGCAAATGTTTCGCACTCACAAAGCTCAATATCGTCACCAAAAAAATGATGAGAAGCTTCGTGATGAAAACTGCCTCTTAGACCTTGTATGGCGACATGTTGTTTTTTCATGGCAAAAAAAAAGCCTCCCGATGGGGAGGCTTATGTTTTATATTTTTTAGCACATACTATAGCCACCCCGATTTATCCATCAGATAAAAAAAGTAATAGCTAAAATATGTTCTGTTGTTTTTCATTGTCGTGGTAAACAAAACTGATTAATTCTTAAAAAACAAAATTTCCATTCTTTTTTTAATTGTCGCTCGTCTACAGCTGAGTTAATTAAAAATCACAACTTCCAATGGGTGATCCATCAGGAGCATTGATTGTGTTCGGAATTTTAAACGCTTCAGGTTCCTCCAAAAAACGATCAATGCGGGACATCACATAGGTATAGTAGCTGCCATCGTCATTCGTTTTTCGCCCTTTTTTACCATTGGCATAGGCTCTAATTTCTTTGATCTTGGCCGTCGCTTTGGCTCTCACTTCATCATACGCACGATCATTAACTGCTAGGTCCATGAGGTGTTTCAGCATTTCGGTCTCCACTACTTTCTGCAAGGTTCGATCCAAACTATTGGTAGCTGGGTTCATCCATACGTCCTTCACCGTACGATTCAAAACAGCATCAACACCGGGTTGATCATTGTTTCTTGCTTTGTATGTCAGTAATCTATTGAACCGATCTGCATTGAAGATGAAGCTAAACGGAACGCTAGCAGCTGTCTCTACTGCTGCTAGGTAATCAAAGGCCGGGCCGGTCTTTGACTGGAAGGTTTCTCGAGACCGAGGATATCCGAAAGCCCGTGGTGGCACTTGCTTAAGCAGACGCTCGGGGAGTTTTAAATGCTCGACTTTGACGGTGTTCAAAAGTGCAGCCAAAGCCTCCATCTGCTCATCAGAGGAAAGCATTTCCGTAATTACCTCACTTCCTCCACGGAGGGCATAGCTGTAATTTAGTCCTCCTATAAGCTTTGAAGTACCATCTACCTGATAGCGATGAAACAGATACATCGGTACCAGCACTTCTTCAATTGAGCTCATGGGCATGTTGTTGCGAATGGCTTTTTCTGAAAACTTATCCAGGATTGATCTTCGGATTTTCATCATTCGATTTAACTCCTCTGCCGCGCTGGTTCCATTGTCCCAAAGATGTGATTCCGGATGTAACCCACTGGATGGCCTTGCATCCTGATCTGTGATGTATTTAAGGTTTTTGCTGAATGCCTCATCCAAAATTTGACTGAGATTTTCTTCATTTTCTTGGTCACCAAAATCGCTATACCCATAGGTGATTGTCACCTTATCCCAATCACCAATTTTATCATCATAGGCTTCACTCAAGTCGATATTCCCTTGGTCATCCATTTTAACGTATGGATGAGGGTAATCCATAACAGAAGCTCTGTTGTTAATACTCGCAGCAAAGTTGTGCGCCAGGCCAAGCGTATGACCTACTTCGTGCGCTGATAGTTGTCGTAAACGTGCCAACGCCATTTCTGTCATCGCATTGGGCTGCTCGTCTCCATTTTCGTACGGTTGCAATAGCCCGGTCGCTATTAGGAAATCCTGCCGTACACGGAGTGACCCCAAGCTTACATGCCCCTTGATCATTTCACCTGTTCGTGGATCTGTAATGCCGCTACCATAGCTCCAACCCCTTGTGGATCTATGCACCCATTGGATGACATTGTACCGAACGTCCAGTGGGTGCGCTCCCTCAGGTAGCACTTTTACCTGAAAAGCATCTTTGTAGCCGGCTGCTTCAAACGCTTGATTCCACCAACTTGCTCCTTCGATCAGTGCAGAACGAACAGGCTCAGGAGCTCCGCGATCGACGTAATAGATGATCGGCTCTACGGCTTCACTTATCGCAGCATTCGGGTCTTTCTTTTCTAACCTGTGACGAACAATGAATCGCTTCACCAAAGGATCTTCGATTGGTGTTGCATAGTCTTGATATGAAATGTTAAAGAATCCTGATCGAGGGTCAAATACTCGAGGAGTATAGTTACTATCCGGCAGCTCAATGAAGCTATGATGCGTTCGCACAGTCACTGCATCGGGCGTAGGTGTCACGGATCTGAGCCACCAGCCGCGCGCATCACCACTAAAGGTTAAGATGGATTCAAACTCTGTGTTTTTAGGGAAATTGAATGTGGCATCCATGTAAATAGCAGATCGGGATTTATCCACTGAAAAATTACCTTGATTCGACCCTCTTAAGCGTCCACTCACCCCGTGAGAATCTCGGAGCAAAAAATCAGTGATATCTATGAGGAAAGACGATTCATTCTTGGTCGTGATCTCGAACCCTCCAATTACAGAACTCGCAAAAGCCTCCGCTACAGACTTCACCTCATCCTGATTTTGGCTAATGGCCCGATAATCATAGTTTGGTTGAATCAGTAGCAATTTGTTTCCATGCTTTTCAAACCGTACCACTCTTTCACCTCCTAGCTGTCCTCTATCCAGCCCAATGTCATTGGATCCTATCCCAGCTGCAAGTGAGTTTACATATAAGAACTCCTGACCTACTTTGTCCACCTCAAGAAACATCCTTCCTGCTTCGCCATCGTAGTAGAAATTGAAATACCCCTCTTGCTTCTCCATGCTGCTTGTAAAGTCAGCTAAAGCATCCTCTGATGAAGGAGGAGCTGTTGTGTTTGAGTTGTTTGTCGCTTGGCAACTTACCAAGATGAGTATGAGTGATACTATTTTCAAGTGTTTCATGTGCATAAGTCTATTTTCAAGGTGATACAGAAATGTCCCGTACTATTTCCAGATCAAATTCGTGTTTTACATCTTATCATTTCAATCCCGGTTGGTATTGCATTCCCCATACCAACATTTCATTTCATATATTTAATGGGAGAACTTCCCAAAAGAGACATAATTTACAGCATTGGTCTGGACAATCATCATAGTGATTTTATCAATCTACATTATTACTAATGTGGCGGCATATTTCTTACAAGAAAGGTTTTTGTTTAAACCAGAGAAACTCCCACCAGACTTTCAATTTAAATATCCAAATCAAAAAAGTGTTGAACATAATCTCTATGTGGGTGATGATATTCGGATTAACGGAGTGCATTTTAGTATTCCTGAACCAAAGGGTGTGGTGCTCTATTTGAAAGGAAATTCGCGCTCCATCAAAGGTTGGGGCAAGTTTGCCGTTGACTTCACCCGGCTGGGTTTCGATGTGGTCATGGTAGACTACAGAGGGTTTGGAAAGAGTATTGGGCTGAGAAGATCAGAAAAGGACATTAAACACGACATGCAAAAAGTCTATGATGTCCTTAGAAGTAAGGTTGATGAAAAGTACATCACCATTTATGGCAGATCCATGGGTTCTGGTTTTGCTACCAAGCTGGCCAGCAACAATAACCCGCGCATGCTCATTCTGGAATCCCCCTACTACAGCATGACCAAGATGGCCAAGCGGTACATCCCTTTTATGCCTGCTTCGCTGATATTAAAATATCCGCTTCGCACCTACAAGTGGATCAAATATGTGACTTGCCCTATCAAAATTATCCATGGCACAAAGGACAAACTGATTCCTTTTGGAAGTAGCCTGGCACTATCGAATATCAACCCAAAAGTCACGCGACTATACTCTGTGATTGGAGGAGGGCATAATGATCTTTATACGCATGAAGAGTATCATCGAATGCTTGAGGAAGTTGTTAAATCTGAAGAATTAGCATCCATTAACCCAGATGAAACGAGCCTTTCTTTCAAACGGAAAGCCGCAAAAAATTGACACCCTGCTCATGCTAAATACTTTCAAAATTCTTGCCGTTACGCTGTTAGGCTTATACCTAGCCTTGGGACTGCTCATCTACTTACTTCAAGAACGCCTGATTTTCCTCCCTGAAGACTTGTCATCAGACTTTGCCTATTCTTTTGACGCTGACTTTGACGAACATTTCATCACCATGGATGATGGTGCAATAATCAACGCGCTTCATTTTACTCAATCACAATCGAAAGGATTGATTGTATACTTTCATGGAAACGCTGGCAACCTGGCACGTTGGGGGGAGGTGGTGTATCCTTTTGTGGAGTTAGGGTATGAGGTTTTCATTGTGGACTATCGCGGATATGGAAAAAGCAGTGGCAAGAGAACCCAAAAGCGAATGCTATCTGACGCAGACGCGATATACAATTATGCTGGTCAGTTGGAATCTGAGGAGAATATTATCCTATTCGGCAGATCACTAGGTTCTGCTTTTGCAAGCCACCTCGCAGGCAAAAACAATCCTAAAAAACTCATTCTGGAAACCCCATTCTATAGCTTGAAAGATGTGGCTAAGGATGTCATTCCCATCTACCCTACCCGTTATCTATTGAAGTATAATTTCAAAAATTATGTGTCTTTGAAAACATGTCAGGTTCCCATTTCTATTTTTCATGGAACCGATGATGAAGTGGTTGATTATTCTTCGGGAAAGCGCTTATTCGAGAGCGTTTCCGACAAAGAGGCTCAGTTTTTTACGATTGAGGGAGGACATCACAATGACTTATCGAGTTTTCCTTCTTACTGGGAATCTATGAGAACAGTACTGGAATATGAGTGAAGCCCTGTACTTTATTGCCATTGTCCCACCACAGGAAATTCAAGAAGAAATCACTCAGCTTAAAATGGAGGTGGCGGAAAAATATGAGAGCAATCACGCGTTGAAATCGCCTCCGCACATTACACTGCATATGCCTTTCAAATGGAAGGATAGAAAATATGAAGCATTGCAAGAGGTAATCCAGTCAAACAATGCTCAACTCAAACCATTCACGATTCAACTCCAAAATTTTAACTTCTTTGAACCTCGTGTCGTGTTTGTTGATGTCCGTGCAAACGAGGAGCTCGATAAACTGCAAAAGGGAGTGGTGGATAGTTGCAGAAAGCAATTGAAATTAGACAATGCCAATTACCAGAATCGTCCGTTTCATCCACATGTGACAATCGGATTTCGTGACTTGAAGAAGCCGATGTTTTATGAAGCACGCAAAGAATTTGAGCAACGTCGGATCAATTTTGATTTCGAAGTGAGAAGAATTGACCTTTTGAAACACGATGGCTCAAAATGGAACATCATTGGATTGTGATTAACTTACTGATATGAAAAAGATACTTATACCCCTTCTGACTTTACTTGCTGTTTCATTTTCATTCGGACAGGAACTCGCCATGCATTCCTCACCAGATATTGATAAAGTCTATACCGAAGTGGATGAGTCTTGTAAGTATCCTGGAGGGATTGTCAAGCTATATGAGGATATAGTTGAAGAGATTAATTATCCTGAAGAAGCTGCTAAAAAAAACATCAAAGGAAGAGTCTTTATTCAGTTTATTGTTGAAAAAGATGGAAGCTTATCCAATATACAAGTCGCTAAGAGTCTTGGATTTGGTTGCGATGAAGAAGCTCTTCGTATCTTTAAAGAAATGCCAAAATGGAGTCCGGGGAGGATAGATGGACAGCCCGTGAGGCAAAAGTTTATTTCACCAATTTATTTTCACCCAAAGTTGGCTAAGTGATTCAATCATTCCCACTCAAAAACTTCAGTATCCTCTCCTCTATAGAGCCTTGCGCTCTGTACTTCGTCAAAGGCTCTGAAATGAACCAGGTTTTCCTGATCGCCCCACACTTCGTGTAAGATGCTGTTCCAGACTTTTACACGCTTGAGTTTCTTCACTTTCTCAATTTCCAAATAACACCACATCACATCTTCTTCCTTCTCGGCGCCTATATAGTTAAGCTTGTACTCTTTACCTTTCTCATCCCATAGCTTCATTCTTTCTAAAATGTATGGTTTCAGATTTTCTTTTACGAAATCCCAGTTTTCTTCCTTCGTGATATCGAGTTTTTTATTCCCTGTATAAGACTGAAGCGCAAGTTCCAGATCATCTAAAAAGATTCGGGTACTTATCTGTATTGCTTTTTTTTCCTGCTTATACTTAATGTCTGATACACTCACGTGAAATGGGTGAACCAAAGATTGAAATAAAATGAGTGCCACTGTAATCATAGCTCAAATCTACGCAAATGGCATGCCCAAGATCAAGACCGTTCATCAAATCATTGATCAGTGAAATCTCCAGAACAGTTCCATGTCTTATATTCGCTACCCGATGAGTGAGTTTAGATTGTATTACGGGCTCGGATTAGATCATATCTTAGATATCAATGGCTATGATCATATTCTTTTTGTGATTGTACTATGTGCTCTTTACCAGTCTACGGACTGGAAAAAAGTGTTGATACTCATTACCGCTTTTACCATTGGCCACTCCATTACATTGGCGATGGCTACTATGCGAGTGATTGATGTCAATGCTGACTTAATTGAGTTTCTCATACCTGTCACCATTATCATTACAGCCATATCAAATCTTTTTACCAAAGAAGATCGAATTGCAGAAGGTAAAATCTGGAGGAACTATTTGTACGCTGGATTTTTTGGACTTATCCACGGACTTGGATTTTCCAACTACCTAAGAGCTTTACTAGGAAAAGATGAAACGATCATCCTTCAGCTATTTGCCTTTAATGTAGGATTAGAGGTCGGTCAAATAATAATCGTTGCATTATTCATGGTAATTAGCTTGATTTTCGTCGGGTTAGGAGGTGTCAGCAGGAGGGATTGGAAAATGATTATTTCATCGGCCGTGGGCGGAATTGCTCTTATGCTCATGCTAGACACGAATTACTTAAACTAAAAACATTATTAATTAAACGTAACTATGAAGAATAGCATTCTACTTATCGTAGCGTTTTTGGTCGGATCTATTGCCATGGCGCAAGATCAAAAACAAAAAGACACCGAGTGGGAACAAAAGTTTGAGCAGCTGGGTACCATACTGCCAACTCCCAATGTGTATCGAACAGCTTCTGGAGCTCCAGGTCATCAGTACTGGCAGCAAAAAGCTGACTACAAAATGAAGATTGTATTGGACGACAGTAACCAGTCAATCACCGGCAGTGAAACAATCACCTACTACAACAACTCTCCTGATAACCTTGAGTACCTATGGGTACAGCTGGATCAGAACATGAGAGCCTCTGATTCTGATTCTCCACTTGTTGGGAGAGGCACAATGAGAGATACTTTAAGTGCGATCGCAGTTTTCAGATTAGCTGGTGGTAACGAGTACGATGGCGGCTTTAAAATCAAATCCGTGAAAAGTGGTGGGAAGGGTATGAGCTACACCATCAACAAAACAATGATGCGTATAGACCTGGACCAACCGCTGAAGTCTGGCGGGAATATGTCTTTCAGCATCGACTGGATGTACAATATCAACAATAGAATGACTGACGGTGGTCGGTCTGGGCTTGAGTACTTCGAAAAAGAAGACAACTATCTGTATACAATTGCTCAGTTCTTCCCAAGAATGGCGGTATACATCGACAATGAAGGATGGCAAAACAAGCAATTCCTTGGAAGCGGAGAGTTTGCACTCACCTTTGGTGACTATGAAGTAGACCTGACAGTGCCTTCGGACTTTATTGTAGGAGCTACGGGGACATTAGAAAATGCGAATGAGGTGCTTACCACTGATCAAATGGATCGCTTCGAACAAGCCAAGAAAAGCTATGATAAACCTGTGATTATCGTAACAGAAAAAGAAGCTAAGAAGAACGAAAAATCAAAAGCTACAGGAACTAAAACCTGGAGATTCAAAGCTAAAAATGTAAGAGATTACGCATTTTGTGCCTCCAGAAAATTCATTTGGGATGCCATGGCGGTGAAGCTGAGTGATGGCAATGAGCCACTGGCAATGTCTTATTACCCAAAGGAGGGAAATCCACTTTGGGAAGAGTTTTCTACACTCGCAGTTAAGCAAACGCTTGAGACTTATTCAAAATTCACCGTTGAATACACCTATCCAGTAGCCATTTCAGTGCATACTGCATCCATTGGAATGGAGTACCCAATGATCTGCTTCAACTACGGTAGGCCAAACGAAGATGGTTCGTATTCAGACAGGTTGAAGCATGGCATGATTTCCGTAATCATCCATGAAGTAGGTCATAACTTTTTCCCGATGATTATCAACTCTGATGAGCGTCAGTGGACGTGGATGGACGAAGGCTTGAACACATTTGTACAGTATTTGACTGAACAAGAATTTGACGATAATTACTTGGATTACGAATATCCTTCTCGAAGAGGACCTGCTGCTAATATTGTTCCCTACATGAGTGGAGAAAATGGGTTAGTTAGGCCAATCATGACAAACTCTGAGCAAATCAGACAGTTTGGAAGCAATGCTTACGCTAAGCCCGCAACAGCCTTGAACCTATTGAGAACCACCATTATGGGGCCTGAGCTTTTTGACAAGGCATTCAAAACATATGCTGAAAGATGGGCATTCAAACATCCAACGCCTGCGGACTTGTTTCGCACCATGGAAGATGCTTCTGCTGTAGATCTCGATTGGTTTTGGAGAGGCTGGTTCTATGGTACTGACTATGTAGATGTATCGCTAGACAATGTTCGATGGTTTCAAATGCAGACCGAAGAAAATGGCTTAGAAACGCGAAACATTAAAGGAGCAGGACAAGGCATTGATGCCAATGACAAGGGCAAAAAAGACTTGGCGAGCACACCAGAGCCATTTGTATTTAAAGAATGGGAAGGTAAATACCGAGAATACAATCAGGGGGTAGACAACAATCGGATCAAGCAGGCAGCGGACGGAAAGAACTTTTATGAGCTTACACTAAAGAATAAAGGAGGTCTTGTTTCTCCTATATTGATTCAGTGGACATACGTAGATGGATCTGTTGAATTAGAGAAAATACCTGCAGAAATCTGGAAGATCAATGAAAAAGAAGTCACTAAAGTTTTCATGAAAGACAAAGAAGTTGCTAAAATTGTGATTGATCCAGACAAAATGACTGCCGATGCATACACAGATAACAATGTGTATCCTAGATCAAATGAAGGTGACAGGTTCGAACAGTTCAAAGAAGGGAAGGATTAAAGAAACACAACCAACCTAAACTAAAGGGAGATCATCATGGTCTCCTTTTTTTATTTCATATATTTATTGACATTAAGAAGTTAGCTATGAAAAATACATTGACCATTCTTGCACTACTCACACTTTTCGCATCTTGTAGTTCCAGTACTTCCACCGCAGATAGCTCAGATGCGACTGACGAAGGTTCCGAGTTTATTGCATACAACAACCCCCCCGCCGAGGGTTTTAATCAGGAAGATTCAGATCTGCTGGCAACAATTTTAGCAGACAAAGCCATGCTGGCCATGGGAGGGCGCAAAGCCTGGGATGACACAAGATACCTGGCATGGAATTTTTTCGGAAGAAGAAATCATATATGGGATAAATGGACGGGCGATGTTCGCATCGAAATACCAGAGAATGACGTCACGATTCTCATGAATATCAATACAAAAGAAGGTAAAGTAATACGCGGGGAGACTCAAATGACGGATTCACTCGACTTCTACCTGCAACGGGGATATGGTCTTTGGGTCAATGATTCCTATTGGTTGGTGATGCCTTTTAAGCTCAAAGACTCAGGTGTGACGCTCAAGTATTTGCGTGAAGACACCACACTAAATGGCATAAGTGCTGATGTAGTGAGCCTATCTTTCGAAGATGTAGGCGTAACACCACAAAACGTCTATGAGGTATGGGTAGATGCAGATTCTAAACTGATCACCCAGTGGGCGTACTATTCAGATTCTACTACACTAGAGCCTGGTTTTGTCACACCATGGACAGACTATAAAAAGTACGGTGAAATACTCCTTGCAGGAAACAGAGGAAAATATGAGCTCACGGATATTCAAGTGCTTGACGAAGTACCCGAAGGAACATTTACTGAATTTCAACTGAGCCAGTAAGGATGATCCCTGAGCCGGTCAAAGTCGTATTTGTCCAATACGCTGTTCAAGGATTACTTGCCCTGGTAGTCATGCTGATCCTGCGAAAATTTTTTCGCCAGTATCGCAATGACTTCTTTGACTACTGGTCCTGGAGTTGGTTAGCCTTATTTGTAAATATGATTGGGTCTTGCGTCGCGCTGGCCAATGCATTTTTGCTCCCGCTCGATCATCCAGTAAGGCTATTTGTTTCTTTCATTACTGTGGTAGCGGGTTTTCTCCAAATCTTGTGGCTTTATGCGGGCACGAGAGAAATTTCCAGAACCAAAGAAATAAACCGAAAGTATTTACGGGCAATTACCATTCTCATCATCCCCATTTCTTTATTGCTGGTCGCATTGAATTACAATGATCCCGATGCAGGGGAATTCAGGATATTTTATCGCGTAGGCATTCGCTCTTTGGTTGCTGGTCTCCTATTCATCGTATGCTCAAAAATGTTGTGGAAAATTGCTAAGACAGGGATTGGCATCCGATTCATTTTGTTTTCCTTCATCGCTTACGGACTGCTTCAGATCAACTATTTCGTAGTGGTCCTGTCACCTGTATCGCTCCTTCCCTACAATGGCGAAATCCCATACTATATGGGGGCCGTAGATATACTGCTTCAAGCACTGATGGGATTGGGGATGATCATCAGTGTCCTGGAAATTGAGCAGCATAACTTAAAAAAGGCAAATACTGAGCTGGATACATTTCTTTATCGCTCTTCGCACGACCTCCGCTCACCACTCACAACCATCTCAGGTATTATTTCTGCCATTAGACATGCTGATGACGATGAAAAAGTGAAAGAGTATTTAGTCGCTATCGAAGATCGGGTACTTCAAGCTGACAATGTAATCCGTGATATCATTACGTTACGCAAAGCTCAAAAAGAGGATTTAGCGATTTCGGAAGTAACCTTGGAAAAAGAAATTAAAGCTGAGTTCAGCACACTGTTAGATCCAAATATCGCACAGCCCAAACTTACCATCTATGGGGATGAAAATTTAACACTTCATACAGATCCGACAAGATTACATACCATCCTAACCAATATTCTAGGCAACTCTATCCGATACCACGATGGCAAATCAGATGCCGAAATAAACGTGAAGATAACACCTGCGGAAGATGGTCTCAAGTTGGAAATCTCTGACAATGGTGCTGGTATTGATAAAAAACACTTGCCCAAAATATTTGATATGTTTTATCGAGCCAGCAAATCATCCAATGGAACAGGTCTAGGTCTCTACCTTGTGAAGGATGCCATTGATCACATGGAGGGAAGTATCGAAGTTTCTTCACAAAAAGGCAAAGGGACGACATTCTCCATTTATTTGCCCAACCTCAAGTGAAACCATTGACAAGCTTTTTATCTTAGATAAATAAAGCAAATAATATGAAAGCAATTTGGAATGGCGAAGTGATCGCCGAAAGCGATGATACAGTTGTAGTAGAAGGCAATCACTATTTCCCCCCATCATCAATCAAAAAGGAATACTTCAAAGAGACGAGCACCCATACGGTTTGTCCATGGAAGGGCACTGCTAGCTATTATTCTGTAGATGTAAATGGAGAAGAAAACAAAGATGCTGCCTGGTACTATCCTGAGACTAGTGAACTTGCCAAAAACATCAAAGGCTACGTTGCCTTCTGGAATGGTGTGAAAGTCGAGAATTAAGGTTCAGTTTCTGGTCTGTATTCAATAGGTAACATCTCAGCAATCTTCAAAGACCAGCCCATGTAGCCTTCGAAAAATACTTTTTCTACATCGTAGTACCCATTTTCATAGATGGTCAGAAAATCCAAAAAATAGACAATGGACGTTTGTTTGTTGTCTATTCCACCACCTCTGCGGTATTGCTCATAGTTCGGGTCTTCTCGCTCCTTTGAGTAGATAATCTTGAGGTGTCCCTTGTACTCAAAGGATTCCCCATTGAAAAGGCTATTGTCGACCAGTTTTTTTCCCAGACTGTCCACCAGCACTGGTAGTCTTCTCATCCTCATCCAATATTGCAAGCTGTCAGAGTCAGATGAGGCTCCCAGCACAATAGAAGAAGGTGATGAGCGAGCGCGCACGCCCAAAGCAGCAAGCTTCTTCTGGATGATATCCACTGGTGGTCTCTTTGGGTTTGGAACTCTGAATAGTTCTTGAACAATAAATCCTTCCTCGATAAAAGTGTTCTCCTTAAATGATCTGATGAAATGGTTGAATGATCCTCTGTAAGCCTTGTCTCTGGCTTTGTTCCACTTTTTCGCCTGCCTTTTGCCCTTGGGAATCATTTCTTCAAATCTTGGCACACCGAAAGAGTAAAAGCGGTGAGTTTTATATTCCATTCTGAACTCGTGCATCTTATAGCCCATCCGTAAGCCTAAGGCATTATTCTCAACTTGAATTTCTTTCCTGGCGTGGGCAAACAGTCCATTCTCTATTCGATCAAAGAACAGAAAAATATCCCGCGGGTTGATGATCTCTACGCTAGTAGCATTTTGAGTTTCACCAAGAAAAAGGCGCTTAAAAACCGGGTAATTGTTATGCCATCCTGTTGTATCGGCTTCAACTTGAATGTCCTTCAACTCTATTACTTCTGGAGCCAGCTCAATGCGAAAGAACGGTAACTCATCGGTACTTAGGATCTGTTTCGAATATCCCTGATAGCCCACATATGATGCTGTCAACTCATACTTACCCTCAACAGGTATCTCAAAGGAAAAATTACCTTCCAGATCGGTGATTGCTCCAATGAGTGTCCCGGCAAAGAAAACATTGGCAAAAGGGATCGGCTCTTTTGTATCCTTATCCACCACATTTCCCTCAATCAATTGAGCTTGAGAAAGTCGGCAAACAAAAAAAACTACGAGCAATACTATCCGATGGTCAGGTTTCATAATCAACCAAACGAATAACTATAAAAATAGTTATAGCTTTTTATTCCCAAGATAATAACTGATGTAAAAGCTGCGCAATACCAAAGTGAGTACAAGTGGGACGAGTGATTGGTGGAGAGGCTGAGGCAAGAGCGCCCAAATCAGCAGGACTCCACAATACCAGTAGGCGGTCACTTTGAAGTAGAGCCTAAAAAATTTCCTAAATCTTTCTTTTCCGGTAAAGAATATGAGTGGTAGATGAAAAGGTATTGCCCACAGGATATTTAAATTTCGCTGAGAAAGATGTTCGGTGCCAAACCAAAGGAACGCAACCCACCAACCGACAAATCCGACAAACGAAAACAAGAGCACGTCAATCCATTTCGTTCGCTTTCCATATTTCATGTTTCGGTGAGTTATCAAACCCACTATGAAGAACACCAAAACGAACGTGTTGAATGGTGTCCAAAGCCCATTCTCATTGTTTTGATCCTTTGGCATAAAAGCGATTTCCGTGCTGCTTACCAATGGGGCTGACGTATTTCCACGCGTTATTTCAGCTTCGGCAAAAGCCTTAAATATGTATTCAGGGAGAAACATGTATTCTTCCGCAGTGGCTTCACGATCTACCTGTGTTCCTAATCCCACATCGATACCCAGATCTCCCCATGGTTGATAGTCAAGATAATCTTCCATCAAGTCCCTAATTGTTTTTCCTTCAACCTTATAGCTTAAGTCAAATTGAACCCTGCCAGGAAACAGTTCATTTATTACATCCCTGATTTTTGTTGCACAATTATCATAGACATAATTGTATAGATATTCAGCATTTTCAGGCTTCACATTGTTTTGCAGGTAATCAAAGATTGCCTGCTTTTCTTCTTGCGTCAAATTCAGGTATTGCACTTTAATGTAGCGATTGAGGCTTTTTTGAAAAGCAAAAGAATGCTCCCATTTTCGTATTCCCACACGGTATTTTAACAACCCTTTGGCAAAATTCAAGAAGAAGTTTTCTTGATTGAAATCGTACAATCCATAATCGTAGAACCAGTCTATTCCATACTTGGGGTCACGCACACGAATGCCATTGTGCCCAAAGGCAGACCACACTTCGCCCTGGTACGGACCAAGCGTTACTACGGCAATTTCTGCATCTTCAGACAATTGATATTGGGCCTGAGAAAAAGAGGCCAGAAAAAATAGAAGGCTTAGGCATGCGAATCTCATGATTCTAATGTTTACTTTGTTTTTTAATGTTGATCAATCTGCACGATAGCATCTCGTTCGCTTCAAAACTAACGCCAAAAAGAATATCCAATGCTTGGAAAATCTGGAGAAGCTACAAGCGCTCAATCAATTCCAAAGAATCCACCATTTCCGGATTGCCCATTAGTCTGGCGATCGAACCCACAACAGCCTGTAACCTGAGGTGCCCTGAATGCCCCAGTGGACTAAAATCTTTCACGCGTCCTACTGGAAAACTTAGCACCAAGTTATTTGAAAAGATCATGAATGATGTGAGTGATCATTTGCTCTATCTCACCTTCTATTTTCAAGGAGAGCCCTATCTCAATCCTCAATTTTTGGATATGGTTGCAATTGCCTCCTCCCATAATATCTACACCACTACATCCACCAACGCCCATTTTCTGGATGATGCTAACTCGAAAAAGACTGTACAATCCGGCTTGGACCGGTTAATCATCTCCATTGACGGAGCCTCACAGGAAACTTATGAATCTTACAGAAAGGAAGGTGACCTTTCAAAAGTGCTTGCAGGCACTAAAAATATCCTGAAATGGCGAAAAAAATTAAAATCAAAGAGTCCCAAGATCATGTGGCAATTTTTGGTTGTAAAACCCAATGAACATGAGATTCCAAAAATAAAACGGCTGGCAAAGGAATATGGGGTAGATAAAATGGCATTTAAAACCGCTCAGATATACGATTATGCAAATGGAAGCGACCTTATGCCTACCATTGATAAATATTCCCGATATAAAGAAAATGGTGCAGGTACCTATTCGATAAAAAACAAATTAGAAAACAAGTGCTGGAAGATGTGGCAGTCTTGCGTGATTACCTGGGATGGACAGGTGATTCCTTGTTGCTTTGACAAAGATGCTACGCATAGCATGGGAAATGTAATCGAAGATAGTTTCAAAGAGATCTGGAATTCTAAACCTTATGAAAAATTCAGGAATGCCTTACTTAACTCACGTTCAGAAATAGAAATTTGTAAAAACTGCACAGAAGGGCTGACTGTTTGGGCCTGATGCACTTATTTCGCAGTTCATATCACACGACTTATGAAATTTGACCGTAAAGACCGGACCAATGAAGAGCTTCTTGCCATCCACGAAGCTTTAGTTACTCCCCGATTGATTGAAGACAAGATGCTTATTCTGCTTCGTCAGGGTAAAATCAGCAAGTGGTTTTCTGGAATCGGTCAGGAGGCCATCTCTGTTGGCGCTGCTTTGGCACTTGAAAAGGAAGAATACATTCTTCCAATGCATCGAAATCTAGGTGTATTTACAACTCGCGGTGTCCCGTTTCAGCGATTGTTCTCACAGTTTCAGGGAAAAATCAATGGGTTCACAAAAGGAAGAGATCGCAGCTTTCATTTTGGTACTCAAGACTACAATATCGTAGGTATGATTTCCCATTTAGGTCCTCAACTGGGGATTGCTGACGGAATTGCGCTCTCACATCTATTAAAAAAAGAAGAAAAGGTAAGTCTTGTTTTTACAGGGGATGGCGGAACGAGTGAAGGTGACTTTCACGAAGCAGTTAACGTCGCTTCTGTTTGGAACCTCCCCGTAATTTTTGTCATCGAAAATAATGGGTACGGGCTTTCTACTCCAAGTCGTGAGCAGTTCAATTTCGATTCCTTTGTTGTGAAAGGCCCTGCTTATGGCATGGAAGCATACAGTGTCGAAGGCAATTCCATATTAGAGGTTTTGAATGAACTAGAACCTTTGGTGGAAGACCTTCGCAAAAACCCCAGGCCCATCATATTTGAAGCGAAGACCTTCAGGATGAGAGGTCATGAAGAAGCCTCAGGTACTAAGTACGTACCAAAAGAGCTCATGGAACAATGGGGCAAAAAAGATCCGGTTAAATCTTTCGAAAGCTTCCTCATAAAAGAAAAAATCTGCACCAACGATGATATCACTAAGATCCGCAAATCCATACAGAAAGAAATAAGTGATGCTGTAAAAGAGGCTTTTGCTGAAGACACAATTGAGTCAAATACAGCAAAAGAAATTGCGGACGTTTACTTTCCATACGAACAACATGTGGTTGCCCCCAATGGAAGTGAGTCGGAAAAACGACTGGTGGATGCCATCTCGGACGGGCTTAGACAGTCTTTGGAAAAGCACGATGAGTTGGTAGTTATGGGACAAGATATTGCCGATTATGGAGGCGTCTTCAAGATCACTGAAGGTTTCATGGAGCAATTTGGCAAAGAGCGCATTCGTAACACCCCACTTTGCGAAGCTGCAATTGTAGGTACTGCGCTTGGCTTAAGCATTGCTGGCATGAAAGCGGTAGTGGAAATGCAATTCGCAGATTTCGTTACGGAAGGTTTTAATCAAATTGTAAATAATCTGGCTAAGATTCACTACCGATGGGGTCAGAATGCAGATGTGGTGGTCAGAATGCCAACGGGTGCTGGTGTAGGTGCTGGTCCATTCCATTCTCAGTCTAACGAAGCATGGTTTTTCCATACACCTGGGCTAAAGATTGTATATCCATCCAATCCACATGATGCCAAGGGCTTATTGGCGGCTGCCATCGAAGATCCCAACCCATACTTGTACTTTGAGCACAAAGCACTTTATCGCTCATTGAGTGGAAATGTTCCAGATGCATACTATACTACGGAGGTTGGCAAAGCTGTGGTAAATAGAGAAGGATCTGATATGTCGATCATAACCTACGGCATGGGTGTGCATTGGGCAAATCAGTTGGCTGACGAACTCGGTGCCTCTATCGAAATCATCGATTTAAGAACACTGCTTCCATGGGATAAAGATGCCGTTCGCATCACAGCGCAGAAAACAGGTCGAGTGGTAGTGCTTCATGAAGATTGCATGACCGGCGGTATCGGTGGCGAAATCGCGGCATGGATCTCAGAACATTGCTTTGAAAGCCTGGATGCTCCTGTGATGAGGGAAGCGAGTCTCGATACACCAGTACCATTCGCTGCTGATCTTGAAAGGAATTTCCTTCCAAATTCAAGGTTGAGGGATACCATCAAAAAAATGCTTGACTACTAGTCCTTCACTACGATTCGGTAAGAGACAACAGTTCCATCAGGATCTTCAGTATCATAGATGTGAAGTAGGTAAATGCCTTCTGCATAATCAGATACGTCTATTTCTTGATAGCCTTCAAATCCATTTCGCATGTTGAATGTGGTTAAGACATTGCCTGAGATATCGACTATTTGGCCTTTTACATTGTCAGCCTTTAGGTGTCTATATTTTATTTTAACAGTCTCACTTGTTGGGTTTGGATAAACCTTCAAATCTTTGAAGTAACTCAGTATCAATCCAAGCACTCGATCAATTGAAATTTCAATGCCCTCCTCTGTTGCAAAGGCTGCTAGCTTGAAGTCAGTGTCACTTATTCCTGCTTCTCCTACTTCAAACTCCACTTCTGAAGACTCGTCCAACGGAATCCCCGGATACTCTACGAAAAACCGGTAGGTACCTTGTGGGAGGAATCCAAACTGGAATTCTCCATTTTCATCTGTTTCACCGTAAGCAATTAATTCAAACTCGTCATCTTGTCCTGTACGACCACCTGATCTCTTTCTTCTCAATCCGCATTTTCTTTTGGCCGCTCTTCTTCTGGCATCTATTCGCGCTCCATCTTCAGGAAAATCTTCTTCGATAATAACATCAAGAACCCCATCTCCGTCCAATGGATCGGTCGGTACTCCGGTTAACCTTATTTGAACGTTTGACGCAGTTCTAAAAAAGACCGTATCTGCTCTTACCCACTCAAAATCATCACCAAAATACGTAGGGATGTAGGTCTGAAGGTCTGATGGATTTATGCCACACAGGTAATTCCCTAAAACAACATTTGGGAATATGAATGTGCTACTTACATCATCCGCACGTTCCAGCGTGTCAAACCCTTGCTGTCTTCTGAATGCCTCCAGCAAGTATCCGGAAACCGTACTGGTAACAGGATTGTCATTTGCATCTGTAATGACCATGGAAAGATCTGCTACTGCTAAAACCTCCTGAGCCACTACACTAAGGGTGAGATCAGGGAATGTAGGGTTCGTGACAGAAGCCGTGAACACGCCCATGTTATCAAAGTCAATCTCAATAATTTCAAGTGTCGCCCCTGAAATATTGAAATCTGCACCCTGACTTATCGCCGCACCATCTCTGGCAAAGCTGTAAACATTGGCTGCTCCCCCGGTGGTAATGGAAAGAACAGGACTGGACAAGTGTGGTCGTTCGATGGTATCTCCGCTGTTGTATTCTACAAAAAAGATGGCTGTCTGATTTGCATACGTCAGGGTTGAAATACCTGACAAAGGCTCCAAATCGTCGAACTCCAGCGCATTGTCAGACACATCTAAATTTGTAATGGAAATACCTCCAAAATCCATGAGTGCATCAATTTGATTGCTACTCAAGTTCATGAGGGTCATCATATCTAATCCCCCGACTGCCGCACCAGTAAAAGGATTTGGCATACTACCAACCGCTCCTCTGCTGGCTATATTCACCTCCATTACTCGCGTACGCGTAGCATCTAATGTAATACCATCCCAATTCCTTAGCCTTTCTGATTCCCAATTGACAGCAGCACTCCAATTTGGCCCATCTAATGCATTGAATATCTGCACAAGAGCTGTAGAATCAGCAATAGTGGTTGCATCAATAGTGGTTTTCAAGGAAATTGTGTTTGAATTGGCTGATAGCACATCTGAATTATCTCTTACTCTTACCCGATAAAAATAATCCGTAGAGAAATCGAGCCCTGTGACTGTAGATGTGGTGCCTGTCAGCACCAGGGGATCGTATCCAGGCAGCAAAGTTGAAAAATCATTCACTGTTGACACCTCTAATTCGTAATTCTGCACGTCCACTCCTAAACTCCAATTTGCATCGAAGGAAGTGGAAGTAATGGCGGTAGCAGGTAGGCCTTGAAAGGCGCTACCACTGATTTCCAATTCATTGGTCGTGGCGTCTACGCCCACATTTCCTGCGGTGTCGGTCGCCGTTACCATCACATCGTATATGCCATCTACCAATGCGGTGATGTTACCTGCGGCAAGTGTCCATATCCCGCCCGCAACTGTCGTTGCGCCGTAGGAAGCACCATCCACGGTTATGGAAACAGCAGTGCTATCATCATCCACCGTTCCGGTTAGTTCGGGACTGTTGATGGATGTGGTCAACGGATCTACTGTCACAACAGGAACCGTGATGTCATAATTAATAACAAATGTATTGGCCGCTGGTGTTGGGCTGCTGTCATCTTGCGTAAATGCCGCACTATCTGCAATATCAATGGTGATTTCTCCTTCCGTTAGCAAGTCTAAAATCAACGTAAAGGTGGAGTCATTCACTGTTGTAAATGAGCTTGCCTGTATAGCTCCTCCGGCGGAAACGATTACATCAGATTCAACAAACGTGTTGATAGCTTCTTCAAAAGTGATCGTGATATCTAAAGGTCCAGCGTTGGTCGGAAGGGTTTGGGCACTGGTGATTATTGGTCCAGCCACATTTACGACTGCCAGTGGCCTAGATTCGATCAAACCCCAGTCACCGTTCTGATTTTGAGCTCTAACATTTACTGAATGAGCTCCCAGTGGCAGTAAATTGGTTGTCAACATCGGCTCTTCATTGATGCTTGCACCAGGTGTCGTCACTGTAATAGGCGTTGCACTTCCCAATCCAGGGTCTGCGTCAATAAAGTATTCTAGTGCAACGATATCCTTGAGGGTTCCGGCTTGATCCACATAGATCATTCGCGTTTCGGTAGTCCCCCAACTTCCCCCTTCAGCTCGCCCTCTCATCCCTAACGTATGAAAGCCCGTGGCAAGTCCATTCGAGGAAAGTGTCTCCACAATTGAAATTGTAGGGTTTGCGGAAAACGAATTGATCAGCGTTCCAGAACCTACACCCGGATCATCATCAAAGAAATATTCCATCTGATCAATATTGGTAATCCCCCCGCCTGCAGATGGATCCACAAATATTACACGTGTCTCTGTCAATCCCCATGCTCCTCCTACAGCCTTGCCCCTGATTCCAAGTAAGTGGAATCCCAATGCTAACCCTGAAGCATTTAGTGTTTCTACTAAAGAAACTGTATTGCTTGCCGCAAATCCGTCGATGATTGTGCCGTTCCCTATTCCGGGATCTACATCAAAGAAGTACTCTAAAGAATCGACATTTACGATCGAGCCACCATCGGATTGATCAACAAACATCACCCGTGTCTCAGTTACCCCCCAGCTACCACCTTCGGCGCGGGCTCGCATTCCTAGCAAATGAAAGCCTGTTGGCAGACTGTTGGCAGAAAGTGTCTCCACAATGGATACCGCAGGGTTTGCGGAAAAGGAATTAATCACGGTTGCTGATCCTACACCCGGATCTGTATCAAAGAAGTATTCAATTTGATCCACATTCACAATGGCTGCACCATCGGAAACATCCACGAATACGAGTCTGGTCTCCGTAATTCCCCACTCACCTGCTGTTCGCAAAGCGGGGTTAATGTAATTATTCGGAGCTATCGTTTCAGAACCCGTAAAGATTTTTGGGTTTGTAGAAATATTTCTTGCCCGCATACCAAGCGTATGAAAACCGGTCGTCAAACCAGATGCAGCAAGTGTTTCCACCAAATTTACCGTCGTGTCGGGCGTGCCAATTGTAATCGTTGTGGCGCTTCCAACTCCAGGATCCAAATCAAAGAAATACTCGATCTCGAATATCTCAAGCGTGTCCTGGGCAACAGAAGTATTGCACATGATGAGTGCAATACATACGACTAATGCTTTCGCAAGTTTTTTAAGCAGACTCATTCGAGCTTTTGGTTTAGTTTCCTTCAGCCTCTATGGTCGCATCTACATTATCACCTTGTTTTATTATTTCAGGCAATCTCAAAACTTTAATTGTTGGCAATGGTGTGCCAGTCAAGCTGAATGGGATGGTTCCTCCAGTCGGTCCAATATCTGTTCCATCGTTTCCACCGTTGACGCCTGCCCCGCCAATAAGTGTAGGGTCATTAACAAAATCCCAATCATCCGCTAATGGGACTCCAGTAAATTGTGGATCAGTAGCCTCAAAATTTCCTGTGCCTGTATTTCCATCTGCTCCAATGGGGAAATTATCATTCCCTGTGCTGAAAGATATGTTGTTAGTAAATGTTGAATTATTTACCGTCCCGGCCAATGCATCAGTGATGGGAGCTCTTCCAAAAAAAATATTATTGGTAACCGTAGTTGTTGTCACACTGTTGAATGCGAAATCACTGACTCCATTACCTAAGAACAAATTATTTTTTATGATTGCATCTGCAACACTTACCGAGCCATAGCCCCCAGATGCGGTACTTGAGGCACCCATGATGACATTGTTGGTAATAACCACAGACGTAGGGTTTGTTTCCTGTGTGAGGAATATGACATTTTGCCCGCCTGTTTCTCTTAATCCAATGACGCAGTTACGAATGACGATGTTACTCAAAGCCTTTCCTGGGCTGCCTGCAGTAGTTGTCACAATCCGATCAATATCGCCATTCTCGATAAAAATGTTGCCGGTGGAGCCATCGCCATTGCCAATGGTCAAGTCTTGATTAACATTCAATCCAGAAATTCGTGTACCAAATACTCCTGTGGCTATGGTCACAAAGTCAACCCATGATTTGTTGGGTTGATCTTTATCTGGGTTGAACCCAATGCCGAAAAAAGTCAGGCTATCCTTTGTAATGGTGAAGCTTGGATAAAAGGTTTGACTCGGAATGATGTGAATGATGTCTCCGGGACTGGCGGCCGTGATGGCACTCGTAACGTCAGCGAAAATATGAGACCCTGTTGGAGCAGTGGGACGGTTGTCTGCAATCCAAACAGTTTGTGCAGTTACTTGTAATGTCAGAATGACTGCACAGCAAATTGTGAGTAGTGATTTCATAAGTGTGGTGTGTTTATATCATTATAAGGTAGAAATAAAGTATCACTAACTCCACAAAAACTATAACAATTTGCCTATTTCAGAAGTATATTTCAATATTTAAGTGAATACTGAAAACTTATTTTGCTTATAAACGGCACTTCCGCAAGAATGGCACGAGTTTAGGCGTACAATTTTTTAGAACTTCACTCCAAGGTCAATCGAGAAAACAGTGCTTCTGAGTTGTAAGTCTTCAAATGCCGCGGAAGCTTCGTTCACGGTGTTCAGCAATCCTCTTTGATAAGAAAATCCTCCAAAAAGTGTGGTATTTATGCCTGCGCGATATTCGATTCCAGCGCCAAGAATGACAGGAATGTCTATAGGTGCAAACTTCTCAACGTTTACAAATGATGGATCTTCAGCTTCATCAAAAACCTTAATTTCCAAAGCTGCACCTACTTGCAGGTAAGCTTTCATATCGGGTGCCAGTTCATTGGTGAAGAGCTTAAGCGTAGCAGGAATTTGCAAATATTGAAGCTTGTATTCCTCTTCTACGGTACCATCAGCATTTCGAAATGCTGCTCTTTTTGGCAGGTATATTAGACCCGTGCTTAAATAGTAAGTGTCAGAAAGCGTTTTGTCGGCCACTAAACCAACAGAAAATTTCATTTTCGAACCATCATTTTCTACTGTTTGAGCATCATTTTTTGCTCTATTGGATGAGATTACAGGCGCCAGTTTTAGTCCAAGCTTTACCTGAGCCATGGATCCTGCGGACAAAAGGATGAGGAGTAAGAAAAGAAACTTCTTCATAAGTCGTTGTTACTTCTAAATTTGCACCCAAAAATAGATAGTATGCGAGTAGTCCTCCTAATGATTTGTGTTGTTTTCTTGGCATCATGTTCCAATGAGGTATGTCGGGATTCAGTAGCGCCCGAAACCGTTGTGCTAAGGGTGGAGCGATTGGAACAAGAACTTTTTGAAAGTAAGTCCTCAAAAGAGGTGGAATCTTTTCTTGCAAGTCATCCAGACTTTGCTCAGTTTTTTCTTCACTCAGATCAGTATCCTGCGGACTCTATTTTAGCAAACCGCATGTTTGGTTTGATTCAGAATCCGTCCATCGATACGCTTTACCAAGAATCAATAAATGCGTTCAAAAACTTTGATGATGTGATCCGAACACTTGAATCGGGATTGGGAAGACTTAAAGTTTATTACCCTAAAACACCCTCTCCTACGGTACAAACAGCGGTTACTGGCTTGTACAATGACCTCTTCATTTCCAATGACCATATCATGATCGGCATGGATTTTTTCATTGGTCAGAATGCAAGCTACAAGCCCCAACAAATTCCCAATTATATCCTCAGTCGCTACACCACAGATCATCTGGCGGCCAGCATTTTACAGTTCGTATCGAGTCAATATATCTCCACAAGTGTGGGTGATGAAATGTTGACAGAAATGATCAACTATGGAAAGTCATACTATTTGCTGAGTCAAATCCTGCCTTGCACACCGGAGCGAATTTTGATCGGCTATACGGAAGAGGAATGGAGGGACGTATTTGAAAACGATAAAATCATATGGGCCAACTTCGTGCAAAATGAGTGGCTCTATGAAACTGATCACAACGTCAAACAAAAGTTTCTTGGTGAAAGACCCAATGTGTTTGAGATTGGGGATAAGTGTCCTGGAAGAATCGGAAGGTGGCTGGGTTGGCAAATTGTAAATGCATACGCCGAGAAGACTGGAGCTTCAGTAACTGAGATCATGGCTGAAACAAATTTGAATAAGCTGTTTACTCAGTCAGGCTACAAACCTTCTGGCGGATAGGTTAAGCAAGTATAAATAGGGACACGATGCTTACGATAATCCATAACGTAAGTCCAAAAAGCAGACTCTTGCTTCCCATTTTCTTTATTTTATCCAAGCTAAAATTGGTTCCTACAAAAAATAGGGAGACAACTAAGGTCTTGGTACCCAACCAACTTAAAATTCCAAATTCCAAGGATCGTTGAGGAAAGGAATTAGCTACGCAAATAGCCAATATGAACAGTAGAATGAACCATGGCAATTTTCGATAATTGAATGCCTGTGCTTTCGTATCAAATATGTTGAGTCCTATTACCAATGGGATAATCCAAAGGGCTCTCGTCAATTTCATTGTTGTAGCTACTTCCAATGCTTCGTTTCCATACATCGCTGCGGCTCCCACTACTGACGAGGTGTCGTGAATTGAAATCGCCACCCATGAACCAAAGGTTGTTTGGTCGAGATTTAGAAGTTGCCCTGCGAAAGGAAAAATCAACAGAGATAAAGCGTTTAAAAAGAAAACGACGAGCAGTGATATCGCAAACTGATCATTGCTAGGACGAATGGCTGGCGCTACGGCAGCTATTGCGCTTCCTCCGCAGATGGCTGTACCAATGGAGATAAGCAAATTCGTCTTATGCTCCAATTTCATCATTTTGCCTATGGCTACTCCAATAAGCAGTGTACAAACAACTGTGCCTGCTGTGAGGAATAGTCCTGATTTGGAGGTGGAAAGCGCATCCGACCAATTCAATCCAAAACCTAAAAGCACAATTGATGATTTCAACAATAAACCATTGATTTCATTAAATACCAATGGTTTTTTGAATATTATGGCTCCTGCAATTCCTAAAAGTAGGGCATGTGCAGAATTGATAAATGGTAGAAAACACAGGAATATACAAAAGGAAACAAAGAGCGCGTATCTCAACTTCATCTAAACTGAGCTATGCAAGGATGTTTTTCATATACTTAGTCGCACTTCCGGTGTTTATCAACAAAATCTTCTCCTCCTTTAAAACTTTTCCAAGGTCAACCAAAACCTGAAGGCCTGCCCATGTAGCTCCTCCTTCTGGAGAAAACGAAATTCCCTCCGACTTTGACAGCTCTAGTGCGCTCTCAATGATGGCTTCTTCCGATACCGCTACCACTTCACCCTTGGATTCCTTTACTACGTCTTTTATCAAATCTTGCCCAAATGCCTTTGGAACCGCCAGCCCGTTTGCCTTCGACTCGCCATAAGGTTCATTATGGTTGTTTCCGTTGACAAAATCAACCATTGGGGCGCAGCTTGTTGATTGGACAACAATCATTCTTGGCAATTTGGAACTGCTAATCCACCCAAGAGCGATCATTTCTTTGAAGGCTTTCCAAATACCTATTAACCCGGTACCTCCACCTGTTGGATAAACAATTACATCTGGCAATGTCCAATTCATCTGCTCGGCAATTTCAAAGCCCATCGTTTTCTTTCCTTCAAGTCGATAGGGTTCCTTCAATGTGCTCACATTGAAAGCTCCGGTCTCCTCTTGAATAAAGTTTGCCAGCTGACCGCACTTATCAATTAGGCCATCTACCAATATCAACTCACTTCCATAAAATCTACACTCGTCTTGAAAGGCCATCGGAGTATGTCTTGGCATGATAACCCTGGCCTTCATTCCTGCCGCTGCGCAATAGGCGCTCAGTGCTCCACCGGCATTTCCAGCGGTTGGCGCCACACATTCTTTTACACCCAGTTCTTTCGCTTTAGAAATAGCTGCACTCATCCCCCTTGCCTTAAACGAGCCGGTTGGGTTTTGTCCTTCATCTTTTACCCACAGATCGTCATAGCCACACTTGGCGGCCATACGAGACATGGGTAAGATGGGAGTCATTCCTTCACCCAATGAAACTCTGTTGGATTTGTCAAACACAGGGAGCATTTCTGAGTATCTCCACATGCTATTTTCTCTGCCAATAAGATCACTCTTTTCATGAGAAACTGCAGCTTCATAATCGACAAGCAAAGGTTTGTGGCAGCATTCTGAAAAAGAACGCAACTCTTTGATGGAATAGTGCTTGCCGCACCTCGAACAAAGTAGGCTGGTCGCGAGAGACTCAGTATCAAAAATTAAATTCATTTGGCAAAAGTGATCTTTGTCAAATAACTAATCAAATGATTTTATCTCATAAGCTATAACTATTGGTTATAAGTACTTTTTGCTTCTTTCACAAAAAACTTGGTAACACCCGCCCCCTCTTCACCTTTACGCATTACGAACTCAAATTTTCTGTCTATTCGTAATGATTTCACTTTTACTTCGCGAAGAGTCCCACTTTGCAATTCTTTTACAACTGCAAGTCTGGAAAGGAATCCGATGCATTTGTCTTCAATCAAAAAGTTTTTCAATGCTTCGGTTCCTCCTAATCTGGCAATCACATTTAAATCGCCCATTCTGATACTCTTGGATTCTAAACATTTTTGAACGACCGAGTGAGTCCCCGATCCCCTTTCTCTAAATGCAATAGGCACATCTTTTATTTCACTGAGTGAAATCTCTTTTTTGCAATATGGACTTGAAGCTGAGCAGACCGGAATGATTTCATCATTCATGAAGGGCTGAAAGTGAACCGCGTTTATCTTATAATGTGCTTCAATAATGGCGATATCAATCTCTCGATCAATCAAAGATTTAAGAATATTCTCACTGTTCCGATTGATCAAGAGAAGTTTTACATCTGGAAACTTTCTATGAAAGGCCGATAGGATTTTCGGCATGACATACAAGGAGATAGTCGTGCTTGCCCCAATCTTCAAAGTGCCCCGTGCCGTTCGCTGATTTTTGATAATGGCCATATCTGATTCTATATGGCTTTGAATAGATTTTGCCTTGTGCAGGTAGTTGAAAAGTCTCTCCCCGGAGGAGGTCAGCTCTATGGTGTTTCCTTTTCTTTCAATGAGTTGAATTTCAAGATTGGACTCTAACTTTTTGATCTGCTTACTTACTGCAGGTTGAGATATATACAATGCTTCCGCTGCCTTGGAAAAGCTTTTATAAGAAGCAACCTCAAAGAAAACTTCGTATGTTATGGAGAGCATATTTGCCGTGCAAAATTAATTAAGCCGTCAAGATATAGACCTCAGAGTCGGTTACCTCAAATTTGTACTCGTTATTCAGAATTTTGAGGAGCTTCTTTACCTGAATGTCTTTGTCGTAGTATAGTTCTGCCAATTTACGTCCATTTCGTTGGTACTTTGACAATAGTTCCGGAGACTTCAGAAAGGTCTTAAGTTTTCGAACAAACTCTGTGTTGGAATATGGATTGTGATGAAATCCACATTTATTCTTTCGAATCAAGGTTTTTATCCAGCCGTCAAAATTGATAATGGTGAGTTTGCCGGCAGCCAGTGAGTCAAAGAACTTGTTTGGACTACCGGTGCCCAACACCTTGACATCTTTGAAGGAGACGTAAACTGCATCGCTTTTGTCTAGCAAATTTTTCACGCATTGCTTGCTGGAATGTGGATAGAATGACACATTTTTTAGTCGCTTAGCAACTGAGCGTAATCGCTTTAATTCTGATCCATACCCAATGATATTGAATTGGACGGGAAGTTGTGCTTCATTAGATTCTTTGGCTGCCTGAATAAAGTATTCGAGCTGGTTGGCTTGTCCAATTGCTCCGCAGTAGGTGATTTGAAATTGATTGTTTTCACTGAAATCGCCCACACTATACTCCGCTTCGAAAAAATTACAGTCTGCCATGTTGGGAATCACGTAGACGCGCGTATTGGGGCTGACCTTTTCTATGTAATTTCTGATGGCAGGCGAAAGAGCAATCACTTTTTCTGCTTCGAAGTAGAACCTCTTTTCTAACGAATACAGCCACTTCTTCAGCCATTTGTTTCTAATTACACCCATTTGCACGGGAGCTTCTGGCCACAAGTCTCCAACTTCAAAGTAATACGGAAGATTCATCTCATTCTTGAGATGCGTTGCAATGAAACCTGTTGTTAACGGGGTAGTCATTACATAGGCCAGGTCATGTTTCGAAAGCTTTTTAGCTTCTCTCTTTGCAAGTTTTACAAACTTCCAAAAGGACCACAATCGCTGAAAAAACCCAAAGCTATTGTCATAAGGCACTGGCAAGTAGTGAACTTCAATCCCCGCTATTTTTTTCACTTCATAGGCTGAATCATGAGCGGTAATCATCGTCACATCATGTCCGGCATCCACCAGTCCTTTGGCCAGATAATACGACCTTATTGATCCTCCTTCTTCAGGCGTTTTGAAATATTGATGGATGTATAGAATTTTCACCAGCTTAAAGATGTGTCGTTCTAAGAAAAAAGCAAACTTGTTTTCGAAGAAAACAACGACATCATCGGTAACACTGATTTTAAATCCTATTTAATCTGTCAGGATTGCAAATCAACCAATAAAAGCTAGGGGTTAACTAGAGCGGTTGTGAAATAATTTGACGCTGAATTTCTTGTGCCTCCAGCTGTTTTTGCTGGCTCATCTCTGGATTGGATTTTGAAAGGTCATACGCTTCTTTCATCAGCTTATCATATTTCTTTTGGAGTGAGGTTACCTTGGAGGCTTTAAATAGTTTTATCATAATCTGTAGCTAGTGAGTGGTTGAAAAAATTCGTTGCGAAGATTCATTACTCACTCAAATCCTGCAATAGCTGATCTTCGAAACCGGTATTTTATTCGATGAAAATGACCCGTAATAACCCATGTCCACCTTTTGTCTATCAAAAGCAGGTATTTCCTGTGATTCTTCGCATTTAGTTCGTCTCAATTTGTGCTGCATTACTTATCATTATCTGGTACGAAGCACCTGGATTGGACAATTCCTCAATGGAAGAAGGTATAAGTGATGACTATCTGCTAAAAACCTTCTGATAGATTGGTTTACGATATAGAAATTGTAAAAGCAAGAAAGGATACATAATGGCATCACCTAAAATCCAGCCGGTAGAAAAGGTTATTTGGTCACTAATTACCGCCCTTTGTCCTGCTTGCTTTACATCATGGATGTGCTTCCAGGATTTAAGAAAGAACGGTAGTTTTATTCCCACATCTATGAACCACCAATGATTATCCGATTCATAATCTTCTATGATATGACTCACCCAAAGCTGCTTAAACAAGATGAAATTAAGCTCCAAAGCTACCTTGTCTCCAGCCCTGCAGCCATCAAATTGCATGAGCTTCACGGGCGGGAATGGGGGATTCAGGGATAGAAAAAGGTCTTCCGTAAAACCAATTTTAATGTCCGGCACAGAGGCTCCCACCTCTGTTTGTATCTTAACTTTCACAGGAATAGAACTTCTCAGTTAAGAGAAAGTTCATCGGAAGCATCTTCTTTAGTCACGGCATAATTCACGAACAGGAGTGTTACCACAGGGATCACAATTAATGGCATTAAAAAAATCAGAAGTGATGCCCAGTCTCCCATCATACTGCCTCCTTGTTTTAGCAGTAATTGATCTCCAAGCGGTCCTTTTGAAAAAAACGTATTCAAAACTACGTTCCAGCCAAGATGCAAGCCAAAACCCATCATGATGGACTTAGTCTTGTGGTAACTTAATGCCCAGGCGTACCCCATCAAACCTGTCCCCAGAAAAACAAGAATCATCGGTATCAAGTTTCCAAAAATCCCAAAAGAGAACCAATGATATATGCCAAATGCGGACGCTGACAGGAGTATCGCTTTCTTACTTCCCAGATAGTTTATTAACAAATACAGAAGTGCTCCACGATAAATCAACTCCTCCGTGAGCACCGATTTAGCATCCCACCATAAGGCATCGAATACATTAAGCACAGTTGCCTGATCATTCAGTATCCAATTTGAAGACTCCATCCAAGATTCAACAAACTGTACAATTGTACAAAGGAGTGCGGCTACCCAGAATCCACCTGCAAATTGAAATATTCGTTTTGACATTGGCTGAAAACCCAATACACCTAGATTTTTTCCGGAGATGAAATGCAGCAGGATCCACGAAACAACCAGAATAACAAACAAGCCAATCATAGCTGCCCCTCTCGTGCAAGCTGGTCTGCTTTTGACAAAAGCACTACTTCTACAATAAGCATAGCTGGAAGCAATACCAACCCTATTGGAGTAAAGATTAACGTCATGTATGAAATGCCAAAAGCAATTTCCAGCCTCCCCGCAACCTTTGCAATCCGTCCCATTCCATCTTGAAGCCTAAGTAGTCCGATTCCAAAAATGATGGAGATTGCTCCAAATGGAACAACTGAAAAAGCTCCCATCGCATCAATTGCATCCAGGTAATTTGGAGAAGTGAGGGTGATCATTATTTCAATACTATAAATCACAGTCATGGCGGCAATGGAAATGTATGAGGCCATTTTAAGTAGCTGATTTTCAAACAAAATACTTAGTGCAACAAAACCTCTTGTGAATAGAAAAAAGGAAACAATGGTAATGACCTTGACTAAAACCGATACTGCCAGTAGTGGCGTTGAGTTTCCCTGAGCACTTATGTGCACATTCACGCCGATTTCTATGATACCGATTAGCAAATAAATAATTCCAGAAATCCAGGCAGGCGTTAAGGTGTTTTTTTGTTTGAGTTCAGATGCGTTTACAAGTAGCATGTCTTTGATTGTTTTTATTGAAAACTTATTTTCAACAATCACATTAGAGGAACCAAACCAATCATTGGTATCTTCTCCCAATGCTTCCAACAATATTTTGATAGTGGAAGCTCTAGGTGTCACAGCCCCAGACTCTATGCGCTGGATGGTTCGCACACTCACATGGCACTTTTCTCTTAGCTCATGTTGTGTCATTCCTTTCGCTGTTCGTAAGGTCAGTAGTTTGCTACCAAGGGTTGGTTGTTCCATCATAGAATTTGTCATTGTTTGTCGCAATGCTACTTGAGCCACAAATGTGCTTCAAATTATTGACGTGACGTTAATGCGACATTTCAAGAAAAGGTGGTTTGAGGAACATAAGGTCACTATTATTCTAAAACAGTTCTTATCTTCATGTAACAAAGTTGATGATATGATCCGCTCAGCAGAACTAAAAGATTTCGCCGATATTGTAAAAATCTACAACCACTACGTTCTCAACTCGCACGCCACATTCGAGATTGATCCAATTTCGGTGGACGATATGATGAACAGGGTTCAAAAAATTCAACATGCATTCAACTTACCATGGATCGTTTTAGTGATTGAAAACCAAATCGTTGGTTATGCATATGCTACTCAGTGGAAGCCCAGGGAAGCGTACTTGCAAACGGCCGAGGTGAGTGTATATCTTGAAAAAAACGCTACAGGGAACGGTTATGGACGCTTACTTTATCAAGAATTAATTGAGCGTCTCAAGCATCTGCGCTTACATGCTATTCTTGCTGGCATTTCTCTCCCAAACGACGCTAGTGTTAAACTCCATGAAAGTCTTGGGTTTAAAAAAGTCGGACAGTTGAAGGAAGTGGGCAAAAAGTTTGATCGCTGGATTGACGTTGGTTACTGGGAGTTGATTTTTGAATAGCAGTATCTTACAAGATGTCTCTTGACCTTCAGGTACACGAACTTATCTATCTCTTTGCCGCATTTCATGGAGCATTTCTTGCTTCTCTTATCATTTTCAAAAGGTATTCTCAAGAGAATATATTCTTGTTTCTTTTGGTTTTGCTTTTCTCTTTCTATCTACTTGAAAGCGTCATCTATTCATCGGGGTACATCAGGTATGTCCCGCACCTTTTTTTTACCACTCTTCCATTAATCTTTCTGATTGGGCCGCTATTTTTTCTATACATCCGATCCTCTCTGAATCAGACCCCATTGCTATGGAAGGATCTTATTCATTTGCTGCCATTTTTGTTTGAGTTTATCATATTGCTTCCCTTCTACTCTTTGGATGCTGAAACTAAAATCAAAGTGTATGAAATGATGCTGCAGTCCTCAGGAAGCTCCGGCGATTTCAGCATTTATTTCATTGGTTATCTTATCTATTTGATTAGCACATTTTTCTATTTTTTAAAAGCGCTAAAGCTTATTCAATCGGCCTCTGAAAATCGGATGAAGGCTAAAGAGAAGAAAAAATTCAGTGCCTTACGGATCGTTTCTGTTGGCTTCTTTATTTATGTTTTTGTCAGCCTGCTTTTATCTGGTCTATCCTGGTCAAATCTTGATGTCAGCATGCTGTCGTTTCACATTAATCTGATAAGCCTCACGCTGCTCATTCATACCATTGGATACATCGCCTTTGCAAATCCGGCTCTACTGGAGTCTCTCGCCACACCTTCTGACTATCAGTTTTCTTCGCTTTCGTCTGAAAAGAAAAAAAGACTCGCCGAACAGCTCATAGCGTCCATGCAATCCAAAAGACTTTATTTGAAATCTGGTATCTCTGCAGGTGAGGTGAGTGAAGAGCTTGGCATTACCAATCATGAGTTGTCTCAACTCTTGAGTGTAGAACTAAACACCAGTTTTTACGACTTCATTAATCGTTACAGGATCGACCATGCAAAAGAAATATTGATGTCTAAGAAATATCGAGATGCCAAGATTTTACACATCGCGCTGGATAGTGGATTTTCTAATAAGTCATCCTTCCTCAGGAATTTCAAGAAATCGACCGGCCTGACTCCTACGGCTTATAAAAAACTTCATAAAAATCAGGTTCCAATCAATTGAGTGATACTTTTTCATGTGTAAGAGGCCGTAGAATACTGCCAAAAACTTACACTTATGAAAAGATTTTTATGGACATTCATTCTGATATATTCAATCGCTTTTTCAGGCATTGGTCAGGAAATAAACAATCTGATACACTCTAAGGATTATGCAAGCGAATCATGGGGAGAACTTGGGGAGATTAAAGAATTTGGCTCGGGTGATCAAACCATGATTCTATTGCCGGGGTGGGGGTTTGATTGGACCATCTTTAAGGATTTCATTTCAAACTACGAGGATCAGTACAAGATATATGCCGTCACTTTTCCTGGTTTTGGATCAACCGCTGCACCGGCGATGCCAGAAAAGACTGAAAGCTACGCAGATACCTACTGGACGAATGGGATTATAAAAGGTCTGACCGATCTGATGGATGAGAAGGAAATTGAGAAGGCTACGCTAGTGAGCTACTTCACGTATAGCAACATCATAGCTACACGAATTGCCTTGGATAACCCTGATCGGATTAATAAGGTGGTCATCATTAGTGGGATGGCAAAGTTTACCAGCAATCTGGTTCCCTATGAACCTGCTTCATTGTCGCAAAGGATTTACTATGTAGAAAAATCATTAGCCCCTCAATGGTTTAAAACTGTCTCCAAGGAAACCTGGGATACTGGAAATTTTCATGCAAAAGCTTTTACTAAAGACTCTGTAGCTGCTAAAAAGTATTGGGATCAAATGTCGGCAGTCCCCATTCCAATCATGGTAAGATATCTCTGTGAATTATACAGTACGGATTTGAGTCTGGAATATGAAAACCTGACCATGCCTGTTATGGTGGTCTTGCCATCGTTTACGGATGAGGTGTTATACACTAAGGAGACATCATACATTGCTCCATTTTTTCATTACAGTTGGTTGGGAGCAAAGCCAGCAAGCGACAAGATTGCCATTGTTTCTATCTCGGATAGCAACGCCTTCATCGTAGATGATCAGCCAGAGAAGCTTTTCCAGCTAATCGATGAGTTCATGGATGATAAATTGAATCGCTATCAGGTAGTGAGGTAAGATTTCAGGAGGGTTCTAAGCTTGAACCCTCCTGCTATTTAATTGGTAAGAGATTTAGTAAACTCAGGTGTAATCGCCTCTCATTTAAAGAAATCATCATTCACTGACTTAACCCTGATTCAATTGGCTATTCAGATCTTAAAGCATCCACAGGATTACCCAATGAAGCCTTTAGCGAGTGATAGCTAACTGTGAACAAAGCAATGAAAAGTCCTCCCACTGCTGCACTTACATACATCCACCAGGTAATTTCAATGCGGTATTCATAGTTTTCCAGCCAACCATTCAGGAGAGCGGTGGATACAGGTATGGCTATTAGGCAGGCTATTAATACCAGAAGTGTAAAGTCTTTCGAAAGAAGTCGCCATAGAGTCGGCAAGGAAGCACCCAACACTTTTCGGATTCCTATTTCTTTGGTTCTTTGTTCTACAACAAACGCTGAAAGACCAAACAAACCAAGGCAGCTAATTAAGATAGCTAAAACACTAAAAAATGTGGCCAGACTCCCAATCTTTTCCTCATCTCTGAATTTCCTAGCGTATTGATCATCTACAAACTCATAATTGAACGGATGTCCTGGTAGAATCTCCTGAAAAGCCTCTTGGATAGCTGGAATAGCTTCTACATAGGAAGCTTCCTTTTTCATTCGTATAAATGCATATCCTTCTGACTCAGAAGAGAATAACATCAAGGGTCTCGGAGATTCATATGGAGAACCTTTGATCATATCTTTCACCACACCTATGATGTTATATGTTCTGCCGCGGCTTTCCCAGCCAAAACCCTCTCTAGCAACCAATCTTTTTCCTACAGGATTTTCCAAGCCCATCTGCTCCGCGGCAGATTCGCTGATAATAACATTCTGACTCTCATCACCATCTACTCTGGTGAAATCCCTTCCTGCTGTGAGTTCCCACTTCGTGGTTTTACCATATTCTGGAGTGACATAGATTGTGTTAAACGAAATAGGATAAGATTTCTCTTGACCCTCCAATCGGAAACCATCATTATTCCCCAATGTATTCATCAATGGGTAATTTGCTGAAGCCATCTCTTCCACATAGCCGGTGCGTAAAATTTCGTCACGAAGCAGGTCAAATTTCTTATAATACTCCCCAGATCTCCCTCTCACAGTGATCAAATCTGACTGATCGTAACCCACAGGACGTGCCTTCGAATACTGTATTTGCTGATGTACTGTGAGGGTTCCAATCATTAATAAAATGGAGATTGCGAACTGAAAAACTACAAGCGACTGTCTCAGCCTAATATTAGACTTGCCCTGCTTTATAGATCCAATCAGTGCCTTTAGCGGGCTAAACGAGGACAGGAAAAAAGCAGGGTAACTACCGGCTATCAATGCAGAAAATAGGGTAAAGAATATCCCGGCGAGCCAGAAGAGAGGGTCACCCCAAGGCATGCTTAGGTCCTTATCAGAAATACCATTAAACCATGGAAGTATCACCCAAACGATCAGGATCGTCAAAACAAAAGAGACTGAAGCATACAAAATCGATTCAACTAAGAACTGAGAAATCAATTGACGTCTTCTGGAGCCAACCGTCTTTCGAATACCTACTTCTTTTCCCCGCAGCTGGTAGCGAGCCGTATTCAGGTTCATGAAATTGATGCAGGCGAGTAACAATACAAATACTCCTATTACGACATAAAGTTTTACAAAAATCATTCGACTACTTGCAACTTGAGCGCCATCTTCAAATTCACCATGTAGATGCCATTCTTTCATTGGCAGTAGCAAAAGATCAATGGGTTCATCATAATCAACGTTCTTGTTAAGTTCATTTTTAATCAGCGCAGAAGCCTCCTGATAATTGATCCCCTCATTTAGCTTGGCATATATTTTTGTGTTGTAATTATCCCAAGTGGGTGGACTTTCTTCATTATAGATTAGCTCCATTGATAACATATATTCCATATCACCAAACGTTGAATTGAGTGGAAGGTCTTTATAAACACCATTGACAATCAACTCAACACTTGTATTTATTTGTACAAATTCTCCAATCGGATTTTTGTCTTGAAAAAGTGTTTTTGCCAATGATTCAGACAATAGCAGCCCGTCCTTATTCTTTAGTGAAGCTTGCCCAGCAACCATCTCCAGTGAGAGCATTTCGGGAGCATCTTGCGAGAAAAAGTATCCTAAGCGTTCCAGCGATTGTTTTCCAACCGTTAAAACCAATGTTCGATTTCGATAGAACGTGATTACCACGTTCTCAAACAATGTAGGGAAAGACTGTTCGAGGTGCTGACCGAGTTTACTGACCAGGGAACTGTTGACCTTTATTTCACCATCATCGACATCTTTTCGGAGTACTTGAACAATTTTATCGTAGTTCTCATGGTATTGATTGAAAGTAAGTTCATCATGCGTCCAAAGTCCAATGAGAATTGCTAGTGACATCCCCATGGCAAGACCACCAATGTTGATTGCTGAAAATACTTTGTTTTTTATCAGTACTCGATAACTGATTTTGAAGTTCTGCTTGATCATAGTCGGAATAATTGAGTTTGACTTAAAAAATTTGAAAGCAAAGGGGCGGAGATAGTTGAAGACCTGATACCAGTAGTTGAGTTTGGCTCGTCTCAATGATTTTTTTTCTATAGTCCAGTAGAATTTTTCATCGAGATCGCCGAGTACTTCTTCCGCCAATTCCCTCTTCAGGAAAAGGAGCAAAAATTTCTCAGCGAGTTTCGGTGGTTTTGAATTTTTCACCCAAGAACAAAATTGAGTTTACCTTCGGCAAAGGCTGGAAATTGATTCCACAGTGTCATTTTCAGCTCTCTGGAAATCTCCAATGCTCGCTGGCCTGCTGCCGTAATGGTGTAGATTCTTTTTCGTCTTCCGCCTCGTTCTGCTGAGCCAGCCTCCATTTCTGACGTAAGAAATCCTTTATCCTCAATCCTGCTCAATGTGGAGTGAACGGCTCCTATCGAGACCGGACGTTTCGTTTGTGTTTCGAACTCTTCAGCGATTTTAAAGGCATAAGCCTCATTATTTAAGATTCCAACAAGTAGCAGGATGGTTTCTTCAAAGTCTCCTAGTTTACTTTCTTTCATGTCTATTGTTTTTAAAACTTAGCAACATGAGTTACTAAATTGTAGAACAAATATACGGAGCATATTTTAATTTGTTCTACAATTTAGTAGTAAAATGAATTTTATTCGCTTCTGAGCGATTCAGTAGGGTTTGAGCGCATAACTTTAATGGAATGAAGAGCGACAACCAACATTGAAATAACGATGAGACCTAGGCTCGGTAGAGCGAATTCCCAGGCACTAAGGGATATCCGGTAGCTGTAATCTGCCAGCCAGCTTTTGGAGGATAAATAACTTGCCGGGACTCCAATCAAAATAGCAATGGCCAGCATGAGCGAAAATTGCTTACATAGCAATAGCAATATTTCAGAAGCAGAAGCACCAAGTACTTTTCGGATACCTACTTCTTTGGTGCGCCTTTGAACCTCAATAGCTGCTATGCCTAATAGCCCCAGACCTGAAATAATAAGTGCCAGTACAGAAAAGGCCTTGAACACCAAAAACATATCGTTTTCGCTTGCATACAATTGTTGCAGCTTATCATTCACAAAACTGAACTGTGTAATCGCGTTAGGGGATTTTCCCTTAAGCCTGGATTCGATGTATTCCATGGTCTCGACAGCATTTTCACCATCGATCTTAAAAAGTAGATTTCCGGCCCAGGATGGTTTAAGGCAGATGGCAAGTGGTTCTACTTCGCTATGCAGTGAATAGTAATTCACATTTTTAAAGACTCCAACAATAGGCCCCTGTTCATCTCTGTACTGCGCGATCGTTCCTACTGCATCCCGATCCCAGTTTTTAGCGATCTGCTCACTCACCAAAAAAACAACTGATGATGTATCTACTTTGGTTCTGAAATTTCGTCCTTGGACCAATTCTATACCCATCACATCCAGATAGCCCTCATCGGCCCACAACATATTTGTGGCTCCATAATCTATCTCAGGATCTGCGTCCGCAGGACGGAAGTATTCTCTACTCAAAGGCTCCCCGACAACATTTGATGCAAGGGATACACCTCGAATGTTTGGGTTTTGCTTGAGTGATGCAACAAAAGAGCGATGGCTTTTACGAATCTCTCTGCCAAGATTTCCATGGGTCTTGAGCGTCACAACCTGATCAGCATCGAATCCCAAATCCTTCTTTTTGATGAAATCCATCTGGCGATTGACCACCACAGTGGAGATTAAAATGAAAAGAGAGAGTGCAAATTGAAAGACAATTAATCCCTTTCTGAACAATGAAATGCTGGCCTTCGGATTGGCGTTTTTGACAATCAACTCAGCAAGCTTTTGCCGGGTAACGAGCAATGCGGGATACATGCCTGAAAGTAAACCGAGCAGAATCGCTAGCGCAGCAATGAGCATCACATGTGCCGGAGCAAGAAGGTCAGTCCATGTAATGGTCAAATCCACCAATGCATTATAATAAGGCAAGAAAGCAATGCATAGTGCGAGCCCTAGCGCACTGGCAAGCACCGCGGTAACACTGGCTTCTATCAGCAACTGAAAAATCAGCTGCTTTCTCTGCGCACCGACTATCTTCCGCAAGCCAATTTCTTTCACTCTTTTAAAAGCAAGTGTTGTGAAAATGTTGATGAAATTGACACTGGCAATGATGATGATGAAAATAGCAAGTGTCCCAAAAATGTAGATATACAAGATGCTGCTATTTGGCCCCATTTCACCTGTCCTTTTGGACTTTAAATGAATATCAGTCAAAGGCATTATCTCGAAAAACTGATCGTTCAAAGCCATCTCTTCCGCTGCCTCTTCATTGAAATAGTGAACTGTGAAATCTGGCATTCTCTCACGAAACTTCACGACACTTTGTTGGTCATCCAACTGCGCATAGGTATACATAACCATCCATCCGCGAGAACCTGTCCAGTCTTCGGGAATCTGCTCATAGAACGTGGGCATTGAAACCAAGGCTTCTGCCTTCAGATGAGACTTTTCCGGAAGGTCAGCAATCACTCCTGTCACTTCAAATTTCCTTTTCTCCTCGTTGATTTCAACAAATTCTCCAACAGGATTTTGATCTCCAAAAATCTTAGAAGCGATGCTTTCAGTAATCAAAACAGTATACGGTTTGTCTAATGATCCTTTTTTCAATCCCTCGATGAACTTCAGGTCAAAAACCTCCACCACCGATTGATCGGCCTGAAAAATGGCTTCTGAAATGAATTGCTTTTCGTTTGTCCCAATCACCGAAGCGTTTCCACCATACTTGGCAAATCGGGTGACGTCTTCTACTTCTGGAAAGAAATTCTTTAGTTCGCCTGCAAATGATGGTGGTGATTGTGCCCAGTCTTTGCTGGAGGACACTCTGAAAATCCGCTCATGTTTGGGATATGCTTTTTCAAAACTCAATTCATGGGTGATGTGAATGTAAATGAAGAGGCTGATGGATATTCCAATCCCTAAGCCCAGCATATTCCCCAGGCTATACACTTTGTGTTTTCTGATATTTCTGAGCGAGAGTTTTATTGAATGCTTGATCATGCTTAGTTGGTTAAATTTTGTCGACTGATTTGAGAGTCGACTGTTGTAGGCACGCATGAAAAGAATGGCATTCCACACGTAAAACACTCTTGCCCGGAAGGTTCCCTTCTCTTGTTTCCAGATAGTAAACATTTCTTCCAGGTCTCCCATTATTTCCTGAACATAGTCCGGATGGCTGTACCATTTAATTAATCGGATGGCCCATCTAGGTGGGTTTTGCTTGCTCATGATTGTCCTCCTTCCCAGAGTATCTGCGGCACATGCTTCCACATGCGCTCGCGAAGTTGCCTTGCTTCGTTTACTGCTTTTTTTCCAAAGGCGGTAATTTCGAAAAGGCGTTTGGTTCTACCTCCTCTACTCTCAGTAGCTCCACCCATCTTTGATGCTAAAAAGCCCTTCTTTTCCAGTCTTATAAGCGTGGAATGTATGGTGCTTAGTGTTGATTTTCTCGAAGAAAATTTTTCAACTTCCTCTTTGACTGATACGCCATATGCATCTTCCTGCAGTATTCCAACCGCCAATAGACAGAGCTCCTCAAATTCACCAAGAGATGTTCCTTTCATAATTTTATATTAGTTTCGGTTTTGCCGATGTAATATACGAGGAAATATTAGTTTCGGTTTTGCCGATCTTATAAGAAGTTTCTAAATACTCATCAGAAACTCCATTTCAAGCGTAGGAAGATAAGACGTGCCTGTGATTCATATTCTTCAAAGAACTTATCGAAATAGATTTGGGAAATCAGGTCTAAGTCCAGGTCCTGCTTCAAAGAAAAAGTGACGGATGGATTAATGAAAAGTGCATCCCTTTTACTTGGATAGTAAATAGTAGCAACTCCTCCATTTATGAGCGGATGAAAGCTGTAGCTTGTCTGCAAAAAAGTAGCATAGCGAAAGGGGGATAGCTCTTTGGCTGTAATTCGATCGGACGCTACAAGGTTGATGCTTTCCTGAAAGTTCGGAGTAATAGACGCGGCACTATTCACAAGCAATGATCCGTTAATGTATAATGAACTTTCGAATGAATAGTCAATAGCAATTGTGGCAAGCAATGCCTCATTTCCAGCTCCTTCATAGGGTGTGAAATAGGTAATCTCTCCCTTGAATCCTGCATCTTTTATACTTCCTGCCCACCCAAAGCCGATCGTAAGATCTTTCCTTGCCTTTCCAGCCAGTACCTGAAAATCGTAGTTCCATTTATTCCATCCCCATTTACCGGCAATAACCATCTCATCAAACTCATCTGCTAGATTACTAGCCAGTTCCAAACTCGATGCAACACCTGTATATTTCTTAATGCTTATAGCGTCACTTCCTGGTCGTTCTTCATAGTCAAAATCAAAAAAGGAATAAGCATTGAAAAGGTCGTTTGGATTCCAAACTACGTTGATCCCCCAATTGATGCGCTGGCGTCCTACACGAATTTCCCAATCATTTTCATACCATTCCACAAAAGCCCTATCGATCATGGTGTGACCCAACACGCTATTTTCACCAGCCATCGCCGATAGGTCAAAATAGTCATTATTGGCATCTACTAAATCACCATAATTCGGAACGGACTTCACTGTCTCTCCCCAAAAAAATCGATTCCTTAGCTCAACCTTTACATTGATTTGATCAGTGGGAAACCACTTGAAATTGAGCCTGTTATGAATGAGATTATCAAAGGTGGTGGAGTCATTGGCAATGTTGACATTAATCAAGTCTTTCACATACCCTCGTATCCACCATTTCTTTTCTTTCTCTTCCTCCTGAGCCCAACAAGAGCCAAACTCCAAAAAAATGAACACTATAATGAATGCCTTTTTCACACAGCTTCCAACACTTCTTTCTTTTCATCCGATGCAATGGCTCCATCTACTAACGTTATCACTCTCCTTGCCTGATCAATCACCCGCTGATCATGCGTTGAAAAAATAAAAGTGACACCTTCATCACGATTCAACTTGGCCATAATGTCTAAAAGCTTGGCTGCAGTTTTGGAGTCCAGATTGGCTGTAGGCTCATCAGCCAATACGAACTGTGGCTTAGAGGCTAGCGCTCGAGCAACGGCTACTCGCTGTTGTTGGCCGCCAGAGAGTTTACTCGGCTTCTTGTTCATTTGATCGAGCAGACCCACTTCTTCTAAAAGTTGATGCACACGCTGATTTCTAACTTCAGCAGGTACTTTTTGTAGTAGCATCACAAATTCTACATTTTCTTTGGCCGTAAGGACCGGAATGAGATTATAAGCCTGAAAAACAAAGCCAATATTCTTTAAACGGAAATCAATCAATTCATTTTTAGATAACTGAGTGATGTCCTGATTATGAATCCAAACCTTCCCAGATGTTGGATTATCAAGCCCGCCAATAAGGTTTAGCAAAGTGGTCTTACCTGAACCGGAAGGTCCTACCAATGCCGTAAACTCTCCTTTCTCAATGTGCAGATGTACATCATCTACGGCCTTTACGGGAACAACACCTTCATAAACTTTGGTTAGGTCTTCGGTATGAATGACACAGTTTTCGTGATTATCGTGTTCTTTCTTCATAGCATTTAGATTTTTCTAATGGCTGTAATAGGGTTTAGTCGCAAGGCAGTAATGGCTGGATAAATAGACGATAGTATAGCGGTAATTAGCACTAGTACCATAATCCTGATGTAGTATTCAAAGGCCAAATCGGGATAAATCATCGATTTGAATCCATATTGAGCATAGCCTTCCCCGTATATGCTGGAGAGATCTAATCCGTACTTTCCTAAATACTCGATAGTGACATAAGCAAGCAGCAGCCCAAAGGGCGCCGCTATCATTACCATAAAAATGGTCTCCAAAGAGATCATTCCAAACAGGCGTATTTGATTCATCCCTATAGCCATCAGCATCCCGATCTCTCGCACGCGCTCAAGAACCGCCATCAGCATTGTGTTGACGATTCCAAAAGAAAGTGCGACGAGTATAATCGCAAGAAAAATGATCATGGATTGGTCCATTGTTTCAATCATAAGTCTCAATTCCGGTGAAATATCTTTCCATGATTCGACCGTCAATTCCTGGAAAGTTTGATGTATCTCATTTTGAAAAACATCCAGTTCTTCTGCATTGTTGAGTAGCAAAGCGATCTCATGATATTCAGAGCCATTCCCTAACAACTTTGACAGGTCCCTGCCCAAAGTATAAATATTAAGCTCTTCTATTGCGGAGTTGTGACTCTTGTAAATGCCTTTGACTCTAAAGGCACCTGCAACTATGTCTTTATTCACATCTTGAAATGTAAGAACTACTTTCGATCTCAACTTTACCTTCAGCTTCTTAGCTAACTTCTCGCCTATGATGATCTTATTTCGATCATCGTCAGTCAGGTACTGCCCTTCTGAGATTTGATCTTGCAGCTGTGTGAGTTGATGCTCCATTTCCGGGTCAATGCCAATCAGCTTTCCCCCTGCCGTTGATGACGGTGAGTTGATCATTCCGAAAATCAAAACTCTTCCAGCTACTGATTTTACCGAAGGATGACTGGATAACATTTGTACTTTTTGTGCACTATTTGGAATGGCAAACAAGGCATCATTGTCCTCCTGATATTCAGGATGATGAATTTGCAAATGACTGATTTCTGTTTCGATTGCATCCTTCAATCGTTGGTCGATCATCCCAAATGCGTAGGCCATAATGAATGACCCTGCCCAAAGTCCTAAAGCCACCGCAGTAATCACTATCAGGCTTCTCGCCTTATTTCTCCAAATGTTTTTCCAAGCCAATTGTGCTAACATCATTCCTTTGATTTACAACCTAATCTCTCATCGCTTCAACTGCATCGAGTCTTCCTATTTTAAACATAGGGTACACTGAAAGCACCAAGGCAATGATCAGTACCACTATCGTTTGAGAATAGAAAATCTTTGGTTCGATGGAGAAATAAAAAACTGGATCAAATCCGTACCGCTCATACGCTTCTTTCAGCTCTCCTGTGATTTTGATGGGGTATGCATTGAAATAAGCGATTAAGGGAATGCTGATAAGTGTCCCAACCAATGCCCCCAGCATGGAAACGAAAATATTTTCCAATACCACCACCGACGAAAGTTTGAACTTCTTCATCCCTATTGCTACCAGCACCCCAAACTCAAACTTGCGCTCCATGGTCATCATCAATATGGTTCCGAAAATACCGAAGGAAATAAGCAGGTAGAGTACAAAAAGAAAAATTACGTTTTCCGCACGCTCACCCTCAATCACCTGATCCAGCTCTGGAAGTAAAATACTCCAATCCATAACCTCATATTCCGAACTGACAAGCATACCAAGCTCCATTGCGGTATCTTCAGACACGTTAATATTATTCACTTGAAGTACCAGCGCTGATAATCTATTATCTGCACCAAATAGCCATTGACCTTCTTTCAAAGGCAGATACACCATGCTTTTATTGAGTTGAGGAGAGGAAAAGTCTATGATTCCTTTGATAGGGTACTTGCCAGCAGCACTCACACCATGGTACCCCTGACCAATAATTACCAGCGTGTCCCCAACGGAAAGCTCAAGGTAGTTCGCTAGTCCCAGTGTAATCAGTGCCGCTTGATCCTCTGCATTGATAAATTCGCCTTCCACAATTTTTTGGTCAATCTTGGTGATCAGGCGCTCTTTCTCCGGATCGATTGATATGATTAGACTTCCCCGAGAATTGTCCTTAGACGCAGTGAGCGCAAATGATTCTAGCCTCGGTATCACACTCTCCACATTCTGATGAGACATCATTGCGGATGAGAGTTCCTCTGATGCTTCGAAAGTATTGTTAATGGATTGATCGTCCCAGTGTCCGTTTTGATGAAGTTGAATGGCCCCTGAATAAAAGCTAACTACATTTTCCTGCATTTTTATGAGTATACCTTCTTTCAAAGAATTGAGAAAAATGGCAAGCAAAACGGCGAACACAACCGAGGCTGATGTGATCATCGTTCGTTTTCTATTTCGCCATAGATTTCGCCAAGCCAATTTCAATATCATCACCTTACTCTTTTCATGTTTTGTAGTGAAAAGAAATTCTCACTTATCTGCGCATCATAGTCCACCTGGTGATAGCGAATCACCGTTTTATGTCCTTCCTTTTCGGCAGGGATGAACTCCATTATTGACGGCAGCATTCTTCCCCCTAGGTTTTTGATTTCTAAGAAGTTCACTTCATTAACTAGGTATCCGTCTTCATCGTACATTTCACTTCTCAGCTCAATGTATTCGTCTTTATCAATCCAATTCAGCACCTTTCCCCAGACCACAGCCACATCCGGTTTTGGGATCAACTCGATCGCCCAGCAATCACGGCCCAGTATCACGGAATCACCAAGTATCTTATGGGTGTAATCTTCTACTACCGAAGATTCCTTTATCAGATCATCGTTTGTGAAATCTGAGCCCATCCATGATTGCATCATCATAGAGGGAGGTAGCTTTACATTGCGCTCTATGGAAGGAAGCCAGTTCCAAATTTCCTTATCTCGCTTCAAAAAGACCGATCCTTTATCCCTGGCCGGAGCAGTGATCAATATTAGAGAATAGTCCGTTCCTATAGACCAACTTTTTACATCCATGTCCCTAGACCAGGTCGGCCTTATAATGCTTATTGTCATTTCTGCAATGGCTGCATCTCCTCTACGCTTTTGATCCGCCTTCCGTATAATCTCCTTCGCGTCCTGCGAGAATACCTGCATCGATCCTGTTGCAAAAAGGATAAATAAAAAAGTTCCCAGTGAGTAATTCATAAGGACAGCAAGCTAAAAAAATCAAATCGCCAAGTAAATGATATAGCTCAATAGAATCTGTGAGTTTGCTCACAGAAACACCTATCAGTTAAATAAGTAAGCGTGCCGGCAACTAAGATCACACATTAGAAAATTTCATGAATTTTACATTTTACTTACAAAAGTGAAACTTTATTATCTTCACCAAAGTATAATACTGACAATTGTGTAAAATATGCGAGATATTAAGCTAGGAAACTTTGAAGAATTAGTTCTACTACTGGTTGGTGTACTCTATGATCAGGCCTATTCGGTCAATATTGTATTGGAGTATGAAAACCAGACTGGAAAAAAAATCAATGTAAGTGCGATACATACAGTTCTGTATCGATTGGAAGACAAGGGATTTTTAGAATCTAAAATGAGCGATGCAACCTCAGAGAGAGGCGGAAAGCGGAAAAGGCTTTTCTACTTAACTCCCTATGCACAAACAGCACTAGATGAACTATCCTCTCTACGGGAAAGATTGCGCTACCAAATTCCTGAGAAAGCACTTAACTGGTCCAAAGGCTGATGACAAAAAAAGGACTACATCGGCCTCCAACCTCAGCTCTCAAGTTCTTTCGCTGGTACTGTAGATCGGAACGGCAAGAAGAGCTCGAAGGAGACTTAGTAGAATTCTTCATGTTGAGAATTCAAAATGGTGCTCCTATTTGGAAAGCACGTCTCTTCTTCTGGTGGAATGTGCTTCGTTGCTATCGCAGCTACGCAAAAAAGAAAACTCAAACGACTAATACAATGTACCCATTATTCAAATCGTACTTCAAGCTGGCCATGCGGCATTCATGGAAAAACAAGTGGTCAGTAATGATCAACGTGATAGGCCTAGGTCTTGCACTCAGTATGTGCATATTCGTCTATACCATGTATGCTTACAATTTTGAATTTGATTCATTTTATGAGGATTCAGAAAATATCTATCGAGTGCATTCGATGACCTACGAAAATGGAAGTGAACGAAGGAATGAAATCACTCCAATTGCAATGGATAATGTGCTTAGAACTGAACTAAGTCAAGTTCAGGGTGTAAGCGCCATGTTTGACGAGTACTTCACCGTAAAAAAAGGCACGGATTATTTCACACATGAGGTAGGCATTGTTTCTTCAGATTTTTTTGAGATGTTCAAGTTACCCCTTTGGTATGGCTCGTACAGCGATTTTGGAAACAAGCCACTCATCTATCTGACAAAACCAGCAGCTAAAAAATTCTTTGGAGATCAAATGGCATTGGGCGAAAAGCTTACACTTTATATCTCATCAAACAAGAAAATTGATGTGACCGTAGGTGGTGTATTTGACCGTATTCCATTAAACACCAGCTTTACGATGAGTATGATCATCAGCTTGGATGATTATGTAAGAGAGACTGGATATACACTCAACGATTGGTCAAATAAGTTCTATGTTACTCACTTTATTAAGACATCTCCGAAAGCTATTCCTGATATTGTTGAAGGAATGTCTGCATACATACCTCAGCAAAACGAAGGGCATAAGGAACTCAAAATGAACTCCTTTGAACTTACCCCATTTCGCAGTGCTATTCACAATGACCGGGATATGTATCGGACAAACTCCAATGCCAGATTGGGTTATGCGGTTCACATTATTTTTACCTCTCTCGCTTCCATGGTATTTCTGATTGCTTGCTTTAACCTGGCCAATTCTTCTATAGCGATGATAGCCAATCGCCTGAAAGAAATTGGGATCAGAAAGACTTTAGGCTCAGAAAACAAGCAAATCATGGTTCAATTCCTCATGGAAATGGGGATTGTATGTGCACTGGCGTTCATCATAGGCTTGTCGATGATTAATTTCACTTCTAGCTCCATTATGGGATTGTTCGGGGAAACTTTTCTTATCAAGGATATTGACCTAACAGGTGTTATCTTTTTCGTTTTCATATTTTTACTCTTTACAACATTGGTGGCCGGAATTATGCCGGCGCTTTACGCGTGGAAATTCCAACCGATAGCAATCATGCGAAAGTCAGCAAAGCTGCGTGGGGTGGGGTGGATCAATAAAACGCTGACGGTAGCACAATACAGTTTTTCCATTGCCGTATTATCTGCTGCGGTTACTTTCTCAAACAATTCAAAATTCCTGGATAATCTGGACTTGGGCTATGCCAATGAAAGCATATATACATTGGAGTTTGCTGATCAAGCAAATTATGCTGCAGTCAAACAAAAGATTGATCAGTTACCAGACATTCAAACAGTGGGGACATTTAACCACATTCAAAGGTTTGGTAGTTCGAGTCGCAGAAGATTACTGCAAATCGACACATCCGTTCATGAGCTTCAAACTTACACCGTAGGTTCAGAGTATCTCGAATTGATGGAAGTCCCAATCACGCTGGGCCGGTCCTTCATCTCTGGAAGTGAAGCTGATGAGAAAAACGCCATCATTGTAAATCAGGAATTTGTACGCCAATATTTTGAAAATGAGAATCCATTGAACAAAGTGGTTAAGGTTGGCGAAGAGCGCAAAACGATTATTGGGGTTAGCGCAAACCTTATCCAAGATGTGTACATGGATGCTGAAGACAAACCAGCTGCCTATCTGTTTTCTGAGGAAAACCAATATCGTTTCCTCATTGCTAAAGTAGGCAGCGGTGACCTTCAAGAATTGGAAGACAGATTTAAAACAATTTGGAGCGAAGAAGTTGACGGACCGTATGAGGGCAGTTGGCAAAAAGATTTGGCTTACGGGTCAGCGGTAAGGGATACAGAAAACCTCCGGATCATTTTTTTGGCCATGGCCATTCTGGGTGGATTTCTAAGTGTAGCTGGGATATTCTCACTTTCTAAGCTAAATGTGAGCAAGAGAATAAAAGAAATTAGCATTCGAAAAGTATTGGGCTCTTCCTTAAAACAGCTGCTGGTTAAGATAAATAAGTCCTTTTTGTATGTGCTCACGATAGCCATAGTGGTAGGTTCCGCACTGGGCTACCTCATCTCAGAGATGGTTTTGAGCATGATCTATCGTTACTATGTGGCTATTTCTCCATTCACAAGTATCGTCAGTGGTTTGTTTATTTCTATTGTGGCTATCACGATTGTCACACTTTCAGTATTGGCTCCAGCGAAAGCAAACCCTGTAGTAGGATTGAGAGATGACTAAAATAAATTCATACGAATTATTTCGTAACAACTAGCGAAATAATTCGTATATTTGGTTGTGGAAAACATACTAAACGATCCTGCAGCCAGATATAGAAAAGCCTCAGAAGGCATTTCAAAGTCTGATTTCTTAGTTATCGTATCCAATACGGGGCTAAACCTTACGGAGTTTTCGGCACTACTTCCAGTATCAAAAAGAACCATAGAAAAGGCCAAGGATAAGGACTTGCTTAGCCCCGCCGTAAGCGACCGTGTGTTACAAATTGCTTCACTTTACCAGCATGGGAATTTGGTTTTGGGCTCGCCTGCAGCTTTCAAGGAATGGCTTCATTCGTCTTTGATAGCTCTCGGAGGTCAGAAGCCCGTTCAATTCATGAACAATGATACGGGCATTTCCATGATTAATGATCTCTTGGGAAGAATTGAACACGGCGTATATTCTTAATGAATCTTTTCCGAATTACTTCCAAAGTATACGCACGAGATTTATCTGGCACTGGAGCCATGCTGCACGGTGGACGATGGAACCCCAAAGGAATTAGAATGCTTTACACTTCTCAAAGTCTATCCTTAGCTGCACTCGAGACAATTGTTAACTTATCCGGGGATAAACTTACAAGCAATCTCTATTGCGTAGAACTCGAATTTCCAGATGAGTTAGTAGTTGAAACAGTAAATAAAATTCCGAAAGATTGGAACAAATTTCCATTCAGTTCAGCCACAGTCGATATTGGAAGGGAGTTCATACAATCTGAAAAGCTCTGTTTAAAAGTTCCAAGCGCAATTATTTCAAGCGAGTATAACTATTTGCTAAATCCGCTGCACGATGATTACATGCAGGTCAAGCTCCTCGATGCGCGTCCCATGATTCTGGACAAACGCCTTTTTCAAAACTGAATAGGTCTTTGCATTCCATCACCCTATTTTTGCCTTCTAATTTCAAACCATGGATGAGGCTAAAAAATCATTGAATTTCATTGAGCAGATGATCGAAAAAGATCTAAAGGAAGGCAAACATGACACCATTGCCACCCGATTTCCACCCGAGCCAAATGGATACCTTCATATCGGTCACGCAAAATCCATATGCTTAAACTTTGGACTGGCAGAAAAATACAATGGGAAGTGTAATCTTCGTTTTGATGATACCAATCCGGAGAAGGAAGAAACCGAATACGTTGAGTCGATAAAGGACAACATCAAATGGCTAGGCTTTGATTGGGAAGATCGCGAGTACTTCACTTCTGATTACTTTGAGGAGCTCTACGGAATGGCCATGTCTCTTATCAAAAAAGGATCAGCCTACGTGGATGATCTATCACAGGAAGAATTCAACAAGCTAAAAGGGACACCCACTCAGCCAGGTAAGCCAAGTCCATTTCGAGATAGATCAGTGGAAGAAAATCTTGATCTGTTTAGTCGAATGAGGTCGGGTGAGTTTGGCAATGGAGAGAAAGTGCTTAGAGCTAAAATTGACTTAAACTCACCCAACATGCACATGCGTGATCCGATTTTGTATCGCATCAAACAGATTCCTCATCACCGTACGGGTTATCAGTGGTGCATCTATCCAACTTACGATTTCGCACATGGGCAGTCTGATTCCATGGAAGAAATCACACATTCGTTGTGCACATTAGAATTTGAAGTACACCGTCCCTTGTATGATTGGTTGATCAACGAGTTGGGAATCTACCCATCGAAGCAAACAGAATTTGCCAGACTAAATCTGGGGTACACTATTGTAAGTAAGCGAAGCCTTCGGGAGCTCGTGGAGCTCGGTCATGTCAATGGTTGGGACGACCCAAGGATGCCTACCATCTCGGGAATTAAGCGAAGAGGATTTACACCAGCATCTATCCGCAAGTTTGCCGATACTATTGGGGTAGCGAGACGAAATGGAGTCACGGATATTGCTCTACTTGAACATGCAGTAAGAGAAGATCTGAATGCAACTACCAATCGAGTGTTTGGCATCATGAATCCATTGAAGGTCATCATCACCAATTGGCCGGAAGACAAGACAGAAATGATGACGGCCGTCAACAACCCCGGAGATGAATCTGCCGGAACAAGAGAGATGCCTTTTACAAGAGAGGTTTATGTAGACCAGGCAGATTTTATGGAAGACCCCCCCAGCCCTAAGAAATGGTATCGTTTAGGTCCAGATCGTGAGGTCAGATTAAAGTTTGGTTACATCATCAAGTGTACGGGATACAAAAAAGCCGACGATGGCACCTTCGAAGAATTGTATGCGGAGTACGACCCACAAACCAGAAGTGGCCAAGACACCAGTGGCAAAAAAGTGAAAGGGACGTTGGGTTGGGTTTCTGTACCGCATGCTGTGACTGCTGAGATCCGGGAGTATGATCGTTTGTTCAAGACAGAAAACTTGAATGCCATCGACGATGATTTCAAGAATCATCTCAATCCTGATTCTTTGACAATCAACAAAAGTGCGGTTCTTGAACCATCCTTAAAAGAGGCAAAGGTTGGGGATCAAATGCAGTTTGAGCGCATTGGATATTTCCGAGTAGATGAGGATTCTACTGCAGAAAACCTGGTCTTCAACCGAACAATCACCTTGAGAGACAACTGGGCTAAGTAATTGAAGGTTTCAGCTTTATATATCTATCCCATTAAATCACTGCAGGGAATTTCATTGCAAGAAGCTGAAGTTTTGGAGAGAGGCTTCAAGCATGACCGTCGGTGGATGCTTGTGAACCAAGAAAATGTGTTGATCACCCAACGCACACATCCTCAATTTTCGCAGGTTGGAATAACTTTAACCGATACGGGTATTCTTGCGAAGTATGGAAATCTGTCAGATCTGGAAATTCCCCTGATACTTACAGACCAGGCAGTCATTGATGTGATGGTTTGGAATGATCAGGTTCAAGCGCTAGAAGCCCCTGAGCGTATCAGTGAATGGTTTTCTGCTATTGCAATGGAGCCGTGCAAACTGGTGTTTATGCCAGAAGATAGCTCTCGCCCAGTAAATCCTTTGCGTGCTGTAAACGGTGAAAATGTCAGTTTTGCTGATGGGTATCCTTACCTGATTCTTGGGCAATCATCATTGGATGATCTCAATTCCAGAATGGATGTGGACCTTCCAATGAACAGGTTTAGACCCAATATAGTGGTAGAAGGGGGTGAGGCATACGAAGAAGATCGGTGGACTGATGTTCAGATCGGAGGTGTGAAATTCCATGTTACCCATCCTTGCAAACGTTGTGTATTCACAACAATTGATCAAGAAACTGGGAGTAAAGGAGTTGAGCCTATGAAGACATTAGCTACCTATCGCAGAGTTGGAAAAGAAGTGATTTTCGGAGTGAATACGTTGGCTCTCTCAAAGGGAAGAATTAAGGTTGGAGATGAGATTCTTCTTAGCCCTTCACCGAACTTGTAAGTGAATATGATCATCATGTCTTACTGCCTGGCATCCATGAAAACGGACTTTGGCATTCTTTGAAAAGCCCCACCGTTCCTTGAGATGTGGTTCAATAAAAATTTTAGAGACTGAGGGTTCATCTGAAAATTTCCTGATCACCAAGCGTGTACGCTCTGCATCTATAGTATAATCACTAGCATTCCATTTAGGGACGAACCTACCAATGAAACCGTATTGCCAATAACCCTGCCTTCTGCATTCTTCAGGATAATTGACTTCACCGTTTCTTGGATTTTCATAGGCACCATAGCCTATAAAGGATGGTGTCAAATTTGATCTTTCATCACCATCAAAATAACAAAAAGCAAGATCGAGTTTTTTACCGTCATTATGACTGAGATGTGGTGGCAATGGAAAGCCATCAAAGAATGGAAAATTAGCATCCAAATAATTCATCTTTGACCCTGGGAATTTATCTGACACTTGCTTAGCTACATTAAGTGCAGTGATCTTTAGATCAGAATTTACATAGTGTCTATTCAAAACGATCGTCCACAAGGTGAGAGGCCTAAGGTGGCCTGAAATAGGCAGCGGACTTCTATTTCCCAGTTTTGATAGTAGAGGAACGATGAAAAACGTTGAAGCGAGATAGATGACAATAAAAGCTAAAAGAAATTTTGCCATTGACCATTTCTTCCTTCTTTTTAGCACGAGAGAGATCAAATAGATAACACCTCCTATTTGACTGAGGACAGTAAGAATACAAACAACAATGAAATGAATTAGAAATCTAATTATCAAATCTGATTCTTATTAATCATTCCCTCAACGTCCACACTTCAAACATCGGTTCACCACGACTGTTGTTGCCTGAGTGGTTCCAGCCTCCGTCTTTGAGTTCATAGTTGAATGCTAAACTCGCACCTACACGATTATTATCACGCGAAAAGAATTCAATGTTCTCCGTGTACTTTCCATCGACGGTAGTGTAGGTCCCTCCCCCAGTTCCTTTAAACTCCTTTGTTTCCGTATCATAAGCAATCCATTGAAAACGTTTGCCCGAAAGTATTTTCATGGTCTTTCTTGAACGCAGGGTATTGATCGACTGAAGATTTCCGTTTCTCATTCTTCCAGATATCAGCCAGGCTCCTGCTAATTTTCCTGGATCTCCGTCATCGACTCGAGTGGCCCAGGTGTCCATCCCGACGATGCGCATTTTATCAGGACCGTTCCATTCAATGTCAAATGTGGACTCCCGCCCTATTTTATCTTGGTCCTCGGAGTTGAACTCAGCCACCTCTGTCATGGTATTGTCTACCAGGTTCCAGGTACCGCCATTCGTTTTAATGAATGCCCCGGTTTCCGCATCGTACCATGCTGCAGCTTGATAACTTTTGGTAAAAGTGACCACTGCTTTAATCTTCCGACCTTCTTCTCCGGTCTCTGTCCATTCCCATGCACCGATCAGGTCTTGTCCTATTGAAACATTGGTCATCACAGATAAAAGCGTTATTACTAAATATTTCATCGTTTTCCTGGTTTATAGGTCTCTTCGGCACGCGCATCCACATCTTCTCGATAGTAGGCCACCTCCTTGAATTCCTGGTTTGAATACATCTCGGCCTGATCATAAAAATGTGGAGATTTAGGATCACCACTCTGACCTCCAGCCAGAATGGTCTTGGCTTTCACTTTATCCCCAAATTCAACAACAGCTACGAAACTGTTGCCACGCGTTCCATAAATTTTATCTGTATCCTGCGATGATCGCATGCCATAAGCTGCTAATGCTCCCCAGCGTCCGGTTGTCAATCCTACGGGTATGCTTGGGGCGTCATCATCAAACTGCAAGTTGATGGAGCCATCCACACGTTGGAATCGATTCACTTCTCCCCAAGGTGTGTTCCAGCTGCCCATCCGATCTTCAAGCTCGGTGAGTGCCTTGCTGAATACATCCAGTCGTGTATCTTCTGGCAGGATCGTTCCAAAGTAGTGAAACCTTTCCATTCCTACTAAACCCTCTGGTATCTCAGCGTGGCGGTACAAATTCATGCCATAGAAATGGGCAAGGGTCATGCCTACAGACTCAACGCCCGTGCGCATGTCCCAATTTCTCAGCACTTCAATCGGCCCGGAGAGGCTCGCATCAGGTGATTTATCATAGGCGGCAATCAGTCCGGGGATCACTTTTTCAAAAGCAGGCAAGTACGGATCATAGGCAAGCTCAATCATTTCATCAATCGTGAGTTCTTTAGCATCAGCCAGCAATCCAATAGCATGAACCGCTCGGAAGTTCTCCGGGATTCGCGACATGTAGCCAGGGTAGTCTTCTTTTTTGGGACTGTATTCAGCGGCAGAAGTAAATGGTGTTGAGTTACAATTTTGAATCCAGCCATTGGGTGGGTTTTTCACGGTAATGGCTTCTTCTACCGAATGAAGTCCCTGCCAATCGGTTGCTGGATTACTCCCATCTATTGGTTGTGTGTAATCGAATTGCTCATCTCGAATGGGGATGAAATTGCCATGGTAGTAGGCGATGTTTCCTTCGGAATCGGCGAAAACGGTATTGTTGGATGAGTTGGTTCGGATATTCATCATCTCATTAAACTCCTCAAGGTTCTTCTTCTTCGACCGAATGTACGATTGCTCCAATGCTTTCACCGGCTCCCACATCAATGCTGTTGCTGTCCATTGACCGTCTACTTCATGCGTGATGGGTCCATGATGAGTCCGGTAGATTGGAAAGGTTTTTTCTTTAATAGTCCCATCCTCCGCATATTTCAATGTTACTTCCTTCACCTCCACGGGTCTCTCTTCTTCTCCATACTTGTAATACAGTTCATCTTCCTTCTCCACGATCGTTTCCTTAAATTCATCAATTACATCTGTGTAGGTAGATGTATGCATCCAACCGGTATTTTCATTGAACCCTTGATAAACAAAAAACTGACCCCAGGTGACAGCCCCGTAGGCATTAAGTCCCTCCTCACTTACCACATGTACTTCACCACGGAAATAGAAAGAGGTATGTGGGTTGATCAATAGCATTGCATCGCCTGAGGCTGTTAGATCTCCTGAAATGGCAAATCCATTCGAACCCTTAGGCTCTTCAAGAAAATAATCCTCCTTCATCGAGGGATCATCTAGCTGTGATAATTCCTTGTCGTTTCCTTCATAGAAAGCTTTGATTCTATTCTTCGATACACGCTCAATGTCTCCTCCGATAGAGCCTTCCGTGAAATACATGGTCATCCACGGTTCGTATTTTTTAATGGCTTTAGGCACTACATCCGGATGGGTGTGCAAGTAATAGTTGATGCCATCAGCCCAAGCCACACACAGTTTTTTCAACCAGTCCGGTGCAGATTGGTAGTTCGCTTTAGCTTCATCTTCGGTCATGAAAAGCCGCGCGCGTAAATCGCTGTACAGCGCGTCTTCCCCTTCAACCTCAGCCAATCGGCCAATGGCCCAGGTAAAATTTCGTTCCACCCTTCTAAAATCATCTTCGCATTGAGCGAATAGTAAACCAAAGACGGCATCAGCATCCGTTTTTCCATAGACATGAGGGACACCGTAGTTGTCACGTATGATTGTGATGTTGTCTGCCTGCTCGACCCACCTGGATATTTCCGGATTAGATGTCTCAGGTGAACAGCCAACAAAAATGAGGAGTAAAAGGGTGAGGTATCGGTACATGGGTTTGGGGTTGAATTTGTTACTTATCAAATATATCCAATCAGAACGATAACTTATTTTGGATGTCATCTTGAACTCTTTCGGAATCTAGTTCATATCTTTCTAATAGATTCTGAAATAAACTCAGAAATGATCTTACCTTAAGTTATATGAATCTAGCAACCCTTTGGCTCATGGCATTTCTTTACATCATCGCTGGTGTGAATCATTTCATTATGCCTCGCTTCTACGAAAAGATCATACCTCCATTCTTTTCAAATCCAAAGCTGATTAACTGGTTAAGTGGAATCGCTGAAATCATTCTTGGAGTGATGCTTCTTATTCCAGCATATGCTTCAATGGCTGCCTGGGGCATCATCGCCTTGCTCATTGCCGTATTTCCCGCCAATATCTATCATTTCATGAAGGGATGGCAGAAAAAAAAGATGGTGTGGGTACTTGCTTTGAGACTGCCTTTCCAGTTTCTGCTTATCTGGTGGGCACATTCTTATACCTGAATGCAACCTTTACCTGAAAATTGAATCAATTGTAGTAGAAATCACTAACTGCTACTACCATGCTCAAGAACTTCTTCAAGATTACCCTTCGCAATTTTCTTAGAAACAAATCCTACGTTTTAATAAACGTTTTAGGCCTGGGCTTATCTCTGGCTTGCTGTATTGTTGGATACCTTAATTGGAAATTTGCAGCAGAATATGATCAGAATCATGCAAACCATGAGGACATTTATAAAGTGCATATTTATAAATCGGTACAAAACCGAAATGTGCCATACGGAATCACTCCTCTTCCGCTCGGGGAGTCTATCAAAGGAAACATAACAGGAATCACGCACAGTTCTCGATATACCACTACGGGACTGGTTATGAAGAAAGACCTAAAAGTATTCAATCAGGGGATCGCATTTGGCGAGGATGATTTTCTGGAGATGTTCACCTTCCCCTTCAAGTATGGAAATAAAGAAGCGCTTCTGGACAGAAGTAAAATCATTCTGAGTGCTTATACCGCTGAAACCTACTTTGGCGAAAAAGACCCTACCGGTGAGATCATAACATTGATACTGGAAGACGGAAGTCAGCTTCCCATGACCGTTGGCGGAGTGCTGGAGCCTATTCCTCAAAACTCTTCAGTTAAGTTCAGGGCACTTACGCACTTTGACAATTACCTCAAAATTCGTGAGCTCGAAAATGGCGATTGGGGATCCTTCGTTGGTGCCACGTTCGTTATGTCGGAGAATGGATATCCTCAAAATCTGGTGGAAGACATCAATGCCAACTACGTTGAGGTACAGAATCAGGCACGTGACGATTTCCAAATAGGAAGCTACTATATCGTTCAGCTTACCAACCTTGGAAGTATTGCTGACTCTATCCGATCAAACTGGCTAAGCCAGCCCCCTCCTCCACCAGCAATTCTAGTCCCCCTCATTATGGCATTCCTTATGCTTTTGATCGCTTGTTTCAACTTTACGAACACCAGCATTGCAATATCGAGCAAAAGACTAAAAGAAATTGGCATTAGAAAAGTCATGGGCAGTGATCGAAAACAACTCATCTTCCAGTTCATGGGTGAAAATCTCATTCTATCATTCTTTGCGATGATCGTGGCCCTGGGCCTGGCTTATTTCCTCGTTCCAGCATACAGCGCCATGTGGGACTTTATCAACTTGGAGCTCAACCTCACCTCCGATGGAGAAATTTACCTTTTCCTTGCTGGATTATTGGTTCTCACTTCTGTAATAGCCGGCGGCTATCCATCGCTCTACATCAGTGCTTACCAACCGGTAAACATCCTCAGAGGGAGCGTGACACTTGGAGGTACCAACTGGTTTTCAAAGATTCTATTGGGTCTACAGTACATGCTCACCATCATTGCATTGATTTCTGCATTGGCATTTTCTAATAATGCTGAATATCAGTCCAACATGGATTTGGGGTTTGAAAAAGACAATATCCTCGGCGTACGTGTGGAGAATAAATCTGAATTTGACAGGTTTCATAACCTGGTAAAGCAAATGCCAGAAGTAGTTCAATCGACAGGCACCACCCATCACATTGGCTGGTGGACATACGGCCGAACACTCAAGTCAGGAGAATCAGAGGTAGAAGCCGACATGATGAATTTCAGTGTAGACTACAAGGATATCATGAACCTACAGCTAGTAGATGGTCGATATTTTGATGGAGATGCATATGATTCTGAACGAGAAAACTCCATCATCCTTAATGAAACTCTGGTGAAAGAATTTGGATGGACAGAGCCGCTAGGGAAAATAATCCAAATAGACGATAGCACTCGACTGACTGTTATTGGCGTGATTGAGGATTTCTATATGTACGGCTTCTTTGATCCGGTAAAACCATATGCCTTTAGATTGGCGAATAAGGAAGCGATGAATTTTGTGGTAATTAAAAGTGAAATGAGTCCAACTGAATTTTATGATAAGATGGAAGAAAAGTGGTACGAAGCAGCTCCAAACACTCCTTTCAATGCAGATTTTATGGATGAAGCAATGGCTAGTACTGATCTGGTAAACAAAAACATCATGGTCATGTTCCGCTTTCTTGGTCTACTTGCACTCATTTTATCTTCCATCGGACTCTATACGCTCGTATCACTCAATATCATTAAGCGTGTAAAAGAAATTGGTGTTCGTAAAGTTCTGGGTGCCTCGCTTAAGCAAATCCTGGTTCTCATGAATAAACAATTTTTCTGGCTACTTCTCATTTTTGCGATAGTAGGCTCAGCATTATCCTACCTGGCAATTGATGCGCTGATGGCTTCCATCTTTGCTGTGTATCAAGCGATAAGTCTCTTTACAGTTCTGGCTCCATTTATTCTATTGATGTCTGTCGCATTGACTATTGCCTCCAGTAGAATCCTGAGAACAGCCACTAAAAATCCAGTAGACTCGCTGAGGTACGAGTAGTCTAAGACGAAACACGATATTTTAATGGAGTAGTATTTAATCGAGACCTGAAAACCCGAATGAATGCTGCCTCTGATTGATACCCGATTTTAAATGCAATCTCCTTCACTTGGAGGTTGCTTTCTTTTAACATTTGTTTAGCTAAACTGACTCGCCAATTTGTTAAATAGTTCATGGGCGTTTCTCCAACTATCTCTCGAAATCTATTCGCGAGACTCGTTCGGGACATTCCAGCTTTGCGCGCCAGATCCCCAAGCTTCCATTCCTTCTCTGGTGATTCATGGAGTAATTTCAATGCGGCAGAAATGCGTTCATCCTGAATAGCCGCTAAGAATCCCACTTGATCTTTATGTAATTCAGAATACGTTCGAATGAGGTGTATAAACAGAGCTTCGCCCAAACGAGAGACTAGTACGTCACCACCCGGAAGATACGAAGATGATTCGATAACTATGAGTTCCAGAATGCTACGCAACAATTCATTTCTCTTGATTTCCTCACTTCTTAAGAGAAGGACATCAGGCAATGAGCGATTAAAGGCATCTGACATGCTCGAGTCAAACTCAAAGTGACCACATATTAAGCGAACTGCAACTTCGTCTCCTACGAATGGGTTGGCACTAGCTTTGATTTTCTGAACCACCTCAGAACCTATCACGGATTGATTATTCATCCCATCTGATAACAGATGCCTTTTCCCTGAAGTGAACATTACAACATCTCCGCCAAATAATTTCAAATCCTTGTTATCAACTTTTAGCACACAGCTTCCTTTTGTAATTAAATGAAATTGTGCGTGAGGGCCGTCGGGGACACTCATCCCCCATGGAGAAGAAAAGTTTGAGTGAAAGTAGAAAACACTCCTTAGTCTAATTCTTTTTAAAATATCATCTAAAGCATCAAACATGTACCATCAGCATATTTAAGTGAACTAATTGACACTATTAATACAAATATAGCAAAGAGATTTGAGTCAAAATAAAATTTATCAACATGAAAAAAATTCTAACTATTATGGCAGTTTCCACTTTGCTAAACTCAGCCGTCTGTCAGGCTTACTCCAATGATCAAAATGTTGCGAATAATGGATATGATATAGTCAACTATTTTGTAGCTAATGAAGCCGCAAGAGGATCAAAACAGTTTTCCACGGATCATAAAGGAAGTACTTACTACTTCGTAGATGCTGACAACCTTGAAGCATTCAAGCAAAATGAAGAGAAATACTTGCCACAATTCGATGGGTATTGTGCATTTGCTGTGGCAAAAATGAAGAAAAAAGTGCCGGTCAATCCTGAAACCTTTCGTATAGACGATGGGAAGCTATATTTGTTTTTCAATGATTATTATGACGGCAGTCCGTTCAATACCATTGTTCCATGGCTTCAAAATGAGTCAGAAATGGAAAAAATGGCCTTCCAAAATTGGAAAGAAATCAAATAAGATCGATTTAACAGAAAGCATAATTGGCAGCATCAACTAATGCTGCCTTTTTTGTGTTTGCATCGAACTGTTGGAATCATAATTTGGCCGAACAGCCCTTTTTAATGCAACAGACGATGATGCTATCGCCAATGCAGACGAGAAGTTGGAGCCGTCATCTCTCACTTTGCAATGGATAAGGATATTAAGTACGGCTTTAAAAAACCCTGTAGACTCGCTTCGATACGAGTAAATACACTAGATAAAATCGAACTTAAGGGCAGAATCATCGATTACTGCCCTTTTTTGTGTCTGCTAAACAGTAATCTGGCTATTTTTAACTTAGTAACTCAACTACCACTCTATGAAACCTATACTAACCTGCCTGGTATCCATGCTACTGGCTTTTTCCATTTCAGCCCAGGTCACACTCCGCGGCTCCATCACAGATGAAAATGGTAACGGCTTATCCGGAGCTATTGTACAAATCGAAGGCACAACTACCTCTACTACCACCGACCAAAACGGAAATTTTACCATCCAGCTGACGGACGGTTACGAGACTTTGGTAATAAGTGCTGAAGGATTTCGAACACAAAAGATTTACCTAACCGGTCAAAACGTCGTTTCCATCAACATGAAGTCGGGCAGTAGCTCAGACAATGTCGTGAACATGGGAATAGGCTCTCAAAACAAAGATGAGCTAACGAGTAGTGTCTCAAGCGTATCTGCGGAAGACGTAAGTCCTGCTCCACTTATCAATCTTGAACAAGCCAATCAAGGAGTAACCGCTGGACTATTTGTTCAAAACTCCAGTGGAAAGCTTGGTCAGGGCACGAACGTAAGAATCCGTGGTGGATCTTCCCTTTCAGCCTCCAATCAGCCTTTGTACGTTGTAGACGGAGTGCCACTTACTTCTGGCAACCAATCGAATATCAACCCAAGCAACATCGAGTCCATAGAGATTTTGAAAGATGCTGCGGCCACTGCCATCTATGGAACCAGAGCCGCCAATGGGGTTATCATCATCACGACCAAAAGCGGCACCACCGGAGGCATGCAAGTGAACGTAGATTATCAGTTTGCCATCAGTCAGACTCCTAAAAAACTCGACATTCAGTCGGGTGACGATCACAGACTTCAGACATTTGAAAGTATCATCCGTGGTTTCCGATTTGGAATAGACCCATTCCTTGTAGATCAGAATCCGGCAATCACGGTAGATAATAACGGGGCTACTTACCGATTGGATAAGGCCTTCTTAGACGAAGTATATAATAGCGGAGTGAGTCAGGTGACCTTCACTGATGCCACTACGAATCAGACGTTCACATTTCCGATTCCTGGTTTCTACAATAACCTTACCTACAACACCGATTGGCAGGATCTCATCTTTAGAAATGCGCCTTCTCACCGCGCCAATGTAGATGTACAAGGCGGAACGGGGCAGCTAGGCTATTTTGCCTCTGTGGGATACACCACCCAAGAAGGCATTCTAATCGGAAACAAATTCGATCGCTTCAACGGTTCGGTTTCCCTTGATAGTAAAATCACTTCAAAATTATCAGCCAACCTAAATTTCAATTTCATTCGTACACAGGATGATCGATTGAGTGAAGATCAGGATTTGGGAGCACCGCTTCAGGCAATCGTCTTACCTGCTTCGGATAGTTTCGATCCTGCAAATAACTATCGCCTGATCGTTAGGAGTCTGGAATACAATCCGCTCACCGAAATCAATTTTGCGGATAATCAGGCAACTAACAATAGCATCATCGGAAGCCTTGGTTTAAAGTATCAATTCTCTGAAAAAATTTCGCTTGATGTAAATGGCGGGATAGACAGAGGGGATGTTCGAGCAGAAAGAAGGCAAGGACCAGAAACGTTGGATGGGTCACCAAATGGTCGATCTCAACTTAGCGAGCAACTCACAAACAACTACGTGTTCAATGGATGGGCTACTTACAACCCGGAAATGTCCGGTGATAACAAACTCTCCATCATTTTAGGCGGTTCGTATCAGAAATCCACCACCAATTTTGATTTCCGGCAAGCCAATGTGAACAGTATTGCTTCTCTGGAGGCCCTCACAGAAACAGATCCTTCGCTTTTCAATGAGCCAATTCAAGGTGATGCAAATGTGTTTCTATCCTCCTATGCACGAGTGAGCTACTCCATCGGTAACCTGTATGACTTTCAGGTGACTGGTAGAATGGACGGCAGTTCTAAGTTTAGCGAAGACAATCGGTTTGGATATTTCCCAGCGGTCTCGGCAGGGTGGAACATCAACAACGCAGATTTCTTCAGCTCCGGCACAGTCAATCAGCTCAGGTTGCGGGCAAGTTATGGGCTGGTAGGTAACGCACCAACAGATGACTTCCTTTACCGGAGAAACTACATTCGCACCAGGTACAACGACGAGGATGCTTTTGAGCTGGCGAACCTCTCCAATGAAAAGCTTAAATGGGAGACTACATCCCAATTCAACATAGGTGTTGATTTCGGCATTCTTGAAGATCGCATCAGTGGATCATTCGACTATTATCTGAAAACAACCACTGACTTGCTCTTCCCTGTGCCGGTTTCACAAACCTCCGGTTTTAGCACCATTTTCGATAATATCGGAACCATGGAAAACAAGGGTTTAGAGGTTAACATCAGCTCTGTGAATGTTTCCACTTCTGATCTCTCCTGGACAACAGACTTCAACATCTCATTTAATAAAAACACGATCACAGACCTCAATGGCGAACAAGCCATCGTGGGAGTGAATGCCTTCTTAGAAGGTCAGTCAGCAGGAATCTTTTACATGCGTAAATATGTGGGCGTAGATCCCGCTACCGGAAGTGCGCTTTATGATGATGGCAATGGAGGAACCACTGATAACTGGGAAGAAGCCCCAAGGCAGGTAGTGGGCGACCCTAACCCTGACTTCTTTGGTGGTTTGACCAACTCAGTTTCCTATAAGAACTGGACACTCTCTGCCATGTTTCAATATGTGGGAGGTGTAGATCTTTATTTCGCGACAGGCGAGTTTCTGGCAAACAGTGGTATCCTCAACCTTGGACAGCTAACCAGAGAAGCTAACCGCTGGTATGAAGCAGGCGATGACGCTCCATACCCGGTATTGAATCCATTCCAGGATGAACCTAACGCCTCTACCCGCTGGCTGGAAGATGGCAGCTACGTCAGACTTAAAAACATCACCATCACGTACAATTTCCCTGAAGAAAAACTTTCAGGAATGGGTCTTCGAAACTTAAGTGTATATGTGGGAGCGACCAATCTTCTCACGTTCACTGATTATGTCGGGTACGACCCTGATGTCAGTTATTTTGACCCCCTCGATGGGATCATCGGTCAAAATATCAGTCGTGGCATTGACAACTTTACAGCGCCACAACCAAGAATCTTTATGTCGGGCATCAAAATTGGATTTTAATCATGAAAGCATTTAAGAAAACATATACGACCATGAGACAATCAATCGCTTTCCTATTTGTGTTGATGTACTCGATTGCTTGCAACGATATACTTGATATTGATGCAGAGAATTCACTAAGCGGCGATATACTTACCGATCAAGCGTCTATTGAAAAAGCACTGAATGGTGCCTATTACAATTTATTTGGAATCAACGATGGATCGGATGGAGGTGAGCTGCTGGGAGGTGATTTTAAATTGATTGCCACCTTGCTGACCAGGCAGGTCAATCTTGAAATCTCCTGGGATGAAACCAACGCGCCTGGCTATGAGGATTTTGTCCGCAAGAGTGTCTTACAGACAAACACTCGGGTAGAGGCGAATTGGAGAAGAGGGTATGAGACAATCAATATCGTAAATGATATTCTTGCCAATCTGGACAAGATCGATGATACATCCGCGAGAAGTCGCATAGAAGGTGAATCACTGGCCATCAGAGGAATCTTGTATTTTGAAATGGTAAGATTGTGGGGACCACAATATGCAGGGAGTGCTGGCACGCCGGCCATTCCATTGCTCTTAAGCCCTATTGTATCCGTGGATGAGATCGGAACACCTACAAAAGCCACAGTGAACGCGATCTATACTCAAGTAGAATTGGATCTTAACGCCGCTTCGACAAACCTTCAATCGCTAGGTACCAATCAAGATCGGATATCCTATTTTGCCTGCCAGGCTTACCTGGCCAAAGTATCGATGCAGAAAAATCAATATGCGACTGCTGAGGGATTTTTAAACACGGTCATCTCAGGGCCTTATTCCTTATTGGATCGCCCTTTCGCACGATTCAATAACGCAACAAACAGCTCTGAAGATATTCTTGCTGTGCAGCAAACAGCAGCTAGCAATACCGGAGCAAACACCACGGGTCTTGCTGCCTATTTTTCTTCATTCAATGATTTCGGAAGTACGTTCAGAATCCAACCTTCTTCTTTGAATTCTGATTTTTTAGCCAACAATCCAAGATTTAGTGATGCTGATCATAGAGCCAATATTGACTCCACTGCTACACTCGCCGCGGCAGTAGATAGCTTATACTATCTCGATGCAGTGAACACCAACTCAATAAGCTCAAGCAAATACTTGAGAAATACAGATGTCATTCCATTAGTAAGACTTTCTGAATTGCACCTGGATCGCGCAGAATCCATCTTTGAGCAAGATCCATTCACCATTGATCCCATTGCATTGAGTGACTTGAATGCTGTCAGAACACGAGCTGGTTTAGCAGAGCTGTTTTTGGCCGATTTTGCGGGGGATGCTAACCGGTTTTACGATAGTATCATAGTGGAAAGAAATCGAGAACTGCTCTACGAAGGTGTGATTTTTCATGACCTGAAAAGACAAGCTGCTAATGGACTAACAGTGCGGATTACCAATTCAAACCTCGACCCACTTGCTGATAGGTTCATTTTGCCAATTCCGCAATCCGAGTGCGATGCCAGTCCTGGATTGTGTGACTAGAAAATTTAAGGCCTCCCTTGGAGGCCTTTTTACTATCCCTCTATTCTCAGGTTGTGCTTTAGAAGCAACCCTGGCAATTGCGCCATCGAAAACTTTGCTTTTGCTAGCCTGGTGAGTTCAGGATCTATTTGGAGTCTTACCGACATTCTAAAATCTGCCCCCTCCAGATTAGCGCGATCAAAACTTGTATTGAATAAGTCGCAACCCGTAATCTTGATGTCCTTCATGTCCGCGGCAGTAAAGTCCGCGCCTTCCAAATTAGAATTCGTAAACGTTGCCTGTCGTAGTTTCATCTCATAAAAAGTGCAATCGTTCAATTGGCAGTTTTCAAAGGTGGCTGAAAATAACAATTGATTGCTTCTATCGAATTGCACACCCAACATCTTGCAGTTTTTAAAGCTTACGTCCAAAATCGACGTTTCATTGAGCTTGGCATTACTTAGGTTGCAGTCCAAAAACTCCGATTCGATAAACTTGGTGGCAGAGAGATTCCCTTCTGAAAAATCGCAATTTATGAATGTACAGCATTCATATTCGTTTCGATTATCCAGTGTGGATACTTTCTCAAACGTTTCGTTGGCAATGAGCATTTCCGTCTATCCTTGCTTCTTTTTCCAATACCGAACTAAACCAGCAACACTCATCCATGAGGGATTAGCGGCTTCATAGAGCTTGACTCCATGATCTGATACTCCGCGATCCTTCAACTGCTGCGCAGTGTACTTCATAAATAAAGGAGTGATTTCATCTTTGCTAAGTCCTTCCTCCCATTTGGCTTTTATCCACTGCGCCCAGTCATTCAAAACTCCTTTCAATTCCTTCATGTGAATGTTGGGGTTTATCTCCTCTCCGAAATGTGTCAACACCAATCGATTGGGGTTTTTGGAAAGTACCAGATCAATGGAATGCATCCAGTCCTCCAGGTTAATATCCGGAGGTGGACACGGAGGCACTACTGGCCCTCCCTCAATCTTAACCCCAGCGGTATCCCCTGTAAAAATAGTGTCTTTCCATTGCCATGCTACATGATGTTTGGCGTGCCCCGGGGTATGAAGTGCTCGAAAACTTTGGCCCCCAATTTCCACAAGCTCTTCATGCTGCACCACCTGCAAATTTTTCTTCGCTATTGCTTCCATCCTTCCCCAAAGCGTATCCATCTGATCGCCGTAGATCATCGTGGCAGAAGCCACTAGTTTTGTTGGATCATGCATGTGATCAAAGCCGAAAGGATGGAGATAAACCTTCGCTCCTTTTTCAGCAAAAGCCCAAGCTGCACCAGCATGATCGAAATGAATATGCGATAAAAGTACATGCTGAATGTCCTTTGTCTTGTATCCTATCTGGTCCAATCCCTTTTCCAGACTAGGAAAAGTGCTGTAAGGCCCGGACTCAATTAAGACAGGCCCTTCCTCTGTCTCGATGACAAATGCAGCAATCGCATGCTCGTAATTCTGAAAATGCAGATCTAGGGTGTGATACATATTCGGTTAATTTTGGATCTCAATAATTGGTGTAAAGCCTCTTTGTAAAGTTACAAAAATGAGTGAGTCGAAATATTTCCAAGATCACATGCCGGAAAATGTCTGTTTTGGATGTGGACATAATCACGAAGGTCTTCAGATCAAAAGCTATTGGGAAGGTGAAGAATCCATTTGCAAATGGTCTTCAGAAGAGAAATATCATGGGTGGAGCAACCTGATGAATGGCGGAATCATGGCAACACTCATTGATTGTCACTGCATGGGCACTGCAATGGCAGATGCCTATAAAAGAGAAGGGCGATCGCTCGATACGGATCCCGAGTATCGTTATGCTACCGGCACACTTACAGTGAAATACCTAAAACCTACCCCGAATGCCACCGTGGAATTGAGAGCTCGTGTGGTGGAAGTAAAGGGACGAAAAACCGTCTTAAAATGTGACTTTTTATCGGAAAACGGTGAGAAAACGGCTGAAGCTGATGTGGTGGCTATCCGTGTATTTGATAGCAGTGAAAATAAAGCGAATGTTTTTAAAAGCTAGTCAAACTGAAGCTTGATTTTGGTTGTGCTGGCCGTTTCAGTATCTATCGCCTCAGCAAATGTGATGTTCGTATCGTCAATCATAATCGAGTTTTTGACTGCAGGCTCTTCACCGAACGTACGCAAATCACCTAGACCTAACATTGCTGATGCTCCATTAACTTGTAGCACTACGATAAACCTCCCCTGCCATACACAAACCACTCCCTCCGGACAAAATGAATTTTCTTCAATGCTAGAAAAGGTAACGACCCAATCTTGCCCGTTGATATGCTTTGAAACTGTCTGATCTATTCCAACAAGTATTTCATTGTCTGCTGTTTGAATTTGAGATTCCTCACATGCAAGTAACAGTAACCCAACGATGACAAGCTTAAAAATATCCATGACTCAAAGTTTTGCTGATTGCCTCAAATCTTGTGCCATAGACAAAAAAAAGAACGCACCTATTCAAGTGCTTTTTTACAGTATTCGTTTCTTGAATTGCGCTAATTCCATTCAAAATGTACTTCAATAAAAGCTACTTCTCCTTTTGGAGTAGGTAGATATGTAAGTTTTCATCTAATTTTCTGTGTACATATTCAGCTAACAGATGCATCCAGAACTTTTTACCATCGGTGACTTCACCATACACACGTATGGCTTTATGATAATGCTGGGTGCTACACTTGGCTTCTTCTACATGTCGCATGTTGCGAAGAAAGACTTGGGCATCGAGCGAGATCAAATTCAGAACCTTGCCATCCTCATCATTCTTTCTGCTTTCATCGGAGGTAAATTGTTTTTCTTTCTGGAAAACCCGTCCTTCTATTTTGGTTCGTGGGAGAACATGAGTCGCAATTTCAGAACGGGTTTTGTTTTCTATGGTTCCTTGCTGTTTGCCATCCCGGTGATCATCTGGTTTTTCCGAAAAGAAAAATGGCCGTTTTGGCCCATGATGGATCGCATAGCTATCACAGCATGTATCATTCATGGTCTCGGAAGGCTTGGATGCTTTTTTGCCGGATGTTGCCATGGAATACAGACGGACGTGCCATGGGGTGTTACTTTCACAGATCCGTTATCTCAAGCTGAGCCACTACATACTCCTTTGCATCCCACTCAGCTCTATTCGGCTACACTTATTTTGGGTATCATGGTTGTCCTACTGATGCTTAAACGACACAATCGCTTTGAAGGTCAGCTATTCTTTATCTACATTATTCTATATGCATTTGGGCGTGGGATAATCGAGTTTTTTAGAGGTGATGAGGAACGTGGATACATCATTGAGGACGTGCTCTCGCATTCTCAGTTTATCAGCATTGGTGTAATTGCCGTGACCATTTGGGCTTATCTGAGATTCAAAAAGAAGGCACGATTTAAAAAGTAAGTTATTATGAGTCCTGATAACATTAACCCCGAAGTAGATGAATTTTTGGAAAAGAAAAAGCATCCACTCACGAGTGAAATTCAATTGGTCAGATCAATTATTCTATCTGCTGATGAGCGAGTTGAAGAAACCATAAAATGGAGTAGCCCGACATTTATGTATAAAGGAAATATTGCCTCTTTCTTTTTGAATGCTAAAAAGATGGTGAGTCTGATGTTTCACAAAGGAGCACTCATAAATGATGATCACAACTTGCTGGAAGGAGATGGCAAAGAAGCACGAACAGCTAGATTTTATGGCGTTAATGACATCAATGAAAAGAAAGGGGCCTTAGAATCAGTGATTAAAGAATGGATCAGGATGATGGATGAGTCCTGACTCTCAGTGCTTTCGGCAAGACCTTGATTTCAAAGGGTGGCTGGCCCATACGTTCTCCATCAATATGAGCAAAGAGTCGGTTATTTCCTTCAATTGAAATCTCTTTTGTCTTATGAAAGCAAACCTCTTTTAAGTTCCCGTGAGTTCCTCCTGATAGCTTATTGATATTCAAGAAACGTCGTAACCCTGAGATTTTTCCAATCTCACATATCTCCAGCAGGCCATCGTCTATCTTGGCTTCTGGCATCAATTTAAAACCGCCTCCAAACGTGGTTCCATTGCCTATGGTCAGCAGGATCAATTCCTTTTCAAGCGGTTGGCTTCCGTCCATTGAAAATTTGAAATTTCGCTCTCGATAGCCTCCGAGAATTCTCAAAACATGGTAATAATATGCGGCATGTCCTTTCAAAAGTGGCACTCGCTTAGATACCATGTCTTCCACGATTTGTCCGTCAAAGCCGATGCCTACACCATTGACAAACTTGCGTGTGTTACACTGTCCCAGATCAATTCGGATAATTTCCCCATTGATTGCAGTTTGGATACGCTCTTCCTGTGTCTTTCCAATGTTGAGGTTCTTGATGAAGTCATCACCCGTTCCTGCAGGCACAATCGATACGGGAATGTCCAAATTCAATCCATTGATTGATTCATTGATGGTGCCATCCCCTCCAATAATAATCAGATCGGTGAACGCTTTATCCAAGTATTTGGAGACCGTCTTAGTGGCACTTTTTGTCTCATTCGTATCAAAGACCTTGTATTCGAGGTTTTGATCCTTCAGTTTTTCAGTTAAGCGTTTGCGTATCTTTCCTGCTTTACCTCCGGCAAAAGCATTCCAGATTACAAAAACCTTCCTCTGATCCATTTTAAAATGGTAGTTTGGTCAGGTCGACGTTCCCTCCTGTAAGAATTACACCTACTCTTTTGTCTTTAAAGGTGTCCTTATTCTTCAATATGGCGGCAAATGGCACGGCGCATGAAGGCTCAATGACTATTTTCATGCGCTCCCAAATGAGCTTCATGGCATCTATGATTTCTTTTTCTGAAACTGTAAATACTTCTTTCACATGTTCTTTCAGTATCTCAAAGTTCCTTACACCAACGGTCGTCTTCAGCCCATCTGCGATGGTCTCTGCCGTTTTATTCGGAATGATTTTACCTGCTTTCAAAGACTGATAGGTATCATCAACAGCTTCAGGTTCTCCCAAGTATACTTCCATGTTTGGGTCAAGGTGATGGGCAATGAGCGCTGTGCCTGCTGCCAGCCCACCTCCTCCTACCGGCGAAATGATGCAATCCAGATCATCAACTTCCTCCACCAGCTCCTTAGCGGCGGTAGCTTGTCCTGCAATGATGTTGTAGTCATCAAAGGGATGAACCAAAATGGCTCCTGTTTTCTTCACAATGTCTGCGCATGTCTGCGTCCTGGAGGCATCATTTGGTTCGCAAAAAACAACTTCAGCATTGTACCCCTTTACCGCATCTACTTTGACTTGGGAAGCATTCTTTGGCATAACCACGTATGCCTTAGCACCGGCAAGCTTTGCAGCTAAGGCTACGGCCTGACCGTGGTTGCCGGAAGAGTGACACGCAAATCCATTGACCCGATCTTCGGGACGATAACTAAAAATGGCATTGGCTGCACCTCGCATCTTAAATGCTCCAACTTTTTGAAAGTTTTCACACTTAAAAAAAATGTGACACCCTGCAATCTCATCAATGTTTTTTGAGGTCATCACCGGCGTCTGAATGATGTATTGAGAGATGCGCTGATGTGACCGCTTGATGTCTGAAAAGGAGGGTGTTTTAGTTAGCATGTGGTAAATCTCTCAATTTTTCATTTATTATCTGGCTGATCTCATCGGCTTTGTCAACAATCATAAAATGACCTCCAGAATCAATTACTGTGGTATTTGAAGAATCTTTTGGTGGAAGTAATTTATCGTCCAACCCACCAACCTTAAGAACATAAGGTATTTTAAAATTGCTTTCCCATACCAACAATCTTGATAATGCCCATTTTGTGAACTTAGGATCAGAATCAAATAGAATATCATCCAACAGCTTAGTATTGATGGATCCAAACAAAAAATGCGCTACTCTTTTAGGAATTCTAAAAAATTTTGATGGAAGTAATTTGATAATTTTAATTCTTCCAATGATCCTGTAGAGAACTGGTAATTCCTTACTTTTTTCAACAGTTGAAATGAGTATTGTAATTTCCGGCATTAGAAATTTACAAATCTCCACACAAATAAGGCCGCCAAAACTGACGCCAATTAATCCAAACGGTTCGCTCGTGTCAATTATTTGTGCCATTCTTTTGGCATATGAATCTATACCTTCACTTCTATCAGGTTGGAGCCATTTGATAGGAACAATCTCTGCTTTAAGTGATAAATATTGGAAGACTCTTTCATCAGCTCCTAACCCGCTAATAGCATATAAGTTCATTTCTAATGTGCTTGTAGCCAGTTTTCTCCTGCACCCATCCCAATTTCCATTGGCACCTCCAGGGGATGTGCGTTCTTCATAAATTCTTCTACCTTTTTCATCAAAAGCTCTTGCTCATCTTTGTGCATGTCAAATACCAATTCATCATGTACCTGCATGATCATCTTTGACTCTAATTTTTCTTCTTGCATCCATCGGTGAATATCGATCATCGCAATCTTGATGATGTCTGCAGCACTTCCCTGGATGGGGGCATTGATGGCATTTCGTTCGTCAAAGCCTCGCATAGTGAAGTTCTTGGAATTGATGTTTCTCAGGTAGCGCCTGCGTCCCAGGATCGTTTCCACATATTCGTCCTTCTTAGCTTTCTCAATGGTCGCGTCCATGTAGCTTTTGACATTGGGGAATTCTTTGAAATATGAATCAATGATCTCCTGTGCTTCACCTCGAGCAATGTTCAGGTTCTGTGACAAACCATATGCTGAGATGCCATAAATGATTCCAAAGTTTACTTCTTTGGCTTTTCGCCTCATGTTTGGCTCTACATTATCTACATCTACTCCAAATACTTTTGCTGCCGTAGTGGCATGAATATCCCTTCCATCTTTGAACGCTTGCATCATGCTTACATCTTTTGAGAAGGCAGCCATGATTCTTAATTCTATCTGTGAATAATCAGCCGCCATGAGCAGGTGATTATCGTCTTTGGCCACAAATGCCTTTCTGATCTCACGTCCCTTTTCTGTTCGGATCGGTATGTTTTGCAAGTTGGGATTGTTCGAGCTTAATCGTCCGGTAGCAGCTACGGTCTGCCTGTAATCCGTATGGATGCGATGGTCTGTTTCGCTGATCAGTTTTGGAAGCGCATCTACATACGTGGATTTCAGCTTTTGGTACTCACGAAACTCTAAAATTTGAGCGGCAATGGTGTGTTCATCGGCCAGTTTGGAAAGAATGTCTTCCCCTGTAGCATATTGACCTGTCTTGGTTTTCTTAGGTTTTTCAACCAGCTTAAGTCTTTCAAAAAGAATTTCTCCGAGCTGCTTCGGTGACCCAATGTTGAACTCTACGCCAGCTGTGTCAAAGATTTCTTTTTGAACTCTGCGCGTTTCTTCATCTAGCTCCTTCGACATTTTTTCCAAGGTTGCAGTATCTACTTTCACTCCCTGGTATTCCATGTCTGCCAGCACGAAAGACAAGGGCTCTTCTACGTCGTGCAAGAGCTTTTCAAGCTTGTGCTCCACAATGTCTTTTTCCAACAATTCCTTAAGCTGCAGGGTAATGTCCGCATCCTCACATGCATAGTCTTTCACCTTCTCTACGTCAACCTGATCGATGGTTTTTTGATTTTTCCCTTTGGGTCCAACGATGCTTTCAAATGAGACGGTCTTGTAATTGAGGAACTTATCTGCCAGCCAATCCATACTGTTGTTTGACTCAGAATCCAGAAGGAAATGTGCCAGCATGGTATCAAATATGGAGCCCTTCACATGCACGTTGTAGTTTCGCATGATCTGAATGTCATACTTCAGGTTCTGCCCAATTTTCTGGATTTGCTCGTTTTCTAAAACATCTTTGAAAGCGTCTGCAATTGCTTGAGCATTTTCAAAGCATGGCACATACCAGGCTTCTCCTTTTTCTATCGCAAAGGCAATACCCACCAACCTGGCCTCTCTGGTTTCCAGACTGGTAGTTTCGGTATCAAAACAGAATGAATTTTGTCCGCTAAGCTTTTCCACTAGTGAGGCAATGGCCTCTGCTCCCTGAACCAAATGGTAGGTGTGCTTGGCGGTAGTGATTGACTCTTTTTCATCTACCGGCTCAGGCGCTGCTTCTCCACCGTCAAACAACCCGAGCTGCTGCGTAGCTCCTTTTTTAATGTCATTCTCTTCTTGAAAAACTCTTCTGGCAATCGTCTTGAACTCTAACTCGTCAAAGATTGGTTTCAAAATTTCCGCATTCGGGTCTCCGTACTTTAAAGCATCTTCATCGAAATCGATCGGTGAGTCTATTTTAATTGTCGCCAGGTCCTTGGACATGACGCCTTGCTGTCCATGCTCTTGCACTCGTTTTTGCAAGGCTCCCTTTAGCTCATCTACGTGATCAATGATCCCTTGTACTGAGCCGTACTCCTTCAAGAGTTTGGAGGCTGTTTTATCCCCAATGCCTGGGATTCCTGGAATATTATCTACTGCGTCACCCTTCAATCCAAGTACATCGCGCACCTGATCCACTTTGTCAATATCAAACTTAGCAAGCACTTCTGGTATGCCCATGATGTCGACACCATTCCCCATACGTCTCGGTTTGAACAGTGAAATATTTTCATCCACCAGCTGTGCAAAATCCTTGTCTGGGGTCATCATGTACACCTTGAATCCCTCTGCTCCTGCTTTCTTTGCGATGGTGCCAATCAGATCATCCGCTTCATAACCATCTTTCATGAGGATGGGGATATTGAAGCCTTCTACAATCTTCAGGCAGTAGGGAATTGCGACTTTAATTTCCTCCGGTTGCTCCTGCCGAGTTGCCTTGTATTCTTTGTAAGATTCGTGACGAAATGTGGGAGCATGCGTATCAAAGGCTACGCCAATATGCGACGGCTTTTCTTTTGTAATAATCTCAAGGAGCGAATTGGTAAACCCGAGGATTGCACCGGTATTGATGCCATTGGTGGTGAGTCTTGGATTTTGGCTCATGGCAAAGTGCGCACGGTAAATCAGCGCAAATGCATCGAGCAGGAAGAGTTTCTTTTCAGACATGGGGTAAATTTAGTGATTGGTGGATTAGTGGATTGGGTAATGTTTGAATATAAAACCCGGCGGCTAAATAAAAACAATTAACTTACAGACCGAACAGTCGGTTTATGAACAAAAAGCAACAAGTAATCAATGCTGCCACCACACTTTTTAGTGAAAAAGGATTTGAAAAAACCTCTATGAGTGAGATCTGTAGTGCTGCAAATGTTTCCAAAGGATTGGTATACCATCATTTTCAATCAAAGAATGAGATTTTGGAGAAAATCTTTAGTGACACTACTGAACAAATGAAGAATATCAGTTCAGCTTCGGGTGATGGGAGTCCCCTTAACCAACTACTGAAAATCATTGAAAATTTCTTTGCCCAACTAGAAAAAGATGTAGTGACTTTAAGGCTTAATCTGAATGCTATGTTTCAGCCTTCAACGAGGGAGTTTCTGCAAACCCATATCAACGAGCGTTCTTCCATTCTTTTTGAGTCTGTAAAGAAGATCTTTGATCAAATCGACTTACCTAGAAGTAGCACCTTAAGTTTCATGTTTATCGCAGAATTAGATGGGATAGCTCTCAGCTATTTGTCTGTTTTTGATGACTATCCTCTTCAAGATATCAAGGAACAACTATTATCGAAATATCAAAATCTTTAAGTATGATCAGAAAATATGACGAAAACGAGATACCTGCACTTCTAGCCATTTGGGAAGAAGCTGCTGCAATTGCTCACCCATTCTTAAGTAATGAGTTTCACACCATGGTGAAAGAAATGATGTCGGAAAAATACCTGCCTGATTCAGACACTTGGGTGTATGAAGAGTCTGGAAAAGTAGTTGGTTTCATATCAATGATTGGAAACGAAATTGGCGGCCTATTCATAGATCCAAAATCCCAATCAAAAGGAATTGGAACCTCACTTGTTAATCATATAGCACAATTTCATTCAGAAATAGAGGTTGAAGTATTTCAAGAAAATAGAATCGGAAGGCCTTTTTATGAAAAATCTGGTTTCAAGTTTCTGAAAGAATATTTCATGGATGGGGCAGACCAGATTGTGATGAGGATGAAAAAGGTAATTCCTAATAGTTGAGTGATGTTACCGTCTCTCCAAAACCAGCTTATTTTGCAGGTATAAATACCTCGCATAGTTTGCCCAGTTGCTCTCTTGCTCTACAGTCATATCATACGCTTTTTTGAAGTGTTCGGTAGCTTTTTCCTGATTGCCTTCCTTGAGGTAATACTCTCCAAAAGCAAAATGATTTTGAAAATTATCAGGCTGCGCTTTTACCTGTTTTTTGAGGATTTTGAAGGCTCCTTCTTTGTCTCCCTTTTCCGCATATGTGTTCAGGGCGTAGTAGTAAATATTGAATCCACTCGCATTTGCTAGTGCTTCTTTCATCATTTTGTCAGCCTCCTTTTTCTTGCCTTCCGCTAAAAGCATTTCAGACTTGAGCACTTTATAATTGAATGAGTATGCATCTCTCAAATATTCGTTTTCGATGGCTGGTAACTTCGCAAAGGATTGCTCCAGGTATTCCATCGCCTCAACTTTATTTCCAGCATCTTTTTCAAGTGTGCGGATGAATAGTTCTTGATAGTCTGCGGTACCTTTATCTTCTTTCTTTTGAAGGTCTGCCAAGACATTATCTAATGCGTTAGTTTTCACTTGGAAACTGACAGATGTTTGTTCCCATCTCAGCAGTACATCAACCGTTTCGGTGCCTGGGTTTGCAAATTCGTAGCTCAGCCATTCCTGAAAGGGAGCACGTTGTACTTTGACGGGTACCCGCAGCACATCATTCGCCTTATCATAGTTAAAAGCTCCCCAACTTTTACCCGAAGAAAAGATAAGGGTCCACTCTTTTTCCGAAACAAGCACTAAAAATCCATAAGTACCTGAATCGAGTTTTTGACCTTCAATTTCTACCTGTCTACTAAACTCAATTGTTGTGCGTTGATTAGATCCCGCTCTCCATGGGTATTCTACTCCCTCTACCACAAAATCAAATGGAACGATTCCTCCGAAAATTTTTCTTCCGTTGACCGACGGACTGTGATACTTTATGGTAATGTCACAATTTCCAATGTTGGCAGTGGTGCTCCTGGACTGGCTTACGAGTGTCTTCCCACCCACATCCTGAGAAAACACAACGGATGATACGGTCAGGAGTATTGCAGATAATAAGATTGAATAGTACTTCATTAGATTGAGTTTTTATTTTCTTCAATCTACGTTCTTCCACTGCTCGAAAAAGCGTTATTCGAATTCAAGCTCATTCAATGTCATTCATTTAAAAGAATTGGATTTTAAGCCAAACTATTGGGGTTGCTCGCAAATTCCTGATTGTCCAATAGGAATCCCAAATCCCAATGAATCCACATTTTCAATCACTCTTCTTTCGACGTAAAGGATTGGTTATTATCCACAGCAATTACCCTAAACCTAGACTCAATCAGGGTATGAAGCCTGTTTTCTAAGATTTTTAATATTTAAATCTTTCAATGGAATGAAAAACATATTTTCAATTCGTCTATTTTCTAGAACCTCAGTCCTTGAAAAAAGAAATCGTTTGTTCTTCAAGTCAATGCTTGGACAAAACTCATTTAGGCTGCTATTGACGGGTTTGCCAAGGTTTATTGGATTGCTCCATTTATTACGTTTTTTGAAACTGATGAATAGGTCAACTCCTTGTGTATTGTCTGTCTTTGATGTAAAAATCACAAACTTTTCTTGAGGATGAATATACGGGTTTGATTCACTATTATCTGTATTGAAACTTAGTGGAATAGCTTTCAAATATTTTGTGCCATCCCATTGACTCATGTAAATATCATTGCTGTTGTTTCTCCTCGTGAAATAGACATTTCCATTTTTAGACATCGTTGCATAAAATTCATGTGCTTCGGTATTTACTGAAGCGGATAAATCGCGCAAGTCTCCCAAACCTGATTTTGTTCTCTCCATTACATACACATCATAGCCATTCTCTTCTTCTTTTATCATATTGATCAGAATTAGTCGCCCATCTGGAGAATAAGAAGGATCAATTTGGTTTATACCGTCAATGGAAAATGAGGCTTTTTTTGGGTCGCTCCAATCATCCCCTTCTTTTACAGACTGAAAGATTTGAAGCGAATCTCTTCCTCCATACGCCCTTACAAATAGCATTTCTTCCCCATCTGGAGAAATAGACATGCCGAATACTTCATCATTCGAGATGTTTTTCTCAAAAACTTGTACCTGACTAAAACATATAAACCTTCCAAATAGGGTCGCTAAAAAGAGTATTTTATTCAAATCCGTGCTGCGTTTAAAGTTCACTTAGACGTAGATACGTATCTTATCGGAATAGGATATTTCTCACTTTCCATCATCCAAAACATGGATAGAATCCAATAGCGATCACCATCGAAGAAATACTGATAACTTGTAAGGCCACGTCCTTCTGCCGTCTTGTCTTCCATCCAAAATTTATACGTACTGATGGATTGTGTAATGGAACCGTATGACTCATTCGATACATATAGTTCTTCTTCAAAGAAGCCTTTCTTATCGAGATAGTCCAGTTTTCCAATGTAGCCTTCGATATCCATTGGCATGAGCAAGTTTTTTTGTTGTTCTGCAGACCAGTAGCTGTAGGTAAGTGTTGCTTGTGGGTGAAATAGATTTCTCAACCTATCAAAGTCACGGGTTTCCCCAATGGGTCCGGATACAATTTCATAGTAGGCTTTTCCAATGCTCTGAATTGACTTTACATCTTCATCATAGTTCTTCTGCTGAGCAGTTGCCGACAAGAATAGCAGCAATAAAAGTGTAGCAAGTGTCTGTCTCATTTGAGTGTATTTATGGAGCAAGGAGCTCGATTCGATTATTATTTAGGTCTGTTATTTCATGATCCAGTACTTCGCCAAGCCCTTTAAACTTAAACCTCAGCCCCACAAGCTTTCCCATCGTGTCATTGTAGGTTTCGCTGTATACCTCCTTGCTGTTAATGCTAACTGTAAGCCTTTTATTCTCTACTTTGATGGCTAGGTCCACCGGGTCTGTGAAATCGGCACTCAGGGCAGAAAGATCATTCTTTTTCCCTCTTAAGTAGACATCATTGAGCATGAGGTTATTGTCAGAGGCACAACCAATTTTTGAAAACGGAATAATCATCGCACCAGAAGTTCCAATGAAATAAATGCGAACCAACTGGCAGACAGCCCATCGGTCACCAAACGTGTTTTGAATCGTACATGAAAAGTTGAAGTTGTCACCAGAGATATCCCCAAAGTCATCAATCAGATGAAACGACGACTCAATCGGATCATCCGAATTTTCCACTTCGCTTATAATTTCTTGCGGAAAAGCTATTGCCGATGGCCCACTCAGCAGTGGCTCAAAGTACTTGGGCACAGGATCATATTCTACCAATCCCAGCCATCCATTGCTCTTCAAGAAGAGATCGTGAGATAGCGCTAGTTGTCCATCAGCCAGAAGCTTTGCTTTGAAGTATCCCGGAAAATAATAGATGCCGGTCGCCTGTGTTTGTTCTTTTGATATATGGATTGTCTTTGTTGGGTCCCAATACTGCTGGATAGTTAAACTATCCACTCTCAGGGTACTAGGAACGGTGAAGTCAAAGACGACAGAGTTGGGATATTCGGTGCTAAGTACTCTGCTTTTAAAGGTAAATTCAGAAGCATTGATAACCACCTCTGGTCTTCTGTTGCCTATCAAACTTATCATTATCAGCGCGAGAACAAAACCTGCAGTAACATAAATGGATTTTCTTGGCTTTTTCCTGGCTTGCGGCTTTTGAGTGATACCGGCAAGCTTAAACTCTCGCCAATTCACCTTCTCAACGAATCTGGATAAAGCATCCAAGGTGGTAATGCTAGGGGTTCCTGAGTGCTTCACCACCCCAAAAAAGCGCTTAAGTGTTGGCACACTGAGCATCACCTGAGTAGATGCAAATACTTTTTCTGACAGCTCATCAAACATGGAGCTATGCCACGATGAAGCTTCTCCCCATCCAAGTTTGTTCTCAATCTCTACCTGAAGGCGATGCAGGTCTTGTTCTGAAAATTTATCTGCCATGATCAAATGTCTATAACATCTATGACCTGAACAACTCTGAATGAGTTTGAACGAAGATGACGTCCAAATGGATGGGTCAAGCTGCCCGAACCTCGTAAGGTTGTAACATGAAAACACGAATCAATCTACTGGCATTGATGCTCTGGATGGTCTTCAATGCGCTTTCGCAAGAGTACGTACCCATTGACACTAACACATGGAAAATACAAGCACGAGCTTACATATTGGAAAAGCATCTGGGTGTGGACGCTATATATCTACAAGCAGGTGCGATGACACTAAGGAACAAAACATTCCTAAACGGCACAATCGAATTCGATATTCACCTGAAGGAAGAACCTGCATTTCCGGGGGTTTATTTTCGGGCCAATAACGAAAGCGGAGATTCTGAACAGTTTTATGTTCGCCCTCATCAATCTGGAAATCCGGATGCTAATCAGGCAGCTCCCACTACAAAAAACATATCCCCATGGCAGTTGTATTTTGGACCAAAATATTCATTTCCATATGCCTATAACTATGACACCTGGACGCACGTAAAAATTCTTGTAAATGATGATAAGGCTCAAGTTTTTCTGGATCATAGTGTCACCCCGCACCTTTCCTGGAAGCTCTTTCATGAACCGAAAGCTGGTAAGGTCATTCTTAGGGGAGGTAATACTTCCGGCTTTCACATTGCCAACATTAGGATATCGGAAGAGACACCAGTGCTCGAAAATTTCAATCCGATCGAAAAAGAGCCAATTGAAGGTTTGGTACAATCATGGGAGATTTCAGACATGTTTAGTGAGGAGATGCTAAGTGATCCCAATAACCTGGAGCCAATTATCAGAGAACGAAGATGGCAAGGAAAGATAGAGGTAGAAGAAGGAACGGCTGCCAACATCTCACGTATTCAAAATCTCCGCGATGGCACAAATGGAAATACCGTCCTGGCTAAGATCACCATCACTTCAGATAAAGACCAATTCAAGCTGTTTGAGTTCGGATACAGTGATCGGGTGGTGGCTATACTCAATGGTGAACCGATCTATTGGGGGACAAACAAATGGCGATCCAGAGATTATAGATATCTGGGCACTGTGGGGTTATTCGATGGAGTTTATCTTAATCTCAAGAAGGGGAAGAATGAGTTGATGATGGCGGTTTCAGAAGACTTTGGTGGGTGGTTGATTACCGGAAGATTCAAAGATGACAGTGGAATAAAGGTTAAATAGTTTAGCATAGGTATGAGGCTGACAAAATCATTAGAGTAAGTCAGCCTCTTTTTTCTACTCATATCTCAATGCTTTCACCGGGTTCGTCTTGGCAATTGAGAGCGTTTTATTTCCAATGGCTACCAGGGCAATGAGCACCACCAGAACTCCAGAAGCAATAAACACCGAAATACCTATGCTGATGCGGCTGGTGAAATTATCCAGCCATCCGTCCATCAGCAGATAGACTAAAGGCCACGAAATGACATTGGCGATTACTACCAGAATTAAAAACTCCTTTGACAGAATCATCACTATTTGAGAGACATCTGCCCCTAACACTTTTCTAATACCTATTTCTTTGGTTCGTTGCAGCGCCGTAAATGAGGTCAATCCGAAAAGTCCCAGGCATGCGACAATGATGGCAAAGAATGCAAATAAGGTAAACGCACGGCTGAAGTTTTGTTCGTTGGCATACTGCTTATTGTAAAACTCATCCAGGAAGAACGTATCAAAAGGATTCCCTGGAAAAAAACTGTCAAAAGTGGCCTTACTTTCCTCGTATGCTATCTGATAGTCTGTTGTTCTGAGCTTCACAGTAATGTAATTGGACGCATATTCTTCCAGAGGAAATATGAGGGGGTTGATGTTGTTTTTAACGGACTGTTGACGATAATTATCCACCACGCCTATGATCGTTCTTTTGTTTCCTCCATAAATCACTTTCTGTCCGATAGCCTCTTCTGGGGACAGAATTTTGAGTGATTCCATTGTCGCCTTGTTAATGATCAAATTGGCTGTATCTGTGGTAAAGCTTCGGTCGTAATTTCTTCCTGCCAATAGCTCTATGTCATACGTTGGGAAGTAGTCATGATCTATCCCCACGAGGTATACAACAAAGTTTTTATCCTGCGTGTCTTCTTGTTTTCTAAGCCCCCTGGTCCAAAATATTTCGTCACCAGGCACATTGGAGCTGTTGGTTACCTGTTCGATGTTCGGGTTACTTTTTAGCTCATTTTCCAGCGCCGTGAGCGTGGAACCAAAAAGTGAATCAACAGCAAAGACTTCCGGTCCACGCATCACCATCGTGTCCGTCATATCGAAACCGACATCCAGCTTTTTCATGTGGCTGAGTTGTTGGTAAACGATGATTGTACCAGCTATCAATGTAACTGAAGCCGTAAATTGAAAAATCACTAGTGCCCGTCTGAGCAATATGCCAGACCTATTGGTGGTCATCTTTCCTTTCAAGACCTGAATGGGTCGGAATGAAGAAAGGATAAACGCTGGATACAATCCGGAAAGGAAAGATCCTAAAATGTAAATACCAACGACTCCCATCCAAAATTTTGGTTGTAAGAAAAAAGCTCTGCTCAACTGAGAGTCTATCAGCTGATTAAAGAAAGGCGTAGTGATTATCACCACAATAAGAGCAAGCGCGAGTGCGATAAGGTTCAATACGAAAGATTCCGTCAAAAATTGATTCACTAGTTGCTTCTTGTAAGCACCCATCGACTTTCGAACGCCTACCTCTTTGGCTCTTTCCAGTGACTTTGCAGTGGATAAGTTGATGTAATTGATCCATGCAATGATGAGAATAAATGCAGCTATAATTCCAAGGAAAAACACCGTATCTCCGTCCCCCTGCTCCGCCGGTTCCGATTCTTGAAGCAGGTTTGAATAAAGGTGAATATCGGTGATTGGTTGCAATGGAAAGTCTGATCTGAAATCATATTTCTCAAAAACTTCTCCTCTCTCGGCATACAATACTTCCGCAAACTTCTCATCAAACACCGCAGGGTCTGTGCCTTCTTTTAGCAGGACGTAAGTGTTGAAATCATACCATCCCCAGGCCGTCTCCGAAGATGCTGTCCCATCATCATTTCTGGTCTCCTGATTCAGGGTCTCATACGAGATAAGAAAGTTGTACTTGAGGTGAGAATTTTCGGGTACATCTGCTGTCACACCGGTCACTTCCAGCGTCTTTTCAATCCAGGTGTAAAGTTGAAGCCGTTCGCCAATCACATCGGTCTTTCCAAAATACTTATTGGCAACCGATTCGGTTATTACCACCTTGTTTGGCCCTTCTAAGGCAGTTTCAGCATCTCCATGTATCAAGGGATAGTCAAAAATCTTCAAGAATGCCGGGTCAGCAATTTGAATGCGTTCCTCACGGTATTGAATATTGTCACTTTCGAATACGCCTGACATGGGATATGCTCTTGCAAAGTCTACAACTTCCGGCATATTTTCTTTCATGAAAGGCCCTACGCGTGGAACCGCCGCAGCACAGTCAATGTCTAGTTCTCCTCCTCGATAGACCATGTACTTGACACGGTAGAGGTTTTCCGCATTTGTGTGAAACTTGTCATAGCTGTATTCAAAGCTGACATACTGCGCAATGAACAGGCATGCCGCTATTCCCAGGGCTAAACCGAAAATATTAAGTGCCGAATACACGCGGTTTTTCGCCAGTGTTCGAAATGTCGTTTTTATGTAATTTTTTAACATGGGGATTGCGTTATTGTGAATGACCTTCCTTTTTCTTTTTAAATCGTAATTACGGATGGAAAGAAATGCATCTTTGAAGTAGTGGATGCGTGCTTTATATAGTCCTTTGCTTTCTACCCGATCCTGAAACATTTCTTGCAAGTCTCCAAGAATATCATCAAGCATTTCGTCATCATAAATGAATCGAAGCAGCTTTTCTGCCAGTTTTGGAGGAGCAATATGGTGTTGATCTTTAGACAACCTATATCCTGATTATGGCCAATTGAGGGATCGTCCTGTAAAAATCTTCTTTTAGCTTTTTGGCTTCTTTCAAAACTGCGAATCCCGCATTCGTTACTTGAAAGTAGCGTTTCTTCTTTCCTCCTCTTTTTTGTGTGGCTCCTCCAAATTCGGAGCTGAGGTAGCCCTTGTCTTCTAGCCTGTAGAGAGACGAATGAATCGCGCTGATATTCGTCACACGACTGGCCCTTTTTTCAAGCTCTTCTTTTACGGAAACGGCATAAGCATCCTTTTCCAATGATGCCACAGTGAGCAATATCAGCTCCTCAAATTCTCCAAGGTTATTTCCTTTCATACTTTTTCCTTTATACATGAGCGATACAGTGCTTATTATTCCTCATAAATGTAAATATTATAAATCAATAATACTTATGTTTGTAAATAAAATTGACGTAAATAACTGAAAATGAGTATTTTAAATAGTTTTTTGTTGATGTTTCTTACCATCAGTTCTATGTTTGCATCAGCTCAGGATAACCGTATACTTCAACTAGAAAGCATGATAGGCTCCTAGAATCACAAAGCGATTCAATACAGCCTTGATGGGAGCACAACTGTTGCGTTTGGCTCAATGGACTTCTGACGAAGGAATCAACTCTAGTCTAAATTTTCAGTACTTTTAGTAGATTGTATTCTTACACAAATGAAGAAACTTGTATCTACGTTTAAACAGAAATGGGCCGAATATTTTCTAGAGATTCTAGTAATCACTGTGGGTATTTTGGGCGCATTCGTACTAAACAACTGGAATGAAAACCGCATTGCAGCTAATACGCAAAAATTAACCATCGACCGGTTGATTGAAGACGTAAAAAGTGACCTAAGGCGATATGAATTCCTAAATTATCGACTGGAGGAACGTGTGATTAAATGCGACTCTGTGTTGGAATTATTCAGCGACATGCAAAAAAAGGAACATCGACTTTCGATGATCTCTGTTCATTTGATCAACTTCTTTCTGGTTGAAGCCAACTTGACGACCTATGAAGAGATGTTGAATACTGGACGCATTTACTCGATGGATGACCAGGCCCTGAGAACGCAAATAATCGACTATTATCGGGATGTGAAAAAATGGAGCACATACATCGAGAGGGACAATCAGCAGCTACGAACCATGATGGTCAATCCTGAGTACAATGATTACTGGGTTATTTCAAGTGCGCTTAGAAACGACCTGCCCATCTCTAGTGAGAAATATCCGTGGATCGTGGAAAAAAATTCGAAGAGGATAAGAGATATTGAGTCCTTAGTTCTTTCAACACGGAATTTATTTGATTCCAATCGAGACAAAATCGGTTATTTAAACCGTCAGGCAAACAACCTTTTGCAGACTTTAGAACAGTGACTGAGCAAACTACTTTCCACTACTGAATATCTTTGACGTATTGAAATGGATGAATAGCATTCATTAGTACTTCGCATCCTTTTCATTCATTTTTATTTTTTGCGCCACGCTTATTGCAGATTTTTGGCTACTATAAAAACCTCGAAGATATTATGATTACCTGCTACGTAAACTACAAAATTGATCCCGACAAGCTCGAAGAGTTTGAAACTTATGCGAAGCTGTGGATTCCTCTTGTAAACAAATTTGGGGGGACACATAACGGATATTTTCTTCCCCATGAAGGAGCTAATAACGTCGCATTAGCATTATTCAGCTTCCATTCACTGGCCGCTTATGAGGTCTACAGAAAAGAAAGCATGAAGGATGCTGACTGCATAGCAGCCTATGCGTATGCAAGAGAAACCAAATGCATTGTGAGCTACGAAAGGAACTTCATGCGACCGGTTTTATCCTAAGGATTACTCAAAAATCACTCGTTCTTCACTTTCGAACCAGATCTTATACATGTCCTGGTGAATGGCTTCAACTCTTGGCCTTCGAACTTTAAGTGATGGTGTCATGAGTCCATTGTCCACTGTCCATTGTTCTTTCATGACGACTGCTTTTGCAATCTTCTCATGACTCATGAGTGTTGGGTTTACTTCATCAATGGTTAATAAAAAGGACGCTTCCAATGCCTGCTTTTCTTTTGCATTGGCTCCTTCAGAAGGAACAATCAGCGCGATTGGTTGGGCGATTCCCATACCCACCACACATATTTGTTCAATATCTGTATTCTTGGAAAGTTGGAGCTCGATGAGGGATGGAGTCACATACTTTCCTTTATCTGTTTTGAATTGATCTTTGATTCTTCCAGTAATTGTGAGATATCCATCGTGATCATATTCACCTATGTCTCCCGTCTTTATGTAGCCATCTTTCGTAAACACTTCAGCCGTTTTTGCCGGTTCTTTGTAATATCCGACCATGAGTGCATCACTTTTCACTTGTATTTCTCCTTCGGGAGAAAGTCTTGCCGTAGCTCCGGGAAGAGCCTTCCCGACAGTTCCAAATCGATTGGATCCGATGATGCTGAAATGCGACAGGATACAGTCCTCAGTCATTCCATATCCCTGCAAAATGTTAATCCCTAGTTTGTCATACCATTCCAATAAACTAACCGCAATCGGAGCGGCACCCGTATAACATAATTTGGCTTGATTGAGCCCCAGTTTTTGGCGGATCTTCTTCTTGATAATGCCCCCAAGGAGTGGCAACGAAATGAGTGTATCAAGTTTCTTCTGTGGAAACTTTTCCAGAATTTTTTCCTGGAATTTTTGCCAGATTCTTGGAACCGCCACGAAGAACATGGGATTTACATTCGCCAGGTCTTCCGCAAACGTATCTAACGATTCCGGAAAACTTACTTGACCTCCACAGTAAAAGGAAACCATTTCTATTCCTATCCGCTCTGCAATGTGTGATAAAGGCAAGTAAGAGAAATACGTACAGTTCAAAGGCACTTGTAGGGTGGGGATGGTGAGGTTACCCATCAGGTTGAACGAGCTCACTTTGTGCATTACTCCTTTGGGATCTCCGGTTGTGCCGGAGGTATACATGAGCGTAATCAAGTCATCTGGGTTGAGTCCTGGCGAGTTGAAACTGGAATAATCTTCCTTGATTAAATCTTCCCAACTATGTGCTTCTTGCACCCCATATAGTTGCATTCCAATTCGTTTGAGGTCTTGGGGTATACCTTTCTTTTGTTTCGAAAAGTTGTCAAGTTTTCCAACAATAATTGCCTTGGACTCACTGTGTACCAAAATTTCATTGATGGATTTTTCATCAAGGGTTGGATACAGGGGGACCGAGACAAAGCCTCCCAGCATAATGGCTAAATCAGCCATAAACCAGTGTGCACAGTTCTTCGATAATAGAGCGACATGATCCCCTTGCTTGAGTCCCATTTTATAAAGAGAAGCAGCAATGGCCATCGCTTGATCGTAGGCATCCTTGCGAGAGTATGCGATGAACTTTCTATCGATTGGTTGTCGCAGAAAAATGAAATCAGGGTCTTTTTCAAGCCAATATTGATAGGCTTCTAGGGGCGTTTCGTGTGTGATCATCGAGAAAAACAGGTTAGTGAATCCTATTAAGATAGTTTATTTCCCTGATTTTAATGCCAGTCGCTTTTTTTCCGAGCTATTTAACTCCCCTTACCATTTCCTTCTTTCCCATTGCTCCTTGAAGTGTCTCCACATCAAATCCTACTTCAGTCAAATTTCGCTTAAACTGACCCTGTGCACAGTAGGTAGTCAGTACCCCTCCTTTTTCAAGCAGGTCATGGCACCTCTTCAGATTGTCAAGAGACCAGACTTCCGGTTGCTTGCTTGGAGCAAAAGCATCAAAGTAAATGATGTCAAACAATTCATCGCTTTCGTATTTTTCCAACGTTGATTGGGTCTTATACAGACTGAAATCCTGAGATAAATGGATTACCTCTTCCCAATCTGAGGCATGTATCTTCATTAGCAAATCCTTCTCCTCCTCTGACTGATAAAAGTTGAGGTGCTGATAAATCTCTCGAGCAATGGGAAAGGGCTCCAGAGAGGTAAAGTGAATTTTCTTCTTTTTGGCCGTCGCAAATTGTGCGGTGAGAAAGGCATTCAAGCCAGTCCCAAGACCTACCTCCAGAATCTTTATTGCTTCTTTCGCTGCATTTTTAGTGACCCAATGCTCCAGCCCTTCTTTGACAAACACATGCAACGATTCTCCTTTTGCCCCTCGTGTGGAGTGGTAGGTTTCGTTGAGATTTTCATCAAACAGACTGTGAGATCCGTCTTCAGTGGTTATGATCTTGATTGGCATTAGTCTTTATAAATAAGCACAGTGGCATGAGCAGCCACACCTTCTTCTTTACCAACGAAACCTAATTTTTCTGTCGTGGTAGCTTTGATTGAAATATCCTCTTCAGCAATATTCATTACCTCAGCCAGGCATTCTTTCATTGCAGGAATATGTGGATTCAGTTTGGGCATCTCCAGGCACACTGTGGAGTCTATATTTCCAACTTTGTACCCCTTTTCACTAATAATTTCCAGCACCTCCTTCAAAAGAATTTTGCTATCAATTCCCTTGTATTGTGGGTCTTTATCTGAGAAGTGATAGCCAATGTCGCGCATATTAGCTGCTCCTAATAGCGCGTCGCAAATCACATGAATGAGTACATCGGCGTCCGAATGACCATAAGCTCCATGGGTATGCGGCACTTTGATACCTCCGATCCAAAAGTCAACACCCTCGGCTAGCGCATGTACATCGTATCCGTATCCTACACGTATGTTGGGTTTACTCATGCCATCAAAGATCGTTTTTTTTCCGTTTGGATCGAATCTTTTTCACAATTCTCACCACAACGAATGTAAGAATGCCAAAGGGCCAAAGCGCAAGTACGTATACCATAAACGTGAGAAAGCCTTGCCATCCTGCGGAGATGGAATTTAGCAATCGGGTGCCAAAACCAGGGCGAGGTTCCTGATCCAGTTCGTAAGGTACCAACTCATAAAAGGAAACATCTACCGTGCTGAAATTGACACGGTGGCTAAGAAGCTTGAATTGCCCTTGTAGAGATTCGATCTCTGTGCGTACCTGATTGAGATTTCTTTCCACCTCCAGTATATCCCTCACACTGTTGGCTTTCTTCAAAATCTCCTGATAGCGTTCTTCCAGTTTTTTCTTGTTGGTAATGCGAGATTGAAGGTCGTAATATCGCTCCGTCACATCATCGGTATTCACCCAACGATTATCCAATTTTTTATCCTTGGTCAGGTCATTGATTAATGAGTCGAAATGCTGAGGTGGTACTTTTATACTTACATTGTAGTTGATACGATCATAGCCTTTGTTCTCATTTTCCGAGCTAATGTATGCCTCATACTTCTCGAGCAAGGAGTTAATACGGAGGTATTCTTCTTCTGTGCTTTCCACCTTGTAAGAAAGGCCACCGGTTTTCACGACCTTCTTTTGATACGCACGATCAGGTTGCTGAGGCGCGTTCGATACCTTTCTGAGTGAGCTTGCATCTGCTTCCACCACATCCTCTGCCATGAGGCCGGTTTCATACGCAGGGGCGCCTTCTTCCGAATTGCCTCCTCCGCAGGCAGCCATTAAGAACACGATAAGAATAGTGAGTGTTTTCATAGTACTAAATTTAGGGATTCAATTACAAGAATCTTACCAGATTAGCGCTCGACTTCTTGAAAGTCTTCGCAATCCAATCGAAGCTCACTGGTTAAAAGGTCTTCTTTGATGAATTGGCAGAAATGCCCTTCGTTTCTTTTTTCATAGAATGAGCATCCAAAGCACGTTCGCTGCACCTGGATGATTCCCGTCTGATTCAACCCAAAAATTATCCTCACCAGTCCATCATAAAGCTTTCCTTGATTCTCGTCACTCAAGCTATCGATGCTTTCTTTTAACGGCTTATCAAATGATTGGAGTGTCTCGGTCAACTTTTCTCCCGACCTGGAAAGTAGAATGGTATAACCTCTGGCATCTTCTCCTGTCTCTTTCTGGACTAATTTTTTCTCAAAGAGTGTTTTAATTGCATCACTAATGGTAGGTTTCTTGAGGTTAAACTCTCGCGAAAGGTGACTAACATTAGCCAGTGAGCGATCATGGTATTTGATGAACATCAGAAGTTGGATTTGAATTGGACTTAAGCCCGTCTCTTTCGACTTCTCCCATAAGAGTACTCGAAATACCTCAGATAATCGCTCAATCCCAACAACCACCTTGCTGGTTAAATCCGTTTCTTGAATTTTCGGGTCGAAGGAACTTGCCATTGCTCAAAGTTAGCAATCCTAATTACTTTGTGAAAGCCGTGTTTCCAGCTCATGCTTCATCTCATGAAGCATGAGATGACCAAAGTTGTGAGCCAGTATTTCCATCTCCTGATTAAATACCATAAATGTAGGAGTCCCTCGCAGCTGATTAAGCGTGAAAGTCAATGATATTTTCTCTTGTTTTTCTAAGTAATCCCTCACATTCCTTTGTAGCTGCTTTTGCTCAAAGATTGGCCAAAAATCGAAATTGGGATTTGTCTTACAAATAGTGTGTACAAGGTCTTCCACATTTAATTGTTCGTCGGCAGTTGAATCCATGGCTACCGGAAAATCCAAGGATAATGGATTGATATGGTATCCTTGTTTGGCAAAATAGCTCTTTGTTTCCCCGACGATCTCCGAAGACTTTAGCAGGGCTGTTGTGTTCTTCTCATTGTTAAATTCAAAGTCTTCGAATGCTGTGGATAGTCCCAGGAATGCTACTTTGTCTTTAAACTCTTCATACAAGCTATTGACAGCTGGAATGCCATAAGCGAAACAGCCAGGGCAATTGACCTGAAAGGCAAAAAGGAAGTTCAACTCTTTCAAGCTGAACTCCCCTTGCAACATTTCATCATAGTGTAGCGCTAATTTCTGCATTATTTCTGCACGGTATATGGCAAAGACAAGTCGCCTGAAGCAACACTGTATACCGCGTAGACCCCAAGCATAGGTAGATCTGGTTTTGATGCATTCACTTGCATATAAGCAGCGACACCATCAAAATTGAAATCTGTCTTTCCGCCTACACGATACGTTGGGACAACCACTTTGATTTGTTTACCTTGGGTAACTACGTGAAATCCAGGCGAATCCATATACATAGGCATTCCTGGATTCGTTGGTGGTAAAGTCACCTTGTCCTTTTCAGGATCAAATTGCTTTACAGCAAGTCCTCCGGATACTCGCTTATCTTCTACAAGTACCACCCAGTGGGGATGCCAGATGATGCCATCGTTCGCATAGTTCTTATCAAAATTTTCATCCCAAAGTGGGGTGTCATCAAAGTCCGGATGAGATGTAAGCGCAAGCGCCACAATGCCATCGGTCTCTTCAAAACCCACATCTGTAGATTGCAGATTGGTAGGGAATACATACCCCAACACTGGAGCTCCGTCCAGCTGTCCAACAGCGGTAGGCAGAGACTGGCCAGCCGTCCCTTTTACTGTAATTGAGAATACCAGATGCTCCAGCGAACCATCGTGGATGATTTCTGCTTTCGTGATTTTTAAATCCGCTGAGTTCTTAAACGCAGTACTTTCATTTTCTCCTTGAGAAAATGACTTGCAGCTAATCACAGAGATCAGCATGAGTATTAATAGGTTTTTCATGTTATATAATTAGGATTCCTAACTTTTAAATGCAAACGTACTATTTTTAGTTAGGTTTCCTAACTAATTAAGCAATAATTTGCCAAAATCGTTGAATCACCTTTAGGAGCTGGGAATGGGTTGTTTGTCTGGCTATAATTTCCTTTTAAAGTTTTTTGATATCTCCCAAAATTTTGAATAGTCACCTTTTGTAAACCTAGCATCCTCCTGCATCAAACAAGGCGTAACTATCTTTCCGTCATGTTTAACCAAAAAACTATGAACATGAAAAAGTCAATTTTTGTATTTGCATTTGTTGTTTTAGGAAGTCTATTCTGTGCCTGTGAGCAAGAAGATATTTCCCCTTCTGATGAGCTGGAGATTCAAGATTTGAATATGACAGACGGAGGAGAAGATGAAGAAGTCGGAGATCGACCCAAGGCTTCATCAGCTAGCTAATTCATTAAGAGCCTGGCAAATACCTCATTTATGGTATTTGTCAGGATATGTTTATATTCGCTAGCCTGCCACCCGATCAAAGCCGGCTAAAGAACTAAAAACAGTGAAAAAACTACTATTTGTTATTGGGGTGGTAAGTGGCATATCCTTGCAAGCGACAGAAAAGCTTGGCCAATACTACACCGGAAAAATCGACCTTAGCGAAGAAGAAATTCTTGGCGAAATTGATCAAACGATACATCAATATACGTCACATCACCTGGTTGCATACGCCTATTATCTTAAAGCTGTAAGGCTCAGAAGAGCTCATAAAAACTTTCGGGCGTATGAGTATTATGACAAAGCAATCGCTATCCTTTTTAAGTCTGATACTACCGATCACTTTCTTCATCATGCGATTCTCACGAATCAAGGAGTTATTCTCAAACATCATGGACTGGCCTCATTTGCCATCAATAAATATCGGGAAGCCCTAGCGCCTGCTTTCAAATACAGTATCAAACAAGGCTTAAGCGTCAAGTACAACCTGGGTAGAGCCATGATGTACGAAGACCCGGAGGAAGCGCTAAAAATTTTCATGGAGGAGCTAGAAATAGCAAAAAAAGAAGGACTCCCGGATAGAATGGCCAAAGCTTATTACGAAATAGGTCAGCTTTTTCTTCACGCTGAACAATTCGAAGAATCCATCGAATACTTTGAAAAAGCTGTAAACACTGCAGAAAGCGATAAAGTAAAATTCAGAGCTATTCACAATCTTTCACGACCATATGATCACACAGAGCAATTTTTAAAGCAAAAAGAAATATTAATTCGTGCGCTCAGACTTCAAAAAGAAGGCGCCATTCGTTTTACATCTCTAATGGATCTTGGGGAGTGTTTGCTAGAATTAGGTCAAAAGGATTCTGCTATAACTGTCTTGACGGAAGCAGAAGCTTATTACAACTCTCAGCCACTCAATGATGACAATGTAAAATTGTATAAATGGTTGGCTCTCGCTTCGGGAAGAAATTTTGATCATGCATGGAAGAGGGGAGACGAACTTCAAAAAATAGTAGAGACTAAAGAAAAACTAGAAGTGCTTCTTAAACGCCAAGCGATGCTTCAGTTGATCAATAGGCTTGAATTAGAAAAAACATCAGATAAAATCATCGGCGCATATCAAATTCTCGCCATTGTCGGTGGGGTTGTGGCACTTATCATTCTCTTTACCTGGCGCATCTGGTGGTACCGGGTAAGAAAAAGAGTGGGCAGAAAAATCTCAGAAGTGGTGCGTAAATGGGAGGAGGTATGACACAATTATGTGCTCCTTCGCCGTGCAAAGACTTATACCAGAGCAATCAATAGGTTTACCAAAATCGTTGAATGACGTTCAGGAGCTGCGAGTGAATAGCTCCGCCAGCTACAATTTCCCTTCCGAAAATGTAGTCATTGCCTCCTTTAAAATCGGTCACTCTACCCCCAGCTTCTTGCACAAGAATCACACCCGCGGCAATGTCATAGGAGTTGAGGTTGTATTCAAAGTAACCTCCGTAGCGACCACACGCCACGTATGCCATGTCTGCTGCTGCACTCCCCATTCTCCTGAGGCCTTGGGTATCTTTCATGAGCTGATGAAGAATTTTAAGGTATTCGTCCAACCGCTCAAATTCATAGTAGGGAAAGCCAGTGGCCAACACACAGTCAGAGAATGAAGGAGCTCCCGACACCTGTATCCGATTGCCATTCAAATAAGCGCCTCCTTGATTCCAGGCATAGAAGCATTCATCGTTGGCTACTTCATAAACCACCCCAGCAATGATTTTACCTTCATTCATGAGGCCGATGCTTACGCAGTAGTTCGGTATGCCGTGAACAAAATTTGTGGTCCCATCTAAAGGGTCAATGATCCAGGTAAATTCCTTTTGCCCTTGCGCAGTGGTTTCTTCCTCGGTGATGAAGCCTGCTTCTGGTAAGATTTTTTTCAACCCATCGATTATGCGCTTTTCGGATTCCTTATCTACATAGGATACCAAATCACTTTCTCCTTTGAATTCCACCGAGTCGTAGGAGAATCTTTTACGTTCCTCACGAATAAATGCCCCGGTCTCGCGGGCAATTGTGGATACTTTCTGAGTGACGTTTTCTAAATTCATTTGGCTCCTTCCAAAACGATTACAAATTCTCCTTTGATACTTTTCGATTCGAAGTAGGCCTGCACCTCATCGATTGTGCCGGTGACGGTCTCTTCAAACTTCTTTGTTAACTCTCTGGAAACTGAAACGTTTCGATCCCCCAAAATTTCTTTGAATTGTTGCAGCGTTTTGAGCAGCCGGTGTGGCGATTCATAGTAGACAGCCGTCCGGCTCTCATCTTTCATTGATTCTATCCGAGTCTGCCTTCCTTTTTTATGCGGCAAGAATCCTTCAAACACAAACCGTTCGCATGGGAATCCGGATTTTATGAGTGCCGGGACAAACGCTGTAGCACCCGGAAGTGAATCTACGGGGATATCGTTAGCCAGTGCAGCACGTACCAGCAGAAAGCCGGGATCGGAAATGCCTGGTGTGCCAGCATCTGAGATCTGTGCAATGGAAACACCGCTCTTTAATTTTTCGATGGCCTCTTCAACTTTCTTATGTTCATTGTGGGCGTGAAAGCTTTGCGAAGGTGTTCCAATTTCGTAATGTTTCAACAAGAACCCGGAGGTGCGCGTATCTTCCGCCAAGATGAGATCCACATTTTTGAGAACCTCTACCGCCCGGTAAGTCATATCCGCAAGGTTGCCAATGGGTGTGGGTACGAGGTACAGTTTTCCGGGCTCGATGGTCATCGCTTGAAGTTAATTATCTATTCTTGAAAAGTAATTGTGTAGTTAAACCTGTCGAGTTTATAAACACCGTTTAGTTCATGTTCCGAAGGAACGGAAAATCTCTTATAACCAAGCAAATCTTCATCTCCTAAATATTTCTCAATACACAGGTAATCTCTATTATCAAAGCACTCAATTATACTCTCAGAATGAATTCGCAAAACAGGATCGACTTGTAATTCGCTTTTATCAGAATCTCTTTCTATGAGAAAAAAAAGGTAGTTCTCTTTTTTTGACTTTAGAATCGTCCAGTCAAAAATTGCATTCATTCTATCCTCTCTGAAATCAAAACTCTTAATGAAAACGGGTTCACCCAACTTATCTACCTTTTCTGAAAATTCATAAATAAGTAGTAATAATTCATCATTCTTTGAAGATGCCACACTCAAATCCTCACTTAAATTGGTTGATGCGACCATTATCTTGACAGATGAAGTATCTGATTGAGCCAAAAGGCATATGTTGGAAAGTGATGCTATGATGAATATGAAAAATCTCATACTTTGTAAGATATAACTGTCACCTCTTTCCATAGCATGGGATTGCTTCGTCCTTCCTCCTCGCCATGACGGTTAACTTGATATTTTATCTATCGCTTGTGCCAGATTGTGATCATTCTCCGTGACTACATCTCCGGCATCATGGGTACATAACTCGATGCTCACGGTGTTATATAAATTGCTCCAGTTGGGGTGGTGATCCATCTTTTCTGCTATAATCGCCACTTGGCTCATAAATCCAAATGCGGATACAAAGTCCTTGAATTCAAAGGTTTTTTTCAGCCTGTTATCTTCTTCTTTCCAACTCATAGTTATTGATTTTAAAGTGCAATGATACCTTCAATGGTGTTGGCTTGTTTGTATACATCGACCACCTCCTGACTTGAACTCATTAGTCGGCTCAAAGTAATACTGACATATTTGTTGCCTGAGCTCGGTTTCAGCTTCACGTCGGCTCCCGGAACCAACGACTCTACTTGTGCCTGATGCTCCGGTTTAACGATAAACTTAAAGGTGTAGTGATCCGGAAACTGGTGTGTCCCTTCTAACTTTTCCAAAAATGATTTTTCGTCCCAGCTCATAGGTATAAATTAATCTATTCTACAGACTATATAAAAAAAGCCATCCCGAGAAAGTTCGGAATGGCTTTCGTAAATGTTATTTCTTATTTAGAAGAACTTGTATCTCATGTCTTCAATCTCAGCAAATTCTTTTACCGCGATATCGATATTTCTTGGAACGAACAGTCTGAAATATGAAAGTGGAAAATCTGCAATCATCGCATTTTGTCCCAACCGCTGGCGAGACACCTGAAGTGCAAATGATGAATAATCATCCAAATCAGCAGGAATGTCTTTAGCGGAAAGCTTCACGACGATGACACCATCCTGAAGACCAAAAGCTTGTGTCATTTCTTCCTCGTCCAAAGCAAACGAAAGTCCAATTGCTTCCGGTGCATATCCAATACCTGTGATGCTGCTAGAGAAGCGTTGAAAATCTGCAGTCCCTGTTTTAGCTCCATCTCCATAGGCGATGGCCAATGATTCTACATCAGAAGCATCCAGACCACTTAGTTTATTGAGAATGCTGGCTGCTTTTTTCTCGTTTCTCACTTTCAGCTCTACCTGGTACCTTACTTCGCTAAGGTTTGCAGGGCCTTTTTCTTGTTCTTCAGTCATGGCTGCTACTACATATCTTTCGCCTACTTCTTTTACTTCAGAAACTGCTCCTGTTGTGGCGTCATTGTAGAGCCAAAGCACCAAGCTTCTGGCTTCAACCATGGGACCCACACGTTGTGCATTCTTTCCAATCCTGTTTGCTTCTCTCACTGGCAGGCCTTGTTCCTCAGCCAGTCTGTTGAATTCTTCAAGGTTACCTGCTGATGCAGCGAAAAGATCCGCCTGACGGTAAGATTCATTGATGGTTTCGTCTGAGACGAAGAAATCCTTCTTCATTTTAGCCACTCTGAAAAGCACACTATCCGAAGTGATTTCGTCACGTCTAGAAAGCTTATAAAATTCGTACGATCCATTCACAATGGAAGGAGTAGAAACATATCCTACGTCTTGTCCTTTGAGCGAATCTGGAAGGTTATCTGCTGTGTAAGTAATGAATGGATAGGGATCATCTGAATTGATAATCACAAAGCTAGAATCATTTGTAGCGCTTGTCAATGACATCTGAAGATCTGCAACTTCATCCATCACAATTGCAGAATCTGCACTTGATGGCTTGATGTCAAATATCACGTATGAAAGATTTCTAGATTCTTCACGCTGAAATTCTGATTCGTGTGCATCTAGGTATGCTTGCAGTTCACTATCACTTGCGCTTATGCTAGAGTCTGACACACTCAAGAAAGGAATGTACATGTAGTCAATGGTAGCTGTAGCATTCTGATTCTCATGCTCATCTTTTGCCTCATACTTGGTTACGTAGTTGGTCTTTGTGAACAGATTGGCATACTTCTCAATTTTTCTACTTGGGATGAGCGACTGCTCAAACGAAATCCAAGAATTTCTTTGCTGTGGGGCTGCTTGCTGCAGGCTCCCAAGGAAAGCGGTGATACTTTCTTTACTGAATTGGCCTGTTTGCGGGTCTGCAAAAAATTGCATGATCTGCGGGCTAATGTTGCTCCCCTGAACCATATCCACCAACTCTGCATTGGTCACCTCAATACCCAATTCTTCAAACTGGCTGCCGTATGCTTTTTCAAGTATCAATGCATTCCAAGCTTGATTTCTAATCTGATCGGTTTCTTGTTGCAGAGGGTTTCTACCCGTGTTAAGCGCAAAGTTGTATGATAGCTCATCTACTTTGTTTTGAAATGCAACATTGGAAATGCCGTCTCCAGCAATCTCTCCTATATCCAGGTCATCTCCACCACCCAATAATGTTGAACTTCCAATGAGATCTGTTCCAATGAAAGAAACCATTGTGACCATGATTGCTCCCACCACGATCTTACCCATCTTATTTCTCAGTATTCCTATTAGTGCCATGTTATTTCTCGTCTGCTCTTTTAATAAGGTCGGCAAAAATAAAGAAATAATTTGCTATTGACCCACAGAGTGGGTTTTTAAAAAAGTATAGTAATCACCAGACTATCATAAGGTTAGTCTCAGTACCTTCTACTTCTTTGTAAGAGTCGTGCGATCGGTGGATTACCCTTAAACATTTGATATCTCCGATTGAGTGACAAGTGAGTTTTTATTCCAAAAAAAGGCCAGACTCAAGCCGGAAATGATGTGCCAGATTCCCCACCATGCTGCCACAATTGCCATCCCGCCAAGGCCGTTGAAAAAACTGAAAATTAAGATCAAACCCAAACCTGAATTTTGAATGCCTGTTTCTATGGCGATAGATCTTCGTTCTGCCTGCTTCAACCGAAACATTTTTCCTATTTGGTAGCCTGCTGTAAGTGCAATTGCATTGTGGGCAAGTACCAATAACAGTACCAGGTGGATATATTCTAAAAACAAGTTGAAGTTGGCGCTAAAGGCAATGCAAACGATCGCTACAAAAATGAAAATGGAGCTATAGTGCATGATTGGGTGCAACTTCTCAGCCACCTTTGGTTTCCAGGTTCTGAGTAACATGCCTAATACAATAGGCACCAGCAGCAGCAGCGAAATGGTTTTTAGTAATTGCCAAAAATTCAAGTGTACTTCTGTAAGAATGCTAGCTGTTGGTGCATACAGACTTGCCCAAAGTGTGAGATTGATGGGCGTCATCAAGATGGCGAGGGTACTGGATACGGCTGTGAGGCTTACCGATAGTGCTGTGTTTCCGCGGGCCATGGCTACCATAAAATTTGAAATGTTGCCTCCTGGACACGCAGCTACCAACATCATTCCCAGCGCGAAACTAGGTCTGGGCTGCACAATGAGTATCAATAGAAAGGTGAGTGCGGGAAGAACAAAGAACTGCGAGAGCATTCCAACCAGTGCCGCTTTTGGATTGCGAATGACGCGAAGAAAATCTGCTAATCGAAGATTGATCGCTACACCAAACATGATGAAACCAAGGCTCAAATTGAGGTAAAAGAGATTGGCCTCACTGAAGTTGAGTCTGACTTGATCTATGACTTCCACCGTAGCAATATAATAATTGACCGTCATAGCGAGCGACAAAGGAGCAGAGCAATCTCAAATCAAAGAGATCCTTCTTCCCTCAGCATGACAGTATTCATTGTGTCATCCTGACGAAGGAAGGATCTCCTTGATTGATTTTCTAATCCATTCTATTCTTTCCGAATAATGATATCGCCGTGCATATTTTTGAAGGTAAACTCAGGGCCACCACCATTAATATCTCCAAATACCCAGGAATTGATAGAAACTTTGTATGCTCCACCATCTGTCTTCACTTCTGGCTTAGAACGATCCACTGTCATTTCAAAATCCGTGAAGATCTCTCCTCTGTCTGATTTCATTTTTGCTCTCGCCTTTACATTTGCAGGGAAGGTCACGTCAACATCGCCATTTAAGGTTACAAATGACATAGGCTCGTTTGCTTTTATTGATTTGAAATTCACCAGAATGGTTCCATTTACTGTGTTGGAAATAATCGACCCACTCATGTCCTTCAAGGTAAGGGGTCCATTTACGGAAGAGATTTCATGTGTGCCATTGATCCCGGCAACTTCTACCTTGCCATGAACTGTTGATACTTCCAGGTCAAAATTCGCTGGAATCTTGATGTTCAAGTCGATCGGCTTCTTCCATGAATTGGTTTCTACTTCCACTACATTGTTGCTTTCTGAAGCTTCAAGTTCCACCGGACTACTGGAAATTCGCTTCATACCCGATGGGATATCTCTCTTTCTGTCTTCACCATGATCATGATCATCACAACTATCGCAACCTTCTTCTGTTCCGGCAATTGCTTCGATGATCACTTCTTTCCCGTTGTAAGCTTCAATGATGATATTGCCTCTTACCTGGCTTACTTCCAGTTTTCCTCTTTTATCTGGTGAGCTCAATGGCACGGCTATTTGTTCTTGCGCCCAGGTACTTCCTGCCGCAATGAGTAATAATATGGTTAATAATTTTTTCATTTCTTTATGTGTTTTAGTTTTTGCCAAGCTTGTCGTTTGGCTTAATTTTTTTGTCCGCTTATCGCGTAGATCTTTTTAGGTATACATTTCCATTGATGCTCCTGAAGGATAATTCTGGTCCATTCGCCCCAATCTCTACACCCGTTTTAGTCCCAATTTTAAACTTGCCATTTTCATTGCTTTTCTCCACTTTCGGACTCATCTCCTGATAGTCGAAAGCCGTGTACATATCACCATTCATGGTATCGAAATACACCTTAGCGCTGAAGTCATTCGGTAGTTCAAAATTGAAATCGCCATTGACCGTATTGAAGTCTATTGCCTCTTTAGGGCTCTCCAGAAAGCTGATTGTAACATCACCGTTCACTGTAGAAGCTTGCAGGACTTGCCTTGCGTTTTTGATTTCTACTTTACCGTTCACATTGCATGCCTTTACTGGCCCCTCTACATTTTTCACCAGCACATCTCCTCGGTTTATCGTCTTGGCTTCTAGTTTTACACCCTTGGGAACCTTCAGGCTGTACTGATACTTAAAATCATACTTCGGACTATCTCTCATGTCGTATCCTGAATAATTTCCCCATTTGCACTTCTTAATGAATGGCGCTTTGGTATAAAACATGAGTGAGTCTTTCGTCTGCATTTCTCCCAATTCCAGTTCTTCTTTTGCCTTGGCAAGAAGTGCCTCCGTACTCGCGGACATCACAATAGTCAGGGAGAGATACACCTTGTTATCATTGGAGGTTTCCACCACTATATCTCCGTTGATGTTGTCAATTACAACAGCCATTTGGCTGGGGTTATCGAGAGTGTATGTTTTGTTGATTTCCACCTTGTCCTCCTTGAGGTCGGGGTTAATCAGTGCTATTAAAATGAGTAATAAGTTCATGGTCCTTTTTTGAGTTTATGTGTTTTTGAGTGTCTTTATGCTTTCATTCAGCTTTTCTTTTACAAATTCATCCTTCGTGCTTTTCTGCAATTGCTCCAGTTCATCTACCGAAGATTTCTCTTGAATAGCTACCAGGACATCTGCTATTGCTATCAACACCAATGGTGACTCTTGCTTGGTTAGCGCATCCACCAGTGCTTGTCGTACATTGGGTTCATCCACATACCTTACCAATGACTCAAGGCTGGCAAGTCGCACGTTTACATTTTCGTCCATGTTGAGTGTTGCGATCAACGCATTGACCACTTTCTCATCGGCATTGGGAAGGTCAGCAGCCATATTCACGGCTCGGATCCGTTCATTTGCTTTTGGTTGTTCAATCAGCGTCAGCATCATCATCTCCTTCATGCTTTGAATCTCATTGCTCAGCTGTATGATGTCCTGTTTTTGATTTTGTGATGGAGGCATCCACCACCCGATAAACAAGCCCATAACCAAGGCTGCTAACCCCACCTGCCAGCTACTGGTCATGCGTTCTACTATCCAGTCTAGCACATTCGGACGAGCCGTTTGTTGTTTTTCAGCATAGGCAGTCAGCATCCCTGCAAACCTTGCGTCCATCGCTTCTGATGGTTCCGGCCTTTCTATCGCTGCAAAGAGGTTCCAGGTCTGCTCTAACTCCTTTAGTTCGGAAGCCACATCAGGATTGGCTTCCAGAAATTGTGCAAGTGCTTTTTCTTCATTTTCACTGATGTCTCCCGTCAACTTATCTTGCCACAGCTCCGCTGCTTTTTTCTTATTTATTTCCATCTTATGCGTCCAGTTTTATGTAGGACTCCCGTAGTTCTTTCAATATTCTATGCACGCGCACTTTGATTGCGCTCTCTGTTACGCCTAGCATCTCTGCCACCTTTGCGTATTTCACCTTTTGGAATCGAACCAGCTCGATCAGCTCCCTCTTTTCTTCCGAAAGGCTTGCTAACGCTTTCTTCAGGTAATTCAATTCATCTGATCGTTCCATTTCTACCTCCTTATTTTTGTTTTCGCTGAGACGCTCTTCGTAGGGGTTCATATCCTCTTTGAAAGCGTATCGTTTATTCTTTCGATAATGATCGTGATGCACATTGCGCGCCATTTGAAACGCCCACACTTCAAAATCACCTGTGTCTTTATATGAATGCTTATACTTCAAAATCCGCATAAACACATTTTGCACCAGGTCTTCACTCGTGGCTCCATCGTTGGTCATTCCGTAGAAGAATCCAAAGAATCGGCGGCTGTATCGCTTATAAAGAAGGTCGAGTTTTTCTACCTCTCCTTCTTTTACTTTCAACATTAGGCTGTGATCTTCCAGTAGGTTCATTCGGTGCATTCTGACAGGGAAACTGAAGTAATTTCGGAAGGTTACATGGGGATTGGAAATTTTCTCAAATTCATGCGTAGGTTTGAAGCATGAACTTCACTGACCTTCAAAAGGAGCTAAAAGGAGAACTCCATACCGATGAAGCCATCAAGCGCATTTACGCGACAGATGCTTCTGCTTACCGTGAGGTTCCGCTGGCAGTAGCCATTCCTAAGGTCGAAGAGGACATTCAGAAACTCATCCATTTTGCTCAAGAAAATCAAACATCGCTTATTCCGCGTACTGCCGGAACATCACTGGCGGGCCAAGTTGTTGGTGGTGGGATAGTTGTAGATGTCTCGAAGTATTTTACCAACATTCTTGAAATCAATACTGAAGAAGAATACGTTTGGGTGCAGCCAGGTCTTGTACGTGATGAGCTCAATCGAGCGCTTGCCGAGCACGGTTACTTCTTCGCCCCTGAAACCTCCACAGCCAATCGTGCCATGGTGGGTGGAATGATTGGAAACAACAGCTGTGGGTCAAACTCGGTAGTGTATGGAAGCACACGGGAGCACTTAGAAGAAGTCAAGGCTTTCCTTTCGGATGGATCATATGTGCATTTCAAAGAAACCGAGGATTTACGAGGATCGTCAGATCTGGAAACTCAGCTCTATGAAAGTATCTCAGAGATTCTATTGGATGAAGGCAACGTAGAACGGATCAAGCAAGAGTTTCCTAAACCAAATATCCCCAGAAGAAACACAGGCTACGCATTGGATCTGCTGGCCGGCATGCAACCATTTAATGCCAAAGGAAAACCATTCAATTTTTGCTCTCTGATTGCTGGATCGGAGGGAACGCTTGCTTTTGTTACCGCTGCAAAACTCAAGATCACCAAGATTCCGGAAGGCTTCAAGCGCCTGGTTTGTATTCATTGCAAAAGCATAGATGACGCGCTCAAAACCAATCTCATTGCACTCAATTATCAGCCATACGCCTGTGAACTAATGGATCACTACATTCTAGAAGCAACGGCAAGGAATAAGGAGCAAGCAGCCAACCGATTCTTTGTGGAAGGTGAACCAAAGGCCATTTTGGTTGTAGAGTTGATCGGTGAGACGGAGAAAGAAGTAGACATTCGCATTCTCCATTTTCTCACAGAGCTAGGCAAACAGCGATTGGGCTATGCCTTCCCCATTATCCGAGGAGAAGACATTGCTAAAGTGTGGAACCTCCGCAAGGCTGGACTGGGCTTGCTCTCCAATATTCCTGGCGACACTAAGCCTGCACCTGTTATTGAAGACACTGCTGTAGATGTCCAGGACCTTCCCAATTACATTGGCGATTTTAACAAAGTCCTTCAAAAGCATGACCTCTACAGCGTGCACTATGCGCACGCCGGATCTGGTGAATTGCACCTTCGTCCATACTTGAATCTGAAGACTGATGAAGGAGTTAGGCTCTTCCGAACCATCGCCGAGGAGATTGCCACATTGGTGAAAAAATATGAGGGGTCATTGTCCGGCGAACATGGAGACGGCCGTTTGCGAGGAGAGTTTATTCCCAAAATGATCGGTGAAGAAAACTATCAGCTCCTCAAGAAGGTGAAGAAAGCCTGGGATCCAGCCAATATTTTCAATCCGGGCAAGATTGTAGATACTGCGCCGATGGATACGTCTCTTCGTTATGAAAAAAATCAGGAGACTCCGGCTTATGAAACGATGTTGGACTTTTCCAAAGATGAGGGCATTGTCCGCTCGGCTGAATTATGCAATGGCTCAGGAGACTGTCGCAAATCTGAGCTGACTGGAAGCACCATGTGCCCGAGCTATCAGGCTACTCGGGACGAAAAGGATACTACGCGAGCAAGAGCCAACATCCTTCGCGAAATGCTTACCTGTTCTAAAGAAGCTAATCCCTTTGCTCAGCCGGAAATCAAAGAAGTAATGGACTTATGCCTTTCGTGTAAAGGCTGTAAAAGTGAATGCCCGTCAAATGTGGACATGGGCAAACTAAAGGCGGAGTGGCAATATCAGTCCATGAAAGACACGGGAACCCCCTTTCGAACAAAGATGATTGCCAACTATGCGAAAAGCATGAAGCGATTCGAAAAGATCCCCTGGGCATATAACCTGACCCGTAATGCCTCTAAGCCCATGTTAGGTTTTGCCGCCAAGCGATCGATTCCTAAAATGGCGAATCAGACACTTCGATCATGGTTTGATAAAAAATTCCATTCCCTTCAGCGTGAATCCAAAAAGACCGTTTACTTTTTCTTTGATGAGTTTACCAACTACCTGGATGTAGAAATAGGTAAGAAGGCGATTATGCTTCTGGACCGCATGGGCTATGAAGTGCGAGCTGCCAATCATGCAATCAGCGGAAGAGCCTATCTATCCAAAGGGATGCTGGAAGAAGCACAGAAGCTAGCAAAGGAAAATGTGTCTCTTTTCCATTCCCTTCTCAAAAAAGATGTATGTCTGGTAGGAATCGAACCTTCTGCAATCCTCACATTTCGTGATGAATACCCTGATTTACTGCGAGGTAAAGAAAAAGAGCACGCACTGAAAGTGGCTGATCAAACCTTCACAATCGAAGAATTTTTAGCAAAGGAAATCGATGCTGGAACCCTCACATCTTCAGATTTCCCCAGAGCTAAACAAAAAGTATGGGTTCATGGCCATTGTCATCAAAAGGCGCTTTCGTCAATGACACCCACAATGAAGGTGTTGAAGACGGCCGAGAATTTCAAGGTGCAAATGATCCCGAGTGGCTGCTGCGGAATGGCCGGCTCGTTTGGTTATGAAAAAGAGCACTTCGATGTATCTATGAAAATCGGTGAACTCGTATTGTTTCCTAAAGTGAGAGCGGCAGATGAAGACACCATTATTCTTGCTTCCGGCACTTCATGTCGCCATCAAATCTGGGACGGTACAGGGAAGGTAGCCCGGCACATCGTGGAGATTTTATAGCTTTAATTCTCTTATCAGGAATTCCTCAATTCTCCGGACATACCACCGTTTTCCATCCTTCTTTTTGCTAAATCCCATGTGTCCTCCATATTTAGGTGTTTCCAGGTAGACAAATTCATGCTGCTCGCATGCATCATAAGGGAAACAGTTTTTCGATAGGAGCGGATCATTCTTTGCATTCACAATGAGCACGGGAACTTTAATGCAGGAAAGAAACTGCTTGCTTGACCATCTCGAATAGTATTCGCTTATGTCAGAAAAACCCTGATTTTGAGACAATACATAGGTGCTGATCAGCTCTTCTAAGGAGTTGATTGTTTTGAGCTTATCCAAATCAAATCTCTCTGGAAAAACGCTGGCCTTTCGCTCAATCTTTCTTTTAAATTTTTTGATAAAGCTTCTCTCGACCCAACGATTCATGCCCTTGCTCAATTTCCGTGAAGCTTCTGACAAGTCCATCGGTGTGGAAAATACGATCCCACATTTGATTGAATCACCACAGATTTCACTGCCCAGATAGTTTAACACAAAGTTGCCCCCCATGGAGAATCCAAGCAAAACGACCTGATCATAGCTTCCTTTTGCCATGGCATGGGTAATGACCTCATGCAAATCATGAATATCCCCATAATCATAGAAGCGGGACTTGCTATTCAAATCTTTGCTGCAGCTTCGGTAATGCCAGACCAGTACATCAAAGCTGTTGCTTGCAAAATAGGTCGCTGACTCTTGAATGAAATGATCTTGCGAGTTTCCTTCGAAACCATGGGATACGATAATCAATGCATTAGCATCGTTTCTTATCCAATCCAGGTCTATAAAATCACCATCTTTCAGTTCAAAGCGCTCACGCTCGTAGGATACCTTGTTGTTTTTTGAGAGAAAGTATGGTGCAAGTGTTTCCTGCCATGCATTAAAGTAGTATGCCGGCCTTTTTAAATAACTTGATTCCTTTATTATTGGCATTTGTAACGCATTGTACTTCTGTGCTCCAATATACTTTCAAAATTTTCAAAGCAACTCTTTACACGATCAGGCCATCAGCTACCATCGGTGCATGCTTGCTAGCACTTGCCGCTTTTAATCCTCAGATAGGTGATATCTCCTTGGTGATTCCGCTCTTAACTGCCGCCTTCTTTGGTGGCTCCTTTTGCTTTCTGGTCAATGACATTTATGACAAGGAAAAGGATCTTTTGAACAACAAAAAAAGACCCATTGCGACGGGGGTAATTCCAATGAAAACGGCCATTGGCATCTCTACGGCCTTTATGCTTTTATTCTTAATTTCAACTTGGTTTCTGGGGATTTACACCTTTGCATTGTCATTCGGGTTTCTGGCCATGGCCATTACTTATTCCTTTATCAATGCAAAAACAGGACTCTTTGCCAATGTTGTGGTGGCACTGATCGTATCAGGTACACAATGGGGTGTGGCTGTTATTAAACCAGACCACTACCTCTTTGCAACCGCTTTCTTCTTGTTCTTTTTCACCATCCCGCGAGAAGTGTTGCTGGATTGGCTGGACCTCTCTGGAGATGAAAAATCAGGTAAGCAATCGTTCCCTATGAACCATTCTTCAGCAAAAGTGAACCAACTCATAGTAGCGAGTTTGGTTTTGGGTTCCGCCTCCATCCATTTCATCGCCGAACAAACCACAAATACCTTATCGCTAACGTTCTACATTTTAGCATTAATTACTTCGTGGGTTTCATTTGTCCCATTTTTTAGAAGCGCCAACGATCAAGGAGCTTTGCTGAGCGTAAGATTATCCCATGTTACGTTTGCATTTCTTATCCTTGCTTTATTCAGCCGATGACTAAAACTATCGTTTCTTTCAAGCTTCTATGCAGTGGAATACTCATTCTGCTCTATCTGCCTTGCTATTCCCAGCAATCAGAAGTTGAAATGGTGCGCAAAATTCAATCCTTTCAGATAGTAGAGGATCAATTTTATGATTCTGGACTGTTTCCTTCCAAGCGAACCTGGAGCTTTTCCAGTAAGCCAGTAGAAGACAACACCATTTTTTTCACAGCATCCATTGTTTCAACGCTCCAAATGGTGCATGCTAAGCTTGATAGCAAAAGTCGGAAAATGGTGGATTCCATGATCTCAAATGCAGATCAATTGTATCCTAAATACAAGAATCGAGGCGGTGGGGTCACGTACAGCTTTTGGCAAACGGTCGCTCCTGATCTGCCATTTCCCAACGGAAGCAAGCTTATTTCCAATGAAAGGCTACGTCTGCCTGACGATTTTGATACCTCCATTTTAATCGCCCTTGCCCAAGAGAAGAATGACAGTGCAGACCTGCTGTTAAGAAATCGCATGGTTGGTTATTCCAGTAGAGAAAACAGGGAAGATGTCAAGCTATTCACTCCCCAAGAATATCAAGATGTGAAAGCGTATGAAACATGGTTTGGGAAGGATATGCCTCAAGCCTTTGACTTGAGTGTTATGTCAAATGTGCTTCTCTATGTGATGCGACAAGGTTTTGTGTGGAATGCATACGACAGTGCCACTGCTTCCTTGATTAACACGATGATCTTGAATGATGATCATCGTTTACGAACATCCGATGTTTCGTTTCATAGCACCTCTCCTGCTTTGATACTGTATCATGTTGCTCGGTTAATTGCTGTTGATAACATTGGCCATTTCGATGAGGCCAAAGCCAAAGTGCTTGGAGACTTAGTGAGCCTCTTGGACGTGGTAGAAAATGAGGTAGAAAAAGTGATGATACTTTCTTCGCTTCATCGCTTAGGCTATGAACCCTCTGCCTCAATCGATTTTGATAAGCTCAAAGCAGATGTCAAAACTTTCAGTTTCTTTTCTGTAAACCCTTTCAACATGAGCAAGGGAGAAAGCAGATACCTTCCATCGGTAAGGTGGGTGTCTGAAGCATACAACTGGACACTTATGCTGGAACTGCTCCTCTTAGAAAAAGAATAGAGCCATCTGGTCTAGACAACCGTAATCTCCCCAATAAGGTACGTGACGGCATTTCCTGCGATCAGCACGCGCTCTCCCAGATCGGTACAATTGAGGTACCCTTTTCGTTCAGAAAGCTGGTAGGCAATCATTTCCTTTTTACCCAACTTCTCTGACCAATACGGAATAAGTGAGCAGTGAGAAGAACCCGTCACCGGATCTTCAAATATGGAGCCTCCTGGAAAGAAAAAACGAGAGACAAAATCTACTCCATCGCCTTTTGCAGTACAAACAATGCCTCCTTTATCGAATTGCTCCGGCCTCAGTAAGCTTTCGTTAACCTTAAGCGCTCGTACTTCCGATTCGTTATCGTAAACCAATACCCAGTCCCTTGATTTTAATATTGCCTTCGGCGCAATTGAAAATGCCTTGAGCAGCGTTTGATCCATATCCGCTATTTCGGGCTTTCGAGATGGGAAGTCCAGTTGTAGCAAGGGCCCTTTTCGCTTCACGATCAGTGGGCCACTCATTGTTTCAAAGACGATCTGATCTTTCTCATAACCCATGTGATTGTAAATGACATATGCTGAAGCAAGCGTGGCATGTCCACATAAGTCTATTTCAAACTCTGCTGTGAACCATCGAAGCTCGAAAATATCTCCCTGATTCTGAAAAAAGGCCGTCTCCGACAGGTTGTTTTCAATAGCAATTTTTTGTAATACATCATCCATCGGCCATTCGTTTGCAATGGGAACAACTGCGGCTGGATTGCCCGCAAACAAATGATCTGTAAATGCATCAACTTGGTAGATTGGTAATCTCATGAGGTTTTCGCTTGTAATAAAACTGCAAACTTGACTACTAATAAGTTAAATCAATAATTGGACTTATGGGAGCATTTATTTCAGAATATTGGTACATAATCGTTTTGTCAGTGCTCGTCTTCCCTACGATTAGATTTATAAAATCAGGAAAAGATAATGACGAGGAAGCGGTTTGATTCCCAGTTTGAGTGGGAGCTGTCATTTATAAAATAAAACAGGGGCCCTTTAAACTTTTTCTACGTAAGCTTGTCTAAATACCATGCGATACCTGATAGCTGTCTTCATACCTATTTTGCTAATAGGCTGTGGTTCCTCAGCAGAACCCCTTCCTGAGGAAAAAGAACCTACGGTCTACTTTCCTCCTACTAATTCGGATGCTTGGGAAACCATAGATATAGCATCTCTCGGCTGGGATGCTTCCGTTGTCCCAACATTGGATGATTTTGTAGAGACCACCAATACACGAGCACTGCTTATTCTTAAAAGCGGGCGAATTGTCTATGAAAAATACGACGGGCAAACCCTGCTGCAAACCGCTGATTTCACGGAAGATAGCTATTGGTATTGGGCTTCCGCAGCTAAAACCTTGACTTCCTTTCTCATCGGACGTGCCGAGTCTCAGAACCTGCTTTCCTTAGACGATCCTTCTAATTTGTATTTAGGTAGTGGATGGACCAGCCTGACTAGCGAGCAAGAAGGTCTAATTACTATCAGAAATCAGTTGACAATGACCACTGGTTTAGATTACACTGTTACTAACCCTGATTGCTTCGACTCAGACTGTCTTCAATTTCTAGACGTACCTGGAAATCGGTGGTTTTACCATAACGGACCATACACCCTTTTGGGTGATGTAATTGAAGGAGCTTCAGGTAGCACATTTAATGCTTACTTCGCAGCCCAACTGGCTAACAAAATCGGAATGGACGGTTTTTGGGAGTATAATGGATATAACCATGCTTTCTACAGTCCCGCACGTAGCATGGCACGATTTGGACTGCTCATACTTGCTGAGGGTAAGTGGGATGGGACGGACGTTTTAGCAAATGATTCTTTTTATCGTGAAATGAGTAATACATCTCAAAATCTCAATCCTTCTTATGGCTATTTGTGGTGGCTCAATGGAAAGGGATCTTTTATCCCACCTGGATTAACAGCCTCAATTCCAGGTGATATCACTCCGACGGCACCTGACGAAATGTTTGCTGCAATGGGAAAAAATGGACAACTCATCAACATTGTACCTAGCCAACAGCTAGTGATTATTCGTATGGGTGACGATCCTGACGAGGGTTTGGTGCCCTTCACTTTTCAGGATGCTTTGTGGGATTTGCTTGGTGATTTAATCACGGAATAATGCGCATAACTGGACGTTTGGATGTCCAAAACCGATCAGATAACTCTGTCCTTTTTACCTCCGTTTACATAGGTATGAAATTACTCCTTTGGTTCATTCTTCTCGTGATTTGCTGGCCGCTGGCTCTTGCTATATTGTTATTTTATCCAATCATATGGCTGGTGTTGCTGCCATTCAGGATTTTGGGTTTTGCCGTGGAAGGAGTGTTTGGTTTTATCCGAGCGCTATTCATGTTACCGGCGAAGATTTTGAGCTGATATCCTAAAGAAATGCATAATAAAGATTCCAATTTATCAAGTGATTCTTCACCCACGTTCAGGAGAACACTTAGATTTTAAGTCAATGAATTCTGGATCAGAAGTCGCTCAAGGTTTAATTCCATACTGTCATGCTGAGGAACAAAGCATCTCAGGCTTAATAACTTCTAAGAATAATGAGATCCTTCGCTATGGCTCAGGATGACACTTCGATTTAAGTCAGTAATTGTTGATCAGAAGTAGTTCAAGATTTCGTGCTGTGCTTTCATGCTGAGATACGAAGCATCTATACTAGAGAAATAAGCTGGGCGTAAACTATCTTGATCGCGACATTAACATTGAGACAAGAATCCTTTGATCTTCGAATTCGTGATACTGCATATGAAAACATTAACATCTACACTAATCATCCTTCTTACCTTTTCTTCTTTCGCACAGAAAAGCAAAATCTACACGACCACTGATGGTGCCATAAAAGGGTACGATCCGGTAGCCTATTTCGTACAAGGTGAGCCCGTAAAAGGGGAAGACAAATTCACGTTTGAATGGAAAGACACTGATTGGTATTTCGGTTCGCAGGAGAATCTGGATGCCTTCAAAGAAAATCCTGAAAAATATGCACCTCAGTTTGGTGGCTATTGCGCTTATGGTGTTTCTAAAGGAGCTCTGTATAAGATTGATCCCGAAGCGTGGAAAATTGTGGAAGGCAAACTTTACCTCAACTACAGCAAAGGCATTCAAAAAAAATGGGAAGCTAACCAGACAGAATTCATCAAAGAGGCTGAGACTAATTGGCCAAAAGTGATTGAGTAAGTACTCTTTTTAGCTGCCTTGCTGAGAAACGAGGCATCTATGCTACAATGAATAAGTACGATTCTGATTCATAATGAGATCCTTCACTGAGTTCAGGATGACACTTCGATTAAGTCAGTATCAAGATTTCATACTGTGTCATGCTGAAGCATGAAGCATCTCGATCTCATACTGAATGATTGGCAATTGGTGCAACCAACTAACGTTTCCTGGCAAAAGAAGTCACAATCCCAAACTTGAAGCCTGAGACATTGGTTTCATTCACGCGATAGAAAGGAAGAGATACAGTGGTGAATATTCTTAAGTTCACCGTTGAGTTTCTATTGATCAGCAATCCCCCTCCAAAATAAGCACCAATCCCAGAGCGGGTATCATGATAATCCTGATCATATATGCTGTCTTTGATTTGCGTGTAACCATATTCCATTCCACCGTTGATGAATAGTGTCGTTCGTTTTCTGGAAATCGGGTAGGTCACACCCAAATTGATGTTTCCACTTGAAAGCTTACGATCTGGCGAACTGTGATTGATCGAGAGGTTTGAGGAGGGAAACAGCTCAAAATCGAGGTTAAAAAGTACAGTTGAAGCATCATAGGTATAGACAATTCCAAAGCCTGATAGCGTGCTCTCATTGGGGATGACTTTCCCACCTAGCATCACACCAACAAAGTGATTTACCTTGATCTGCGCCAGTTCTACACCCTGTTGATCGTATTTCGTTACTTCATCAATTTCAATGTCGGTTTTAGCCGTGCGATTGGTAAAAAACGATCTACCCAATCGGGACAGCAACGGATCCAGGTCTTGCTCAGCTGCTCCTTTGGCCATGTCGTGCCATACCTGCTCTTTACTCGTTGTTTCATAAACGCCTAGTGAAATGATGTATGTTCCTTGCAGGAAGTGAATTTCCCCGGTCATGAAATAACGCGCATTAATCTCAGTCGCTTTTGTGATGGAAGTAGCAAGGGGTTCGCGATCCAAATAGCCATTTGCACCGATTCCTTCATCGAGAATGACTGTATAATCATGGTTGTTTTCAATGTACGATTTGATCAATTTGGAAGCTGAGTATTGAAGTCCGTTCGTAGGCTCCATATTGATCAGTTCAAAGCCAGGAAAGTAAACTACTTTTTGGGCAATGCTTATTTGAATGATCAGCAAAGCAATGAGGGATAGAAACGTTTTCATCTTGGGTCAGTAATCTTTGGTTGATGCTAAGTACTAACCTGATTTAAGCTCCCCTAAGGGTTTAAAGTAAAAGTGAAAATAAAGTCGAGGCGATTAGGGGCAATCGTTTTTTGGACTGCCTAAAGCGCTTTTAGAGAATTATCCGTTCGCAAGTTCTTCTATCGTTTTTGAAATCTGGTCCTTCATTTGATCGAACGTAGCATATCCATGTGCCACCATAAACAGTTGATCTTGATGCAACAGAACAATGGTTGGATACCCCTGAACACCCCACTGGCGGTTAAGTACAAATTCATTCTGCGTATCATACCGCACCTCTTCACTTTCGAATCGAACCTTGAACTTCGTGAAATCAATGTCATGTTTTTCGCAAATGCTATGATAAAATGCAGTCTCAGCCGGATCCTCAGATTCTACATAAAACTTACGCTGAACCTCCTCAAAGAATTCCATTTCATCGTCTCCTACCAAAGGTCTTGCCGCAACTATCGAACGACAGGCAGGTTCAGTATCATAGTTGAAATCTTCGAGCTCCATCAACTTATAGCCAAAGGGTTGCCCACTCTTTTCATTTACATGTCCCCAATGTTCTTTAAGAAAGTCCTTCATCTTATCGTCCCAGGCATCTCCACCTCCTGGACGTAATCCGCCTACTACTACTCGATAACCAACTTCTTTATCCCGGTAATAATCTCTGAGTTTGATGAGGTCAGGGGAGATTCCCCAGCACCATGAGCACATGGGATCTCCGACATAAATAATTTCCGTCTTCTCCGTCAACTTATTTTGACCAATGGACTGAAGGTCGTCAAAGGAGGAAGGTGTACAAATGCCGGTTTCAGGATCGCAATATGGGTTCATTTCTCGTTCGTTCGAATATCAACAAATGGTCATCCGTTTAGGTTCTTATTTATTTTTTCTCCATTTACGAAACAAATGATTTGTAATTACGTCTCCATTTAAGAATCTAATAAAAAACGTTCATGAAAGGAACACATTTAGGGGAATTCCAAGAGATCGTAATGTTAAGTATCCTCATACTGGATGAAAATGCCTATGGTGTCACAATCCAAGAGGAAATCGATCTACGCATGAAACGCTCCATCAGTCGTGGAGCCTTGCATACCGCACTTACTCGCCTGGAAGAAAAAGGATTTATCCATTCGGACTATGGTGAGCCCACCGCAGAGCGAGGAGGAAGACGCAAGCGTTTTTACGAAGTGACCAACAAAGGACTGGACACTTTGCAAGAAGCAAAAGAACTGAGGGAAGGCATGTGGGGCCTAATTCCAAAACTCACCTAGATGATTACAAAGGACTAAACTCAAAAAAATGAAACATCCGGATTTACCGTCATTTGCTTATCGGCTCTTCAAATGGTTTTGTAAAAAACCGATTTTCGAGGAACTAGAGGGAGACCTGGAGGAGACCTTTCTCCTCAACAAAGAGAAATATGGGTTGAAAAAGGCTCGACGTATCTACACTAAAGAGGTCTTGAAAATGATTAGGCCTACGGTCATCAGCAAGCCTACGTCTGGACCGGGGTATCAGGCTGCTCTGCTGGGGAGCTATGTTACCATTTCGCTGCGAAACCTGATTCGACACAAGCTGTTCTCCTTCATCAACATTTTCAGCCTTTCAATTGCTATGTCAACGGGCTTATTGGTTATCGGTATGATCACAGATCTACTCAAGTTTGACGAGTTCCATGAACATAAGGAAGAGGTTTATCGCGTCACCTCCTCGCCCATATACCAAGGCAGAGATTTTGACGAGCGGGCAACTTCACCACTTCTTCTTGCACAGGAGATGGCTGCACAGGTTCCTGGCATTCAAATCACACAGCTGGGAAGAAAGCTTAGCGGATTATCTGAAGCAAACGATAAAAAACTTCAGGCATCTGGCATTTATGCAGACGAGCACTTTTTCGATTTCCTTACTTTCAATCTACTCAGAGGCAATGCTGCCGACGCTCTTAAAGACCCGTTTTCTGTGGTCATCAGCACCAGTTTTGCACAGAAGGTCTTTGAAGGTCTTGAACCAATAGGTGAGACCCTAACCATAGAAGGAGTAGGTACTTTCATAATCACTGGTATAGTGGCGGACCCGCCCAAATTCTCCCACATTCAATTTGAGATTATCGGTTCGTTGAGTACCGTGCATATGCTCGCCAAGCAAGGCTTGATTCATGAGTCACACGATGATTGGACCACCATGGACAACTATTACAATTACATTTACATCCCCGGCAACCTCGAAAAAGCCAGCGTTCTCAATTGGCTCAATGTAAGTGCTCCTAGTTACTATAAGAACCCAGATGAGTTCACGTCATCCTTCGCCTTGCAGCGACTGAATCAAATCCTACCGGGAAAAGATTTGAGCGATCAGATTGGGCCAAAGATGATGTTTCTGCCCATCATCATTCTGTCAGGTGTTGCCATCGCTATCTTGCTTTCTGCCATCTTCAACTACACCAATCTTTCGATGGCGCGTGCGTTAAGGAGAGCAAGAGAAGTGGGTGTGAGGAAACTCAATGGAGCCAATAGCTGGGCTGTATACCTTCAATTCACTGTGGAAGCTATTGTCTTGTCTATGTTTTCTCTGGGCTTGGGTATCCTACTTTTCCTTTTCTTGAGACCTGGATTTCTAGATGTTATTCCAAGGGCAAGCGAAGTGCTGAAACTTGAATTGACAGGTTCGCTGGTTTTTTGGTTTGGATGCTTTGCATTAGTCACGGGCCTGATCGCAGGTATGGCTCCATCGGTGTTTTTTTCAAAACTTAGTTCACTCAAAGCTCTCCGAGGTGGTGGCTCTCTCAAAGCACTTTCGAGAATCAACTTCCGAAAGGGTCTTATCATAGCACAATTCACCCTCAGCATCATTTTCATTTTGGCTTTGGTCATTACCAATAAGCAGTATTCATTCTCCATCAACCATCAGATGGGATTTGATAAAGAAAACATCCTCAACATCAGTCTCGAGGGAAATGACCCACAGCTATTAAAAACGGAGTTGATCAAATTGCCTGAAGTTTCAGCTGTCTCCTTCTCCTCTTTAATTCCAGGAGCAGGTTCCCGACACAACTTACTAATGGTCGACAGTAGAAATCAAGATTCTGTCTATGTCAGTACCATGTCGGTGGATCATACCTACATCTCCACATTGGGTATTGAGCTTGTAGCTGGAAGGCCGTTTAGACCAGAAGAAAACAAATCAAAAGAAACCTCCATCATTATTAATGAGACGTTCGTAAAAAATTTCGGTCTTGAAAGTCCTTCTGACGCTCTGGGCAAAGTTTTCACCGTTGGTGGCAACACAGTTGAAATCATCGGGGTAGTAAAAGATTTCCACTATTCTAATCTTGAAGATCCGATTTTAAGTTTTGTTTTCCGAAATAATGCGTATTTCAATCACGCAGTGGTCAAGCTCTCTACCTCAGACATATTAGCCACCATAGATCGAATCGAAGATGCATGGACTGCTGTAGACCCTTCAACCACACTGAATGCAAATTTCTTTGATGAGTACATAAAGGATTACTATCAGTTCTTGATCGATATCATGAAGATGTTTGGCTTCATCGGTTTTTTAGCTATTTCAATCAGTAGCCTAGGTTTGTTTGGGATGGCCATTTATTCTACAGAAATACGAATGAAGGAAATCGGTGTTAGAAAAACATTTGGCGCTTCGGAAAAAGCGCTGATTGTGCTTCTTTCGAAAGGATTTCTAAAATTGGTTTTTTGGGGAGCCCTCATTGGAACCCCGATCTGTTACCTCCTTTTTGACAAGGTGATACTTGCACAGGGTTACTATCGAACAGATATTACTTTTTTTGAGATTTCCATAAGCATTCTGTTTCTTCTGATCATCTGTTTCCTGGCTATCATCTCTCAAACGTGGAATGCCGCAAGGACAAACCCTGCCACTGTGCTCAAAGATGAATGACACTATGCCTCCCCACAGGCATTAGCAAATCTCTCAGTAGATTGATTGAAAATCATTGAACCTTTTTCGGTTCTGTCCGACTAAGGGTTAGTAAATGAAAACTTCAGATCAAATAATTGAGGAATGGTTGGTGATCAATTGTCAGGCTGGCGATCGCAAGGCTTTTGAACTGCTGGTAAAACGCTGGAATCCCAAAATGTTGGGTCGCGTATACCATGCAACAAAAGATGTTGCCGCTTCCAAGGATATTGTCCAAGAGGCCTGGATTGTCATCATCAAAAAAATCAAAACACTACGTGATCCTGGAGCATTTCAAGGTTGGTCCTTGAGAATTGCTACCCGCATGGCCATTGATTGGATCAGGTCCAATCAAGTCAACCGTAAAAGGGAAGAAATTCGAAAACAAGTCCAAGTCGAATTTGCTGAGAAAAGTCGTCACCCAAATGAAGAAATCTTGAATGACTTAAAAGTGGCCATCAAGCAACTTCCAGAAGAGCAACAAACGGTCATTCAACTGTTCTATCAAGAAAGCCTCTCCATAATCACAATTGGAGGTTTATTGAATTTACCAGTTGGAACCATCAAGTCCAGGCTATTCAGGGGACGGGAATATTTAAAGAGCATTTTAGAAAATAAACTGTATGAAAATGAAAAAGAATGATGAAATAGATCAGTTGATCAAGGAGGCTTTGTCAGAAGATGAGAGGGCTTTGTTTAACACGTATGATGAACAAAACATACTTCAGAAGTTTGGCGGTCTCTTTGAAGGTAAAATGAAGTGGCTCAATGGAATGAGCCTGGCGGTTCAATTTATCATGTTCGGAATTGCCGTGTACTGCGTATATCGGTTCTTCAATGCTCCGGACACAGCTGAAATGATTCAATATGGGGTTGGTGCGTTTCTTTTGATGATGGCGGTAACAGCGATTAAGTTCTTCCATTTCATGGAAATGAACAAGAATACGGTCATTCGAGAAATCAAGCGCGTAGAACTACAAGTATCCATGTTGGCAAGTAAAATGAATGCTAAATAGGCGGCAGCTCAGGATATGGAATGATTGCCTCAATCAATAGCATTACACCATCCTTCGTCAGAAGGGTGAGTGTGATTAAAATACTGCTAATAATGAGCGAAACGCCGACGTTGTTTTTTCTAATCTCTTCAAACTCATCGATGGGGGTAAGTTTGCTATACAGGAAAGTACTTATCAAACCAATTAAGACCGTTGCTGTATATGCTATGGCAATATAAATCGCTCCGGTAGCGATATATTCAAAAGCGAGGTTAAAGCTACTGGCACTCCGGTTTAGTAATCTGAAGGATGAAATCAAGGGCTGAACAATCCCGCTTATCATGATGCCTACGGAAAGGATAATGGCGGAGACGAAGATGCTATATGACAAGTTGTAGTCCTGAATTTTGTAGTACTTCCTTCCCACCCATTGCACAATTTTGTAAGTGAGCGCAAGTATGAATATGCCAATCGTAATGGCAGAAATAATTTCGACGATGGCTAGGAGTGCGATATTAGTGTTCATTGACTAGTGCGATTTTCCAGTAGTTAACATTATTTGAATTTGGAGGAAGCATCCCTATGGGCCAGCCTTTTCCAGTGGTTTCCCAAAAGTAATAGTTCTTTCCTCTGTGCTTCAGGTGATCGCCTGCCGCAGGGATATTTAGCGCAAGCATGGCATGCGCATATTCGTTGCTCACTACAATCATTGGGTCAAAACCCAACTTATCGAGCAAAGCATAAATAAGCACTGCACGCGTGTCGCAATCTCCATACAAGGAGTGCAAAAATTCATAGGGTGATAGCAAACCCAGTGCGATATTTCCAATACACGGCTTCCCGTTGTTGCTTGATTCAGCGCAATCTTTTGTACGCACGTAGCTATACGGTATGTCCTGCACGAAGGTGACGATAAGCTCTGCCAGCTCTGCACGAGAGAAGCTTTTTCTGGCTGAAATATCCTGTAAGGAATCTACTATAAAATCAATTTGCGATTTACTCTCCTCCACTAATTTCAGGTATATGCTACCCCACAAGTTTTCATATGAGTCAAGGTTGAGGATGATGTCATTTCTTTTCTTTCCAGCAGATAAGCTCGTCGCCTCCACGGATTGATAAGAAGTACAAAAGGAATGAGATTGATCTACCAGGGCCCAATCTCTTTCGTGCAAGCGATCGTTGCTCGCATTAAGTACCAGGTAATTATCCTCGCAGGTCGCTAAAGGTTCCCTCTTTTTATTCAAAAGCTCCAGGAATGTGGAGATAACCAGGAAAACCAACAACACATAAAAAACAAACTGAAAGAAGTTTTTCATTGACTAAATATCAGCAATTAGACGCACTGAAGGTAACAATTTATTAAATTCCACAAGACGACCTAACTAACCCAATGACCTACTACACAATTTATACAAGCACACCGAAAGATCAAGTGACGATGGAGACGTTGAGAGACATCACAAAGTCGGCTCAAAAAAACAATCCTGAAAAAGAAATCACAGGAATCTTGCTATGCATAGAAAATAAATTTCTTCAGTATCTGGAAGGTTCCGAAGAAAATGTAAATGAGCTTTTTGGTAAAATTTGGAAAGACTCAAGGCACCACCATGTGACACAGTGGATTAAAGGATTTTCTGACGGTCGTGTCTTTGAAGACTGGTCCATGGGATCATGGATGCTTACGAACGATGAGCTCAAAAATTTACCTGCACTCTCTGATCTTAAAAGATTTCTGGAAGACCCATTAACGAGCGAGTTAAAATCAGCCAAATTCATTACAATGATGAATGACCTATTAAAAACCTGGATCGCACATGAACCAGAAAGACTGAAAAAAATGCGTGATGAATTGTCCAATTAACTCATCACAATCGTCATAAGATAAAAAACATGAAGAAGTTACACCTAGCCCTAATTGCATTTACACTTACATGTCTCTCCTCCTTTGGTCAACAATCCACACCCTATAGCTGGCTAGCCGGTACCTGGACTGGAGATGGTTTTGGAGGTACTTCCGAAGAAATTTGGTCTGAGCCATCCGAAGATGGAACAATGATGGGGGTTTACCGTCATCACAAAGGAGATGGAAACCTCAATTTTTATGAATTCATGGTCATGGATAGCACTGGACTGAAGCTCAAGCATTTCACCCCTGAGATTGTCTCCTGGGAAACCAAGGAAGACTTTGTTCACTTTGAGTTAATCGAGTTTACAGAAAACAAAATAATCCTCAAAGGCTTGGTTTTCGAGTTGAAATCTGATAATGAGCTTGAGATAAAACTGGATCTAAAAAATGGGGACAAGCAATGGACAGAGGTTTTTACAATGACCCGCCTGAACTAAAAACAAGAAGCTTTTTCGCTGTTATAATCTTGAGATTTTCAGAGAAACGTCATAGGTCAATTTTAATCTGTTTTTCATTTGGGTTTTTATCTTCTTTGCTTAATGCGTACAAGCCCAATGCCGGACCAATTGCCAAAATGACCCACACGTACTCCAAGGGTATATAGTTTAGTACCGTGCTAATTAGCTGAATACTCAAAATGGTAATGATGAATCCAATGCTGTTGGTAATGGTCAAGGCCGAGCCTCGTATTTCTGGGTCTACATGAAATGCTACTAAAGCAGAAAGCAAAGGAGAATCTATGATCACCGCCCATCCCCAAAAAATCAAGAAACCAATGAAGAGATACGTTGGTGCGTGAAACATCAGTGGCGAAAAAAGACAGCAAAGCCCTGAAGCGGCGAGCGCTACAACGATCAATTTTTTTTCACCAAACCTGATGCTAAGAAACCCTCCAATGATACATGCCAGGCTTCCCATCCCTATGATCAGAAAAGCCAGAAAAGGGACATTAATGTCTACATCCTGTGCTTTTCCATAGGTTAAGAGCATTAAAGGGACAAAGGCCCAAAATGTATAGAGCTCCCACATATGTCCAAAGTAGCCGAGTGACGCTGCTTTAAAATTGGAATTTCCATACGCTTTTACAATGTTCCTAAAGTCGCCTTTCTTTCCGGGTCTTCTGTAGGGTCCCGGTTTTACGAAAAGGAAAATCATACTCCCTCCAACGACGGCAAGTGTAGAGGTGGCATAAAGTACCGATTTCCAAGAAAAAGCAGATAAGAACCCACTTATCAAATGGGGGAAAGCCGTTCCAAGTACCAAAGCTCCTACTAAGAGGCTCAAAGCTTTCCCAAGTCCTCTTGCAAAGTAGTCGGAAGCGATTTTCATACCTACAGGATAGATCCCAGCCAGAAAGAAGCCAGTAAAGAACCGAAAGGTTAAAAGCATGGAAAAGCTTATGCCATCGATCACAATGAGCACATTGAATACCGATCCGAAAAGAGCGCTTATGAAAAATACCGCCGAGGGGTTGTAGCGATCTGAGATGGTGAAGAAGGCATATGAAAGCGTCCCTACGATAAACCCTAGCTGCACCGAAGAAGTAATGGAGCCCAGATCTGAGTTTTCTAGCCCCCAGGATTGCATTAAGTCCGGCATCACCGCATTTCCAGCAAACCACAGAGTGGTACATAAAAATTGAGCTATGACAATGATAGGGAGCGTATACTTCGCAGGAACATTCATGCAAAAAACCAAAAATCTTCAGCCGGTTTTTTACCCCAAGTCAGCAATAGCTTGCGAATGATTTTTTTGTCTTCGGGAGAAGCAACAACAACTAAAATCTGCGGATTCTCAATATATGGCATCTCTTTAAAGTGTTGCATTTTTATACCATAAATATCTTTTCCTACTTTTCGTTCATTGTCACAAACCCAATGAAACGTATCTTCTTCATCTAATAAAAGTTTAGCTAAATCCTTTCCATTTTTCCCTGCTCCCCAAAGCACTAGCGGACGGTCACGATTTCTGTCTATCTGATAGAAGTAGCGTAGCTTCATATCAAAATATCGATTGTCCTTATACTCTTCCCATGTGCGAGAAATTCGATCCGCACGATCACGCCAATAGTGCAGTACTTTATCAATTCCATGAACCTCCAAACCTTTCTGATAAAAGCGAAAACATAAATCATAATCCTCAGGGTACACTTCCGGATTGAACCCATCCACCGAATCAAAGTCGTCCTTATGGATGATCCAGCAATGCGAAGGAATTACACATTCCTGATAAATCTCCTGATAATGATATCCATGCTTAGCTACAGCATTCAACCATCTTTCATATCTGCGAAAGCCATCCCCCACCTCGCCTTTGTCTACAAAGTGTTCCGTGCCTCCGGCTATTATGTGTCCCTTCCCGTATTTCAACCATTCCTGCACCAAGACTTCCAGCTTATCATCAGGCATGTAATCATCAGAGTCCATGCGGTTGATCAGCTCTCCCTTGGCTTGGGCATAGCCTTCTTTCAGTGATGGAATAAGCTTAGGCCTTCTGCTGTGTACAACTTTTATTCTGTCGTCTTTGTCAGCATACCAATTGAGAATGTCTGGCGTGCGATCGGAAGAATGGTCATTTATCGCAATCAACTCCCAGTTTTTGTAGGTCTGCCGAATAATGGAATCGATGCACTTGGGTAAGTATGGGGCAGTATCCTTAGCTGCCATTATGATAGATACGAGTGGCTGGTTCATCTATTGTTTAGGTTTTTGCTCCAGTATTTATTGGCATAGCCGGAGACAGGTAGTCCTAAATTAAAACGAATAAACATATTGAAGTCAAACCAGACCACTTTAAAAAACCCATGTTCATTAAATCTGCGTGGCGATGTTCTGATTCCCGGCTTTATTAACGCCAACTTTCCTTGCTTTCGAAGCGCTTTGCATAAGTATGCCGCCTCCATCAAAGCTTCTGCAGGCACTCCGCTTATGAGATTAAGCGTCGCCTTTCTGGCAAAAATGGCCTGATCACCATAGTACGCTTTATCCAATCGATAGCGAATGCGGTTGACCAATGTAAGTATCGAAAGCTTGACGTCTGGTTTGCGAAAGGCAAATTCAAAGGCTCCTCCTACTACCTCCTCATTTTCCAGAGCTTTCACAATGGACAAGTCAAAATGCTTCGGTAGCAGCGTGTCGGCATCCAGAAACAAGACTAAGTCACCAGAAGCTTTCTCCAGGCCGTAGTTCAAGCTTTGATACTTTTTAAGTACAAACTCCGGTTTGCTAAAAACCAGAATCTCAGTGTCCTGAATGCTCTCCATTGTCCCATCATCACTCCCAGAATCGACGACTATAAATTCCATCCGCTCAGGGTGAGCCGATTGGCTATTCGTATATTCAATCGTCTGATTAAGGTTTGCAACCTCATTGAGGGTAGGAATTACAATAGAGATCAAACTGTCGCCTTTCTTATAGGTTGCCAAGATGCGTGTGTTTGAAGTTATCATTAAACTTCAAGCCATACCCCAAGATTCGATCCATGCTGGCGTGTCCGAAGAGAATAACCCCAGCTAGCTGCAACTCTGGAATTCTCCACCAAAAGCCTAAGAAGCCGACGATCAGCGCTATGCCTTTGTGATGGAATAGATTATATGTAGTCGCTCCCAAACCAGGGTTTACGAGGTAGCCGAGCATCCCAATATCCGGAGTAAGTATGAATATCAAATAAACCCACCATGAATAATCAAGGAAACTGAAGAGATAAATGGACAGTAGAAACATGGCGAGTTCTTCCAGTTTGATAAGGTTTTTCATGTCATGAGTTGGTTAAACAATGGATTTAATTCCGTCCAATAAAATATCTAGTTCGCTTGTCAGATTATACAGGCTAGGTGTCACACGAACCACTTCATCTTCCTCCAGATAGCGAATGACGGTAAACACTTTTGCTTTATCGTAAAGCTTGGCAATTACTTCCTTCGTTTCCATTCCATCTACCTTGAAACTGGCAATTGCACAGCTTCTGGCCGGATCCGATGGTGTGGTGATCTTCACTCTCGGAATCTCCCTGGCCCGAGTTGTCCAATAGTTTTGAAGGTATCGGAGGCGTTTCTCTTTAGCAGGTATGGTAATCGTTTCATTAAATGCCAAAGCCTCTGGAATGGTAAGGACTGTTGGTACAGCCAATGTTCCAAAATGCCCCAGCTTACGAATATCATTTTCATCTTCTCCACTGTCCCCAAAGAGTGGGTTTAAATCCTTCACTCGATTCTTGTTGACATAGAGTAGACCCACACCCAGCGGATTGCCAAACCACTTGTGCAGGTTTACGCCTACAAAATCAGCACCCAATTCCTTTAGCTTAAAATCTATCTGCGCAAAGCTGTGCGCTGCATCCACTATTATTTCTATGCCTTTTGGCTTCAAGCGGTCCGCAATCTTTTTGACTGGCATGATCTGACCGGTTAGATGAATCATGTGCGTGAGTAAAATGCCTTTCGTTTTTGGCGTAACTGCCTGCTCATAGCATGCCAAAATCTCTTCATCATTTTCTGGTAGCACCGGGGTTTTTATCCGCTTGATTTTGATGCCTTTCTGTTTTTCCAGCATCTCAAAGGTCTCAATCATGCTGAAGTAGTCTTGGCCGGAAAGGATGACTTCATCCCCTTGCTGCCAATCCAACCCCTGAATGGCTATGTTCAAAGCTTCGGTCGCATTGCGTGTGATCAAAGCTTCTTCTGGGAGGATTCCGGCAAAGTTCGAAAGATCCCCAACTATGGTCCTAATCTCACTGCTATATTTTGTCCTCAAGTATCGCGAGGAGTTAACGTTGACACGTTCAATGTTTTGGATATAAGCTTTGTAAACTGGTAAGGGCTGCACACCAAAGTAGCCATTCTCCAGATTCACAAAATCCTTTGGAACATCATAAAAGTCCCGCCTAAACTTCTTCCAAAATTTCTCCTCCGTTGTAAAATCTTGCTTAAAGAGATCGTGGTACTCAGAAATGCCAGGGCTAGCAGGTTTGGCAGAGATGAATGGAAGGCTAGCCATTCCCATACCAAGGCCTTTTAATACTTTTCGACGATCCATTTCTTTGCGTTTAGGTCACAACCATCAATAAAGATAAGCTACTCGCCAAACATTCTTTTCAATGCTTCCACTCGATATTCAAAAATTCCCTTAAGCTGCTTCTCCACAAACATGAATTGAGCTAGATGTCCCAAAAAACCGAAAGGGATTTTATAGGAAACCTTATCCGTCATTAAAACGCCTTTTTCATTCTCCACAAAGTGGTGCTCATGATGCCACATGCTGTAGGGTCCAAATCGTTGCTCATCCACAAAGAACTTGCCATCATCTACATGGGTAATTTCTGTTACCCAGTTAGTTTTTACCCCAGGAACCGGTGATAGTTTATAGGTGATGATCTGTCCAGCGCACATCTTCGCTGACGCCTCAGAAGTTATCCTAAATCCCATATGTTCAGGAGTGATTTTTGCCAGGTTTTCCGGTGATGAAAAAAAATCCCATGCTTCAGACAACCCAATTGGCAATTGCTGCATTACTGTTAATGTATAGATGCCGGAATGCTTTTTGATTTCAATCATACTCTGTAAAACACGCTTTTTAAGTGAAATGTTAAATAATCCTAAATGAAAAAATCACGTTGAATTAAACCAGATATTTGACTTCTTGAAAAAGCTCATTTTCATAGTGATTATGGCATGTTCTTTTGGAGCTGCCGCTCAGCGAACGTATGTTTATGGGGTCGTGCGTGATAGTACCACAAGTAGCGACCTCATGGGTGCTCATATCCAAAACATCGATGCTGGAAGCTTGACATCTTCCAATACGGAAGGCAAATTCAAATTGCCTGCCCAAGTTGGAGATACACTTGTTTTTTCAAGCATCGGTCACAAAACATTGGCTTGGGTTGCTGATTCTACATGGTTTACGTCAGATGAGATTGAGTTTCTCCTTCCCGTAAATACCATCTACCTGGATGAAGTGGTTGTTGGTGAGTTCCCTGAATATGAGCGGTTCAAGGATATGATTTTAGAAGCTCAACCCCAGGACACAACCTTAAAAATTTTCGGCGTACCTCAGGTAGTCATGGATCCCTATCCACAGTTGGAAAAAAGTGAATACCTCAACCCCGTTTTTGTCTTCTTTCATCCTGTCTCCGCTATACATCACTCCATAAGCAAAAAGGAAAAGGAGAAACGAAAAATGCAACACATCAGGAAGACAAAATTCATCACTGAAAAAGCGCGTTTGAAATTCACTCGTGAGTGGGTGCAAGAAAACACCAAACTTGAAGGAGACAAACTGACAAGCTTCATTGCGTACTGCAATTTTTCAGATGCTTACCTGGCCACTTCTTCAGAGTTTGCCATCTATGAACTTATGATGGACTTGCTGCCAAAGTTTTTGGAACAATACGAAGAAGGTTAGTCTTTATTCTCCTCAAGGTAAACAGCTACTCGCTCAGCTACATTGTCTCTGATATTCATGTAAAAGAGGTTATAATCTACAATGTGGTAACGGTCCCAATTCAAGAGAAATCCCCAAAAAAACCTTGGTTTATTGACCCACAACATTCCATCCATGTTCTGAGCATCCGTTAGTCCAGGCCTGATTTTCTTGTAGTTCTTCAAAATACCGCCTCTGTTTTTACCCCAGGAAACATAGGCAGTGTCTGTTTCCCAGCTAAGTGGATTTACATTTAGTGCATCCGCATACCAGAAGTCATGGTCTGGGGGATAGTAGCCCTGACCATACGTATTCCAGGTAAGCCAGCATCCAATATCTTCAGCATTGTTACAAGAAGGGACGTAAGAAAAAGTCGTTCGATCCAAAGGCATACCTATGATGTATGCAGCCACCAGTTGATTCATCAAAGGCTTACTTTCAAAAAAATCTCGTATAAGGCTCACCGCATGGTTTGTCCCTTGACTATGAGAGGCTATAATGATTGGGCGACCATCGTTCCAGTTTTCAAGGTAATACTCAAAGGCTTTCTTCACATCTCTATATGCAAAATCCAACGCCTCCACTTTTAAGGGTAAGTTATCGGCATAGTATACACCAATGTGTGCCTGTCTGTACAATGGAGCGTAAACCTTCCCCGAAGCATTAAAGACTGAGGCCTGATATTTAATGGCGGAAGTGGCTATTTTCTTATTTAGTTTTTCATCATCTACATCCGCAAACCACGGATGATCTTTCTGCTGCTTCTTTGTATAAATCGTAGGGTAAATAAAAAAGACATCTACTTCGGCTGTGGATTGATACTCTTTCAGTTCGCCTTTACCTGGCACCAGGTCAGCCATGTCTTCCTGATCCGGGTGGGCTACCCAGTACTTCATCTGTGAATAGTCTGGTGCAGCTGGCACCAAGGCTAAATCTTGGCGACCATACTTCGATTTAAATTTTTTAGGCGTTTGAGAAAATCCCCCTAGGCAAAGCATAAAAAGGAGCATACCACACAAACTTTTTACATAAGTAGAGCTTATAGCCATATAAAATATATAAATTATAGTAATACTAGATTTACTCCAGTTAAAGTATTAAACCCTTACCAATATGACTAATCATACATCCAATAATAACAGTGATGCAAGCCAATGTCCGTACCTGGGCGGAATGTTAAACCAAAGCGCCGGTGGCGGTACATCCAATCGAGATTGGTGGCCCAACCAGCTAAAGTTGAACATCTTAAGACAACATTCGTCCAAATCGGACCCAATGGAAGATGGGTTTAGCTATGCGGAGGAATTCAAAAAATTGGATTTAAAAGCTGTAAAAAAAGAGCTTTATGATCTAATGACCGATTCTCAGGAATGGTGGCCAGCAGATTATGGACACTATGGTCCACTCTTTATCCGAATGGCGTGGCACAGTGCCGGAACGTATAGAATACAGGATGGACGTGGCGGTGCAGGAACGGGTACCCAACGATTTGCACCACTGAACAGCTGGCCAGACAATGGAAACCTCGACAAAGCCAGGCTATTATTATGGCCGATCAAAAAGAAATATGGACGTAAAATCTCTTGGGCAGATTTGATGATTTTGGCCGGAAACTGCGCGCTGGAATCGATGGGATTTGAAACCTTTGGTTTTGCCGGTGGAAGAGCTGATGTATGGGAACCCGAAGAAGACGTTTATTGGGGAGCAGAGACGGAATGGTTAGGGGACAAACGTTACACGGGTGAGCGTGACCTTGAAAACCCGCTTGGTGCTGTGCAAATGGGATTGATTTACGTCAATCCTGAAGGACCAAATGGCAACCCTGACCCACTCAAGTCAGCAATAGATATCCGCGAGACCTTTGGCCGTATGGCAATGAACGATGAAGAAACAGTAGCACTAGTGGCTGGTGGACATACGTTTGGTAAGGCGCATGGTGCAGCAGACCCTGACAAATATGTAGGTAGAGAGCCTGCAGGAGCGGGCATAGAAGAACAAAGCATGGGGTGGAAAAACACCTACGGTAGTGGCCATGGTGACGACACCATTACCAGTGGGATTGAAGGTGCATGGACACCCAACCCAACGCAATGGGATAACGAATACTTTGAAGTGCTTTTTGGGTATGATTGGGAACTAACAAAGAGTCCTGCTGGTGCCAATCAGTGGACACCTACTGCAGCTTCCAATGCTAAAATGGCCCCTGCTGCAGGTGATGCATCAAAGTCTCAGGCACTCATGATGACCACCGCTGACATGGCATTAAAAATAGATCCTACCTATGAGAAAATCTCCAGACGTTTTCATGAAAATCCAGCAGAATTTGCTGACGCTTTTGCACGTGCCTGGTACAAATTGACGCACAGAGATATGGGACCAGTTGCAAGGTATTTAGGGTCTGAAGTCCCTGCCGAAGAATTGATCTGGCAAGATCCCATTCCTGCGGCCACTCATTCATTGAGTGACGCTGATATCTCAGATTTGAAAAACAAAATCTTGTCTTCAGGTCTATCTGTTTCAGAGTTAGTTTCCACAGCTTGGGCATCTGCTTCTACTTTTAGAGGTTCAGATATGCGCGGCGGAGCAAATGGAGCCAGAATCAGGCTGGCACCTCAAAAAGACTGGGAAGCTAACAATCCTACACAATTGTCTAAAGTGCTTGAGGCGCTGGAAGGAGTTAAAAAGGCTTTTGGTAAAGATGTATCGCTCGCAGACCTCATCGTATTGGGAGGATGTGCCGCCATAGAAAAAGCAGCAAAGGATGCAGGTGAAAACGTGACCGTACCGTTTACTCCAGGCCGAGCTGATGCGACCGCCCAGCAAACAGATGTGGATTCTTTTGAAGCGCTTCAGCCTCGTGCAGATGGGTTCAGAAACTATCAACATGCAAAGGTGACTGTATCAGCAGAAGAGCTGTTGGTGGACAAAGCACAGCTTCTAACCCTTACAGCTCCGGAAATGACTGCTTTGGTAGGTGGTATGCGAGTGCTCAACGCCAACTATGATCAATCCAATCATGGGGTATTTACGAACAACCCTGGTACTCTGACAAATGATTTTTTCGTAAACCTCCTTGATTTTGGAATTACCTGGAAAGCAACGTCAGATGACGACACCATATTCGAAGGAAGTGACCGCAAAACGGGAGCCGTAAAATGGACCGGCACCCGAGCAGACTTGATTTTTGGATCCAACACTGAACTACGTGCCATTGCAGAGGTTTATGCCTGTGAAGATGCGAAAGACAAGTTTGTAAATGACTTTGTAGCTGCCTGGGGTAAGGTTATGAATCTTGACCGGTTTGACCAGGCGTAAGCTCAAGACCTAAAGAGAGGGTTCACTTCAAATTAAGTGAACCCTCATTTTCAATCGCTTAATAATCTACATGGAACTCTTAAATTATATCCGGTCCGGCCAAATAGCTCCTATCAAACAATTGCTAGCAAAACATCCCGAACTTGCTGACACCCCTGATGAGCGCGGTTTTACACCATTAGTATTGGCTACATACCTTGGGCAAAAGGAAATAGCCGAATTACTCATAGATCACGGTGCCAAGATTGATGCACAAGACGCCCTTGGAAATACGGCGCTGATGGGCGTTTGCTTTAAGGGCTCCTACGATCTTGCGGAGATGCTAGTCTCTAAGGGAGCCAACATACACTTGATCAATAAGGAAGGCATGAATGCTTTCTCTTTCGCACAGAAGCATGGTCAAGAAGCGATCGCAAATTTGTTGAAAGATGCATCTTTGAAAACCCCAGAGGCAAATATGAGTTAATCTATCACAGATACATGCTTCGCTACATCCATATCCAGGGAAAAGAAGCGCCGCGGTTTCATTTCAGAGATCAAACCTCCAGGAGCTTCAAGTCAGTCATTCAATCACTGACAGAAGGATCTCCTTTGATCATTTCGTCCCTGTATCGTACAGATGTAATCTATTCCGGAAGTGTAGATAAATCAGCAGATATTCTCAAACTCTGGGAACTGTATACCAAGCGAATTGAAAATAGAAAACAGCTCACCTTTATAGAAGGTCGCGAAAAGACCTTGGAGACTTTTTTTACCTCGCTTGTGACATTGAGTAGCGTGAGTCTTTGGTACAATAGCTACCTGGAAGAATTCAGGCACACCTGCTCGCTCGATTATTCCAACCCCATTCTGAAGGATCTGAAGAGCTGTGAAAAATACCTTCAGGAGTCTCAAAAAACAGTCTACCGCCCCCTCACAGAAATTGATTCTGCTGACCTTCTTCCTCGAAAAGAAGTTTACGCTAACCTCTCCAAACACATAAACGATTTTCTCAATTAAAAACTAAGGCATGATTCCTGCTTTTATTTCGATCTAACGATTGAAAACCATATAAAAGCTTGAATTATGGAACTTAAGAAAAATGAAAAATATGACTTAGAGTCAAAAAGACCTCTATTCTTTGGTATCGGAATGATAATCTCTCTTTGCTTGACTTTACTCGCTTTTGAGTGGAAATCCCCAATTGATCCAGTAGTGAAACATGAAGATCCGATAGATGATCCGTGGTACGTCATTGACGAGATTCAAATCACAAAGCAGAAGTTGCCGGAAATACCTAAGCCTAAGGTTAAAAAACAAATTGTTTCTGAACTAAACCAAATAAAAGAGGTGGAAAAGCTTACCGAGACTCTACAAAATGACCCAGTCATTGAAATAGATAGTGAACCTGTAGAAATCGACTTTGGTGAGCCTGTCCTATCTGATGAGATCACTGACGATCCTTTTCTCATCGTAGAAAATATGCCCATGTTTCCAGGAGGCAATGCCGCCTTGCTTGGGTTCATCACTAAGAACATCAAATACCCGAGAGCTGCACAGCAGATAGGGATCGAAGGTCGGGTGTATCTCAAATTTGTCATTGACACTGATGGTTCCATAACAGATATTGAGCTGGTCAAAGGAATTGGCGCAGGGTGCGATGAAGAAGCTATAAGAGTATTGAAGCTAATGCCAAAATTCACTCCTGGAAAACAGCGAGGGGTACCCGTAAAAGTGCAAATGCAACTCCCCGTGACTTTTCGGTTAAAATGAGACCCTTAGTAGTAACTCTATTCTTGATATTCCTTCTTTCATGTAAGGAAGACCATTTTGAATGTTTGGAGTCAGATGAAGAGGAAATCGTCTGCCTAATAAATCCTGTCATTTCACCTCAATTCCCGGCTGGGATAAAAGCAATGACTGAGTTTATAGGTAAGAATATACAGCATCCAGCAGGGTGTGCAGAAGGCAAGGTGTTTGTTCAATTTGTCGTAGAAAAGGATGGCTCTCTCACAGACCTTAAAGTAGTGAAAGGAATTGGCGCTGGATGCGATGAAGAAGCACTACGTGTTATGAAGCTAGTCCCAAAATTTCTCCCAGGCAAACAAGGTGATGTGAGGGTAAGGGTTCAAATGGTCGTACCTATCAATTTTATATTGCATTGAAATCCAAAACCGGGACTCTGTGCCCGGTTTATATTGCCATTGTTAGTCCACCATGCCTGCTACCCTGCCTTGTTAAAAAACGAAGTACCCCCAAATTATTTCTTTTTACAAATACCGGTATCTTCTAGAAAAAGTACAAATTCCGTTATTAGTAAGATTCGCTATTTTGACACGTTTAATTCATTTAAAGCAGGCTTTTCAAGAGCAGGCTCAATCAAACAACCTGATTTTCAGTCATTTCGTAGGTAAGTATGGGTCACCCATAGAATAAACTATCCAAGTTTTCAGTTTTCGCCACATATTTGTATAGTCCTATTAACCATCATTTTTTAACCTAAATAAAAGTTCGTTCAGAATAACCAGCTGATCAAACTTTTGTGTGAAGAGTATTGACCCATGTCCACCTCCTTTTACCCGCTTTCATTGAGACAGAAAATGTTACTCCTCATTCTAGGAGTAACGGTAGTTATTTACGTCGGCACGCTTGGATACATTGCCTATTCGCTCCGAGCAAACGCCATAGCTGATGCAAAAAAATTGGCAGACACTTCAGCAGTTCAGAAGGCCAACTTCATCAATTCTAAATTCGAAAGGTTTCTGAGTATATCACGTACCATAGAAGCTTTGGTGAAAACGAAGCAAAACTTATCGCTTAATGAGCGATTGGACTATCAGACCAATCTGCTACAAAATACCCTAAGATATACGCCAGAATTAGAGACCATCTGGATCAGCTGGGATATGAAATCACTCGACCCTGCATGGCCACTCGATCACGGTCGTGAACGTCACGTCTATGTAAATACACCTAGTGGTGAAAAAATGGTCCATGATACAACGGACGTTGACAATTACAATCCCAACAATTTTTATAATGTAATTAAAAAAAGCGGTAAAGAAGGACTTGCAGAGCCCTATGATTTTGATGCAAACAATGTACTCTCAGACAAAATTGTTTTAGGAACATCGGCGGTCGTGCCGATCACACTCAATGGAGAATACCTCGGCCAGGTTGGTGTCGACCTTGGGCTCAATGACTATGCATCGATGACAACCTATGACGCTTTCGCAAATAGTTATGCTTTTGTCGTCTCTGCAAGGGGAATGCTCGTCGCTCATCCCGACTCAGAATTGATTTTTAAACCAATCGATCAGGTATCATTTATGGAAACTGAAAAGATTGCAATGGCGAAATCCAATGTAGAATCTGGGAAGTCATTTTCATTTGAAGCATTTGATAGCAACGTCACTAATGAACGTGTATACATCACATTTGCTCCCGTCAAAGCGGGCAATTCAGATACTTATTGGGCCGTGGGTACCGTCGTTCCTTTTTCAGAGATCGTTCAGTCTTTCAATGCCATTTTCATAAAAACCATCATCGCAGGCCTAATAGGTCTTCTGCTTCTGACTTTTTTGATCCTCAAAATGTCCGCTAACATTTCAGATGCCTTGGGTAACTTCAACAAGGTTCTTAAACGGCTGGCAAGGGGTGAATCCATTTCAAGCAAAGATGCGAATAGCAAGGGAACAAAAGAGCTTGTGCAGATGTCTTCATCCATCAACGTTCTGGCTACCGAATTGGAAAAGAAAGCCAGTTTCTCCGAGCAAATTGGTGTCGGTAATCTTGATTCAGATTTTGTTGCTGCAAGTGAAGACGATCTACTAGGCAACTCCCTTTTAAAAATGCGAGCAAATCTCATCCGGATCGTTGATGACCTGAAGGAGGTTGTCCATGAAGCAGGTGTCAAAGGCAATTTTTCCAATCGCATATCCACGGAAGAAGCCTTTGGTCAGTGGAGTGAATTGAGCTCTACCATCAATGACTTACTAAACTCAGTGGCTGTTCCAATGAGGAAAATCAATGAGGTTATTGACGCCATGGCCAACGGAGACCTAACCCTTCGTTTCGAAGAACAAGTTCAGGGAGAAATGAAGGAGCTAACTGACAACCTCAACAAAGCACTAGGTAACCTTTGCTTGCTCCTCAATAAGACGTCTGCTGAAACCAATGTCGTGGGCGACTCTTCAGAGGAAATGTTGGCAGTGAGTAGAGAAATGAAAGCGACTACCATGGAAATCGCATCTGCAATCGCACAAATGAGCAGCGGTAGCAGTGAGCAAGTACACAAGGTAGACGAATCTTCATCGCTTGTAGAAAACATTCTTGAGGCGTCTTCTACCATTCGAAACCAGGTTGAAGCGATTAATCAGGCTGCTGGAAACGGAAAGGATAATAGCACGATAGGGTTAAAGATAGTTAACGAAGTAGGCGAGAGCATGGGTGAAATTCAACATGTTGCCAATGAAACCGGAGAATCTATCCACGTACTTTCCGAAAGGTCTAAAGAGATCGGCCGTGTATTGAATATTATCACAGATATCGCTTCCCAAACGAATCTTCTGGCTTTGAATGCGGCCATTGAAGCTGCCCAGGCCGGGGACGCTGGCAGAGGTTTCGCAGTAGTTGCGGAAGAAATTCGGAAACTTGCTGAAGACTCAAGATCTTCTGCCAAAGACATTGAGAAGCTGGTACTCGGCGTTCAAAACGACACGCAAAATGCTGTCGCGAAAATCAAAAGCATGAGTGAGCGTATAGATGGGGGTATTAGCGCTTCTAGTAATGCCTCAAAAGCCTTTCAAGAAATAGCAGAAGGCTCAGGACACACGTTAGAATTGTCAAAAGAGATTCTCGTATCAACACAAGATCAAACGGAAAGCATCCAAAATGTCGTTTCAATTATGGAGAGTGTCGTCGTTATAGCTGAGCAAACGGCCGCTGGTGCCGAAGAGGTTGCTGCCTCCGCTTCGGAGCTCTCTTCAGGCATGGTCAGCTATTCTGAAAAATCAGAGCAGGTAACCAAGATCGTTGGTGAGCTTAAAGAAGGTATGGCAGTGTTTCGCCTCACCAAAAGAGAATCTGACACTGAGTAGAAATCATCTCAAAGCAAACCAATTCTATCTTTCCTTCCTACCTTTATACAGAACTAAAAACCTGATATGATGAGATTAAAACTATTTTATGCATTCCTTATTGGAATATTTGTGGTGGCCTGCTCCTCTACGGAAGGGGAAAAAGCTTCTGATAATGAATCAGAAACTACAGAAGAAGTAGCAGCACCTTCGGGAGAATTTGAATACTCTGCCGACTCAACGATGCTTAAGGGATATTTCGCAGTAGGCGAAAATAGCGAAGGCAAAAGGCCTGGCATCCTTGTGGTACATGAATGGTGGGGCCACAACGAATACTCAAGGTCTCGTGCAGACATGCTTGCTGACTTGGGATATGTTGCACTGGCAGTTGACATGTACGGTGATGGGAAGCAAGCTGCACACCCAGATGAAGCAGGTGAATTTGCTAGTATGGTTATGGGCGATTTCGATGTAGCAAAGGCCCGCTTTGAAGCGGCTTTGGAGGCTTTGAAAAATCACCCCAATGTTGATCCTGAGAAAATCGGCGCTATTGGCTATTGCTTCGGTGGTAGCACAGTTCTAAGCATGGCCAACTCCGGATATGAGTTAGATGCTGTCGCTGCATTTCATGCCGGACTTCAATTACCTGTAATGCCGGAGGTGGGATCGGTGAAGGGTAAGGTTTTAGTAGCCAACGGAGCAGACGATAAGTTTATACCCGAACAGCAAATCTTGGATTTCAAAGCTGCTATGGACGCTGCGGGAGCCGATTACAAATTCATCAACTATGAAGGTGCCTTGCATTCGTTTACAAGCAAGGAAGCCGATGCATTAGCTGAAAAATTCAATATGCCAATCGCTTACAATGCTGCGGCAGATAGTGCGAGCTGGGAAGAGATGAAAGTTTTGTTTAGCGAAGCTTTCTAAATGCTCTCAAAATTTAGATTCAAAGCCTCCTGAATTAGGGGGCTTTTTTGTAAAAAGCTCTGCCAAAAAAGAGGCATCATAGATGCCTCCTTCTGAAAACCAAAAAACTATTCTTCAACAAACTCCCAGGTTCCAAAACTCCCCTTTGTCTTCATTTTGATGGCATAAGGAACATCTGTAGATACCCAAATTGTCTTCTCCTTGATCCCCGTGGACTTCACCTTCCATGTTTCATGCTTCTTTCCATCAACCTTCACGGTCTCTCTTCCAAGTACTTCAATGTTGGACCAAAACATCTGCGATCCTTTATTGAGGTCAAACACTGGAATTGATGCTTTATACCCTTCCTTCAATGGAAGAGCTGCGATAAAGTAATTGATTACTGCAGGTTCAAAGGCATTGTGCGGATACTCTTTTTCATAATTAACCTCATTGTAATCTGAGCCTGCTATTGGCTCAAGTTTACCTGTGAATCGATTATCTGCAAACTGGACGTCAATGATATAATCTTTCATCTCGAGTCTTCTTCCCAAATAACCTAAAGTGCTTTTATCGATATAGATTAAGTCCGGAGTGCCTGATTCATCCTGATTAAAATATATGGCTAATTGGTACGCGGCTCTTCCATTCTTTTCTACTTCTTTCATTACATAAGTCATATTCCCTCCGGATTTTTCGTACATGACTTTATGTGGGGCAATCCGATCTGTCACCAGTGACGGGTCGCCAGGTAGTACCGGATCAAAAGCGGGTTCGATCGGTGGTTGCGCTTTTGAGCACCCATAAATTGATATTGTTATTATTAGTATTATGAGATTTTTCATGTGTCTTAGTTAAAATTTCCAACTTCCAGATTGTGATGGCTGAACGCCTTTTGCCCTTAAGTACATCATTGTCTTCCCGTGCTCTCGTTGAAGGTGACTCATTACAATAAGTATTGCTTTTAGACGCGTGATCTGCTTAGGGTTGCTTGGGTGTCCCCATGCAACTTTTTCTTCCAGATCTGCTTGAGATAGTTTTTCCAATCCTCCTCGGAAATAGCTAAATGAATTCTTTAAAATTTCAATTACCGCGTCCTTTTCTTGTGGTGGATTGGATCTGTCAGGAATTCTAAAACTTGGAGGCCCTGCATTTACTGATTTTGCAAATCCAATATTGGAGGCTGTGGTATGGTTTAATTGATTGGCAAAGTTTCTTAAAGGATCTCCTGGTGTATAGGTAAAGTGTTCTGCTGGCATCAAGTTGGCAGATTCAACGACCATGCTGGTCATTATATCCCAAGAATCCAGCAAATCCTCATGTGTGATGGCCTGAGCTCTTGACATATATCCTGCTCCCAGCATCATGACGATTAAATATAGTTTGAAAGAAGAGTTGAAGTACTTCATATTGATTCAGTTTGTTTCCCCACTCTAACTTTCGCCACTTTCTCTGAGTTGTTTCAAAGGAATGAACAGGCTGATTTTCATTAGAACAAGGATGAATCGATGAATGAAGTGGTGAGCTCAATTTTACATCTCTGGCAATAGAAATAGATATACACAACAGCGCTTTGTCCTCCTTAAAAGACGGCTTAATAACAAATAAAGCCAGCTTAGAGAAAAGAGGTTACTTCATGGGGATCGCCAACGTATCTTAATGGTAAAAATGGTAAGGTTCCTTCCCATAATATTCATTATTACTTTTTTACTGATGTCTTGCAGCAGCACAAGACCTCCACATCCAGGGCCCATCTATCATAAGGTTTATCCTGGTAGCTCTGAACTTGACATCAACAAAATCAAACCGCAAAAGATTACCTACAGAAAATTCCGCGGAGAAATGATCTATAATCTAATAAAGGAAGATGCTAAGTCAGAATCGAATTATAAGCTATTTATTGACTTTGAAGTCAACGGCAAAAAAGCCCCAGATTCGGTTTATTTTTCAGCCAAAACTTTGGGTGTTACCAAAAGATGGTTTTACAATGCATTTTCAGACTATACTGGTAAACTAGAATTTATAAACAACCGTCTCGTAGGACACATCACACCTGGGGAAGACTCCAATATCAAGTCTGAACTTGTTTATGACAAAGTCTATGAACATGAACTATTTGAACCCGCAACCCTGCACTACGTCTTAAGTGCCCTACCACTAAAAGTAGGATATACCGTGTCGCTACCAATGCTAGACCTCAATGATGGTTCGAAATTGGTTTGGGCTAATATCGAGGTAGTTAGTGAGGAAAATCATCGCTTGGATGGTCAGCAAATAAAAGTATGGAAGGTTATTTCAGATGGAAGTAGGTTAAAAACGTTTTGGCTTCACCAAACAAGGCCTTTGTTCATCAAAATGAAAAATTCCGGTGTTAGTTTCAAATGGAAGTATTATAACGGCTAGTTCCTTTAAATGAGAGAGTACCAGAAACAGAAGCCGTTTTGCATTTCTATCTTCGTAGATTTATTCTAAGTTGAGTTTAAAAAACACATATCAGAAACTCGGTATTAAGCATTGGCTGATACTTCTAGGGTTTTGGTTATTTATCGCAATAATCATCACCAATCAGGTATATTTCACCAGCATCAAAAATGGCTTGGAACCAGACTGGATAACCCTATTTCTTGACCAGCTCCCTATTTGGCTTGGATGGATGTTGCTGACACCCGTCTTAATCTATGTTGCCAACCGATGGTCTTTTGAATCAAACAACTGGATAAAGCCTCTTTTGATCCACTCGATCACTGGCCTACTTATTCTCCTGCTAATAAGTAATCTAACATTGGTGTATATGTTTACCATCCACGGATATTTAGATTTAACACAAGCGACTTTAGGCGAATACTTACCTTACTTTATATCCAGATTCACCAATGATCTATTAATCTTTGCGTTGGTGATGATGATCATTGTGATTGCTAGAAGCTATTCATTACGAAAAAACAATCAGCTTAACATGGCGCTCATCAAGATGAAAAACGATCAACTACAAAGCCAACTAACTCAGGCCCAGCTGCAGGCGCTTAAGCTTCAATTAAATCCACACTTTCTTTTTAACACCTTGAATACAATCACCTCTCTGACACTGATCGGTGAAAATTTGATTTCGATCAACATGACCAGCAAGCTTGGAGAATTCTTGAGAAGGACCTTGGATTTTGAGGAACATCAAATGGTCTCACTATCAAAAGAGCTCGAGTTTTTTGATCTGTACCTCGAAATAGAATCCGTGCGCTTCAAAGATCGCCTTACCCTAAAAAGAGATGTGGATCCTCAATGTCTTGATCAAAAGGTACCTAACCTAATTCTACAGCCTTTGATTGAAAATGCCATGAAATATGGAATTGCCAAAAGTAAAGACGCGTGCTTGATAGAATTGAAAATTTCACAGTCAGGAAATTTCATGGAGGTCGAGCTTTTCAATGAGGGGCCACTCTTACCTGAAAAAGGTCAATTGACCAAAGGAGTTGGCTTATCCAACATTGAGACCAGACTGGAAAAGCTTTATGAGAGAAACCATTTCTTTGAAGTAAAGAACGATATCTTAAGGCAAGGGGTAACGTCTGTTATCAAAATTCCAGTAAGTCAAAACTGATATGAGAGAAAGTGACATCCTGCAAGTTGTAGTCGTTGATGACGAGTCACTAGCTAGAGAGGCTATCCTACACTACCTTAATGAAGATGATCGCTTCTGCGTTGTGGAGGACTGCTCGGATGGCCAGAGTGCCCTTAAAGCAATCCATCAACATCAGCCCCAACTTGTGCTGTTGGATATAGAGATGCCCGAACTAAACGGAATTGAAGTAGCAAAGCAGTTGAAATACCCTTTTCCTTACCTGGTGTTTATCACCGCTTTTGAAGAATATGCCATTACCGCTTTTGAGGAAAATGCCATTGATTACCTATTGAAACCATTGAACAAGGAACGTTTCGCTAAAATGCTGGATCGCGTATATGAACAATGGACCCTTAAACAATCGATATGGGATGAAAGTAAGACCACTCTTTTGGCACAACTAAATACTCACAAGTCAACGCAGTATCTAAAGAAAATAACCAGCAAGCACAAAGGTATGATTACCCTAATACCGGTTGAATCTATCTACTGGATTGAGAGTCAAGGCTCCTTTTCCAAAGTGCATCTGGAAGGCAAGACAGAGTTAACTAACCTATCTGTAAAGCAATTGGAAGAAGTGCTTGACCCGGGCATATTTGTACGGGTGCACAAATCATTTATGGTGAACATAGATCACATTGAATCACTGGAATCTTATTTTCATGGTGAGTACATTCTGCATCTTACCAACCGATCCCAGGTCAAACTCAGCAGGGGATATAAATCCAATCTGGATAGGATTCTTAATCAGTATAATTAATCGAATTGACATTCCAGGATTTGTAGCTGAAATAAGGAGAATATGCATACTTCTTACGTTCATCAATTGCCACACGTAGAGGTGACTATTAGCGATTAATCCATCCTCCAAAAGACCAATAATGGTTTCTTATCATTTCGAATAACCCCAGCCAACTGCCATTTCCTTCTTTTTCCCCTAGGCGAACTATTATTAAGCTTTTCGATGGGCTGATAAACAAATACTGACCCAAAATTCCTCGAGCCATAAAATCTCCATTGGGGTAGGGTGTATACCATTGATATTGATAGTTTCTGGAGCTCCCATTAGAATGATCTCTTTTGACTGAACGTGACACCCAATCAGCAGAAATTATTTGATTTCCATTCCAATTTCCTTTGTTGAGAACAAGCCTACCTATTTTGGCATAGTCAATTGCTCTCGCATTAACACAGCAAAATGTTTTTTCAAGACCATTTTCCTTTCTATCAATGCTCCAGCTAGCATCATATTCCATACCCAAATTTTTCCATAGTTTCTCCTCTAAATATTGAGAAACGCTTTTCCCATTTAAAGCCCTCTCCAACACTAATCCCAATAACTGAGTATTACCACTTACATAATTGTAGCTCTCTCCCGGATCTGACTTTGTACGCAGTTTTGATATGAATTTTCGTAAATCTTTCCCATAATACAGCTGAGCAGCATCGCCGAATGGATTGTAATAGCTCTCTTTAGATTTTAATCCAGAGGTCATTTGCAGCAAATGCTCAATGGTTACATTTTCGAAGTTACGATCGCTGAGTTCAGGGATGTATTTAACTACATACTCTTCTGTGCTTTTAATCAAACCGTCATCAATAGCACATCCGATTAATAGTGATGTCAGCGACTTTGCTATCGAAAACGATGATACTATAGAAGATCGATTGTAGTTATTGAAATACTGCTCATACTTTACCGTGTCATTTTGAATGATTATGAATGCAACTGTGCCATGATTTGATAAATAGTCTTCAAAGTTATTTTTGATACTATTTAATTCAGTCAGCGTCTTTTGCTTATACGCATTTTCATAAAATTTGAATATCGAAGTATCATTATCGATCGTTCTTTGAGGGAATTTTTTATAGTCATTAATACCGGCTGCATTGTAAGCGACAAAACGGCCAACGTGGCACGAGGTAATCAAAAAAGAAATCGAAATGCACACGATTCTTAGTTTTAAGTTTCTCTGAAAGCTCTTAACCATGTTTATTGAATTAATGTGTCACTTTACTATGTACTTTTAATAAAGACCGCATAATTCCTTTTAAGTCAATCAAAGGAGTTGATCTGGCTTATTCTTAGATGGAAAGGGATAAAAGGAACGATGAAAAGGAACAACTCTGGTCTACAGAACGTGGAAATGAAAGTTTATCAACTATGAAGGGGGCGTTTGCGCTCAGTCACAACTAAAGAAGCAGATACTTTAGTAAGAAATTTGGAATGACTGTATTGTCAGCGAAGTTTTTAGCAAACCACTTATGACATGAAGGTTCTTGCTCGCAAAGGGGCTTTTCTATTTTATCACCAATCTTCTTTTTTGACTGAAAGTGCCATTATTGGATTCCAGAAAGTAGATTCCAGGTTTAAAATTTAGAGTTAAATCAACTGCGTTTGTTCCTACCCATATCTCCTCTTCGAAAACGGTCTCACCTGAAATGGTGTATAACCTGACTTTGGCTGCTGTGCTTAAAAATTGATTTCCAAAAAGTATCGTTACCCGCTCTGATGCTGGATTAGGGTAGACTGTAAATAAATCTGTTGCATTGGAAAATGCTCGTATGGTTCCCAAGTCTTCTGTTTGTCCATCAAAATCTTTTTGAATCAAACGATAATAATTCGCCCCTGAAACTGGTTTTAGATCTTCAAATTTGTAGTTCAACATTTGACTGCTATTGCCAGCACCCTCAATAAATGTGACATAATTAAAATCCTCACCATTGGTGGATTTAAAAAGATCAAAGCCTTCGTTGTTCAATTCACTTGCGGTAGACCATTGAATGGTAATCGATGAAATCTCGTCTTTCCAGTCAAAAGAAATAAGCTCTACAGGTAGTACCTCAGGTGCAGTAGCCGAACCATCACCAGGCGAAATTTCACCATCTCCTGCTCCTGCTCCTGCATCAATATCTGTATCACATTCTCCGCCACAACAGTTGCCATCTTCGCATACCACAGTGGTGTTTGAGCATATCTGATCAACCGTTGTATTATCAGTTGAATTGAAATGACGCACAGAGTTGTTGCGCGTTCCCGGAGGATAATATACCCCATCCAGGTCAAGTGTTCCATCTCCACAGACAAAGGCATTATCTCCATCAATATAAAGATCATCCCCTACTCCTGCAGTTGCTGTACTTTCAATGTTAATTACCGCATCTCCTGATATCGTTAAGTTCTGATTTGTAATCAAAGAACCTCCGTCACGAACGTCTACCCTTCCTATGAGGAATAATGTAGAACTGGCATTTAGTCTATAAGAACCTCCACTTTGTATTTCAACGTCCCCTTCAAAAACTGTTGCTACTGTGCTCGTAAAAGCTCCTCCGTTGGTAACGGTAATCGTCCCTTTCTGGTAGAAGGCATCGGTATTGCATATTGTGGGCGTATCGACACACCCTGTTGCTCCCACACCTGTGCATCCGCAAACTCCTGCTATTGCCTCATCGTTGGGCTGTGTATTCGTAGCTGAATTGTCCAGCGTATTATTCACGGTAACCGCATGTCCTATGGATACATTGTCTGTCCTCCCTGGGTAGTCTGTGCCGATAACGGTCCCAGGACAGGTTCCCCATGTGGCACAATCATCCCAATCACCGTTCTGAACAGAAGTAAATTGGGAGAATAAAGCGTTAGAAGCGAATAAAAACAAAAGGGTGATTACTAAAGTTTTCATATACCAAAGATGTGTTAATCCCTGATATTCAGCAAATTATGTGCTTATTTAACGACAAAGCAACGGTATTTACTGCCAAACATGGATGCTGCCTCGTTCATCCACCAGTATCTTTTTATGCTCGACGGGTACAATCACCTCAAAGTCTCGATCGATTACCCCTAGTTGCCGTGTTTTTTTGCTCTTTATTAAAGCGTATTTTCCTACAAAATCACTCACCCAATATTTCTTAACAGCGCCAATACTTCCAAGGTGGACACCACGCGAGCTGAAGTGATCACTTAGCTCATGAAAGCTTCTACTCAAATCCGCCATCGCAACAGGCACGACTACTTTCCCACTTTTATCAATAAACCCAAACCTGCCTTGTCTCTCCACCAATGCCCAATTCGAATTTTCACGATCAAAGTACCCGATTTTATGGTAGATGGCAGGAACTACTTCCCGGCCTGATTTATCAATGAACCCGAAAAGCCCCGCTTTTCTCACCATCGCTAAATGGGAGGCTCCCTTGCCTCCAAAATCGTAAATCCGCTCGTACTTTGGTGGAATGATCTCCTTGCCGGTCCGGTCGATCACTCCATATAGTCCATTTTGTTCAACTCTAGCCCAGTGACTTGCAATCGTGCCAAATGAAGAGACTGAAGTATACTTTGGAGGTACTACTTCTTTGCCTGAACGATCGATAAACCCTGCCAGTCCATTCTGTTCTACCTTAGCCCAGGCTGTTCCTACAGAACCAAAACTTCCAATTCTCTGGTAAACAGTAGGCACAACTTCTTTGCCAGCACGATCAATGAAGCCATACATGCCATCGCGCTGTACTTTAGCCCATGCTCCTGCAGCATTGCTCGAACCAAACGAATGGATGCTGCTATAAACGGGAGTCACAATTTCAGCCCCTGTGCGGTCAATGAATCCGTAAAGGCCATTTTTCAAAACCATCGCCCAGTTGGCATTCTTATCTCCAAAAGAATAGATTCGGTCGTACTCAACTTTTACAACGATGCTTCCCGCTCGGTCTACGAATCCATATCGGCCATCTTTCTGAATCTTCGCCCAGTTTGTAGTTGACTCACCATACCTGTAGATTTTATCGAATTCAGGAGGCAATATTTCTTTGCCTTGCCGATCAATCAGACCGTAACGATTTTCTTTCCGCACGAGCGCAAAACTGCTATGCCCATGCTCTCCATAGCTAGAGGTGTAGTCGTATGTTGACTCCTCTTGCGAGTAGGAAGGGGCTAAGAAAATGATGCTAAGAAAAAAAGCTGCCTGAATACCTTTCATGTTTTATTGTCTTTCAGGCTAATGACAGTATTTAACCAGAATGGTTTCTAAAATCAGCTGCCACAACCAACACACTCTATTTCCGAGTTCATTGGACGAGTACCATTTTGCTTCATCTTTAGGTTGTGAATCTTGTCCTTGATTTCCATGTCGCTAAACATATCACCAGTTAATTTAGATTCTAAATCTGTGATTTGAGATTGGATTTCTTCTGCAGTCATGACGTATTTGTTACGGGTAATAGTAGAATAAATGTAAGATGATTTACTCACATTTCGTTCCAAATTCTCAAACAAATTTTGTAATTCTTTGACCCAACTCTCTCAGAATGGATACAATGCTGACGATTCAAAGCGTGACCCATTTTCATCCAAGAGCTCAAATGAACGAATTTCAGATGACCCCTGGAAGATGAACTTGATCACCTTTAATGGACCAACCCTATTCGCATAGCTTATGGTTAATGCCGGATTGTTTGCCACATTGATTCGCATTTCATTTCCCTTGAGTTGGACATTAAATTGATGTTCTTTGCTTAGTTCTGTGGACAAAGCTGAAAGATCATTTTGCTTTCCTGAGAAAACCTCACCGACACACTTTAAATCTGTCAGTCCGTAGCATCCCGTCTGGCTGACAGGTACTCTGATATTTCCATTTTCACCTTTGATTAGTACCTCATAGAATAAGCAAGTTTGTTCTTTTGAAAAGGCTTGACTGCTCACCAATGCTTTCAGCGTGAAAGCATCTCCGGAAAGGCTTGAAAGGTCTGTATGTGAAAGAGTGAAAACCGGCAGTGCGATTCCTGATTGTTCTCCTGCTTGTGCCATACTTTCTTTCTTTACAAAGAGCTTCTCCCCAGATAAAAACTCAATGCTATCCAGATAACTTGGCTTGGTATCGTAACCGGCGTCCATGATCAGACCATGCCAACCAGAGGTTGTAACATGTATGGGTGATGCTACTAAAACCTGCTCTCCATGTAACAGTTTTGCCTGGTGATAGTCAGGATATAAATAGGTCCCGGTGTAAAAGTTTTGATCCATATCTAACCGTGTTCGTTCGTATGGATTCCACGACAATTCAATGTCGATATTTGGATTCTTGATGCTATAATGAAAACCAATGGTGGCCGGAACTCCTTCGTACACCAGGACCTCAGGAATTAAAATTGCCTCCCCCACGACTTCCTCTGTGGATGTTAGCAGAAAGATAGAAGACAACAAAAGTACCAGTCCAATAATGTAAGCAAGGGATCGCGCATTCATGTGAATGGATTTCTTACCCACGGCCTGATGCGCTCGTTTGAATTCATGCCAACCCGGATGTTCCAGAAGCTGAGCAAGTGCATCGAGCGTTTTGGTTTGTGGGATTGACTGATTCTTATCCGACCATATGCGACGCAAGGTAGAAGTGCTCAGATCTGTCTGAGTTTCTTCCAATATCACATCATGTAGGTATTCAAAGTCTCGCTCAATCAAATCTGAATTGAGATTAAACTTTGCTTGAATCTGCTTTTTGCATAGTGATATGTAGTCTTTTTCTGTCAAAATCTCTTCAAGTTAATACTGACAAGGATTTAATAAGGTTTTGCTAAGCTTCAAATACCAAGCAAGAAACAAATTGAAATAGCTTGAGATTAAATCAAAATAATAGGACTTATGAAACATACCTTTTTATGCCTGCTGCTATGCATCGTCACGATTAGTGTCTCGTCTCAAACTCTTGAGTTGGATTGGAAGTTTGAAGCTACAGATTCTGTCTTAGCCAGCCCTCTATTACATGAAGAAACTGTATTTATCGGAGATCAAAGCGGTGTGTTTTTTGCGCTTGACATAAAATCGGGAAAGGAAAAGTGGAGAATTGAAACGGAAGGAAACATTCAGGCGAAAGCAACACTTGTTGGAGACAACATCTTTTTCGAATCCGCTAATGTCTTCTACCTGGTTGACATTAAAAATGGCAAAACACAATGGACGTTCGATCTTGAAATGGAACCTTTTGTTTTCAAATACAAGGAATACGAGTGGCCATACAAGATTGATCCATACGATGATAAAAGATCTATCGCATTTTTCCACGACGGAATAATCTATGTGGGCAGTGGTAATGGTAATGTCTATGGGCTCAATGCAGGGAATGGTAAAGTAGAATTTTCTTATCAGACAGAAGGTAATTCTCCAATCAGGTCTTCTCCCTTGGTCAGCGAAGATGTTCTCTATTTCGGTGACTGGGAAGGAAACGTTTACGCGTATTCTTTGAACAGTAATACGCTGCTTTGGAAAAAGAAAACCTATCGGCAGGCTAAGCCATACGGCACCTTTGGCGGGGTTGTCTCCGAATTTCTCATTTATGATGAGCTACTTTTTTTCGGAGCTCGGAACTTCATGCTCAATGTGCTCGATATTTCTTCTGGCGAAAAGGTTTGGACATACACAGATGCTCAGCAGGGGTGGGTAATTGGTGACCCGGTCATTTACAAGGATACGCTCTACATTGGCGGATCGGATAACCATTCCATGTTGGCGTTTGACCCAAAAATAGGTCGGCCTGTTTGGTCTCAGAATGGTGGAAAGAATATTTATACCAAGCCGGCTGTTACAGAAAAATGGGTTATATACACCTCTGGAAATGGGTATAATCCAAAAGATAGCGGAATCGTTTTTCTACTGGATCGTAAAACTGGAGAAGAAATTAGCACATACGCACTTCCAAATGGATCATTCTCCTCACCAAAGATCTCAGGAGATCTGATCATTTTTGGCTGCTACGATAAGCATGTTTACGGCCTACGCATCAAATAAAAAAAGGATCATCCTGATCTCTATTCTTCTTCGTCTTCTGCAATTGCTTCCTGCTGCGGCTCTTCAAGGGATTTGAACTCTTGATTGTACGTATTGTGGAAGGCGATCATAAGACCAATGATCGCCACCCAACAAAATCGCCTCCAGAGCTTACTCAATCTCTACCGCATCAAGATTCAAAAATTCCACCTGATCGTTATCTGAGAGTGTCACGCCAATCACTGAATCCTTTGCGATGTTACCTGCAAGAATCTCCTTAGATAATTCATTGAGGATTTCTCTCTGAAGAACTCTTTTTAGCGGTCGTGCTCCAAATTGTGGATCAAATCCAATCTTGCCTAGATGCTTCAGCACTTTATCATCAGCCTCGATCTTAATTCCATTCTCTTCCAATCGTTGCTGGATCAACCTGAACTGGATACCTACTATTTTTTGTAAGTCTTCCTTGCTGAGTGGTCTAAACATGATGGTTTCATCCACACGATTTAAGAACTCTGGTCTCACTGATTTTTTCAGTAACTCGAACACTTGATTTTTTGTCTCCTCGATAACTGGCTCTGGGTTGGCTTCATCCAGTTTTTCAAATTTTTCCTGAATAAGCCCCGAACCAATGTTGGTCGTCATGATAATGATGGTATTCTTGAAATTGGCAACTCTTCCTTTGTTATCCGTCAAGTGACCATCATCCAATACCTGAAGGAGAATGTTGAAAACATCAGGATGAGCCTTTTCAATCTCGTCGAGTAATATCACGCTATAAGGTTTTCTCCTCACAGCTTCTGTCAATTGACCTCCCTCATCATAGCCCACATATCCCGGAGGCGCTCCTATCAATCTACTTACCGCGTGACGTTCCTGATACTCAGACATGTCTATTCTCACCATGGAATTTTCATCATTGAAGAGGTATTCTGCCAATGCTTTTGCAAGCTCTGTTTTTCCTACGCCCGTGGTACCTAAAAATATAAAAGAGCCAATTGGTCGCTTAGGATCATGCAAACCAGCACGACTTCTTCTTACCGCATCAGACACTGCTTCGATTGCTTCTGATTGCCCGGCCAAACGTCTTCCCAGTTCGTCTTCCAGATGAATCAACTTTTCTCTGTCACTCTGAAGCATTTTGGAAACCGGAATGCCTGTCCACTTAGCTACCACCTCTGCGATATCTTCAGGGTCTACTTCTTCTTTCAGAAGGCTTTGATCTCCTTGCATTTCCACTAGTTGCTTTTGGTAAGCTTCCAACTTCTGTTCGGCATCTACAATCTTTCCATATCTGATCTCCGCTACCTTCTCATACTCACCACTTCTCTCTGCTTGCTCAGCTTCTGTTTTATACTTTTCAATGTTTTCTTTTTCTTCCCTTAAGCCTTGTATAACAGATTTCTCATTGTCCCATTTTGCCTTTAACTCCTTTCTATCCTCATCCAAGTCTGCAATTTCCTTATTGAGCTGCTTCTCTTTGTCCTTGTTTTTTTCTCTTCGGATCGCTTCACGTTCTATTTCCAACTGCATGATTTTCCTGTTTAGCTCATCAAGCTCTTCAGGAAGAGAATCAATCTCGATTCTCAATTTAGAGGCTGCTTCGTCCATCAGGTCAATGGCCTTGTCCGGAAGAAAACGATCAGAGATGTAGCGATTAGAAAGCTCCACAGCTGCTATAACAGCATCATCTTTCACGCGCACTCCGTGATGAATCTCATATTTATCCTTAATCCCTCTAAGAATTGAAATCGCATCAGACACATTTGGCTCGTCCACTACTATCGATTGAAATCTTCGTTCGAGCGCCTTATCCTTTTCAATGTACTTCTGATATTCCTGAAGAGTGGTAGCACCTATTGCATGAAGTTCTCCTCGTGCCAATGCTGGCTTCAATAAGTTGGCAGCATCCATAGCTCCCTCACCACCGCCACCGGCTCCAATGAGTGTGTGAATTTCATCTATGAATAAAATGATCTCTCCATCACTATCCGTTACTTCTTTGATCACCGCTTTGAGGCGCTCTTCAAACTCTCCTTTAAATTTCGCGCCCGCTACCAAAAGCCCCATATCCAATGAAATGATCGTTTTGGATTTTAAGTTTTCCGGCACATCTCCATCCACAATTCGTTGAGCCATTCCTTCAACAATGGCTGTCTTACCAACCCCAGGTTCTCCCAACAGAATCGGATTGTTTTTAGTCCGCCTTGCCAATATTTGAAGCACTCTCCTAATTTCCTCATCACGGCCTATCACAGGGTCAATCTTTCCGTTCTTAGCCAGCTCATTGAGATTCTTCGAGTAGCGCTCAAGCGATCGATACTTAGACTCTGCGTTCTGATCTGTTACCTTCTCACCGCCACGCAATTCCTTGATCGCCGTAATCAGTTGCTTTTCCTGAAAGCCTGCATCTTTAAGAACTTGACTTGGCTTATCACTCCCCGCCAAAATTCCAAGTATGATATGCTCTACCGCTACATACTCATCTCCAAAGTCTTTCAGGTACTTCTCTGCTTTCTGCAACGCTTTTGCTGCGTCATTCGAAAGGTACGGTTGACCTCCTGTGACTTGTGGATAGGAGCTGATTATTTCATCCAGTGGAGTTTCCACCATCTGTTTGTTCGCCCCAAGCTTCTTCAATAGGAATGAAACAAGGTTCTCATCCGACATTAAAATCGCTTTTAAAAGATGTCCTGTTTCTATTACTTGATGACCGCTACTTCCGGCAATATCTGTTGCTTTCTGAAGTGCTTCCTGTGCCTTAATTGTATAATTATTGAAATTCATCTGCCTTTTAATCTTGTACGATTGGGAGAATACAAATGGTATTCCAAAGGAATTTTTGCACTATTTCAAGACAACTTGGCAGATAAATGTTGAGACTTCTACTAAAAAGAAGACAAGTCGTCAGATAGAAATTTTTTTAAAATGATTTCAAAAAACGTAAACTTTTATTTTGTGATTTTTGATTAAAAGGGATTTATCGTTTGTATATCGCTATTAACCTTCTAATTTTAAGGTTATAATTTAAACCTGACCAAAAATGAAAAAAGTATTATTACTATTAGCGATGGTAGCATTCCTAGGGGCTTGCACATCATCGGCATCATCAGAATCTGAATCAGAGGAGGCTGTAGAAGAAGCAAGTGAGGCTACAGAGGAGTCAATGGAAGAGGTAGCTGGTGACGCTATGGATTCTCTTGAAGTCGCAGTTGATTCTCTTGCTGCAGAAGCTGCAGCTGCAGCTGATGAGATGGCTGAAGAAGCTGATCAATAAGAAGTTGATTGATATGAAATCAAAAGGGAGCAAATGCTCCCTTTTTTTATGTCAATTAAAATCCGCCATTTTCGCATCCCTGTTGTATATCCAAATCATCATAATGAATCCGACCAGTGTTAGTGGTATGCTGAGAATTTGCCCCATATTCAAAACCATTCCCTCCTCAAACGCTTCCTGATTCATTTTGAAAAATTCATCTACAAATCGGAGTGACCACATCACGATCATGAAAAGCGCAAAGTTGAAGCCCTGGGGAAGAACGTCGCGGCGCTTTACCCAGAGCCAGTAAAGAACCATCATCAACAGTAAGGCATAGGCTGCCTCATAAAGCTGAGCAGCATGCCTTACTTTACCTAAGGCCGAAATTTCAATTATTTCCCTTCCATCCTTTTGATAATTCTTATACATGAGTGGGCCTTCTCCGAAATCTACATGTTCCGTGACCTCCCGATACCTATTTAGTGCTCCTTTGAGGTTGTTTTCTACAAAATTTTTATCCTGAAGCTCAAACGCAACTCCTCTTCTGTAGGCTATGATTGCTTTTATCGGAACAATCCCTTCTGCTGGGCTTTCCATTTCTCCGCCTTTTTCAAAGCTCACACTTTCAATATCCGGTGAATACGCTAGTGTTTCCATAGCGGCTCTTGCATATACGATTCCTGTGTCTGAATTGGTCAAAGTCCCCTCCATCTCGGAATTGAAAAGATTGCCAATTCGGATCAAGGCTGCTGTTAAAGCTCCGACAATCACTAAGCGATCCAATATCCAGAGGTATCTATACTTGTATTTCTTACAGAAAAAATAGACGGCAACAAGGATTCCAAGGACTCCTCCATGACTGGCTAGTCCTCCTTCCCAAACCATCAAAATTTTAAGAGGATTCGATAAATAATATCCAGGGTTGTAGAAAAGACAATGACCTAATCTCGCACCAACAATTGTGGCCAATATCATGTAGCCCGTAATGCGCTCCACATCTTTTTCGGGTCTACCCTCAGTTTTAAATATTCTAAAAAAAATCTGCTGAGAGACAAGAAACCCAGTAGCAAAGAGTACCCCATACCATCGTGGTGCATAGTCCGTGAATGGAATGGTGAAAATGGATGGATCTACAGTCCAAATGATAAAGCTCAGCATATTCATTTAATCATGTGTTGTATGAGTGGTTCAAAGATGAGCCAATCTGTTGAAAGGCTTTAGACTTTTCTCCAGAAAAATGGTGTGAAAAGGATGAGCACAGTGAAAAGCTCCAATCGACCCAATAGCATCATAAAGGATAATATCCATTTCACACCCATGGGAAGGTGGGCAAAATTATCTACGGGTCCTACATCTCCAATGCCAGGACCAATATTCCCAAGTGTGGTAGCTACTGCTCCAAGTGAGGTATTAAAGTCAATTCCAAAGGACGATACGGCAATTGCTCCAAAGCACACAATTAGTATATAAATCATGATGAATGCCAACACATTAAACGTAATGTCCCGACTCACGGATTTTCCATTGAACCGCACCGGGATGATTGCAGAGGGGTGAAGGATTCGCTTGAGCTCCAATAAACTATTCTTGATCAGCAAAATGTGCCGCACAAGTTTTACTCCTCCGGCAGTGGAGCCAGCCGAACCTCCGGCAAACATGAGCAAGAAAAAGATCACCGTAAGGAAAGATGTCCAGGCAGTGTAATCATGTGTAACATATCCGGTTGTGGTAACGATGGATACTATTTGGAAAAGTGCATCTCTGATCGATTTTTCAAATGTGTCATGCCCAAGGTTATAGATAATTAAGCCGACCAGTAATGAGACGGAAACGCAGAAAATCAAGTAAAACCTAAATTCTTCGTTGTTTAGTACTTTTTTAAATCTACCGTGCAGACCAAAATACGTCATCGTAAAATTGGTTCCTGCCATAAACATGAAAACTATGATCACATACTGAATGAATGGATCACTGAAGTGAGCGATACTTGCATTTTTTGTTGAGAAACCTCCGGTTGCCATCGTGGTTAGGCTATGATTGATGGCATCATAAAAAGACATACCACCAACCCACAGTAGCACCATCTCAGTGAGCGTGAGTCCACAGTATATCATCCAAAGCCGTTTGGCTGTTTCCTTAATTCTTGGCTGAAGCTTATCTGGAGAAATCCCCGGTGCTTCAGCAACAAATAGCTGCATTCCGCCAATGCCCAGGAGAGGGAGGATCGCGACGGTCAAAACAATGATCCCCATTCCGCCAATCCATTGTGTCAAGCTCCGCCAAAAAAGAATCCCTTTATGAACAGATTCAATATCGGTTAATACGGTAGCCCCTGTGGTAGAAAAGCCGGATAGGGTTTCAAAAAAAGCATTGGTGATGTCTGGAATGGATCCACTGAGAATATAGGGCAGCGATCCAAAAAAAGACATGGAAAGCCAACCCATGGTTACGATGAGGTATCCGTCTTTCTTTCTTACATCGTTGCTTTGAAGATTTCTTGTTAGAAAGACAAACAGGGCGCCAAAACCAATGGTAATTAATGCTGATTGAATCAAAGCCAAGTGGTCTCCTTCGCCATAGTAAAAGCTAAAAGGCAGGCATATCAGCATAAATGCCCCATTGATGAGGAGCAAAAACCCGATGACTTTAAAAATTACCTTATAGTTAAATTGCATCGCTTACTTGAAGAAGCTCTCTACTTTTTTGATACATTCCGGCTTAGACAACACAACTACGCGATCTTTTGGGTGAAATTCAAAATTGCCTCTTACAGCAATTCCTTTTCCATCTCTGATAACACCCCCAACAATAGCGGTTCTTGGAAAGTCCAGATCTTTTAACTGACCATCCATTATCTTGGATTTCTCGCTCAGTTCAAATTCTAATATCTCCGCATCCACACCGTGGATCCCTGCGATATTTAGCACTTCGCCTTTTCTAATGTATCGGAAAATAAAGCTGGCAGCTATCAATTTCTTATTGATGAGTGTATCAATCCCGATACTCTGCGATAGGTGAATGTAATCCACATTTTCTACAAGAGCGATTGTCTTTCTTACGCCTTGATTTTTTGCTACCAAAGAGGCCATGATATTTGTCTCAGAGTTTTCTGTAAGAGCAACAAAGGCATCCATTCGGTCAATACTTTCTTCTTTCAAGAGATTAATATCGCGTCCATCTCCATTGATTATCATAGTATCCGGAAGTTCGTCCACCAGGTGAAGGCACTTTTCTTTATCAGCCTCGATGAGTTTGATGTTGTATTTTTTACTCAAGAGTTTAGCTGTATTGATTCCGACTTTACTCGCTCCCAAAATCATTACATTCTTAATTTCAAAACTCTCTTTCCCTGCCAGTGACGTCACCCGATCAATCCCATCAGGCTGTGCTATGAAGTAAGCATGGTCACCTTCCTGAAACTTATTCTCACCATACGGAATGATGGTTTTCTGATCTCGCAGAATGGCTACAGTGGTAAAATTATGGTCTGGATTGAGGTAGGCTGTTTCCGTGAGGGTCTTACCAAATAATTGAGATCCTTCGTCCACGGTGATCCCAACTAAGGAGAGCATGCCTTTTTCAAACTCAAACGTATCTGTGAGTGCCGACTGCTTCAGTAATCTTTTGATTTCTCGTGCCGCCAGTGATGCCGGAGAAATAATCTCATCAATGCCCACATTGCTAAGGTTCAGCTCTTCACGGGAGTGCAGTAGTTCAATGTTCGATATTCTGGCTATCGTTTTTTTAGCTCCCAGGCTTTTTCCAAGAATACAGGTGGTAATGTTTGTTTCCTGAATGGACGTCACCGCAATAAGCAGGTCTGTTTTTCCAATGTTAGCTTCTTTGAGTGTACGAGGTGAAGTCGAACTCCCTCGCACGGTGCTCACATCTAAATGCTGCGAGACATATTCCAGAACATTTGGATTTGAATCTATGATTACAATATCCTGCTCTTCTGCTGTTAAAAGCTTTGCAAGATGAAAGCCCATCTCACCTGCTCCTGCTATTACAATTCTCATTCTATCTTAAATGATATGACTGCAAAGATATTGCATCTAAGTACCAGCATTCCAAACATTTACTCCGATACTTGGTCGAAATAGCTTTTAGCTGCCTGCATTACCTTAGGTGCTAGTGATATTGCTGATATCATTGTAGGTATTGCCATCAATCCATAGCCAACAAATACAAGGTTGATCACAATATCTAAACTAGAGACCGCTCCAAAAATGACAAGCGCGATATAATAATAGTGGAAGTATTTGGTATACTTAGCTCCTATCATGAACGAAAAACACTTTTGTCCATAGTATGCCAGACCAAAGATTGTCGTGATCGCAAAAATCATAACACAGACGACTAAAATGTAAGGCCCAACGCCTGGCAAACTGGCCTCAAACGCTTTTGATGTAAGGACAATACCGTCCGCCTCACCACTGTCCCAAACTCCTGTAATCAGGATGCATAGCCCTGTCATTGTACATACCACGATCGTATCAATCGCTGGGCCGAGCATGGCCACTAGGCCTTCGCGTACAGGCTCTTTTGTTTTAGCAGCTCCATGCATCATAGGAGCTGTTCCTATCCCCGCTTCATTCGAAAAAGCAGCTCTTTTTGCTCCTTCAATAACAATGGCACCAACAGCACCTCCAAGTACTGCCTTGGCAGAAAAAGCATCTTCCAAAATGAACAGAAATGATGGGATTATTTCTCCGAGGTTCATTAGTAAAATAAGAACCACACTTCCTACAAATAATAGAACCATGGAAGGAACCAATTTTGAGGCTACATTTCCTATTCGCTTAATTCCTCCTAAAATCACCAACGCTACGATTGCCGCAAGGATAATTCCGATGGTCAAATCAACACCAAATGAATCTGGAACTCCCGCTGGGATAAGCACAACGTCTTTAAACACCGCAACCATCTGGTTTGCCTGAAAAACTGGTGTCGCTCCAATAAAGCAAGACACACAAAAGAATATGGCCAAAAACATCCACTTTTTGCCCATCCCTTCACGTATCACGTACATAGGCCCACCCTGCAAATCACCTTCTGAATCTTTTCCTCTATAAAGCACCGCTAGTGTGCACGTGAAAAATTTGGTTGCCATTCCAAAAAAAGCGCTAATCCACATCCAAAATAAAGCTCCGGGACCTCCTGCTGCTATTGCTAAGGCTACCCCACTTACATTTCCCATTCCTATGGTTGCAGCTAGTGCCCCTGATAATGCTTGAAAGTGATTTATATCCCCTGGATCGTCCGGGTCATCGTACTTACCTCTCAAAACATTTATGGCATGACCAAGGAATCGGAAAGGAAGAAATCTCGAGTAAATAAGGAAAAAGAAACCCCCACCGAGAAGTAAAATGAGCAATGGCGGCCCCCATAAAAAGTTTACCGCATCAGATAAAAAGCTGCTTATTGAGTTCATAAAGGCCGTGAAGGTAATATGTATCTTTGAGTCAAATCAATTTTATTGGCATTGAAATGAACAAAAAGAAGGTTTTGATCATTAGTAGTGCCATACTTGGAAGTCAAAATTCATGAAGTTAAACTTTAGAACACTCGGATCCGGTAGCCCCCTCATCATTATGCATGGGGTATTTGGGTCGTCTGATAACTGGCAGACATTAGGAAAGGTTTTCGCGGAGAATTTCAAGGTTTACCTGGTAGACCTTAGAAATCATGGCAATTCGCCCCACAGTGATGAGTTTGATTATGATGTCATGGTTGAGGATGTGGTTGAGCTAATGGAAGATGAAGGAATAAGTCAAGCGCATATCCTTGGGCACTCGATGGGAGGAAAGGTCGCCATGCATCTAGCTACTCAACACGCTGATTTAGTTGATAAACTCATGGTTGTGGATATTGCTCCTAAATACTATGCGCCTCACCATCAGCAGATTTTTGAAGGGTTTCATTCGGTGGATTTGGAGAAGTTACAAAATCGAAAGGAAGCAGATGATCAAATGGCTCAGGTGATTGCAAATTTTGGTGTACGTCAGTTTATTTTGAAAAATTTGAATCGAAAACAGGACGGGACTTTTAACTGGAAACTGAATCTTGAAGTAATTGAAGCGGCCATTGAGAAGGTAGGGGAAGGAATCGAAGGGGCAGTCGGTTTTGACGGGACAGCACTTTTTATTGCTGGCGGAAAATCTGACTACCTTGTTTCCCAGGATCATGAACTTATTAGGAGTCTTTTCCCAAATGCAGAAATTGTAACGGTTGATGGAGCTGGGCATTGGGTACATGCTGAAAAGCCACGTGAGCTTGGCGAATTAGTCATTGAATTTTTATCCAAATGAGTCAAGGAAAACTATTTCTTATCCCCACATACTTATCTTCGGATAACGACGCATCATTCATGTCGCCGATGGTAACAGAGGTACTGAAAAACACCACGCACTACTTCGTAGAGAACGTTCGAACTGCCCGACGATTCATCAGTAGTCTTAAAGCAGGGATTACCATTGAAGAGTTGGAATTCGAAATACTGGACAAAAAGTCAAACTGGGATCAGATGTATGCCCTTTTTGACCCAATCCGAAACGGTCAGGACATGGCAGTAATCTCAGAAGCGGGGGTGCCTTGCCTGGCAGACCCAGGCAACCTTGCCGTCAGCTTTGCACATCAGACTCATGTTCAAGTGGTGCCCATGCCCGGTTCCTCATCCATCCAAATGGCACTCATTGCTTCTGGTTTCAATGGTCAACGCTTCACATTTCATGGCTATTTACCTATCGACAAGAGTCCAAGGCAGCAAAAAATAAGAGAACTGGAAAAGCTAAGTCAATCTGGATACACCCAGCTGTTCATGGAAACTCCATATCGCAATCAGCAGTTGATCAAAGACATTCTGAAAATCTGTCGTCCGGACACCTTGCTTAGTATCGCAGCAGATATCTCAGGCTCTCAGGAAAAAATACTGACTCAACCTGTTTCAAAGTGGCAGAAAACTGACATTCAAATACATAAAATCCCGGCAATATTTAGTTTTGGACAATTCCCCTAAAGGAGTTCACCGAATCTTCTAAATTTGCCCGCCTAAAGAAAAGAAATATAGATGCCTTATTTATTTACATCAGAGTCCGTAAGCGAAGGACACCCAGATAAAATTGCTGATCAGATTTCTGATGCACTCGTTGATCACTTTCTAGCATTTGATCCCGACAGCAAGGTGGCATGCGAAACCATGGTAACAACTGGTCTGGTTGCACTTGCTGGAGAAGTAAAAACCACGGCATACATAGATGTTCAAAACATTGCTCGTGAAGTCATTAACAAGATCGGCTATACCAAAGGTGAGTACATGTTTGATGGCAACTCCTGCGGTGTAATTTCTGCGATCCATGAACAATCACCTGATATCAATCAAGGTGTAGAAAGAGCATCGGAAGATGAACAAGGTGCAGGAGATCAGGGAATGATGTTTGGCTATGCCACCAAGGAGACCGACAATTATATGCCTTTGGCACTCAATCTTTCGCATAAAATATTGATGGAGCTGTCCGAAATACGCAAGGAAGGGAAGCAAATGACTTACCTACGCCCGGATGCAAAATCACAGGTCACCATCGAGTATGACGACAATAATCAGCCCATTAGAATAGACGCCATTGTCGTGTCAACTCAACATGATGATTTTGATAATGAAGACAGCATGTTGAAAAAAATCAAGGAAGATATCATTAAGATTCTAATTCCCCGAGTTAAGAACAAGCTCAAGGAACAGAATCAAGCGTTGTTTAATGAGCAAATCAAATATCACATTAACCCTACTGGGAAATTTGTGATTGGCGGCCCGCATGGAGATGCTGGTCTTACTGGAAGAAAGATCATCGTAGATACCTATGGTGGCAAAGGCGCACACGGTGGTGGAGCGTTCTCAGGAAAAGATCCTTCAAAAGTGGATAGATCTGCTGCTTATGCTACAAGGCACATCGCGAAAAACCTGGTAGCCGCAGGAGTAGCGGATGAAATTCTCGTTCAGGTTTCGTATGCAATTGGAGTAGCGGAGCCAATGGGTATTTATGTAAACACGTATGGTACTGCCAATGTGGACATGAACGATGGAGAGATCGCCAAGATTGTAGAAAAGATTTTCGATATGCGCCCGGCATATATCATCAAAAGACTGAAGCTAAAAGAACCTATCTACTCAGAGTCTGCAGCTTACGGTCATATGGGAAGAGTTCCTGAGGTAAAGCAAGTAAACTTCATAGGGAATGGTGGTGAAGAAGTGAAGAAAGTGGTAGAAACCTTTACATGGGAAAAGCTCGATTACGTAGATCAGGTAAAAGAGGCTTTTAATCTGTAAGTCATGAAGGAGCCCTTAAGCAGCTGGCATGAGGTTGTGAAAAACAACGACGCAAAGCTGCTTAAATCCATCTTAGCTAAAGAAGCTGTTTTCTATTCTCCAATTTTATTCAAACCGCAAAAAGGTCGGAAAACCGTCATGACCTATTTGCTCTCTGCTGCAAAAATGTTTGAAGACACTGGTTTTCATTACGTAAAGGAATTGGTCACAGAAAAAGAAGCTGTCCTGGAATTCAATGCGATAATCGATGGAATCCAGATTGATGGTGTGGATATCATTTCATGGAATAAAGAGGGGAAAATCACTGAATTTAAGGTCATGCTGCGTCCATCTAAAGCTATTGAAACAGTGGGTAAAAAAATGAAGGCATACCTTGAAAGTATGAGCCTCTTGGACAAACTAAAATTGAAGCTATGAAAAACCTCAACCTATTTTTCTGTCTTGCATTGGTCGCTTTGGCTTGTCAGCCACCGACTGAAAATGACGCAATCCAGATTGATCCTGTTGCAGAAGGAGAATTTTTTAATGCGGCATTTTTAATGATTGACGGTGTTTACAACTCTGAGTTGATGGCGCCATATGACATCTTCCAGCACACTATTTTCCATACTGAAGGTGGCATCAGGGTGTTCACGGTCAATGAAACCATGGACACAGTAACCACTTTTGAGGGGCTTAAGCTCATCCCTCATTATTCTTTTGATAGCCCCGATCTTCCTGAAATCGACATCTTGGTTGTCCCGAGTGCGGAACACAACATGGACTCAGACCTTGAAAACGAAAAGCTCATCAACTGGGTGGCGGATATTGGAGCAAAAGCAGATTATGTCATGTCGCTTTGCGATGGAGCTTTCGTGCTTGCCAAAGCAGGGCTTGTTGCAGGCAAAGAGTCCACCACGTTTCCCACAGATATTGACAAATACAGAGAAACTTTTCCAGCCTTAAAAGTGCACGAAGACGTCTCCTTTGTACATCATAACAAGCTCCTCACCTCAGCCGGTGGTGCCAAATCCTACGATGTGTCCTTATATCTTGTTCATCATTTGTATGGAGATCAAGTAGCCAAAGGAGTTGGCAGAGGTCTCGTCATTGATTGGGAGCTAAGTGATTATAAATTTGTACGAGTAGAATAATTTCCAAAATGCAAATAATTGAAGTCAACGATAAGAAAACAGCCCGTGAGTTTTTGCAGTTGCCCATCAGGCTTTACAAAAATGAACCGAATTGGATACGTCCATTAGACAAAGACCTTAATGGCGTCTTTGATCCGAAGGTGAATAAGTTTTTTCGGAATGGAGAGTGTTCGCGCTGGATTCTCAAGGATCATAGCGGAAATACTACAGGTCGTATTGCAGCTTTCATTAATCAGAAAACAGTAAATAAAGATAATGATCAGCCGACGGGTGGGGTTGGCTTCTTTGAATGCATAGATGATCAGGAATCGGCAAACCTCCTTTTTGATACCGGTAAAAAATGGCTTGAAGAGCGAGGCATGGAGGCCATGGATGGCCCCATTAATTTCGGTGATCGTGACAATTGGTGGGGGTTATTGATAGATGGATTTGATAGACCTGCCAATTATCAATGCAATTACAACTACCCTTATTACAAGCTGCTGTTTGAAAATTATGGGTTTGAGGTTTACTTCAAGCAATTTACATTTGGACGACCTGTAATGGATCCTCTCAGCGATCGACTGTATGTAAAAGCTGAACTAGCGAAAAAGGATGCAGACTATACTTTCAGACATATTGAGAAGAAGCATTTAAAAAAATATGCTGAAGATTTTAGGACCGTATATAATGACGCCTGGGCTCGACATCCGGGCGTAGCTAAAATGTCTTCCTTACAATCCAATGCGATCATCAAAAAAATGAAGCCCATCATGGATGAGAAAATCATGTGGTTTGGCTATCATAAGGATCAACCTGTTGGCTTTTACATCAATATCCCTGAACTGAATCAGGTTTTCAAACACGTAAACGGTAAGCTAGATCTAATCGGAAAACTTAAGTTTGTTTACCACAAGTTTCGTAAGACCAATAAAAAGATGATCGGGTTGGTCTTTGGTATTTCACCAGATCATCAGGGAAAAGGAGTAGATGGCGCACTAATCATGGCAATCAGAGATGTAATTCAAGAAACCTACACCCGATATGAGCAGCTGGAAATGAACTGGATCGGGGATTTTAACCCTAAAATGATAAAGGTCGTGGAACAGGTTGGCGGTGATGTTGTAAAAACACACCATACGTATCGGTACCTGTTTGACCGCTCAAAGGAGTTTAAGCGAATGCCTATCAAGTGAGTTTAAGCTGCCGCCTCCGATTACGTATTCACAAAAATAAAGCGACCACTGAGGTCGTCCTTTAAAATTCCGCTTTGCCTTTTTGGTTATTCTTAGGATCTAAAACCTACTCATTCCTAATCATTCGGTACGTTTCCAACGTTTTCCCTTCCGCATTTTTTAGTACCAACAAATAAGTCCCTGGCTTAAGACTTGATACATCAATGGTCTCCGTATTATTTAATTTTCGGAGCAGTTTACCATTCAAATCACTGATTTCTATCTGACTTACATTCTGTGATTCAATGTGGATATCCCCTTGTGTCGGGTTTGGATAGAAAATGATGTCTGCATCGGTCAATCCAAGAATTTTTTCGATGATTAAGGTGCCGTTTTCCAAGCTAAAGGAGTAATTGTTGTCTTTCCCGCCGGATACTGTGATTGCATAAGATCCTGGTGTCGCGGTATTTGTGATTAAGGTACTAACCGCCGGAACTTCATCCAGCACACTGGGGGTTTCATCATTGACAAATCCCGCATACGATAACGCTAATTCCGGGACTGATTCTCCTTGTAAAATGGTTTGATCGTTAGCAGTGACCGTGAGTGGTGTTTTTTCGACCGTCAGCGTCCCAGACTCATAACTGATAAAAGTATAATTTGGAGAACTTCCCCCAGAAACATCGATGGGATAAACCCCTGTTTCGCTTGTCGGTGTTGCTGTAGTAATAGCCGCAGCAGTGGTTGTGAGGTCGCTTTCACTTTCTCCCGGCGCAAAGCCCTCATAGCTAATACCGAGGACAGGGTTGGACGCCCCATATTTGCGTGATGTATCATCCGCTCGTACGGTCAGTGGCGCTTGATTGACCGTGATGGTTGCCTCGTCATCTGCAGAATTGTAGTGCTCATCTCCAGGCTGGGATGCCGTGATTTGAGTTGCGCCTACACCTATTATGCTTAATGTACTTCCGGATATGGTAGCCACAGTATTATCTACTGGTACAGAATACGTGATGGGTAGATTGGAAGATGCTGTTGCTGAGAGTTCCAACGTACCCATTGAGTAGCTTGCATCCTCCAGATTTTCAAAGGTTATCGTTTGTGCGCAATCTATGCCATCGTCATTGATCGTCCATGGAATCACAGCGATGGCATCAGCTGCTGAACAATAGGTAAGCCCATCGGCTCCAAGTATCAATCCATCGGTTAGCGTTTGTGTAGACCAACCCGTCAGTATCCTGTCATAATTGACTGTGGTGATTCCTGTTTTATCTAACATGCTTGACACATCGGTGACTGAAGACATGTCCCAACTGCTAATGTCTTGATTGAAACTGCTCGCATTCAAAAACATACCACTCATATTTTCTACATTACTTACGTTCCAGTTTCCAATGTACTGATTGAAGCTTTTTGCTTGGAAAAACATGGATTCCATATCCTTTACCAATCGAAGATCGGGGCTATCTGAAGCTTGCAGCGTCACTTGCTCACAGCCATAAAAACTATAAGCCATCGATTCCCAGAAAATATCTCCCCATTGCTCTACTGTTAAAAGTTTTGATGCAAACCCGCTTCCGAAAATATAAAAGCTAGGATAAGCACCTGTAATGGCTACCTCATAGACTCCCTCTTCTTCAAAGGTCAGATAAACATTTTCTGATTTCCCTTGAATAGTCCCTTCATTTGATGAAGATCCAACTTTTTTCCATGAGACATCATAGTGGTAATTTCCTGAGAAAATGGATCCGTCTGTGGTTGGTATGATAATCCCATCTCCTGGTCGGTCGCTTTGCCAGGTGGTCACGAATGGTTGCTGATCGACATCTGAGGGCAGGACGTGGATAAAAATGAACGCATCTTCGGCGGCAGGAATACTGCCCCCATCTCCTGGTTGGCTTGCAATTACTTTTACACTTCCCGGGCTAACAATATGTACAGTACTTCCGCTAATGGTTGCTATTGATTCATCGGAAGTGCTGAGAGTAACGGGTAAGCCGAAGGAAGAGGTAGCAATCACCTCAAAATCGGGATCGCCAGCGTGTTTTATCGGAATACTATTAAATGTAATTGTCTGTGAACAATCCATTGCATCTCCATCAATCGTCCAATTTTTTTCAGAGAGTAATATATTTCGAGCTGCTCCTGATGCACAATATCCTAATCTCTGGGCACCCAGCCTGAGATTTGTAGGTAATGAAGGTTGATTCGCCCAAGCATGAAGGATCTTATCATAGGTTACATTGGAGATTCCACTAAAATTTAACATCTCTGCCATATCCGTTACTGCTCCAAGGTTCCAGCTACCAATGTCCTGATTAAAACCAAAAGCACTGCGGAACATGCCAGACATATCAGTAACAGCACTTACATTCCAACCAGAGATGTTCTGGTCAAAATTGACAGCAAACCGGAACATGTTATCCATCCTTGATGACTTACTCACATTCCATTCGGATATATTTTGATTAAATGAGTGAGCTCCATCAAACATCGAAATCATGGAACACACATTACCCACATTCCAACCACCAATATTCTGGTTAAATGAAGTAGCTCCATTGAACATTTCATCCATAAACAGGACGCTAGATACATCCCAGCTACCAATGCTTTGATTAAAAATAGTCGCACCCTTAAACATACTTCCTGTGTTCAAAACCTTGCTCACGTCCCAGTCCGCAATGTATTGGTTGAAGCTTTTAGCTCCCTCGAACAACCGGAACATATGAGTAATGTTACGCGTGTCCCAATTTCCAATGTTCGCATCAAAGTTCACGGCATCTATAAACATGCCGGACATGCTTGAAACGCCAAGTAAAATGGGGGAATCTTGCGCCGTTACATTCATGTTGGAGCAACCATAAAATGCATGGTTCATATCCTTCCACAGAATGTCTCCCCACTGACTGACCGTCAACAGCTTATCACTGTTTGCCGCATTGTTGAAATACAAATGCGGAAAATCTCCTGTGATGGAAACTTCATATGTCACTTCATCCATGAAGGTGATGGTATGGTTTGCTGTTATCCCCGAAGCTGAATCCTCAATATCACCTTCTCCTATTTTTTTCCAGGATACATCATAATTATAAGAATAGTTTACTGAATTGGTTGGGATCGTAATTGCATCGCCACTTGCATTACTTTGCCAGGTCGTAACGAAGGGTCTTTGATCGTCCAGCGTCTCCAGTACGAGCAAATAAGCAACCGCTTCTGCCTCAGAGTAATTACCATCACTCACATTGCTGGCCGTAATAATTGCATTTCCTGCACTTTCTATGTGGATGATATTTCCTGCACTGATGGTTGCAACACTTGGATCGGAAGAAAAGAGCATTACCGGAAGCCCTGATTCGGCAGTTGTGCTAACGGTAAAATCCTCATCGCCCACTAACTTCACTGGGATTGCTTCTATGGTGACAGCATCATTACAGTTTTGCTCCCCATCTGTAATGGTCCATCCATGGGTGTCGATCAGATTCTGCCTGGCAGTTTCTCCATCACAAAATTGGAGGTTTGATGCCCCCAGTGATAGTCCGGTATTCAGATTTTGAGAAGCCCAGCCTTGTAAAATCTTGTCGTAGTTGGGTCGGTTGATGCCAGAATTATTAAGCATCCCTGTTACATTATTTACACTTTCCATATTCCAACTGCTGATGTCTTGATTGAAATTGGTAGCTCCATTGAACATTTGTCGCATATCTGTTACGTTACTCACAACCCAGCCGGAAATATTCTGATTAAAGTTAGAGGCTAGCCGAAACATGTTACTCATGCTAGCAACACCTCTCACGTCCCAATCGCTAATGTCATGATTGAAGTTTGCATTCTCGCGAAACATGTGAGCCATGCTTGACACACCTGATAAATCAGGATTATCCTCAGCATTGATAACTAAATTCGAACAACCCCAGAATGAACCTGCCATTGAAGTCCATGCAATGTCTCCCCATTGCTCGACGGAAAGTAGTTGGAGTCGATCCTCATGGTTTTGGTTGAAGTAGATCCGCGGAAAGTCTCCAGAAATAGATACTTCGTATATTCCGTCTCCTAGAAATGTAATCGAATAATCTCCTGTTATATTGATGGCGGATCCTTCATCGGTTAGGTTTCCCTGAACCTTCCATGAGATATCGTAATCGTAGCCAGTCCCAGTTGTGGGAATGGTTATTGTTTGGTCAATATCTGTACTTGCCCAAGTGGTGATGAAAGGAGCCTGGGTGTAAGCCGCGGCAAAGGAAAAAACTGTACTTACCAGAACCAGTATTCTTTTGATTGAACCTTGCATTTACTTCTTTTTTAAAGATGAGAAAATTTCAAGTTTATTCAATCGGAGATTGACTTGTCCAAATCAGAAACGACTTTCCATCAAAGTATACCTTAAGTCCACCTCCTTCTGAAGATTCCTGCTGAATTACAATGCTGATGCACTAGTATCCCTTTCGGAATTGGAGGAAAAGTGGCAAGGGCAAGGGTTAATGATTAATTCAACGTAGTAGTAAAACACACGATAGCAATTTGGAACTTCTTTTTCAGATCATCGGCATTTTAGTCAATTGATCAAACGACCGGTTTCGTGACAGTTGATGTCACCAATAGGCTTTTCATTAACTCGCAAACGGAAGGGAAGACAACAGGATCAGAAATTTCTTGTTGCGTAAGTATTAATATCTGCTTGTTTGCGTCAAATGTAATTGACTTTGCTTCCTCTACGGCAAGGAGTTCAAAGTCAAGTCCGGCGTTTTTAATATGTGAAGAAGCTGTGATTTTAGTGCTTCTCGCAGTGGCGTACGACGCAAGAAAAATAGGTTTTCCAGGGAAAAGAGCTACAGACCTTTTGATGACTTCCCCATATTTTTCCTTGACCGTGGAAGACAAAGCAGTCGAAATAACAATTCCTGCTACGTCCTTGTGATTCATTCGAGTCAATTCCTTGATCTCTCCAATTGGCTGGGCCTCAAAACCTGTGGCGGAAACCAGCTTCTTCATGTCCGTGACAATCAAGGAGCTTGGTCTGGCTAAAATTACTTTTTTCATAACTTTTTCCTTTCTTCTTTTTTGATGTGCATAGAGCGAGAGATACTAGCCACGCAAAAAGGAACCAGGTAGTTAAGGAAAATGCGTAAAACATCTTTATTGGAAAGATTCCATGCCATGAGCGAATCATACTGATTGATTAGGCTCAGTAAGGTTCCCACAACGATTGCGATTTTGATGGAATCAAAAACCTGTTCTAAAGTCATTTTGATGGCTGGTTAGGCTCCTCAATATTATCAATTGATAATGTGAATCTCAAATGAAATCGACCAGATGGCACTTTGAATGGTCGTACCGTCACAAAAAAGACTTTAGCCGTAATTCATTTGCTGTCGGCCTTTTTTTTTCTCTTTTCCTTGTAGTATGCTTTGTCGGCAACATAGATTGTCTTTTCGATTTCGCAGAAAAGTTTGCCTTCTTTGCTCGTTAGCCGTACCATTTTTACAAGGTCTACTTCTTTCTTTTCTCGAATCTCCTGCTTCAATTTGATCACTTCCTCTTCCGTGAATTCAAAAACTGAATACGCGTCTGTCCCAGCCGGGCGCTTAAATCTTACAGTGGAAGACTTATCCCAAACGACAAAGTCTGTTCCTAACAGCTGTATGAGTTGCACCATATAAATAGGGTCAGTAGCCGAAAAAAGGCTTCCTCCAAAAATGGTTCCTACATAGTTCTTGTTTTTGTAAGAGATTGGAATCTTTATTTCTATCCTACTCAAGTCTTGTGTGACCGAAGTAATTCGGCCCGTAGACCTTCGATACATGGGAGATAGGTTAAAAAACACTTTGAAGAGTCTGTGTGAGTGTTTTTTAAAGTATTTGTTGGAAATCCGGGTAAGCAGCTGGTACATATTTACGCTTTAATCACTCGAACTTAATGATTTTATCTTTCGAAAACCGATAGCAAATGCCCCTCAAGAATCTCCACTTTGTTCCTGACGCTTAGGTCAAGAATTTCCAATGAAAACAGTTAGCGCAGTTCTAACCAATTTCTGAAATCCGGAGTTCTGCTATTTGAGGTATAGAGCGTTATTGCGGGTCTTTCAAGTGTGATCGCCAGTCGGTTTTTTGTGTAAGGTTCATACTTTACTATGTGATCGAAACTGATGATTTCACTTCTATTGATCATGAAAAAAATGGAAGGATCAACGAACTCGTACATCTGACTTAACGAGTGATTAAGAATGTGCTTTTCTCCTAAAGAGTCAATTGCCGTTACAAAATCTCCCTGCGCTTGAAAATAGGCAATATCCGCAACTTTGAGCAAAAAAACGCCATTCCTTCTTTTTACAGGAAAGGTAGACCTATAGGTTTTCCGATGAGAAATGAGCGATTGAATACTTGCTATCAAATCGCTCGACATTGCTCCATCATTTTGTGTACTGAAGAGCGAAGCATACTTATCCCAGGCCTTAGCGAAATCTTCATCACTATACGGCTTTAGCAAATATGCGATTCCATTGGTTTGAAAAGCATCCACATAAAAAGTATCATAGGATGTGCAAAAAATAATTGGGCATTTGGGTCGTATCAAATCGAAAAGTTTGAAAACGTTTCCATCAAGCAATTCAATGTCAGAAAAAATGAGGTCAACCTTCTGCTCTTTCAGGTACACAACACCATCAACTATGCTTCGCTTCCAATCTATCTCTGCTTCTGCAGCTACTGATCTCACCAGGTGCATGAGTTTCTCGCCAGCGGGTTGTTCGTCTTCTAAAATCAGTATTTTCATGGCTAGGTTTGCTGATGTATGAGTGGCAGTTTAACTGTGAATTCTTCTTCAGAGGTAACCTCTATTTCCTTATCTACCAGCAATAAATATCTGTTCCGAAGATTATCCAACCCAATCCCTGAAGTCGGAGTGGCCGTGGCTTTTGGTCTTATTCGATTGGTAATTGCTATGTCCTGAGAAGTACATTCAACACGTATTGTCAATGGATCACTTATATCTCCTTGATTGTGCTTTATCGCATTTTCTACCAAGCCTTGTATCGCGGACGGAGGAATCAAGTACTTGGTCAAATCTTTCAGATTATTGACCAATGTGAACTCATATGCCCCTCCAAAGCGCTCGTTTATTAGCCCGATGTAATTATTGACAAATTCCCACTCCTCCATGAGTGTAATCACATCCTTATCTGCATTTGCGGATGAGAATCGATATACTTTTGATAGGGTCATTAGGTATTGTCTCGCCTTTTTGGAATCTTTTTCTATCAACCCATCTAGCGTGTTGAGGCTATTGAAAATGAAGTGCGGGCTAATTTGAGACTTCAACAAACTCAACTCCATTTTTACTTTTTCTTTTTCCAATTGCTCGACTTTTTTACTGTTATTGATCCACTCCTTCATGAGGAAATAGGCACAGGACAATAAAAAAGCAAACCACACCGGGCTTGGCGCACCGAAAAGCAGACTGTCTCTACTCCAGATTTCCCTATTTAATGTGAAAACAGTAATCGCTTTGCCCGTCTCGTTGAGTGCTAGCATGCTCCTTATCAGCTCCGGAACAGACGTGACAATGATGCTCATCAAAATATACTTCCAGATACTTTTGAGTTTGAAAAACCTGGGGAGTAGCCAAAGCAAATTGGCATAAAAAAAGATCGGGAAAGTAACGAAGGTCAAAGGAGACAACGTTCGTTCACTTCTGTCCAGCCAATTGGCATCCCATTCTATGTTGGCCATACTGAAAAACAGCAACCATAAAATGCCATGGATGGCTAGTTCATACCGACCTAAAGACAAAAGCTTCTTCACGCTATTCAAATTAATGTCACAACAATAGAAGAAAAAAACAGGAATGCAATGTTCGGATCAGGTCGAGCGGGCGGATAACTCTTCCAACTGGGTAAATGCTCCTTTGAGTGAAACTGTGCATGAGTAACCTGATTTCTTCCCAATTGAAAGGAGAATCTACCTCGCCGAATGAAAAGTCATTTCGATCCAAAATGGACGCACGTACTTTCACTAAATCTTCCAACAACAAAAACAAAAACCCATGGAGTTAACTATTGAATCACTTACTAAAACATACACCAACAAGGTCAAAGCATTGGACAACCTTTCCCTTGAACTTGGTAAAGGAATGTTTGGACTTCTCGGCCCAAATGGCGCAGGGAAGTCTTCCTTGATGCGAACCATAGCAACATTGCAGCTTCCGGATGACGGAAACCTCCACTTTGATGGTATTGATATTCTGAAAAACCCTATGCATTTGAGGAGAGTCCTCGGCTACCTACCCCAAAACTTTGGTGTATACCCTGGGGTGTCTGGAGAAAAGCTTCTGGACTACATGGCTGTTTTGAAGGGTATTCACTCAAAGAAAGACAGAAAGGCAATTGTTCAACATGTATTGGAACTGACCAACCTCTATGATTCAAAAAAGAAAAATGTGAGCGGCTATTCCGGGGGAATGAAGCAGCGTTTCGGAATTGCTCAGCTTCTTTTGAACAACCCAAAGCTTTTAATTGTAGATGAGCCAACTGCTGGGCTTGATCCGGCTGAGCGTAACCGTTTCCTCAATGTTTTGCGCTTAGTGGGTGCAGATAATGTGGTTATTTTCTCTACCCATATCGTCGAAGATGTGAAAGACCTGTGCTCAGATATGGCAATCATTAACAAAGGAAAGGTGCTGAAGCATCAGACCCCAAAAGATGCCGTTGATTCTTTAAAAGGGAAGATCTGGGCCAAACAAATCTTGCCCATGGAGCTAAGCATCCATGAAGACACTTACCGGGTTATCTCTTCGGGCTACAAAGACAATAACAGCGTCGAGATCCGAGTCTTTGCTGAGACCGAAACACTGAAAGATTTTGACCCTGCCGCTCCCACACTTGAGGACGTCTATTTTCTTACCATCAATCACTAATCCATAGGTATCATGACTTATCAAATATTCATACGAGAATTCAACTCCTGGCTAAGAAAACCTATTTTCTATTGCTACCTATTTGTCTTTTGTACCATTGGGTTTCTGGCTTTTGCAGGAAGTGCCGGACTGTTCGATCCTCCGTCAAAAGACACCACATTGCACTTCCTTAACTCTCCTTTTGAAATCAATTTTATCTTTCAATACTTCAATAAGTTTTTGCTTTTTCTTGTCCCTGCAATTTGCGGTTCAGCTATTTATCGAGACTTTAGAAGCAATGCTCATAGCATTCTCTACTCGTATCCCGTATCTAAATATCAGTACCTGGCTGGAAAATTTCTAGGTTCATTTTTGGCATTAAACCTCATCGCCTTGGGTCTTGCCGTTTCAATTGGAATCGCTGAACAAATTCCCGGATTACACGCCCATAAAGTTGGGCCTTTTCAGCTTGCAGGGTATCTGCAGGTATACTTCCTTTATACATTGCCCAACCTGTTCTATATAAGCATTGCTGTCTTCCTATTGGTGGCCTATACCCGAAACATCTTTGTTGGCTTTGGCACCATAATTATCCTTTTCTTCGTTCAAATCATTGCAGAAAATGCCTTTTCTGGTAACGGTGTACTCATTGCATTGTTCGATCCTTTCGGTCAAAATACCATTGGTTACGAGACACAATTATGGTCATTGGGTCAGCGAAACACAGACGCCTTACCCGTCACAACTACCATCATCTTCAATCGGCTGATTTGGTGCGCAACAGGAATATTTCTCGGCTATCTTCTTCTTCGCCGCTTTGATCTTCAAGAGCACGCTAAGCTGCCTTCGTGGAACACGTTTATCCGAAAGGAAAAAGAAAATGGCAGAATCAATTATGACAGTGAGCCTTCTCTGATTATTCCATCATACAACAGAAAGAGAGTTCTTTATGCTGCCAAAAGAATGCTGCTCTTTGATCTGAAGTTTATCATTAAGCACTGGATGTTTGTGATTTTCGTTTTGCTTGGGTTATTGGCCGTGCTTTTTGCCATTGGGCGGGTCACCAATGGCGATGGATTCACACTACTTCCAACAACGCGTTTGGTTCTTTCCGTACCTGCTTATTTTTTCAGCGGCGTTGCTACAATGATAACGTTCATCTATTCCGGAATGATCATTCATAGAAATCGAAGCACCGGAATAGACCCGTTAATTGATGTTACGCCATTGCCTAACTCTACGTTTCTCCTTAGCAAAGTGCTGACCGTTGTTCTAATGCAGGGCATCCTACTGGGAATTTTGATCGTCTCCGGGGTGGTCATTCAACTTTACAATGGGTACTATAGGTTTGAATTGGATATCTACTTCTTTCAATTGCTTCTGTTGGTCTATCCCATTCTTATGCTATGGGCGTTTCTCTCCGTCTTCGTACACAATCTGTTTTCTAATCTGTATGTTGGCTTCTTCATCCTCCTGCTCGGCTGGATTGGCATGCCTGGGCTTGGCCAGATAGGTCTTGATACACGTCTTTTGAACTTTTACACCGATGAAATAATTGTCGGTTCCGATTTCTCCGGCTACCTGTTTGATGTCAACGCATACATAATAACTAAAGGGTATTGGCTAAATATTGGAGTCCTACTGGTAATCGTTACTTTTCTTTTGTGGGTCAGAGGATCGGATAACGTTTTCAAACAACGACTTAAAAATGCGGCTAGTCTCATCACTCTCCCCGTTCTTTCTGGTATTGGGTTAGTTGTGATCAGTGCTTCCATCTTTGGATTCAAAATTTATCAGGGAGAGCAAGAAGGTTCAGATTTTGCCAATAAATCACGAGGTAAAATGGCCGCCTTTCAGGAGAAGTTTTCTAAATACGAAAATGAACCACAACCAAAAATTACCGATATCCAGCTCGAAATTGACCTCTATCCACAATCCCAGTCATTCGCTGCGTATGGAAAATACGTTCTGATAAATAAGAGCCATCAGCAGGTAGACAAATTGCTTATCAAAACAGGTTTTGATGAGCAAACGATCATCCTGAATGACAATCTGTTGACGCTCATCGAAGAGGATTCGTTCATGAAATTTAAGGCTTTTCGACTTGCCAAAGTGCTCGCACCAGGAGATAGCATCGAACTTAAATTCAAAGTAGAGAGTATCCCAAATTCCTTGTTTGAAAGAAATTCAGGAGTGCTTAAAAATGGGACATTCCTCCGAGATGACATTCTTCCTAGAATAGGCTATACCGGTGGTAAGGAAAAACAACTTCCTGGTGATTCCATTTCTCGTGTATTCAATTACCAATCAAGAGATACAGACTATGTCAATTTTAATTGTACCATCTCTACCTCGAAAGACCAATTAGCTGTTACTCCTGGCGATCTGGTAAGTGAATGGTCGATGGATGATCGAAACTACTTTCGATACAAAACCTCCACTCCTGTAAAATTTGGATTTGGGTTTCAATCCGGTAAATGGGTTTCTACAAAAGAGATTTACAACGGTATCAATTTGGAAGTATTGAGCCATCCGGATCATCAGCAAAATGCTGACAATATGATCTCAGGCTTGCGCGAAGCAATCGCTTACAATGCAAAATACTTCTCTCCGTACCAACATTCCGAAGCGAAGATCATCGAATTTCCAAACTCAGAAGGATCATATGCTACCACTTTTTCTAACACCATGCCTACCTCGGAGCAGCGCTTCATAGCAAAGGTTGACACCAGTACCAGCATTGACATTGCCTTTTATGTTTCTGCACATGAGCTTACGCATCAGTGGTGGGCCAATCAGCTGATTCCTGCGAATGCAAAGGGGGCACTGATGCTTACAGAAAGCATTACTGAATACATCTCCCTTGACATCTACAGAAAAACCTATGGAGAAGAAAAGGCTTTTGACTTTCTCAAACAGCAACGAATGCGGTATTTAAGGGGAAGAACCAGCGAAGCAGGTGTTGAACCACCTCTTAGTCTGGTGGAAGATCAGCAGTACATCGCTTATGGAAAAGGTGCGATGGTTTTCAATGCACTCCAACATTACTTGGGAAAGGAAACACTCAATGGAGTACTTAGAGACTTTTTAAGAGAAAATGCTTTCAAGGGTAGCCCATATCCAACTTCCAAAGATTTGGTAGGAAAGCTGCAAGATGCTGTCCCAGATTCACTTAAATCTTACATATCCAACCTTTTCAATTCTGTAACCCTTCAAACCAATGTGCTGAAGAAGGCGAGCATCTTCAGAACGAGTGATCAGCTCTATAAACTCGAACTTTCAATAGATCATTCCACGGAAACGCTCAAACCAAAAGGAAAATCAAAAACGGGCTACGACTACCTAGAAGTCGGATTGTATAATCAGGATGAGCAGCTCATTGCTACAAAAAATGTACGCCTTCGGGAAGGGTTAAATACCCTTTCACTTTCATCCAAAGAAATGATCTCCAGTGTAGCACTGGATCCCAATTTGCTCACCATTGAGAAAAACCTGGATGATAACACGCTAAAGGTTCAAGAGAAATGACAGTTCATCGCATGAAATCAACAGCTCGGCAAGTCTGTTTTAATTATGGTTAAAAAACAGGCTTGTATTGCTACTCAAATAGCAATACAATCATGGAAAAGTTCTTCATCGTTTCTCATATCATATGTGGCGGCACCGTTCTCCTCCTTGGCCTCATTCAGATGTTTAACCGGAAGGGAGGCAAGAATCATGTAATTCTCGGAAAAGTATATGTCGGTGCTATGTGGTGGATATGTCTCAGCGCGCTTTCCATCATCACATTCTATCGATTCAGTGCATTTCTGCTGGTTATTGCCGTACTCACCTTCCATACTTCGTTTGTGGGTATTCGGGTGGTCAAGCGGAAAAAGCCAGGAAGCGAAAAATGGTATGACTGGGTAGTGGCCATTGCTACCTCTTTGTTTGGTGCGGGTTTGATTGGTTATGGTGGATTCGTCTACTTCTCTCATAGCCAAACAATACTAGCCTTTTTGTGCGCTGCTTTCGGAATACTCACCATGAAAAATGGCCTGGAAGACCTTCGACTATTCACCAAGCCAAACATTTCTGAAAAGCACTGGTGGCTGTACCAGCACATTGGGGCAATGGGAGGCTCATACATTGCCGCACTTACCGCTTTTGCCGTGCAGAATCCAAACATTTTTATGCCCAACAGTTCCAACCAGTGGTTACTTTGGGTCCTTCCTGGTGTCATTGGTACACCAGTCATATCAATTGCGATCAAGCACTGGAGGAAAAAACTTACCGTGGGTCGTGCAACTGTTTAAACCGATTGCTCATCTATTAGGTGGTTTTAAAAGGTCGGAATTCGAAAAATAAAAATGAGTAGGTGTCGTTTGTTCGATAACCTATTCTAAAACAATCACCAGGCATGAAATACACCCTAATCGTAGCTGCAATACTTCTTTGCACCGCAGGATTTTCTCAGGTTAAAACAATAGAGGGAACCGTTTATTATGAAGAAACAAAAGAGCCCGTTCCATTTGCCTACGTAAAGCTCAAAGGTGTAGCGTATGGAACGGTCACAGAATATGACGGGACGTTTTCCTTAAAAATACCTTCCAAGTACTTCGATAGCATTCTGGAGTTTTCCTATGTCGGTCTAAAAACACATGAGCTTTCGCTCAATACTTACAAACAGCCAGTAAAAATCTACATGAAAACAGATATCACTGAACTGTACACCGTAGTGATCAGTGCCAAACGAGACCTCAATCCCAAAAGTGTTCTTAAAAAAGCGCTCAAAGAAATTCCTGATAACTATGTAAACGAGTCTTTTAATCTGGAAGGATATTATCGAGAGTATGTAAAGGAAAACGACAATCCTATCAAGTATGCTGATGCTGCTTTTGTACTCGACCTGAAGCCTTACAGTGGGAAAGAAGAAAAGAGAAAGAAATTCGAAAACCCAGTTGATCTCTCTGGCGTCACCACCATCGGCAGCTGGGTATCAAGATCCTCTTCATTGCACCGATGGCACTTCCATCAAAGAATTTTGAAGGGGGAGAAGGCCAAAATTGTAGAAGCAAAATCCAGTGATGATCTTAATACAACGAGAATGTTTTCGAGCATCCAAGGAGGGCCAATGAGCGCACTCACCAAAGATCGCCTAAAGTATCCGGCCAACTTTCTAAGCAAGTTTGGCAAGTATGAGTACACCCTGCTAGAGGTAGAAAAAAATGATGAGGGCTATTATCTTATCAATTTTTCTCCAAAAATGACTCCTGAGCAAATGGGTAAGAAAAAACGCCCGAATGATTATGAGTTCAAGCTTGGCGGGAGCATACTCATTAAGAAAGAAGATCTAGCCATAACGGAGATCAACTATTCGGTACCTCCAGAATACAAACAGTATATCTGTGGCTACAGAGGCTGGTCCGTTCGTCACTTTGATTTTTCTGTGGAGTCAAAATATGCCAAAAAAGGAGATAAGTATGTTCTCGAGTACCTTAAACATGCTGACGAGTTTATTGTAGAGGATACCGCTACGGATCGGCGAATTCCTTATGCCGCCATTTCAGAATTAATTACGCATCGTGTTTCTGTAAAAGACAAGATTTCTGTTAGCAAAGATGAAAACTTCAGTAATTCAGATTACAACTATTTGTTTGATTTACCGGAGGGGTACAATACGGAATTTTGGGCAAAATACACCTTGCAGTATTCTGAAACTAAGGTGCCTGAAGCCATACATGTGGCCATGAGCAAAGAAGTTAATCTGGAAAAACAATTTGCAGATAAGCTCACCCGTGACACCACATTATTGCCCCCAGTAGCTATGAAAGACCCTTTCATTACTGAAATACATGGGCAAAAAATTCAGGATGACTATGCCTGGCTTAAGGACACCAAAAACCCCATGGGAAATGAGGAGGTCATGAAATACCTCAGCCAGGAAAATGGCTACACAAACAACTATTTCAAACCACTCAAACCACTCCAGCGAGAACTTTTCAAGGAAGTAAGATCTTACGTTCAGGACAAGTATGTATCACTGGCGAGAGAAGAAGGTGGATACAAGTATTACTATAAGTATGCCCCTGAAGAGGAATATGCCAGACATTATCGCAAAGCAAAAGAGAAGGATAGCAAAGAAGAGCTTCTTTTTGATGTGAACAAAATGGCAGAGGACAAGCAATATTATGCGTTTGGTGGCTATTCTGTAAGTCCTGGCAACAAAATAATCGCCTACTCTGAGAACACTACAGGCAATGATAAGTGGACCCTAAAGTTCAAATACTTCGATAAAGAAAAAGCTCTCCCCTTCAGCATTGATTACATTGGTGGTTTGGTCTGGCTGACCGATTCTACTTTGCTGTATGTGAAAGTAGAAGAAAAAACCTTTCGCTCTTCTAAGGTCTTCAAGTTCGATTTATCCACTGGTGAAAAGCGCATTCTCTATGAAGAGACCGATGTAAAATTCTCTGTTGGCGTTTCAAAATCGAGAAGTAAGCAATTTGCCTTTATCAGCAGCTATGGCAGCAACCAAAACGAGATTCAACTATTGAACCTAAACAATCCAAATGGCACATTCAGAATGGTGGCTCCTCGCAGAGATGAACATAAGTATAGTCTCTCTCATTATGAAGATAAATTTTACATCCTTACCAACCACAAGGCGCTGAACAATAAGCTGATGGTTGCAGATACGGCAAAGTTCGAAGAGAAGTATTGGGTAGAGGAAATTGCGGAAAATCCGGAGGTTGAAATTTCTGGCATTTTACCCTTTAAAAACTGGATGGTCTTCCAGGAGCGCCATGGACTTGAACATAAAATCAAAGTGGTAAACAAGCTAGATGGCAAAGAGCACTACATCAAACAAGGAAATGATCGAGCTGTCTATTTGGGACAAAACAACGATTTTGATACGGACACGCTGCGCATCAGCAAAGCAAACTACCATCGCCCGTTAAGGATTCAGGACTATGACATGAACGAAAAGAAGTTCAAGAACCTGAAGTCAGTGGGTGGGATTTCTCCGGCCTTCTTTGCCAAAGTAGAGACTGTTTATGCGAAAGCCAAGGACGGCACTCAGATTCCTATCACCCTTATTTACAATAAATACCGGGTAAAAAACCTGATCAAAGACGGCAAGAAACCTCCTCTTTTCATCACGGGGTATGGTTCCTATGGTTCTAGCTACTCTGCAAACTACAATCCCAATATGGCTCCACTCATCCAAAAAGGATTTGTCTATGCCATCGCCCATGTAAGAGGTGGGGGTGACCTTGGCGAGAAATGGTATTTAGAGGGCAAAATGCTCAAGAAGAAAAACACGTTTACTGACTTTATTTCCTGCACGGAATTCCTGATTTCTGAGGGATACGGAGAAGAAGGGATGGTAATAGCGCAAGGTGGAAGTGCTGGCGGATTGCTAATGGGAGCTATTGCTAATATGCGACCCGAGCTTTTCAAACTTTTGATTTTGGATGTGCCTTTTGTTGATGTCATCAATACCATGATGGATGATAAACTCCCGCTTACCAGCTTGGAGTATGACGAGTGGGGAAATCCAAACGAGAAGAAATATTTCAAATACATCAAGTCCTATTCACCCTATGAAAACGTAGAAGCTAAAGATTATCCCAATATGCTTTTCCTCACAGCAATCAATGATTCACGTGTGGGCTATTGGGAGCCAGCAAAAATGGTCGCGAAACTTCGTGAAATGAAGACCGATGATAATGAGATCTTGATGAGAACCGATTTCTCCTCAGGGCATGGAGGAGCCTCAGGAAGATATGCCTCTCTGGCTCAAACAGCATTTAAGTATGCTTTGATCTTGGAGATGATTCAGGAATAGTGAAAAGCGAATTCTATTCAAATTTGAAATTGTCGAACAGAACAACCATACAATCAAATTCAATGTCAATATTAATAATTACTCTAACTTTTCTGCCTGCAAATTCTTGAATATTGGCTGAGAAAGCTGTTATGTCAAGATCATAATGCGTGTCTTTATCTGTTTCAAAAGCTGTCTGCAGAACTTCATTTGTTTCAGGTTCAAGAAGACTGATTTTGATTGATTGGCGGTCTGGAACAAATTCAAAAGCGTAGTTATGGTAAGCTAAATCCCATTTTAAAGCCGTTGCATTATTTGGTATTACAACTTCCTGATAGATAGTAGATTTAACAGACTCCATTACACCATAGCCTCCAACATAATCACCATCCGTGGGCTTAAATTCTACAGGGCCGAAAAAATCTCGAACGCATATGGTGGTATCTACCTGATCCAAATGGTCGAAAACCCAAATTAAATCGTCCCTTAAATCAGTAAACACCACCTTCGGTTCAATAAACCATGACCCGACATATATTCCCAAATTAGGTCTATCTTCTCTAATAACTCGTTCCTCTGTAAGCTCCCATCCACTAAAATCTCCGGTCTCAAAACTTCCATTTGTGAAGCCAAAAGTAACATCGCTTTCCGGTATAACTTGGTTATCGGCGCTATCAGAATTGCAGGAGACTACTACCAAGGTAATCGCGAGGAGTTTTATAACATTATTCATGAAGGTCAAACTAAAAAAGACCGTCAGAATAAAGAGCAGACTGAAACCAATTAGGGTAGAAGTTCACCTTTTGTAGACCTATTCTGGGGCTTCCAGACTTTTTGATCTTGGAGATGATTCGGGAAGGAATAGCATCTATTCAATTCTGAAGTTGTCAAATTGAATGTCCATACAGCTCCATTCAATATGTATGTCTATTGTGACACTTATTTTTTGACCTCTAAATTTTTCAATATTTGCAGAGAAAGGAGTCACAGGAATTCTAGATCTGCTTCCATCCACCCTTTGATAGATTGGCTGAAGTACTTCATTTGTTTCAGGATCTTTTACGTTGATGTTAATCGATTGATATATTGGGTGAAGTGGAAGCGTACCTGAGTAGGTCATCTCCCATTTCAGAAAGGTTGCATTATTCGGTATTAGAATATCTGATGCATAGATGATTCAGCGCAATACAGCACGCCATAACCACCTATATAGTCTCCATCTGTTGGCTCAATAATTAATGCTTCCTGCTTACATATAGTAGTGGCCACCTGATCCAGATGGTCAAAGACAGGAATCATAAATGTTCCTTCTAGCAGAGGATATTCACCAGCAGTCAACGTATACCATGAACCCGCATATGGTCCAAATACAAATGTATCCGAGCATAACTCTCGCTCGGTTAGTGTCCACCCACAAAAATCTCCTGTTTCAAAACTTCCATTTGTGAAGCCGTATATAATTGGGCTTTCAAATATGCCCACGACTTGATTGCTTTCATCCGCTTGCACAATCAACGTGTCATTATCAAAGCCAGGACTGCTAAAAACAAACACATAATTTTCTGCATGCTTTAGTCGCATCAAATTATCTCCCTTGGCCACTGTAAAGACTTCTTCCCAGTTCTCCCTACTGCTATAATCGAGTCCTTTTACCTGAAGTTCTGCTCGGGTCGGATTCAATACCCCATTTGCTCTTTCAAACGCGGTTACCATAAATTCTTCTTTCGACTTATTGGTATAAGAAACGTCCTCATATCCAAAATCTGAAAGGTCACTCTCTTCACCTATGCGCAACGCTGTTAATTTAATATTGGAAATGTTTTCATTCAACTTTACTAAGAATGGAAGCGGCTGATCAAACCTTTGTCCATAAAAACTATCTTCCAGAGGCGCTGCATACAATAGTTCATTTTGGTCATTTAGCACAATGAGTTTGGTCAGTGAGTAGTACGCTTGTGGAAGTACAAGTGAATCGGTAATGTAGCTATCTCGGTATCTATGTAGGGCAAGTTCGAGATCTGTTGTGACTTCATCTCCTCTTTTTACCAACGTCAGTATCGCTTTGCTAGGTCGTGATGTATTCGATAGACGTTCGACTTTGGTGTTGTGTACAAAATCAATGTTGAAAACGAAAGACCTTAGTACAACCGGTCTTTCATAATCACATGAGCAAATGAATATGATCAGAATAATACAATTACGCGCTTTCTCAACCATGCCCAAATTAAAGGTCATCGAAGCTTGAAAGTGTGCGGCTATTGCTGTGATGTTTTAGAAGTACACCTTTTGTATACGCAGCTGGAATAACTACTGTCTGCTGCACGAAAATCAATCTTAAGCAAACAAAAAAAGCAGTTACATTTCTGCAACTGCTTTTGTTTTTTAAAAGGGTGGAAGATGGGGCTCGAACCCACGACCCTCGGTACCACAAACCGATGCTCTAACCAACTGAGCTACAACCACCGTGTACTTTCAGGAATCCTGAAAAGGACTGCAAAGGTAATACCCCTTTCGAAATCTGCAAACGATTATTTTCGATCAAAGTAAAGTCGTTGACCCAGCTGACTGTCATTTAGTTTTCCATCAGAGTATGCTAGATGTCCGGACACAAATGTTTTCTCTACAGCAGACTTAAACTCGTGACCCTCAAAAGGAGACCAGCCACATTTTGCTAAAATATTCTCCTTCCCTACAGACCATGGTTTATTTAAATCCACCAACACCAAGTCTGCCTTGTAGCCTTCTCGAATGTAGCCGCGCTCTTTTACGTCAAAGCACTCGGCCACCGCATGACACATTTTTTCGGCGATGCGCTCAAGAGATATTCTTCCTTGATGGTAAAAATCCAACATCGCTACCAACGTATGTTGAATCAGCGGCCCTCCTGATGGGGCTTTCAAATATGGGTTTTGCTTTTCTTCCAAGGTATGGGGAGCATGATCTGTGGCGATCACATCGATGCGATCATCCAATAGGGCTTTCCAAATTTCATCCCTGTCTGCTGCTGATTTTACCGCTGGATTCCATTTGATGAATGCTCCCTTCTCGTCGTAATCTTCATCACTAAACCATAAATGGTGAATGCATGCTTCAGAGGTAATGCGCTTCTTGCCCAAAGGCTGCTCATTTGAAAAGAGATGTGTTTCCTTCCCGGTAGAAATATGGAGGATATGTAAACGTGCATCACTTTTCTTTGCCAATTCCACTGCTTTGGATGAGGAAAGGTAGCAAGCCTCCTCGTTCCGAATGATTGGGTGATATTTAAATGGGATGTCTTCTCCGAATTGTGCAACATACTTTTCAGTATTCGCTCTCACAGTAGCCTCATCCTCGCAATGTGTCGCTATCAGGATTGGCGCATTTCGAAATATGTTTTCAAGCGTTTCTGGATCATCAACCAGCATATTTCCTGTGGAAGAGCCCATGAAGATCTTGATCCCACATACAGATGCAGGATCAGTTTTGAGCACCTCATCCAGGTTCTCATTGGTACTGCCCATGTAAAAAGAGTAGTTGGCGAGAGAGTTTTCAGCACCTATTTGATACTTAGCGGTAAGTAGCTCTTGGGTAACTGTCTGAGGATTTACATTTGGCATTTCCATGTAGGAAGTAACGCCTCCAGCTACCGCGGCTCTTGATTCTGTAAAAATATTTCCTTTGTGTGTAAGTCCTGGCTCACGAAAGTGTACCTGATCATCGATTATTCCCGGAAATAGGTGCAGTCCACTTCCATCAATTACTTCATGATTTGAATCAATAGACAAGTCTGAACCTATCTTTTCTATACGATCACCCTTTATAAGTACATCTGAGACGAATACTTTTCCTTCATTGACTACACTGACTTCTTTGATTAAAAACATATAATTATATCCATTTTAAATATTATTATTCAGGAAACTCTTCGCACAAATTAGTTATAAACAACGTTCATTTCAATGCAAAAGGGGGCAAAAGAAATAAGTATAAAGAAAATAAAAAAGAGCTTTAAAAAGCTCTCTATCATCTAGTTATTAAAACAAACCCCCGTTCATAACGTCCTTTAACATTTTTTTTAAAGTGAATTTTTCTTGGAAACCGTATTTAATAATTATACTTGTAAGAGAAAGATGGATTTTATGTCTTTCTTTCCATAGCTGGTTGAAAAGATCTTGTGGGGCGAATGCCCCACAATGATCCATTTCTCTTCAACTACTTCCCTTCACCAGGTACTTTCTCCTCCTTTATTTTATCTACCTTAATTCTTTCCGCTCTGTTAGCAATTTCCCATCCTGTGTGGAACACCAATCGAGCTCTTTTCTCCATGGTTTCAAAATCTATCTTTTCAACCGTGTCCGTCGGCTTATGATAGTCTGCATGCGTTCCATTGAAATAGAAAATGATCGGAACATTGTTTTTTGCAAAATTGTAGTGATCAGATCTGTAATAGAATCTGTTCGGATCATTCTCATCGTTGTAAGTGTAGTCCAATTCAATATTGGTATAGGTCTTGTTCATATTCTCTGAGAGATCATGAAGCTCTTTTGAGAGTTTATCTGAGCCAATCAAGTAGATGTAATCAGAATTATCTGCATGTGCATCGTCTACTCTACCCACCATATCAATGTTAAGATTTGCAACGGTGTTTTCCAGAGGGAATACCGGATCAACATCTGTGTAATACCTTGATCCCAGCAATCCTTTCTCTTCTCCGGTCACCGTCATAAACAGAATACTTCTTTTAGGGCCTTTGTTTTTCTTAGCCGCATTGGAAAATGCTTCTGCAATTTCTAGAACTGTTACCGTTCCTGATCCATCATCATCTGCACCATTGTGAATCTCTCCATTTATAATCCCTACATGATCATAATGAGACGTAATTACCAAAACTTCGTCTGGCTTCTCAGTTCCTTTCAAAAAGCCTAAAACATTTTCTGTGCCTACCGGTCTATCTAAATAATCCGCATTGAAAATTACTTGAGACTCATCTCCAACAGCTATCGCATCGTACTCCTTATCAAACATCCATGAAGCCATAGACATATCGCCAATGATCAACTTTGTAGATTCATTGTCCCTTTTTTCCATTTTTAAGGATGGTCGCTTCAGGTATGGAGAATAACGTGTGATAAAAGACTCGAATTCCTGATCATCTTCAAGAATGACAATCACACCTACAGCTCCCGCTTCTTTGGCTTTTTCTGCTTTCTCTTGCAGTCCCCCCAGCTTTTCCGCTGTAAAAACGACATATTTTCCTGAATAATCTTTCGCATCATCTTCATCGGCTACCACCGCTTTGATGTATTCTTCACCACTTGTTTCCGAGCTGGAGTAGTAAACAAAATCTTCGAATCCTACTTTTTTATCATCCCCCTTACGGAAATAAACATTTCCGATAAGAGATTCGGTTAAATCAAATTGCTGGAAGTAAGAACCATCTACCGGTGCTTCAAACCCTAAAGATTTAAAATGCTTAGCGATATAATCAGCGGCCATTTTCTGACCCTTCTTTCCTGTTTCTCTCCCCTCATACTCATCAGACGCTATTATGGACAGGTGAGCCTTTAAGTCCTCTGCGGTAATCGTTTTTGCATACTTCATGGCCGTTTTATCCTGTGCCAGCAGTCCAAAGGCCACTAAAAGGCCTACTAAATAAGTTATCTTTCTCATTGTGATATCACGTGTTAAAAATCAGGAGTAAAGCTAAATAATTTTAATTCTCGTAAACCAAACAATTACACTAGTGGTTAGGGGTAAAAAGCTTTTTGTAGTGAGAGTCGTGACGTAAATTTGCGACCTCTAAAACGGTACCCCTAGATGAAATTAAATCTGAACGAGCGAGTTGAGTTTGAAAGAAGACACAATGGTCCTTCTGAAAGTGAAGTCTCAGCAATGTTAAAAACCATAGGCCTCAAGTCAGTTGATGACCTAATCGAAGAAGCCATTCCTGCACCCATACGTAAGAAAAAACCGTTGAATCTGCCTCCATCTCTCAATGAGTTTGAATACCTCAACCGCATGCAGAAGATGGCCGATAAAAACAGGGTTTTTAACTCATTCATTGGTCAGGGTTACTATAACTGTGTCGTCCCAACGGTGATTCAGCGAAATATCATGGAAAATCCGGGATGGTACACTGCCTATACGCCTTATCAAGCTGAGATTGCGCAAGGAAGGCTGGAAGCATTGATCAATTTCCAGACGATGGTCATAGACCTGACCGGTATGGAACTAGCAAACGCTTCGCTACTTGATGAGGGGACAGCTGCTGCTGAGGCCATGAGTATGCTCTTTGGATCAAGAAAAGGAGATAAAAAATCTGCCACCAAGTTTTTAGTAGATTCAGAAGTATTTCCACAAACACTGGATGTGCTAAATACCCGGGCACTTCCTTTCGGTATTGATCTGGAGGTTGTAGACCTTGCCAATGCCGATGTTTCCGCTTCAGACGTTTTTGGCATTTTCTTTCAGTATCCAAACAACTCAGGCGCTATTCGGGATTGGTCAGCAATCGTTGCTGCCGCCCAAGAAAACAATGTGTTCACTGCTTGCGCAGCAGACTTACTTTCACTTACACTCCTCACAGCACCTGGAGAGTGGGGTACTGATGTAGTGGTTGGAACAAGTCAGCGTTTTGGGGTACCCATGGGATATGGTGGTCCTCATGCTGCATTCTTTGCCACCAAAGAAACTTTTAAGAGAGCGATCCCGGGAAGAATTATTGGCGCCTCAAAAGATGCACATGGCAATGATGCGTATCGCATGGCACTGCAGACACGTGAACAACACATCAAACGGGAAAGAGCTACTTCCAACATCTGCACCGCACAGGTATTACTAGCTGTAATGGCCGGCATGTATGCCGTATATCATGGTGCTGATGGGTTGAGGAAGATAGGTGCCCGTACTCATGGATTGGCCAAAGAAACGGCCAATGTGATCTCTCAATTTGGGTTCGAAAATCAAAACACTCACTTCTTTGACACGCTAAGAATTCGACTCTCTGCTGAGCAGCTGGTAATGATTAAGCAGCTGAGTGAAGAAAGCCAAATCAATTTCCGGTATTTTGAAGATGGTGTTGGCCTCTCATTCGATGAGTCACACACAGTTGATGATGCTAATCAGGTAGTCAAGCTCTTCGCGAGGCTTGGGAATGCTTTTGAAACACCAATAAATGAAGATTTCGAAGTGGAATATCCTACTTCCTTAGTACGAACTACCCCTTTTCTAGAACACCCGGTTTTCAACCTTTACCATTCGGAACATGAGCTTCTTCGCTACATGAAGCGCTTAGAAAACAAGGACCTTTCATTGGTACATTCCATGATCTCGCTAGGCTCGTGTACCATGAAATTGAATGCTACATCAGAAATGATCCCGGTTACCTGGCCTGAATTTGCTCACATTCATCCATTTGCGCCCAAAGATCAGGCCGAAGGATATGGAGAGCTGATCGCCGAACTTCACGACTGGCTCGTTGAGATTACAGGCTTTCACTCGCTTTCTTTTCAGCCCAACTCTGGCGCACAAGGTGAGTACGCCGGACTCATGGTGATAAAATCGTATTTGGAAGGAACAGGACAACCAAACAGAAATGTAGCGTTAATTCCTTCTTCAGCTCACGGAACAAATCCGGCAAGTGCTGTAATGGCAGGTATGCGAGTGATCATTGTCAAATGCGATGAAAAGGGAAACATCGACGTAGCTGATTTAAGGGAAAAAGCTGAAGCAAATAGCGATGCCCTTGCTGCTTTGATGGTCACCTATCCTTCCACTCATGGAGTATTTGAAGAGTCCATTATTGAAATTTGTAATATCATCCATGAAAATGGAGGCCAGGTATACATGGATGGGGCCAACATGAATGCCCAGGTAGGATTGACTTCTCCTGGCATTATTGGAGCAGATGTTTGTCACCTAAACCTTCACAAAACGTTTTGTATTCCTCATGGTGGGGGTGGTCCTGGAATGGGCCCAATTGGAGTTGCCGAGCATTTATCTCCATTTCTTCCAGGTCATGTAACTGAGCATAGCAGCAACCCTCCAGTATCTGCAGCAGCCTATGGAAGTGCAAGTATCTTGCCCATATCTCACGGATATATCGCGATGATGGGAGCAAATGGCTTGACAAATGCAACGAAAACGGCGATACTCAATGCAAACTACATAGCTGCCAGATTGAAAGATCATTATCCCGTGCTTTATGCAAATGATAAAGGAAGAAATGCGCATGAATTGATCATCGATTGTCGTGAGTTTAAAAAGTCCGGTATCGAGGTAGAAGACATTGCTAAGCGGCTAATTGACTATGGCTTCCATGCTCCTACCGTTTCATTCCCAGTACCCGGCACCATGATGATTGAGCCGACAGAAAGTGAGGTGCAAGCAGAATTGGATCGTTTCTGCGATGCGATGGTTGCCATCCGGCAGGAGGTACAAGAGGTGATTGATGGCAAGTCCGATTCGAATAACAATCCATTAAAAAACGCACCGCATTCATATAAAACCCTGGTTGCCAACGATTGGGCATACCCGTATTCTAGAGAAACGGCTGCATTTCCAGCTGACTATGTAAGGGAAAACAAGTTTTGGCCAGCTGTGAGTCGAGTGGATAGTGCGTACGGAGACCGTAATCTTGTTTGCAGCTGTCTGCCATTGGATGTATACGAAGAAACTGAAGCGGTATGAAAAGGCTGGTCTTTGGCTTGATGGTGTTTTTGGCTTGCATTACGCACGTTCATAGCCAGGTCAAGTTTCACGGTCAGATCGGTATGACCTTTTCTACTTTTGATCGAGATTTGATGGAGGAGTATGGATTCCTAGACTACCGTCAATCGTTGATTGATCAAGGAGTAGGCGCCTCCACATCTGCCAGAAATTCCTTGCGCCCCGGAGCGGTGATTGGCATTGAAATAGATGTCTATCTAAATGAAAACACTTTTCTTAAAACGGGTGTGAAGTATACAAACGGAGGAGATAGCTACTTTTTTAAAACACCAGATATTCAATTTCAAAGGTATTATGGACTGATAACTTCAGACGCTCGCTTTAAGATCAGACCGAGGTTAGACTACATAGCTATTCCCGTTAATTATGGTAAGTCCGTTGGTGATTTTACTATTTATGGTGGAATTACTCCTCACATAAATGTCGCAAGTGCGCTACGAACAAATTCCTTTGACATACGCAACCCCGGTAGGGTACGAGAAGAGTGGGACAGACAGGACGACTTAGTGAAGGCTACTAAAACGGTATTCTTTCTTAACCTTGGTGCCAACTACTTCATCCCGGCATTTGATGTCGATAATGTTGTCAGTCTAAATTTCGGCTATTCATTGAATCCGGTGTACGATCAGCCAAATGCCGCAGGCAAAATAAATGATGCACATCTATGGATGATTGAGCTTGCATTCGGTATCACGCTTTCTGCAGGAGGGTAGAGTTCAGGTGAGTTGTACGCGAGGTTGACTTACTTATTTCAATTGCAAAGCCGAATTTCAAAGGTACCTTCAACGGTATTGTCATCATCAAGTACCGCTTGCAAGAATCCGATGACGACCTGATTGTCGATGACATAAATTTCCATGAAGCCACTAGATGCTACCAACCTCTGTGATGGGCTGATATCAAAAGTGACTTGTACCTGATTATTATCCAGTGCTTGCGGTGCTACAAAAAAAGGGCCTGTTGCTGGTCTAAAGATCGCCCTGACGTTTCTCAAAGAAGGAGAAGGTAATGCGCAAGGGTCGCTAACAGCTTCTTCGTCTGACAAAAACCTCGCTTGATATTGAAAATCAGATGAGACCAAATAGGCATTTGCAGAACTATAGTTCCAATCCAATCCATTGATCTTGCCTTCTAGTGTTTGATCTGGAAGTTGTATATTATTGTCAACACAACTACTCATAAGTACTGAGCATAGTGCCACCCAGAGCAGTACAAAAGTTTTTTTTCTTTTATACACTAAGTCTTGAAATACTATGAAAAAATTATTGCTCACTCTACTCGTTCTCGTTATTCTACTATTTTCATTCATCCTCTACACGTTTGCCTCAACGGGTTACTTCCGTGAAGTTAATAACAACGAAGACTATGAAATTATTGCCAAAATTCCCATGAAGGGGGCTGAAGATTTCACAATCAGCTATTCGGATGATTTCATGATCATTTCGCAAGACGATCGTGCCGGACGCAGAAATGGAAAGCCTTCTCAAGGAGCCTTGTACTATCTAGACTTGAAGTCTGACAGTTTTATGCCCAAAAAAATATCTGGTGATTATTCCATGTCGTTCTATCCACACGGCATAAGCCTGCTGAAGCTGGATTCGGCTCACTATCAAATTCTTGTCGTAAACCATGCAAGACGTCACACCATAGAAAAATTTGAGCTATTTGGCGACAGCCTAGTCTACCTCGCTACTTATCGGGACCCTACTATGATCAGCCCCAATGATGTAGTGGCTCTGGATAAAGACTCTTTTTACTTCACCAATGATCACGGTTACAAAAATAAATGGGGAAGGTTAGCTGAAGATTACCTTGGCATAGCTGCATCAAATGTGGTCTACTACGATGGAGCATACAAGGAGGTGGCAAGCGGAATCAACTATGCCAATGGCATCAATATATCTAAAGACAGAGGTCAGCTCTTGGTGGCTTCACCTCGAGGGTTCAAATTGATCTTTTATGATATTGAAAAAAATGGCGACCTAACTTTCGAGCGTGATGTAAATGTCCATTCGGGTATTGACAACATAGAACTGGATGAAAATGGCGATCTATGGATGGGTTCACACCCCAGTCTGCTGGATTTTGCTGGCTATGCTGCCGGTAAAAAGAAAATAGCCCCTTCTGAAGTTATCAAAGTAACAGATGGTGAGGTCGTTGAAAGCCTTTATGAAAATGATGGGAACGTCATGTCAGCAAGCAGTGTGGCTGCTCCGTATGAGGACTTGCTTTTTGTGGGGACGGTGATGGATGATGAGTTGATCGTGTTGAAGAAAAAGTGACTCTTTTTGGTACTCCCTACTTTGTCGATAAAAAATGCCGAGTCAAGCACTGCATGACACGGCATTTTAGTTGATGTGGTTTCACCTTAGCTCACGATGATGTTTCTATCCCTTTCTGAGGTAGATATTTCCACTGATTGTTTCGAAGGAAGACTCTTTGCCTCCATCGCTTACCCGGCCTCTTACATCCTGACCTACAATCTGGCGTAGACCTTTTTTACCATACGGGTATGAGATTTCAATATCAGAGTAGACCTCTCCAGAAATGGTTTTTGCTTTAAAATCCATTCCTTGTTTTGATGGAATCAAAACGTCTATTGCTCCCGAAATGGTTTTCAACTTCATTTCAGAACCAAAATACTCAAACTCATAGTCTCCAGAAATTGTGTTAGATCTAACATTCAGTTTTTTCGGAAGGTAGACTACATAATTAATGGTGGATGTATAATTGCAATTTTTCCATTTTCTATCTTTCTCTTTGCTAATTTTCTTCCACATATCTTCATCCATTTCTATGTATATGGTGGAGCTTGATTTCTCGGTGGTTAAAGTGAAAATATCGTTGTCTTTTCCGTCATTTATTTCCACCATAACCTCCACAAAAACTTCATTTTTATCCCAAGTCTTGAAGATGATATCATCCGCAAAAGCAAATTCAAGATCCAAGACTTCCTCGCCTGTGACAGCAACTGAGGCTGTTACTTTTTTAGGTTGTGCTGACAACCCAAAAGTTGCCAGACACATGATAATGATTAACGCTCTCATCTTATTCAGCTTTTCTTACGTAGATGTCACCACTCACTGTCTTAAGAGAAATCTCTACTCCTCCTCCATTCAGCTTGCCTGTAGCATTCTGACCACCAACTCTGCTCATCTTTGCATCTTCACCAAACTCAAAATCAAATGCGGTATATACTCCTCCTGAAACTGTTGCCATTTTGAATGTGCCTTTTGTCGATTCAGGTAAGGTCACGTCTATGTCTCCGCTTGTAGAACTCAATGAGCTTGGTGATGTTGCTGAGAGTGTTGTGAAGGTTACTTCAAGGTCGGAACTTAACGTATGTGCCACAATCGGTCCTGACACATCAATAAATTCTAAATCTCCCACCTGACTTTTCGCCTCTACCTCTCCAGTCATTCCTTTTATTAGTACATCACCTGCCTGCCACGAGTTGTAGTTGATCTTCAATTTCAGATTTTTCGGCAAGTAGAGAATATAATCTGCATTATCTGCTTCTCTGTGAGCTCCGGAAAGTGAAATAGTGTTTCCTTCTTGTTTCATGCTCAAGCCTATTCCGGTATTTTCCGGCCCAGTAGCTGAAAGTGGCTTAAGTCCTTTGGCTTTGTCTGGAAGCCCCCGGTAGTTTCTACTTTCGATTTTAATGTCTGACCCTGAAGTTCCTTCTATTTTCAAGTCAGAGCTTAGGTTATCAATCACCAGCCATGTTTCTGCTGCGTTCCCCTTCACCTGGTAGGTAAATGAGGCCTGCCTCCTGGAACTCCCAGAACCCCAAGGGTCTCCACTTTCTCCCGCTAGTGCCGTACGAGCTTTGCTATCGTTATCCTGCGCTATACTACTGCTGCACGTCAATAGTATTAGTCCTGCTATAATCGTTTTCATTGTATTGTTATTTGAATTTTTAGTCATTTTGAATTAGTACCGGTATGTTTTTATGTCAACACCTGAATTGCAACTTCTGCTTGTTGCTTCACTTCAGGAGATGTTTCTTCTTTTTCTATGATGTCTTTCAATGGAGCAATTGCGCTACGTTCTTCAGCCTCTACCAAAATGGTGATGAGAGATATCTGCAAGAGTGGATCCTTCTGTGCCTCCAAAGACTTCACCAGCTCTGCTCTTACATCTGTATTGCCAATGAATTTTTCCACTGCTTTTAGTGCTGCATATCTCACGTTAGGGCTTTCGTCCGAATTCAACGTGGTAATGAGGGTGGCTATCAGCTCATAGTTGAGCGTAGACCGCTCTTCAATCTGATTGACTGCCATGATTCGCTCACTGGCAGAGTGACGTTGCAATGCGCTTGTTAATGTTACTTCTCGTAAAGATTGTATCTCATTTTTAAGCAATGCCAACTCTTGTGATGGGTCGCTTGAGGAAAACTTCCCCATACCAAAACCAACCACAATCAGAGCAACTGCTGCTGCAATTTGCATCCAAGGCCAATGGCCGTTTTTGGAATTTATCTTCTCAGAAATTAATGCTTGCTGAAAACCTGCCTGAACATATTCAGGCACCTCGACTTCAGGCGAGCTTTCGATTGCATCTAACAGTTCCTTCAACTCAGTAAACCGTTTCGCGAGATCAGCATTAGCGTTAATCTTGGATGCTAACGCTGCATTCTTCTCTCCCTCAAGGAGCGCAATCATTTGTTCATCTGTGATTTTTTCTTTCATCACTTTGTATTTTTAATCTTCTGATAGTTCAAAATAAATGTCTCTCAGCTCTTTTATTGTCCGGTGCACTTGCACCTTTATGTTGCTCACAGACGTCTCTCGCATGGTTGCTATTTGCTCATATTTCATTCCCTGAAACTTGCTGAGCACTAATAGTTCCCTTTTTTCATCCGGTAGTGAATTCATCGCCATGTGGAGTTTTTTTTCTTTCTCAAACTCCACATCTCCGCTCACCTCTTGTACCTCCGGCATTACTTCCACAGGGTTGAATTTATCCTTGTGCACCTTCATCTTTCGAAAGTGGTCTTTCACCATGTTTCTGGCAATCTGAAAAATCCAGAATTGAACAGAGTGGCCTTCTTTGTAAGAGTTTCGATACTTCATTACCCGAATGAAGAGGTCTTGCGTAAGGTCATCGCTATCGGCTCGCTCAAGCGTAGACTTAAGAAAGTAGTTATATATGCGCTTGCTGTAGCGATTAAAAACTTCGTTCAAATAGTCCAGCTGCCCTGCCTTAACTAGCGACATCAACTGTTCGTCTGTCATTTCCAAATTCTAACCAGGTTAGTCCCAAATAAATGGGTGGTGATTGTTAAGTCAGATAAGTTACAAGAAAAGGAAGCGAAGGTTACAAGAGGGAATTAAAATTTATTGGATGCCGATCTTACTCAGCAAAGACCGGAATCTGTCAAGGTCCTTGAGTGGTTTCCAAATGGGGCTGACATGAATCAAAAGAACGGCACCAATGCGTTGATCAACTACTTTTTCCAGATATTCTATGGCGAGATCATAATTTCCAAGTCCGGTGTAAAGGGTAGCAAAGTTTAAATCGTGTGATCCATCACGACTCTCCTTTGCTTCTTCCTTCAGCTGCTCTAAGTACATTTCGGCTTGATCTTTTTCCCCTTTGAGTGCATGTGCATACCCAAGCTGCACAAAAGGCTTCATTGAGTGAGCTCCTTCTCCATCCAAAAAGGACTCGAAAATAGCTATTGCTTTATCATACTCTTCCATCATTAAGTATGCCCAAGCCTTAAACTCAAGAGCAGCCTTGAAATCCGGATCCTGCTCATGCAACCAATCGTAAACTTCAATGGCCATTTTATAATCTCCTTGCAGGTAGTAGATATCTGCAAGCATTCGATTGGTTGTCAGCGATAATGGATCTATCTCTCTTGCTTTTTCGATGGCCAATAGGCTGTTTTCAAAATCACCGGTAATGAGGTAGTAAAAGGATAACGCTTGATTCGCCTCCGGTGAACGAGGATTAATTGTCAACGCTTTCTCTAATTGTTCCTTGCCTTTTTCGAAATTCCAGCGCAGAAAGAATTCTACAAAGCCCAGGGACACATAGCCATTTTCTATTTCCGGATCCAATTCTATGGTCTTAAAGGCTGCCTCTTCTGTAAGTCTATAGCCTTCGGATGACTCAATAAATCCTGTAAAAGACATGAGTGAATAGGCCAATGCAAGGCCCGAATAGGCCTGCGCATAGCTGGGTTGCAAGTCAACTGCCTTTTGAAAAGCATCTACCGCTTTTTGAGCGTTTGCTGGCGTCCATTTATTGTAGTAAAAAAGTCCCTGAAGATAAGCGTTGTAAGCTTCTGTATCAATGGACTTGGTCTCATTCGTTTCTTCTATGGATTCTTTAGAGAGTCTTTCCTTCAACTGTTGAGCTATTTTTAAGGAGATTTCATCCTGCACCTCAAAAATGTCTTCTAATAGTCTGTCATAATTTTCCGTCCAAAGTTGATAACCATCGAAGGTGCTACTTAGCTGTACGGCAATTCTGACCCTATTGCCAGATTTCCTGACACTACCATCTAAAATGGACTGCACTTCCAATTGCTTTCCGATGGTTCTCGCATCAACACTCTTCCCTTTGAAAGAAAAAGATGATGTTCTGGAAATAACCCGCAATCCATCCACCTTAGCGAGGGCGGTTATAATCTCTTCCGTAATCCCATCACTGAAGTATTCATTTTCTGGATCGGAACTGCGATTTACGAAAGGAAGTACCGCAATACTTTTAATTCTTTCTTTCACCTTACCCTTCAAATCTGTCCGCTCGGGCACGACCAATCCTTTATTAGTCAAGGCATATACTTCAACCGGTCGTTTGACATTTTTAAGCTCAAACTCTCCCATCAGCACAGGCTGAAAGGTTTGATGATTCTTTATATCATCGAAGACTTTATCCGAAACCATTACTGATCCCGGAATAGAAAATGATTCAATACGCGAAGCAATATTTACCCCATCGCCATAAACTCCTTCTTCTTCCACCACCACATCTCCTGTATGAATCCCCACTCGCAAGGGTATCTTGTTTTGAATAGATGCCAGCTGGATAGACAGCGCAGAATTGGTTGCAGAAATGGTGCTGTTGAAAATCGACAAAGCTCCATCTCCATAGTACTGCAAAATTTGCCCGTCATGATTCTTTATTTCTTGTTCTAATATCCTGCGATGATGGTCTCTTAGTCCTTTGGCATTGAATTCATCTTCTTGCATCATGGCCGTATATCCTGCCAGATCTGTAAACATGATTGCGCTTAGTTGTCTACGAGCCATCTTAGACTTTCTTTTCTTCCACCATGAAAAAAGCAATAGCAGCGGATAGTAAGGCCAGAGCAGCACTTATCCAGCATACCATCTTGTAAACGGATATGAAACTATGATCAAAAATGGTGTTAATCGTTGATTGCAGCTTCGGATCATATTCCAAGGATGCTGTCGCTTCGCCAAGTTTGGATGCTTCAAGCATGACCTGATTTTTGATTGAATCTGAAACAGTGAATGTTTCCATCGATTCTAATACGTAATTTCCAAAAACAAGTATAGCCACCGCTCCAAGTATAGCATTCATAAATGTTCCCGAGATACGCGTAACGCTGTTATTTATGCCTGAAGCTATTCCACTTTTGCTATCGTCTACACAGGCCATGACCGCTGTGGTAAGTGGAACTACAGTAATGGCGATACCCAGAGCAAACAACAAAAATGGTGGAAAATATGTACTCCAATAAGCTGAAGGACCATCGGTCATTCCAATGAAAGAAAACCAAACCATTCCAGCGCCGGTGATGGAGGGGCCCATTATTAAAAACCGCCTTGCTCCATACTTGCTTGCAAGTGCACCCATCTTTCGGGCCGCAAAAACCATGATGAAGGAAAAAGGAAGAAACGTCAGCCCTGCCTGAAATTGTGAATAGCCCTGAATTTGAATGATATTCAGCGAAAGAAAGAGCATCATTGCTCCCATGCCCGCATACAAAAAGAAGCTCAGCAGGTTGACACCGGAAAATGTTTTGTTCCTAAACATGGTAAGAGGCACCATTGGGTCTTGCGTTTTTCTCTCAATCATGACGAAGAAAACCAGGAAAAATGTACCTATCACCAGACTTAAAATAACTATTGGATGTTGATAGCCCCATTCCGGTACTTCAAGAAATCCAAAAGTAAGAGCGGCCAAACTCAAAACCAGTGTTGATGCTCCCTTCCAATCGACTTTAGAAACTTCTGGTTGCTTACTCTCAGGCACCTTGAAGTGAAGTGCCACAATTGACAACAATCCAAATGGTAGATTGATAAAAAAAATCAGTCTCCAAAGTCCCGCATCTGCTAACGCTCCGCCCAATACGGGTCCACAAATGGTGACAATTGTTGTTATTGCAGACCAGGTGCCAATGGCCTTTCCTTTTTCTTCATTGGTAAATACCGCTGAAATAATGGATAAGCTTCCGGGTATCATGAAGGCTCCGCCGATACCCTGGATGGTCCGAAAAACAATGAGTTGTGTAATGTCTTGAGATAGTCCACACAGTGCTGAACCTATGGTAAAAACGATAATTCCGAACTTAAAGACCTTCACTCTACCCAGCTTATCGCCAAGGCTACCGCCAACAATGATTAATGCCGCCAACATCAATAAATAGCTATTAAGTACCCAGAAAAGATCTACTCCATTTGCTGACAAATCCTGTTGGAGAGAAGGTAAAATTACATTTAGCGCCGACCCATCTATAAAAGCCATGCTGGTGGCCAAAATGGTGGAAAACATCGTCCACTTTCCTGTTGAAGAATCCAGAGAATAATGATGCTGCGTTCCGCCATTCATAATACAAGATACCTAATTTCTGATACGGCAAAATGATCTATCTGAAACTTTAATTACTCATATATAAAAGTTTTGTAATGTTGCTTAAATACAATTTTTTATTAAAAAACTGATATTTATCTAAAATGGATATAATTTCGCCCTAATTATTACTACCCATAAAAACAAAAATCACTTTAAAAATGAAAAAATCGATTATTGCAAGTTTGTTTATGATAGTATTACTATCCGCTTGTAAGGAAACAGAAACTACAACTGTAGATATTACAGGTAGTGCTACAATCAAAGGAACCGTTCTTGCTGACTTTGAGAAAGTAAATACTCCTTTTGAGTCTGAGCCAATCAGTGGTGTCCTTGTAAGAATTCTATGGAATTCTGAAGACCTTGCTGTTATCTCAGATGGAGACAATATCAGAAGATCAGCTATTGATACGACTGACGCCAATGGCGAGTTTTCCATTGAAGTGCCTACCATTGACAATGGGGTTTCTTTTACTATTGAAATTGATGACTTCCAAAGAGAAGTCACATTCAATGATGGATCCACGACCGCTACCAAAACAGTTACATTCAGTTCTACATCTACCACTGCTACCGCGAGATCGGGTGAGCAGCTAATATTAGAATTCGATTTAGCGGATAATTTTAAAAATGACTCTGATGACTTAGAAAAATTTGGAACAATAGCTGGAATCGTTGAAGCTGATCTAGAGCAAGTAAATACAAAAGGTATTTCTGAAGTTGCAGCTGGTGCTAATGTTACTGTCAAGTGGGAAAATAATAACGGAGATGCCCTTTCTATTGCCACAACAACTGACGCTAATGGTGCATATACTGTTCAAGTACCCACCAATGATGTAGATGGTGACTTTGAAGTTGTCTTTGAAGAATACAGCGCTGCTGTCACTTATTTCAACGGAATAGAAAACGTTACTGAAACATTAACTTTTTCTGAAGCGAGTGAAGATGTTGGCGTTCAATATGGTGAAACTGTTGAAGTTAATAATGACTTTTTAAGCAATCTAACAGAGAATCTAAATCAGATTGTAATCATCACAGGTACTGTAGAAGCAAACAGTGAAAGAATCAATACTCCAGACCTACTAGAGGTGGCTGTTGGAGCTACTGTTATCATCAAATGGGAAGATTCCGAAACAGGTGCTGATGTCGAGTTTGTTACAACAACTGATGCAAGCGGCGTTTACAGAGTGGAAGTTCCTTACAACGAAATTGATGGCAACCAAGTTGACATTGAATTCCTAGAGTTTACTACTGGCGTAGACTACAATGATGGCTTCAGAGATGTCACTGGTTTCAGTGCAACATTCAACTCTGACGCTAGTAATACTAACCAGGGCTTAAGTGTTGGTACAATACTGGAGGTTAATCACAACTATGGCAGTAATTTCACTGATGAGCTTCCAACCTTTGCTACAATTGATGGGACATTTGTTGTTAGAACAAATGCAATAGCTGGCAGCGAGGTAAACACTCCTGTTTCAAACGCTAGTGTACGAATCTCATGGTTTGATGATGATGGAATCAGACGAGGTACTTTTATTACAACGGATGCTAACGGAGAATATAGCATAGAGGTGAATCTATCAGTGACTCCAACAGATCAATTCTTTGTACAGTTTCCAGAGGTTATCATTGACACGTATCAATTTACAAACGCAACACCTGAGGACGTTACCGGGACTGCTACTTACAATCAGTTTGAAACTTCTTTTTTCCTATCTGCGGGTCAGGAAAGAACAGAAGACCGAACAGATGAAACACCTGATAACGTAGTAGAAAACTAATCAAAGACTTACGAAAGAATATGAAAAATATATTATCAATAGTCTTTGTATTGATTGCCATTGTTGGGTTTGCTCAAGATCAAACTCAGACAGGTACTCAGGTTACGAAGCTAAAAATATTCAGTTCCTCAGGAGAGGAAAATGAATTGCTATCTAAAAACGGATATCAGATTCTTCCAAAGAAAGGTGATTGGTCTTTAGGTATAAACGCAACGTCGCTTCTCCAATACATAGGAAACGCTGCGAATGGAGAAAACTTTAATAGTTCTCCTGGATTTAATCAAGTAAACAAGAATCTCCCTTCTGCAACTATATGGGGTAAGTACTTCATTGCTGATGATTTAGCATGGAGGGGTGGTGTCGATATTTTCGCTGATGCTGACAGAGATCGGTTTAGAGTAGATGACGATGCAAGTTCAAATCCAGACGATGCGGTTTTTGATGTTAGAGATATTAACAGATACGGAGCTACATTAAGTCTTGGTTTGGAAAAACGAAAAGGTAAATCCAGAGTGCAAGGAGTTTATGGTGCAGATGCTTATGTACACTACACGACGAACAACACGACCAAGGTAGATTATGGTAATGCCATTACAGCGAGTAATCAATCTCCTACAAGCGCAGGATTTGGTAACCCAACAGGTGTACCAACTCCCGCACTAGGGTTCAGACTTAAAGAGGCCGATTTTGGCAATGATTTAGAGTTTGGCTTAAGAGGCTTTGTAGGGGTAGAGTATTTCTTCGCTCCAAAGATGTCTTTAGGTGGTGAATTTTATTGGGGTGTAAGCTATCGAACTACAGGTGAAACTTCCGTTACTTATGAGGGTTACGAAGGGTCTACTAATTCTGTACTAGAAACTAGCACTTTTACAGAAGGAAATAGAGATTTAGAAATTGGTTTCAGAAACACTTCTGCTACGATCAATTTGTTTTTCTATTTCTAAGAATTTCTGGCAGACTACAGGGCTGTTGATTCACAACAAGTCCTGTAGTCTGCTCTTCTTCAAATTTCTATGAATCGAAGAAAAACCTGAATAATGAAAATCCATCTGAAGAAAGCCATTAGAAAATCTAAACGGCTTTTGTTTCAATCTGTAAAAGCCAGTTTGATAACGCTGTTATTCACCTCTTGTGGAGGAGAAAATACAAATAGCGGACTATTAATTGCAGAAGAATTTAGCATAACGGTTGAGGAGGGGTTGTTTAATGGGGCTGTTTTTGGGAATGTAGACGTAACAAACCTTACGGGTCAAGATCTCACGTTTGTCCTTGAAAGCCAAACCCCATCTGGAGCAATTTCAATTGATGCAAGTACCGGTGCATTGGCTGTAGCGGATGCGCAATTATTAGCTGAAAGTCAAAGCCCTATTCATGCAATCTATTCTGTCATTGCGGAAGGTGGCGAAAGAGATGCATCAAGTATTACTATTACAGTAATACCATTAGATCCTACCAAAGACAGAACTTCTTTTATAACTACATGGCGTACGTTTGTAGCCAATGAAACTATTACAATCCCTACATTTCCTGGACTAACCTATAACTATAGTGTAGATTGGGGTGACGGAAATACTTCAAGAAATCAAACCGGAAATGCTACACATGCTTACAGCACAGCAGGCATTTATGAGGTTGCGATTAGCGGTGATTTTCCGGCGATATATTTCAATTTTGGTAGCGAGAGAAATAAGATATTAACCATAGAACAATGGGGAAATATCGAATGGACAACCATGCAAGAAGCTTTTGAAGGTTGTGGAAATCTAACCTATAATGCGATAGATATTCCAGACCTCAGTGGCGTTACCAATATGGCTAGAGTGTTTTCGAGCGCAGGCCGATTTAATGGATTTATTGGCAACTGGGATGTCAGTAATGTTACGGACATGAGTAACACTTTTCGATCTGCGAGCTCATTTAATCAAGACATCAATGCTTGGGATGTGCGGAATGTGACAAACATGCAAAGTATGTTTGAGCGAGCCAGTAGTTTCAACAAGCCCCTTGATTCATGGAATGTGGGTAAGGTGATTACCATGAGTGATATGTTTGAAAACACAAATGCTTTCAACCAGCCTATAGGGGCTTGGGACGTGAGCAAGGTGATAAACATGGCCAATATGTTCGAAAGTGCACGTGTGTTTAATCAGCCTATTGGTGAATGGGACGTAAGGAGTGTTACCAGCATGGGGGACATGTTTGAAGATGCTATTTCTTTTAATCAGCCATTGAATAACTGGAAGGTCGGTAACGTTACGTCAATGCGTGAAATGTTTGATAATGCTGCTGCTTTCAATCAGCCCCTAGATCGTTGGGATGTAAGGAAGGTTAGAGATATGGGTAGGATGTTCGAAAGAGCATCTTCTTTTAATCAAGCCTTGGCAACATGGGATGTATCAGCCGTCACGAGTATGTGGAGAATGTTTATAAATGCCCCGGCGTTTAATCAAGACCTTTCAGGATGGTCTGTAGGTAGTGTGACTAATTGTTCAACTTTCAATACAAATTCCGGATTGTCAGCAGGCAACTTGCCAAACTTTACGAGCTGTACGCCTTAGTGTATTTCTAGATATTTATTTGAAAAAGGCTCTCAGCAATGAGGGCTTTTTTTATACATAAAAGATCAATGCTGCAGCCACACTAAATATGATCATCGCGGATATCACGTACATGATATTTAAAACAAAGAGCTTAAATATTGTCGTGATCCATTTTTGTTCATATACTTTTCTCAGAGATATCAGAAGGTAAAGCTGCAGTACGAAAATGGTAATCATCAAGGACCACTGACTGAGAAATACGCTTGTAGGAAAAATATAGTCAATCAAGACTACCATGACCGTTAGCAACACAAAAATGAATGCGTGCAAGTGCACAGAAAAAATGAAGTGGGTGAGGTAAAACCGTCCTGGCTTTCTAAAAAGTACAAAAAGGTATAATGCGAACAGCGGGAGAAGTAAAAAGAAAAGACGTGGCACCCAGATACTAAAAAAATCATCTAAAAACTCTGCCTCTTCGTTGCCTTCCACAGCGATGGTTTTTTCTACCGGACCTAAAACCAAAAAGAAAATGATGCTAATGAAAATAAACATGCGTAGCGGAGGGATATACCGAACCCTGCGTCCGGCAATAAACTCATTGGTTAAATACCCAGGACTAAATAGCAAAGGCCTGACGCTCCGAATAATCAGTGAGTCAAAGGTGAAATAGTCTCCAAGAAAATCTAGAATAAACTGCTTGAAATGGACGACTTTTTCCTTGTGCTCTTGTCCACAGCTTGGACAATATTTAAACTCTTTCTCAAGTTTTTTCTCACAGTTTTTGCAAATCCTTTCCAATATTCCTTGTTTACACTAATATTGATGAACCCCGAAAATAATTCGTTGCATTGAGTTATAAACTATTCACGCTTGGACTTTTTCTTTTCTGCCTGGCTTTTACCGCTAGTGGACAGAAAATAGTTGTGGATAGTACATCTACAAACAAATATTTAATTAAGCCCAAGGAAAAAGAAGCTAGTCCGCCGACCCCCCAAGAAGAACTTACATTCAGTGATCGTGCTTTATCAATCGGAAAAGGAATCATTAATCGATTGAAGGCGAGACTAAACCTGGAAGAAGCTGCTGAAAGCATCAAGGAGAAAAAGGAGAAAATCTTAGGTAAGGAAGAGGAGAAAAAGGAGAAGGAAGAAGAAAGCAAGAAGGAGGGCGATGGCTAAATGCTATTTGGGTTTTTCAAGTGTGTTTCTATTTCATCTCGATCAAACGGTTTAGTAAAAAATTTTTGAATCGTCTTCTGTTTGAGTGCCTGGTCTATTTCTGTGTTGAATGCATACCCGCTTAGTATGTAATACGGAATGTCATTGATGGTTTCTTGTGCCTTTTCAATGAACTCAACACCGTTCATTACAGGCATGTGCATATCACTGATTACCGCCCGAATTCTTCCTCTATTTTCAGCCAACTTTTGTAATCCCTCCTCAGGAGAGTTCGCCACCAAAACTTCTCTCTCTCCTTCGAAAGAAACCCGAAACAAAAGCAGGTTTGCTTCTTCATCGTCAACATATAATATGGCTGGTTTGCTATTCATCCTTTATAATGGAAGGGTTATAATAAACTTCGTTCCTTCATCAATGTTTGATTTTACTTCAATATTACCATCATGCTCCTCAATGATGGATGAGGTAATAAACAAGCCAAGACCCGTTCCTTCACCTGGCGCTTTAGTGGTAAAAAACGGATCATTAATCTTTGTCAGGTTCTCCTCTGGAATTCCAACACCATCATCTTCAATCCAGATTTCCATGTGCTTCTTTCTCCTCAGCGTAGTTATTTCTATTGTTCCTTTGTCATCGATTGCCTGCTCTGCATTAGCCACAATGTTCATTATGGCTTGGTGCAACCTCCCTTCATTTCCCTTAAGTTGTGCTTCCAGCTTGGTGAAATTCGTGATTATCCTCACCTTATTCCTAATTTTATTATGAAGGATTAATAGACAGTTTTCAATGATTTCGTGAATGTTACACTTTTCATCTGTGCTGGGTCCTCTCCTACTGAAATGACTCAGGCTCTTCACAATGTTGGTTGCCCGATCTACCCCTTCATTCACAATTTTGAAATAGGACTTCAACTCTTCGTCCTTATTGCCTTCAAGCTTCTTAGATAGTGCCCCTATTCCATTTTTAATAAAGTTGAGTGGGTTGTTTATTTCATGACCCACACCTGCAGCAAGGACGCCCAATGAGGCCATTTTTTCCGAAGTAATTAGCAGCTTCTGGGTATGTTTCAGCTCCTCGTTATTGCGCTGCAGCGCTTTATTCTTCCTATCATTTTTACGTAAAAGGATCAACATAAGAATCAACAAAGGAGCAATGATGATGATGATGAATGTAAAAAGTTGATTCCTTATTTGTTGGTTTTTAATTTCTAGTTGCTGGCTGGACAGCTTATATCGGTCAGCCTCTTCTTTGATTTTAATCGGTATCAGGCTAAGGTTTCTGGTAACCACATCCTGAAAAAGTGAGTCACGCATTTTAATGTACCGATTCAGGTACGCTATCTCTTTTTCTCTATCACCAAGCTTAGAATAAATGGCGGAATAGAGTTTTAAATTATCAAGTTGTTGTTGACGGATTTGAATTTGCTTTGCCCAATCATCACATTGGTGTAAGTATTCCAATGCCTTACTGAAATTTCCATTCGCAAGTTCGTTTTGTGCAAAAAGGTAGTAGACTTCTGCCATTCCATTTTTATCGTCAATGGATTGACTTGCCTGAAGTGACTTATGCAAATAGTAAAGGACTGAATCGGACCTCCCGTCAAGCATGTATACTTCTCCAATTCCTCGTGCCGCAACCGCTCCCCAATTGAAATTTCTCAATTCTTTTCCCATTTGTAATCCTCTCCTGAAATATTTGAGCGCCTCATCAAGATTACCTTCTTTCATGTATGTGATCGCAATATTGTTGATGGAATAAAGCTCATGATCAAAGTCGTCGATGTCTACTGCCACCGTGTATGCCTGCTCAAAATATTCACGCGCTTGTTTGTGCTCTTCTACACGCTCAAAGATCAATCCGATATTATTAAGTGTAGTGGAAAGTCCGTAAGTCTCACCAAGTTGATCCTTAATCGCCTTTGCCCTCAATAGATGCTCCAAAGCGGTCTGATAACTCCCCAGATGGTAGTACAATAATCCAATGTTATTGTATCCATTATTGATAAGCGTAGAATCTTTTAAGGCCACGCCAATGACGAAAGCTGCTTGATTAAACTCCAGGGATTTATCATATTCACCCTTGTAATAGTGTACTCCTGCGATAAGTCTCAATGACTTTGAGATTAAAGCTGAGTCGGGCAGTTTTTGTGAAAGCTCCAAAGCCTCAACACCGTAACGCATGGCCCTTTCCGGATAATTTAGCCACAAATCAACGACTATTTTATGCAGTGCTGCTATTTTATCAGCACCCTCTTTGTTTTCAACATCACGCATCAAACTGTCTGCTTGACACATTCCAGAAGATAGCGAAAGTAGGAAGATAAATATATATATAACGGCTCTTGACAATCCCATTCAAGAATAAGATAGTAAGAAAAGTGAATAGTACGTGCGAGAATTAGATAAGTATGCTACTGTTTTTCGATGCGTTCAAACACGCCAATGTCAGGCATGGCATCCCTGATATTGCCCTGCAAATCTCTTAGTACACCGGCATTCGTTCCTTTATCTTTTGCAAAGGCTAAGGTATCCAGCTCATAGTTATTCCCAAAAGCATCCTTAAATCCGGGAAAATTGAATTCTTGCGAAGTGAAGTTGTTAGAAACTTCCTGACCAGATCTAATAATGTTGGAGGTCAATTCAACTGAAATGTTTGCTCCACCTCCATTATTGATATCAAGTTCTTCTTCTGCAGTACCCCAAATTATATTGTTGGTTAACTCCAAATTTAGATCACCAATAAGCAGTCCATTTGCTGTAACAATATTGTCTGAAAACTGAACCGTAGCTTCATCCTGAATAAAAAGTGCTGGTTCATTTGAAAAAGTACAATGTGTTACTGTGTAATTTCCTCCGATAAACCCCCCCATGAGATATGTTCCGCAGCTGTAAATAAGTGTATTGGTGACATCTACATCTGAAGTGAAAGCCAAAATCCCCGCATTGCTCATGTTATAGATCTCCGTATTTGACACCACCAGATCGGGCTCGTCATCATCGTCGGGTGTTCCTACCCTTAGTCCAACCTGACCATTGAAAATTTCTGCAAAGGACACTTCGTTATCTACACTTCCCTCCAAAAAATAAATGCCGTTCCATTGCCCGGGCACTCGATCGTAAACACCGTCAAACCGTGCATTTCTAAACGTTATGTGATTCGCTGAATCTCCTATTGCCTTCAGCGATCCCTGGATAAAAATTGCCGCATCATTTTCAAAAAAGATTTCTGCACCTTCTTCAATGATCAGTTGACATCCTGCAGAAACAATTACCGTATCAGAAACAATGTAAGGACGATCATTCGTCCATGTTTCATTGCAAATACTTACCCGATTAATTGTGTTTCCATCCTGACCATAGCTGACAAGCTTCACATGTTCCTCATTGGTATTCCACCGGAAGATAATGGAGTCTTTTACCAAATATGGAAGGTTTTCATTGCGAGAAGCTACATTCACCTCCACAAGGATCATCATGCTGTCTCCTCCTAACAACCGTTCATTCGCTACGACATTCGCTTCTCTACCATTGATTATTACGTTATAATCGGAATTCTCTCCTTTTCCCAAAACTATTTCAGAAAACTGGATGGCCTCCTGATTGGGGTTGTAGACGGTGAGTCGTCTTGTACTACTCCTCCGCTCAGAGAGTAGTGTATCAAATGCTACAGAGTCATTACTAAATAGAATGGAAAGTCCGGGATCGAAGGAGATAGTTTCGTCCTGAGTGGAACATCCAGCCCAGCAAAGTAATGCAAGTATGATAAGAAAGGTATTTCTCATTGGAGTTTAAAACGGCTCATTCCGCCTCTTCTTTCATTATCTCTGCATTTTCTGCAATTCGCAGCTGCTCTATAAACTCTTCGATATCTCCATTCATCACATTAGGAAGGTTAAAAACAGATAAGCCAATGCGATGGTCTGTCACTCTTCCTTGCGGGTAATTATACGTTCGTATCTTGTCGGACCTGTCTCCAGAACCAACCATGCTTTTTCTCTGACTACTAATTTCCGCGTTGTGTTTTTGAAGTTCAATTTCATATAGCCTTGATCGAAGTACTTTAAGCGCTTTGTCATAATTAGCATGCTGAGATCTTCCATCCTGGCACTCAACTACCAGACCGGAAGGCGCATGTGTTAATCTCACCGCCGATTCCGTCTTGTTGATATGCTGACCACCGGCACCTGATGCTCGAAAGGTATCTTTTCGTATATCTCCCATGTTGAGTTCTACATCTACTTCTTCTGCTTCAGGCAATACGGCAACTGTCGCCGCAGAAGTATGTACTCTTCCCTGCGATTCGGTCGCAGGTACTCGTTGAACTCTGTGTACACCAGATTCAAATTTTAATTTTGCATAAACATCCTCCCCTTCGACAGATGCTACTATTTCTTTATAGCCCCCTGCACTACCATCATTGAAGTTAAGCACAGCAAAATTCCATTTTTGATCTTCCGCATAAGACTTATACATTCTAAATAGATCGCCCGCGAAAATAGACGCTTCGTCTCCACCCGTTCCCGCTCGTATTTCCAAAATCACATTTTTGCTGTCGTTGGGATCTTTAGGAATTAACAGTACCTTCAATTCCTCTTCAAGCAATCCAAGTTGAGGCTCCAGCTCATCTATCTCTGCCTTAGCCATCTCCCTAAACTCTGGGTCTTTTTCGGTGCCAAGCACCTCTTTTGCATTATTCAGGTTGCTCTTCGTTTGTGTAAACTCTTTGTACTTAACAACTATTTTTTCAAGGTCTTTATACTCTTTGTTTAGCTTGCCATATTTCTCCATGTCCGTGACAATGTCTGGCTGTACAATCAGCTGACCCACTTCTTCAAATCGGTGTTTTATTTCCTCCAGTTTCTCAATCATCCCTGAAAATTTAAAAGGTAAAGTTACGCTTAATCGGATTTCTATCTGCTTTTTAAATCAATATTGAAGAAGCCCCTATCGCGGGATACGTGAGAGACAATTCTTCATGCTAGATCTCAGCTTATCCTAAAGCAACGCTTTATACCTAAAACAATCCACAGTATGATCGTTTACCATGCCGATGGCTTGCATGTGTGCATATACAGTGGTAGAGCCCAAGAACTTAAAGCCCCTTTTCTTTAAATCTTTCGCAAAAGCATCTGATTCATTGGTTGTCACGGGTACTTCCTCTTTTGTCTTCCAGGTATTTACAATGGGTTTGCCTCCAACAAACTGCCATGAGTACTTATCAAAAGAGCCAAATTCTTTCTGTACTTCAAGAAACCTCTTCGCGTTATTAATGGTCGCTTCAATCTTCATCTTGTTGCGAATGATGGAAGCATCTTGCAAGAGCGTCTCCACCATTCCAGCTCCGTAATCAGCCACAATCGTGTAATCAAAGTCTGCAAATGCATTGCGATAACCATCCCGTTTCTTCAAAATAGTCGCCCAGCTCAAACCAGCTTGCGCACTTTCAAGCACAAGAAATTCAAAGTGCTTTTGATCATCATGAACGGGAACTCCCCATTCTTCATCGTGATATCTGACATATTCTTCAAAAGAGTTGGCGCACCAAGCACATCGTGTATCCATAGTTATACTAAATTGGGTCAATATTGAGTTGAGATTTATAAAATTAGCGTTTTAGTAATCAATAATATGCGAGCAACTGTATCTGCTATCCTCTTTGGCATTGCCTCATACATAATTGGTCAAACTCCAATCTATGATTTTGTTTCCTTTAACAAAACGTTGAACGTTCCGGCCAACTTGAATAGTGAGAGAAGTGCCGTTATTTTTTCTGTCCCGGAAAAAGAAGCTGATTTCATCGAGGTGGGAGATCATGAAAAATTATTGACCCAGGTTCATAAGGCCTTTGTAACTATGGGCATTGATGCCCTCTTTTATTTAAACGAACAAAACTTCACCGCAAGCAATAACTCCCGCTTTTCGTACTCGGCCCTCTTCAATAAGCGAAAGATTAAAACCATTATATTTTTGACACAAACAGCCGGCGGGTTCAAAATATTGATGGCTCCTTTTGACGGCACTTCTCGACTCATGAGTGATGGGGCTGATGTCTTTTACATGGAAAGTGATCAGCTTTATAGCTTATTATTAAATGTTGGGAGAGAGATCAGGCGAGCAGATCAAGAGTTATATAATTTTCTCATTCCAGAAAAGCCCAACTATTTACATGGCCTTTCCATAGTCGAAAACACATTGCTCAAAAATTATCCTGGCATTCTGAGAAGAAGCAAGCTCGCAGTTGAGCGCTTTGCTCCCTTAGACTCCACGAATATTTCTGACCCATCTGTACTCAGCAGAATAAAAAAATATAATCTGGAAGTTGCTGACAAAAACAAGGAGCTTGCGCAGATTATGTCGTTGTATCCTTATGAGTACATACTTGTGGATAAAATGCCTGATGATGAACTAAAAAGAAATCGTTATCAATTCATACTTCGTTCAGTCAAATCATCTGCGGGTATAGTAAAACAAATGCTGGATTATGAAGTGATGGCAAGCGAAACGGGCTTTGTCTCTGTCATACCCGTAATGCCTGATCAAACCCGTGTGAAGACCATTCCAAGAAATGCAATCGTGCATAAATTTTACATCCGTCAAAACATTTCGAAAAATGTACATGTAGGCGAATGGGATGCTGACGTTAGTTGGCAGGAGGCATTAAAAAACATGATTGGGAATCTAAGTCAAGAGTTGAATATCAAAAATTGAAAAAGCTCAATTTCTTTCAGAACCGACCAAAAGCGTCAAAAATTGATGTCGCTTCATATCTAAAAAGAATCGACCTTAAACAAGCAGAGCCAAGCTTCAAGTATCTCAAAGCTCTTCAAAAAGCACACCTTACTAGTATCCCCTTTGAGAACCTTGACATTCATTACGGAAGCAAAATCATTCTCGATTATAAAAGGATTTATGAAAAAATCGTTTTTCAAAAAAGGGGAGGGTTTTGCTATGAATTGAATGGGTTATTCTACCATTTGCTATATCACCTGGGGTTCGATTGCTATATCATTTCAGCACAAGTAATGAACGAGCGAACCGAAAAATTTGGAAAGCCTTTCGATCATATGGCCATTGTTGTTGCACTAGATGAAGAACTATGGATTGTAGATGTCGGATTTGGTGATGGCCCAATTTCTCCGCTAAAAATCCAAGTTGGTGTTGTACAGATGGACTACACCCGATACTGGCGAATTGATACAGATCCCGATGAAAATCTCATTTTAAGGGTTTCCAACGATACAAGTTATTTTAAGTCTAAATATCTTTTTACTACGGAAGAGAAACAGCTTATTCAATTCATGGAAATGTGTGAATACCACCAAACTTCTGTTGACTCACCATTCACTCAAAAAAAACTAATTAGTCAACATACCAATAATGGTCGTGTAACTCTTTCCGACAGAACGTTGAAGATCACATCGCTGGGTGAAACACATGAAGAGGATATCATGCATGAAGACGAGTTTCTTTCAAAGCTCGATCATCATTTTGGTATTTCATATAAGCAGCTCCTACCAAAGAAGACATAAAAAAACCCGCATAACGCGGGTAATTTTTTATTGTTTGTATTTCTTCACCTCTCTTTTGAGGGATGCCACATCCGAGGCAATGGCCGGATCACTGTAAATTCTCGACGAAAGTTGAGATATAACATTTCGCTTAAACCCAATTTTTTCCGCCAGCTCCTCGCAGAATTTTATTTCCGATAAATACACCTGGCTATCAATCTTCATTAACTGCACCAGATGAAACAAATATTCAAATTTGTCTTCTTCTGTCATGGTGCTAAGAGGAGGTAATGGCTCGGGATTATCCACCATGCTGTCTATCTCGCTCTCACTTACACCATTGGCCTTGCCAATCATATATATTAGGTCTCTTTCTTCACCAGCAAAATCCCCATCGATATTTGCCAACTGAACCAGCACGCTAAGTTTAGCCTTAATACTCATATTCCTTTAGGTTAATTATTTAAATATTTATTGGCCTCTTTCATGATGGCCTCTCTATTTCCAGTGATCGATGGATCTCCATAAATTCTGGAAGACATTTTCTTTACTACTTTCTTATCGTACCCCAATTTCTCAGCTACTTCTTCACAGTATTTAATTTCCGTCAAGAAAACCTCCCCGTCAATTTTCATCAATTGAATCACATCGTAGAGATAGTCAAATCTTTCTTCAGATAAAAGTCCATCAAAATTAACATCACTGTTTTCCTTGGAGCTAAGCACTTCTTCTACCAACTCATTTATTTCTACCTCAGGAACTCGGTTTGCTTTCCCAATCGTGTATACATAAGATTTTTCTGGTTGCCCAAAATCTCTATCAATTATAGAAAGCTGAATCAGAGCTTTAAGATGGTTTTTAATGTTATTTTCCATTTTGGTTGGTTGTTTTTCGGCCTTCTAATTTAGGAATTAATCCCCAAATCGAAATTAGTTAGTGTAAATAGCTCCCTGCGTTAATATCAAAGGTCGCTCCGGTTGCATGATCTGCCATGCCGCTGGCTATAAAAGTAACCAGTGGAGCTATATCTTTTGGTTCAGTCAGGCGCTCCAAAGCTAAATCTCCAGTGGCATGATCCTCTCCATATTGCTGCATAAATTCCTGAGACATATCGGTCCGCACAAAGCCCGGAGCTATTACAAAAGCTTTTACGCCTTCTTTTCCATATGATCTGGCAATCGATCGAGTGAGTGAGACCAAGCCCGCCTTCGAAGCAGCATAGGCAATGTATTCAGCTTCCTCCCCTTGAAATGCTGCTCGCGAAGCAATGTTTATGATACGACCGGCTGCTTTTCTACTAATAAAATGCTGTACAGCCTTTTTACAAATAATTGCCGCCGAGTTGAGATTTACCATCATGGTCTCGTTCCATGACTTCATCCAGTCATCATCCTTCGCATCAATACTTGCTGTCTTTGCAAGTCCGGCATTGTTTATAACTATCTCAACGCTGCCCATTTCCAAACTCACTCGCTCAAATAACTTAGCTGCTTCATCCGGTTTGGAAAAATCGGCTTGAAATGCTTTCGACTCATTCCCTAGTATGTGAGCCAGATTCTCTGCTTCACGTACATTCTTGTTGTAGTGAACCGCAATCGTTGCTCCTGCTTCCGCTAGTTTGGTGGCTAGTGCCTTACCAATACCCCGGCTAGCTCCTGTGACGAGAATGTTTAGTCCTGAAAGGTTTATGTACATGTATTCAAATTTTGCACGAAAAATTAGACAAAACCACTTTTATGTTGAATTATCTTTTGACAAAAGATGCCTCAACTTGTTTTGCACTGGAAAAACTTTGTTAATTTAGGCCATTCCAGCTTAGAGGTCACCGCTTTAAACACACTTCAACGTAATAAACTATTCATGGGCATTGTAATACCCCTTCTCCTAATCACGTTTTGTTGTATAATAATCTGGAGAGCTGGTGATGGTTTTATGACCGCATCAGAATACATTGGAAGAAACCTTTCTGAAGGCGTCCGTGGTGCTACTATCAATGCGATAGCCAGTTCAATGCCTGAAGTTTTCACCTCACTTTTTTTTCTATTTGTTCTTACAGATGCAGAAGGATTTTCAGGTGGAATCGGTACTACCGCAGGCAGCGCTATCTTCAATGGAATGGTGATTCCCGCCGTAGCTGTGCTCGCTGTAATTGGTATGAAAATGACCAAAAAAGTACATGTTTCCAGAAAAGTGCTTTTAAGAGATGGCATTGCCCTAATCATAGCTGAATTAATCTTCTTGATTTTGATCAGTGGATCTACCTTGGATTGGTACCATGGTATGATGCTCATGGGTGTTTACGTGGTGTACATCTTGTACATGTTTGGTACCATGAAAAAATCCGAACGTGATGAGCTTCTGGAAGATGGTGAACCGGAAGGTGATGACATATTTGAAAGCTCAGAAGAGCCCCAAGGTCCATTTTTAAAAGGATTATTAACTTTTGATCTGGAGCGTGTTTTCATTGGAAATAATAGAATCAGTGGAAGAAGAGCATGGTCTCTACTTGTTTTCTCAACTCTTTCAATTGCTGCTGTTTGTTACTTTTTAGTACTTGCCTGCGAATGGATTGGAGCAGATACTTATTCTGTCGCTGGGCTGGGTCAGTTTAATGGTCTCAATATTCCAGTAATGTTTGTGGCACTTATCCTTGCTTCTGCCGCTTCCAGCTTTCCAGATACCATCATTTCAATCAAAGATGCTAAAAGAGGACAGTACGATGATGCCATTTCCAATGCACTGGGTAGCAATATTTTTGATATCTGCTTTGCTTTAGGATTCCCGCTTTTCATTTTCACGATAATAAACGGGCCTATACACATGCCTCCCGAGCTTGTTGATCTAAGCAGCGAGCTGCGATTCTTGCTGTGGCTACTGACCGTTTTGGCGGTTGTTATATTCACAAGTGGAAATTATTTCGGAAAAAGAAAATCTTATCTACTTCTTAGCATCTACGTGCTTTTCGTTCTTTACATCGTTGGGCGAGGCTCAGGAAACGAATTTGCTCAATCCATCGCAGATTGGCTTGTTTCAGTTGTTAAGTTCTTTAGGATAGGCTAACACTCGACAAAGATTCCTTCCGAAGATGCTGTAATGGGATATGTTTTCAATGCTCCACATCGCTGCTGTGCTTCTTCTCCTGTTTTAATATTAAATCTATAGGTATGTAGTGGGCACACAATCTCGTTCAGGTAGTTGACCTTGCCGGTGTGCAGGTTCTCTCCCATATGCGAACAAGCATTTTGAAATGCAAATAACGATTCTCCGGATCGCAGAAGACATATTTCTTTATCTCCCGCTCGTACCAATCTTGGTTGATTATGTTCCAGGATTTCTTTTGCTTTAGCTTGCGAATCGAATAGCTTGAATCTCATTACAGTAAGTATAACAATGAAATGCCAACGGCAAAAATTTAACCTTCAGCGTAAGCACGCATATTTCAATTGTGCCTATATGTCTCCCCTGATGAAAAAAGTAGAGAATGCAGGCATTAACGGAATTAAGCAAAAGAGAAAACCTTTTCATATTTCTCCTGATGACTTTTTTGATGAAACGGAGGTACTCCGCAAAAACTACTCTGAATTAATTGACAATCCAGAGCCGAGCAGAATTGTCGTAATCCCTTCCGTCTCTTACGGCATTGCCAACGTCGTGAACAACATTCCATTTAAAGATGGAGAGATTCTTTTGTGCGATGAGCAATTCCCCAGCAATGTATATCCGTGGTGGCGACTTAAGGAGAAAGGCTTTGAGCTCAAAACAATCGCTCCACCAAACAGCGAAAAAAGAGGTGAAAGCTGGAATGAAAAAATACTTGAATCAATTACTGATAGGACAAGAGTGATCTCAATGGGTCATATTCATTGGTCAGATGGCACCCTGTTTCAACTAGAAAGGATAAGAGCAGCATTGGACAAGGTTGGCGGCCTTCTTGTCATTGATGGAACCCAGTCTGTTGGAGCTCTTCCATTCAGTATAAAAAAAATTCGCCCGGACGCGCTCATCTGCGCTGGGTACAAATGGCTCATGGGACCATATTCCATTGGACTTGCCTACTACGGTCCAGCTTTTGATCATGGAGTTCCCTTAGAAGAAAACTGGATTAACCGACTTGATAGCGACAACTTCTCAGAACTGGTTAATTATCAGGAAAGCTATCGTGAAATGTCTCTTCGATACGAAGTAGGTGAGCATAGCAACTTTATACTCGTGCCAATGCTGCACAAGGCAATCAAGCAATTGATAAAATGGAACCCAGATAGCATTCAGGCATACACGAAGGATCTAATGAAAGATGCTATTAATCAGTTATCTGAATGGGGATACCGAATTGAAAATGAAAACTACAGAGCGCATCACATGTTTGGCGCCCGCCTTCCCGAAAAAATAGCTATCGAAAAGTTGGGGCATGCTTTTCACACCAATAGAGTAAGCGTAAGTGTGCGAGGGAATGCTGTCCGGATATCTCCAAATGTATATAACGATGAAATGGATGTCAGAAAATTGCTGAAAGCAATGAAAGAGCCTATCTTCGCCTCAAAAACACTAGAACAATGAATTTAACGAATCCAGCAGTAACCGACGGTGTAAACCTCTTTGTTAATATCGTGATTTTCTTAATCGCATTTGTGCACGCATTAGCGTTCGTCAATGCGAGAAAAGAGAAGCAGAAGAAAAGCTAGTCTGCCTCGTGATCTCTTGTGTGAGAGCTAACTGATTTGTTGGGCAGTATATATGGGCAAATAATTGCCAAAACAAACAGTCCGATAATTATTCCTAGCATTGCCATTTTTCGATCACTTTTAAGTGTGGAGGGCAAATATAATTGCTTCTCCATGTTTGATCTAATTTCCTGTCGTCCGTTTTACTTTTTCGACGAATTCTCTACCCACTTTTGGGTATTTTCCCTGCGATATCTCTTTCCAGGCTTTGATTAAAAGCCAGGTAACGCTACCATTGCCTTCAAACCAACTAAACCTTATTGAGATGATAGAAAAAAATGAGAAAAGACCTCAGAAGAGGGATGTGAAACACATTGGCAAAAAGATGAAGAAATCCACTGCCAAAGATTGGGTGACAAAGTACCAAAAAAAGAACCCTAAAGCAGAGCTGAATGGGTACTTGTTTGGGAAAGACATCTTGGAAAAACTTTGTAACTATCCCGGGTCAGAAGGACTTTGGATATTCAAAGGGATCAATGATGACAATAAAGAATGTTTTGTTCTTTTTCCGGCAGACGAAAACGGCAATATTCTAAACAAAAGAATAAAGTCTTTGGGTGCTGCTGCTGCCAAAAATAATGGCGATGATGATGATGATGAACCGGCAAATGATGGGCAAGGGTGCCCTCCATATTGTCCAGATGGAATGTAAGATTTGAATTTTACTGACTTTATAGAAACACTAATCGAGTTTAATAGATACTCGGCCTTACCCGGCATTATTTTTTCCTTGTTTTTTCTTAAAAACTGGAAAAGTAGTGCCGGAATAGTATTCTATGTGTTGCTAGCAAGTTTCTCCGCTGACATTATTAGCTTCTTGTATGCAAAACACGTTACCCCAAATAGTTACCCAATAGCAAACCTTTGGTATTGCGCAAATTACTTTCTTGTTATTTGGCTTTTTTATAGGCTTCTTCCGTCTAGAAACAAATTGTGGATATATATTCTTGGAGTCCTATTCTTGATATTATCACCAATATCATTCTGGTTCTACTCCCTTTATGATTCCAATACGGTTATTCGATTGATATCAAATGTGGCATTTATCATTCTCTCATTACTGACTTTTTATGAGCTACTTAGAAAACCCGAGATTAAGCTAAAAAAATCTCCGGTATTTTGGATAGTTACTGCCATTTTCATTCACAGCTGCTTAACGCTACTTAGGAATGTTTTTCTTCAATATTTGGTATTTGACCTTGAAGCATCCAAAGAGATTGTCAGCTGGATTTGGCTAATTAACTTAATTGCCAATATTTCAAAAAACTTCATTCTATTCTATGCCATCGTCTTGATTGACAAAGGGTATCCTGATACAACTCAGACGCTCACCACTGAATGATAGAAACCATTGTAAATATCGTGGTGTATGGGTCTGCTGCAATTTTTGTTGGAGCCATATGGTTTCTTATTGTCTTCTCGAAGGCGTATCAAGCAAAAAAGTCTTGATTCACTGTTAATATTTTAATTTGCCTTCTGTGGAAGGAAAAGTAATCTTGCTCGTCATCATTGGAACCATTGGCGTCATGCTCATGGCTTTCTCTGTCGTATTCTTTGTGCTTCTTTATCGGAGAAAGATGCTGGAAAATCAACTAAAAATGCATGAGGTTGAAAGCAGGCATCAGCAAGAAATGCTAAATGCTACACTCAGATCACAGGAAGAAGAAAGAAACCGGCTTGGGACTGAGCTCCACGATGGTGTGGGTGCCATGCTTTCGTCTATCAAGCTAAACCTTCAGGTAGCCAAGAGGAAAGAGGGCGTGGATTCTCTGAATCCTGTACTCGGTCATTTGGATGAGACCATTTCACAGGTCAGAAGCATTTCCCATCAAATGATGCCCATTATTTTGAAAAAGTACGGTTTGAAGCATGCCATTTCGGATCTCTTCGAAAAAGTCTCTTCTAATCTTCTCGATTCTTCAATCGTTCATTGGGATGATCCCAATCTGAAGGAAGAGGATGCTCTCATGCTTTACAGAATAGTACAGGAATTGCTAAATAACTCCATTAAGCATGCCGAAGCATCTGTAATCACTTTTAGCATTCAAAGAACTCCGACTGAATTAATCTTTGAATATGCCGATAATGGCAAAGGATATCCTCATGAAATTCTCAAAAACAGCGATGGCATGGGGCTTCTGAATATCAAAAACCGATCTCAGGCAATTGGCGCCATCCCGACTTTTTCAAATGGAGAAGACCGTGGATCTAAAGTAAATTTGGCAATAGCCCTCCCTATTGGTTAATTTGAACGTGGAAGTGAGTGTATAATGAGTCAACCTAGCAAGCTAAACATATTGGTCACCGATGACCATACCCTATTTCGTCGTGGTACGATGATGCTACTTGAGTCTTTTGATGAGATCGGCAGGGTTGATGATGCCGAAAATGGTAAAGTGGCACTCGAAAAACTTGAGGAAAGCAATTTTGACCTCATGCTCCTGGATTTAGAGATGCCCGTGTTGGACGGCTGGGAGACGGCTAAAAAGGTGGTTGCCAAATTTCCAGAAATGAAGATCATTATGATCTCAATGCATGATTCGCTTCAAATTATCTCTGATCTCATTGAAATTGGTGTTCATAGCTACCTCCTCAAAAATGCAGATCCTGATGAAGTTCATAAAGCAATTGTCTCTGTAACCAACAACGACTTTTACTATAATCAGTTGGTTTCAAAGGCCCTGCATAAGAAAGTACAAAAGGATGGTCACAACAAAGGAGTAGCCCGTCGTGCGGACATCAGTCCAAGGGAAATAGAAATCCTCCAACTCATCTGTCAGGAGCTTACCATGAAGGAAATTGGTGAAAAGCTCTTCGTAAGTGAGCAGACCGTTCACACCCATCGCAAGAACCTGATGAGAAAAACCAAAGCAAAAAATGCGGTTGGGCTCGTCAAGTTTGCATTTCAGAACGGAATTGCCGCTTTTTAAGCGCTACCCATTTTTGGGTATTGTGATACCCCTTTTAGGGTAAAAATTCATCTCTTATTTTAGGAAATCGTCCCTCATTCAGTTTAATCACACTTTTCGGATTTTTACTCGGTTTAGCGCTCAAAAAAAATCTAACAGCCTGCTTAATTTCATATTGTCATTTATTGATAACGCAATAGATGATAAGCTCTTAGGTTGATGGTTAATCTAGAAGATACCGGGAGTCCAAGGTTTTCGCTTAATCCTTTGGTTTGCCAACTATCTCACTCACATAGTGGACTCCCTGGTATTTTCAACTAAGAAATTGCAAGAAACATCACACTACTAATCCCAATTAAAAAAGGTCCTGATTCCAGGGCCTTTTTTTGTTAGTCAAGATTGAATGCAATATTTAGTTCTTTTCTAGCGCCTGAGTTGTTTTTATTCATATCCTGTGTATACGACAATAGAAGTTTATAATTAATGCGAACGCCCAGATGTACCGCTATGGATTCGATATCATTTAAATACATGCCAAAATTTAGACGCTCATTGTATTCAACAGCACCCCCAATTTCAAGTTTGGTGGATTCATCTTTTCTTTTCGTTAGAGAGAAAAATGTTTCTGCAGCAAAAGGATGGCTTAAATAGTGACGAAGACCTAGGAACCATCTTTGCTCACTCTGGATCCTATAGTTTATGGAGCGAGGTTTTTTCTCGATGGGGCTAAAGGCAACATTTCTTAGCGAATAACCAATTAAAAATCGCTTGCCATAAATAGCCAAACCAGCATCGAAAAAGGAGTTAAGTTGTGTTTCTTCATCATTCTCTTCTGAAACATCTGCCAAGCCTAGCGCTCCGCCAGAACTTAAACTCATTGTTTCTCCAATCCTTAAATGTCGGGAATAACTTGATCTAACGATCTTCAGCTCATGTCCACTGACCGAACGACTTGCTCCTCCTAATCCAAAAGCATGTCTATTTCCTTTTCTTTCTGTAAACGCTTTATCGCTCTCGTACCTATTGAATTCATAATCGTCACATAGTTTAAGGGACCTTAGTACATGCGATTCCCGTTTTCTTTTAAATGCGTATTCAATAAGAGTGAGAAAATCTCCTGACGAGCGCGATTGCTGAAAGTGGTTGAAAGAAAATTTGTTTACTCCAGTCATGGCTGGATTTAACAATGATATCATTTTATTAGGGGCAGTTACGAAAGACTCCTCCTGAGAAAAAGCTTGAGAGCAAGCAAGACTACATAATATCAGAACAATCGCTTTTCGCATCATCCATTCGGTGAAGTGAATGTGCAATTTTACGCTGCTGTAGGTGCCTTAAGTCATTCCAGAGGCGGTAAAAGACCTTGTAAACCAATGGTATACCTAAGACCGGGGCAATAAAAAAAAGGCCCCGGAATCAGGGCCTTTTTTGTGTCTTACTTTTTATAGAGCGTTGTTCCCGAGTCGTAATATTTATCTCCCTTAACCCAAAATGGTGCTTTCTTCGAGTTACCAATCAAGCGACAAGCGTATACGTAACTTTTGAAGAATTTTTCAAGGTACACATAATCCAATGTGTTGGGATTGTCCCCAGCCTGATGATAGTACTTTGTGATTTCATCATCGAATGCAGTGAAGCCCATGCTAAATGTCGGCGCCGGAATTCCTTTTGATGCAAATCGGACGTTATCTGATCGATCAAACAAGCCCTGATCTGGTGCAGGGTCATCTATCGCTTCCAAGCCAAATGCTTTGCATGCCTCAATGATCATTTCCTCAGCCGTAGTTCTTCCTAAACCAATGATAGTTGCCTTCGATGTGTCGTTGTATCCACCATTATCGGAGTTGAAGCAGTATACCATTTTTTTCAAATCAATTGGTGTATTGTCAACAAATGCTTTGCTTCCTAAAAGGCCTTTTTCTTCTCCAGTAAATAATACAAAAAGCCCTGACCTCTTTGTTGGATTTTGTGCCAGGTTTTGTGCTGCACTAAGCACTGTCACCGCTCCAACGGCATTGTCTCGCGAGCCATTGTAGATACTGTCTCCATTGGCATCTGCTTTTCCTATCCCTACGTGATCGTAATGTGCAGAATACACGACAAATTCATCTTTCAATTTATTGTCAGAACCCTCCACATAGCCAACGATGTTTTGAGACATGAATCGTTCAACATCTGGTTCCGCTATCACAATTGATGCCGAGCTATTGCTATCTAAAAATGATACATCATCAGCAGATCGGTTAAGCCATGCATGAGGCATTGATCCTCCATCTTCTTCTCCCTCATCTAAAACGGTTTGCTCCTGGCTCAAGTATCTTACCAGGAAGTTCCAGGGAAGCTGAGCAGAATTATAAAGTTCAATCAGACCCAGCCCGCCCAATTCTTTTACTTTTTTTCTTTTCTCTTCAGCAAGTGCAAACCACTGCTGGGGACTTTGACTTTCTCCATCACCGCAAATTGCAATGACTAGTTTCCCTTTCACATCTTCCTCCTTCAAACCATCCGGTAATCCATATTCAGCGTAGAAGAATGGTTGATCAAAAACGGAAGTGCTTCCATCTATCAACACAAAGTCATCATTGAGCTTTAGTTCTGTACTGCCAATTTTGATTGCTCCTGTAGATGCGGGGCTTACTTTCTTCATTGCCACAGGCTGAAAATAGCTATCCATACCCGGTGCCATTTTTACTCCGTACTCAACAAAGCGGCTTTCAATATACTTGGCTGCAATTTTCAATCCTTCTGAAGGTGTGTCTCTTCCTTTCAATTCATCAGAGGCTAAAAAGCCAATATGACTTTTAATGATTCCTTGATTCACGGATTGATCCGCGAGCTCTTGATCTGTTTGGCCGAAAGCGAATAACGACCCTGACAGTAGCGTTAATAATAATGTCTTCTTCATTTCTTAAAATTTGCGACAAGATAAATCATCGACTTTTATGATGCTTCATAAAACAAAAAAAGGCCATCGGCTAATGCCAACGGCCTTTCCATTACTAACCAATAATTTCTAATTCAGGAACTCATAAATCCCGGCAACACCCTGGCCTCCACCTACGCAGGCGGTTACCATGCCATATTTTCCATTTCTCCTTCTCATTTCGTTGAAAAGTGATATGGATAGCTTTGCTCCGGTGCATCCTAGCGGGTGACCCAATGCAATTGCTCCTCCGTTTACATTCAATTTGCTCGTATCCAAATCCAATCCTCTAATGACTCCTAGCGACTGAGCAGCAAATGCTTCGTTCAGTTCAATTAAATCGAGATCGCTTTGTTTTAGACCCGCCTGCTTCAATGCTTTTGGCACTGCTTCCACGGGTCCTATTCCCATGATACGAGGATCAACACCCGCCGCTGTATAGCTAATCATTTGTGCAATAGGCTCCAGGTTATATTCTTTGACCATTTTCTCGCTCATCACCATAACAAATGCCGCTCCATCTGAAGTAGGAGAAGAGTTTCCTGCTGTCACTTGTCCTCCTTGCTTGAATGCAGGGCGTAGTTTTGCCAGCGTGTCCATATTTGTCTCTGATCTCACACACTCGTCTGTATCTACAACAAACTCTTTCTTATGCCTCTTTCCATCTTCTCCTACATATGTTTCTTCCACCGTTACAGGTACAATTTCATCTTTAAACTTCCCCTCTTTGATGGCTTTCGCCGCTTTTTGGTGTGATTCCATCGCGAACTTATTCGCATCTTCTGCTGATATGTTGAAATCCTTGGCAACTTCCTCCGCTGTAAGACCCATGTTTAGGTAATACTCTGGATGCTTTTCTGCAATTTTCCAGTTAAGAGCAGCCTTATATCCCATCATTGGAACCAAAGACATGGATTCTGTTCCTCCGGCTATGATACAGTCTGCGGTTCCTGAGTGAACTCGCGCACATGCAAGATGTATGGCTTCCAAACCAGACCCACAGTATCTGTTAATGATCATCCCTGGAACTGAAATTGGTAAGGACAACAAGGAGATGTATCTACCCATTTGCAATCCTTGCTCTGCTTCCGGAATCGCATTTCCCACAATCAAGTCATCTACTCGAGTGGCATCAAAATCTTTAATGGATCCAACCAGGTGCTTAATTACATCGGCTGCCAAGTCATCGGGACGATAAAAGCGGAAGCCTCCTTTTTTGGCTCTCCCCACCGCTGATCTGTATCCTGCTACTATATATGCATTCATAGTTTTTAATGTTTTAGTCTTTTAACAAATCTTAGTTCCTTAATGGTTTACCCTTGAAAAGTATACTTTGAATTCTTTCCAAAGTCTTCGGTTCTCCACATAGACTCAAGAACGCTTCACGTTCAAGGTCCAACAGGTATTGCTCTGAAACCATAGCTGGAGCAGAAAGATCACCTCCGGACATTATCCAAGCTAGCTTCTGCGCAATTTTTTGGTCATGCTCTGAGATATAACTTCCATAGCGCATACCACTAATTCCCGCATGAAACATCGCAAGCGCCGCCTTTCCTTGCACTTTGATATTCTTCCGCTCTACTGGCTGTGTATAGCCTGCATCAGAAAGAGCGATTGCTTTTTCTTTTGCATCAGCCAAGAGCCTTGTTCTGTTCAAGGTGATTTCATCTCCTCCTCGCAAAATGTGCATCTTTCTTGCCTCAGAAGCTGAAGTGGCGACTTTCGCGGTAGCAATATTCATGAAGTATTCCTGGAGCGTATTAAACTCAGGGTCTCCTGGTGTAAAATCATCCGCTGCTCGCATGGTCAGCTCTTTTGTGCCTCCTCCACCGGGGATTAGACCAACTCCTACCTCTACCAGTCCAACATAGGATTCGGCGTGTGCTTGAATAGCATCGCAATGGAGCGACAATTCGCAGCCTCCTCCTAAAACAAGTCCTGAAGTTGCTGCCACCACTGGCACACTAGAGAACCTCGCTTTGGTCATGGTATTTTGAAATGTACGAATCATCAGGTCTATTTCATCAAATTCTTGATCGACCGCATACATAAACAGCATTGCCAAGTTGGCTCCCGCAGAGAAGTTCTGGCCTTCGTTTCCAATAACAACTCCTCTGTAATCTTTTTCAGCAATCGTGATGGCCGTATTTATTCCTTCGATCACATCGGCATCCACTGAATTCATCTTCGTATGAAATTCAAGATTCAAGACTCCATCTCCAATATCATAGATAGTAGCTCCTGGCTTCTCCCAAACAATATTGTTTTCCTTGAAAGCATCCAAGAATATGAGGCCTTCGGTTCCAGGAATAACTTTATAGGTCTTTGATGAGATGTCGTAATACATTTTCTTTCCTTTTTCATAAGAATAGAAACTCTCAAACCCTCCATCAATCATTTCTTGTACCCAAGGTGCTGGCTCGAAACCTGCTTCTTTCATTTGCGAAAGAATGTCTTTCAAGCCCATTGCTTCCCATGTTTCGAAAGGTCCAAGCTCCCATGCAAAACCCGCCGAAACTGCCTGGTCAATTCTAAAAAGCTCGTCCGCTATTTCCGGGATTCGGTATGTACAGTATTTGAAAAGATCAAAGAATGTCTTTCGATAGAAATCACCTTCTTCGCCTTTCAATGAAATAGCAATTTGCAATCGCTTTTTCAAGTCTTCCTCGTTCTTGGTTTTATCCAGAACATCCAGCTTTGATTTCTTTTTTTCCTCGTACTCGTAGGTCTTAAGATTTAGCTCCAATATCTGCTTCTTTCCACCTTCAACTACTTTTTTATAAAACCCCTGCTTCGTCTTGTCTCCAAGCCACTTTCTATCATGTAGTTCTTTTACTATGCTGGGTAATTGAAAACGATCTTTAGATTCGTCACTTGCCAAAGCAGCGTGCAAGTTGTTGGCAACATTGACGGTAGTATCTAATCCTACCAAATCAGAGGTTCGGAATGTTGCAGATTTTGCCCGACCAATAACTGGTCCCGTTAGCTTATCAATTTCACCTACCGAAAAATTTGTTTCGGATATTGCATGCATACCAGACATCATAGAGTAGACTCCTATTCTGTTGGCGATAAATGCTGGCGTATCCTTACACAGTACCGTTTCTTTTCCAAGGTATAGATCTCCGTAATTCATCAAAAAGTCTACTATTTCCGGATCCGTTTTTGGAGTAGGAATTATTTCAAGTAGTCTCAAATATCTTGGCGGGTTGAAAAAGTGGGTGCCACAGAAGTTTTTCTGAAAGTCTTCGCTTCTTCCATCCAGCATTAAATGGATTGGAATTCCCGATGTATTAGAGGTAATCAAGGTTCCCTCTTTACGCTCTTTTTCCACTTTTTCAAAAAGTGATTTTTTGATCTCCAGATTTTCTACAACTACTTCAATGATCCAATCAACATCTTTAATTTTGGTTAAATCATCATCAAAGTTTCCGGTCTCAATTAGTCTGGCTTTGGATTTATCATAAAGCGGTGAAGGGTTGGTCTTTATTGCTGTTTGCAATGCATCATTCACCAGTTTATTGCGGGCTGCTGGATTAGTTTTTTGCTTTTCATCTAAATCTCTTGGCACAATATCAAGCAATAGCACTTCTACTCCAATGTTGGCGAAGTGGCATGCTATTCTCGATCCCATAATTCCAGATCCCAAAACCGCTGCTTTCTTAATGGTTCGTTTCATGTTTCTAAACTGATTGATTATTTAAAATTATTGACTGTGTACTAATCCGTTGCTGGCAAATTCTTCTGAAATTTGCTCTGCTATTTTATCAAACAATGCCGGATCGTCTACGATTTCGTTTATCTGTTTTAAGACAGAAAAGAAGTCGTCAAGCTTTTCTTGCGGAATAAGCGTTTTAACTTTTGAATTGAATTCTCTTACTGCTCGTCTGGAAAGTTCTCTTTTTTCCTTTCCAATATCGCTCAGAAATATGCGAACGGAACGTCCATCTGTTGGGTCTTTCTCACGATATACCCAGTTTTTCTCCTCCATTGCTTTTAACATTCTCGTTAAACTGCGAGATTCCATTCCCAAAAGAGGTGCGATTTTAGTTGCTGGAGTTCCATGTTCAACATCTATATTTAAGAGGACAAACCCCGTAGAGGCTGTGATGTCATACTTCGCTCCGTACTGGTTGTACATTCGAGAAATACTGTGCCACAAGCCTTTTATGTTATAGTCGACCGTTTCTTCTCTTTTCATAGGCTTTGAAATACTGCGTCTTCAAATATAGTAAATGTTATGCATGCATACTATTTTTTCCTTCGTATGCTTTTAATCCTAGATTTGAAGTATGAACCATCACGATATTCCTGAAGACTTTTATTCCTTCGAAACCAATACGCTATTCGAACGATGCATCGAATGTGATAAGTATTTGCTTGATGAAGGTACAGAATACATCATCGAGAAAGCGGTAAAAAATTACGAAGGTTACCCGGCAAAAGATACTGTATTTGACTATGCAATATGCATGGATTGTGCTGAGCAAATGCGAAAGCAAATCTCGAAGGAATCCATGGAAAGCATGATGAGATATTTTCGGGATAATATGGATGTGATGACACGGCTGGAAATGCAGGAACAATCACCGGAAGAAAATCTAAAAAGCTGCATGATAAAGAGGATCGAGATCAGTAATTGCCGAGAGTATCAAATATACGCTCATTGCAAAGGTGGCAAATTAAACATGGAAAATCCACCGTACATGATCTCTGGTGAAGTGATGGAAGAGTTGCTTCCTCTTCTTTCGAATCAGACGATAGACGAGATGAATGGATTTATGAATAAACACTTCTCTCCAGATCCGTCTTTGATGGAGCCAACTCCGCCTCGGTTGATTTTAGTTTAAAAAGCCGTTGTGATATCAGCTAGCTTTTTCAAAGGCTAGTATTTTATACTCATCTAGAATTTGTATAACTGCTGATCTGATGACTCGATCGTTCTGCTCTTCGTCTTCTCCAAACACACCGGAGGCATAACCTTGCCAAATGGATTCGTTTTTTCTGCGATCAATAAAAGAGACTAAAACAGTTCCTTCGGCTAGTCTTAGATTTTTTTCATCATAATTTTCCTCTACCTGACCCTTTATCAGTTTCCTTTCATCTTCTTGACCCAGTGAATCTTCTTTAATCAAAACAGGCTGTCGTCTGAAGTTTTGACTTAACCACAATCGAAATTCAGGCTGGGCAAATCCGGTTAAGTTCATATCCTCAAAGTATACGGAGTAAATAATATAAAAATCTGGTCTTTTTTCCTTGTACTTATAACCCCAGGCCTGAAGAGTAGATGTAAGGCTTCTTTCAATTATTTCTCCATCCGCAATTTCTCCGGCAAAGCTCTGATTATCTACAAAACTGAATGTTCTATATCTATTGAATTTCCCACTATAGCTATAGTCAGAGTCTACCACGTAATCGTATGATTTGCACGAAAAAAGCACTACAGTAAGAATGAACAATGGCAACTTTTTCATAGGCTCAATTTTTTATGCTGAGAAGAAAAACAGCTCGCCTCCCAAGCATATTTAGGTGGCTATAGTCCTATAAGTTATAAAAAGTATTTCCAGTTAAAGATTTAATTGGAAGATTTAAGTCATTTATGTACTAAAATGTATTTGAACTTACATTTTAGATCTGCTCCAATGCTTGCTCAATGTCCCAAATCAGATCTTTTGAATTTTCCACACCTACTGACAACCTCACAAGATTATCTGTGATTCCATATTTCATTTTTTCTTCTGGGTCTACTCCTGCATGCGTCATGGAGGCGGGATGCTGAGCCAGCGACTCAGTGCTGCCAAGACTCACCGCCAGTTTGATCAACTTCAAGTTGTTCAAAAATTGAAAAGACTCACTTTCTCCTCCTTCCAAAATGATGGAAAGCATTGCCCCTGCTGAAGAGTACTGCTTTTTGAAAATTTCGTGCTGTCGAGTTCCAGATTTAATGGCTCCCAAATAGTGTATCGTCTTTACTTTTGGGTGATCCTTAATTGCTGTATATACATCAGCTGCATTTCTTGCTTGCTGTTCCATGCGTATTTTCAATGTTTCCAAACTTCTCAACAGCAACCAACCTGTCCATGGCCCTGCCATATTTCCGAGAAATGTTCGCATTCCCTTCACTTCTGCAATCAATTCTTTGCTTCCGAGACATGCTCCAGCTATTACATCGCTGTGCCCTCCAATATATTTTGTGGCAGAGTATAGCACTAAATCTGCTCCATGTTTAAGTGGGTGCTGCCAGATAGGTCCCATGTAAGTATTGTCAACGGCTACCAGTACTTTTTCTTCCTTAGAAAATTTATCCGCAATTGACCTGCACATATCCAAGTCGACCAAATGGTTCGTGGGGTTTGCTGGTGTTTCAACATAAATCATTTTCACGCTGGCGGAATGGCCACTATCTTGAATCATTTTCTCGATCTCCTCTTGAGATTGATCAGGGTCAAAACCTAGAACGTTAATTCCATATTTTGGTAGCACTTGCTTCACAAAGTGATCGGTACCTCCATATATAGGGTTGCTATGCACCAACAAATCTCCTGGTGATAAAAACTGTAAGAGTGCGGTGGTAATTGCTCCCATTCCACTTTCGAAAACTGCAGCATCCTCAGCTTTGTCCCAAAGTGTTAGGCGGTTTTCCAAAATTTCGAGATCAGGATTATTCAGACGGCTATAAATAAGACCTAATTCTTCCCCGTCTTCTTTTTCTCTAAGACCATAAGCCTGTTCAAAATAGGCTTTTCCTTCTTGGGCATTTTCAAAGACAAAAGTGGATGTCTGAAAGATGGGCGGTTTTATTGCTCCTTCTGATAAAGATGGCTTGAAGCCATAAGACATCATTAAACTTTCTGGGCTTAGGTTTTCCATAGTCGGTGTTTTCATCGAAAATGGATATTTAATCTATGTTTTGAAATAGAAGCAGAAAATAAATCTATTAATTTTCAAATTGATTACTTATTTTTCTTTTTTTAGACCAAAAAAAAGACTTCAATAGAATAAAAATGGATGCAACGGACCGAAAATTGATTTTACTTCTTCAGCAAGATGGAAAGCTTACAATGAAAGAGCTATCTGGAAAATTGGGATTAAGTATAACCCCAATTTATGAGCGACTAAGAAGACTGGAACGAGATGGATTAATTACGGGATATCATGCTTCTGTCGATCACAAAAAGGCAGGGTTTGGTTTCGTCGTATTTTCTTCGGTCACACTGGAATCTCACAAGGCTGAGTTTCTTTCCGAGTTTGAAACCGAGATTATCAAATTTTCCGAAGTAATGGAATGCTACCACTTGGCTGGTTCTTTTGATTTCTTGGTAAAAGTATTGGTGAAGGACATGGATGACTATGCCAGCTTTGTGAATAAGAAACTAGCGAAGTTGAATAATATCCGCCTGGTTCAAAGTATGATGGTATTAAAAAAGATCAAGCAAACAGCTGTTTTGCCCTTAATTGACGAAATCCCCTCGTAACTGGCGAAATCTTTTTCTAGCTTCAGCAACAAACATGCTTCCTGGATAATCAACCAGAAATTGTTGATACAGCGCTTTTGCTTGGTCTAAATCTTTCGCTTGTCTTTCAAAAATCTCAGCCTTTTTAAACGCTGCATCATCTGCCAAAATATCATACGAATAAGAAGTCAAAATCTGATCGAGGTATTCTATAGCTGCTTGTATGTTGCCTGATTCCAGTTCGAGTTTAGACTTCAGCCAGTAGACTTCATCAGTGATCGAATGATGATTATACTTATTCAGCATTTCGGTAAGTCGCTCGTTGGCTTCCGCTTTTTTATTTTGAAAAATTAGGAGTTCAATATTGGCAAATTCTTGCATCACCGCATCTGTGGTATCTAGTGCTGTATTGTCCGTAATGAGCATCCCAAGAGCAATCGCATCATTGGAAATTTCTCGCGTTGTATTGTTTTTCAAAATATCAAGATGGCCTTTTGCCAAAGCGAAGTTGCCAGAAAAATAATGTAACCGGGCATTCCTGAGTTTTGCATTATAACCAAGTTCATGGCTTTTGTATGCTTTTTCTACTTGCGAGTATAAAAGTGTGGCTTCCCAAGGTTCACCTCTAAGTAAATAGATGTCACCCAGATCAAGTTTACTCTGAGATATGAGTTGAATTCCGGCTCGTTGATTGCTGACCAGCTGATTCAAAAGTTGGGCTGCAAAGTCTATTTCGTCCAAATAGAATGCATGGAGGAGCGCTTTGCTTCGCAATGCTTCGAAAGCTGTTTGAGCCGGCTTAAGTTCTTCATAAAGTGACTGATATTGTTTTGCCAGTTCCCTTATTTCAAGCGGGTCAATCGGAAAGCTGTTTTTTATTTTTTGCTCTTTGGCCTGCATCCAAAATCTTCTTGCAAACTGATAATTTCGGGTTTGAGAATATTGCTTTGCGACATATTCGAAAATCTCTTCAGCATCATCATAAGCTCCATTATCTAATGCAATTCTTCCAATATCCATGCATCGATCTCCTGGCCTGTTATTTCTTTTATCGATGGCACGTGCTTGAATAAATGCACCGTAAAAATTTTTACGCTGAAGCTCTACCCATAAAAGAAGTTCGGCAAACTTCGTGTCTTCCGGGTTTTCCTGCATTTTTCTAATAAGCGTATTTTCAAGCTCTTCGAGTTCTTCTTCTTCCTGAATAAAACTTTGCAACAGATTTTTGATGTAACTGAGTCTATTTGGACTGTCGGAAGCATAATTCAAGTATTCTTCAATCATGGCAGGCTTGTCATTGACCATGCGATATATGGAGGCAAGTTCAAGCGCGTGTACGGAAGGATTATTTCTGATTTCTCTTGAATCTTGAAAAAAGAGAATAGCCTCATTATACAATTGCTCATTTGCAAGATATTGTGCAAGTATGCTTAACTGGAAAGGATTTGCTTTTGATTCTTTCCGGAGTTGTTTAATGTAACTATCCAGTTTCTCCTGATCTCCTGATTCACTATAAAGGCCGGCAAGACTTGATCTAAATTGAATATTTGATGCAAAGGTTTTAATCGACTTCAGTAAAAAACTTTCTGCTTGATCATATTCCGCCGTGGACTTAAGTAACGAAACATAGTTAGCGGCTATTAATTGGATGTTGTACGGATTTTCTGCAAGTTCTTCATATATCTGCTTCGCTTTCTCTAGATCACCTTGCAGAAAATATTCATTGGCGAGTTGAATTTGATCATGACTTTGAGCCAAAATCAAATGAACTGGAATGAGCATGTATAGTAGCAGCTTTTTTATCATAATCCGAGTAATGCACATATCTACATACCTAAATAAATAATATAAAGTTTAAATTAAAATCCTTTCCTATTATTAAGTCTGTGGATACGTGGATAAGATCTTTAGGTTTTAGTAGGAAAATAGGATTGTTTATAAGAAGGAAGATACCATTTTTAATTTAACAGGGTATCAACAATTAAATGGCTGAAAAAGAGCAAGTTGGTATTAAGTGTTGATAAGAATGAGCATGTTGATGTTATAATCTTTTTCTTCTTTATGTTATGGTAAGTTGTAGATAAGTAGGGCTTTATCAGACAAAGCGATCGAAGAAAAAAATAAGTTATAAGTATTGGAAGGTGTAGTTAAGGTTATCAACGTTTTTAGAGTAGTTATTCACAGTATTTTAAAAGGATAAGTTTAATTCGACTACCCAGTTTTCCCTAACGGAAGTTTTCTCATCTGGGATGAAAACCTCTTCTGGTTCTTCATTTTTAAGCAGGTTGCCGTGTGACCAGAAACCATCCTGATTACTATCAATCAATACCCGTATTTTGTATTCCCCGGCTTTTACGTTAGGAAAGGAAAAAACTTTCGCATTTGATTTTTGGTAAACGACTTGATCGTTTTTATTCAAGAGCTCAAACGTAAAGTGCGTTTCTTGGGTATCTAATGAAATCTTTAGCACACCTGTAGGTTTGGGGCCTGGTTTCTTTATGGGGATAGATTTTGCAGAGGATGTGTCATTTTCAATAGAAAGGAAAGCTCCATCTTCAGTGAAGATAGCAAGCGAGGGCACATTGGGCTGATTGGATGGTTTAGCTGTCGAATCTATAATCGTAGAATCTTCAATGATTAGTGTCGATAAAAGTGAGTCGATGATTAAGTCGGTGAGTTGTAAATGAATATCGATTCCTGTTCTAGTTTGATTCCATGAATGGTTGAACTCTGGAACAAAGTAAATGCTTGAGTCAGATTGAATCGAAATTTTTGTAGTGTCAAAATAGGCTATGGGTTTGGTGAAAGATAGTTGAAGGGTCTGTTGATTTCCAGTTTGTAAGTTTTGATTTTTTATGTTTTGTGAGAAAGTGGATGGTTTTCTGTTGGAGTCTACATACACGTATTTGATTGTATCTGAAATTTGGTTTCCTAAACTGTCTTGTGCTTGAATGTATGAAATGGTAGTGTCTCCGTATTGTATATTTTCTGGCTTGTACAATCTAATGATGTCATTGTTTTCTCCGACGATGTTGCTGTGAACGAAAGGATCTATGCTGTAATTGTTTACCGCTTTGTTAAACTTGATTTCAGCGTATCTTCCTACGGGTCGTGCGTTTATTAATGCAAGCGGTTTTACATTTTGAAGGAGACACCTTATGGTGCTTATTTCTGTTGCTGAATCCAAGTGTATATCTTCTTGCAGAAAACCATGAGATTCTTCGGCTGGATCAAGCAGATAATTGCCATTGTCATCATTGAAAGCAAGTATTTTGTATATACCTCTTTTGATGTAATTCATTTGAAACTTCCCTGAGTCGTTTGCTGTGGTAAAGTACATAGGCTTGTCTGCAAAGTAGTTCAAGGAGTCGGTCTTGGGATATAAGCCAACAACGTATCCTTTACCAGGCTCATGTGTTAGGAGCTCTTCTATGTTACCTTTAACAGACATACTGTCTATGGATGATCCTGTGCTAAATGCTATCGAAAGATTGATTGCTGGATTTTTTTCTGTGATATCTGATACTCCATCTGCAAAGTTGAAGTTGTAAGTTGTGGAATCTTGTAGACTGCCGTCTAGCTTGATGATTAGTTTGTTTCTTTTGGTTATGGACTTATAGTTTATGGACGTACTTGGAGTAATAATCAATTGCTGTTTGAGTTTCTCAGCAGTTATGTATTCCGAAAATTCTAATTCAATTGTGTTGCTCGTAAAGTTAGTTGTACCATTTAATGGAATGGATGAGATGAGTACGGGTGGGATGGTGTCTTTGGGACCACCTGTGGGAGCTCCAGGGTTGGCGCAGTTTTGAAAAGTAACGTCAATTGCTAACACAAATAGAATCGTGTAAATAAGTTGCTTCATTTTTGGAATATGTAGATGAGACTTGAATATTCTCCTGTGGACTTGGCTTTGTTATTTGACTTTAGTCCTGTAGTCAATGCATTAAGAATGCTTCCACCTTTGTACTTTTCGCTTAGCATGGAAACGTAGAAGGAATCAAACTTCATGGGTAGCGTTTCTTTTAGCGTGAGTTTGAATTTTTTTGCCAATTGCCTCATTGAATCCTGATCAAAGTGAGAGAGGTGTCTGGGCACGTCATAAGCCGCCCAGTATTCTTGGTAGTGCTGAGCATCCATTGAGCGATGGTTGGGAAGTGCCATAATGATGTGTCCTCCAGTTTTCAGCTTCTTGATTAGTTGTTTGATTGTGGTGTTTATATCCGCTACGTGTTCAATGACATGCCATGCAGTTATAATGTCAATTTCATCAGGACATTTAGCAATTGAGTCGAGGATGCAGGATGGGTTTTTAATATCTGCTAATTTTCGTGCTTGATCGTCGGGTTCATAGCCAAAAGCTTGCCAACCTTTTTTGCGTGCGGTTTGGACAAAATGACCGGTTCCACAGCCATAGTCAAGAACGGAGCCTTTGCGGTTAAGTATTCGATCAAGAATTGATACTTTCTGATTGAGCGTGTAGTTCCTTACTAGTTTATAGATTAAGTGTATTGGTGAGTTTGCCTTATCTGTGTGTGAGATGTATTCGTTGCTTTCGTAGTATTTCCCAAGACTAGCAGCAGCGGGTCTGGGGTTTGTGAAAACAAATCCGCATGAGGTACATTTCACGATTGCAAAGCTCTCCCCAGTGACTGAGTGATCGTCACAGATCATGTAGTTATCAAACTGCTTTTTTTTGCAGATAGGACATTCTTCTACTTTCTCGTACATTATCTACTGAGATATACCATTAATACTGAGACATCAGAAGGAGACACACCACTTATTCTGGATGCTTGTCCCAAGGTTTCTGGTTTGATTTTGTGAAGCTTCTCTTTAGCTTCTGCAGAAAGGGATGAGAGTTGGGAGTAGTCAAATGATTTCTTGATTTTGAGGTTTTCAAGGTTGCTCATTTTTTCTGAATTCTGCTGCTCTCTTTCGATATACGTCCTGTATTTTATTTGAATTTCTGTTTGCTCGATGACTTCTGGTGAATACTGATTTAGTGCTTTTTCAATTTCTCCTGAGAATATCTTGAAATCATAAATGGATATTTCTGGTCTCTTTAGTATTGTCGCCAGAGAGGACTTGTCTTTGATAGGAGCAGAAGACAGAGATGCCAATTCATTTTCTATGTCATTTGGTTTGAACTGAGTTTTGTTGAGTAGCTCAGATAGTTCTTCTGCTTGACTCTTCTTCTTATTCATTTGCTCTAACCTATCATCTGAGGCGAGGCCTATCGTGTGACTCAGTTCTGTCAACCTTAGATCAGCGTTGTCTTGACGGAGCAATAGTCTAAACTCGGCTCTGGATGTAAACATTCTGTAAGGCTCATCTGTCCCTTTGTTTATCAGATCGTCGATAAGGACACCAATGTATGCTTCATTTCTTTTGAGAATAAAAGCTTCATTATTATGAATTTTTTGATGTGCATTGATTCCTGCCATCATTCCTTGACAAGCAGCTTCTTCATACCCTGTGGTACCGTTGATCTGGCCTGCGAAATACAGGTTTTCTATTAAGTGGGTCTCAAGCGTGTTAGAAAGCTGAGTGGGAGGAAAGAAGTCGTACTCAATTGCATAGCCCGGCCGAAACATTTTTACCTTTTCGAATCCAGGTACTTTGGTTAGTGCTTTGTACTGAATGTTCTCTGGAAGAGAGGTTGAGAAACCATTGACATAAATTTCTACTGTATTCCAACCTTCGGGCTCTACGAATATTTGATGTCTGTCTCTTTCAGCGAACCTATTTATTTTATCTTCAATGGAAGGACAGTACCTTGGACCGAGACCTTGAATACGTCCTGTGAACATGGGTGATTGCTCAAATCCTGTTTGCAGGACTTCATGAACTTCCGGATTCGTATAAGTGATATGACAGCTTCTTTGTTGAGCGAGCGGTCTTGATGAGTCGAGGTAGGAAAACTTTCCTGGAATCTCATCACCTTCTTGCTCCTCCATTTTTGAGTAGTCTAATGATCGCCCATCTACTCTTGGTGGGGTTCCGGTTTTCATTCGCCCTGATTCAAAGCCTAGATCTACGAGCTGCTCTGTTATACCGGTAGCAGCTCTTTCTCCGGAGCGCCCTCCCCCAAACTGTTTTTCACCAATATGAATGAGGCCGTTAAGGAATGTTCCATTAGTGAGGATAACAGCCTTCGCCATAATCTCTAGACCTATTCCTGTTTTTACTCCTACGACACGTCCATCTTTGACAAGCAAGCCATTGACCATTTCTTGCCAGAAGTCAAGGTTTTGAATGCCTTCCAAGGATAGGCGCCACTCTTCTGCAAACCGCATTCTGTCGGATTGAGCTCTAGGGCTCCACATCGCAGGCCCCTTTGATCTATTCAGCATTCTGAATTGAATCATGGATTTATCTGTAACAACCCCTGAGTACCCGCCGAGTGCATCTATTTCTCTAATGATCTGCCCTTTCGCAATGCCTCCCATAGCAGGATTGCAAGACATATGAGCAATTGTATTCATGTTCATTGTCACCAGCAGAACACTGGAGCCCATGTTGGCTGCTGCGGCCGCAGCTTCACACCCTGCATGCCCTGCACCCACTACAATTATGTCGTATTCTTGAAGCATAAGTTTTATGTTTCACGTGGAACCTAAACCGGAACTACTCATCAATGTTTCACGTGGAACGTTATATTTTCAGCAAAGATAAACAGGCGTCCTCTTTTTCTCTCATTAGCTTTTGATCGCTTGAAGTTTTGTCGCTGAATCCAACCAAATGAAGAACGCCGTGTATCATTACACGGTGCAGCTCCTTGTCGAAACTCCCGGTTTGTGAGTCTGCATTTTCCTTAACACGGTCAATGCTGATGAATATGTCCGACTCAATAACCTTTTCTTTTTCCGAATTATCAAAAGTGATAATGTCTGTGTAGTAGTCATGGTTGAGATGTTCCTTGTTTATTTTCAGTAAATATTCGTCAGAACAAAAGATGTAGTTGATCTCATCTAACTCAAAAGAGTGCATTTGAATAACTCGGAGAACCCACTGGGAGAGGGATTGCTCGTTGATGATTTGAAATTCTACGTCTTCGCAGAAATAATTGACGCGCATTTAGGAGAGGTAGAAACTAAGCTCAGCTACTCTGCCATCTTTCTTAAAGGACACTTCATCGCAAAGGTTCTTCATTAAAAAAATCCCCCGTCCACCAGGCTTACTTAAATTCTCTGGAAGGGTGGGATCATCAAGATTTGTGTAATCAAAGCCAGCTCCTTCATCCTCAACGGTAAACTTGATCAGGGATTTCTCGAGAGCTAATTGAAGGTGCACGTTCTTTGTGCTGTTCGATTGATTGCCGTGAACAATCGCATTATTCACTGATTCAGTTACAGCAATCATGATATTGCCATAAATATCATCGTTGAGCTTATACTGATCTTTGGCATTATCAATGAAACTTTCTACTATCCTGATGTTTTCAGGAAGGGATGGAATTTGTATTTGAATGTTATCAATCATTCTCTTCTTCTGAACTTAAGCGTCTAAAATAGTCGTTTACTTCTTTTTTATAAAATGGATTTAGTTCTATTGGGATAGTTTTTAATAATTCAATCTCTTTTTTCTTCAGTTCCAGATATTTTTCAAAGCCTGGAGGAATTTCTCGTGAAATAACGGAAGGCTTATCAGCTTCTCTTTCTTCATCCATTTCTTGGTCTCTCTGCGCCTTTTCGGCTTCAAGCATTCGTGTGGCTATCTGTTTCTGACGATTGATTAACTGCTGTGTGAGTCTTTTGTTTACCAAGTCGACTTCATTTTGCTCCATCATATCAATCGCTTGTTTCATTTCGTCTCCTCCTAATCCTCCACCAGGCTTTCCATCTTGTGCCTCTTTAAGCATTTCCATCTGTCTACGGATCATTTCTTGCTCAGCGGCCATTCGTGCAAGTTCTTCAGAGAGCTCTCTTCCGGATTTTCCTGATCCTTTTAGCTCATTGATCTTTTCTCCGAGTTGATTTTGAAGTTCCTGAAGATCCGGCATGTCCTGCGGCTGATTTTTCTCTCCTCCTGAATTACCCATAGATTCAGACATGGACATTTGCATTTGTTGCATCGTATCATCCAAAAGTAACGCAAGGTTATTGATGGAAGTCATGGCAAACTGTTGACTTGTAAGCGCCCTGCCACGGTTTCTATCCTTTAAATATTCAATGGCCTCATCAATATTATCATTAATGGATCCAACCTCACGAGTGACAAAAGAGGATATCTGAACCACCTTAGAAGCTAAGGAGAGGAGACTGTCTTGAATGACCTTGGCGTCATCTTTTAGTTTAAGCTGGTTTTGGGACAATTCCAGAAACCGCGGGTCGGACTGGTTGACCTCACGCATCTCCAGCATGATTTCTTCTTGGTTAAAAGAAAGCTTGACCAGGTTGTCAAGAATATCTCTTAGCTGATCGAGATTTGCTTGCATCATTTCCATCTGCATACCTCCCTGCATTTTGGAGAGCTTCTGGCTTAAATTTTTCATTTTTTGGGCAGCGCTTTTTTGTTTCTGTTGAGTGCTCTTCGATGGTTTCTGATTGTCAGAATTCTTATTTTGCTCTTGACCTTGCTGTTCCTCCCCGCTTTGATTTTCGTTGCTCTCTTCACTTTGACTTGAACGATCCTTGCTTTCTTGATTTGAATCCTTCGCTTCCTGTTGCATTTGCTCCATGATTTCGCGCAGTTCTTTGGCAATCTGTCGCTCTTCAAGTTCAAAATCTTCCATCGCTTCTGGACGTTTCAACTCTTGATTGAGTTCTTGGACTTCATCCATCTTTTGGCGGAACTCGTCAAAATCTTCGTTTATTTCTTCCTGAGACTGAATATCTGATTCTTCGGAGGCACTTTCCTGGTTCTGGCTAAGTGTGTCTAGCTTCTGAAGGTTTAACTCCAGCGCGCTTTCCATTTTCAGCCTTTTGAAGAGCTCCAGCGCACGTTCTAAATCTCGTTCCAGGTTTTGCTCGTTTTTCTTCAACTCTTCCAGCTGTTGACTTATTTGATCAGATTGAGCGTTTTCTTTCATGAGCTCTTTTAGCTTTTCGTAAAGCTCTCTCGTTTCCTCATCCATCAACTGGTCGAGAAGCTCCTGCATTTTTTGATTCTTTTCTTGAAGCTGACTGCTCTGCTTTTGAAACTGCTTATTTGCCTTTAAGAGATCTTCATGTTGCTTTTTCAGTTTTTCAATTTCGTCGGATAGCTTTTCACGGTCTTCTATTACATCATTTAAGAGTTTCTTTTCTTGCCAGTCAAATTTTTGCTCTGACTTTAATCGTTTTTCAAGCTCTTCCAATCTCTCCGCAATTTCTTCCGCCCTTTTTTCTGTATTATCCAATTGACTTTCTACACCCTCTTGCTTTTCTGAGATGATTGAGTTTAGCTCATCTTCACTAGGAGCTTTTAGAATGAACGTGCTTGCCTTCGATACTTTGGCTCCTCTTACCCCATCATTATCAGAAACACTCATGTAAACTTCCAATGACTCGCCGGCGTTGAGGTTGAGACTGTCCAGCATCCAATGAGCGAAATAACTCTGACTTCCTGCCTTTTTGTTTATTTCTAGAGGAATCTGAGTGTATTCTTCTTGTCCTTTCTTTCTATAGTTGATATTCAGAGCAGTGAAGCCGTAATCGTCCGAAATAGAACCAGCTAGTGTGATTGACTGGTAGGTAATGGAGTCAGGAAAATACTGAGCAACAATTTCTGGAAACTCGTCTCTGACCACATCGATGGAATATGCTAATTCTGAATTGTTTTGACTGTGCTGATTAAAAAGATCGATCGCATATCCTCCGCTTTTTAATACCCGTTCCTCTACTGCAAATTCTGTTTCACTCATTCTAGAAACAGCCGCTTTTTCTCCATTTAAAGTAAACTGAGCACTATCAGTGGCCAATGTTTTTATTTCCCACAAAACGGAAGAGCCTTCCAGAAGTGTTAAATCACCGGTGTTTTCGATTGTGCGTCTTTTTCCACCGGTATATGCGGGCTCAGAGATCCTTATCAGCATAGTGACAAGGTCTGGTCGGTCATTCACCTCTATTTTGAATGGAACGGATTGAAATCCAGCAGCCTCTAGACGAAATGTTTTGGAAGACTGAAGTTTTGGAAATGTATAGGCGATTCGATCGCCAGAAAGGGTTACTAATTGTGACAACCTTTCTCCTTCGATTGATATTTTGACCTGCTGTGGTACCTGCTTTCCTTCAATTTTGAATTGAAGTATAAAATCTTCCCCTCTAAACCCTTTTAAGTTTTCATTTTCGAGGATGAAGCTGAATGGTGCCTCTGGTGTAAACTCTTTTTTGAAGTTGGCTATTCGGTTGGGACTATCGGTAAGAATTGAAGGGTTTATGAACGAGACCAGTGAAAAAGCGAAGATCACAAACATCAATGCCAGACTGTATTTTTTCACCGGTCTGAAATCAACGGCCTGTATGAAGGAAATACGCTTAAAGTCCTGGGATTTTTTATCTATTGCAGCTAGCAAAAGCTCGTTTCGCTCATGCTTACCAAGCTGAAGTGTATTTAATAGCTTGTCCTCAACTTCAGGAAAATGCTTTGAAATTTCCAAAGCTGCTTCTTCGTCACTTAAACCTTTATTCAGTTTAGTGAGCATCATGACTGGTTGTATAAACAATTGAAATGCTGAAGCTGCAAGCAGTATGATAAAACTAAAGAACAAAACAGTTCGCCCTGTTACGCCTAGCCAGAACTGATGTTCTAAGCTGCTAATTGCCAGGAAAACGATTGAGTTTACAATTAAAAACCCAAACAGGCCAAGCAAAATTTGTCGGACATAATAGCGTCTTTTGAAAGAGGCTAACTTATTTCTTATTTCTTCTAACCCACTCATCGTTCGATTGTAAACGGACAATTTCAATCAAAGGTGCATGTTACCAACCAATTTCTGCTTTGAAATATTCTAAAATCTGAATTTTTAACAACTTTTCCTGCTCAAGAAGGTCAAAACGAGGAAGTTTTTTCACTAATTTCCAGTGTGGCCATCCATCTTGGTCATGTCCTTGCAACTCATAATACCCAGCAAGCGAAAGCACTTTACATATGGCTATGTGAAGGATATCCTGTTTTTCTTCTTTTGAAAATGAGTGAGCTCCAAAGCCAAGTTCCTGCACCCCAATTAAAAAAAGTACTGCATTTAAGTCCCCAGGTCTTTTGCCAGTAACCTCTTTTATTTTATAAAGCATTTTTACCCACTCCTTTTGCAGATCCAAATCCTTTTTAAAAACCATGAGTAATCGTTATTTTCATCTTATGCTACAAGATTTTATTTCATTGATTTTTCCTCGCAACTGCGTGAATTGCGAACAGTCATTGGTTTCGCAAGAAAACTATTTATGCACAGCATGCAAAATAGACCTTCCGATTACAAATGATAATAAAAATCCTGAGAATGGGCTCTATCAGAAATTTGCATTTGAAAAAAGAATAGCATCTGCCACGTCTTACCTTTTCTTTCAACGCAAAGGAATGACTCAAAAGTTGCTACATCAGCTGAAATATAAAGGCAAAAAGGAACTTGGTTTTATTCTTGGCCAATGGTTTTCTGATTCACTCCGTAAGCTTGATGTTGATTTTATTATACCAGTTCCGTTACACAAGTCGAAAATTCGCCAGCGAGCGTACAATCAAAGTGAGCAAATTGCTAGAGGAATTGCATCGGCATTAGACATACAATTAAGGTCGGATTTGGTAATTAGGAACGTTGCGACGCAAACACAAACGATGAAATCGAAGGCGGAAAGATGGCTAAATGTAGAAAATGTTTATTCGGACATAAAAGAAGACCTTTCGGGTCAATCAGTTATGGTAGTGGATGATGTGATTACAACTGGAGCGACAGTAGGAATGCTTTGCCAGCGACTTGTGGCAGCTAATGTGGCAACAATTCATATTGCTTCCATTGCAAGAGGTAAATAAAAAAGGGCTACTCAAATAAGTAGCCCTTTAGAAAAATCTGTGAGATTTAAATCTTAAAAATTAGATCCTGCTCTAATCATGGCACATCTGAAGCCAATCGTTGATGTAGCAGAGTCCTCAAACAAATATCTTCTTGTTCCAGGAGATAACCAGTAAGCAACATCTTGCCATGATCCTCCTTTATATACTCTCAATCTCTTCATTGGTGGATTGTCTGCGTTAAATGTCTTTTGTAGACCTGACGTTTTAACCCATTCTTCTTCAGAATATGCTGCTTCTCTTCCAATGAAAGAGTAATCTCCATCGTATCCTTCTTCGGAATCTAGTACAGCATCTCTACGTGCTGGGTTAAGGTCGTCCATGTCTTGGAAAGAAAGCGGACGGTAAACGTCTTGCACCCACTCATTCACATTACCAGCCATGTTGTATAGACCAAAGTCATTTGGTGGATAGTCGTAAATGTAGGTGGTGATCATTGCACCATCATTGAGTTTTCCAGCAATACCTGCATAGTCACCATTGCCTCTTTTAAAGTTGGCAAGGAAATAACCCATGCTTTTTCCGTAAGGATTTCTTAGTGCATGACCATCCCAAGGGTATAGTCTTCTGTGTGTTTGGTTTTCATCTAGCCACTGAGTTCCAATAAGCGCTTGGGCAGCATATTCCCACTCTGCTTCTGTTGGCAGTCTATATCCAGGAAGAACAACTCCAGAGCTTAGGCCCGGTACACTTCCTGCAGATGAAGAAAGATCTCCACCTTCAGCTCCAGCAAAAGCGTCATCTCCTGAAGCAGTTCCTTCAAAATAGCCTGCATCTTCTGCAAGTTTGATGTTTACAACTGTGGTTCTCCACTTACTGTAGTTTACAGCTTGCCTCCAATTTACACCTACTACAGGGAAGTATCTGAAACCAGGATATCTATAATAATTATTTACATACGGATCATTGTATGCAAGATCTTTTGCCCAAACAGCAGTATCTGGTAGATTATTTCTCCAGTAATATTCGTCTGAGTCTTGCTTTATATAATATTCGTATTCCAGCCAGTGGATGTTTGCCACTTCAGTTTCATCCATATAGAATGAAGCCACGGTAACAGCTCTTTCCAAGTTATCGTGTGTATACACAACATCCTCTTCAAAAGAGCCAAGCACGGTTCTACCACCTTCGATAAAAATAAGGTTGGGTCCTTCTGGCTGTCCTTGATAGTCATTTACTTGAAAACCACCTTCGGCATTGAATTCCATTCCGGTAGCGGAACTAGCAAAGCCAGGGTTTTCTGCTGATGGTGCACCACTACTACCTCCAATGAGGTTACATGCACTCAAAAAAACTACAGCTAAACTAGCATAACCAGTCTGTTTAACTGCTCTCACATAATTTTTCATAACACCGTTTGAATTTGTCTTGAAACGTTTCAACGTACTAATAAACACAAATATTTCAAAAAAGCCATCGTAAGTTGGCGGATTTTAGATTAAACCTATTGATCTAATGCTAGATAGTCCCCTTTTATTGTATTATTTAATGAATATTTCACTTTGTGACAAGAGGTGAGTGCATTTGATTGATTACCTGACCGGCATTTTCAATGGACCCAATATTTTCAACACTGATCAATAATTTGTTTTTTACCTCCTTCATCTTGCTATCGTGCGGGTTGGATTTAATAAATGCCAACACATTTCCAAATCTTTCGGATTGAAAGTACTCCTGCGGCTTTTTGTCAGAGATATAGCACCGCATTTTATTTCCCTTGATGGTAACTTTCTCAAACCCAATGTGCATGGCTTTCCATCTCAGCCTTACAGTTTCAATGAGGTTGCTTACACCGCTTGGAAATGGACCGAATCGATCTTTCATCATTTTAATGAAATCTACTAGTTCTGGTTCAGATCTTAGATCGTCTAATTTGGTATAAAGCCCAAGTCGTTCTGAGATATTGCTTACATAGTTTTCAGGGATCAGCGCCTCAAAGTCTGTTTCGATATTGCAATCTTCAATCATGCTATCGATCGATTCTTTGTTTTTCAACAGGTCGTTTTCGAATAGCTGCTTATACTCACCCTCTTTCAATTCCTGCACGGCCTCATCTAATATCTTATGATACATGTCAAAGCCAATGTCATTGATGAAGCCGCTTTGCTCAGCACCAAGTAAATTTCCTGCGCCCCGTATGTCCAGATCTCGCATAGCAACTTTGAACCCATCGCCTAAATCTGAAAATTCTTCTAAGGTAGTGAGGCGTTTTCTTGCATCGCTTGTCAGTGAAGATGCAGGTGGAGTTAGCATGAAGCAATATGCCTTGGTGTTTGATCGTCCTACTCTACCTCGCATTTGGTGTAAATCTGAAAGACCAAACATGTGCGCATTATTGATAATTATCGTATTTGCGTTTGGAATGTCAAGCCCACTTTCAATGATATTGGTTGAAACCAGCACATCGTAATCCCCTTCAATAAATTTCAACATCACTTTTTCGAGCTGTGGCCCTTCCATTTGGCCATGTGCTATACCAATTTTCGAATCAGGAACAAGTTTGAAAATCATGTTTCCAATTTGTTCGATATCGCTTACACGATTGTGAACCATGAAAACTTGCCCACCTCTGCGCAACTCATGACTGACTGCATCACGGATGACTTCTTCATTGAATCCATGAATTTCAGTAGTGACCGGCCTCCTGTTTGGAGGGGGAGTAGAAATAATGGAAAGATCCCTGGCTCCCATCAGTGAAAAGTGCAGTGTCCGTGGAATGGGAGTTGCTGTCAACGTCAATGCATCTACATTCACTCGCATGTCCTTCAATCGCTCTTTGACTGTTACACCAAATTTTTGCTCTTCATCAATAACCATCAGCCCCAGGTCTTTGAATTCAATATCCTTATTCACAATTCGATGTGTACCTATTAGTATATCGATTTTCCCTTCTTTGACTTTTTTCTTTATTTCTGTGATTTGCTTGGAGGTCTTGAATCGATTGATGTATTCAATAGTCACAGGCATGTTTTCCAATCGAGATTCGAATGTTCGGTGATGCTGCATTGCCAATATGGTGGTTGGAACCAAAACGGCGACTTGCTTTCCACTATTGACGGCCTTAAACGCTGCTCGGATTGCAATTTCTGTTTTACCAAATCCTACATCTCCACATACCAATCGGTCCATGGGATGTTCCAGCTCCATGTCAGCCTTGACATCCGATGTTGCAATTGATTGGTCTGGAGTATCCTGGTACATAAATGATGATTCAAGCTCTGCCTGCAGGTAATCATCTGTCGGGAAGGCATAACCGCGAGCGGCTTTTCGTTTAGCGTATAGCTCGATCAGGTCTTTGGCTATGTCTTTGACCTTACGCTTGATTTTCTTTTTCTTATTTTCCCATTCTGGCGAGCCAAGTTTGTTGATGGATGGGGGCTCTCCTTCTTTTCCTGAATATTTTGAAATTTTATGAAGCGAGTGAAGGCTGACATAAAGCAAATCATCGTCTCGATACACTAAGCGAATGGCTTCTTGTTTGTTTGAGCCAACATCAACGGTATCTAAACCTGCGAAACGCCCGACTCCATGATCTATGTGTGTGACAAAATCTCCAGGCTGCAGTGTTTTGAGCTCCTTAAGTGTCAGCGCCTTGCTCTTCGTAAATTTTTCCTTCCCCTTGTATCTGTGAAATCGATCGAATATTTGATGATCGGTGTAGACACAGAGCTCCTCGTGATCATCAATGAAGCCTTCTCTCAGTGAGGCCGTTAAACCGTCAAAGGTTATTGCAGAATCAATTTCCTCAAAAATGGTTTCAAGTCTTTCGATTTGCTTGAATGATTCCGCAGCAATTAATTTTTGATAATCGCTTTGTTGAAGTTCCCGAAGATTGTCTGCAAGCAACGTGAAGTTCTTATGGAAAGATGGCTGAGGACGGGTGGCAAGTGTAAGCTCTTCATCTGGCTGAATGTAAAACCTCTTACCGAACTCAACCTTTCCAAACTTTTCCAGCGATTGTGTATATGAATGCTGAGTTTCAAAAAGCTGGTCGGGAGATGTAATGAGTTTTGAGTCTCCACTCATTTCTCTGATGGTCTGAAACTGCTCCTCGACTTTATGAAATGACTTATCAATGATATCAAGTGACTGTTGATAATCTTTTAGCCAGATGGTGGTGTCCTCTGGGATGTAATCCAAAAAAGACTGTCTTTCTTCACTGACAAGTTTGGTCTGGACGTTAGGAATTAGTGAAATATGGTCAAGGTCTTTAGTTGACAGTTGAGTTTCAGGATCAAACTCGCGAATCGACTCTATTTCATCACCGAATAGCTCTAATCGATAGGGAAGCTCATGTGCATAAGAGAAAACATCTATTATTCCCCCCCTTACGGAGAATTGTCCTGGCTCATAGACAAAGTCGGTTTTTTCAAAATCATAGGTCAATAGGAGTTCAGCTAAAAACTCAACATCGAGTTGTTCTCCTGGCTTGGCAGTAAATGTATTGGAGACTAACGACCTTTTATTAATCACTTTTTCTGAAAGAGCTTCAGGGTAGGTTATAATTACCAAGTTGTCTCTATCATTAAGGTCATTCAATACTTCAGCACGCTGAAGGATGTTGGAGTTTTCTATTTCTTCAAAGTGATAGGGTTTTTTGTATGAAGAAGGAAAAGAGACAAAATCATCTTCGATGAAATTTGATAAATCTGTTTGAAAGTATGAGGCTTCTTCATAATCATGCAAAACGACAAGGTGTACTCCGCCAGCCATTTTAGAAACCGAAGCGATTAGCAACGCATCATAACTTCCGGAAATTCCTTTTAGACGGAGTTGCTTTTTCTCACGAATCGTTTCTGCGATCGCTTTAACATTCGTGCTTTCTTGATACTTCTGTAATAATTTCTTCGTGTTCAAACCCGCTCTCCAAATTTTTGAATTGACAAATGTAAACTCTATGTAAGACGTAGATGGTCAAAATTTCTCAGCTTGTGAAATCAACCGATTTTCTTTGTTTATAGAATATATATGTCTGTTCATCTAAAAAATGAACTATTTCAAGATACAATTGCAACATTTCGAGGCGATAACGGGTATAAAAGATCAAGAACTTTATAATAAAATAAACTTCAAGCGTTTATTTAAAGACTTTCTTTTAGGTTAGGTTGGTGATTAGGCGTGTACCGTATTCCGGGCACGCCTTCTCTTTTTTAATACATTCTTAACTTACTCGTGCACTCAGATTTTCTTGATTCACCTATTTTTAACCCATGAAGAAATTTTCACTTGTATTGATCGCGATGGTTGTAACCTTCAATTCTTTTGGGTGGGGAGCAACCGGACATAGAATCGTTGGCTTGATTGCTGAATATCACTTGAGCAAAAAAGCGAAGAAGAATATTGAAAAGGTATTAGGCTTTGAAACGCTTGCAGAGGTGAGCAACTACATGGATTTAATCAAATCAGATGGAACATACAGACATATGTCTGCCTGGCACTATGCGACCATTCCTGAAGGGAAAACATATGCTGAAGTAGGGACTCCTGAAGAAGGAGATGTGATTGCCACGATCGAGCGATTGATGACGGAGCTGGAAACGAAAAACTTCACCGATAAAGATGAGGCTTTTGCATTGAAATGTCTGGTTCACCTGATCGGGGATATCCACCAGCCACTCCACGTTGGCAATGGAGAAGATAGAGGAGCTAACGATGTGAAACTTGATTACTTCTGGCAGAGTTCGAACCTGCACAGAGTGTGGGATAGCCAAATGATTGATGGACAAAAGTACAGTTACATGGAATATGTGAATTGGATTAATCACCCGACTAATGAACAGTTGGCTTCATGGTCATCGTTAAATGTTTTGGATTGGGCAAACGAGTCTAAGGAAGCACGCATACAATGCTATGAAACAATGCCAGCAGACAAAAAGCTTAGTTACCGGTATAACTATGACAATATGGAGTTGTTAAACCAACGCCTACTGCAAGCAGGAATTAGACTTGCCAATGCATTAAATGAAATTTATGGTTAAAGAAGTGTAAGTCGTAGCTTATTTGCGGCGTGCTCTAGATCAACAAGAGCTTCTATTGCCATCACGGTTTCCATCGGCACTTTTAGTATTTGTGCAGCATGATTTACCTGATCACGCTCATCGCTGGCATATTCTCCATCAGCACTTGACATTCTGATTGCATCATAAATGAGAAGCTTATTGAAATTAGCAAACGATTTGGTATTGAAGTCATGAAAGATTTCTTCCAAATCTCCTTCTTCAAAATCGTATTCTTCCCAATCCGCGATTATATCGTCATCAACATCGGCAGCTTTAGCACATTCCATGGTTAACCATTCTAGCTCTGGCTCAGAAACTTCTCCATCTGATCCGGCAATGGTGAGCAAAGCATATCCATATTCTCTTTGTGATGATTCAGGAACCATCGTGATTCCATAAAAGGTTGGCGCTATTTTAAATATATCTGAACTCATATTGAATTAGGTGGTATTATTTGCTATCCCAAATTAATTTGTTTTCTTCTTAAAAAGAACAATCCGGTCACCGGATTTTACATTTGCGTCCATGAAGCACGACAAGTTGTTTTCAAATAAGGATTTAGATCAGATAAAGAGGAAGGGTATTGATCCTAATCAGGTATTGGGTCAGCTAAAACAACTGGAACAAGGTTTTGCTTCTGTAAACATCTCTTCGCCGGCAGCTGTTGGCAATGGTATACTGCAATTGTCTAGTGAGGAGGTTTCATCTTTCGTTCAGAGATATGAGGAATCTGATATAGCTGTTATGAAGTTTGTGCCAGCTTCAGGTGCTGCAAGTAGAATGTTCAAAGACCTGTTTGCTTTTGCAGATGTATTTGATGGAAAAGATGAAACACTCGAAAGAACGTTCGGTGAGAAGAATGATGTTAAAAGGTTTTTCAATGCACTAGACAACTTTGCTTTTTATGAAGAGCTTAATCAACAACTTAAACAACAAAAAGGTGTTTCGATAGACGATGCCTTGAAAGCAAACAAGCACAACCTTATATTAGATACCCTATTGAATGAGCCAGGTCTGAGCTATGGTCAGCGTCCCAAAGGGCTTCTTAGTTTCCATAAATATGATAATGAAGTAAGGTCGGCTGCTCAAGAGCACTTGCAAGAGGGACTTGCCTATGCAAAAAAAAATAACCGAGTTCAGATTCATTTTACCATTTCATCGACACACCGAGCGTCTTTCGAAAAACATATTTCAAAGAGCTTAAAACAACTACCATCAGCAAATATTTCGGTCAGTTTTAGTGAACAACATCCAAGTACCGACACAATTGCCTCTACTCCTGCATTTAGACCTTTGAAGGATGAAAGTGGGAACCTGCTTTTTCGCCCAGCGGGTCATGGAGCGTTATTAAAAAACTTGAATGACTTACGCTGTGACCTCATTTTTATCAAAAATATTGATAATGTGGTCCCAGACCGATTGAAGGGGGATACAATCAAATACAAAAAGGTATTAGCAGGTGCTTTACTGTATTTTCAAGAAAAAATATTTACTCTACTGAGAGCTTCGGAAAAAGGAATGCAGATTAAAGAGGAAGGAACGTATCTGCTAAAAGAATTGGGGCTTCGAGGAGATTTTTCGGAGAAGGAAGTCTATGCATTACTCAACCGCCCGATACGTGTATGCGGAATGGTAAAAAATGACGGAGAACCAGGGGGAGGACCTTTTTGGGTAAAGAAAGATTCTTTGGAGTCTCTTCAGATTGTTGAATCTGCTCAAATTGACAAATCGGATGAAAAGCAAAGGTCTATTTTTAGAAATGGTTCACATTTCAATCCGGTTGATATTGTTTGCGGTACAAAAAATCATAAGGGAGAGCCCTTTGACTTACTAGAATATCGTGATAACGAGACAGGTTTCATTGCGGAAAAATCGTTCAATGGTAAACAAATATTAGCATTGGAACTGCCAGGTCTTTGGAATGGAGGAATGGCCAATTGGAATACCCTTTTCATTGAGGTTCCGCAAGTCACATTTAACCCCGTGAAAACAATAACAGATTTATTACAACCGGCTCATGTCTAAAGTACTTCTTTCAGCTTAGCATCAATTTCGTTGTAGTCGAAAGGTTTTTTGAAAAGGTGATTAATTTTTCTTGATTTGATTGCATTATCTATCTGATCGGTGAAATCATATCCGGTCAAGAGAAAACAAGGGATATCTAAAATCTGCGGCTTTACTTTATCTATCAGCTCAAGTCCATCCATTCCCGGCATCCGTAAGTCACTAATAATGGCATGAAGAACGTTTTTGTTTTCTTCTACGAGCTTCAAGGCATCTTCGCCGGACTCAGCAGTTAGCACATTGTAGTCTGATTCGAACCTTTTTTCAAGTACGAAGAGGTTGATCAGTTCATCATCAACAAATAAGATTGTGTTCTTCATTTCGTATTAAATGAAATTGTGAATTTAGTGCCTTTTCCTTGCTTGGAAGCGACAGTTATTTTTCCGCCATGATCTTCGATGATTTTATAAGTAATGGAAAGTCCTAGTCCTGTCCCTGTTCCGACAGGCTTAGTTGTAAAAAAGGGGTCGCTGATCTTTCTTAGGTTTTCTTTGCTTATTCCTTCTCCATCATCAATAATTTCAACTACAATCTTTTTCTTAAGTAATTTGGTGATCACAGTTACACCGCCTTTTTTGGGAATAGCCTGCTCGGCATTTGCTAGAATGTTTAGAAACGCCTGATGAAGCTTCCCCTCGTTGCCAATAATGACCAATTTATCTTTTTCAAATTTTTTGATGACCTCCCCTTTGTATTTAAGTTTTGGCTGTAACATCACCAGGCTGTTGTTAAGAATTTCATTGAGGTCACACTCTTCATTCATGGAATCTGTGCTTCTACTGAAATGGTTCAAACTGTTGACAATTACCGTTGCCCGGTTTAGGCCTTCTTTGATGACATGAATGCTTGGCGCTGCTTCGAATTTCAACTCTTTTTCATCTTTTAATCCGTCTTCCAAAATCTCTACTCCTCCTTTTATAAAGTTTAAAGGATTGTTTATTTCATGGGCCACTCCCGCAGAAAGCATACCCAATGATGCCATTTTTTCCGATTGGATAAGTTTATGAGTTGTTTCTTGAAGTTGTTTCATTGACTCTCCTATTTTTTGATTTTTGACAACAAGGGCGTTTCTGAAAAGGAAGGTATAGATGGAGACAATTGAAAAAATGAAAACAGCGCATAAGATTCCGTGAGAAAACAGCATTTCATTTGGCAGCAAATTGGTAGCAAAGCCTTGTGAGGTGAGAAAAAACATAGCGAAAAGTGAAAGCCCCGAAAGAGCCATAAACACATATCGATCAGTGATTGGACGATAAAAAAAAGCGAGAAGTGTTGGTATTATAAATTCAAGAAGCCCTGAGGATAAGACGCCTCCTGTATAGTAGATCTGATTAAAGAAAGCGAGTAGCGTTGTTGTGATGGATAGTCGAAAAAGAATAATTAGATCCACAGAAAAAAAGGAAAGGGCACTAAAAATCGCAAATAAGACAAATGCACTTAGTGTTGGGATATACAACTGTGGAATTCCAACATAATAGTAATAGAGTCCAAAGCCAAGGGTAGAAATGTAAGCTGATGCCATTAGGAATAAATAGAATCCTCGCTCTTTCCTTAAATATTTAAATGCTACCAAATGCGGCGAAATTTTTAGTGGTTCTTTTTAATGGGTTTTTATGCTAGGCTGCTTTTGCACTTTTCACGGACTCTTCCAGCAGCGCATAAATTTCGTTTATTTCTGGTGTGGGTTCTGACTGATCTGATTTTAACTGAAACAGCGTGAGCTCTTCTTTTGTGATCAGTTGTATTTTAATCGAAATTAAATGCTCCTCGACGGAGTTTCTTGCAGCGGTTGTGTATTCATCTACAAACTTTGATTGAAGGGTAATGGATGAAATCATTTTTAAAGATTGATCTTCTTGATAGTAGGTATCTATGATCGCAGTGAATGTCTTGGCGTTTAGATCAATGGTGAGGCTTGATTTTTTAGTGAAATAAATCCTTCTAATCATGATTGCGCCTAAAACTCCGCCAATCAATAGTACGCCATAAATGATGCCTGCAGAGAAGACAGGGATAGACAGAAACAAGGTCACAAACAGAAGAACAATGGGCCCCATAATTCCACTCCTACGCTTTATGGTCATTTTGTTGTCTTTAAATCGAAACGAATAGCCGTTTTCTTCCAGGAAGTGGATGGCCTCCTTACTTAGATTTGGTGATTTCATGGTTAAGTCGTTTGGTAGCCCGAAAGCTGGTCTCAATCTTAATCTAATAATAGATGAAAACGACAACTAATCTCCACTTTTCGACAAATAGGAATATGGTGAGGGTAGACTTAAAGCTGTGAAGATCTGATTATTTACCTTTTTGTATAGTTGATTCAAGAAAACGCTGAACCTCATTCATCTCTTTTGAAGGCTTGGCGTGATCTGAAATTAGCTTAAAAAGGGGGATGTGTTGTTCTGTCTTGATTTCCAATCCTATTGTAACTCGATACTCCTTACTCGTACTTTTAAATGCACTTGAGTATTCATCAACAAATTTTGAATGAATATAAACACCGGAAACATCTTTGAATGTAGCCACAGGATCTAAATCGTCAATCTTAAGTGTCCCATCTGCTTTGTTTATCTTCAATTTAAATCGGCCTTTGTTTCGTTTAATGATTGGCAAAAAAATCAAGATAGCAATGATGAGAGCCCCTAGACCAAATAGGGGTTCAATGGAAATAAAAATGACTATCCCTGCTAGGCACAAGAGGAGAATAAAAAATAATCCAATACGATCTGAAGAAGAGTGACTACAGGTGATTTGATCATCTTTTTCTTTGAAAGAGTACCCATTGCACTCTAGCATATCAAGTGTTTTTTTACTTAGCGTCATTGTTCACTAATTCTAGATCTATTGTTCTGCGATCGATATCTGTTTTGGCCACAAGAACAGTTAGTTTATCACCTAAGGTGATTATTCGTTTGTTGTTTCTTCCAATTACGCGCATCTGCTTTTCATCAAATTCATAGAAGTCGTCATCCAAATCCGCCATTCTAATCATGCCTTCGCATTTTGTTTGTATAATTTCTACAAAGATTCCCCACTCAGTAACTCCAGAGACTATTCCATCAAACTCTTGACCAAGCATGGTCTCCATAAATTCTACTTGCTTGTATTTGATGGAGGCTCTTTCCGCATCTGCTGCACGTTTTTCGCGTTCGGACGAATGCATACACAAGGGTTCGTGTTCCTCATTGCCCACATTTTTCCCTCCTTGTAAGTAATGCTCGAGGAGGCGATGTACCATTACGTCTGGGTATCTTCGAATGGGAGAGGTAAAGTGTGTATAGTGATCAAAAGCTAAGCCGAAATGACCTCTTGGGTCGGTTGTGTATTTCGCTTTTGCCATTGACCGGATGGCAAGTGACTCCAGTACGTTTTGTTCCGGTTTACCTTCGATATTTTCCATCAACTTATTTAAACTATGCGAAATACTTCCTCCGGTATCTACCTTGTGCCCAAACCTTGCTGCAAATGAAGCAAACGTGCTGAGTTTTTCAGGATCTGGATTATCATGAACCCGATACACAAAGGTTTTGCTTCCTTCATCTTTTCCTTTCTCTTTCCACTTAAAAATGTGTGTAGCCACTTCCCTATTGGCTAAGAGCATAAAATCCTCAATCATTTTGTGTGCATCTTTTCGCTCTTTTGGAATGACCTCTAAGGGCTTCCCTTTCTCGTCTAGCTTGAATTTCACCTCCACAGTTTCAAAGTTTACCGCTCCTTGCTGGAATTTCTGCTTTCTCAGCTGCTTGGCAATGTTATTGAGGATGCCAATTTCTTTGGTGAAATCACTATCTAGTCCTTCTATTCGCTCTTGAGCTTCTTCGTATGTGAACCTTCTGTCTGATTTAATGACGGTTCTTCCAAACCATTTTTTTGAAATAGCACCTTTAGTATCTATTTCGAAAACGGCGGAAAATGTGAGTTTTTCTTCATTTGGTCGTAATGAACAAAGGCCGTTGGAAAGTCTTTCAGGAAGCATTGGTATCGTACGATCAACCAAATAAACAGAAGTCGCTCGCTCAATGGCTTCTTTATCTAGTTCGGTGCCTTCTTCTACATAATGTGACACATCTGCGATATGGATTCCTATTTCATATTTATCCTTTTCAATTTCCCGTATGGACAAGGCATCATCAAAGTCTTTGGCATCAAATGGATCAATGGTGAAGGTGGTGATATCACGAAAGTCTTTCCGTTTTTTAATTTCTTCTTCTGTGATGAGGTCCGAAATCTGGTCGGCTGCTTTTTCAATTTTCTTAGGAAAACGGAAGGGTAAACCGAACTCGGCCATGATGGAATGAATTTCTGCTTCATTTTCACCTGCTTGCCCGAGGACTTCAGTGACAGTCCCTAAGGGGCTTCTGTTTTTTGCATCGTGCCATTTATCTATTTTGACCATCACCTTGTCGTTGGGCTTGGCTTTTCCGATTTTCTCGGGATATACCATGATGTCAAAATGGATATTCCTGCTGTCAGGAACGACAAAAGAGAACTTTTGAGAAATATCAATTTTCCCTACAAACTCATCTCTATTACGCTTGAGAATGCTGATTACTTTTCCTTCCGGACGATAGCCTCGACCTGCTGGTTTGGTAATGACGACATTTACTAGGTCACCATGAATGGCAAACCTGAGATCTGTTGTTTTTACCCAGATATCGTCTTCTTGATCTGGCGTAACAATGTATGCAAAATTAGGATTGACATGATCTACGGTGCCTTGCAAGTATTCGCTTTCGACATTGGTTACGAATCTTCCATCGCTCAGTCTACGAATCTTTTCTTTGCTTTCGAGACTGAAGAGTTGGCTTTTCAAGTAGTCCTTAGATTTCTTGTCTCTTAATTGCAGTTTTCTAATGAGGTCTCTATATCCATAAGACTTCCCGTCATTTACAGAGAAGAGCTCATGAAGCTTAGATTTAATTTGTTTTACGTGATTTGGTTGTTGTTTGGATCTTGATCCTAGTTTTGTTTTTCTTTTCTTTTTACTCATGTTAATTGTGTGACCGTGCGGTCATTTTACGATGTTTATCTGATCTGGATCGATCAGAGGCAAATTATTGAGGCGGAGGTAGAGCTGTGCCGTAGCGATTACGTCTTTTTGGCAATATTCCTCAATCTTCTTTAACCCATCTTTTTCTTCATAATATGTTTTTGTCACCATTGAGCCATCTAATTCTGTTTTACTGGATGGAATCCCAAAGATGCTGGTAAGCAAATCAAGAGATGTAAAACTTTTCCAGTCTCCAAACTTCCAAAGCTCCATCGTGTCGATGTGATTTACTTCCCAAGGTTTTTTCCCGGTCATGTTAAGCGACCAGGGGATTTTTATGTCGTTGATCAGCATCCGGCGACACAGGTATGGATAATCAAATTCTTTTCCATTGTGTGCACAGAGTTTTAGGTTATCCTGATCAAATTTTGATTCTATAAAATTTTTAAATGCTGTTAATAATTCTTTTTCGTTGTCCGAAGCAATTGATTTTACTCGTAAAGCGGGCTTTCCTTTAAGCTCATGATAAAATGCCATCCCTATCACGATGATTTTTCCAAACTCAGCATAAATAGCGGCACGATCGCTATACAACTCTTCGGGCGTTTTTTCATCGGAATTTCGAATAAAACCAGCTTTTCGTTCCCAATGTTTTCGAAGAGAAGGAGACATCTGTTCTACATCTTCGTTTCCTGAGACGGTTTCAATATCAATGATTAGAAAATCTTGAAAGTGATTGTTTTGCATCATCTCCTTGATTCTACCCAACCACCAATCATGAACGAAAAACCTGCGATAATTGGCCCATACATCAAAAGAAATGAGTTACCCATAGACACCATGCCAGTATAAGTTCCGATTGTAATACCTAAACCGATTAAGGTTAGGACAGCACCGACACCAACATATTCCTTTGATCTATTTCGGGTTTCTTTTACGAGAACTTTTCTTTGCATTTCGCTATCTACAAGCCTAAAAATGGTACGAATCTCTTCTTCAGGAACCTCTTTTGATTCGAGCTCCTTTCTAATTTGATCTATTTCGAAACCTGGCTTGTGGGACTCTTTAATATAATGATCTACTAGACCAGCACGACTCATAAAAAAAGTAATCTTTTAGTCATGCAAGATACCTTTCATTTCCAACTCTTCAACGAAGATGAGGTTGTCTTCTATGATCGAGTCTGGCACAAAGATAAACTTTTTGTCATAGACCTGTCCATCGATGAAGTAGCTCACCCAATATTCGTTGTTCAAATGAAAAACAGATTCGTCAATAGGCTCGACTAGCGCATATTCTCCAGAGTCAATGAAGGGAATCATGTGACGCAGGGTAGAAGTTTTCTGCGTTTCCGTTTTCGTTTCCCCGTACCCTCTGGAAGTTATCATTACGTTTTCCAGTTTCTTTTCGTTTCGATTGATGAGAAATACTCTCCACCCGTCACCTTCCTTGGTAATAACAACGTGAACGTTTTTTACTGGTGAGAAATCAATGTCCTTTTTCACAAACAGTGTTTAGTTTTTATATTAAAAAATGTGTGACTCACATCTCTTAGTTTTGCGCACTCGGAATACTTAGCAATTTTGTTCACAATCACTATTTTAGGCAAATGAATGAAAACAACCCTCAAAAGGAACGAATATTTCCTTTTGTCTGGCCTTGGAAAGGCGCAAATAATCAACGCCTTTCGGTTGGGGAATTAGTAAAGGTCAAGACTTTCTCCATCTTCTATTTAATTGCCATTTGGACAGTTATTGCCATTCTCGGGTTTGCTTCAACCAGAAACTGTGAAGGTACCTGGCAATTGGCTTTGCAATGTGAATATGCATTTTGGGTGAAAAACCTAACAGAAACCCCCCTTATCTTTTTCAGAAACCTATTCACAACACCTTTTCTTCACAATGGACTTGATCATATTTTATTCGTGTCTGTTCTTGGCTTTTTATTAATTGTACAGTCTCATGAGGCAGTTTTTGGATCTAAGAGAACAGCCTTGATGTTTCTCTCTTCTTATGTGACCGTGGCTCCTTTTTTTGCTGTTTTCTATACCGTAGGGATCGATTTTTTTCCTGATAGTGAGTTTATGCAGTTTGCATTTGTGCGAAACTGGCTTGGAGGATCAATTGGAATGTTCCAAGTGTATGGAGCTTTGGCAACACAAAGCCGGAAGCCGTGGATTATGTTGAGCGTACCGGTAATTTTTGAAATATTCAACTTGACAGTGTTAGGAATTGATCTGCATATTTCATTGATGCACGTGATGGCATCTTTTCTGGGGTTTGGAATTTCTTATTGGTTTGTGAAAAGATAAGTCAGTCTCTCAGATCCATTTCGAAAAGAGCTGAGAGGTGTTTTTTGAGTTTTTCTTCTACCTCTTTGATATCCGTTTTTTGTCCCAGCTCTTTTTCAAGAGAGGTTACGGCTTTATCCTGAATGCCGCACGGCACTATGTAGTTGAAGTACTCGAGGTTGGTGTTTACGTTGAAAGCAAAACCATGCATGGTTACCCATCGGCTGCTTTTAACACCCAAGGCACAGATTTTACGCGCCTTTTTTTCATCTTCCCAATCTAGCCAAACACCGGTGAGTCCTTTTATTCTTCCTGATACTATTCCGTATTCTTTTAAAGTTTGAATGACGGCTTCTTCGAGAAAACGCAAATACTTATGGATATCTGTAAAAAAGTGATCAAGGTCTAGAATTGGATAACCGACAATTTGTCCCGGCCCGTGATAAGTAATATCTCCACCTCGGTTGATTTTATAGAAAGTAGCTTGCTTCTTTTTTAATAAACTCGCATTTGCGAGGAGGTGATTTTTATCACCACTTTTACCGAGCGTATAGACATGAGGGTGCTCACAGAAAATCAGGTAATTTTTTGTGGCAACTTGTCTGCCATCATCCGCCTTTCTATTCGCTATTTTCTGTTCAACGGTTTCTTTGAAAAGCAGTTCTTGATAATCCCACGCTTCTTGATAATCTTTTAGACCTAAATGAATGAATTGCGTCTGCTTTGTCAATGCTTCTAAACTTCAATATAGGTTTCTAACAACTCAAGCTTATCTTCTGGTTCGATTTGATATGATTTCATGGTCGCCGGAATGAGAATTACTTCACCTAGATGGATTGCTTCACCCGCTATTTTTCCTGTCCCACCAACACCAATGTAGATTTTAAAACAATCTAAGTCCTCCCTGTCAAGAGACATGTTTTTTTCAATCACCAGTTTATTGGTATTGAAATAAGGAGAGGAGACAATGGAATTGGTTTCATTTGGAATCTCATCGTAATTACTTCTTATCCGATCAGGCTTTGAATAGTCGAGTGCATCAAGTGCCAGTCCCGTATGCAATTCTCTTTTATTACCTTCTTTATCGACACGATCAAAGTCGTAAATCCGATAGGTTATATCTGAAGTCTGCTGGATTTCAGCAATAAATAGCCCCTTGCCAATGGTGTGTACTCGACCTGCCGGGAGATAGTATACATCGCCTTTTCCTACTTCCTCCGAATTCAAAAGTTCTAGAATTCTACCCGACTGGAAATAATCAAGATACTCGACTTTATTGGTGTCTCTTGCAAAACCATTGATCAAGGTAGAGCCACTGTCTGCTTGCACAACGTACCACATTTCAGCTTTTCCGGGGCAATTGTGTCTTTTCCTTGCCAGATCATCATTTGGGTGCACTTGCACAGACAAGTCCTGGTCTGCATCAAGGAATTTTATGAGTAGAGGGAATTCTCCTCCGTAAGTTTTATAAATTTTTCCTCCAACCAATTCGTGTTTATGTTCGGCTACAATGTCGGAAAGCATTTTGCCGGAGAGCGCGCCATTTGCAACAACAGAAATATTTCCAGGCACCCCAGAAAGTTCCCAGGTTTCACCGCAATTCTCCAGCTCACCAAAATCTTTTCCGAGAATGGTTTTAATTTTCTGCCCTCCCCAAAGCTTTTCTTTGAAGATGGTTTTGAATTTAAGTGGGTATAATTCTGACATTAACTTTAATAGCTGCCCAAATGGTCAGTGTTCTTATAATGGATCGCAAAACTAAAGGTATTGAAGGTGAAGCAATAGCAAAACGTTATTATGAAAATACAGGTTGTGAAATTTTAGAAACAAATTATCGTTTCGGACGCGCTGAAATTGATTTGATAGCATTGAAAAATGAAGGTCTTTTGATATTTATTGAAGTAAAGAACAGAAGCAGGAAAGATTTTGGAGAAACGGAGACGTTTGTCTCTGAATCCCAGCAGGAGAGGATCAAAGAGGCCGCAGAGGACTATATTTTTGGAATCAACTGGAAAAAGGATATTCGCTTCGATATTGCTTGTGTGGATTCAAGTGGGAGAGTGGAGGTTTTTGAAGATGCGTTCTAGTTAGTTTTGCCAAGTGAATCAGAAAATAAACCTAACCATTCTTGCATCAGGAAGCGGAAGTAACGCAGAGAACATCGCGAAACATTTTGCGAAACATCCACAGATTCAAGTAACCAAGATTCTTTCAAATAAGTCCGAAGCATTTGTGCATGAGCGAGCAAAGAAGCTCAATGTTCCTTCTGCTACTTTTTCAAGAGAGGAGTTTAAAAATTCTTCCTTCATTGATGAGTTTCAAAAAACAGACTTCATCATTCTGGCAGGCTTTCTTTGGTTAATTCCTGAATATTTGATCCAGGCATTTCCTAATCGAATCATAAATATTCATCCCGCACTGCTGCCAAATTTTGGTGGCAAAGGGATGTATGGAAACAATGTGCATAAGGCTGTGGTGGCATCTGGTGAAAAACAATCGGGTATTACCATCCACCTGGTAAATGAGGAATATGATGAAGGAGAGATTCTTTTTCAGGCCAAATGCGAAGTAGCAAAAGAAGATACAGCAGAAGACCTTGCGAAAAAGATTCATGCATTGGAATACGAGCACTTCCCAAGAGTAATTGAGGAGTATATCCAATCTTGTAATTGATATAACCATCTACGGATGGTACCTTTGCCCACCTTGAAATAAACCGTCCATCCGACATGTCTAAAAAGAAGATTCAATCTGCCCTCATTTCCGTTTTTCACAAAGAGGGTCTAAGCCCCATTATCCATAGCTTGGACAAACTGGGAGTTACCATTTACTCGACAGGAGGTACCGAAAAATTTATTCGTGAAGAAGGGGTGGATGTGGTTCCTGTTGAAAACCTAACGGATTATCCTTCGATTTTCGGAGGACGAGTAAAAACGCTTCATCCAAAAGTTTTTGGTGGAATTCTTCATCGAAGAGCGAATGAATCTGACCTTGCAGAAGCTAAAAAATTCGAAATTCCTCCCATTGATTTAGTGATTGTGGATTTGTATCCATTTGAAGCGACTGTGGCAAGTGGAGCTTCCGAAGAAGATGTCATTGAGAAAATTGACATTGGAGGAATTGCGTTGATTCGTGCCGGTGCAAAAAATTACAAAGACGTGGTGATGGTGAGCTCCATGGAGTATTATCAGGACTTGCAGGATATCCTGGACGATCAAGGAGGCGAAACCGATGAAGAGGAGCGAAAGCTGTTCGCTGCAAAAGCATTTGCAACATCTAGCCATTATGACTCAGCTATTTTCAACTGGATGAATGCTGCTGATAAAGTGCCTGCATTCAGGTTAAGTGCTTCACCTGCCAGAGAATTGAGATATGGGGAGAACCCGCACCAAAAAGGAACTTTCTATGGTGATTTGTCAGCCTATTTTGATCAGCTGCATGGGAAAGAGATTTCTTACAATAACCTGGTGGACATTGAAGCGGCGGTTCAACTCATCGCTGAATTTCATGATACAGCATTTGGGATTTTGAAACACAACAACGCCTGCGGTATTGCCACAGGATCAACTACGAAAGAAGCCTATCAGCGAGCGTTTGCCGCAGATACAGTGTCTGCGTTTGGAGGTGTGCTGGTTTGTAACAAAGAAATTGATAAGGATACTGCTGACGAAATGAACAGCCTGTTTTTTGAAATTTTGATTGCACCATCGTTTAGCGAGGAGGCATTGGAAGTTTTGAAAGGGAAGAAGAACAGAATTCTCCTGATTCAAAAGAAACCATGGCACCAACAGACCCAATACAAGAGCATGCTCAATGGGACAATTGTGCAGGATTATGATTTGAAATCCGAAAGCAGATCTGATTTGGAAGTAAAAACCAAAAAACAGCCTACGGCTGATGAAGTAGAGGATTTACTGTTTGCATCGAAAGTATGCAAGCAATCCAAATCCAATACGATCGTCTTGGCGAAAAATGGACAACTACTTGCAAGCGGTGTAGGCCAAACATCTCGAGTAGATGCTTTGAACCAGGCAATTGAGAAAGCGGGTAATTTTGGCTTTGACCTGAATGGTGCGGTGATGGCATCCGATGCCTTTTTCCCATTCCCGGATTGTGTTGAGATTGCACAAAAAGCAGGAATCTCGGCGGTTATCCAGCCAGGCGGTTCTATCAAAGATCAGCTATCGATTGATTACTGTGATGAAAATGGGCTTGCGATGGTTATGACTGGAGTTAGGCATTTTAAGCACTAGCATTGTTCATTTTAAAACCACAGTTTTGTAATTTTTTTACAAGATTAATGTTTCCTTAATCGATACACGATACCGAGTTCTTTATTCTCCAAGCGCAGCTCATCCCACACAAATCGGGCTTTCCAGATAATTTGTTCGTTTGCGAAATTGATTTTTTGATGGCGTGTGTCAACAAGAATACTTCCTTTCTCGATGATGCTGTCATTTCTGGTAATTGCATATTCTTGATCTGAAATGTCGAATTGCATGTTATTGATTTCCTGCTCTTTTCCTTTTTCCTCAATCTTATATAATTCCCATCTTCCAGAAAGTGCTTCTATAAACTCATCAAAGGAAGGGAGCTGGTCTGCTCGAACAAACTTAAGTTCTGTGGTGCGATAGCCATATGCTAAACCTTTTAATACAAGAACTCCTTGATAGATATTCGCATTCCAACTCGTATCAAACCATTTTTTATCGGTACTTGAAAAATAAAGATCATTTTTGTTAAGTTGATATAGGCCAATCAAATCACCATTGGCTCGAGAAACAGAAAAACTTCCACTTTTTTCAAATTTTATAAAAACAGGACTTGAATCGCGGGGAATCATATCAATGCTGATGTGATCTAGTTTCCATAATCCAACAAGTTCCGGAGGTTCAGTACATGAGGTAGCCAGGAGAAAGACTAAAATAAAAGGCAGGAGTTTGGTCATCCCATAAGCGTCATCAATAATTGCACCAACTCATCTTTCTTCATATCGTTGAAATGCTTATGACGTTCATTTTCGTTCATTTCTTGTAATTTTTTTACAAAATCCTGACCTAAAACATCCATTGCATGATTTTCAGGAGCGCCGAAGATTTCGATTTCGTCAATTGCCGTATTCAGGATTTCTTTTCCTTTAAGTTTAGCGGTCTCTACTGGTTTGTAGTTCGAATTGGAATCTCGCAAAGCCCAGCTACTATAGTCTATCTTTAGCTGCTCGATTTGTTTTGCCCGCAGATCGCTTGCTCCGAAGATCCGCTGCAAGACGGTTATGGCGCTAGTTTTCCATGCTTCCAGATCGAAGTGCTCGTCTTCAAGTTTGGTGATCTGTTTTTTGAGAAGTTTAATGTATTGCGCTTTCATTTTTTGATTCTTGCTGTAAACTTCAAGTTAATCATTCGATGATTAGACACATCAGATTATTTTGCATTCTTTCTTATGCTAGACAAGAAGACAATGGAAGGGGATAATACCAAAGGCATGCTTGCTGCGGTCACTTTAGTGTACGCAGGGTTGAGCATCTATCTGTACAATACGTATGGGGTGAAGATCATGAATGATTCGCCACGCTACCTAACTTATGCTGAAAACTTATCTGGAGGGATATACTTTGACCCGCTTAATTTTTGGTACATCAGCTACGTGTTCTTTGTGGCGTTTGTGAAGTTGTTTGCGGAAAGCAATACCTACATCATCTTGGCGCAATATATTCTTGGATACGTTAGCGTGCTTGCCTTGTTTGGCGCAACTAAGCGGCTTACGGAAAATGTAAGCATTGCTTTTTTGGCTGCTATGATTTTCACCTTGTTTCCAGACAATTTAATGTGGAATTCTTATGTGCTCACAGAGGGGTTTTATTCAAGTATGATTTGTGTGGCACTCTACTTTCTGGTGACAGCTTGGAAAAACCCTACGAAGTTTAACTATTCAATACTGGTTTTGATTTTATTGATCGTATTCTTCTCCAAGCCGACATCTCCTGCGTTGTTTATTGCACTAGCCTTTCCTGTTATTTGGAGGTGGCTCAGAAACCCACCCCTCCGAGGAATAAAGCTTACCTCTCTTTTAGTGGCTGGCGTTTTATTTCTTTTTCTGGCTAACAAAATGATTAGCTCACATCGCGTGATGTTGATTTATGAGAATGGAGATATCATATTTGCCATGCACGAATTTCCGACACACCCTCATCACGACTGGATGACCATAGACATTCCCGATGATTTATATAAACCGCCTGTAGATAAACCTCTTCTTCAACAAATGGCGTCATTTGTAATTTCGAATCCGGGGTATTTCATGAAGCTCTTTTTTGGAAAAGTGGTGATGTACATTTCCCATATCCGAACGTACTGGTCATGGCCTCACAATTTGTTGATGATCGCTTTTTTATGGCCTTGTTACTTTTTCTGTTTTAGGGTTATGAAAAGGAAGCTGCTTTCTGAATCGATGATTTTTTCAGCAATCGTTTATTGCAGTATGCATACCATAGTGGTCGGGATGACCTGGGCAGATTGGGATGGGCGCTTTTTCGTGCCGATGCTGCCAGTCATTGTTTTGATCGGTTCTTTAGGGATAGCAGATTTCTTCAAAATGAATGCGAATCCTTCGTCAACTTGATTTCTAATTTAATCATATCTCTGGCTCGCTTTCCGTTCTCCATGATTGGATTCGGATAATTCTCAGCAAAGAAATTGGTAACTCGTTCAAATACTGAAAACCCCAGCTTTTTGTAAAGGGTCAATTGAGTTTTACTGGTATCTGCAGTCCCTATAATGATTCGCTGGATGTCGGAGGATTTAGCGAACTCAATGCTGTGCCGAATGAGCTTGGAGCCGACTCCACGCTTTTGAAAACCCGGATCTACAGCCACATTCATAATCTCGGAAGTATTTTCATCCATTTTCAGTGCAAGCACACCGATTACCTGATCCTTCTCTTGCGCAACAAAAACCTCAGATTGCTCAATATATCGATAGATCATTTCCTTTGACGGATCGGCCAAAAGCAATAGATCTAGTGGAATTTCTTGATTTGATACGTTGACAATAGAGAAATGCATGATTCTTCAGAATTAGGATATTCGTCCCCAATTGACGGCATTTTTGCTAAATGAATCGATATGGGATTTAATCATTCGATGATCGGGCTTTTCCAAATTTGGATCCGCCTTCAATAGTTCTTGGGCGGCTATTCGAGCAACCTTTAAGATTTCGCCATCCTTAACTAAGTCAGAAACCAATAGATCCAAAGCTCCGCTTTGACGTGTACCCATCAAATCCCCGGGACCTCTCAACTCTAGATCAACTTCTGCAATTTTGAAACCGTCCGTCGTATCAACCATCGTTCTCAGTCTTTTTCTTCCTTCTGTACTCAACTTGACGCCTGACATGAGTACGCAAAAAGACTGATCGGCTCCTCTGCCCACGCGTCCTCGAAGTTGATGCAATTGTGAAAGACCAAATCGCTCCGCATTTTCAATGACCATGATTGTCGCATTTGGCACATTAACTCCCACCTCTATTACCGTGGTAGCAACCATAATTTTGGTTTCACCTTTTACAAAGCGCTGCATCTCCCACTCTTTGTCTTCTGCCTTCATCCGACCGTGTACGATAGAAATTTGGTACTCGGGAAAGCGTCGTTGAATTCCTTCATACCCATCCATCAGGTCTTTGTAGTCTAGCGTAGCAGATTCCTCAATGAGTGGATAAACAATGTATGCTTGCCGGCCTTTTTCAATTTCCTTTTCAACGAACCCAAACATTTCTAAACGTTTGCTTTCAAAGAAGTGCTTTGTTTTAATCGCCTTTCGCCCAGCTGGGAGTTCGTCAATAACGGAGATGTCCAAATCTCCATAAAGCGTCATGGCGAGTGTTCTTGGAATCGGTGTTGCAGTCATTACAAGTACATGTGGATAGACCTCCACTGTTTTTGTCCACAGTTTTGCACGTTGAGCGACTCCAAAGCGATGCTGCTCGTCAATCACTGCAAGACCCAGATTCTTGAATTTTACTTTGTCTTCAAGCAGCGCATGTGTGCCTACTAAAATCGAAATTACACCTGACATCAATCCTTCATGAATGAGCTTACGCTCGGACTTGGGAGTTGAGCCAGTGAGGCGAGCAATGTGAATGCCCAATGGCTTTGCTTCCTCTTGCAGTCCCTTGAAGTGTTGCTCAGCAAGAATCTCCGTTGGGGCCATGAATGCACACTGAAACCCAGAACCAATCGCGATGAGCATCGAAAGAAACGCCACCATGGTTTTCCCACTACCTACATCGCCCTGAACCAACCGATTCATTTGTTGACCGGAGCGGAAGTCAGCATAGATTTCCTTCACCACTTTTTTCTGAGCACCAGTGAGCTCAAAAGGCATATAATCTTTGTAAAACGTATTCAGAAGATCGCTCTTGTTGATGACGGCTCCTCGATACTTCTCTGTTCTGGCAATTTTTAGCTTAATGAGTCGAAGTTGTACGAAGAAAAGTTCTTCAAACTTCATTCTGTTTTGAGCAAGCTGGAGATGCTGAGCTGTGCGCGGAAAGTGCATGGACACAACCGCTGTTTTCTTATCTACTAGATTGAATTGGTTGAGTAAGCCTTGTGGAAGTGTCTCATGGATGTGGTTTACAGCTTCAACCAGGAGGACTTTCATTATTCTGGAAATGAACTTACTATCCAGTCCCTTCTTTTTCATTTTCTCTGAAGTGTGATATACAGGCTGTAGATAGCCCCCCTTTGTATTCTTTTCTGTTTGTATTTCTACCTCTGGATGCGCGATGTTGAACTTTCCATTAAATAAGCTTGCTTTCCCAAAAGCGACATATTTCACACCAATGGTAAGGCTTTTCTGTATCCATTGTACGCCTTTAAACCAGATCATCTCTATACTTCCGGTCTCGTCCGCGAAAATTCCAACAAGTCTGGATTTTCTACCAACACCGATGGTCTTGAATGATTTAAATTCTCCAATGAGTTGAACGTAGGGGAGGTCATGTTGGAGCTCAGTGACCTTGTAAAACTTGCTGCGATCTTCGTGTCGGAATGGGTAATGCTGGAGGAGGTCTCCGAAAGTGAAAATCTGCAATTCTTTGTTGAGCGTTTCTCCGCGTTGGGGACCTACGCCTTTTAAATACTCAATTGATCGATCAAAGAATTGATGCATAGGGCTAAGATAATCCGTAGCATAAAAAAAGGGGCCATTCGGCTTCTCTCTAAAAATGCATACTCAATAATTAGGTTAGGTTTAGTATAGGTAGTCTAGTGCATTTTATATGTTGATAAGCAAGAGAGGTAAGTTGAAATGTTAAATCACTCTCTCCACTCCAAAGTTGTGAGCAGGTGAAGAATGTCATTCTTGAGGTAATTAATGACGGGTGAAAGGGAGTCATTTTTTGTAGCAGTACGAAAGTAAAGTGCGCCCCTGAGAAAATGGTCGGTACTATCAGAAACGTGAAATTGTGCTTGCGTCGGAACCTCTCCTTCCAGCTCTGTAAAGGAAGCAAATAGACCATTTGGCAATTCGATGATACTCTCTTCGATGGCGTATGCTTTTACGTTATGTTGTGATGTGAGCTTATATGAATCACTTAGGTATTCTCGAACAATTGAATCTGTTACCGGCTTATACGTAATCTGGATCGCAGCCTTCATTTCGGGGTAGTATAAGTTGATCCAATAGCGTTCGCTAATCCAGCTGGAGTCTCTAAGCAGTTGAGCATTTTTAGAATACTCAAAAGAATATGGAAAAGTATCTGGCAAAACCTGATAGGCAACGACGGGCAAATCAATTCTGTTGAATCCTTTCGGCTTTGGCAGGTAGTCACCACCACAAGCGATACAAAAAAATGCCAGAAGGATTGGGAGGTATTTCATGGTTCTATTTCGGCTCAAATTAATCTTCGAAACCACCAACGTTGCTCTTGTCATTATTGATATATGCTCGAATACGTTTTATGCGTCGTTGATCGACAGCCACAACGGTGAATACAAAACGACCGACCCGAATTTTTTCTCCCGCGCTTGGAAGCTTCGTATTTATCTCAAGCAATAGGCCTCCAAGTGATTCGCTCTCACCTTTCACCGTGTCAAAGACCGCACTATCAGTATTGGTGATTTTGCTGAAGTCATTGAGAGATGTTTTGCCTTCGAAGATGAATGTTTGGCTATCCAGTTTATTGTAGGCGACATCACTCTCATCGTCAAACTCATCATTAATTTCTCCTACGATCTCTTCAATTACGTCTTCCATGGTAATTAATCCGGAAGTGCCACCATACTCATCAATCACAACAGCAATGTGAACCTGCTTTTCTTGAAAATCTTTGAAAAGATCGTCGATTTTTTTGCTCTCAGGCACAAAATAGGCAGGTCTCAGGAGGCCTTGCCACTTAAAGTCCTCCTCTTCTCCAATGTGAGGCAGTAAATCTTTGATGTAAAGGATGCCCTCTACCTTGTCTACTGTTTCAGTAAATATGGGTATTCTGGAATATCCCGTCTTATTGATTTGATTCATCAGCTCATGGAAGTCCGTTTCTCGATCAATGGCTGTAATATCCATGCGCGACTTCATTACCTGCTTCACCGAAAGTGTACCGAAATTGACTATGCCTTTGAGGATTCCTTTTTCTTCCTCGGTGACATGTTCCTTTTCCACAGAGATCTCCAACGCTTGATTGATTTCTTCTACAGAGAGATTGTACCCTTTCTTTTCCATTCTTCGCTCTATCAAGCGGGTGATGTTCATAAGAAACCAGGAAATGGGCTTGAATATTTTGTAAGAAAAAAGGAGGAGCCCGGAAGTGAGCTTGGCAAAAGCTGTCCCGTTGTGGTTGGCGTATACTTTGGGAATTATTTCTCCAAAGAAAATGATCATGATCGTGATGACGGTGGTGAGGATTACGATCGTGACTCCTTGCTTACCCTGTTCACCAACGATTTGCCATGTAGCATAGGTTGAAATCGTAACAATGAAGATATTGACAAGGTTGTTTAGAATAAGAATTGTGGCCAGCAGGCGCTTTGGGTTGTGAAGCAGCAAACTTATTCGCTTTTCCTTGGTGCCGGATGACCTGTTGAAGTCCATGATTTGGTTGTGAGAGAAAGAGAAAAAAGCCACTTCCGACCCTGAAACTAATCCGGAAAGACCCAGTAATATGAGCACAACCAAGCCATTGATTAGGTAAAATGAGAATGGCATGTCTGCCATCATGCTAAGCAATACTGTGGGGAGAGGATCGTCCAAAGATGTTTCCAAAGACTATTTGGTTATGTTTAAAATGGGAGGTCATCGCTGGCATCACTTGCTGTATCCTGCACAGGTGCAGTTGGCTGTGATTCTTGCTGGCTTGTATAGTCTCCTCCTCCTTGCTGTCCTTGCGAAGAGCCACCACTTCCACCACCAAGCATGGTCATGTTGTCCCCAACAACCTCTGTGGTATATCGAGTTACTCCATCTTTTTCCCATGAGCGAGTGCGAAGTTTTCCTTCAATGTAAATCATATCGCCTTTCTTCACATACTTCTCTACTACCTCAGCCAAACCTCTCCATAACACTACGTTATGCCATTCAGTTTGTTCCCTTCGTTCGCCTGTTTGGCGATCTTTATATGTCTCAGATGTCGCTAGCGAAAAGTTTGCAACAGTCGCTCCATTTTCAAGGTGCCGTACTTCGGGATCTTTGCCAAGACGGCCAACTAAGATTACTTTATTTACTCCAGACATGTTTTTTTATTTAATACCTGCTTGACTAAGATAATTTACGATCAGCTTAGGTTTTGGCAAATTTAGCACTTCCTCAACGGAAAATGAGCTTAAAGCCGTCTTTTGACACATCGCCTCCAAATCTTTCTTTGAAATGGTGATTTCATAAAAACGAGCATGGATTTTCTGATGACTTAAAATGTGAACAAATACTTCTGACACCTCTTCCAAAAGAGGTTTTTTAAGGCACAATTCATGATTGATTCTATCCAAAACGACTTCCTCCTCAAACTCTCCTTCGATTAAAAAGAAATCATAAAGTCCATTCCAGACATCCTTTTCCGTTCGTTCCTTTAAGAGGAAAGCACCAGCAAACTTTAACACAACATAATTGAAGTGGCGATTTCTCACTTTAACTTTCCCCGTTTTCACGGGGAGAGATTTTTGAGCATTCCTATCAAAAGCATAGCAATTGGGAGAGAAATCACATTCCTGGCACTTGGGTTTCGGAGCACAAGTGGTTGCCCCGAATTCCATCATCGCCTGATTAAATGTTCCAGGACTTTTTTGAGAAATTTCTTTCTTGAGCAATGATTCGAAGATCTTTCTGGATCCACTTTTAGAGATATCTGCGGTGATGCCAAAGTAGCGAGAAGCAAATCGAAAAACATTGCCATCCACTACAGGCTCAGGTTCGTCAAAACAAATGGAGGCAATAGCGGCGGCAGTGTAGGGACCCACACCTTTTAGCTTAATTATTTCCGAATAGGAAGAAGGGAAGTTGCCATTGAGTTCTTTACTGATATACTTTGCTGTCGTGTGAAGGTTGCGTGCACGCGAGTAGTAGCCCAGACCCTGCCAAAGCCTAAGTACTTTTTCTTCAGGAGCATTTGCCAAGTCTGCGATTTTTGGAAAAGCCTCTACAAATCGCTCCCAATATGGGAGCCCCTGATCAACACGCGTCTGCTGAAGAATGATCTCGGATAACCAGACAGGGTACGGGTCTTTTGTTTTTCGCCAAGGAAGATCACGCTTTCTCTCTGTATACCAATTAATTAGCCTTTTGGTAAATGTTTTATCTTCGATCACTTAATAATTTAGAAATCCTTTTTTTATGTGAAGGTGCAAATTTAATTTTGGCCTCCCAATTTTAATACCCACCTATAAACCAGACAGTTGTGACAAAAGCTGATGTTATAAACGAAATATCGGATAAGACCGGAATAGATAAAGCAGATGTGCAAGCGTCTGTGGAAGCCTTTTTTACTGTTGTGAAAAACAACATGGCTAATGGCGAAAATGTTTACGTACGAGGATTCGGTAGTTTCGTGAACAAAAAAAGAGCAAAGAAGATTGCACGAAATATCTCAAAAAACACCGCAATTGTAATTGATGAGCACTTCATTCCCTCATTTAAGCCATCGAAAATTTTTGTAGACAAGATCAAAAAATCTTCTAAGATCAAGTGACGAGATCACAGTTAATCCTCCTTCTTGGATCTGCGGCTTTGGTAGTAATTATCTTTCAATTACCCCGTAGTGTTGTTGAAAATGAACAGCTTCAGGAAGTAGTCGAGACTGAAAGTCACTCGATGGAAATACCTCAAGAAGTTGAAAGTCAGATCAATGACTTGAGAAGATTGGTTCAAGGAGAAGAAAATGTTGATAAAAAAGCTAACTTTGCGCACTCTTTGGCTAGACGCTTCCTCGATTATGGGGTTGTGGATAGTGCGGCAAGTATTGCTGCGGACATTGAAAGATGGGAAATCATTCCTTCCAAATTAGCCGCGGATATTTATTTCACTGCTTATGAGCGATCTCCGGATCCGGAACGAGCTAAGAAATATGCAGAGAAGGCCAGAGGGGTTTTACAAAACTTGTTGGATAAAGATCCGACAAACCTTTTTTTGAAAAACAGATTAGCAATGACGCTTGTGGTTTCTGAAAACCCGATGGCTGGAATAGCCATGCTAAGAGAAGTTTTAGCTCAGGATGAAACCAACCGACAAGCAATATTAAACCTTGGCCTTTTAGCCATCCAAAGCGGACAGTTTGAAAGAGCAAAGGAACGATTTGAAAATTTGATATCATTGAATGCTGCTGACCATGAAGCAAAGCTTTACTTGGCGGTATCCATGATGGAAATAAATCAACAAAAGCAGGCTCGCTTGCTTTTGGAGGAAATTTTAGCTTCTAGAGATTCAATCCCAGCGATCAAAATGATGGCAAACGATTATCTCAATGGGCTTTAAAATATTTTAGAAACTTTTAAAAGAATAGAAATTATGCCTTGCGGTAAGAAAAGAAAGAGACATAAGATCTCCACTCACAAGAGAAAGAAGAGACTTAGAAAAAACAGACATAAGAAGAAGTAATAGGCACCCACTAAACAATCGCTATGAGTAATGAACTAATCATTAACTCAACTCGCGAGGGATGTCGTATTGCTTTACTTAAGGATAAAAGGCTAGTAGAATTTCACCAAGACGGAGGTGGTCAAACCTTCAACGTAGGTGACATTTATCTGGGATCAGTAAAGAAGGTAGTTCAAGGATTGAACGCAGCTTTTATTGATTTAGGATATGAAAAGGATGCCTTTTTACACTACTTAGATTTAGGACCTCAGGTTCAATCACTAAATAAGTTTACCAAACTTACATTGGCGAAAAAACTCAACAGCACAAGGCTGACGGGTTTTAAAACAGAGCCAGACATCAACAAGCTTGGTAAGATGAGTCAAGTCCTTACTAAAGGACAGAAGATTTTAGTACAAGTAGTAAAGGAGCCTATTTCTACAAAAGGCCCACGACTTTCATGCGAGTTGTCATTGGCAGGTAGATACCTGGTAATGGTGCCGTTTTCAAACACGGTAAACGTATCAAAAAAAATAACTGACGCAAACGAACGTAAGCGTCTTCAACGATTGATCAGCTCCATCAAGCCTGAAGGGTTTGGTGTGATTATCCGTACTGTAGCTACAGGCAAGGATGTAAAAGAGCTTGATACAGATTTACGCAACCTTGTGGATCGCTGGGATGAGGGCATGAAAGCCTTGCAAACAGCCAAAGTGCGAGACAAGGTGATTGGCGAAATGAATCGCGCCAACTCTATCCTACGAGATGTACTGAATGAAAGCTTCGATAGCATCATGGTTGATGATAAGGAGCTTTATCAGGAGATCAAAACTTTCGTCAAGGGTATTGCTCCGGACAAGGAAAAGATTCTGAAACAGTACAACGGGAAATCAAAGATTTTTGAAGCCACAGGTGTAGAAAAGCAGATGAAGACCTCCTTTGGTCAGTCTGTGAGTATGCTAAATGGTGGATATCTGATCATTGAGCATACCGAAGCGCTTCATGTCATTGATGTCAATAGTGGCAACAAGTCTAATAAAGAAGACAATCAGGAAGACACTGCGCTGAAGGTAAACCTAGATGCGGCAGATGAGATTGCACGGCAGCTAAGACTCAGGGACATGGGTGGAATCATCGTGATAGACTTCATAGATATGCGAAGGATAGAGAACAAGAAGAAGCTCTATGCCAGGATGAAAGATGCGATGAAAGATGATCGATCAAAGCACACGATTCTTCCGCTATCTAAATTTGGCCTCATGGAAATCACTCGGCAAAGGGTGAGACCAGAGCTATCCATAACCACGAAAGAATTATGCCCCAACTGTAGTGGAACAGGCAAAATTTCGGCTTCTATTCAAGTAGCAGACCAAGTGGAAAACACCATTAAGTACTTCTTTGAGTCTCAAAATGAGAAGAAGATTACAGTGGCATTGCATCCATATTTATATACTTACTTTACTGCGGGAGTTTTCTCCAGAAGGGTAAAATGGTTTATGAAATATTTCCGTTGGGTCAATATGGTAGAAGATAGTTCCAAGGCGCTAACTGAATTTGAAGTGTTAAATGCTCAAGGGGAGCCAATTCAGATATAACCGGATACGTACAGAATTTTTAGGGAACGCTTAATTACTGATAAAAATGTTTCAGAGAATTAAGCGTTCTTTTTTTACGAAACGAAAAGGAGGGTAACCAACGGAAACGACAAATTCGTTGAGATATATCTAAATTACTAACCTTTGAGTAGCACAGAGTAAATGAAACGGTTTCTTATCATATCATTTTTGATTGGCGCGGCAGTTTATACTACCGATGCACAATTGCTTGAGGATACCGATCGAAAGCTCAAGGTTAAAAAAGTAGAGCGAAAAGGCTTTCTCTTTTTTCGGAACAAAAAAAAGCCTGGTAAGAGCACGGGAATACCTAGCAATGGAAGAAGCACTTCTCCCAGATATTCAAGTGCTTCTTCACCCTTTAGGCTATCAAAAACAGCCTCTCCTCGTTACTCGCCACTGAGAGATAAACAGAAGCGCTATTCGGTTAGAACAAGATCCTCTTCTGGAGGTCTGGCCAGCTTTAAGACCAGAAAGACATCTCCTCGTTATTCAGGGAGCAATCCTTTTCGAGGAAATGACTATAAAGTTACTCCTCGCTATTCTTTTGGGAATCCTTTTCGAGGGAGCCAATACAAGACTTCACCCCGCTACTCAAGAGGAAATCCATTCAGAGCAAAGGACTATAAAATTGCACCAAGGTTTTCATCCTCAAACCCCTTCCGTGGGAGGGATTACAAAGTGAATATCCGTTATTCTCAGGGAAGTCCGTTTAGAGGTCAAGTTTACAAAGTAGCACCAAGGTACTCACCGTCAAACCCTTTTAGAGGGAGGGATTACAAGGTGAATATTAGGTATTCGAAGGGCTCACCGTTTAGAGGGAAGGATTATAAAATCACACCGCGTTATTCACAAGGAATGCCTTTTAGAAGCAAAGACTATAAAATCAACCCGAGGTACTCTCAGGGGATGCCATTTCGAAGTAAGGATTACAAAATTAACCCAAGGTACTCACAAGGAATGCCCTTCAGAGGGAAGGACTACAATGTAAAGCCTCGCTATTCAGCGGGATCACCCTTTAGAGGAGTAGATTTTAAAGTACGACCAAAATACACGGGTAGCAGAATTAGGTTTTTTGGGAATTCGAAAGAATGGGGATTGGCGAGAATTTACCAAGAATCTTCTCTTTGGGAAGGGGACATGAAAGTGGGGCGTCGACGCGTTGGAGATCAGCACCCGAGTAGTAATTACCACATGGCCATGAAGTTTAATAATCCTAAGATTAGAAAGATGTTTAGAAAGTGGAATATCTTTTGGACACGAATGAACGGGAACAAGCAAAACTCAAATGGTGTTAATGAGCGAGTAAAAGAACCCAGGTTCGATAAAAAAGAACGGGTGATCTGGAATAACTAAAAGATAGAGGATCTATAAATGTTAGGAAAACTATTTTCATCGAAAGAGGTAAAACCTCTACCCTGGACTCAGTTGAATACGATTTCACAATTGGAAGAAATTGATAGAATGTCGAATGAAAAGCCCATTCTATTGTTTAAACACAGTACCCGCTGCTCCATCAGTGCAATGGCGCTAGGTCGTTTTGAAAGATCATACGATGAGAATGCATCTTTTGATCCGTACTTTCTCGATCTCATCACCTATAGAGATCTATCCAACAAAGTTGCTGAGCGGTATGGAATCAGGCATGAATCTCCCCAAGTAATCCTGATTAGGAACGGGAAGGCAACATTCGATGCATCGCATATGGGAATTAGCTACAGTGAACTTAACATTGAAGCAGAAAAACAATAGGGATTTGCGCATTATTTTTGTTATGGAATAGCACACATGAAAAAACTCCATTTATATATTCTTCTAATTCTTCCCTTGCTAGGGTCAGCACAGCTGTTCGAAGGCGAAGAGTTTGAATATTCTTCTGAGTGGATCTGGGGAATAAACAAGAATACCAATGGAGGACTCATTGGAGGTTTAATGGTTCGCCATAGCCGAAAGAAAGGAAAAGATATCTATCAGACATTTGGATTGGAGTTGTCCAACGTAAAGCATCCAAGTGAGGCTAGATACATTGGCTTAAGTGGTGCTGGTTTTATCTATGGAAAGTCAAACTATTTGTATGCCATTCGGACGAACTATGGATTGGAGAAGCTGATGTTCAGGAAAGCGAATCAGCAAGGCGTTCAAATCAGCATGGCTGTGGCGGGAGGTCCAACGTTTGGACTGGTTACTCCCTATTATGTCTTAGGCGCAGATCAGCGGTATTCACCATTTAGTTTGATAACTCATCCTTCCCCACAAACCATTGCAGGTCCAGGTAAACTCTTTCAAGGCCTGGGTGATTCTGATTTTGCACCCGGAGTACATGCGAAAGGTTCTGTGTTTTTTGAGTTTGGAACCTATAGAAGCAATGTAGCTGGTGTGGAAGTGGGCGTTATGGTGGAGGCTTTTTCCAAAGAAATTGAACTTGTTCCTTCCCAGGCGAACAAATCAGTGTTTTCTTCTGTTTTCTTCACACTATTTTGGGGTTCCCGAAAATAGACGGGAATCTACTATTCCTGAATTAGATTTGCATTTTATATCTGAATTGTAGCGTATGATCGATTTACCTGTTGTAGATAAGCCGGAGAGAAAGAAGAAGCCGAACTGGCTAAGAGTAAAACTTCCCGTGGGGGAGAATTATGCCAAAGTCAGAAAACTGGTGGATCAACACAAGCTCCACACAATTTGCGAGAGCGGCAATTGCCCAAATATGGGAGAATGCTGGGGAGAAGGAACAGCGACATTTATGATTTTGGGAAACGTCTGTACCAGAAGCTGCACTTTTTGTGCTGTTGCCACTGGAAGACCTCCTGAGTATGATGAAGAGGAACCGAAGCGTGTAGCAGAGGCCATCAAACTTATGGGAGTAAAGCATGCGGTGCTTACTTCAGTAAACAGAGATGAGCTTAAAGACAGAGGAGCGGAGATTTGGTATCAGACCGTAGTAGAGACGAAAAAATTATCTCCGGAGACGACCATAGAAACACTAATCCCTGATGTGAAAGGAAATTGGGATGCATTATATCGAATGATCGATGGAGGACAAGAGGTGGTTTCGCATAACATGGAAACTGTCGAGAGTCTCTATCGAAGAGTACGCCCACAGGCAAAATATAACAGAAGCCTTGAGCAGATTAAGCTTACCAACGAGGCTGGGAAGCGAACAAAATCAGGGATAATGCTAGGTCTCGGTGAGACGGATGAAGAAGTGTACAAGGCGATGGATGACCTGGTAGCGTATGGTCTGCATATTCTTACTTTGGGTCAATACCTGCAACCCACAAAAAGACATATTGAAGTTGCTGAGTTTGTGCACCCTGACAAGTTTGATCACTTTCGCGAGGAGGGGTTAAGGCGAGGACTTAAGTATGTTGAGTCAGGACCGTTGGTAAGATCATCTTACCATGCAGAACGCCACGTTAACGTGCCGATTTAGAAGCGTCCACTTCCAATTATTTTTCTTAGCCAGTCGTAATAAACTGCCACAAACAACAATATGGTCATCAGCCAGATCACTATGAGGTTGAAGATGAAAGTGTCAATGTACATTCCCGCAAAATGCTTTTCCGGATAGTAGAAGTTTGTTCGAAAATCCAACGCCCCTTCAGGAAACTCATTTTTAGCATATATCGGATAAATCTTTTGAACTAGCTCATTATTAGAAACAACCACCCTTCGTTTGGCCTGAATGTTCTTCAGCATAAGGCTAACACGTTCATTTTCAAACGAATTTCTTCGGCTTATGTATTGCTGTTCCAATGCCGGGGTTTTGGTTCGCTCAGCTATAAGAGCGTCTAATTCATCTTTTGCTTTTTTCCTTCGGGTGTTATAGACAGAACGGATGGCTTCTAAGAAGGCAGCAGTTTCCCGGTAAACTTGCTCAGTTAACCCCGTCTCGGTGAGTTGATCAGTGACCAAAAGTTTATCCTCACCAAATATGCTCAACTGTTTTCTGATCTCATTTTGCAAGAGACTCAAGTTATTTGCTCTCCCACTGAATTCTTTGTTTTCGTAACAGTAATCCAAATTTTCCTGTAGGTGCTTGGTGTAGTAAACAGACTTATAGGTGTTAATGGCTATTTCGCGATCCAATGAATAATAATCCTTGTTGAAAGGGTTGTCTCTAAATTGACTCACAGCAAGTGCCTCGTATGCCCAGCGAGAGGTCATCATTTCGCCGATAAATGGTACTTTCTTGCTATTGGAAAAGGATGAATTGAGTTTGTCAAAGTCGACAACTACACCACTTAGAATAAGCTGAGGAATAATTAAAAGTGGAATTAAGATATATACCGTGATTACCGAATTGAATCCTGCAGAAATGTTTAAGCCAAGGATATTGGCAAAGCATGAAACTGAAAACAGAATAATCCAATACGATATGTTCATCCCTTGAATCCCTAAAATCCAGGAACCAACCCATACAAATAGCAAGGTCTGAACAGCAGATAGACAAAACAAGATAAGCGTTTTGGATGACAGATAGCTAAGCTTGCTTAAGTGGAGAAAAGCCTCCCTTTTAAGTATTTTTCTGTCTTTGATGATTTCCTCTGCACTAACGGTAAGCCCCATAAACAGTGCTACGATTATGCTCATGAAAAAGAACACAGGGATGTTCTCATTTTTATAAAACGTATACGTTGCATCCGTTGGTGAGTACTTTGTGATTAGCGCTAAAAGAAGTGCAAGGGCAGGTGCTTCCAGTAAGTTTATAAGCACGTATTGTCGATTGCTGATTTTTGCCAGAACATCTCGTTGCAGAAAGATTCTGGCTTGCTTCAATTTGTTTGGAAGATCCAGTGACTTCTCAGGCTTTGTCTTATCTTCTTCAATAGACTCAACCTCAATGTTATTCGTAAACTGCTCGTGCCACTGCACAGGAGAATACTTTCTTTTATTTGTGAATCGTCCGTACTCATCCACCACCTTCATTTCGATGATATTGAATATCTGCTCCGGGTTTACGTTTCCACATTCAATACATGCACTCTGATCTCTGTCGATCATCTCTACCATGTTTTTGAAATAGGTCACGGCTTTAACAGGATTGCCATAGTATATCTGATGACCTCCGGTATCGAGAATCAGGAGCTTATCAAACATTTTGAAAATCTCTGAAGATGGCTGGTGTATAACTACAAACACCATTTTCCCTCTAAGGGACAGCTCCTTGAGCAAGTCCATGATATTTTCAGAGTCTCTGGAAGAGAGCCCACTCGTTGGCTCATCAACAAAAAGAACGGAAGGCTCCCGTAACAACTCAAGGCCAATGTTTAACCTTTTTCGTTGACCACCGCTTATGGTTTTCTGAAGAGGATTTCCAACTTTCAAATCTTTCGCTTCGGTAAGACCGAGTGATTCGAGTGTGCGATTCACAAGATCATTTAAAACCGTTTTTTCAGTTTTGTCAAAGCATAATTTAGCGGCATAAAATAGGTTTTGGTATACCGTTAAATCTTCAATGAGCAAATCATCCTGGGGGACATTTCCAATGATGCCTTCCACTTCTTTGGAGCTTTTATAGATATCAATACCATTGATTCTAACCGAACCTTGACTAGGCTTTGCTGTGCCATTCAGTACATTGAAGAGTGTAGATTTCCCAGCTCCACTTCCTCCCATAATGGCAACCAATCTTCCTGTAGATTCTGCAACATTGATGTCTACAAGACCAACATTCCCATTGTCGAATTTGTAAGTGATATTTTCGGCCACAAAGGAGACATTGCTTTCTGTCACATCATCCCTCAATATCCCAACCACATCACTGTAGTAGAGACGCTCGGTCTTTTTTCCTTTAATGGAACTGCCGGTTGAAAAAACTTTGATCTTGTTGGGAGAAATCATCAGTCCGTTTAGGCTGACAATATCACCACCGTAGTACTTAAAAAAACAGGTGTCAATTTTTGGCAATTTGAAGAAGGCTAAATGACCTTTAAGCTGCTCATGAAAAATTTGTCGAGGACGATCTGCTTCTTCTGCACCTGATACGACAACAGAATAAAGGTCGGAATATTCGTTTGGATCTTTATTAACAACGAAGTGCTTTATTGAATCTACAATTTCATCTTCAAATTTGAAGTTTTTCCCTATTCGATAGAGGAGCTCTGACTCTCGCTCTGTGATTTTTTCATCCGCAATAATCAATTCCATGAGCCGAACCATTACCACCAGCTTTTGTGGTTGGGTAAGTTCGTGGTTGATGTTGGTAGTGATCTCATCGATCTGGCTGTGATCATCTTTGCCGGTATCAACCTCTTTTAAGTACTCATCAAGAATTTTTAGGTAATGCTTGGTGTCATCCCTGCTTACATTCTCATATAGAAACTCCCGAACGCTTTCTTTTTCACTTTCATCAACTTCTCCCTCCTCTTTTGCGACAATAACAAGGAGGCGTATGATAGCTTTCAGCAATTCTTCACTCATGGAGTTAGTGGTTAGGGTTGATTAGGAATGCTAAAGTTAGAACATTAGCACGATCCCTGTAAATTAAAAAAGCCGTCACTGCTTAGCAATGACGGCTTGTCGTATTTTTAATAAGCTAATTATTCAACAATTGAGCTTCTGATTCTGGATACTTCTGCTGATAAATTATCCAGGGTACTTGGCAGCAAAACAAACCCACCAGTGTTTTCTGCAATTTGTGTTTCAACTTCAGCAAGTTCTCCATCATAAATAGCTTTTACTTTTTCAAGCTCTGCAATCATGCTGTTTACCTCTGGAGTCTCAGGCACATCACTCATTACCTGCATTAGGTCATTGAGCGAAACTTTTTGGTCGATCACGATTTTTACCAAAGGCTCAAGGATCAACGTTCTTGATTCCTCAGGGAGATCGTCTGGGTATGTATTTACAATTGTGGAAGAAATGTAAACTCCTTCGATCCAGCTGCCAGCAAGAAGAAGAGCGGCACTGTTTAGCTCTTCCAACTCACTCAGTCTTTCACCAGATTTTTGCATCACTTCATTGATGATGCTAGCGAGTGAATCTTTGTTTTCCATATTCGCCTCGAAACGAGAAATCATGCCATAATCGATGGCGCCTGATACACCAACCGGAGCGGCAAGTTTCTGGCACTCACCCATATAGTCAAGTGCTAGTTCAGACTTCTCATAAGAAGTTAAGTATCCGATATCAGTAGCGTACACACCCAGATTGAGCGCTGCCTTAGATTCGTCAGTTTGATAGGATTCCATTTTATCAAGCGCATTGATAATGGTTGGATCAAACTCTGCACCAGCATTCATCAAAAGGTAGGGAACCTCAGAAGGAGGAGGTAAATCCTTTAGCACTTTAGACACGTCTGCTGCTACTTGTTCTTTTGCCGCATCGAATTCAGAGGAAGCATCTGAGGATTTTTCCTGACCACCGCCGCAAGAAGATACAAGCACGGCTGCTGATAATGCAAGTGAGGCTAGTTTAAGTTGATTCAATTTCATAATTCGAAGTTTAAAGCTTATTAGGTTGTCAAGTTAGTTATTGTTGAAAATTTCTATGATGTTCTTTTTGATTTTCACGCAAAGTTCATCGAGCGGAAGGTCATTAATATCTCTGCCGAAAGGATCTTCTATTTCTTCTGAAATAAGTTCTACGCTCATCAAAAAATAAAAGGCTACGACTACCAGAATAACTGACCAGTATCCAAACTCCCCAATGAAGGTCATCGGTAAAGTGATGCAGTAAATAAAAAGGAATTTCTTGATGAACATGCTGTAGGAGTATGGGATAGGCGTAGATTTGATACGCTCACATGCTCCTATGATATCGGTAAACCCTTTGATCTCTTTGTCAATAATGAAAAGCTTGTCTGCGGTGAGCAAGCCCCGCTTGTTTAAGTCCATCACACGCTCCATCATTATTTTATTAATGATATTGGGTCGGTGGTTGCTATTGATGATTCTTTTCTTTGATGCTTCATCAAAGAAATCCATTTCTCCCACCAAAATGCTGCTTCTCAGGTGATGCTTCATGGCAAAGGTGACATTCGGAATCATCTTTTTGAAGAAGAGTCTATCCTCCTTAGCATCTTCAGGAAGGAATGCACAAATTTTGATGGCTAATTGTCGGCAGTCGTTTACCAGCTGCCCCCATAGCTTTCTACCTTCCCACCATCTATCATATGCGGTGTTGGTTCTTAATACGAGGAACAAGCCTAGAATTACCCCTAAAATGGAGTGAAAGGCTTTGGTATCTACTATGACTATCTGGAGGACATCTATGAATAAAAAACACAGGACAGACGTAAGAACTCCGGCAAATAAAATTAAAGGGAATAGCGCCCGAATAACGTATCTGCTGTAAACATCAAAGATCAGCGAAAACCAAGATTTTGGATTGTATTGGATCATGAAAGGGTGAAGATAGTAAAATCAGGTTTTATTGAGGGCCTAGTTATACGCTCTAAGTTTATTTTTTAATGATCGGTAATAATCTTCATCACAAAGACCTGTCTCTGCTTTTAGCTTCATTATCCTCACATATGATTGATGGATACGCTCCCTCGAAATGATCCCTTCAAAGAGTAAGTCTTTGATTATGGCATGAACGGTGGTCGCGGATACTCTTTGGTGATCGAAGACATTATTGGCAAACATGAGTATATCAACCCCTGCTTCTATCGAAAGTCTGATTGCTTCTCGCAATCCGTACTCATTGTTAATGGCACCCATTTGCATATCATCCGAGATAATCACGCCATCGAAATTGAGGAAATCACGAAGCATTCCTGTTACTATTCGCCTGGAGAGCGTGGCTGGGATTTTATTGCCATCCAAAGTTTTATTTACGATGTGGGCAGTCATCACTGCTTTAACGGCACCACTATCTATCAGCGCTTTATACGGATACACTTCCTCCAACTGCCAGGTTTCTGTCACATCAGCAAGTCCTAAATGAGTATCGCTTTGGCTACTACCATGTCCCGGGAAGTGCTTCAACACTGGAACAACACCATTTTGATTGTGCTGACTTATTACTTCAAACGCCTGCTGTATTACTTCTTTGTAGTCTTCGGAATAGCTACGCTCCAACTTTCCGATCACCGGGTTTCTCGTATTGATGTTTACATCGACCACAGGTGCGTAATTCATATTGATACCGAAGCTACTTAGAATGGCTGCTGTCTGGTTTGCGTAGTATCGGGTAGAATCTAGATTGTCCAGATCTCCCAGGTACTGTGCAGAAACATTTTTGGGGAAGCCATACCTGGTTTTCATCCTGGAAACCCGACCGCCCTCTTCATCAATACTTACAAAGAGCGGTATTTGAGCATTTTTCTGAAGCGTTTCGACTAATAGCGCCAGCTCGGGTTTGGGGCTTTCGAAAAGAATGTTTTTCTCGTATAGAACCACGCCACCTACTTTTCCATTTTTTATCTCCCCGAAAATTGGCTCAGTGGAATCTACCAGGTTAAAATCACCGATTCCTATCATGATCATTTGTCCGATCATAATGTCAATGGTGTCTTTTGGCGGATCTGTTTTCGAATATCCGGTGAAGGCGAGTACAATAAGAAGCAGTGAAAGTGTTTTTTGCATTGTCAGTTTTTAGTCATTTTCTCAATTGACTCTCCCGTTGTGGAGAGGTAGTGGCCCTGCAAATCGACCGTAAGGCACGAATGTACAGGAATCACGCCAATGATGTCTCCTACTTTTACATGAGTGATTTCTTCGTCGGGTAATTTTATGATTCCATGCTCCTGAGAAAGACGGACTACATTCCCCAGAATCTTTGTGTTCCATCCTCCCTTTTCGAGTGCCACCATTTTACCAAAGCAGCGAAGGTCTTTTCCAAGCAGGTCTTTTTCTACGATCATGTCTTTGGAGAGGTGAACGCCCCCGCCGTAAATCACTACTTCATTACGTTCGGGATGAATGGCAACTACTGGGCATGCCATGCAGACGGCAATTTCCTCCACGTTGCATGAACCAATGTTGTGTTGCATCCAATCGTAGAACAGAAAATTTCCAGGTCTCAATTCATCACAAAAGGAAAAGTCTTCCATGAGGCTGCAGGATGGTGTATCTCCATAAGAGATGATTCCTCCAAATTTTTCATGGAGGTGTGTTAGTGTTTTTTTGGCGCCATCGAAAATCCACTGGATACTGTCCAAATCCCTGCATCCATAGGAGTGCCCTGCGTGTGCTAAAAATCCCCTGAACTGTAGTTTTTCAGTAGCATTAGCAATCAGGAATTGGATGAGGGACTCGTCCCGGGGATCAACGCCTGTTCGGTGCGTCCCCACGTCTACCTTTATGAAAAAACCGACGTTCTTGGTTAGGTTGGTAGTGGCATGCTCAAGACTTTCTTTGGATTCGATTAAGATGTTGAGATTGGTTTGATCACCAATTTTTGATATTTCTTCTGCCTCAAGGGGGTTGTAGGGAAAGGCAATTGTGATGTCTGACCAGTTATTTTCTGCAAAATATTTTGCCATGGAGACAGAGCTCACCGTGCATTTTTCTACTCCTTTTTCCCGATACCAGTTTCCGATTTCCGCTGAAACATGCGTTTTGAAATGAGGCCTCAAACCAGCATTTGAGTTCGCAGCTTTTGCCTGCATCTTATCAATGTTGCGAAGACATTTTTCTTTGTCTATGAGTAGTGTTGGGGTTCTTATTTCCATAGCCTGATCTAAAAATATGTCTCTAAAGTAACGATCAAATCACGGAAATAAGAACACCGCTTTTATTTAATCTTCATGGATAAACTCTTCCAAAGAAAACACGAGAGGAACCTATTCGAACAGCAGGTACATCCGGTAGTCAAATGCGTCAAAAGTTTGAAGCAAAACGCGAATGAATTCGGGATCTTTCAAATAGAAATTGAGGAAGCTGTCTTTGCGTTCTTGCAAGCTTCCCCCTGGAAAAAGCATTTCTTTGACAGCCTCTATTTGTTGCTTTTTGTCGGTATGCTCGCGCTTTTCTGCTCGAACTAGTTTCTTTTCCGCATTTTCAATGCGCTTAGCAAATGTGGTGTGCAAGGCCTCAATGTGTTGAGATAAGGTTGGATCCACTTTTTCGGCCTTCGCCTTCAGCTTACTTTCAAGTTCCTTCAAGCCTTTTAGTTCTTCGGCGTAGGACAGCTCATGAGCTGAATGGGCTTTGACCCACTTGCTATAAGCTGCTTCAGCATCCGGAAAGACATCTTTGATTGGCAATCCGGTTTTCCCCCATTTAGCAGAGGCGGTCGAAGGAACAACCAGCGCAAAGTTTCTCGGCATCAGCAAGGGGAAAGAGGTGTTGAAGTGATCAAAGACCGTTTGTAGTTGAAGCCAATAGACCGCTTCTGAGGGACCTCCAATGTATGCGAGATTGGGAAGGACAGTTTCTTGATACAGGGGACGAAGAATGACATTGGGGCTGAAAACCTCCGGCTGTTCTTTTATCAGTGTACGGATTTCTTCATCATTGAACTGGATATCTGTATCCACAACGGCAAAGCCACTATCTGTTTTTTCAATGCGTTCCCTCACGCCTTTTTTTAGATAGAAGAAATTAATTTCACGGGCATGAACCTGAGTTTTGTATCCTAGCGATTCTAATGAGGCGGAAGTCTTTGCGACTAAATTTTCAGCCGAATGATTAAATAAATCATCTTCAATAACTTCAGAAAAGAGCGATTTCAAATCCCGGCGATCTGCATCAACCACCACTAGCCCTTCGTTTCCAAAGAGGTAATTGACATACGTTCTTCCGGCGTCTGCAAGCGTTTCTTTGGAGTATGCTTCTTTAAAAAATTCAGCACCCTTCGGAAGATTATCCGCAATGTCTTTTAATCCAGAGGGATCGAAATGACCTACGGCACCCGTCTGATCAGTTTCCCACTGATGTTTTTTTCCTTCAAAAAAGAAGTGATTGATTTCATCATAGTCATGGTCTTCGCTCGCCATCCAGTAGACGGGCACAAAATTGTAATCGGGATAGCTCTGCTTGAGCGTTTTGCAAGCATTGATTACGGTTACGATCTTGTAAATAAAATAGAGCGGACCAGTGAAAATATTTAGCTGATGACCCGTAGTGATGGTGAATGTCTTGGAATCGTCGAGGGAGTCTATATTGGTAGCAACCGCGGAATGAATCTCCAACCCCTCATACTGTTCTTTCAAGGACGCTACAAGAACGGCTCTTTTCGAATCTTTGAAATCCCTTTTTTCAATAACTTCCTTGAAATTGGCTACCGAAGGAAATGCATTATAATAAGAGCGTAGCTCCTTTTTTTGGTCGATGTAGTCTATGAAAAACTGCGAAAAACAGTCAGTCTCATCTAAAGGTAGGGTTTCAGGTCGCACGCTTTAGTAAAGTGGATTAAGGCTGAATTGGTTCACCGTACAGATCAAATGCTGTAGCGTCGGTAATTTTTACCTGGGCAAAATCGCCAATTCGCAAGTATGAGTGGTCAGCGGGAATAATTACCTCATTGTCTACTTCTGGGGAGTCATGCTCAGTCCTTCCAACAAATGTTCCGCTCTCCATTCGATCAATCAGCACTTTATATTCTTTGCCAATTTTTGCTTCATTTATGCTCATGGAAATTTCTTCCTGCAAATCCATTACGGCATTTGCGCGTTCTTGTTTTGTCTCATCCGGTACATCATCCTCAAAATTGTATGAGTGGGTATTTTCTTCATGTGAGTAGGTAAAGATGCCGAGGCGCTCAAACCTATTTTTCTCTACAAAGTCCAGCATTTCCTCAAAGTCTTCTTGTGTTTCACCCGGATGTCCTGCAATCAAGGTCGTTCTGATGGCGATATCCGGCACTTTTGAACGCATTTTATCGAGCAGTGCTTCAGTCTTCTCTCTGGTAGTGCCCCGGCGCATCATTTTGAGCATATTGGTGGAAGCGTGCTGCAATGGGATATCCAGGTAGTTACAAATGTTGGATCGATTGGCCATCACTTCTAGCACGTCTTCCGGAAAGCCTGTTGGGAATGCATAGTGAAGACGGATCCAGTCAAGCCCGTCGACATCAGCTAGGCGATCCATCAACTCTGCAAGATTTCTCTTCTTGTAAAGGTCCAATCCATAGTAGGTGGAATCCTGCGCGATCAATAAGATTTCCTTGGTTCCTTGACTGATCAGCGATTGGGCTTCTGCGACTACTTGTTCCATCGGCTTGGAAACGTGCTTTCCTCGCATCAGCGGAATGGCGCAAAAGCTGCATGGGCGATCACAGCCTTCAGCAATTTTCAAATACGCGTAGTGCTTGTTAGTGGTAATGATACGTTCGCCTAAGAGCTCTTTTTTATAATCAGCTTTGAATTTTTTGAGAAGTGCAGGCAAATCTCCTGTTCCAAACCAGGCATCAACATCAGGAATTTCATCTTTCAGCTCGTCCTTGTAGCGCTGAGAAAGACAGCCGGAAACGTAGACTTTCTCAACCAGACCTTCTTGTTTGGCATCTACATATCGCAAAATAGTGTCAATGGATTCTTGTTTTGCGTTGTCTATGAATCCGCATGTATTCACCACTACCACATTTGCGTCGTCTTTGGTGGATTCATGCGTGGCATCAATATTGTTTCCCCTCAACTGTGTCAGCATCACTTCCGAGTCCACCAAATTTTTGGAGCACCCGAGTGTGACGATATTGACTTTTGTTTTCTTTAAACCCTTCGTTTTCATGATATTAATAAAGCGTTATGATCTTTTTTTGTTCAATCCCGCTTGCTGGGGGCAAAGCTAATGGAAATATGAGGGTTGCATTAATCCTTGAGAAGGGTTTTGACATGAACAGAGGGATTACTTACTCACATACATTCAATCTTTTGATGCTTTTCGATGCAAACAAAGTGAGTAAAACCTTTAAAGCTTAATTTTGCCGCCTGTGAGAAAATTTGGAATCATACTTTTTGCACTTGCGATCCTTTCGTGTCAGGAAATTGAGAATTGTGGAACAGACAATAATCAGGATTTCATGATTGTTCGGTTCTATGACTTGGAGAGTGAGGCATCAAAAAAGATCGGCTTCACGATTACAGCAGAGAACTCGCCCTATTCTTTTACTCCGTTTACAGATTCTACTGGTGTGGGACTTCCGCTCAATCCCGATGACCCCACCACTACTTTTTTCTTCGATTCGGACACCTCTCACTTTGAAGTAGAGATCAGCTATACGGAAAAGCAGGTTTCCATATTTGATCCTGCGTGTGATCCTTCGTACATATTCGTGGGGCTTGATACAGTAAGGCAAACATTTGATTCTACCGTGGTGGTAGGAACCGTTACCAATAGACTCATTGATACCAATGTGGAAATCTACTTTTAGCATATTAACATTGGTTTTGGGGATGGCTGCTTTTGGACAACCAGCAGCTCCCAAGCAGCAAAAGGAACCCGTGGACTTTCGTCCATATGAGGTAAAAATCGGAGTAAATGCCATTCGAAGCATCCGTACTTTCGCTGGCTCGGATGACTTAACCACCCATGAGTTTCAGACTGCTTTAGCAATTCATAAATATAATTTGGTGGTTGACTTTGGTGTGGAAGAACACAAAAGGGGGGAGTCTTTTGCCTACCAAAACAAGGGCAGTTATTACCGAGTGGGATTTGATCGTAACTTTTCTAAAGATCGGTCTAGTGGCAATGTGCTATCTCTGGGGTTGAGGTATGCCAGAGCAAGTTTTGATGATCAGTTATTGTATACCGCGGATCAAGGCTTTGGACAGCAAGATTATCTCTTAGAAAATAATTCCCTTTCGGCTCGCTGGATGGAGGTAACTTTTAATCTAAGAGGGAAAATAGTTTCTAACCTATACATGGGGTTTACCATGCGCTGGCAGTTTCTTCATCAGATCAATGGTGAAGGTGAGCTAAAAACGTTTGACATCCCGGGCTTTGGAAAAACCAACCGGCAAAACTCCACCGCTTTTGATTATTATTTTATGTGGAGGATTCCGTTTAGGGAGTGATTATTTGGTGGGGTCGTACTTGTAAAATATATCAGAGGAAGTGTTTCCATCAAGGTAAAGGATGCCATTCATTTGAAACGGTATAAAAATTATCTGATCGCTTGGAATCGCAACTTCCGTGATGGTTAAGTCGATCGCATTAAGCTTGAAAAGCTGACTAACAAACTGATTTGATGACTGAAACGGAAATGACACCTTTGTGAAATAGATGTCACTGCCTACGGTCTGAATGGCTTCAATGTACCTCAACTCCGGGTCTGAATATAATAATGACCATGAATCTGACGCCACATCATAGGTCTGAAAAGCTCGACCGCCTCCCGATGGAACGTAACATGCCAAAGGGCTCCCATTTAAATCTGCTGTGTAAAATGAAAAACTAAAGAAGCTTTCAGGGATAGTGCTTCGTGTGTTCCATGAATCTGAACCGGTGTCATATTCATAAAAACCTTCCCTGGAAATAAGATAGGATCTTCCTTGTGAATGAAAACCCTTTATTTGATTGCCGCTTAGAGGACTGTCTCCTAGTTGAGTCCAGACATCAGTATTTGGATCATAAACCCAGAAATCATTTTGCTTAATGCCTGGACATATTAGGTTTGGATTTGTGCTACAACCGTCATTCGCGTTGAAACCCATTCCATAGTATATCTGACCATCTTTGATGAAACCAGTGCCTCGATGCCTTTTTCCATCTGTTCCCCTTATTCCAGGGAAGCGGGTCAATCGCATCCAGGTTTCGCTGTTGAAATCGAATTGATAAAGAGAAGCATTATCCAAAATAACGTAGCCCAGGTTGTCTAACATGAAGACCTCTTCAACCGCACCAAAATTTAGATTAGCACTTGCAGTAAATGGCCCAATAAAATCTAAAGTTAATTGCTGGCTAAAGTCTGATCCAATTGAGTTGTTTAAATTAATCGAGGCCTCAATTAACTCCGTTACAAGTTCATTTTCTAATACTCCTTTGTTAAGCTTAACCACAGCTTCTGATGAAGTGGATGAACTTATTTCTAATTCAACCCCATTATAAGTTATTGTATTTTTTTTAGTTATTGGATGAAAGTATTGACCGTTGATAGTAATTGAACTTTCAGGACTTGAAACATTTGTTGGAGTAATTGAATGGATTACTGGATCATTCAATGTAAAAAATGAAGTTGTCAGAGTGACACCATTAACTTCTATTTCAAAAGGAAAGCTTTTAGACGCTATGTTTTCCGGAATACTAAAGGTTAGTTCATGCTTCGAACTTGATAATACTATAACATTTACTCCGTCAATTACAACGAAATTCTCATCAGTAACTTCCGAGAAGTTATTCCCAGTAATTGTTATCACATCTCCCCAGGTTCCATTTAATGATGAAATCGACGTTAACTCAGGGCCTAAATAATAGAAATCAGATATACTTGTCTCAATTCCATTTATTATAACTTTGGTAACGATTGGATTATTCACACCTTCAGGCAAGGAGGTTGCAATCGACTCCTTTGAAAATTCATTAATGATTGCTTTTTGATTATTGAAATACACGTCAACAATTTCTTCGATGTAGCCAAAATTCTCACCAATAATTTCGATCTCATCTTCGTAGAACCCTTCGTCTGGTGTGATTTGGGTCAGGATGGGGTAGAGTGTCGTTAGCTCTTCACTGGTGCTTGTTTGGCCTACCGAGTTTGTGATGGAAATGGTGAAATTTTTGTTGGTTACTGGTAATGCAATTTTAATTCTAGTTGAATCGGTTTCTAACGCTTCAACGTCCTGCCCATTTATTTTAATGGAATTGAGCGCCTCGCGGTATCCAAAATGATGACCAAAAATCTCAATCGTATCACCATAGACGACATCCGTCTTTGATAAACCTGTGATTTGAGGAGCGATGAAATTAAACGAGTCCGAAGCTTCTGTGATATTACCTGCGACCGAGACACTAAAAGATGGACTAGACGAGTCAATATTCTCCGGAACAACGACGCGTAATAATGTATCGGAAGATGTTACAACGTGTCCCGGGAATTCATTAAACCGCGTACGATTGTTAGCCTTATCAAAGCTAAAGTTTTGACCTCTTACCGTAATGGTATCTAGATAGTAGATATTCAGGGGCGAAATGTTTTCAATAACTGGAGCAGCACTTCCAAGGCTTACAAATTCAGTAGATGTGCCGTATACAATGTAATCATTAGTAGTAACAAATGGCCGAACATTATAAGTAACACCCTCCTCCAATGCGGACTTTGCATCTAATGAGAAACCGGAATCTTTTAGGTTTTCATTTACTACAACCTTATCTGAACTTTCAATGACAGGGTTTTTAAAGCGAGACCAGGTAAATCCATAACTCGTGATTTCAAAATCTCCGCGAAAAGTGAATTCTGCGCTGAACGTAGCGCCAGCTTCCGTAATGTTAGAAACAGCTAACGTCTTAAGTCTCGGGTACTCTCTGCTACTTACTTCGTTTTCCTCGCAGTTTGACAATGCGAAGAATAGGAAGATCAATGTACTGATTTGCTTTACCTGTTTCATTTGCGAAATGCTTGAAGGTAACTAATTAAAACTCCGAAGGTCAATTGACTGTTTTCTGCTGACAGTCTATTTGAATTGCTCACTTCGGTATTGGAATAGTATCTAACAAAAACATCTCCCTTGAGAGATTGAAATTCTTTTGAAATACCCACTCCAAACCATGTACCAATGGTTTTATCTTTTACTTTGAAAGCTTCAGTTTCTGGTTCTGTCGTTACCACATTTCCATCTACAACTTCTGTTTGCACGATGGTATTGGATTTCAACTTCCTATAGTTGATGCCAATCTGAAAATATGGGTGAAGTCCGGAAACTTCGACTGGAGCGTATTTAACTGAGAAGGGCAGAGACAAGCTTTTCAAATCAATGTACGTATCATAAAAGTTGGTTTCATTTAGGTTTTCGACTACCACCAAATCAAAATAGGAGCTATTGGAAAATTGAATTTCCTGCTGAAAAGAAAGGCCTTCAACGGCTTTAGGCATTGAGACATTTATGCTTAGACCATAAAATGGATCCGCTGATTGATAATTTTGACTCAAGTATTCGAAACTGGAATTTTCTGAAAACTTTAGAGATGACTGAGAAATACCGGTAGTTATTCCATATTCCAGCTGAAGGTTAGCCTTTTTTTTAGCGAAGAGTGTATACTCTTCCTTTTTGCAATCATTAAAACTGATGACAAGTTCTTGAAGAGCAGGCTCCTTCATCTTAAGGCTTTTATCAACCTCAGATGACTCAAGGCATGACTCAAACACGTTTCGTGCACTTTCTACACCTTCTTTTCTCAGGTTATAAAGCTCATCAGCGTAGTGCAGATAAAAAGAGTTTTTGTATTTCCAAAGACTCAAAGAACCTTTGATGAGTACTTTGGCGAAAATACTATCCTCCTGTACCGAGTTATACAGATTGCCTCCGAGATATCCATATCCTTTGAGTTCTTGCGGAAAATATTCTCTGATTCTTCCATTCTTAGATTTTACCACGCAGGAGAAATGAGTTTTATCCTCAGTTCGATACGCCAAATCAGCAAAAACGACTTTGGAATCATTGGTGATGATATAGCCTTCAGTATAATTATCTTTTTGGGAGTAGGCTGTGAAACACGTAAGAATGGTTAGCAAGCCAACCAACAATCTTTTCATGCTACAAACATAGCGATCAACTACAAAAACCGAACATCGTCCACTTCTCCTTTACCAATCTCCTTTTCTATCAGATGTATAATCTGCGCTTTAGAATTTTGCATTTCGTTTTTTAGAGGTGCTGATGAAAGCTTTACGAAAAGTGTTTTCTTATTGAAAAAGACCTTGGTTGTTCTGGACGCAATGGTTTTGCCCATGATTTGCTCCCAATCTGCAATGACCTGCTTCTGCTTGAAGGTATGCTCCAGGTTCTCTTCTTTGAGGAACCCTTGAAAGGCATTGCGAAAACTTTTGATTGGATCTTCTTTCATCTTGAGGTTAAAGGTCTATAAAGTTTACGGCTTTCTCCTTCTTGAATAGCTCTTTACTTCGATCTTTCCGTGCATCGGTAATGAATATCTGCTGAAAACGATCACTGTCTAAGATCAATGACACCAGCAGTTGAATTCTGGAATCATCCAGCTTATCAAAAATATCGTCTAGTAGGAGCAATGGTTTTTTGCCAGTCTGTTCTTTTAGAAAATCATAAAGTGCTAGCTTCAATGCGATAATGAATGTTTTTTGCTGACCTTGTGAACCAAACTTCTTGATGAGCTCTCCATCAAGCACAAACTCAAAGTCATCTCTGTGGCTGCCGAGCAACGTGCGTTGCATTATTTGATCTTTCTGTACATTGGATTTGAATCGGGCTTCAAAAGAATCGTCCACATGCGTCTTGAAGTTTAAATCAGGAACCTCTCCACCTTCATGTAAATCGGAATAGTTCTTTTCCAAAAAGGGGAGAAAAACTTCCTTCATTTCCTTCCTTCTTTTGGAGATGGCAATGGCCAGTGGAATCAACTGCTCATCATAGGTTTCCAATAGCTGCGTATTGAGCTTTGTTCCATCAGCTTGTTTTAATAAACTGTTACGCTGTTTCAAAAGCTTGTTATACTTCAACAAGGCCTGAAGATATTCAGGGTCAAACTGGGACAAAGCGCCATCAAAAAACTTTCTACGTTCCTCACTCCCTTCCCTGATCATGGAAGTGTCGTCTGGCAATACTACGACGAGTGGCACTTTGCCGATGACGTCACTTATCTTGTCAGGTTCCTGCCCATCGATTTTCAGCGTTTTTACTTTTCCCTTTTCAAATTGAATCGCGATGGTCAAGTCCTGATACGTACCATGAAGGGTGAATGCGCGCTGGTCATGCGTTATCGTAAACCTGTCTTGCGACCCTAAAGCGCTTTTTGTAAAAGATAAATAATAGATCGCGTCAAGCAGATTAGTCTTACCTATTCCATTTTTTCCAAGCACGCAATTGACCCGATCCTCGAATTCAAAATGAGATTCTGAGTGGTTCTTGAAGTTTGTGAGCCGAAGACTTTTCAGGATCATGGTTTTTTGCTGTAATTTCGCTATCCGTTTTACAAAGTAAATCAAACAATTGGGTCCTATGGCGGCTAAAAAGACAACAAAAAAATCTAACGAGTTTTCAAAAGACCAGTACTTGGAGTGGTTTCGCTCCATGCAGCTGATGAGAAGGTTTGAAGAGAAAGCAGGTCAATTGTATGGCCAGCAGAAAATTCGAGGGTTTTGTCACTTATATATTGGTCAGGAAGCATGTGCCGCTGGTGCTGTTTCAGCATTAGATAAAGATGACAAGTGGATCACAGCTTATCGAGATCATGGACATCCATTGGCTTTGGGCACCGATCCAGGGAAAGTGATGGCAGAGCTTTTTGGAAAAGCGACAGGCGTTTCCAAGGGAAAAGGCGGCTCGATGCATATGTTTGATAAAGAAGTGAACTTCATGGGAGGTCACGGAATTGTGGGAGGTCAAATTCCGCTGGGTGCAGGAATCGGTTTTGCTGAGCAATACAAAGGCACTAAAAGCTTGTGTATTTGCTACATGGGAGATGGCGCGGTTCGTCAGGGTGCATTGCATGAGGCGTTCAACATGGCGATGACCATGAAGATGCCCGTGATTTTCGTTGTAGAAAACAATGGCTATGCCATGGGAACATCAGTGGAGCGAACTTCGAATGTTACGGAACTACATACGCTGGCAGAAGCCTACGATATGCCTTCAGCTCCTGTAGATGCCATGAAAGTGGAGGATGTTCATACTGCGGTAGCCGAGGCGGCAGACAGAGCAAGAAAGGGCAATGGACCGACATTTCTTGAGTTTAGAACCTACAGATACAAGGGGCATTCCATGTCTGATCCAGCAAAGTATAGAACCAAGGAAGAGCTGGAAGAGTACAAGTTGCAAGATCCAATCGAGCAGGTGAAGCAGACCATTCTTAAAAAGAAATGGGCTACAGAAGACGAGTTGAAAGAAATAGACAAAGGGATCAAAGATCGAGTTTTAGAGGCGGTTCAGTTTGCAGAAGACTCGCCATGGCCAGAGGCTTCAGAAGCTTATACGGACAATTATGTTGAAAGTGATTATCCGTTTGTCAACACATAATTAACTGATAACCTTACACATCTGGACAAAAAATATATCTTTGCGTCCGCAAACGCCAAACGGCGTAGAATTAATTGAAATAATCCGGCATTCTACCCTTAAAAAGAATGCCCAACATTCAAAGAAATGGCAAAAGGAAAAAACAAAGATGAAGGTGTAGAGATTCTGGAGGATCCGAATGCAATCGTTGAAAAAGCCAATGAGTTTTTTAGCAGTAAGAGAAACAAAGTAATGGTCTTTGGTATTGGAGGAATCCTTGCTTTGGCAATTGTTGGGTTTGCTGCTTACAATTACTACATAACGAACCAGAACCGTACGGCGCAAGAAGAGCTTTTTCAAGCTCAATTTTACTTTGATGCTGATAGCTTAGGCCTGGCGTTAAATGGAGATGGAAATAGCTACGGCTTTTTAGAGATCATGGATGAATTTCCAGGAACTAAGGCAGCTAATCTTTCCAGTTTCTACGCAGGTGCTTCTTATCTAAAGCTAGGTGATTTCGAAGGAGCGATAAGAAACCTGAAGAAATTCAGTAGTGATGATTACTTGCTTCAAGGCAGGGCATATTCTTTGATCGGAGATGCTTACATGGAGATGGATGATTTTACGAACGCAATTGATTTTTACAATCAAGCTGCGGACTATAAAGAGAACGAGTCGTTCACACCAATTTATTTGAAGAAGCTGGCAATAGCTCAGGAGCAGAACGCAAATCTTACTGGGGCTGTAGCGACATATGATAAAATTGTGAAAGAATATCCTGCTTCACCGCAAATTCACGATGCTAAAAAGCAGAAAGCAAGATTGGAAGCGCTGGCACAATAAAAAAATTAAATAATTAGGTATGATGTCATCCCATTTAGGGGTGACATTTTTTATTTGTAGAAACTTCATTCTATTTGTTTTATGGCATCATCAGAAAAAAACCTTAGCGACGTAAGCATCAACCAATCCCAGGACCTCAGTAGAAACAAATTTGGTATCGTGGTTGCCGAATGGAATGAGCAAGTAACAGAATCACTTTACTCGGGAGCTTATCAAACATTGACTAATGCCGGAGCTAGTCGTGATAATATTGAGCGAATGAATGTACCGGGTACGTTTGAGCTAAGCCTCGGGGGGCAATGGATGGCAGAGCGATCGGATATTGATGCGGTCATTTGTTTGGGGTGTGTTATCCAAGGTGAAACACGTCACTTCGACTTCATTTGTGAGGCGGTGGCAAATGGTATTACTAACGTAAGCTTGAAGTATAACAAGCCTGTAATCTTTGGTGTCCTTACAACGGACAATATGAAGCAAGCATTGGATCGGGCCGGAGGTAAGCATGGCAACAAAGGAGATGAGGCTGCGGCTACCGCGATAAAAATGTTGGAGGTAAAGTTCTAATTTACCGTAAGGGCAATCCTGAACTTTACCGTGTCCTTAAACATCATTTTCTGATAACCAGCGATGTGTAGTGAGTTTAGCACACCGTTTTCGAAGGCGAGTGCAATTTCACGATGATGGATGTACAGGTCTTTGTCTTCATGGAAAGTGGCATTGATTTGGAGAAAGTAGCTGGCGTCCTTTGAGAAGGTAGTTTTTTTCAATGCACCTTTTTCACCTTCTTTTAAGACGAGTGTTTGATTGAGCTGATCCTCTACTTTCTCAAAGGCACCTGCATACTCTGGTCGGTTTGGATTGATTTCTTTAAGAAAAGAAAGCTCTTTCATCCAGCTGGTAGAATCCATACTTAAGACCTGAATTTCACTTTTACCATCCAGCCACACTTCTTTTCGGATCTTTGTGTTTGCTAATAGCTCTACCTGATCTATCATCAATTCCTCGTAATCGGGATAATCGGAAATACTTACCGATTCAGGTTTCAGTTTCTGGCAGCTACTTGCCACTATCAGGATTATGAATATTTTTTTCACGAATTAACTATTAACTAAAATTTCTCCAGTCATTTCCGAAGGGATATCTACACCCATTAGTTTCAGAATAGTGGGGGCAAGATCTCCAAGCTTTCCACTTTCAAGCACTCCATTGAAGTCTTTATCAACCACAATAAAAGGCACAAGGTTCGTTGTGTGGGCAGTGTTTGGAGTGCCATCCGGATTGATCATCATATCGGAATTGCCATGATCTGCGATAATGATGGATAGGTAGTCGTTCTCAAGAGCAGTAGTTACTACCGCTTCAGTGCATTGATCTACTGTTTCGCATGCTTTCACTGCCGCTTCAAAAACCCCTGTGTGACCGACCATATCCGGGTTTGCAAAGTTGAGACAAATGAAGTCAGTCAATTTTTCTTTTAACTCGGGAATTATTTGATCTCTGATATCTTTTGCGCTCATTTCAGGCTGCAAGTCATACGTGGCTACTTTTGGCGATGGGCATAGAATTCGCTTCTCACCTTCAAAAGGCTCTTCTCTTCCTCCGGAGAAAAAGAACGTGACGTGAGGGTATTTTTCTGTTTCTGCAATGCGAATCTGTTTTTTTTGATTTTTTTCAAGCACTTCTCCAAGCGTCATTTCCAGATTGTCCTTGTCATACATCACATGTACTCCGGCAAACGAGTCGTCATACTTGGTCATGGTAACGTAGTGGAGATTCAGTTTTTTCATCTCCTGCTCAGCAAAGTCTTGCTGCGTCAGCGCTTGGGTGATTTGTCGACCCCTATCCGTTCTGAAATTGAAACAGAGAACCACATCTCCCTCTTGAATTTTAGCATCGGCACATACAATGGGTTTGATGAACTCATCAGTCACACCTTCCACGTATGACTCTTCCACTGCTCTTAAGGGGTTTTGCACCTTTTTGCCTGCACCGTGTACCATGGCATCATATGCCAGTTTTACTCGTTCCCACCGATTATCTCTGTCCATGGCATAGTACCTTCCAGTAATGGTGGCAAGTGTCCCGGTGGCATTTGCCATGTGATGTTGCAAGTCTCTCAGGTAATCCACGCCTCCTTTCGGATCTGTGTCTCTTCCGTCTGTAAAAGCATGCACAAATACATCTTGAAAATCTTCCTCAGAAAAAGTGGTAAGCAATCCTTTGATATGGTCGATGTGCGAGTGAACCCCTCCATCAGAAACAAGACCGATTAAGTGAATGGGTTTATGATTTTCTCGAGCATAGCCTATGGCTTTTTTCAAGGTTTCGTTTTTAGCAATTGAGCCGTCATTCACCGCATTGCTGATTTTTACCAAGTCTTGATACACCACCCTGCCGGCGCCAATATTCATGTGGCCAACTTCTGAGTTACCCATTTGACCATCCGGTAAACCAACGGCCAATCCTGATGCTTCCAATGTGCTATGAGGGTATTTTTCAAATAGACTGTCTACAAAGGGGGTTTTTGCTTTGTCTATTGCCGATACGTTTTTGTCTTTGGCAATGCCCCAACCATCAAGTATCAGAAGAATGACTTTCTTGTTCATGTAGCAAATATAGAGGGGTCTATTTTTTGAATGTACTTCCCTGATTGAATAAATTGGGCATGGTTTTTACTACATTGTGTACAAACATTTGAAATTGACATGAAAATGCTAATTCTTATTCTAACGCTTTTCTTCTCCCCTGTTCAGGAAGAGACGGTTAAGAATATTGGAACAGCGCTAAAAGCGGGGAGCTCAAAGGAGCTCATCAAGTTTTGCAACCAGACGGTAGAAATTAAAATAAACGGGGAGAGTTCAAATTATAGCAAAGCACAAGCAGAGGTTATTTTAAGGGATTTTTTTTCTAAGAATGCCCCGAAAAGCTTTGCCTACATTCATCAAGGGTCTTCTCAGGGTCTTAAATACACAATTGGCCGATATACACATGATAATGGAGTCTACCGCGTTGTTATGTTTATTAAAAAAATAGGAGACGAATACCGAATTGATACTTTGAATTTCAGTCAGGAGTAGCTTATTTCGCCTTTGCACGCCTGCACCACTAATTCCGCCACAAATGAACTTACCTTATTTAACTAGTAAAAACATCAATGCTTTCATCAAAGCAGCACTTGCAGAGGATATTGGCAGTGGCGATCATTCCTCATTGGGATCTATCCCGGAGAATGCCACCAGCGAGGCTCACTTGATCATAAAAGATGATGGGGTGATTGCGGGGTTGGAATTGGCTGAGAAAATCTTTCATCATATAGACTCGAACCTAGCAATTAAGTTTAACAAAAAAGATGGGGATCTCATTGAGCACGGTGAGATTGGATTTACAGTCAAAGGGAGCTCCAGATCTATCTTATCTGCAGAGCGCCTGGTTCTCAACTGCCTTCAGCGGATGAGCGCAGTGGCCACATATACCCATCACATGAACCAATTGATTAAAGGATCAAAAGCCAGATTGCTCGATACAAGAAAAACAACGCCGTTGTTTCGCTTAGCCGAAAAGTGGGCGGTAGTCATTGGTGGAGGTGTCAATCATCGATTTGGGTTGTATGATATGGTGATGCTCAAGGACAATCACATTGATTTTGCAGGAGGGGTCAAAAATGCCATTAATCAGACCGTGGCATATCTTGAAAAAAACAAGCTGAAATTAAATATAGAAATCGAGGTTCGAAGCTTGAAAGAGCTCGATGAAGTGCTAGAGGTTGGACAAGTACATAGAGTAATGCTGGACAACATGCTTCCCTCGGATATTCGTCAGGCGATCAAAATGATTGGTGGCCGTTTTGAAACTGAAGCGTCCGGAGGGATTACAGAAAAAACGATTGCTGAGATTGCCGAAACAGGTGTTGATTATATTTCAGTTGGTGCACTTACACACTCATACAGAAGCCTCGATATGAGTCTCAAAGCTATTTAAATTCTATATTCGCGGTATAATCATTGTAAGAAGTAGAAAAAGAGCGATTGAGCCATGATAGTAAGGACAAAAAAATATCAACTACCAACGAAAAAATATATCGGAATAGCCTTTAAAGCAGCGCTGAAGCAGCAATGGTGGGTATTCCTGATTTATGGAGCTATATGTTCGGGGTATTTTTTGATACCAAACCACTGGTGGATAACAGGAGCTTCGATTGCATTGTCATTGTATTTGCTTTTTTGGTTGATCCAATTTGCTGGTATTACCCAACTGGAGCAAGGCAAATTCATGTTTCAGAAGTTATCCTATGAGATTTCCTCACAGCAAATCTTAATCAAGATGAATGCCAAGCAGGGAATGCCAATGAAATGGGATCAAATCAAACGCGCAAAAAAAGGGAAAGACGCCTTTATCCTTTTTGCGAGCAAGGCCCAGTTGGTACATCTCCCTTTCAGGATATTCAACAATGAAAATGAAATTCGATTTCTCGAGACCGTGCTTAAGCGTAAGGGCTATATCGCTGAAAAATAATTTTTGATGGCTAATAAGCTGGGCATCAAAGAAGCAAAACAAAAAGCAGGGAGGTTCTGTGCTTTCAAAGAGCGTTCTCCAAGCGAATTGTTAGAGAAAATCCAGACCTGGGGGATCGCAGAGGAAGATGCATCTCAATTGGTTGCCGAGCTATTGAAAGAGGGATTCGTTGATGAGCAGCGGTTTGCAAATGCTTTTTGCAATGACAAGTTTGAGTTCAACTCCTGGGGCAAGCAAAAGATCAAAGCCCATATCTATTCACATAAGCTTTCTGAAACCGCAGTGCAAACCGCATTGGACAGAATAGATCCAGAAAAGTACTTCAGTCGGCTTTTGGAGTTGGCGAAAACCAAGTGGGATCGATTGGAAAAAGACGAGGACTTTAAGCGCAAGCAAAAAACCCTTGCGTACCTTGTATCCAAAGGGTTTGAATCAGATTTGATATGGAGCGCGATAAATTCTCTCTCCAAGGAAAGTCAATAGGAATACCTTTGATAAGATTTTCAAAATCTGAACCAGAGAAAATCCGTATGTTTATTTTTGCATTAATTGATACATATGCTACACACATCAGCAAAGGACCTTCTCTCACAGTTATCTCAAATCATCCACTCTTGCAGAGAAGATGATTTTTCCAGACCCTTGTCGGAATTGAGCGACTCTACGTTCGGTCAGCATATCAGGCACACACTGGAATTTTTTATCTGTCTTTTTGATGCAAAAAATGACGGAACTGTAAACTACGATCAACGGAAGCACGACACCTTAATAGAAACAGACAAGAAGCTAGCGCTGACGGTTATTGATAGCATCACAGATTTCTTGGATAAGCATCAGGAAGATTTTCAACTCACTTTTGAAGCAAATTATGCAATGAGCGATGATGCGAACGATAGCATGAAAAGCAGTTTCTACAGAGAACTGGCTTACAACATTGAGCACGCAATTCATCACATGGCTTTGTTGAAGGTGGCTGTGAAGCAATCTTTGACCTACATTTCACTGCCAGAATACTTCGGAGTGGCCAGCTCCACCGTCAGGTATCGTGCGGGCTTCAAAACGAACCAATAAGACCATTGAAAAAGCTGTTCATCAGACTGAGACACTGGGAATATTGGCCTTTCTCAGTGCTTTACTTTCCTGTATTCTTCTATTACGCTTGGTTGATACTAAAACATCGTTCCTTCTTTTTTTTCACAGCGTCCAATCCGAGTATCGAGTTTGGCGGAATGGTGGGTGAAAAAAAGTCGGATATTTTTGACCTGATCCCAGATCAGTATATGCCAAAAACCATACTGGTTGGAAAAGGAGGTTTGGAAAGGGCGGCATTAGAAGCTGAAAAGATAGGATTTCCGCTGATTGCGAAACCCGATGTAGGTGAGCGGGGCAATTGGGTAAGTAAGATTCAGACTCAAAACGCCCTTAAGGAATATGTAGAAACCTGCCCTGTAGACTTTCTTCTTCAAGAGATGGTCGATTTACCCATTGAGCTGGGTGTATTCTATGTGAAATATCCGGATAGACCAGGTGAAGTGACTTCCATCGTTCGAAAGGATTTTTTGACTGTAGTCGGTGACGGGGAGAGTACAATAAGAGATTTATTGAAAAAAAATACGCGCGCCCGGATGACTGCAGACTTGGCAAGTGACCACCTTCAGCTGATTGGGAATAATATTCCTAAAATTGGAGAGCAGCTAGTCATTGAACCAATCGGAAACCACTGTAGAGGAACAAAATTTTTGAGTGACAACCATGAGATTGATGAAGCATTGAATCAGGCATTCAATAAGCTTGCGGATCAGATTCCAGACTTCTATTTCGGGAGATTCGATATCAAATGCGAGTCTTATAACGATTTAAAATACCTCAAAAATTTTTCAATATTGGAGTTGAATGGAGCAGGGGCAGAACCCGCACATATTTACCAGCCGGGGTATCCACTTTGGAAAGCATACAAGGACATTCTTTGGCATTTATCGGTTTTGTCAGATATTAGTGCCCTAAATCGAAAAAAGGGGCATTCCTATTGGAGCTTTAAGCGAGGCTTCAAAAAGTGGAAAGCCCATCAACGGTATAATCGCCTACTTGCCATTTCATGATTTTACAGACACTAATCGTTGCTTTTGTGGTGAGCTATATTGGCTCAATTCCTCCTGGAACCATCAATGTATCCGTTATGCAGCTTGCCATTTTGCATAAAAGAAGGGCCGCAGTATTCTTTGCTTTTGCAGCTTCTGCCGTTGAGTTTATCTATGCAGGCGTAACGGTTCAGTTCCACATCTTTCTCAACAACAATGAAGTAATCGCTGACTATTTCAGGATCATTACCTCGATTGCGCTCATTGGACTTGGACTCTCCAATATTTTTTCAAAGTCTACCTCTTCATCGATCAAAGTGGATACGAAATTGACAGGAAGACATGGCTTCCTCAGAGGGTTACTACTGGGTTTTCTAAACCCCATGACTATTCCCTTTTGGCTGGCGATCACGACCTACCTCGAAAATGACCATTGGATCAATGTGGATGAATATGGATTTTGGATGTATTTAATAGGTCTCTCGACGGGGACATTTTGCCTGTTGCTGACAGTAAATGCTTTAGGTAAGCGCTTCACCAAGATTGCCGATAATCCTTTCCTTGTGCACAAGGTACCCGGATTTTTTCTATTTGGATTGGGCGTCTACTTCTTGATTAAGCTGGTGGTGTGAAAACAACGGTTATTATGAAAGGCCTAAACAGGAAAACCAACCCTGTATAGGTTGGTTAAAATCCACAGCTTGTCTATTAATAAACTGGAATTCTTAAGAAAATAGGTTTGTCGGGAATAACCCGTTCAATGATGCCTTGCTTGTCTTTTGTTCGATACTGTTTTATTTCTAATAGAAGCATGTTATTCTTTTCTTCTTCAGATCGCGATAAAAGATTCTTCACAATTACAGAGCCTTCAGTCTCCATAGTAGCAAGTCCCTGTCCTTCTGAAATAAGCGTGGTTTCCATCTTTGTGATTTGGAGCTCATCGGCTTCATTTCCATTGGGAACCAGTTTTACAAAAATGATTTTGGTAGAAAAAGGAATTCCCTTTTCCAAATCCACTTTACCATCCTTAGTAGTGACTATTACATTAGGTTCAGCACCCATTGATTCAGATGAAGTTGTGATTGTTCTGAACGATGAAATAGATACTGTTAGTGCCATTGCCACCAGAACTATTCCGGCCCGCATGTAGCTGTTTTTCAAATTAATTTTACTTTTTTCCATAATATTAAACCGTTGTTTTAAACTCAATTGATTACTTAAATAACTTACTGCCCTGTAGGAGACGCCAGTACGTTCCTTGAATAATAGGTCTTGATAGGCCAGTTTATCAAAACCCTTGTTGATTACAAATTCATCAGCGATGAATTCATGACTTGCTTTGATATCTTTTTTTAGAAGCCAAATAAATGGGTTACACCAGTAGAAAATGGATAGGGCTTCCATAAGAATCACATCAAGGGAATGGTATTGATCACGATGAACTTGCTCGTGAAGTACAATTGGCTCCAATCCTGATTTAGATGCATCCCCTTTGTGAATGAATAGGAAATTGAAAAATGAAAAGGGGGAAATTGGATCAGGCGTTTCAACAAGATTAAAACCCCAACTTTTCTTTTTAGTGGATTGGATGTATAGCTTGATAAGACCACTTACGCCTATCAAAAAGCGTAGACTAAAAAAGGCAACGCCTGTTAAGTAGATTACCATGAAAGTGCTGACGTGTTCTTCTGGCATGCTGATTGCCATTGTGGAATCAAGTGTGCTTGCTGTCTCAATCAACTTTTTTACACCGGGAGAGTAACTCGAAGAAGGACTCAACTGGAAAGATGGAATCATGAGAAAAAATGTGCAGAATAAGACGATCCCAATGCCCACCATTCTTTTAAATTGGTGACTGATCTTGTAGTAGACCACCAATTTGTAGAGTATATAAAAACTAGCGAGAGCCAAGTTTGACTTTAGTATATAGCTTTCCATTATTCAGGTTTTTTCTTTTCGATTTGCTCTTGGAAGTGCTCAATTAAATCTTCCATATCTTTCGTGCTCAACTCTTCATTCGTGCCAAAAGCGGAGACCATACTCTTAAATGAGTCTGAGAAATATCGCTTCACAAATGACTTCATATACTTCTTCGTATAATCTTCCTCCTCTATAAGAGGATAGTATTCAAACGTGTTGGCTATTGCTCTTCTTCCTATAAATCCTTTTTTTTCAAGTATTTTGAATATGGTAGCCACTGTAGTATATGCTGGTTTTGGTTCATTATATCTACTCACCACATCTCGGATCAACCCACCATCGATTGACCATAAAATCTTCATTGCTTTTTCTTCCGCTTTTGTCAATGTATCCATATGCTTTGTCTTGTACGACGCAATTCTACTAAAGGTTTAGTATATCTACTAATTTTTTAGTAGATATATTGAAATTCCCTTAAAAACTTATAGTAACAGCTTATTACCGCCTGTATACTTTCATTTGAACATTTAGTTTTTTTTTAGCTAGTATTAAATTCTCTTAAGAATGAATGAATATGAAAAAGCTTATCCTAATCCTAACCGTTATCCCTTTTTTCGGTATCGCTCAAAACAAAAAGGAACTTGACCACAGCGCTTACAACACCTGGCGTGATGTCGGTCGAGATCTCATTAGCAACGATGGATCTCATATTGCCTATACCGCAGAACCTAACGGATACGGAAACGAATCACTGATGCTGCATCAATTCAATGGTAACATGGTGATGGAGCATGACCGATCTTATAATCCTTCTTTCTCAAACAATTCACAATTTCTGATTTTCAAAGTATCACCTGACTATGATGAACTTAGGGATTTGAAAAGAAAAAAGACTAAAGCAAAGGACCTTCCCGGTGACACACTAGCCTTATATTCAATCGGGTCGAAAAGTATGACGAAGGTGGCTGGCTTAAAGTCATTTAAAGTGCCTGAGAAATGGGATGATTATGTTGTTTATCTCTATGAACCTGCCCCTGATACGGCCAAGAAGAAAGAGAAAAAAAGGAGCAAGAAAAATGGATATGATCTGGTTGTAAAGAATTTAAGTGACCAAACGGAATATACGTTTTCGTATGTGCTTGATTACGAAATTCCTGAGGAGGGTGCTGGCTTAGCATTAACAACTACTGGAAATGACAGCACCATCATGGAAGGAGTCTACACTTTTGATTTTGATAAAAAGAACTTCAAGCCAGTATTTAGATCGAAAGGAGAGTACCATCAACTTGAATGGGATAAAAAAGGGAATCAACTCTCTTTTATCTCAGATACGGACACCACCAAGGCGTTAAAAAGAGATTTTCACCTGCATTACTACAAAACAGCCTGGGATAGTAGCCAGACAATAGCTAAGAATGAGAGCCTTAATCAATTGATGGTAAATAAAGATTTTCGCTCGTACTTTTCTGAATCGGGCAAGCGACTGTTTTTTGAGGCGAAGGAGTTTCCTGTGCTGCAAGACACTGCGTTACTTGATGATGAAATAGTGAACGTTGAAGTATGGAACTACAAGGACCAAAGACTATTCACTCAACAGGAAAATCAGCGAAATAATGACTTAAAGTTTGGCTACTTGAGCTACTACGATACAGACAGGGATCAGGTGATTCAGCTGGGGGGTAATGATTATTCCAGAGTTTCAGTGAGCAATCAAGGAGATGGAAATACAGCGCTTGCGATGAGTGATTACAATTACAGAAAAATGGCTACTTGGGAAGGATATACCCTCAATGATGTATACACAGTAGATCTTAGCAATGGTAACAAAACCAAAATTATGGATGCTGAGCGGGGGTTCATCGCCCTTTCTCCCAATGGAAAGTATGCTTATTGGTATAATAACAGTGACTCTGCATGGTTTGCTTACTCATTTGCAGAGGAGGTTGCTGTTCAAATAACTAATAACATTCAAGTCCCATTTTACAATGAGATCCACGATACGCCTTCAGACCCATGGCCTTATGGAGTAATGAGTTGGACAGAGGATGATGAGCGTGTTTTGATTTATGATCGTTTTGATATCTGGGAAGTTGACCCTAAGGGAGAAAGCGCGGCTAAGCGAATTACCCCAAATGGGAGAAAAGATAAGCTTACTTACAGATACATCAGACTGGACAGAGAAGAGAGATTCATAAAAAAAGGGCAGAAACTTCTGCTTTCCGGATTTTATGAAACGGATAAAAGCGAAGCTCTTTTTTCATTCTCTTACGGTAAGAACAAGCCAGCAGAGCTCATTTCCGGGGACTACCAATATAACTCACTCAACAAGGCAAGAGATGCTGCGAATTTGATTTTTACAAAGGAAGACTTTAACACCTTCCCAGACATTCTTGCCACTAACCTTTCATTCAAATCAGTCAAAAAAATCAGTGATCTAAACCCTCAGCAAAAAAACTACACATGGGGTAGCATAGAGTTGGTTTATTGGAATTCGCTAGATGGACAAAAAATGGAAGGAATGCTGGTAAAACCAGAAGGGTTCGATCCAACAAAGAAGTATCCAATGATCGTCAACTTCTATGAAAAGAGTTCAAACAGACTGAATAGGTACAATGATCCAACTCCTGGTAGGTCGACGATAAACTATAGTTTTTATGCATCCAGAGGGTACCTTATTTTCAATCCGAATGTAAACTATAAGGAAGGATATCCAGGTGAAGATGCCTACAACTGTGTAATTCCCGGTGTTACTTCACTCATTGAAAAAGGGTTTGTAGATGAGGAAAATATAGGCGTGCAGGGACATAGTTGGGGAGGATATCAGATTGCTCATCTCATTAACGAGACCAATATTTTCAAATGTGCCGAATCAGGTGCACCAGTGGTGAATATGATCAGTGCATATGGTGGTATTCGCTGGGGATCAGGTCGTAGCAGAATGTTTCAATATGAGCATACACAAAGTAGAATCGGTGGTACTATTTGGGAATATCCGCTGAGATATATTGAAAACTCACCCATATTTTATGTAGACAAGGTTCAAACGCCCGTACTTATTCTGCACAACGATGAAGATGGAGCAGTGCCTTGGTATCAGGGCATCGAGTACTTTGGTGCTTTAAGAAGACTGAATAAACCAGCGTGGTTGTTAAACTACCGTGGAGAACCCCACTGGCCTGTGAAAGTTCAAAACCGTATTGATTTTAACATTCGAATGGCTCAGTTTTTTGATTATTATCTGAAAGGAGCACCAATGCCAAAGTGGATGCGAGATGGTGTGCCTGCTACTGAGCTAGGTATCAATCAAGGCTATGAATTGTTGAAAGATGAATAAAAATGCTAGTTGAGATAATCAGATTTTAGGATGGCATACCTGTGTTCATCTAAAATCTGATTGTTTTTAATGATCGCTTTTTTGCCGATTCCTTCTTTTTTATAACCACATTTCTCAAGCACGCGTTTTGAGGTGTCATTGGGGCTAAAGACGATGGCATATAAACGGATCACATCAAGCTGCGAAAAGGCGTATTCTGTTATTAAGCTCAGGGCTTGGGTCGCTATTCCATTGCCCCAATAGGGTTCACCAATCCAGTAGCCCACTTCTGCTGACATGCGATGGATGTCACTTTGAGGAATAATTGCGATCACCCCACAAATTTCATCATGTGAGAGAATCGCGAATGTAACGGTCGGATCTTGCTTAGTGCTAAATAGAATAAATTCTTCAGCGTCCTTTTTACTATATGGATATGGAATGTAATCCCTAAGATTATCGAGCACTTTTCTATTGTTGATGAGACTAGCGACCGTTTCAGCATCATCGCTTTGGAGTGCACGCAGCGATATTCCTTCGGAACGCAACATTGTGGATTAATTTTTTAATTCTCCACCACCAAACATGGTGAACCCTTTTATGTGGATAGTTGTGGAAGATCCATTGGTCACATTTTTGCGTGAGTCACTAAACCCGCCAAATATAGCTGTGGCGTCCATGTTTACTTTCCATTCTTCCGGAAGCATAAGTTCCACTCCACCAAACATGCAGAAAATCTCGATGACTGCTCCATCTTGAGCTTTAGATCCCCGAAGGTCAATTTCGGAACCTCCAAAAACACAGCTAATTTTTCCCCCTTGCAAATTATCGGAGATGAACTTGCGCTCCGTTCCGCCAAATATTGCCACTTCGTCAAAATAGTTTTCGCTGCTCTCGGAAATACTTCGAGGGCCTGATTTCTTTTTAAGAATAAAGGATAAACCAATGATGATCAGAATCAAAGGCCATATTTCTCCTATTCTTACCACATGATAGTAGTGGAGATAGAAGACCGTGGCTAGCCCGAAAAAAATCAATGCGGCTTTTCCATTTCCTGACAGCAGGTTTACAACTCCAAGAACCACAAAAACTGCTGGCCATGAAAATAGGTAGTATGGGATATCCATGTCGAATCCCAGATTATCCAAGAGGAAAATAGCGCCTATGAATACAAAGATAAATCCAATGATCGCGCGCTTGTGATTAGATGATGCCATGCGTTAAAATTTGAATATCAAAGGTACTGTCTTCTTAGCAAGACTGACAGCACCCTTGAAAATTAACGCATTTAGGTTCAATTAAACCAGCCAAACAGCAAGGAAATGCCAAATGTAGGCCCATCAAAGTCACCTGCGTCAAAGTAATCATTGTCAACACCAATGGTCTTTTGGTAGCCAACAGATGCATTGATTTTAAACCAATACGCAATATTCGTTTCGCCGAAGAATTGTGGGTTAAAAATGAAAACATCGTCTTCGTTAACCTGCGCATTCGTTGCTCTTGATTTGGTTGTAATGCTACCCCAACCCAACTTTGTATCCACGCCCATGTGCAGTAGATCATCTGGCTTGATCACATAGCCCAACCAAAAACCTCCATGTCCGAAGCTTGAGGTGAATTCTGTCCCATTTGAATTAAAGTCATGATTTCCGGTTAGTCCAAGTCCATAACCCCCGACGAAAAATGTATTATCGAATAGTACTGCGCCACCTCCGCCAGTTAAAGTGGATAAGTCACCGTCGATAGGCATGAATGAAAATAAGACACCACCAAATCCCGAAATATCTTCAGGGTCATTTCCAATGAGTGTTTTGGGACGCTCTTTTTGTGCAAAAGAAGCAAGCGATAGAACGGTTGCAAAAATGAATAAAGTCCTTTTCATGAGTTTTAGTCTTTTAATTTTTTAGAAAAATAGGAGATCAGATTACCTCAATGACAGAAAAAAAGATGGAATGTTTCCTTGGTAGGATGAATTGTTGAATGTCACAACCAGCCAGAATGGCCATTCCGAAATAAAAGAATCGGCCATACTGACACGTTTACTATTGAAGAAAGCCTTTTGGAATGGGTTTTGAAAGAGAGAGTGAGAATCAGCAGAAAGAAAATGAGAGTAGATAAAGAAATAAGCAAGCGGCTAGCTGAAACGGTCAATGTGGTGAACAATATCAATGGGGGTTCCATCTTTCCCACATTTATTAAGACAACAGAAAAAGATCACTACCGATTGGAGGTGAGTGTCCCTTCTGTAGCACCTGATGATATCAAAGTGGAAGTAAATGGTAGTGATCTTTTGATCTACCAAAACGTCCACGTCAATTCATACACCTTACCCAATGTGTTAGGGATGATCAAAATCTCAGCAGATGTTGAACTAGAGAGCATTTCTGCAGAGTTTGATGACGAACTTTTAGTGGTTATCCTGCCATTCAGTGAGCTTTCCGGAGGTTTTCGGAAAGAAATCGACATTTACAAGCACTAGCTCCTATTCATCATGTAAAGTATCTGCAGGATTCAACTTTGCAGTTTTAAACGTGTGAAACGCCACTGTTGAGATTGCGATTATTACTATTGCAATAGCGGGTATCAAGAAGATTCCCACGCCAAGCTCTATTCTGTTTTCAAAACCAGCCAGCCAGTTTTTCATAAGCCACCAGCTCAGTGGAGCCGCAATTATGATGGAGATGCCTACAAGTTTTACAAAATCCCAAGTGAGTAAGGTAAGTAGCTGCTTGATTGAGGCACCAAGTACTTTTCTAACCCCGACCTCTTTGGATCTAAGGCTTGTAATATAGGAGGCCAGTCCGAACAGTCCTAAACAGGCTACCAAAATAGCCAGGAGCGCAAATAGTCCAAAAATGGACCCAAATTTTACTTCTGCCTGATATTGCTCATTGTAGAAGTCGTCCAGGAAGAAAAAATCAAAGACTTTGTTTCCGAAAGCATCTTCCCAATTGGATTGCATATTACCTACAACCTCTTGCATGTTTGCTGAATTTACTTTTATCGAGTAAAAACCTGACGTATTTGGGAAGTAGCGAAAAATCATGGCGTCATACGCCTGCTTTGGGGATTCCTGTCGATAGTTTTTTACTACCCCCACGATATTGAAAGTATCTCCCCAGAAATTAATTTTTTGGTTAAGGGCTTCTTTTACATCTTGAAACCCAATCTGATGAATTGCCGCTTCGTTGAAAAGTACATTGGCTTCTTCTGTTCCAAATGACTCATCAAAATTTCGACCAGAGACGATTTCCAAATCGTAAAAGTCCAGGAAATTGGCATTGGCACCAATGACACGATATTGATTTGAAAGAGACTCGTCCTGAGTCAAAAGCCGTATTCCTCCGGCATTCCAATCAGGTGTCCTGCCGGGTACCGCGGAAGATGAGGTATAGCCAACAACCGATGGATCAGCATCAATTAGGTTTTTGAACACGGCATCTTTAATCGCCATTACTGAATCACTTCGATAGGATGGCGTTTTGATTACCATCGTCTGATCAATACTTACACCCAAATCCTGAGATTGAAGAAAATTCATTTGCTTATAAACCACGAAGGTTCCTGTGATGAGCACGACAGAGGCCAAGAACTGAAAGGTGACCAATCCCTTGCGCAGATTATTGCCACTGCTGCTGGAAGCAAATTTTCCTTTGAGGACAGCAATGGGTTTGAAACTAGAGAGAACAAAAGCGGGATAAAAACCAGATAGAATAAGCCCCAATACAAAGACTACTCCAAGCCCTAGCCAAAAGACAGGTGTATCAGGCCATGTATAGGATACACCCTTTCCTACAAAAGAATTGAACGATGGAAAAATGAGAAGGACCAATAGGGAAGCGATCAAGAAGGAAATAGCATTTAGAAAGAATGACTCGAACAAAAATTGGCCGATTAGTTGAGCCTTGTGGCTACCCATAACTTTTCTGATTCCTACCTCTCTGGCTCTGCTAAGCGCGCGTGCAGTTGTTAGATTGACATAGTTTATCCAAGCAATAAACAGTACGAAAAGCCCAATGATCAATAGGAAATAGGTGGTCTTCTCATCTCCAGTTGGCTTTATTTCCATTCGGTAGTTAGAAGTAAGATGAATTTTTGGAAGCGGCTGTAGTAAGAGCTCCATTCTGAAATTGCTTTGATCTTCCTCACCTCTCAGTTCCGTCATCCAAGGATCAAATTTTTCTGTAAGTTGGTTGGGGTCGGTACCGGGATATAGCTTCACATAATTCAAAAAACCATCCCAATTCCAGCTGGTTCTGGATTCTTCACTGGTGAAAGAAACATAGGATTCGAAGGAATATAACAAATCGAACTTCATGTGAGACCGCTCTGGAAAATCAGGAAAAACACCCGTTACTTTAAAATCCGTCGCATCATTCATTTTGATGATTTTGCCCATTGGGTCATCATCACCAAATATTTTCTTACTTAAAGTTTCACTTAAAACAACCGTCATTGGATCTTTTAAAGCTGTGCTGTCCTCTCCTCTTAGTAGAGGAATGGAGAAAAACTCAAAGAAATTTGCCCCCGCGTAGTAAGGATGAGTAAGTTCAAAGTACTTCTGATCGTATGATATCTGCGCTCTGCTGGATGTTAAATTGACATATTCTTCAACTTCCGGGAAATCCCGATTTACGAGGTTGCCAGCTCCTGCTGCTCCGGCCGCCCATTGAGTTGAAAGTTCTCCTTGATTGTACCGATTGGTCTGTACGCGATAGATATTCTCTTTGTTTTCAATGAAAGAATCATACGTGAGCTCATGATAGACGTATTGGAGGATCATAAACCCTGCGGCCATTCCAATGGCTAGACCGAAGATGTTTACGGTAGCGTAAAATTTGTTTTTACTTAAATTCCTTATGGTGGCAGTTAGATAATTACGTAGCATAGCTTCAATATTTGAGTGTTTTGATCTTTGTCTAAATCTGGGTCGTAAGAAGCCAATCACCTGAAAAAGATGAATAGCTTTAGCCCTAAATGACCCTTTTTGTTTCTTATTTTCAAAAAATGCTTCTTCCAGGTCGCCAATGATACCTTCCACAATGGAAGGCTTGCAAAAACGTTCAAGCAGATTGCTTGTGGAGGAAAGAAGTTTTGGTTTCTTATCCATTTGCAAGAGCTATGTCAGGAATTGCGTCCCACATACTTTGTCGCATATCGCGCATTTTCACAATGGTAGCCTGACCAGCGGTGGTTAATCGGAAGAGCCGCTTTCTTCTTCCACCTCTTTCTGGAGTAGCGCCATCGTATCGTGCACCTAGGTATCCCTTTTCTTCCAGGCGACTTGTTACGGAGTGGACGGTGCTAATGGTAATTGAACGCCTGCACCGTTCTTTTATCTCTTTTTGTATTGCCAATCCGTAGGCATCATCGTATAGAATGCCTACAGAGAGCAAAACCACTTCTTCTAATTCACCAATATTTGATCCTTTCACAACGCCGTTAGTTTATTAATTTACGATAGATATTTATTTCTTTCGATTTTGTCGAAAACGAAAAAATAGAAAACTAGTTTCGGTTTTGGTAACATTTCTTTCGATTTTGTCGGATTTGATCCAATGGCTATGAGCATTCAAGACTTTAATAACTACTTTGGTGATATGGACCTCTTCCTGATGGATTTGATTCTGAAGGGACACATAAAGCGTGATGCTGAAGTATTAGACATTGGCTGTGGCGAAGGTAGAAATGGAATTTATTTCATTCGGGAAGCATACACCTATCATGGCTGGGATACGGATGCTTCCAAACTGAAACTACTGGAGTACTTAGCAAAATCCATTGCTCATGCCAAGGCAACTTTTGAAACCCACGATATTCGCGAAGCTGCGGAAGAGAAAAAGTTTGATCTGGTGATTTGCAGTAGACTTCTTCATTTTGCTACAACAAAAGATGATTTTCTACTCATGTGGAATAAGATAGCTGATCGGTTAGATAAGGATGGTATTCTGTATGCAAGCATGGATTCTGCGGTTGATACAGGCATAGCTTCCAGGCGCAACAATGGAACGGTGGAGTTTCCCGATGGCAGAGTCAGTTTTGCCTTGACAAACGATCTCTATGATGAAATAAGAAAAGGGTTCGAAGAAGTCGAACCCTTGAGAACTTTGGTGCATCACAATGAGCGAGCACAGAGTTTTGTCTGTCTAAGGAAGCTTTAAACGACTCCTTGAGCTAACATGGCATCAGCCACCTTCACAAATCCGGCAATATTGGCTCCTTTTACATAATCGACATAGTCTTTGCTCTCCTGGCCATGATTCACACAGTTTTCGTGAATATCTTTCATGATGCCTCTGAGTCTCTCGTCTACCTCTTCTCTTGTCCAGGACAGTCGCAGTGAGTTTTGAGACATCTCCAGACCGGATGTAGCTACACCACCGGCATTCGATGCTTTTCCAGGGCTAAACATTAATTTTTTGGATTTAATAAGTTCTACAGCATCTGCTGTCGTAGGCATATTAGCTCCTTCGAAAACGCCAATACAACCATTGGAGATCAATGTTTTAGCGTCCTCCAAAGGGAGTTCATTTTGAGTGGCACAAGGGTAAGCCAGGTCACACTTTATCGTCCATGGAGTTTCGTCTGCTCTGAATTTGGCACTGCTGTATTTATCAGCGTATTCGCTGATTCTACCTCTTTTTACATTTTTTAGCTCTTTGATATAAGCCAGTTTCTCTTCATCTATACCGTCATGATCATAAATGGATCCTCCGGAATCCGAAACACTTACTACTTTGGCTCCATTTTGAAGGAGTTTTTCAATAGCAAATTGGGCAACATTGCCTGACCCAGATACTGTACACACTTTGCCATCGAGATCATTTCCAAGATGATTGAGCATCTCTTTGCTGAAATAGACGCAACCATACCCTGTAGCCTCGGGACGAATCAATGATCCTCCGTACTGGAGTCCCTTTCCGGTTAATACGCCAGTGAATTCGCCCTGCACTCTTTTATACTGACCGAATAAGTAGCCAATCTCACGCCCACCAACACCGATATCACCAGCTGGCACGTCAGTGAATTGTCCGATGTACTTGCTAAGCTCAGTCATGAAGCTTTGACAAAACTTCATCACCTCATTGTCGCTTTTCCCCTTAGGGTTGAAATCTGACCCGCCTTTACCACCACCCATGGGCAGAGTTGTGAGGCTGTTTTTAAAAACCTGCTCAAACGCTAAAAACTTGAGAATACTCAAGTTAACAGAAGGATGAAACCGCAAACCTCCTTTATAAGGTCCTATCGCTGAATTCATTTGAACGCGATATCCTCTATTGACTTGTATTTCACCTTTATCATTGAGCCAAGGTACGCGAAACATGAACACACGCTCTGGTTCGCACATAGTCTCTAAAATGTTTGAGTCTTTATACTGTGGTTTGTCCGCGATAAAGGGGATAATAGTTTCCGCTACCTCTTGTACCGCTTGGAGAAATTCAGACTCATGTTGATTTTTTTGCGCAATCTTCTCGAGGAATTGCGAGATTTCATTGGAGTGACTGGACATGGTATAGTTGTTTTGACGAATTGAATTTAGGTGTTTTTTATGTATTAGACTTCTGTAAAATCGTGGAATATTACCAAAGTTTAATATTTAGTCTGGATGTGTTCATCGAAATACAATATTAGCCTAAAACCTGACTAACACTTGGATCGTAAATTAGTTTAGATATAAACCACACGTATTATGAATTATTTAGGATTGGAAACGGAGATTATCTCATCTGTACAAAACTTGAATGGTCATCAAAAAAACGATGTTCTTGATTATATCAGAAACATCGAACCTACGAGTCACAATACGAGACTGTACAGAAGAAGAGCGATGAAAGAAATAAGGGCGGCGCTTAAGAATAGTTAATCTTCGGATAAAACGATTACCATATCGTTTTCTTCCAGCGTAAACTCGTCTGATTTCTTAGGATTCAATACAACTCCGTATTGTTCATCAGCAAACTTTGCTTTACTAATTACACGGTATCCTATCGCTACCTCATTCTTTCGAGCAGCAGATTCCAAGATTGTGTAGAAATTCATAGACATTCCAGTCTGCACATATTCCCTAGCCGGCTTGATGTAAATCTCCGAACCATCCGCATCGAATAGATCCTCAAATACACGCATCAAATCTTTATTCTCCGAAACCTGACTCATCAATAAACTGATCAGCTTATCACTTACAATGAAGTCATCTGCACTTGTGATATCAGCAAGCTGCCTGTTTCTTATATCAAGCATCTCACTTACGATTTTGTACTTGCTGCCTTTTATCTCGGTGAAATTTCTTAAGTGAAGGAGTGTAATGAGCGTTTGTGCATCTGCCTCCTGTATTGGAAAATAGTTTTGGTAGCAGAGCAAAATGATGTAATCGTATTGTTCAAGACCCATGGAATCCAAGGTTTCTCTACCGGTTGTATCCTGAACCTCGAACTCAATGCTAATGTTTTGAACGCTATTCTTAAGGTCATTCACCGTTTTTTCTGCATCATCAAACTTGGAAACAATGCGAACTTCCGAACCTTTCGGGACGTAATTGTCCAATTCTCTAATAATGTATCGAGCTCTATTGTTCCACCCGACAATTAGTAGTTTTTCACTATCCTGTGGCTCAGGCTCCGTATATACGATTTTGCTTTCGTGTGGATCTACTGGAGTAGAGTTGGGGATCAATGTGTCATCGTCCTCCGTAATACCAATTATTTTATCACCTTTACCAAACACCGTATCCATGGGAGGGTTAATAGCCACGTGCCCATCTGAAAATTGAATGCCCATAATGGCGGAATCTTCATAAGCAAAGAGAACATCTCGGAACGACTTTCCGACTAGCGATGGCGCACTTTCGAAATAAATCTCATCCCCATCAAAGTCCATCAAATCCTGATAAACCACACTCAAACCAGACTGTCGACTGGTTTGAACCATAATTTTTGAAATAATCTCATCTGACAGAATAAGCTCTACCTCATTCTTTCCAACCATCTTTGCTACATCAAAGTTCTTCTTATCCTCCATCTCAGCGGTAACGTGATATGGACGTTCATCAGCGGATCCTCTGAGCACCTCTCGCTTGGGATCGGTAACAATGGCTACAATGGTCTTAATAATCTGGCTATCGGAATTTTCATTTTCCTTATCAAGGATTATGATTGATTTGGTATCAAAGGGGTTGGCGATTTTTAAATCGTGAACATCAATGGGGTTTCCTGTTCTGCAAATCACCTGCGTATTTCCAGTATTCCCAACCTTGTCTTTTATCTCATCCTCCATCAGAACTTTGTCCATGTCGGCAAGTATGACAATTACTCCTCTTTTTTGATTTTCGTTTGCTTCAACGATCTCTGGAATAATGGTAAATATTTTTGATGACCAACCTAAAATCAGCACATGATCCTTTTCTATTACAAAGGATCTACCTTTTCTGAGTATTTCTAGCTTGGTAAGAATACCATTCGAAACGAGACCGATGAGTGTTGAAATAATCACCAGACCGATAACAGTTGTCATTAGCATGAAAAGCCTAAATGGCCAATTCTCATCGTGATTGCCCAATACTCCAGGATCCAACGCATGTGTTAGGTTCACCCAGAAAGATTCGAAGATATTGAAGTTGGATTCATGATCGGGGTGAAGACCAAGTAGTAGCAGTGAAGCTCCAAACAAAACAATAACTACGACAGTAATTACACCCAGCCCCTTAATCATTGAGATGGTTCCCTGAGAAACAAAGCTGTCGAAGCGGTATTTTACCCTATCCGAAAAGGAAATATTTTTCATGTGACTTTTCTGTTTTTAGCAGCCTTGGTCGTTTCCAAACTCCAGCGATTAAAATCAAATATAGAGCTACTTGAAAGACTTATTTTCATTCAAAAAATAACATCCTCAGCTACAGGCAGCAAAACTACTCCTAAAATAGTGCAAAATAATGACTGAATTGGATTTAGGTATAAAATGCGAAGTGTCTACAGTAAGACACAAAAAAATTAGCAGTATTTTTAAAGTACGCGTAATATGCTCCTTATGAAGAAAACAATCATTGCGGCAATAGCCATCATTTTCCTTGCTTCTTGCAACCCGACTACTCTTACATTTTCATTTATCTACAATGATGAAGGGCCAAATAAGGAAATTGCCTCAAAAATGAAGGAACTCCTGGAGAGTGAATTCAACGTAGAAATCATGCTTATTGATGGCTTAAACACCAACGCCAACCTTGACAGCCTGATTCATGACAAAGTGGATATCGCTCTCGTTGAAAATTATGTGAACTATCAGGAAGGTCTTAATTCTGCCTTTTCTGTTTATTCGGAAGTATTGCACATTCTCTATCAAGAGGGCATGGATGGCAGCACTTTCGCCTCATTGATGTATGATGGTCCTGTATATATCGGAAGGGAAGGTTCTCCTACCTACAACCTGATGATGGACTTGTGGGACTATTACGGACTTGATGCATCTCAAATTACAGTGACGCACAATATGCCCGATGCACGGGTAGTTGTTGAGCTTACCAACCTTTTTACCAAACAGCACCTTCAGGACTATCAAGGTTTTAAGCTGTTTTCATTTGACGATGCGAATAATCTGAGTGATGCTTCTACAGTGCAAGGGATTACGCTTAAATATCCTAGACTATCGCCATTCATAATTCCTCAAAATTCTTATTGGAGTTTTACAGATAAGCCTATCGTTACACTCTCGGTGGATTTGGTAATGATGGTAAGGTCGCGCATGGGAGAAGTAGCAGTTAATGATTTTACAAAGACCATGTTGAGAAATCGCCAAATTTTTACCTCAATAGATCCTCTGCTCTTTGAGGGGATGAAAGAGGATTTTGATCAGGCAAAGCTTAATATTCCTCTTCACGAAGGAGCTCGAATCTTTCTGGAAAGAGAAGAACCGAGTTTCATTGAGCGCTATGCAGAACTTGGAGGAGTAATACTTTCCATCATTATCGCGCTTTGGAGTGGAATTGCATCACTTACCAAATGGCAGGCTCAGAAAAAGAAAGATAAAATTGATGAATTCTATGAAGACCTCATGAACATCAAAAATGGCATTACCGGCATTTCGACCATCGCTGAAGGAATGAAGCGAGTAAAACGTGTTCAATTGGCTCAAAACAAAGCTTTTGAGATGCTGATTGAGGAGAAGTTGGTAGCAAATGACAGTTTCCGAATCTACATGGAATTGTCCAAAGAAACCATCAATGAGCTACGCGGAAAAATGCGCATTTTGAAAACAAAACAAGAGCGCGCAACTTCTTAAAAATGAAAGTTTTATCACTAATCGATGATGCTTTAGCTTTTATGCAAAATCGAACCTAAATTCGTGCTCAAATTCAGAGTGCATTCATGGGTCTTTTTGATTTTTTCCAGAGCGACATAGCTATCGATTTAGGTACCGCCAATACGCTGATCATCAGCAAAGATAAAGTTGTGGTTGACGAACCATCAATCATTGCAATTGACAAAAACACGAATAAAGTGCTGGCCATTGGCAGGGAAGCCATGCAGATGCACGAAAAAACCCACGAAAACATAAAGACCATTCGACCTTTAAAGGACGGTGTGATCGCTGACTTCCACGCAGCGGAGCATATGATTCGTGGGATGATCAAAATGATGGACAGAGGCAAGAAAAGTTTTTTGCCAGCATCTCACCGAATGATTATCTGTATTCCTTCTGGAATTACGGAGGTTGAGAAAAGAGCGGTACGGGATTCAGCAGAGCACGCTGGAGCAAAAGAAGTTTACATGATCCACGAGCCTATCGCTGCGGCCATTGGTATCGGTATAGATATTGATCAACCGGTGGGGAGTATGGTCGTGGATATAGGAGGAGGTACTACAGAGATTGCGGTGATAGCTTTAAGCGGTATCGTCTGTGACCAATCGATTCGTGTAGCCGGAGATTCGTTCAACAAAGATATTTTGGATTACATGCGCCGGCAGCATAACCTGCTTATCGGTGAGCGAACTGCGGAAAAAGTAAAAATTGAGGTTGGATCAGCATTAACGGAACTTGATGATGATGCACCGGAAGATTTCGAGATTCGAGGAAGAGACCTGATGACAGGAATACCTAAGGTAATTAAGATCTCCTATTCTGAGATTGCCTTTGCGATAGACAAGTCGGTATCTAAAATAGAGGAGGCTGTGCTGAAAGCATTGGAGATTTCTCCGCCAGAACTCTCTGCTGATATTTATGACAATGGTATTTATCTAACCGGAGGGGGTGCAATGCTTCGCGGTTTAGACAAACGCCTGGCCATGAAGACAAAGCTACCAATTCACATTGCCGAAGATCCATTGCGAGCGGTTGTAAGAGGTACGGGAGCAGCACTCAAAAGCTTGAATCAATATAAAGCGGTATTGATGACCTAAGAAGTGAATGCAAAGGCTTTTAGATTTCCTTTATCAGCAGCGAGAAATAGCCGTTTTTATTGGCTTGGAAATCCTGAGTGCATGGCTTCTCATCAATTTCAACAACCGATATAACGCATCGTTTCTTAATTCCAGTAATGAAGCGGCAGCATCACTGACGCAAACATCCAACAACATTAGCAATTACTTCCAGCTAACGGAAACGAATGAACAGTTAATGAAAGAAAATGCGAAACTTCAGCAGGAGCTACGCATGTTTCAGACGGAAAAATATTCCTACTTAGATACCGTAGATCAGTATCGAGTAATTGGAGCTACAGTAATCAATAACACATTTGATCGAAGTACAAACTTTGTGACTATTTCGGCGGGTAGAAAGGACAGTGTTGAAGTAGGAATGGGGGTAATTTCTTCTTTCGGAGTGGTTGGTCAGGTAAAGTCAGTAACTAATGGATTTGCTACGATCTACTCATTGCTGCATCCTAAGCTGCTGGTATCTTCCAAAATAAAAAGAACTGAAACAAAATGCACAGTCCAATGGGATCAGGAGGCTTATGATATCGCCGGACTGAAGTACATACCGAGGCATATCAACTTACAAAAGGGTGATTCCATTGTAACTTCCGGATTCAACTCGGTCTTTCCCGAGAACATACTGATTGGGATTGTAGAGGAGCTCTCTTTAGAAGAGCATATGACTTTTTATGAAGCGAAAGTAAAATTGGCCACCGACTTCACGAGCTTGCATCAAGTGTTCGTAATAAAGGATTTGTTTAAACCTGAAAAGGATTCACTCCTGATACAATGACCAGAATTAGCATAAAAGAACAAATTCTGAATTTGATCCTGCTATTGTTGGTTCAATTGCCCTTGGTTCATCGCATCACGCTATTCGATAAAGCTTTTGGTTTTTTTTATGTTGGTTTTTTGCTGCTTTTACCAAGAACACTTAGCCGATCAAACCTTATGGTCATCGGTTTTCTCTCAGGCCTTCTTGTTGATGTATTCACCAATACACCTGGAATACATGCTTCAGCATCGGTTTTTGTGCTGTTCATAAGAAACTTTTGGTTGAATGTTGTAAACGATGATGCCCAGGAGATCACCAATCTGAATGTGGCGACATTGAAAAAATCAGGCTTTCTGTATTTTATTTTCCCTTTAGTTTTTGCACATCATTTTTTAATTTTTGTGATTGAAAATGGAGGCTTTCATTTGTTTGGTATGGTGTTTAGCAAGGCTTTCTTTAGTACTGTCTTTAGCACGGTCGTAATTTTCGTGATAAATTTTATCATTACACCAAATAGACAGCGACAATGAGAGAACGGAGTTTGCTGATTCGAGGACTTATTCTTTTTACGGTAATCATATTTTCCGTCCGTCTTTTCTACATTCAAATTATTGACGAAGACTACAAAGTAGCTGCTGAGAATAATGTGGTTCAAAAGATTGTGGAGTATCCTTTTAGAGGTCTGGTATATGACAGCAATGACAGTCTCGTCATTTATAATTCTCCAGTTTATGATCTAATGATAGTTCCCCGAGAGGCGGAAATTGCAGATACTACTAAATTTTGCGAGTTGCTAGAGATTGATAGCGTTGAATTTATAGAAAAACTAAAGAAAGCGAAGGGTTACTCGTCCATTCTTGCTTCCAAGTTCATCGAGCAAATATCAGATGATCTTTTTGCGAAGCTTCAGGATCAGTTGATAAACTATCCAGGATTTTATGTACTTCCTCGAACCATTCGATCTTATAATACCAAATCATTGGCCAATGTAGTCGGATATGTTGGCGAGGTAAGTGGAAGCTTCTTAAATCGTGATACAACGCGCTATTATAAATCGGGTGATTACATAGGAATCGGAGGCATAGAAAAATCCTATGAAGACCACCTTCGTGGTAAGCGGGGCGCTACGTTTAAAGTTGTCAACGTGCAAGGAGTTATAAAGGATGATTATAGAGATGGTGAATACGATACCTTGCCAAAATCTGGGGAAGACATTCACCTAACCATTGATTTGGGACTTCAACAATATGCTGAGAAATTAATGGCAGGCAAAGTAGGAAGTGTTGTAGCCATAGAGCCCAGTACTGGAAGAATATTGGCTTTTGTGTCGGCACCATCCTACGATCCGCAGCTACTGAGTGGAAAAAGCCTCAGCAAAAATTTTCCAATTCTCAATAAAGATGAGAATAAACCTTTTTTGAATAGACCACTACAAGCCCGTTATCCTCCGGGCTCGATGTTTAAAACTATTCAAGGGGTTATCGCGATGCATGAGGGTGTGGTGCAAGCAGATGAGATAATAAGAACAGATGGGAGCAATATTGGAGACCTGGCTCCTCCAGGTCCATACGATATGATTAAGGCGATCACCAAGTCGTCTAACAATTATTTTTATCTGATTATGCGGCGAATGGTACAGCAAGGTATTGAAGAGAGCCCTTACATCGATTCGCGCATTGGTCTTGAAAAGTGGAAAGAATATGTGATGCACTTTGGCTTAGGGAGAAAGCTGGGAGTAGATCTGCCCAATGAAATTACAGGTAGTGTACCGAGTATTGAAATGTATGATCGATTGTATGGTGCTAAACGCTGGAAGTATTCCAATGTAGCTTCTTTGAGTATTGGGCAAGGAGAGCTAACCGTCACTCCACTTCAGATGGCTAATTTGGGAGCCATCTTAGCTAACAGAGGTTATTTCATTACACCACATGTGGTGGATAAAATCGAGGGTTGGCCCAACCCAAACATTAAGAAAGAAATATTGCCCTATGACCCGAGGCATTATGAGCCCATTGTCAAAGGAATGGAGCAAGTGGTGATGGCGGGCTCGGGTATTCGAGGTTATCTGGACTCTCTGAAACTTGCCGGTAAGACCAGCACGGTGCAAAATCCTCACGGCGAGGATCATTCAGGGTTTATGGGATTTGCACCCTTGGATAACCCAAAAATTTCGATTGCAGCATATGTTGAAAATGCTGGACAAGGAGGTAGAGCTGCAGTTTCCGTGGCGAGTTTGCTAGCGGAAAAATATGTGCTCGGAAAAATCTCCAGACCATGGCTGGAAGATTACGTTTTAGAAGAAAGATACATACCTAAAAATGCGCTCAGACCAACTATCGCAGAAAATTGATTGGACATCAGTCCTACTTTTTGGAGCGCTTGTGATTGCAGGCTGGCTGAATATCTATGCCGCAGAGTATGATCCTGAGGTAGAGCAAAGTCTTTTTGATTTTGGAACCAGTGCGGGAAAACAGCTCATATGGATTTTTACGTCCACAGCAATTGCATTTACGATCTTTTTCTTCGACTATAAATTTTTTGACTCATTCGCCTATATCATTTATGGGATAGTAATGGCAATGTTACTTTTCATTTTGATCGGCGGGAAAGAGGTTGCTGGCTCTAAATCATGGATTGGTATTGGTGGTTTTGGTTTACAGCCTTCAGAGTTTGCCAAGTTTGCAACGGCTTTTGCACTGGCAAAGTATCTGGATAATGCCAATCGGAAATTAAGCGACCTGAATACGCTGGGAATTGCATTTGCAATAATTCTTCTCCCCATGGCACTTACTGTTCTTCAAGGTGATACAGGAACAGCACTGGTCTTCGCAGCGCTCGTTGTACCAATGTTTAGAGAGGGAATGCCACCCTTACTTATCATTGTCGCACTATCCATTTTTGTGGTCTTTATCCTTACACTACTTGTTAGCCAAACTGTTTTGCTTGCAGGAATCGCTATCGTCACCCTTCTCGCCCTTGGTCTCAATGCCCGAACGCCTAAGCGGCTGGTTTATATTATAGCGGGAGCCATAGTGGTGACCTCTGTGGTGCGAAGTGTAGACTTCATCCTTACAGACGTTCTTAAGCCTCATCAGCAAAAACGAGTACTGTCTTTGGTCAATCCAAACATTGATCCGCTAGGAGTTGGGTGGAACGTTACGCAATCTAAAATTGCAATAGGTTCTGGAGGATTTGCCGGAAAGGGATTTCTGGAGGGGACACAGACCAAGTTTGATTTTGTGCCTGAGCAAACGACGGATTTCATTTTTTGCACAATAGGCGAAGAGCATGGTTGGATTGGCAGTATTCTTATGCTGGCGTTGTTCACCACGCTATTGCTGAGGCTGGTTTACTTGGCGGAAAGACAAAAATCGACATTCTCTCGCGTGTTTGGGTATGGTGTTGTCGGAATCATATTCTTTCACTTTACCGTGAACATTGCGATGACCATTGGTTTATTCCCAGTGATAGGTATTCCATTGCCTTTCTTCAGCTATGGGGGATCATCTCTTTGGGCATTTACCATCTTGCTTTTTAGCTTTTTAAAGCTGGATGCCTTTCGCATGCAAGTGCTGCAAAGGAGATGAAGGGCACGACCGCCGCTTGTCATCTCACATCACGGTAAGTCTATATTTTGGCTGCCCGAGCTTTAGCTTCAGTTACTAGATTATCCGCCTTTTTGTTGGCTTCCGACTCTATACCTGCTGCTTTTTTGTCTGTTTCATCCCTCAGTTTTTGCGCTGCTTGCTGCGCCAGTCTCTTTTTAATTGGATTAGACCCTGCATCTGCGATCAATTTATCAGCCGCCGCATACCCTTCTTTCTTGACTTTTTCAGCGCTGGCTTTTCCTTGACTTCTAATTTCAGCTGCCTGAGCTTCTGCTTCCGAAATAATTTTTTGCCGCTGTTCTGCTTTTTTCTCCTCTAATTCTGCCTCTGCTTCTGCTTTTTTCTCGGCGAGCTCCGCTTCTGCCTTTTCTTTTTGCTCATCCACTTTGTCGGTAAGTTGCTTTTTAAACTCGGCAGTGGCTCCACCTGAGCTTCCTCCTGAAGCACCACTGGTACCTAATAAATTCACACTCGGGTCATCGTAGGTGCCGCCTATTCCAAGGTTGAGATTTATTTTATCAGCAACTAATTTCTTACCTCCAGTAAATGAACTGAGCGCACTGTTTAATGCATTTCCAATTTGCCCTGTAGGAACGTCTTTTAACAGCATGGAATAATCCAGGCTCCCATCTAGTCCGCTGTTTCCACCAAGAACGGCGCTTTGTCCACCTACTTCAAGATCAAAAGGTTCTACGAACATTCGTCCATCTTTGATTGATGTTTTAACCAATACATCTTTTAAATTTATTTTTTGACTGCCTTCAGAACCTGCGCCAGTTTTCAGAGCTGCTACTGAAGATAACTTTTGCATAAACGCTCCTTTTTCCAGAGCACCTTCTGCAATGTTGACCAGGCCTGTTAAATCAATGGCGTCCATGATCGGCATCATATCCTCACCAAGCAACCCATTTACTTTGAAATCACTTGAAAACTTTCCGGTAACCTGCTTGGCAATAGGTACATAGCTTTGGATAGTTTCGAAGGCTTCAAAAGCACTCCCTATCGATAGATCCTTAACCTTAAACCCTAAATCATATTTCGGTTTTTCAAGATCCTTTGTTACATATGATCCGGTTAGCTCAAACGTGCCATCAAGCATTTTGAATTTGTTGTCATCCAGAATGATCGCTCCGTCTTTTATCAGAATTTGACCATTGAAATCGTTGATGGAGAGATTGGAGTAAGCAATTTTGTCGATTGAGGATGCCAGTGTAAAATCAATATTTTCAGGAATTTTCACTACCTCCAATGCTTCTTCTTCTCCTTCCGTGCTTTCACTAACCTCTTCATTGGATGCTGTTGTTGCCTCTTCTTCCATGCTTTCCTCAGGCATCAATTCATTGATATCTATAAGGGAGGAGTTGAAATTCAGTCGTCCGGTCAACAGCTCATTTTCAGATAAGGCAAAAGCCAAATAGTTGGTGATCTTACCATCCATACTGAAATCTGAATTTCCTGATGTCGCAGAAAACTCGGATAAGTTTATTTCAGACGGATTGAAGGAAAGATTAGCTTGGCTAATCCCAAAACCTTGCGGCAAGTCCGCGCTTTGGAAGAGAAAATCATCGATGGTAAGACTGCCTGTTGTTGGTAGCTTATCATATTGTTCTGCGTCTACATCAGACATCATTCCAGCCGTGTTGAGCTTTGCGTTGATCTTACCAACGAGCGTCATGCCCTCCATAGGGACAATCTTGGTAATTTTCTCAAGATCGGCATTGCCGTCGAATCCAAGATCCCACTGGTAGTTCTCTAAATTTTTAAACTTCAGATATGCCTCTACGGACTCCCCATCTACCAACATTGAAAATTTATCTACATTGAAACTGGTCTCACGAAGATCGGCTGAGGGGTAGTTGAAACTGGTTTTAATGTTGATGTCTTCCATAGGGATATTGAAATCTTCGTAAGATATTCTGCCATTATCTACCGCTAGATTGGCTGCTACTTTTGGCATAGAACTCTCATTGAATGTTCCTTTTACGTATCCATCGAAGCTTATTTGACCCCCTGCAGTCACACCATCGAGATACTCCTGATACACACCAGGGATTAAGGATAAAATACTTTTAAGGCTAATGTCTTTTCCGCCGAACGTAATATCCATGTCAATATCATCGCCTGGCATGCTTACATAACCATCTGCTTGCATTGCAAAATTGTTGACAGCAAATCGATTCTCTTTAAAAGTGAACTTCATTTCTGTCAGGTTCATGTTTAGAATAATGTCTAAAGCCAGACTTTTATTGGACACATATTCCACTCCTTCAAACCCCATCGCTACATCATCTACTGTAGTTCTTGTTGTCAAGTCGAAAACATCCAAACTAAAATCTCCTGATCCTTCATGATTCAAGCCCGTAATTGAAGTGAAGAAGTTCATGGATTGATCTCTGTAAACAACCTTTCCGTTTCTAATACTCCATTTTTCAATACCAACACTCAAGTCTGCGTCTTCATTGGAACTTGTCTGATCTAGAACCTCTTCTGTTGCTTCGGGTTGGGGACTTTCGTCTGCACTGCCTTCTTTCGCAATGTCATAGTTGGCCTGACCGTCCGGTAAAACCAGAACCAATATATTCGGATTGTCCAGCAAAATTTCTTCTACGATAATTTGATCTCCGCTGATGGCCGACATTAAGTCTACTGTCACTAAAAATGTGCCGACCGAAGCAAGCGTATCCTTCTCAAATGCACCTACACCCACAACACCAAAATCACGCATGCTCACAGTAATGTCAGGAAAGTTTTTAATGAGGGATAGACTGAATCCATCTATGTCATAGTAAACAGAAGCATTCAGGCTTTCGGCCATTGTATCATCAATGGCCTTTCGAATATCATCTTTGAAAATGATGGGCAGGACGATGATTGCCGTGATAAGAATTGCGAATACAACTCCGAGTATGATCAAAAACTTCTTCATATCATGATTATTTTATGCAAATTAAAGAGAAAGCATTCCATCCTATAAAACACAACGCATTTTAAATCAAAGATTTCAACTACTTACTGAGAGTAACGAAAATGTCATCCATTAATTGAAGCTTGATTTGATCTTCGGATTTAGATGCTATGCGATAAGTCATTCCTTGTGACCCGGGCTCATTCATAAGAAATAATGTGTCGCCTGAGACATACCATGTTTGTGCATGCGAGAGCGTATCGACAGCAAAAATGCATCCAGGGTAGCCGTTTACAGTTTTTGTAAGGCTATCTTCAGTGAAGGCAAAAACACCCGTCATGTAGAACTCCATATCCTGAACTTCAGGGTATGATTCTGGAGGTGTTTCCCACTCAGCGCGCCAATTCCCGTACCATTCTGATGGACGTTTTATAGCATTTTCGGATGATGGAGAAGTGCAAGCTATAAAAGCTAGCAAAGGAACAATTAATAACTTTTTCACAGGTCAAAAATACTTAACCATAAAGTCAATCATAAATTTTTTGAAACCAGAATACGGCGGGTAGACTGTTTTAGCCATTGTTAAGCCTCTGCGCTGATTGACGATGGCTTTTTCATTGGAAAATGCAATGAAGCCTGCATGACCATGCGCTTTGCCAATACCACTATTGTTAACTCCACCAATGGGAAGGTTTGGATGCGCGAATTGCAGAACCACATCATTGATCGTCATCATACCTGCACTTGTTTCCTTTTTGATGCGCGTTATTATTGATTTCGTTTTAGCAAAAACATAAAGTGCCAGTGGTTTTGGCTTCTGATTAATGAATTTGATTACTTCATCTATGTTATGGTAAACCATTATTGGGAGAATAGGTCCGAAGATTTCTTCTTCCATGATTCTGCTATTTTTGGCGACATTGGAAAGTAGCGTGGGAGTAAATCGCAGGTTATCCCTATCAGATTTTCCGCCGAATTCAATATCGGCTCCTTTGTCTATTGCATCAGCCATCAAATCATTGATGCGATTGTGGTGCTCTCGGCTGATAATGCCTCCGTAGGTTTCTTTTGACCCATAGATCTTTTCGGATTGAACCACCAACTCTTCCACAAGCTTATCTTTGACATCTTCATGAACAAACAGGTAGTCTGGAGCAATGCACACTTGCCCGGCGTTGAGCCATTTACCCCAGGCGATTTTTTGTGCGGCATCTTTAATACTTGCACTTGCATCCACGATGGTTGGAGATTTTCCACCGAGTTCTAGGGTAACGGAGGCCAAATGCTTCGCGGCGGCTGCCATTACGATTTTTCCTACTTGAGGGCTACCTGTAAAGAAGATATGGTCGAATGGCAGAGCAAGCAACTCTTGAGACTCTTTGATCCCTCCCAATACTACTGACACGTCTTCCGGCTCGAATATTTCTAAGCACATCTTTTGAATGAGTTCAGAAGTGTTTTCTGAAAATTCAGAGGGCTTTATAATGGCGGAGTTTCCTGCAGCAATTGCTGAAACCAGTGGACCAATGGCTAATTGAAATGGGTAGTTCCATGGCGCAATAATCAAACATGTCCCCTTTGGCTCGTAAAATGTTTCAGCCCTGGTTCCGAGATAAGTTATGCTTGTGGCGGCTGACTTGGGCATCATCCAACTTCTCAGGTTTTTACGCGCTTTTCTACTTTCGGAAAGTACCACAAATACTTCCGTCAGATCCGTTTCTTCAGCGGGTTTTTGAAGGTCTTTGTGCACAGCTTCATGAATCTCTCCGCGATGATCCATAATCCAGTCTTCAAGCTTCTTCAGTTGGCTCTTTCTCTCCTTGAGGGTTGAGGTTCTCAAAGTTATTGAGCGTTCTTTCACGCGTTCAAAAAGATCTCTAATATTCGACTGAGTAGCTGTGTCCATTAGATAAAAATAAAAAAAGTCAGCTCGAAAGCTGACTTCTTAGGTAATTCATTTTATGTCAAATTATTCAATGACAAATTCAACGCGTCGATTTTTCTGCCGATTTTCTGGAGTATCGTTGGATACTTTTGGCTGACTTTCTCCATACGCTTTGTATGAAAGTCGATCTCTGCTAATTCCATTTTTTATGAAATAATCCATGACGGCCTTGGCTCGCCTTCCCGAAAGCGCCATGTTATAATTAGGATCGCCCACGCTATCCGTATGGCCAGCAACGGAAATTTTTTCTATGGTACCGTCTTTTAGGTAGTCCAAAACTCGATTGAGTTCCGGATATGAAGCCGTTTTTATGTTGGACTTGTTGAAGTCAAAGAAAATATTTTTCAATTCGATAGTTTCTCCTTTTTGAATTGGGAAAATTCGGATGAATTTCTCTACCGTATCTGATTTCTTTAATTCAATAAAGTCAAGGCGCTCCGTTTCAGAAATATATCCCTCGGCTTCACCAACCAGACCATATTGCCATCCGCCCTGTACCGTGAAATTGAACGTACCCGTCTCATCGGTAGCAGCATGACCAATGTCAAGTCCATCAGGAAGTCGTTCGATCAAGACTGTTGCACCACTGACAGGTTCTTCTGTTTTCGCATCTAGGACCGTTCCAGAAACAGTCGCAATAATGTCTTTTGGTACCAGGTGCTCTACTGAAGATGTAAGAGGCGATTCTACTTTGTCGGAGAACAAATCTTCTACTTTGAAAGTAAAAATGTCCGTATCCTCACCTTTTTCACCTCGTGTGAAATACAGATTTTGACCAGTTGAAGGGATACTGAAGTATTCATCATCTCCTTCTTTATTTATTCCTGGGCCTAGATTTTCTGGCTCAGACCAGCGTGTCCATGTATCATCAAGCTTAAAAGAAACATAGATATCGGACCCACCATACCCAGTGTATCCGTCTGAGGAGAAGTAGAGTGTTCGTCCATCTTCTGCCATGAAAGGCGATTCGTCTTCTCCAAGAGAGTTGATATCACTACCGAGATTCTTCGGTTCACTCCATGTTCCGTCCTTCTTCTTAAATGATACATAAAGATCTCTAGAGCCATATGTGTCGTCTCTTTCCGCTGACATTATCATGGCGTTTCCACCAGGGACTAAGAAAAAATCAGCATTGGGAGAGTAATTATATTCATTCTCAATTTCTATGTCTGATGGGTCAGCGAAAGTCTCACCTTCCCTGGTAGACATGGATACTCCCGTATACATTCTTCCTTTTTTGCCATACCTATTTCCAAGGATCAAAACTTCCTTATCTCCAATAGCACTGATGGAGCTTATGAAGTTTGGTCCTTTTGTGTTTAATGGAGCACCGATATTTTTTGCCGGCAACCACTCTCCTGTTTCTTCATCCATCTCGGAAACCCATATGTCTTCCGCGTCATTAACTCCACCTACATTGTCTGGATGAAACTGACGAGAAAAATAGAGTTTTTTGCCATCTGGTGAAATTATCGGACTATGTTCTACATAATCACTATTCACATTGGTGCTCAATTTTTCAGCATCTACTTCACTATTTACTCCTGCAGCCAGGTTTAGCAAAACATTGATTGGGATATTGGAAGCTGAAATACCAATGGCATCAATCGCATTGTAACCATCTGAAACGCTACAATCTAAAACAACGCGAATTGCGTGTATTTCGTAAGGAGTGACTTCAAAAAATAAATTAAGAAGCCTTGATTCAATCGGTAAGTCACGAGGTGTGAGTTCAAAAAGGGTGTACTCATTATAGTCGGCATCATACCCGTATACAGCCTTGACGGCACCCGGATTTTCCGATTCTGCAATAGCCACTTGCTTCGCTTTTATGGGTGTACTGAAGGAGACCATGACAAATTCTTCTTTGTCTTTGCTTTTTGGTCTCCAGGAATTTGGATTCTCTCCCCCATTTGGTAGCACGTTTGGTCTATGCAATGTTTGTATTGCCGAAAACTCATAAGGGGAGAATTCGGAGGAAACATCAACAACCTGAGTTCCCCAAGCTACTGTTTCTTGCCCTTTGGCAGTAATTATGGCCAGCAAGCCAATTGTAATAAGGTGGATTTTTTTCATGGGTCTTTTATTAACGACGGATAACTCTTACTTCCACTCTTCTGTTGAGCGCTTTAGCCTCATCAGTTCGTTCCTGCGTTACTGGTTGACTACCTCCAAAAGCTTTTGTGAAAATTCTGCTTTTTTTCACTTTTTGATCAATGAGGTATTCTTGAACAGCAATTACACGAGCTTCAGAGAGCCGCATATTGGCATCTGGATTTCCTGCAAAATCTGTGTGTCCTTCCAGCTGAATGATTATGGAAGAGTTTTGGTTTAACCAAATAGCTAGTTCGTTGAGCTCCGAGTAAGAGCTTGGTGAGATTTGATCACTGCCTCTTGCAAAAATGAGATTTTCAAGCTTTCTAAGCTCAATTATATCTTCTTCAATGTAAATATTGAATTCTTGATTTCCTGTAACTTTTTGCTCTTGCGTATACTTATGGAACCCGCCCTTAGTAACCGAAAAGTTGTAAGTTTCCCCCTGAACTAACTGAATTTCGAATGAACCATCTTCTTTAGCAGAGGCCATTCCCATATCATCATAATACGGAAGCTTTTCGTAGAGGATATTTCCTACAACGGGGGTAGAATCCTGAGCTTTCAGAATTTTACCATAAACCCTTACTAAGGCATCATTTGAGACCTGAGCTTGGGTGGCGGTAACGAAGGCGAGCGAAAAAATGGTAATCAAATAAGTTTTTCGCATTTGATTTTTGGATGATTTAGGCCAAAATAACTCAAATAAATGCAAAAACTAAAGAATACTTTGTCGTTTCGGTCCAAGAATAGGATAAAGTGCCCCTATTTATGGATTAGGAGTATCTTCTTTTTTCGACGGTATCTTGGCCAACAGTGGCTCTTTTTCTATCATTTCGATACTATCTAAGACGTTTTTAACAGAATCACTAAAGATCTTGAATTCGGCGATTTCTGTTGCATCTATTCCACTCGAAGAAGGAAGGTCTATTTTTAGTGCATCTACCTGTCGTCCATTTTTCCAAAAACGAAAGCAAAGGTGCGGTCCATTGGCAAGCCCGGTACTGCCCACAAAACCTATGGTCTGTCTTTGTTTTACTTTCACGCCAGGACGGATTCCTTTGGCAATCTTAGACATGTGTAGGTACTGGGTGGTGTAATTACTGTTGTGCTTGATTTTTACATAGTTTCCGTTGCCTCCGTGGTAACGAGCCTCCAACACGACTCCATCTCCGACGGTACGAATAGGAGTGCCCGTGGGAGCTGCATAGTCCGTGCCCAGATGTGCTTTGTATCTTTTTTGGACTGGATGAAATCTTCTAAGTGAAAACCTGGAGCTTATTCTGGAATAATCGAGTGGAGCTCTCAGAAGCGTTTTTCTCAAACTATTGCCCTGTTCATCAAAGAAGTCTAGTTTCTCTCCGGTTGGATATGCTATGGCATAATAGGGTTTTCCCCAATGTTCGAAGTAGGCGCCTTTGATACTTTTGATTCCTACGGTTTCCCCATCTACTGTTTCTTCTTCGAAAATGAGTTTAAACTTATCTCCTTTGGCAATTCTAAAAAAGTCAACTTGCCAGGCAAAAACATCTACCAACTGGTGGACTAATAAGGGGGAGGCTCCTTGATCTAGAATCGCATTGTAGACAGAAGAGTTGATTTCAGCGGCAAGTCTTGTTTCAGATACTTTCACTTCTTTCTTTTGAAGTTCAGCATAAATCGTATCAGCAAGGTTGTAGACTACATATTCGGTAGGAGACGGCTCAAAAATGAACTGGCGTGCCGTTTTTAAGGAATCAGTATCGTGAATGATTGAATAGGTGGAACCCGCTTTTAATTTCCGCACATCGTAAACGTCTCTGGCATTTTCCGCAAGCGTATGAATTTCTTGAAAGGAAATGTTGAATTTTGAAAGAATCTCTGAGAGATTTTGATTCCATCTTACCTTTCCTTCAGAAACTTCGAAAGAATCTATTGGGTATCCGTAGTAAAGCGTGGGAATGTGGAAGAGTGTTGAGTCTATTTCGATTTCGGCAATAGTGTCTTCCTCTTCAGCGAACGGGGCTTGAAAATATAAGAACGAAATAAGCGCGATGGTTAGCCCGGTTATTACCAGCCAAATCCTCGTTTTTCCCATGTAGTTAGCTTGATGACGCTACAAAACTGCGTCATTTCGATGGTTTTCCAAGGCCTTATCCAGAAAATTAACGAAAGCAGATACGTCAAGATCATAGGCTTTTGGCGCTATAAGCTTCTCTCCGTCTTCATTGATGATTACGTAATATGGCTGTGCATTATTATTGAATTGGGTGATCTGAAAGTCGGCATTTTGTTGGCCAATGGTCTTTTTGGTTTTACCATCATACGATGATTTATACCAATCGCTTTCTGGTAATTTGGTACGATCATCTACGTAGAGGGCAACTAGAACGAAATCTTGACTCAATCTTTTCAGTACTTCCGGATCAGACCATACACGTTGTTCCATTTCTCTACAGTTGACACAGCCATGTCCAGTGAAATCAATGAAAACCGGTTTGCCTTGTTCTTTCGCGCATTCCAATGCTTGCTCGTACTTAAAATATCCGCTGAGTCCATGTGGCCAATGGAGGATGTCATCGTAGATGGGTTCTTCACAGGTATTGCCCCCTGCTTCTTCTTTCAAGAGGTTAAAGTTATGAGTGGCCATGGGAGGAAGAAATCCGGAAAGGGATTTAAGAGGAGCACCCCAAAGGCCGGGGATTAGTGATACGACGAAAGAAAATGTAGCAACCGCAAGTACTAACCTTGCAACAGATATTTTATCAGAATCCGGATCACTTTTAAGTTTAAGCTTACCAATCAGGTACAGCCCTAGCAGCCCAAAAATTGCAATCCAAAGCGCAATAAAAACTTCTCTATCTAAAAGTCCCCAGTGGTAGGCAAGGTCTGCAACACTTAGGAACTTCAGTGCTAGTGCCAGCTCTAAAAACCCAAGCACTACTTTTACTGAATTGAGCCACCCGCCAGATTCCGGTATGGATTTGAGCCAAGATGGAAATATGGCGAAACCAGTAAACGGGATTGCGAATGCTAGTGAGAATCCAAACATGGCCATTGTTCCTTCTAAAATGCTTCCGCCGCTAAGCGTATTTATCAGTGCGGTGCCAACGATGGGAAATGTGCACGAAAAGCTAACGAGCACAAGTGTTATGGCCATGAAGAAGATGCCAATTAAGCCACCTCTGTCCGCTTGACGATCGATTTTGTTGACTAACCCTGAAGGAAGGGTAATTTCAAAGAGGCCAAAGAATGAAAGCGCAAAAAGAATGAACACCGAGAAGATGATCATATTGAATAGCCAATGAGTGCTGAGTTCATTCAGGGCAGTAAATCCCCAAATAAACGAAATAAGGAAGCCAAGAAGGCTGAAGAACACAATGATGGAGAGTCCATAGATTAAGGCTTTCGAAATTCCCTCTCCTTTGCTCTTACTTTGTTTTAAAAAAATAGATACCGTAATAGGTATCATCGGATAGACGCATGGAGTAAGTAGGGCAACCAACCCAGCAAGGAATGCAGTAATGAGGATAGACCAGAGACTAGAATCCTGACTTAGTTCTTGCTTTTTTTTTTGATCAGATGAGGCCTTGGCCGTATTTCCAAGTAAAAATTCATCATCAAAGGGGATGCACTTGCCATCTACATCTGTACAAACTTGGTACATGTAGTTCCCTTCAATGCGAAGGTCTTCTTTAAGTATTCGAATTTTTTGTTTGAATAATCCTTCTTTTTTAAAATAGGTGTATTCACCAAGCCAGACTATGGAATCATATTTCCGTTTTGGGCCTACAGCTACTATGCTGTCCAATAATTCGTAGGAATCATTTTCAACAAAGAAAAACTGAGTCACCTGGGGCCCCAGGTCAGGATCAAAATCAGATGAATAGAGGTACCAATCTTCTTCAATGGAGGCCTTGAATAGGATCTCAATTTCATCGCCCACATTGGGAGAAGTATTCGAAAGTTTCACATCCCAACTGATGGGCTTAAGAATCTGACCAAAAGTGGCGAGCCCTATTAAAGCAAAATATGAAAGAAGAAACGCTTTTTTCATTGATTATGATTTGGACATATCAGTGAAAAACTGATAGAAATGAGAAATCGTTTCAATACCTCTGTAATAATTGAATAGCCCATAGCTTTCATTTGGAGAGTGAATGGCATCTTCATTGAGGCCAAATCCCATCAAAATGGAGTCTAAATTGAGTACATCCTGAAATAAGGCTACTATCGGGATACTTCCACCTTCCCGTGTTGGAATAGGTTCTTTCCCCCATGTCTTTTCCATAGCTCTTGAAGCTGCCCTGTATCCAATTGAATCTGTTGGAATAACAGATGGCTCTCCTCCGTGATGAGGTGTAACTTTCACTTTTACATGCTCCGGAGCAATGCTTTCGAAATGCTTGGTGAAAAGGTCTGTAATCTCTTGACTGTTTTGATTTGGAACCAACCTTGTTGAAATCTTAGCATAAGCTTTTGATGGAAGTACTGTTTTGGCACCTTCACCAATATAGCCACCCCAGATACCATTCACATCCAGTGTTGGTCGGATGCCTGTGCGCTCTATCGTCGTATATCCTTCCTCTCCCTTTACGGCATTTATGTCCAAATGCTTTTTGTATTCGTCTAAGTCGAAAGGAGCCTCATTCATTTTCTTTCGGTACTCTTCCGAAAGAACTTCCACTTTATCATAGAAGCCAGGAATGGTGATCTCGCCTTTTTCATTTTGAAGGGAAGCGATCATTTGGCACAAAGTATTGATTGGGTTGCCAACTGCTCCACCATACGTACCTGAGTGCAGGTCTCGGTTTGGCCCAGTTACTTCTACTTCCATATAGCTCAACCCCCGAAGACCAACGGTGATGGAAGGCGTATCATTGCTGAGGATTGACGTATCGGAAATGAGGATTACATCAGCAGCTAGCTTTTCCTTGTTTGCACGAACAAATAGTTCAAGATTTTCAGACCCAACTTCCTCTTCTCCTTCAATCATGAATTTTACATTGCAGGGAAGGCTGTCTGTTTTGATGAGTGCCTCGTAAGCCTTTACGTGCATGTATACCTGACCTTTGTCATCTGCTGAGCCGCGCGCGTAGATTTTTTCATTCTTTACTACAGGCTCAAATGGGGGCGAATCCCAAAGCTCGTATGGATCGGCAGGCTGAACATCGTAATGACCATAGACCAATACGGTAGGTAGGCTTGGGTCTTTGATATGTTCTGCATATACAATTGGATATCCTGCGGTCTCGCATATTTCCACATGCGTTCCGAGATCATCGAAGCGTTCTTTAAGAAATTGAGCGGCTTGCCTTACATCACCGGCAAATTTTGAATCGGCACTTACTGATGGGATGCGAAGTAAGTCCAATAATTCAGAAAGGAATTGTTCTTTGTGTTCTTCGATATAGGATATAGCGCTCATAGGTATATTTTTTGGCAAACTTAACTAAGGATGTATTGCTCTGCACACTCGTTGGCAACTAAAGGTTGCTACTCGAACCCAAAACCATCATCTTCATCATCTTCCTGAATGGTATCGAAGTTTTCGTCTTCTACGTTTACATCGTCTGGAGAGATGAGATTGTAAGGCTCTTTAATGCCGAAGTAATTGAGCCTGAAAGCATTTATGTATGTTAAGGTCTCTGTTTCTGTACCCATTGCAATAATCATTTCTCCAGGCTTAGAGCTTTCTACATTCGATTTAGATTTTATCAGCTCATTAAATTCAGTATTGGAGGAATAGAGTACTAGCTGATTGAACGTATAGCCGATATAATACCAGATCCCAGGAGCTGCCTGAATGAAAAGGTTAACAACCTCTGCTCCGGATTCATCTTTTTTGACTTCCAGAAATCCATCCAACTTCGCATTGAGGTCATTCTGATAGATATTAGAGATGCCTAGCTTGGTGGTGTTATGCCATGCTTTCTGATCTTGATCCCATTTCATTTTTACGCCTGTAATCAAAAGCTGTCTCTCTAGGTCTCTTGATACGGAAGCCAGAGAGGTGTAGTCTTTTAAGCTGGACTGTTCGTACTGCTTTGCGGTAGCATCGCTAGTCAGGTTGGCCAGTTTATAGAGCATTTCAAGAGAAATATCATTGGCAGGTGCCGGACCGATGCGTTCGATTATCTCAATAAGATCTGATGCCATTATGTCGAATGAGCCAGAAGGAGCGTCAGGAAAATCCAGAGCTATCATAGCATCAGCTGTGTATTCGTTTGATTCTCTGTTACCCACACCAAGAATGGAGGCATCCATTTTGATCTGCGTGTTTATCGGATTGATAAATTGAGCTTTTCCTTCAAAAACCACAGATTTTGTGCTGTCAATGTAAAGCATGGTATGGCCTTGGTACGATATGCCACTTGTTTTATCAAGATTTTCTATCCGATACATTTGCGTAGAATCTGTATAGGTCAGGTTTCCCTTGGCAAGGAAGAAATCAAGATCTGAGCTGTTTGCTTTGGACTCCACAAATGTCGTATAGAGCTCATCCCTTACATTCATGTGAATGCCTGAACGCACAACTTCTCCGCTTTCCAGAAGCGCATTATCGAATGGGAGTGAAACGTCTCTTTCCCCTTCTTTTCGGTTGAATTGTACCCAATAATCATATGCAGGATCAGACATGTCCAGCTTGACGTATCCTCCAAGCTCTAGTGCTGGCTTAGACGCATACATCGTGACCGAGCCTTTGTAAAAGAAACCAGGGGAAATAACAACATTCTGACTTTCCATTACCTCTCCACCAGAGACAGTCATGAGTCTCTGCTCGTAATTGCCTTTACGATCTGGTTCTCCGACGGGAACCTCTTGCAACTCGAAACTATCGAAACGAATATCGAATGTATCGGTGCCTACAATCTGCTGGTAGAAGGCATTACCTTCGAATTTTAATCTTGAAATCACTCGAATATTCGCGCGATCCAGGTAATGATATCCATTTAGCGTGTCAATAATGATTTCTGCATTTTTGAACTCTTGGAGAACGGCATTTGCCAAAATGGTTGTCTCGTTGCCTTCTGGAATTATCTTGGAGTCAGCTACGGTAATGAATGGAATTCCCTGCACATTGAGTTCTTGTGTATTTATATCATAGATGGCTTTTTCTGCATTAAAAGCGAGGGAATCCAGGTCTTCCCGTGTAGTGAAAAAGTAGGAATCTTCAATTGGTATATGCTCCGGCTTTGTCATGGTCACCACGGAGTCTTCCAAATCCCAAACGGCTTCTGTGATCGATGTTTTCATTTGTGCGTATGGAAATGAAATAGCAGCAACACCTATTCTTTCCGGTCTAATTTTAGCGGTATTGTTGGTGAGGTCAAAGTCAAGACGTATATCATCTCCAGCCATGGCGGGCTTTTCTGGATCATCCGTCAACACTTCAAACTGTGCATGCCTTGCACCATACTCAAGCTCCTTAAAGCTCAGCTCTGAAGAAACGGACTTGGATCCACGTGTAAGCATGGTGCCACCACCATATACACCCTTCGTTGTGATGTTGACTTCTCCAGTGAGTTCCGCTGTGGCGTTGTAGAATTTAAACGGCACTCCTACTGTTCTTAGATACATACTATCTTTCCTTGGTAGCCAATACATATCGTAGGTGCCAATCACAGCTTCGGGATAGCTGGCTCCTTTATAGTTTCCTGGAGAAATCACACCACCTGTTCCATCTGTTGTTACTGAGTCGGGGTAATAGATGAAGTCGTTAGAGTAGATGGTTGTCGTTAGAAAATCTATTTGACCATAGCCTCTCATGCCTTTGCTACTCAGGCGGATTTCTTCATAGGTTTTTGCCTCAGTTCCATAGAGGTTATATCCCTCTGTCGGAATTTGATGCTTAAAACCTAGCGAACGGTCTTCTTGTACATGAAGCGTTTCAGGGAAGGTGGGGAATATCCCTCCGGAGTTAAAGGTTCCTTCAAAGCTGATGCTTTCTCCATCTTCTCTTTCGATGCTATCCACTTCAAAAGGAGGGATGATGAACCTGACAGACTTATCGTATGCTCCATTAAGTATTTCCTTCCCATCAAAGTAGACCACCGCTTCACTATCTGAATTGAAGTATGGGTATCTTCTGTTTTCGACAACTCCAGATTTATTGTTGCTTTGATTGATATGCAGTGTGCCTGAGGTCTCAGTAAGTTCGTTTTGCAAAGTCGCCGTTTCAAAGCCTGCGTCTGCATTGGTAGAATCTCTTAACGGAACCGTTAATCTCATGGAGTCAATTTGTGGCATGTTCACAATGAACTCTTCGTAATCAAATTGATGACCCACTCCCTTGTATTGAAAATCTCCCGCGTGCATCATGCCATCGAACTCAATATTCCGGCCTTTTAGCAAGGTCAAGGTGCTGTCTTGAGGTTCTCCATAAATTTTAAAATCGGTAGTCAGGTAAAACCGACTTACTCCTCTGACTTTCAATTTTCCACTGTCTAGTTGGATATATGCATTGGCTCCATCTTTGATTTTGGAAGGAACCATTAGGTTATCAAAATCCACAGCTTCTGCTGAAGCGTCGTAATATAGAAACGCTTTTGGGTGAAGTTTCAAAAATCCGGTAGACGCATCATAATCTGCAAATCCGTATTGTGAGAGTACTTTTCCTGCACCTTGAGCAAACCGTTCATCAATTCCATATGCTTGAGCCAGCTCTCCTACATAAAATTCTTCCAGGTTAAATTTACGTGCATAGAAAACAGCGGCATTGATTGGATGGAAATCCAGGAACCTTCCAATTTTCTTGTATCGAATAAGGTCAAAAAAATCTTCTGATTCAAAAGTGGCTGGAAGCAAATCTTTACCATTCATTATTTCCATGGAAATAGAATCGACTTCCATGTTCCAAGCAATCAAGTCAACATTCATAGAAAGGTCGAAGTAGGAAGACTTGTATGGTGTAAGGGTAGAGTTACGAAGCGCTAATAGTTCTCGTGTATTGATATCAAACTTTGCTCTTACTGACCTATGTACAATCGAATCGCTTCCATGAAGAATGGTAATCGAGCCGCTGTTCATCGAAACCAGTGAGTCACCTAAGAAAAACTCTTTTGATTTTAGAATAACGGTGTTGCCACGGCCATCCAAGATTTTCAATGTGCCGAGTTCTCTGGAGATCGACTTTCCGTACAGCTTATTTCCTTTGAGCTGTATCCCTCCGGTATAGCTGAGTTTATCGTCACTTAGTTTTATTGTATGATCCGCCTTGTTTGAGGTAAAGATGGGGAAGCTATTTAGTACACGTGGAGGCCTAGCTGTGCTTCTAAATTCAAAAACACCTTCTACCTGACCAGTGCCAGCAAGTTTATCAAACTGTAATGTGGCATTTGGTGTCCAAAAATCAGATCTATCCTTCTTTATGTGAAAGTCTTTAAGTTGTATTACTGCTCCACGGAATTTTGCATTCAAGGCAGGCCAGTCGATTGATCCTTGTGTTCCTACGAGCGTCCGGTTTTTGAGCATGAAAGAACCGTTCAAGTTCTTAATTCTTAATGAGTCGTAGGACGTGGAAAGAACAGTCCTTGCTCCTATGAGCTCTATAACCGGGCCTTCCAACTCAGGGTGGACATATTGGTATTGTTTTAAGGTAAGATAATCTGTGATGGAGGGTGCATAGCTTGGCCGTACTGGCTTTGGTTCTTCTTCTTTTGCTTCAGGTTCTGATCCCCAACTATCGTTCCCCCACGAATCATCGGAATCTCCCCAGCTATCATCACTGCTCCATGAATCATCAGAGTCCCCCCAACTGTCATCGGTGCTCCAGGAGTCGTCCGTATCCCCCCAACTACTGTTTCCCCACGAATCATCTGTAGATTCATCCACAATCTCTGGCATTTCATCTTCTGTTATTAAGATTACTGAATCATCAGTGACTGGCTCCTCTTCAATTACTTCTTGAGGGTCTAGGTCGATGTATTCATCCAGAAGTTTGAATTCGTAAGCTCCTCCCGACGCTTGCACAGCCAGGTTTTTGTCAAGGCTTAGGTAACGTCTAGCAAAGTAGATGTTGAGTCCAAAGAGAAATTCTTTGTATTCTGATTTGCTGAGCGTCCGAACGACTTGTTCATTGATCTCCAAAACATTATCTAGCTGATCTCTCTGAAGGTTTTCTTGAGCAACAGAATAGGCTAGATAGGTGAAAAAGTGGTAGAAATAGGGATAAAAAGTATATCCCTTTTTTTGCATTGTGAGTGCGATTTGATGAGCTCTGTCTTGCTGTGCTGAGGTGAATTTCCCATCCCAGGCATTTTGAAAATCGTACGCAATTTTGTTGGCTGACTCTGTGCCAATGCCTTTCAGTCTAGCAATAGCTTGCCCCCGAAATTCCGTTTTGTCATCGGAAAATCGCTGAGCGTGCGTTGTACTTATTGCTAGTACAAGCATTAAAACTGAAATTAAAAGCGAGCGCATATAGCGTTAAAGATATTTATAAGTCCTCACTGTATTGTCAATTAGACGTTTGTTTTAGACGGAGAGTTTATTCAGAACGAGCATTGCCCATTTATCTCTGGTGGTTGTTTTCAGTTTTTCCAACCCATGTTTCCCGGTTTCAACTTCCAGATCTTTTACATCCTGTTCATAAAATCCGCTCAAAATGAGCTGACCTCCCTCGACAAGTCTGCCGGCATAGTCCTTGATTTGATCCAATAGCACGTTCTTATTGATGTTGGCTATGATGATATCAAAACCTGAAGCATTTACTTCGGAAATCTGACCTTGTATTAAACTCACGTCTTCTACGTCATTCAACGAAAAATTTTCCTTACTATTTTCTATGCACCATTCATCTATGTCGGTGGCGGTGATGGATGAAGCACCACGCTTTTGTGCCATGATTGCTAAAATTCCCGTCCCAGTGCCAACATCCAGTACTTTCTTTCCTTGATGATCCAAGGTCATTTGGTAATCCAATACCTGATAAGTGGTGGCATGGTGGCCCGTTCCAAAAGACATTTTGGGAGTGACTACAATCTGGTATTGGAACTGAGGCTGTGCTTCATGGAATGAAGCCCTAACAATGCAGCTTGAGCCCACGATGATAGGATCGTAGTTTTTTTCCCATTCTTCATTCCAGTTTACTTTCTCTTGTTCTTTGATTACAAACGAGACATTGGGATATGAATTAAATATCACCGTCACCTTTTCCTCATCAAATTGAGCGTGCTCGCAACTGCCCTCGAAACCGGACTCAAACTCCTGAAACGAATCGAACCCAACTTCGAATAGTTCAGCAATCAAAACATCAATAAGCTCTGAAGGGCAGGTCACCTTGATGGTAATGAATTCCATCAATCGAATGCTTTTACGATGTTGGTAAAGTCACGTGATTTGAGGCTTGCTCCACCGATCAATCCGCCATCTACATCAGGTTGAGAGAAGATTTCCTTGGCATTGTCTGGCTTCACGCTTCCTCCGTATAGGATAGAGATTTCCTCCGCGAGTGATTGATCGTATTTGAAGGCAATTTGATTTCGTATGAAAGCGTGCATCTCTTGTGCCTGTCCGGCAGAGGCAGTTACACCTGTTCCAATGGCCCAGACAGGTTCGTAAGCGATGACTACTTTTTTAATTTCGTCAGGTGAAAGATTGAATAATGCTTTTGCTACCTGATCCCCCACTAGCTTTTCATGTGCTCCAGATTCTCGAACCTCTAGTTTTTCACCACAACAAAATATGGGAGTGAGGTCGTTGTCCAAAACAAATTTCACTTTTTGAGCAAGTAGTTCATCACTTTCGCCAAAATATTCTCGACGTTCGCTATGACCCAAAATAACATGAGTGACACCAACTGATGCAAGCATATCCGCGGAGATTTCACCGGTAAATGCGCCACTTTTACTTTGGTGGCAGTTTTGAGCACCCAGCAAAACTTTGTTTGAGGAACCAATTAAGCTATGAATGCTGGAGAGGTGTGTAAAGGGTGGGATCAGTACGACGTGAGCATCATTTTTTACTTCATCTTCGACCATATGAATTACCTCAGAGGTTAATTTTTTTCCCTCCGGGAGGGTGCAATTCATCTTCCAGTTTCCTGCTACGATATTTTTTCTCATTTCCTTTGTAAGTTTTACAAGTGCAATGATACTAACCGAGAGGCATTCTCGCTTTAAAACATGTTTTGAATGAAATTTTTCTACATACGCCATCATTATCAATCAATCGTCAGGAGCACCTCATTTGATGGGGAAGTATTTGCGTTTTTTATTTTGGCGATTTTGTTTGGCAGCTCTATATCGATGACCTATGATCAGCTTGAGCCTTACGCTGAATCTACCAGTTTCTTCTTTTCCCAGTCCGAGACAAACTACTGGCTGTTTTTGATGACCTATCTTTTTTTCGACTTGGGTATGCGGTTGGTGTTTCGACGACCGCTACCCAAACTGAAGTACTACGTATTGTGGAGTAATGCTTCGAAGGAAATTGCCACTCAGTATTTATTTACTTCGCTTTTTGGCATCCTTCCTTTTATTCTCATGATCTCAGTGCTGGCTGTGGCTTATAAAGCAAATGAATGGCTTGGGCTGCCAGGACTACTTTCCGTAATGGTATGGTGGGAAGCTAATCATTTCATAGGGTTGATCTCTCAGTTTGCTCATCAAAGGTTTAGAGGACTTATCGTAGGTGCTATTTTGCTCATTCTTCTTGTTCAATGGCTCATTCCTGCCCTTCCGATTGCACAAAACCTGCTGAATCCCATCATTGCTGGCGTTTTTCTGTTGGTTAGTCTGCTTGTTGCATATCGACTGGTGCGGAGTGCTATAGAACAAAGAGAGGTGCATGAGAAGGAAGGTAAATTGGGGCTTCTAGAATCGTTACCTGTTCTGAGTTTTAAGAATCCAGTGTTTCAGCTGGAGTGGGCACTGCTTGTAAGAAATAAGCGCACAAGAAGCAATTTGCTGCTGGGACTCATAAGTATTTTGTTTCTCCCATTTCTTGTCGACGGTGAAACGGAATGGATGATAGGCACGCTGATCTTTTTTATTACAACGGGCTTTTTTATCATTCAACATGGTGTTTATTCATTGGGTTGGGAGGGAAGTTATTTTGATTTTTTGATTACTAATATTTCACCAAAGGTCTTCATTAAAACAAGGTACCTGTTTTATGCAGGCACTTGTATCATAGGTCTGATTTTGGCCTCCATTCCGACCATGATTAACGGACTCAGCTGGATGAGTCTATTCATGTTGTTTTTGTACAATATTGGCGTAACTATTCCGCTGGTGTTGTATCGATCCACCTTGAATAGTACCAAAATAGTTCTGACTGAAAATTCATTCATGAATTACAATGGCATGATGACGGGCCCAATTTTCGTTAGCAGTTTTCTGGTAACCTTGTTGCCTCTTTTCATTTATGGGTTGGGGCAGGCATTTTTTGATCAAAATGCTATTTACCTACTTGGGCTGATGGGCATCACAGGCTTGTTGTTTTTTAAGCCCATCACCAACCTTGTTGCTCAAAAGTACCACGCACGAAAGTATCATTTATCTCAAAGTTTTAAGGCATGATAAAAATTCAAAATCTCAGAAAATCCTTTAATGGTGTTGCTGCACTTAACATCGAAGATTTGGAAATCCACCCCGGAGAGTGTGTGGGCATTGTAGGAAATAATGGGGCAGGTAAGACTACTTTTTTTAAATCTGTTCTTGACTTGCTAAAGCCCGATACTGGATTTGTTGCCGTGGAGGGTGAGCATGTAAATATTTCAGCTGATTGGCAAAATCATTTGAATGCGTTCATTGATGAATCTTTTCTAATTGAATTTTTGAAGCCCAAAGAATACCTGACGTTCATTCTTAAGATGAAAAACTCGCAGTTTGAGATGGAAGAGCTGCTGGCTAAGTATGCTGAATTTTCGAATAAAGACATTGATGAAAACAAGAAATACATCCGTGACTTATCGACGGGAACCAAAGTGAGAATTGGGGTATTATCCCTGCTTGCAGGAGATCCAAAATACATGATTATGGATGAGCCTTTCGCGCATCTGGATCCTACCTCTCAGGCTAAATTGAGGAAGTTGATCCGTGCACAAAAAGAAGAAGGAAGGTGCGTGATTGTTTCGAGTCATAACTTACAGAATATTGCAGAATCTTGTGATCGGGTCATTCTCATTGAAGCTGGTCGAATCAAGTATGATGTGGAGGTCAATGAAGAGAATATGAAGAAGTTGAGTGCTTATTTTGATGATTGATTAAACAACATTCGGTTAGTAAAAAAGCCTAGAGATTTCTGATACTAACACGCATTTTATGTCTGTGATTAAATGAGTCAATTTGTATGAAACCGACCAGCATTTCATATGAACAAAGAGGAAAAATTTCGAGCATTGATTCGAATGGCGCTTATCGATCATAAGCTAGATAAGGAGGAGATGATGCTTCTCAAAGAACTTGCAAAGGATCATCAAATGGATGATTCAATACTGGCGCAATTAATGGAAGAAGCGCAGAACAGTAAGGAGGTAAAGAAGCCTGTTGCCTTTAATTTGGATCTAGCTGGTAAGATTGAAATCCTTGCTGACTTAGTCAAGATCATGAAAGCGGATGGGAAGGTCTTTTTTAGCGAAATTAAGTTTTGTGAAATGATGGCTAGAATATTTGGGTTCGATGCTAAGTCGATTGAGTTCTTATCCGATGCGGTCCACAAAGACAAAAGTGTATCACCCAACTGGGCTACGATTCAAACCAAAATGAGGGAGTACGTGGCCTGAACTTAAAGGAATTCCTACTCTCTTAAGTGAAAATATCACTGAATTAATCGATATAGATCTGCAACTCATCAATTTCTCACTTGGTTGTAGATAATAAGAAACTAATTCTTATGACCTTGTAGTATCAAAACCTATTTGATCTATGAAAGATATTGTGAAATTCAGAGCACTGGTTGGCATAGCACAGGCTGACGGTGACTTTGATAGTTCTGAAAAAGATTTTATTCGCCACCTGGCAAGCCTTGAAGGCTTAAGTATGAAAGAGCTGAAAGAGCTTCTCCAGAGCGCTGATAAGACCGGAACACTGATTAAAGACCTCAACTTTGACGATAAAATTGATATACTGATTTATACCGTGAAGCTCATGAAGATCGATGGTAAGGTTTTGCTAAGCGAAATTAAATTCAGTGAAAAAATAGCAAGGGCCCTTGGCTTTGAAGAAAAGTGTATCGGGTTTTTGTCTGGTATTATTGAAGGCAACCCCAACGATACGCCCAATGTTGGCAGCATCAATCATCGCATGAGGAAGTATTTAATTGAAACTTCTTGATTCTAAAGTTTCTCTTTCAGGTACTGAGCTGTGTAGTTATCCTTGAGCTTGATCATATCCTCAGGTAACCCTGCAAAGCACACGGTGCCTCCTTCTTCCCCGCCTTCCGGACCGAGATCGATGATCCAATCTGCGTTTTTAATCACCTCAGTGTTATGTTCAATAATTACAACTGAATTACCGGCATTTACAAGCGCATTGATGGCGTCCAGCAGTTTCTTGATGTCATGAAAGTGAAGGCCAGTGGTGGGTTCATCGAAGATGAAAAGAATGTGGTCTGTATTATTGCTCTTGCTTCCCTTTGATAGGAAGCTGGCGAGTTTTACTCGCTGAGCCTCTCCACCACTCAGGGAGTTTGATCCCTGCCCCAGCTTTACATAGCCCAGCCCCACGTCAAAGAGGGGTTGAAGTTTGTTTGTGATTGCATTGTTGCCAGCAAAAAACTCAATGGCTTCCTGAACGGAAAGATCCAGGACTTCCGCAATGTGCTTGTCGTTATACTTTACTTCCAGAATTTCTTTTTTGAAACGCTGGCCACCACAGTTTTCACAGGTGAGGTGAAGGTCGGCCATGAACTGCATTTCGATTTTTACTGTCCCTTCTCCTTCACAAACTTCACATCTTCCTCCATCTACGTTGAATGAGAAGTGAGCGGGCTTGAAGCCATTGGTTTTAGAAAGCGGTTGATCTGAAAAAAGTTGGCGGATCGCATCATAGGCCTTCACATATGTGACGGGGTTGGATCGCGAACTCTTCCCGATTGGGTTTTGATCGACAAATTCTACCTGGGTGATTTTTTTATAATTACCTGTTAGGTTAGTGAATTTCCCGGAGGCTTCACCAATGAGTCCCAGTTGCTTTCCAATAGCCGGATGGATGATTTTTCGAACAAGAGTAGACTTCCCTGAACCACTTACACCCGTAACAACCGTAAGTACACCAAGTGGTACTTCTACATTTAAATCTTTAAGATTATTCTCTCTTGCACCTTCGATCAGCACGGAAGATCTCCATGGTCTGCGTCTCTCAGGAACGGATATGCTTTCCTTTCCTTGCAGGTATTTTGAGGTGTAAGAATTGGTCTCTCCATTCATGTCGGAGGTTTTACCTTGAAAGACAAGTTCTCCACCAAAGACACCTGCATCTGGTCCAATATCGATGATTTGATCAGCAGCCTCCATCACTTTTTCTTCATGCTCTACTACGATCACGGTATTGCCAACATCTCTCAACGTTTTCAATACATCAATGAGTCTGTCGGTATCTCTGGGGTGGAGACCAATACTTGGTTCGTCTAGGATGTACATCGAACCGACAAGCGCACTGCCAAGTGAAGTGGCTAGTTTTATTCGTTGAAATTCTCCTCCGGAAAGCGTACTTGTCAGACGGTTCAGTGTGAGGTACCCAAGTCCTACCTGATCCAGGTATGAGAGGCGATTTTTGATTTCTTCCAGAATGCGTTTTGCTACTTTTTCATCATGCTTGTCCAACTTGATTGCGTTGAAAAAGGGTTTCAGTTTTTTAACTGGCATCAACACTAAATCGGTGATGGAATGATCAACTATTTTCACATAGCTTGCATCCTTTCTCAACTTGGTTCCGCGGCAATCGGGACAAGTTGTTTTGCCTCGGTAGCGGGAAAGCATGACACGATATTGAATCTTGTGTAGTTTCGATTCGAGGTGCGCAAAAAAAGCATTTAACCCTTCAAAATATTCGTTTCCAGTCCAAAGAAGATCATATTCTGCTTGTGTGAGTTCTGCTATAGGTCGATGTATGGGGAACTCAAATCGAATGCCATCACGGAGCAATGGTTCTGCCCATTTTTTCATGGTTTCCCCCTTCCATGGAGCTATGGCTCCTTCGTAAACGGACAAGTTCCGGTCTGGGATAACCAGGTCTGGGTCTATTCCCAGTACTCTGCCGAAACCTTCACATTTGCGGCATGCTCCATACGGATTGTTGAAGCTAAAGAAGTTTACGGTAGGTTCTTCAAAAAGTATATTGTCAAGTTCAAAGCGGTCTGAGAAGTTTTTCTTGCCTTTCCCAACAATTGTTACAAAACAATCGCCTTCTCCCTCAAAAAAAGCTGTTTGTACAGAGTCTGCTAACCTGAACTGCGTGGCTTCATCATTTTGAACCGCCGCCCGATCAATGAGAATCTCTATTCCATCTTTTGGTTTTTCCTTGGACTTTAGGATGTCCTCAATGAATGAGACTTCATCGCCAATCAGGATACGTGTGTACCCTTTACTCATCAAAATTTCCAATTCCTTGGTAAGCGATCTTTTTTCTTTCTTTTTCAGTGGCGTTGTAATCATCAATTTTGATCCCTGCTCGTGCGATAGGATATAATCGACAACATCTGTGACGGTATCTTTTTTTACTTCTTTGGCAGAAGTCGGTGAAATGGTTTTGCCAATTCTAGCGAAGAGGAGCTTAAGGTAATCGTAGATTTCTGTAGTAGTGCCGACAGTTGACCGGGGGTTTCTTGAAGAGACCTTTTGCTCAATAGCAATCGCAGGAGCCACACCTTTGATATAGTCCACTTCAGGTTTTTCCATTCGACCTAGAAACTGCCGAGCGTATGAGCTTAAGCTCTCCACATACTTTCTTTGACCTTCTGCAAAAAGGGTGTCAAACGCCAGGGAAGATTTGCCAGAACCGGACAGCCCCGTGATGACCACCAGCTGATCGCGAGGTATAGCAACATCAAGGTTTTTGAGGTTATTCACCCTGGCACCTTTTATGATGATGTATTCTTTGGGGTCGAGACTGTCTATTTTTTTGGTCATGCGGTAGGGAGAAGCAAACTTAGATTGTAATAGTATACAGTCAACACGTAAAGTTTAAAAATTTAGTTCAAATAGATACCTCAAACATGTTCAAACTTCTGAAATTGACTGTTATAATTTTTCTGTTCGCCTCATGTAAAGAGCGTGAGATAGCAAGTCCACCAATAGAATTTGATGTTCGATACACTCATGCTTTTCTGAATTGTGATAACTCTGTAAATCCCGAAATGAATTGTAATGAGTTCGTTATTTTCAAGGAAAACTCAAAAGCATCACTATTGTTGGGAGGAGATGATATTATCTATAATTACGATTTTCATTATAAAATTGGAAGTATTATACAAGTAGGAAATTGTTGTTCATTTAAGGTCGTCGATCGTCATACGCTGGTCAGGACACAAGACAACAGTACCTGGATAATACAACCTGATTCACCATGAGGGAAGGAGTAAGATAAGGAAATGCCATGTACTTCTTCGAGGACCTAAAAGGATTGTTTCAAAGATAAATTCATCCCTTTTTATGTCAAGGGCTTGTTTTAGCATTCCTTTCTCAGGCTCTTCAGAAGGAGAAATAAGAAGTCATTTTTGAATGGAAAGCATGAGCTTAAATGGAACTCACTTTGATTCGTTTCGGATGATTTTTCCAACCATTTTAGGGGTTCGTCTGTCTATGAAACACTAACAAACGGATTCGGATCTTATGCACTGAAAAAATAGGGTGCTTACTTTTCCGAGTTGTTCAAATTTTATATTCTTGTCCGCTAAATTATTTCAAACCCAAAACGATACAATATGATATAGACCTCTACGTTAACAAACAGGTGAATTACATGAATAAGACAAGTTTGAATGATAGCGAGTTGCTATCCCTCTATATTGGAGGAAACGAAGAGGCATTTGAGGAACTCCTCAATCGTCATAAGGACAGGGTTTTTACCACTATCTATTTAATCGTAAAAGACAGGTACACTGCGGAGGATCTCATGCAAGAGGTTTTCATCAAAGCAATACGTACCATCAAATCTGGCAAGTATAATGAGGAGGGGAAATTTCTTCCATGGATTCTTAGAATCGCTCATAACCTGTCCATAGACCACTTCAGAAAAGCGAAGCGATATCCAATGATCGTGATGGAGGATGGAAGTAGTGTATTTAATACACTGGATTTTTCCGAGTCGTCTATTGAAGAAGAACACATAAAACAAGATACCTACAACCTTCTTAAAGCCTTTATTAAGGATTTACCTGAATCTCAACGTGAGGTGCTAGTTATGCGGCACTACATGAAGATGAGTTTTCAGGAAATCGCAGATGCTACAGATGTAAGCATTAATACAGCGCTGGGAAGAATGAGGTATGCTTTGATAAACTTGAAAAAGAAATTTGAGCAAACCCAAAACGCGTATGACAAAAACCTTTACAAAAAATGACCTATTAAGATTTCTATACGACGAGGTAAATGAGGACGAGCGATTAGAGATGAATGAATCGCTGAGTGCTGACATAGAACTCCGAACAAAATTGGATGAATTGACTGAAGCGAAATCTGCTTTGGACGCTTTTTCTATAAAAGCACCGAGCGAAGTTGTTTCACGAATTCTATATGCTTCTAAAAATTTGGAGTCGGCTTAACAAGCTTAGCTGTTAGAAATTAGGAATGGATTCTGAAAACAAGCCTGCCTGCAGAAGGCAGGTTCAGAATGACTTTTAAAATGATGTCATGCTGGATTCATTTCAGATTCTATCCACTAATTTTAAGCGATGACCAAGAAGGAGTGATTTGAAGCGTTCGTAGCGTACTCTTCAGAGTCTTACCCACAACCGGAAACTGAACTACAATATTCTAATCCGTTTGAGCTACTTGTTTTAGCGGGTTTCTAAGCCCACTGCAAAGCAAGGATCAGAATGTTTGTGTCTTACATTCTTTCCAATGGCGGATTTTAATTTTTTAGTAATCAATGTTCAAGAAATGCCATCTATGTAGCATTAGGATATGCGATGTAGCTACTAAACTATAGGCTGAATAGAATATCCGAATTAGCCAATTCCCATCCTTCCTATACCAAAGGATTATGGAAAGAATGAGTAGAACGACAGCTGAAATTGCCATGACCCAATTGACATATCTGATGGATAGCAATGATGGATTTAGTCCAAACAGGAGCTGTTCCTTCGCTTGAAGTAGCGGAACAAAAAAGCCAAAAATATTCCAACAGAAAAGTGCAAAGAATAACAATGCGGCTATATGATAGTGTGGTTGAATTTTTGTCTTGATTAATAGCTGGGGTTTTTTTCTTCTAACAAAACGCAGAATGAGCCACGCTGGAAGTAACAATGGATAGAAAATTAAAACCAGTAATAATATTGGATATTCATCATTCATAAATCTTGGACGCTCAAACCAACCTAGGCGTTCGTAGCTTGAAGGCACTTGAATGCCCCCAACATGAACGCTTCTAAGCATGCTATTAACCTTACCTTGTTTGTCCTTCTTAAATACAACAAATTGGTCGGGGTTAGATATGTTTTGGAATCTGTCCCTTGCTACCATCACATATTCCTGCCAGGATCCATTGTGATAAGCCAGCAAGGTATTATTGGATGAAGCATGAAATTGAAATTGACCTTGGTACAAAATAAAGAGCTCTTCAATTGACTCATGGTTGGTTCGTTGATTGCCATAATGCCCTGCATATTCGCTTACATCATTTTCTAATTTCTCTCCTAATTCTACATTTTGCACAGGGAAAAATCTTTCTTTGAATGCTTCGAAAAATTCTTCAAGAAAATTATCTGTTTCAGTATTAACTGATAAAAAAATACCCAAATCATCACCTGGAAATAGGATTAAAACTGAAATAAACCCCGGCACCTGTCCTGCTTTTGCTACCGCCGGATAACCGTTGAATGTTTGTACCTCCATCCCATATGTGTAGCCCGCAAGCACCGAATCATTGCTAAACTGTTGATTAAGAATCTCATTGTATGATCCCTCAGAGAGTAGCGATTGATCTTTACGAAGCATGCTTTGCATTAAAAGTGCCATATCATCACTTGTGGAGAGAATGCTCCCGGCAGGTATTGCATGCCTCGGATAGCTGATGACCTCTTCAAATGTATCTCTCCACTCATAGCCACGTGCATAGTTGGGCAGATCTCTGTAATTGTCTGGCAGATAGTATGTGCTATTGACCATACTTATCGAATCGAAGATCCGTTGACTAACATATGTATCAAAAGGCAGACCGGAAGATAACTCGACCAAATGTCCAGCTAGTGCATAGCCATAATTTGAATAGTTAATGGTTCTTCCTGGAGGCTGAAACAGCCGGGGCATGTGATCTTTAAGGTGGATGGATATGGGGTCGATTTCATGTTCACTTCGGGCAAGGTAACCGATGATGTGTTCACTGAATCCTGCAGAGTGTGTTAGTAAATCAGCAATGGTCAATACTCGATCATATGGGTTTTCTATTTTCCAGTTTGGTAAAAACTGGTTTACGTTTTTATCCAAATCAAGTGATTCCATCTCAACTTGCTGAAGTACAGCAATAGCCGTTAAGAGTTTACCAATAGAACCCAATTGAAACAAGGTCTCATTATTTGTCTTGATAGTTTTATCCTCATAATTGCTGTATCCATATCCACGACTTAGATAGATACTGTCTGAACTAACAACACTTAACAAAGCCCCTGGAATCATGGGATAACTAATCCCATATTGAACCATACTATCACTAAAATGTGCTACTTGCTTATGATTTAACTGAGCTGAGACTATTGTTGAAGCAGTAATAAGAAAGCATAATAAACAACTTTTCATATTTGAGTTTTGATGGAATTTACGTTCCAATGTTCTCTAAGGATGACTTTTTTAGTTCATAGTTTGCCTAAATAATTATTTAGGCAAACTAGTTGCGATAGGCTTTTGGTGATTGCCCTGTTTTTTTTCGAAAATTATCATTGAATGCAGAAGTACTGTTAAATCCGGCTTGCTTAGCAATTGCTTCTATAGTGAGGTGGCGCGTGTCCGTCCTACCAAGTAGTCGAACAGCCTCTTCAACTTTGTAATGATTGATTAATTCATTGAAGTTAGCGTTCATGCCTCGATTAATAATCAATGAAATTGTAGGAACTGGCATTTCTAACTTGTCTGCCATGTCTTTGATTGTAAAGTGAGGATCAATAAATAGCTTCTCTTTTATCATTAATTCTTCAATTTTTGCCATCGCATGTTCTACCTCATGAGGGTCTATCCTAATATGAGTTGAAGGCTTGTATATCTTCCCGGACAATTGATTGTAAACCAAATAAATGGCAATAAGAACAAGCAATATGGTGTCCATAAGAGCTGAAAGAAGATCGAAACTGAAGAAAAACCTGAAAATAGAGAGTACCCAAAGTACAGTAAATGCTGCTACGATCATTTTTGCTGATTTAATCGTACGATGGATATGAAGTGATTTTGATTTTTTGGTTATCAATAATATAGATACGCCTAGATAAACCCCTTGATGAATCCTTCGTGTACTCCCAAGAAGAATGGAATCAAAGCCAAGTTGTTGATACATCTCATGCAAATAATCTGCTTTCAGATCGGTCGAGGAAGTGTATAATGGAATCAGATAACAAATGGCCAATACAAATGGGATGATATGCCAGACATCATTCTTTTGCCATTTACGCTTCGGGTCTGCGTATCCAAGAATGACAAAATATAAGGCAGGACCAATGAGGTATAAGAATGGGGAGTTAATGCGAACAAGATAGGGATACACTAGTATTTCATGCGAAGCATATAGCCATCCATAAAAAAGCTCAGTTATAAGGATAAAAATGAGTACGAAAGGAGCAAGAGAAACTGGTCTTTTGAGACCAATACTAACCACTTGCTTAGCAAGAAAAACGATTGCGAAACTTAATCCGATAATGATAAAAATGGATATGTTTCCCATCACATAAAACTCTTATCGTGCACTCAAAGATAATTCGACAATATAAAGCACTTGAAATGTTGCTAGCAGGGTAATAAATTAAGTTCATGAGTAATAGTCTGTCTAATTTTAACCGATGACTAAGAAGGAGCGATTTGAAGCGTTTGTAGCGTACTTTTCAGAGTCTTACCCACAACCGGAAACAGAACTACACTATTCTAATCCGTTTGAGCTACTTGTTGCTGTAGTGCTGAGTGCACAATGTACAGATGCAAGGATCAATAAAGTTACGCCTGCCTTATTTCGGGATTTCCCAACTCCTGAATACATGGCTGCCAGTCACTTTGATGAATTGTTTCCCTACATCCGGAGTGTGTCTTATCCCAACAATAAGACCAAGCACCTACTTTCGTTGAGTAAACGTTTGGTAGAGGAGTATAATTCGGAGATACCAACCACGATTAAGGAACTTACTTCCCTTCAAGGTGTGGGAAGAAAAACGGCAAACGTGATAGTTTCGGTGCTCTTCAATCAGCCTGCAATGGCTGTAGACACACATGTCTTTCGGGTATCCAAACGTCTTGGCCTAGTAACACAGACAGCTAAAACCCCGCTAGAGGTTGAGAAACAACTCGTGAGGCATATTCCGGAGGAATATATCTCACGAGCGCATCATTGGTTGATCTTACATGGCCGGTATGTTTGCCTGGCCAGGTCTCCCAAATGTGACAAGTGTGAGATCACCCACTTTTGTAAGTTTTTTGAGAAAAACTTCTAGAAGAAGATCACGAAGTTGAATTTAAATTCAAGAAGATTTTCACTAGTGAAGTCACTATTCAAACTTGAATTGTATCTAATCGTTGGTTCGAATGTAATATTATCACTTAGAAAGGCGGCGTATCCCATTTGAACTCCTAACCAAAGTGGGTCAGGCGTGTCGATTGAACCTCCGCCAAATGACTCTTGATCTTCATTCGTTGCTCCTGTAATATCAATTTGCAAAGGAACGTTTCCTCCGGCATAATGCTTGATTCCAAATTTGTATGTGAAAAAACTGGAAAAATCAATATCTGAATACCCAAGACCGACTTTAATTGCAGTATTGTCCTGAACAAAGTAGCCGCCTTCTGCTCCGATTGAGTATATAGTGGTTCCCTCAGAGGATAGAAGACTAAAACCAGTACTATTGCCATGTTTTAGTGCTGTTTCTCCAAAGACTGAGGTTCCGACTTCAAAAAATAGATTTCCTTTTTTCGTTGCTTCCACTACTCCTTCTTCTTGAGAATAGCCAGCGTACGACAATACAATAAATGTAAGTGCAATGATTTTCTTCATAGGGATAAATGTTAGTGAGTTAATTTATCCTATTGGCAATGGCATAGTACATTTACCCCTAATTGACTAGTAAAAAGAATCTATTTATTCATTCATCTTTCAATGATTCTACAGGATTTGCAATAGCTGCTTTCCAAGTTTGGGAGCTCACTGTTAGCCAAGCAATAATTAAGGCGAGGAATCCTGCCAGCACAAAAAACCACCATTTTAATTCTATACTATAAGAGAACCCTTCGAGCCATTTTTCACCAAGGTAATAGCTAACCGGTAAAGCCACTAATAAGGATATTAGTACAGATTTAGTGAATTCGTAGGTCATTGATAGCGCTAGCTTCCAGCTTTCGGCTCCAAGTACTTTTTTGATTCCTATCTCCTTAACTCTTCGCTGGACCTGGAAGATGGTAAGTCCAAATAGCCCAAGGCAGGAAATCAGTATTGCCAATCCTGAGAATAAGCGAGATAGCTTGGCTACACGCATTTCTGAATCGTACATGGCCTGATAATCCTGATCAACGAACTTGGCATCAAATGGATAGTTAGGATTAAACTTTTTGTAAACTGATTCGATTTCACTGACCGTTTGCAGTTCCTTCCCTTTTTCAATTTTGGCAAGAATGTAATGCGCTCTTTCTGGTCGATAGTGGAACATTGCGGGCTCGATTGGATTATGAAGCGATTCGGTGGTGAAGTCCTTCACTACACCCACAATTGTTTTCTTTCCGGAATAATGCTCGACGGTCTTGCCTATCGGATCTTGGAGCCCCATAGTATGTATGGCTGTTTCATTGAAAATGATGCTGCTCTCCTCGGTATTCAGCTGATCGTTAAAAAACCTTCCTTCAACTAATTCGAGCCCGATTATTTCGGCGGATTTTGCGTCTCCATTGTTTTCCCAAAACTGTACTTGTTGGTCTTCTCCCTTTCCATCCCAGCTAATGCCGCTGGTTCTATTTTGTAGTCCGGGTGCGACTGAAAAGCCACTTTGAGAAACTAGTTTAACTCCTGGGGTATTTCTCAGTTCCGCCATGAACGTATCACTTCTTTCAAGAATCTGCCCTTCTCTAAGGAAGTAAAGCAAATTGTCTCGATCGTATCCAAGGTTTTTGTTTAACGCATAATCTACCTGCTGGCTTACGATCAATGTACCTACGATGAGAATTATCGACAGTGTGAACTGAACAAATACGAGAATTTTCCGACTCCATGCACCCCCGGATTCAGAAGATTTACCTTTTAGGGCTGAAATAACTTCCAACCCCGACAGGTAGATAGCTGGGAAAAGTCCAGCAATAAGTCCAATTGAAGGTATAAAAAGCAATATCAGCCCCAGAAATTTCCAATCAAGGACAAAAACCAGCTCTTTACCAGTTATTTGATTGAACGGTTCTAGGAGGAAGATCACTAAAACCAATGCGATACAGATTGACAGTGCTGACAGCAGGATGGACTCCAAAAAAAATTGAATGGCTAGCTGCGATTTAGAAGCACCAAATGTTTTTTTGACACCAATTTCTTTCACTTTCAATGAGGCAAAAGCAGTAGAAAGGTTTACGAAATTGATACAAGCGATAAGCAGGATGAAGGCGGCAACTACAATTGCCAGGTATACATAATCAATTCGACCACCTGCTTGTTGGCCATTCTCGTAATTGCCATAGAGGTACTGGTCACTGTAGTTGGCTAAGAATAGCTCTACCTGCTCGTTAGCGTTGTTGCTTTGAAAAATTTCATTGATTTTTTTCTCTACCAGTTCTTTCTTAGAAAGCTCATCGAGTTTGATGACGACTCTTCCGTAGTAATTGCCCCATTGTTTGAAGTTGATCAGTTCATCATGATAAAACTTCCATGAAAGAATGAATTCAAATGGATCGGAAGTAGCTGAAGTTGGATCCTCCAAGATACCGGCAACTTTGAAAGTCTTTTCGCTGTTCCAAAAATGCCAGGTAATACTTTTCCCTACAGCATCTTCAGCACCAAACATACGCTTGGCCAATGTGGACGTAATTAAAATATTGGAAGGGTCTGCCAGGGCTGCTTTTTGACCTTTTAGTAGTGGATAGTTGAAGATGTCGAGATAATCTTTGTCCCCAAACCGTCCCTGAGCCTTAAACCTCTTGTTGTCAATACTGAGGGAATACTCATGGACGTCTGTGGAAACCGTGGAGAGATTTACTTGAGGAATTTGAGCTTCAATTTCCGTATCGAGCAGTCCTGTAACTCCTTGCCACACCGTGATCCCATCTGTGTTGTCGAATCTTGAGTACACTTGAAATAGTCTACCTGAATCATCGTGAAAGCGATCTTTCTGCAATTCATCATTTACCCAGATTGCACTAAAAATGACACAAGTCAGACTTGTGATAAGACCTATTAGGTTAATTCCAAAGACTGTTTTGTGTCTTTTGAAACCTCGAAAAGTAATTAAAAGATTATGTTTAAACATGCCTAAGTAATTGAGTTTTCCCCCGCCATGGAGGGGTTTTATTATTCCTTTTCTAAAAAACCGCAGAACAGTCCAGGCGAATCTTCTTCTTGCCCTTTTTAACCCGATGCTTTCAAGATCCTCTTCAAACTGCTCTTCCAAATCCCCAAGAATCGTTTCTTGTAGGGATGGCTTGCAGTACCACTGAAAGAATTTATGAGGTATCGATGGCGGTTTTACTTTACTCATCTTTCAAAGCGTCAACGGGGTTTCTTCGACTTACCGTAATTATTTGAAAACCAATAGTAAAGAGTCCAATTAGAAACAGTATCAATGATCCTGAAAGTACTGTTCCCAAACCAAATCCTACCCTATTGGGGAAACTTTCTAGCCACAAGTTGTTAGCCAAATAGCTCAAAGGCCCACCCAGCAAGATGGCAATAGTGAGCACTGCTAAGAAAGATTTGCCTAGAGCAAGGCTTAATTGTGATTGCTTTGCTCCAAGCACTTTCCTGATGCCTATTTCTTTAGCTCTACGTTCTGTTGAATAGATGGCCATGCCTAAAAGTCCAAGACAAGAAATTATTACAGCGAGTGATGCGATGAAAGCGATAATTGCTACTACATCACCAAACCATTTTGTTGATTTGGCAAGCTGGTCATCATAAACGTAGGATTTAAAAGGATGCGTTTGATCAATGGATTCCCACTTGTCTTTAAGCTTTTTCATTACCTCTTGATTTTGAGAATCAAATCGCACATTGATGTAACTGAATAATTTGGGGCTATACCTGAGGATTAAGGGGAGGTCGCCTTCTCCCATTACCGGATTCTGAAACTTTACGTCTTTGATGACTCCTTGCACCGTCATGGCCCGTTGCCCACCCATGAACACGGTTTTTCCTATTGCCTCTTGAGGGGAATCAAACCCTAACCGATGTATGGTCATTTCATTAATCAGGATCGCATTTCCTTCAGCCTGGCTTTTAGAAAGATTTTTTCCAGCAATAATGTCTAGTCCCATGTTAGAGACGAAGTTGTGATCGATGCTGATATATTCTGCATCGAATAAGTTCTCTTCTGTGATTTCATTGCTGATCGATGCTCCGTTAGTATGTAGGAGTGCAGGGATGAATTCGCAAGTGGAGGTCCCTAGTACACCTGAAATAGAAGCAAACTCATTTTGAAGTATTTGATACGCATTTCCTTGTATCGGAATGTTCACTACGTTTTCGGTATCAAAACCATATTGAAAATCAATGATGTGATTGAATTGACGGGCGATAAGTATGGATGTAACAATGAAGAATAGGGAGAAGGTGAACTGAGTAATGTTCAAAACTCGTCGCAAACCTATTTTGCCAGGTTTTTCAGCTTTCAAATTTTTTAACGCTTTAAGAGGTGCAAAACCTGAAAGTACCAGTGAGGGATACAACCCCGCTACTAAACCAATGATAAGAGCGAATCCTAAGAAAGAAGAGAAAACGGTTAGGTTAGCGGTAAGATCAAAGTTTAAAACGTTGCTAATCCAAAGAGATTTTAGGGCAGGTCGAAGAATTAATAGGATAAGGTTAGCCATCATCAATGCGAGAAAAGAAGTGATGACCGACTCTGTTAAAAACTGCAATATTAGGCTTCCTCTTCTTGCACCATTTACTTTTCTAACTCCGATTTCTTTGGCACGAGTCAACATTCTTGCTATGGATAGATTGGTGTAGTTCAAGCAAGCTGATAGTAGAATAATGATTGCTAGTCCGATCAGAACATAGTAAGCCTCTATTGGCAGTCTCAGTGTAATTGGATTGCCGACAAATTGTCCTGGTGTTATATTATTTAGACGTCTTGAGAGCAACTGCATTCCTTCTAATTGCGGGAACTCTTTGTATTTAGAGCTAGCTAGTTCATTCAAAGACTCTTGCAGTTGTGTTTGTGTGCTACCTTCTCGAAGGAGTAGGTAGGTGTATCCGACCGAATAGTTTTCCCAGGAGCGAGATTTGTCAGTGACCTTGTTCTCTTGATACAGTCTTGGAAGACTGGATGCTGAAATCAACATGTCAAAATCAATGTGACTTTTGGGTTTGCTTAGATCTATTACTCCGGTAATTGTGAATTGACCCCATTCTTCTGCTATCTCCTCTTTCCCAGTACCAATGTCTATCTTCATCAACCCCAGACTTCTGTCCTGAAAGTTGATGGTTTTTCCGATAGCAGGCTGGCTATTGAATAATTTGTAAGCCACTTCTGATGTAATGACAATGCTGTTGGGGTGATTCAAAGCGGTGTTTGGATCTCCTTCTTTGAGTTCAAAATCAAAGATGTCAAAGAACGCATGATCCGCAAAAAACCCCCTGATTTCCGCATATTTACCTACAGCTAAAACAGCATCTCCTCCGACTCCAGGGACCAGAATTGTTGCATTTTCAACCATTGGATAATCCTTCTTCATAGTTCTAGCAAGTGGAAAAGGACTTGAAGCATTGGCAATACCCGATCCTTCAGTTTTAGTGTGAACTCTATAGATTCTGTCTTTTTTTGTATGAAAATGATCGTATTGATGCTGATCTGCCAACATTAAGATGATCAATAGCGAAACGGCCATCGCAACAGCTAGGCCAAAAGTGTTTATGAACGAGAATGCTTTGTACTTCAGGATATTTCTTATCCCTACTTTGAAATAGTTTTTAAACATGCCTAAGTGGTTGAGTTTTCCGCCAATGGCGGTTTTTATAATTTGTGGACGAAAAAATCGGATAACACTCCATATAAATCGACGCTTCGCTTTCCTTACCCCATAGGCTTTTAGGTCATCCTCAAATTGCTCTTCTAAATCTCCGAGGATGGCTTCCTGTAGTGGTGGCTTGCAGTACCATTTAAAAAAGCGGGTAAACAAACGAGGAGGCTGAGTGCTCATCCGCTGAAGTTTAGTTGAGGCGTCAGTTTCCAGAGGTTTGTTCTGGAGTCTTTCATTTCCTGAAGCAGTACTTTACCTGCATTGGTGATTTTGAAATATCTTTTCTTCCGACCACCTCGGGCTTTGGTAGCTCCGCCCATGTCAGATTCTAAAAAGCCCTTTTCCTCCAGACGGTAGAGTGTAATGTGAACCGAGCTGAGGTTTACTTCTCTTTTTTGATGCTCTTTGATAGCTTTCACAACAGTGTTGCCATACGCCTCTTCGCCCAATATCAAAACCATGGTCAAAATCAGCTCTTCGAATTCACCTAAAAAACTTGTACGTCCCATATTCCTTTACCATTATTATTGAACTTGTAAAACAAATATACGGAGCATTTCTATTTAAGTTGTAAAACAAATAAATTTTCAGTGTGATTGGTGTCAGATCACTTAAAATATTAGACAGAAAATAGCGTTTTTGAACGAAAACCCTAGCCTCATGAAACAAGCTATCCTACTAGCAATTTTGCTGTTTTCACAGCAGCAGCTTGCCCAGAAATTTGTAATAAAACTGGATCACTATGCCCCGTCTGCAAGCACAGATGATTTGAAAGCGCTGGATCAGTACTTTCAAAATAGGCAATTGGTAGGTCTTGGTGAATCCACACATGGTACTCACGAATTTTTTGTGATGAGACACCGGTTGATTCGCTATTTGGTTGAAAATCATCAATTCAATAGGGTGTTTATGGAAGCAGATTTTGCAAACTGTTTGGCCGTCAACGATTATATCTCTGGCAAAGGAGGAACAGCCGCAGAAGCAGTGGATAATCTGGCCTTATGGCCTTGGGAGACTGAGGAGTTTGTAGAATTGGTGGAGTGGTTAAAACTGTACAATCAATCTCACCCTTCCAATTCAGTTGAATTCGTTGGAGTAGACGTTCAAAAAATTGGTGAAACAGTAAGACGACTGGAGATGCTCCTGGCAAAGTATGACTTACCAGGAAGAGAAGATGAGATGATAGATGCTACTGCTTTTTACAAACTCGGTGGTAAGGAAATATTGGAAATGAGATCGGTTGAAGTTGCCCGGTACGAAGGGGTTGATGTTTCTAGTTTTTCGAGCCAGGATACGTATGAGTATAAATGGCTATTCCGACACTTAGATCAAATTCTATCAGAAAAATCAGAAAAAAAATCCAAGCAAAACGGCTATAGAGATAAGATGATGGCTGAAAACATACTTGAACATCTGAAGGAGGGCAGCAAGAAAAAAGGCGTGTTTTGGGCTCATAATGGACATGTGGCAAATCTGTTTAACAAAAAGAAGGACAAGGGTGTCGCAGGGGGCTATTTGAAAAAAACCCTTGGAGCGGAGTATTTTATTTTGGGTCAAGAGTTTGACTATGGCAGTTTTAATGCTCGAACAAAACCGGCAGAGTACAGTAAAGATTACAACGAGTGGAAATTGATGGAAGTTGAAGTTGAAGAATCTCCTGAGGGAAGTGTTGCGGCCTATTACAGATCCAATAATCACCCCATCATGTTTATACCATTTGATAGATTGCCGGAAGAGTTGACTGTGTATATGAATTTCATTGGAGCAGTTTATTGGACCAATAAAAAAGGGGAGGCACCTGAATATTTAAGAAGAAATAATCATGGCAGAGAAGCTTTTGATGCGATTATTTTATTTCAAGAATCGACCCCTACTAAACTGTTGAAGTAAGAAACTTTGCTCGAAACCCCTGTAATTGTCAATCTCTGCTATCTTTCTTTTCTAATACAGAAGGTTAGGAAATGGAAAATTTATTGCGCACGCATTTTGATTTTGAAAAAGTCACGATAAAGAAGCTCAACGGCTACAGCAATGCAAACTATATGGTCATTGCGGATGAGCAGCGTTTCATTTTCAAAACGTATGTTTTTGACGAGCAAATGCTTGAGCAAGTAAGTGCTGAGACCGAAATACTCCTTTTTTTAAGTGAAACTCCAAACACGTTGTTCCCGAGCCCCAAGGCATTCGCGGAGGGCTCATTTGTAAAGAAACTTCCAGTTGGTGGAGAGCACCTTATTTGTCGTATGCTCTCTTATTTGGATGGAGAATTTCTAGGCAATGTTGTTCCTTCAGAATCGCTATTTACATCCTTTGGTCGATTTCTTGCCGAAATGAATGTGAAATTAAAGGCCGTTAAGAATGCGACCTTAAAGAGCAGGGAGTTGGCGTGGGACCTGAATCAGTTTCATTTAAATAAGCCGTACATTTCAGCCATTGAAGATCCTCACGACCGTAACATCGTCAGGTATTTTTTTCAAGCATACGACCAACGTGTGGTGCCTGTTCTCCCAGAGCTTCGAAAGTGCATCATACACAATGATGCCAATGAATGGAACATTCTGGTAAAGGATGATCGAGTTTCGGGAGTCATTGATTTTGGTGACATGGTATATTCTTCCCTCATCAATGAGGTCGCGATTGCGATAACCTATGGTTGCTATGATAAAGACAATCCGTTGGAATGGTCGCGAGCCATATTGAAAGGCTACCATGAGATTGTTGCGCTGGAGGAAAAGGAGCTTGATGTTTTGTACTATTTGATTGCAGCGCGACTGTGTACGAGCGTTTGCCAATCCGCTCATGCAAGGAAGCAGGATCCTTCCAATGAGTATGCTTCCGTCAGTGAAAAGTCCGCATGGAAAATGCTCAGAAAATGGCTAAGTATTGGGCCTATTCAAGCGGTCAATTGCTTTTACTCGGCAGCAGGTTTGAGTCTTCCTGAAGTAGACTCGGTTGACGAGATAAAAGAGCGAAGACACCAATCTGTTAGTCCTATTTTATCTATCAGCTACTCTGAGGCTATATACATGAAACAGGCTGCTTTTCAGTACATGTATGATGGCTATGGTAATGCTTTTCTTGATTCGTATAATAACATACCGCATGTCGGACATTGCCATCCACAAGTGGTGGAAGCAGGGCAACGTCAGATAGCCACCCTGAACACAAACACACGGTACCTCTACGATCAGTTGGCGGAATACGCTGAGCAACTGCTATCCAAATTCCCTTCGCCGCTCAACAAGGTCTTCTTTGTGAATTCTGGGAGTGCCGCAAGTGACCTTGCCATGAGATTGGCCAGGACGCATACACAAAAGGATCAGGTGATGGTCATGGAGCATGGATATCACGGGAATACGCAGACCTCTATAGATATCAGCGATTATAAATTCAGCAACCCTAAAGGCCAGGGTCAAAAAGAGCATGTCATAAAGACACCCTTGCCTAATGCCTATAATGGCAAATACAGAGGAGAGCACGCAGGTAGCGCGTATGGGAAAGATGCAGTTGATCAAATTGCGCATGCTGAAGATACCATTGCCGCCTTTGTTTCAGAGCCTATCGTGGGTTGTGGTGGACAGGTACCGCTGGCCGCTGGCTATTTGAAAGAGGTGTATCCGGCTATTCGAAAGCAAGGAGGCGTTTGCATTAGCGATGAGGTACAAACTGGATTTGGACGATTGGGAGATTACTTTTGGGGCTTTGAGGCCCACAATGTAGTTCCAGACATTGTGATATTAGGCAAGCCGATTGCCAATGGCCACCCGATGGGTGCAGTGGTATGCACAGAGGAGGTCGCAGCATCATTTGGACATGGGGTCGAGTTTTTTAGCTCTTTTGGTGGGAATCCGGTTTCATGCGAAATAGCAAAATCTGTCCTTCATGTCATCGAGGAAGAAAGCTTGCAACAACATGCAAAATCAGTGGGTGATTTTTATATATCAGAGTTGCGATCCCTTCAAAAGAAATTTCCCTGCATTGGAGATGTGAGAGGTTCTGGATTATTTATTGGGGTGGAAATTGTTAAGCCAGGATCTTTTGAGACCGATCAGAAAATAGCGCATCAGCTAAAAAACGAATTAAGAAGAAACTTTATCCTGATAAGCACGGATGGTCCAGATGACAGTGTTCTCAAAATGAAACCACCCCTTTGCTTCAACAAAGAAAATGTGAAAGAGGTGATTGATAAGTTGGAAAGTATTCTTGAGAAGCAGAAAAGTTGAAAGCGTACGAAACTAAGCGACCTGTGATTGAAATTCGAAAATCTCTAGGCATCTTTCGTTGGCCCAGGATCTAAAAGAATCCAGCTGATCGGGATAAATATTGACCTTATGATCAACATGGGATCTACTGTATTTTAAATCTGAATCGAGAAAATCGAGGAGTATCGTTCGAGACGGAAAGGAGATGGATAGCATATATCCTTCATCTTTGATTAGTAAAGCGTTAGTCATTGATTTGGCGGTTTATAGTTTTAAAAATAATTGATAAACACTCAATTTGCTTATCCTAACTACATAATTATCATGCCAGACCTACAAATACCCTAAATAGGGTATCTGATTTTAAGGGGATTCCGTTTTTTTATCATTTTTTCTAATCAAGCCCTTCACGAATTCCAATTGCCTGTCGTACCGGATCAACAAATCATCCCTGATAAAATTTACTTCATGGTGAGGCAATACACCTCTATTGGGTATCTTTTGTGGTTTTACGTTCAAGTAACCAGCTACCAAGGGGCTATTGACGTAGATGCCAGAGTTTGGCAATGTCATTTTTATAAACGTAGAACTATTGCCTCCATCGTATGCAGCGTTTGTTTCAGATCCGACGAACGTGCCGAGGTTTCGACTCTTGGCTGCTCCAGCAAACTCACTAGCTGCTGAACCTGTCGTTTCTTGAATTAGAAAGTATAAGTCTCCCTTAAATCGATTGGGCTTAGGTTGGGTAAGTACGGGGTTTGGGCCGTCTGGATTGACCACAAGAAAAGTTCCGTCTGGTTGCTCCTTCAGCTCTTTCTTTGCGATGAGCCAATCTTGATAGGAATACTCTGTGTATTTGAGAAAAGTAGTATCCTTAATAATGGCAATTCCTTTGCGCCAATATTCAAACGGTTCGTCACTTTTTACGAGATAAGATAATAGTTCTGATCCTACAATGTCCCAACCTCCTTGATTGGATCTGAGGTCAATAATCAATGACTCAACTCCTACTTTTTCCATTTTTTTGATGGCCATATCCATAAACTTTCGCGTCTTTTGTTGCGCATCTTCTTCTGAGTCACCTCCAAAAACACTGATGGAAATGGTGGCTGTTTTATCCGCATCTTTAGGAAATCCAAGCTTGAACATCTTCCTCTTCCCTTGCTTGTACTTCTTCAGTATGGATTTATTGACAGGGTTTTTCTTGTAATTGGCCATGCTGGTTCGTGGAGTCAGGGCTTTTACGTGAAACATTTGAAGTTTTCCATCTAGATCCTTAAAAGTGATATCAAATCGTTCTGACTTATCAACTAAAGCATGGTAAAACATCCAAAAAAGGGAACCAGCGAAGAATCTAATTTTCGATGATTCGATAGAAGCATCTGACCATGCATACGTATAGAATTGCTCTTTAATGGATTCGATAGAGTTGCCATTAATGCTCAAGATTTCGAATCCAGGCTTGATTCCTTCGTTCATCGAACCATTGAAAAGTACATATACCTTTTCATTCATCCCATAAGTATAAAAAGGAACTGTACTGATTTGATTCATGCTGTATTGACTTACCTTTTTTGATGGAAAGGCATAAGAATGTGTACACCGAATCTGAGCGCCTATATGTAAGATATCTTTGTAGAACTGATAAAAAGATTTTGGTTTTACTAACGTAGAAGCCACACTATCCAATGTGGATTGCATGTGCTCTTTGGATGTATACCTGTACAATCCGGGGTGAGTCTCTTCCAGCATCTTGCGGTAAAGTTGGAAGTCCTCCTTAAGTTGTTTTGGTGACAGGACGGTTGTTTTCAGTGTATCTATTTGCTGGCCAAAGCTGAGATTTCCTATGAGTACTGCGAGTAATGAGAGTCTTTTCATTTTGAGTTTTTGAGTCAAATAGAGCGAGTGTAAATACTTAATTCTACTCATATCTAGAAATGAGAAGTATTTACTAGCTATCTATATTGGCAGATGCTCTGAAGGACTTTGGAGTTTTACCAGTTATAGCTTTAAAGGCACGCTGGAAGGTAGCTTGAGAGTTGAATCCGCTTTCCAATGCCACCCCGGTAATGGAGAGATGAGCAAATGAAGGATCTACCAATTTCCGCTTCACTTCATTGACTCGGTATTCATTGATCCATTCATTGAAACTTTTGCCTAAATATTGGTTTAGAGCTCCGGAAATTTCTTTTTGGAGTAGTCCGGTTTTTTCTACAATGATGTTAAGAGATAATGAAGCATCAAGATATAGCCTTTCTTTTTCCATCACTTTGTTCAAGCTGTTGACCACTCGTTCCATCTGCTCCTCATCAAGCGTACTAACCCTATGACTTTTAAGATGAACAAGACCATTAATGCCAAGCCAATAAACCAAAATCGTTAGCGGAATATAAATAGGATACCATCCTAGATAAGATAAAAGCCAATTGGAGGTTGATGGCAAGAGATAAGGGATTAGGTGGAAGAGCCAAACGATTTGAAAGATCATAAACACACCCAAAAACTGTTTGACCCACTTGGTTTGAGCAAGTCTTTTTTTAGATACGTATCGTATGGTAAGGACTAAATAAATACTCGTAGAGAGCCAGCGTGGCACATCAACATATTTTTCATAAACCAGATTTAGCTCTTCCAATTCTATTGGCTGGAAGGATGATACGGCATTAAATGCGTATAGAATGGTGGCTATCAAAAACACCAGCGATGGGATAAGGTCTAAAATCGTTGGGAAGAAATGGGCTCGACTAGCTTTAAATGAGAAGGACATACCTGCTAATGACCTGACATGGAAGTAGATCAAAGGTCCTAAAGGCATGATGATAATTAATGGAACGACTTTTTCAAGAATCCGAATAGCAGTAGGAACATCTGGTGGAAGTACTTCGAATAGGTAAATGTTTAGGCATGCCAGCGAAATGATCAAAAGGATACTGGCAAGCAAATGACTTGATTGATGCCTCTTTTTTGAAAAAAGGAGTGTAGCGGTGATGAAGCCTTGCAATGCTCCAAATAAGATGAGTAAGTCTAAAAAGTTGCCGTTATTCAATTGGAGAGGATTTGACTGAAAAATATCAAGAATGGTGCCGATATGGAAATGAAATAGAGAAGGGCTGTCTGAATTAGATAGCATCATCTTTGCTTTGAATCCTGACAAACAGCATTAATTGGATAATCATATATACTTCAATCTTAATCCTATCAATTTCCTGATAATTTCTGGAATTCTACAGATTTTTATACTCTCCGGGGTTCTTTTTGTTAGAAATGAGGGCCATTATTTGAGCAATAGACTCTTGAGTTTGCTTCTTGTGCTTGTTAATTCTTATCTGACCTACTTGATGATTCTGGATCTTAACCTGGATAATCTCTTTCCATGGTTGTTGTGGTTCCCATACTCCTACCTACTAGCGATTGGCCCACTTATCTATTTTTATACTTTGTCTTTTACGCAACCAGATTTTATACTTTCAGAGAAAGTAATGGTTCATTTTCTTCCCTTAGGGATTGAGCTGGCTTTACAGGTTTTTCAAATTAGTTGGGCAATAAGTACTAATGAAATGTATTACAATGTTTTCTCTGATGCATTTATTTCTCCACTGATCTACTTTGGAACTTCTGTTTCTATTTTTATTTATTTAAAGAAATCTTTAATCGCAATCCAAAACCATGAGCAGGCTGTAGTCCATCAATTTTCTGAGATGAGGAAAAAGACGTTGGATTGGTTATTTGCTCTTATTTCCTATTATCGCCTGTTTTGGTTTGTCTGGATTCCTTTTGCAGTTGTTTTTCTTACGCTGTTCAGAGGTCAAATTCAAAATGTGTTTACAATCATCAGTGCCTATTTACTGTTACTATTCCTAACATATCTAACCTACTGGATTGGGCTTCAGGGTTTGCTAAAAGGTTCGGCTATGAACCTTGGAGACTTTTTGAAAAGTGCTAAGAAAGGAAGCTATGATCATCTTCCAGAGAATGAAATTGAAGGGTTAATCATAGTTGTTAAAACTGCAATGGAGGAACATAAGGCGTATTTAAATCCATCGCTCTCACTCAAAGAATTTGCTGGTATGCTGGACAGAGAACCTAATCTTATCTCCTTCATTCTCAACAGACACCTTCAAAAAACCTTTTATGAGCTGGTAAATACTTATCGAATCAATGCAGTCAAAGAAATGCTGTCTCAGAATAAGGCAGAAGGTTTGACCTTGTTAGCCATTGCATTAGAATGTGGTTTTAACTCTAAAACGTCTTTTAATCGGGTGTTTAAAGAAATGAATGGAGTTACTCCAAGTCAATATCTGAAGAAGATTTCGAATAATTAGTGCCAACCGATAGATTGGTACGAAAGTCAAACAAGGATTATTTTCTTTCGTGATTTTACCAAATAAAATCATATGCGAGTCGTTCAAAAAATCTTCTTTCTTCTAATATCTCTCAATGGATTTTCTCAGTCTAAGACGCTACCCTCATTAGATCAATTTGTTGGATACTATAGCGTAGGAGTAAAACCTAATAAACCTTTTTTCAGGAGTCGTTGGTATTTAAAGGAGGATCGACTATTCATTATTTATGATTCTGATATTGATCGGGAACTAGAGCCTTATGAAAACGGAATACTGAAACCTACGATTTTCTTATCTGAAGAAGAGGTTAAGGTGACTGATACAGATTCGACCTACTATTTGGTTTTAAACTTTGAGCATGATAAACTTCAAAGTTTTCGTGTAATACGTCCAAGAAAGGAATGGTCGACAGATCTTTATGGATACAGAAATGACCGACTGAATGAGCTAGCCATTGATACAGAGCAAGAACTTACAGAATCTTCTAAAACAACGCACTTTGAATTTGCATATTCAAAATCAGATTCTGCTCTAGTTCCTAATGTCGCCTTAAGGCTCGAAGAAAGTTTTAAGGTACTGACCAAAGATTTTCAGCTAGATGATTTTCCAGTAACATCCATTAAAATTTATCCAGACATTAAAACCTATCATAATGCGGTGCTTACCCCAGGGGCACCTAAATGGCAAATGGGAAGAGCATGGGATGAAAATGAAATTCGAATGCTCTCTACAATAGTTGCTTCAGAAATAAGAGAAGAAGAAGTTGATCTATATGAAATGATTATGCATGAATTTATTCACTGCATTCATTTGAGTAAACTGTCGAATACGCAGCGAGCGCCGGGTTGGCTTTGGGAAGGCATTGCAACATACAAAGGGTGCTGTCAATGGACAGATAATCCATTTCAGCTAGACTATATGAAAAACGGGAATTATCCTTCTCTCAAGCAAATAGAGAAAGACCGAACCGCACAGTTGAAATATGATTTGGGTTACTATATCATTACTTCTATTGAAGAGAAATATGGGTGGGATGCTGTCCTTGATTTAATAAAAACGAATGGAGATATCAAGCGATCACTCAATGTCTCTGTAAAGCAATTTCAAAAGGAATTCTATGCCTATCTCGAAGAAAAGTATAAATGATAACTCATCCTAAATGACTCACAGAGATGACTTTCACTAAAGTCATATTCAATCTACTTGTTCGTTTTATATTTTCTTCTCAACCAGCGATTTACCGGTTCAGAAAAATAAGTTGAAACCAACCATCCAAGTGCATAGGATACCAAAACGCATGCAATCAAAAGAGGAATGAACCATGCCTCACCTAAATCATTTGCCCTAATTAGCTGAGCAGCTGGTATGACGACAAACATGTGAGTCAAATAGATTTCGTAGCTGTACTTCCCCATGCGATTTAGTCCACGAAAGGCTAGATAGTTTTTTTGAGTTCTGGCTTTTTGTTGGTGATGAAGCCAAAAGACAACAAGCGAAACACCTACTGAAAGTATGGTTACATTCAGGCCAAGTTCTGTTAGACCAGATCGCCAGATCAATCCTTTATAAACCATCACAAGTATCATCAAGGTGAATCCTATGATTAGAAAAACAACATTGAGTTTTTTTGGAATAGTAAATCTATGGGCAATGATGGCAGTCATACAGCCTAATGCTAAGGAGTCAATAGATCCCAGGTGGTTTTTGTATGCTAAGTCGTTCCCTGGAAATAGTTCTATTCGAGCCCATGGCGAAATGAACATGAAAGCAATCAGAATGAAGAGAAAATGCCATTCTTTTTTTAAAAGTAAACAGGTGAAGGGGAAAACTAAGTAGAAGCATTCTTCAATCGAAATTGACCAGAGAACATCCCAATTTGCTGGAAGGTATCCGACTTGTATTTCAAGCCAGTTGAAATGAAAAGTGAGCACGGCGAAAATGGCGCGGAGTAGAGACGTTTTGTTTGGGTTGATCACAAATCCGGAAACCCCACTCAAGTGCAAGGCGGATAAAACGATGAGCAAAGCGATTAAGGGCGGAATGATTCGTGAAAATCGAAACCAATAAAATTGTCGGAGATTTATCGCTGATAGACTAGCCGATCTTTTCAAGATCGATGTAGTAATGAGATAACCAGATAAAGTGAAGAATATCACCACACCGTAAAGTCCGTTCCAGAAGAGGAAAGAGAAAAGCTTTGATGAGAGCTCTTCTGCAAGAAATGAATTTTTTAACCCAAAGTGAATATTAACATGCAGTAGGATGACCAGCAGAATGCTGACTCCTCTTAGAATATCTACTCCAATATTTCTTTTTTCGGAGTGCTGATCTGTGTTCATTGATATCAATTCAATTGATAGTAAGGCACAATTATAACTATTAAAATAGTCTAATTACTATTTTAATAGTTAATGATGAATAGCATAGGAAATTCTCGAACTATTTATCCATCAGCCTTCAAACTTTCTGACACACTGAACTTAGTGGACTTGGCGATTTGTATCATAATGGCTAACACAGCCACTGCAAGAATCAGCACTCCTGCCACGACGAAATACAAAGGCTCCAAATCTATGCGGTAAGCAAAGTTGTTTAGCCAGTTTTTCATCAGGTAGTAGGCGACAGGCAATCCAATCACAACCGCCATGGATACCAGCAGTGTGAAATCACGAGAAAGCATTCTGACAATACTCAGGCTGGTGGATCCAAGGACTTTTCGGATCGCGATTTCTTTGAATCGTTGTTGTGTACTGAAAGAAGTCAATGCCAATAGGCCAAGGCACGAAATGACAATCGCTATTCCTGCAAAATACTTTGATAAAACGGTGATGCGTTCTTCTGAAGCATAGAGTGCTTGATAGTTCTCATCCATGAACGAAACTTCCAATGGGAAGTCAGGGTTGAAATTTTCATATACTTCCGCTATTTGCTCAATCGTTTTTCGCTCGGTACCCGCCTGTATTTTTGCAATGAAATTGTTTCCTCGATCGCTTAAAGAGAAGAAGAAGGGCTTTACTTCTTCGTGAAATGACTGGAAATGAAAGTCTTCAATCACTCCGATGATTTCCTTTTCGTTGACGTTAGGATTCAAGTTTCCAAATGCCTCTCCAACGGGATTTTCCAACTGCATCATTTGGATAGCAGTTTCATTCATGATTACGGCATCTTTGTCTGTGGCGTAATCCCTGGAGAAATCACGACCCTCCTTCAGCGTAATGCCAAGCAAATCGATCAGTTCATATCCACCTCGTATTTTATAGAATCTCAGTTTCTTATCTGCTTCGCTCATGTCTTTCCATGTAAATCCGTGAGTATATCCGATACGTCCAGGCAATTCGCCACTCATTTGCGAAGCATTTGATACGCCTGGAATGGATCGAATTTCCGAAAGAAATGCTTCATGATTTTCTGTCAAATTTCCTTCTCTAGGGAAAGTGATGATGTGTTCTTTACTGTACCCCAGGTTGACGGTCTGGATGAAAGAAATCTGACGATAGATGACCAATACGGAGACAATCAGCATGACAGAAATGGCAAACTGAAAGACAACCAACCCCTGACGAACCCACAGGGCACCTTTATCACCGGAAAGTTTTCCTTTCATCGCTACAATAGGTTTGAAGCCAGATAGGTGTAGTGCAGGATATATTCCTGAAATCAGTCCGGTAATGATGGTGATTGACAGAATGGCTAAGATGATATTCGAATCCAGATTTAGCGAAAGCTGTTTGCCTGTGATCTCATTGAACTGTGGAAGCAGAAGGAGTACAATTCCCAAGGCAATAAAAAGTGAAATAAAGGCCATTAATAATGACTCACTGAAGTATTGGAAAATCAGTGCTTTTCTGCCTGCTCCGATCGCTTTTTTCACGCCAATTTCTTTGATTCTTCTTGAAGCTTTCGCCGTAGAAAAATTCATATAGTTGATGCATGCTATGGACAACACAATTAGGGCGATAATGGAAAAGAGCTTCACATACATGATTCTCCCGGAAATAGGCACACCGTTTTCATAGGTATTATAGAGGTATCTTTCAGCATACGGCTGTGCATATAAGATGTCTTTCCAGTTAGGTGAAAGTGTAGTTAAATAGTCACTGAGTTTTTCGTTGAAGGCCTCCAAGTCAACACCTTCCTTTAATACTAAATGCGCCTGGGTACCGCTATTGTACCATTCCATCATTTCATCCGTTGCAAAGACTTCATGGTTGAGCAGTACATCGTATAGTTCAGAATTATGTGGGTTGGGTTCAAAAACACCCGTGACTAAAAAGCTTCCTTCATAGTATGCACCTTTCAGCTCAATCAACTTCCCAACAGCCTGTTCAACAGATCCAAACAATGTCTTTGCCATGGTTTCTGATATGGCAATGTCATTTTTATCGGATGGAAATTCATTTTTATTCCCTTGAAGGAAATTGACAGGGAATACATTGAAAAAACCTCCTCCTATGAATTGATACTTGCCCCTGATATTCTTATTATTTGCTGAGAAAACCCCCTGATACTCTCGGTCACCACTCACCGGAAAAGCGTATTCTATTTCGGGCAGATCTTTAGGCAGTCGCTTAAAAAGTGGGTTAGGGGTTGATCCATCAATGTTGGTGTGATAGGTTCCGGAAGTCGGATACGTATGAATAACCTGCACATGCCTGTTACTGTCTTTCTCATCGAATTGGTTCATGGAAAGCTCATCATGAACCCAGAGATAGATGAGCATGGTTGCAGCCAAGCCACTGGAAAGTCCCAATAAGTTGATCAAAAAGGTACTTTTGAATCGTTTGAAGCTTCTGAGCGAAATAAGTAAATTATGTTTTAGCATGCCGTAAGTGTTTAGTCTGTAAGTGCCATCAGCTGGCTTAATAATATCTTTTCTGAACAGTAGGAATACATCTCTGATAAATTCTAGATCTGCCTTCTTTTTTCCGATTTCTTTGACTCGCTCATCATAGAGCTCCATCAAATCTCCTTCGATTGGTTTTTGCAATCGGGGATGACAAAACCATCGGAAGAAGCGCAGGAAAAACTTTGGCGGTTGGTTATTCATCCTTCAAACTTTTCACAGGATTGGCAGAGGCTGCCTTCCACGTTTGGAAACTTACCGTCAGACAGGCGATAGCGATAGTAGCTAGTGCTCCAAATGCAAAAAACCAGGTACTAAGTTCAATGCGATAAGCAAAATTTTCAAGCCAGCTTCCAAGTAGGCTAAATGCTATCGGGATAGCAACTAGCATAGCAATCAAAAGCATTTTAAGCATCCCACTTCCCAATAGTGCAACAATCCTGGTTCGGCTCGATCCCAAAACTTTTCGTATGCCAATTTCTTTGGTTCTCCTTTCGGTAATGAAGGCAGTTAACCCAAACAGTCCAAGACAGGAAATTAAGATCGCAATAGAAGCAAAGTAGGTTGATAGGGAGGCTACTTTTTGCTCTGCTTGATATAGGGTATTGTATTCGTCATCAAGGAATGTAAATTCGAATGGAAGACCGGGATTAAATTCATGGTATGCTTCTTCCAGTTTTTCAATCGTTTCCCTTTCCTTTCCTGGCTGCAATTTCACAGCAATGTTGTTGGCGTCTCCTGGCTCAAAAATCAGAAAACTCGGTTTGATTTTTTCATGCAGTGATTGGAGGTGAAAGTCTTTCAGTATGCCTATGATCTCTCGGTTGCCTCTTATATTCACGATTTTGCCCAATGGGTCTTCTAGCTCCATGGCAGCAATTGCTGTTTCATTGAGAATGATTTTGGAATCTTCATTGGCAAAGTCTCTTGAGAACGACCGGCCTTCTTTCAATTCCAAGCCTACCGTTTCAACATAGTCATATCCTACATAAGCGAATGTGAATTGTATGTAGGGTTTGTTTTCCCTCTTATATCCGCCACCGGAGTTGTTAAATTGTGCGATGCTTCCTTCCAGAACGGTTGTATATTGAACTCCTGGTAGAGATTCCACTTTTGTAAGAAATGGAGTTGCTCGTTCTACCAAAGCTCCATCCTTTTCGAAAGTGATCACATTTTCTCGATCGTATCCCAAATTTTTTGACTGTACGAAATCTATCTGTTTGGAGATTACCAGTACCGAGACAATAAGGATAATTGAGATTGAAAACTGAAAAATGATCAGGCCTTTTCTCAGTAGCAGCTCACCCACAGAAGACCTAAGTTTGGATTGCAGAGCATCTATTGGTTTTAAGTGCGAAAGGAAGAAAGCCGGATAAGTGCCAGAAAGAAGTGTAGTGGAAATGATAATGGTACCCATAATTTTCACCCACTGAAAGTCAAAATTCAGCGAGAGCGTTTTTCCCGTAATCGCATTGAATGATGGTAGGGTGATAAAAATCAAAATTAAAGCCGTTGCAAAGGAAAGAGCTACAAGGACGAAGGACTCCATTAGATGTTGTGAGATCAATACCTTCCTTGTGGTTCCGAATACTTTCTTTACTCCCACTTCCTTTAGTCTTCTGGATGCAAGAGCAGTAGATAAGTTGATGAAATTGATGCATGCGATAAGCAAGGTGATCACTCCTACAATAGAGAATAAGTAGACATAGGAAATTCTTCCACCTGAGAGTTCTCCGTTTTCATAATTGCTGTATAAGTAACGAGAGGAGTATGGTTGAAGGTGCATTTTGACAGAAGTGTATGGGAATCGCTCTCCCCATAGACCTCTCATCTTTGCTTCATAGAACTCACTTAGTTTCTTGTCAAATTCCTTAGGATCTGCCCCTTCCCTCAATAAAATATAGACATTGGGGCCATTGCTTTCCCATGCTCTTACGGTTTGATCTCTATCAGAAATAAAAAGACTATTGGGAAGAAGAAAATCGAAACGCTCAGAGCTATTTAACCCTGCGTTATCGAAGACTCCAGAGACAATGTAGTCAGCTTCGTATTCGACCTCACCATCAGTATTATCCACCATATGAAAGGATTTGCCAATGGGGTTTTGGTCTTTGAAAAATTTGTCTGCTAAAAATTGAGAAATAACAATTGAAGATTTCTCAGAGAGCACTTTGTCTTTTGATCCTTGAACCAGGTTGAAAGAGAAAGCCTCGAAAAAGTCTTCCCCGACAAACTTTCCTGCCGCCTTTATTTTCTGTTCGTTGGCCTCTAAGATGGCATAGGAAAACTCTTCCATCACTGGTACAGCAATCTCAACTTCTGCTAGTTCAGCCAACATTTCAGGTGCTAAAAGAACGGAATTGTCGCCATTTGTAAGTGTGCGCGAGTCATTAAATTCGAGGGTTCGCATCACCTGGTATAGCCGATCATTATGCTCATGGAATTTATCTTTCTGTACCTCATCATTGACCCACAAATAAATGAGCATGAAAGATGCCAGGCCGGTGGAAAGACCAATCAGGTTAATGAGGAAGGAACTCTTGTACTTTCTGAAATTCCTAAAGATGATGAGTAAGTTGTGTTTTAGCATACCGTAGTTGTTTAATCTATAAGTGCCATCAGATGGCTTAATAATACTGGGGCGAAAGAGCTGAATCACGTCTCGACGAAACCTTCGATCAGCTTTTCTTTTTCCTAGTTCTTTTACCCGCTCTTCGTAGAGTTCCATCAGGTCACCTTCGATGGGCTTTTGCAATCGAGGATGGCAAAACCATCGAAAGAATCGGAGGAAATATTTTGGTGGTTGATTACTCATCTTTCAGGGAATCAACAGGATTTCTTAAAGCTGTATTGTATGATTTGATCCCTACAGTAAATCCTACAATAACTAACATGAAAGCACCAGTGATTAGGAAAACAGACGGGCTGAGATCAATTCGATATTCAAAATTTTCTAACCAGTTATTCGAAAAGTAAAATGCAAAGGGTGCTGCGATACAAAATGAAATAAGCACCAATCTTCCAAATTCATTTCCCAATAAAGTCACTAACCTATAGGTACTAGCACCCAACACTTTACGGATACCTATTTCCTTTGTGCGCTGTTGAGTGGTAAATGAAACAAGCCCAAATAGGCCTAAGCAGGATATAGAGATGGCTACAAACGAGAAGTAGATGGCTAATTTTCCTACTACGGTCTCATTTTTATACATACTTTCAAACTGATCATCTAAAAACTGAAAATCAAATGGATATCCCGGATCGAACTCTGTATAGATTTTTTCTAAGCTAGCAAGTGCCTCTTTCGTTTGGTTCGGTTTGGTTCTAATAAAGAGCTTCGAAGCATATTCTAAATCCAATCGAATGATCAGAGGTTCAATAGTCGAGTGCATAGACGCAAAATGAAAATCTTTTACTACACCAATGATTCGTCCCTCCCTTCCCCAAAAGGAGAGAGATTCTCCTATAGGAGTGTCCATTTCCATGGCTCTAGCGGCTGCTTCATTAATGATGACATTAGAAAAATCGCTAGATATCTCTTTAGAATAATCCCTCCCGTGAGCAAGCTCTATTTTCATTGTTTCTATGAAATCAAAGTGTGCTAAGATGATATTAAATCCAACTCTTTGATCATCCGTTTTCCCATTCCACCTTACTGCCGTTGTAAAATTCCTAACTGATAAAGGATTGTTTACAGAAGCAGAGACACTAGCTATTCCAGGCATTTGGTTCAGTACTGTTTTGACAGTTTCGTAGTTTTGCTTTGCCCCTTTTTGTAAGTCTAGTTGCAGTAGGTTTTCGCGATCCATGCCTAGGTTTTTATTCTGAATATAGTTGACCTGATTAAAGACAACCATGGTGGCGATGATCAAACAGATGGATATAGAAAACTGAAAAATGACTAAACTTTTTCTGAAGAATCCTGCTTGTTTTGAATGTTTAACCCCCCCTTTTAGGCTTTGTATTATCTTCAAACTGGAAAGGAAAAGGGCTGGATAACTTCCCGAAAGAAGACCTGTTAAACTAACCATACCTAGTGAAATAGCCCAGTATTGTGGGTCTAAGTAGTCGATGATAATTTGCTTATCTGTGAGTAGGTTAAACCCTGGAAGTAAAAGATAGGTGAGCACCTGTGTAAGAAGAAAAGCAAATGAGGTGATCACTAGTGTTTCTACTAAAAACTGGATTCGCAAAGATCCTTTCTGAGCTCCCATAACTTTTCTGACACCAATTTCTTTCGCTCTTCCATTAGAGCGAGCGGTCGTTAGATTCATGAAATTGATGCAGGCAATGACTAATATGAAAATAGCTATTAGCGTGAAGATTCTGACGTACTCAATACGACCACCAGTTACTACCCCATCTTCATAGGTACTAAATAGATATCTATCGGAAAATTTCTGAAGAAAGACTTCACTGTTTATGTGCTTGCTATTATTCAGCGCAATTATTTGTTTGATTTTTTCATTGAAGTCGGTAAGCTTTGAGCCTTCCTCAAGTGTCACGTAGGCCTTCAGCATACTGTGATTCCAACTACCTCTTATTCGTTCATTTTCACGAATGAAGGCTTCAATAGGCGCCACGAAATCAAATTGAAATGAAGAGTTGGCGGGAACGTTTTCAAAAATACCTGCTATGATAAAGTCTTCTTTATCTCCGATTTTAATTGTCTTACCAATGGTTAGATTAGCGTTTCTCCAGGCTGATCCAAAGTATTTCATTGCCAGTTCTTTGGAAATAACCACCGAATTTGATTTATCTAAGGCTGTGTGTTTATCCCCTACAATGAGAGGAAAAGAAAAGACTTCTAGAAAAGAAGGGGTGACGTATATGCCATCGTCCTTAAAGTAGCGATCATCTACCTGTATTATTCTAGTTCTTTTTGAACTCACGAATGTCGCAAGTTTTATTTCAGGATAGTTCTCCTTTAGTACTTCTAGCAGTGGCTGTGGAGTACGAGTAGCCGTCAGAATCTTGCCATCAGGATAGTACGAATTGACCATTACCTGATGGATAGAAGAATCATGAAAGCTATCCACTTTTCTTTCATCATTTATCCAAAGGAAAATGAAGGAGCTAGAAAGTAAGCCTATAGTTAAGCCAGAAATATTGATGAATGAATAAGACTTCTGATTGAGAATACTTCTAAGACTGGTTTTAAAATAGTTTTTAATCATACCGTAGTTGTTTAATCTATAAGTGCCATCAGATGGCTTAATAATACTGGGTCGAAAGAGCTGAATCACATCTCGACGAAACCTTCGATCAGCATTTCTTTTTCCTAGTTCTTTTACCCGCTCTTCGTAGAGTTCCATCAAATCCCCCTCGATGGGTTTTTGCAATCGTGGATGGCAAAACCATCGAAAGAATCTGAGGAAAAACTGGGGTGGTTGATTATTCATCTTTCAGAGATTCTACGGGATTCACGAGTGCTGCCTTTATGGATTGACTGCTAATGGTTGCGAAGGCAATTAAGATTGCTATTGTACCACCCAGCGCGAATACCCACCAACCTGGAGTGATTCTATAGGCGAAATTTTGCAGCCAACCATCCATCAGTAGCCATGAGACAGGCACAGCAATGACAAACCCAATAGTTACGAGGGAAAGAAATTTCTTCCCGAACAGCCACACGATGCTTTGAATGGTGGCACCTAGGACTTTTCTGATGCCAACCTCTTTTTGATTTTTGATAGCCTCAAACGCGGCTAGCCCGAAAAGACCCAAACCTGCAATTAGCATGGCAAGCAAAGTGAAAAACCCTAAAAGTTGTCCTTGTCTTTGATCCTCTTTGTAGATCTGATCAAAATGATCATCCATGAATGTATAGTCAAAAGGATAATTCGAATATTCTTCAACGGTTTCTTGCAAATGCACAACAGTCTCTGGAATACTACCCTTGCCAACTTTTACTGAAATATAGCTGAGCAAATCTCGCTTACCGATGATGAGTGGCGCAATAGGCATGTGCATGCTGTGAATATGGAAATCCTTCACCACTCCAATGATGTTTTTTCTTTCACCATCTTCATGGATATACTCTTGCCCAATAGCAGATTGTGCAGTCCAGCCCAGGACTTTTGCAGCGGTTTCGTTAATGACAAAATCTCTCTCGTTGGCTGTTGGCAAATCAGCATCTAGAAATCGACCTGAAAGTAACTCGACACCAAACACATCCAGAAATTGATGGTCTGTATAGAGACGGTAGATGTTGCCCCCTGTTCTATCCATATTGAGAGAAGTACTTGACTGAACATCCGTTGGAAAACTATTCACAGAGCTCACCGATTCCACGTTGGAAAAATTCATAAATCGCTCTTTTATCACTTCAATGTTTTCTCTCATTTCACGGCCTCTGACACGCACGATCACGATTTGATCTTTCTCTATGCCTAGTTCTTTTTCGCTAATGAAGCGTATCTGCTGATAGGCTATCAGGGTGCTGATAAGCATAATGATAGAAATTGAGTATTGAGACACGATAAGAAATTTTTGGAGTTTACCACCAGATTTTTGCGTGCCGAGCCTTCCTTTCAAGACATGAACAGGTCTAAGCGATGACATGAATAATGCAGGATAGCTCCCTGAAATTATTCCGAGCATTACAACGGTGATGAATAGGAATGGAATGAGATTCAAATCACTCAAAAGACCAATTTCCATTTGACGTTCCACCAATTGTCCGAATAGAGGAAGGGTGAGTTGAGTAATCCCCAGAGCGATAAATAGAGCCAATAAAGAAAGAAAAACGGATTCGCCTAGAAATTGAATGACTAGCTGAGTCTTTCGGGCGCCAATGGCTTTTCTAAGCCCCACCTCTTTTGCTCGATTAATGGATCGAGCGACTGCCAAATTCATGTAATTTATTGCCGCGAGTGTCAGAATAAGAATGGCGATTACCGAAAAAAGGCTAAGTTGTTTTGCATTTCCTTTCACCCCAAAATCTTCATTGATACTACCTCTCAAGTGAAATTCAGAAAGAGGCTGCACAAAATATTTATTCGGGATATCTGTATGTTGCCAACGAACCGCTAAAAGCTCTTTGAGCTTGCTTTCAAAAGAAGGTGGATTGGCCCCTTCTTTAAATGTTAGAAATGTAAAGTATGAATTTCCATCCCATTGTTCTTTTATTCGCTCGCTTCTATAGTATTCGCTTGCTTGAATGCTGAGAATGGCAGAAAATTTTATAGAGGAATTCTTAGGGAGATCTTTAATGACACCTGTAACAAAAGCTGAGCCAGCCCAAAATTTTATTTCCTTTCCAATAGGATCCTCATTTTTAAAAAGCTTTTTAGCAAATGACTCAGTCAAAACCGTGCCTTCGGCAGTATTCATTGCTGTTTTGGGATTGCCAGCGATGAATGTATGTTTAAATACTTCGAAGAATCGCTCGTCTGCCACCACAATGGGCTCGAAGTGATGTTCGCCTTCAGATTCTATCAAAGTGGAATAAGCGTCCATGGTTGTGGCAGACTCGATCTCCGGATATTCGGCTACTAGCGTTGGTGCAAGAGCTGCCGGAGTTACTGCGAAGAAGTCTGTTCCTAAAGAAAAGTTTCCCGGTTGTTGCTGATAGATGTTGTAAATATTGTCCGCATTGGAATAGCAATCGTCAAAAGACCTTTCGTATTGCACGTAAATGAAGATCAATAGAAAAGAAGCTATACCGATGGAAAGTCCTCCAATATTGATAGCAGAGTACAGTTTTTGACGAAACAGATTTCGAACTGTTACTTTGAAATAATTTTTAATCATGCCGTAGTTTGTTAGTCTATAAGTACCACTTGCGGGTTTAATAATATCTTTTCTAAATAGTAGCAGCACATCTTTTTTGAACTTCCGATCTGCTTTTCTTTTGCCTAATTCCTCTACTCTTTCATCGTAGAGTTCCATCAGGTCTCCTTCAATGGGCCTTTGCAATTCCGGATGGCAAAACCATCGGAAGAATCGGAGGAAAAACTGGGGAGGTTGATTATTCATCTTTCAGAGATTCTATTGGGTTTCGCTGAGACACAGAAATGATTTGAGAACCGATAGTTAGTAGGCCGATGATCAATAAAATCACGGAACCTAAGAGAATAGTACCAATACCAAAATCCACACGGTTGGGCAAGCTTTCCAGCCAAAGTATATTCAGGAAATAGCTGATTGGTGCCGCTATCAAGATGGAGATTAACAATATTTTTATAAAAGACCTGCTGAGGAGGAAGGTGAGGCTTTGGAGGTTTGCACCCAGTACTTTTCTAACGCCAACCTCCTTTTGTCTTCGCTCGCTTGTATATACAGCCATCCCTAAAAGGCCGAGACAAGAAATAATGACAGCCAGAATTGAAATGAAGCCAATAATTGAAGAAAGGTCTGCAAGCCAAAGATTGGCTTTCAATAGCTGCTCATTGTATACATTGTATTTAAAAGGATGAACCGCATCAACGGTTTTCCACTTCGTTTCCAAATTCGCAATGACTTCAGACCAGTTATCGGATGATATACGGATGTTTAGGTAGTTGAATTGATCAGGATTACTCCAAAATACAACCGGTCCATTGCCATCATCTACTGGCGTCTTAAATTCAAAGTTTTCAACCACTCCCACTATTTTCATCACCTGGCTTCCATTGGCTTTGATGGACTGTCCAACGGCAGCTACTTCTGACAGGAAGCCAAGCTTTTGGCTCATGGTTTGATCGATGATGATCTCTTTTGCAGTTGCTGATGAGGTAGTGAAATTGCTGCCAGCAACAATTTTTAGCCCTAGGTTATCAATAAAATTAAGGTCTACGCTGTGGTATACGGAGCTAAAGGCTTCTTCATCTTGCAGCCCCTGAATAGTGACGGTTCGGATGTTTGGCAGTGATGGAATCATCTCGCAGGCCGATACTTGTGCGACTTCTGCCAGGGTTTTAAGCTCACTAGATAGCAGTTTATAGTCATTCCCTTGTAAAGGGATGTTTACAATATTGTCAGTATCGAGGTTATACTTAAAATTGCTGTAGTGCTGAAACTGCCGACCAATAAGGATGGCTGTGATGATGAAAAGTAACGAAAAGACAAACTGAGTGATACTCAATACTTGTCTGAGTCGGATCTTCCCTGAATTCCCAAGGTTGAGTTTCTTTAAAGTATCCAAAGGAGTAAATTTCGATAAAAGCAGTGCCGGGTATAATCCGGCAAAAAGCCCGATGATTATGGCGAATCCTACAAAGAAGAGGTAAATAACCACGTTGGATTGTAGGTTGAAGGTAAGGAGCTGACTAACCCATAGTCCATTAAGCGCTGGTTTAAGGAAAAGAAGAAAAATGTTAGAAAGAAGGAGAGCCAAAAATGAGGTGAGCAAGGCTTCCACTAAAAATTGTGAAATGAGGTTCTTTCGGGAAGCACCATTTACTTTTCTTACGCCTATTTCTTTTGCGCGAGTCAGCGCTCGGGCGATGGATAAGTTTGTATAATTCAGGCATGCAGAAAAAAGAATGACCAAGGTCAAGAATCCGAGAAAATAATAAGCATGGATGGGTAGCCGGAGTGTGATCGGGGCTCCGATAAATTTACCTGGTGTGATCTCACTCAGCTTTTGGATAGGTAGTGAAAGCTCAGATAAATGCTCAAACCCAACATACTCTTCTTTTACAATATTATTTATTGCGCTTTGTAAATCTGACCCCTCACTGCTCTCTTTTATGAGTATATAAGTGTAGCAATTAGAATAGTTGATCCAGTTTTCGGATTTATCATCTCGAAATCCTTCTTGCACCAACCTTGGAATACTAGTCGATGAGGTCAAAACGTCGAATTGTATATGTGACTTGTACTTTTTCAAATCAATCACTCCTGTGATGGTAAAAGAGCCCCAATCTTGAGGGATGTTGGCGGTCTCAATACCCATGTCAAAGTCCATATGCTCTAGTCCTCTGTCTGAAAATTGGATGGTCTTGCCTATGGGGTTTTGATCGTTGAATAATGCATACGCTTTTTCCGATGTGATTACCATGGAATTTGGCTGACTTAGTGCAGTTAATTTATTGCCATTGACAAGATCAAAATCAAAGACACTGAAGAAGCTCTCGTCAGCGAAAAAGCCTCTTAGCTCGGTGCTTTTATCTGTATTTATGTTTACTGCATCACCACCCACTGTTGGAATTAGCCTCACCGATCCTTCGATAAAGGGGTAGTCGCTTTCCAGCTTAGTTGCTAGAGGATTTGGACATTTTGCATTGGGAGTGAGTGATTTTTCTTGCTTAGAAAGGATTCTGAAAATCCTGTCCTTCTTCATGTTAAATTGATCATACTGTGTCTGATCATACAGGATTTGCATAATGAGCAAACCGACGGTCATAGCAACTGCCAAGCCAAAAATGTTGATGAAAGAAAATGTTTTGTATTTCAGAATATTTCTGATCCCTACCTTACAATGATTTTTAATCATGCCGTAATTATTAAGTCTGTAAGTGCCGTCTGTTGGCCTGATAATATCTTTTCTAAATAGTAGAAGTACATCTCTGATGAATCTTTTATCTGCTTTCTTTTTCCCGATTTCTTTCACTTGTTCTTCGTAGAGCTCCATCAAATCCCCCTCGATTGGTTTTTGCAATCGCGGATGACAAAACCATCGAAAGAATCGGAGGAAAAACTGGGGAGGTTGATTATTCATCTTTCAGAGATTCTACCGGGTTTTGTCTTGCAGCTCGAAAGGTTTGAGAACCGATGGTAATCAACCCGAGTCCCAACATTAATAGTGAGCCTATTACGACTGTTCCAAATCCAAAATCGACACGATTGGGAAGGTTGTCTAGCCAAAAGCTGTTGATGAAGTAGCTTAAAGGAGCTGCGATTAGAATGGAGATGGACAGCAACTTCAAAAAGCTTTTCGATAGAATAAACACGATGGTCATTTCTGCAGCTCCGAGTACTTTTCGGATGCCCACTTCCTTGGTTCTTCTTTCTGTTGTGTAGGTAGCCATCCCCAACATGCCAAGACAGGCAATGAGAATAGCCAAAAATGAAATGTATCCTACAATAGAAACCACGTCGAAAATGGCCAGATTCGTATTGGCCAATTCATTTTCAAAAAATTCGTACTCGAATTCATGAACCGGGTCTATGCTTTTCCATTTTTCTTCAAGACTCGCAATAGTTCCTTGTGGATTTCCTTCAGATATTCTTACGTTGAGATAGTTAAATTCTTCAGCGTTATTTACAAGCACAAGTGGGCGTATATTGTCTCCATTGATAAGCAATGAAGCTCTAAAGTTTTTAACTACTCCGATGATTTGAAGAGATTGGTCGTTCTTCTTTTTCCACAATTCACCTATCGCATCTTGAGGAGTTTCGTACCCCAGCTTTTCTACCGCAGACTCATTGATAATGATGTGTCTGCCTTCTTCCAGTGCTGTTGTTGAGAAGGGTTGTCCAGCAATGAGTTCCAGGTCTAGGTTGGAGATGAATTGCCGGTCGATGTTGAGTTGCAACATTACAAATGGATCCAATTCCTCGTCCCGGTTTTTTAGCTCAGTGATATTGGTGGTGCCTGTGGCAGGAATGTGATCACATGCCGAGATCTTAGTGACGCCAGAAATGGAACTGAATTCATTCACAAGCATTTCATAATCATTGCTCTGCAGTGGAATATTGATGAGGTTCTCGGAATTGAATCCGTATTCAAACGCTGTGTAATGCTTGAACTGGTTGTAGATCACCATGGAGGTGACGATGAAAACCAGCGACACAACGAACTGTGACACATTGAGCACCTTTTGCATTCCCCACTTGCCTGTAGGGACACCATGCGTTTTCAACGCAAATACAGGAGGTCTTTTTGAGAGGAAAAGGGCGGGATATGTACCAGCAATTAGCCCTACAATTAGTGCAAATGCGACAAAAATTAAGTAAACAGGCAATGATGAACTTAGCTCAAAATTGAGGTATTTATTGAACCACAGATCCATGAAAGCTTCTTTGGTAAAATAAAGTAAGAGGCTTGCAACTACCAGAGCGAGCATCACGGTGATAATGGATTCAGTGAGGAATTGATAAATGAGATTTTTCCGCGTTGCTCCAGTCACTTTTCTTACCCCTATTTCTTTCATCCGAGTGAGTGATCGAGCAATGGAGAGACTGGTGTAGTTAAGGCATGCCATAACCATGATGACCAGTGCCAACAGCGAAAGGATGTAGTAGGCAATTTCGGGCAATCTGAAAGTAGCCTCATTGTTTACCAAGATACCTGGAGTGATATCATTGATGGACTGACCAAACATGCCGAATTCTCGAATTTCTTCATCTTTCAACTCTTCAGCCTCCAGGTATTTGCTTTCGGCTATGGAAGCGAGTGCTGCATCCAATGAAGCGTTGGTGGCTTCCGGTTTTAGTTTTAAGTACGCGAACCCTCCCCAGTAATACTCCCAATTCTGGGATACATCGGAGATGAGTTTTTCCTTGTACAAAAGGGGTAGTGACGAACTGGATGCAATTGCGTCAAATTCAAGGTGTGATTTGATATTTTTTATGTCTATGACACCAACTACCGTAAACTCACCCAGTGATACCGGTGGACGATCGCCATCAAAATCCATCATGCTGAGTCCACGATCTTCAAAGGTGACATGCTTCCCGATGGGATTCTCTGTATTGAAAAGTTGGTAAGCTTTCTCACTGCTTAGCACAATGGAATTCGGCGTGGAGAGCGCGGTAGCTCGATCGCCATGTATCAGCGGAAAACTGAAAATATTAAAGAATGCATTGTCGGTAAAGTACCCTCTCAACTCCACCGTTTTTTCATTGAAAGTGGCATCTCCACCCAATCCTCTTCGCAAGAATGTAGCCTGTTCAACCAAAGGGTATTCTTCTTTTAAAGTTTTTACAAGAGGCATAGGAACCGTTGCATAGGGTATGCTGCCTTTGATCGGCGTGCCAATGACGCGATATAGCTGATCCTTATTTTCATGAAACTGATCATAGCTCTTCTGATCGGCCAGCATCAGGATAATCAACATGCAGACAGACATAGCTACCGCTAAGCCGAAAACATTGATGAAAGAAAACATTTTGTATTTCAGGATATTTCTGATCCCTACTTTGAAGTAATTTTTGAACATGCCGTAATTGGTTAAACTGTAAGTGCCGTCAGTGGGCCGAATAATGTCTTTTCTAAAAAGGAGCAGTACATCTTTGATGAACTTTCGATCTGCCTTTCGTTTTCCAAGTTCCTTCACTCGCTCATCGTAAAGCTCCAAGAGGTCTCCTTCTACAGGTTTGAGTAACCTGGGATGGCAAAACCACCGAAAAAACTTTAGGAAAATTTGAGGAGGACTATGCATCGTAGACTTTGGCAAATTTTACATCAAGAGAAATGGATGGGATAGCATCCCATAGCGAATTCCTTGTCTCTTTGGTATGCTGCATAGCTTGCTTACCCAGGGAGGTGATTTTGAAGTACCGCTTGGGCCGGCCGGCTCGTTCTTGTGTGGCGTCTTTATCCACCGAAGCTAAATAGTCTTTGTCCTCTAGCCTCTTGAGGGCAGATTGCAGTGCACCTACACTTACGCTTCTTCCCAATCTGCTCTCAATCTCTTTCTTAATAGAGACTCCATAGGCATTGTCGTAGAGGATGGCCACCGTGAGCATTACGATTTCTTCGAATTCACCAAGTTGAAATTTTTTCATTTGAATAAAAGTTTGGATAAATGAGCGATTTGCTGCCCTTTGATTTTATGAGGTTCTTGTTCTCAATGATTGGGTTAAGCGGCACGCTTATAATTAATTCCTATTTGTAGTGTTTACGAAGAAAAAGAATTTTGGTTATAAATTCCTATTTGTAGTAAAATTATTTTTGAGCGATTGAAATGAATCACTTGTTTTTTGAGCATAAAAAAAGACATCTGGATCGTCCTGATGCCCTTATTTGTTGTGCGTTAGAATCTACGATCGATAGATTTCGAGAATCCGGAGAGGTTGCAGACTCTGAGATTCCCACCTTCCTTCAAAGCCTTCTCGCAGTATGATGAATTCCCCAGGATAGCATTTGATCGGCTCCTCACCACTTTGAGTAATGGTAATCACACCATTTACGATATGAAGCATTCGCTCTTTTGTGGTTCCTTCAAATTCCAATTTGCCGGCTGTGAGCATGTTTACTGTAAGTTCAACGCCGGTATAAATTTCCTTTTTATTTGAAACCCCGGATAAAAGGTCACGATCGATGACCAAGGCTTTAGAAATCGGAGAAGGCCCCGATGATGCTGATCTGTTTCTGGCAATGACGGAAAGTTCTAGGTGCAATTCACCGTCTCCAATAAAATTCCATTTGCCTTGAAATCCCTTGGCCTGAATGAAATAGTCTCCGGCAAAGATTGGAAAGGCCTCTTCGTTGATGGGTTCGACCAGAGCTTTTCCATTCTTCCAAAAGATGAATTCTTCCATGGGAAAGCTTTCAAACTCGTTGGTGATTCCAGATCCAATAGCTACCATATAGACGGCCAAGTCTGTTCCGTTGTAGACCCTTTTCTGAAAAAATCTTCGCTCTGGATCTTCCTGCTTTATTGCGCTGAGACCTTCTCCGGCTAGTAATTCTTTGGAAATCTTAATGATGGAGGGTTTACTTTGCTGATTGGTTTGTGCAGACAATACGATGGTTTGGATTGCAAGAGCAATGGATAGAATAGTCACTTTTCTCATAGTTTTTATCCTAAATCTGTCCGCTTGTTCCCAATTATGAGACCAAAATGATAGAATAGGAGTCCGAAATGATCAAAAAGGACTTATTGCTGCTGTTTATATTGAGAGGGAGTCACCCCTTTGATTTTCTTAAACGTGGAGAAAAACGAGGACCGTGAATGAAAACCTACCTCATAGCCTACGGCTTCCATGCTGTATGGTTTATCCTCAGCAAGCAGTTTACAGGCTGCGTTGATTCTATATGAATTGATGTATTGATTAAAACTCTGATCTAAATTATCATTCAAAAGTTGGGACAGAAGATGCTTACTGATGGAAAGACTTGAAGCCAGTGGCTCGAGCTTGAGATTTGGGTCTTGATAAGCTTTTTCGACTTCCATTAGCTGAGTCAGTTTGTGGTTTAGTCTTTCGAATTGCTCTTTGTCAATCTGCTTTTGACGGTAAGCGCTCCTTTCCGAGCGCTCAGCTTTCAGTAGAATACCTATGGTTAGATAGAGCACCACCGAAAAAATAAGAGGCCCGAGGATGTAGCTAGTAAACAAAGAGATGGCAAAACCTATGCAAGCCAGCACTGTGGCAAAATAGATTGTGATTCCTCGCAGCGCAATTTTATTGGGTGCGCTTTTTCGAATGAGCGAATGGTAAATATGCGTTCTCCAACGGATGGCTGTCCCAAGGATATAAGCCGTCAAAACTCCGTGAAATACAAAACGTAATGTCCAATCCCATGAGAGAAAATCAAAAGAAACCCATGCAAGGGTTAGCCCAAACACCAGAAAGAGCATATGGGTCAGGTCATGCGATGTAAACCTCTTTTCAGGATGCAGGTGAGAGCGGACAAGGTAAAAGAGTGCGGGTCCCATCAGCAAACTTGCTGTTAGTCCAGTCTGGACAATTTCATCAGGGACTTTTCCGAAGTAGTAGATACAGGATATGCCCACTCTTAATGCTAAGAGGATTGATAACATTGACAAGGTGTAATCGGCGCTGGTACGATTGTTTTTGAATAAGCCGAAGTAACTTCCTATGAGGAAGACGTTAAAAGCACCCAATGCACCAAAGAAAAAAAGTAGTTTGCTGTATAACATTCCGAACTATGAGAACCTGGCAAAGTGTTTAAAGCAAAATAAGACAAACGAGATTTACTTTTCGTGGTTATCCATTTAACATGGCTTGTATCTTTAACTTATTTAAGTTTTTAAAAAGCGATTAATGAAAGCAGCATCATTGGCAGACATCAAGAAAGAATTGAAGCAGCGGACGCCTGAGGAAGTCCTCGCCATTTGCTTGCGACTTGGCCGATTCAAAAAGGACAATAAAGAACTACTGACGTATTTACTTTTTGAGGCAGGTGATGAAGCTTCCTACATCGATCTTCTGAAGCTAGACATTGATGATATGATGGGCGAGATCAATATGAGTCACCTTTATTACGTAAAAAAAGGTCTTCAGAAAATTGTACGCTCACTGAATAAATCGCTTCGCTATTCCGGTCATAAGCATACAGAAGTAGAGGTAAGGCTGTATTTCTGCCAGTGCATAAAATCATCTGGTATCGCGATCTCCCGGCATACGACAATCAATAACCTATATCATCGTGAGATCAAGCGAATAGAAAAAGCACTATCTGGGTTACATGAAGATCTGCAGGCGGACTACAAACATGAATTAGATCTGCTGTAATTCAGAAGACCACATTGGTGTCAGGAAGCCCATTTTTGATTCTGGCTTGTTCAGTTTCAGAGAAGCGATTGCCGCTGAGTTCCAATACTGCCAATTTATTGAATGCATCCAGGTTTTCCGGAAGCTTCTCAATTTGACTATTCCTCAGAAGCAAGACTTTCAATCCTTGAAGTTTTTCCAACTGATTCGAAAGCTGATCGAGTCGGATGTTAGGATTGCCATCGAGCACTAAACCCTCAAGTTGCGTCATTTTCGAAAGACTACTGGGTATGCCGGTTATTTGGTTTTCATCCAATACCAGTATTTTAAGACTTGCTGTTTTACTAAGAACTGAAAAAGCTTGGGTCAGATCTAAATTTGGGTTGTTTGTCAGGTGGAGTTCCTGGAGTGCATTTAGCAGACTCAACTGTTCTGGAAGTGTCGTGAGATTGTTTTCACTTAGATAGAGAAAGTCCAGTTTTTCTACTTGCTGGAGTTGCTCAATAACATCTGAGAAATCTAGCTTAGCGTTGTCCGTTAAATCAATTTCTCGAAGCTTTGGAAGTTTAGTTATGACCGATGGAAATTTTTCAAAATCATTTCCTCTCAAGTTGATTACCGATAAGTTGGCAAGGGCTTCAAGTTCCGCTGACAAAAATGTCAGTTGATTGTTTTGAACATTGAGAAGTGTTAGTTTTTGAAGCTTACCTATTTCTTTCGGGAGTTCCTTCAAAGCACAATCTTTGAGGTACAATTGCTGTACATTGACTAGTTGCTCAAGTTGACTTAGTGGTTGCTCATCCTTGCAATTAAGCTCCAGCCATTTTGCTTTTTCGGGTTCATTTAGCGCACTCTTCAGCGTAGTGAATTTCGTATTAGTCTGTCCATAAAGTACAAAATGGAGGATGAAGATCGATAGGTAGGAAATTAGCCTCATTGCAATATAGGTTAGTTGAATGTGTCTACTCAAGCAAAATCCTTACCACCATGCGCTAACATCATTGAAGTGACTACTTCTATAGCACTTTCAATTTTGTGCTCGCCATTCTTTTGCGGTTTTGAGTGAGGAAATTGGTTTTTATTCATCTTTCAATGATTCAATGGGGTTAGTCAGGGCGGCTTTGATCCCCTGTGAGCCAATGGTTATCCAGCTGATAACTATGCTGCATAATCCGGCAATGATGAAAGCATCAATAGGAACACTGATTCGGTAGGCAAAATCTTGCAACCAATATTCCATCGTATACCAGGCAATAGGAATGGCTAACAAAAATGATAGTGTGATAATCTTAACAAAGTCTTTTGAGAGCAGCAGCAGGATGCCAGAGATACTTGCTCCAATAACCTTACGAATTCCAATTTCTTTTTTTCTCAAAGTGACAGTGTAGGCTGATAATCCAAATAGACCAATTCCAGCAATGAAAATACTGAGTCCGGAAAACAGTGAAAAGATGGTGGCTAGATTTCTTTCACTCTCATAATTCATGCGCAGTGTATCATCTAAAAAACGATAGGTAAAAGCTCGATCGGAAATGGTTTCTTTCCACTTTTCTTCCAATAGATGAATCGTTTGACTGATGTTATTGCCGCTGACCTTTGCTAGGATATAGGACATTCGACCAGCAAATTTTTCGTTGCTTTGTATAACAAGTGGCTCAACCTCATTTCTCAGTGATTGATAGTTGAAATTTTTGATTACTCCTTTGACTTTAAACCCTGTCTTTTCCAAGGAACCTTCATCATGTGTGATCATATTGATGGTTTTCCCAATTGGATCTTCAATACCAAAAGCATCGACCGCAGCCTGATTTAGCATGACAAAATGCTCATCATTTTTTTGATCTGAAAAGAATTCACCATCGATTAATTCGAAATTCATAACCTCGCCCATACGATCACCTATAGGCACCCGCCGAATGGAATGAACAATGGACGAGTTTTCCACGCTGTATTCATCCGACCATGTGCCCTGAAACCCCTGAACCCAAAGCGTACCTGCCGTTTCCTTTACTCCCGGGATCGATCTGGCTTCTTCTAAGAATGGACGGGTATAGTTTGGATCCATGTGAAAAGTTCCCTCAATAACCAGAAGTTTATCTTTGTCAAAGCCAAGGTCTTTGTTCTCCAAAAAGTGAATTTGTTTTTGAAATACAAGCGTGCTAATCATTAGCATGATGGAGATCCAAAACTGGAATCCGACAAGCCCATTTTTCACCCTTGTACCTTTCTGGGTGGATGTTATTTTACCCTTCAAAGCCTGTACAGGTTTATAAGCCGAGAGGACAAAAGCGGGATATAATCCAGCCAAGATTGATATGAAAAGGGTCAGACAAAATAAGACAATGGGAGTACTAATTGTTTGTGGGAAACGAATTGCAGAATCAAAAAGGGTGTTGAAAAGAGGAATAGTCACGATCGTTATACCAAGAGCCAATGCAACTCCTATGAAGCTAATGATGAATGATTCGGATAGAAATTGAAGGATCAACTGATGTTTTAGAGATCCCATGACTTTTCTTACTCCAACCTCGCGTGCACGTTCCATAGATCTTGCAGTGGAAAGATTCATGAAGTTGATGCAGGCGATAATGAAGATGAGTAAGGCCACGGCGATGAGTACCTTAAGCATGGTTGAGTTGCCCCCGGCCTTCATTCCACTAGCTATTTCAGGATCAAGATGAACAGAGGTAAGCGGGCGTAAAAAATAGTTGTACCCATTTCCTGCCTGTCGGTATTCGTCCCAAGAAACTTTATTTATCCGCTCTATTTCTTTGGCAAGGTAGGTGTCAACCATTGTTGGAAATTTGTCTTCCAGGGCTTTTGGATTGGCATAAGGCTTCAATTTGAAATAGCATTTAGCATATCTAAGGTTGAATTTGTCTTGACTGAACCACCTTACTGTGGTAGAGGATACGATATACGAGAACTTGAAGTGCGAATTGGCAGGTGGATCCTGACACACTCCGGACACTACAGAACTTCTTCGGCCAATAGAAATGGGCTTACCTAAAGGGTCTTCTTCACCGAAGAAACGCTTAGCCGTACTTTCACTTAAAACAACGCTGTTTGGATTCTTCAAAGCAGAGTTTTTGTCTCCGCTGATCATTTCAAAACTTAGAACCTTGAAGAAGTTACTGTCAGCAATTATTGCATGGTCCTCGAGAAAATGGATCCGCTCTTCATTTTTGTTTAAGATGGAAACATTCTGATTAGAAAAGGGGCCTGCAACCGCAGTGGCTACCTCTACCTCAGGGTAATCTTGGGGAACTGTTCCCACGAAAGAATATGGAACATTACTGTGTACGACCGTGCTCTCAGGGGATATTCGTTGCTCCACCATTCGGTAAATTCGATCTGAGCCTTCGAAAAACTCATCGTACGAATATTCATGCTGGACAAATAATGTTATGAGGATGCAGCCAGTGAGTCCAATGGATAGGCTTACGGAGTTGATAAGGGTGAAGCCCTTGCGCTTCATTAAATTTCTGGAGGCAATTTTAAGGTTGGTTCTTAGCATGAGCCAAACATAACTATAATTATAGTAATTAAACTATTTTTATAGTAGTAATTAACTTTGTGAATCCCTCTCTAATAAGTCGATCAGCTTTTACCAATCTCCTAATAGATCTAAGATTTGAAAAAATGCTCGGGGGTACTATCTAATAGTTTGATCGATTTCATCCACTGTTTGTAGGATAGTTGTGACCGTACTTTGAAAAAAAGCAGGCTTTATTTTGTCTGCAGTATCTGTGTCTTTGTGGTAGTCTGGGTGGTCTTCTACTCCAAAGTAAATGAACGGAATGCCTTTCTGATGAAAGGGGCCATGATCGGAGGAGAGCGTCCAATCGTTATGTCCATCCGAAGGTTGGTCATTGCCCATCATTAATGTCACAGGGGCTTTTTCTTTTATTTTTTCCAACACGGACCGTAGGTGGGGATAATGAGAACCACCTGATGCAAAAATCCGATTATTATCATCTCTACCGACCATGTCCAGGTTGACGTTAAGGAGTATTTCGGTTTTTTTGAACGGCAGATTTTTTACGAAATGTCGAGCTCCTTGTAAGCCCATTTCTTCTGCATCAAAAGCGATGAAGATAAGTGTGTTGTTAGGTTTATTAATGGAATAGTATCGTGCGATAGCCAAGATGCCAGCCACGCCAGAGGCATTGTCATCTGCGCCATTAAAGGTTTTATCTCCTCTGATACCGAGGTGATCATAATGCGCAGTTATAATGATCTTTTTTTCAGACGCTCCTTTGATGCATCCGATCACATTCACACCCTGCTTACTACCCGCCCTGGTTGTGAAGGAAAAAGGTTGAAAGTACTGATCTTGAAGAGGCGTTAACGCTAATCCTTCAAAGCGATCGGCAATAAATTCTCTTGCTTTTTCATTTCCCTCGCTACCATTTCCTCTTCCGCCGAGTTCATCTGAGGCCAAATAATTTAAATCCTTAATCAACTCTTCCTTATCCACAAGCTCTTGAGACAAGCTGGGTAGAAAAGAGCCCACTAGAAAGGCCAGCAAAATGGATCTGAAGTACTTCATATTGAGTGATGTCTTATGTAAGTCAAAGAGCTAAAGTTAACTCCTATGTCTGACTAGTGTAGGCCAATTGTAGTTTTACTCATCTCGCAGGGATAAAATTGGATTAGCCCTTGCTACTTTCAGGGATTTGTATCCTACCGTGAGCAAAGCTATTGCGATGCTTGCGAGAATGGACAACACAAAAAATCCAGGTCCTATAGGAACGCGGTACGCATAATTATCGAGCACAGCATTCATCAGAAAGTAAGAGGCAGGTGCGGAAATGGCGAAAGCAACGATTAGAAGAGTCAAAAATTCCCTGGAAAAAATATTCCAAATAGTAAGCTCGGATGCTCCCATTACCTTTCGAATTCCTATCTCTTTGGTTTTTTGATTGGCCATGAAGGCAACTAGTCCGTATAGACCCAATGCTCCAATCACTATCGCTATGATCATGAATATTCGGAAAACCTGGGCAACACTCTGCTCAAGACTGTAAAAACTATCCAGCTTTTCATTGTAAAATTCAAGCTCGAAAACGTGCTCCGGAAAGTGGCTTTTCCATTTTTCCTCGATAAACTGGATCGTTCGCTGCATTTCTTCACGTCCTGCTTTTTCAGTGTTTAGTTTGACCCCCATCTGAAAAATATTCCATGACTGATTGGCAAGAAATACATTTTCCATATCTGCTCGTAGTGAGGAGGAATGAAAATCTTCAGCTACCCCTACTACCAAAAACTCTAATGATCCCCTACCAAACCTGAGTCTCTCACCAATGGCTTCAGCGGGGTCTTCAAACCCGAGTACTTGTGTCAGTTTTCTGTTGATCACTGCATGATCACTTGGGTCGGTATCATTAAATGGCTCTCCTGCTATGATATCAATCTCATATAGGGCGAAGTAATTCTCATCAACGTTCTTCAGATTCCCAATTTGATCTTGCCCTTCTATGTTTGGATGAAAAATAGTATTGGAAGACTGCCAGCTAGACATGGGGCCGGAAGTGCTAAAGCTCACATCTTTTATCTCCGAATTGCTCAATAATTCATTCCGCAAAACAATTTGTTTCGTTGAGTCATTTTCAGGGAGTTTTACGGTAACAATTGATTCCGCAGTAAATCCTAAATCCTTGTTCATGAAATAGTCCACTTGAGCAGTTAAGATAAGAATACCTATAATCAGCATCTGGGAGATGGCAAACTGAAAAATCACCAAGATCCTTCTTAAGGATAAGAATCCTGATGTTTGCTTTATGTTCAAACTATTCTTGATAGCTAGCACCGGGTCCATTTTGGCCAAAACGAAGGATGGGTAAAGTCCTGCAACGACAGTAACGCCAAGGACGACCAAACCCAGAAAATACATGATATCTAAATCTCTGAATACATTGAATGAAAGCTGGTAGGAAAAAATCATTTCGACCTGCTGAATCAGGAAGGAAGCAATCAATACACCAACCATTGTTGCGAAGAACGTGATTAGAAAGGTCTCACAGAGAAACTGTATAATAAGCTGTCTTCTGCTGCTGCCCATGGTTTTTCGAACACCCACCTCTTTGGACCTTTTTACGGCCTGAGCAGTAGACAAATTCACGAAGTTGATGCACGCAGTGATGATAAGAAACAAGCCTACCATACCAAGTGCGAGTAGCTCGTTTTTGGTAGATGTAATGCCTGCATACGTTCTTCTTATCAAGCTACTGTAATGCAGGTCTGACAATGCTTGTAAGCGATAAGTTCTCTTTTCTGCTACGTGTTCGGGTAAGTATTTGTCTACAAATGCAACAAGCTGTTTTTCCAACTCGATATGCGAAGCTCCTTCCTGAAGCATCACCCAACAATTAGTTGCGCTATTGTATTCTCCCCACTCTTTTCCCCCATAAAACCACGGGTTTGCCGCACCTTGATCCTGATAATGGAAAATTACTTCGAAAGGAAAGTCTGTGTTGGTAGGCGGGTTCTCAACGATAGCAGAAACAAATACTGTCTGTTTGTTTTCCAGAATCAAGGACCTTCCTACAGCCTCGTGAAGGTTGTATTCACTAACACCAAAATATTTTTTTGCCTTAGATCTGGTAATGATGACTTTGCCAGGTTGATCCAGGGCGGAACTTGCATCTCCGTGTAGAAATGGTAGAGTGAAAAGCTCCAGGTATTGAGATTCAACAAATACAACTCCTTCCTTTTCCTGAAACCGCTGAATGTTGCCCTCCACATCTTCTATCCCAATCAGCCCATCTTTATCATAAAAGGTCATGGCGGCATTGATGGATGGGAATTCTGTTCTCAGTGCATGGGCTAACGGATGTGTCTGTCCTCTCCTATATACCGTTCCTTCCGTTCGTACATCCTCATTTATAAGCCGGTAGATACGATCATAATTGACGTTTTGCTTATTGTAGCCCAGCTCGTGATCCAGTATTTTGTATATCACGATCGCACACGCAATGCCTAGGGCTAGGCCTGCAATGTTCATGAATGCAAACGTTCTTTCTCTTTTAATGAAGCGAAATGAGGTGATGAAATAATTCTTTAACATGCCGTAATAGTTGAGTTTTTGAAATCCTTCTAAGTTTTTGACCAGGGATGGACGCATGAGCTTTACTATTTCCCATGCGAATAACCACTTAGCTGCTCGTTTGCCTTTTCTTTTGCTATTGTAGTGGAAAAGCTCTATTAAATCACCCTCCACATACTTGAGTAGGTCTTGGTGACAAAACCAGCGAAAGAAACGCAGCAGTATTTTCGGAGGAGCTGACTTATCCATTAGTTACTTGTTTTAACCTCAAGTGCTACCCTTGGGATTTCATTGTAAAGCTGATTCCTGATTGACCTGGCATGTTCGATTGCAGCCTTGCCAGTAGAAGTAAGCAAAAAATAACGCTTTGGCCTGCCACCACGCTCACTGGTAGATTCACCTTCTTTCGATGAAAGATATTGCTTCTCTTCCAGACGTTTCAAAGCAGACTGAAGAGCACCTACGCTTACTTTTCTATTGAGTTTTTCTTCAATTGAGAGCTTAATGGAAACCCCATAAGCATCTCCGTATAAGACACCAACAGTAAGCAATACAATCTCTTCAAATTCACCTAATTGATATTTTCCCATGGTTTTTTCCTAATTGCAGTGTTGCAATTTTAAGCATTCAAAGGGTAATTTCCTAATTGTAGAGTTGGGAATTATTCTTTTAGGGACTTCAAAGGACTTAGCACTGCTAGCTTGAAGCATTTTTCTGAGACCACAGCCAATGCAATAAGAAGCACAACCAGTAGAGGAATCGCGATCAATGAAGGATCCAAATTGATCCGGTAGGCGTAGTTCTCCAGCCACTTGCGCGACCCGAGGATGATGAGTGGGATTGAAATGAGTGAAGCGAGTGCAACAAGTTTGAGAAAGTCAGCAATGAGCACCACTAAAATCTGAGGTGATTCAGCTCCAAGGACTTTTCGAATACCTATCTCTTTTTGTCTCTTTTGAGCGATGAATGAGGATAATCCAAGCATGCCCATATTCGCTATCACCAAGGTCATGATTGAAAAAAACAGAAACATATGCATGACATATTTTTCAGAATTTCCCTGATTTTGGTAGTTCCGCTTAAATAATGAAAAGAAAGGGAGAGCTTTCGACAAATAGTACTCATTCTTATCAAGAAACTGAATCAGGCTTTCCCCACTGCCTCCGGGATAGTTCAAAACCACGTCCACATAGGTCTTGTATCGGAAACCAGTCGCAAAGATCTCAGGCTCCATCAATGCGCTTCGATTCTTCACCACACCAATGACATTCCACTTGCCACCTTTGGAAAATAACTTTTGATTTATAATACTGTCAGGGTGATTGTAACCAGCTAAACGCATAGCTTCATGTGTAAGGATCACGTTTCCAGCATCGCTACCAAATGTGTAATGAAAATTTCTTCCTGCTAGAAAAGAGATATCTGAGTCGTTAATGTAGCCATGATCCACTACGCTGATTCTGACGGGATTTTCGATTGAATCAAGGTGTAACCATTGAATGGTCTTGATTTCACCCTTATAGAGATTGGAGATCGCATATGATTCCAGGGCGTTTGTTTTTTGATATTCGTTTAGTCCAAAGTAAGCTTCCTCCGTAAATCTCTCACCCGCTCCTGAGGCTCCCGGAAAAATACCTGAAATAGCGACCTCCATTGGGGATTGATCTTTCTTTTTAAGGTATTCCAGCTGAGAATAGACAATGTACAGTCCCGATAGAAAACAGATGGATATGCCTAGTTGAAAAATTAAAAGATACTTAATCACTCGACCAGCAGAACTAAATTGTCTTGAGCTCATAAGCTCATACTTACTTTTCAAAGCTGCTATAGGGCTCAATGAAGTCAGGTAAAAAGCCGGGTATGTCCCTGAAAGAACGGTGCTGATAGCTAGCAACAAGAGAATAACTCCTGAGTAGGCGACCATATTTGCCTCTTCGAATGAAGGGTATGGAATGTCAGTGTTTACTTGAACCAACTGCACACCTATCCGAAAAATCACAATTGAAATTAGTACGGCTATTAGGTTGATCAAAAAAGCCTCTCCCACTAAAGATAGAAAAAGTTGCTTGGGTTTTATGCCAAGGAGTTTTCTTACGCCAATTTCCTTGGCTCTATCTATCGAATTAAAGATTGAGTTGTTGGTATGATTGGTAGAAGCAAGCAGCAGGACAATTATTGCGATTATGGATAAAAAAATGAGCAATCGACTATTTGCACTAGGTTCCGGGTTTCCGGACACCTTTGCAGCCAGATGAATCTCATTTATGTGACGGATTGTTAGTTTATTAGGGCTCCCTTTTTCTGGATAATCAACTCCATTCTTTAAATCTGTAGGAACCACATCAGCGATGGTGAGATAGGAATAGGTATTTCTTTTTTCTTGTGAAGCAACTCCATTAGCATTGTTATCCATGGACTTTGCCACGAGTGCATCGAACTTCAAATGTGTATTGATCGGACGGTCAGCGAAAATCCCCGTTACAACAAATTCTTCTACGACATTTCCGATTCCAGGTGATAGAAGCTTTTTGCCAATGATTGAGACACCGGATGCAAGCTCCTTTTCAAATACTTCATGGGCTGTCTGATGAGAAATAACAATTGAATTAGCTTGGTTTAAGCAGGTGACCGGATTACCATCTTCAAGAGGTAATTGAAATACATTGAAAATGGATGCTTCGGCGTAGAATACCTTAGGAATATAAACACTGACGAAAGCGCTATCGTTTTTTTGCTTCCTAAACAGACCCGTCCCTTCTTCAGAAAAAGAAATCAAACGTGTATAATCTACTATTTCAGCAACTTTTTGCTTTAAAAATGGAGCTGCATCCGTGCTGGTGCGTGCCTCCTGATAAGACAACTCTTGATTGTCAAAAATATGAGACTCAACCCTGTAAACGTTGCTCTCTGAAGGTTTTGCATCATAGGTAAGCTCAAAGTGGATGTAGTGGAAAATGAATAAACAGACAGCTGTACCAAATGTCAGACTGGCAATATTTAGATAAGAAGATCCTTTATTCTTTGAGATGTTTCGGAGGGTGATTAAAAGGAAGTTCTTAAGCATGATATTCAATACCTAACGAAAGATATAGAAGGCTGTTTCCTAATTGCAGTATTGAGATGAGATTTCATTTTCAAAAAGCTTGCTTTTTATTGGTCCTTTAGCGAGTCCACAGGATTTGCAGCCGCGGTTTTAATGGTTTGCGTGCTGATAGTCAATAGTGCAATCGCGATCGAGAGCAGACCTGCTGCAAGGAAATAGCTGATGTTTAAGTCTATCCTGTAGACAAAAGAGCTAATCCAGGATCGAACAAGGAAGTAGCTAACGGGTGCTGATATTAATATTGAAATGAAAATTAGTTTCATAAAATCGGCAGACAGAAGCACCATCAATTGACGCACACTCGCACCAAGGACTTTCCGGATACCTATTTCCTTCTGTCGCTTTTCGGCGGTAAAGGTCACTAGTCCAAACAAACCCAGGCAGGAAATGATGATTGCAATGATTGCAAATGATTGTGACAGGTTGGACATCTGCATTTCAGATTTGTACAATGCTTCGTATTCCTGATCGAAGAAGCGGAAATTGAATCCTAGCTCCGGATTGAACTGTAGGTATAATTCTTCAATCTGAGCTATGGTTTCCAGTTGGTTTTGAGGATGAATCCGAATGATGACCGAAGAAAGTTCCGGATAGTACTGCATAAAACAGGGAAGGATTTCATCATGAAGTGATTCCAGATGAAAGTTTTTGACCACACCTATTATTTCCCGATCGCGCCTCCATATTTTGATGGTTTTGCCAATGGGGTCTTCAAGCCCCATTACCTCAATGGCCTTCTCATTCAGGATGATTTTAGCGCTTTCATCTCCAAATGCATTGGAGTAGCTCCTGCCTTGAACCATCTCCATACCGAATGTCTCGATCAGATCATAACCAATCTCCAGGTTGGCGAACCGAATTTTGGCTTCAGGATCTTTACCCTCCCAGCTTAAGCCTGTTGTCATTCCCTTATCTCCTAAAAGATCGTGTCCGAAGAGCGCTGCATTTTCTACTCCTGGTATTTTCTTAAGCTCATGGATAAAGGTTGAGCTATTCTCATCGATGTTGCCATCAGTGTTGAAGTAGATGACCTGCTCTTTGTCATACCCCAAATTTTTATTCATGATGTAATCGATTTGGGAAGTAATGACCAACACGCTGCTGATTAGTAAGGAGGTAGCACAAAACTGGAAAATCACAAGCCCCTTTCTGATCCATAAATCGCTAAGGGAGTTGGTCATTTTACCCTTGAGAATCTGGATAGGTTTGAACCCCGATAAGTAGAGCGCAGGATAGCTGCCTGCAAGGAGTGTAACGGCAAGTAGCACTATACCACAGACAGACAGGAATTGAAGATCAACGTGTAATGTCAGGTTCTTATCTACAATCCGATTAAAGACCGGAAGGAAAAATTGAACAACTGTCAATGCTACAATTAGTGAGAAAAGTGAAAGGAGGAAAGCTTCGAATACAAATTGGATTCCGATTGAGAACCGGCTGACTCCCATGGATTTTTTAACACCAATTTCTTTAAGCCTTCTTGATGCTCTAGCTGTGGATAGATTCATGAAATTGATGCATGCGATTAATAAGATGAAAGCGGCAATTATCGAAAATATTTCCACGTATTGCATCCTCCCTTTTTGTGGCAAGCCGTTTTCGTATGTCCCATACAAATAGATTTCAGAAAATTTTTGGACTAAAAATGAATGCCTGTAGCCTTCCCATTTTTGTTTAATTAGCTTGTTGATTTTGTTATTGATGACAGCAGCATCTGCATTCTCATCGAGTACAATAAAAGTTCTCGGATCACTATTCCCCCAATCACGGATGTGGGGGTATCTGTCGAGGAAATTTTCCAATGAGAAAACAAGGTTAAACTGCAGCGTGGAATTGGCAGGAACATTTTCAAATACACCGGATACAAAATAGGTTTTTGTCTTGCCTCTCTTTTCCCACACGATCTGCTTTCCTATTGGATCTACTTCTTTTCCGAACAACTTTATCGCCAAGTCTTCTGAAAGCACTACGTTTTGCTTGTCTGCTAGCACCTGATGAGGCAATCCTTTTTTGAGCGGAAATGAAAACACCTCGAAGAAAGTCTCGGTAGCAAATTGATCCATCACTTTCAACCTCTTGTCTTCGAACTGGACAATGCCACCTGTGCCATAGGTGCCGTGAGGAATTATAGCGGTTGCATTTTCAACCCCTGGAAGCTCCTCTTTAAGTACTTTGCTTAGCAAGGCAGGCGCAGCATCAATCGTTTCCACCTTATTGATGATATTGATGTTTTGCTTTACCTGATAAAGTCGTTCATCATTCGCATGAAATTTATCAATGGTCATTTCACTGTTGACCCACAGGTAAATAAGAAAAACACAAAGTAATCCGCTGGAGAGCCCAATCAAATTGATTAAAAAGGAGGCCTTGAATCGGAAAAAACCTCGAAGTGCTACTTTAAGATTGTATTTTAACATACCGTAATAATTAAGTTTTTGTGATCCTTCAAAATCTTTAATGATGCCGGGTCTGAAGAGTCTCAGTACATCCAGCGTAAAAAACAACCTGGATTGCCTTTTTTCAAACCGCTCCAAAAGATCGCCTTCTATGTCTTCTACGTAATCCGGATGGCAGAACCACCGGAAGAATCGCAAAGGATATTTTGGTGGATTCACTCTATTCATTTCTTAAAGAATCAACAGGATTGACTCTCGCAGCTTTCAGTGACCTCAATATCGAGACTGTTATGCCCAAGGTCAGTGTGATGAGTCCACCACCGATAAACATCCAAATGGAGATCGAAATGCGATAGTTAAAGGAGTTCAACCATTGGCTCATGAAATAATACACGATCGGAATAGCGATCACGAACCCAGCTACAATGATCATGGCAAAATTTCGGGTGAACATGCGGATGATTTGGCCAACGCTTGCACCTAAAACTTTGCGGACCCCTATTTCTTTGGTCTTTTGAAGTGTGATAAACGATACCAGGCCTAGCAGACCCAGGCAACCAATTAAAATGACGAGTACAGATAAGAATCGAAACCCTTTGAATATCATCTGCTCGATGACGTACTCCTTCGCTATGGAGTCATCCAGAAAGCGATAGCTAAAAATTTGATCTGGGAATACCGATTCCCATGTTTCTTCAACAGCAATTAATCCTTCAAAGGAACTGATTTTGACTGATGCCTGCCATCTCCACGCTTCCCAGTTCATAAGTACCAAAGGTGTCAATTCGTTTTTCAAAGAGTGATTGTGAAAGTCTTCCATAACGCCCACGACTGTTGCTTCACCTTCATTGATGGCTACTTTTTTACCCAGAGCTTCCTCCGGAGACCAACCGAGCGATTTGGCCATTTTCCTATTGATGATGAACTCATCAAAACGTGCTTTATTTTCTCTGAAATTACGTCCGGCGATCAATTCTAAAGAATACAATGAAAGGTAGCTGGGATCAGCAATTTTCATTTCTGCACTCATTCCATCATTTTGCTCCTGATGAGGATGGCGATAAGTAGTCCCCAATGTAAAGTCCTCAACAGCCATGGGTGGACCAGAGCCAATTGAAGCACCACGTACATCACTTTTGTCTTTTAGAAGTGAGCTGAGCAACTCTACTTTGTCGCCACTTGGAACAGGGATCATTACTATTTGATCTGAGTCGAAACCTAAAGTTTTTGAATTGAGGTAATGAAGCTGTGAGCCGACAATTAGGGCAGAAATGATGAAAATTTGGACGAGCGTGAATTGGGTGAACGTGAGACTTTTTCTAAACCCCAAGCCTTTCATACTTCCCTTAATTCCTATGCTGCTGATATGGACAGGCTTGTAAGACGAAAGCACATATGAAGGGTATAGCGCTGATAACAGAATAATGACAAAACAGAGGCCGAGACCAATTAGCATGTCTTCCCATTGAAAGAAAAGGTTCATGCCGATACCTGCTAGCAGCACATTTACCTCGTCGAGCAAGATGACAGAAAGTACCAATGCCAGCCCCATCGAAATTATCACCAAAAGGCTATTTTCTACTAAAAACTGCGAAAGCAAAGCTGTCTTTGACCCACCAATGGCTTTTCGTATGCCGACTTCCTTAGAACGTGTGCTTGCTCTGGCGGTAACTAAATTGACAAAATTTACTACGGCTATGAAGAGGATAAATACTGCTACCACCAACGAAGTATTGAGCATAGCCTTAGAAATCTGATAAGCGCCGGGAGCAACTCCATACTTTGTTTCTGTATGGATTTCTTTGAGAGGTTGCAGTTTGTAGCTAATAATTTCATCATCCTCTGAAGACAAATATTTTTGCTTCCAGCCATTGATCTTGGCAGTTGTGCCTTGCTGATCCAATGAAGGATCCAACACCACGAATGTTGTTCCCCGGTAATTACCTGACCAGTTCCCTGTTGGATAGGGATTATGTTTTTTGAAAAACTGATACGAGACAAGCATGTTGCCCTTTAGAGTTGTATTTCTGGGTGGATTCTTGATGACACCCGTAATGACTAGCGGATCATTGTTATTGAGTAAGAGTGTATGTCCTATAGCTGAGGATGGATTGGAATTGTCACCAAAGCATTTCTTTGCTATTTGCGCTGAAATAACCACCGCATTTGGTGCTTTTAAAGCAGTGGTCTTGTCACCTGCGAGCCATTCAAAATCAAATACCTCAGGATATGTATGATCGACGAAAAGTACATGCTCCTCTTCAAATCGCACCACCTTTTCATCGCCACCTCCCTCGAGTTTAAACAAGCGCTTCATAGGTCCCGCTGTTTGTGTCACTTCAGCAAAATCCGGGAAGTCATTTCTAAGTGCTTCAGCAAGTGGGTAAGCTGTCGTATTCCAATAGAGCTCCTCGTCACCTCTTTGGGTATGCTGAACTACCCGATAGGTTTGGTCTGCGTATTGGTGATAATCATCAAAACTGGTTTCGTAGCGATAAAAGATAAGCGTGACCAGGCAGACCGCTACACCTGTTGAAAGTCCGATAATGTTGATGCTGGAAAAAGATTTATGCTTCAAAATGCTTCTCCAGCCAGATTTTATGTGATGTGTTATCATACCGTAGTAATTGAGTTTTTTCCCGACACTGACAGGCTTTATTAAAGATGGGCGTAGTAGCTTAATTACCTCGAATGCAAACCGCCATCTGGATGGCATTCTATCAAATCGCTCCCGCAAATCACCCTCGATATCTTCTACACAGTCAGGGTGGCAGAACCAGCGAAAGAATCGCAGGAGATATTTTGGTGGTCGCTTACTCATCTTTCAGCGATTCTACCGGATTTCTGTTAGCTGCTCTGAGCGACTGAAAACTAATCGTCGCTATCGCAATAACTAATGCCGCCATCGTCGCTACGGCAAAAACCCAAAGGTCAATGGGTGTTCTATAAGCAAAATTTTCAAGCCAGCCATCCACAAGAAAGTATGCAATTGGTGAAGCAATAAGAATGGCGATAAGGATGAGTTTGGTGAATTCCGTGGAGAATGTAATAACAAGCTCAGAAACTCTGGCGCCCAATACTTTTCTAATTCCCAATTCTTTTGTTCGTTGTTCTGCTGAGAAGGCAGCAAGACCAAACAAGCCTAGGCAGGCAATAATCAAGGCCATGAAAGTAAATAGATTTAATATCTGTCCCATGCGCTGCTCAGAGCGGAACGTATTTTCAAAATCCTGATCCATGAAACTGTACTCGAATGGCACTGAAGCATCCACTTCTGCCATTTCATTTTTTACACTTTCAATGAGTAGTTCAAGATCTTCACTGTTTGTAATCTTTTCAGGATTGATTCTCATGGAATAATAAGACAAGCCTCTGCCATAATCCCACACTCTATCGTTCAGTTGATGGATAATCACCAGAGGGAGAATCTCCTGCTTTACGCTGTTAAAATTGAAATCCTTCACTATACCGATGACCTCAAACTCATCTTCGTCTCCGGATGCCAGAGCTAGTTTTTTTCCGATCGGTGAATCACTGCTGAGAGATTCCGCTGATCCCCAGCCCAATATGCGAACAGCCTCAGCATTGAGGACTACTTTGTATTTGTCATTCGGGCGTGACGGATCAAAATTTCGACCGGCAAGAAACTCCACTCCTAGGAGATCGAGGTAGTCCTCTTCAGTGCGGAGATTCCTCAATTGGAATACGTCACTTTCAGCACCAGGAGTTTTGTACCTATCTCCCGAAGAGACTCGTGGTGGAAGCCCAAATGATTTCCCCACTTTCGTAAAGGCAGGATTGGATTCCAGTTGCACTTTCAGCTTTTCTGTATCAAATCCCATTTGCTCGATGTTGTGTATTTGCAGGACGTTATCTTTTGCAAATCCGACATCCATTGAAGAAGCGTAAGCCAGTTGTTTCTGCACGAAAAACGTACACACGATTAACGCAATTGAAATAGTGAACTGGAAAATAACCAGCCCATTTCTAATTCCTTTACCCTTGAACCCCGCGCTGACTTTTCCTTTTAATGTTTCGATTGGGTTGAATGAAGAGAGGTAGAAAGCAGGATAGCTTCCTGCAAAAGTTCCGATGACCAGAATAAATCCAATGATAATCCCATAAAAAATAGGGTTATTTAAATGCACGGTTAATTCAATGTTTTTGTCGGCCAGTGCATTGAATGCATCAAGGGAGAAGTGGACAGTTACAATGGCCAGCAGGGTGCTTATCGAAGCAAAAAATACAGATTCAAAGATGAACTGATACAACAAGGCCTTTCTTTCTGACCCCAGTACTTTTCTAATGCCTACCTCCTTCGCTCGGTTGGAAGATCTGGCAGTTGAGAGGTTCATGAAATTGATGGTAGATAATAGGAGAACAAGTAAACCAATAGCACTAAATATTTTAATGAATTCTGGATTACCCGTTGGTCCGAAAGCATTTGAAGGAGATCCAGAGATATAGAGTTCGTTCAGTGGCTGAAGATCCAATCTCCATGGATGGCCTCCTGTAAATTCTTCGACCGTCTGATTGAAAATCTGCTCTGTGGTAGGAGCTGCCCACTTTGATGGGATTGCCTGAAGTTTGTTGATGAGGGATGGAATGTCAGTGCCCTCAACGACAAGGCCATAAGTAGCAAACGCATTCCAAATCCATTTCCAACCATGGGCCTGCATCATTTCGGGAAAGCTGCTAAGCGACACAAGCATATCAAATTGCAGGTGCGATTTGGTTGGAACATCAGCTAATATTCCAGTCACGAAATAGGTTGCCCAAGTATTGTCCCAGTCTTTAACCTCTATTGATTTACCAATTGCTTCAGATGGTGTGTAATCTTCACCGAAGTACCTTTTTGCAGTCTCATAGGTAAGTATTATACTCATTGGCTCATTGAGTGCAGTTTTTGCATCTCCTTCAAGCAATTCAAATGAGAACACCTTGAGGAAATTTTCCTCCGCGCCATAAAATTGCAATTCTTTAAACACGGTTGCATGTGAACTTCTTGAGCCAGAGCTTACGGTTTGAGCACCAAGACTTAGTACACGTGTTATTTGTTCAAACTCTGGAGCTTCCTCCCTCAATGCTGTGGCGACATTTGGTCCGGTGGTAGAGATTTGCTCGGTCCAATCTCCCCAGATGTTTGGCTGATTGACTCGGTAGATGCGATCGCCGTTCGCATGGAATTGATCATAAGTACTTTCGTCATAAACGTATAGGCCTATCACAATGCAGGTAGCAATACCAATGGTAAGGCCAAGTACATTCAGTACGGTAAATTGTTTTTGACGAATCGCATTTCTCCATGCGATTTTGAACATTGATTTAAACATGCTGTAATAATTAAGTCCTTTTTTTTCTTCAAAATTTCGGATGATACCTGGCCGAAAAAGCCTCAGTACATCCATCGTAAAAAGCCATTGTGATGGTCTTTTCTCATTGGTCCTTTTTTCAAATCGCTCTAATAAATCACCTTCAATGTCTTCCACATAGTCTGGATTGCAGAACCAGCGGAAGAATCGCAGGGGATATTTTGGGGGCATTTTATTCATCTCTCAAGGATTCTACAGGATTAGCTAGCGCAGCATTCACCGTTTTGAAGCTCATGGTAGCAAAGGCGACGATCAATGTAGCTAATGCGGAGATGGCAAACACCTCAAAACCTAAGGTAATCCGGTAGGCAAACCCATCCAACCAGCTATTCATCACATACCAGGATATTGGTATTGAAATAATGAGTGATACAATAAAAGGTGTCAAGAAGTCTTTTGAAAGCAATGCAATGATTCTTCCGGTGGATGCGCCCAGTACTTTCCTTACCCCAATCTCCTTGTTGCGTTGTGCCGTACTATAAATGGTCAAGCCAAAGAGCCCCAAACATGCAACGAATATTGCAAGACCTGAGAATATGGAGAAGATCATCCCAAAGCGCTCGTCAGCATCGTACTGTGAGTTGAAATTTTGATCAGCAAATCGTGTATCAAAAGGTCTGTGGGGAATGATATCCCTCCAGATCGTTTCTAGCTCTGCGAGTGTTTTGGAGAAGTCCTGACTATTTAGTTTCAGTGAAATAACAGAGACATTAAAGCGGGTTCCAAATCGAATGGAAAGAGGCTCCACATCTTCATGCAATGATACGTAGTTGAAATCTTCGACCACACCAATGACCTTTCCCTCTCTGCCCCATTGTTCGAATGACTTACCAATGATATCTTGAGGATTGGGATATCCGAAAAGTCTGGCAGCTGATTCGTTCAATAGAAGGGCATTGGCGGAATCCAACGGAAAGTCATCTGAGAAATTTCGTCCTGCCACTATATTCATTTGGTAAGTAGGAATGAAATCTTCATCTACTTCAAAGATGGCTGGACCTTTGTAGACAATCTCTCCCGAGATGGGGTCGGCAACTCCTGTTCCGGCATTGGGAAAAAAATCGCCAGGAGTGGCACGTGAAACGGAGACCATCTCAACGTCACCGTGATTTAAAAACTGCTGCTTAATGAACTCGCGCTTCTGCTGAACAAGTGGATCATAGCCAAAATCAACAACCAAAACTTGCTCTGAATCAAAACCCATGTCGTGTTTCTGAAGGAAGTCCAACTGAGACGAAACCACTGCTGCACCGGCCAATAGAATCACCGATAATGCAAATTGGAGTACGACAAGAGATTTTCTTAGCCAGATACCACTGGAAGAAGCTTTAAATGAACCTTTCAAGACAGTGATTGGCTTGAAAGTAGAAAGAACAAATGCAGGGTAGCTTCCTGCCACAATGCCGATGAGTAGGATAGCAAACAAACCGATGAAGATGTTTTGTATGGATAAAAGCCACCCCACGAGTAAGGTTTTACCTGAAACTAACTCCAGCAATAAATGGCCAAAGAAAATAAGGACTCCAGCAAGAATGGATGCAATGAAAGTCACAAGTATTGCTTCGATAAGAAACTGGTAAATCAATGCGCTACGCTGGGAGCCAATGGTCTTTCGAATTGCCACTTCTTTGGCACGCTCCACCGATCGGGCGGTAGAAAGATTCATGAAGTTGATGCAGGCAATCAACAAAATAAAGATAGCGACAGAGGTGAAAATGTAGATGTTTCCTATGCTTCCAACGGGGCCTGGCTGGCGTCCGGCTTCTGAGTGTAGATATGCATCTGATAGCGGTTCAAAAGCGATATTATAGTTGAAGCTATTGGGAAAATTTAGCTCAAGAAATTCAGGTATTTTTTCCGTTAGTTGCTCAATGCTAGTACCAGGCTTCAATGTGAAGTAAGTATAGAAATCTACATACCCCCATGCGTCGAATATGCTTGGTCTGGAGTTTTCGAATGTACTCATTGAGATGAAACCTTTGAAGAAGAAATGAGAGTTAGTAGGAATTTCCATGACACCGGTCACCTCGTATGGGTCTTCATTATCCATAATTACCGTTTTCCCAACCGGATTTTCGTCACCAAAGTATTTTTTAGCCACCGCTTTGGTAAGTACTACCGTGTTGGGTCTTACAAGGGCTGTCTTTGGGTCCCCTGCTAAAAGCGGCCAGTCAAAAACATCGAATGCAGTGGAGTCTGCAAACAGAATATCTGACTCAGAATGCGTGATTCCATTGTACGAAATGAGCCAGGGAGAATCACTTGTAAAGCGAAAAATTTTGTCTACTTCCGGAAAGAAGTTGTTCATAGCCGGAGCGACTGGAGCGTTGCCCCATACCTGATACTCGTTGGTTGGTAGCTTTGTATAGTCTGGCTGTTCGCCTTGCTGACCATAATAATGTATGACTCTGTACGTGTTTTCATAGTTGCTATTGTAGGTGTCATACGATAGCTCATTATTCACGTAAATGAGGATCAGAATACAGCTGGCTATGCCCACACTGAGGCCTGAGATGTTTAGAAATGAGAATGTTTTGTTGCGGAGTATGTTGCGCATACTCACTTTGTAATAATTAGAAATCATGCCGTAGCTATTTAGTTTTTGACCGCTGCGAGCGGGTTTAATTATTCCCGGACGGAAAAGGCGAATTACATCAAGTATAAAAAACCATCTTGATGGTCTTTTTTCAAATCGCTCCAATAAGTCCCCTTCAATGTCTTCTGCACATTCCGGGTCACAAAACCAGTGGAAGAACCGAAGAGCCCACCGAGGTGGAGTTATTGTCTGTCTGCTATTCATTTATTAGTGACTGAATTTCACTACAAACTCAGGTACAGCATTCCATAGTCCCAGTCGCTGTTCTTTGGTTTCTTGCAGAATGTTTTTGCCAGCAGAAGTCAGGTGAAAAAAGCGCTTTCGCTTACCACCACGTACTTTGGTAGCTTCTCCCATTTCCGAGTGTAGGTATCCTTTCTTTTCAAGTCTTCGAAGGACCGTTTGAAGTGCGCCGATGCTCACTTTTCTGTTTAGGCGTTGCTCCATCTCTTCGATGATGGCAAACCCATAAGCATCCTCGGTAAGGATGGCTACCGTAAGCATCACCACTTCTTCAAATTCTCCTAATTGATGTTTTCCCATTTTCTTGATATTTACCTCAAATGTAGTAATAATAAATACCTTATACCTTAATTGTAGTTTTAATGTTTCAAAAGGGCGAAGAAAAATTCTCTTGAACGGCTTAATCTATGAAATTATGGTAGGTATTGGCGAAGTATGAGGAAAGGATGTATTGGTCATCTTGTTTTACATAGATGTAGTCGAATCCGCTTGGAAAGAAAAGACCTTCAATGGACGGGTAGTTTGGTTCTGGACCTTTAATAAACTCCCAAGAACCGGTTTTTTTGTAAAAATCCTGACCACTTAGCAGATATGGAATGCCATCATAGATATACAACCTTGATATATATCCGATTTCTACCGGGGTATCTTCTTCGGTAAGCTGCAGATTAGAAACATTTAAACGATATAATTTGGTAGTTGTACCGCTCGAGAGGAAGCCGGTTTGCGCAGCTACTATCAACAAGTTGCTATTGGCATCCGCATGAATTTCCTGAATCCTGCCCTCAATGGTTCCAGCGAATTTGAGTGACTCCCATGTATTTCCCGAGTCACTTGAGCGATAAATAGAATCTGTGAACTCCGTGTCCAAACCAAACAGGTCACCGTTGCCTGCCCTTAGTAAAGGATAATCGGCAAGAGGTGTTGTCAAAGCTTCCCAATTATTCCCTTTATCGCGAGATCGGTACCAGTTTGAGCTGTAATTAAAATCCGTTTCTGTGTAATTGACATACACTACTGAATCTTCCGCAAGCAATTGCGTAGGAAACTTAAATTCATCGGCTTCTGGCAAGCCATTTACCTTTGCTTCCCAATTGACCCCATCTGTACCAAAAAGAATTTCAGTATTGGTTATTAAAACAAATGTTCCATCACTGAGAATGTCAAAATCAATGATTCGATCACTAAGCGCTGCTGTTCTATTCCAACGTTTATAGTCGGTTGATTTTAAAAATTCTGAAGCACTTTCTCTAGGGAATGGAGCATTGAAGGTATATAGCATCCCATCATATTCTTTAATTTTTCTTCCCCCTGGGAAACCGCACAATCGCTTCCAAGAGGAATTGCTTTTTTCTACAATTGCATTGGCTTCAACACTTGCGACTATGGGACACATCTGCTCGAGAGGACAGGATAAGTCTCTGATAGCGATATTGAATGTTTGAGGTCCTGCTTCACATTTAAGCGAAAAATAAACGCGAGCCTCATAGTTTTCATCCAGAATAAAAGCACGCGCATCCGCATCGTAATTGTCTGCTACTACTGAGCCCGCTCCTATTGCGGCGCCTCGTAGTGCCAGCTGATCGTATGGAAGTTTTGAAATGACTTTAATTACTACGGGCTCACTAAGGTATTCTCCCTGTATCCCACTTTGATTATTGCCTGACAGGATTTCTATGCTTGCGTTGGGGCTTGCATCATCTGACTTGCACGAATAGGTTAGGGACAGTGCTACTAGAGAAATGAAGAAAAGTAGGTGAGATAGCTTTTTCATTTAAGTGGTATTCAATTGCAAACCTAATACAGATTGCCTTGCCCTAACCTTAGTGATGTTTTAGTTGTCCTGATGGTCTCGTGAATCCCTCGTGCAACCAGCTGGTTTTGTATCCTTCCTTACGTTTCAGATGATTCGTCGCGATGTGAAAGTGTATCTCCACAATTCTGAGATACTTTCGTGGAAAATTAGAATCAAATGAAAAACCTCACCTTACTGGGAATACTGGTACTAGCAATTGCGTGCCAGCCAGCAACAAAACAAGAAACTGCAGAGGAATCTGCTCCTGCTTATGAAGCACCTTCGCATCACTCTGCGTCATTGGCAAAAGTGTTTGATGCCCACGGAGGATATGAGCAATGGTCGACCTTCAAATCTCTTTCCTACCTGAAAGGCGAAGAGTCTACCGTTACCAACCTACAAAACAGAAAAATAAGACTTGAATCTCCGAAGCAGACCATTGGTTTTGATGGAAGTGAGGTTTGGGTTACCCCTGATACGGTAGATGTAGGTAGAGCAAGGTTTTATCACAACTTGTTTTTCTATTTTTATGCCATGCCTTTTGTGGTAGGCGATCCGGGGGCTTATTATGAAGATGTTGAGCCGAAAGAGCTTGATGGCAAGACCTACAATGGCATCAAAGTGTCTTACAATGCGGGCATTGGAGATGCTCCGGATGATAATTACATCATTTGGTACGATCAGGAAACAGGTAAAATGGAATGGCTCATGTATACCGTGACATACCGTAGCGGTGAGCCCACAGATCAATTCAAGCTGATCAAGTACGGAGATTGGTCAGAATTCAATGGTATAGTTCTTCCTACTTCCATTCAGTGGTTTCAATACGACGGAGAAACCGTTGGAGAAGCACGTGGAGAGGCTACCATCTTCCAAAACATAACACTTTCTACCGAAGCGCCTGATGAAAGTTTATTTGTGATGCCAGAAGGTGCGCAGATAGCTCCACTAAACAGTGGAGGTAACTAACGAATAAAACGAAATTCTAAAAAGGCCAACTCGAAATAGTTGGCCTTTTTATTTAATCGCAGTGTCATGAAACGCAGCTCTTTGCCAATCGCTTCCATTGTATACCCATAGATTGGTCACGCGAAATACTTTATTGAACTCAACTCCATCTTCTACTCCGCGGCTGCTGATGCGTGCGGTGACAATAGCCGTATTCTCGTGTAATTCAACAGCATATTGATCCATTGTGTAATCACTGACTACTAGCTTGCCTTCGACTAATTTTTCCTTTCTAGAACGCATGTATGACATCCACTTTTCTTTCCCAAAAGACTTCCAGGAGCTGTTGGTGTGCACGTAATTTTCGGTGATCATACGAGCCAATGTTGCGGTGTCTCCCGCAACATAAGCGTCGTTAAACCATTCAATGGAGGCCGATAGTTTTTGCAGTGGAGCTGGTCGTTTTTCCGAACATCCAGCGGCTATTATCAGTAGAACTAATGTGGAGAGCAGTTTCATTTTATCTTTGAGCTAAATCACCCTTATTATATGAAGCATATATACCTCTTTTTGATTCTTTTAGTTGCAGCGTCAACTTCTGCCATTGGCCAAACAGGCACGTCACCGATTGATGATCTTCCTGATTACATCAAGCAGGTCACTTACTTCGGCCAGCGTGCAGACTGGTCACCCGATGGTGAACGAATTTTATTTATAGAGAAGACCTTTGGAGATGTATTCGAAGTGGAAGTTTCTTCAGGAAAAATTCGCCCCATGACGCATCACTTCTTTCATGAGGGTTTTGTTCGCGCATTGTATCTCTCCAATGGTGACATCCTGCTTTCGGGTGCTAAAAACTTCAATTCCGATGATCCTTGGAAAAGCCGAGATGCCAGAAACACAGAACTGTGGGTATTGAAGAGCGATTTGCAATCGAAACCAACCCCTCTGGGAGTTCATTGCAAGGAAGGACCTGCGGTATCCCGAACCAAGATGAACATTGCATGGGCGCTTGGATCCACTATTTACACGGGAGAAATTGCTTATGAAAACGGAAAACCCAAACTGGACAACTGGAAACCGCTCTTCCAATCTTCGGAACTACCATCTCCAGGAAAAGGATGGGATCTGGAAACCCAAAATTTTAGACCAAAAAATGAAAATGAGTTGATCTTTTACGCCTTTGGGGGACAATTTGGATTCCAGGCTGAGGTCTTTGGCTATGACATGGAGAAGAAAGCATTTGTGAACTACTCCAAAAGCGAATCCACGTATGACGAGGCAGAAGGAACCACTCCCGATGGCTTGAGCATAATGATTGAAAGCAATAGACACCGCCCCAAGTACAAAGGAATGAAGGAATTCCTGACGCTGGATATCTATAAGTTGGATCTGGATGAATCAGGAGAAGTGGAGCGTGTGACTTTTTTCAATGATAATCCCGAATACAAGGCCTCAAATCCAGTGGTTAGTGATGATGGCAAGTACATGGCTTTCCACTATGCCCATGCGGAAGATCCGGCAGGTAAAGGACGAGGGATTCTAGTGCTTGATCTGGAAAGATGGGAAAAGAAAAAAGGAAAGCGATAGCCTTCCTTTTTCAGTCTATTTTCTGAGCCGAGGATTACTCGCCAATCATTACAAAAGCTCCCCAGTAATAAGGCTTTTTATATTTCTCTCTCAGCTTTTTCTGAGCAGTGTTGAATGCAAGCTGCTTATCTCCATGTGATAGCCATTCATTGTAGAATGTTGTCATCAACTCTTGTGTGGCATCATCATCCACAGTCCACATAGACATGATGACAGCATCTGCACCAGCGATCTGAAAAGCACGTTGAAGTCCATAAACACCTTCACCATTTTTAATTTCTCCTAGTCCTGTCTCACAGGCCGAAAGCACCACTACATCCGTTTGGTCCAGGTTCATATTCATCGCTTCATAAGCCGTAAGAATTCCATCATCTCCATTGGATTCAGAAACAATCTCACCGGATGATATGAAGTTATTGGCACCTGCTAGGATCAAACCTGATCGTAGCAAAGGGTTCTGAACATATGAATCTGTTGATTGCTCTTCTGTATCGTGTTCCAAGAAAAAACCATGAGTTGCAATGTGCAATATGTTCGGGCTTTTAACCGCCTTCACGGTGCTTTCCAGTGCATCATTTAGAAAGTACGTATCTCTTAGTCGATCATTTTTGTTATACAAACTATCAATGAGTTCCACTTCTTTTTTCGTGCCGGGAAGCATGCCTAGCCCATTGAAAGACCTCATGTAGCGAACAAGATTTCCTCTGACACCCCTGGGAATCGAAGCTCCTCTTGAAAGTTCATCTTTACTTGAGCCACTTCGCATGCCACGGTCGGCACCACGAACCCCTCTGACCCCCCTGTCTTCAGCATTATCCCCACTTAAATCTGAGCCCATGCTGTATTGAGGATATCCAAAAAATACACTTCTTCCACCAGCATCAAATGTGTCACTGTCTTTCAAAATATCTTTTGTATTCGTTACCAATGCAAGATCGATCTCATTCAATAGGTAATCTTTCGATTGAGGGTTTTGCAGGGTATAAATACTGATCTGATTATACACACCATCCGGAGCAAAGTATATCTTATTTATGCCGTTGAGTTTACGCGCGATAGGTTCCCAAAACAACTTATAACTGTAGTTCTCGGAAATTTTGTATTTGATTGCATTTCGATAATTGGCCAAAAACTTCTGCTCCATTTTTGCCCCGTTTCGCAAGACGACCATTTCTGGATGGTCTTCAGTATCGTGGCGCACGATCATTGCTGCATAGTGAACTTCATCTGTAAAGACTCCTGCAGAATCTGTTGTAAAATCTCGATACCTCACGATTTCTACAGCTGCTTCTCCTGGCTTAAGCTTGTTTTTAATGTCCACCCACGAAACAGATTTGTTGGCAAAGTTTTCACCAAAGGCCTGAGAAGATTTGCTCAGCTCTTCTTCAAGCTTGTCAGAAGAATTTGTCAGCGAATCAATGCGATTATTTCTCACATTTATGTCAAGATCAGTGGCACTGAAAAGCTTGGCCAGTTGCTCTTTTTGACTAATCCATGCCTCAAATTTTTCAATGAGGATAGCATCACCACTTGCCAGGATGCTCTCCCGAACTTTCGATGTGGCATACATGATCAGGCCTTTCAGAGACAATTGATAATCATATATCTCACCAAGTAATTCCTTGTCCTCGCTTGACGTCTCTTCGATAAAAGAAACATACTGCTCAAATGCCGGTCGTAGATTTGTATAGTAAAAGGTGGCCTTTTCTTCTTCCGTTAGAACTGGGAAGAGGGTATTTATTTGGTTGAAGTAATTGTCAAAAGTTTCTCTGTAGTACCCCAGTGCCTCTTTCGTTTTTCCTTGTTTCCAGCTTAAGATCGCCAGCTGATTTGCGCTTCGTGCGAAGTATGGGTGGGTATTTCCCAGCGCTTTCTTCCTGATTTCATACGCTCTTTCTGCGAGTGGAATGGCCTTATCTACTTCTTCATACCCCAGGTGTGCATTGGCTAGGTTGAAATAAGGGAACGCTGTTTCTGGGTGATCCTTCCCAAGCGATCCTTCATATGTCTTTATGGCTTTCTGACCGTATGCGATCGCCTCATCTATGTTTCCTTTTTTTGTATACAGCCTGGTCAGATTATTCTCCACTCTGCCATAGTCGATGCTTTCTTTGCCAGCGCTCTCCTCGAAAACCTCAAGTGCTCTTGAATGAAGTTGCTCAGACTCAGCATATTGCTCATCATATAGCAAGGTCAATCCAAGGTTTAAAAGATCCAATCCATAGGTAAAGGAGTCTTCTCCAAAGTAGTTTTTGTCTTGTTCGAGAATTTTACGCTGCAGCGCAATCGTTCGTTCATAATCGCCCAGATTGAAATAAACCAACGCCAGGTTATTCTCAACACCAGCGACGGCATCTTCATTGTCACCTTGCATTCTGTTTACTACGTCAAGTGCTTCCTGCAAAATTTCCTCGGCCTCCGGCAGTTTACCTTTTTCCATGTACAGCACGCCCAGACTGTTGAGCGTTGCAGCATATTCGAAAGTGGCTTCCAGACCATTCTCTTCAAATGTTTTAATTCCTCGTAAGAGGTTCTTTTCTGATTTTTTAAAAGATCCTTCAATGGCATACGAATCGCCAATCCACTTATAGGAAACGGCCTCTTCAACGCTATTTTTTGCGACTTCCTTCTGAATCTCCTTGGAGATATCGAGCCCTTTTTCAACTTGTTCGGTTTGTAAGTACAACTCGATCAACGCCCTAGAAGAGTCAAAATATTCGGCGCTATTTTTCCCATAAGCCGTGGCGTCAGAAGCACGAATCGTCGTAAGAAACTGCTCGGCTTCTTTGTAATACCCTAATTCTTGCTGCAGAGTGGCCATATTGTAAAGCAAATCCTTATGGTCACCTTCAGGCTCAATTTTCCTTCTCAATTCCAACTCCAGACTGTAAAAATCCAGTGCTGTTTGATATTCCGATAGCTCATAATCATAGGCTTCAGCAAGGTAGGAGTACATATTTGCAGCTACAGTATCTTCCTTACTCAGGAAAACCTCCTTGATCTTCTCTTCCTCATCCAGAATGGTTGAGTAGTCATAATCCAGGTAGGCATCATCAAGCTTGTAATAAAGCTTTTCGGCTTTTTTGTCATCAAATGCATATTGAGAAAAAGCGGAAGTACAAATTGCTAGTAATAAAGCTGTTTGAAGAAGTTTCATGTGTGTAATCTTTTGATTTTCACAGGAATTAGTCCCATGAGGGACTCATTTCGTGGTAGTGATTTTAGTACGAAGAAAGCAATGCTTTTGGACATTCAAAAATCGGCTTTCCTATCAGAGGATAAAGATAGTGCATATCAATACCTAAAATAGCGTGTTCATGGTAACAGGGAGATCGTTGGTCGAAATAACAATTTGTTAAAAAAGAAATGAAAGGAGACGATTTATTTTAGTATTCGGAAAAATGCCCAATTACCACATTTTTGGTATTTCAAAGCATTTCGAAACAGGCTAAATTGGCCATTATTTAAAATACTACCACCTAAAGTCAACAACATGCGTCAAAGCACCATTGGAAAGCTTGCCTTAGTTTTCTCATTCCTGATTGCGACACTTTCTTCTTCTGCCCAAAATCAAGCCCTGGATTTATCAGGAGCAGGGAATGAAGTGAATGTTACTTATAACCTGGCTACCGGACCAGGCTTTACGGTCGAACAATGGATATATCTTCCATCTATTACTCAAGTCACTTCATTAGTTAACCAGACCAGTACCTCAATAGCCGCCCCAATGGATGCTTATGTAAATGGCGATGGCAGTGTGACCGCTTGGTTTGGAAATGGTGGTAGTTCTGTACAAGCTCTTACTGCCTCAGGAATAATTACACCGGGTGTCTGGCACCATGTAGCGGTAGTATATGATCCTTCCGCAACGGGTCAAGAGTGCCAAATATTTGTTGATGGTAACACGATACCTGCAGCTACGCAGGCAGAACCAGCGGGTTTTGTCAACACTGGACCTATAAGAATTGGTCGAAGAGGGGATGGAACCGAAGGCGATGATATGTACATCGATGAGGTAAGAATCTGGAGCATACCAAGAGACGGAGCGACAATTGGTGGAGATTATAACCAGCAGTTGATAGGTAATGAAGCAAGCTTAGATGTGTATCTAAGATTTGAAAATGACCTTGATGATGATGCTTTTGTCAACCTTTTTCAAAATGGATCACTTGTAGCAGGAAGCATCAATTATGTAGCCGGAGCTCCAATTCAGGAAAATAACTATGCACTAAGCTTTGATGGTACAGACGACTACTTAACGACTGATAACGGTGTAGCAAAACAACTAAATCAAGGCACGATTGAAGCTTGGGTGAATGCGTCATCAGCCACTGCCGTGGACTGGTCAGGAATAGCTGTGAAACAACTTGCTTATGGCATGTTTGTTCGTTCTGATCTTAACGCAAATTTTGGTGTTTACGATTGGAATGCCTCATTCTATAATAGTTCTGGAGTAAGTATTACGGATGATACCTGGCATCATGTTGCTTTTAGCTTTAATAGTGGAGTGGTTAATGGCAGTCAATTGTATTTAGATGGTGTTGCAGTGGGTCCCGCATTTACCTATACGGTAAATGCTCAAACAAGTGATTTTGTCATGGCTGCAGGAGCACCAGCAGGATCACAACACTTGAACGGAAGTTTGGATGAAGTAAGAATCTGGAATACTGTGCGTTCAGCGTCTCAAATCGCGGCATTTAAAGACGTTGAGTTGAATGGGCCTGAACCTGGTCTTGTGGCTTATTATGATTTTTCTAATGGACCAAACAATGGGAACGTTAGTGATTTAAAGGGGGGTAACCCGGGTCTTCTGACCAATATGAATATTCAGAATGATTGGATTGCTGCCACACACGGAATCGCTGCTGCAGGACCTCTTGACACAACTAACCCGGACGTAACCATTTCATCTACCGAATCTGATCCAACGGCCGCAAACCCAATCCCGATTACCATCACTTTTACTGAAGAAGTGGCTGGGTTTGACCTTGCTGATATTCAGGTCATAAATGGAACTCCGAGCAATCTGAATACTGCAGACAATATCGTATTTACAGCAGATGTCGCCCCCTCTGCCGGAGGTCTTGTTTCTGTAGATGTATTTTCGTTTACCCTTACGGATTTGACTGGCAATGGCAATAATTCTTCACCAACATTTAACATCACTTATGATGTCGATCCGCCTCTTATAGCTGCGACCATTTTGTCATCTGGTAGAAACCTCATTTATGTTGAATTCGAAGAAGATGTTTTTGGCGCGGCTGATGGTAGTACTCCAGTCGATGTGAATGATTTTGACATTACAGTAACTGGTGGAACCGCAACTATTACGAAGAATTCTCTCAATGTTTTAAGCTCTAGAAATGTTGAGTTTGACATTACCATCAATGGGTCTCCCGATGGATCGGAAGTCGTAGAAGTAGTACCTTTTGCTACCTCAGTATATGATGCTGTGGGGAACGTGATGTCAACCACGCAAAGCGCCAATCAGCTCAGCTTAGTTGACAATTCCGTATTGAGTTTTGATGGAGCAGACGATTTTGTTAGAGTACCAACAAATGCGGCTTTCGAGAATCAGAATTACACCGTTGAAGCATGGGTAAACATTCCGGTACTTCCTGTTGGAAGTGACTCATACGCATTCGTTTCAAAAGGTACGCTCATCTCAGATGGAGGCCTGAATAGAAACGGGTTCACACTATTGTATGGTGATTTAGGAGGAGGACTTGCCATCGCCTTGGGGCAGTATAGCTCTTCCGATACCGAAGTGGTGCAACACCCGGTTAGCTTAACTCCAGACACCTGGTATCACATTGCGGCAACATACGACGGAACTACCATGCGCCTATATCTGGATGGAGTGGAAGTAGCAACGAACGGAGCCCTTGGAGCAAACGATGTGATTTATACCGGGGATAACCTTGATTTAAAAATTGGTGCGATGGAAGGAACAGGTTCTAGCACCAATAACCATAGAGGTCTTTTGGATGAGGTTCGCATTTGGAACTATGTCAGAAGCGGCGCACAAATAAGTGCATTGATGGATGAAGAAATTAGTGGAACCCAAAATGGTTTGGTTGCCTATTACGATTTTAACGATGCTGCCGGTTCTACACTAACAGACTTGGTTGCAGGAAGGAACGGAACCCTTGACGCGGCTATGAATTTGGCGGGCGCAACGGGAAACTGGGCATCCGGTGGATCGATACTTGATCCTGTTGACGCAGTAGCACCTACGATCGGTTTTGCGCAAGATCTTCAGACGATTGGAACAACATTCATCGGAGGAACGCATGATGATAACTTTGCGGTAATTGAGGTCTCTTTGGATGGGGGTACCACGCGTACGCAAGCAACAAACAATGGAGACGGCACTTGGGGCTATAATATGGCAGTAGATCCCAATTTTGGTGGCGATGTACCATATACAGTAGATATTTACGCAATTGATGAGGCAGAAAATGAAGGGAGTGTCTCCGGAAACGTTACCATTGACCTTCAAAACACCTTGTCTTTTGATGGGGTAGACGACTATGTGGAAGCACCGGATGCAGCCAGCATTGATATCACCGGAGCCCTCACCTTGGAGACCTGGGTATTTTTGAATACCGCCATCGATGAGGAACATCCATTAATCACGAAATGGAATCCCGATGCTGCTCCAGAGCAGCGATCCTACTTGCTGCAGTTTTCAAATACTTCAGATGTTGTATTTGCTGTTTCTACGGATGGAACAACGGCTGCTGAAGGCACCAACTTTTCGGCAGTGCAGTCACCATATACTTTCCAAACAGGAAGGTGGTATCACATAGCGGCTACCTATGAGCCTTCAACATTTATAAGAATATATGTCAATGGAGAATTGATTGGTGAAAATACGACCAACGTGATGCCTTCCATTTTCAATAGTAATGCATCCTTGGTGTTGGGTGACAATGGCAATCAGACAGAAGTTGGGGTTGGTGGAGTGACTACTGGTGAAGCGATGGAGATGGACGAGGTAAGAATTTGGTCGGAGGCAAAATCACATGCTGATATTCAAGCAGCGATTACTACTGAGTTATCAGGAAGTGAACTCAATTTAGAAGCCTATTACGATTTTAACCTAGCACTTGGAACGGCACTTTCTGATCGAACATCCAATGCAAATAATGCAACACTCAATGACAACAACAATGGTGTAGCTGATGGCACAACTGCAGGACCTATCTGGGGCGCCTCAACAGTTTTTGCTACAGATGTATTAGCTCCATTCTTTGTATCCGGCTATCCCCTCATTGATAACATTGGTGAAACTGGATTTGATATTACGGTTCAACTAAATGAGCAAGGCCAATACTTTTATGTGATTGTTCCAGATGGTGCAACAGCACCAAATGTGGATGATGTACGTGCTGGAACAGGTTTTGGCGGTACCGGACAATTGGACGCAGGAAACATAATTGTTTCCACCGCATTGACAGATTTTACACTAAATGCTACAGGGTTATCTGCAGCAACAGACTATGATCTTTACATCGTTGCTCAGGATGATGAAGGAGGACCTAATGTCCAGGCATTAAATTCTCAATTTGATGTGACAACACTTGCTGGACCAGCACCAGGTGCTGTATCAGCCAACTTGAGTCTTTGGCTTAAAGCCGATCAAGGCGTTACAGGAACAACACAAGTTTCTCAGTGGGATGATCAGGCTGGAGGATTGCGTCACGGGACACAAGGAACTGCAACAAATCAGCCAGCACTAACGGATGTTGCCATCAACTACAATCCAGCGATTTCATTTGATGGAACAGATGATTTCTTTACCTCGGCATTGGATATTAGCCCGACAGGTTCACCTGATCTTACTACCATCATTGTATTCAATAGTGATCAGGATGCAAATAACCCTTATAGAAAACTATTTGGCCATGATAATGGCAATTTTCATAGAACAATAGGACTTGATGACAGGTCAGGAAACAATTTTAACTACTTCGCTGGAAGTAACGGGGTAGGCGGATACTTTAACCTTACTGCTACAACAAATTATATATCCACAACGGAATATACCAGCACAGACTTTACTGGTTTCATAAACGGCAATCAATTAATTACAAATGGAGCTCCAATCACAGGGGGGCTGACAAATCTGACAATTGGTGCCATTAGCCCAAGTGCTTCAGAACCATGGGATGGAAACATTGCAGAAATGATTATGTATTCGGGAACGCTGACCGCTCCAGAGCGCCAGCGAATCGAAACTTACCTAGCTATTAAATACGGTATTTCAATTGATCAAACAGCTGCCACAAACTACGTCGCTTCAGATGGCAATCCTGTCTGGGATGGAACGGCAAATGCCACATTCAATCAAAGCATTGCTGGTATTGGACGAGATGATCAAACGACTCTAGATCAAAAACAGTCAATGAGTGCTGATGGGGTGCTTAGCATTGCCTTAGGAACTTTCGCAGCTTCAAACCAGGCCAATGCCAATGCCTTTGCAAACGATCTGGCCTATTTGGTATGGGGAGACAATGGCTCGGATGTAGCATTCGGAGCTAGAGATATTGCAAATGTTCCGTCAGGTATTGATTCTCGTATCCAGCGAGTATGGAGAGCAAGTGAAGCCAATAGTGATGTAGGCAACGTAACCTTAAGATTTGACTTGAATGGGGAAGGACATCCAGTCACCTATAATCCGGGAAACTTCAAATTACTTCTTGATACCGATGCTGATTTTTCAACTGGCGCAATTGAGCTTACAGCTGATAGTTATGCTGGGGGCATTGTAGAGTTTAATGCTGTAAACATTGCCAATGGTCAATTCTTCACCTTAGGAATCAACGAACCACCGCTACCACCAACGAATTTCGTAGTTTACAACAGTTCCCCTACTGAGATTACTTTTGAGTGGACGGATAATGCAACTAACGAAACAGGCTATCAGATTTTGGAGGCCGATGACTATGCGTTCTCATCAGGTATCAATACTGTTGCAAACATTGGAGCTGATGTTACCTCTCTTACGCATACACCGGTTTCATCAAAATACTACATGGTTTTCCCAACCAATGGTTTTGAAGATGCAACAAGTCAATCCTCGGTAGAGTTTGCCACGACAGAAGTATTCCCGGGACAGGCATTAGATTTTGATGGAACAGGACAATATGTAAGTGTGGCTGACAATGATGCCTTGAGTTTTGGAAATGGGACAACAGACTCACCCATGTCCGTGGAGGCCTGGATTTACTTAGATCAGATCACCTCCCGATCTATTGTATCAAAACGCTCAGGCGAAAACGAATGGCACCTAGTTATTAGTAGTGATGGAAGAGTTTCTGTGACTTTAGCAGATCAGTCTTCTAGTGGATTTTTGTTTGGAGAAAGTCCTGTCATAGGATTCAATACAGGTGAGTGGTATCACATTGCATTTACTTACGATGGGAGTTCTACGGCGGCAGGAATCAATACGTATGTGAATGGTGTTTTACAAACTCAAACTCCTGGCTCGTCCGGTTCTTACACTGCGATGGAAAACACAAATTCTCCTGTAGAAATTGGATCGTTAAACTCGGGAGCCTCTTTTAATTTTGATGGACAAATCGATGAGTTAAAAATCTGGGATTTCGTAAAAATTGACTATTCCGATAGAAATACTTCGTTGGATCTTTCAAATGCGGGCTATCCTGCAGGACTCGTTGCATATTACCCATTAGACGAAGGAGCGGGATCAAATACTGTTGATAGATCTAGGAATACGAATGATGGAACATTTGTCGGTGGCCCTACTTATGTTTCGTCAACAGCCTCATTGACCCCTCCAGCTGCTCCTACAAACCTAATCGCCTATGCTACTTCTACCACAGCTATTACTTTAGAATGGTTGGACAATGCGACAGATGAAACTGGATACAACGTAGAGCGAGATACAGATCCGCTGTTCAGTGCTCCAACTGTAGTTGGAAACGGACTGCCAGCAGACATTCAATCTTTTGTAGATAATGCTGGAGTAGATCAACGCTTCTATTATCGTGTTCAGCCTACGAACGGCACAGAAAATGCATCAAGTTATTCGGCCACAGAATTTGGTTCAACTTTCCCTTTCCCAGGACAAGCATTGAGTTTTGATGGCTCTCTTGATTACATTTCTTTCAATACTCCAGAATCATATTCAAGCATTACAATCGAGGCTTGGATCAATACTGCTGGTGGAGCAAATCAAACCATTTACACCAGCTATGATGGATTCGACGGATTTCAATTTGCTATTAACTCGTCAAACCAACTAACGTTTTCAATTGGTGATGGCGTTGGGGCTGAAACAGTTAATAGCTCTGAGTCAATTGCAACAAGCCAGTGGACGCATATAGCAGTAGCTTTCAATGGCTCTAGCGCAACTTTTTATGAAAATGGGTTGGCACTTACTACATCAGGTTCATTGTCAATAATTCCGAATGATTCTGGGCTCCCGGAGTACATTGGAAGAACGAATAGTGGAACAAACCTTTTCAGTGGTGAACTGGATGAATTAAAAATCTGGGATAATGCAAAATCTGATTTTTCTGACCGGTTTGCCATGCAGCAAGGGAATGAAGTGAATCTGGTTCTTTACTATCCCTTTGATGAAAACGGAGGAAGCACAGTAACAGACAGAACGGTAAATACAAATGATGGTTCGATAAGTGGAACTCCATCATTCAATCCATCTACACTGGCTGACGGGGTAGTTACCAACACCAATGACACAGGAGTAGGTTCACTAAGAGACGCGATCGACTTTGCCAATGTGAACCCAGGAACTACCATAAACTTCAGCATTGGCGAGACCGCTCCATGGGTAATCAACCTTGGATCTGCTCTGCCGCAAATAACAGCTGCCGGTACCATCATTGATGGATTTACACAGCCAGGTTGGGTCTTTGGAGATCCTAACGCCATGGTTCAAATCAATGGATCAGGACTTGGGAATACCAATGGAATTAACATAAATGCAGCAGATGTAGAAGTCTATGGTTTAATCTTAACGGCGTTTAATGGAAATGCGACAAACGGAAATGTATACCTCGCATCTGATGCAGCCGACTATGCAATTATTGGAGCTTCTGGGAAAGGAAATATCTTCCATAATAATGCTGGCGGTAATGCGATATACATCGTGGACGGAGATAGCGCAATTATCCGAGGAAATAGAATTGGAACCCTGGATGGAATTGCAGCTTCTGCCAATGGAGATCATGGTATTTCCACGACAGGAGAAATTGATTACCTAATTATCGGAGGTGACTTTTTTACAGGCGAAGGAAACGTAATCTCTGGTGCTCCTGCAAATAGATACGGACTCAATCTTTTTGGTTCTGGAGGAGGTACAGGCCTTTCGGACGTAACCATTGCAGGTAATAAAATTGGTACAAATGAGGCGGCAGATGGCGCTATTCCCAACGCGCTGGGAGGTATTAATATTTTGGGGACAGTTTCAGCAGTCACAATTGGAGGAGCTTCACCGAGTGATTTAAATATCATTTCCGGTAATGGAGATCATGGAATAATCATTCAAGCAGGAAACACATTCGACATTGAAGGAAACTACATCGGCCTACAATCTGATGGTTCTTCAGCATTGGGGAATGCCGGATCTGGTATACGCATAAATCCTGCGGCAATTAATGTCAATATCGGAACATCCGTTCAAAATATCATTTCAGAAAATGTGGTTTACGGAATCCTGTTTGATGGCAATAACTCATCAAACACAGCATTAGGGAATAACATTTTTAGTTGTAATCAAAATGCAGCTATTGGGTACGGTTCTGCACCACTTACAAATACACCAGTGATACAGAGCATGACCACTTCTGAAGCAAACGTTGATGTTACAGCAGCAGATGGCAGTACTGTAAGAGTATGGCTGGCAGATGATGGGTGTAACAATGATCAAGCATTAACCTTGCTAGGGACGGGTACAGTCGCTAGCAATTCTGCAACAGTAAGCGGTGCTTTCCCATCCGGACAGCACTATACTGCTATTGTGGAGGATCTTAATGGTACATCCGAATTTTCTGCTCCAATCTTTTTTGTTGAACCGTATCCAGTAGCAGAAGGTGCTGGTGAGGCATTGATTTTTGATGGATTAGATGATGATGTCAATTTGGGAGATATTTCACAACTAAACGGTGTTTCTCAGTTTACCGTTGAAGGGTGGTTTTTACAGGATGTACTAGACGTCCGCGGAGGGATGTTCGCGAAAATTTTTGATGGCTCTAATATGATTAGAGCCAGGACATTTGAAGATGGTATGTTATATACCTATGTGGAAAATGGAGTGGATGGACATGCTGCCTTTGATTATTCAACGGTTGTTTCAGCTGGAGAATGGTTTCATTTTGCAATGGTATTTGACGGAACACAGCCTACCGATGATCAAAAGCTTCGGGTTTTTGTAAATGGAGTTCAACAGACATTGACATTTAGTGGACCGGGAGTTATTCCGGCAACAACCTCATCAAGTCTGTCAGGAGTAGATTTCATACTATCTGAAAATGTAAACATCGCAACTGCAAGTGAGTATTGGGATGGACAAATTGACGAATTTAGAATATGGGACTTTGCAATGCCAGAAAGTTCTTTGCGTGAATACCTAGCTCAAAAAGTTACCGACTCACACCCTTCGTATGCCAACTTGATGGCCTATTATCGCATGGATGATTCAGGTGATGTATTAAACCTGCTGGATTTCAAAGGAGCTCACAACGGAACTATCAACGGAGGAGCCGCATACGTAGCTTCAGGAGCACATCTGGGTGACTTTAGCTTCTACGAATACACCTATCCTATTGGTTCAGGAAGAGGTTTGGATGACTTTAGAGTTGATAACCTGGGAATTGCCAACCTCCCGCTGCATGTCTACCGCATCGATCAGACACCGGCTAACACTATCGTTTCTGGATTTGACAACATTGATCGGCCAAATTATTATGGAGTATTTGCGCCTGGGCAAACGTATGATGTACGCGACAGTATCGGAAATCTAACTTCCGACAGGCGCATCCTCTACAGAGCCGATGGAGCTGATCCAACCTGGACAAGCATCAGTGGACCAATAGGGACGAACATTGATGACAATGAACTGTATGCCTTCGGTCAAAACGGAAGTGGTCAATTCACAACAGCCATTGATCAGAACCCGTATCCTACTCCGCCGGATGCAGGATACGCGATGAGTTTTGATGGCGTTGCTAATCAAGTTTCCATTCCTGATAGTGATGAATTAAGTTTTGGAATAGCTACTTCCGATCAGCCATTCACGGCAGAGGCTTGGGTTAATTTGAATGCATTGAATGCCAACCAGGCAATTATATCAAAACGTCAAAATGGCGTAAATAGGGAATATCGCTTGTCAATAACATCTCTAAATGAGATCGAAGTGTTGTTCTATGACGAAGGGAATGGAGGGCAGCTAGAAGCGCAAACAAGTGCACTGACCTTAAACACAAATGAGTGGAATCATATTGCCTTTACCTATGACGGCTCATCATTAGCTACGGGGATTACTATTTATCTGAATGGAGTAACTATTCCATCAACTCCTAGCGACATTACCTATACCGCAATGAGCAATACAGTTGCAGATTTGGAATTAGGCATTGATGCGGGACTTATTCCATTAAATGGACAGCTAGACGAAGTGCGTATTTGGAATATAGCATTGCCTGAAACCAATATTCGCGACAACATGATCGGGAAATTGGATGGCAACTCCGATAGCCTCAATCACCTCGTTGCCTACTACCGATTTGATGAAAACAGTGGAGCCACAGCAGCTAACCTTGCTGGCGATGGTGATGGAACAGTAACAGGAGCAACGCCGATAATTTCAGGTGCACCACAGGGAAGCGGAAGCATTTATGCATATGACGGCACACCTGGAGTGCTAAACACCGCTCAGTTTGGCGAAGACATCAACGTACATTATCAGGATGCAACGGGTGGAATTCATGGGTATTTAGTTGCTGGTGATCCAAATCAACTCCAGGCCAATGGTTTCAACAATTTAGATCAAGGAAAATATTTCGGTGTATTCGCGCCTGGAGGTCAAAAAGTAGAACTCCGAATGGATTACAATAACGGAGGAAGTTATGATCCAGATCGTAGGATTGTGTATCGAACAGATGCAACAGATAATGCTGCTGTAGGTGGTTGGGAAAGGCTGTCCGGTTTATTGAATTCAGATGTTACGAATGATTCAATTTTTGCCTATCAAGTTCCACAAGGAGAGGTTTCGACCGCTACATTGAATCCGCCGAGTTCATACCCAATCTTGGGAGACACAGATCCTGGATCGGCTATGGATTTTGATGGAACGGATGATTACATGTCGGTGCCACATAGCGAATCACTCAATTTAGAGTTTGATGATCCATTTTCAATAGAAGCGTGGGTGAACACGCCTGCTTCTGGAACATATACGCTCTTCTCAAAAATAGCTTCAGGACCAACACGTGGGTATAGAATCACTATTAATTCTCAGATACCGTCATTCCAGTTATTCAATGATGGTGGCGCAAGCAATGAGATTGTTGTTTCAACAGTTGAAACGATACCTCTAGCACAATGGAGCCATCTGGTTGTGACTTATGATGGCAGCAATTCTGCGGCAGGAGTTAGCTTCTATCTTGATGGAGTCTTGTTGACAAATTCGGTAGCCAACGATAACCTTAGTGGTACCATTCAAAATACAGAGAATCTCTTTATAGGTATTAGAAATGATCTTACAAGCCCATTCCAGGGACAGGTCGACGAGTTAAGAATTTGGAATGCAGAGCTTGCCGCAGGAGATATATCTGCTTATGGAAACACGACTGATATAAGTTCACATCCGAACTACACGGATATGTTAGCTTACTACAAGTTTGATGAAGGCACTGGTAGTATCCTGCAGGATGTGTTTGCGAACAATGATGGAACCTGGAATGGACCTTCAGGCGCAAACATTGCCCCTAATTGGGTCCCTTCGGGGGCCCTGGCAAATGCACCACAGCAAAATGCCTTGAACTTTGCCGGCGATGACGATTTTGTGAATATATCTAGAACAACACTTGCAGCCGGACTGACTTATGAAGCATGGATTAATACATCTTCCACAGCTAATACAGCTGTTTACCCTGGTAATCCAGCTCTTACTGTAATTGGAGATCATAACAACAATACCCGAGGAGGCTTTGGGATCCACGATGGAAGAGTGAGATATGCTCATTGGCAGGGTTCGGCGTTGGACTTTGATCAAATAGACGGAACGGCAATAGTGAATGACGGTTTATGGCACCACATAGCAGTATCGCATGACCATGTAGGGGATGTGGTTAGAATTTATGTGGATGGTGTCTTGGATGTAATAGCAACAAGCTCTTCCTACCGTACAGATATGGCGTTTGATCGCTTGGGAGGAGGTTATCTGAATGGAACAGGAACAGGAGCACTATTTAATGGATCAATTGACGAAGTGAGAATTTGGAATGGTGTGATTTCAGAAGGTGAAATCAGGAACCATATGTATACAGATGACTTGTCTGTGCATCCAGATTTAGGAAACCTTGTTCTTCACTATACTATGAATCAAGGTGATGCAGCAAATGACAACACAGGAGACGCGGCAGTCTTTGCTCAATCTGGAGGTTCTCTGGATGGAGCTTTGGTAGGATTTACGCTCAATGGACCGACTTCCAACTTTATCTCTTCTAATGCATTTGATCATGCAGGAGCTGTGGCTTCAACACTTCAAGCAACCAATATTACTCCATCAACCATCCTGGATAATTCAGTGGATATCACCTGGACAAACGGTGATGGGCGAAGGAGAATTGTAGCAATGTTTGAAGGCATTGAAACAGAAATGCCAATTCCTTCAGATAATCAATATTTTCATGCTGATTCTAATTTCGGCGGTGGAGATATTGTGGATGGAGCCTGGTACGCTGTTTACAATGGATATGGAAATTCTGCTACTGTTTTGGGTCTAAATCCTGGAACAGATTACACAATTGCAGTTCTGGAAGTAAATGGGCCTCCAACATTTGAGGCATACAATTCTGGAGCAGATACTAATAATCCTGTGAATTTTACAACTACAGGAGGTGCTTCGAATGCATTCATTACTACCTGGTCTACTTCTGATGGACAGATTACTATTCCAAGGAATAACGGACTGACTTACAACTATGATGTAAGCTGGACCAATGTGACAAATCCAGGAACTGCGGAAGGATCACTCTCCGCTCAAACGGGTAATGCCGTACTGACAGGTCTTGAAAATGGAAGTACCTATGAGATAGCGATAAGTGGCACATTCCCAGCCATCCAATTCGGAGATACCGGAGATAAAGACAAGATTTTAACAATTGAACAATGGGGAGATAATGCATGGGAAAGTATGGTGGATGCCTTTAACGGGTGTTCCAATTTGACATATAATGCAAGTGATTCTCCGGATTTATCTGGGGTAACAACAGTACTCAGAATGTTTAGAAATACGACCTTATTCAATGCAGACTTGAGTAGCTGGAATTTTTCTACCATTACCAACTTCGCTGGAATGTTTGAAAATGCTGCTGCATTCGATCAGGATTTAGGATCGTGGGATGTAAGCAATGCCACTAATATGTCCGGGATGTTAGATAATACTGGATTGACTGTAGCCAGCTATGACAATACGCTAAACGGCTGGTCAGGACAGAGTCTACAATCAAGTGTTCTTCTTACGGCGGTTGGTCTTACATATTCTTCGTCTGGACAAAGCGGAAGAGATGTGCTTACAAATGCTCCCAATAACTGGTTCATCTCAGGAGATGCGCTAATGATTTCAAACTACGCCCTCGATTTTGATGGATTAGATGATCACGTACAAGTGTCTTCTCCTATAGGATTCCCTATCGGATCAGCGCCAAGAACACTTGAGTTCTGGTTCAAGTCAAATGTCGATGTTACTTCGGACACAGATCATGGAATCGTTCAGTACGGTACCGGTGCAAATGATCAAATGTTCGGACTAATAACCACTTCAAATGCACCTGGCAAGCTATACTTCTTCGGTTTTAACAACGATGTTGCTGGAGTTACTGATCTGGTTCAAGATCAATGGTACCACGCGGCGGTGACTTATGATGGCTCGGATATCAATCTGTACTTAGATGGAAATTTGGAAGCTTCAAATACTGCTGCACTTAATACGGTGATGGATGTGAACGGGCTTACTATTGGAAGACGACCTGATAATGGGAATCAATGGGATGGGCAGATAGATGAAGTTAGACTTTGGGATCACGCACGATCGCAAACAGAGATTCAAAATAATATGAACAATACTCTTTTTGGAAGTGAAGGAGGTTTAGTAGCATATTATCCAATGTCTGATGGCACTGGAAGTACGACGGTTGCGGATTTGGTTGGTGGACCAGACGGTACGTTGACTAATATGGACGAAAATACTGATTGGGTGGAAGGACCTTCATTAAGTACTCCAATCCCTGGCTCAACATTTTTTGAAGATTTTACAGATGAGCCACTTCCGGGCACAGCTTCCTCCGGACCATTCTTGTTTGAACCAGGTACCTGGGATGGTGTGGGAGTATTGGAATCAGGAGATATTGATGCAAGAGGGGGAACAGGCAATGCAGCAAGGGTAGAGCCAGCAGGTGGTAACTACATTCAAACGCCACCACTTGATCAAGCCACAACATTTGGTTTCTGGTACAAAGGAGAAAGCACAGGAGGGACATATGATGTATTAGCCTCCAACGATGGCGGGGTTACTTACGGGGTAAATATGGGAAGCATAAATCCCAACCCAACCTATCAGGAGTTTACGCTTGATTTTACCTCTAACTTTGATCCATCATATACAGGAGCAGTAAGAATTGTTTTCAATGCCGGTGCAAACCCGATCTTTATCGATGATGTAAATGCAGATGTCGACATTCTAAGGTCGGATGTCTCCTTGGCCACACTGCCAACCGGAGATGCGAATGTCAACCCAGGTGACATGGATGTACTTATATACAAAGCAAGTGCTACGGTCAGTGTGACTGATGCTTATAGCGAAGGCTTCTTTTTAACCCCAAATGGAGCAGACTCCCTCGATTTTGCAAACACAGCATTTGATTTTTATCAGAATATTGGAACGGATGATTTTGGGTCTGCTACATTGCTTGGCACCAGCTCCTGGAGCCCTGGAGATCCAATACCTAGGAATTCAATAGGGTTGCTGTTTAACCAAACTTATACGGTAGGACAAACAGTTTATTTCTACGTAACTGCGGATATCAGAGCGACTGCTAATGCAGTGACTTTCAACATTGATCAACCGATCGAAGACAATTTTGGATTTGGAGATGCAAATAAAATAGACGGAGGTCTGGCACCGGGCGCTAACATTACCATCAATGGTGGCTCAGTTCCACTTGCCGCAACTGACATTAGCTTCACAGAAGATCCGGATGGATCCATCAACTTGAGCTGGACAGACAATGCCACGGATGAGACGGATTACATCATTGAGCAATCGACAGACAATGCCAGCTGGACACCATTTGGTGGATCGTTGGGTGTAGATGCTGTGTCTTTCAACAGTGGGCCGTTGAGCCCTGAGACAGCATTCTGGTGGAGAGTGGTAGCCGTAGGATCCGGAGGCAATGCTGAGTCAGTAGCTCGCTATGCTGGAAACATAACAGCACCTGGTAATGCACTTGACTTTGATGGTGTGGATGATCATGTAAACGTTGGAGATGTTCATGATTTCTCAAGTCCATTTACATTGGAAGCATGGGTGTCTAGAGCGACAACCGGAAGCTCGGATTGGATAATTTCCAATGGAACCACGCCAACAAACACCAATGAATACCTACATTTCGGATTCCGTGCTGGGGATCAGCTATCACTCGACTTCTTCGGTGATGGGGTATCATCCGTTGAAACGATTACTGATGCAGATTGGCATCACGTTGCAGCCGTTTATGATCCGACAAATGTTGGAAATGAAGTTGCGCTCTATTTGGATGGAGAGGCGCTTACGATAAGTGACGCATCCATTTCACCATTTACAGGAGTAGGAGATTTAAGAATCGGTCAGGCGTTTGATACGGAATTTTTTCAAGGTCAGCTGGATGAGGTGAGAGTTTGGAGCAGAAGTCTGAGTCAAGGAGAAATTCAAACCAATTTGTATAACACGCTTATTGGCAATGAGGCAAACCTAATGGCTTACTACCGATTTGATCATTCAAGTGAGTTTGAGCTAGCGGATTATTCTGACAGCAATATCTCAGGCTTTTTGCAGAGCATGGATGCTGCTGATTGGGTGGCTTCTGGAGCAATGATGCAGGTAATCCCTGACGCAACATTTACCACGATAAATGTTACAGGAGGAAATGTTACGACTGGAACAACTAACAATTTGATTTATAAGTTTAGCATTGCTGCTTCAGGTGGTAACCTTACAAAGCAAGGTTTTGGTTTTGACTTAAGTGGTGACGCTGTAGGAGCAGACTTTTCTGGCAATAGCTGGAGACTGTTTGAAAGTGTAAATGTTGATGTTGGAGATCCTACAACAGCCTCAGAAATTGGTGCAACAAATCTTGGGGATGCTGGACCTGGTCAGGTCGGTTGGACTTTGTCTGGAGATATTTTAGATGGTGATACACACTATTACTACGTGCTTGTTGATATAGATGGTGCTGCCACTAACGGCAATTCTTTCAATGTTACATTATCCACTCCAGATCCTTTAGAAAGCTTTGGCTTAGCAGATCCAAAGAACAAGGTTAATGGAGGGTTTGTAGATGGGCAGTCATTTACGATACAAGCGAGTGATGTTACTTCACCAACTCCAGTCATTTCCAGTACCGAAACCATTGCGACAAACATAAACCCAATACCAATCTCTGTTGATTTTGGGGAAGTGGTTACAGGCTTTGATATTACAGATTTAAATGTTGTAAATGGAACTGCACAAAACTTCGTAGATGTTGATGGACAAAACTTCACTTTTGATATTTTACCAACGATCGATGGAACAGTAACGGTCAATATCGCAGACAATATTGCGCAAGATTTGGCAGGCAATCAAAATGCAGTTGCATTACCATTCTCGATAATATACGATGGCACGGGTCCTGCTATCACGCTTAACCAGGACGCTCAGACTGTCAATGATACAAACCTGAGTGGTACCATTAGTGATCCTTCGGATGCTATTCAATTGTCTGTAGATGGAGGAACAACCTTGACTGGAGCAACGAATAATGGGGATGGTACCTGGACATATGATTTAAGTACAGACCCCAATTTTATAGGAGATGGTGCTTATACCATATACCTTGATGTTGCTGATTCGCTTGGCAATCAAACCATCTCGTCAACAGGGACAGTGACCATCGATCAGACAGCTCCTGTCATTACAATTGATGGTTTTGGCACTTCCATTACCAGTCCGCAATTAACAGGAACGATAGATGACGTAACAGCAACCATTGATATAGCGGTTGATGGGGCCAATTATGCGGCGACAAACAACGGGGATGGAACCTGGGCATTGGTTGCAGGAACAATCACGAGCCTGGCGGATGGCACCTACGATGTGGTTGCCACAGCGACGGACGCTTCAGGGAATACAGCGACGGATGCTTCCAGCGATGAATTGATCATTAGTCAAACAGTACTGACACTTGCTCCGATAGATGTAACCTCAACAGGTTTTACAGCAAGATGGAGTGAAGGGTTAGATGTTCAGACCTATCAAATTGATGTGTCCGATCAGGCTGATTTTTCAACCTTTATCAGTGGTTTCCAAGGTTTCCAGACGGTCGCGACAAGTGTTGTTGTTAGCAACTTGGACTTCTCAAGTCAATACTATTATAGAGTAAGGTTGGTGAATACTTCTCTAGAGGTTTCTGCCAACTCAAATACTACACAGGTGCAGACAATTATTGATCCGGAAACGGAAGCGGATTCGCTTGCACTTGTTCAGATTAGCAATGCAATCGCACCACAAGGTCTTAACTGGGCATCAGCAAGACTGAGAGACTGGGATGGCATAACATTGGATTTAAGTAGAACCAGGGTAGAAGTGGTGAATATAAGCGGTACAAGTGCGGCTGGTAACATGCCGAATCCATTCACAGGCAATGCCCTGACAAATGGAGGCCTTTCAAACATGTTGGAGATGAATGCATCTAACAATCAGATCTCTGGATTGATGGATTATTCCGGAACGGCCATTACAAGCTTGAATGTCAGTGGAAACAACCTCGAGTTTGATGATTTAGAACCCGTTGCAGGTATTGCAACCGTGGATTACTCGAATCAGGCAAGCATACAGTACAATGAATCTACTGGAGGTCAAATAGAGGTGAGATATACCAACGATTATTCGATCTCAATTACAACCGGCGGAACTTCCAATGTGTATACATGGTATCGAAATGATGTAGCAATAAGCTCAAATGCCGACTATTTGATCACGGATGCTACTGGAGTCATTCTTGCAATTGATTATGACAATATGGGTACTTTCCGAACGGAAGTGACGAATGCGCTGGTGCCGGGGCTTACCATAGACGTAGATCCTCAGGACGTATTGGCAATCGCTGATATGCAAGTGTCTGTTGCGGATGGAAGTGGAAATCCACTTACAGCTCCGCTCAATGGATATATGCTGGAGACAACACGAACCGCTACAGGATTTAGCGTGTTGGAAACGTTGGAAAATGTCAATGCATCAACATTCACTTTCCCGGATGTAGTACTTGGTGACTACATCATTTTTGTCGAGTCTGATCTGGAATTATACATCCCGACATATTTTGGAGATGTATTCGAATGGACAGAGGCTGACACGTTATTCTTTAGAAGTGATGATGTGATAGCACTTACGATGACTGAAGTGCCACCGGAACTTACAGCTGCCGATGGAGAAGGTACGCTTGGTGTTTTAATTGAGGAGGACTTTGAGGACGGTTCTGGAAGAATAGATGCCAGAAGAAGAGCAGCTAAGAGAAAATGTGGACTCAGAAGAAAACGATCAGGTGGACGTACAGGTCAAAACGATGATGAGTTTGAACTGATAGCTTATGGCGAAACAGATGACAATGGAGAATTCCAGTTTGGATTCTTGCCACAAGGAACCTATCGCTTCTTTGTTGAGTATCCGGGAATTCCGATAGATGACTCTTCCTTCGTTCAGTTCGAAGTTGGTGAAGCGGGCGTGAGTGATACCGATTTTAAATTGCAAGCGTTTGCCACTGCAGACGGAATTGAGATTTCAATTGAAAAAGTCCTAGGGGTTATTTTAGAATACTTCAAGGATTTGGAGATATATCCTAACCCATCTAGCTCGTATCTCAATATTAGATATCGTCACTTAAAATCAGGAGATGTCACTGCAGAGCTTGTAGATCTTTCAGGAAACAGCAAATGGTCCACAGATCTACGTGATGGCTTTGACGGACAATTAAGAATAGATGTTGAAGGATTTGAGGAAGGGATATACATCCTGAGGTTCTACGATCGCGAAAGCCCGCAAGACAATGTGGTAAGTTTCAGAGTGATTGTTAAAGATTAAACCCTAATCACCTATGGGGAGGGGCGGCGCAAGTTGCCCCTTTTTTTTATATGATCTTTTTGAGTCTAAACCTCACTTTAAACTTTTTGCCATCACGGTTAATTCTGCATTTAATCCTTTTCCCATCCTTTGCTTGGAGCAAAAGGTAGATATCTGAAAGCGAATTATACCGTAAATTCTTTCCGTTGACAGACAGAATGATGTCACCCTTTTTTATATCTGCCTGATATGCAGGGCCATTTTTTTGGACGCTTACAACCTTTAATGTATCTAGCTCAGTGCCTACGGCGTTTAGAGACATACCACTCATATCATACTCAAAAGTATCCCGGTGCCTATTGCTCTCTTTTAAGTAAAATTTTCCATTGATGTAGTCAAAAGTGACGTTGAACCGATTCAAAAGTTCGCCACCAAAAGTTCCAACTCGAGCCCCTCTTTTTATCACTTTATTATATGCGCCATCAAAGGGAGCAGAAACAAGCATTTCCGTGAAATCAAAACAATCAATTTTAACTTGATCAATTCGTCCGACATACCCTGGAATATCCCCGGCTATACCACGACCCAGTCGTGTCACCACTGTCTTATCAGGCATAGAAATGCCTGTTAAATGGTTGTAATCAATGAGTGCTGCATGACTTGCACCTGTGTCTACCATGACATCCAGAGAGGCTTCTTCGTCGCCTTGAGAAATGATGGCCCTCATGAAGGGCTTAGATCCTCTCACCTCTAGCGGGACTTCTATTTCACGCTTATCTTTTTTGTATCTCTGAGGATCGTGAAGGGTCAGAATATTGTTGTCATAATCGATCTCAACAACAAATCGAGAGAAAATATCATAGCCAATTATTCCGTACACATCTTCTCCGATGTTTTCTGATAGTTTCAGATAATCTTCCTTCAAAACGAGCATATTCATGTTTTGCCCAATGATACCTCCTGGCAGACCTAGAGTTACCTCATTTGCAATAAAGGCTTCAACAGAGTCCACCAAACCAGGGCCATCAATGGAAATTTCTCTGACATAATTCAGGTCAAGGATATCGCCGTAAAGCTTCTCAGTTAAGATCGCATTCTCAACTCCGGTATCAAGGATAAATTTGAGCGTGAGGAAACGGTTGATTGTTACCGGAATTAATATCAGGTTACTGTGCTGCTCAAAAGGAATCTCGATTTTCTTGATCCTGCTCGGCATACTGAAGCCAAATTCTTTTTGACCTTTTGCGGTTGAACAAAGGCATGTATTTATTACAAGAATGAATACGATCAGACTTATTATCGGATTTCTCATAGGAAAGTCTCTTATGTAGTGAATTACATTCATCTAACAACATGGATAAAATCCAACCCTTATTTGAGCTATAAAAATTAGTCAAACAGATCCTTAATGTCGCTCTGAGAAAGACTTTTCACGAAACTTTCTTCTACTGAGATTAGATCTGAAGCAAGCTGCTGTTTATGTGCTTGTAGCTTGATGATCTTTTCCTCAATGGTGTCTTTGCTTACAAACTTATAGGCGAAGACCTTTTTTGTTTGCCCTATCCTGTGGGCTCTATCAATCGCTTGAGCTTCTACAGCAGGATTCCACCAGGGATCCAATAAAAATACGTAATCCGCTTTTGTGAGGTTAAGTCCTGTTCCTCCTGCTTTCAACGAGATCAAGAATATGGAAACGTCGGGATCGTTTTGAAAACGTTCAACCTGATGCTGCCGGTCTTTAGTTGAGCCATCCAAATAAGCAAAAGGAAGTTTTTGATTCTCGAGATAATCAGAAACAATTTTTAAATGCTTAACAAACTGGCTGAAAATAAGCACCTTATGGCCGTTAGAAATGGAATCTTCGATCATATAGGTGACAGCTTCTAGCTTGCCAGATCCATTTTCGTATTCAGGATCAATCATTTTTGGATGATTTGCTATTTGCCTAAGCTGCGTAAGACCTTGCAGCAAAATCATGTGTGACTTGGATACACCATCGGTCTCTATCACATCCATGATTTTACTTCTAAAAGCATTTTTCTCTTTTTCGTAAACCTCCCTTTGTTCATCAGACATGTTACAATATCGAACGCTGACTACTTTTTCTGGAAGGTCATCAGCAACCTGACTCTTTTCTCTTCTGAGTAAGAAAGGCTTAATCAGCGAGTTAAGCTTTTTAGTTTTTAACTCATCTTTCTGCTTTTCTATGGGCTTCAAATATTCTTTTTTGAAATATGCCTCATTGCCCAATAAACCAGGGTTTAGGAAGCTCATTTGTGACCAAAGATCTAGCGTGCTGTTTTCGATTGGTGTACCCGTCAGAATAAGCTTACGCCGTGATTTCAATTCTCGAACCTTCTTTGAAATAAGCGAATCTGGGTTTTTTATCGCTTGCGATTCGTCAAGTATTATGTAATTGAAATAAAATGAGGAAAGAAGCTCGGAATCTACACGTGTAGTTCCATAGCTCGTGATGATGACATCATATCCTGCAAATTGAGAAGTATCTTTCACACGGTTGATACCTGTGTAGTTCAGAATCTTCAAGCTTGGAGTGAATTTTTTTGCCTCCATCTCCCAGTTGTACAAGAGCGAGGTGGGCATTACGAGCAAGCTGGTGCTTCCGGGGTTTTCGTTTTTTTGGTGTTGCAAAAGTGACAGTGCTTGTATGGTTTTTCCCAAACCCATGTCATCGGCCAGGCAGCCTCCAAAGTTGTAATCTTCAAGAAACCTTAGCCAGTTGTATCCCGCAAGCTGATAAGGCCTTAGATCACCTTTAAACGACTCAGGAACTTCGTAATCTTCCATTTGCTCAAATGAAAGAAGCTTTTCGAGCTTCCTATCCATCGTGACTTTGGCTAGCTCACCATCTCTGAGTTCCTGTACCAGAGAAACATGAATTTTATTCAAGGTAATTCCATCATCTGTCTGAGATGAAAATGCAAACAAATCTTTGTACCGTAAGATCCACGATTCAGGTATTACACCTATTTCACCGTTGGGTAGTTTGATCTCTGTTTGCCCTTTCAGAATACACTTTCGTATTTCGCTGAAAGGAATTTCAAAATCGCCAAATTTGATTTTTGCTTTCAGATCAAACCAGTCTACTCCCTCACTTACTTCCAAATCAATCGTAGATTCTCCTACAAAAAACTTCTTTCCTTGCTGATTTTGTTTGATGATAAAATCTTGAAGTAAGTCACTATTCCTACCGATCCAATCAAATGCGGTGGTTTTTGGTAGCGTGACGCGAGAGTTTCTTAACTGAAGACCATTACTCGCCAGTTGCTCTATTATGCCTTTTTCACCTTCATGGTCGCGGCTGATTCTGTGAAAAGTATAGTTATCCTCCTGTTTTTCAAGGGAGACACTCACTTTGCTCAACTTGTCAGCATTGAAATTATGCCGACCGTAATCAAAAGAGAGTTCTAGTAAGAGCTTATCATTTTCTACAGCGGGGGCATTTCCTCCATCGTCAAAAAGCGTGGTAGCTCTGCTGGTTTGCAGCTCACTTACAGTAATCTTCGGAGTTGGCTTGGGTTTATGTGTGACAATATCAAAACCCTTGGCATAGACATCAAATTCCGAGATGAGTGGACCAACAAACTTCTGATAGTACGTCTCTTCAATATCTTTAGGGATGAGAATAAATTTCTTTTTAAGAAATGGTTTGAACTTCCCCCCACTTACCGGCTTAGTAAAAGTAAAAAGCTGATCATTGGCAATTAGCCACGCAGGCTCTTTACAGAGGAGGTAGCTTCCATTGTTTAGAAACTCCACTTTTTCTCCTTTTAGCTTAATGGTAGGGAAGTAATGAGTGTTGTCTTCGTTTTTGCGGAAATGAAATAACACCGTTGCTTTCTCATCCACTACCTCAATTTCTTTCCAGGCAGGCTCGCCATCTTTCCCCATCTCAAACAGACGCTTGCCATGAATCAGAGCAAGTATTTGAGACCTCCTACGTTCAATATATGCCTCTATTTCGCCTTGTAAGATCTTGTCGCCTGCTTCTTTGTCGAAAGTTTTTAGGAAAAATTCTTCAGGTTTTTGCTTCTTTTTCTGAAAGTGGTGAGCCACCTGATCTTGTTGGATTTGATCCATGAGTTTGATGATCTCGAAATCATTTTGGTCAAGCCCTGCCTCGAACTCTTCCGCATTTTTAGAAGAAATGTTTTGATGCGAATAGGTTAGTTCTCCCTTTTCGTTTAGCTGAACCACAAAAGACTCAATGAGAAATCCAAGGTACTCGTGATCGTACAGCGAATAGATGAGTTCAAACGGCTTGTCAGGTGATACTTTCACAGATTTTAAGATCAGATAAACTTCGAAAATAGTAAAAATCCAATCCCCAACCCTAGGAAAATGTGAAGAGTTTGTTGCCTTATTGTAAAGTATGTGTTGAGAAAGACTTCCCGGCCTTTATTGCAGGCTTTATTGAAGCAAGTAAGGTGATGATAATAATGGCAATAACAGTGAATAAAACGTCACTAAAGACAATTTCTACAGGATAACTATTGACCACTGCCGAATCCATGCCCATGCCTACAAGCCCAAAGTGTTCCTGCAGTAAGCTCAGTGAAACGCCAAGTACCAATCCAATGGCTGCACCAGTAAATGCAACAATGCATCCTTCGTAAAGAAAAATGTTTCGAATGAGTTGGGTGGATGCTCCTTGTGCAAAAAGCACAGAAATATCTTTTTTCTTCTCAATGACTAGCATCGTTAGCGAAAAGAAAATGTTGATCGAGGCAATACCAATAATAGCTACCAGGATTAGGAAAACGAAAAGTTTTTCAACTTTCAATACTTTGTATAAATCACTATGTAATTCTTCTCCCAGTCGCACATCGAATTTGTCCCCTAAAGACGATTGGATTGCTTTCTTAACCATTTTAGCGTTCGCACCTTCAGTCAGATAAATGTCAAAAGCCGAAAGTCTGTCACCATAATTGAGCAAGTTCTTAGCAAACTCTACCGGCACAAAAACATAGTTATCATCATAGTATTTTTCTATGGCGAAAATACCCCCTGGGATGATGTTGAGTAAGTTGTACATCCGGGTAGGATTCACCACTCCTGGTGCGATATCTTTTGGGTAGTACATCTGGAGCGTATAGAAATCATTTTTTAAGCTCAAGGATAAATCATACTGAACCCCACGCCCGATCAACGCATACCCAATGCTATCTCTAACGAGCGGAAACTGGCCAGATACCATTACGTTTTTGATGCCACTGTACTGGTCAAAATCTCTGCTTACTCCTTTCATGCGCACCAGTCGCTGAGCATCTTTATATTGCACCAATACATTATCCTCTACTACTTCTGATACTCCTGCAACACCTGCTGTTTGCCGGATGTTTTGAACATAGGTAGAATCAAAATCAAAGGATTTGCCAGTATGGGGCGTAACGACAATATCTGGATCAAAATGACCGTACATGGAACGTAGAAGTCCCTCAAGCCCATTAAAAACCGAAAGCGCAATGATTAAGCACATGGTGCCAATTGCCACCACCACCATGGAAATGATGGAAATAACATTAATGAAATTTTTCTTTTTCCCTGATAGGAAATATTTGCGCGCTATGAAAAATGGAAAATTCATTCTTCCGCTGGAGGAATATTCAGTTTGTTGATAAGGTTGTCGATTTTGGAAGCTTTTTCTTCCGTATCATCATGAAAAAAGGCAAGTTCTGGGATGATACGAACACGGCTGCCTATTTTCTTACCTAGTTTAAGTCGGACTTCACTTTTGATCTCATTCAGATGCTCAAACACTTCCTGAGTTTTATTTATAGGAAATATACTTAAGTGAATCCGAGCCAAGCCAAGGTCAGGAGATACAGACACACCTGTGATGGTACCAAGTGAGGATCCAAAATAATGATTGGGATCTTTCTGAAATATTTCAGCAAGATCTTTTTGCAATTGCTTACCGTATTTTATTTGCCGCTTACTTTCCATATATGCAAATATCCGAAGATAATCGGTAAGGGGTTTGACCAAATATTCTAATTTCGAAGATATTCTGATTTACATCTTATTAATCGATACTCATTGCTACGATTTTTTAGAATAAATGATCCATACAGATTAGCCATCATTTTTGTTTTGATGGTGATCATTCGATTCGTTCAGAGTCATTTCATTGCTGGCACCTCTTACTATGAATTGAAATGGTTGCTTTTGGGAGAGTGGGTAAGTGATGGTTTTAGAATGTACAGTGAGACTTTTGACTACACCGGGCCACTCGCTGTTTTTGTCTATAAGTACTTAAGCATGATTTTAGGAAGGAGTGCTTTTATTCACTACGGCTTCAGCTCCTTAATAATCATTTTTCAAGCAGGAATTTTCAACCAGTTGTTATTGAAGAATAAGGCGTATGATGAGAATGGGTACTTGCCTGCTTTTCTTTATATGATACTGATGGTGTCAGTACCGGACTTCATGACACTCTCGCCACAGCTATTAAGCCTCACTTTTATCCTGTTGGCTTTCAGGAACGTACTTAGAAGAATTGATAATCAGGTGACGGATGAGTTATTCCTCAATTCGGGGATCTTCATTGGCATAGCAACGATGATTTACCTCCCGTCAATAGTTTTTTTCCTGGTCTTTCTCTTTGCCTTAATCCTTTTCTCCACTGCTGCCTCCAGAAGGTTGGCGCTTTATCTGTTTACTTTTCTTCTTGTCTTTTCCATGTGTGGGCTTTACTTCTATTGGCGACAGGATTTGGGCCAATTCATTGATAGTTACCTCATTCAGAACTTTTTGATGAATATGAGTTCTGAACTTAGCTTGGTAGAAGCCTTGTTGCTTTCAGCAGGATTTATTGTTGTTTTCTTGCTATCCATTTTTAAAACATGGGGATCGGCAAGGCTGACCAATTACCAGCAAAAAATTCAACAGGTTATCTGGCTGATGTTTTTCGGTGCAATTGCAACATTTTTTCTATCGAACGAAAAGGCCCTTTTCGAATTGGTATTCTTTGTTCCAATCATTGCCTATTTCTGGACGCATTATTTCATCTTGTTACGCAAGCGAATTTTTCAATTTCTGATGCCTGGAGTACTCATTTTCGGGGTGCTCGTGTATGCAGTATTTTCATACCAGACATTTACAGAACCACTTGAGGTAGAAAATGTAGAAGGGGCAAAGGATTCAACTATGATCTTAGGCGGCGATTTGGACTATTATAAAAATGTGCAGATTAACACACCGTACTTCAACGCCCAATTAAGTGAACGTGCGTTTAAAGGATTGGATTATTACGGATCGGCAGGAGATTTATTTCTGCTTTTTAAAAGAGCAAATCCAACCACCGTAATTGATCATGCAGGGGTGATGCCACAGCTGATGCATCGTTTTCCGGAAATTCAGTCTACGTATGTAAAAAGGGGAGGAAACCGCTACGAAAAAATTAGCAATTGATCTTGTTTACTCTTCTTTCGTGACGTCCCCCTTCAAATGCCGTTTCAACAAAAGTATCTACCAGACCTTCTGCATATTCATATGCGAGAAATCTAGCCGCCAGACAAAGGACATTTGCATTGTTGTGTTGTCTTGCTAATGCGGCTAATTCCGTGTTCCAGCAAAGCGCAGCCCGTACGTTTTCATGTTTGTTGGCAGTCATAGCTACGCCATTGCCACTTCCACAAATAAGGATGCCCAAGTCACAATCTTCAGATGCAATGGATGAGGCTAGCGGGTGAACATGATCAGGGTAATCCACTGAATCGCTTGTTTCGGGACCAAAATCCTGAACCTCATGCCCTAGGCCTTCGAGGTGCTTTACAAGTCTTTCTTTGTACTGAAATCCGGCATGATCGCCACCTATTGCTATTTTCATGAGTTATTGGTCTTGGTTTTGTTTGGCTTCTCTTCGCTCTATACGCTTAGCTATGACAATACTCATTTGATAGAGCAGCATCAAAGGCATGGCGATTAATATTTGGCTAAATGGGTCTGGAGGAGTAAACACTGCTCCTAACACTAAAATTACGATGATTGCATGTTTTCTATAAGCCTTCATCAATGATGAGCTCACAATTCCTGCTCGGGTGAGAAAGTAAACGATAACGGGAAGTTGGAATAAAACTCCGCACCCAAAGACAATCATGGTGACCGTGCTGATATAAGAAGAAAGATCAAAAAGGTTTTGCAGCGAAGGATCTACCTGATATGTTGAGAAGAATCGAACGGAGATGGGGGCTATCAGGAAATAGCCAAAAAGTACGCCAAGCATGAAGAGGACGGTGACCGAAAAGGTAGCACCACGAGAAGCTTTTCTTTCTCGGCTTTTTAAACCAGGCTTTATGAATCGCCAGATTTCCCAAAAGAGATAAGGAAACCCAACAATGAGTCCAGCAAAAAATGAAACGGAGACGTGCGTCATAAATTGACTGCTCATCTTTCTGCTCACCAGTTCAAACGAAAGCGTGTCGATACAAAGAGCAGGTGTTCCAATTAAATCGGCAAGTTCGCAGAGTTTTTGATAGGTCCAGAAATCAGTACGAGAAGGACCCAGTATGACCGTCCCGATTACAAAATCCTTAGCCACAAAGGCGGCAATAGCAAATACAACAATTGCAATCAGGGAGCGAATGATGTGCCACCTCAACTCTTCGAGATGATCCAAAAAGGACATCTCTTTTTCTTCTGGTATCTGGTCTAAAGGCATGTATAATTAAGCCTTAAATAACGGAAACCCGGACATCCAGCTATTTACCTCAGTTTTCACCTCAGCGATTTTGCTGTCATTCTCTTTGTTGGTAACTACTGCATCAATCAAATCTACAATTTTCACCATATCACTCTCTACCATCCCTCTGGTGGTCACCGCAGGCGTCCCTATGCGCATTCCAGAAGTCACAAATGGACTCTTGTCATCATATGGAACCATGTTTTTGTTTACTGTGATGTCTGCTTTGATCAATGCATTTTCAGCATCTTTTCCTGTGATATCTTTTGAGCGAAGATCAATCAGCATCAAATGGTTATCGGTGCCGCCTGATATCACGTTATAACCTTTGTTAACAAAAGCGTCAGCCATCACAGCAGCATTTTTCTTTACCTGTACCAGGTATTTCAAGTAATCATCCGAGAGCGCCTCACCAAAGGCCACCGCTTTTGCGGCTATGATATGTTCGAGTGGACCACCCTGGGTGCCAGGGAAGACTCCTGAATCTAACAGAGAACTGAGTTTTCTGACTACCCCTTTTGGTGTGGTGATTCCCCACGGATTTTCTATGTCATCGCGAACGAGAATCAACCCGCCTCTGGGCCCTCGTAGCGTCTTATGTGTAGTAGTGGTTACTATGTGGCAATACTCCAAAGGATCGTTCAGAAAGCCTCGAGCAATTAGTCCGGATGGGTGCGAAACATCTGCGAGCAGGATAGCACCAACTTCGTCAGCTATTGCCCTAAATCGTTCGTAATCCCAATCCCTGCTGTAGGCAGAAGCACCGCAAATAATCATTTTTGGCTGCTTCTCTCGTGCTACTTTTTCAAGTTGATCATAATCGATCAATCCGGTTTCTTTATCAACACCATAAAAGTTAGGCTTGTAGAGCTTACCAGAAAAATTCACTCCTGAGCCATGCGTAAGATGTCCTCCATGGGATAAATCAAAACCTAAGATTTCATCGCCAGCATTTAAGCATGCTAGCATTACAGCTGCATTGGCTTGGGCACCAGAGTGTGGCTGAACATTTGCCCAGGTCGCACCGAAAAGTTCTTTTGCTCGTTCTCTTGCAAGATCTTCTATTTCGTCCACGACTTCACAACCACCATAATACCTTTTCCCGGGGAGGCCCTCGGCATATTTGTTGGTAAGCACACTACCCGCAGCTTCTTGTACTTGTGGTGAAACAATATTCTCCGAGGCTATCAGCTCTATTCCTTCTATCTGTCTCTTTTCTTCAGCCTTGATTAGGTCAAAAATTTTCTGATCTTTTTGCATGCCGTAAAATTATATGAGACAGTTTATATCTTCGCCTTAATCCTCATCTAAATATGGCTAAAACAAAAACCGTCTTTTATTGTCAATCTTGCGGAACAGAATCTGCCAAATGGGTTGGAAAATGCCCGTCATGCAATGAGTGGAATACCTATGTAGAGGAGGTGGTTTCTAAATCCACAGCAACAGCGGTAGACTTCACGGTAGAAAAAAGTAAGCCAATTAATATCAAGGAAGCTGGGGAAGTGGCTTCAAAGCAACGATTGAAGACAGGAATCGAGGAATTGGATCGTGTTTTGGGTGGCGGGATAGTAGATGGGTCATTGGTGCTAGTGGGTGGAGAGCCGGGCATTGGCAAGTCTACAATCATGCTGCAGATGGCCATTCGGTTGCCACAAAAAACACTATACGTTTCTGGCGAAGAAAGCGCGGAACAAATAAAAATGCGCGCCGAAAGAATTGGTACTACAGCGGAGCACTGTTTTTTGTATGCCGAGACGAGTCTTTCTCAGGTGATCAAACAAGCAGAGAGCTTGGCTCCAGATATCTTAATCATTGATTCAATTCAGACGCTGCATTCTGATCGGATTGAAGCTGCGATTGGATCCATTTCTCAAGTGAAAGAATGCACGGGTCAGCTCATGAAATTTGCTAAGCAGAAGGGAGTCCCAATATTCTTAATTGGGCATGTCAACAAGGATGGAGCAATCGCGGGTCCAAAAGTACTCGAACACATGGTAGATACGGTTTTACAGTTTGAAGGGGATAGACATCTATCTTACCGCATCCTGCGAACCATCAAAAATAGATTTGGGTCCACCTCTGAGCTTGGCATGTTCGAAATGAATGCAAATGGCCTCAGAGAAGTAACAAATCCATCTGAGATACTCATCTCACCACGTGATCCGGGACTGAGTGGGATTGCTTTGGGAGCCACATTAGAAGGTAATCGACCGCTTATTTTAGAATCGCAAGCGCTTGTCAGCCCCACAAGCTATGGCAACCCACAGCGAAGTACTACGGGCTATGATTACAAGAGACTTACCATGCTTTTAGCGGTGATGGAAAAACGACTTGGGATTCGACTGAGTACCCAGGATGTTTTTCTAAATATTGCCGGAGGCTTAAAGGTTCAAGACACAGCGATTGATCTTGCCATTTGCTCGGCGATATTCTCCTCATTTGAGGATGCACCAATAGGGGATGACGTATGCTTTGCTGCAGAAGTAGGGCTTGGGGGAGAAATCCGTCCAGTCAATAGAATTGAGAATCGAATCAACGAGGCTGAGAAGTTAGGCTTCAAAGAGATTTATATATCGAAGCACAACTTGAAAGCAAAGGATCTAGACCAATTCAAGATTAAAGTCCACTCCTTTTCAAAATTGAGTGATGCGTTCAGGCAATTGTTTTAGTGAGTGCGATTGCTACTCAGTACCATTTGCGTTTTTCTTGCCACTTCTTCCGTTTAGACTCTTCTTCTGCACATCACCCTCTCGTTTGCTGCGCTTATTCTTAACGTCTCTCTTTTTCTGACGCTTAATGATTGAATAGATGCCATCGCGTTTCTTGGTTTTGACTTTCTTACCCAAGAATACATTGGTGTCCAATCCCCGCGCACCACTATTCGTAGATCTTGTAAGGCTACTTTTATCTTCTTTTTCCTTATTATTTCCAAAGGCGAAGCTCATGCCAAATCGGAAATCAAATGCTTTAGCATCAGGAACCGAGAAATTAATGACCTGATCAGCAGCCATATACATTTGCACCGGGCCGCCTTTTACAGCAATAGCGGCTCCTACATTAAAGAACTGTTGCGGTAATTTGGTAACGCTGATGGAACCAGTAAATGCCTTTCCGAATTTTTGCGTAATTCCACCGCCATACATCATTTTGAATTGACGCTGTACCCATCGAGATCCAACCGTAACATAGATGTCTGTTTTTGGACTGTAGTGATATATCCAACTACCATAAGCAGTAGCAGGTAGCCAACTCTTGTATGGATCGAAGGTATCAGTAGTTTCAAATTTGCTAAAAAGCGAGTCTTCTAATGTTTGCTCGATATCATCCAGATTCTCTAAGTCTACTCCACTATAGTTGAAGGTAGTATCGGCAAGCGTGTAACTTTTAATATTTTCCTTCCAATTAATGAAGCCAACATCTACAAGTGAACCAGTAATGGTGTAATACCTGTTGAGTTCATAAGTACCACCAATATCAAGTGCAAACCCCGTATTCCCATTCATAACCAGATGTGAATTAATATCTCCGACTGTCTCATCATAGATATCAAATCCAGAGGTACGTAGGGTGGCATTTTTCCATTCGGCATCAATTTGAAATGCCTCCCCGTTGGAATTGAGTGTGGCGGTTGTATTCCCTGGAAGGCTAGCATTGCCAAAACCGACTAAGAATTTTCCTCTTAGACCGACAGTCAACTGATCATTTACTGGTGCTGCAATCCCCAACCCAAATTCCCTGAAGTGAGATGCAGTCAGGCCAATTCTGGAAATCTTAATGTCCTGGTTTAAGAAAGCACTGTTGCCATCGGTAAACACATACTGTACAAGTTCTTTTGAATAAAGAAAGTCTGCTTCCACACGCTCATTCGCAACAAAACTCAGCAAAACTCCTGATTTCAATTTGTACCCAAGATGGAGAAGGTTTACTCCTACCTTAGTTGAAACCATGTTTTGTCCTTGAAGATTGCCAATGATCTTAGGAACATCAATCAATGTACGGGTGCTTTCTACAGTGAAACCTTCATTGTAGCTAAACTTGTTATTCACATTGGCATGCACCCCTGATAAAACAGGTAATCCCAGAAAGAACTTGCCTTCAGGTATCAAGGATGGGTTAATCAGATTGTTTTGAAAAGTCGCATTACCTAAATGTTGAAATGACAGACTGGTCTGTGCATTTAGACTTAACAGAGAGGCTAGAAATAGTATGGTGGCAGTGATTTTCCTCATCTATAATTCCAAATTGAACTTACCTCCAATTCCAACTTTTAAATTCAGGGTATAGTTAGCAAGTATTTTCACATAGATATCTCTTGAGGTTTGACTTACAGGAGTATTCAAAACCATGGTGATGACTACATGCGAAGCGCCGCTTAGAAGTTCCACTTCTTGTGGGGTAAGCGCGATGTCTTGGGTAGCTCCACTCGGATCAGTGACCTCCCCGTTGATGTTGATCAATGGTGCCTTGATGACTGGAATATTTGTAAATCGGTCAAACTGCTCTTGACTAAATAGCGGGTCTGTTGTATCCGTAATTGGAAATAACGTTACACTATCGGCATCTTTGACCTCAAGGTTCACAGTTCCATTAAATGGAAGCTCATTGTTTGTTACCAGACGGATGAACGCTGAATCAACATTGCTCAAGTCTAATCCATCACCTAACCCGAAGGTTCCCGATTCTGAGAAGTTTTCCAACTGAATTTCCATAGGGACCTCTACCGCTACATAAGCACTTATGGAACTCGTGGGTTGAAGATAATTGCCCTCTGTCAGGCTTTCAGGATTGGATATACCAGCTACATCAAAAACTAAACGTTGAGGGGATTTTGACAACAGATTTACCAAATTGGAATTGCCGCGATTGATTTCTACGATGGTTTGAGCGGTTTCGCCAGGGGTAGCCGGAGTTGGAGTATCTAATCCGGATCCGGTTATCACAGGGTCGCTTGTAATGACACTTCCGGTTAAAAATGTCTGATCTCCATTACCATCTTCACCATAGACACTGGCAAAATCTACGCCTATCGGAATTCCAAAAGTGTTTCTGAAATCAAATGAAATACTAGGATTACCAAAAGTGATGCCCTCTCTGGCTGTTTGAGTGAAGAAATCGATTTCTATGGACTGGTTCCCAACCTGAATGGTATCTCTTCCGAACTTGCCATAGATCAAACTAAATGTTTGGTTGCCATACGTAAGATCAAATGAAAGAGTCTCTGTTCCAGCAAGCGATTGAGCTCCGTTGAGAGTTACTACCGCGTTCAGATCAATATCAAAAACATTGCTTCCACTGGGGTCTGATAGGACGGTTTTGTGATTGATCAGGGACCTGGTTTGCATATCAGATCCTCCTCCGGAGATATTTCCAGCTATTGTCATAGCTGTCCCGGTATTGACGTTGGTGGTGTTTGCAATCGTAAATGTGTAACTCAAATCTCCATTTATCGTGGAGGTGGTTGTTATAGTCAGGTCACCAGACTCATAAAAGACAGAATCAAGCTGCTCGCTGCTTTGCGGATTGTATTCTGTTTGAAAGGACTCGATGAGGTTAACGCTTGCCGGACCGACTGCAATCGGAATTGATGTCAAAGACCCATTGAAGTTGATGTCATTTATTTGAACAATATCATCAGGGGCACTATACGTGATTGTATCATAGTATAGGAGCGTATACAAAGAAGTAGAATCTTCCTGGAAACTCAGTGAATCCCCCGTCTGGTTGCTCACCAGATCGCGCATGAGATACGTCGTTTGTCCCAAAGGAAAACTAAACACGCCAGATATAGGCGTCACCTCTAAATCATCAAACTCCAACTCACCTACGTTGCAGGATGCAAATAAAGATGCGGAGATTATTATGAACACAAATTTTTTCACCGCTGACAAATTGTTTTAAAATTAAGTCTTATTGTATAATATTCTCATTTTTTCGATTAAAGCCTTCAATACCTTGAAGTCCACCCGTGTGTAATAGTACTATTCTAAGATTTTTTTCAAATTTATGGCTTTTAATCATATCCCAAACGGCAAAAAATGACTTTCCCGTATAAATCGGGTCAAGTGATATCCCAAAATTTTCTTTAAACCAATTAATAAAATCGATCAATTTTTGATTTGTCTTTCCATATCCACCGAAATGGTACGCGTCCATTATCTCATAATTTGGATTACTTATTGAGTGATTTTTGAGTAAAGTACTCACTTCCTCATGAATGAAATTGCCTTTTAAACTACTTACTCCAATAACTTTTTGTTCCTGAAGAGCAGATTTAAGTATTCCAGCGAAGGTGCCACCTGTCCCAATTGGTGCAACGACAACATCAAATTCTTGATCAATCTCGGATAGTATTTCTGTACACCCTTCAATCGCTAATTCATTTGTTCCACCTTCTGGTAAAAAATAATGATTGGAATATTTAGTTTTCAGCATTGCAGGGTTTTCACGCCATTCTCTAAACGTTTTCCGATCCACAAAGCAAAGTTCCATCCCTTTTGCATGAGCGGCGCGAAGTGTCTGATTGCTTTCTTTGTTAAGCTCATTTCCTCTAATGATGCCAACAGATTTTAAATGATGCTCAGCTGCAGCCGCAGCTGTTGCAGCAATGTGGTTGCTGTAGGCTCCTCCCATTGTGATGATGGACTCCAAGTTTTGATCGCGAATGGCTTTGAGATTATGCTTAAGCTTTCGCCACTTGTTGCCCATTATTTCAGGATGAATTAGATCATCTCTTTTTACATAAAGTTTAATGGCTCTTTTTTCTAAAAGCTCGTGCGATATTTCCTGAAGTGGTGTAGGAAGGCTAACCATCCCTTAAATTTACAGCCATGAGCGATGAACCTGACGAAAACGAAGAAGACTTATATGAGCACCATCACATCAAGGTGGATGCGGGGCAAGAATTACTCCGTATTGATAAGTTTTTGATGGATCGATTGCCTAACGTCACACGAAACAAGGTTCAGGCAGGCATCAAGGAAGGATTTGTGAAAGTGAATGGAAGCGATGTGAAACCAAACTACAAAGTGCATCCGGAAGACGAAATTTCTGTGATGCTACCGGAACCACCTCGCGATGAAGAATTAGTTGCAGAAGACATTCCGCTTGATATCGTTTTTGAAGATGAGCACTTACTCGTAGTAAATAAACCTGCAGGAATGGTGGTGCACCCAGCATACCAAAACTGGTCAAGAACCTTGGTAAATGCGCTGGCTTTCCATTTTCAAAACTTGCCGGAAATGAAGGGGAATGATGGTCGCCCTGGACTTGTACATAGAATAGATAAGGACACCTCCGGATTGTTAGTGATTGCTAAAACGGAAAAGTCCATGAATGGTCTGGCCAAACAGTTTTTTGATCATTCGATAGAGCGAACCTACTACGCACTAGCATGGGGGGTTCCTGAAGAGACGAAAGGAACCATCAATGTCAATGTAGGTAGAAGTTTGAAAGACCGAAGAATCACCAGAGCTTTTCCTGAAGGAGATTTTGGAAAGCATGCGATTACACACTACGAAGTTCTGGAAGATTTAAGATATGTGTCTCTTTTAAAATGCAATTTGGAGACAGGAAGAACACATCAGATTAGGGCACATATGCGCTATGTAGGTCATCCGTTGTTCAACGATGCAACCTATGGCGGAAATGAAATTGTAAAAGGGACGGTTTTCACTAAATACAAGCAATTTGTTCAAAACTGTTTTAAAATGATGCCCAGGCAAGCTTTACATGCGAAAACACTTGGATTCATTCATCCAATTACCAAGAAAAAAGTGTTTGTAGATTCAGATCTTCCAGAAGACTTTGCTTCAGTACTGACAAAGTGGAAAAGCTATATTGATCATACAGATTAAAAAAAAGGCCTTCCATTTAGAAAGGCCTTTTATCTAGATTTCTTTAGCTACTTTCTTTAGCTCTTGAAGGGGATTGTCATGCTCCTTATCTAAACCGTATATATGAAGGTTAATGTTGCGATACATGGCGTTTTGCTTGAAGTCCTCCAGAATTTCGATAATATCCGGATGAATAAAATGAGAGCGCGATGCATCAATGGTTACATCCGAATCATCAGGAATATGAGAAATTGTTTCGATAATACTGGCCTTATTCAAAAAGGTCAGATTCTCTGACAGTTCCAATTGGAGTTTCTTATTTCCATTTTCGCTGATTGTTTGGACCACATACGGTTTTCTGAAATTGTTATACAAAATCTGAAATATACCTACAGTAAGTCCAAGAAGAATACCAATCAAAAGGTCGGTGAAAATGATACCAAGAAGTGTCACCATGAAAGGCACGAATTCTGACCTGCCAGCTTTAAACATCGTTTTAAAAACAGAAGGTTTAGCGAGTTTATATCCCACAACTATAAGAATAGCCGCGAGACTTGATAGTGGAATTAAATTCAGCACGTTTGGAATAAATACCGCCGAAATAAGCAGAAGTAAACCATGAAAAATTGCCGATATTTTAGTTCTTCCACCAGACTGGATATTGGCAGAGCTTCGAACAATTACCTGTGTGATGGGGAGGCCTCCAATCATTCCCGACAAGATATTACCTGAACCCTGAGCGATGAGTTCTCGATTGGTCGGTGTAATTCTTTTTTGAGGATCTAATTTGTCTGTGGCTTCTACACACAATAAAGTTTCCAACGACCCCACTACGGCAATGGTGGCACCAAGTATCAAGACATCTTTTCTCAACAAGGCGGAAGGATCAAAGAAAGTAAATTGGCCAATGAATTCACTAAAGGTTGCTGCTACTGGTAAACTCACCATGTGAGTTTCGTCAATGTACAGTGACGATCCTTTGAATAAGATGTTGAGTATGATTCCGGTGGTCACGACGATCAAGGGCCCCTGAACGATCTGGAATACTTTGATGCGCTTCATGAATGGTCGCTCCCAGAGAATAAGAACGAACATTGATATCACGAAGATGATGAGGGCTCCCTCCTTAATGTAGTCCATCATTGTGAAAAGCTCTGAAAAAGTATTCTCACCATCAGGTTGGAAGAATTCAAGATCACCTTCAGGATCTGCATCATATCCTACGGCATGAGGGATCTGCTTTAGGAAGATGATAATGCCAATGGCAGATAACATGCCTTTAATGACTGATGAAGGGAAATAATAACCAATGATACCAGCCCTGGCAAACCCAAGGATAATTTGGATGATTCCACTTACTACGACTGCTGCAAGGAAAATAGGGAATGACTCCAAGTCTTGTATTCCTGCTAAAACAATGACTGCAAGCCCAGCTGCAGGCCCACTCACGCCAACGGCGGAACCACTGATCACGCCGACAATGATGCCACCGATGATCCCTGAGATAATGCCGGCAAAAAGAGGAGCCCCAGAAGCCAGAGCAATGCCCAAGCAGAGAGGTACGGCCACTAAAAATACGACTAAGGAAGCTGAAAGGTCTGTTTTAAAATTGCTGAATAAGCCAATATTATTACTATTGTTTTCCATTTAAGTAAAACTGATAAGTTGTTGTTGAGTAAAAAGTTAAGTACGTATGAAATTACGGCAACAACTTCGGCGGGGGGGTCTGAAAATCAATGGATGGAGTGTTCCAAAATCTATCTTGATGTCTTGCCAGACCGGTTCGACTAATAATTGAATTCTCCGCCAGCATGATAGACTCAAGTCTATTTGTCGTTTTTTCTTTCTCCTTCTCTTTGCCCTCCTCATGCTCCATTTCAGCATCTGTTTCCGCAGAGATAACATCCACAGTTTCTGCGAGTGCAGAAGCCTCACAGATCATTGCCGAGCAAAGTACGAAGGCTAGAAGTCGAATGTAAAATATATTCCGCATGAAAGGCTAATAACCACTGAATACTGTTTTTTGTTCAAAACAGTGAATTGGCATACGTAAATATAAGTGAGGAGGTTTTGTGCAAAAAGTGTAGACTCATCTTTATGATGAATGGCTCTTAAATGTCAGCAATTGATCTAAATATTCGCGATTATTTGCCAGACGAGGTACTTTGTGTTGCCCACCTAATTTTCCGCGAGATTTCATCCAATGATAAAAAGTGTTCTGAGGAACCACATGGATGATTGGTTCCTGCAATGCAATGTCTTTGTATCGTTTGGCATCATAGTCGGAGTTTACTTCGCGCAGCTTTTCATCCAATAGCTTTGTGAATCTTTCCATATCATTGGGATCTCGTGTAAACTCAATGACCCATTCATGACCACCTTTGTTTCCCTCTCCTAAATACAAAGGCCCTGCGGTGAAGTTGTCAATGGCAGCATCCGTTTTTTTGCAAGCTTCGGCTATGGCTACTTCTGCATTATCTATGATTAATTCTTCACCAAAGGCATTTATAAAGTGCTTGGTACGGCCTGAAATTTTGATTCGATATGGATCTATGCTAGTAAAAATTACGGTATCACCAATGCGATATCGCCAGAGACCAGCATTGGTTGTTATGAGTATCGCATAATTCTTACCTACTTCAACTTCATCAAGGGTCAAAGTTGTTGGGTTGTCTCTGTCAAGTTCGTTGAAGGGGATAAATTCATAGAAAATTCCATAATCCAGCATGAGGAGCATTTCCTTGCTGTCGACCTGATCCGTGATTCCAAAAAATCCTTCAGAGGCGTTGTACGTCTCCATGTAGCGCATCGTTGGCGATGGAATTAGTTTTTTGAATAACTCCTCATACGGGGTAAACGAAACGGCACCATGAAAAAACACTTCCAAGTTTGGCCAAACCTCTAGAATGTTGCTTGCATTATTTCGTTCGAGCATCTTCTCGATAAGCACAATCATCCAGGTAGGAACGCCGGAAATATTGGTGACATTCTCATTCGAGGTAATGTCAACCATCTTATCAATTTTTTCTTCCCACTCATCCATCAGCGCAATATCCAGACTGGGAGTGCGTACCATCTGAGCCCACCAGGGAAGGTTTTTGAGCAATACAGCAGAGACATCACCGTAGTAAGAATTTGAGTTTTTGTCAAATTGATTGATCTGATGGCTGCCGCCAATCACCAGTCCTTTCCCAGCAAACATTTTAGCTTCTGGATAATTGTTGAAATAGATGCTGAGTAAGTCTTTCCCTCCTTTGTAATGGCAATCGTCAAGGGCTTCCTGAGAGACAGGGATGAATTTGCTTCGTGCATTGGTCGTTCCCGAAGACTTTGCAAACCATCGAATATCGGAAGGCCACAAGATGTTTTGCTCTCCCTTCATCAATCGCTCGATATAAGGAAACAAGTCTTCGTAATCTACGATTGGGACTTTGTTCTTGAAGTGCTCATAGTTTTCTATGGTGCCGAATCCATACTTTTTGCCGTATTCGGTCTTTGAAGATTTTTTGACCATCTCCTCCAAAAGCTCATTTTGGACTTCATGAGGATATTTCATAAACAGCTCAATCTGATGAATTCGCTTTTTCATCACCCAAGACAATATGGAGTTGAGCAGTTCCATGCTTATACCTTTCGCTTTAGCTCGAAATGCTTACCAAGATAAACCTTCCTTACTTGTTCATCATTGGCGAGTTCTTCGGCGGTACCAGCTTTCAACAACTTACCTTCAAACATGAGGTAAGCTCTATCTGTGATCGAAAGCGTTTCATTCACATTATGATCCGTAATAAGGATGCCAATATTTTTATTTTTTAGTTGAGCTACTATTGTCTGTATTTCTTCCACTGCAATGGGATCTACTCCAGCAAAAGGTTCATCGAGAAGTACAAAGCTTGGGTCTACGGCTAGTGCTCTGGCAATCTCGGTTCTTCGACGCTCACCTCCAGACAGTACCTGCCCAAGATTTTTACGAACATGAGTTAAGCTAAACTCTTCGAGCAGACTCTCACATTTTTCTTTCTGTTCTTGCTTGGTTCTTCCGGTCATTTCAAGGACTGCAAGAATATTGTCTTCTACGCTCAGTTTTCGAAAAACCGAAGCTTCTTGCGCGAGATACCCAATCCCTCGTTTAGCTCTTTGATACATGGGGAGTTCCGTGATATCTTCCTCATCGAGGAAAATATGACCCTCATTCGGCTTGATAAGACCTACAATCATATAAAAAGAGGTGGTCTTTCCAGCCCCATTAGGGCCAAGCAGACCAACAATTTCTCCAGTTTTTACCGTAACAGAGATGTCATTTACGACTTTCCTCTTTTTGTATTTTTTAACCAGATGTTCTGCGCGTAATTCCATAAAAGATGTGCAAGTTATGCATCAATTCTTACATCCTTGAGATTAAGAATGAGTGACTTATTTCCTAAGTAATTATTTTCTTCCAGGTGATAGGCTATATTAAAAGGTTCTCCTACATTGATTTGATCCAATTTATCTGCCATACCAAATCCAATAAACTCAAAACGCCTGGTGCTGTTTTCTGCATGCACAAATCCTTTGAGGTGTTTGTCTTTGATCACTTTCGGTATGGCATCCACGAATACATTTTTTGTGCCAAAGACGGGAGACATATTTTGAGGGCCAAATGGTGCCATCTGATTCATCACATTGTAAGTCTTAAAAGTAATTTCGGAAAGGGGTATTTCACAATCTATTTCCACCTTGGGAATGAGCTGGTCTGGAAGAATACGCGAACCAACCACTTCTTCGAATTTGCTGATAAACTTCTCTACGTTGGTCAGTGGTAGTGTGAGACCAGCTGCATGTGTATGCCCACCAAATTGATCCAGCAACTCGGCGCAATCTGATATGGCCTGGTGCACATCGAACCCATCAACGGATCGTGCTGAGCCCGTAGCCTTTCCTTTTGATTCAGTAAGTATAATGGTGGGCCGATGGTAATGCTCAATGCATCTGGATGCGACTATGCCAATGACCCCTTTGTGCCAGTCTTCCTTAAAGAGCACCGTGGATTTCTTGTCAGCATCTAATTCACTGATCATTTCTAGTGCTTCAGCCGTAATTTGTTGATCAAATTCCCGACGCTCTTTATTTCTGTCATTCAGATTATCAGCAAAGGCATCAGTTTGAGTGGAATCTCCGATTAGCAGATTCACAGATTCTTTAGCATGCGTGAGTCTACCCGCAGCGTTTATTCTTGGGCCAATCGAAAACACGACATCCGTAATGGAGAATTGATTTTTCTTTCCGCTGATCTCAATCAAGGACTTTAACCCTGCTGAAGGATCCAGGTTTAATTTTTTTAATCCATAATGCGCAAGAATTCTGTTTTCATCTACGATGGGGACAATGTCGCATCCGATGCTCACGGCAACCAAATCCAAAAGATCAAACAGCTTTTCCTTTTCAATGGTATTCTGTTGGCAGAATCCTTCAAGCAGTTTGAATCCAACGCCACAGCCTGAAAGCTCCTTGTATGGGTATGGGCAGTTCTTTTGCTTTGGATCCAAAAGAGCAAAGGCATCTGGCAGTTCATCTCCCGGTAAGTGATGATCACAAATGATCAGGTCAATATCAGCTTCTTTGGCCTGCTTAGCTCTATCTACGGCTCTTATGCCACAATCCAGAGCTATGATCAAATCAAAGTTGTTTGTTATGGCGTGATTAATTCCTTTCTCGGAAATACCATATCCTTCGGTATACCGATCTGGGATGTAGAATTCAAGTTGGTCTGAAAACTGTTTTAAGAACAGGTACATCAAACTGACCGATGTGGTACCATCTACGTCGTAATCTCCATAGATCAGAATTTTCTCTTTGTTGAATACCGCGTCAGTTAACCGATTAACTGCTCGATCCATGTTGAGCATCAAGAAAGGGTCATGCAAACGAGAAAGCGAGGGTCTGAAAAAAATCTTAGCCTCATCAAAAGTGGTAATGCCTCTTTGAACCAGTATTTTTGATAGGTACTCGCTAATGTTGATTTCTCTGCTGATTTTTTCAACAATCTCCTTATCAGGTTCGTCTTTATATACCCATCTTTTTTCCACGGGTTGAAGATATAAAATCGGGAGGCAAATCAATGAGCATTGCTGTATATGATGCTGAAATGTTTATTTTGTGACCCATTTAGAGATTGTGATGAAAATTGCGCTGAACGAAATATGGAATTTTTTAAAAATGGTCAACAGCAAGGAGCAGGGTTGGTCCTATTCGTTGTGTGCGGGCAAAGTAAAAATTGATTCCATTACTACCGAGACCATGCTCTCACTAAAGGATGATGACGCTTATGACACGGAGTTGCTCCCGTCAATTTTCACGTTCAGGGAAATTTTATGGCAGCCTGATGTCTTTACGGATGCCTCCATGAGCGTTCCTTCATTGAGAATTTTGCAGGCGTTCTGCGAAGAGGCTTGTGTAGAGATGGAAGAAACTAATAAGCAATCAAATGAGATTTATATCCCCTTGATTCGAGGCATTGGCAACTGCAGTGGCAAAGCGATGAAAGCGCTTGAAAAAGAAAAAGCAGACGTGAAGAAAATTCTTGGTGATTTCAGAACCTGTGCTTTTCCAATCATTAAGTTTTTCATTTATCACCCAAAGAATCGCATCGATTATTTTCAGGATGCTCAGAATAGACTCAACTACGCCGTGAAAATTATGCTTACTCAGTTCTATGGAAGATATACAGAACTAGAAGATCCATATTGGAGGGTTTCATTTTCAAAATCGAAACAAAAAAAAGAACCGGAATCCAAGCCGGAGGAACAATAGTTTCGCATTTCCAGTTTAGCTTGAATAATGTCTAACAAAACCCATAACGAACTGCCTGATCGGCGAAGGTTTCTGATCAAAAACCTCTTACGAGGGTTTTTATGGTTAGCGATTATAGTTGTGGGTTTCATCTACCTAAGAAAAAACTACAACTTCAGTTTGGAAACAGTACTCGGGCCTGTGTATGACCAGCCGACCATTGTGTATTTCATCTTCCTTGCCTCAGAAGTGATTTTTGGGATTATCCCGCCAGAGTTTTTCATGATTTGGTCGCTGAGAAATGAGGTGTTGATGACCTATGTAAACAATGTGGCAGCATTATCTGCCATCTCATATGCTGCTGGGATCATTGGTTTTGGAATTGGTGCTTTTTTAAAAAATACCCGATTCTACCGCATCATGAAGTACCGCGTTTTTGGCAAATTTGAAAAACACTTAAACAATTATGGCGGCTTTTTGGTCGTAGTGGCAGCGCTCACGCCTCTGCCTTTCTCAGGAATTGCCATGCTCGTAGGATCTGTGCATTACTCATTTAAAAAGTACTTATGGTTTTCGCTTTTCCGATTTCTTCGCTTTCTGGCGTATGGAATTGTGATCTGGGAGGCCAATATTTTCTAGAATCGATGACTAAAAAGAAGGGAATTTTATTGGTAAACCTAGGAACACCTGATTCAACAGCAGTTTCAGATGTCCGTAAATATCTGCGGGAGTTTTTGATGGATAAACGCGTCATCGATATTCCAGCTTTCCCAAGATTCTTATTGGTCAATGGCATCATTGCACCTTTCAGATCTCCTAAGTCTGCTGCCGAGTATCGAAAACTCTGGGACGAGCGAGGCTCCCCGCTCAAGTATTACACAGAGGATATTACTCAGCTATTGGCTAAGAAGCTCTCGGACGATTACTCCGTGAAATTTGCTATGCGCTATCAGAATCCTTCACTTTCTTCAGTGTTGGAAGAGTTTCAGAGAGAGGAGGTTGCCACGCTCCATGTCATTCCACTTTTCCCGCAATATGCTTCGGCCACAACAGGATCGGTGATTGATCGGGTAATGGAGCTGACTAAAAACTGGCAGATCATACCTGATATCAAGTTCACCTCTCAGTTTCTAGAGGAGGAGCTTTTCATTGAGACTATCTGTGATCAAGGAAAACGACTGATGGAGAAGGAGTCGTATGATCACTTCTTGTTTAGCTACCATGGCCTTCCGGAACGCCAAATTAAAAAAGGATCTTACGGAGATTACTGTCAGCTGGGAAGCTGCTGCGCTACGCTCAACGAGCACAATAGATACTGTTACAGAGCGCAATGTTTTGAGACCACCCGACTAATCACTAAAAAGTTAGGCATTGAAGAGGAAAACTATACTGTCTGTTTTCAGTCCCGTCTGGGCAAAGACCCTTGGGTACAACCGTATACGGAAGAAACATTGAAAGAGCTGGCTCAAAAAGGAATTAAGAAAGTGCTTGCATTTTCACCGGCCTTTGTTTCCGATTGCTTAGAAACTACCATAGAAGTGGGCGAAACGTATCGAGAAGATTTCATCGAAGCAGGTGGTGAGAAATGGGATTTAGTTCCGAGCCTAAATGCGGAAGATAAATGGGTAGAATGCTTGAAGGGAATAGCGATTAAGTAAATGGGAGGTGGAGGTCACATAGCCTACATGAATAGCCAGATCAAGTATTTCAATAGCTTGATAAGAAGAAAAAGATTGGCTGATAATAAGCTCCTTCAAATGCCAATAGGCAAAAACTCAAAAATTGTTTCAAAAACGTATTTAAGTGAAGATGAAAAACTTGAATTGAGTAGAAAGTATCTCGAATACTATAGAAGGGAAAGAATAAAGAGCTTGAAAATTGGACTACTTTCCATAGCTCTAACAGCTTTTTTCACAACCGCCTTGATATACTCTTTTATGGCTTTGCTTTAGTCTTTCAAAAACTCTTCCTCTTCTTCCTCATCCCACTCCAATTCAAAGCTTGATACTTTCTGATCCACACGCCGCATGTTCCAATAAAGGACGATCCAGAGCGAACAAAAGATGACGATGATACTCAGAACGAAAAGTGTTCCTCCGTCATCGTTGACGATGAAGCCAAGCTTGGTGAAATGAAGGAAATTGGCAGCACTGATGATGCTGAGTGAAATAATAGCACCAAAAATGTAATAATTAGTGAGCAAAAGGAGGGTGGCACAAGTTTCTATGCTGGCAATAAGGTATCTCCCCCAAGGCTCCCATCCGATTTGTTCAAATATCCAGACGCTTTCTTCTGCTCCACTAAACTTGAAAGGGAGTGTCTGCGCGAGAATAATAGCCACGATTATCCGAGGAATGATATGAATCAAATCTCTGGTTTCGAATGAATGAAAAATTGGCTTTATATTCATGCAGTTTCAGGTTGATAAAGCTTGGCCAGCTTCTCAACCGCATAATCCACTTCCTCTAATGTATTGTATTTACTGAAAGAAAAGCGAATCGCACCACGATTTTGATCTCTATTTAGCTCGGCCAAGACATGTGAGCCAATACTTGAGCCGCTACTGCAAGCACTGCCACCTGACGCGGATACTCCTTCAATGTCAAGGTTGAAAAGAAGCATGTCGTTATCCTCATTCGGAGGAAGGCACACATTGAGAACAGTATATAAGCTTTGATTCAGGTCATCGGATACACCATTGAAGGCGACATCATCAATGGCATTTCTTAGCTTTTCAATCATTCGCGTTTTTAATTCCTCGATGTGTTTTCTATGACCAGACATATCAGCGTAGGCGATTTCCATTGCTTTGGCAAGACCTACAATGCCGTATACATTTTCAGTTCCACCTCGCATGTTGCGCTCTTGAGCGCCACCATGGATGAACGGGTGAATTTTGTTTTCGTGATTGATATAGAGAAACCCAATGCCTTTGGGACCATGAAATTTGTGGGCTGACCCAACCGCAAAATCAAGATTCAGTTCTTGCATGTCATGGGCATAGTGAGCCATGCTCTGAACAGTATCTGAATGGAAGCATGCTCCGTGTGCTTTGCACATTTCTCCTACGCGCTCGATATCTAGCAAGTTGCCAATTTCATTGTTGGCGTGCATTAACGTAACTAGCGTATTTGGGTGGCTCTTGAGTAAGTCTTCGAGGTGGTCATAGTCGACTTGACCTTTATCATTGAGGTTGACATAGCTAACCTTTATACCTCTCTTGGCGAGCGACTCAACGGTATGCAAAACTGCATGATGCTCGATCTTACTGGTAATGATGTGCTCGATGCCTTTTTCGCTGACCGTGCATCGAATAGCTGTATTGTCAGCTTCTGTCCCACCTGAGGTAAAGAAGATTTCGGCAGGAGCAGCATTCAATAAGTCAGCGACTTTTTTACGCGAACGTTCGATGGCCGTTCGTACTTGTCTTCCATGCGCATGGATTGACGATGGATTGCCAAAATGCTCGAGCATGTAAGGCTTCATTGCCTCAAAGACGTCTATGTCTATTGCTGTGGTAGCAGCATTATCAAAATACACTTTCATAACTAGTAGATTTTAGCCGGAAATCACTTCCTTAATGTCCATTATCAGTTTTTTAGCCAAATGCTCAGCCGTACTCTGACTTTCAGACTCTGCAAAAATACGAATTATCGGCTCAGTATTTGACTTTCGCAATTGCACCCACTCTTTATCAAACTCTATTTTGACTCCATCTACCAAATTGATGGGCTGGCCTTTATATTTTTCTTTTATCGCATCAAGTACTCCATCCACATTGATGTCAGGAGTCAGCTCTATTTTATTTTTGGAAATGTGATAGTTTGGATACGTTGCGCGAAGCATTGAAGTACTCTTTCCAAAATTCGCTAAATGCGTAAGGAATAGTGCGACCCCTGCGAGCGCGTCTCTTCCATAATGTAAATCCGGAACAATTACTCCTCCATTTCCTTCTCCACCAATTACCGCTTTCGTTTCTTTCATTTTGGCAACTACATGTACCTCGCCTACGGCAGATGCATTGTATTCGCATCCATGCTTTTCAGTGATGTCTCTTAGCGCACGTGTCGAAGATAGGTTAGATACGGTATTGCCTTTCTTTTTCGAAAGCACATAGTCAGCTACTGCCACAAGCGTATATTCCTCACCAAAAGGCTCACCATTTTCACATATCAAGGCCAAACGATCCACATCAGGGTCAACTACAACACCAAGATCATAATTTCCGTTTTCGAGTTCACTGCTGATCTGCTGAAGGTTTTCAGGGAGCGGTTCCGGATTGTGAGGAAAATTGCCGGTAGGCTCACAGAAGAGTTCTTTCACCTCAACGCCCATTTGCCGAAGCAAAGGGACAATGGAAACCCCGCCGGTGCTGTTTACTGCGTCTACCACTACCTTAAATTCAGCTGCTTTAATTGCCTCAACATCGACCAACGGATGCTGCAAAATCTGCTCAATGTGATGATCGATGTAAAAATCGTTGGTAGTCAGCTTTCCAAACTTCTGCGATGGAACAAACTCAATATCTTTCGATTCAGAGTAGTCCAGTACTTTTTTACCTTCTTCTGCAGAGATAAACTCTCCTTTGTCATTGAGTAGTTTTAGCGCATTCCAGCCTGCAGGGTTATGACTTGCAGTTAGGATGATTCCACCTTGAGCTTTCTCGGCAAGAACAGCCATTTCTACGGTAGGTGTTGTGCTTAACCCAAGATCCACCACATCGATGCCCTGATTTACCAGCGTGTTGGCAACCAATTGAGTGAAAGATGTGCCGGACGGCCTTGCGTCCCTTCCGATGATGACTTTGGGTTTCTTATGGGCGTCTTTGAGCCAGGCTCCATAGCCTGCAGCAAACTTGACGACATCCAAAGGTGATAGATTATCTCCGGCTTTTCCTCCTATCGTTCCTCGTAGGCCGGATATTGATTTTATTAATGTCAAAGCGTTAGTGTTTTAAGCGGTGCGCAAATATAGATATGTAGTCAGAAGTACAAAGTATTTGCAAGAAGTCTCTAGTCAGAACTTAGCCAACACCTTGTTTACCTCTGAGTCGGGGTTTGCACAGTCTTGCCCAGGCGTAACCGTCTTACCACAAAACCCACAGGACGCACCTTCTTTATTGAGGTAAGGGTTCTGAGAAGCGCATGTCCCCTTAAATTCTCCATCTTTTTTTAGCAAAATGCGGATAGACAACCCCACAAAAAACAATGCGAATATTCCAATTCCTAATAATACTACCTGCATTCGTTCATATTTTGGTGCAAAAATAGCCAATTTGCGGCTGTAGATGGTCAACAAAGAAGACTAGATTTCAATTCCATTTAGATGTCAAAAAAACCACTTTCAGCACCAGATCCGAATCGTGCCTCCAAGCTTGAGGCGTTTGATCGACTGCTCACCATCATGGATGAGCTTCGGGAAAATTGTCCATGGGATAAAAAACAAACAATGGAGACGCTCCGACACCTGACGATCGAAGAGACCTATGAGCTTTCGGATGCCATTATTGAGAATGATCTGGAGGAAGTGAAAAATGAACTAGGAGATTTGATGCTTCACCTGGTTTTCTATGCTCGTATTGGTGATGAGAAAAAAGCTTTTGATGTATCTGATGTGTTGAATTCCGTTTGCGATAAGCTGATCAGACGCCACCCACACATTTATGGCAATGTAAATGCAGAAGATGAAGAGGCGGTCAAAGCCAATTGGGAAAAGATAAAACTGAAGGAGAAGGGCAATCAATCGGTGCTCGGTGGTGTGCCTAAATCTTTGCCTGCTTTGGTGAAGGCTATGCGTATTCAGGAGAAAGCCAGAGGTGTAGGATTCGATTGGGACAATCAGGATCAGGTGTGGGAAAAAGTGCAGGAAGAAATGCAGGAATTTCAAGCCGAAAGTGAAAAAGAAAAGCAAGCTGGAGAGTTTGGTGATTTGCTTTTTTCACTGATCAATTACGCACGCTTTGTCGACATCAATCCTGAAGATGCGCTTGAAAGAACCAACAAGAAATTTATTAAACGCTTTCAATACCTGGAGTCAGAATCGAAGAAAGACGGTAAAAGTCTCGGTGAGATGACGTTGGAAGAAATGGATGAATATTGGGAGAAAGCTAAATTGATTTGAAGATTGGGAGGTTGATTCGATTTGAAGATTCTTTCGTGTTTGATTAAGTAACTTTCATATTATGGGTGGATTTGGTGTAATGGATTTTATGGTCAAGTCCTATAGGAGTAATAGGGGTTTTCTTAAGGGAAAGAAGTCTTTGAAGAAAATTTACGAGGAGAATAACCTGCATTATATCAAAAAAAGAGTCGAGGAAAAGACCCAAGAATTTGATTCGGAGAAGAGAAGAATTTTCTTAGAAAAGTTTTATGCAAGACAGAAAAGAACCCAAAGAAGACAAGCTATTCTTTTAGCATTAATAATTGTGCTATTCACCTCAATTCTGTTTTTGATTCTTTCTTAGAGCCTTAATCAAAATGGAAAATGGAGAGGTGTGATCTTCAAATCACCAAATCCAATAATTTGCAAATCAAATCACTCCTCAAACGCCCACTCAATCTTTTCTTTCATATCCTTCACAACGATGCCTTCTGCCTTTAGCTCTGCTCGTAATTTATCTACACGCTCAAAGTCCCGGTTAAACTTCGCGTCTTTGTATTCTCCAAGGATTGTATCGATCAAGGATTTGTAGTCCACATCAGCTTCTACCTTCAGTCCCAGTACATCTTCTGCAAATCCAAGGAAAGTCTCTTTCATCCGCTTGAAAAGCTCTTCACCAATTTCTCCGAATTTTAATTGTCCAGTGTGCAGGGAATTAATCTTCTTTACCAAATTGAACAAGTGGCCGATGGTTAACGCGGTATTGAAATCGTCATTCATGGCATAGTAGAGATTGTCAAGCATCTTGCTGATTTGCTCCACCTGTTTTTCATTCAGCTCACCATCATCCTGCAGCCACTCCATCTCCTGCATTATACGCATGCCATTGGCCAGGCGCACATACCCTTTTCTGGCAGCTTCCAAGGCGTCGTTGGAAAAGTCGAGTGTACTTGCATAATGAGACTGCATCATGAAGAAACGAACGGTCATTGGGCTATATCCGCGAGACAATAGTTCATGCTCACCACTCATGAGTTCTCGCGGAAGGAAAGAGTTTCCAAGAGACTTACTCATCTTCTGACCATTTACTGTGAGCATGTTGGTGTGTAGCCAATACTTAGCTCCGCCATGTCCGTGTGTCCCGGCATTCTGCGCAATCTCACATTCATGATGAGGAAATTTAAGGTCCATTCCACCGCCGTGAATGTCAAACTCTTCACCCAAATATTTTGTGCTCATCACGGAGCATTCGAGGTGCCAACCAGGAAATCCATCACTCCAATCAGTTTTCCATCGCATGATGTGTTCTGGCGAGGCCTTTTTCCACAGGGCAAAGTCTAGCGGGCTTTTTTTATCACTCCCGCCATCCAGGTCACGGGTCTCGGAGAGTAAGTCCTCAATTTTTCTCCCACTAAGTATGCCGTAAGAATTGTCATTTTCCTTATGGTACTTCTCTACGTCAAAATAAACGGACCCATTCGACTCATAGGCGAACCCATTGTCAATGAGCTTTTGGGTCATTTCTATCTGTTCCATCAAATGCCCAATCGCAGAAGGCTCAATATCTGGAGGGATTGCATTAAATGAATGCATGACATCATGAAAATCATTGGCATATAGCTGCACAATTTCCATCGGCTCAAGTTGATCCAATTTTGCTTTCTTGGATATCTTGTCTTCCCCAGTGTCAGAGAGATGCCCTACATCGGTGATATTTCGTACATATCGTACTTTGTATCCGATAAATTGAAGATACCTGTATACGACATCAAAGCTCAAAAATGTGCGCACGTTTCCCAGGTGAACATTGCTATAAACCGTTGGTCCGCATACATACATGCCTACATGAGGCGGGTTTAATGCCTTAAAATCTTCCTTCTGTCGAGTGAGGGAATTAAAAACCTTGAGTTTTCCTATCATGAGCCTGTTTTCTGTGTCGCAAAGAAAGGTATTTATCGAAAATTTAACGCTCTGGTTGGTGAATCCTTTTTTACTGCAAAAAAATCCTGTTTTACTTCAATTGAATTTTTACCATTTCCTGATTAAATGCGTAGGTTAGTGGTGAGATTAATCGCCACGATGAAAAACGTACCCGCCTGTATATTTTTTTCATTGATTATTCATGTTTGCAGTGCGCAAAACATAAGTAATCTGATTGCCCAAGCTGAGCAAAACTTGGAACAAAATCACTGGGAGCAGGCCACCAATAATTTCAATTCCATAATTGAAAATTACGTTGATGATCTGACTTATCATCAACGAGCTAAAATCTACAATAACCTTGGTTATCTAAACCTCAATCTGCTTGATGCTTTTGAAGCGGAACGCAACCTCAACCTATCCATATTGTACCATGAAGAAGCCGGTATTCCTAATCAAAAGGACTATGCGATGGCGCTACTCAATATGGGTATCCTCTATACAGATCAGGTGGAATTCGATTTAGCAAGACGCTATATACAAAAGTCACTGGATATTTTAGGAGAGATCCCAGGCCCAAAAACTGATTTTTGGATTGCTCGAGCTAAAATGGCCATGCTCTATGAAGAAGCCGGGTCGTACACTCTTGCTTTGAGCATTTACAACAATTGCTATGATCAATTGGTAGCTAGCGGAAATGACCTTTCTCCGGATTTTGCTGAGATATGTATGCACAAAGGACGAATCCTTATTTTGAATGGAGATCCAACCGAAGGAGAAAAATTCATCAACCTTAGTTCCACCATCTATGAATCATTGGGAGCACAATATGCCGTAGAGCGTGCAGAGTCTTTGGAGCACTTGGCGATCTTTTATGAACGTATGGGGAGGTTCGATGAAGCAGAAAGTACGCTACTTGAGGTATTAAGACTGAAGAGAAGTATCCCGGATGAAGCAGATATCCTCATAATAGAAACGCTCAATGACTTGGGGATTATGTATCATCAAATGGGAGAGACAAGAAAGGCAAGTCAAATGTTTCAAGAGGTGATCATCGAGAGTGAAGAAAATGTGGGAACCGATCACCCTTTTTATGCGACTGCAAAAAACAACCTGGGGACATTGGCACTTTCTTCTGGTGATATTGAAGGAGCTCGTGATCTATTCGTAGATGCATTGGCTACCTATAAAGTCAAGTTCGGTGTAAATCATCCGTACTATGCCAACACACTAAACAATCTGGCCAGGGTTGAAAGAAAGCTGGGAAACAATGCTCAAGCTGAAAAATATTACATGGAAGTATTGGGAATTGATGAAAAAATCTACGGTAAGAATCATCCCAATTATGCTACCACACTTATTAATGTAGCAGTTCTATATAGCTCTTTGGGTAGAGAACAAGAAGCAGATCGTTTTTACAGAGAGGCTGTAACCATTAGAGAGCGAGTGTTGGGTGTAAATCATCCTAGCTATGCAAGCGCACTTGAGTATATGGGAATGCATAGTCTCGCAATAAATAGTAATATCGAGGCGGAAAGTTTTTTTAGAAAATCCATTGAAGTTCAGATAGGACAAATTGGCACTTTGTTTCCTATCATGACTGAAGGAGATCGGGAAATATTTTATGAAAGAATCAAGTCGAATATCGATAGATACAATTATGTAGCCTCGCAGCTATTGGAGGATAACCCTGAGTTAGTTAAGAATATTTTCGACTTTCAAATCAAGACCAAAGGTTTCTTGTTTAACCCTTCAAAAAACATTCAAGACCATGTGAATGAAAGTCAGGATTTTGAACTGAAAGAAAAATACAGAAAGTGGCGGTCGGACAAAAGGTTACTAGCAAGTTACTATCAGATGGGAGTTCAGGAATTGAATGAACAAAATGTCAACCTGGAATATGAAGAGTCGAGAATAGATCAACTTGAAAAAGAACTGGAACAGAAGCTGCCTAATTTTGAAGAGTCGCTCCACAAAGTTGACAAAAACTGGAGAAGCGTTCAGGAGTATGTCAAACCAGGGGGAGCAATCGTAAAGCTCATTCGTGTAAGAGAGTTTAAATCATTAACCCAATCGGTTGGGACACTCTTTGGGTTCACAGATAACACGAGGTATTTGGCCATAATCTTTCAGTACGGACAACCGGAGCCTAGCTATGTGTTCCTTGGAGCAGAAAATGAAACGGAAGAGCAACATTCGGAACGCCTTGAAAATACGGTTTCAAATGATGAGGGTAAGAATTTAACGTATGATTTATTTTGGAAGCCAATAGATGATCAGCTAAAAAATGTGAGCTCGATCTTGGTAGTTCCAGATGGAATTTTCTATAAAACCAATCCCAATACCCTTACGACACCAAATGGGGATAATCTGATAGACAAGTATTACGTTTCTTACCTTACAACATCAAAGGATCTTTTTAGACCTGAAATGGAGATTTTCAACAGAAAATCATATTTGTTTGGCAATCCAACATATAATCAAGAAGAAAGCGATAACAGACTAAGTCTGGTGAGTATGCCGGAGTCTGAAAACGAAATAAGAGGAATAGAAAACGTATTGAGCGAAGACTGGCATGTAAAATCGCACCTAAGGGCAGATGCCAATGAGCTCAAGATAAGATCTGCCTATAATCCGACCGTTTTGCATATCGATTCACATACGTTTTTCAATGATCAATACAATTTTATAGCAAACCATAGCCCCATCGACAATCCACTTTTTAGGTCAGGGATTTATTTGGCTGGAGCATCAGAAACCTTTTCAAGATTTATGAAAGGTATCCGTACGATTCCTGAGAATGATGGAATCCTTACAGCGTATGAAGCAATGAATTTAGATTTAAGTAAAACACAACTGGTTGTTTTACCGTCTTGTGAGTTTGGGTCCGAGGATGCAGAAAATAGTGATGGTATCTATGGCCTCCAGCGAGCTTTTATAGTAGCTGGAGCTAGAAATATTATAACAAGTCTATCTAAAATAGATGATAAAATATCAAGCGAATTGATGATCTTGTTTTATCAAAAGCTTAATGAAACCAATAAAGTGAAGGAATCACTTAAATATGCTCAGTTTGAAATAAGAAAAAAATATAGTGATCCAAAAGTATGGGGAGCGTTTATTTTAACTGGTAACGGGTAATAAATTTTTTGAAGTTATGAGGAAGACATTCTTTCTATTAGGATTTTTAATCACATGTTTTGCAACAGCGCAAACGAACAATGTGGCTGTACGCAACATCTTGACAGTAGGTGACGATTATTTTAAAAATGATCAGTACATGAGTGCAATAAGGTACTATAAAGAAGCACTGCTTGAGAGCCCGACCAACATTAAGGCTCAGTACCAACTTGCAGAGTGCTATCGCCTAATTCAGGACTATGAAAGTGCAGAGTATCATTATGAAGCGATAGGTGCAAGTCAGGATGTTAGATATCCTCTTGCAGGCTTTTACTACGCAACAATGCAGAAGTTGAAGGGACGATACGATCAAGCGCTTCAAAATTTTAAATCATTTCGAAAGTTTTTGGTTGCTAATGAACTTCATGAATCAGAAAAATACAGATCATATTATAAGCAAGCGAAGATTGAGATAGACGGGTGCCAGTTAGCATTGAACCAAATTACCCTCGTTCACCCTGATCATAGATTTGCTCCTCTCACAGCCCCTTTGAATTCTGAGTACAATGATTATGCTGCTTTCAGTGTAGGTACAGATTCTATCGTTTGCCTTACAAGTGCAAGGAGCAGCGGTAAAGGAAGTTTGGTAGACAACCAGTTTGGAGAGTCTTTCGCCGACCTATTCAGGTTTACCAGAGAAAATGGAGAATGGAAAGAAGTGGATCAAGGAGATCGATTTGAAAAAATGATTAACACAAAATATGGTGATGGATCAGGATCTTTTAATCTCGAACGAAACAAGTTTTACTATACCAACTGTGATGAAGACCTTGGGGACGTTTGTCATATTTATATGTCTCAATTGATTGGTGGTAGATGGAGTGAGCCAAAGTCGCTTAATTTCAACATCAATGAATATGGATTTAATTCAAAACATCCAAACCTAACCCCTGGAGGAGACACACTCTTTTTTGTCTCTGATAGAGAAGGGGGACTGGGACTTCTGGATATATACATGAGTATAAATGCTGGAGATGAAAATTGGGGACCACCAACTCATTTGGGAGATCAAATAAACACACCATTTAATGAGGTTTCGCCGTTTTATGATCCGCATGAAAGGGTTTTATTCTTTGCCTCAAATGGACACAGAGGGTTTGGTGGATTCGATATCTACATTGCTCGAGGAACAAAGTTTGAGACTGCTGAAATTTACAATGCAGGAATACCATTCAATTCATACAAAGATGATATTTTCTTTTTCATGGGCAGAACAAAAGGATACTTGTCTTCAAATAGAGAAGATGGTATTGGAAAGTTTGATATCTATGGATTCAATGTCCGATCAAAAAGCGACATAATTTCAGAGGTTTCAAACGAGGGGACAATTGCTGGGCGAAATTCGCTATTTACCGACGACTATAATTTCGATAGCAGTGAGACTGAAATAATAAATCAGATCATTTCTAGGATGCTTTCATCTTCTGTTTCAGAAGTGGACCTAATTCTAACGGACAGACAACTTGCGGTATACAAATCGTTAAGCGAAGACGACAAGGAGAGAATAGATAAAATCGTGAATGCTAGAGTGCGTAAGATGACCAGCAATATGATTAGGTCTATACGTACGGAAGATGACTATTACTATCAACAGCTAAGCAACGATAAAAGGAGAAAAGTTGACAATATAGTATCGACCTACCTGGAGCAGCAGGGTATGGGTAACAGCGTGAACCTGGAAGATGATGTGTTTAGTTTTTACAGCGGCGTAAGTACGGATGAACGTGAAAAGATTGATATTTTAATTTCTGATCGGTTGAGAAATGCTCAGCAGTTCAAACCGGCTACCCCAACATACAATTCCTTTGATTCGAAAGAGCAAAAAAGCCTTGATGGTATAGCAATTAAATACCTGAGGGAAAAAAGAAACTTAGGAAGCATATCACTTGATATGAATGAAAAGGTATTTATGCGGGATAACAATGAATCAGTTGAGGATGTGAATGCAGCGATTAGAGAAAGACTTATCGGTCTGAGCAATGAAGAAAAATATCGCCTGTTAAAAGAAGATCGTGACTTCTATGAAGCACTCAATGATGAAGATAAGGAGAAGTTGAAATCCATCGCAACAACATTCATGACATCCGATCTAACCAATTTTGATCAAAACGTAAGTAACGCGGATTTAGACGTTTACAAGAACAAGAATTCTAAGGATAAGAGCATTCTTGATAAACTGTTATTAAAGCAGATATCAAACCTTGCGAATTCAAGTATTTACCTGACAGAAACAACATTCTCTCAGACAGAACTTCAAGCAGCTTTAAGCGATACCCCTGAAGAAACGGTAAATAAGCTTTTGGAAATGAAGCCAGAGCTTAATGAGCTACAGAAAAAAGCTGTCCAGCGATTTGTGAAGACTGCTTATGACTCTTATCTAAGTGAAGCTAAACCTATATTTTTCAATTCTACACCAAAAGTTGTGACTACAGCAACGGCGCCAGTAGAAGGGGCTGATCCCAGCGCACGTTTGACGAATAGCGATATCAATCAGTATGAGCAGCTAAGTGAAAGTAGAAAGCGAGTTATTGATAATGTAATTGCGCTTGATTACCTGGTGAGTGAGTATTCGGAAAGAACTGTCAAGTTAAGCGATCAGCAGAAACTGACGAAGATAACAGGCCAGGAGAAAGTGCATATCGCGGCATTGGCAAAGCAAGTTTCTGGTCAAGAAATTAAATCGAGTGAGCAATCATTTATACGCAATGCATTCACCTATTACAACAACCTGTCGCAAGATCGAAAGGCCTTTGTAAGCAGAGTTGTTCTTGATAAGGGTCTTCCAAAACGCAATGGTAAGTATGTTCTTCCTGAAGCTGATGCGCGAGCAAGAGTAACGCTTTCAGCTAGCGAAAATGATTTGTTAGAAAGAATCAAAAAGTTCAGGTTTAACAATGATAGGATTCTCACCGAGAATCTGGCATTAGATGCAAAAGATGTGGATGAAGCACCTGTGGATATTATTGCAATGGCAGCAGGGACTAATCTGGACGAAGAAGAAGCCGGAAGCCAAAAGCTTATGGGCGCAGAGGACATCTTAGCCTCTGAAGAGCTGGATGAAATTAAAATTACACTTCCAATAAATAAGATAGACGGTTATGATGAAATCACTATTACTGGTAAACTCTTAGGTGCTACAACAGGTACGCCGCTTTCATCTTATGCCATAACTCTTATTGAGTTCGACAATACAAAAACGGTAATAGAAGGATATACAGATTCAGCAGGAAAGTTTGAATTCAAAGTCTCACCTGCCAAATACGATTTGACCTTCAAAAAAGGTACAGACGCTGAGTCCGTAGTTCTTGAGGATTTTAATGTTGATGGAAGAAGAGAGAAGGAAGCGGGCATTTTCACAAATGCAACCCGAGCTTTCTTTGATGTAAATTCATCAGACTTGCGACCGGAAGTAAAAATTCTGTTGGATGAGGTAATCGTCGCGTATCGGGAGAGTGGGGAAAAAATAGAAATAGAATCTCACACAGATGATACGGGAACCCCAGAACTTAATCTTGCCTTGAGTAAGGATAGAGGATATTCGGCAAGGGATTATTTGATTCAAAAGGGAATTGATCAGTCAAGGATATCCGTAATCTGGCACGGATCTGAAAAGCCAATAGCTGATAATGGTAACCCATATGGACGACAATTGAATCGACGTTTGGATGTAAGACTCATAGGCAAGAGAAGAGAGTCTTTTGGAAACTTCTATTTGATTAGGCCTGGTGTGACTGTTACAAAACTCTCTGGAAGCATGGGTGTTCCGGCGGAAAGAATTAGAAGCCTGAATGGACTTGGAAGTAGCGATTTTTCAGCATACCAACCAATAAGGTTGAAGAAAGATGGCGAAATCGAACCGGATTATAATCTTGTAGTACCTGCAGACATAAAAAGCGGTAGCGACTTTGTGTATACAGTTCAAGCGGGAGATAACCTTCAAATAGTTTCTAAGAAATTCAATGTTCCTGAGGAATTAATCATGGAGCAAAATGGCCTAAGCTCTACCGCACTTGAGCCAGGCTCCAGGTTGATCATTTATCCTAAGAATTAGAATAATGGATTGGAGATTTTTCTAGCTCCCAGGTTTTTAGAAAGAGAATATTGAATCGAAATCTCGAATGAGTTTTGAGCCAGATCTATTCCTTTCTGTGGGACAAATAAGGTACTATTCATGTCGTAGCTTACCCGAACCGTAAGTGAATTCACTTTTACTCCGCCCATGAAAATGAAGGAGTCTCGCAATCTGTACCAAGCACCAAAGAGCAATTGTGAGCCTCTGGCTCTATATCGATCAGCATTTGGTACATAAGCCATGTTCAACCCGGCGTTAAACTGCTGATTTTGGCGTATATATAAATACAAGAGACTAGGAGTTATAAACATTTTTCGCACCTTAAACTCAATTCCACCATTGTATTTCAAAAGGATGGGAGGAGTATTTTCAGAACTGATAGTAAACGAAGTATTTGGCCTATTTAAGTTCGTCGCAGACATCCCGACGAACGCACTGTACTTATGGAGTAAGTAGTTCCTCTCTGGGTTGTAATAATACATGATCCCTGCGTTTACCACTACATTTTGCTGTTGCTCATTAAACTCCGTAACCGGCAGGGGCAAGGTATTGTCAAAGCCATAAAAAGCATTGTATTGTGACCCCCATGTAAGATTGCTGAAATTTAACTTACGCATCTCGAGTCCGGCTTGCACTCCAATGGAGATTAGGTATGAAGTTAACAGGCCAAATTTTAGATTATGGGCATAGTTGACAAATACAGAGTTACGTTCATAAATGCCTTGAAAGCCACTTTTTTCATTAAATGCCATGATACCTGCACCACCCAAAGATTGCTCGAGACTTCCTTTTGGCTTTATTGGAAAAATGAAAGAAACCTGAGTCAGCTCATTTAAAACATCAACACTTTGAAGCTGACGTTTATGATTCATGTGCACAGACGGATCATTATATATTCCACTGAATGCAGGATTTAAGTAAAGAGAGGCAGCATAATACTGTGAAAATTGAGCGTCTTGACCAACTACTTTGGTAGTCAATACTAGGAGCAATATGGTTATGATCTTCTTCATTTTACTAGATAAAAAGCTCCTTTCTGCTGCACTGGCAACCCTGTTTCAAATTGAAGTTTTACAGTATAATAATAAACTCCCGCAGGTTCTGCGGCTCCTGTTTTTTGATTTTGACCATTCCACCCATTTTGATTTGCTTCTTCAAATGAACTTGTAGCGTATACAACCACTCCATATCTGTTGTAAATCTGTAGGTCAAATCCCTCATCCGATATCCGTTCCCCAAATATTCTGAACGTCCGATTTTTCGGGTCACTAGCTTGAGGTGAAAATGCTTCTGGAATGAAATACAAACCTTCACTTGGCACTCTTGGAGCAAGCCCCATAGCCAAATAAAGCTTTTGACCCAAGGTAGGTTGCAGCGTTAACTCACTAACAATCGTTCCATAGGTAAGAGAATCGGAATCATTAATGGATTCTACACCAAGCGACCTGTAGGTGCCTGCTGGATCAGTTGCGTAGGCAATAACAGGAGAGTTTACGCGATGACGAATATTATTTGGCACCCTAAAATCATTTAAATCTTCCTCACTGAATTCCAATTCAACTTTGGTTGGATCAGTAGCCCCATTGAGAAGCTCCAGTTCCCAGAGTCCACGATGCGAAACCCCCAATAAGCTATCACCAGGAATAGGATCAACAGAATTTCCACGTAGGAAACTTGCTGCAATTTCCGTATTTAATCCAAATACACTTAATAGTGTAATTGGAGCATATAAGCCATCTCGGCCGACAGGAAATGTCTTAATACCACTGCCTTTTGCAATGAGAGTCCCATCAAAATACGAAGAATTAGATCCTCCTATTATTTTGGCGGTTGGCTCTAAAACAAATCGCGTGTCTTCTCCAGTTTTAATATTACCAAATTGGAGCTCCAACCTATCTAAAACAATGTACTGACTGCCAGGGAAATTTACCTCTCCTCCCTGGTTAACTACAATTTCGCTTACAGTCAGCTGGGGAGGACTTATCATTTGATTAGACCCACCAAGAAACTGAAGAGTTCCCGTGAGCCCATTGAAATTCGCATTAGAAACCCAATTCCCATATAATGAAAGCGTTCCCCTGTTTTGAATCACGCCATTGTTTTCGAGATCACCCCCCACTTCAAGATTTGCACCTTCCGAAATATGGACAAGTCCATTTGTGGGAATCCATAGTTGTCCCAGGGCTATGCAAGGGACTAAACCGAATATGTAGATCAGTTTTCTCATTTGTCCTCGCTTTTAGCTGTTTTATCGCCCATTAGCATTTTCTTGATCAGATCAAGGTCGCTCTTCATTTCCTTATTATCTGCATCCAACTCTGATAGTCTTGCTTCTTGAGTTGCTACTTTCTGATTCAAAGAGCTGATTTCCAGTTGTTGTTCTTTGATTGCCTGAATGAGTACTGGAATCAAGCCTTGGTAATTCACCATCTTATACCCTCTCTCGTCAACAACTACTAATTCGGGAAATACTTTTTCAAGTTCCTGAGCAATTACTCCTATTTGCTTTTTCTTATCAGTATCTGCTTTGTAGTTATAATTATATCCGCCAAGCCCATCTAGTTTAGTTAGTGTATTTTGAAGGAGCGCAATGTTCTCTTTTAACCTTCTATCAGATGATGTAACGGTACCATCTCCATTTATAATAGACACAGAGCCATCACCTAAGGAACTTACCTTCAATGAAGTAACTGTCGTGGCTCCAGCTCCAAGTGTTCCGGATGTAGAAATATTTTGAGAGCCAAAGTTTGGAGATATTTTGGTTCCGGCGATAGCCGCAGCAGCGTTGATGTCAGAGTTAGCGATGGTGCCATCGGTAATATTTTCAGTGTTGACTGCATCATCAGCAAGCTGAGCATTTGTTACCGCATCAGCTGCTAGCTTCCCAGTGGTGACGTTCAGGTTGGCAATATCAGTGGTTTGTACTTGTCCGTCGGCAATGTTCTCGGTGTTGACTGCATCATCAGCAAGCTGAGCATTTGTTACCGCATCAGCTGCTAGCTTCCCAGTGGTAACGTTCAGGTTGGCGATATCAGTGGTTTGTACTTGTCCGTCGGCAATGTTCTCGGTGTTGATGGCATCATCAGCTACCAGGGTATTATCGATAGCATCGAGTGCGATATCCGCCGTAGCGATAGTTGCATCGGTGATGTTCTCGGTGTTGACTGCATCATCGGCAAGCTTGGCGTTTGTTACCGCATCAGCTGCGAGTTCATCGGTGTT
>NZ_JBDVFO010000002.1:0-1505000 GCF_039940915.1 Ekhidna sp.
TCCTGCGGTACCACCCGCGTTATTGATGGCTGTACCTCCAGAAGTTTCCAGTGCGAAGTTGTATCCGCCCGTTGGCTCTACAGCAGGGTTAGTGGTAGAAGGAGTGAGTGTCACCTGACCATTAGCATCTGGATTACCTCCCGCACCATCAGCTACACAGACGGTATTGTCAATGTTGTTAGATTCTGCAACTGCAACCACTGGAAGATCCAGTCCTACGATTACAAGTAAGGTATCCGAAGGACATTCTAAAGGAGTAGGGGATACTGCGACAACTTTATAAGTGTCATTGATAAGTCCAGTTACGTCAGCTGTTGTACTACCAGTAACCGAGCCCCCATCTACAACCTGTGTTCCATTTGAAAAGTAATATTCAAAATTATAGGTGCCAGCTGGAGTTATATCAATGTGGATTTCCCCATCTGAATTGGCCGGATTACAACTTGTATTTGGCTGAGAATTGTTTAGTGATATTGTTGGAATTACCTGATTCTCCGAAAGAACAAAAGATTCAGTAGCAGAACAAATTGTTTGACTGCCTGATGGATCATCATGAGTGACAATAAGTGTATACTCATCAGCGATAAGTCCAGAAACAGTAGCGGTTTGGGTTCCACTTGGAACAGATCCGTTCGCTGCGGCAACACCATCAGCAAGATCTACGCCATCCAATTGCCACTGGAAGGAAAATCCAGTAATGTCATTGGTGCCAGGAGGGAAGTCCGGGTTATTGTCGATAATCGCACTCAAAATGCCATTTCCTGTCGCGCAATCGGTTTGAGGAGCATCCTCACTGATTATGACATTTGGTATATATGGATCATTTCCTACCGTAAGCGTTAGTTCAACGGTTTCACAACCTGTTGCAGTATTTTCTGCGATCACTGTATAGTCTCCTGCTGCTAAACCGGAAAGACTATTGCCATTGGTAGGATTGCCTCCGACCGCTGGGCCAGAATCCGCCGGGCCTGAAGTATCTGTGCCATTCCACCAGGAGAAAGTATAATTACTTTCGGCATCCCCTTGAATGCTTACTGAAAGAAATCCGTTGGGAGTTCCTGCACATGAAGAATTGTCGACTATGGTTTGAGAGACAGAGAAGGTTGGAATATCAGTTATATCATCTACTATGACGTCTTCAAAGTTCGTACACTTCGTGTCATCATTTGTAACTCTAATTCGGTAATCCCCAGGAGCTAAATTTGAAAAAGTGAATGGAATAGATCCATCTGCTACAGTTTCATCAATACCTCTTTGAGATGTGAATGAATGGCCATCAAAAATTTCGTAAGTGTAGGAGGCAGGTTCTGCTCCTGCCATTGAGGTAGTTACATCGATGCTACCTGCATCATTGTCGCAATTTGCATCATCCGTAACGGCTGCAACTATGGTTGGTTGATCTTGAACTCTGGCAATTGTTATTGGAATTTCTACTGCACCACAACCAGTGAGATTGTCATAGACAACAAGCACGTAATCACCATCATCCAAATTATTGAATACACCAGTGGTGTTAATGAAATCAGCGGTACCAGAAACAGTTGCGCCTTGGTACAGTTCAAACCTGTAAGGAAAGAGGACAAAGGATACAGTATCAACAAAGTTCCCCACAGAATTATTTCCGCCAGCAGTGGATACGGCCTCAAATTGAAAACGCGTAGTAAATTGATCTACCGGTATCGTGTATTCTCCTTCATAGAAAGCCCAAGCAGTGTTACCTGTTGAATAACTTCCCTGAACAACTTCAGCTCCGGGTTCACCAATATTTACAGAAATAACATCGGTGCCCGCTCGCCCTTTGTGGGCAAAAGACCAGTTGAGTAAAGCACCAGGAACTGTAGCTAAGTCAAAATAAAGAGCAGCCGTTTGATTGGCATTGATCTCTGCAAACTGATCGCCATGAAAAGCATCATGTATGCTACCGTTTTGGGTGTTGTTGTTGTGCCAAATTTCTATTCTTTGATCACCTGCTGTAGTGCTCCATCCATTGATGAAATCTTGTTGATAAGTCTTAATATTCCCGCCATCAAATGACTGTATATGATCATTGTTAGTAGTGATATCAAGGTTTTCAAAACTACTGTTGATATTTCCGATGGAAACATCTGTGACACTGCCAGGAACTACTCCAGATGCGTCTATTGATCCAAGAACTGTTGCATCACAACTATTGATGTCATTTTGGATTAAATTCCCAGCAGTGACAACTAAAGATCCGGGCGTGTCAACTACATCAATTGTTCGAGTTTCGAAGCAGCTTGTTGCATTGTCTGTTACTCTTACGGTGTATGTACCTTCTTCAAGTCCTCCAAGCTCATAGGGGTTATCACTCACTAAGAATGCACCAGGTGCGGCTGTTCCTGGTAATGTATTAGCAACCAAGGTGTTGGCACCCAGAAACCATTCAAAGGTAAAATCTGTAACATTACCAGCTCCGTCTCCATCGGCACTTACAATGCCATTTCCAGCTACACAAGATGTGTTATTTTGAACAAGTGTTGTAGCAGGATTAGGAGCTGAAGAAACATCGCTTAAAGCTTGTGTGACAGGGTTAGATGGGCAGCCCGTAATGTTCGAAGTAGCTCGAACTGTGTATTGTCCGGGATCTGAAACGGTATATGTTACACCCGTAAAATCAGCTGCTGGTTTTACTCCTGTTCCATCGAACCACTCAAATGTAAAGTCAGCGGTATTTCCGGCTACATCAGCTGAAAGCTGGCCGGTACCTCCGCATGAAGAAATATTTACAACCGAGATTGAAGGATCTGGCGGAAATGTTAAATCAGATGAAACTGTGAGGTCGGCAGACGTTGTACATCCTGTGAGATTTTCTACGACATCAACGGTGTAGCTTTGATTCGTAAGGTTTTGAATAACGGAACCGGTGCCAATGGACGTATTTGTTGCATCATTGGTAATTCTCCAGTTAAACCCATAACCATCCGCAGTTCTTAATGTGTCCTGTGGTGGATTTCCAACTGATGCAGGGAATGTGCCATCGTCAGTTTGAGTATAAACGAATGCGTCCAATGATCCATTTGGAGTATTACAATCATCAAGTGGACTGATTTCATAGACCCATGCTCGTACTATTGGAGCAGTCAGATTGATATTGACTTCAACGGTATCGGAATAGCATTGCGTTGCTGCATAAAATCCAATGACATCATACGTACCTGTTGCCATCTGAGGATATTGACTTCCCGTATAAATGATGGTTGAATAGTCATTGTCATTGTACCAATTAAAGACAAAACCATCTGCTTCGGTGAACTCTTTAATGATATCTGGTCCAGTGCCATCTACGGAAATGTTATCAATGTAATGGTGCTCGCTGGAACTTGTATTATGAAGCTCAACAGTGAGTATCAATAAAGAATCAACGCCATCGGAATTAAGATTGGATGCAAATGCTTTTGCATAAGTAAAATCTCCAAATTGCGAGCCATTATTCAATAGCCCAGATTCAGTTACATTGTTGTTAATGTCTCTAAGTTCATATGATGCTCGCACAAAATCTCTCCATTCTCCAGAGCTTTCCTGATTACCGTTTTCGAAAATATCAAGCGAGATATTAATGTCAGTAAAGTCTGCTATCACAATATCCTCAGAAGTCCATGTTACAATTCCAACATCATTTTTTGTTCCTGATTTAGTGATGCTAAACATTTTCGACCCGTTGTACGATGATACCCCATAAAAATCAGGCGATTCGCTGCCCCCATCTGAGGTCCATGCAGTTTCATCAGTATCAGACTTTGCGCTATTTGCTCGATCTTCAAAATTCTCTAGCCATATGGTCTCATTTCCAGAAGGAGTTGGTCCAAAATAGAATGCTCTGGCACTGCCATTATCTGGTAGGGTAGGATCGCACTTTCTGTTGTCAACAATATCAGCTACAGAAAGGTCGAAGGTTTGGAATCCAACCAATGTGCTTTGTATGTTATTTCCAGTTTCACACTCCGGTATTGTTGAGGTTGGTAAAGGAACAGTCAAAGGAGGGGTGCCTCCATTATCGTTGATCACAACGAATAATTCGAAATCACCTCCAACTCCTGATATTGTTTGGGTGATGGTCAAAGTCTCTCCAACGTCAAACCCAACTAACAAAGTGACCTCTGTATCTAGAAGTACTCCATCAGCCGTTCTTGGATCATTGTAATAGTAAGAAACTGGTAGGTTTCCTGATATGTCGACATCACCGATATTGGTGATTTCAAAGGCAACCGTTATTTCAGCATTGGGGCATAGCGCGTCGGTAGCAGAGACAATTCCAACGAAATCTATATCTGGAGATGCAAATTCAACGCAACCTTCCTCGTTCAGGATTGGTGCTTGATTTAAGAATGTATTTAGAGGTCGATTGTCAAAAGGTATTGTCGATCCATCTGAATACTCACAACTTCCAGCTAGTGAAAATATCACTGAGTGATCTTGAACTTCTGTAGGGACAGTTAAATCATCATTGATGTTTACGTTATAGTAACCGTGTTGATTCCATACACCACGAGCAGGCATCCAAGCTTCTCCGTCTGATTCATATACTCTTATTTGCGAAAACTGGGTGTTACTATAAGGGCTAAAACTCGTGGAGTTATTGAAATAACAAGAGACGCAGATTTCACTACTACCATCACCATCCACGTCTGCAATTACAGGATATTCTTCCTGAGTTCTTGATACGCAGGCAATCTCTCTTCTTTCGGAGGTCGTATTATCTCCGTTACCAACTCCATCAACAATCAACAAAGATTCTTCACTTCTGTATACAACTTCAACTGCACCATCTCCATCAAAATCAAAAAGTGAACAACCAGTAAAACCAGAAGAACCTTCTTTAATAGGGTGAATCCAATGAATGTTGAAATTCTCATCCAAAGAGTAGAGTTTCTGGTTCATGACGAAGTTGGCATTGAGTTGGCCATTCCCATCAACATCTCCAATATTTATTCGACCCGGTCCTCTTACGAAATTGTTTGTAGGATCGTGATAAGTAATTACGTTACCGTTAGTGACATCCCAATAGAAAATCGTTGTCTCACCGTTATATCCTTCAGCAGCAGTTCCTAATGCTCCTGACATGAGCAAGTCAATATTTCCATCTAGGTTGTAATCAGCTGCAGAAACTGTAGACCATTGGTCATCCCAGTTGGGGTAATATTTTGGATAGTAGTTTAAATTTGGATCTATGTCTGTATGAATGTCATCATCCATATCCCTCACAAGGGTTCTGGTGCCGGAAGCTTCGTTGATTGCCCATACTTCATTTCCAGATACCAATTCCAATCCAGCACAATCTGCGCAAGCAGCATCTGGCAAAATATCTACTGCTATTGATCCATGCGTATAGTCCTGTTCCCAGTTTCCGTCACCGGCAATAATTACATTACCAGTGAGTGCATCCATCACTTCATTTCGGTAATAGATTTCAACATCACCGTCTTCGTCAAAATCAGCAACACCTGGAAGACCGATTGGCTGATTCACTGAAGCTCTTTCTCTCCAAACTTGGGTAAGCGTTCCTGTTGATATGTCAATGTTGTAGAGAGCTAAATCATCCCCCTTATTTTGCGATACGATAATGTCTCCAATTTCATCTCCATCAATTCTAGCGATGACGGGTGCATTCTCTGGTGTAAAGCCAATATCTGCGGAAGCTATGGTTTCTCCTGTTGCACCATTGAGGACGAATAAATCAAGTGATCCGTAATTATTTATGGAAACTACTTCAGGAATACCATTGCCGTCAAGATCTCCAATCGCGGGAGTGACGTGACTTGTTGCAGTTTGATCATCGGATCCCCATTGCTCTCGAATTGCGAATGTGGTTACATCAATGTCATCCGCACAGATGACTGTATTTCCAAAAAAGAAATCATCACATGCGCCATCATCTGAACATTCTCCATCGTAGCAATCTATGAGGCCGTCACCGTCATCATCAATGCCGTTGGAACAATTTTCTTGAGCTGAAGCAAATAAGGTTGAGAATAAAAAAAGGAAAACAAATATTGACTTCCAGTAGCTTTTCATGGTATTAGTTGAAATGGATACAGACATAGATACACTTTAAAGGCCTAATGTAACCCTCTAGCAATCTAGATAAACCCTCTGAAAATCAAAAGGTACAATGGGTCATAGTAAAGTTAAGCCTATAATCACAAGCAGAACTATATCAATAAATAATATAAATATTTTAAGGCTGATTTTAGACAAACTATCTCTTTTGATAGTCGAAACATTGGATTTTAGGGACTATCTCGCCAAAAGGATACTTCCGGATTTGCTCATTTGGCTATCATCGCATTTAAATACAAAATAGTAAACCCCTTCAGGAACTGGAGACCCATTGAAATTCCCATCCCAAACACAGTTATTGTTAAAAGGAGCATCGGCAACTTTGATCTCTCTTCCTCTTGCGTCAAAGATAAAAATTTTGCAGCCTTGAGTACTTGGCTGTGAAGAATTTAGGATTTCCCAGCAATCATTTAAGCCATCACCGTTTGGTGAAAAAGTTCTTTTAGGACGTAAGTTGTCAAGCTCTAAAGTTAGCTGACTTGAAACAGTGCAATTGTTAACATCTGTTCCAGTTACCGTAATTACAGTGCTCGGTTGGTCAGGGAAAGCAGTAACATCAATTGCGTTCGCATTATCAAAAATATCTTCAGGTGTCCACGTTACATTGGTAAGTCCCTCCGCTGATAAGCGGATGAAGTTATCCTCATCTAAGATGATCAAATCTGATGATGCGTCTGCGTCAGGAGATGTTATATCTGCAGCAGAAGGAAAATTTAAAATCTTCACACTATCCATTACACTGCAGCCAATCGTTGTAACTATTTCAACAATTGCATATACAGAATCTACTCCAATCGGAATTGAAACATCTATGGCACTATTGGTTGAGAAATTGCTTGAAATAATGGTGTCATTAGGAGCAGATACGGCATTTCGTAATGACCAGTTATAGCTAGAAATTGCCGTGCTTGCTGGGCTTTGCAATAGCACATTAAGTGTTTCCGCTTGACACTTTTCAACACCGTCGGTTACGTTAAAAGTGATTCCGGGGGGATCAGATACTGTGACTGAGATTGCATCTGAACTCATGCAGATATCACCCGAACCAGGGCCTCCATAAACTTCGGCAGGGTCATAATTGGTATTTAATATTACTTCATAATTGCCTGTGGAAGGAAAGGTGAAATCAAGGTCTTGTGTAGTAGCCGTGTGGATCACAGCATTGCTTGCGTCTTCAACCACCCATTCATATTGCAGTGTAAAACTCCCTTGTCCTGTAGAACTTGAGGTAAATGATGTTAGGAAATCAATGCAGGTTTCGGTTGGTCCGTTGGCCACTGAAGTAGGTAGCGTAATTGCATTTATGGTATAAGCATTGGTTTCTCTTAGGCAACCATCGCCATCTTCAATTTCAACCACATAGTCACCAGAAAGGTTTGTGCTTAAGGTTGGGTTTGTTTCTCCTGCCATATCGATATTATTTCTTTTCCATTGATAATTTAGGCTTGGAGAAAAGTCAGGAACGGTTAGTGTGACGGATGTATTTGAACAGAAATTATCCAAATTATTGTTTAAAACATCAAATAAGGGAGGCTGACTTACTTCAAGGTTAAACTCCAGAGATTCTTCTGAGAAACACCCACTTGTAGGTCTTGCTCGCACCGTGTAACTACCGGCATCATTGATCGTTGCATTTGTAATCGGCAAACTTCCCAAGGCAGTAGTGGTTGATGTGCCATCCGGCCTTGTCCATTCATAAGTCTCAAACGGTCCCCCAGACACTGTAAGCGTTAAATCATCTCCAACACAAATCTGCTGATCAGGACCAAAAGATGGAGGGGCTGGTTGCGTTCCTCCAATGAGCGTGAACGTGGCATTGTCCGTCAAGGCACACTGGTAAGTTTCACCAGCATCGTGTGTGATGGTTACCCGTACTTCAACTGGCGTGGTAGACCCTGAAGTGATGGTTGCATTTACTGAGCTGCCATCTCCAATGGGCGTGAGTACAGAGCCTCCATTTACAGCACTGACGAATTCCCATAGATAGGTTGCGCCACTCGTTTTAGTAGCGTTTAGCGTGAACTGATCATCAAAACAAAATTGTAGGTTGTCAGGGGAAATGACAGGCTCCACGCAATTTCTATTGAGAAATATTCCGAGGTTCCCTGGATTACCGACAGCAATATTATGGCTGAAGGCTATGTCAGGTCTGGCATCTCCATTTAAGTCCCCCGCACAAATATTTAAGTTGGTATTGGTGGTTGATATTGAAGTAGGTGTGTCAAACGAAATATTTCCTGATGTGGAGTTATTTTCAACCGTAAAGAGTTCATCATTTGTGGAAGTGGAAGCAACCACGACATCTGGTTTACCATCGCCATTCATGTCTGCTATGTCTATTCCCCATGGCCCAGCTCCAGCCATGGAAATGTTTTGAGCAGTGCCAAATGTCAAGACTGTACTTGATGACGTGTTGCGATGAAAAGAGATACGCTGAAGTTGCTGATTAGTAACCACAATGTCAATCAGCCCATCGTCATCAAAATCTGCAGTTGCAACATTAATCCGTTGCGCCAACGAACTAATCCCGGCTTCTAGTTCAAAATCAACGTTACCTGGTTGACTGTTATTTTTTAAAACATAGATCGACTCATTGGGCTGCCTGAATGGTAAAGACACAATATCAATTCTACCATCATTGTTGAAGTCTGCTAAATCTATGGAGCTGGTTCGAGAAGCGCTGCCTACTGATATTTCGTCTGGAGAAGAAAAGGTCAGATCTCCATTTCCTCTAAATACATGTATAGTTGCATCTACCTCATTGCCAACGACTAGATCTGAGTTACCATCTCCATCAATATCCGCAACTTTAATTCTCCGTGGAACTCGATTCACTCCACCCGTAGCGGATGGCAGTTTTAAAGTGATTCCACTGACATAGGTCATTGTGACGGTGCCTGCACCAGGACTCTGATTCTCATAGATATAAATGTCTTTAATATTTGTCCCTACGTTAGAGGTGTATATGAGCTCCGGTTTGCCATCGTTGTTCAGATCTCCACAAATTGATGAAATAAAACCAGTTTGATTATCAGCGTTATTGATCTTCGAAGTGAGCTGAAAGTCGGTTCCAGAAAAACTGTTGGTACCAGCCGTGTTATTTCTGTAAAGTGTAATTTCACTTTTGGAATTATCATTGGTCCCAACATTGTGGGTCATGGAGATGTCATTTAATCCATCGCCATCCAGGTCACACATGCATATGTCATATGCGTCTGTTTCAGTGCTACTGACAAGGTACTCCGCGTCATAGTTAGTAATATCACTGCCACTAAAACTGATAAAAAACTGTTCGCTAGACTGGGCAATTTCCCCGTTATTTATGACAGAAACTACACCATGAGTTGCTCCAGCTGGAACTGTCACCTTAATCAAGTTGCCTGAGTGAGAGGATACTATAGCTTCAACGCCACCAAAGAAAACGCGAGGCGTTCCGGGAGCCGAGAGGTTAGAACCTGAAATAGTCACCGTTTGTCCAACTTCTGCACGGGTAGGGGAGATGTTGTTAATAAAAGGCTTTTGTGCTAATAAGACTATTGGGCAAAATAATAATATGGCTACAATCTTTCTCATCATTCGGTCACTTGAAGAACCCAAGCTTTTGACAGCTTTGGTATGTTTCTGAATTCATCTCGTTTTGTTCGGGTCTGCTGCAGATTGCCCGACTCATATATAACTACGTAGTAATAGCCTCTACCACTGTTGTAGCCTACGATCGTGTCATGAAAACCCATCTGGAACAATTCATCACTATAATCTTCTGCATGCTGGAAGACTTCAAAAGCACCGGAGATTACATAATTTCCGACAGGCAGTTCTAGCAAATGATTGCCTCTCTTAGTCACCACATGGTCATCGGAAGATCCAAGTTCCTCATGTGTTCTGAAATCTGTGGTTAGTTCAGGGTCCCCTTTGGCAACTTCGTCATGATGCTCTTCGGTAAGCTCTGGATTTTCTGATATAGTCTGCGCTTGAGTTTCGTTTATGGCTCGATCCCATTTTACAATATTTTCAATGGTACCATCAGGATTCGTTTTTTCATACTTTATTCCTACCTCCTTAGATCCATCCGGTAAGGTCCTTTCCAGATGACCATCAGAAGCCACAGAAAGATTGGTTGCTTGGGCTGTTGGCACCCAGCTAATGACTACATTTTTTTCACCATCTGCATTTGGTTTTTCTAAACGAATACCTGTTTCCTCTTCTCCAAATTGATTTGTTCTAGTTATTTCCTCATGCTCTTCCTGATGATCCCAATCATCAACTTTTTCAGTTGGAATATCAGCTTCTGGTGCAGGGTCATCAAGTACGGTTGGGGTTGCAATGGATAGCGCATCCTCATCTGTTGTTTCTGTTGGTCTACTCTGCTGAAGTGCGGCGAGTTGTTTTTGTCTTTCAAGCTCCGCTTTTCTGGCTCTTTCTTCGGCGGAAAGTCTATGGCTTTTTATAAATGAAGATACATGTTCGGCATGCTCTTTTTTGGTACCCAGATGATAACCCAAATTCACTTCGAGTGTTGGTCCAAGCTCTGACGAAATCTTAGGATTACCCAGTTCATAAGCAAAGCCTATGGCGAATTTTTCTTTTACTTTAGCTCCGGCCAAGCCTATTATACCTTCGTCTTGACGGTATGATGAACCAACCCAAACAATGTGGTAAAGGTGAGCAATTAAAACAGCTTCATATTGGTGCGGAAGAACGTTGCTGTAACGATAGATGACATGAGGTTCAAATGCGAAATCATCACTAATATGGCCTCTGTAATTCATCTTGATGATGGCATTGTCAGTTGGGGAGAATTTAATGTCAGCAACTTCTTTTTGAGTGATGGGATTGTAGCTGAATAAGTTAGGCAGGGAAACGCCTACGTTGAAATGGCCAAAGTGATAGGCTACACCTACATCACCAATAAAAAAACTTGATTGATCTAGAAAATTTTCGAAAGCCTGATCTCCTGGAGAGTCAAAATCGGTAATGTTTACTGAGTTGATACCTGCACCTAGCGATAAACCAAACCTTAGGAAATGCGTACGATCTATATTAATTAAGTATGAAGCAGAAGCCTTGAGTGCGGAAGTAGTCAAAAGGCCTTGGGTTACATTGAAGGCAGCCCCGCCTAGTGCTAAGCCACCTTGCAACGGGACATGAAAACTAGCGTGAGATATTTGAGGAGCCCCCTCAACATTCGTCCACTGATCCCTGTACATAACAAAAAAAGCAGCGTGTCCTTCTACACCCGCATATGCGGGATTGTACATATAAGGATTCATGAAAAACTGATTGTAGACTTGTGGCTGCTGGGCATTGCTTGTCAATGAAAAAACAGCAAGAATACCGATAATGAAAGATCGCACAATTCTATTCACACCACCTGCTTTAAGGAAAGTTAATCGTTTCAAATATTTGATGATTTCTTTGATCTAAACCCTAAATTAGAGAATTTATTGCATTTCGCACTACCCGTAACAAATATGTCGATTAAACTTATGTTGTGTAGGTAACCTATCGTCGAAAATGTCAAATAAAGAAGACTCAAGCGTGATATAGACTGCAATTGATTTTGTATAATTACATTCTATTAATAAAGAAGTGGTCTGATATGAAGTCGATTCTTACATTCGTTGCTCTCACGGTATTAATTAATTTTTCTTTTGGACAATATTGGTTTGGACCAAAAGTAGGGGTGAGTTACATCGATCATGTATATCAGGATAAAACTTATGAGAGAGACTCCTTTAATGTTGATTCAGACGTTAATATGCAGTTTGGTTTTGCGCTAAGCTATTCAGCAACAGATAGGTATTCAGTTTATGGGGAAATTCTTTATGAAAGAATTGGTAAGACTTTGAGGGACAAGGGCACGAATGGGGAGTCAGTCTATTCCAATATGACAAATCATTTTATTTCTGTTCCTGTTATGCTTAGAATCACTTTAGGAAAAGTGCCATTTCATTATTTTGTTAACGGAGGTCCTCGGTTAAGTTATTGGGTAGGAGGTAAAGGAACCCATGATTTAGCTGCTTTTGAAGAATTTCTTATAGATGACGATGGAAATCCTATAGTCGTGGACTACAAATTAAGATTCAATTCGGATAATGCATCTCCAGATGATTTCAGTACTGCATACGTAAGTCAGCCTAATAGACTTCAATTTGGTTTGGCGCTTGGAGGGGGAGTGTATTTTGACTTAGCTTCTGGTGGGAGATTAATGATTGATTTTAGATATACCTGGGTTCATAGCAACATGGCCACAAATACCGGGAATGATATCAATTTAATTCGGGGAAGTTCAGGTGATCTAGATTTTTATAGAGAAAACTTGGAGTATTACAACAATATAGCCACGGTTGGGGTGGCTTATCTCTTTGGCTACAATAGTGATCTGAAAAGGAAAGGGAAGAGTACAAGTAGTGAAAGTAATAAAAAGAAGAAATAATATAATTATTTCAAGTTTGAAACCCCCAAAACATGGTCTTTTATTGATTTATTCCTACAATTACGGGTAAATATCTAACTTACCTTATCACCTGTAAAATTCACCACTGTGGTAAAAGCATTCTTAAAGTTTTTAGGAGGAGAGCAAGGAGAAGAGAAACAAATGCTCCTCTTGTTGGGAAAAGGCTTTTTTATGGGCATTCTCTTGGCTACTTATCAAATTGGAGCCGAGACCCTTTTTTTAAGTGTTCTGGGAGATGAATTCCTTGCAGATGCGTTTTTTGCTGCAGGAGCTGCAGGTATTGTATCCACAGCCATTTTTGTATACCTACAGCGTCGAATTAACTTTTCTACCCTTGTATTATCTACTACGTTTATTATTCTGCTTTTCATTGGAGGGATAAGAGTTGCTTTTGAGTTAATAGGTTACAATGACGAGATAACCGGCCAATTTCAGTTACTTCCATTTGTACTTTTTGTTATGATCGGCCCTGTCACATCAATAACCTTATTAGGTTTTTGGGGGGTCTTCGGAAGAGTTTTTGATTTGAGGGCGAGTAAAAGAATTATCGGAGGAATTGACACTGGTCAACTGATGGCAACAATGATTGCTTTCTTCAGTATTCCGATATTAACAACCTATGTAATTAATGCTACTTATGATCTGTTATTTGTTTCTGGAATAGCTGCGCTTGGTATTTTTATCTTCACTCTTCTGCTGGTGATAAATTACAACTTGAATTCAGCTACTAAAGTCATGGCGGGTGAAGAAGTTGAAAAGGTCAACTTTTTCAGTTTGATGAAAGACAAGTATCTCAGACTTCTTTCAATTTTTCTTATTTTCTCCATGGGAGCTGCCGTCTTTGTTGACTACACTTTTCTAAGTGCTACAGAAACGATGTATCCAGACGAGAAGGATCTAGCAAACTTCCTATCGTTCTTCTCTGGAACGGTGATCGTGGTTTCATTTTTGATTCAAAGCTTTATCAATGATATCATCATAGGAAAATTTGGATTAAGGGTGGCATTGATGACCATGCCCCTTATTTTAATTCTATTTACGTTAGGAGCTATCATAGTTGGACACATTTTTGGATATGAAACCAAGTCTAGTGAATTCATCATGTTTTTCGTACTTACCGCTGTAGGTAAGCTGTTTACTGCAGCACTTAAAGATGCACTTGAAAATCCTGCATTTAAACTGTTTTTCCTTCCATTGGACATTAAAATTAGGTTTGATATCCAAACAAGAATTGAGGGTGTAGTCAATGAAATTGCAGTATTTATTGCCGGGGCAACTCAGATGGCGCTAGGGCTCTTAGTGTTCTTTAAACTCATTCACTACTCTTACTTCATTTTAGCACTCGCGGCAGGAGTCATATACCTAGCAGGTAAATTGTTTGAGGAGTACAAGACCACCTTGAAGAAGACATTGGAAAAACAGAAAGCCGGATTAGAAGGAGAAGGGAAGCGGAATGACAACAATACGCTCAATATTTTGAAAGATGAGGTCTCATCGAAGGACGTTGAAAGAGTGATGAATGCGCTAAAAATGTTTGAAAAACTTGAGCCAATTGAATTCGAATTTGTGTTGTTGGACTTGCTAAATCATCGTTCACCAATATTAAGGAGCTTTGCTTATCAAAAATTGGGAGATAGACTTTGCTGGGAAGCAGTTGAAATAATTGAAAAAGATCTTAAAACAGAAGGGAATGAAGATGTTTTAAAGATAGCCAGGGTTTCATACAAGAAGTTGAAGTTGGCTTCAGAATTTGAGCTGACTGATGTAAACATTAAGGAACTTGTAAGATCGACGGAAGCTAAGGATAGAGAAAGAGGAGCTAAGCTCCTAGCAAAAGCGACAGAAGATCGTCATATAACCTACATAGTTGAACTTTTAAGAGATATCAATCCGAACGTTCGTTCGGCAGCCATGATATCTGCAGGCAAGGTTAGGCGCCCAGAGCTATGGCCCATATTGATTGAGAACCTTCACCTTTCCACCTATGGAAATGTTGCAATGTCGGCTTTGAAAGCTTCGGGAGAGGCTGCTTTCCATACGGTTGACACAGCTTTTTATAAGACAGGTCAGTATCATCCTACGATGATCCGGATTATCCAGGTTCTTGGTAGAATCGGGGGACGAGGTGCTACTGAGTTGCTTTGGAAAAAAATTGATTTCCCTGACAGAAAAATAGTTTCTCAGCTTTTGCTTTCACTAAGCTATATTGGATTTGTAGCTCGCGATTTTCAGGCTGCAAGAATTAAGATAGCTGTTGAGGGTGAAATTGGAGATATTGCCTGGAACATAAAATCGTCTCAGGAAATTCCGGATGACAACCCGATTGATCATTTGATCAAAGAAGCAATGACAGAGGAGGATATTAAGAATTATGACAATATCTTCATGCTTTTAGGGATGATATATGACCCTCAAAGCGTTCTTTTGGCTAAGGAAAATATTCAAAATGGAACCACGGAAAGTATAACCTTCGCAGTGGAAATGATGGATATTTTTGTGGAGGAGGAACTGAAACCCAAGCTTATACCAGTAATGGATGAACTTACGATTTCAGAAAGATTGGTGAGGTTGCAAAATCATTACCCTCCAGAAGATTTCGATTCATACGACGATTTATTGCTGCAGATAATCAATCGTGATTATAACAGGATTAACCGATATACAAAAGCGCTAGCAATGTATAGATTTAGTCAACTTAGTAATCATGTGACTGCTGATTTGATTGCCAATCTATTTAACCCTGATACGCTTCTTTTGCAAACGGCTGCTTACGTCATGTATAGCATCAATAAGGATTCCTATCATGAACACACTAAGAGATTGAGACCTGCCACTAAAAAGGAATTAGACAAATCGATACTTCCTCCTGTATTTAGAAATGAAGACGAGGAATATCATCAAAAACTACTTTTGATTGAGCGAGTGATCGAGCTCAAGAAAAATGAGATGTTCAAAAAGATCCCTGGAGAGTTGGTGACCTATATTGCTGAATGTTTAGAAGAAGTACGCGTGAAGTTGGGGGCTACAATTATTCGAGAAGGAGATAGCGGGATGGAGCCTATGTATCTAGTTTTGGAAGGGGCGATAGATATTTATGATGGAGACCACAAAGTAGCGGAAAGAGAAGTTGGGGGAGTATTTGGAGAGAAGAACCTTACCGAATCTGATACATTCACATTTACTGCTTTGGCAAGAACTGAATGTACCTTGTTGTTATTGAGAAAGGAAGAATTATTAAATCTAATGTCCAAGCATATTGAAATTTTAGATTGCTGGATTGATATTATGAATGGAGTAATTGACCAGGAAGAAACAGAGATTGTAGATGCTTTATTCGGATGAATTTCGATGAACGACCTTTGAAGAGTATAAAAAATTAAGTTAATTCACTATATAAAAACTGCCTAATCGCACCAATGAGTAGTAACCGAACCATAGCATTAATATATTCTGAGCAAGATGATGCGATGATTGAAGGGGGGATCAAAGGATGGGTTTCAAATTTCCACAAATTCCTATCCACTTTGATGTATCAAATCACCAGAGAGAATCCCGAGATTAAATTGGTGACTGAATCGAGCTTTTCAACCACAGATTTGGATGATTACAATGTGATTATTGCTGTTTTAACGCCGAACTTGGCCAAAGAAAAAGTTATCATGTCGGCACTGAACTCTCATGGTAAGAAGCTTAAAAATAAGGGAGGACTTATTGCCGATGGTGTTGCCAGATTTTTTAAAGTACTAAAGCGACCTTTCGATCCTGACGAATATCTAAGTGAACTTGAAGATTTGCTTACGTATGATTTCTATCTGGTAGATCCATTGACTGGTGACCCACAAGAATTTACAAGATTTTTCGGTAGTGATGCAGAGCGAAGTTATTGGATGAAACTTGTGGATATGGCATATGATATTAATCATGTGCTACATGCCAAAGAACTTGTTGAGGGGAGCGGTACCTATGAGACGATCCCAAGAGATAAAACGGTGTATCTAGCCAGTACGGGTGTAGATATGGTAATTCAACGCGATATAATAAAGCGTGAGCTAATCAGACATGGCTATAAGGTGCTGCCGGATCATAGTTTACCAAAAGAAGCCAAAGCACTAGATAGAATGGTTAGAGATGACCTTGATAGATGCAGGCTTTCCATTCACCTGGTGGGTGAAGACTATGGCTATAAACCACGAGGTTCTGAGCTTTCAGTGGTGGATATGCAAAATAGAATTGCTTCCGACCATACTTATCAAATGGTTGATAAAAATAAGAAGGCGAAAGAAGATGAGAAAAACCTATTCAGTCGCCTTATTTGGGTTTCTCCAGATTTAAAAAATGTTACTGAGAGGCAAAAAATATTCATTGAAGATCTTAAGAGTGATGCAGCTGCTTTAGAGGAAGCAGAAGTTCTTCAGATTTCGCTTCAAGAACTTAAAACCATTGTACGGGAAGAGCTGGTGACCGGGGGTAGATTCAATATTCGTAGAAATATCGCAGGGTTGGATACTTTGAAAGAGGATGATCAAACAAAGATGATTTATCTGATTGCAGACAAGCGAGATGTTAGCGACATTGATGATATTCAGGCGTACCTAAAGAAAGCCGGATTCAATGTTGTATCTCCTAGCTATGAAGGAGATTTAGTTGATTTAAGGTATATCCATCAAGAAAATTTAAGAAGATGCGATGCATCAATTATATATTTTGGTCAAGCCACTGAAGACTGGATCAAAACTAAACTTCAAGATCTTTTAAAAGCTCCTGGTTTTGGCCGTGAAAAGCCGTTAACCGCCAAGGCGGTTTATTTCAAGGGGCAAAAAGATGTTGATATGGAGCACTATAAGAAAAATAACGCTATGGTTTTAGGGAATAATGGAGGGACGTTTACTCCAGAACACTTGAAGCCTTTTCTAACTAAAATAGAAAGCTGATGAGCGAAAAAGAAATTGATGTTCAGGGTCAAGAGATTCAGGATATCGTTGATATTACCCAACTTATAAATCCTTTTCCGGGTTTAAGACCATTTGGAATTGAAGAGAGTCATCTTTTCTTTGGTCGAGAGGGACAAAGTGACGAAGTTCTTGTCAAACTATCAGAAAACAAGTTTGTTGCGATACTTGGAGCATCCGGTAGTGGTAAGTCCTCACTCATGTTTTGCGGCTTAATCCCTACGCTATATGGTGGGTTTATGACAGAAGCCGGGTCAAACTGGAGGATAGTAGTTACTCGCCCAGGAGGCGGCCCAATTGATAACCTGGCTGAATCGCTCCTTATTCGAGATAAAGAATTTTCTAATCTGGGCACTGAGGATAAACTGATTCGTAAGACGATCATTAGTACCGTCCTAAGAAGTAGTTCACTCGGCCTTGTGGAAGTTGTTAGGCAGCTTAAAACGGATGATTTTCAAAATGTACTCATCCTGGTCGATCAGTTTGAAGAACTTTTCAGGTATCGAAAACTGGAATCTGCGACCTCAGATTTAGATGAATCTTCTGCTTTTGTCAATCTTTTGCTTGAAGCGATTCATCAATACGATGAGCCAGTTTATATCGCACTAACCATGCGGTCTGATTTTATTGGAGAATGTGCGCAATTCCCTGATTTAACACAGATGATCAATGATTCTCACTACTTGATTCCACAAATGACAAGGGATCAAAAGAGAACGGCTATTGAAGGTCCTGTTGCTGTGGGTGGCGGTAAAATTGCTCCTCGTTTGACACAGCAATTACTAAATGATGTAGGGGACAATCCGGATCAACTACCGATTCTTCAGCATGCACTCATGCGTACATGGTCATACTGGACTGAAAATCGAAAGATTGGAGAACCAATAGACTTAAGACATTATAATTCGATTGGTACTTTGAGAGAAGCACTCTCTATGCATGCCAATGAAGCGTTTGACTCTTTGAGCAAACGTGAGAAAGAGATTTGTGAAGTGATGTTTAAAGCATTGACAGAACGAGGATCTGAAAACCAAGGAATTAGACGGCCAACCAAGTTGGCGACCATTGCTGCCATTGCAGGTGTCAATGAAGATGAAGTTGCAAGAGTAGTAGAACGCTTTAGGGAGCCAGGAAGGTCGCTTTTGATGCCTCCTTTCGGTGTTCGTTTGGAATCTGAGACCGTTATAGACATATCGCATGAAAGTTTGATGCGTATCTGGGTGCGCCTCAAGCGGTGGTTGGATGAAGAGTCCAAGGCTGCAGAGATGTACTTGAAGTTGTCTGAGGCAGCTGAGCGATATCAAGAAGGAAAAGCTGGACTGTGGCAAATGCCGGATTTGCAGCTAGCCTTAAACTGGAGAGAAGAAAATAGACCTACACTTGTTTGGGGTCAACGATACAATCCGGCCTTTGAACGGACCATGGTATTCTTGGAGACCTCCGAGAAAGCCTATTTGACGGAGCAGAGAAACAAAGAGATTCTTCAGAAACGTCAAGTAAAGCGGATGCGAACCACGGCAGTGGTATTGGCCATTGCGGTTTTGGTTTCTTTGAGTTTCTTGATCTACTCATTCATTAAAGCAGATGAAGCAGAGAAGGCAAGTATTGAAGCTCAAGCAGAGCGAGATAGAGCGGTTGAACTGCAAGTAGAAGCCGATTCACAACGAGAGAAAGCTATAACTGCTGCCGCAGATGCCAATAAAGCCAGAGCAGAAGCCCTAGAAGCCTTGGATAGAGCCAAGCTAGCTGAGGCAGATGCAAAAGTTCAAGCAGATATTGCCAAGAAAGAAAAGGAAGCTGCAGAAGAAGCTCGATTGGCTGCAGAGGCAGCTGAAGAACAGGCATTGAAAAATGAGCAGACGGCAAAGGAACAAGAAGCAGCCGCTAAGGAGGCGACAGCTCAGGCCGATTTAGAAAGAAAGAAAGCGGAACGTCTGAGGTATCAGGCCATTGCCCAATCCATGGCGATAAAAGCTAAAACAATTGTTCCGGATGATCGCCCGTTGGCAGAACTTAAGGGACTCGTAGCACTACAAGCTTATTTCTTTCATCAACAGTACAAAGATCAAGGAAAGGACTACAACGGAGATATCTATGCCGGTGTGTACAACGCCCTTCAGGGACTTTATGAAATAAAGTATGGTGACCCGCTCACCGGGGACTCCATATTCAATCAGTACCATAAACCAATTGATGAGAGCTCGGAAAATACAGTTATTTCTGCACTATCCGTTGTCTATTCAAAGGATGGAGATTACTTCTACACGGCCAATGGTAATGGAGAGGTGATTAAATGGAACGTCGAAACGAGGGGGTGGGAAAAAGTATTTCAGAATGAAGATGTTGCCAGGGTGGTCAATATAAGTCCAAGTGAACAGTACCTGGCGTTGGGCACAAATGAGAACAATATATTATTGTTTGATGTGAAAAACATCGATCAACAACCAACCAAAATTGACGGACATCAGGGAGGAGCCGTTTTTGATTTATTATTCTTGCCTGACAATTCTGGATTTATTTCAGTTGGTGCGGATAATAGGATTTTGAGAAGTGATTTCCGCAGCAGCACAGAGTTGGTTAAGTCAAATGTGAGAATCAATAAGATAGCGCTATCGAACGACGCTAAAACGCTTGTTGGAGGTGGAAATGATGGGAATGTTTATATCTGGGACTTGACAGACATGAGCAAGGGAGCGACGATGCTTGTCAATAAATCTAGCTCAACAGATTCTACGGGAGTTGTTTCTTCATCAAACAAAGTGAGTGCGATTAAGGCCGTTAAATTCAGCAATAATGGAAAGCTTCTCGCCTATGGTACAGATGATGGTAAAATAAAAGTTTGGGATATGGAAACTGATGAACAGATTCCTCCGACGCTTACAGGTTTCAGGGCTCCGATTACGGATATTGAGTTTAGCCCTAATGATCGCCTATTGTTGGCCACATCGAGAAATAAGCAGGTGAGAATGTGGGATTTAGAAAACCCATTCGATCTTCCGGTTATTTTGCAGGATTATAAAGGTTCAGGTGGTGACAATCAGGGCTGGGTGAATGACGCAGACTTTAGTCCAGATGGACAGTACTTCTTAACTGCGGCAAACGATGGAAACATCAGGCTTTATCCTACCAATGTTGGTAAGCTGGCTAAAGAGATTTGTTCGCACATTACGCTAGGTAATATGTCCCAAAATGAGTGGAGACAGTATGTGGGTGAAGGAATTGAATATGTCGAAACTTGCTCAGGACAACCGAGAAGAGCAAACGAACTCTAATACCCGAATGAAGAAACTTTTAATTGCCCTTACGCTAACGCTAGGTTATTTTGGAGCTGTTGCTCAATCGTCTTCACAATGTGCCAGAGCTCTTTCTCAAGCAGAGTTAGCTTTCGAACAAGGTAGACTTTCGGATATAATTAACAACTATTCGGACGCAAATAGCGGCTTTACCAAATGCCTGGACAATGACGTCTTTTCGATTGAGGAGGAAATTAGAGCCTATAAGCTTTTGACCAAGGCCTATCTATTCCAAGACAATGAAGAAAAGGCAGAAGAGATGTTTGTAAAGCTCTTGAAAGTAGATAAAGAACATCAACTTTCTCCGGAAGACCCCGCTGAGTTATATCTTTTGAAAGACAAATTCAAAACTGAACCGATTTTAAGAATTGCGATTAGGGGAGGGTTTAATAAAACGCTGCCTAAGGTTATTCAAGAGTTCAATACCTTCCAATCAGGAAGCAAGAGATACAATGAAAAAGGAAACGATACAGGATTGGGTGTTGGTTTTTGGGCTGAGGTTTTAGCAGAAAGGCATTTGACAAAAGGGATAGAGGTGGCAGCAGGCCTTCAATATCGGATTACCACCTATGAGATCGAAGGAGAGATGATAGTAAATGACCTTAATTATGTTGCGAAAAATACCAGTAATATGTTGCGGGTACCAATACTTGTGAGGTATAGCTTAAACTATGATAGCAAAGACGATGATGGAAATAGAGTAGGATTCCTTCCCTATGCATTTATCGGCGGTTCTTTTGACTTGACATTAAGCGCTAAATATATTGACGCTCGAAGAACAGGAGGTACAGCCTATACCTTGCCCGTCAGTAGTGCCGATTTAAAGGCTGAAAGTCAAGTACGATCATCCAACATCTCCATTCTTGCCGGTATCGGATCCAGATTTAGAATTGGTAGAGCAGAGGTTGACTTCTTTTCGATCGAATTAAGATATGATAATTCTTTGCTTAATTACATCAATCCCGATAATAGATGGGCAAACGAAGATTTAAATTATGGAGTGGGTCATGTTGAAGATGACCTTACCCTTAATACCCTTTCCATATCATTTGGGTATACTCGATCACTTTACATACCAAGAAAACGTAAGCAGTACCGCTAGTTTATGAGATACTTACCACTATTAATTTTTGCTTTTTTGATTGTCTCTTGTCAGATAGAAGATGACAATGCTCCTTCTCCCGATGAGGCTTTCATAAAATATTATGGAGAGTTAACTAGTTATGAAGCTAGCGATATTGAAGTCATATATGATGCAACTGGTGAGATTGCTGAAGGATTAGTCATTTTTGGCTCAAAGATTAATGAGCTGGGAGACAATGACTATTTTGTGCTCAGGACTGATCTTCAGGGAAATTTAATAGACTCCTTGTCGTATAGATATGAGAATGAAACAGGTCAGGATTTTACAGGAGATAATATACCAGATGATCTAAAAGGAGACGATAGATCAAGTCAAATTCATGTTGTCCCTGGGCAGGGTTTTATAATTATTGGAACATCTTCGATTACTCAAAATACTCTCGGGATTTCTGATTTTCAAATATTGACGCTTGGTTTTCTGGATAACGATTTAAACTTAAGAGGAGATACATTAGTAGCGCTTGCTTCAAGTCCGGGTAACGTTGATTTGGATTTGATGGGTAACGATGCGATTCTACTTTCCGATGGAAATTTCCTAATCGCGGGAGCCATTGAGTTGGATCGTGGGGGAGGTGTGACAGATTTCGATAACTATATACTTAAGTTCAATTTTACGAATGGCGTATCTTTTGAAGAAATACAAGGTGTTCCGGGCGCAGGTGAAGATGATGTTCTGGTAAGGGCATTTGAAAAAGATAATGGCAACCTTGTTTGCATTGGATACAGCAACTCCCCCAGTCTATTGGGTGAAAATGGCGGAACCAATGGAACAAATGTGTATTATTTGGAATTGTCACCCAATGGAACCCCTGTTAATTTTTATGCCTATGGTATGGATGATCCAGACCCATCAGATGGAGGCGTGTTTAATGAACAAGTCAATAATGTCATTGAAACCCCATCGGGTTACACTGTCGTTGGTACTTCGACTACTGCGAGTGACCAAGAGTATGCATTCCTGATGAATCTCAGTAATAACGGCCTTTACCTAAATGCCAGTAATCATCTTAATTCAATTTATAATCCCGATCTTTCAATCCTACAAACAAGAGGCTTTGGAGTTACGCAGGCATTGAATAATGAACTGTTACTTGTTGGTAAATATTTATCATTCACAACGGCATCTGAAGCGCGAGGTGGGGAAGGAATGTTTGTGCAATTTGATCAATCTGCTCAAGTAACAGGAGCCGAGTCCTTCTTTGGTCTGGCTGATGGCGATGATGGTATTGTAGATGCGGTAACCCTCCCGGATGGAAAAATTGTTGCTGTTGCCAATGTTGACTTTGGTGGTGGAGTTAAATTGCTGTCGATTATTAAGCTCAACGCCGATGGCTCTTTAGATAGGTGATTTATTGAAATAATACAATTTTTGCTCCTAATTTTCTTATCCAAATAATTATAGTCTATATCGAAAAAATGATATAGTTTTTTGAATTCAAAAAACCTTTCTGGAAATTCACTTTTGCCTTAGTTTTGAAGTAAATTATGACCTGTTACTATCAGGCGAGAATATTTGATTTTTCGCTCAATTGATCTGCTTATGAGACAACTCCGCTACTTAACCACCTTCTTATTGACTTTACTTTTGTCACATGAAGGAATAGGTCAAACCTTTGATTTTGTTACTACGGCGGGTTCTGGAACCCCTACTGTAACATCTACTGTTTCAGGAATTACTTTAACAGCAACTATATCCAATGGAGCAAATGTTGATGGAGCATTAGGTGGTCCGGCTGGTAATGCACTGGGTCCCAGTAGCACAACGATTCCTAATACAGAAACCCTAGATATTTCCTTTAGTGCCCCTGTTGATATCTCAGGAATTCTCTTTTCGGAGTTTGCAATACTAGCCAATGGTGATAACTACGTGCTTACTCCTAGCACAGGTACACCGATTGTGCTTCAAGATAATGGAGCTGAACTGGGTGGCGATAACTTTGAGGATTTATCACCTGGAGATTGGCTAGGAGTGACTTCAATTACTGTGAGTTATTCAGGTGCGGTTGCTTTTCGTCCTGGCTTAGATAATATCGATTTTACAATACCTCTTCCTACATACACTGTTACATGGCTGGATGATGGAGACGGTGACATAGATCAAGCGCAAATTGATTTCAATACTCCTATCTCGGTTACAGACAATACTCCAGCGGATGCATTTGATGTTTTCGCTTTTACCGGAGGAATTACAGTGGACAATGTTGTAGGCTTTGGAGCTTCAGATGATTTCAGTACAATCTCAGGTGTAAGTCAAATTGTGCTTAATGTATCTGGAGTTACCGGTACATCAAGTCCTGCAACTACAATTACCTATAATCAAAGCTCGGATGAAGAAATACGATCAGATGCATCAAGCACTGAAATAGTCGATACAGAGAACCCAACAGCTATAATAGACGGAGCAGCACCGTTATTACTATCTGCAGTAACCAATGACAATGATGGGAATGGTCAGATCGATCAGATCATTGTGACGTACTCGGAGACGATGGAGGCAGATGATATTGATGAGGTTGCGACGGTGGATCCGGGAGATGACTTCACGGATGATTTTATAGTGACGGGATATGACATTGCTTCAGTAGCACCTTTGTCAGGATCAGGAGTGGATGACGATGAGATCGTGATCACACTAGTAGAGAGTGGCGCACCAGACACCGATGCTGTTCCGAACTTAGCAATCACAGTAGGAGAACTTGGAGATTTAGCGACGGTAGCAAATACCAATGCAGCAAGTTCAGCAGCAGTAGACGATGGAGCCAATCCAGTGATCGTAAGTGCTGTGACCGGAGACATTGGAGGCGTAGCTGGCCAGATTGATCAGATTACGATTACGTTTTCAGAAGCAATAGAAGCTGATGATGTCGATGAGGTCGCGACGGTAGATCCGGGAGATGACTTCACGGATGATTTCACGATTGCAGGTTATGATATTACAGGCGTATTGCCAACAGGCGGTAGTGGTGTTGATGGCAATCAGTTGATCATATCCCTTGCTGAAAGTGGCGGCAATGACACAGGTGCAGTGCCTAATGTGACTTTGAATGCGAGTCAATTAAATGACTTGGTGACTCCCACGCCAAATGCAGCGACTGCTTATTCAGCAGCTGCGACCGATGGAGTTGCACCGTTATTACTATCTGCAGTAACCAATGACAATGATGGGAATGGTCAGATCGATCAGATCATTGTGACGTACTCAGAGACGATGGAGGCAGATGATATAGATGGTACTCCAACGGTTGTAGGAGGTGATGATTTCACGGATGACTTTGTAGTGACGGGATATGACATTGCTTCAGTAGCAACCGTAGCGGGTGGATCGACGGACGATGATGAGATATTGATCACATTGACCGAGAGTGGTTCGTCAGACACCGATGCTGTTCCGAACTTAGCAATCACAGTAGGAGAGCTTGGGGATTTGGCGACAGTAGCGAATACCAATGCAGCAAGTTCAGCAGCAGTGACAGATGGGGCTAACCCAGTGATCGTAAGTGCAGTAACAGCAGACGTTGGGGGCGTAGCTGGCCAGATTGATCAGATTACGCTTACCTTTTCAGAAGATATTGACGGTGCTGGTACATTGGACACTGACGGTGGGTCGGATGATTTCATTGTGACTGATGGTGGATATACCTACACCATTACTTCTGTGGCTTTTAATAGCCCAGATGGCGCTACAATTACTTTAACAGAAAGAGGAAGTCCAGATACCGGCATTACCCCAGATATTAATCTAGGGATTGGAGACGTTGAAGACTTGGCTCCAGCAGATAATTCCTTAACAGTGGCTCAAGATTTCACAACTACCACAGATGGGGCAGCACCTGTGTTGTATGACTTTTCGCTTCAAGCAACAAACTCCTTTATTCAGGTAGTTTATTCAGAACCTATTCAGCAAGTGGGAGGTGGTACGCCTGTTCAGGGTGATTTTAATGAAAATCAAGCGAATGTGACACCCACCACCACGATTACGATCAATTCAATTACAGATTTTTTAGGAAATCCGCTAACTGGAGCTGAGGATACCATTCAATTTACACTTTCAGTTGGACCGGTTCCTTCCACTTACGATGCTGGAGATAATGTGGTCATAGATACGGATGGATCAACATTGGAAGATGCGGCAGGAAATGCGTTGGGAGATGCACAGTCCACTGGAAATGTTCAAGTGAATGATGTGAACAATGTGGTAACGATTGTAGGAGCGACATGGGTGACTACTAGCGCTGCTCCGAATTTTGAGGGATACATCGAACTTGAGTTTTCGGATGGAGTTTATGGGGAAAATACGGGACAATCCATAAGGTTGGCGCATTCAGTAGATGGGATCTATGAACAGGGTGATTGGACGGATGGTGACTCTGATTGTGTTGGCGATGATCAACTATGTGGAACTTATGTAGCAAATGGGTCCACTGTTTTTGTTAATACAGATAGCAATAATGACGTGGAGCTAAGAGCTGGAGCCAACGGAGCTGGTGGAGCAGGCGATGCGAATGATGAAATTAGGTTTGAAACAACTTCGGGCGGCAACATTGTAAACTATACTGGAACACTCCATCGCTTTCAGTTAAACGACATTGATAGTGGACCTTGGACAGGCTCGGAAACGTATACGTTTGGTCCTTCGGGAGCAGAGTCTGGTAAGATTAACGGGCGAAGTACGGCATCTACGATGGTTGGCTCGTACACTTTTGTTTTCACACTTCCCGATTTAGTAGCGGAAGATTTTGACAATGCAACGGCAACAGCCCTTGATACCGATTCGGATGGTAACATTGATGCCGTTGAGGTTGTGATGCCTGATGGAATAGAAGATGCCACCGTAACACTTGGTGACTTCCAATTCAATACAATTGTTCCAAGTGGCTTTGATACAGGGACCACTGCAAATGACAATACTTTCAGGCTCTTGTTTGATAGTTATTCAGGAACAGCGGTTGTTGGTAGCTTGGTTTATATAGCAGGGGATTTAGAAGATGATGCGGAAGTGAATGCTTCCTATCTGCCAAACGGAAATGCTGTTGCATCAGGATCAATTACTCCAGTGGATGGAGCTGGTCCTGTTATCCAAAGCGCATTAACAGAAGATGTTAATTTAAACGGTCGAATCGACCAAATCACCGTTACCTTTTCCGAAGCATTTGCTGATATCGATATTGATGCGGGTGATTTTTCATTATCTGACGGTTACACCATTGACGTTATTTCTTCTATAGCGTCTCCCAATATTATCCTTACATTAGATGAAAGTGGTGCTTCTGATACTTATATAGTTCCAGATGTAACAATCGTTCCAGGTGGTGCTGGAATGCTTCAAGATCTAAGCGCAGGAAACGCGCCAAACACCGCTCAAACTTTCAACAATACAAGTGATGGAGCAGCTCCTTACATCACGGTCAATTCAAGCAGTGGTAACACCACCCCAGATTTTTCAGGTACGATAGATGATGTAAACGCAACAGTAATCATCAGTGTAGATGGGCAAACCAGATCCACAGCACCAGCAATCCAAAACAATGGAGATGGAACATGGAGTTATACGAGTGCTTCAGATGGTGGTCCGATCACGCTAACGCAAGGATTAGGCTTTTATGAAGTGACAGTTATTGGCATAGATAATTCGGGTAACAACCGTACGGATGTTTCAAGTTCGGAGTACGAAGTGACTGGAGGTGCTAGTATCACGGCTGCTACTCCTGCAACACTTTGTGAGAGCGATGGTTTTCAAACACTGGGACAGATTATAATAGATGAGGGAGGAGATGGCGATTTTAGTGCGGGTACGGATGAAACGATTTTATTGACACTTCCTGCTGGCTTTGAATTTGACACAAGTATTCCGGCCAATTTTTCTGCGAGTTCATTGAATGACATTAGTGTCATTTCCAGTGTTTTTGTGGGTACAGCCTCATTGCAAATAACAATTACGGTTACAGGAATTGCCGGTGATGATATCGTGAGAATTGATGATTTAGAGTTTAAGACCGTAAATGGTGGGGCTTCAGGGAATTTGGTTAGAGCTGGAGGAACAGCCAGTCTATTGACTAATGACACGAACTATGCAACTTTGGCAAGCAATGCACAGCCATCTGCAATTGCCTCACTTGATGAGACAGTAACAGGAACAAGTGATATTACAAGTTTAACGATAGACGTTGGTACAGCCTTTAGCCTTGATGCTACAGATCAAAGTCCAACTACTCTGAATTGGTATGAAAGTGTTGTTGATGGTTCTCCTGAATTTGTTGGAACTGTTGCTACTCAAGCAAATTTGAATACAGCTGAAGGTCTTCATACCTACTTCTTGTCTGATAATGACGGCACATGTGATAGTGATCCTTTGACGTTTAATCTGCTTGTTTATGATTACTCCGATAACGGAACAAATAACTTCTCCAGTAGAACCTTTAGATCTACTGACGACCCGGATACCATGATTTTCTCTAATCCAGCGAATCATATTGTTTCTGTAAGTGGATCTGGTATTGTTGCGAATATTAGTGAATCTGGAACCTTAAAAGCTGTGTTTGATCCATCTACCGTTGCGGAAGGAACGTATGTGATCACATATTCTATTGAAAATCAGCTGGGGCAAGTGCAAACGGTCGTGGGTTCCTTCACTGTGGAAGCATTATCAGATTTGATACAACAGTTCAGGAGGAATGGAATAGTTGATGCAGCACCTGGGGAAGATTATTGCGAAGTGGATGTCCTATCGTTTGATGCAGATTTGGCCGAGGTAGCTGGCTTGGCGAGTGCATATTTCTTCCGATTTTCCTATTTAAAAACAGCAGGTCCGGGAGCTTATACCACTTTTCCTATAGCATTTTCACAAGTCGCAGGAGCCAGCTATCCAGTTGATCCGAATCAAAGTAATGGTGCAGGTAGCCCAACAAATTGGGTATTAACCGGACATAATCCAAATACCAATTGGGATTTAGATTTATCTACGCTGGACCGTGGAGCAACCTATGACATCTATTTGGAATACAATAGAATAGGAGATGGTGCTCGCGGTACAAGAAGAGTATTCTCCCTAAATGTTGAAGCACTACCAACGGTAAGCATTGTCAATTTTGGAGGTTTATGTGAAAATGATAATACCACTTATCAGCTACAGGCTACGGTTAATGGATCAACTGGCTTTATGACGAATGGATTTGATCTGGAGTTTTTTAATGGAATAACCTTTGTTCCAGTGACATCATATCCTGATGAAAATTTAAACCCTTTCGATCTTCAAATAACGGAAGGAGGACCTGGTCCAGGGCAATACAGGGTGATATATACGAGCACACCTCAGGGAGATGGTGATTGTACAAATACGGATACCTTACCGTTTACAGTTTTCCCTATTCCTACAAACCCCGAAATTAACACAAGCCAAGGTGCAATTGGAAATGGCGGAGGAGATCCATGGTACGATGCTACTGATATGGTAAATGGGATGAGTACGGTTGTTTTAGAGTACTGTGGTGATTCAGATTTTAATAGAATTTTCGCTGACTTGTCGGCCAATCCACATAAATTCTATACAGATTTAGCTGGTACAGACGAGATTACGGCCACTGGCAATGGTTTTATTGATAATCAGAATTTCCAAGATCATGGTGGAATATACGACGGGGTGTCTGGTACATTTGATTTCTATTTTTCCAGAATTGAAAATGGGTGTGAATCTTTAAGAAGAAAGGTTTCGGTCTATGTATATGACGAAACTGACGTTCCCAACCCTACGACAACAGCAAATAATGAGGAGATTGTTGTTGGTGAGAGATACGTCTATGAATACTGTGATGCATACACTCCCATTGGACTGAATACTTTAGTGGCTGATGCTTCTGATCCTGATTCAAGAAATCAAAATGCCTATTTTAGAATCTATGACGCTGCAAGATCACCCATTGGAATAATTAATTCCAGCTCATTGGCAGCAGCAGATTTTGGAGGTGTTGCTGCAGCTGGGGTAACCAAGACCATTTATATTTCTCAGGTTTGGAATGATGCTTCAGACTTAACGGGTGTGGGGGGGATTAATTGGTTAAATCCCGCTTATCAATTCTTTGGTTGTGAAAGTGCATTGGTACAATTTGACATTACGGTGATCGCAACACCTGCAGCTCCTAATGCCACAGACGCTCCAGCATTGAGTGGCCCAGAAATCAATATCTGTGAGGGTGACGCATTTGCTGATGTATTGTTTTCAAATCTTGGAATTGATGAATATGTATTATATGAGGGAGGTATTGGCGAAGTTTTGAGAATTCAAAATGGTGACGTGCTTAATGTTGATGATCTGGAAGGTTCACTATCTACGTTTGATAGAGATAATGTTGGTGTTTATACGTTTGGGCTGTCGAAAATTTCAAGCATATCTTCTGAAACATCTTTTTCCGGTTGTGAGAGTCCAACATTACCATTTACTATTGAAGTGCATGCTACAGAAACCGAAGTACCGACAATTACTCCAAGTAATGCAATCACTGACAATGATGGAAGTGGTGATATCTTATATGAAATTTGTTTGAGTGATCATGACCCTTTAGCCACGCTTACAGCAACTACTGCATATACTCCTCTTGCTTCGAAAGAATTCTTGTGGTACGAAACGGATAACAATGGAAACAATGAGGTTTTCTTGTTTTCTTCTACTGGACCAACATTTGATGCCTTAGGAATGGGGCTGGCGGATGTAGGAGATGGCGATATCAAATATTTTGAAGTAACACAACGTACAGATATAGATGATGCAATTGATGACTTTGTAGGATGCGAGTCACCTCCTGTTTTTATAGAGGTTCAATTCTCCAATTTGGATGCTCTAACAGTGAATATGCCAACTTCTACCAATCCAGGTCTTACGAATACTTATTGTTATGATCACGGAGATTTCGCCATGACACTAAGAGAAGGAGGTGGAGCAATTGCTGATGGAGACATCACCAATTATGAAGTACGACTTACGGGCACTGGAACAATAATTGACGTTGATCCAGGTGTTGGAGTGACACTTGCAACAGGAACGGGCAATCCTGTGGCAGATTTGGATGCGTGGCTTATTGGAGGTGGTGGTGATACAGATTTGACGGGAGGTGCTTCTGCTGTCTTGGACGTATACTACGAATATACGCACCCAACCTTAGGGTGTATCGGAAGTCACATTGAGACAATAACCATAAGCCCTGATCCGGATATAACCTTCTTTGTTAATGGTATTGATATTACAGCTTTCGTGGCTGGTGATGATCAGTTTTGCTACGAAGATGGGAACATTAATATCCAAGGGGCATTGGCAGATGGTACACCATTGACCACAGGAACATTTGTAAGTTCGGAACTTGGCGCATTAACAACTAGCAATGGTAGTGCTTCATTCAATCCAACCAATGAGCACAATAGTTTTCATGGTGTAACGGGTACTGATGGTAAATTTCTGAATCAATCAAGTATCAACCTAACGTACAACTACACAGATGCAAATGGCTGTGATAACAGTGTAAATGTGGATTTATTTGTAAATCCAGAACCGGAAGTTTTGGAGGTAACTGGACTTGTTGCTTCTGATCTGGCCTTTGCGAATGCTACAAACCTTATTCGATTGACAGACTTTTGTGAAGGTTCAACGGCTGTAACCGCCGAGATCAATCTTGTAGAACCTCTCGCTGATGATCCGATCAATTTCCCATTAGTTGAAGCTACAGATGAAGAGGATGATTACTCAGGGTACACGTTTGCATGGACCGTGGGAGGTAGTACGATTACAGATCTTAATTTAGACGGATTGGAAAACACGATCGAGTTTGTGCCACCAAACAATACTTTGAACATTACGGTGACAGTCACAGATTTGAATGGATGTTCGGAAGTCTTTAATGAGATACATACGCTGCAGGAGTTGCCTAGCTTAGATATTACGGGAATTACAGATGGTGACACTTTTTGTGCGGATGAACCTACCGATCCTACAATAGGCTTGGCAGATGCAACAGTAAATGGAATTCCAGCAACAAGTGCCTATGATGCTGATAATGTGATCAGTTGGTCGGTAGATTCTTACCTAGAAGGGAATGCAGGATCTCCAGTTCAGATATTGACTGGAGCAACAAGCTTACCGATAGTGGATTTAGATGCATGGCATACGGCTGGTGCTCTGGGAGGTACTTTAGTTGGAGGTGTTAGTTCCTATCACACGATTACCATAGTTTACCAGGATACAGACAGGGAATATCAGGGAATAGCTACGATGTGTACAAATACAGTTCAGGAGCAGATTGTTATTCACCCTGACCCACACGTTAGTATCGAGGTAAACGGAGTAGATATTAATGATCCACTCCTAGCTGATGAGTTTTGTTACGATGAAAATGACATTGTGCTTCAGGGGGTTCAATATGTTTATGACCTCACAGGTATTACCGATACCATTAACTTGAACAGCGGTCAATTTTCAAGTGATCAAACAGGAAATCTTGGAACCAATATTGGGCAAGGAGTATTCAATACTGTGGCTCAGCATGATGCTTTTCATGGTTCATCTGGTAAGTTTTTAAACCAGTCCACCATTAATATCACATTTGATTACACCGATGATAATACGTGCGACAATACTGTAAATGTGAATTTATTTGTTAATCCGGAACCGGAAGTTTTGGACGTCACAGGACTTAGTCCTTCTGATTTGGCCGCTGCAAGAGGTACTAACTTCATTCGACTGACAGACTTCTGTGAAGGTTCGACGGCTGTGACCGCTGAGATCAAACTTGTGGAACCTTTTGCTGATGATCCGATCAATTTCCCATTAGTTGAAGCAACTGATGAAGAGGACGATTACTCCGGGTATACATTTACATGGACCGTTGGGGGTAGTGCCGCTACAGACCTGAATTTGGATGGGTTGGACAATACACTTGAGTTTGTTCCAAGCACGCCTTCTTTCAATATTGCGGTTACGGTGACAGACTTGAATGGGTGTGTTGAAGTCTTTTCTGAAGATCATCAATTACAGATCTTACCAAGCCTCAATATCACTGGTATAGATGATGTAGGAAATACTTCTGCTGTTGATCAAACTTCTTTTTGTGCGGATGAAACAGATCCGATCATTGGATTAACGGATGCAACGCTTGATGGTCTTAGTGCTGCTCATACGATAGCGATAGGAGATATCGTCAGTTGGTCGGTGGATTCATATAACGAAACTGACGGATCAGGGGCTGCTGTGCAGATTGCTTCAGGCGCTGGGTCTTTACCAACAGTAGATTTGGATGCGTGGCACACAGATGGTGCTTTGGTAACTCCAGGAACTTTGGTAGGGGGAAATCCAACGTATCATGCAGTCACTATTGTTTATCAGGATCCTAGCAGAGATTATCAAGGAAATCCAACCATGTGTTCGAATGTGGTTGTTGAGACTATTGTGGTAAATCCTGACCCGGATATTTCCGTTACGCTGGAAGGGGTTGATGCTGATAATCTTCAGTTTTGTTACGATGATATTAACCTATCAATTACGGGTATTGACGTAGCTTCCGACCTTGCAATCAATGACGGTACATTGACCATTGATGGGACCCCTGTTTCAACCAATGGATCAACGGTAATAAATGCAGCTACCTATCACGGGGTGGATCCATTTGCTCCTCAATCTACTCACACCATCGTGTATACTTATACAGATGGTCAAGGCTGTACAAATTCCGTATCCCGAGACTTCTTAGTGAATCCAAGGCCGGAGTTTGTGGGCAATGTTATTCAGACGGCAAGTACATGCGCGACTTCCAGCGTGGAGCTATTTGTTGATATGACCGATGGCGTGGGCAATTATTCTTTCACATGGAATGTAAATGGCGTTGATGTGAACGGTGTAGATGTGATTGACGAAGATGGAAATAATAACGATGAGAGAATCACCTATAATTTTGGCGGTCAGCTAACTGCAAACTTTGGAGTAACAGCCACTTATATAGGTGCAGCTTATACAACTAATTGCGTCGCGAGTATTCAAAATCAATCCATTACTGTGGGTGCTGAGCCTATTCCTGCTATATCATGGGTAGGCATCACTGCAGGAAATGCGGACGGAACTGATTTCACTATTACAGAGGACAACGCAACTTTACCAGATGGTGATGTTGACCTTGTAGAGCTGGTGATAGACGGTGCTACTGAATTAAGCGTGCCAAATCCTGTTTTCCCTCTTAATTTCAATCATGATTTCGTGGTTTCGGGTGATCACACAGTTGATGTGATCATGAATACATCTGCAGGCTGTGATGTGACACTGAATAGAACAATAAGAATATTGCCGCATTATACAGGCTTTAATTCAACGAACTCGTATTCAGAATCATTTGAAACCGCCGCAGCATTTGATTTGACTGCTGCGCAAGGAGGTTGGTTAATTGATTCATTATCATTGGATGGCAAACTTTATTATGATACGGCCACATCTTGGGTTCGAGGTTCAGGAGCATCCGTGCCAGGTACAACTGCGAACATTGATGGTACAGGAGCTGTATATACCGCGCCTGGTGGTGTAAATGGCTATAGAGAATCAGAGGTGTCTTTTGTCTACTCACCTTCATTTGATTTGAGTGGTTTCACTGCTCCAACCATTAGCTTCTTACGATACGAGGATTTCGAGACTTTCAGAGATGGAGCTGTATTCCAGGTTTCTGTAGATGATGGAAGAAGCTGGCAAACAGTGGGTTCATACAATCCTGGACTCGAAGCGGAAGGACTGGCTTCTACACCAGGTTGGTACAATCGAGAAGGAATATCGAGCTCTCCCGGAAGTGTAGCTCCTGGAGCGGCAACAGCTAGCAACAACCCTCAGGTAGGGTGGGCACTCAACAGTGATTGGCAAGAAGCAATATCACCGATTGAAATAGATCCTGCGCAAAACGATTTTGTCCGTTTCAGATTTGCATTGTCTGCTCAGGCAGGAGAGAAAACCACCAATGGTTTTGGTTTTGATCTTGTTCGAATTTATGAGCGCAATCAAATTGTTTTGCTTGAGTTGTTTTCTTCAACCATGAGCGAGGAAAGTGTAATAGTGAATGATACCGTTGATGTTAGACCACAATACGCTGGTTCAGACATTCTTAAAATCAATTACTTCACTGATTTGAGAAACACTCTTCCCGACGGTATTGATTTAATCAACGAGAAAAACAGCGCTGATCCTGGAGCTAAAGTAGCTTTCTACGGTGTTGGTGACGTGCCTAGTTTGAGTATTGGTGGTGATATTAATTTTGTTGATATCGACAATATGCCGTATTCTTCACTGAATGCTAAGCTTTCGAATGCCAGGTTGAGTAATCCAGCTTTTGATATTGCGCTCAATGCAACCGTTGATGGAAGTGGTAACTTGATAGTAGACGCAGACTTTACGGCGACTACTGCTTTTGGAGATGATGCTGAAATGACATTAATGGTTGCCGTGGTTGAGCCAACGGTGACCCTGCCAAGTAATATGGGTTTATATACCGCAGGGTCAACAGTCCGGAATGTACTTAGGACATTATTACCATCTGCCGCGGGCCAGTATGAGACTGGACCAATTGCTCAAGGAGACGTGAGAAGCCTTTCTACGATAACCTGGCCAATAAATAACATGTTTGATGTTTCAAATCTGCGAGTGATTGTATATGTGCAAGATTTGACGACTAAGCAGATTTATCAGGCAGCTTTTGCAGATGTGTTAACTGGCTTATCCAATAATGTCCTTGGAGTGGATGAACTGCCAGACTTCAGCGTGTATCCAAATCCAGCAGATAAACTTGTTAATGTGGAATTTGCGGATGGCATCTCTGAAGATACCGAATGGATAATCTATGACCAGGCGGGCAGAGAAGTATTCAAGGGGGAGATTTCTAAAGGTACCAAGACCTTAACGGTAGAAACTGCTGATGTTCCTTCCGGCTTGTACTTCCTTCACTTATATGCTGAAGAACGTAAGTTGAGAGCCAAGCGAATAATGGTTGTTCATTGATGAACAAAATGCTAAGTAGATACAAAAAAGCCCTCGATGAATTTCATCGAGGGCTTTTTTTTAGTGTAGACTGGTTGTTCGATTTTAAATTACAATATTCACAATCTTGTTTGGAACAACGATAACCTTTCTAGGTTCCTTTCCGTCCATCCATTTCTGGATAACTTCATTAGCCAACGCTCCTTTTTCAATTGTTTCCTTAGTCGCGTCAACAGGGAAACCAATTTTGACTCTCATTTTTCCATTTACAGAAACGGGATATTCGAAAGAATCCTCAACTAAAAATTTTTCTTCAAACTGAGGATAAGGAGCCTCTACAATGGAAGAGCTATTGCCCAGCAAAAGCCACAGTTCTTCAGAAATATGAGGCGCATAAGGGGACAGGACGATTGTCAATGGTTCAAGTATCGATCGCTTATTGCATTTTGCCGTTGATAATTCGTTCACAGCAATCATGAAAGAACTTACCGAAGTGTTCAAGGATAGATTCTCAACATCTTCGGACACTTTTTTAATGGTTCCATGGAGGATTTTTAATTCTGCACTCGTTGGGATATCCTCACTAACCTGAAATGTGCCATCCGTATGAAATAAATTCCAAAACTTTCTTAGGAACTTGAAAACGCCTTCAATTCCATTGGTATTCCAGGGTTTACTTTGTTCTATTGGTCCTAAGAACATTTCATACATGCGAAGTGTATCTGCTCCATAACGTTCTATTAAATCATCTGGATTGACAACATTGTATTTGGACTTAGACATTTTCTCTACTTCAGCACTGCAAATGAATTTGCCGTCTTCCAAAATAAACTCTGCGTCTCCGGCATCTTTTCTGGATTTTTTAAAAGCTTCAATGTCAAGGGTGTCGTCTTTCACAATATTGACATCCACATGAATGGGAGTGGTGTCGTAAGCATTTTTTAGGCCATTGGAAACAAACGTGTTTTCACCATTTACACGATGGGCTAGACTTGACCTACCTTGAATCATTCCCTGATTCACAAGCTTCTTAGCATATTCGTCCACTTGGATGATGCCCATGTCGTATAAGAACTTAGTCCAGAATCGAGAATAGAGTAGATGCCCCGTTGCATGTTCACTTCCTCCCATATAAAAATCTACATCCTGCCAATAACTCAGTGCTTCTTTGCTACAAAATTCTTCGTCATTATGAGAATCCATGTATCTAAAGAAGTACCAGCTACTTCCAGCCCAGCCCGGCATGGTTGAAAGTTCATAGGGATGCCCTTTATAATTCCAGTTATCTGCTCTTCCCAATGGAGGGTCTCCATCTTCTGTAGGCAGGTATTCACTCACTTCTGGAAGGGTGAGAGGTAAATCTTCATCTGGAATCAGTTTGGGAATTCCATCTTCATAGTAGACAGGAATAGGCTCTCCCCAATACCTTTGACGACCAAAGATGGCATCTCTTAATTTGAAGTTGGTTTTGCGAGTACCTATGCCTTTTTTTTCTACCTCTTCAATCCCTTTTTCCATTGCTTCTTTAGGTGTGAGCCCATTCAGAAAACCTGAATTGATAATTTTGCCTTCTTTAGTGGGGTCGGCTTCTTTCTCAGTTAACTTTTGTGCATCGTTTATTATCGGGATCGGAAGATTGAATTTTTTAGCAAAATCAAAATCACGTTGATCTCCGCTTGGCACAGCCATTACCGCACCTGTGCCATAACCAGCAAGGACGTAATCTGCAATGTATACGGGTATTTTTTCCTCAGTGAACGGATGGATAGCGTAGCTTCCGGTGAAGATGCCAGTTACGTTTTTGGCATCACTCATGCGCTCTCGTTCTGATCTATTTTTTGATTGCGTCACGTACTCATCGACTTCTAATCTATGCTCTGGTGTAGTTAAGCTGTCTACCAATTCACTTTCCGGTGCTATGACCATGAAAGAGACGCCGAAAATGGTATCTATTCGGGTAGTGAATACCCTGATATTGCTGTCCAATCCATCTACCTGAAAATCAATCTCTGCACCAAATGATTTACCAATCCAGTTTCTTTGCATTTCCTTAATTGGCTCAGGCCAATCAATCTTGTCAAGTCCTGAAAGTAGCCGATCAGCATAAGCTGTAATTCTCATGCTCCATTGGGGCATTTTCTTCTTTACTACGGGGTGACCACCGCGTTCTGAAAAGCCATCTTTTACTTCATCGTTTGAAAGTACGGTACCCAGTGCCGGACACCAGTTTACTGTAGTTTCAGCCTGGTACGTAAGCCGGTATTTTAACAAGAACTTCTGCTGTTCTCTTTCTGAGTATCCATTCCATATTTCGGCTGATACAATAGGCGTATCATCGTCACAATCTGCCTTTATACTTGCATTGCCATCTTTCTTAAGAAAATCAATCAGTGTGTCTATTGATTCGGCCTTATTCGTTTCTTTATTGTACCAGCTGTCATAGATTAACTTGAAAATCCATTGCGTCCACTTATAAAATTTCGGATCGCTTGTTCTTAACTCTCTAGACCAATCATATGAGAAACCTAAGGCCTTAAGCTGTTCCTTGTAACGTGCAATATTCTCATCGGTGGTAATGGCTGGATGTTGTCCTGTTTGGATGGCATACTGTTCTGCGGGGAGTCCAAAACTATCGAAACCCATGGGATGAAGTACATTGTATCCATTGAGGCGTTTGAATCGACCTACAATATCAGAAGCGATATACCCAAGGGGATGACCCACATGCAATCCAGCCCCTGAAGGATAGGGGAACATATCCAAGATGTAATATTTGGGTTTGTGAGCGTCGTTTGGAACTTCATATACGTTCTGATCATTCCAGTATTTTTGCCACTTTTTTTCGATCTCTTGAAAATTGTAATCCGCCATTCTTATTATGAATTTTAAAGCTCGCAAAGGTAAACAGATGCAAATAACAAATAGGTTTAGATAGTATGGAAACCATTACTTATTTAACCTGTCTTTACTTCAAAACAAACTCAATTAATAAAAGGAATGAAAAAACTTTGGATTTTAGCTATCACGATAATCATATCAAGCGCTTCCCTGGCTCAAGAACAAGATAGTACTAAGACGGAGCAAAAACCTGTAGCGAACGATACAATCCCTGAACCAACTGAAAATGTACAAGCAGATGGAGATACTCCTAAGATCATATATTATCAGAGCACTGAACCGGAAAGAAGGAGGGATCGCAGAAGAGACATAAAAACACTGAGCGGTTCCATGAGTCATAGCGGTGGTTTTGGGGCGATCTCTTTTCGGAGCACGAAATTCAGAGATGAATCATTGGTACTTGGAGGCTTGAGGGGTGGTTGGATAATTAACCGTACCCTGGGTATTGGTATTGAAGGGCATGGGATTATTCCTACAGCAAAGTTTGATGATATTGTTACTGGTCGAGAAGTGAATATTCTCGGTGGGTATGGTGGCATGTTTTTGGAATTAATATTCTTCTCCAATGAGGTAGTACACGTGACTTTTCCTGTATCAGGAGGCGCAGGGTGGTTAGGATATCACCTGACCAATGAAGACAATACCATGCCTTCCCCTTTGGAGAAGGAAGTTGATAGCGATGTATTCTGGTATGTTGAACCTGGAGCTAATTTAGAATTTAACATTAGCAGAAATTTCAGGTTGGCTATGGGAGTTAGCAAGCGATTTACGCAAGATTTAGAATTGATAAACACCGAAAGTGATTCCTTTGATAAATTAAACTATTTCATAACGCTGAAAATTGGCGGGTTTTAGAGAAAATCTACAAAAAAGCAAAAGCCCCTTCCATTCGGTAGGGGCTTTTTTAGTAACGATCAGGTTAGGCTTAATCGTTAAGTCTTCGAGATAGAGGAGCAAGTTTTTCTTCATATGTCATAGACTGCCAAACTTGCTTATACTCTTTTTCTAATACAGTTCCTTCCCTTACTCTTTTAGTATCAGTTTTCACTTTAATGTAGAGCGTGGGTCTAAAATATACATCCAGGCTATATTCAGAACTGTAAAAGTCAATGCCATAAGTATTTGTCTGAGCCATTGTCAGAATCATTCCTTTGTTTAGACTTTCGTCAGAAATCCATGATGTTATTTCGGTTCTGTTTAGAAGAAGTGGTACATAACCATCAAAGAAAAAACCATTAGGTAATCTAAATTGATCAGAAAAGCCATTAGCTCCACCAGCCTCAGTAATGGAAGCCCCAGGGCTCTTCCATATCGCATCACTACCATCAGCTGCATACCATGTAGCTGCTCTATCCACAACTAAAGGAGCTTCACTTGTCATTGTTTTAACCCCAATCCAGTTTTCAAATGTTGGAGCAGTCCGTTCATCCGGGACAAAGGTTTTTAAGTAAAGTATTGCTTCTACAACCTCAAAAGAAGCATCATTGACTCCATTTTTAACCAACTCTTCCAACCTTGGAAAATAAAGAACACTATTCGATGAATTACCATCTGCAAGATCTACACTAAGGGTTTCTCCATATTCATTGCTGGCCGATCCATCACTGTCATCATTGATTGAGACATCAATTGCTTGTTCATATCCGTCAAATCCGTTTGCAATGTAGAACTCATAGATATTATCTGAATTCCCATTTGTTCCGTCATTCCCATTGCAGATATATTGCGTTTGATCTACTTCTTCTGGAATATCTAATGAGCCATTTTCATTGTCATCAATTCCTACCCGAATAATTATGCCTCCGTCATTTGTGTTGCAGGTTCCAGCATTCCCTGTAAAAGTTTCAACATCTATGACACTATTGAGCCCATTACTTCCATCAGCCCCATTACAAATATCGAATGCACTATCCACTTCATCAGGATCAAGCATTCCATTTTCGTTGGTGTCTATACCCACTTCAACGAATGTTCCTCCATTATCACAAGAAGTTGATACAGAAGTCCGAATTATGGAGTTGAAGCCATTTGATCCATCAGCCCCGTTTCCACCATTACAGATGGTAATCGTTTCTAGTATTTCATCAATGGAACCATTGCCGTCGTTGTCATAACCAAAAGTCAATTCTATTCCGCCATTTGAACAAGAAACATCAGTAGTGGATGTCACTATGGGGCTTTTGCCGTCAACCCCATCTGCACCATTGCAGACAAATTTTGGCTCTCCAATTTTTTCATCCTCATCTAACATGCCATTCGCGTTTGAATCAAGTCCGATTTCGATGCTAATTCCACCGTTTGCACAGTTATCGCCAGCATCCTCATTGACACAAGAAAGAATGGCATTGACTCCATTGGTTCCGTTGCATAGTTCATACGTTGATTGAACTTCATTTGGATCGGTATCTAATTGACCATTTCCATTGGCATCCAATCCTATTTCAATGCGGAGGCCTGACACTCCATTTCCTCCACAATCCTCAAGTGGGGTAGCTCTAATCAAACTGTTGAGACCATCTGACCCTCCGTTTCCATTGTCTTGCCCATTGCATATGAAGAAAGCAGTCTGAACCTCATCATCATCTAACGTAGTATTACTGTTTAGATCCGCTCCAATTTCTAAAAGTGTACCACCTGATTCACAGTTTTCACCTGGATTTTCTGCCGAGGTTCGCACCACAAGAGCTGTTCCGGCGGAACCAGGGCTACCATTACATACATAGCTTGTTGAGACAATCTCTGAGTCATCCAATAGTTCATTTTCATTCGAATCCTGTCCAATAGATATTCGAGTTCCACCAGAAGAGCAGTTGTCTCCAACGGGTTCGTTTTGTACTTCTACAAGAGCGTTAAATCCATTTATTCCATCTACCCCATTTATCGGGTCTGTAGTTTCCTCGTTGCAAGCAAAAAACATAGAACAAATGGACAGAATAAAGCCTAATTGAGCGGGTTTTGATTTGACTGTAAACATTTTGGTATTGGTGAGTTTGAATAAAGAATGCAAGATAATTAATATAATATTATTACTAAAAAATATAACTATTTCAATATTTAGACCAGCGCCATTTGGACGATATTTTGTTCATTATCGAACTATAATAGGGGGCTCAAATATGTTACTATCCTGACTAACAGTCGGTTATCATTTTTGGCATCCTTTGTGACTTACCTATTGTGAAAACCTATTAAAAACCTATGCTAACATCGTTCAAACTTTTTATTCGATCACTGAGAAGAAATAAACTGTTCTCGTCAATAAATATTCTGGGACTTACTGTTGGCTTTTTTGCGGCTATTCTTATCTACATGTATGTACAGGGTGAGCTCAGCTATGACAATTTTCATGAAAAGGGAGATCAGATATATCGCGTAAATCAGACCTTCATCTGGGGCGAGGACAATCCCAATCTTTTTTCCAGTACAGGCCCTGGAGTAGGATACGCTATTCTGCAAGAGATTCCTGAGGTCAAAGAAGTTGTACGTGTACATCAGCCTGACTTAATGCCCGTTCGATTCAAAGACGGAATTGAGGAGAAATTTTTTAATGATGAATACGTGCTTGCTGCAGATTCCAATTTCTTTGAGGTTTTTAGTTACCCCTTGCTGGAAGGTGATGCCGCCAGTGCTTTAGATCAGCCATTTTCAATGGTTCTTAGCGAGCAATCAGCTAAGCGTTTTTTTGGAAACAGTGATCCGATAGGGAAACTAGTTGATTTAGGAGGTGGGCCTATTCGACAATCCTACACTGTGACAGGGATAGTTAAGGAAACAAATCAGCATTCATACATAGATTTTGATATACTCATTTCAATGGGAAGTATCGATCGAGTGAAGCGGAGTAACTGGAGTTGGATGTGGACCACTTTTGAGACGTTTGTCCTTCTTGACGAGTCCACCAAGCCCGAGTTGGTTCAGGCAAAACTTAATGAGCTTCCAAAGAAACATGCCATCAAAACCTTACAGGTTATGGGCTATACCTATGAGGAGTACATAGCTGCTGGTAAGGAATGGAATTTATACTTGCAACCATTTCAAGACATATACCTGCATTCCAAAGGAATCTATAATAGATTGAATCAACAATTAGGGGATGTTACAATTGTGAAAGCTTTAGTAGGCTCTGCTATTTTTTTATTGATTCTTTCATGTATTAATTTCATCAACCTCAGTACTGCCCAGTTTACAAACAAAGCACAAGACGTAGCATTGAGGAAGGTATTGGGCGGAAGTAAGATCTCTTTCATTAAGCGTTTCTTTGGTGAATCATTCGCTTATTGTTTGATAGCATCGATCTTAGCCATAGGAGCACTGTTTTACGTGATTCCATATGTTAATCAATCACTAGGCACTAGCTTATCATTAACTAATATCAATGTATTCTTATTGATCGGATTTGTCTTAGCTCTTATTGCCCTTGTAAGTTTCATAGCAGGATTCTATCCATATGCCTTCTTTAATCGATTCAAGCCTGTAGCTGCTATGAAAGGGGAATTGCGATCTGGCAAAAGTGGGGCAAGAATAAGAAACGGTATGTTGATAACGCAATACATGCTTTCCTTTTTGTTAATCATCTGCACCATCACGATATATAAGCAACTCAATTATTTCATGAATGCGGACCTTGGTTTTGAGAAAAGTAATCTAATGACAATTGAAAATGTTCATTGGACAGAGTCGCAAGAAGGATTCGCCAATGAGCTTGAAAAATTGGAAGGTATAATTGGAACCGCAGTATGTGACGCTGTTCCACTGAGGATTTACAATGGAGATCAATTCATTCCAGATAAAGTTGAATCCGGATCCCTGCCTTTAAACTATGTCTTAGGTGATGAAAATTATTTAGAACTTCTTGAAATTAAGATGGCTCTAGGGAGAAATTTTGACGAGTCCTATTCTGATGATATCAATGGAATTATACTAAATGAAACAGCAGCGCGAACAATTGGCTGGCAGGTTGATGAAAGCATCATCAACAAAAAAATAACCAATTGGAGTGGTACCTATCATGTCATTGGGGTGGTTAAAGACTTCAATTTCTTTTCTCTTCATTCACCCATTGAACCTTTTGCGATTTTTCATTCAAAATCAAATGCACAAGGTCAACGTCCACTTACCAATGTGTTGGTAAAATCGTACTCTAGTCAAGCTGATTTTGAAACGTTGAAAGCATCCATCGAGGAAAAATGGAAGGAATTTGCACCAGGAAGGCCTTTTGAACATGTAGTACTCAACGACTTTTTTGAGAGTACCTATCAAACCGAACAACGATTCGGAAGCGTACTTTCATTTTTTGCGATACTCACTATTATCATAGCTTCTTTAGGACTTTTTGGAATCGTGGTATTCTCCATTGAGCAAAAGTTGAAAGAAATTGGTGTCAGGAAAGTACTTGGCGCATCGGTTACCAGCATCGTCATGTTGTTCTCAAAGAGCTACGTTAAACTCTTGTTGATTTCCTTTGGGGTTGCTGCTCCGTTGGCTTATTACTTCATGAGTGGCTGGCTTTCGGGTTTCGAGTATCACATCAATATGGGTGCCGATGTTTTTGTGATCTCCCTGAGTATTTTATTGATTATTTCAATCGCTATTTCAGTTGTTCAAACTACAAAAGCCTCTTTGATGAACCCTTCAGAGGTACTCAAAGATGAGTAGTCAAAAACTTTTCAGCACTTTGAGAGCTTGCTTTATGTGCTGGTCCGCATTGAAGTCGGCTCTGAAAGTGTGAGCTACTTTTCCATCTTTATCTATGACAAAAGTCGCTCTCCCAGAAAGAATACCAAATAGCGTAGAGGGGATTTTGAATGCGCTCAATGCGGTTTTCTTTGGATCGCTCAATAAAATGAATGGCAGCTTTCTCTTATTGGCTACCTTCTTGTGTGACTTAGAGCTGTCCCGACTAATGCCAATAACTTCAGCTCCAGCCTGCTGAAATTCTTCATAATGATCACGGAAGCCGCACGCTTGCGCAGTACACACCCGGGTGTTGTCTTTCGGATAAAAATAAACAACCAAAGGCTGCCCCTTAAAATTAGTAAGGGACACCATTTTCCCATCTTGATCTTCAAGTGAAATGTCAGGCAAAAGCTCTCCTTTATTTAGCATTTTTTCTAAAATAGATTAGCAGAAGGGGTAAAATAGTTAAGTCAATGATCAATGCAATGAGTAAAGCAAGACTTACAAAAAGTCCTAAATAGTAAGTTGCCCCAAAGTTAGAAAAGAGGTACAATGAAAATCCCGCACTCATGATAATCGATGTTATCAACATGGCACTTCCTGCATGTTTGAAAGTATCACGCATCCGATCCAATGGATTCGCTTCTTTACTTTTTAGATAGTAGCTCATCATATGAATCGTGTCATCAACTGCAATTCCAAAAGCGATGGTAAAAATTATGGAAGTTGTCATTTTCAAAGAAATACCAAGCCATCCCAAAATGCCTGCCACCATTATCAAAGGGATAAGGTTAGGGATTAAACTTATGATAAGCAGCTTCCAGGATTTGAAATAAATCCCGAGAATTATGCCTATTACGAGTATGGCCGTAAGTAGCCCTTTCAATAAGTTAATGGAAAGCAATTCATGACTCTTATCTATTAAATAGGTAGTTCCGGTTAATTGATAGCTAATTGCGTGCTGATCAATTGTTTTGTTTAAATACTCCAACATTTCTTTATTCCTTAAGTCAGTTTCGTGAGATCCAAGCTCAGGAAAAAAGCCAATAAGCCTGCCCACCTTGCTATCCTCCGTTACCAACTTATCGAGTCTTTTAGGATCAATCCGATCTTTGAGTCGCAAGGTTCGCAAATAGGCTTGCTGATCTGTGGGATATATGAAATTTTCATTAAGTCCACCATTGCTTGCCATGTTAAGGTATTTAATGATGGTGGCCGGAGACTGTACTTTGACAACAGGATAATCGCTGAGTAAGTAGTCTTCAATTTTCACAATTTCATCCATGACTTTTTTATCCCAAATAGTCAATGAGGTATCGACGACTTCCACCCGGACTTCATAAGGTTTTGAGCCTCCTAATTGTTCATCCGCGTATTCAAAATCCATTCGAACCTGCGAATCTTGGGGAAGATCATCCAGCAAGAATGAATTGATTTTCAACTGTAAAATTCCTGGAATTAGGATGAGCATAAAGCCACAAACAAGACCAATGATGAGTTTTCTTTGACCTGTAACAAAGGTTAGCCAGGTTGCGGGAACTTCTAACACGCTATGGCTATGCGAAAAGGTTGTAAATGATGCAATTAGCAATCCTAAGGAGAAAGTAAGCACAAAGGCTATCAATATGCCCGCTGCAGCAAATAGCCCTAAAAACTGAACGGGTTCAGTGTTTATCCAAATTAAACTGAGGAACCCGATAGCAGTGGTAACGGATGTCAACAACGTTGGAATCCAAACAATTTTTATCGCCTCCTTAAGTTTATCTATTGTCGTTCTTGCGTTTGTTTTCTTCAATGCATTCATCAAGTGCACTGCGTCTGACATTGAAACAAAGAAAAGGATGGGGGGAAGAAGTGAGCTTAGTAAATTAATTCTAAAGCCAAGCATTCCAATCAGGCCAAAAAGCCAAACGATAGAAACTAGACTTATCAAAAAAGGAAGAAGGGCAGATTTAAAGTTTCTGAAAATTAGAAGAAGCAAAAGAAAGCTGAGTACCAGCGAACCAATGAGAAACTTCCCGAAATCATTTTGAATGTAGGAAATAAAAACGCCAGCTGCACTTAATTTTCCTACGAGCCTTACGTTTTTTAGTCCGTAATTTTCAGCTTTGGTTTTGATAGCATTCAGTAGCTTTTCACTCCGTGCCTGATCTCCGAAGTGAGCGTGATTCAGGTAGATGCTTATCGCAGTTCCATTTTCACTGAAAGCTGATCGATAAAATGGATTTCCAAAAATCCGGATGCTGTCTTTTTTGAGCTGGTAGGGGGTTGGTTTTTCTGAATGAATCAGAGGGAAAATGACAATTCCTGTAGGGCTCTTGATGACGTGCTGAAGAGAGAGAGGAGAATATATGTTTTCTACATCTTCGATCTTCCTTAAAGATCTTTCAAATTGACTGGCACGATCTACAAAATCAGCACTGAAAACTCCGTTTTTTTCCTCCAGAATAATGTGCAAATAATCATTGTCATAGCCAAATTGTTGCGTATGATTGATGTAAGCCCTACTTTCTGGGTGATTATTGGGGAAAAACTTCTCGAACTCGAAATCAAAAGTCAAGTATTGTAAATTCCAGCCCAAAATCGCTGTAATCGCTACCAATAAACTGGTCATTATCACCTTTCCCTTAAGGGTAATTAACCGCTCGACATATTTATCCAATCTAGAGCTCAGAGTTTCTTCGTTTAAAAGTTAATTTTGTTACCAAACTACGAACAGAATGCAACAATACCTGAACCTAATGCAACATATCCTGGAGAATGGTACCGAAAAAGGTGATCGTACTGGGACGGGGACCAAAAGTGTTTTTGGGTATCAGATGCGTTTTGACTTAAGCGAAGGATTTCCATGCGTAACAACTAAGAAATTGCACTTGCGCTCCATCATCCACGAGTTGCTTTGGTTTCTTCAGGGAGATCAGAACATTCGGTATCTAAAAGAGAACGGAGTGTCCATATGGGACGAGTGGGCGGATGAGAATGGGGACCTTGGCCCGGTATACGGTGTTCAGTGGAGAAGCTGGGAAACACCCGATGGAAGGAAGATTGATCAGATTAAAAAGTTGATCGAAGGGATTAAGAATAATCCGAATAGCCGAAGGCACATTGTAAGTGCGTGGAATGTGGCAGATGTAGATAATATGGCTTTGCCTCCGTGTCATTCACTATTCCAGTTTTATGTAGCGGACGGCAAATTGAGTTGTCAGCTATATCAACGAAGCGCGGATGTGTTTTTAGGAGTCCCATTCAATATTGCTTCGTATGCTTTATTCACGATGATGGTAGCTCAGGTTTGTGACCTTGAACCTGGAGATTTTGTGCACACGTTTGGTGATGCACATTTGTATTCCAATCATATGGAGCAGACAGAACTACAGCTTTCTCGTGAACCACGCAAGTTGCCAACGATGAAAATCAATCCAGAAGTGAAAGATATTTTCTCCTTTAAATTTGAAGATTTTGAACTGATAAATTATGAGCCGCATCCGCACATAAAAGGTGCTGTAGCTGTGTAACATTCTAACACCCAAAGTAGTCAACTAAGTAGATAAGTATAGATGGCAGAGAGTAGTGGCATATTTGATATGATAGGTCCAGTAATGATTGGTCCTTCCAGTTCGCATACTGCGGGAGTAGTTCGTATTGGTAGAGTGGCGAATCGAATACTGGGTGGAGTACCCGAGAATGCGGAGATCATTTTCTACAATTCCTTCGCCAGAACTTACGAAGGTCACGGAAGCAATCGAGCTATTTTGGCTGGATTGATGGATTATCATACAGATGATAAACGAATCAAAGATGCGCTCAACCTGACTGAAGAAGTTGGTCTTAGCTATAAGTTTAAATCAATTGGTAGTGCTTCAACTTTCCATCCCAACTCAGTGAGGATTATCGCAAGTAGGGGAGGTAAAAGCATTGAGGTTCTTGGTGAAAGCAGAGGTGGTGGAGTTATAAGAATAAAGGAAGTGAATGGTTTTGATTCAAACTTTACTGCGAGTCTTCATACACTCATCATTGAGGCAAATGATGTTAAAGGCAGTATCGCTTTTTTCACTGAGGTTTTATCACAGGATGAATGCAACATTGCTACCATGACAGTTTCGCGAAAAGGACGAAATGATTTAGCATGCTTGATTTTGGAAATGGACTCAGGTATTGACGATATAACCTTACAGTATTTAAAGAAAAGAAAATGGGTGCATGAGGTCATTTACATACCAGATATTGATTAATAAAATGAAAATAAGAACAGGACTAATTACAACGCTAATACTTCTATGCTTCACTTCGATGGCTCAGACGCGCGAACTTTCGCTTAAAGAGTGCATTGATATAGCGGTTAAAAATAACCTTAACGTTAAGCGGAGCGAGTTGAATCTTCAAACTGCCCAGGTGAATCTTGAGCAATCAAAAGCAGGAAGATACCCTACGTTAAACGCCAGTGGAAACTACGGATTCAACTGGGGAAGGGGAATTGATCCAACAACTAATCAATTCATTGATCAGCGGATTAACTTCAACAGCGTGGGAGCATCTACCAATTTGCCTTTGATTCAAGGTCTGCAAATCACCAATGGCATAAAGCAGGATAAACTTAGCTTAGAAGCTTCCCGAAAAGATTTAGAAAAAGCTGAAAATGATATTTCACTGAATACGGCCTCTTTCTACCTCAATGTAATATTCAATAAGGAGCTGATGGAGAATGCAAGGTTTCAGTTAGAATCAAGTCAGCAGCAACTAGACCGAACCAGGATTCTTGTAGAGTCTGGAGCATTGCCTTTAGCAAATAAACTACAATTGGAAAGTCAGGTAGCTACGAATGAAGTAAACCTTATCAATGCTCAAAACAACCTTGATTTGGCTTTGCTCTCATTGAAACAAGCGCTGCTCCTGCCAACTGGGCAAGACATTGATGTAATCATTCCAAACGTTGTAATTGATCAAACAGAGATAGAACGGACAGGTATTGAAGAGCTTTACAACGAAGCGGCTACAAACATGCCGGAAATTCAAGGTGCTGAGTTAAGAGTTCAAAGTGCCAATGTTGGAGTTGATGTTGCAAAAGGAGGAATATTCCCAACAATTTCTCTTTCAGGAAGCATGGATACAAGATATTCTGATGCCGCTCAGCGGGTTGATCCTGTAACAGGGGATTTCGAAACCATTCCACTATCTACTCAGTATGACAACAACTTTAGCCGAGGGTTGTCCGCAAACCTCAGAATCCCGATCTTCAATGGGTTCTCCACAAGAAGCAATATTCAGCGTTCAAAGATTTCACTGCAGCAAGCAGAGATCAATAAAAGAGAACAAGAGAACTCGCTGTATCAGACCATTGAGACATCCTATAGAAATGCAGTTGCCGCTGCTCAAACATTCACTGCATCTCAAAAGCAAGTAGCATCGCTCGTAGAAACCCTAAGAGCAGTTGAAAACCAATACAATAATGGGGCTGCAAATTTTACAGATTATCAAGTTGCATCCAACAATTTATTTCAAGCAAGAACGGACTTATCTCGAGCTAAGTATGACTTTATTTTTAAACAAAAAGTGCTCGAATTTTATCAAGGTAAACCTTTAACATTCTAAACCGACCTCAATCATTTATATCTAAAATCATGGCTAAGAAGAAGAAAAAATCGAACAAAATAATATATATCCTCGGCGGAGTAGTAGGTGTACTTATACTCTTCGTAATCGTTGGTAAATCACAAGGATGGGTTGGGCAAAAGAAGAAAATACAAGTTGATATTGCCAAGGCTGAAAAGAATACGATTATTGAAAAAGTAAGTGCCTCAGGTCAGGTACAACCGGTAGTTGAGGTTTCGTTAAGTCCGGAGGTTTCTGGTGAGATCATAAAAATGGAAATCGAAGAAGGAGATAGCGTAAGTAAAGGCAATTTCCTATTGAGGATCAGACCAGATAATTTTCAATCTGCTCTGGATCAGGCAGATGCGAGCTTAAACGGCCAACGTGCTGCACTGGCTCAAGCTAAAGCTGCTCAGGCACGAGCATTGGCTAATTTCAAGCGATCTGAACAAGATTTTGCCCGTCAAAAGAAACTCTTTGCCGAAAAGGTAATTTCTGAAGCGGACTATCAACTTGCTGAAGCAAACTATCAGATAGCCGAGCAAGATTATGAATCTGCCAAGGAAAGTGTAAATGCAGCGAATTATAGTTTGAAAAGCGCTCAAGCAAGAGTTTCTGACGCCAGAGAAAATTTGCAATTGACCAGTCTAACCGCTCCTATGAGTGGAATAGTTTCTAAGCTGTCCGTAGAATTGGGAGAGACTGTGTTGGGAACATCTCAGTTTCAGGGAACAGAAGTGATGAGAATTGCCGACCTATCAAAAATGGAAGTTCAAGTTGATGTGAACGAAAACGATATTATTCGAATCAGTGTGGGAGATACCGCAATAATAGATGTTGACTCATACTCATATAAGGATAAGACCTTTAAGGGGATAGTCACACACATTGCCAACACCGCAAACGATAAAGTTTCCGCTGATGCTGTTACTGAATTTGGTGTTCGAATTCAAATTTTAAACAGTTCTTATGAAGACTTGGTGAAAGAAGAAGGTATCAAATACCCTTTCAGGCCGGGAATGACAGCCAGTGTAGATATCATCACAGAAGTCAAGAAAGACATTCTCACTGTGCCGTTGGCAGCAGTTACTACGCGATCTGATAAAGACAAATCAAAAGGTAAAGAATCAGACGACTCTTCCAGCGAAGAGCTTCTCGATGAGGATGTGAAAGAGGTGGTCTTTGTCATGAAGGAGGGTAAAGCAGTTAAGACAGAAGTAGAGACTGGTATCAGTGATTTTGATAGAATCGAGATAGTTTCTGGTGTAGAAGAAGGAACTGAAGTGGTATCCGGGCCATTTTTAGCCGTATCCAAGCGCTTAAAAGATGGAGAAGATATTGAAGCAAAATCAAGCGGAGAAAAGAAGAAATCAGAAGAGTCAGAAGACTAGGTAATCTTAGTTTAGGAAAAAAAACCCGCTTCGGCGGGTTTTTTTGTAAGGAAGAATTTGACCGATCATCAAATGTTCTTTTTAATTCTCATCACATTAATTCATCTTGTAATGCTAAAAATCAAAGTATTATGAAACTCACACACATTTTATCATTTGCTGCAGCGGCATTCCTTCTTGGTTGCTCAGGTGGTTCAGCAGATATGGAAAACAAAGAATTTAAGATTAGCTATGAAAAATTCACACTTGAAAATGGATTGGAAGTAGTACTCCACGAAGACCATTCAGATCCTATTGTGGCAGTAGCAACGCTTATGCATGTAGGATCCAATAGAGAAAAACCAGGCAGGACCGGCTTTGCTCATTTCTTCGAGCATATGTCATTCAATGATTCAGAGAATGTGCCGCGTGGAGCTAACAGGAAAATGATACCTGAGTGGGGCGGAAGCAGAAACGGTGGAACCTGGTCCGACGGAACCATCTATTATGAGGTAGTTCCTAAAGACGCCTTCGATAAAATCCTTTGGATTGATTCAGATCGTTTTGGATATATGATCAATACAGTTACCGTAGATGCCCTCGAAGCGGAAAAGCAAGTGGTTAAGAATGAGAAGCGCCAGCGTGTAGATAATGCACCTTATGGATATACTGATGAGATAATTCGGAAGAATTTATATCCGGAAGGTCATCCATACAGCTGGACTGTAATTGGTTCGTTGCCAGATCTTCAAGCAGCAACTCTTGATGACGTCAAAGAGTTTTACGAACAATATTATGGTGCTGGCAATGCTACATTGGTAATCGCTGGAGATATTAACCGGGAAGAAACGAAGGAGAAAGTAAAGCAGTGGTTTGGAGAAATTCGGAAAGGTCCGGAAGTTGCAAAACCGACTCCTCTGCCAGTAACTCTGGAAGCAAGTAAGTCTCTTTATTTTGAAGATAATTTCGCGAAGCTGCCAGAGATAAGAATGGTGTATCCGACAGCAGAAGACTATCATCAAGATATGTATGCTTTGAATGTGCTGGGACAATTGCTTAGCGGCAGTAAAAAAGCTCCTCTATATCAAGTGATTGTCGAAGAAAAGAAATTAGCTCCAAATGCGTCCACCTATCAAAGTTCCAATGAGGTAGCTGGTGAATTTGTATTCAGGGTGAGAGCCAATGCAGGATCAGACTTGGATGAGGTTAAGGCTGCTATAGAAGAAGGCCTGACTAGATTTGAAACAAATGGTATTGATGCTAAAGACCTTCAACGTATTAAGGCAGAACTTGAAACCAATCTCTATCAGGGTGTCAGTACAGTGTTGAACAAGGCTTTCCAATTGGTTTCTGATAATGAATTTGGCGGAGACCCAAGCTATATCACCAAAACAGCTAAGTTGACACAAGCAGTTACTGCAGAAGACGTCATGAGTGTATTCAATAAATACATTAAAGATCAGAATTATGTAATGACAAGCGTTGTGCCCAAAGGGCAGCTGGATTTAGCAGTAGAAGGTGGAGAGAAAGCTGAAGTTTATATAGAAGAGATTGTTGCAGATGTTGCAGCGGAAAATACTTCACGCGGAGAGGTAGCCGAGTATGAGAAGACTGCATCTAAGTATGATAGATCTGAGCCCGATTTTGGTGAGCTACCATTACTGAAATCTCCTGAAGTATGGAGCTCTTATTTAGAAAATGGCATGCAGGTTTTCGGTATTGAAAATAATGAACTACCGCTTGTATATTTTGATATCACCTTGAAGGGTGGCCACTATCACGATCCAATAAATAAGTCGGGAGTAGCAGACCTTCTTGCCGATCTTATGACAGAAGGGACGCAAACCAAGACTCCAGCGGAGCTAGAAGAAGCCATTGGTTTATTGGGAGCTTCTATCAGAATGTTTGCTGGATCTGAAGATGTAACCATCTCAGCTTCCTGCTTAGCTCGAAATTTTGATGAAACATTTAAGCTAGTGCAGGAAATATTGCTCCAGCCGCGTTGGGATGAAAAGGAATTTGCAAGATTGAAGCAGTCTTTAAGCACAAGACTTAAAGGAAGAGAAGCCAGTCCTACAGCCATTGCATCCACCGTATATAACAAGTTACTATATGGTGAAGATCATATCATGGCCTATTCTACCATTGGGACCTCTCAGACTGTTGAGAACATAACCTTGGATGATCTGAAGAATTATTACCAAGCTAATTTTTCCCCCTCCGTTGCAAGTTTTCATGTAGCAGGGAGTATGAGCCAATCTGATGTGATGAATCAGCTGAAGAATCTGGAGTGGGAGTCTAAAGACGTTCAATTGGCATCTTATCAAGTACCTGAAAACAACATTGCCGGAAACCTATATTTCATTGACTTCCCCGGAGCAAAGCAATCTGTTATTTACATAGGGAAGCAAGCTATTTCTGGAGTTAATCCAGAATATAACGAACTGACATATGCCAATCAGAAACTTGGAGGCGGCTCTAGTGGACAACTTTTCCAAACGTTAAGAATTGAGAAAGGCTATACTTATGGCGCATCATCCTTTGTGCCGCAGCGAACAGAGGTATCTCCATTTACTGTACGCACCAGTGTAAGAGCAAATGCAACACTTCCTTCTTTAGAAATAATAAAGGATATGATTGCTAACTACAGCGAAAACTTTACTGATGCTGATGTAGAAGTGGTGCGAACAAAAGTTTTGAAGTCGAATACACGTGCTTTCGAAAGCTTAGGCGCGAAGCTCAACATGCTCCATGAAATAAGCAAATTTGGTAAAACTCCTGACTTTATGGAAAAGGAACAAACAGAGCTTACATCCATGACTTTGGATGATTATAAAAACATGATCAACAAGTATTTGGATGAAGGTGAAATGATCTACCTCGTGGTTGGAGACGGAGCAACTCAGCTTGAGGAAGTTAAGAAATTGGGAATGGGAGATCCCATTATTCTAGATATTGATGGCGAGCCTCTTGCTCAATAATTGAAGAGTACATTACAGAAAAGCCCGATTAATTCTAATCGGGCTTTTCTATTCATTCTAATTCCATAGCACTTCTAACCGCATCTGTTATTTCCTGCATTTTGCGTTGAGTAAACCTACCAGAAGTGGTGTAAACAATCTTTCCTTCAGGATCTAACACGTAAAAGTAAGGAAGGTCTTTTCCATCAAAATTGAGTGCTTCTTTATACTCCTTAAGTGTTCCTTTGTAAAACAAGATATTCGGCTGCATGCGTTTATCAATCGTTTTCTTCAACTTATTCATCACTTTTTTGTAAGCAGGTCTTTTAGCACCAGTAAACATCGGAACAAAGTAGGTGTTCACGTCGAATGAAAAATCGAATGGTCCAGGATTTGGGTTTTTATATATAAACTGATTGTATACTGGCTCAAACCATCCCTTGAGGTAGTCCTCTGCTTTTTTGGAAAAGGCCAAGCCTACCAAGCTATACTTGCCACCAATATCAGTTGGGAGATTGACAAACTCATTGGTCAATGTTTCAGCTTCCATAGTAGGGAATTGCAATCCGACCTGCGCTTTGCCATTATTTATATTAATGAGGAATATGATAAGAGATGAGAATAATACCTTTTTCATGTGTGTTTAACTTTTAGTTCCGATTAAAATACATATGATTAACGAAGAATATATTTTTCTATCATTATTTTTCTAATTTCATGCAATAATCAAAGAAACCAACCATGCAAATTCGTCGAATCAGCTATTATTTTGCTTTACTGTTTTTTGCTTTCACTTCTTTGTCTCAGGCGCATAAAGATGCTTATAGACAAGGTATGCAGGCTATAAAATTCGAAAAGTACGAAACCGCCATAGAAAAATTCAAGGAAGCAGTTAGACTAAATCCGCAATATGCAGATGCCTGGTACTATCTGGGCAAGACGTATGATTTCCTCAATAGGACGGATGAAACAATCATGGCCTATAGGAATCTTGAAAAAGTTAATTCTGAATACAATACTGGCATTTACTACGACATTGCTAAATCCTACATTGAATTGGATAACTTGAGAAGTGCCAGAATCTATATCAAGAGATATTTAGAAAAAGCCCCTAAGAGTCCAAAATCAGCTAAGTTGATACACTTGGCCATGAATCGACTTAATTATGTGGATATCAGTGCTGAACTGCGTGATGCTGAACCTAATACTTCAGAGCCCACACCTATTGCTTCACTCAATAGTATCTCTGGTGATTTCATGCCACAAGTAAATCCGACAGGTACAAGATTGTATTTCACGAGTGTTAGGAAAGGTGGATTTGACTTTAAAGATGAAAATAGTGCAGAACTAGATTTTGGCGAAGACATCTATTTTTCAAATTTGAATGGAGATCAATGGAGTGCACCGGAATTATTACCAAAGCCGATCAATTCCATGTCCAATGATTTTGGTTCCTCGTTCACTGGAGACGGTCAAAGCATGGTGTTTGTTCGCTGCGATGAGACCGGAGCAATTGGGAGTTGTGATTTATATATTACGCAATTGAATGGTAATACCTGGAGTGTGCCACAAAACATGGGTAATGTGGTAAATACGGATAAGTGGGAAAGCCAACCAACAATTAACTCTGATGGTAATCGAATCATATTTACATCTCTTCGTTCAGGCGGCTATGGTGCCTCTGATCTTTACATGATCGAAAAAAATCATTTAGGTCTATGGGGAACGCCTCAGAACCTAGGAAGTATTGTAAACACACCTTTGAGTGAGAATAGTCCTTTTTTAGCTGCAGACGGTAAGACATTGTATTTCTCTTCTACAGGTCATCCTGGAATGGGCGGAGCTGATATATTCTATACAGTTTTTGAAAATGGAAAGTGGTCAACACCTGAAAACTTAGGTAGACCTGTGAACTCAAGAGGTAACGATACCAACTTCAGCATTTCCGCGTCAGGTAATGCCTACATGGCCTCTTCCCGATTGGATGAGGATAACTATGACATCTTCAAGGTTGAGTTGCCCGATGAGTTGAAGCCAAAACCAACCATTATCGTGCAAGGGATTGTTTCTAATTCTGAAAGCAATGAGCCATTAAGCGCTTTGGTTTTAATCGAAGACCTGAACTCTGGAGAATTAATAGCTACAAACAAAAGCAATGAAGAAACTGGAGAATATTTGGTGGTATTACCGGCAGGTAGAGATTATAGTGTTTCAGCAAACGCACACGGATTCTTTTTCTACTCTCAAAGCTTTGAGCTACCTAAAGATGCCGTATATGCAGAAATCGCCAACGACATTCCTTTAGAGCCAATAAAAAAGGGAACAAAAGTAGTTTTGAACAATATTTTCTTTGAAACAGGAAAAGCGGAGTTAAAGCCAATTAGTTATGTAGAATTAAACAAGGCGGTAACTTTGATGAAAGAGAATAAAACAATGGTGATTGAAGTAGGAGGACATACAGACAGTCAGGGTGCTGATGCAACCAACCTCAACCTTTCCCAACGACGAGCACAGTCCGTGGTAGAATACATGGTTTTGGCTGGAATAGAGCGAGAAAGGTTAATTGCAAAAGGTTATGGAGAAACTGTTCCTATAGCAGATAATACTACCAAAGAGGGTAGGGCTAAGAATAGAAGAACAGAGTTTGTGATCACTGAATTTTAAAAGATAATTGTATTAAAACAAGGGCACCTGTGTAACCCTTGTTTTTTTGATTCGTTACTAGGCAAAGGTGAAACATATAAAATGAAGGGTAAAAACATAGGAGAATTTGAAGAACTTGTACTTCTTACAGTCGGTATACTCCATGAAAATGCATACGGCTTATCAATCACTGACGAGCTCGAATCACGTCTTAAAAGGAAGGTAACCATTAGTTCTGTCCATAAGGCGCTCGTTCGCCTTGAAGGTAAAGGGTATGTTAGATCTTACATGGGAGTCGCCTCTGAAGTGAGAGGTGGTCGAGCAAAGAAACTATACCAACTTACGTCTACAGGACGAGAAGAACTCAATCATTCTCGTGAATTGAGAAATACCATGTGGGAAGCAGTTCCTAAGATCGTATGGGAAGGAGGTAAGCTGTGAATCCTCCTAAGTGGATGAGACGCTTTTTTCGCTGGTATTGTAGAAAAGATATGGTTGACGCTATTGAGGGTGACTTGCTTGAATTGTATCGGCGAAGGGTATTTTCCCTGGGAAAGACCCGCGCAAACCTGCTATACCTACTCAATGTTATCATGTTTTTCCAGCCTTTCGCACTCAAACGAAAATCAAAAACATACGCAAAACTAACCACCATTGATATGCTCCGAAACTACCTGTTGATTGCCATTCGAACAATCAAAAAAACAAAATCTATTGCAGCCATTAACATCATTGGAATGGCCATAGGTATTTCAAGTTTCATGATGATGGTCAGCTATGTGGTCACAGAATTGTCATATGACAAATTTCACAAGAATGCAGATCGAATTGTACGATTGAATTATTCCTACGAAACAAGAGGGGAGACGAGCACTGTGTCGCGGGTTTCATTCCCATTGAAGCATCGTTTGCTCGAAAAATATCCTGAAGTAGAAAAGGTTGCAAGGTTCTATATCAATCGGATGGACGCCTCTACGCTTAAGTATGATGATAAATCATTTACAGAGGAGAAAATCTATTTTTCAGATCCGGAGGTATTTGAGATATTCGACTTCCCTTTGGCTCAAGGGGATCCTTCCACCGCTTTAATCGCCAAGAATAGTATCGTCTTATCCCAAGCAATGGCAAAAAAATACTTTGGTGATGAAAATCCCATTGGTAAATCCCTGTTATATAAAAACAGTGATCAACTGCAAGTCACGGGCATTTTTAAGAAGTCATTTAGATCACACCTTGATTTTGATTTCCTGGTCCCTGTTGAGCTCCAACGTCAACGCTGGAAAGGTGATGGAAGCAATAAAGGATATGATCTTGAAGAAGACTGGAGGTGGTCAGGTTCATGGACTTATGTGTTGCTAAAAGACGCTTTTCTTAAAAATGATTTTGACATTCGCCTGCTAGAAGACGGTACAGACTTATTCGGTAGGGTAGATAATCCAAGTGTGGATTTCAACTATCAGTCTCAGCAGCTGGCGGATATTCATTTGTACTCCAATATGATCTCGGAAATAAGTTCAAACGGGAGCATAAGTCAAGTATATGCTTTTGCAGCCGTTGCTATACTTATTCTGCTCATAGCGTGCATCAATTTTGTAAACCTTACAACGGCACAATCGGTAAATCGAGCAAAGGAAATAGGGCTCAGAAAGGTAATGGGAGCGCACCGTAAGCATTTGATAGGTCAGTTCATTACCGAATCCACGGTAATAACATTATTGAGTACAGCACTTGGTCTATTGCTTTTAGAACTGCTCATTCCGCTTTTTAATTCATTCCTGGATCAGGATGTATCCATTCCATACATTCAGGTTCCCATTTTAATGATCTTGATCTTTTTTGGAGCCCTAATCGTTGGAGGACTCGCCGGATTTTATCCTTCCTTTTACCTCAGCAGATTGAAGCCGGTAAAAGTTCTCAAAGGCAAGCTGATAGATAGCCGATCAAATTTTAGTCTTCGAAAGGTTTTGGTAATTACTCAATTCATTGTTTCAAACACCTTGATCATTGGAATCCTGGCAATTCAGATGCAAATGGATTACATAAAAGGCAAGGATTTAGGTTTTGATAAGGATCAGGTTATCATACTAGATCATGGATCGAAGATCGATGATGAATTCAAATTATTTAAGTCTAAGCTTATCAATAACCCCAGAATATCACAACTGAATCTTGGGTATGTTGCCGGAACCAGCGGATGGCAGCAAAGTTTTCGAGTGGAAGGAGAGGCTATTAGTGAAGCTAAGAGTTTGGGATTTAAGCATATAAGTCATGATTTTATGGATATGTTCAACACAGAGCTTGTTGCAGGAAGAAATTTTTCAAACGAATTTCCTACAGATTCTTCAAGTGCAGTTATGCTAAATGAAGCGGCGGTGAAGACATTTGGGTGGAGCAATGCAGAAGCGCTCGGTAAAAGGTTTTCATGGGTAGGAGGATCCGATAATAAAACACGTTTCGAAACAAAAGTGATCGGTGTGATGAAAGATGCCAATTTCGAATCATTATATCAACCTGTACGCCCCAGTGTGTTCACACTCAGTAATTTCGGAGATGTATCCATTAAGTTTAATGTCGGTGATAGAAAAGAACTCTTATTGGCGATTGATGAAGTGGAACAAGTCTGGAATGAATTGGCCCCCAGTTGGCCTTTTGAATTCACCTTTTTAGACCAGCAAATCGAAGCTCAGTATCAGAAAGAGGAAAAGCTAGGGATGATGATCCAGTTTTTTGCTTTTCTGGCAATCTTCATTGCATGTATGGGGCTTTTCGGATTGGCAACATTCACGGTAAAAACCAAACTCAAAGAAATTGGAATCAGAAAAGTTTTGGGGGCAAGGTTAGCTGAAATAGTCTTTGGCATCATGAAGGGGTTCCTTGCGCTAGTAGTCGTAAGCTTTGTTATTTCTGTGCCAGTGGGGTACTTCTTGTCTGATAGCTGGTTGCAAGATTTTGCCTATAGAATTGACCTTTCACCATTCATCTTCTTAATTGCAGGAATCGCTTCTTTACTGGTGGCTGGATTAACCATACTTTCGCAAAGCCTTAATGCTGCTAAAACCGATCCGGCAAAAACATTAAGGTACGAGTGAGCTGTACTAGTTTGAGAATGGAAATCTTACTTCGCTCTCATTCACTTCTATGAAATTATGAATGCGTAGCAAAGGCTCTAGTTGTGGGATTACCTCCTGCATACGGGTAAGTAGCAATTCCTTTTTATCCAAACCGTAGATAAAAATCATTTTTTCAGGCACTTCTCTGCTTACATAGCTTTTTACGAAATCATCGTCTTTGGTGACGATTACATATCCCTTTCGTATGGCAAGTCTTCTGAGCTGATCGTCGATCACACGCTGCCTACTGTTACTTTTCAATTCATTGACATGGTAGGCATCCAGGCTTAATTTTCTGAATAGATCAGCTAATTCCGGGGAAAGGTTTTCGTCGACGAGGAATTTCAATTAGAATTCTTCCTTGAGAGTTTTATATACTTCGTCCACTGGCAAGCCCACCACGTTGTAATACGACCCTTTGATCCATTCAACTCCAATCAGTCCAATCCAATCTTGAATTCCATAACTCCCCGCTTTGTCCAAGGGTGGAGCTAACTCAATGTAATGGCTGATTTCATCTGCTGCTAAGTCTCTGAATTTTACTTCTGTGAGGTTGGAGAAAGAAACCTGTTTGTCTTCATTGCTAATGCATACGCCGGAAATCACCTGATGTATTTTACCAGACAGAACCCTCAATACGCTTTGAGCTTCTTTTAAGTCTTTAGGTTTGCCAAGGATGCGATCATTAAAAATCACTACAGTATCAGAAGTGATGATTGTACCTGTGCCAAATGCAGTTCGATGGGCTTTATTCTTTTCTACGGCAAGGTATTCCGCTACTTTTAATGGATCCATGTCTTCAGGAAAGATTTCATCAAAAGCGATGGTCTTAACTTCAAATTTAAAGCCCGCATCAAGAAGAAGCTGTTTTCTTCGTGGGGACTTGGATGCCAGTATAAGGTTATTGAAATGCTTCATCAAAAAATGAATTAAACTCATCCTCTTTTATGGATCCAAATAGAAATCCGCAAATAACTTTTGGATAAAAATAGGTGCTCTTTTGAGGCAAAGTATAGCCGCTGTAGCAAACTTCTTTGACTGTATCTATTGAAATATCTTTGGTGATTATCGCGCATTGTGCCTCCTTGTTAATAACAGAAGTCAAACATTTAGTGAAATTTCTTTCAAAGGTCAAGTTCGTACTTCCACGTTGATCTCTTCCGGGTATTCCCAGGCATTTTTCAAACACATAAAAGTGCATTACCGTCAAATCCAATTCTTTGATGGCCTGAGGAAAATCCCAAGTAATTTCGTGGATCATCTCTGGCTTGAGTCTGATCTTGTAGGCTTCATCTCCAACGAGTAAGCCAAAGGCCCATCGTTTACCAAGAATGACTTCATTTACATCTGTGGCTTCAGCTATGGGCTTAATAAAGAAGTACTTTTCAAGTTTGGCCAAAAGATCATCTTTGGAGAAATTTTCAAGCTCCTTCACCAAACGGTGGGTCGGTAGTATTCTCAAATCATCAGATTCTGTATTGGTGAAGTACATGAGGTGAAAATTATATCCTTCACTACCGTCATGATCTGGGTTATTTTTAGCCCTTTCTTTTTGATAAAGCAACGATCCTTCGTATCGATGGTGACCATCAGCCAGAATGATTTGTTTGTCTTTGATAATTTCTACTATTCGACGAATTACCTTGGCGTCATGTATTACACCAAAGACATCCCGAACTCCTTGATAATCTTCTGTTTCGTATAGCGGTTGAATCATGGCATCATCAAGGTATCGCTCAATTTCATGCGATGTATCTGTATAAAGACCATGAGTAGGGCTCACGTTCAATTGGGTGTGATCGAGAATGGAAACTCTGTCATTGACAGAGAAAGGCATGGTGTTTTCGTGTCTCAACAATACTTTTTCATCCCAATCATACACACGCAGGTTAGCTATAAAGCCTTTTCTGATATGCTCCTTTGCTGAGCCGGGCAATGTGAAATACTGATAATACACATAGATAGATGGGAGTTGATCTTGAGCGATTATCCCATCACTTTTCCATTGCATAAGTTTTTGAGCTGCACTACTATTGGAATCACTCCCTTTTGGAACCGATAGATGTATGCTATTGAATTCTTCTGCATACAACAATTCTCGTTGGCTTTCAGAAACCACATCAAATAGCGGTGATACTAAGTCGTCGATGTTTTTGTCCAGAGCGGAGTTATATCTCCATGCACGTAGGGGCTTTATTTCTGCCATTTAGTTTTTCATTCGATCTTTCCATCTACTCTTCTGACTATTGCTCGATGCAGAAGGTATTGTTTTGGAGGTATTAGTCATAATTTCATTGGCAATGACTGCAGCTACTTCAATGATGTCAGCGGAAGCTTGTTTTTTTAAGGATTCTGCATTGTAGTGTGATTCTACAAATTTCGTTGTGAAAGAACCATCTATGAATTCACCATGTGTAAGCACGAAATCACAAAAAGGGAGTGTGGTTTTTACTCCTGTTATTTGATACTCGCTAATTGCTCGTCTCATTCGGGCAATGGCCTCCGTGCGATCCTTTCCATAAGTTATGAGCTTGGCTATCATGGGGTCATAAAAAATCGATACTTCCTGTCCTTGTTCATATCCATCATCAACACGTACTCCCGCTCCCTGAGGTCGTATATAAGTCAAAAGTTTCCCCGTATCAGGCAGGAAATTGTTTTCCGGGTCTTCTGCATACACCCTCACTTCTAAGCTATGACCTGTAATGGTTAAGTCGTCTTGGTTAATGCTTAATTCTTCTCCATTTGCAATGGAGATTTGCTCTTTTACCAAATCAACACCGGTAATGAGTTCTGTCACAGGATGCTCAACTTGAAGTCGAGTGTTCATTTCCAGGAAATAGAAATCCATGTTTTCATCTGCTATAAACTCAACTGTACCAGCGCCATAGTAATTGCACGATTTAGCTACGTTTACTGCGGCTTCTCCAATCTGTTTTCTACGTTCAGGAGTGAGTAGCGCAGATGGTGCTTCTTCCACCACCTTTTGATGTCTTCGTTGAATACTACACTCTCGCTCAAATAGGTGAATCGTATTGCCGTGTTGATCTCCTAAAATTTGGACTTCTATGTGTTTTGGGGAAGAAATAAACTTCTCGATGAAGACCTCATCATTTCCAAAGGAGTTTCGGGCCTCACTCATTGCACGATCCATTTGCTCTTCAAAATCTTTTGGATCATTTACGATACGCATCCCTTTTCCTCCTCCGCCAGCACTTGCTTTTATCATCACAGGGTATCCAATTTTTTTAGCGACACCTTTGGCTTTTTCTACATCATTAATCGGCTCATCCATTCCAGGTACAAGAGGTACATTGAATTTCTGAACCGTTTGCTTAGATGTGAGCTTGTCACCCATGATTCGAATAGCTTCAGATGAAGGTCCGATAAAAATGAGTCCTTCTTTTTTTACACGTTCAGCAAATGAGGCATTTTCTGATAAGAAACCATACCCAGGATGGATGGCATCTGCACCTGTTTGCTTGCAAGCTTCGATTATTTTATCCTGAACCAAGTAAGATTCAGAAGCAGCTGCAGGTCCTATATTCACTGCTTCATCTGCGTAGGATGCATGCGGAAGCAGTTTATCTGCCTCGCTATACACAGCTACTGTCTTGATTCCCAGCTCTTTGGCTGATCTCATTACACGAATTGCTATTTCACCTCTATTGGCAACTAATATTTTCTTTATAGACATAATTTAATTGTTGGTGCAAGTTTATTGAAAAGGCTACATTCATTATATGTGTATTCCTGCTAAATTTGCATCTTGTTTGAAAATAGGAGAACACAAGTAAATGGATTTATTTGAGAAATTACTCAGTGATAAGGGAGCTTTAGGACAATACTCTTTTCTAGATCAAGATGTAAACTATTATTTCTTCCCAAAACTGGAAGGTGAGATTCAACCTCGCATGAAGTTTAAAGGGAAGGAAGTATTGGCATGGAGCCTCAACAATTATCTAGGACTGGCCAATCATCCGGACATCAGAAAAGCAGATACCGAGGCTACTGCGCAATGGGGACTTGGATACCCGATGGGTGCCCGTATGATGACTGGAAACTCAGATCATCACGATCAGTTAGAGCAGGAGCTAGCCGAATATGTGAGTAAGCCTGCAGGCATGCTTCTAAACTATGGCTATCAAGGAATCATGTCCGTGATAGATGCACTCGTTGACAGGAAGGATGTGGTTGTATATGATGCAGAGTGCCATGCATGTATTATTGATGCGTTGCGGATGCACTTAGGCAAAAGGTTTGTATTTCCTCACAACGACATTGAAAACTGTGAAAAGCAGCTGAAAAGAGCTGAAAAGTTAGCAAATGAGCAAGGAGGAGGGGTGCTAGTGATCACAGAAGGTGTATTTGGAATGAGCGGAAATACTGGGAAACTAGATAAAATCGTAGCGCTGAAAGATAAATTCGACTTCAGATTACTCGTAGATGATGCGCATGGATTTGGTACCATGGGAAAAACTGGTGCAGGAACAGGTGAGCATTATGATTGTCAGGATGGGATAGATATCTATTTTTCCACTTTCGCAAAGTCGATGGCGAGTATTGGTGCTTTTATCGCAGCTCAGAAGGATATAATTGATCACTTAAGATATAAAGTAAGATCTCAAATTTTTGCTAAATCATTGCCAATGCCTCTTGTAATAGGAGGATTGAAAAGATTAGACATGCTAAGAACAATGCCAGAGTTAAGAGAGAAACTTTGGACAATTGTAAATGCACTTCAGAATGGATTCAAAGAACGTGGATTCAACATTGGGTCAACAGATTCTCCGGTAACTCCTGTAGTGATGAATGGAGATGTATTGGAAGCTTGTAACATGGTCATCGACCTTAGAGAAAACTTCCATATTTTCTGCTCAATGATTGTTTATCCTGTAATTCCGAAGGGCATGGTTATTTTAAGAATCATTCCGACAGCCATGCATACACTGGAAGATGTGGAAGAGACATTGAAAGCATTTGAAGCAATAAAAGAAAAATTAGATAACGGAGTTTATAAAGAAGCAGGAGTAGAAGGTGCCATGTTGGCAAAATCTTAATATTTCTTTCAGATAAACTGTGTTATTTAGCTTTTTAGGCTATATTGCCCCTAAATTTAAAATTTATCGATAACCTTAATTACCTCATAACATGAAAAGATTTGAACAACTAAAGTCAATGGTTGAATCACTAGAAGCTGATTTCGAAAAATTCTATGACAAGAAAAACAACGCCGCTGGTACTCGAGTAAGAAAAGGTATGCAGGATATGAAAAATCTTGCTCAGGAAATCAGACTTGAAGTTCAGGATATCAAGAACAAAGGATAATCGATTAGTAATCGAACCGATAAAGAAATTAGGGAGCCCACTTGCTCCCTTTTTTATTGTCTATCCAAAATTTCCTGAAACAACTCCTCGAAGTTATTATCTGCCTTTAGGTAGTTATACTTCTCCCAGAACTCACTCGTGTTTTTAGTGACTTGCCGCTCTAAGATTCCTTTTGATGCTAATTCGTCTGATGGAGGAACGACTATATCCTCCTTTAGAATGTCAGTGACTACAAAATCTGCGTTGAATGTTACAGGCTTTATAATGCCTTGTTTGGCTCGTCGCATCGTCCAATTGATGTCATATTTGGCATGACTTAAATACCATTTCCCATTCACCAATTGATAATTTAGTTCGTTCTCGAATTGATCCATGGTGCTTTTTCCCAGGCCTACAACCATGGAAGCCATGCTTAGACCATCAAATACTTTTTCTGGATTTTCTTCACTAATCAACTTTCTGTAGGAGATTTTCACAAATGCCAATGACTCAGTATCCAGTAAGATTTGACCTTCAAACAGCTTTCCCTTCGCTTTTTCTTTTGGCTTAAAACTTACAATAAATACAGCCCTGTCATTGTAAGAGGTGGCATCTGTTATTTTATAAATGTGCTTCTTACGTATTTTTTTATCCAGCAGCGGGTGCTCTTTTAAGAGTGAACTTACAAATAGAGAGGGGGGAGTGACACCTATCTGCATGCCTCCTATATCTGCAAAAAAAGCAGTGTCCCGAGCAACCCGCCCACGCAGTATTTTCATGGAATTCTCTTCCTCTCCAATATCTCCATGCCGAAACATATCAAATGCATATTCAGTCATCTGAACATAGTTGTCTGACTTGTTCCATATTGATGCCCGCCAAAATGCCCTTAGCTTCATTTCACTCTGATCATGATTTTTAGGTATTGCTTCTATAGCTTCCTCAATAATTGACTTTTCTTTCACTCGAATGACCAGCTCTGGTAATTGGGTAACCTTAGATTTCAACTTGATTATCAGGTCTTTATCTGCATCTATTGAAGCTACTTTGTATGACTTTAACTCATATCCTAAATAGGAAGCGGAAAGTTTATCTTCACTGTATTGGGATGGTATTATCAAAGTGAAATCCCCATCAATATTGGAAACAGTCCCATAGCTTGAATTGAAAATGCCTACATGAGAAAAGGCCAGCGGGTCACCGGTTTGTTCGTCTATGACTTTTCCCGAAATACGTTTGTTGTCTTGTGCGACAGTTGTGATTAGGCTGAAAAGCATGATCACTAGAAGTGATTTTTTACGCATGGATCTATTGACTTATTAGTTTAGATTAATCACAATAGGTGATAATCTTTCACTATTAATGATCCTTGGGGACAAATGGTTGCTTTTGACTTTACTAATTATGAAGTTTTATGACAGTCGATCACCCAAGTATGCCTTCCACTTTTCTACTAATCCCTCTGTAGCATCAAACAGAGGAGGTTTAACTGTTCTTTGACCAATGCCAATGACTTCTAAACCTGCTTTGAGCGAAGTGGGATTGCCCTCCTCGGAGAGCATATCGTATGCAACTTTTAAATCAGCATTCATTTTACTTCCGGCAGTGATGTCACCGGCTATCGTAGAATTGACCATACGTGTAAACTCTTGAGGCATGAGATTTCCAATGACGGATATCACTCCTTCACCACCCATCTTAATGATATCGTGCGCCAACGCATCATCACCGGATAGCATCATCATTCCGCTGGGTCTTTTCTCTAAGATCTCTTTACATTGAGCTAAATCTCCAGAAGCTTCCTTCATTGCAATAATGTTTGAATGTTCCCCGAGCTTTACGGTTGTTGCAGCACTCATATTAGAAGCTGTTCTTGATGGTACATTGTATAGAATGATGGGGTGCGGGTAAGCATCGGCTAGCATCCTATAATGTCTTAAAATTCCTTCTTGAGACGGTTTACTGTAATATGGACTTGCAGACAGAATAGCAGCTAACTCAAACGTTTTCAAGTCTTTTGACTTTTCGATCAAATCGTAGGTATTGTTCCCTCCAAGACCGAAAACTACCGGTTTACGACCCGCAAGGTGCTCCAAAACATATCTCAGAATAGCTAGTTTTTGAGACCATGAAAAGACTGGGGATTCTCCAGTAGTGCCTTGGACAACGATATAATCCGCATTGCCCAGAAGAATATGATCTAGCAGTTTACTTAGGGAACCAAAGTCAATTGAATAATCCTCATTCATGGGGGTTGCTAGTGCTACACCGGTACCTTTCAATTCTTCTATCATTATTTCACAAAAATATCGCTTGGTGTAACGCAGTTCACCATGAATTCAAACAAATTTGGTTGATTAATTACGTGAAGCCTTTAAGCCTACTGGATCATTTTTAAGTATCGAACAATATTGGCCACCGCTTTTGGTTTACTATCGTCCATTTTCAATGAAAGCTGTAACAAATCATAATACTTTTCGGTTTCAAACCCCACCTTACAAGTGGCTTTACTTAGCGCAAGCACATACTTGTAGTTGATGTTTTCGGAGGTGTCGAGTGAAATGAGAAAATCAAAGGTTTGATTGATGAAAAAGGAGAGGTTATCTTTTTTTACTGTTCCGGTTCCAGAAATATCCTTCTTGGAGAAAATGAGTTTTTCTTCAGATGGTTTATCTGTGTATCCCATCCGGGCAACATCTTTTTTATCGCTTTTGAGTAGCTCCTCCAATTTGGTTATGACTTCCGTACTGAATTCCTCAGAATTATACAAAATACCAATAGAAGATGCTTCCAGGTAGGTACAGTGTTCCCTTGCGGCAATGGTTGCTTTGCCTTTATGGTTAAGGAAAATGTTTTTAATCATTTTCTAAAAGTTCTCTAAATGATGACTCGTCCAAAATAGCAATTCCTAACGAATCTGCCTTCTCTTTTTTTGCTGGCCCCATGTTTTCTCCTGCCACCAGATAGTTGGTTTTAGATGAAATGCCACTGGCAACCTTTCCTCCGTGCTGTTTAATGATATTTTTCAATTCGTCTCTCCCAAATCCTTCAAACACACCCGAAACTACAAATATGAGTCCTTTCAGCTTGTCATCTGTTCCTTCTTTTTGCTTTACTTCAACGCAAAGCCCTGCTTCTTTTAGCTCATTTGTCATCAGAAGATTCGCTTCGTCATTAAAAAATGAAACAACACTCTGCGCGATCCGATCACCAATTTCATGTACAGCGATGATATCTTCAAAAGACGCACTAATTAGACGATCAATTGTGACAAAATGTTGAGCTAGTTTCTCAGCTACAGTCTTTCCAACGTAACGAATACCTAAGCCAAACAAGACCCGTTCGAAGGGGATTTCTTTTGATTTATCAATTGAAGCAATGATGTTGTGGGCAGATTTTTCTTTTATGGAGCGCTTACTTATCTCACCAGTCACCTCATCTCTTTCCTCAAATTGCAGGTTATTGATATCCTCAAATTGAAGTTTGTACAGATCCGAAGCTTTTTTTATTAGACCTTTACTGATAAAGCCATTGATGGTTCGAGGACCCAATGATTCAATATTCATAGCATTTCGGCTAATGAAATGCTCGATTCTTCCTAAAACTTGTGGAGGACACGTTTCTTGATTGGGACAGTAATGTTTGGCTTCACCTTCTTGACGAATGAGAGCTGTATTGCACTCAGGACAATGCGTGATATACGCTACTTTTTGATTATTATCAGATCGCCTTTCAACATTTACGCCAGTAATTTTAGGGATTATTTCACCTCCTTTTTCAACATTTACACTGTCGCCAATTCGAACATCTAAGCGATCGATTTCATTGGCGTTGTGAAGTGAAGCGTGCTTAACCGTTGTTCCAGCTATCAAAACAGGTTCGAGCTCAGCCACAGGTGTAATAGCTCCTGTTCTACCTACCTGATAGGCAATGCCATTTAGTGTTGTAACTGCGGATTCTGCCTTAAATTTATAAGAGATCGCCCAGCGCGGATTCTTAGCGGTAAAACCTAATTCTGATTGGTGTGCGATACTATTGATCTTGATGACAATACCATCGGTCTCAACACTGAGCTCATGTCGTTTTTGATCCCAATAGTTTATGTACTCAATTACCCCATCAATGCTTTTATGCTTTTTATAGGTCTGAGATACATTAAAACCCGAAGTTTCAAGAAAATGCAGTGCTTCTTCATGTGTTTCGAAGGAATCCAGATCGTCAAGGTAGGAATACAAATAGCAGTCTAACTTCCGGTTGGCCACCACCGCTGAATCTTGCATTTTGAGCGTCCCAGAGGTGGTATTTCTTGCATTTGCATAAAGTGTTGCCGCTGTTTTTCCATCGGCTTCGCGTTGCTTATTTTCTTCAACAACACTTTTATTGAGCTCAATGAACTGATCTTTAGGCATAAAGACTTCTCCTCTTACTTCGAAAGAGGGTGGATAGTTTTCCCCTTGAATTTTCAACGGAATGGTTCGAATCGTCTTGACATTTGCGGTAATATCATCACCTTTTGTACCGTCACCTCGTGTAATTCCACGATCAAGAATTCCATTTTCATATTTAAGACTGATCGCCACACCATCAAATTTCAATTCACATATGTATTCATATTTATCTGTTCCTAAACCTTTTTTTATTCGACTATCAAAGTCGATCAATTCTTCTTTCGAATAAGTGTTTCCAAGAGACAGCATTGGATATTTATGCTGAACAGTTTCAAAATCTTTTGTGATATCACCGCCTACGCGACTTGTTGGTGAGTGAGGGAGTTTTAGTTCAGGAAATTTTTCTTCTAACCCTTCCAGTTCTTTCAACTTTGAATCAAACTCATAGTCCGAAATCTCTGAATGATTTTTTTGATAATAGAGGTAATTGTGGTGATTTAGCTCTTCTGTAAGTGATTCTATCCGCCTTTTGGCTTGCTTATTATCCATTGAAAACAAATCTATTTCATTCGATCAGAATCATTAGCATTTTTTCTTGCGCAAGTCTTTAGACCAGCTATTTTTGGCAGCAAATAAACAGATTTGTTAGATAAACGCGAACGTATACTTGCTTCTGCATTTGCTCATTTTTCCACAAAAGGATATCAGGAGACAACCATCAATGATATCGCAAGCTCATTGAAAATGAGTAAGAAGACAATCTACTTTCAGTTTAAACATAAAGAAGAGTTGTTTATTGAGGTAGGACGAGATAAGCTAGAAGCAATTGTGAATATGTCTGAAAAGATTATCTCTTCAAATCAATGTTTTATTGTTAAGCTGATCAATTACCTGGAGATGTTTCATGAGCATGTTAGGCACATTAGCATTCACGTGCTTCGAGATTTGTGCAATGACAAGAGTATGTTGTCCAAAATTTTATCGGATCATATCAATAGTGCGTTGCTTGATCGTTTCTCCGTATTGATCCAACAAGGATATACCGAGAAAATGATTGATGATCGAGTAGAACCGATGGTAGCATTAGTTATGTACAAGGAGGCGTTATGTTCATTTTTATTCGGAAAGCCTGCTGATTATCCGACCATCAAACTTGAAAAGGAATTTCATGTATTTCTCTCAAAACAACTCCGAAGTTTCTTTAGAGGACTTCTGTCAAGAGATGGGACTACTCAATTTGATGAGCTTTTTGATAATCTCCCGCATTTGACAAAAACATATGGCTGATTGAAACTTATCTTTGCTACATGCATGATCAATTCCTAGCTCATCTTCAATCCAAAACAATATTTTCTGTGGTTTCTGCTGCTTCAAGAAATATTGGTGTGGATTCTTATGTAGTAGGTGGGTATGTGCGTGATTTGCTCCTTAAAAGGTCATCGAAAGATATTGATTTCGTGTGCGTAGGAAGTGGAATTGGACTAGCAAAAGAGGTGGCAAAGTTGCTAGGTGATGACGCAAAACTATCCACATTCAAAAATTTTGGTACCGCTGCTATACATCATGAGGGTTTTGAATATGAGTTTGTAGGAGCACGCAAAGAGTCCTATCGAAAAGACTCGAGAAATCCAATAGTGGAAGATGGCTCACTGGAAGATGATCAGAACAGGCGTGATTTCACCATAAATGCGATGGCAATTAGCCTTAACAAAGCTGATTTTGGTGCTTTAATAGATCCTTTCAATGGAATGAAGGATTTACGCGACATGATTGTTAAAACGCCGATGAGTCCCGGAATAACATTCAGTGATGACCCGCTTCGTATGCTCCGAGCCATTCGATTCGCCACACAACTTCACTTTGATATTGAGCCTGATACGTTTCAAGGAATTGTCGATCACTCTGAACGAATTTCCATCATTTCTCAAGAGAGAATCACCGAAGAACTCAACAAAGTAATCATGACTGACAAGCCATCTTATGGCTTTCAATTGTTGTTTCATAGCGGACTTTTAAAGCTCATATTTTCCCAGATGACCGATTTACAAGGAGTCAAAAAAGTAAATGGGCAGGGGCATAAGGACAATTTCTACCATACGCTACAGGTGCTAGACAATATTTGCTTGATGACGGATAACCTATGGTTGCGCTGGGCAGCGATCCTTCATGACATAGCCAAGCCTGCTACTCAGCGTTTTAATGATAAGGTAGGCTGGACCTTTCATGGACATGAAGATCTGGGCGCTAAATGGGTTCCTGGAATATTTAAGAAATTTAAACTTCCGATGGATGATAGGATGAAGTATGTGCAAAAGTTGGTTCGATTGCATCTTCGCCCGATTGCCCTTGTGAATGACAAGGTAACGGACTCCGCTATCAGACGTCTCATCTTTGATGCGGGGAAGGATATCAGAGATTTATTGACTCTGTGCAATGCTGATGTTACCTCAAAAAATCCAGAACGCGTCAAAAAGTATCAGGCAAACTTTAAGAAGGTTGAACATAAAATTAAGGAAGTAGAGCAAAGAGACCATGTGATGAACTTTCACCCACCAGTGTCAGGTGAGCAAATAATTGAAGCCTTCGATATCACCCCATCTAAAATTATCGGAGATATCAAGCATGAAATAAAAGAAGCTATTCTGGATGGTAGAATCAAAAATGATGAAAATGAGGCATTAAAATTGATGTGGAAGATTGGAGAGAAGCGTGGACTAAAGCCAAGTGCAAAATACATTTCCACCTCAAAGGACAAATAGCTATGTTTGCACGCTGTTAAAAAGATCAGCCTTGACGTTGATATATAGTCATTGAAATAAATAGACACATGAAAAAAGTATTCTTTATAATCTCAATTCTGTCCATAGGTTTTGCTAATGCACAAAGTCAAGAGGTGCTAGCCGGCGATTCAATCCCATGGGAAATTAGGAAGCAAGCGTTTATTTTCAACTCTGCAACACTTTTCAATGATCCGATCATAGCACGGATGGCTTTATACAATCTTTTAGCTGAGAATCCTTCAAATGTTGCTTTGTATGATTCATTAGCAATTTCCTATTTACAGTATAATCAAAGTGTTTCAGCAGCACTAGTGGCACAGCAAGCGCTAAAAATTAACCCGAATGACCAGTTTGCGCTTGAAATAGCAGCAACAGGTTTTGATCAAATAGGAGTCAAGGACAAATCCTTGATGTATTATGAAAAACTATATCTCGCAAATGGAGGCATTAACATGCTTTACAAGATTTCTTTTTTGCAAATGGAGCTAACTAGATTCGCAGAATCTAATGCCTCGCTTGATATCATCATGGGCGATCCTCAGTCAGAAGTACAAACCATTCGTTTCCCCACCACTGATGGTGCAGGACAGGAAGTATCACTAAAAGCAGCCGCAAGTCGGGTGAAAGCAATGATTCTACAAGAGAAAGGTGATGTGGAAGGAGCTAAAGCGAAGTACCTGGAAACCTTAGAAATTCACCCTGGATTTCAGATTGTCCAGCAACAACTCAGGGAGCTTACAACACCGAAGGCAGGAGAGTAGAATTAGCTCTCCTCTGTTATATTTTTTAGTCGTTCGAGCCAGTTTAAGAGTTCGTCATACACCTTTTGGTGGTTTTCCGCTAGTACCACGAGTGTCCCTTGAAAAGAAGCACTCACAGTTGCGATGGTTTGATTCTCATCAGATTCCAAAGACCAGACATATATTCTTTTGACCAACTTGGCTTTGCTAGTCCAGGATAGGGTGGACGGTTTTTGTACACACTGTATCTGAGATTGACCATGTGTTCGTCCTTGAACCCACTTGAAATTTGCTCCTTCTTCTACAGCGCCCTCTACAGTCACTTTTTTTACATCAGGGTTCCACTCTGGCCAATTCTCCATATCAACCAATACATCCCATACCTTATCAATATCCGCATTGATTATAATTGAATGAGAGTCGCGAATACCTGCGTTTTCATTGATTTTTCCCTTCTGAGCGAGCGCATTTAATTTTTTCATGCTTAAAGTCTTAGGTGTGAGGAGCTAAGTTATTCAACTTCGGAAATTTCTACTTCTTCTTTTTCATCCTTCTTCATTAATCCAGAAGTCATGACCAGGCTGGTTACAATTATAACAAACAGTAAGATACCGGATTTAAAATCCTCGAAGTAAAACTCTTCGGGTATCGAATAAAATAAAAGTAAAGTGATAAGTCCTCTCGGCGCAATTGCTATGGCTCGTCTTAGATTATCATGCTTGTAAGGAAGGAAAGATAAGAATCGACTTGCATAAATAATTATCAAAACCACCGCACTTACAATAGCCACTTTCAGGTCAATCAAAGTTGCCAGGGCTATTGAAAAACCGAAAATAACAAAGAAGAATGTCCTAACAACAAAGGCGGATTCTATCGTAATCATCAAAAAGGTTTCTTTGATATTCTCGATGGCCATTGGTTTTAAATACCTTTTTAATCGTCCCACAAAGAACAATTTGTAATTGTTTAGAATCAACCCAAAAACAAGAATTATCAGCAAAGAGGATAGGTGCATGAGCTTTCCTATGCTGAAAAGAAGAAATAAGACACCAATCATTAAGAATAGCTTGACCTTCGTTTCCAGGTTTTGAAATACGTAGATTAATACATAAGAAAGAATAATTGATAGAAGGATGGTAATGACTAGCCCAAAAGTAAAATCACCTAAAACCATGATGTTACTTGTTGGCTGTCCCAATTCGACAAGAAAGTAAAAAACCATGATTCCTAGTATATCTGAAAAGGTACTTTCGTAGATGTGAAATTCCTCATCATATTCATTAAGGTTAACTACAGAAGGAATAACTATTGCGCTACTCAGAATGGAAAGTGGAGTAGCATAAATCAATGCAGTAGTCCAATCCATTTCTTTGAATGACAAAATCAAGACACCTGCTATTGCAAACATGCAGACTAGTAGTCCAATCAATGCAATCACGAAAGACTTTGTGATGAGTTTAAACTTCTCCTTAGCTATTTTTAATTCTAAAGCTGCTTCTAGCACAATCAGTATTAGTCCTAGCGTTCCAAGAACTTCGAGTATTTTTATTCGCGAAAAAATTTCAAGAATGCGTTCTTTATCGATTCCAAAAACCCCTACTAATTCCCTTCCTACAATTCCCAAAAGGATAAGTAGTAATACCGACGGAATATTTGACTTTTCGGAAACCCTGTTAAATAGATAAGAAAGGATAATGATCAGCGAAGCTGCAATGATGATGTAGTACTCCATAGCTATGATTAGGCGACTAAATTAACAATTCAAATTAAGTCTATCACACAGGAACTAAATGAATGACTAAGAAGTTAGATTTGACAACTTAAATAATTGATAAATGGAAAGAGCTACTTTTGGATCTGGTTGTTTCTGGTGTACTGAAGCAATGTTTCAACGCCTGAGGGGGGTGTCAAACGTAAAATCCGGATATATGGGTGGAGCAATTAAAAACACATCATACCAGGAGGTGTGCAGTGGGCAAACGGGGCATGCTGAAGTAATTCAATTAGATTTTGATCCTGATACAATTACGTATGATGAGCTGTTGGAGGTGTTTTGGAAAACGCATGATCCAACTACTCTGAACCGCCAGGGCAATGATGTAGGATCGCAATACAGGTCCGTCGTATTCTATCACAACGAAAATCAAAAGACTCTTGCAGAAAGCTATAAGAAGACGCTCAATGACTCCAACATTTGGGATGATCCAATTGTGACTGAAATAAGCCCCTTAGATGTATTTTATGAGGCGGAAGCGGCTCACCATGATTACTACAACCAAAACAGTAACCAGCCTTATTGCGCTTTTGTAGTGGCTCCCAAAGTAAAAAAGCTTGAGAAGGTATTCGCGGATAAGCTAAGCTAGTTGTAATGCTTGCTTAGGTGATGAACATGCAGGCGAATTTTATCTACTCTTGCAGTAACATGCTTTACATATTTAAATAGCTCAGTCTCAAGTATATATACTTGTCCTGAGTACGAATTAATGCCAACGTCGTTTGCCGTGTTCTCAGAATCTTTTTCGATTTCCCTCATGGCTTTACATTCTTCATTCATGAAGTGAATAAAGCTCTTAGAGTCATATTCTTCTTCGAATTTTTTAATGTCCTTAAGTGTCTTTTTTACTTCCTTATCATCGCTTTTCTTAGAAAGATTTATAAGGACGGTGTATAGAACTGTATCGTAGTGGTGAATGTCATCCAATAGCCCTAGAATTTTAGCTCTGTATTCCTCATCTGTGCATAGCTCTTGCAAACCTTCATAAGAGGATAATTTATCGGCTTCTAAATCCCAATCATATGTGATTTGATCAATTTTTTCATCTAGACGCTCTTGTTCCTGTTCTTGTGAAAACAAGTTTAAAGTCGTACCAATGAAGGCCACTAAGAAGATGCTTCTCATAACTCTATTCTAAAGTAATATCTGGTGGACACAAATTCCGAACCAAAAAAAGGGACGAAATGCATATTTGCTAATTTAAGAATTCATATTTTTCTTCTTCTACGTATAAAACCTGATTTTTGACTCATAGTTTTACATTATATACTATTAATACGATGTTTCGATCAATATATTTTCTCAGTATCCTTATCGGATGCAGCTCAGCGCAGCAAAAAGCAGTAGAGTCAATATCCGCAAAAAGGCTGGTTGAATTGCAAAATGATGGCGTAACGGTGATCGATATCCGCACAAAGAAAGAGTACGATCAGGGACACATTCCAGGAGTGGTTTTAGTCGATTTCTTTAGTTCGGATTTTTTGGATCAAATGAAGAAATTCGATCGCGATAAGCCAATTGTCATTCATTGTGCAAGTGGAGGTAGGAGCGGAAAGGCGTCTAAAATGCTTCAGGAAGAAGGATTTACGACGATTTATGATTATGCAGGCGGTTTTTCAGATTGGAGTTCTAAAGGGATGAAAATTGAATAATTCATGCATTACCGGCAAAAGGATATATGAGGATCAACAGCTTGCTGAAGAGGCGTTGATTCAATATCATATTAGAAATGAGTTTTCAGGCAATCAAGGACCGATCAATGTATACCGCTGCGACAATTGCGGAAATTGGCATTTTACTTCCAAAGGCGAAAAAAGCGCTTTATTAAGCAATAGTGAGATTGTGAATCGGATTAAAAGCGAAAGAAGAGTCTTTCAATGGGAGCAAAAATTAAAATAAAAAGAACCGCTCCGTTGATAGGAACGGTTCGGATCCAACATTTTTTATTATGAGAAGATTAATAATTAGTGATGAACCCTGAACAAATAGAACGAATTTTATTGAAATAGTTATATGATTTACATTAGCGGTCAATTAACAATATATGCATATGAATCAAGATCAAGTAATAGAAAGACTAAGGGAAGGTAACGAGCGATACGTATCGAATAAATTAAGTGGTAAACTCCAGGACGGTGATCGTAGATCAGAACTTGTTGGTGGGCAGTCTCCATGGGCAATCGTTCTTAGTTGTGCAGATAGCAGGGTTGTACCTGAACTTGCTTTTGATACGGGCCTAGGAGAACTTTTCGTACTGCGAGTAGCTGGAAATATCGCCAACACGGATACAATAGCTAGTATTGAATATGCTGTCGCTCACTTAGCTACTGAAGTAATCGTGGTAATGGGTCATGAAAGTTGCGGAGCAGTAGGTGCTGCCCTGGCTGGAGGAGACAATGGATATAATTTAAATCATTTATTGGCTCAGATAGAACCTGCCAAAGCCCAGGCTGGAAGTAGTGATGTAAACGTGGTTGTGAAAAAGAATGCAGAGCTTTCAGCCAAAGACCTTTATGATAGATCCGCAATTCTCAAAGGGGCAGTAGATGCAGGAAAACTTAAGATTACTACCGCTTTTTACAATTTGAACGGTGGAAAAGTAGACTTTCTTTAAGAAGATACAACTATGGCTTGCCATTAGAGCTTTACTGACATGATAGATTTCTACTGAACAAAGTAATATGTCCAGCAAGTCTTGCAGAAAATCTACAAGACTTGTTAGACACATATAAGTTAAGAAAACGTAGAGCATACGCCTTTTTTGTTAGGGTGACAGCTGAAATAGTCAGCTTTACATTTTAACCTTAACTTTCCTACTTTTGTCTCCAAATCACCCAATATATGTCTGCAGAATTTCAACGTAAAAAATTAGGTTATTTTTTCAGGATTTTAGACTTGAACAGCAATGGCTGCCTTCAAATGGATGACTTTACTGAAATGGTAGAGAAAGTTCGCATACGCTTGGATTATGAGCCAAATAGCAAGGAACATAAGCGTATTACGGGTAAAGCAGTCAAGCTCTTTAACTCATTGGTTAAAGACATAAAGCCATTTACATTCAATCAGGTAACTGAAGAGGAATGGGTTGATTTTTTCTTAAAAGAGGTTGTGCTGTCTGGAGATGAAGACACATTGGATGATTACAAGGAATTGATTTTCAATTTCATGTTTGACTTCTTTGATCAAAATAGAGATGGATTTATCTCTAAAAATGAATACGAAGATTTCTATGATATTTTCGGAATTGATAGAGACTACAGTGACAAAGCCTTCAGTCTATTAGATAAAACCCAGAGTTATCGACTTTCGAGATATGATCTAATGACTGCTGTAGAAGAGTTTTTTGCGTCCGGAGACACCACGCTTCATGGCAATTGGATTTTCGGCAACTGGGATTCAGAACCTCATGTGATGGATATCTAATTCAATCCATTTAGAATCGAATCATCCACAAGATTAGCTATCGTAACTTTCAATTCAGGTGTACGCGCCATTTCACGCTTAATTGCAAACAATGCTTCTTTATTGCGTGCCCAGCTTCTTCTGGCGATTCCATTATTTACATCATAAAATAGCATAGCCTTCAGTTTTCTATCAGCCTCGTCGGAACCATCCAAAAGCATTCCAAAACCTCCATTGATTACTTCACCCCAACCAACGCCGCCTCCGTTGTGAATGGATACCCATGTTGCTCCTCTGAAACTGTCTCCAATTACATTTTGTATAGCCATATCTGCCGTATATCTACTTCCATCGTAGATATTGCTTGTCTCTCGATAAGGAGAGTCCGTGCCACTTACATCATGGTGATCTCTTCCTAGAACAATAGGAGCACTAATAATACCTGTTTTGATTGCCTGATTGAAAGCCTCAGCAATTTTAGCTCTGCCTTCGGCATCCGCATACAAAATACGCGCTTGAGAACCAACCACTAATCGGTTCTTGTCTGCTTCCTCAATCCAACGAATGTTGTCCTGCATTTGCTGCTGTATTTCAGGTGGGGATTGCTCTTTGATCTCATTCATTACGCGCAAGGCCAATTGATCTGATTCTTTTAAATCTTTGGGATCGCCCGAAGTACAAACCCATCTGAATGGACCAAACCCATAATCAAAGCACATCGGGCCTAAAATATCCTGTACATACGATGGATACTTAAATTCATTCCCGTTTGGAGCCATGACAGCTGCACCGGCTCTGGATGCTTCGAGCAGGAAAGCATTTCCATAATCAAAGAAGTATGTTCCCCGTTCCGCATGTTTGTTTACTGCGGCAGCATGTCGACGTAATGTTTCTTGCACCTTCTCCTTAAATTCATCTGGATTTTTGCCAATCATTTTATTGGCTTCATCAAAACTTAGTCCGACAGGGTAGTAGCCACCAGACCATGGGTTGTGTAATGAGGTTTGATCTGAGCCCAATTCCACCAGAATGTTTTGACTATAAAACTCTTCCCACACCTCTACAACATTTCCAACATAGGCAATCGAGACTACCTCAAGGTTTTCTTTTGCTGACTTTACGCGATCAACCAATTCATTAATATCAGCAATAATCTCATCTACCCAACCTTGTTCATGTCGCTTATGTGCTGCATTGGGATTGACTTCAGCACACACAGTTATGCATCCAGCGATGTTGCCTGCCTTGGGTTGAGCTCCGCTCATTCCACCAAGTCCTGCTGTTAAGAAGATTTTACCGGCAGGCGCTTCATTTGGTTTTAATTTCTTTCTGAATGCGTTCATTACCGTGATCGTGGTGCCATGAACAATTCCCTGAGGGCCAATGTACATATAGGAACCAGCCGTCATTTGGCCATATTGTGTTACCCCCAATGCATTAAACTTTTCCCAATCATCCGGTTGAGAATAGTTGGGAATCATCATCCCATTGGTAACCACCACTCGTGGCGCGTCTTTGTGAGAAGGGAAGAGGCCCATCGGATGACCCGAATAGATATGCAAAGTTTGCACATCCGTCATATTCGCGAGGTACTGTATAGTAAGGGCGTATTGTGCCCAATTTTGAAAGACCGTACCATTGCCTCCATAGGTAATCAACTCTTCCGGATGTTGTGCCACGGCGGGATCCAGGTTATTCTGAATCATCAACATGATGGAAGCCGCTTGTTGGGATTTGGCAGGATATGCATCAATTGGCCTGGCATGCATCTGGTAGTCAGGCATAAACCGATACATATAAATCCTACCAAAGTCATTGAGCTCTTGCCAGAATTCTTGAGCCAATTCAGTATGCCATTCAGCTGGAAAATACCTTAAAGCATTTCTTATCGCTAGCCTTTTTTCTTCTTTGGAAAGAATATCTTTTCGTTTTGGGGCGCGATTGACTCCTTCAGCCAATTGTTTTTTCGTAGGTAGCTTTTCTGGTATTCCCTGAAGAATCTGTTCGGTGAATGTCATTCTATTCTAGATTAAAATTGATCAAATTCTGCACTAAACTCGGTCGTCAATGTAATGCCTTGTTTTTCCGCGGCACTTCGTGCAACGGTAACTAAATCTTTGTTTTTAACCATTTCAATGGCTGTTTCCATGTATTCGTTCATAACCCCATCTTCTGTGATATGCGCAATTTTTGATCGAATATGTTCGTGAATGGCAGACATGATCTTACTTGACTTAAGTGGCCTGTGGAAATCCACTGCTTGTGCTGCACAGAAAGTTTCAACACCAATGATCTTTTCTACATTTTCTACTACACGCAATGCTTTACGTCCGCCAATGGATCCCATGCTCACGTGATCCTCCTGGCCTAAGGATGTAGGAATGCTATCAGCACTTGCAGGAAAGCAAAGCCCTTTGTTTTCACTGGCAAGGGCGGCGGTCGTGTATTGTGGAATCATGAAACCTGAATTAGTGCCTGTCTCCTTGAGTAAGAGTTTAGGTACGCCTGGAGTATCTCCTTCCAAAGAAAGATAAATTCTACGATCAGAAATATTCCCAATTTCAGATGCAGCAAGACATGCATAGTCCAATGGGAGAGCCATTGGTTGACCGTGGAAATTGCCACCACTGATGGTATGCTCAGAACTGAAGACAATGGGATTGTCCGTTACAGAATTAATCTCTACCTCGAGCATTTCTTTGACATGGAGCCAGGCATTGCGAGATGCACCATGAACTTGCGGCATGCAGCGCAGTGAATAGGGGTCTTGAACTCTGGCACAGTTCGCATGAGAGTGAACCACTTCCGAACCGCTTAATAAGTTGCTAATAAATGCTGCAACATGACGACTACCTTTATATGCTCGAACATTATGCAATTCAGGAGCAAATGGCTTGACAGAAGCTAACAACCCTTCAACCATTAAGGCACCTGAAATATCTGCATGTATCATTACATTTTGCAATTGCTCCACCACTTTGACTGCATGAGCCGCTATAAACTGCGTCCCGTTGATTAAGCCAAGCCCTTCTTTAGCACCAAGTTCGATTGGTTGTATTCCTTCTTTCTTCAACCATTCATGTGTTCGAATGAAGTCACCATCTACCTTCACCTTTCCTAGCCCAATTAGGGGAAGGAATAAATGGGAGAGAGGAGCCAGATCCCCTGAAGCTCCTACCGAGCCTTGCTCAGGAACCATCGGAATGACATTATGATCAATGTGAAAGATGATACGGTCAATTGTTTCTTCTTGTACCCCAGAAAACCCCTTAGCTAATGCATGAACCTTAAGGATCATCATGAGTTTGGCTAATTCATCACGAATAGGATCCCCAAGACCTACCGCATGACTCATGAGCAGGTTTTTCTGCAAGGTGCTGGTTTCATCTTTGGATATCTGAGTTGTACACAAAGGGCCAAAACCCGTATTAATTCCATATACAGCACGATCACCATCAGCTATGATTTTCACATCATTGGCGCTCTTCCTAATCGCATTCCTTGCAGCTTCGGAAAGTAGTCCTTTGGTGATTCCTCTTGCGATTGACAAAGCAATTCCTGCAGTGAGGTGATCTTCTCCATAATGAAATTTGGAAGGAAAATGAGTCATAGTTAAAATAGTTGTTAAAGCAACAAAATCAATATGGCTCTAAGGTAAATTAGGTATTTCAAAAAAAAAACCAGATGGCGTAGATCATCTGGTTTATTAGGTTAAACTAACTATAACTTTTACGTAATAAAGAATAAACAGGTAAAATAGTGGATTGTTTTATGGAAACAGTTCTACCTTAAAAATAGATGGATTGAGCGACCCGATATGTATTCGAATGCGCCTCCAATATGTCTCGTACATCACTTGAATATCCACCCCCCATAGAGGCTACCAATGGAACGCCGTGTTTCTTAGCAAGTGATATGACGAGCTGATCTCTCTTTTTGCAACCTGCAATTGTCATCCCAAGCCGACCTAATTTATCTGTTTTTAATACGTCTACACCTGATTGAAAAAAAATGAAATCAGGCTGTACAGAATCTAACAGCTGGTTGAGAGTAGTGTCAAGTAAACGTAAATAAGTGTTATCATCTGTCCCATCTTGCAGAGGGACATCTAAATCGGATTTCTCTTTCTGCAGAGGGTAATTATGCTCCCCATGCATACTAAAGGTAAATACAGCTGCTTCATTTGCAAATATCTCAGCGGTCCCATTTCCCTGATGCACGTCCAAATCGACAACTAAAACTTGTGATGCTTTTTTGCGGTTGAGCAAATATCTAGACGCTATGGCAATGTCATTCAATAGACAAAAGCCTTCAGCTCTATCTGTGAATGCATGATGCGTACCCCCAGCAATGTTCATTGCAACCCCATATTCCAACGCATACTCCGCACATTGAATCGTCCCTCCATTAATTGCAATTTCCCGGTCTACCAATTCTTTTGTTATTGGAAAACCACTTCTTCTTTCTTCTTGTCTGCTAAAGTTGAGTTTTTGAAGCTTGTTCCAATACGCTTTTTTATGAACAGCTAAAATTTCATCTTCTGTCAAATTGCGCGGGGCAAATAAATTCTTTTCTTCTATGGTTCCTTCATGCACAAGTTGACGGGGGAGAAGGTCATATTTTTCCATTGGAAACCTATGCTTTGGAGGAAGCGGATGATTATATATAGGCGACCAGGCTATTTTAAGCATTTTGATATAAATTCTTACTTTTCATTTTTGTTTGTGTAGACTATCTTGTACTAGCACCTAAATCATAAACCCATGTCTAAAGTAAAAGTTGAACGATCCGTCAAAATTAATGCTCCCGCGGAAGTTGTGTTTCCAGCACTTTCCGATTTCCATCAATGGATAAAATGGTCACCATGGTTGCTGATGGAACCAGAAGCAAAAGTGAAGATTGCAGATGACAATAAATCATATGAATGGGATGGAGACCGACTCGGATCTGGAAATATGCGTATGAGAACGCAACGTGAAAATGAGTACATAGATTTTGATCTTAACTTCATAAAACCTTGGAAATCATCAAATACTACTAGTTTTCAACTATCTCCCACTGATGGAGGTACGGAAGTAACGTGGATCATGGAAAGCAGTTTGCCTTTCTACCTTTTCTGGATGAAAAAGATGATGAAAGCCTTTGTAGGATCAGACTATGAACGCGGTTTGGGAATGCTCAAGTCTTATGTAGAGGCAGGCGAAATACACTCCCGATTAGAATTTTCCGATCCGGTAAAATTTGAGTCGTGTCAATGGATTGGCATTCAAACCGAATGCACGCGTGAAAGCATAGCTCAGCATATGGAAGAGGATTATGGACGGATTCATGCATTTGCAGAAATTAACAAAGACCTTGTGGCTGGAAGCCCCTTCACCATTTATAGCAAATGGGACTTGGTTAACAATAGGATAAAATACATCGCATCAATTCCCGTTTCGAAAACACCGGAAGATATACCTGCAGGTTTTGAGACCGGAAGAATACCTGAGGTTATGGTTCAAAAAATAAGACATATTGGTGCATATAAATATGTAGGGAATGCATGGGCTACAGGACAAGCAATGATGAGAAATAAGGAATTCAAGCATCACAAAAAGCTTTATCCTTTCGAAGTTTACTTAAATGATCCTAAAACCACCCCAGAGAAAGATCTAATAGCCGAGATACACTTTCCTATTAAATAACTATTCTACAACGATATTGTCGCAGAATTTCAATACCTCAGGACAGGCTGCGCGTTCAGATTCCAGGCAAACTTTGTAGGTACCAGCATCAAATTGATAAAAAAGTTCATTGTCTCCCTCGATGTCTTCCAACTGCGAAAAGATTAATTGTTCATTTCGATAGATCGCCCAAGTGTACTCTATGAGGTCTTTGGCAGGAAAATTGGCAATGAATTTATAGGTGCTATTATTTATGGTCTCTGTCTCGAATGACACGAATGGGCACGGATCTACGGAGATTATCTGACAATACTCAGTTCCTGAAAAGCAATCATCTTCCGGCAGAGTGGCTTTAATGCATATTTCATGGTTGCCCTCTGGAAAGGTTTCAATAAGCATGTTATCGCCTTGAACACCTGTCCCATCTGTCTCAACCTTCTCACCGTTGATGTACCATCCGTATGAAAATACTCGATCAAGTTCTTCAAAGTCGGCGGTAAATTGATATCTATCGATTTCTACAGTATCTATCCTGAAGGATAGTTGAGGACATTTTTTACATGCATCGAATACCTCAAATAGCTCAAATGGAGAAGCTATTGTTTTGTTGCTCTCCGAGGCATAATCAAATATGGCTATCGGGTAAATGAACTTTGGTTGCTTGTCGAATCCTTGATCCAATTCGAAAGCAAAGTAAGCTTCTTTGCTAGCGATAGTGATTTCATTGCTATCTGTATCCAACATTTTTATCGGATAGACCAAGTCAAAACACTGCGTAAAGAATGGATCAAACTCATCCCTAAGGGTAGGGATCTCGACATCATCCAGCAGGTTGATGAAGCTTTGTTCATTCTGAATAGTCTTTTCTATATCTCCATTCAAAACATCGAATGGGAATGCTATGGCATCTACATGCTGACTAATCGAGGAGTTTTCGGCGACTGACTTTAATCCGTCAAAATCTGATATGGTAATTCGCAGGTCATTATTGAACTGAAGTTCGAGTGGGTAAAGAACTTGAAATCTGTTGTCTTCTAAAAGAATGGATTTTTCAACAGCTCGGAGGGTAGAAACAATCGCTACACTTTCCGATAAGTTCAGTGAGTCTTTCTTATCGGGAAAATCAAGTTCATCTTCAGAAACACAAGCTTGAATGGACATCATCAAAACGACTAGGAGGAGTAAAATTCCCCGAACAGGTCGTATGATTGATGGTATATTCATTCTTATTTTTTCGTTTAAATTTAGTTCTAAGATTTAGAAAATAAGGAACCGCCTTATTTAAAAGGTCGGTTCCCTTATCAACTAACCTAAGAAAATGAGTTAATCCACAGAGAAGTTTTTACAAACTTGATTGTCGTCACATTCATCTTGTTTAAGACAAATTTCGTATTCTACTTCAGGGTCAAAGTGCCACACAAAAGTGTGATCAGCATCACTGCCTGCCTGTCTTACTTCTTGATGCTGAAAATCGTCGTTGACGAATACTTTCCATATGTATGTAACGTCATCCCTTTTCTCAAAATCAGCAGTGAACGTGTAGAAATCGGTAGAGTCGGTTTCTGTCAATACTGCAGAGTAGCCAAGTTCTAAACAATCAACATCACTTATTTCGATGGTTTTGCAATACTCGACTGATTCGCATCCTTCCTGATCTGTTACTAAGCAAATGTTGTGTGTGCCTACTCCAAATTGCCAGAAAAGCTTATGATCAGTTGCCTCGTTACCAGGTACTTCAGATTCAACTAAATCCTCATCAATATACCAATGATACTTAGTGTATTCTTTGTAGTCAAAATCCGCAAAGAAGTAGTAGGTAAATCGGTTGTCTTCTTCTACTTCAAATCGAACTTCTTCTACACAAATAGCGTCGATCACTATCTCTTCGCAATAGCTAACCTCTCCGCATTGATCATTTTCTGAAACGATGCAAACAGTATACGTGCCGGGAGCAAAGTCCCATTTCAAATAGTTTGTTCGGTTGTCCGAAAGTGGCTCTTCTTTTACCACATCTCCGTCAATGACCCACACATAGGGAATGGTCTCAATGCCTTCAAATTCAGCAATGAACTTAAAATAATCATGTTCTAATTGCTCAGATTTAAATTCCAAACCAAGGCATTTTTCCCTGTTTGGATTTTGTATTTCAAATTCTACGCATCCTTCGATTCGCTGATTGCAGTTTTCTGATTCTGCGATCAAGCACACTTTATATTCTCCAGTTTCAAACGTGAATGAAAACTCTGTGGTGTCAATCTCGCCGGTAAACGATTGTACAAGAGAATCATTTACAAATAGGTCGAAGGCAAGACCTTCTAGTCCCTCAGCCTTAATATTTACGGACTGATTTGCGCTATCAATATCAACTTCTAAGTTTACGCCTGGGCATGGATTTTCATTTTCGCAGGCACTCATAAGCACTGCTGCAAAGAGTACTGTTAGTATGCCGTATGATTTTAGTAATCGCATAGGTGTTTCATTTAATTGTCAAATTTTATTCGAGGGATTTTCCCTTCTTTGACTTTGAAACGCACAGTGTAATTGGAGACCCTACCCCCTTTATTTTATTTTTTTATTGAGGCTTTTGATTTTTGAGTTGACTTAAAATCGGATAGTTTAGTTTACTGGATGCCAAAGTTGGAAAAACCCTTATGTGATGAAACTCAATTCGATGCCTTTTATGCGTCGAATGCTAAGGCATTGAGAAACTACATATATTATAAGTTCGGTGATGGTGAACAATCCGATGATGTAGTGCAGGAGTCATTTATCAGGCTTTGGAAGAATTGTGCGAAGGTTACTATGGAAACAGCACGAGGATTTTTGTACAAAGTGGCAACCAATCTTAGTACCAGCTTAAAAAGATCTGAAAAAGTCCATTTGAAATATACTGAACGTGCCATCAAAATGGATGTCGATCAGGAATCACCTGAATTTTTAATACTTGAAAAGGAGTTTATGGAAAAGCTGACAAGTGCCATTTCAAGTTTGCCTGATAAGCAACGGGAAGTTTTCTTGATGAACAGAGTAGAGAAAAAGACTTATAAGGAGATCGCTCAGATTTCAGGAGTTTCTGTAAAAGCAATTGAAAAATCAATGCACAAGGCTCTTTTGAAGTTACGGAATCAAATAGGAGATATATAGGGGTAGGGTAAATGTTGGATTTGTGCGTTTGTGATATAAGGACAAATTATGAGTGAATTTAAAAATGATACTTTTTTAGCTCGCTGGCTCAACGGTGAGCTAAGCGAAACAGAGCTCGAAGCTTTTGAGAAAAGTGACGAGTATGCTTTCTATATGAAAATTCGCAAGGGCGCCGAATTGCTTGATTCACCTTCATTTGATGAAAGCGGAATTCTCGAAGAGATCAAAAAACGCCGGAGTTTTGAAGTAAATAGTAAAAAACCAACTCCAAAGCTTTGGATCTTCTCTGCTGCCGCCTCTATTTTGATTTTATTCAGTTTTGCCTTGTATAGTGTCTTTTTTTCTACGCAACTAACTAAATATGAAACTGGAGTTGGCGAAAAGCAAAGCATCCTTCTCCCTGACGGGTCTGAAGTTACTTTGAATGCGAATTCTACGCTATCTTTTTCTACAGAGGATTGGAAAATTAAGAGAGAATTACAACTCGTAGGAGAAGGTTTTTTTAAAGTACAAAAAGGAGATCGGTTTACCGTGAAAACATCGATGGGAGATGTATCTGTTTTAGGTACAGAATTTACTGTACAGGAACTTGATGGGTTTTTTCAGGTAATGTGCTTTGAAGGAAGCGTCAAAGTGCTAAGTGGGGGTGAAGAAGAAGTCTTAAAGCCAAAAAGAAGTGTAAGAAGAACAAGGCATTCGCGGTTGGTAAGGACAGAATTATCCAAGACTCAACCATCGTGGCTCCAAAACAAATCTTCGTTTGTGAGTGTCCCCATAGCATATGTGCTAAGAGAATTTCAAAACCAGTACGATGTACAATTTAAAGGAGTTGAAAACATTGATAACTTGGCGTATACCGGAGGTTTTCCACATGGCGATTTAGATTTGGCGCTCGAAGTGTTCCTTGGATCACTCGAAGTGGAGTATGAAAAGAAAGGGAATGTAGTTCTGCTTAGCAACTAAACTTTAATGAAACTTCACCGCTTTTTCTTCATCGCATTATGCGTTCCGCTATTGTCTTGGACTCAAGAAGTTGAAGCAGAAGAAGATCTACGTCAAATTCTGATTGAGCTTGAAGCAAAATTTGGTGTACAGTTTTCATACCTCGATGAGGTGATTGCAGGAAAAGAAGGTGCAATTGACACTACTCAATCATTGGCTCAAAACATCCATGTGCTTGAACTGGACACTCGGCTGAGGTTCGAAAGTGTGAGCGATGATTACATTATTGTCAGAAACTACAAAAGCTCTGATAAGGTATCCTTATGTGGACAGGTTTCTAATCATCGCAATGATAGACTTCTAGGTGTTTCGGTTGGTTATACAAGGCAGGAAGGGGTTTTCACAGACGGAAACGGACGATTTCAACTCGATTCGATTCCTTATGATTCATGGCTAACATTCAGATACGTTGGTTATGCGCCAAAGCGTCTTAAGGTTTCCAGGTTATCGTTTCAGAATTGCACTGCTATTCTCATGGCTGAGTCAATTGAAGAATTGCAGGAAGTAATTGTTAGTGACTACCTGGCAGCTGGCATTGTCCAGAGCAAAAATGCAACGATTATAGACTCACATACATTAAAAGCCCTTTCCGGTCTGTCAGAACCTGACATAATGCAAAGCATTCAGCAGGTGCCCGGAGTAAATAGCCCTTTTGAGACCGCTGCAGGAATTCATGTGAGAGGTGGTTTACCAGATCAGAACCTGATCTTATGGAATGGGATAAAAACGTATAGTCAAGGACACTTCTTTGGGATGATTTCTACATTCAATCCGTATGTAACGGATAAGGTTAGCTTTATAAAGCATGGAACATCAGCGCAGTATGGTGATAGAATATCATCTGTGATTGATATTGCCAGCAAAGACGAAGTGTCGAACGAATTTACTGGTGGAGTAGGTACTAACATGTTATACTCGGACGGTTACATAAACATCCCCATTCTCACTGATAAGCTTTCGATACAGTTATCTGCACGACGCTCGTTTACTGATTTTCTACAAACTCCAACGTATAGTCAGATGTCTGACAGGGTGTTTCAGAACACAAAAATAGGAGCATCTACCGCTGAGGAACAACAAGCTGGAAATTCATTCTATTTCAATGATTATTCATTTAATTCTGCATGGCAAATCAATAACAATAACAAGCTGATAATAAGTAGTTTATATAATAGAAATGAACTTGATTTTGAATCTGAAGATGTAGACAATAATCTATCATTTAGCGACCAACTTATACATGCAAATGAGGGACTTAGTGTCTTTTGGAAAAAACGCTCCGAAGCAAGACTATCGTTTGATGTTGGCACAAGCTATTCTAAGTACATTTTGAAGTATAGCTTTCTTCGAAATGAAGCAGACACTTCAACTGAATCAAGCAAGAAAAACTTTGTGAGAGATGTTACCTTTCACCTCAACGGGAAGTACAAGCTGAATGCTAACAGTAGCCTCAACTCAGGTTTTAACATCAACAATACGCGGATACAATATGCTTACGAAACCGAAGCTCCTTCCTATCGGATCATTCTAGACTCAGACAATTCTACGATTCATACGTACGCCGGCTATGCCGAATATGCGTATGAAGATGAGAAATTCTTCATTAGACCAGGGGTACGCATCACGTATTATGAACAGCTGAATGAAGTATTTTTAGAGCCACGCTTGTATGCTCAGCGACAGGTTTTTCCAAAGATATCCGCCTCCTTATCAGCAGAGTATAGAACACAAGCTGCGAGTCAAATTAAGGAATCGGTTATTAGCGACTTGTCACTCGAAAACAAAGTGTGGTCACTTGCTTCACCTGATCGCTTTCCTATACTTACAAGTTTACAGATAGGTTCAGGGCTTAGGTATAAAAGGAAGAGTTGGCTTGCAGAGTTGGAGGGATATAGAAAAGAAGTAAATGGAGTTACAACCTTAATCTTTGGCTACCTCAATGGCTTAGATAATCAATTCCGAGAGGGGAAAAGCAGCATCTATGGCATTGATTCTTTTTTAAAGAAAACCTGGATGAATTATGAGACGTGGTTTAGTTACTCATTTATACGAACGCAAAATACATTTTCAGGACTCAACGATGATCAACCATTCCCAGGGAGCTGGAGCATTGAACACACCTTGCGATGGTCCAACATAGCCACTTTTAGAGATTGGGAAGTATCCCTTGGATGGATGTGGCACACGGGTAAATCCTATACCGAAGTGCTGCCAGTGGAAGATGGTCAAGCAGGACCGGTAAGGATTTTTTATGAAGCCATTAATGCCAACAATTTACCCCCATATCATCGCCTGGACTTTTCAGTCTTGAAAGAATTTAGATCAAAGAAGGCCAGCAATATTCGGTACCGAGTCGGCTTATCTGTACTAAACATTTATAACCGTAGGAATCTGCTTAATCGTGAATTTCGAACCACTCCATCTTTAGAAAATGACCTCATAGATACGCGTGTTTACTCGCTTGGAATCACTCCTAATTTTGTATTTAGGTTTTTTTGGTAACTAATCCAATCCTACGATTTTAGGCTTACGAACAATTGGACTTTGAAAAAACTGAGGTGCGGAAAGCGAGATTTTAAAGTAAAACAGCTGTCCTTCCACAGGTGCATTTGGGAAGGCGGAGATTCTAAATTCAAACGTGCTAAAGACTAAACTTTCATTTCTTATCCTTACACCACCTCCTGCAGTAAAATACGTATTGTTGAAAGGATCGGAGATTCTAGATTCTTGCACATTTCCAAATCCGATGTGACCATACGTAGCAAACCTGAACCCATAGAAATACCAAGGTTGGAAAACGACATATTCCGTCGTAAGTGTGACAAGACGGTTGCCTCTTATTTGAATGCCTTCAATACTTTTAATCCTGTTTTCTGCAGCTAAGCTCTGAGATAGTGGGATGGAAAGTCTATTTCCATTGAAATAATGAAATCGTGTGAATATTCTTGAATAAGCTCCTCCTAAATCGAACAGCGGGGTAAAGTGCCTTCCATCAATTTGCACCACCTGATTGGTCCTTTGGTCATGCATGGTGAAATATCCAGATTCTAGATTGAACAAGAAGTATCCATATCTATTGTTGTAGGTAGAAAAAGAGCCTCGAAATCCTCTGTAGTTGCGCTTGCCAAACTCAGTAAAATCTTTGCCAAAAATTACGGAATAAATAAACCCAATCGGGACATCCTCTGTAATGTTGAACGATAAGATATTCTTTGTTTTTAAGAAGTTTATCTTGCTGTAGGAAAGCGCTCCCACCAGAAAGTGATGATTCTGATAGGTGATGTTACTATCTGCCTGTACAGGTGGCCGCATATTAAAATTGTCGTGATCAAGTCTCAGTGTTGCATTTATGGATTTTCGATCACCCACCAGAAATGATCTGCCAGCCCAAACGTCATAGCTTTTCCGCTCAACCATGAAATCTTTTTCGTACAAGGAATCTGCAAACACAAGGTCCGTTATGGGTTCTACATGTTCGAAAGTAGCCTCACCAAAATACTTGATGTTTGGCGATAGAAAATTCCTTTTGAATGAGATTCCTTTGCTTTTTCCTTCATAATTGTCAGAAACATACACTGTACCATCAACAAACGAATTTTTAATGTTTCTGACCGTATAGTATGCGTCATAGCCATGCTTAGGCTGTTCTTTGCCGTTATACAAGTAGCCTACGCCAAATTCATTTCCCGTCCCAAGAATATTCTGATTGGTAAAACCTGTACGAAAGGCATCGTTATCATCCAGAGACAGATCGATGGACCAAGGAAACCTGTCCTTTACAACAACTGTAGCCGTAACAGCTCGCAGGTTTTCTGAATCTATTTCAAGGACTATCCTGGCATCTTCAATGTACGGGAGCGATCGGATAATTCGTTCCGTATCTGCCAGTTTAAAAGGATCTACATCATCCCCAGTCTTAAAAAGGAGATGTTTTGAAATCACATCCTCGGAGGTATTTTTATGGAGTTCATTGCTAAGTTTGCCAATTCCTGATTTGGCTTTAAGGGTAGTATCGTTGACCGAACCACCAAATAAATCCACCGAAACATAGTTTATTGCACTTATTGTCTTACCCCGATAAGCCATAAAGAAATCCTCACTTTTTACCGGTTCCTTGTTTTGAAAAGGGTCTTCAGGGGTATTTTCAATTATAAGCAAATTGAAAAGCTCTCTCGTCACACGATTCTTCTTAGCGACGGAATAAATGGAGTCATAAAACCCGTCTGAGAGGATATACTTGTTATCATACACTTGATATTTAGTATGAGTTGGGAGTAGGAGTGTAGTGTCTTTTTTGGGTACAAAAAGAGAATCAGCAATAACCAAAACCTGGTTCTTTCTCACTTTTACGGATTCATATTGAGCCTTTACCGACTCCACACTAAACCCAAACAGAAGCAACAATAAAACAACTCTCAATTTTCCCTTCAACTTTGACATCAGTGTTATGTCAGCAAGTATAAAATAAGTATCGCTCATCAAGCGACAATTTTTTCACTGGATTACTTTCACTTTTTATACAACTAATTGATTACTTTCACGTATTCTACAACAAATAAATCACATAGAATGAAAGGAACACACATTGGTGAACTAGAGGAGTTAGTGTTATTGACCGTAGGTTCATTATTTGATGAAGCATACGGCGTAGCAGTGATGGATGAAGTGAAAGATAAAGCTGGGAGGGACATGAATATCAGTGCCATCCACGCCGTACTCAGGAGATTGGAAGAAAAAGGACTACTAAAATCTCGCATGGGTGGATCCACGAATGAACGTGGCGGCAGAAGGAAACGATTGTTCACATTGAGCAAAGAAGGAAAGCTGGCGCTGGATCAAAGCATTGCTCTGCGACGATCATTGTATGATCGAATTCCCAATATCACTTACAACTTTTCATCATGAATGCCCAGCCACCCAAATGGGCCGATCGGTTTCTTAGGTGGTACTGCCATCCACGATTTTTAGAGGAAATAGAAGGGGACATCTATGAACTTTTTGAACGGAGAATTGAGGAGCAAAATCCGAAAACGGCAAAGGTCAAATTCATCTGGGATGTCTTCCGTTTTTTTAGGTGGTCAAACGTCAAAAAGTCAAACTCAAAATACGCTACTATGAATCAATTCATGCTTTTTAAAAACTATTTAAAACTGGGTATGCGAAACATTCGCAAAAACCTGGTTACATCTTCAATCAATATTTTCGGTCTCGCCATAGCAATTTGCTTTGCCGTTTCCATCTTTATTTTCACTGATATGCAGCTCAATATGGATAGCTATCACAACAAAGGTGATAGGATTTATCAATTGACGAACTATGTAGAACAGGACGGAAGTGAAGAGTTATGGGGTGATACCCCCATTGAACTGGGACCTAGTCTCGTCTCTGAAATCTCTTCCATAGAGTCTTTCTCAAGAATAGAGTATCGCAGTGCCAATGTAAGATTTGGCTCGGATGTATTTGATGAGCTCACACTCTTTGTGGATCCTGGATATTTCGAAATATTCGATTTTCCTATGCTCAGCGGGAGCAAACAGGTTCTTAAAAACAAAAACCATGTGGTTATCAGTAAAGACATGGCTATCAAGTACTTCAATGAAGAGGACCCCATGGGAAAGGAACTGCTGTTCAAATTCACCAATGGAGAACTAAAACGTCTAACTGTAGGGGCTGTTTTAGATGAGTATCCTTACAATACAAGCATGAACTTTGATTTCTACCTACCCATGGACAATTTCCATGATCTGGGGTTTAAGGGAACCAAAGGATGGGCTTTCATGACGGACGCCACTTTCATCTTACTTAAAAAAGGAGAGAAAATCTCCACAGTTGAAGAGCGATATGACGATTACATTGAGCTGCAGCGTAGCAGCAACCCAGAGTGGAAAATAAAGGCATTTGAAGCATTCTCTCTAGCTGATTTGTCCACTTCTTCATATAAAATTGTTGGAGCTGTAGCAGGAGGCGGACATCCGGCAGGTAGAATAGCATTGACGGTTATCGCCATATTCTTATTGAGCATGGCTTGCTTCAACTTTATGAATATCAGCGTTGTAAGTGCATCCAAACGGCTAAAGGAGATTGCTTTGAGGAAAGTTATGGGCAGCGTACGTAAAGAAATTGTCATGCAGTTCATGACTGAAAACCTGCTTCAATGCCTTTTTGCTTTAATTGTTGGTACAGTTTTGTCCTATTTCTTTCTGATCCCTTGGTTCGATTATTTGATTCCAGAGTTAAACGTGAGATTTAGAACTGCCGAACCAGTGAAGCTTGTGTTTTTTCTGATAGGATTATTATTCAGTGTTGGAATCATCGCTGGAGCATATCCGTCATTTTATATTTCTAAGTTTGATTCCATTACTATTTTTAAAGGGAATCAGAAATTTGGTTCAAAGAATAGATTTTCTGTGATCATGCTAGGGTTTCAATTCTTCCTCGCCATCACCACCATTGTTGGTTGCTTTATCATGACAGAGCAAAACATCTACCTGGGAGGAAAAGACTGGGGTTATAATCCTGCCGGCACAATGTCTATCCGTGTAAGTAATGCAGAAGAGTATGAACTGTTGAAAAATGAGTTAATCAACAACCCGGCAGTTGATGTTTATACCTCTTCAGATTTCTTAATTGGACGTGGAATCATCAAGAGTTCGCTAGAGATTGAGGATAAACAACTCCCTATTCGTCAGATAGCCGTTTCTGAAAACTATTTCAAAACATTTCAATTGCGAATCAAGGAGGGGAGGACGTTGACGAACCAGGTCACCGATCAAACAAGCAACGTAGTTGTCAATGAAAAATTTGTAGAAGCCATGAAATGGGACAATCCACTTGGCAAAACTTTTTTGCATGATAGCATACGCAGAACGGTGGTTGGCGTAGTAGAAAACTTTCATTACTATGATTTCTTTTCCGAAATAGATCCCGTGATGATCAAGGGGTTGGATCCTAAGAGGGTTCGTTACTTGACGGTGAAAACTACTCCTGAAAAACTACCAGAACTGGAAGCAAGTGCGCGTACTGCCTGGCAAGGTATCGCGCCAAATGACCCTTTCGACCGTGAATTTCAAGAGGATGTTTTTGACCGGTTTTACCAAGAGAACAACACCAATACGGTATTGCTTCTCTTTATTTCAGGAATTGCTACCGTTTTAGCTTGTTTGGGTCTGTATGGTCTCCTTTCTTTCAATGTACAGGGAAAATTGAAGGAATTTAGCGTTCGAAAAGTACTGGGTGCCGAGCCCAAAGCATTGGTAAGAATTGTTAGCAAACAGTACATGTGGGTACTTCTTATCTCCTTTATCGTTGGCGCACCGCTCGGGGCATTTGCCATGATGAACATAGTTATCTCTATTTTTCCTGATCCTAAATCGGTCACCGCATTACCTTTTATTATAGCGATGGCTATCATACTAATTACGCTTGTAATCACAGTAGCAGGACAAATAAACAAAGCCATAAAGGTGAATCCTGCGGATTTACTCCGAAACGAATAAAGATAAAAGCGAGGGATAGACTATGATCATCTCTCGCTTTTAATTGATTCTTTAGGATCAATTCAATTCTCGCTATTTTTATCGGATCATGGCCGATGAAAGTAAATCAATTATACCCAAATGGTTGGGAGAGCTGCAACAACGTAGCTGGGAACCTGAAATTTTGCTGTCTGGAATAGTCCTTTATGGGATGTTTAAAGTTCCTGATCTGTTAGACGATTTTCTAATATTTTTCAAGCTTAATATTTTCGGAAACTCTACAGATATAAACAACCTGGTAGCGTTGTTTAAAATGGGGATCTACTGGCTCATTGCCGGCCTAATTCTTCACCTGATCTGCAGAGGAATATGGATAGGGATGGTAGGTCTGAGCTACACCTTTCCTAAGGGTATTGATGGAACGAACATTAGCTACCAAGGGAAGTTCAAAGAGCGTGTCGCTAACACTCCATCTTATGAACGCATTGTTATTCGGCTGGAAAAGATTAGTAGCTCTTTGTTTAGCGTTTCTTTTATGCTGTTTATGAGCCTCATTGGAGGATACCTTTTCTTTTTGGTGTTGGTCATTTTCCCATTTACAATTGCATACATCTATTTTGACCTTGGCTTTGATGGTCCGCTATTTGATTATTTTCAAATTTATGTTCAGACGATAGTTGTCATAAGTCTCCTGGCCTTACTGGACTTTGTAACTCTTGGTTATCTACGTCGCTTTAGATGGTTTACGAAACTTTACTGGCCACTTCATAGAGCGGTAAGCGTCCTAACCCTCTCGCGTTTTTACCGTCCGATTTATTACGGTGTGGTGACCAATTTCAACAAGTGGGTATTCTTTCTTTTCCTTTTAGCTTTTGCAAGCATCAGTATCATAGGAGCGGGAAACATCGCAAATTCTAACTATCCAGGCGATAAACTCAGCAGAATTACAATCTGGAATAATTCAAGAGGGTACACTGCCTATGCCGGGTATTATGACGATCATAATAAGGAGTATCCTTCATGGAGGGCGCATATTCCTTCAGATATTATCTCTGGGAATGTTTTAAAGTTATTTGTAGTAGCCAATATCACCTATGAGAAGCACATGCTTAAACACACTCCTCTTGATTCATTAAGGGAAGTCTATCCAGACACTGCTTCGGCTGCATTGGAGGCAATGGTTCTCGACAATTATTTTAGGGTAGCACTGGATCAGAAGGAAATACCGATTCAAAGATGGTTTTTCCATTATAAGATTCAGACCAATCAACGGGGATTCCTTACCTACATAAACATTGCTGACCTGAGCGAAGGCATACATCATCTCCAGGTATCCAACCATGCGGATTCTTCTTTTCAAAGCCCAATTGCAGATATCCCATTTTACAGAGATATCACACTGGCAACCAAACCAAGGCCGACAAGCAATGAAGAAAAAGAGAAGAATGTTGATTTCCAACCCAAGCCATTTGGAATAAGAGATTGATGTGTTTTCTGAGGCTTTCAGACATGGTTTCCTCAAAAAAAGTGATGGGGATTGAACCTGACTCATTTTGAAGTGTATGGCTTGGTGAATGATCAAACAATCACTTGAAATGAAAAAAATATTTTACATCGTTACATGTTTATGCACCGGAGTGCTATTTGGTTTTGAAAGGCCTGAAAATGTACCTTCAAAAATTACCGAAATAAGAGCCAAAACGTGGTATCAAGAAATCTCCCAATCCTGGCATCAATACTTAACGGAGAATCCATCAGATGAAGATGGATGGATAAATTACTTCAAAGCATCCGTTTATGCAGGAAAGGGTAAAGCCGAACTAGTAACCATTGCAGACAAAGCGAAGGAGTACTTTCCAGACTCTTACACCAGTCATTATCTCGCTTTCAAAATGGAAGGTTGGAGTGATGAAGGCGTACAACATTTGATGTCTGCTTTAGCAATAAATGATAAAAGCGACTATACATTGGAGGATCAACTCATTCTTGCTGATTTAATAAATGATTCGGAAAGAATGGCAACATCGACGAAGGTGTTTCATGCTGGTTTAATCCACTCCAGTACCTTAAACTACACTTACAATCTTTTGATGTCAGTAAACGAGAATGGACTTTTGGTTACGGATGCACTGCACACCACAGTTCCGATTTGGGTTTTACAGGACGTCATGGGAATCCGAAAAGACATCACCATATTGAATCTTGAACTCGCTGAAGAGCAAGAAGCTTATGTTACAAAAACGCTAGCTAAAAAGAACATTGGATCAAGTGTCAATCACTTATTAAGTAAAGAAAATACGAGCGAAATATTCTATGCATTGACTTTACCACGAAGGCATTTACAAGAAATTGAAAGTCACTTATATGTCGTCGGACTAGCTTCTACGAATGGTCACGAATCTTTTAATCATTTTGAGAAATTGAAGGAAAACATGGAAGAAAAATTCCTCATGGATTATCTCACCATCGATTTCAACGGCGAGCCGAAAACGGCAACCGGAAACGTACTTTCATCCAACTATATTGTCCCATTACTACTGTTAAAGGATTTTTATGACAATCTGAATAATGAAGAACGTTCCAATCAGCTCAAGCAGCAGATACTGGAGTTATCAAAAGATTCTCAAATCAAAACAAGGGTGGAGTTGCTTTTAAATGGACGCAAAACTCCACGAACCTTTAAGGTTGTAAAACTCGATACCAAGTCTCTTGATAAAAGTATGAAACCCATCAAGAACAAGATTTATGCTTCGGAGGTCGAGCTGAAAAACAGCGAGTTTTGGTTCTTTATGGAGTACCTAAGAACGAATGGATATACCAAATTGTATGAAAGCGCGTACCCGGATATTTCTGAATACGATGATCTCACAAAAGCATTGCTTTTCAATTATCAATACAGCCCGGCAAATGCCACATCCGTCAAAAATTCACGCAGTGGCAATTATTTAGACTACCCAGTACTAGATATTACGCACAAAACAGCGCAAGCCTACTGTGAATGGTTGACAGTTCAGTACAACGCGCAAGAAAAGCGGAAATTCAGAAAGGTGCTTTTTCGCTTGCCTACAAAAGAAGAATGGATGATTTCTGCTTTGGGATACAAAGAATTTACTTCATGGAGAATAGAAGAAAACACCATCCAAGCCAAAGAATTAGAGGGGAAGTCCGCTTATCAATCGTATAACCTTTCCGAATATCAAATTTCATACCCGTGGGGACGGTCTGCCTGGAGCCTAAGAAATAGCATTGTCAACAATAAAGATTGTTACCTGGCTAATGTGAAAGTCCCCGAAGATGTAGTCTGTGCTGCTGGGATCAAAGGCGATGGCTATACATTCGTCTCGCCAGTGGCAACTTATTTTGCCAATGGATTTGGACTCTATGATGTCATAGGAAATGTGGCTGAAATGACGCAGAACGAGGGAGAGGCCATGGGGGGGAGCTGGAATCATGAAGCAGACGAGTCCACCATTCAAAGCATGAATGAATATGATGGTTCAGATATAAGTGTTGGTTTCCGTCTCTTCATGGAAGTGATCGAAGAGTAAATGATTTTTCGAAAACATGTAAATAGGACAGATGAAGAGCTGATGATCTTGGTGAAAAACCGGGATCATCAAGCTTTTTCTATTCTATACAATCGATACGCTGATCGCCTCAACGCCTTCTTTTTTCGGATGCTATGGTCCAATAGGGAGATGTCAGAGGATTTTGTTCATGACCTTTTTTCCAAAATCATCAATAAACCCGAACTCTACAACGAGCAATATGAAGTAAAGCCTTGGTTGTTTCGCATAGCTTCCAACATGTGTAAAAATGCCTACCGCAAAAGAAGCTTCGAAGAGGCTTATAAAGCAGAACACATGCATGAAGAACCCATTACTACCATGCAGCAGGAACATGCATTGGATGAAGTGATTCTAACAGATCAGATTCATGAAATGCTGGATCAGATGGGAGAAGAAAGGAAATTGATTTTTCTACTTAAATATCAGCAGGATTTACCCATTCAAGTCATAGCAGAAATGTTGGACTTATCCGAAGGAACCATCAAATCCAGAATCTTCTATACAAAAGAGAAAATACGAACCTCATTAAAATATTGAAATGAAAGAGTTTGAAAGAATTGAATCATTGTTAAAGACAAAGGCTTATGAAGAGCTAACGGCTTCCGAGCGAATCCTTGTTGATCAAGAACTCACGCAAGAAATCTACGAAGAGCTTCGTGTAAGTATAACGCTACTCAAAGGGGAAAGACTCCAGACCGGGAAAGATGTGAAACATTCTTTGATGGCTGAATTTAAGGCGAAAGAAGCAAAGAGCACTTTTGCATTTTTCAGATATAAGTTACCTGCATACACACACCTTGTGCCGCTCTCACTAATCGTTTATTTAATTTTCTTTCTTCCATCAGAAGAGCGAGTGGTGACTCAAGATCGCATAGTAGAAGTAATGGTGAGGGATACGGTCACAGTAACACAGGTAGACACTTTATGGGTTGAAAAAGTTTTAAGGGTATCTGTTCCGGTATACGTCACGCAAGCGTCGCAAGCTGAGAAAACTGAAGAAATACAACCGGTAACTAATCGTTCCTTATCGGAACAAAAAGAGGTTATGGATCTGGTCATTAGAGGAAAGTAATCGACTGAATTTCTGAAATCACGTTACTATAATTGTATATTGAGAAATTGAAATGTAGTAACTATGAAATCTGGCGCTACAGATAGAAAAGTGTTTTCTTGGTCCATGCTAATCGGAGTAGGGGTAGCGGTGATTGCCTTTCTTACCAGCTGGCTTGGGCGTATACATGAGGCAGAGCCACCAACAGCATATCAGCTATTTGATATCTCTTTCTACTACTTTACACCTTTGCTAAGTTGGGCGCTACTCACTGCGTTAGCCATTCGAATCGTTGATCACAAGCTCATTACCGGAAAGCAATTAAAGCCTATTCTTTTAAAGCTCATTGTTGTCGTTTTTCTTTTGAGTCTTCTGGTGAGAAGTTTCGATATTTTGGTGGACTACAGCATTAAAAACATTGTAGGAATGGTCAATGTAAGCCCCTTGAAAATTCTTGGTGATGTTTGGTTGGTGATCTTATTTTCATCGCCAACAGCAATGTTCAAAATTGCGGTGATTTTTGTTACGGTATATCTCTTAAGGAGGCGAAGTTCAGTAAAGGATACCCTCACAATCCGAACCAGCGATGGTACATATCACGTGCTTAATCCTGAGACCATCAACTATTTGCTAGCTGATGGCAACTACCTCAACTTGCATGCAGCAAATTCACAGTACAAAATAAGAGCGACGCTCAAATCTTTTGAATCAAAACTAGGGTCAGATTTTCATCGGATACATAAATCTACAATTATCAATTGGAGGAATGTCAAGCAGCTCAAACATTGGCGTAACGGTGAATACCTCATAGTAATGCAAGACAATAAACCCCTTACATCGAGCAAAACCTACAAAGAATCCATTGATCTAATCAAGGCACAGATGGTATCCAGAGAGCAAGTAGCAGATGACCCCAAATTGGCAACAGTTCGTCCCACCATCGCATAGCTCACCAGTAATTCGAAGTTGAATCATTCATCTTTAACCTAAAAAAGGATGAATATTTTCAAAAAGATTTTGCTCTTTCTCATGTCTGCGAACTATGCCAGCACCTTCATACAAAATGGCTGGGCTAAGTTTGATGCAGATGGCTTTTGGTCAAGTGCCTTCATTGAACGGTGGGGCTATGGACTCTACTTCATGTACTTTATTGGTGTACTCGAATTTTTGGGAGGCATTGGCATACTCATCCCAAAAGCTAATAAATACGCTGCTTTTACGCTTGCTACCGTAATGCTTGGAGCTATGATTACCCGAATCGTATTCGGCACAAGCATGACCGATGTAATTTGGATCGCTTTTACCATGGTTACATTGCTCTATATATCCTTAGTCTATGGCATGGATAGTGAGTTTAAACGGTTATCTGATAGGGTAGGAAAGAAGGGTTAGGGTGCTCGTTACTAGGGGAGCGTCCTTAAAGCAAAACGGTTATCAGTTTATTGATATACTCATGACTGATCTCTTTGTATTGACCAAAAGCGTAATTATTGATCGCAGCATTGCTCGAAGAAAAGAAATCATTGATTGCATCATGCATCTCCGCTTTGCTTAAAACTCCGTCCTTATTTACGTCGAGTTGCTTAAAAGCAAAAATGATGTTACCTCTATTGAGTCCCAATATTTGATAGAGCGATTCAAATTCATCAAAGTCTATGAATCCATCTTTGTTATGATCAAAGAGGTCAAACAAGAACCTTACAGCCGAAACAGAAAACCAACGGATAAAATAAGATTCCTTGTCCGTTTCGTTATTTTTTTTGATGATTCTAACCCACTCCAAGATGCTAATCTTGCGTTCTTTTCCATTGCTGGCTTCAATGAGTAGACGATCGAAACTTTTTTGGGTAACGTAGCGTAAGTATCGAGATTCAACCTCACTGAAAAGTCCCGGCCTGGCTCTGATCAATCGATCGATGATTTGATCGATATCGCAAGGTTCCAATACGCCATCGCGATTTGCATCTAGCACATAGAAAAAGAAAATCCACTTCTTTATTGTATCCTCGAGTTGCACGTATTTAGGCTTCTGAAGTCTAAACTATTAAAGTATGAGCACATTTAAGATTCTTTTAGGTCAATCTGCCAAAATTGCCCATGTTTCAACAAGATTAAGTGACAGGCTCAGGAATTTTACTAACAACATGTTCTAATATGAGGAAAATAATTCTATGGTTGCTGTAACCTTCAGTTTCTACAGTTGTAACCTTAAATTCTCTTTTGGTGTCAATACAATCAAAACGTTTAGTAAATGAATCTAATCAAGGCTAATTTTTTATGGATCACCCTATTAGTAGTCGGTTGCAGTCAGACGAATAGCCTCAGTAAAGAAGAGGCGCAGATTAATAATATTGAAAAGCTAAAAGCAGTTGCAGAATCATATGGAGATAGATTGGCATTTAGCGGAAACATTTTGATCGGACAGGGTGATGAAATCGTGTATCATGGATCGTTTGGCTATGCCAACCTTGAAGGTAGCATTCCTAACAATGGAAATACGATTTTTAGAACGGCTTCAATATCCAAGCAACTCACGGCTTGCGCACTCTTAGCACTCGAGCAACAGAAACGCATAGACTTGGATGAACCTATCGCTACTTATTTGCCTGGCATCGATACCAAGTGGAGTAATCGTATCACCATTCATCATTTACTGTCTCATTCTAGTGGGCTTGGACGTGACATAGAATCTTTGAGTAGCAAACAGCTTGGTGGTAATTATATATCCGTAGATGAGCTGGTAAGTATCATTGGTGATTCTGATTTATTATTCGAGCCAGGAGCAAAGTGGTCTTATTCAAATCTGGGATATACGCTGGCGGCCAAAATCATTGAGAACGTTACCAATCAATCATTCGGGATTGCCATGAAAGAACTGGTTTTCGATCCCATCGGAATGCAAAACACTAGTCATGAAATAAGCACGCATTCATATGAAAACAAAGCACAAGGTTTAATAAGTCTTCCTGAGCAAACCATCGATGCAAAGTATGAAGACAAATCTTATGTCGTGGGTGCTGGCTCAATACAGTCAACAACAAAAGATCTTTTCCTTTGGGCTCGACAAGTCTTGTCTGGCAGTTACCTTAATGAAAAGAGTAGAAGTGAGCTATTTGAAATTCAGCAAGGAAAGTATAGTTATGGGTGGTTCATTGCTAACTATGTATGGCCAGTTGACGATGGAATACAAGAAGGATTGAATTTGCATCATGACGGTGGAAGTCCGGGCTTTAGCTCCAAAATTTCCTTGCTTAAAGAGCACGACATAGTTGTAATTATACTGAGCAATAAACTTCCATCGCCTATCGGAGAACTAGCAAATAAACTTACCAACATGAGTGTGGGGTTTGATGACGAGCCTTTAGCCAAAATGGATGGTAGTGAAGCTTTTTTTCGCATTCTTTTTGATAAAGGTGTAGAAGGCGCTGACAGTTTAGCAGCCGAGTGGAAGGAAATCAAAGCTGATATCCGAACCCCTTCAAAATCTGACATACTACTCATTGGGAGAGGCTATCTAGATAATAAAGAGTATGAAAAAGCTTCGAAAGTAATGGACTACTTAATCCAGACGTATCCTAAATGGACATATCCTCCATTGTTTAAAGGCATCGCTATGGAAGAGCAGGGAAGGACTGAAGAAGCCATATCCCTGTATGAGCAAGTGCTGAAGATAAACCCCAAACAATCCAATGCACTAAATCGCTTGAAAATGCTCAAAGCTCAATAAGAGAGATGCCTTTCTTAAGGTACACTTTCTAGTAGCCAATTAAATTCTTTTCTGGCCAACTTATAGTCCCTTACATCCCAGATGAGATCCAACTGCAACGAGTCTGCATTTTTGTAAATGCCATCCAATCGTAAATCTGTATCGCTTAAGCGGATAAAGGAGCCTTTGAAAAGGTCAAAAGTGTCATTGGCAAACCGTTTGATGGTTAATAGATTGTCGGTGCTATCCAGGCTGTAGTCAAAGAAGAAAGACCTCCCGTACCGAACTCTGAAAGTAGAATCAATCAATCCTATACTTCCTCGGTTACCGTTGTCTATCACTACATCCTTCCAATGTAACTTGGAATCCAATGTTGGAGGAATGGTGTCTCCATTAAGTATGAAATTTTCAATGGAGTAGAAGCCGCTTTCAAATGGAGGAGGAGTAGTGCGATTGCTCCGAGAAACATATGCTTTTTGGTAATTGTAAAATGGATACGCAACAAAGCCTATGATAAAAAGCACCTTCAATACAATTCTAGTTGGTTTGAACCACGGTTTTAGTTGCGGAATATCCCAGGAAGTATCCGGAGACACCGGTTTGTTAAGTAAGAAAAAATTGAAAATTCGCTGAAGATTGTTCGCGCAGATGAAGAAGCAAGCAAACAGCAATTGGAATGAGAAGATTTTTACAGGGATATCATAGCTGATATTCAATAAAAACACATTGGCAAAGACGCCAACTCCCAATAAGGCACCCAAAACTACGGTTCGTCTGTACAGCAGAAATACACCAACCAAAGCTTCCATTAAACCACTAAAAAACTCGTATCCTTTTGAATAGCCAATAAAGTTCCAGGAGAATCGCATGCCGCTAAAATGTCCCAAATCAGTAGCGTAATAACTGTTGCTAGGTGAGGGCATCTGCAACCCGAAAATCTTAATTATCCCATAGATAAAGGCAAACAAAATAATGTAGTGCCGGACAATATTTCGTACAATGAGACTTCCCCATGTATAATGCGTACGTTTTCTATCCAATATGGACCACAAAACACCACCCACAAGCGCTATGAAAAGTTGCGCATATAAGGTAGCCCAACCCATGGAGGTATCCCCACTTCCTCTAGTAGGAACCAAGGTTTCCTTTACCTGGTAAATGTAGTTGTTGAAAAATTCAGTATAGGCTCCAGAAAGTGTACTATCGATTGAATTCAGGAAAGAAAAACCAGGTATGGATCCCAACCAAGACCAGATGGCGGTCGATAAGATGAAGTAGATGGTAAAAAACCTGAAAAGGATCAATTGATATTGAGGCCAGGACGAATTTTGTTGCGTGAGATCTTTCATTTAACACTGAAAATCAGGTGATTCCTCAATATATAAAATAGACATTCATGTTGTAACTCATTTTGTTATGAATGGCTTAAAATGTTTCTAAGAGTATCCATTAAACTTTTCAGGCCTCAAAATCCTTCCGGATAGCTTCAAATTGAATGCTTTCAAAATCATTAATCAATCTATCCGCTTTACTGTAATCCTGGCTTTTCGTGTGTTCGCTATCAAACGCTACACAAAATATACCAGCTGCTTTTGCTGCCTCAATCCCGCTCGTAGCATCTTCAATGACCAAGCATTCCTGTGCACTGAAACCGGCCATTTGCGCCGCCTTGATGAATATCTCCGGATGGGGTTTTGAGGCGACTAAGTCGGCACCACTAATCTTCCCTTTGAAGTATTGATTAAGATCAAAGCGCTGAAAAACGCGCTCAATACTCGGCATAGAAGAAGATGAAGCCAGAACGAGCGTCAGTCCATTATCATAATAATTTTGAATCAAATTTCTTACTCCTTTGATCAGGTCAAAATCTTTATCACTTTCGAAAATAACATCATAGTGTTGACGCTTGATGGTCACCATCTCTTCAGCAGGAAGAGCCAGATCAAAGTGACTTTTTAGTTGCTTGCATAAATTGATGGTAGACTTACCTGTGAGGGAATCATAAAGTGAAGTGGGAACAGCAATCCCTACTTCATCAAACATCGCATGATATGCCTGATGATGCAGTGGCTCACTATTGACGATCACTCCATCCATGTCAAAAATTGCAGCCTTTAGCATATCCATTTTTATTGCGAAAATAGAATTTAGAGTAATGACATTGGACACTAGACTGATTTTTATACATAAATAACTCCAGCCATCATCTCAATACAAGATTAAAATAACTGCTTGACTGCTGTTAGAATTCGGTTCTAAACAATCGGTTTAATCTAACATTTCTGGTAGCTGTTTGAAAAAATGAATTGGTTCACATTTTGTATACATGCCAATCAATCTAAACTGAACACTGTAGTGCTAGACTTGAGGAATATTTTAAATACTCCTTATGAAAAAGCTAATCCTACTGTCTTTACTAACCTACTTTGGTACAAACCAAAGATGGGGGAGTTGTCTGGCAAACTATTCCAGCTTTGGGTGAGAGTAAAGCTTTTGGTACTGATGAATTTAACGGAACGGAGTATAAACCTGAATCTGGTGAAGGAGGGGATGACTTGGTAACCATTGATCCTAATATTGTTGGAGGTAGCGGGAATGGCAGTCAAGATGCATGCACCCCACCTGAAGATGGAGTCTTATGGATTGAAGATTTTGATGGATATGAAGATGGGACAACTTCCTCAGAAAAGTGGACAATTGATGGCACGCCAGAAGGATCCTTTGGAGTTTCGGGCGGACTACTGATTGCTAATCATACAGGAGCTGCAGTTAATTGGCAGTCGCAGGTAATCGAGATTAGCCAGGCGCAAACCCCATTTGATATAGCAGCATGTGTGGTTTCAACTCCTAACATGGAGACAGATCAAGACTCACTCATCTTATATTATCGCACAGACGGTGGGGATTGGCAAGAACTAGCTAAAAGGTTTGGAAGCATAAACCCAAGTGAAATACTGATAGCAAAAGACGTAACCGCGAATAGTAATGTGGAAGTGAAAATGATCATACGTAATTCTAACGGAGAGGAAAGTCACCAAATAGGATACGTAGCTGTATATAGGGGTGATATTGGAGGTATAAATGTGCTATCCTTGGAAAAGGACAACAACTCAGGTAAGATCATACCCAACCCCGCAAAATCAACGTTTGAATTGCAAAACGTCACCGATATTGAAGAGCTATCCATAATAGATATGAGTGGAAAGTTGATGATGACGGTTTCCTTCAAAAAGGGACAAGAAAAGATTGTTAATATAGAAGCATTGCCTCAGGGAATTTATACTGTGTTATTTGAACAAGAGGGAACACTTAAATCATTAAAGCTGGAAAAACAATGATTCACTCACTAGCACATTTGCTGAAATTTTACTGACGGAAGTCAAAAATCGCAATCTAGTACTTATCCCAAATGTGTTTAGATTTTAATCACATTTGGGATTCTTGTTTCTGGTAAAAAAATTAGATGAAAGAATTAAAATAGTCGAGGGTCTTACTGAGGGATTTCGCTTTAGTGACCACATTCGCAAGGATTTCACTAGGTGTATACCTTACAAATACATGGAACGAAATAGAAATAAGCTTTGAGCCTCTCTGCTAAATAATAATTAAGCGTCGAGAAAGGTTTTAGTCATCTAAACCCATTTTGGTTACCTTTAATCTTCAACATTCAAACTAGCACATGGATAACTCTTCAAACGGAAGTAAAAGAACTGCAATAGTGATTGGTATTGTAGTTATATTTTTAGTAGGCGCTCTTGCTGTATGGTACTGGGGCATTTATCAACCCGAACAAGAGGCGATAGAGAAAGCACGTTTGGAGCAAATCGCAAAACAAGAAGCAGAACAAAAACGGAAGGACGAAGCAGCTCGGAGAAAAACTCAATACGACCAATTGATAATCAATGCAGATACAGAATTTAACCAGGAAAACTGGGCTGTAGCACAATCACTTTACTCAGATGCTGCAGCTCTTCTCCCTAACCAACAATACGCGCAGGACCAACTGACATTAGTCAATGCAAAATTAGATGAGATAGCAGCAAGAGAAGCTAGAATAGCCTCTGGAGAAATAGAGACCATTTCTTCGCCCACTGGACGTTTCTACGTGATTGTATCCAGCAGTATCGATGGAGATTTGGCGATGGATTATGCCCGTAAGCTGACCGAGGAGGGGAGTGATGTGAAAATTATCCAACCAGATGACATCAATAAATTGTTTCATCGGGTTTCCGTCGGGGACTATGAAACATGGGACCAAGCAGTGGCAGCTACTTCATCATTCAGTTCGTTTGGTGAGGAAGTTTGGGTATTGAAGTATTGATTGCTGTCTTGCAAAACTCATCCCCTAATCTACTTGTTATGGAATTTGTTCTTAATTGAGATCTCTTGTGAATGCATACGATGGGATCTTGATATTTTTTTAAAAGATTCTGTACATGAACACATCTCATATCGATAGCCTATGTGCTCCAAATATCCTGTAGAAACCTTCTAGCAAGACTCCAGCAAAGGTTTTGAAGTTGAACAAGCTTCAATTGAAGAAGGACCTGAATACCTAATCCACATTCCGTGAGAGAATAGGTCTCATGTAAATTTCGCTCCAGGATGGTTTTTATAGCGTTTCAACTTTTTCGTCACAAGGCTTTTTATAAGTTCCAGACATATTTCCAATCTTAGCGACATGACTTAAGAAATGGAAAAAAAAGAAACAAGAATTCACTCTTTAGATTCGCTTAGAGCCTACATGATGCTACTGGGTATTGTGCTGCATGCTACAGAAGTATACCTGGTTGGAGATAATCCCCCATTTCCAAAGGATTTCGATTCGACACACCTGGGATTGAATTATGTGGAATATCTCATACACATGTTTAGAATGCCAATTTTCTTTCTACTTGCTGGTTTCTTTGGTGCACTGCTTTATACTAAACGAGGGATTTCTAATATGATTCAAAATAGAATCAGAAGAATCGTCTATCCGTTTATTACTTTCCTCATTGTGCTCTTCCCCGTTGTGGCTGTTTCCATACGCTCAGTCACAGGATTGTTTTCAGACGGCCTCACTTCTGTTAGTTTCTCCACAGAAGATTTCATTCCTGACTCTACAATACATTTATGGTTTCTGTACTACCTCTGGCTTTGTACATTACTAACATTATTTCTGGCAAAGATTCTGACTCATTTGAAGGGAGTAAAAAACGCCGTTTTAAAGATATTTCGCAAAGTAGTTTATCAAGGTCATACGCGCCTTGGTGTCAGTACATTATTGATTTTCATCCTCCTTTTGATCATTTGGGAATTAAGTCCTCCGGTGCCCCTCACATTGATACCGGATTTTCCATCTCTCGCTTTTTACCTCTTCTTCTACCTCTTTGGTTGGCTTTTATTTAAGACAAAGGAATTATTGCCAAGATTGGTGCAAAATGCTGGGCTTTACACCCTTTTGGCTGTGGCAGTCTATTCCATCGAGTTTCTTTTTTACAATGAGATTGATGACGTCATCAAAGGAATCATGAGCGCATTCGTCATCGCATTGTTTCTCAGTGGAATTCCAGGTCTATTTATTCAACACTATAACGGCGCATCAAAGAGGATGAGGTATATCTCAGATTCTTCCTATTGGGTATACCTTATACATCTTCCGTTTACAATCATTATCCCAGCTTTTTTGATCGATTGGGAGGTTTCGGGGATCATAAAATTTCTAATTAACCTGACACTAACCTCTCTGATTTGCTTCATAAGTTATCATTTCCTTGTTCGTAAGACAGTGATAGGGGAATTTCTGAACGGGAAAAAATATTGAACTTAAAATCTAGGTCATGAGAACTCTTGTTTTGTCATTGTTATTTTTTAGTCAGACAGCAATTCAGGCACAACAGCAAATCATTAAGGGCGTCTTGCTAGATCGAAATAGCTCAGCTCCCATACCTTTTGCTCATATTGCGTTGCTAGGGAGCAATAAAGGAACTGTTTCAAATGCAGATGGCGTTTTCCATCTGAAAAATATTTCTTCCGCTGAAGTCCTTCTGAAAGTATCATGCATTGGCTATGGGACAGATACCGTCAAATGGGAGCGTGACAAACATGATAGAGACTTTAAGATTCAACTGTTTCCAGCCATTTTGCAACTGGAAGATATTTATGTAAATGGTGAAAGGACAACACCACAAGAGATAATTGAAGAGGCCTATCTTCGAATCAATGAGAATTATTGGTTAGAGCCACATTTGCTAACCGGCTATTTCAAGGAGACGGAAAGTACCAACGGCAAGGCTATCTATCAGGCAGATGCTATAATCCAAGCCAAAATCCCTGGGAAAGGAAGGGACGCAGATGGAAGGATTGAGATCCTACATCTTTCGGACAGAATGAAAAAGATGCCCGAGTATGAAAATTGGAGGCGGGAATTTAGAAAAAGAAATGGAATTTCAGGAGGAGCTTATCGTTGCCTGAAATATTCGATCAACGACCCAATCAATGCAATATTTCCTTCCCATTTTCAAGATTATTCATACAGGATTGAAGGCTATACAAATTTCAATGGGAAAAAGGTTGTTATAATTTCCTTTACGGATTCAAAACGTAAGCCAATTTTTGGAAAGCTCATTATTGACCTTGCGTCCTATGCTTTTGTGAGAATAGAAGGCAGCAAAACGCATGGAGATGGGGGACCACTGGACAACTGGAAATGGTCACTCCATACCTGGGTTGAGCAATACATGGAAGATGAGAATGGGAAATGGCTGCTGAACTCGAGTATTTACATTGGGGACTGGATACAGAAACGAAACAAATTTTATTGGCTTGGTACTGAGAAGAACCAAAAATATCAGACTCGCTCGTACTATTTCACTACAGATTACGCCAAAAGCAAAGCATTTACTGAGCAGGGTATCCGATTTGAAAGAAATGAAATAATGATTGACCGTGCGTTTAACAATGATCACAGTTATTGGGAAAATTTTGATCACTTGATTTTAAGGGAAACGGAAAAGGAAATTTCAAAGCAAGTGGAAATTGATAAGGAAAGACCATAACATTGTCTCTCGGGAGTACTCGAAATTTGATAAAATCCGACTCGCAAGTCTTTCGCTGATAAACTTATTGTTGATTTGGGGGTCTTTAAATGAAAAGCTCGGATGCTTACTTATCTCCAGCAACCTAAAATCACTAGAAGGTTTCTTCAGAATTCACTGCGGAGAATTTTTCACTGGAGAGTTCTCAGCGTATTTCTGCTAGGCTTTTGTAGTAACCTACTTGTCAATATCATTTTGGACTTTAAGTATCAACGCTCCCTGATTTCCCTGAGTCTAGAAGAAACCATCAACGCGGTACTTGCTGCTTTTATTTTGTTGGAGGGGATGCGATGGATCACAAAAATTCTTGACGTTCGGCTTCCTTGGGAAAAGGGCGTCAGGAAACGGTTGGTCTTACAGTTAGGGATGCATTTAGCATTTCTGATCGTGGTGTTGAACCTTTTATTGATTTCTGTCACGTTTGCTTTCTATGGGGGATTCTATGCGCTGGGTGACTTGATCGTTATCAACATTAGCTTTGTCTCTCTGGCATTCTTCTTTTCGATTATTGATACAGGCATTTTCTTTTTTTTCCATTGGAGGAAGGAATCCAAAGTGCCGGAGTTCCTTACGAAGGGGACTCAAAAACCATTAAAAATAACTTCCGGTAAATCAAGCTACCTGATTAATCAGCATGAAATACATTATGCCAGGTATCAATCAGGTCTTGTTATGATCTCAACGGGGAACAAGCAAAATTTTTCGTACGGAAGTTCTCTTGACAACCTAATGTCAAAACTGGAAGGTGAAAGATTTTTCAAAGCCAACAGGCAGATAATTGTAAACCGTTCGATTGTAAATCGTCTAACCTCATTAGACCATGGTAAGATCAAAGTGGAACTGAAGGTAAGCGGAGAAGAACAGCAAGAAGTGATCGTGAGTAGAAGCAAAGCCTCAGGCTTCAGAAAATGGATTGATTCTAACGTTAACTAACCATCATTCAAAGTTTTCCCTAGACTTGATGCATTTAACCTTTTCATGAACAGATGAAAAATCGATCATGGTGTGAAGTATTACTGCAGAAAGGATAGAAGCATCTTTTCAAAAAATGCCTATTTTGTGAAGCTTTACACTTCTCTTATGATACAATCATACAAAAAGAAACATCAACTTCTGGAGCATTATGACGTCATCCTTATTGGCTCTGGAATGGGCTGTCTAGCTGCTGCAGCTTGTCTAACTAAAGAAGGAAAGAAAGTACTGGTCTTGGAAAGGCACACAACAGCTGGAGGCTATACGCATGTCTTCAAAAGGAGGGGGTACGAATGGGATGTAGGTATTCATTACATCGGCGAGGTAAACAAGGAACAGGGGGTTTTACGCAGGATGTTTGATTACGTCACCGATAGTGAATTGAAGTGGGCCGATATGGGAGAAGTGTATGATCGCATTGTCATTGGCAATAAAACCTACGATTTTCCTAAAGGAGTGGAAAATTGGAAGAACGCTATGAAGGGATATTTCCCAGAGGAAGAAAAAGCGATCGACCGATATGTAGATCTTGTATTTGAAGTCTCTAAGTTCAGCAGGCAATATTTTGCAGAGAAAGCTATGCCTGGATATGTACAGAAGTTAGCGGGCAGTAGAATGCGCAAGTCATACCTTAAATACGCTTCCCGTACGACCCTATCTGTGCTTCAAGAGCTTACTTCCAACGAAGAGCTCATCAAGGTTTTGACAGGTCAATATGGCGACTATGGTCTTCCTCCATCCAGAAGCAGTTTCGCCATGCATATTTCGATCTCTAAGCACTATTTTGGTGGCGGTTGCTTTCCTGTAGGAGGTTCTTCCAGAATAGCTGAAACGGTAGATTCCGTCATCGAAAACGGCGGTGGAACCATACTGATCAATGCCGAAGTTGCCGAAGTGATGATAGAAAATAATAAGGCAACGGGTGTACGATTACAAGATGGAAAAGAAATACACGGTGACCTCATCATTAGCGGTACCGGAATCTTAAATACGTATAAGAAGCTATTGCCTCAAAAGGTTGTAGCCGAGCATAATTTAGCTAGCCAACTGGATCATGTCACACCTTCTGCTGCACACGCTAGTTTATACATAGGACTAATCGGCACTCCTGAGGAGCTTAACCTTCCTAAGGCCAACTTTTGGATATACCCCGACGATTTAGATCATGATAAATGCGTAGAGCGCTTCGAGAAGGACATGGATGCGCCTTTTCCGGTAGTTTATATATCCTTTCCGTCCGCTAAGGATCCCACCTGGAATGAGCGATATCCTGGTAAAAGCACAATTGATATCATCACCGTCATGCCCTATGACATTTTCAAAAAATGGGAAGATAAGCGATGGAAAAAGAGGGGCGCTGATTATGAAGCATTGAAAGAAAAGATTGCGCAAAGATTACTGGAGGTACTTTATCAAAAGCTCCCACAAGTGAAAGGTAAAATCGATTGTTACGAGCTTTCCAGTCCCGTTACTACCCGGCATTTCATGAACTATGAGCAAGGGGAGCTCTATGGCATTGATCATAATCCAGATCGCTACAAGCAGCGATTCTTGCAACCCAAAACCCCCATCAAGAATTTTTATCTGACAGGACAAGACGTTGTCTCTGCTGGTGTGGCCGGAGCCTTGTTTGCCGGTTTTTTGACGGCATCAACCATTATAAAGAAAAACATCGTGAAAGATCGATTGTTCTAGAAAGGCTCACAAGCTTTAACCTTGCCTATATACCAGACCAAAGCGCGTTTCTATTGGCTTGGATAGTCCTCGCTATGGCTACCCCTTCTGCTGTCGCCTGGTAAAGGCGTTTTCTTTTACCCCCGCGCTCGCTGGTAGCAGCCCCAAGGGTAGAAGTAAGAAATCCTTTTTGTTCGAGTCTTTTCAATACAGAAACTATGGCAGGGAGGGAGATGGTACGATTCAATAAATCCACATATTGTCGCAAGACCTCTGCGCCGTTGATTTCGTTCTCTCGCATCACGATGAGTAACACCATTTCTTCTAAAACGCCAATCGATTCATTATTCATCTTTCAAAGTATTTACAGGATTTAAAGTAGCTATTTTCAAAATATTGCCTGTGACAACCGCAACAATGATGAGTATCACGATGGCCAACCCAGTTACGAAATACATCGGATTGATAACGATTCTGTATGCATAACCTTGGAGCCAATTGAATGCAATGAGATAGACAGGCACCATGCATAAGAGAAAGGAAATAACGGATATTATGACATACTGCTTTGCCTGCTGGATGTAGAGTTCGGAGACTCTTGCTCCCAATACCTTTCGGATAGACACCGCTTTTGTTGCCTTTTTTGCAACAAATGAGGAAATGCCGAAAATGCCAAGACTTGCTAAAAGAAGCACCACACCTGCCAGTATGAAGATCGCATTTCTTTGCGCCAGGTCCGATTGATATTGCTTTTCATAATGGTTCTCCATATAGGTGAAATTGTATGCTTCGTTAGGAGAGTAGCTTGGCCACAGCGTTTGTATTTGTTCATGAACCTGTTGATTGTGGATGTCAGCAAAATTGATTGTGATCACCGGGCCATTCGGTGCAAGCATGTAGTAGTGTGGCATGATTTGAGAATGAAAGGTTCGGTAGTTGAAATCTTCTACCACGCCAATGATGGTCTTTTCTTCCACGATGGCTCCCCCTCGAAAGAATATCTTCACGGTCTTGCCCAGCGGATCATCAAGCCCCAATTGCTTAGCCGCTGAAGCTCCTATTATGATTGCATTGGTGTCAGAAGTCATCTGCTTTGAATAGTCTCTGCCTTCTTGCATTGTGATTTCCAGTGTCTCAAAGTAATCATAATCGATCCAGGCTCTACTGCACAAAACACCTTCTTCTTCACCTTTCAGTATCAATTCATAATTATTTCCTGCCGGCCATCTCAGAGGTATCTGTGCGGAGCTAGTGACGCTATTGATACCGGGTATCTGCAAAAGCTCTTCCTTGAATGCCTCATAACTTGGCCTGTTGTCACCACGGTCGTAACGTTCCAGATAGCCAATATGCTGAACAGCAAATCCAGGATCCTTGTCCATGAGAAAACTAATCTGTCGATGAAAAATGATCATACTGATGATCAATCCCAACGAGATCATTACTTGCACTGTAACCAGGCTTTTCAAAAGAGAAAAATGTCCAAATCTGGAGGCAATCCTTCCCTTCAGTGCCAATATGGGTTGGAGTGATTGGATCAGTAGCATTGGGAATATGGATGCCAGCAAGCTAAGGAGTAGGATTAAACCCAGTAGGATCCAAGTACTTTTCAGGGTAAGCAGCATTTCCGGATGTATCGTGATCGGCAATTGCAGCGGTAAATTGTCCGGAAGCCATAGAATGGCAAGAGCCGCCACCACACTTGCGAAAGAAATACTGATGATGTTTTCAATGACAATGATGGAAAGAAGGTTGGTGTTTGTTGAACCTAGAATGTTTCTAAGACCCAGCTCTTTGATGCGATTGGAGGTTTGCGCGATGTTAATGAACGAATAATTGACGGCCACCAGCACGATTACGATCAATGCCAGGATCATCATCATTTGTACAAAATAGGCATTGCCATTCTCCGAAAGTTCCCAATCGGTAGATTCATCCAGGTGAATATCAGAAACAGAATGGAGTTGAAAGTCTGCTTCCGGCTTGTCCTCGTGCTTATGTTTTGCGTAAAGCCTGTTAATGCTTTCAATGACTTCTTTTTCTTTTCCATGCGGTATTTGCGCATAATGAAAAATAAAATCAGCATAATGCCAGTCGGTAGCTAGCTTTTCTTTGTCCCAAAAATCCGTTGAGAACATTACTTCATAGTTGATGATGAAGTCAAACTCAAAATGCGTGTTTTCTGGGAAAAGGATGACCCCTGAAACTTCGTAGGGTTTTTCGTTGACGTACAGCACTTTGCCATATGCATCATTTTCCTTGAAAAGTTTCCGCCGGGTGGATTCGGTGATGACAATCCGGTTGGTGTCCGTGAGCGCATCATCTGGACTTCCTTCCAGAAACTCAAAATCAAACACTTCAAAGAAGTTAGGCTTTGCGAGTGTCAACGTAAGCCTGTGCCATGGATTCCCTTTTGGATATTGAAGGTTTGCACGGTCGTATCTCATGTTGATCACTCCTGTCATATTGGATACTTCAGCAATTTGATTTGCAACAAATTCGGGAAGTAAGTAGGAGGTACCTGTTACTCGTTTTTCCTCTAGGTCATATTCAACTTTTTCTATCCTGAAAATCTGATCAGCTTTCGTGTACTGTCTGTCGTAGGAGTTCTCAAATTCATGAAATGAATAGATGGCGAGAAAGCAAAAAACTCCGATGAATAACCCGAATATATTTAGGAGAAAGGCGACCTTATTTCTTTTTATGTTCCGCCAGTAAATTGTGAAAGTAGATAGCAGGAGCTGTAAGGACGCTGCACTGGAATTTCTGCTAAACATGAATCGAGTAGAGAAAAGCACATCGCGTAGAAAGTGTAATCGGGCCGATACTCTTTGGTTGTTTTCGATCCGCCAATGGTAATTTGATAGGATATCACCTTCCAGTTCTTCTTGTATCTCAGAATCACAGAAAAGGCTCATGTAGAGGCTTGCCCACTTTGGGAATTTTGTCATGGAAATGGTTTAACTATACAAATATTAACTTAATACTCGTATAGTTGTGAAAAGGTTTCAACCATTCGCATTATTCTTACGCTTATTTTGAACCTTGACCTTCTTTTTTAAGTAGTTCAACACACTTTCGTAGTTGCTGTTTTCATGGTTACTCAGGCGTAGCAACTTGCCATTCTTGAGCTGGATGGAAAGCCTTTTATACACGCCGTTCTTGCTTTTAACGATTTCCTCGTTCCAGCTAGTGATCTCCGTGATTTTGTGTTTTTTGCGGGAGCCCATGAGGTATTGGTAGGTCAGCTTATCGTTACCTATTGTTAGCCTCAATGCAGAAGTGTAGCCTTTGATGGCAACTACGATTCCAATCACGAGTAGTGTCGGAGCCAGTATCAGTTTCGCCCACAAGTAGGAGGCAGGGTTTTGCACCAGTTCGTAAAACAACCAAGCATCAGCAGCCAGGATTCCGATTAGGAACACACCGATGGATATTAGCAAACTTGACTTGGGTTGGGAAGTGGTCATCTGAATTCAAATTTAATCTTCATTAGGCTACCAAATGCTTAGCAATGTCCTTCTGTGTATTCAATAACATTTTCTGTGAATTTCATACATTCGTTCAACCTCACAAAACCCTTCCGCCTCAAAGAGCGCTTAGATGAGTAGGTTGTACACAAAATCAATTATTATGGTTTTACATATAGTTCTGCTTGATTTAAAAACTTGACCAACAAATGAATGTCCTCAATTTGGTCTAGGGTGAGCGGGACCAGGTGTTCCGACTGGTACTGAAAGAACAGGTCTTCTATGGTTTGCCTGAGTTGATAGGGTGGGACGTGCTCGAAGAGGGTGTGTAGTTCTTTGAGAATATCAGAAGCGTTAGGAGTAGGGCTGGATGAACTTTCCCAATAGTATTGGCTAAGGTTAAATTATCTCCTAAGATAGTATTCAACAAATAACGGATTGAACTAACGGTGTTCTTTCTCCAATTTTATCTTCTAATTATCATAGAGGTGTTTGAAAATACCCTAAATGGGGTATTGATTTTTTTAGAAGTAAGTTCTAATTTGAAACGTAGATTTCGTTGTACTAAACTACTCGATTATGTTCAATTTTTTCGCGCTAAAGAATATTGAAAAATTGTTGAGTACTGAGAGTTTTGAGATGGATAAATTTCACAAAATCAAGCAAAATGCCCGATCATAAGAATTTGGATGACCTATCACATTTAAGTGATAGTGAGCTAAACAAAATGAAGATTGAACTTGAAGTACAAAAGTTATCTCAAGAATTAAAGAGCATTAAAAGTTCTACCAGACGTGGGTGGATAGCTATCATTATTTCCATTATAACAATTGTTTCTGGATTCGTTGGTATCTATCGCTCTTATCATTCCATAAGGACACAAAATGAGCAGATAAGAAAGGCGGAGGAAAGGGAAAGAAAAGCAGAATTAGAGTTTACTTATAATGGAGCTATGAATACAGTTCTCTCATCCAAAAATGGGCGTTTGCTTGGTTTAAAGATGTTACAATATTTTGATCATAATGCATTACCACTTTTAGGCTATTTGCTGGAAGAGACCAATGACACGAATGAAAAAAAATTGATTATTGAAATCATAAAGAAGACATATAGAATACAGAATGATACTATTAAGAAACAGAATATATACTTAACGTTAAGAGATTCCTTCAAGGAAAGCTTTGGGTCTGGTAGCTTCAAAAGCTATTTAGAGTTATTTGATTCTTGGGAGTATGATTCCAAAAGTCAGAAATGCGAAATTGTCTCTCTGGCAGAGACAATGAAAGATGAATGTACTAAACTGATAAGTGAGGATTTAAGTCTACGAATGAAATTTGTTACTGTGCATGTCGATCTAAAAAAATTTATTCATAAACATAATATTTGTGATGGGACGCTTACCGTTACTTCTACTTTGCCTTAGCCTAGGATCAAGGGTCATTAGTCAAGAATTTTCGGATTTTTTGTATTTGAAATTGAAGAGTAGGGACGAAGAACTGGTCTCATACATTGATGAATTCAACGACAGTTTTTCAAATTCAAAAGTTTTTAGATCTTCCTCTTTGGTGCTAAATGTCTTAGAATATGAAGATTATAAAGGCTGGTTTGATAAAAAGGATGGCAAGCTAATACCAAACAAGACAAATTTCAGGGATTACATGAGCGCCCTACAGCTGAGGTATATTGTTATAGGTGAAGTGAGACCCATTAAGAATGAAAAAATCCTTTCTATAAAAGTTTTGGACAATAATGCTGAAGAAATTCAGCCAGACTATTTCAAATATATTTTAACAGGACCGGTACCCAAATTCGGGCTATGGTTGGATAAAATACTTGATGAGATTTCATACTACCAAAGTCAGGAGTTTGAAAGGTTTAAACCTGGTCTATTTGTTTCTGAAATTAATAAAGGTAATCATGAATGTGGCTATCAGCTGAGTGACATGAGAAACTCTGTTGGTGAATTACTTTTTACAAATGACATTATTAAATCAAGTGTCTTTATTGATTTTTTCAACATTAGACATGATCATGTGAAGCAAGATAAAGATGGTTTTCCTGTACGTATTGTCAATAGACTAAGTAGAGAAAATGGTCTGTTGGTAGTTAAAGGAGAGGTGTTCTTGGAGAGGCAATTTGCAACGAATTGTTATTCGGTTTTTTTAAAACGTTTTCACACAAAGGGTCTTAAAGAGAAGGAGAAATCAAACTATATGGATGCTATGGAAAATATTTATAAGGATACCATACAGCCATTTGTAAGCAAAATAATTGTGAATCAATGAACAGCGTCAAAACATTATTAGTAGTCATTTTATTGTCAGCCTTGACTTTGGTTTTACAGGGGCAAATTAGGGTTGCTGTTGATGATATAATCATAGAAAATCCAGCGAAGAACAAAAGCGATTTTTACTATAAAATTCCTGAAATTATTACTTTCAGCTTCATTGAAGAGTCAAATGTAAAGTTAGAAAAAAATTCATTTGTTAGAGATCAAACTTTAAAAGACTCATCAAGGCTCAAACTGATTAATAATGAGTTGAAAGAAGCTGATAGGAGTGCAATTGACTACACTATTCGCGGATCTATTAGATATGTTGGAGAACAAATGGTTTTAGACTTTACAGTAAATGATTCTCGATTAGAAAGAATAAGGAAAAATTCTAATGGGCAGCTGGGGATATTTACTGAGCTCAGCGGAAAAATACGGGAGAAAATTCGAGAGATGAAAATCGAAAAAGCATCTCACATTCGAATAGCATTTATAGCAGATCACTCACCAAAAAAATCAAAACAACTCAGCAAGTTTTTTGTAAGTGATGTGATTCAAAATTTCATAGCTTCAGCTCCTTTAATAGAAAATGTAGTGATTGTGCCATGGGAATATACTAGATCATTATCATTTAAGGCTGACAGCATTAATCTATTAAATGAGGTATCCGCGGATGCCATCATAAGAACAATTTTTGAGACCGATAATGACGGCAAAATCATTATAAATCCAACACTTGAGATTAAATCATTGAATTTACCGGTTGAATTCCCGCCAATAGCCATTGGGGTTCAAGATGGAGATCTTGTTTCGCCTTTACAAAACCTCTATTCAGAAGTTGTTGCATTCAGTATTATTAATGGTAAGTGGAATAAGAAAAATCTCGATATAATTATTGAACATAGAAATGCAAGTTACAACGAGCTTATTACTTTAGGTAGAGATTATTTGGATAAGAATATGCCAGAGATGGCAGGCTATTTTGCCAGCAGAGCCATAAACATCAAAAAGAAGGCCCATGTAGGATTTCTATTGATGGCAAGAATCAAATTAAAAATGGAGCAATATGAAGGGTCCCTTTATGCCTTTAAGCAGGCATTAGATCGTGATAAAGAAATGGGAGAAGATCCTTTTGCGTATGCTATCATGGGTTCCTTATATCAAAAGTTAGGAAACACAAAGGAAGCCATCCGGAACTTAAGAAAATGCCATTTGTTAGACGATGATTTTCAATCTGTAGATTATAACATTAATTATCTTTTGGGCCAAAGCTATAGAAGTATAGAAAACTATGATTCAGCGCTTTTTTTTCTAGAAAAAGCGATCAGAGCTAGCCCAAAAGATGATAAACCCAAATACGAAATGGGACTTGTAGAATTTGATATTGGCAATTACAGCGAAGCGATCAAATTTTTGAAAAAAATTCAAAATGAAGAAGATTTTTCGCAATTGTCAGATATAATCGGAGAGTGCTATTATCAACTTTCAAGGAATAACTTAAAAAACATGAATTACGAAGCATCTTTGACCAATATTGATAGCGCTTTGAACTATAAAATTGATTATTATAACCTAAAGCAGAAAGTCTTAATCAATTACGCTGTGAATGATTTTGATGAAGGTGATGCCATCATAGAACGTAAAATTGATAGGGGACATTTGGAACGTAGGTTTACCTATTTATTAATGGGACTAGAGCTTCGTGGACTATTTGCAGATAATAATGAAGAGGTAAAGCTTGCAACTGGAGCCATACACTGTTTTAAAGAACACTTGAAGTATGATTCATTGAGTATTGATGCTTACTTTTATTTAGGAAACCTTTATAGCGGGATAAACCAGAATGAAACTTCTGTTAGATATTTGGAAAAAGCAATGGCAATGGATACTAATAATGTTGACTATGCTCTTGATCTTGCAGAGGTATATATAAAAACTAGAAGATATAATAAAGTAAACTCGCTTTTGGATCCGATTATTACTCAGTTTGATATCCTGACCAATTCAAGAAATTTTGCATTAAAGTTATATCTAAGTATTGTGGCTGCCAGACTTCAAAATAACATCGATAGTCAGGCAGAAAAAGAACTGTCTCGAATAAGTTCTAAGGGATTAGTCATCCAGGATTGGTCCTTCAAATCCCTTATTGATTGGTTGAAAAATCAACAAGATTCAGAGAATATTAAATATGCTATTGAATTAAGCGAAAATCTTGAAGGTAAAAGGGCAGTTCTGTCAAATGAATAATTGATCAGGGTTTACCCTCTCAAGGCGTAGGGTTGTAGCTACGCCTTCATATGTCTAAACGAAGCATGTGACGAGTTAAATCAGATACCATTACTGCTTTACATAAAGCTCCACTTGGTTCAAAAACTTGACCAACAAATGAATGTCCTCAATTTGGTCTAGGGTGAGCGGGACCGGGTGTTCCGACTGGTACTGAAAGAACAGGTCTTCCACCGTTTGCCTCAGTTGATAGGGTGGGACGTGCTCGAAGAGGGTGTGTAGTTCTTTTAACATGTGTGCTTTTCTTCTTCAAATTCATTGTATTCATTCATAGCTGTTATATTGAGGATTATAATCCTCAAATCTATTCTATTTTCTCAAATAGTTTCACCACCAATGGAGGAAAAACTCAGAGATCGCATAAGCAGTTTACTTATCGAGCTACGAACAGCTAAAGGCTATAGCCAAGAAAAGCTGGCCAACTTGGCTGATGTGGATCGATCATATATCTCACGCATTGAACGTAAGCTCATTGTTCCTACCATTTCTCATCTGATCAAAATTTGTGGACCACTAGATATTTTAGCTAGTGATTTTTTAAAGAGGGTACAGTAAGTACAAAGACTTATTGGATTTTTTAGATTCCTACTTTACATATAGCTCTCCCAACTGGCGCGGAAGTTACTTCCGTGACATTTCCACCCAACCTGGACGTAGAATCGTCTACACCTTTCTATCTATTTGCTTTCAAATGCAGAACAAGTCTAGGGTAAGCGGTACCAGGTGTTCCTACTGATGCTGAAAGAACAGGTCTTCCACCGTTTGCCTCAGTTGTGAGGGTGGGACGTGCTCGAAGAGGGTGTGTAGCTTAGAGTGAGGTTGGTTGAGTGGATGCATATAGAATTAGCATAAGAAAAGTATGTACGATATTCCTTTTTACCTTGTCACAATTATGACAATCCATCAAGTATAATTCTCAAAAAGCGTACGTTTAAAAAGGAGATATAGCTTATTTTTGACGTATCACCAATACTTAGATGACATCCCGTGCGTCACCACATTCCTTCAATCTTTGTCATTCTAATACTTGTAAGCTCATCACTAACGGGTCAGGAGCTGTCTTTATTTGATACGATTTTGCCCAATGAAAAGATAGATCTGGCTTCCAGATTTGGGGAAAGCATCGTCGTTGAAAATGATATTGCTGTTATTGGGATGCCGCACAGCGGGGAATATGGATACAGAGCTGGTCAGGCCTTTGTTTATCAAAGGAAGGATAATGCATGGTCTCGCATAGCGGAATTGAGATCTCCATCTCCACATCTGAATGCTTACTTCGGCAGTGAGGTAGCCATCAGCGGAGATATTATTGTCATAAGCTCACCAAATCAAAATGGGACAGTATCAGGAGAAGGAGCACTCTTTGTGTATGAGAAAATTGGAGTTGAATGGGATCTTCACGATCATATAGCCACACTAACCTCTTCTGAGCCACAGACCAATGCAGGTCTCGGTGAGTCAATTGCTTTCGATGATAATGTAATCATCGCATCCTCTCCTAATTTTGATACATTAAATGTAAAAGACGCTGGGCGCGTACTTGTTTTTGAAAAGCCCATCGGTGGTTGGGGAAACATGAATCAAACCGCAAACCTGTATTCGTCCATTCCAACTTCCTTTGGATCTCAATTTGGGTATGATGTAGAAATCCGTGGTGATACCATTGCTGTTGGTGCCAATTATTCCAATGTGGGTGATGCTATCAATGGCATTGTCTTTCTGTATTACAATAATTCCGGCAGTTCTTGGGAAAGTGGATCAGAAGCAGCCTATTTGAAGGGACAGGAGGGTTTCGACTACCAGTTTGGAAGAGATATTATCCTAACCAAAGATCGACTTTTCATAGCAAGCAGAACCTCTGGAGAAAACTTCAACGGGCCTCCATTTGTGTACGTGTATGGAGGAGAAACTGCGTATAGTCTTTTAGCTTCCTTGTCACCGAGCGATTATATCTTGAATAATTCGCCACCTATGGTCTCCCTGCATTACGATGGAACAAGTATTTACCATGGGGTCAATAATTACAGTCCTGATGGGATGTCAAAGGGAGCTGTCTTTCGCTATGATGAGCCTGCGGCTGGCTGGCAGTCGGCAAATTCTGATGAAACTTATGTTTCCGAAACTGAATTCTTCTCCATCGAAAGTTTTGGATCCGCCCTGGCTGGAAATGAAACCGATCTGTTGATAGGCAATCCTGGCAATGCACGAAATGGTGTCAGCGGTGGTGCTGTCCATGTTGTAGATAAGGCAAGCGCATCTGAGACCTCTCTACTCTCAGAAGTAACCATGAATGCTCACTATCATCGATTTGGATCAAGAATCTCAGTATCAGGAGAGTATGCTTTAGTCTACAAGCACACTTTTTCACCTCATGGTGCTCTGGGTTCAGTAGACGTTCTGAAAAAAGAATCCACCACGTGGACAAGGATAGGGGAAATAGCGCCGGACGAACATACAATTACCTCCTTTGCCTCTGACTTTGATATCCAAGGCACAACTATCGTTATCTCTGCATTGAAAGAAAACAGACAGGGTGTTGTCCGCATATATGAAATTGTTGGAGGAACTATCGATGTTGATCAATATGAGGAACTGGAAGCATCATTTGATGGTGACTTGGAGAATTTCGGAATACACCTCAGCTTGGATGCGTACAGTTTGGTAATCGGCGGATATGAAGTAATCGATCGCCAGAAAGAATCCGCCAAGCTCTTTGTCTTTGAAAAAGAAAATCTTACGTCGACTGCATATGAGCAAAGTGCTATTTTAACTTATGCATTCGAAACTACATTCAATCAGTTTTTCAAAGGAATCCATCACAACAGAGATAGAATTGTATTTACGCTTACGGACGCTGGCTATCCCTCAATTATCAATTTTGAAAAAGAAGGTCCAAGTTGGGAAAATGCCTCTATCCGGATAATCGCTAATCCGGAATCATCGCTCTCCGAAACAAACTACAACAGGTTTGGAACCACAGGTCACCTAAACGACAACCTGTTTATTACACATGATGCATGGGGAACGAATCACCTTTACACATTTGATTTGGAGCCCGAGCAAGTAGAGGCACCCCTGAGCGTTTCCTCGACTTCACAAAGTTTCGGCACTAACTTCAGGGGATCTGGTTCATTGGGACTATCAGGAAACGCAATCGGATCACTTAACCCCATCAGCGATCAAGCCATCGCTTTCGGTATTCAAGAAGACGGTTCTCTTGATTCTTTGTTTGCCGTAAACAACCCCGGAACCGATACAGCATCTAATTTTGGAAGAGCGTTTGACCTTTATGGCACCAATGTTTTAATCAGCGCTCAGAGCGAAGATAACGACAATGGGTATTTTGCAGGAGCTATCTATGCGTACGCAACCAATCAACCATATGTCACTGAGGCTACTTCTGGCCAGTCCGGCCTCTTTGGGCCAGGCGAAAACATCCAAATGATGCTCACATTTAATGAACCTGTTGACGTAGTTGGCTTTCCATTTTTTAACCTGAATCTGGAAGAAGGCGAGGAAGGCATTGCTGTATATCAATCGGGTACAGGAACAGACCAATTAATTTTCAATTACTCAATCACGGGTGGCGATAACTCACTGATCCTTGATTACCTAGAACACGACTTAAAGATGCCCGCTGGGGCAAGCATACGCTCAGTAGGATCTGGCGAACAGGTCAACCTGGTTTTACCGCCTGTCGGTTCAGGTAAAAGCATTTCTGGCTCTACCATCATCACCGTAGAAGCAAGCGTACCAAAAGTGACCTTCAATAACACCAAAACTCAATTCAACGGAGCCTTTGATCTGCCGGTATCTTTTAATAAAGAAGTAACAGGGTTTGAAGTAGCTGACTTGGTAACAACCAATGCGATCGTACATGAAATCACCGGCTCAGGAGCTTCTTACATCTTGAATGTTGAGCCGTTACAACCAGGGGTTTTCAGTCTTTATCTTGCCGAAGGCGCTGTGAGTGATCAATATGATCAAATGAATGATCAGTCTGAGGAATTGCAGTTGGTCTTTGAGACCATCGCTCCAGAATACATCATAGCCACCAATTCATTTCCTTCTGCATCCAATATTGTTGAGGTTACATTTCAGAGTACGGAAGAGGCCAGTGTGTTGACAGATGGACTAGAATTGGATAACCTATTCGTGATAAGCTACACACAGCAATCAACGTCTCATACCATCAAGTTCTTAATCCAGGAACGAACTAAAACCGCGTCATGTACACTTAGCTCTGGAAGTTTGGTTGATGAGGCCGGGAATTTCAATACGCAATCCCATACACTTACTTTTTTTTCAGACACAGAACCTCCAGTAATTTCGGTTCCAAACCCTCCTATATATTTAAAAAGTGTCGAAAATGTGCTGCCGATTTCTTTGAATGAGGAGATAGGCTTATTGGTATTTAGCAAGATTGAAGTAAACAATGCAGACTATGCACTTGCCGAGACGAGTAGTTCGAGGGAGTATCAGCTCTTGCTCACCCCTACAGGATCCAGCTTAATAACCGTGACCTTTCTGGAAGGTACGTTCTTTGATCTTTCAGGGAATCCAAGTACCCAAACACAGTATCAATTTTTGTACGATAATGATCCGCCAGAAGTATCCTATATACTAAATGAAGTGGGAGTTGACTATGTAAAAGTATTTATGAAAATCACCGAGCCTGTGAATGAAATTAGCACAAGTGACTTTACAACAGAGGGAATTGACTCACTCGGACTGAAAAAGTATGTTGACGGAAATTACCTGTTGTATATTAGACCGGATCAAACTTCTAACGTGACATTGTCTTTGAAGCCCGAACAGATCTTTGATGTAGCGGGTAATTTCATGGTCTTCTCCGAATTTAATCATGTCGTTACCAGCATAGGGCATGAGTCGGCTGCCTATGATCTTCGTTGGAATGATTTGAATAACGAGTTAAGCGTACATCTTTCCAGGCCGTCAAGAATTGCAACGCTCTCTATTTATGATACCATGGGAAAGCGGCTGTATCATTCATCCACATTCTCTAGGTCTAAGGCTCTTACTTTAAACGAGCTTCCCAGCATATTTATGGTAGTGCTAAGTGTTGATGGATCTGTCTACTCTTCCAAACTTTCAAATAAATGAAGAGGCATTTATCAACCATACAACTCATTTGGCTCGGAGTGTTATTCGTATGGCTGCCTTCCTGTACGTTTGAGAGTGATGAAGAATTTTTCATCGAAGTAGATCAATCAGAAATTGTGACTCCTTCGATCGACTTTATCAATAGCCCAGACACGATCTACATGAGGGGGCAGGTGATCATTGACATAAATATATCTCAAGGTGTAGATATAGTCGAATACAAAGTATTCATTGGCAGTCAGGAAGTGGATAATGGAAATTCTCACACTGGACGTGCATTCATAGATAGCAGGCAGTTTGGCGATGGACACTACCCAATCGTGCTTCAAGTAGCTACCAAAACCAACACTGGCAGTATTGGAGATCAGCTGGGTTTGGAAGCATTAATCACAGAAACTAAAAAAGTATGCCTGATTGACAATGCACCCATCACCGCTCAAGTCACAGGATTTGAAAATGTAGATGGCGCCCTAACATTTAGCTGGGATGCATATAAAAGTTTGAAATTTGAAGAATACGAAGTTGTTTTTGGATTTCCGTATCAGTCTTTCAATCAAACGATTACTTCTCCCGAACAAACCTCTGTTACCATTCCTGATTACATCGGTGGAGATATCAGTGCAAGTTTTTACCTAAGGGCAAAAGGAGAGGAGGCCAGCGCTTCAGCTAACTTCTCCGACGTTCATGGAGTGGCAATTGAATTGAATGGAGAAGAACCCCAACTGAGTATCTTACCCAACACCTACAGTTCATTTGATCGGTATGAGCTGGTACACAACAACTCCCTTGAAGATCCTTTGACCCCCGCTATGTATCCAATCGAAAACCGACTGTACGACTCAGAGCAGATTTCAATCCAATACACTTATCCTATCAACTACAATTTTGACGTCTATGCCGTTTCTCAATCCGATGTACGAACCTATCTAGGTGGAGCCAATTTCAATGATGAGAAATATTTGCTTTCGTTCGACGAAGATCTCCGATATTATTTCTTTGAACATACAGTCTTGCATCTCAAAGTACGAGAGACAGCAGAGATCGATCAAGCCATACTCTACGATATAGCTACCGGTGAGCAGGTAGCGGAGTTATCAGGTGAGATTGCGTTGTCCCCTAATGGAAATCAATTATTTGAATATAAAGATGGAATCATCATCAAATACAATCCTGCAACCCTGGAAGGTGTAGATGCCTTTGAGCTCGCTCCACTTTTGAGTATGGAAGGCGAGTTTCGACGTTTGTATGTCTCCAATGAAGGGAAGCTCCTGTTTTATAATTTCCTAAGCCATGATCCCTTTGGGCAACGAACCTACTATCGCAGTTACTTCTTGGATGCCAACACGAAGAGTTTTGAGAGAACCTGGAATCACTCATCTACAACTTTCCCTACGCGAAGATCTAGCTTACTCAGTCCAAATGGCTTTTTGGTTGATTCTGACCTGTTCTTTATAAGTTATTTTCCGTACAGCCAGAGCGATTTTCCAGACATCTACAGTAGTGTATCCACTTCACAAGATGATTTATCTGGGGTGCCTCGAAAGGTGGCTCCATTGCATACAAGTGACTCTTACCTGCTAGCAGGAGGCAGTAATATTACAAAACTGGATTATGTTAATCATGCTGTTCAGCAAACGCTGAGATTGGATGGCCAGATTCTTGAGATATTCTCCAATTTTGATGACCTGTGCAGTGTAATACTCGAAGATAATTCTGAGTATTTCCTGGTGATCATATCGACTGATATTTTGGAAGAAGTTGATCGCATCTCACTTAACCCGAGCATTCTGAGTGGAGAAAAATATATGACCAATAATCAAGTGTTTTTTGAAGCCCGTAACATAAATGTGTATGACCTTGAAGTCAATCGTTAAAATACTGCTCATGCTAACCTGTGTCGGTATAGGGCATGTAGGGTGGTCGCAAAGCAATGTGCTTCACATTGAGCCCACACTGTCCTTCAATTCAGTAACAATGGATGACATGAAGGTTATATTGTCTGCTACGCAAGATGAGATTCCCATTGAGCTCCAAACGATAGACAATTTTCCAACATACTGGGGGTTTGGCATAGAGGTCGTAGGCAACGAGGAAGATCGATTTTCTTTCGGGGGTATACTGCACTACAATTCAAGTGGTGCTCGCATAAGCTCCGCGGACTACTCTGGTTCCATTAATTACGATATTTTGGTCAATAGAGTCGTTCTGGGTCCGACCTTCCGCTTCATGGAACCCATCGGTGATCGATATGCGATGGGCGTCAGTGGAAGCATATTGGGCTCCTTCTCCAATTTAAATTTCCAATATAGATTGAGCATTCTTGGTCAGAATGAAAGCTCATTGAATCGATTCTCCTCTTTTAGTGGCCAGATACGCTTAAACTGGGTTAATCGCTATCAGGTCACCCCAGGTTTTTATTTCATAGGTCAGTTAGGCTATGAGTTTGATGCAATTTCCACTAAGCTGAAGTTCAAAACCGATCGCAATGCCTGGCTCTTGAAGCCGGGTGGAGGCAATGCCAGACTTGATTGGTCTGGTGTAAGGCTACAGCTAGGCATTGGCATAACCTTCGATCTGGAGCCTTCAGAGTAGCTAGGGGCGGTGGTCTTTCGTAGTTATAAGATCCACTCAAATATCAACTGGCGCGGAAGTTACTTCCGTGACATTCCACCCAGTGGACGTAGAATCGTCTAAACCTTTCTATCTATTATTCAGCACGCCAATGTTACCGTCATCACGAGTGAAACGACGTGATCTCATGATTGCGGTGAACTACTAGGTATTGAGATTGCTATGAGATTGCTTCGGTCGTTCCTCCCTCGCAAAGACGTGCTGCAATTTGCTAGGCTAGGAGAGAAGTATTTATCCCGCAATGAGTCATGCGGCAAGCACAATCATTAGCTTTGCCTGCCCATGAACGAAGAAGAAAGAATAGCCAGCATTAATAAAGTCATCTCCAGCTACTTTGAGAAGAATAAGACGGAAAACAGCATTGCTGTTAAGGAACTAATGCCGTACTTCATTGAGGCGGGGGTATTTGCGAAGGATCAGAAGAAGGGCCTACCCATTAGAAAGGTGCTCCGCGCTTTGGATGATCAAGATGCCCTGGACAAGATTCCGTTGGTGCACCCGGAGCGAAAGGATAAAAACACGCATTGGTATTTTGTGAGAGAAGGGAGTACGTACGTTTCTGACGCACCCAATGATACAGGCGTCACCAAGTCTCAAAAAAGAAGAGCTGCTGTTATTAACAGTGATCAATACTACGTCGTGAACCTGTGCGATGAACTACTGCAGGAGCGGGCTTCCAGACACCACAGATTTAGCTTCTTGCTTGGCGACTACCACAAGGATGGCACGACCAGAAGTGTTTTACCAGTAGATGCCTATTACCAGAAGCATAACCTGGTTATTGAGTACATGGAAAGTTATCATATGGAACCTGTGGATACAGACAAATGGGAAAAGAGGACAATCAGCGGGGTAGGCTTGTCGGAACAACGGAAAATATATGCCGAGCGCAGAAGAAGCGGCCTTAAGTCCAATGAGATTAACATATTGGAGATTCCATATTCATCTTTTGAATGCACCAGTGAAAAGCGGTTGATAAGAGATCAGGAGAAGGATTTGGATGTTTTGAGAGTCTTGTTAAAGGATCATTTGTAGGAAGGATTCCTACTTCTTTTATTTGAACTCCTCTGGTTTAAACCAGTGAATCTGACCGAACCCGCCAATGTAGCGGATGGAAACAGGAGCCAAGCGATAAAACGAAAAATCATGGGTAGCATCGTACGATCTGGCGTTAGGAAACTGTGCATAGTAGCGTTCTATCACCTCTTTTTCCTCAGAAAGAACCTCCTTCATGTGACCAACCAGGCATATTCTCCCGTTTGCTTGCACGTCTTCACCATCCATCACGATCGTGAGTGAGCAACGATTGTCTGCCTTGATGTTCTTGGTGTGCTCCGCGATAGTGGAGATGAGAATGACAGGCCATCCGGCATTGTCCAGGCAATAGGGGACCACAGAACCAAAAGGAAACCCATCCAACTTTACGGAGAGCGTAGAAAGCACTCCGTCCTGTTTGGATTTGATCAAGGCTGTTGCGTTATCAATGGCTTCTTTTTTCATAGCGTTTTGCTGATTTGAGCAGGTGAAGATATGCAAACCTGCTAGAGAGTATTTCGAAGTTGCGATTGCTTCAGTCCTTCCTACTTGCAATGACTTGTGAAGTATTTAGTTTTCAATAGGTCATGCAGCATATAATCATGAAAAGGTGAATTTGAAGTGCTATTTCTAGCAGTCAAATAAAATGACTACCTTTGCATCACCCAAGAGTTTTGGGCACAATAATAAAGTAAGTGCACTCCCTAGGAGTGAGTAGTATCCGTTCAGTTAGTATTTCCTCAAAGATTTCTCTCCAACGTTTCCGGTAGTCAGTTTTTTAACAGACTAATACCCCGCATCATTTCCTTCCTTATTGAAGTAAATTTTATGTAATTTCTATTTTTATTAAAAAATTATCATTTCCAAAATCAGTAAGCTCTGGTTTTTCCGCTACACTTAATTTTCGTGTCTCGGAATATTTCAAAAGCAATCAAATAAGCACTTGCTGCAATAGTCGAACGGTTTTTAAAGCCGTCTTTATTGCAAAGTCAAGCGCTCAAGAATTTGGTCTGCCGTACTACTCAAATGGCTCTTTCGTTTCGGTCATTTTCAAATACTTTAACATGCTCCGCAGCATGGGGCGAGCGGAATTGCAAGCAATTCCTTCCAATCAATAAATATCACAATGAATTATAATAATAAACGTCGGACGAGACCGTCCGCAAAGCGACCAGCATCTCAGCTAAACCCTGAATTGCTTGTCAAAAAATCAAAGGCTATAACGGCCGAACCATATGTGTCAGCAAGAAATTTTGATCAACTAAACCTACATAGGGATCTAAGTAAAAACATTGCCTTCAAAGGCTATCAATCACCTTCTGAAATCCAAGATAAGTGCATAGATCAGCTGATAGATGGCAAAAACCTGGTAGGTATTGCGGCGACAGGTACTGGTAAAACAGGTGCATTTCTTATACCAATCGTGCAGCAAATGCTCACCTCTGATAACGTATCAGGATTGGTGGTAGTACCCACACGGGAATTGGCCCAACAAGTACAAGCTGAATACAGGTCCTTGACTAAAGGTACACGACTCAACTCTGCGTGTTTTATCGGAGGGACAAGTGTCGGCAAAGACATGTCTATGGCACGGAGGAAATTGGATTTGATCGTTGGTACGCCAGGAAGGCTAGCCGACCTGATTGATCGAAGAGCATTGAAGATTGATTCCACACCCATTTTGGTTTTGGATGAGTTTGATCGTATGCTCGACATGGGCTTTGTAAAAGCTATTCAGAAGCTTGTTTCTGGTATGCACAACCGAAAGCAGACCATGCTTTTTTCCGCAACGCTAGACTCGTCACAGGAAAAATTGATCAAGCAGATTACCGAGACAGCCATCCGTGTGAATGTATCCGGAGGCACTCAATCAAGTGATAATGTGGATCAGAACATAATTCGAGTGAAACACAATGAAAACAAATTTGATGTTTTATTTGACCTAGTAAATGAGTCTGCTTTTGAAAAGGTGCTACTGTTTGCCGAAACGAAACGTGGTGTTGACAAGCTCAGCAAGCAATTGAAAAATTCGGGTATTAAGTCAGACGTAATTCATGGAGACAAGTCTCAAAATTATCGTTCACGAGCCATCGAATTATTTAAATCAGGTAGAACAAAAATATTGGTAGCGACGGATGTGGCTGCCAGAGGCATTGACATCAAAGGGGTTACACATGTTATCAACTATCAATTGCCTCAAACCATGGATAGCTATATCCATCGAATAGGTAGGACCGGCCGTGCAGAAGCAACTGGAGTAGCCTACACATTCGTCAACTAATAACTAAAACATTTTAATACATATATTTAATACTTATAATTATGCAAGAAGGAACAGTAAAGTTTTTTAACTCAGAAAAAGGATTCGGATTTATTACACCAGCTAATTCAAACAAAGACGTATTTGTCCACAACAGTGGCCTCATCCATGAAATCATGGAAAATGACAAGGTTTCATTTGAAACTGAGCAGGGTCAAAAAGGACTCAATGCGATCAATGTTGAGCGCATCGACTAATCATTCATATCAATACAAATAACAATACAATGCAAGAAGGAACAGTAAAATTTTTCAATACAGAAAAGGGATTCGGATTTATCAAACCTGATAATTCGAACGAAGATTTATTCGTACACGTCAATGGACTGATCGATGAGATCAAGGAAAACGACAAAGTACAATATGAGACTGAACAAGGCAAAAAAGGCTTAAATGCTGTCAATGTAGAAGTCGTGAAATAAGCATCATACAATCACACAAAAAAAGGTGAACATGTACGTTCACCTTTTTTGTTTTTACAGGGTTCAGAATGATGTGTTATCACTTACCCCTTGCATATAGGATCATTACTTAAACTTCACTTTTATGTCGTTTAGAGGCACATAGTAGATGTCAGCAGCTTTCCTTGCGGGCTCACCGAAACCTGCTCTTGTAAAATATAGATTCCCATCGGGCCCGACCTTCGCACTGTATTCATACCATTCAGTATTTACCGGCTGACCAATGTTTTTCGAAACGGTCCATGCCCCCTGTTGCTTGAAGGAGACATAAATATCTCCACCTCCATAGCCATCTTCCCTTCCTGTAGGCGTGTAAATTAGGAAGCGTTCTTCAGGATCTATGTATGGGTGTGAGTCTGGTCCTTCGTTGTTAATTTCTGATCCAAGCATGACTGGCGCTTGGTCACCTTTTTCGCTAAAATATATATCCGTTTCTCTGGATCCGAATCTGACAAAATAAAGATTACCGTTCTTAGTGACTGTTGGATGTCCTTCTGTCTCTCCAGGCAGGTTGATCGTTTCACCCATCCATACTGGTTCACTCCAGCCTCCATCGTTCTTCTTTTCTGAATACCAGAGGTCCATTCGACGCGTTGGTGTGGAACTATCCGAGTTAATCGGGCGATTGGAAGAAAAATACATGATGTTGCCATCTGGCGAAAAGGAGGGAGCCCGGTCTTGAAACTCGGACGTTGAAAAAGGTGCTGCAATCGGATTAGTCCACTTTCCGTTTACTTTTTTCGTCAAATAAATACGGTAGCCCTTATATGTAAGATTAGCGCCTCTTCTATTAAACGCAATCAGCGTACCATCAGGAGAAAAGCTGAGATACTCATCCCAGGTGTCTGGAAGTGAAATAAGACCCGGCTCAAATACTTTAGCTTCAATTACATCACTTTGAGCCATAAGACTTAAGGTGCTGACAATCAATAATATGTAAGTAATTGGTTTTTTCATTATTTCCTTTTATTGTGATTTGAATTTTCATTCCAAAAAAGTCCAATGCCGGGCATAAATAATATTAATCTTATAGGATTTAAAGTCTAATCGCTCTTAAATTCATTAGTCTATCGGTTTATGGATGATATTTGAACCATGGTCAAAATAGATGTGCTAACCTTGCTGTCCATTTTAGGCACCTTTCAAGGGCTTGTTTTCGCGGCTATCTTTTGGCACAAAAAGAACAGCCTGTCCAATCGCATTTTCGCCATATTTCTACTTTTCACAAGTATCAGGGTTGGTAAAAACATCCTTGTCCATCTTTACATCCTGAATCGCGAATTGTTTCCTAACTGGGAGGAGTTTTGGCTGCAATGGATATTCGTAGGACTGTCCCACCAGTTTGCCATTGGTCCGCTTTTGTTCCTTTACTTCAAATCAAAGCTCTCTGACGGTTTTAAATGGCATCAGAAGTATGTATGGCACTTTGTGCCGTATGTTGGCTTCTCTATCGCAAGTTTCTACGTCACCAGAAGCTTCTGGTACAATTACGGAGGACTATGGGCTTCATACGTCTCCATTCTTTTTTACTACCTCTGGACGGTAAGGCTGTATAGCTTAGGCCGCACGGATTGTGAACACGGTACTAAAACATGGTTGCGCGGATTGCTGATTGTTATCGCATTGTTGCTGATCATGTACTCTCCAACAATTTTCAGGTATACAGGCTACGTCGGGAGCGGCTCATTGTTCACCATAGCCATCTTCACTGTGGGCGTATTTATGCTGCGTGACAAAGGGAAGATCTCATTCTTTCATAGGAAATATCAGAAATCGGGATTGAATGAAAAGAAAGTTCGTGAAATCCGCAATTCACTGGAGGAGCTGATGAAAGAGCAACACCCATACACCCACACCGAACTGACCATCAGGGATGTGTCAGCATTAATCACTGTGCACACGCATGAGCTATCAAGAGTTATTAACCAGGAATTCAAGATGAGCTTCACAGACTATATCAATTCCTACCGACTGAAGGAGGCTGCCAGTCGACTTTCGAATCCAAGAGACAATCACCTTAAGATCTCGGCAATTTCCTACGAAAGCGGTTTCAATTCCGTTCCTACATTCAATACGCTTTTTAAAAAGGTACACAAGATGACACCATCCGAATTCAGGAGGAATCAGTCTTAATGACTACTTAAAGATTACTTTTTTATGATGGGATGCGTTATCTGTCAAAGATTATTTAGATAGCATTTATAACTTTATATTTTATTCATCACATTATGAGTTTATCTTAAGCACGAATGTAATTCCCGAGGATATGAAAATAGATTTCTTAGCGATTTTAAATTTAAAATTTGTGACAGCTTTAATCCTTCTGGCATCAATCAGCTCATGCAATAGTGATGATGGAATAGATTCTGGCGATGAGACAGATAAGACGTGGATTCAATCTAGCAGCGATTTTGCACCAGAGGCCTCCATTAATCAAATAGCTATTAGCAGAGATGGAAATACCATTGCCATCACAGATTGGGATCCAAATTTAAAGACGACCGGAACAGTGAAAATTTTCAGAAAATTTGTTGATGAATGGCAACAAATAGGTGAGTCCCTATCAGGAATTGATGATGATAAATTTGGTGCGGCAATTAGTTTAAGTGCTGATGGAAACATCGTTGCAGTTGGGGCTCCATCGTATAACGATGTAACAGGAGAAGTTTTCATATACGAGTATACGCAGGATACTTGGGAACCGACCGGTCAGATTTCTGGCGCTCAGCGGTTTACTTCTTTAGGTGTGGACTTGGCACTAAATAGCGATGGATCAAAGATTGCAATTATATCAAAACCATTGGGACGTCTGGGTTTTAATTCAGTACTAAGCATATATGTGCAATCTGGTTCAAATTGGGAGAGCGTTATTAATAATTTTGATAATGTGACGGCCGTTGATGTGCCATTGCCATCCATGGCTTTCAGTGCTGAGGGGAATAGGGTCTTTTTAGGCTATACGCATAATACAGGCTTTGTGGACGCATACAGTGTAAATGGATCAGCGTTAGTCTCCATCGGAGATAGGTTAGTTGGGGAAAATCAATTGGACTGGTTTGGCAATATCGGTATAAACACCAGTGGGTCGACCGTTGCAATAGGCGGAACTGGTTATCCTGGTGCTGATTATAGGGGAATCGTCAAGGTTTATCAAAACAATTCAGGATGGGAACAAAAAGGGTCCTCGCTATATGGAGAAGAATTGGATGATAGGGTTGGTAAAAAAGTGGCATTAAATGAAGGTGCGAGTAGATTAGTAGTTGGCGCTGGTATTGGTATTAGCCGAAGTGCTTTTGTACGTGTATATGATTTTGTAGAGGGAGATTGGAATGAATCTCTTACGATTTCCAGCAATGACATTGAAACCTTTGATCAGGATCTAAAATTAAGTGATGACGGAAATACTTTAGTCCTACTATTTGGAAGGAAAGTAGAGATTTGGTCATTTGAGTGATTGTCCATTAAGTAAATCTTGATCAACTAACTTTTTACAATGATATTCCGAGGAATTGCCACGTCGGAATAGTGGCTGGTAGGAAGCAGAGTGGTGAACATGCGCGTGCTCAACTTTAACCTGACTTCAATACTTCTTTCACACGATCTGAAATAAAAGGCATGTGATAAAGTCGCTTTCCAGTGAGCCGAGCAAATGCGCTTGCAATCGCACCACCAATTGCAGGCAAAGAAGCCTCTCCAATTCCAGTAGGTGGGAGTGACGACTCCAGCAGCTTAACTTCTATGAGGTCAGGAGATTCACTGTTTCTTAATATCTGATAATCATGAAAGTTAGATTGTTCCACAGCTCCTCCTTTAATTGAGATCCGTTCTTTAAGAACACTACTAATTCCCATGATTATTCCACCCTCTATCTGAGCAATAGCATTATTGGGCTGTATAATCAATCCTGCGTCTAAAGCCATCCAGACTTTTTCCACTTTTATTGAACCTGAGTTTGCGTCAACTGAAATTTCACATACACAAGCAGTTATTGCACTGCGTTCGCAAAAACTAAAGCCTTTGGCTTTACCGCTTTGAGCTGTGCTTTTCCAATCACTTAGCTTAACAACCTCATCGATTACCCTATGTGCACGCTCGTCCGATATCATTTTTTGTCGGAACTCCACAGGATCGTTCCCTGTCTTCTCAGCCATCTCATCCATAAATGCTTCAATGGCAAATTTATTTGCTCCATGCCCTTCCGCTCGCCAAGAACAGGTTCTAACAGGTTCATCAATATACTTTGCCTCAATTTTTTTGTTAGGGATTTCGTAGAAAGGTATTCTTGATCCAGTACTTATTAGTGCTCTCCCGGCTCCAATGGTTATGTACTTCCAAGAATCAATCCTGCCTTGATTGTCTACACCTGCCTCAATTCGTTGGATAGTCGCTGGCCGAAACATTCCTGCTGCCATATCATCTTCGCGCATCCAGAAGAGCTTAACCGGTTTAGATACTTTTTTTGCGATTTGACATGCTTCCATTAAGGTGTCTCGCTTCGTACGTCTGCCAAAGCCACCACCCAAATAACATCTATGAATAGTCACATTGGATTCATCTAAACCCAGCGCCTTAGCGGCATCTCTAAGCACACTATCAGGAGCTTGTGTACCAATCCATATTTCAGCCGATTGCTTGTCTATTGCTAAAGAGACCGTCACGTTAAGAGGCTCCATCTGCGAATGGTAGGTGAAGTCGTTATAAAAGTCTGCAGTGTACTTCGTGATATTTCTGGATAGTTGAAATACGCTTCCTTTTTCCTCTACTGTTTGCGTCTCTATGGTCGAATCTTCAAGTTTTTCGGCATATCCATTCATGGCTGATTCGCTATCATAGTCACTCACTTCCTTCTTCACTGACCAACTAATATCCAGTTGTTCCTTTGCCTTCTGCGCATTTTCCAACGTGTCTGCCACAACAGCTATGCCATTATCCAGCTTCACAACTTCCACAACACCTGTCATTCCTAACACATCATCCCCATTCTTTAGCGTAGGTGTAGCGTCGAAAACCGCACCATGAGCAACAACCGCGCATAACCGATCTTTTGGAGCAACATCAAGCGAGTACATGGCCTTTCCATCCACTTTATCGGGAAGGTCTCTTCGCGGAACATCCGTACCTATAATTTTGAATTTATCTCTCGCTTTAAGATCCGTCTCATTTACTTCAGGTAAAACTTCAGGCAATGTGTCTGCATCTGCTAATTCTCCATAGCTCATTTTTCGGTCCGACATTCGATCGTGAACATATCCATTATCACAATAGGTCTGCCTCACATTTATCTGCCAGGCAGTGGCTGCCATTTGTTGAATCGTTTTTCGCACCTGGGCTCCTGCCAGACGAAGCTTCAGGTGATAGCCCTCAACTGCGTAACTTCCTACAATGGCCATCATGTTGCGAAACCCCCAACCATGATGTCCATACACATCAGCATCGATGGGGCTGTCTTCAATTCTCACAAGTGTCCAATCCGCCTCCATTTCTTCCGCGACAATAACCGGAAGTGCTGTCATTGATCCTTGTCCCATTTCGGCAGCTGGATTGTAAATGGTAACGCGTCCGTCCGTTCCTATTTTTACCCACGCATTTACGGGCACATGCTTAATTCCATTTCTAGCGGGCACTGAGCACATTTGTCCAATAGAACCCACACTTATCAAGAAGGTGAGTCCACCACTAATCTTTAGAAATTTTCTACGACCAATTACTTCGTTCATCTTGTATTCCCGTTTGAGTCAACAACTTTTTGAATGGCCTTATTAATTCTGTAATAGGTGCCGCAACGGCAGAGAACATTATCCATGCTTTGCTGAATTTCACGAAGGGTAGGTTTGGAATTTTGTTTCAAAAGCGCTGCAGCCTGCATGAGTTGACCCGATTGGCAGTACCCACATTGTGGAACTTGTTCTTCTATCCACATCTTCTGTAGGGGATGAGGTCCATCTTCTGATAAGCCTTCAATGGTGGTGACTGATCTTCCTTCGAGTGCTGCGACAAAGGTCATACAGGCTTTGACAGGGAGTCCATCTAGATGTATGGTACATGCTCCGCATTGGGCAATACCACAACCATATTTAGTTCCTGTCAATCCTAGATGTTCACGTAAGTACCAAAGAAGCTTTGTGTCTCTTTGAACATCCACATTTTTCCTTCTACCGTTCAGTTGAAAAGTTACCTTCATTATTCAAAAAAAATTGCTGTAGAGCAATTAAGAAAAAGGCATTGGAAGTGACTAGTTGTTTAATTAATCACACGAATGAATTAATTAATTCCACAACTCAATAAGATACGTGAACGTCAAAGTCAAGCCTTGCTGACGATCCGTCACACAGTAATAAATCATAGCTTTATTTTATCATCGCGGCGTTTATTGCATGGATGGGTATCCTCATCTTCTTCAGAACATTGATAGCACGGGGGCATTAATAAACAGACGACTTCCAAATGGATTCAATGGTGAAAATCATTTCATATTGATTAAATCCTACAGATAGAAACTTTGAAATTAGATTCATTTTCTTAAGGTTTATAAATTGTTATGTTAATCTTTCGCAAATAATGGCTAAAGAGGTGTAAACTTGAACAGCAGTATACTAATAAAGTGTATGAGCTATTTGCTAAAAAAGATGGCCCGTTAAGCCAAATTTCTTAAATGAGAATCTTTGCAGCAGATTTTGCCAAGACTAAGCATACTTGACTATGAAGAACAGGTCTTAATTATACTTAATGAATACCATCAAAACCCAACCTGAATCTGAGGATAATCTTGAAAAATTGTGTCAAAAATGTCTTGAAAAGACACATATTTCTCATGGTCGAAAGCGCAAATTTTATCATCCTCGGCTAAAAAACCTCAATCGACTTGAAATACACAAGTCACGTACCCATCAAGGGTTTCTTTCACGGATCGGAATATTTATTGTAGGACTATATAATGGCTGGTTACACTTTTATAGAAAGATGCACAACCTGATATTTCCTCGTCGAGGTAAAATCTATGGTAATCCCAATCCTGACAATGTGGTAACCGGCCATCTTACATTTGGTAGTAGGATGGCTGACGCAGATTCCCCTATTTTTAACATGCACCTGGAGCTATGGGCAAGAACTTTCTGGGGAGGGTATCGCAAGCTTGGTCAGGGCAAGTCTGATCGCGAAGGAAAATTTAGCCTTCCGTATGATTTGTTTTACGTTCATCGGTTCCATATCGCGAAGGTTTGGTTGGCAGTCTACCAAACAGGCTATGAGCATTTCACAATAAATGGACAACATGCTCCTAAATTTACAGAGTTCAAACGTGTACGGATTAGCAAAGGAGATTTAGTTGGGATAGACTATAGTTGTCGTCAGGTTCAACTTTTCTATTGGGAGTACCGGAAAGACACCGCATTACCACGGGTGGTTATTAAGGATCATGATAAAGATGCTCCGGATAAGTATTCACCCGGTTTTGATGAAGCACTTGAAAAAACATTTGTCCCTATTGAATTGATCAAGCTCAAGCACTTGGAAATGATTCGAATGAACCAAGGGCTTACATACCAGCAAATAGTTGAGGACTACCCTGAGAATTTAACCGTTTGCATGGAGAAAAGGCTGCCGGGAATCACAAGAGGGGATGATTGGTTTGGCCAGCGAATAATGAATGGGATGTATGCCTGTGATTTTGATCGTGACCCTAAGAACCCGGACCTTTATTGGGTTCACCATCATTGGGGATCTTATGAAAAGAGGTCTCACTATTATGCGATGCCTGATGTTGACATGTGGTTCAAGCTGAAGGAAGATGGCTTACCAATACCTGTGAAGATTACGCTTACAGGCCCATTGACAGCTCAAGAGACGGATGAAAAACAAAAAAGAACCTTTACGCCTGCCGATGGAGAGAAATGGTTGGCAGCAAAACGAATCTGCCGTGTAAGTGCTGGTCTAAATGCAGAATTATCACATCACTTTGCCGGGACACATATCAACTCAGAACAGTATGCGATTGCGTGTTTTAGAAATTTAAGATTGAATCCCATCTCTGGGCTACTTAAATCCTTCTTGCGCTCCGTTGTGTTAGTGAATCATACAGCCGATCGAATTTTAGTGGGCAATGGATACATTACCTCAGCCTGTGCGCTTACTCCCAAAGGGATAGATCAGGTCGTGTATAATACCATGGGGACTTTGGATTGGAAAGGGTTTCAACCGATGCAGCCGATTAGCGAAGCGCATACTTACGCCAAAGTCGCCAACCTGTTTTGGGATATTGTTTTTCAGTTTGTATCTGACTTCATCGATAATCCTGATAACAAGGAACAGATTTTAGCGAATTGGTTTGAAATTTATTGCTTCTCTGAAGATCTGGTTAATCATAGCGTGCCATTTTTCCTTTGCAATTACCTGCAGCATGCTTTGTTAGATGCTAAGGGAAAGATGAAGGGTAACTCAGACTGGTACAATCAACACCACAGGATGGATTTAAATGACGATCGGCCGGAGGTGGATGGAATCAAAAAGGCCGTTTCAAAAATTACAGATAAAACAGATGGTGAAGAAGTTACGGATGAGGATCTAAATCAGCTAAAACAGGCATGCACCTATATGATTTATCAAGCCACTTTTGGACACACCTGGTCTAACTCCAAGCAGTACGATGATATTGGGGAAGTGCTGTATTGTAGCCTGGGAATTCGGTTTGGAGATGGTCCTGATGGAGTAATGGGTCCTGAATCTGATCATTCCATTGCTCCAGATCTTACCCGTTCCACACAAATGATGTGGTGGAGCAATATGCTATCCCGCACCGGATATGGATTCATCATTGCTGATGAAGATAAAGATGTCCCTCCTGATTTGAGAGAAAGCCTTGAAAATCATCGGCAAGCATTCGCGAACCTTGACTTAGACATAGACATTATCCAGTCCCGAACTAACATTTGACAGATAAAATGAAATCGAACCGAACTCCTGTTTATAAACTAGTTGGTACCAGCATTCACCGGTTGTTTGGAATCATGATCCTTTGGATCTACACAAAAGCCTTTACCTGGGCGTTGACGATCTTTGGAAGTATCTTTATGCGTTCGAAAATGTCTCATAATAATGGGATCGCTGCGGTGGGATCTATCCGATTTATTGATAACCCCGGATTTCCATTACATCCGTTTTTTGAGCCTGGAAAAACCCTCCCTTGCCGGGTAAGACATGCTGCGGCGTCTTTTTATGATGATGCCATGCGAGTGGTCAGAAGTATGTCCGTTAAGATGGCAGATACAGCCAAAAAAAGCCCCATGGATATCGAACTGAACACCGGCGAAACGGCCCTTTTCTGGTCCATTGCAAGCTTCTTCCGATTTGCGAAGTACAAGAAGACCCGTTTTGGGATGCAGTACGAAGATTACTATCGCAAATACCCAACAGGAGTGGAGGGCGCCCATGTGGGAATGAGACGTGACCCGACTTCATTTTCTAACTTAAGATATCATACGCAGACACCCTATCTATATGAAGCTGAGGATAATGTGCTGCGATATATTAAATATCGAACGATTCCCGCTGAAGATGTGCCTGAATCAGGCCTCTTGGATGATTATGATATGTTGATCCCTACAGAGAATCAGCGTATTCTACCAGGAGAGACTCGGGTCAGAAATTACCTCAAAGAAGAATATGTTGAAAGGCTTCAGAGGGGTCCCATAAAATATAAACTGCAGGTTCAACTGCACGAAGCGTCTGATGACGATGATGCAGAAGTCTTTAACTGTTGCAGAAAATGGGATGAGGCATCTCATCCGTTGATGGATTTAGCAGAGATCACCATGAATAAGCCCCTGGACTGGGCTGAAAGTACCAAGATGATCTTTACGATGAAGAACCTTCCTAAAGGTCTCGGTATCATTCCATCTTATTCTATTTATGATTATAATTCGCTCAATTTTCTTCGCAGGCACTCAGACCTGGCGAGAAACGCGCGAGTGTGGGCAATTAAGTTATTTGGAATGCCTCCAGAGATTCCTGATAACGATATACGGAATTCTAATGCAGCTAACTAAATTATGAAAGAGGAACTTCTGTACGAAAGCAAAAGCTCTAAGGTCTTTCTAACGGATGATAAAGATCTGAAAACCAAGATCATTACCAAGATCCTTAACGAGGAATTCCCCTCTCCAGAGACTATCAATAAGTTTTACAACGAATTTGACCTCACCCATAAGCTGTCCATAGAAGGAGTACGTCAAAGCTTTGAGCGTAGAAAGATAAACAATCGTCACGCGATTGTACTGCAATATGTTCCAGGCAAAACCATCAGAGAAAGAATAGATGATGAGGTGTTTAGTATTCCGGATTTTCTAAAATATGCCATTGATATAGCAAGAATTTTATCCGAGGTACACGAGGCGAAAATCATCCATAAAGATATCACCAGCCATAATCTGATTATTGACGAAGAAAGTGGAAAAGCACATCTTCTGGACTTTGGTATTTCTACAAAACTGAACCTTAGAGAACAAAACCTTGAGAATCCGGAAACACTAGAAGGTTCGCTCATGTATATTTCTCCAGAGCAGACCGGCCGAATGAATCGCATGGTTGATTACCGCACCGATCTGTATTCTCTTGGCATTACTTTTCATGAAATGCTGACGGGGAAAGTACCCTTTCTACACACAGATGCCATGGAAATGGTGCATGCACACATCGCCGGTCAGCCTCCGTCCATTACATCCTACAGAGCAGACGTTCCTAAAGTACTGCAGCAGATTGTAGACAAGTTAGTGGCTAAAAATGCAGAGGATCGTTATCAGTCGGCAAGGGGGTTGATGAAGGATCTGGATCTGTGTTTGAAAAGCTGGAACAAGACAGGAGATATCAAAGATTTTGAGTTGTGCCAACATGATTTTTCCGGTGATTTTCAGTTGCCACAGAAACTCTATGGGAGAGAAGATGAGCTGGCACTTTTGATGGAAGCATTTAGTCGAGTTTCTGAGGGGAAATTAGAAACGATGTTGGTTGGTGGGTACTCCGGTACGGGCAAATCGGCGTTGGTGCATGAAACTCATCGCCCTATTACTGCAAAAAGAGGATATTTTATGGAGGGTAAGTTCGATCAATTCCAACGATCAAAACCCTACCTCGCTTTCGTACAGGCTTTTACCAGTTTCGTTTCCATATTACTTACAGAAAACAATACCCGTTTGGAACCTTTAAGACAGCAAATCAAAAATGCGCTGGGTGATGAAGGTAAAGTGCTTACCGAGTTAATACCAAATCTGGAACTTTTGATTGGTACGCAACAGGAAATTCCCAAGCTGGGTGGTTTGGAGTCGCAAAATCGATTGAACTACCTGTTCAGCTCTTTTATTAAGGCCATAGCCACTGCTGATCATCCTGTTGTCCTTTTTATTGATGACTTACAGTGGGCTGATAGTGCATCCTTGTCTTTATTGAATGTACTAATGTCTAATAAGGAACTTAACTACTTTATGTGCATTTGCGCGTATCGTGATAACGAAGTGAGTTCCGATCATCTGTTCAGCATTACAGTCTCGGAAATTCGCAAAAAAGGGGGCAAGGTTAGTGAGATAAAAATCGGAAATCTGGGAATGGCGAATACCCAACAACTGATTACTGATTCAATTAATTTACCCATTGATGCCATTCACTCACTTTCGAATTTGGTTTTTGATAAGACGCATGGAAATGCCTTTTTCGTTACACAATTCCTTAAGAAACTGGCAGAGGAATCATTGTTGTATTTTGATCATCAGGAAAGGAAGTGGAAATGGAATATTGAAAAAATCAATGAGCGAAATATTACAGATAATGTCGTAGAGCTGCTGGCAGGAAAGATCATTTTTCTGCCAGAAGAAACGCTGGAGTATTTAAAAGTGGCTGCATGCATTGGCAATATGTTTGATACAGAAACCCTTGAAGCCGGCCATGATCAAAAGACTAAATCAATCAATTCCTCAGAAGAGTTAGATCCTGTATTGGAAGCACTCCGGGCGGCACTTGCAGAAGGTTATATTACGCCTACAGAGCATCAATTCCGTTTTATCCATGATCGGATTCAGCAGGCAGTGTACTCATTAATTCCTGATGAAGAAAAAAGTGCTTTTCATTACAGAATAGGTACGCTCTTACTAAAAAGAGCCTCTGAAGAGCAACTGGAAAATCAGCTTTTTGAAATTGTCAATCAATTGAACCAGGGGCTGGAACTCATTGATTCTGCCGAAGAAAAAGAATTGATTGCAGATTTAAATCTTCGTGCAGGTTTAAAAGCCAGGGATTCCTCCGCCTTCCAACCATCCCTTACGTACCTGGAGACAGGTATTGGATTATTGAAGTCTGATCATTGGGAAACTCAATATGAGCTTAGCCTTGGGCTTTATACAGAAGCAGCCGAGTCAGCATATAATATGGGCGAATTTGAGCCCATGGAAGAGAAATTGAGTGCTGTATTGGCCAACAGGAAAGAGCTCATGGATGCGGTTCGTCCCTATGCCATACGCATCAATGCATTAAAAGCTCAAAATAAGCTTCAGGAAGCTATTGATACAGGCCTTGAAGTATTGGAACAGCTAGGAGAAAAATTTCCTAAAAAAGGACCTTTGCCACTTGTCATGATCGATTTGATCACAACAAAGATTAAGCTGATGGGCAAGGGGCATGATCATATCTTAGGAATGAGAGAGATGACCAATCCGTACAAAGCGGCTGCTCTCAGGATTCTCAATGATATTGCTTCACCTGTTTATTGGGCCAGGCCAGCAATTCTACCTTTCATCATTTTCCGAATGGTCAGACTCTCACTAAAATATGGCGTGACAGAGATATCAGCATTCGGTTTTGCAACCTACGGGTTACTGATGTGCGGAGTATTGGGAGATATGAGTGGAGGATACCGTTTTGGACAGATCGGGTTGGCGTTACTTGACCGCTTCGATGCAAAGAGGTGGCTATCGCAGATTTACACACCTATCTATGCACTCATCAATCATTGGAGTGAACATGTTCATAAATCTCTCGAACCTTTCTTATATTCTTATAAAGTAGGTTTTGAGACAGGTGCCATTGAATACGCCTGTATCAATGTAAATATCTATAGCAATCACATTTATCTGGGGGGTAAGCCACTTGCTAAGTCCGAAAAAGAAATGAGGCTTTTTAGCGAGCAGATGCTGAAGTACAAGCAGAAGACGAATTACAATTACAACGAGATATACCGCCAGGCTGCACTCAATCTTCTTGATCGTTCCAAAGACCCAAAAGTACTATCAGGAGAAGCCTACGATGAGGTAGAGATGGCACCTATTCATGAGTCAGAGAATGACCGGGCTGCTACATTCCTGATACACATCAATAATTTGATGCTTAACTATCTTTTTCATGATTATGGCAAAGCGCTGGAGCATGCAAAACTTACGAGACCTCTATTGGATGCCGTTTTAGCAAAATATGATGTGGCAATCTTTTGGTTTTATGAAGGCTTGGTAAGCATGGCTGTAGCGCGAGAGTCAAGTGGTAAAAAAAGGAGTTTATTGATTCGCCGAGCAAAGAAAAACATTTCACAATTCAGAAAATGGGCGAAGTTCAACCCGGTTAACCACCAACATAAACTAGACTTACTCATTGCCGAATTCGCTTCGTTGAAGGGGAGCGATGCTAAGGCTCGTAAGCACTTTGATCTGGCCATAAAGGGTGCAGAGAGTGGTGAGTTTCTCAATGAGGAAGCTCTTTCATTAGAAAGAGCTGGGTTTTATTACTTAGCTACTGGTCAGGATTTCACAGCGGAGAATTACTTGCGTAAAGCTTTTCAGACATATAAAGAATGGGGTGCGATTGCAAAGATGCACGACCTGAAAAAACGCTTCCCGAAGATTTTGATAGGTTCTGAAAAAGGTGATTCGATCATTACTGCTCAAACATCAAAAGGAAGTGGTAATTATACAGAGAGTTCTTCACTGGATCTGGAATCTTTAATGAAAGCGGCACAAGCGATTTCAGGGGAAGTCGTATTGGAGCAATTATTGAAAACCCTTTTAAGCATCAGTATGGAAAACGCAGGTGCGGAATCCGGTTGTATACTTCTTAAGATGGGAGATAATTGGTTTATAAGGAGTTCGAAATTTGCAAATGAGGAATTCCAATCTGCAACTACGGAGATCCCTCTTCACGAAAATACAAGGGTTCCGGAAAGCCTGGTACAATACATTCAAAACACGAATCAAAGTCTGGTATTGGATGATATTTCAAAGGACCAGAGGTTTATGTCTGATCCTGCTGTCAAGAAAAACAAGCTGAAATCAGTTTTATGTCTTCCGATGCTCAATAAAGGAAATCAAGAAGGGATTCTTTACCTGGAGAATAATTTGCAGGAATCTGTTTTTACAGAAGACAGAGTGCGTTTTCTTGAATTGCTCTCAGGACAAATCGCTGTATCAATGGAGAATGCCCATTTATATGAAAACCTGGAAAATAGGATCGAAGAAAGAACTTCTGAACTAAAAGCGTCCTTGGAAGATTTAAAGTCCACGCAAGAAGAGCTTAAAAAAGAACATGACAAGCTGGATGTTGCCAATAAGACAAAAACAAAGTTTTTTTCAATCATTTCGCATGACCTAAGAGGTCCTATAGCCAATTTAATGGGGTTAAATGAATTGACTAAATATCATATAATTGAAACCTACGATGCAAAAGATGATGAGCAGCTAGAAAAAATATCGGGATATCTTAAAGATTCTACAGATCAGGTGGTCTCTCTCCTTGATAACTTATTGAGCTGGGCCCTAAAAGAGGAGGGAGTTATGCCATTCAATCCTTCATTGCTCAATATAAAAGCATGCCTCGATGAGAACATATCATTGATGCTTCCTCAAGCGCAATCAAAATCTATCGCCTTGCAGGTGCAATGTGATGACTCCATAGAAGCCTATTTAGATAAAAACAGTTTTAAGACCATTTTAAGAAACTTAACAAGTAATGCCATCAAGTTCACAGCTGAAAATGGGAATGTGGACTTTGCTGCAGGGGTTGAAGGAAAAGAACTTATACTCACCGTCTCTGATACAGGAATAGGAATAGAAAAAGAAGAAATCCTGAAAATTTTTGAATTAAGGGATGATAAAGTAAAATCAGGGACGAAAGGAGAAAGAGGCACAGGGTTAGGCTTGAATTTAGTTCATGATTTTGTGAAGACTAATGGAGGAAACATCACAGTAGAGAGTGAAGTGGGAAAAGGAACTACTTTTAGGATGCATTTTCCATTGAGTTAGGCTGGCACTGCAGAGTCATCAAACAGCCTCAAAGCACAATATTCTAATTTTTTATCGGTCCGACGACCCAGTAATGTCTCAGTGTGGCGTCTGTCCCGATGGCTATGGGGATTAATTGGCAAATAATGATTTAATTAAATGAACCTGACAATCGTGGAGATTGAGTGGATTGAAAAACCAGGGTTTAACTAACTTCCTGAAATACATTTAGCAGTTTAATTAATTAGAAATGAATTTGACCGTTAGACAAATGTTTATTGTGGCAATAGCAGCCACAAGCTCAATCTTCACAGGCGCCTACGCTCAAATAAAAACGTCCGTTGACAGTGCGTATATCTATCCCTATGAGAAAACAAAATACGTCCCTCCAGTAGATAAGACGTTGCTGATCGTTGGGCAGTCGTTGAGTAAGATCAATGAATACCGGGCTTTTACCAACGACAATAACAATCCCGCTGGCTGGTCGGCTTATTGGGCAGTGACAGAATTTTCGGGTTTCAAAGGCCCCTGGACTACCTCATCTGGAGACACACAAGATCACCACTTTCTGGTGAAGAAATTCGACAACATGGTTTTACACAGCGCCATGTGGATGGTGGGAAAGTGGGAAATAGCTAAAAAAACATCTGAAGGACAGTACGATAACGTGATCCAAAAATATGCTCGCTGGGCAAAGAAGACAGATAGGCCTGTTTACTTGAGGCTGGGATACGAATTCGATGGCCCACATAATGAACTAGAACCCAGGGAATATATAAAAGCATTCCGGCACATTGTAGATGTAATACGAAAAGAGGGTGTTGAAAATGTAGCCTTTGTATGGCACTCGTATGCCTCTACTCCTTATAAAAACTACGCTCTATCCGAATGGTATCCTGGTGATGATTACGTAGACTGGGTAGCAATTTCTGTCTTTTTTCAACCCTACGATGATATATTCAATCATAAAGAAACAAATGATGTTATAAACTTTGCCAAGGAAAAAAAGAAGCCCGTGATGATTGCCGAAGCTAACCCGGTGAATGGAATTGATAAAGATGATCCAAAAGTTTGGAACGGCTGGTTTGTTGATTTTTTCTCTTTCTGCTACAACAAGAACATCAAGGCCATTGCTTTCATAAATGAAAACTGGCCAAGGATGAATATCAGTGGCATTGGGGGATGGAAAGACGCCAGGCTTTACAATAATGCTGAGGTAGCCGAAAAGTGGCTGATCGAAACAAGAAAAGATAGGTACCTCAAGCAATCGCCAGAACTATACCAAGAATTGGGATATAGGAGAAAAAAATAAGGCAACAACTTTCAAAGATTCAGACGCATAACAACAAGCGCACTGCAGATGAAACTTACTGTACTTGTTTCGTCACCACAGTGGCGGATCGCTGAAAAAGAATGAGCGCCTATACCCATTGTTCGGTTGTATCGTACTATTGTAAGATGCAATTTGAGGTTTCACCTATTCAGTTCATAACCGTTTGTGCCGTTATCAATGGGTTTGTATTCGCCTTCCTTCTTTTTGAAAAGAAGGAGAATCGTCAGGCCAATCGGTTCCTTTCATTAATGATCTTGTCCATGTGCTTGACGCTGACACCTTTGGTTATTGACATGACCATTTGGAATACCTACCAATGGTTAGCATGGCTCCCTTTTTCACTTTCCTATTGGGTAGGGCCGTCCTTTTATTTCTACATAAAAATCCTAACAGGTAGTCCGAGATTTAGAAAAAAAGACCTTTGGCACTTCTCACCAATTATTCTGAACTATTTACATAGTGCATATCATGCCGTCTTGGTAAATGCAGACCCATGGCCATATTTTCATCACATTGCAGAAGTATTAGAATCAGCGGCAATTCTTTCCATTGTCATTTACTTGATTTTGTCTTTTAGGCTAATCAAACCATACAGAAGATCATTGTTGGATAACGTTTCCAATACCGAAAGAATTGATTTGAGATGGGTCGGTCAAATCATTTACATAATCGGTGGTGTTTGTTTTCTTTTTGCCTTCTTCCTAATAGCAGGCACGCTAGCAGGTGGCAGATACACTTTGGAAGAGTGGGATGATCCAAGAGCTTTTTTATTGCTCATCTACGCAGGTATTCTATACTGGATTAGTATCAGTGGATTCAAGCAGGCGCAAATACACAAAATTCCTGCACATGAAATTGAACGAAATGAATCGAAAAGACCATCTGAAATTGTTAAGAAACTTGACGAAACAATAAGAACTCAAAAACTTTATAGAAACCCAGAACTATCACTTACAGATTTAAGCCAAGCTGTTGACATATCTGAGCGTTCAATTTCCGACACCATTAATCAGGAGCTAAATAAGAACTTTTATCAATTGATTAACGAATACCGGGTAGAAGAAATTAAAATGTTATTGCAAGACCCTAGCAATGATCATCTGAAGATACTGAGTCTGGCAATAGATGCAGGGTTCAATTCCAAGGCAAGCTTTAATAGAGTTTTTAAGCAGTTCACCGCAATGACACCAAAAGAGTTTAAATCTCAAAATTCTTAGCATACTGGAAATGAGACCTGTTTACCGAAAGTGAGACTTTATGTTAGCTGCAACCTACTAATTTGTTGGAAACTCAATAAACGATACGCCTAAACGGACGCAAGAGATGTATATCAACATGAAAATGAGGTTGCCAATTGTATTTTCTATACTTATCATATTAAGCGGATGTCAGACAGAAGAAGTAACCAGTGAGAATCTACCCATAATGGGAGATCTTATATTGGGAGACTATTCGGTCGGGTATAAAACAATCTTCACTTACGATCGAACAAGAAATGGCGTGCCATATTCCGATTGGGATGGAAATCTGACGAATAACCACAAGCTTGAACTAGGACGTCAGTTCCAGATGAATGTTTGGTACCCGGCAGAGAGTGGTTCGGGTGATCGAATCAACTATTCGCACTATGTTTATCTAAGGGGTCGACAAACAGATTTTGGAGAGACAGAAGGGCAGAAGGAATCTGCCAAGCAGACGTTTATTGAACAGACTCAAGGCCTTGGAAATGTTACCATTGGAGTACTTGGAAGTACGAAGGAGGATTTCACAAGTGAGCATCTTGATCAGCTGCTTGAGTTGGAAGTATATGGTCGACTCGATGCAACTCCTCTTAAAGGAAAATTTCCGGTAGTTATATACCCAAACGGTGGCAGTCCAGCATTTCAAAGTATCACGTGTGAATACCTGGCGAGCCATGGATATGTTGTAATAGCCTTTACGCCTAAGGGTCGATTTTCTTCCGGAATGGAAGTGTCTGCGATAGGCTTAGAAGTAGCAGTTGATGATTTTGAATTCGTCCTGGGTAAAGTGAGTGAACAAGCCAATGTTGATATGGACAAAGTATCTATTGTAGCCAATGCGATCTCATCTTCTGTTGGCGCTGCAGCTATCTCGAGAAACGACAAACTCAAAGCGCTGATCAGCCTGGAGGGAGGACTTCCGAGCGCGTTTGAGCAAGGTCTGCTGAATGAATCGGTTTTTTATTTGCCAGAGAACATTACGACTCCCATCTTAATCATTTATTCATCTCATCCATCAATTGATCCGAAATACACTTTTCAATTGAAATACGCTGATCGGTACTTTGCCCAATTTCCAAATATGTCAGAATTTGCCATGCTTAATTATGGCATGTTCGATGCTTTTGTTCCAAATATTTTGGGAGAACATAAAGCGAACACCCAAAAAGGATTCGAAGAGGCACATCAACTCATGTTGAGATTCCTGAACCAAAAAATCAAACCTGTCCGCCGTACAAGTAATCAGGCCGGCGGGGATGAAACTGAGACGGTTTTTGATACAGCCTTCCTGAACTCACAGACTGAGATTGATAGTACTTTTGTTTGGGAAGCTATTCCAGCACCTCCAAACATTGCACTTCTGAAAGATCGATTCATGAAAGGCGGATTTGATGAGATCGAGCATATTTATAAAGAGTTAAAAGGGAGTGGGAATCTTCAACCGTATTCCAAGTCCTTCTATAAGGATTATCGGAGTTGGCTTGCCTGGCAGAAAGATGAGGATTATTCGTACCGTCAGAGACTATATGAACTTGGGTACGATAGCTATCCTGAATCCGCTCGGATGAATTACTACCTGGCCTATTACTCCATGAAGGTAGGCCAAAATGCAAAGGCAATTAAACATTATAAGAATACACTGTCGCTTGTTGAGCATGATCCAGACCTTTCCGCAAGCGAGCGTGAAGGCTTAACCAACTATTCGAAGAGTGATCTAAAGGAACTAAACTAGCATTGCTGCGAGCCTGTCTTGATATCATCTTTTGACGCATAATGCGCTGCTTTAGCCTGCCCCAAACATGATTGGGGGCTATGTGGCTGCAGGTAGGGCAGGTTTGGCTCGAGGAGGGGATCAATAGTTAGCAACAGGGATTCGTCCAATGATGCGGTCATATCACCTTAGTGTAGGAGTGTGGGGACGTCTAGTCCACTCTTATGAAACTTTGGTAGCGTATGGGAAGTGAGGCTGGAAATAGATGCTTAAACTAAAATACCACTTATATGCATAAGGAATCATTAGTTGAGACCTACGCCAACCATTATCCTTTGAACGGGTTTTTCACCCTTCTAAACAATCTCTCAAATGCCGCCCAATTGTTACAATTAAATCATCTTATTTTAAAAATCATTTTTAATGTAACGCGGTAAGTGTTAACTTAGAAGATAGCTCACTTTAAGAACCTAAAGCATATACAAATGAAAAGCTCACGTAAACCACTATCACTATTGTTTCTTTTGCTGCTAATCTCTTTTGGATGCAGCGAAGAATCAGAAAATCCAGTTACTACAAATGATGTTACTGGACAAGAATTATTTTCCGCTATCTTTTTCGGACACAACAGCCATTATAACTTTTCTTTATCAAAACAATTACAAGGCAAAAAAAGAGATCTACCTCAAAACCTTAAAGAAGAAGTACGTAAACGTGAAGATTTTTTATTGTCTTCTATCCATGCCCTTGACCCTACTTTTTATGATAATTTCAAATCTAAGATTCAGAGTAATAATCATCTTGTAGTAGGGGAAGGATTACAAGATGCCTCATCGACTATTGCCAGAACTCTAAGTGAGACGCCTGAGCTAGCAATGGAGTACAAATACGGCGCTTCTATCTTAAGCCAGGTAGATATCAACAAATTCATAGAAGGGGATGTTTTCAACGAAGCAGCATTTGAAAACTATCTAATTGAAAATAATCCAAATCCAATAGTAACTCCAACCGTGGTGGTCGCAGCTGTAGCAATCTACATTGCTGTTGTACTGGATGTCGTAATGTATGTTAATATTGGTGTTTATTTTAACGTTTCCATCGGTGCCAATTTTTGGGTAGAAGATGCTGGGGCTACAAACCTTGGTGTACAAATTTCCCCTAATGTTGGTGTACAAACCCCTAATGTTGGTGTACAATTTCCCCCCAATATTGGCCCTCCACCTAACGTCTTTGTTGGTAGATATAATTCAAACCAAAATGCCAACTCATTAAAATTTGATATGCTAATCGATGAGATCGCTACTTTATCATGGGGTAAATAGAAATCTTATTTCAGGCTTTTGTAGTAATCCATTTTGTAGGAAATGAATAACAGAGTTAAAGTCGTGTCAAATGGCTTATAATAAAATCTTATTTCATGAATGATACGACTTTAAAAGGTTTGTATGTAACCATCGTAGTGGGAATTCCACTCGTGCTCTTTGTCTATTACAATAAGGCAAACCCTTTGGTCATTATGGAGGGGACACCTCAAAAATTGCTCAATGTCTTCCCCCAGGGGTGGGCCTTCTTTACAAAGGACCCCCAGGACGATGTATTAATGCTGTACAGCTTTGAAGATGGCAGCTTTGAAAACGCCATCAAAAAATCCTCCATGTCGCTAGAATCACTCTATGGAATTAAGAGGCATTCCAGGAAAGCAAATCATGAATTTTTTGCGCAAATAATAGCGAAAAATATACCCACCTGGACCAAGTCAGATAATCAAAATTGGAGGGATGATTGTCGTAAAATAGAACCCCTAGATACGATCACGCTAAGCACCAAACTTCCAGCTTTAGCAAATGGCGTCTACTTAATCTACTGGAGTAGGCGAACCCCATGGGCATGGTCTTCATCGGAGCCAGTAATTCCATGCAAGTGTTCAAAAATTCTTTTAAATAGAAAATCTTAATGCCAAGCTAGCTGTGTTATCGTTTACCTGGTCAAATGTAGTTGGGCTCTCCAGAGCACTATTAGCACTTGGAACACTGAGTACTTTATTATTTAATAGTGTTGATGTATTATTCTATCAATTTGAAGAAATTCTTCAAAACGATTTACAGAAGTTTGGATTGTTTTACCTCCTTAAGGGCAATTTTGTCTTTGCGAAAATCTTGTCAATAGGGGTTCTGGGGTTCGTCATCTCCGGCTATTATCCAAGAGTATCCTGCATACTGCATTGGTATGTAACAGCGTCTTTTATGAATGTTTGCTCCATACCTGATGGCGGTGATCATGTGTCTAGCGTGCTATCTCTCTTATTGATCCCTATCGTCGTTATGGATCCAAGAAAGAATCATTGGGATCCACCGGTCACCGTAGAGAAGAAGGTTGGTTCAACCATCGCATCTTCCTTTCTCATGCTTGTAAAGCTCCAAATGATGGCCATTTACTTACATGCGTTTGTCGCAAAATTGTTTGTGCCCGAGTGGACGAATGGAACGGCAACCTACTATTGGTTACTTCACGAATATCACGGCATTCATGATTTATTCGCAGGAGTATTAGGCAAGTTATTATCATTTCCTATTCCAGTCATAGCAGTAACTTGGGGGACACTCGCATTTGAGTTTTTGTTAGCCGCTTGTATTCTTTTGGAAAAAGGAAGCAGTAAGAAACAATACTTTTTGTGGGCAGGCATTTCATTCCATTTTGGAATTTTTCTAATTCATGGTCTAGGATCATTCTTTCTTGCAATGGTGAGTGGGCTGATCTTATATCTGAGGGAAACAGAAGTTACCTACGAATTCAAATTCGCCCCCATTTTCACATCAATGAAAAACAAAATGAAAGTTGGCTTCAAGAAATGAATGAATTAGCGATTAAGATAGAATGCATCCTTAATAGTTTAGGGTTAGCCCCTAACATCAATTAAAACCATCATATCATTTCTTAGCTGAAAAGAGTACTCTTTTATTCACATTAGTCTTTTTTTTCAACGGTGTTCATGAATCTTCGATTTGCCATTCCTGGATGCGAGACACCTTGTAATAGGAATTACCATGCCGCAGATAGGCATGTTGGCAAGGAGGGAAGGAGAGAAGGAGAGCAGCAAATGTGTGCGGGTACTTTTCTATAAAAAACGGATAGTGAAGCTACTTTTGCTCAAAAAAAGAAGTCCCAGTCCAATCACCTTGAACTGGCTTATATAGTACCTTAACAGGAGTACAGTAAATAAAAATCACGTTTTGTTCCTTGTACCAAAAGTGATTGATTTTAGAAGTTTCATAGACCGTCTTTACTTCCAGGTTTCTAAGTGGATAATTGGTTTCTAACTCTTGAGGTTTAAATGAAAGTTCCTTTTTCTCAGTCGGTGAGATTTTTATATAGTACTGGCTACTGGGAATGGCTGTTTTTTCAAGCGGCGTGTATGGAACCTGTAAAACATCTGCTTGCTTAGGGTCTACATTTTCCTTTTCAAATAGTTCAGCGTACTGATTTTTCCAATAGGTTACCGTATTGGGTTCCTTAATGATAATTCGCTCAGGATTTTCTGATGAGCGGGCCAAGTTGTTGATGTTGGATTTAATCGTCATAAACCTGGGAGGCTCCTGAGCTAATCTCATAATCCAATCTTTAAATAGATCTACCCATTTATCTGGAACTGCTACTCTTGATGTATGGGATGAAGGTGGAAAGAAAGGCATCCAGTCCGGGTCTAAATTGCCTACATATGAGCTGTCTACTCCTTGCTCGGCTTTTAGGTATCTCATTGCACTTGCAGACCAGTTAATATCTTCTGATTTTACAACTCCGAATCCTAGTTTGATGATTAATCCATTTGCATTCTCCAGTGGGTTTAGTGTCTTATTAGCATTTGAAATTCCTTTGGCTCTGTTCTCATAGCTTAGCAGATCTTTGCGTGAAATATCCGTTCCTCGCCAGGAATGCATCGGTTCAAATTCAGGGACTTTATTCCAACTCAAAGAATCATTTAGTCTGTAGTGAACGTCCATAAGAGAAACTTTGGCGTAGAAGTAAGACTTATCTTTTACATGTTCTCGAATACCTATTTCATTTATTCGATACGCAATGCCAAGGTTAAGTTGGTTCATATTTCCACTAGAGGCTTCTGATGGAATTCTAGCAAGTACACTGGTATAGTTCGTTTCATGTTCGAGAAATAATTCATCAGCAACAACTTTTTCACCGGTATAATAAAGGTCGAGATAAGCTACTCGCGCCATTTGTCCTGAAGCCAGTTCTTCATCAGTAAACAGTTCATCAGACCGATGACGCTTCTTCATTGGATTAGTGCTGAGCGTAATCTCAGAATCCTTAAACCTGTTGTAAATATTTCTATGCCTAATCAGAATGGTATTGTCATACGCTTTAGCTCGCTTTAGCGACCAATCCTTGTAGAATGGTATCCATTCATTTATCATATCATTCGCAGATACACCATAAGTAATAGCTCTTGGCCAACTATTGTTACTCGAAGAAGTTTCCAGATACTTTTTAGCATAATATTCCCAATTAATTTCATCCTCTTGAATAACATTATTTTTGATCAAGGCCAGCAAGGCTACATCATTGTTGATGATTGGTGGCGAACTAGAAGGCTTGATTTGCCCAGTAATCTTGGCCATTCTTTTTTTTGTTTCTTTTAAATATTCAGCAGATCTATACTTTCTTTCTGGTGTAAGATATCTGAGACATCTAGATTGAAATTCAGATGCAATGGCCCTCAACTTATTTCTTCTGTTGGACTTATCCAGCAAGGATTTCTCATATCCTCTTGTATGAGAATTGGCATGAAAAAATTGATTTGAAATACTGGCATTCAAGCCATCCCTGCATAGAGGTAACGCACCACTGGACGTAGCGAAGTTGTGATCAATATTTACTAAATCATCGTATGTAAATCCAGAATCAAAACGCGTTGAAGGCGTTTTTTCCATTATGCGTACATATAGATCTACAACTGCAGAACGAAGAGTCTCAGTCCGCTCATCAGATACATACCTGCACAGTTGTGCTTTTTGAACCTTTGAAAACTCAAATGAATCTGCAACGGAACCATTAAAATTGACTTGTTCGAATTTCGAGTTAGCGAACGACGCGCTATCCAAAATTGATGCAATTAGCCCTGTATTGATCATTTGACTTTCGTCAAATTTGGCTCCTCTCAAATCACAAAACGAAAAAACAGTCCCGGTGAGATTCGCTCTTGTAAAATCAGCATTTCTAAAATCTGCTCCAAAAAATAAGGATCCAGTCAAGTCAGATTCAAAGAAATTGGCATCCTGAGCATTAAGCATAATGGCTGATGCATTACTCATTTTAGCATTAGACAGATCTATTTTTTCAGCATTCGCAAAGTCTAATTTAGAATTGATCAGATTGATTCTTTTGCCCTGAAGACTCCCCATTTCAGCAAACTGGAATTGACCTGATTCAAAATTACCACCAGTCAAATCTGCTTTATTAAGATTTATACCCCGCAAATCCACGGATTTCAGATCGTAATTATTCCGAATAAGAAATTCTATTGCCTCTATTTGTCCCAGATTGGATCCATCTTTCCTTTCAATGGCACTTTCAACTATCTGAATTGCTGATTCGAGTGAGAAAATCGATGATGTTAGGAAATGGGAATCAACAAGCCTCAATATATTGTCGGACTGATACACGATTCCCGTATGATCGTCAGGGTCTACACTGATTAAAAAACCAAGAAAATCTTTATTGGTAGAGAATAAAGCGCCACCGCTCATTCCAGGAATGAGTCGATTGGATTTTGACTTAGGTTCGACGGTGTAATACTGATCATCGCTAGTCAAAATGTTTACATGGATAAATTGAAAGTCACCTAGATCATCTCGAATTGAAAGTACGCCATCAAAAAATTGACCTGGATAATCATTGCCGTCATTCGATATGTTCCACTCATTACACCCAGAAAGCGCGTCTCCTAATCTAATGATAGCAACATCTTGTTCAGGGTATCGAATAATCACCTCAGCTTTAGTTCGTTCACCATTTGATCCAACCACGTTAAGATCAGTTCCATTCAAATCATGATTAGCAGTGATAGCAAAACAGCCGTGTTTGTTTGCTCTCAAAATGCCCTGTCTTGTGTCCATACCACCGGAGATATAAATGGGAGTTTGAGATAAAACAACGATCGAATTAAGGAGAAGTAGGAGGGTCAAAACGATTCTAGCCATTACTTTTTCTTCATGCGTTTTTTCTTCGCATTCATTGATTCAAAGAAGCTCGAATAGGTCTTTCTTATAAATTCTAAAAGCGTAAACAACCCAATTAAAAATGCGATAGTTAAAGATAGTGTTTTAAACAACTGATCATTCAGAAATCGATTGAGTAGTGAAGTAGAGATTTGAAATTTCGTTTCATTATCGACTGCACCAGGTTTTTTAATCCATGCCTTCAAAGCAACTATCCTGTAGCTAACTCTGAGACCACCTTCGTCACCTATGTAAATCAAACCAGACGCTTCCGATTGAGCATCGTACATCAGTACTTCATCACCGAGTGATAATTCGTATTTATCTGCTTCAAAATATTTGTTTTGCCAAATGGACTTACCAATCATGGTAATTTCTCCGGATTTCAATACACCATAATCACTATAGGCACCAAGGTGTCCAACGTTTCTCCCAGCCTTCACATCACCAAGAAATGGGATAATTATTGCACCATTCGTCATGCGGTTGAGAGTAAGTTCTTGAATGGAAATAATGTCGTCTCTATGAAGATCAACTGACCTATCGTTACCATAAGTTATAGCACCTATTGTGCGTGAGGCATCATTCTTATCAAAACTAAAAATGACCAACTCGTCGGAAATCCATTCAACGGTAAATTTCACATTCTTATTGAGTGCCAGAAATCCATTGTGTATATATATGCTATCAGCGTCATCTAAATAAATCGTAGCTCCTGAAAGATCAAATTGAACTCCAATCTGATCAGAAGTCTGTACCTCAACAATTTCTGTAATAGCATTTACCGAATAGGTGGTAGGCCGTGGACTATAAGCAGTAATCACCAATAAAATCATGAATAGCGTGACAACCAGGACAATTGTCAGACTGAATATGATCCGTATGCGTATCAGACCACTCATTGCATACTTATCAAAGGCACTGAAATACTTTGAGATTTTATTCGGGCACCAAGCTGTTTTGAAATATTTAGCCAAATATTGGTACTTCCTTTTAACTGTTCCCAGCTAACCTTACACCTTTGATTGAAATACATAATTGGCTCAGGTAGTTCTTCAAAGGAGAGTTCTAAGCTCTCATCACCAGACTCCACTATTAGTTGGGCAGATCGACGATGTAATATGTTAATGTTCAATACATTATTTTGAGTAGGATCTTCCCATCCAGCAACTGTGTATAGTTGTTCCTGGTCATCAAGATCATTCTTTAGCCCACACAAAATGGACAAGTTGTTCTTTTTATATTTTTGTAATTGAGTTTTGTGTTTAGTAGGTAACATAAACTCTCGTATTCCGAATTTGAGATTTGAAATCTCGTAGTTAATCCGTGCAACATATCGTCCATCAACTGATTTTATTACGACTGACAAATACTTGAAATTAAGTTCAGGAACATGTGCATAAAAAGCAGAGGGGTCATCCAACTTTCCATCTTGGGCATATTGAATCCCCACCAATACTCTGGTGCTTGAAGGAACTGTTTCTTGCCATTTCTCCCATTTATCGGGAAGTTCAATGGGTGAGACAGGGGGGTGTGATTGCGCTACCAATTGGATAGCACTAAAACTGCATACAGCGAAAATTAGTCCAATAAGTATTCGAAACATGCTAGATGGAAATTTGAATCAACACATCAGTTTTGTCTAAAATTAGAGCATTTTTTGAAGTATACTGACAATTTTTTTTTGATATTGGTACGTTGTACGTTTACTTATAGAATAACTTACCTCCAGCAGTGTTGGCAAGGCCAAATATCGGGCGTGAGGTTGGATGTGTGTTGGCTTTGATTATTTTACTCATGCGCACAAGGCACGCTGCACATACGGCTTGAGCGACCAATTGAAACCTCTACAGCCGAATGGAATTCTTGTACAGCCTCACTATTTCACAATCACTTTATAATTGAAGATAGCGCCATTGATTTCTAGATTTAAAAAGTATACACCGGCCTTTAGTTGCGTAGTTGTTTCAATGACCTCACTAATACGACCATTGCTGTCCGCCTGAATGGATGTCTTGTAAATTTCATTGCCATCCAGTTGGTATATCGATAGTGGAACCTGTGCATGACTTCCAATCCCTGATAAGTTAATTCGGAAGGAACCTTCGCTCGGATTGGGATAGACGATAACAGCTGTTGCTAGATCCCAGGATACCCGAACCGTATTTGAAAAAGTAGTTGATCCGTCAAAATCTACCTGACTTAAGCGGTAGTAGCTGATTCCGAAGAAGGGTGAACGATCTGTGGCACGATAATCAATTTGCTCGTTGCTGTTTCCGGCACCTTTCAAAGTCTTTATTGATTCAAATTCAACACCATCCAATGACCTCTCAACTGTGAAATGATCATTGTTCAATTCAGAGGCGGTGATCCATGATAGCTCGACAGTTTCACCTGTGTGGGTGGCCGTAAATTCTTTCAATTCTACCGGCAATATGCTGGGAGAGGACCCACCGCCAACAGGGCTAAACGATGACACGCCCACAACTGAAGCAGCATAAGGATCTGATCCAGTGGCACTTATGCCACTCCCATAAACCTCCCAGTCTGTCCCATTGTAATGACTGATAAACATATTAGTTCGATCAAAATTAGTGAGCTCATGTGAGCCATCCCACTCGATCGTAAGAGTGACATCTGATCCACCTAAAGTACCTTCATCCACAAACCAGGTTCGATCGATTGCATCTGCCGTTTCCTGAACACCTGATCCAATATCACCACCAGAATAAACCGTTTCTGCCACCCTGGCACAGAAATCATCCAAAGTACCTACATTATTGATACTAATGGGGTTATAACTGGAAGTAGTGGGTCCAATGGGGAATACCCGGGTACCATCTCCATTGTCAAGACCATTCTGGCAAAGTTCTCCCGTACCATCTGTTACAAGAAATGCGGTGCTACTTCCGCCATTGATTGAGGCGGTATTTTCGATTGTAAGTGTGTTATCATTCAATGACAGATTACCTAAGGTTAGTGTAAGTTCGTTACCGACATTAGCAGCGAGTCTTAATTCTGCTGTCGATCCGGTTTTATTGATAACCACATTGTGAAAGGTCGTATTGGTTGAGCCTGTGATATCCTGTTCAATACTACCAATAAACTCAATGGTGCCACTGTTTGTGGTAAGGGTACCATCATTGATAAAGTCACCTTCCAACGTCAGTGTAAAGCCTGCCAGATCCAATGTAGCTCCAGATTCAATGTTGAGCACACCGATTGTTCTGGATTGATCCAACACCGGATAGTCCGTTAATCCGGAAGGGATTACTATGTCATTACTTACGCTTGGAACACTGCAGAAGCTCCAATTCCCTGCTTCATTCCAATTGGAGTTGCCATTTCCACCTGTCCATTGGTTTTCAGCGGTTTCTGCTTCTATGTTATAAAAATTATCCGGATCACTTTGGTTGTTGTATTCTGTTTGAATCCAACCAGAAGATCTCGCCACATCTGAGACCTTCACCTCATCAATCTGTCCATCGAATTCAACAGCATTCCATCGCGCGACCTCCAGGTTGTTAGCTGCTGTGGTAAGCGCAACCGTCGTATTATCAAATAAAGCTCCATCATAATACAACTGCACAATGCTTCCATCATAAGTCAATGCGTAATGATGCCAGCCACTTGAGCTACCACTCAATGTGAATTCATCATTATTTCCATTGTACTCAATGTCCCAATTATCGTTTGTGCCATTATCCGTATGCAGCGAGAAATCATTGGCAATGGTGCCACCCTGAAACACCCCGCCATCATCAAAGGCATCAGTTTGTGCCCATAGTTCGATCGTTCTCGTGCCAGCACCAGTCGTTTGAGGTGTAGTGCCTAAATCGATGTAATCATCCGCACCATCAAAATCAAAGCCATCCCCGACCTGTGCCACGATAACATCAGCTCCATTCATGGTTCCATTTGCCGTACCATCATTGGTGTTTCCGGTACGATCATCAACCACTGAAGTCACGCCTAAATCATCATTGAAATGATACACGCCTAAATAATTTGAATTGAAGGTTGCAGTCACGGAAGGATCTCCACCGGCAAACCCACAGTTTCCATAATACATGAATATCTCGGTGTCTGCATTCACAAACAAGGTAGGAATGCGTATCCAGGCGATATACTCACCACTGGTTCCATCGTATTTCTCTATGTCAAAATCTAAACTCATGCCATCTGCGAGCGTAAATAGGATATCATATCCATTGGCATCCTGCACCTTTCCGGAGGCTTGTGCCAGGTCCGTATCCGTAGTGCTGAAAAGAAGTGGGAAGTCTGTGTGATTGGTGCTGCCAGCTACCTGGCTATTGTCTATCGTGATTTTTTTACGGAAGGAATAATCCGCGATGAAGTCTGCTCGAACACTTATTTGAACCGTATTGGAATAAACGATACAGGTTCCATTGTCAACTTCTGCTCTGAAGTAAGTAGTCGATGTAAGACTACCTGTGTTTAAACTGTTTGAGGTTTGACCACCAATATCTGAAAACGAAGAGTTATCCGCAGAGCTTTGCCATTGAATGGTTCCGGTCTCACCCGAAAGCGTAATGTTTGTACTCGCATTAAAATCAATGGTGGTGTTGTCTGCTATAGCCGTTCCGCCATTCCCATTATAATCTTCAGTTCCAAGTGAATAGAAACTACTTGGATCATTTTGATTGTTGTATTCAGTGATGATCCAACCTTCATCCCTGGCATTATTAGAAATTCTTAATTCGTCCAATGCTCCACGATACCTTCTATTGTCTAATCTTCGTCCGATATACAGTGGGTTCGTGTTGTCACTTAAGATGTTTCCATCTGCATTGTTTGATGCTGTCAAAACTCCATCCACATACAATTTCATCCGCGGGTTAGCTGCCAGATCTGCGTCATAGGTAAGTACAAAATGGTGCCAATCCGCATCTACTGCGCCATCGTCGTATCGGAAATGTCCTGATCCTGTAGTCACTCGTTGATTAAGAGCTGCAGGGTTGGTGCCACCATCTGTTCCAAGCATGTATCGCTCCTGATTAACAGCAGGAGACTTCATAATGAATGGGGCATCCTGAGGCACAGGGAGGAAGTATCTGGCCCAGGCTTCCAAGGTTACCTGATTCGTAATATCGGTGTCGATACTGGCACTGTTAGTTACACTGATCCAACTGTCGCCATTGTCTACTCCAGTGAATCCTCTACCGTGAGAGATGATTCCGATTTCATCATCGGTGCTGCCTGCGGAGCCTTCCGTACCATCGTTGTTGTTCGATGTTGCATCCAGGAGGTTGTCTTCAAAGTGCCAAATGGCCTTGAAGTTGCTGTCCCAGGTGGTAGTAACGGATGGGTCGGTAACAACCAATGAGTTTCCGTAGTGCATGTATAGCACCGTGTTTTCCGAAGAAGAGACGGTGGGTACCCGTACCCAAGCAACGAAGTTTCCTGTTCCTGCAGTATAACTCTCAATTTCATGGTCCAGCTCGGTACCACTTTCATCAGTGAATTTGATGTCATATCCACTTGCACTTGTTACCTGCCCATTGTTTGCGGTTGTTCGTAAATCGGGATCTGTAGAGCTGAACAGCATGGGGAAGTTGCTCAGGTCTGAGCTTCCGTTCACTTTGCTAACATCGATGGTTACTTTCTTTCTGTAGCAATACCCGCTGATATAATCCGGCTGAACAGCGACAGTAGCGATCGTCGAGAATGCCTCACATCCGGTATCGGTGACTTCTGCTCTATAATAAGTGGTTGAAGTTAGATTGCCCGTGTTCAGCGTTGTTGAGGTCTCACTAGCTATATCGCTAAACGTTACATTGTCCGTTGAAGACTGCCATTGAATAGTACCTCCGCTTTCCTGACCCGTCAATGTGATGGTCGTGCTGGTATTGTAGTCTATTTCACTGGAAGAAGCGGTAGCAATGCCGCCATCATGCGGATATTCTTCCTCGCTGAAAGTATAGAAGGTGGAGGGACTGCTTTGGTTGTTGTATTCTGTAGTAACCCATCCGGCGGTATGAGCGGCTTCTGAGATCCTTAACTCATCCAATATCCCTTCAAAAAACCGGGTGCCAGTTAAATCGGCTCTGGTGCCTAAAAGCACAGCTTCACCAATTCCAGCTTCGATGTTAGTTGAGAATGCTGAGCTGAATTGCTGCACGCCATCCACATATCCGATCACATTGGTTCCATCATATACCACTACAGCGTATGACCAATCCGTGGTTGTGACTTGGCCACCCTCAAAGTTGTTACCACTGTCATTGATCCTGCCACGAAGCTCTTCATTGCTTGCACCCGCATTATTGGTACCCAACATGTAACTCTCGTCGTTATTTGCACCCTTTAGAATAAAGCCCTCATCATTGTCCAGGTCACCCTCTGTATCCACCCAGGCACTTAGTGTAATGGTATTGTCCGTGACCTGTAGACTGGCAGCATCAGGAACGGTGATATAATCGTCCGTGCCATCTAGATCAATCGCATTTCCAACTTGACCAGTCACCTGATCAGCAGTGGTCATGGTACCTTGCGGCTGACCATCGTTATTATTGCTCGTTGCATCTAATATGGATCCCGCAACATCTCCATTGGGATCTTCTTCCAGGTGCCAAACGGCTACATAGTCACTGTTCCAGGTGGCCGTTGTGGATGGATCTCCAGATACGCCAGAGTTACCATAGTACATGTAAATTTCCGTGTCTGAATTGTAAGAGACTGTAGGTACGTTCACCCATGCCACAAAGGCGCCTGTAGTCGCTGAGTACGAACTGATTTCATGGTTAAGGCCGGTGGTTCCATCTGACGAGGTAAAGGTTATGTCGTATCCATTTGCGTCTTCTACATTGCCATTATTGGCAACCGTCCGAAGATCTGAGTCCGTCACAGTGATCAACACTGGAAAGTTGGTTAAATCTGCAGACCCGCTCACCTGATCACTACCGATCGTCACCTTTTTGCGGTAGCAATAGCCACTGGCAAAAGGAGGGAGGACGGTAACTGTAGCAGTTGTTGATAATACCTGGCAAGCGCCAGTGCCCACTTTCACACGGTAATAGGTGGTGGCTGTCAAAACACCGGTACTCAGTGAGGTACCTGTTTCTCCGCCGACATCAGAGAAGCTAACATTGTCTGAAGATGATTGCCATTGCAAAGGGGTCGTGTTTTGCCCGCTTAAGGTGATGGTAGTTGATTCTCCTGAACGTATGGTGCTTTCAGATGCAGTAGCTGTGCCACCTTCAGGTACCGGAGTTCCACATTGTTCTTCTGTGCCCACTGTGGTTACAAACCCAGTAGGATCATCTTCAATGTTAAATTGAGTCAGAATCCAATTGGCAGATCGGGCCACATCAGAAACACGAGCCTCTTGTAGCTGGCCATTAAAATCTCTACCACCTCCTGGTATGTTTCCGATGGTCGCAAAGTTCGTTTCCGATGGTTCTCCTGTTATTGCAAGATTTGAACCCGTAAGCGCACCTGTTTCGACTTCTGTACCGTTCAAATACACTCTTACGGTGTTATCAGACGCATCCCAGGTGTAGGAAGCCAAATACCACGTTCCCGTATTGTAGGCGACAGGATTATCATCGTCATCGATTTCAGCATCATTGTCCGCTCCACCATTGTTTACATTGGTCCGACTCCCAATGGTACCACCAGATTGTCGTAGGAGCCACGTTTCATCATCCGCTCCCGTGCCCCAGCATTTACCAAAGACCCGATCATCACCGCCATCATCTGGGTTAATCCATACTTGCACGGTAAATGAAGTCCAGGAATCGTCATTGATCGCCTGGAGGCGGATACGATCGTCCGTTCCATCAAAATCTTGCGCAAAACCAAACTTACCTGTTGTTTGGGTAGGAGTAGAGCCACTGTTCCCACTATTTGGTAATCCACCACCCGTTCCATTAATGGCATTGGGAGATGAATCCACGAACTCATCTGTGGAGCCATTACCGGATTCCTGAAGGTGTAGCACCGCCTGAAAATCATTGCTCCAGGTACCCGTAGAAGAAGGATCTGTTGATGCATCACCTTTGCCGTAATACATGTAGATGGTTTTGTCCGTGGCATTGGTGAGGTCTGTCTTTACATACCCTCTGTAAGCGCCTGTGCCACTGGTGTAGGAAAGCATTTCATGGTCTAATAGCGTGATGCCATCAGTGTCCGTAAAAACAATATCATAGCCATCAGCGCGTGCACTTGCTGCTAATTGTGCATCAGAGGCAAGTTCATAAAGCAAAGGAAAATCTGTATGCGTACCACTTATCTCAGTACCGTCCAGGGTGATTTCTTTTCGGTATTCATAGCCAGAAAGCCATGATTGAGCGTAGATGGGGATTAAAACCAAAACTAATCCACAAGCAAGGATTGCCTTAGTAAACAAGTTGTAGCGAAGCATGAATTTTGACGGTTATATCAACGATTATATCATTCAATATATCACTATATTAAGAAATATCTTAATTTATTCGATCAACTGACGAAGGTTGAAATTGAAATAATCTGACTTAGCGCTTTTAAAATACAGATTGTTAGTTAATGGTTTTGTATTTTTTTTACAAAGAAAGTAGCCTGGGAGATTGGCCGATAGGCGACTATAGCTTGCGTTTATCTAATAGTCGGTCTGATTTGTACATTAAAATTTAATCCATAGTGTCAGTTTTGAAGAGATAAGCAGTCTTTAGTATAGAATATTCTAAATCTATTGGAAGTTTGAAGGCCAAATGATAAAGTTACTGGCCATTTGAACGGAGGTTTCTGCAAACTATTCAAATGACAAAAAAAGAATTTTTAAGTCTATTTCTGCCTCTCAAAAATCAATGGTACAGGTATGCCATTTGGAAACTGAAAGACCCGTTGGAGAGCGAGGAGATAGTTCAGGATCTGTATTTAAAACTTTGGGAAATAAGGAATAAACTAAGTCATCTTGATAGCGTCGAATCCTATTCCTTTATGGTCCTCAAAAATCTGTGTATAGATCGAATAAAGCGAATGAAAGTGCTGACTGTCGATCTTGATTATCTACCGTCGACACCAGAGAGTCCAGCACATGATGCCTTGGAATTGCAAGATGCAAATGAAATGCTTGCTGAAATCATTAGTCAATTACCTGAAAACCAGCAGCTTATTCTTCAGCTTAAAAATGTTGAGGGCCACTCCATCAGTGACATTGCGGTTAAACTTGGCCTAAAGAAAAATACGGTTGAAGTAAACCTTTCAAGAGCGCGAAAAAAGATAAGAAGTCAATACAAAAAAATGTTGAACTCATGAAAAAAGATGAATTGCTACATAAATATTACGAGGGGAAAACAACGACTGACGAAGAGAAATCCTTGAGAAAGACCCATGGAGACAAGCTCTATGAGAATGAGATGAAATTCTATGCCTTTTCTAAGGCGCAGGAACTCCCGGATTCATTTGATACAAAAGTCGAGCACTTAATTTTTCACTCAAAACCATCACTTCTTCTAAGGTGGAATATGGTCTATAAGATTGCGGCAGCAATTGTACTGGGCTTCTTCATTGGCTATCTTATCAAAGGTCAGGAGAACCGAAAAATTCATTCAGAAATTGCTTCAATTCAAAAGACTTTGGCAATTGCCTTGGTTGATCAACAATCTGTTCACTTAAAACTAAAGGCACTTGAAATAGCCAGTGAATTGCCCTCCCTGGAGGAAGGTCTTTCACGTTCGTTAGTCAACATGCTGAACACGGATGAAAGTGTTAATATCCGGTTGGCTGCAGCGGAAACTCTCGCGGCATTTCAAGGAAATGACAGGGTTAAAGCAGAGTTTTTGAAAGGATTGCAATCTCAAGAATCATTCTTGGTCAAAGCCATACTGCTTAAATACCTGATCAGTATGGATGATCCAAAAATCATAGAAGAATTGAGAGAAATGATTGAAAATCAACCGATTGATCATGAATTGAAAGGTCAAATTCAGGAAATTATTGAGCTATGAAAAGAATAAAGATTATTGCATTGGGTCTCTTTTGCCTGGTTGTTGAAAGCACTGTTGTAGGCCAAAATATTGATGCCAAGGAACCAAACGTTGTGGGAAAATTTCAAATACAACTCACCAAACCTTGGCTGCATGGCCTATTGAATGTGAAGACTACCTATAGTCGTATTTCAGTAGAAACGCACAAATTGGACTACATCAAGGTAGAGGTAATAGACTTGCAAAGTGCGGTTGATCGCTATCGCGATTTGAGTCCCAGTAGATGGGATGCTCAAGAAGTCCCATTTTTTTATTCAGAAAATGAGAATGAAGTTGTCATTAAAGAAACGGCAGAAGACACCACTGGCCTTCTCCTGAGAATTAAGGTGCCTGAAAGCTTTTCAGCGAAGCTAGATTCAGAGGGAGAAAGCATTTTTGTTTTTGACCTGGCGGGTCAGGTTGAGGCGGTAACAATCACAAGTGATATCACGCTTACTAGAATCTCAGGATCGACCGTGGTAAACTCGGAATCTGGGAACATCAACGCATCCTATAAAGATGTTTCTTCTCGGTATCCCCATGCTTTAAGTACCACAAAGGGGAATATAAAACTTGTGCTTCCTTCCCATTCATCTACTCACGTATTTGTGAGCTATGAACATGGTAAAGTAGCAAGTGAATTTAGTTTTTTCAGAAAAGGAAAATCTGAACGAGGAGACAATTTTGCCGGGATTAAAATTGGCTCAGGAGAAGCATCCATAGGTCTTACCACTTACTACGGTGATGTAAACATTTATAAGAACTAGTTATGAAAATTTAATGGAGGAGTGGAGCACTCTTTCGCCACTAATGCCAAGAGAAGAATTACCATGCTACAGTGAGGAACTTTGGTAGCAGGGCAAGAGAATGGTAAATGTGTGCGATTTCATGTGAAATAAACATTCTTCTCGCAAAGCGTTTTAGTATGCGTTATATTAGGAATACTTAATCGTCAATGCCACATATTCAATTAGAAACCAGAATAAGCGCTCCAATAGATCGATGCTTTGACTTATCAAGGAGTATTGATCTACATAAGATTTCTACAGCGCACACGAATGAAGAAGCGATTGATGGCGTTACAACTGGCCTCATAAGTTTGAATGAGTCAGTGACCTGGAGAGCGAAACATTTTGGGGTTTATCAGACATTAACCACAAAAATCACAGAATTCAACAGCCCAAGCCTCTTTGTTGATGAAATGGTCAAAGGAGCTTTTAAGGGATTTCGACACCAGCATCATTTTGAATCCATCGAGAATGGAACACTGATGACTGACATATTCGATTATCAATCACCGTTTGGACTTCTGGGTAAACTGGTCGATATGATTATTTTAAAACGCTACATGACCAAGCTTTTGACCAAACGAAATGAGACGATCAAAGAATTTGCTGAGTCTGATAAATGGAAGCTTGTTTTAACCTGAATACAATATTATGTTAAGTAGAACTCAATCTGCGCTCAGCGCCAAAGAGGAGGGCGAACATGTTATTAAATTTTCCTTGAATAAGGAAATACACCCAAAACCTTGCACCTCTATCTATGTCATTTTCAAATCCAAATTTCCACGGACTCCAAGATTCTGGATAAGCGAAGCTTTCAATATTTATAAAGAGGATGCCCCAGACAGCAATTCCCCGTAGGAAGTCCAGAGACGGTATTCTATTTGCTTGACTGATTGGCCTTATGGCATTCATCTTAAAACAGAATTATTTATTTCCACTGATAGCCATCTTTCAAGGGCCGATACTAACCTTTCTCTTTCTATGTCGGTCATTTGCGCTATTCGAGCTGACCCATGATGCTTCCCTTTCATTATGAACCATTCGGAATCTACCTGATCACTCTGTGGTACTGCTGCTGCTGACCAAGGATCCATGGCCCCATAGATATAAATGAAATTATGTCCATGTTGTTGTAGCCATATGCGAACATCATTTAATAAACCTTGATTGAACACTGTGGGTAGCCCTTTTGGAGGAAAAATACACATAGGGTTTTGAGATGTTGGCAATTCAGTTAGAAGACCTTCAAAATCGTTCGTTTCATACCCATAGTAGCCAAGCTCTGTTGCGATCTGGTAATTATGGGATTCGCTTTTTTGAAGCGACTCATCACTGAACCAAAGGGGAGAGGATACCAAAAGGAAGTACTTAAAAATCTCCGTAATTGGAGCATCATCCCCCGGTATTTTATCGCAGTTTTCACCCCTTTGCCAGAAGGCAAACGAGTATTCCATTACAGCATACTCAAATGCTTTGTTTAGTGAAATGCGCTCAAAAGACTGATTGGACGCCTCCGCAGAACTATCCAAAAGAGGGAGTATTTCGCTTCTTCGATCAAGCAATCGGCGCTGGAAAGCTTCAATTCCCGAACGACATTCCTCGGTTCCCACTGTATCAAGAAAATGATAAATCCTTTTTTCATCATAGGAACGTTTGATTGGGGCAACATAAGGAATACTAACTACTACATCTTCTGGGTAGAAGTATCGATAGAAAATAGTTGTCACACCGCCCTTGCTACCCCCCGTGCTCACCCATTGACCTGCATAAAGTTCTGAAAAGAGTTGCTTAATGCGATGCAGGTCAGCAGTTGCTTGTTGCATATTCAAATAGCGATAATTCACTGAGTCAGGTATGCTGTTACCGTAGTATCTGTGCTCCACAACAAGTTGATTGGCATTTAGGAGCTTAGTCGGTTCATATATTCTTTTTTGAAAGGCTTTATAACCTTCAGTGGCTATTACAGTGGTACTCTTCAATCCTTTATGGGAAAGAAATAGATGTTGGTGGAAGAATCCTTTAGTAGCATCTGAATGATCCAACGGCTGTTTGATTCGAATCTCATAGGTAGATTCAAAAGTAGGATTAGTCTCAACCTTTCGAAAAGTGGCGTCTGGAAGACCTGTCAAAAAATCTTCCAGGTTGTCCTCTTGTCCATAAATAGAGAAAGTAAATAGGAAAGACAAGAGTGAAAATGATAAAACTTTGTTCATGGATTTAACTATATATCGTTTCGTCAATCAGTCAGCATATGTTCGCTGATTCAATCTTGCTCACTAACGCGCAGGGAATACTCATTCATCTCTAAGAGCACTAATTGGGTTTGTCATGATGGCTTTTAGTACCTGCGAAATAGTTGTCATCAATGCTATTACAGTCATTAAGCCGATCGCTGCAACGAAAAACCACCATTTCAGATAAATACGGTAAGCAAATTGGTCAAGCCAATTATTGATCAATAGGGTAGAGGCAACAATTCCCAAAACGGAGGCTACCGCTATGGGGAAGATAAAGTCTTTGGATACGGCTCCTGCAATGGCTCCTGACGATGCACCCAACACTTTTCTTATACCCATCTCTTTCGATTTTCTTTCCACTACAAAGCTTACCAGGCCGAACAAACCTAAACTGGAAATGAGGATAGCCAATCCTGCAGCGTACTTTGTAAGGGAACTTATTTTAGTCTCGGACTCATACATCGCTGCCTGGTCTTGATCGTGGAAAGAATATTCAAAAGCAAAGCCAGGATTTAATGTGGCATATAGGTTATCAATTTCTGATAAGGTTTCCTGAAGTTGATTGGGGTTGATTTTGATTGCCAATTTCATATACCAGTCGTTTGTATTCAGAAGAAAGAAAGTAGGCTTTATCTGCTCATGTAATGACTGAAAATGAAAATCCTCCGTTACTCCAATAATTTCGTATGCTGTTTCACCAACCGTGAATTTCTTTTCCACGGCATTTTGAACTCCCATGAGTTCTTTTGTCGCCCGATTGATCACCACTTTGGAGGTTTCATCTCCAAATTCTTTAGAGAAGAAGCGTCCTTCATGCAGTCGGACTTCAAGCAGCTCCAACATGTCATGCCCTACATGTCCATATTCAAACCATACCTCTTCCTCCGGATCTTTGCCTTGCCAGGTCATGTTTGACCCTGATCGTTGAGCTCCGAAAAGTGCATGTGAAACTCCATCAGCCTTCTCTACGCCTGAAATTTGTCTTACCTCAGAAAGGAATGCCTGCTGTTTGCTGCCATTCATTCCCGTGGTTCCGAAATTGATGATATAGTCATTTTCATAACCCAGACTCTTGGTCTGGATGAAATGCATTTGCTGATAAATAACCAGTACCGACACAAGCAATATCAGCGAAATGCCAAATTGAAATACGACCAGTCCTTTTCTAAACAATTGATCTTTAGACGAGGCTAAAAATGGCCCTTTCAATACTTTCAGTGGGCTAAATCCTGAGAGATACAGCGCTGGGTAGCTTCCCGAGAGAAGCCCGGTAAATAGTATGATTCCAAGGAAACCAATAGTTGTTGGATAATTAAAAGGGATCTCAATTCTTTGATCCAGCAGATTTTCGAAAAAGGGAAGAAGTAGGAAGGCGAGGATCATTGCAGACACTCCAGCTGCCAGGCTTATTAGACAGGATTCAGTCAGGTATTGCGAAATGAGTGACTTCCGTAGTGCACCCATTGTCTTACGAACCCCAATTTCCTTCGTCCTTAATGCCGCGCGTGCCGTGGATAGGTTCATGAAGTTGATACATGCAATGATCAATACCAAAAGCCCAATGACAATGAACAATCGCACCAACTCAATTCGACCTCCAACTGGCTGACCATTTTCATACTGACTCTCCAGGTAATAGCCAGCGAAATCGATGATGAAAGCAGGATCTCCTTCAAAATCAGGATAGGTGGCTCGCGTATAATCATGGATTTTCTGATTGACTATCTGAGGGGAAGCTCCATCAGTAAGTTTGAGAAAAGTCCTCGCACTTCTGGTTCTTCTTAGTCGATCGCCCATTCTCTTTTCGAAAACATCGAAACTTAAAACGTAATCAAATTGCTCGGACGAGTTTTTGGGTAAGTCACGGAATATGCCTGTCACCACCAATGGTTCTTCCATGCTGTACCATCTCCAAACAAGTGGATTACCAATTACATCTCTACTTCCAAACAGTTTAATCGCCATACTTTCTGATAGCACAATGGCGTTGGGAGCATTTAATACAGTTGATGCTTCTCCTGAAGTGAGTGGATAGGAAAAAAGATCAAAGAATTTTTTAGTGCCGAATTCACCACGGGTGGAAAATGCTTTTTCCTCAATGGATAGATTTGAAACAAGAGGCCCAAATGCACTGTGCACAGCATAATCGATTTCTGGAATGGCTTCCTCCAACTCCGACGCAAAATAAGGATTGGTGTTTAGCAATGTTTTACTGCCACCATTATCCGAAACCAAACGATAGATTTGACCATCATTTTCATGAAATCGATCGACACTTAACTCATGATTAACCCATAGATAGATAAAGAGTACGGTTACCAAACCACCAACCAAACCTATGTAATTAATCAAGAATGATGTTTTATGTCTTTTGAAACTTCTTAATGAAACTTTTAGGTTGTGCGAAAGCATATTCGTCGTTTTTCTACTTTGAGTATTGGAGTGCTTCAGTATTCTGGGTCTGATGAGTTTTAAAACATCGACCCAGAGGAGTAGGTGTGCTGGTCTATTTTTTGAAATCCTCCTTTCAAACTGTTCTAGTAAATCGCCCTCAATTTCCTCCAGATATTCTTCTTTACAGAATAGCCGAAGTAAGCGGAGTGGATATTTAAGAGGCGTGTTATTCATCTTTAAGTGACTCGGCAGGGTTCATGGATGCAGCACGTATGGTTTTGCTACTTACAGTCATGCCAGCTATGGTCATAGCTATGAGTGCAGCAGTTCCAAAATACCACCATTGCAAATCGATTCTGTAAGCGAAGCTTTCCAGCCATTGATAGCCAAATAGATAGCTTATTGGGATAGCAATGACGCAAGCGATAAGCACCATCAAGCCAAACTCCCATGAAAGAGCCAGTACAAGTCCGCTTACCCTTGCTCCCAGAACTTTCCGTATCCCAATTTCTTTGGTTTTTGTTTCAACTACGTATGAAGCCAAACCGAATAGCCCCATACAACTGATGAAGATAGCAAGTAATGCAAATGTGCTGGATAGGTTTCTAACTTGAGATAGAGAAGAGAATTTGGTAAGATATTTTTGGTAAGTCAGATCAAATCCAAATGGTACATTAGGCAGAATTCCTGCGAAGACGTCTTCAATTTTGGCTACTGCCGTTGGTATTGAGGTATTTTCGGCAAGTCTTATTTGTATCCACTGTGTTTCTTCTACATCTATCACATAAACCGCAGGTCTGATTTCCTGAAAAGGATCTTCTAGAATCAGATCATCAACTACCCCTATGATGCGATAATCTTTTCGATTCCTGGATAGGATTTTACCCACAGGGTCTTTTATCCCCATGTATTTAACAGCGGATTGATTGATGATAAATGCCTTTTCATCAGACTTTTTTGCAGTAAAATCACGGCCTGACAAGATGTTCCATTGTACCGTTTTTCCAAATGATGGTGTCACTTCATAGAAAATGAAGTTTGTCAGTAGTTGTGGGTCTTTTCCTTCCCAATCAAATCCTCCATAAACCTTATTGGGCTCTGTCAGTGAGCTGGAAGATTGGGACACTGAGGCGACTACACCGCTTTTCAGAAGTTCATCGGCGATGACCTGCTGCTTGTTGCTGTAGTCTTGGTGATAGGCTTTGACCGAGAGCAAGTTCTCCGCTTCATAACCCATAGGTCGGTCCATACTATGATCAATTTGCTGGTTCACTACGATGGTAGCAGCTATCAAGGTGATACTTATAGAAAACTGAGTGACCACTAATACTCTTCTAAAAGTCTTGGCTCGTTTACCTGTCGAGAAAGTCATTTTCAGAGCTTTTATGGGAGAGAAACTGGAAAGGTAAATAGCAGGATAGCTTGCAGAAATAAGGCTGGTAAATACAATGAAACAAATTGCTGATAACCAGAAAAAGGGTTCGGTAATAGGAAAAGAAATATGTTTATCTGCTAGCTGATTGAACGGTGCAAGAGCCAAAGAACAAATACCTATGGAGAGAATAAAAGCAAAAAGTATAATCACCAGTGATTCGATAAAGAACTGACTCACAAGTTGTAATCGATGAGAACCCATCGATTTTCGGATGCCAACCTCTTGCGCACGTTTTTCGGCCTGCGCAGTACTTAAGTTCATAAAGTTGATGCAAGCGAGCAGTAATATGAATATCCCAATGAATCCAAACATCCAAACATAAGTGATTGCGCCACCGGTTTGTACTCCATTCTCCCAGTTACTCTTGAGATGCCAGTCTTCCATGGGTTGAAGGAATACTTTAGGATCTGCCTGTTTGTCATAATCACTCGCATGGTCGTAGATCAAATTTTCAATTTTTCTGTCTACGTCCTCCCTCGTTGCGTGATGGGCAAGCTGTACGAAAACCTGAACAAAATTGCTTCCCCAATTTGCGCTCTTTTTAGCTCTCATGATCCAATCTTGAGTAGTGACATAGCCATCGAAATTGGCAATAAAGGAAAGTCCATGAAAGCTAGACTGCTGAGGAATTTCTTCGAAAATACCTGTGATGGTCATCGTGACTTCTCCATCAATGACTATTGGTTTCCCGATAGGGTCATTAGAGCCAAATAGCGCTTTAGCTGATCGTTCTGAGATAATCACGCTAAAGTGATTCGATAACGATTCATGCGAACCTTTTACCATAGTAAGATCTAATAATTTGGGAGCATCAGCCCCCATAAAATTGCCTTCCAGATACAATTGCTTTTCTTGAGTATCTACCAATGAGGAAGATTGAAACCCCGAAACAACTACATGCTCAAAATCTTCACCATAGATAGTACTTAATTCTTCCACGATAGGGATAGGTAGGGCAAACCTCACGGCAGTTTCTCCACCAATCGTTCTTTTTTTGAGTACCCTCGCTACCTTATCTGAGTTTCTATTGTGCTTGTCAAAGGATAGCTCATCATTGATCCAAAGACCAATAAGTATAAATGCAGCTAGCGCGATAGCTAAACCTCCTACATTGATGAATGAGTGAGATTTATTGCGAATGAGATTTCTATATCCGACTTTAAAATAATTTTTAAACATACCGTAATAGTTGAGTTTTCCGCCATTGGCGGGTTTTATTAATGCTGCGCGAAGAAGTTTCAGGACTTCCAGTGTCATACGCCACTTAGAAGGTCGTTTCTCGAATCGTTCCAGAAGATCTCCTTCTATTTCCTCCAGGTATTCTGGTTTGCAGAATAACCGAAGTAATCGGAGCGGATATTTAGGTGGTGTATTATTCATCCCTCAATGATTCAACAGGGTTAGCATGTGATACTTTTCTCGTTAATAATCCTACGATGACAAATGCCGGAATAAGAATACAGAAGCCGGAAAAAGCGAACAATCGCCAGTCCAGTGATATCCGGTAGGCAAATCCCTCCAGCCAATCAGACATGACGAAATAGCCAATAGGAAAGGCAATGAGCGTAGCTACTATCAATAATTGAATGTAATCCAGCGATAGTAGTCTGAATATGTTTAGAACGGAAGCACCTAATATCTTGCGAATCCCAACCTCCTTCGTTTTTCTTTCTACATTGTAGGCGACCAAAGAAATCAGTCCCAGAAGGGATATAGCGATAGAAACAATGGTAAAGTAGAAGGAGAGTTCTTTGACCAATAGCTCATTTTGATATTTTGCATTGAAGATGTCGTCAACAAATCGATACCAGAAGGCTCTATCCGGATTGTTATATGTTCTGAATGCCTCTTCCAGAGATAGAATCGCTTCTTTTTGCATACCAGGTTTGGAGCGCGCCAAAATCATCCAGCTAAACTTCATTCTGTTGCGGATGATCAATGGTTCAATAGCTCTATGAAGAGACGCATTGTGAAAGTCTTTCATCACACCGACGATGTTTCCCTGGTGATTTGAAAAGCCTATTTTCTTACCGATAGGGTCATGCAGACCCATGAGCTCCAGAGCGGTCTCATTGATGATATAGTTATTCGTATCGGATTGAAGTTCCCAATCAAAGTTTCTTCCCTCTTTTATCTCAATCTCCATCGTTGGGATAAAATCAGGATTGGCTTGCATGTATCGAAATTCCAGTTTCTCTGACTGATCCTTGCCTTCCCATATCACCCCTGATGTAGCATTTTTCACGTCAATTAGCAGCTGATCTACCATTGTTACATTTTCTATTCCCGGCTTATTGAGTAAATACTTTTTGTAGTCCATATACTCTCTTACAGGATCCATGTCGTAGGAAAAGGTTCGGATGAGGTTACTGCGATTCAGCCCTATGTTTTTATGTTGAATGTAGCTCACCTGCTGGTAGACGGTGAGAGCACCAATGATCATCACCAATGTGATGACAAATTGGAAAACTACGAGTGCTCTTCTGAATCCATTTCGTTCTTGAGGTAAGACATTCCCCGATTTTAGCAGAGAGATGCTTTTGAAAGATGAAAGAAAAAAGGATGGATAGATCCCGGCGAGAAAGCCTTGGATTAGAATGAATATGACAATGAACAGAATTGATTTCCATGAATACCACGAAATGTCAAATTCTTTATTAGTCAGCTGCTCAAATTGTGAGAATAGTAGGATTACCAGGATTATTGCTAAACAGGCAGATAGGGCAGTAATCATTATAGACTCCATCTGAAATTGTATCCGGATATTTCCTTTGGAGGCTCCAAGCACTTTCCGAACTCCCGTTTCCTTTGCTCTTTTGGTGGCCCTGGCTGTGGTGAGATTCATGAAATTAATACTTGCCAAAATCAAAACAAGTACGGCAGTGACGGACAGCAACCGCACATAATCAACGCGCCCACCAGTAATCGTACCATTCTCGTATCTGTTATATAGATACATATCCTCATAAGACTGCAGGAAGACTTCACGACTGGTTTTAAACTCCCCGGCTCGGTGATCATTTATTGCTTCTTTGAGTGTAAGATTAGCCTCTGACAGACTTACTCCACTTTTTAACTTCACATAAAGCTGACTTGAGGTAGTTTGCCAACTTTTAAAGAAAGGCCTCTTTTTAAGCAGGTTAGTGAAAGGAACAACAAAGTCAAATTTGACTGTGCTACGTCTAGGTTGATTTTCATAGACTCCCACCAGTTTAAATGTCTCTTCTTGGTCATTTACCATGAACTTTCCTACCACATTTTGTTCTGTCCAGTCTTTACCAAAGTAGATTTCGGCTACACTTTCAGAAATTGCCAATGCGTTGGCATTATCAAACATTTCTTTGAAGCCTCCCTTCAAAAAGTTGATCTCAAATAGGTCGAATACTTCAGGGGTAGCATCTATACCGTCCCATTCCACCATATCTTCACCGACTTGAAACGCCATCCAGTTTCCTCTCGATAATGCGGTTGAAGATTCAATGATTGGATACTTTTCGTCCAAAACAACTTTGAGTGGAAATGATGAATAACGATAGGTATGGATCTCTCCATTCGTCTGTATTTCAGAGTTTAGAAGGTTGCAAACTCTGTCTCCGCTGGTTAAATGCGAATTGAATTTTAGCTCATCAGAAAGCCATAGAAAAATAAAGAAGCAACAGGCAATCCCTATAGATAGACCTGTAAGATTCATCAATGTAAAAGCTTTCTCTCGTTTAATGAATCGCACAGATGTTCTCATCTGATTCCTGAACATTCCATATCGGTTCATTCGAAAAGTACCTCCAATGTCTCTGATAATGCGTTGACGAAACAGCTTGACGACTTCAAGAGTAAGCCTCCAACTTGAAGGTCTTTTTTTAAATCTTTCGAGCAGGTCGCCTTCGATTTCTTCGAGATAATCCGGTTTGCAGAATAGGCGGAGAATTCGAAATTGCCATAAACTTCTATTTTCTTTCATTATTGAGTAGGGGGTCCAGAGGTTATTGCGTACTAAATCCCAACTTTTGGACATCATTCCAGAGTCCCATTCGTTGTTCTTGTGTTTCCTCAAGTACTGAAACTCCTGTGTTGGTAAGATGATAATACCTTCTCCTTCGGCCACCTCTAGAAGTAGTGGCTTCACCAAATTCTGATTCCAGATAGCCTTTATCTTCCAATCTTTTCAAGACTGTTTGCATGGCTCCAATACTAACCGATCGGTTCATGCGGCTTTCAATCTCTTCGATGATGCCAAAGCCGTAGGCTTTTTTTCCAAGCAATGCCACCGTAAGCATCACAATTTCTTCGAACTCTCCCAGATGATGTTTTCCCATGATTCATTTGTTATACCTCAAATGTAGTAATTGAATTTTAATCATACTACATTTTAGGTATGAATTATTTGTGAACTTAAAAAGTGTACGTTTTGCCAATCACTTAACAAAAAAAATCATCAACGGAAACGTCTGCCCAGCAAAAACATCCACGTCAATGTGCAGCTGGCTGTGATTCGGTATTTTGACGGTCCGCCGCTGCGGCATACTATCATCATATAATCAAGCGATAAGATAATCGTCAAACAGCGACACAGTAATAAACCATAGCATTGTTATATACTGTCCTGGATTATTGCATTATAGCCTGTCCCAAACTTGATTTTGGGATTAAAATAGCCCCGCCTGCGGTAGGCAGGCTTGCTTTGTGGAAGGCTTTGAGCGGATGATAAACCAAAGGTTCATGAACACCTTTGAAAATAGACAAAGAAGTGAATAAATGTGTGTGTGATAGATTAAGAATTGATGGTGTAATAGCTTGAGATCTATTTAGCTTATACTACTTCTGATACTCTATTTTAAGGATTTTCCATACAAAATCGCCCATTTTGGTTTTAACTATAGCTTCATCTCCAACAGTTTTATCAAGAAGCGCTTTAGCCATTGGGGAGTCCATAGATATATAATTTTTATTACCTATGAGCTCTTCGTAACCTACAATTCGAAATCGATTTTGAAGACCTTTCTCTTCGTTTTTAATTTCTACCCAAGCGCCAAACATCACTTTGCCTTCTTGGTTAGGATGGTAATTAATCACTTTTAAGTCGTCGACACACTTGGTCAGATATCGAATGCGATTATCAATTTCTCGAAGACGTTTTTTGTTGTAATGGTAATCGGCATTTTCTGAACGATCTCCCAAACTTGCAGCCCATGAAACCTTAGCGGTAACGTCTGGTCGTTCAACGCGGCAAAGGTGATCATGTTCATCCCTTAACTTTTGTAAGCCTTCGGCAGTAATCATTTGCGAGCGAATTATTTTTGGTAGTGTTGATTCTGGAATTTTTCGCCTCATAATCAATGATCTTGTTTTGAAAACTTTGGCAAGATAATATAATGATGCCTGGTGTGTTGGCAATTGCAATGTGCAGATGCAGTCACGTAGTAGTCCAGCCCTGCCTGATAAGGCAAAGGCCATCGCGGCGGCAGGCAGGTTTGCTGACGGTCCGTGGGCTAGTAAGGGAAGGAAATGATTTCATCTCATTAACCTGACGAGCGGTTGATTGATCTTTCGAAGACACTCTTGTATATAGAACTGCTTTCATGTTATCAATTAAAGATAAGCTAAAATGGTAGCATTATTTTTATCTGTTAACTAAAGCCAATTGAAATTGAAAGACATTGATAACAATGTTTTATTAGTAACGTAAATTTAAACGTTATTGCTTTTTTTTCACAAAGCCAAGCCTTGCTTTGTAGCTATAATTAAGTTGTGCTGAAAACTTTTAACTTTCTTGTTCCGGGAGTTTAAATTATTAGCTCTATCTCAAGGCTCAACATATTATTATCTAATACATATATGTATTAGATTGCGCTATTTTTTAATGGTTGCATTATCAATAGTTTTACTCTTACTGTATAAAAACATATTGAAAACCAATATACATATGTGTCAATATGTCCAACATGAATTATAAATGTCAGATAATCAGAGCTTTAACAGAATCAAACAAGTCCTGAAAGATCAAGGGAGAAGTCAGAAATGGCTAGCTGAACAGATTGGTAAAAGCTATGTCGTTGTAACCAATTATTGCAATAATAATTCTCAACCGACCCTTCAGGTATTGAATGGGATAGCTGAGGCTCTTGATGTTGACATAAGAGAATTAATCACACCAACTAAAGCGAAGAAGCCTTGATCCTAACCAGCGAAAATCTTGCAATTGATTTTGATAAAATTCCTATTTCCGAGTATTGGAATGATCACAATGAAAGAGAATCAAGGATGCATAAAATACATGCTTACCCTGCTAAATTCCCTGCCTTTATTGTTTCAAAGTCATTAGGGTACGCTAGAGACAAAGATCTCAACGTTGATTCAATTGCTGATGTCTTTTGTGGATGTGGAACCACCGCGTTGGAAGCCAAGCAATATGGAGTTGATTTCTGGGGGTGTGATATAAACCCGGTTGCAACGTTAATAGCAAGGGTGAAAAGTCAAGCCTATTCATTAGACAGACTGAACTCAGTTAAAGATGAGATTATTCAGAAAATTCATACATCTGATATAGAACCACCAGAATCTATTCTTAATCATGGCAGAATCAATTATTGGTTTGAACAAGAACAAATAATAGATCTATATAGGTTACTTTCTGCAATTAAAGAAACACCACGAGGTAAATACAGAGACTTTTTTCTTTGCGCTTTTTCGAATATCCTAAAGCCCACTTCTCGATGGTTAACTAAGTCTATCAAGCCACAAATTGACCCAAATAAAGAAAGAAAAGAAGCCCTTTCATGTTTCAAAATTCAGGTTGATAATATGATTAAAGGTGTAGGGGACGTTAAAGATAAAATTCCCTCAAAAAGTAAAACCAAAATAGAAACTCAAAACTTCCTAAAGAAAAGGGTTAATACTCCATTTACTGATTTGCTGGTGACAAGTCCCCCTTACGTAACATCTTACGAATATGCAGATCTCCATCAACTATCAACGTTATGGCTTGGATTTACAGAAGATTATAGGGAACTAAGGGAAGGTACTATTGGAAGTTTACATCATAAAAATATAAGCACCAAAGATCTAGATAGCATAAACCATATTGGAAAGAATATTTATATGGGATTAAAGAAAAAACAGCCATTGAAAGCAAGGTCAGCGCTTAAGTATTTCATAGATATTGATAAGGCAATCTCTAAATCGTATTCTATTGTAAACCCAGGAGGAATGGTTGTTTTTGTAATAGGGAACACGAAATATTCAGGAGTAAAGGTGGATAATGCTAAGTTCCTAACAAAATGCATGCTAGATGCCGGTTTTGAGCAACTTGAGGTTGTTAAGAGAAAGGTGAGTTCTAAAATTTTAACTCCATATAGAGATTCAAAAGGAAAGTTTTCACGTGACAAAAGAAAGAGGAAAGTGTATGGTAGTGAGTTTATTGTAATTGGAAGAAAAACTCAAAATGGGTAAGGAACGGAACACCTTTAAAATAAGACCATACGCTAGGCTTCTCACCATGCTTGGTGAGCAGCTTATAAAGAATGAAAAGGTCGCTTTAACTGAGCTAATTAAGAATTCTTATGATGCAGATGCATCGTGGGTTCAGGTTAGATTTATTGGGTTTCATAAAACATCTGAGTCTGAAGGCGAGAGTTTAAAAGCTTCTTCAAATTCCACCATTGAAATAGAAGATGATGGGGAAGGTATGACATTGAAAACCATTCGCAATTCATGGATGAACCCTGCAACTCCAAATAAACTCATTAAGAAGAAGACTGATTCTCTTAGGAGAACGAAAAAGTTCAAAAGGATAATACAAGGTGAAAAAGGGATTGGAAGATTTGCGGTTTATAAGTTAGGCTCAACATCTGTTATTACTAGTAGGTCGAATGAGAACCCCAGCGAAGAAGTGGTTTTGACTAGTGATATGTCAAATTATGACGATGATTTTTTAACAGAAAATGGAAAGGAAAAAGAGATATTTCTTGATGAACTTAATATTGATTACGAGGTAATAGAACCTAAAGAGATAGTAGAAAAAGAAATAATCATTCATGGGAGAAAAATTGAAAGAAAACCGTATGGCACTCTTTTAAGGATATCCAATCTTAAAGGCGAATGGTCTGTTAAGAAGTTAAAAAATATTGTTTCTGATATTTCAAAAATGGAATCTCCATTTGGTGCTTCTAAAAAGGACACCAAATTTTTAGTTGATATTCAATTGAATGGAGAGTCTCTTTCTTCGGCTGATAAAATAGAAGATGAGCTTTCTGAGTACTTTGGAAAATCCCCCTTAAATATTATTAGTGGTCGTTTTGATCAAGAAAAGGAATTGTTCACGTTTGATCAGAATGGGCAGAAAATTTCACTAGCAATTGATCGTTTCAAACAAATAAGGGAATTCAAAAAAAGGTTTATTCTTGAAAGAGAAGGTAAAGTCTATAGAAAACCAGTTACCTGTGGTTCATTTGGATTTGAGTTTCATGTTTTTGATTTCACATCGTCAGCACCACCAAAATATAGATTGACACAAGAAGACAAATCCTTTGTAAAACAGCATCGAATCTACTTGTACAGAGATAATGTTAGAGTATTTCCTTATGGTGATCCAGATGATGACTGGCTAAAATTGGAAATTCTAAGAGGTACCTATAAAGCTGGCGAGTACCTCAGCGTTGATCAAACAATTGGACACATATCAATCTCTCAAGAAGAGAATCCAAGTTTAAAAGACAAAACTAACAGAGAGGGTTTATTAGAAAAGGAGGGAGTACTTGAAGATTTTATAGCTATAATCCAAACCTTTTTGGGCTACTTAAGAATAGAGTTTAGGAAATACCAAGAATCTATTCGGCCTAAAGATGCAGTAGAAATTACAAAGAATAAAAAAGTAGAGTTAAACTTAAAATCACTCAAATCAACAATTCAAGAAAAGAAATCGGGAGAAATCAGAGAAGAATTAGATAGGATTGAAGAGCAATATTCAAAGGAAAGATCTTATTTAATATCTAGAGCGGAACAGACTGAAGATTTGGCCGCTGTTGGATTGGCAGTTGAAGCAACATCCCATGACATTTTAATGATGATTGGTAGAGCAAAAGAGAAGCTTGAATTGATTCTAGATGCAGTACTATCAAAAAAACCAGATCAATCAACATTAGAAAGATACCTTGAAGATCTATTGGACCAAGTGATTTTTGTTGAAGATCAATTGGAAGGAATCCAGCCAATGTTTCGTTCTACTCGAAGAAAGTCTACAAGCCAAAACATTAGTAGTATAATAGAAAAGGTTAAATCTTACTTCAACACTCTATTTGAACAAAATAATATTCAATTTATAATCTTCCAGGAAGGACCTAGCTTAAAGGTTAAATGTAATGAGGGGGTTCTTCTTCAGGCATTCATTAACCTAGTTGATAACTCAGTACACTGGTTAAAAACTGTTGACGAGGAAAGGAAAATAGAGGTTCACATTGACGGTACTAATAACAAAGTAATTGTTAGTGATAGTGGTCCAGGAATTAGTGAAAATGATCTAGACTTTGTTTTTCAACCATTTTTCTCGACGAAAGGATTAAGTGGTAGAGGTTTGGGCTTATATATAATCGATCAATTGTTTGATAGATTTGATTATTCAATCAGTTATATTTCAGATAATTCTGATAAAAAACTAGATGGCGCTAATTTTCTTTTGGATTTTAATCAATAGTCAAATCAAATGTCTCATAATCATCTTTATAGTGGTATTGCTTTAGTTATTGATGATGCGCTTGATTCCGAAAATCAAGAAAATGATGGAATATCAAGCATAGTAGATAACCTTGAAAATAGTGGAATTCCGTTACTAAAAAGGCGTGAAATTCCTAAACAAAATGAAATTGATAATTACAGAGCACTCAATTTCATCATTTTAGATTGGAGGCTGAAACCTTTGAATTGGCCCTTAGGGATGGAGTTAAGTGAAGAAATTGAAAGCCAGATTATAGGTAACAATATCAATTTTCTTAAGGAAATTAGATCAAAGGTTTTTGTTCCTGTCTTTATTTTCACCACTGACGCTATAGAAGATGTAACTGAACATCTTCAAAAAGCAAAGCTTTATGAATCAGAAGAAAGCAAAAATTTCATTTTAATTCGAAGTAAGAACAAGCTTCAAAAAGCTGAGGATCTGAATAAAGCAATTGAGGATTGGATTGTTAATAATCCTTCCGTTTATACCATGAAGGAATGGGAACACTCTTTCTACCAAGCTAAAAATTCAACGTTTTGGCACCTTTTTGATAGAAGTGCCATCTGGCCTAAAGTATTGTGGAATAGTTATGAAGATGATTTGGTCGATCCGGTCTTTAACTTTAATGAGACACTTTTCAGACAAATAATGTCAAGATCAAAGATTGATAGCTTGCAAAAGAAATTTATTCAAGGAGCAGATAATCTAGTACTAGATAAAGAAGAAATAAAAGAAGTTCTTAAAGGGCTTATGTACTTAGATGAGTCCTATTTGAATAAAGACGAATTTAGACCAGGTGATGTATTCAAAGGGAGCAAATCAGGTAAATATTTGCTAAATATAAGACCGGAGTGTGATACTGTAACAGGAAGGACTGATGGTTATTTATACCTTATTAAAGGAAGTAAAATGACTCCTAATCAGGCAGAAAGGCACTTTGGTGATAATTATTCGAAAGACCTTGGAATTCGTGAGAAACATGATGAATCGATATTATTTGGAATCGATGGGAGTGATTTTGTTGTGTTTAAATTCAATGAGGTTAAGATTGAAGAAGCAAATAGTTTAAAGGACAAAAGAAAATGTCGTATTCTTCACCCATACATAAATAATATTCAGCAAAAGTTTTCTTCGTATTCAAGCAGAGTCGGCCTTCCTAGGTTTCCTCATGACTTAATGGTTGAAATTGTACCCACAACAAAAGAGGATCAAGAGGATAAAAATGAGTAGGGGAAATTGGTCTTTCATTCACGAATGGACCATCTATGAATATTTGATGGCTAGGTTTGATGAAAAGAACCTTCGTCTAAAAAGAATATTCCACAAAGGAAAACTATCTGGAAGAACTAGATGGATTAAGGTGACTCAATTAGAATCTATTACTAATACAGGCTTTCCTGATATAGAATTAATTAAACTCAAAGGAGAAACCGTTTTTAGACCCGCAGAAGTAAAGTTCACATCTTCACTTTTTAACTACCACACTAGCAAGAATGCTACTCAGAAGTACAAAAAATTTAAAGATCAATCAGGGTTTCTTATGGTATTGCATCATGACTATTTACCAAAAGATCTATTGGAAGACTTTCCTGATATCGAAATTTTTGAAATAGACCAAACTGATTTTATCTCTTTCTGTCGTGAGAATTTTGTTAGGTTGTTGAATCGACAAATAAAACAGCACACAGAGTCTAAAGTATGGATAATGTATCAAGGACCAAATTTCAATTTGGGAAAAGACTCTGTCAAGCCAGCTCGAAAGTCAAAAATTTGGTGTCCAACCGAAAACCTAACTGGATTTGATTTAGCAATTGGGGATAGGGTTTTATTTATAAAAACTAAAGGAGCATCTAGGATAGATGTTCAAAACAAATATCTCAAAGAAAATATTGTAAATCCTAAGTGGAGACTAACTGAAATATACATCTCGACGGTGAAATCTAAGATTTACAGCAGAAATGAATATATTCAATATAAGAAATTAGATCCGGAGGATAAACTATGGACTAACGATGAGAAAAAGAATGGAGCAACATGGAGGTGGGGTAGAGTGTTCGAGTTTTCATATGTTAAGACAATTAAATTCGAGGACTTAGCAATGACTGAACTGTATCAAGAGTCGGGAAGTACTGAATTTGTCAAAATGTCATTAGAAGCGTTCTGTTATAGTAAATCACGAGAGTTAAGCCTTGAAGATTACAGAAATTTACTAGAAGTGGTATCATTTATCAATAACTAAATAAGACTAAAAATGGGTTCAAATGGCTCCAACACTGAGCTTATAGCTATTTTAAAAAAGTTTCAAGAATCAAAAGGAAATGAGGATAGTATGCGTAAAGTCGTTATTGAGATTTTACAATATCATTATCTATCTGAGGATGAAGAAATAGATATTTCACAACCAATGATCGATAAGATTATCTCGAGACTCCCAATAACAGAAATTCATAGTCATGCCCAGCTGCGAATGTATTTGAACGAAATCATTTATAACAGTTAAAAAATAGAATGGAACCTGACAATCTTTCAAAATTGAAATATCACATTAACTGTACTAATCATTCAAGTATGGAAAAGTATGATATTGAAAAAATTGATGATGAACCAACACTAGTTCATATATTAAAAAATCAGATACATCTGTGGGCCAAGTCAGGCAATACAGATATTCTGAATGAAGCAATAAAGTTTTTGAAGTTGTATGAAGCAGAATTATGAATTGATGATAATAGTTATAAGATATAATGAAGGAAATCTCATATAACGAATTTTATAATGATGTTCAGTTCGAAGTAAGGTATTGTTATTTGGAAAAGGACGCTGCAAGGTTTCATTTTGAAGTTCACCATAATAACACTGATTTACCATATTTACTAGCTGGATACATCGACTTTACGGGTAGCATGAAAGTTGAGTTTAATTCATCACCTATATATATGGATAAGGTAGTAATCTACAGAATAGGATTAGTATTAGATTATGTTAGAAATGATTGGTTGACTAACCACAAGGAAATATATCATGATCATTATTCTGATTCAACATAAACATGGAAGTCTATCATGAAGAAAGGTGAATCATAGCGGAAAGAATTGAGAAAATGAAGAATCTCTCAAATGGCAAATTTCACTCAAATATTGGAGATAAGTTAGTTGAAGCTTTGAGTGAAGCAGACGAAGTCTGGATCGCAGTTGCCATGATTAATTCTACCGGTTGGAACATTATAAACAATATTCCAGAAAGTGTCAGAGTTCACATTATAATTGGTATTGATTTACCCACTCCACCTTCAGTACTAATAAAGTTAAAGGAAAAAATATCCAATAACTTTAATGCCAAAGTGTATACCTCAAGAAGCACATTTCATCCTAAAGTGTATGTCATTAGAAAAACCAATGGAACCTACATAGGTTATCTTGGTTCATCAAACGCAACAAAAGGAGGCCTTATAAAAAATGTAGAGCTTAATATTGAATTGACTGATCCGGTTAATTGTAATGATTTAGTAAAATGGTATTGGACAATCGATGATTACAGCGAATTAATCACTGACAAACTTATCGCGGATTATTCTACCCAATATAAAAAGATTAAGAAACGAGAAAAAGATAACTTAGAAGACTTTAATTCTATCAAAGAACCTAAGAGTAGGTTAAGTCAATTCTTTACGTATAATCATCATGAGGTTTTTGCTGAAAGGTATGTTGAAGTAGAAAATCCAGAAATTAAGGCTTTAAGGAAAGAAGTTCGAGATAGGTTGATTGAACTTCATCACCGCATATACCCTCAGTTTACGAAATATGGATTAAGTGGTCTGTATAGACATCATAGCACTAAAGACATAGTTTCGAAGCATTTTTTTACACCATATAGTGGATATTACATAGAATCATTATGGCTTCACTATGGTAAATCCAAGAGTCAATTAAAACGGTATTCTGAAAAGGAATCCTTTTTGAATCATACCCGATTGCAAGTTATAATCCATCATAAAGACATTGGAATTTGGCTTATGTTGGGAATTGAAAAAAAGGGGCATTATGATCGCAATCATTTCAGAAAACAGATGGAAAGTCGGGTAAAAAGAAATGCATTTTTTAAGGCATTGAAAAAGCTTAGTGATGAATACTGGATTGATTTTAAAGGATGGAAAGACAGAGTATATGTGAAAGATATAAGGACAATCGAGGACCTTCACTTTCTGACTAAGCAAGAAGATATTTCATACTATTTTATTTTGGGAAGATTTTACGATCCAAATGATAATAACTTATCTGATTTGAATATTGATAATACAATACTTGGTGAGTTTCAAAAACTATATCCTCTTTACAAAATCATGAGTGAGGATTTAATAAATCAATAACTTTTGAATTATTATCGACCTGAGGAACAATACTTTATTGTAATTGGATATTTAAAATGCTTAAGCAAATGATTTGTTAAATCTAAAATGCCATGCAGTGCGTATTCTTCAGACCACCAGCAGTACTGATATAGATTTCTATAAATTTTAGATTTGTTAGAGTTATCTGATAGTGGGTTACGTAATCTTTTTCCCTCCAAATAAATTCTTGATTCATTGTAAATAAATGCAAGTTCGTGGTTCTCATCTATTCCTGGAAAATCATCCCACTCCAAACCTTCGCAGGATAAACTGAATTTTGATCTCAAAATGAGATAGTGAGTTAAGAAAAGTGAAAGCTCATAAAATAGACCTTTGAATTTGAAAGATTTTCGATTTCTATGACTCCAAATCAACTTAATAAATTGAGTCACCAGGTCTTCTTGATTTCTATATCCTCCAAGATTGGATTCTTTGTTCACCACAACAAAGAGAAAGGCTTTATTGACCTCTTTCCTAGTAAATAGGAGGTCTTCACTTGGCCAGATGTAATTATCACCAAACTCTTGATTGTGCTCATCTATTACCTCATTTAGTTTTGATATGGCATTTGTTATATTGTTCTTTCTATATTTTCTTCTCCTTTTAACTGCGTCTCTTTTCTTCTTAATAACTGCTGAGGGAATGTTCATTAGTTCAAATCCCCATGAGCTAAATAATTGAACATAAAATTCTATGTAAAAAAGCTGCTCAGTAGATTCTACTGAATCAATGATTTCTATTATTGGGTATTTGTCTTCATTCTTTAACTCAGAGAGCCAATTGTTATATTTATGATGATAGAGTTTTTTACGAACTGAAAAATTTTCTTGAGTTGAACCAATGTATTTTATGGTCAAATCGACAGGACATCTTAATAGATAAATGTCTATCATGAGCCTTAGGCACTAATCCAAAACTGGAGTAGGGGAGTCTTCCAATTTCTTCAATCTATTTATTAGTGCTTTTTCTTTGGATAGCTCAGAATATGAATGGTAGTCGTTTTCTTTGTAGTATCTCCTTACATTATCAAACTCCTCATATTCCTTTGCATCTTCATTCTCTTCAATGCTGTTTGCATAGTCGTATGTGTGCCAAAAATTACCGAATTTTTTATATTCAGAAATCAATTTATGAGGACAAAAATTCTGAGATCCCATTTGGCTTAAATCATTAGGTGAAGTATTTAAGCCAGCGAGTTGAAAGTATGATTGGTATTTATCCTGAAATCTAAAAATTGATTTTAGTTCATATCTAGACTTAATATATCCCCAATCCCAAACTGTATGAACTGGTAGATATCTATAAATAGGTTCTCCGAAAAGATTCCCAATTGGTGTTCTAAGTGCTAGGTATAGAACTTGAGTAGCGCCATTCTTAAAATCTAAATCATCCGACTTAAATATGAATCCTTCAATTCCACCGCAGTTGTAATAATTCTCAAATATTAAGTTGATAAACTTATGAGGGTGCTTGTATAAATCAAGATGCCGATACCGATTTCCAATGCCATAAATGTGTGACGTGTTTACACCGAAAAGAGTACACAATTTTTGCAAATCAGAATCATCTATCTGATCAATTACTTTAATCAAATCTGTTTGATCGGATATGTTAAGCTTTATTTTTTCATTCACATACTGTCTAAGAAATTGATAAATATGTTCGTTTACAATTCCATGAATCTCAAACAATTCGACTATCCTTGATTGTAATAAGTTGAGTTCAACTAAAGTTGAATCTGGTTCTTCAGATTCGATTTCTATAGAATCCGTAACCTCAATTATACTCTGTGCAGTAGCAACTGGTCTAGAATCATTAGGTTGATTGGATGACTTTGACTTTACTGTATTTATTAGACTGAGAATAGTGTTGAACACTGAGAGTAATATTTCCATATATTTAATTTACTCATAAACTGTAAGTAACTGAGATCTCAATGTCAGAACTCATTAAAACTCAGGTTTTAGAATAACTCTTTCAAATAATTCAGTACTCGGATTTTAAGAGGACTAAACTCGGATTTTAAAAGGACCAGATCAAATCTCCATTTCCAAAATTCTATTTTCCACATACAAGCCTCAAAAGCTCAATATCCTATTTTGTTATATAATTTATATTATGTTAAATAGAATTATGAACAATCTAGCCCCTATGCCTTATTTAACCAACATGCGGGTTCTTCTAGTGGTACCATCAATCGCGTCTGTGGCGATCACAATGTAATAACCCTCCAGCATTTTCGTCGTCCGATTAATCTCGTAAAGCCCCTGTCCGGAAGCAAGCTTGAGTTTCTTTTCATGCACGAGTCTTCCACTGGCGTCATAGATTTTGAGCAGCATCTCATCACTCCTAAATCCTGTGAACTGCAAATTGATCCGATCTCGTACGGGGTTTGGATATACCAGCAGCTCAGCAGCTTGCTTTACTCCATTGAGGTCCATGATGCGAATCATGCTATAGCTCGTTGTCCCATCATAGTCTACCTGCTGGAGCCTGTAGTAATTAATTGTCGTCCTTGGACTTCTGTCTGCGCTCATATACTCAATCACCGCATTGCTATTGCCAGCGCCTTGTACGGAATCCAGCACCATCCATTGTTTCAGGTCGTTGGAGCGTTGTACCAGAAAGTAATGATTGTTCGTCTCTGTAGCCGTACTCCATCGAATATCTATCCAATCTTCCACAAGCGCTACGGAGAATGATGTCAATTCTACGGGCAATGCATCTATGAAATCTGTTTGCTCATATTCCGCTACGTCAAAACCGTCACCCTCGCCACCTGTATATACGCCAAATACGGCCACTACGCCTTGTTCGTAATCATCTTGATCAGCACCATCTCCACTGCCTCCCGCGAATAAATTGGTTCCTGGTGGCACCGATTGCTGATAGCCATCCACGTCGTATCCGTCACCTAAACCGCCGTAAAACAGCGTAAAACTTGTTGCTGCATTCTGGATGTAAACATCTGTTGCATGTCCATCTCCAAGCCCTCCGCCGTAGATTGCAAAGCCGGAAGCTACTTGTTGCTCAAAGCTACTGGTGGCATGTCCGTCATCCGTACCGCCTAAAAAGATTTCTGACCCTATCGTGCTTGCTTGTTGAAATTCATTGCTCGCATATCCATCTCCAATTCCGCCAGTATACACACCAAATGTGATCGTCAGGTCCTGTTCATAGCTGTTGTAGTCTGCCCCGTCTCCATCACCTCCCAAGTACAGGCTCACTCCTACAGGTGTTGCTTGTAAAAACTCGCTCTGGGCATGACCATCACCAATTCCGCCCAGATACAGATCCGTCCCTGTTGCACTATTTTGTTTGTAGGAATTGAAGTCATGTCCATCACCGGCGCTTCCTAAAAACAGGTCGTTGCCCAACGGCGGTGCTTGCGTATAGCTGCTTTGTGAATGACCGTCACCACTGCCTCCTAAGAATATTGCGCTTTGAGAGAACAAATTCAGAGATAGCAAGATCAGGCTGAAAAAACATCCGATTTTTCTAATTAAGTAAGAGGTATTAACCATCTGATAATTAGTTATTTATCATTGATTACGCACGCCTCTTCCTCCGTACGCGTTGGATCCTGCTCCAGGGTGCGCTGCTACGTTGAATCGATCTGAAACACGCATGTAGGTGTTAGTCTGACCGTAATATCCACCTCGCACGGTAGCTCCTCCATCATTCAGGTTATTATCCAATCCGTCGTAAGCTGGCCACCCAGCCTGGTTGGCATACCCTGTTGCTGCGATGGCTCCATCACCATTGGAACCATCAAATGATCGACCATCTGGATCTCCCAGAAAAACAACTACTTCGGACAGGTTTCCACCCATTTCCATGACACCATAGAATGTTCCGCCCGTTTCTTCCCGCGTATGATTCCCGCTGCTGGCAGCAAAAATCCCGCATCTTAATGGTCCATCAAGAGAACCATCCGTGGTGGCATAACTCGCATTTCCAGTAGCGGATCCAGGGTTAGTAATTACCTCTTCTTCTGTGCCATCTAAACTTAAGGTATAGGCAGATGTATATAGATTGGTTGTCCCCCAAGGATACTCTCCGGTAAGAGCCGCGTTGGATCCTCTGCAAATTTTTTCAAATTCTGTCTCCGTCATTGGGCGAAGAGCGGCCCAATCTAAATAAGCCCACAAATCGTAGATGCCTAAGTCTTTTGGACGATTGGGTGTGGAACTGGCCCAGGAATTTCCTGATCCAGCAATGTTTTGCCGCGCGATGGCTTCAGCTGCAATGAGCACGCTAGTTTGTGACGCATCCAGCTTATTGACAAAATCGACATATTGCCCTTGACTGACCTCATATTTCATGCAATACATTGCATTATAACCCACCGGAAAGCTGCCGTTCTCATTGGCATCTGCAAAGTCACCATCACCATTCAGGTCAATTCCTCCATCTCCATCAAGGTAGATTCCTGTAGAACCCAACTGGGCATCATCATATGTTAAAGATGCATCTGTTTCAATAAGTGCGGATAACGCATTAGTGATCGTAATACTTAGATTATCTGTGGCCGCAAGTTCGAATCCTTGCGTACTCTCTGAAACGCCATTTCCATCGCCCAGATCAAAGCTTCCTTCTGGAATGTATACCATCTCAATGGCAAAAACAGCGATTTCAACACTATCAGAGTCTGCAAGTCCATCCACGCCATACGTCCACTGCAAGCGTATATCGTCCCAGTCATTGTTTCCGCTACCATCGGCACTCCGGTAAATGAAAATGCCCTTACCGTCTCCTACTGCCTCTATCGAGCTTCCTGAAGGTGCCGTATGGTCACCTCCGGTCGTACTCAACGTCACGTGATTCCACGCTGAAGCAGATGTGAGTCTGTACTTGGCAAATATCCAACAGGCATCATAGTTGGAAGGTGCGGCAGAGGTACGCCACGAGTTTTCCCAGCTCAAATCAAATTCCACCTCTTTGGTGTCTGCAGTGGTGTTTTGATTGCGCAACCGGACGTTTTCTACTTTGACATTATTTGAAAATGCTGATACAACAGCAAAACACAGGATCAGCATGCTGACTGTGATCTTTTGGGTGGTCTTGATCATCTCGTGTGGTAGATTAGGGTTTTAATGGGTTTTGACCACCGTACCATTTACGTGTGGCTTTATTACAAATAAAACACAAGATAATCACATTAACCATCTAGGTAATCTGATATGCTTTTTATGGCCTTACATCAATCCTGTTGTGAAATCTGTGCGAACTCTCTGAGAAACGCCAAAACTATCGCGCTGTCCTGTTCACTCCACTGAGCTTCACTGTGCATGGTTCGATAGTTACTTGGAGGCATATCTCCATTTTCAATCTCCTGGATTGATTTCTTTATAAACTCGCTTTGCTCTTCCAAGCTATAATCTGACCAGGCAGAAAAATTCAGTTTACCTCTGCCATGTGCTACATGTCCACCTATCCAACCAGACACCGGTGGAAAATATGCATAAGCCGGATACTTAGTTTCATAGGAATGACAATCGTAGCAGCCATCACGCATCAACTCTCCTGCTGCTCCTGTAATGTCATATGAGCCGATAAAATCAGCATTCACGTCTACCATCTCATTTTTATTCGCTGGCCAGTACATCCACGTGAGCACCCCATAGGCGAGCAAGAAGGTGCTGAAAATCAGTTTTTTACTCATACCCGACTCATTTAAAACTCAATATACATATCCAGAAAAGTTACCAGGTTTTGGTTATTGTCGCTGACCAAGTCAGCGAGAAAATGCTGCTTGCTCCCATCGATAAAACGCCTTCCCATGATTCCGGAATATTGCTTAAAGTGAATATCGTACGCTGATGGATGCGCATCAAATACGGAGGTGTGGATGTGACGGTTATCATTGGATGACCCGTAATCTCCGGGTAGTATGGTGCGCACAAATATTCTACCCAAAGAATCTGTTACGCCCGATCCATTCAGACGTGCCGTTGATTCATCGTCCGATACAACAGGATCATAGGTCCCTTCTGTTGAAGTATGGTAAAAACTAATTCTTTGTCCTGATAGAGGTTTTAAAGTCTCTTTGTTAAACAGGGTCAGGCAGAGAAGCAGCGGCTGTCCTGGCTCATCCGCCCCTGCAATAACGCAGATGTTTTCCATAGGCAATTCCTTAAACTCGCTAAGTGTTTCCTTATCTGAGAGTGACAAGGAACGAATTTCTTTATCCATGCATGAAGTTATCAACAGCATTGTCAATAGGCTGTAGTAAATGGATCGCATGTTCTTCTTATTCATGTCTGTTCTTTTATGATTAATTGATGGCCGGGAGTATAAAATGCTGTACCATATTGACAGGTTGAAACATCAAACTTTTTTCTTTAACCCAAGTGTAATTGCCTCCGGTAAATCCAACAATTAGTTCGTATTCAGGGAAAATGAAGATCCATTGTCCCCCATCCCCAACTGCATCGTATTCGATTACACTTACTCCATTTTTAGAAAAATACGTTCGGTTCCACCATTGATATCCGTAGTTGATATGCTCCGATTCGCTGATTCTTGGCTTCAGAGCTTCAGACACCCATGTGCTGGAAATGACTTGCTCTCCCTTCCAGGTGCCTCCATCCAGAAACAACTGCCCCAATTTTATCATGTCTCGTGGCTTCATTTCTAACCCGCCTCTGGAGCCGCCCGTGCTGGGATAGTCATCGATTACCGTCTGCCAGCGATAGTTAGTGATATCAAGTTTACTGAAGAGCTCTTGCTGCATGTAGTGCGCTATGGATTCTCCGGTGGCTGTTTCAATGATTGGCGCCATCAGGTTGGAAAGCCCTGTATTGTAGGTAAAATTGGTTCCTGGCTTGCTCACCAAGGGCAGACCCAGCACATAGTCCACTTGTGAAACGGATTGCATCATTTGTTCGTGACTATTCGCCAGGCTGAGGCCTGATGTCGTCCACTCATCCCATTGAAAGCCAGCGGTCATGGTCAGCAAATCTGCAAGGGTAATTTCTCTTTTCTCCTCTGTAAAAAGTGCAGCCTTATCGGTGAAAAAATGAGCGATGGGCTCATCTACAGAGGCAATGTGTCCAGCTTCTATTGCAAGTCCAATCAATGTAGAAGAATAACTCTTTGTTGCTGAAAAAAGCACGTGAAAATCATCCGAATCGAAACCATTGAAGTATTCCTCAAAAACTAAATCGCCATTTCTACTTATCAATAGGCTATGTATATCCGTATAGCGATCATTTAAAATGGAATTCACCAGCTCAAGAATGGGTGCTACATCAATGTTTTGATCCGATAATGTTGAAACATTCCATCCATCGGCCTGTTTTTCAGGAGGTTTGTATTCATAGTTTGAAATGGCGTCTCGGGAAGTTTTGCAGCCTAAATTGAGTGTTAGGAGTAAAATGAAAAACACTGAAGCAATTTTTCTGAATATCATTGGCATATATTTCGGAATTCTTGACAACTAAATACTTTCTTTGATGATCTACGTATTTGACAAGGGCAAGTACTGAATTTTACACAAGTAAAAAGTACGGTATTGCCAATCAGCACCTTAAGAATGAGTGAAATTCAGCTCCATAAGTTGTTGTAACTGAGACGTACATTTAAATCTAAGAGATCAATAACCTGGTGGAAATTGAATTGAGCATATTGAGTTCTGCAGTCCTTTTTGCATGCATACTGGTTGTCATCCTACTGGTTACTCACCCACAGGGCATTGTCAAGAGAAATCGCTTTCTGATTGTATCCTTCAGTTTCCTTACGCTCCACCAGTTTGTTGTCGTTTTAGAGCAAAACGCCATCATTACCTTTTCTCAGATGAGTTGGCCGTCCGTCTTCTTCATCCTCATATATGCGCCATCCTTCTGGTTCTACATGAGGGATATCAAGGAGAAGAAAACCAACTTTACGTTTCATTATTTTCTTTGGATAATTCCTTATAGCATTCTGGCTATCAATGAGTTAAAGGAACTATGGAATCTCCCCTTTTATTTAACCTCCCTGTTCATCGCTTCTTTGATCTGCTACATGATTTTAAGTGTAAAAGAAATCATCACCAACGATTTCCTAAACTCCAACCTCAGCAAAGGCTGGATGAAGCCATTTGTGATTGCTTATCTGGCCATAGGATTAATCTACATCATAGAAGGCATCTTCATTTTCATGAAGATCAATATTTGGGACTCTGTGTACGGAGCTTGGGCCAACAGGTATTACTATTGGACTCACCTGATTGCTTGTTTCTTAATTGTGAGCAAAATGATTCGGGACCCGTCGATTTTCTCGAAATACAAGCTGATAAAAACATATTCCAACCAAAAGGAAGAGATCACACAATCCGAGGTTTCCTTATTGACTCACCTCATCATTTCAGATGAGCAGTACCTAAGCCCTGACATCAGTAGAAACACCATTGCTGCACAGTCGGGAATTTCAGTTAACAGAATATCGGAAATTGTAAACGGTCATTTTCAAACAAATTTTTCTGACCTGATCAATGATCTGCGAATAAAAAGGGCAGCTAAACTCCTTGCTACCAAGCAACTGTCTATCAAAGAAATCACCTATTCAACTGGCTTTAACTCCAAATCAGCCTTTAACTCTGCATTCAAGAAACGAATGCACTGTACACCTTCGCAATACCGGAAGAAAAATGAGCTGGTAGCGGCCGTTTGATTTATCACGATGCGGCTTCCCTCCTTTTAAAAATATAGTGTTTTACTTCGTCATAAATATTTTCATACTTGCATATTTTTAAGCCATGAGCAAACGAACCATCAATCGACCGCAACTTATCCTGGAATTCCTTTCGGTAGTTTTTGCTGTTCTTCTGGCTTTACTACTCAACAGTTGGCGAGAAAATGCGGCAACCAATCGTGCCCTGGATAAGGTCATGAGAACCATTCAGAAAGAAATCATTAGCAATGATTCGGCGATCCGAGCTTCCCGAGATTACCACCTGGATTTGATTCGAGAGCTTTACCGGTACGACCACCTGATCATGGAATTCCCCACAACTGAGTTCCCCATTGATGTACGCAATGATGAGGCGCTTGAAAAGCATCTAAAGGAGATCCTGCCCTTTTCGCAAGCTACCCCCATCTCTCGTCTGGAGGTTAAAAGTCTTGGAAATTATCGCATTGTGGTAGTTAATGATCGGACATTAAAACTGAAACTTCAAAACGATACATTGAAGTTTTATGGTCCATATAACTTGCAGCTGCGCTCGGCTAACATCAGCAACCGTTCTTGGGAAATAGCTAAGGCAACGGGTACATTGGTTGAAATGGATTTGGAGTTAGTGGATGCACTGAATCAGGTTTATACGCTCAATAATCACTACATAATCACCAGCGACAAAGCCATTGACATGATTTACAACAGCGACCCGGCCATTCGATCAGTGTTGGAAGATATGTACTACTATGAGAATCAAATCATTAAGGCCGATTCCGTCGTAATGAATATGCTGGATTTGGATTAACTAAAGCGCTGGCAATCGGAATTGTTTATTTCCGCTTCTTCTTCATGTTCACATTTTTATCGCCACGCGTTAAAGGCTTCTTGTATTTCTTAGCGATTTTTCTCCGGTAAGATCCACCAAGGTTCACCTTTTTATTCTTGTCTTTCTTCTCGTGGGTGGACTCCCCTTTGGCTTCTTTCGCACCCACTTTGTCAGACAGCTCTACCTGTTTTGATTTAGGGCGTTCCTCTGGTAGGAGTTCTTTCGAAATCTCCACCTCTACTGGAAATTCAACGTCCGTGATCTGGACTTTCATCAGTTCTTCAATGGCTTCCTTGCCTTCTCGTTCCTTTTCTGTATACAACAAAACCGAGGTTCCTTCTTTTTCAGCACGCCCTGTTCGTCCTATTCGGTGCATATAGTTCTCCGGGTAGATGGGCACATCCATGTTGATCACATGGGTTACATCATCCAGATCAAGTCCCCGAGCGATCACATCAGTGGCAATCAGAATACGTTTTTTACCCTCATTGAACTGCTCCAGCGATCGTAACCGATAGTTCTGGCTCTTATTTGAATGAATGATGCAAAGATCCTTCTCAAGCATCGGTTCCATGGATTCATATAAGCGGTCTGCATTTTTCTTAGTAGACACAAATACCAATACTTTCTGATAATGCTGCTTATCAAGCAATAGATGCATCAATAGATTCGCCTTGGTATAAAAGTTCCGAACCGCATAACTCTGCTGGGTAATGTTTTCCAACGGGGTGCCGCTCACAGCAATGGTGATCTTTTCAGAAGCGATGAAGTAATCATCAATGAGTTCATCTACCTCTTCTGTCATCGTGGCTGAAAACATGATGTGCTGACGTTTCGAAGGCAGCATGTCAAAGATGTTGGTGAGTTGAAAGCGAAAGCCTAAATCCAGCATGACATCCACTTCATCAATCACCAACTTCTTTACGTTTTTGAGCGAGAGCGAATGATGTAAAACAAGGTCATACGTCCGTCCTGGTGTACCTACAAGTACATCCATGCCTGCCATTACATCGGATTTCTGTGAATTAATGTTTTTCCCTCCATATACTCCCAGCGCCCTCACATTCATGTACTTCGTGATGCTTTCTATCTGCTCCACAACCTGCACCACTAACTCCCTGGTGGGTACCAGTATGAGTATTCTGGGGTTTATTTCTTTCGAAAATTTCAGGTCTTTTAGTAAAGGGATCAAGTAAGCGAAGGTCTTTCCCGTACCTGTCTGGGAAATTCCCACCAGGTCTTTTCCTGAAAGGATCGCTGGAAAAGCTTGCGACTGAATGGGTGTGGGTACTGTAAACCCTAAGTCTTCCAGTGCATTATTCAATGGATTAGAAAGATTCAGGTCGTCGAAATGGCTCATGTTACAAAAGTACGCCTTCGAGGGCTTTGCATTCATGCCTATGGCATCAAATGACAGAATAAATAAGAAGGCTACTGATGATGTGGCCCCTCACCTTTAAAGATGAAGTACACAAAGGCTATGATGCCAACGATGGCCAGCAGGAGCAAAATGGTTAGAAGCATTCCTCAAAGTAACATCATTAATGCGGAAGTTTATGCTTCAATCGACCATAAACATAGGTTCCAAAGATTGCGGATGCAATGGTTACAATAAACACTGATATGCCATTTCCAAGAAGAATGAACAGTGGCCCGGGACATGCACCTGTCAGCGCCCAGCCAAGTCCGAATATTGTACCACCAATGATGTACCTGGCAAAGCTCCGCTCCTTTGGCTCTATTTTGATGGGTTCTCCATCTAAAGCCTTTATTTGCCTTCGCTTGATCACCTGAATCATGAACATACCCAGAAGCACAGACGACCCAATGACGCCATACATGTGAAAGGATTGAAACCTAAACATCTCATAGATTCGATACCAGGATATGACCTCTCCTTTTGTAAGTATGATTCCAAATAAGATCCCCAGCACTAAGAATTTGATGAATTTCATATTGATTTTTTAAAGCGTCAATAAATACGGAAGTACTAAATGGGTAATGGTGAGACCGCCGATAAAGAATCCTATCACAGCGATTAACGATGGTAATTGTAAATCACTGAGTCCGCTAATGGCGTGTCCAGAGGTACAGCCACCTGCATATCTGGAGCCAAACCCCACCAAAAATCCACCTAAAACAATCAATGTTAATCCTTTGATGGTTAGCAAGTTATCCCAACTGAATAATTCCATCGGAACTAAGGCTTCCCCTGGCTTCTCAATGCCATATTGTTTAAGTTCCATTACGGTATCCGGGCTAAGCTGAATCCCCGCTGGATTCATCATCCAATGATTGGCAATCCAACCGCCAATGAGCAGTCCAGCTACGAAAACCAGGTTCCAGCTTTGCGCTCTCCAGTTGAAATCGAAGAACTCACAATGCTTACCGGCTCCCATGATTGCACACATGCTTCGCAGATTGCTACTCAGTCCAAAGCGCTTTCCGCTGATGAGCAGACTTAACATAATAAAGGCAATAAGTGGTCCTGTCACGTACCACCGCCATGGTTGACTCAATAATTCCATCGAATGTTTTTAATTAGATTCCCTTCCTTGACTTTACTTCTGGGTAGTTGGGCACACAAAATTTGTTACCGGTACATCAGTGGCTTTTATATCCTTAAAGCCTCCTGCTACATCTACGAGGTTGTGAAAACCCCTGGACTTTAAGATTGAAGCTGCTATTACAGATCTATACCCTCCTGCACAATGCACATGATAGGTTTTGTCTGGATCTACTTTATCCATTTGTTCGCTGATGTAATCCAACGGGATACTTTCCGCATCTTCAACATGCTCACCTTCAAATTCTCCCGGCTTTCTTACGTCCATCACATGGATATTGCCATCAGCATATCTTTCTGCAAATTTTTCTGCTGAGATAGACTCCAGCGTTTGCACATCCTTTCCAGCTGAATTCCAGGCATCCATTCCTCCTTTTAAGTAACCGAGCGTATTGTCGTAGCCCACGCGAGATAAGCGGGTGACCACTTCTTCCTCTCTTCCTTCGTCGGCAAGAAATATGATTGACTGTTCCAGATCAGGAATCAAGGCACCTACCCATGGAGCGAAATTGCCATCGATTCCAATGAATATGGCATTTGGGATGTGGCCTTTAATGAAATCCTTTTGGTGTCGCGTGTCCAATACCAGGGCACCTTCGTGATTGGCCATGGCTTCAAACGTATCTACCTCCAAGGCTACATTTCCTTTTTCCATAACTGCGTCTAATCCTACTGCTGCAGATTTGTTCATTGCCACATTTTGGGCAAAGTATTGTGGTGGAGGTAATAGTCCATCGGTTACTTCCTTAATGAACTCCTCCTTGGTCATATCTGCTCTGAGGGCATAGTTTGTCTGCTTCTGATTGCCCAGCAAATCAAAGGTTTCTTTGCTCATGTTTTTACCACAAGCAGATCCGGCTCCATGTGCTGGATATACCACCACCTCATCAGGGAGCGTCATGATCTTATTTCTGAGGCTTTCATACAGCATGCCTGCCAAATCATCTTGGGTCATGTTTCCTTTTTGTGCAAGGTCTGGTCGGCCTACATCACCAATAAACAGGGTATCGCCACTAAAAATAGCATGTTCTTTACCATCCTCATCGATGAGCAAATAGGTTGTACTCTCCAGGGTATGACCTGGCGTATGCAATGCCTTGATTTTTACCTTACCTAGCTCGAAGACTTCTCCATCCTGAGCTTCATGAAAATCAAATTCAGCTTTTGCGCCAGCGCCATACACAACCTTCCCTCCTGATTTCTTAGCCAAATCCACGTGCCCTGAGACAAAATCCGCATGAAAATGCGTTTCGAATATGTACTTGATGGATGCTCCTTCTTTCTCTGCTTTCTTCAAGTAAGGCTCAGACTCTCTGAGGGGATCAATGATCGCCGCTTCTCCTTCACTCACTATGAAATAAGCACCTTGTGCAAGGCATCCGGTATATATCTGTTCAATTTTCATATTTTCTAACATTCTTTTACAAAAGTACGACGGTTTATATTCCGAGTTTGTAACAATTGTTACGTTTTCACATTCGTCTGTAATGTCATCTTCTTATGTGGATCTTTCGTATTCCTCAGGGCATTAGCTACTGCATCGCTAAGGTTTAGAAACAAATTCTCCTTACCAATGAATTTCGTCAGTCCATTCTGCTCCATTGTATCCCTTACCGGCCCTATCACATCGCATAAAACCAGCCTCACTCCTTTCTGGTTCAGGTCATTCAGCAAGTCATGCAGTCCTTCTGCTGCAGTTGCATCCAGGTGGCTGACAGGTCCCGCATCAATGATGATTTCGTTTATACCTTCTTCGCCATCTACCAACCTTCTTATGTATTCTGAAATACCCTGAATATTGATGAAGCTCAAGGGAGCATCAATTCGTAAAATGGCCAGCTCATTCCATGTTTCCAACTCATGAAACCGCGTCACATTTCTGAATTCATGATGATCCTTAATTCTGCCCAAACGTGCGATGTGAGGGTTGGCAGCCCGGTAGAGAAACAGCGTAATGGAAAGTATGATTCCAGTCACAATCCCTATCACCATACCGATATTCAATGTCACAAGGAAAGTAAACAGTAATACCAAAAATTCTTTGCGGCTATTTTTCCACAGCTTCTTCATATAGTCATAATCGAACAAGCTGCTCACAGCAACTAGAATGACTGCTGCTAAAATCGCATGCGGAAGGTAATAGAAAAGTGGAGTCAAGAATATGAGCGTAAGTGCTACTATCGCTGCACTAATGAGCGAAGATAGCGGCGTATTGGCTCCTGCCTGATGATTGACGGCTGTTCTGGAGAATCCTCCAGTCACGGGAAAGGACTGAAACAAAGACCCAATCAGGTTAGCGGCGCCCAGGCCTAGGAGTTCTTGATTGGAATTCACCTTGTGGTCTTTCTTTTTCGCTTCCACAGCCTTGGCCACTGAATATGCCTCCATAAATGCAACAACGGAAATTGTGAATGCCAATGGGAGCACTTGATTAAACTGCCCCAGGGAGAAATCAGGTACCCTAAAGACAGGTAATCCTTGGGGAATGGCTTGGACGATACTTACCCCTTTTTGATCTAGATCCAACAGGTAAACGAGCAGAATTCCAGCAACTACTGCTAGAAGGGCTCCTGGAATGTTTTTATTGGCGCGCTTCAATGCCTTTATGAGAACAATTCCACCCACACCCATCAACAGGGTGATGAAATGTACCCCGCTCAGTTCATTTATGGAGTTTATGACCACTTCATAGAATCGATTACTCTTTTCAATGTCAGTGCCCAACAGGTATTTAAACTGATTAAAACCAATGATAAGGGCTGCGGCAGAGGTAAATCCGCTGATGACCGGCTTGGACAAAAGATTGGTGATAAACCCCAGTCTCAAAGTTCCGAGCAATAGTTGAAAAGCTCCCATGAAAAAAGCCAGCATGATGGCAAATGCCACATAGGTTTCAGTTCCTTCTGTGGCCAAAACGGATACGCCTGCTGCAACAAGTAAAGAATCCATGGCTACTGGCGCCACAGACAGCTGTCTTGATGTTCCAAGTATTGCATAGATTATTTGGGGCACGATGGACGCATAAAGCCCGTATACGGGTGGTAAACCTGCTATCAATGCATAGGCCATTCCTTGAGGGATTAGCATAACTCCTACAGTAATTCCGGCAAACAAATCACCATTCAGGCTTTCACGCCTATAGCCGGGTAACCATTGCAGTATCGGTAAGAGGTTTTTGAGGCGATTCATGAGGCAAAAGTAGCCAATGGTAGTCTAGTGATTGGTAACTTATGTTACACGATAAACAAAACACTAAAGTACCTCTATCTTATTTCTATGCTGCGTGATCACTTCGTTCAATTCCAGCTTTTTTAGGAGCCTGGAAATCACCACGCGGGAGGTACTCAGCTCATCTGCAATTTGCTGATGCGTCTTATGGATTTCGAAAGATGATGTCGCTTGCTTGGTGTCGAGTAGATACTTCAAAAGGCGATCTTCCATATTGCTAAACACCAAACTATCGATGGTTTCCATCAGCTCATCAAATCGTAGCTGATAGGAAGAGAGTACGAAAGTCCTGAACGCAGGATACTTTACAAGCCAGCGGTCCAAATGAAGGTTAGGTATCATCCATATTTTGGCATCTTCTTCGGCGACCACACGAATAGCTGTTTGCTTCTTTTCTAAACAGCACGTAATGGACATGGAGCAGGTCTCACCTTTCTCCAGATAATACAGCAGTAGGCTGCCCCCATCAGGTTTTTGGCGGTATACTTTAAGCAATCCTTCAAGTACGAATGGAATCTCTTTTCGTATATTATCAGGATCAATGATGTGCTGCCCTTGCCTGGCATTTTTCAAATAGCCAATTTGTCCGATTTCCTTAATCAACTCAGCTTCAAAGCCCAGCCTTTGTAAAACTTCTCCTATTGTCTCCATCTTTAATATCAGAAATAAACAAAAAAAGCCGACCAACATACATTGGATCGGCTTTTCAAATGAATTTATTCGTTTACCTAGTTGCGTAAAGCATCCAGTTCATCTTGCATTTTTTCTGCCTTGTCATTCATTTTCAAGCTTACGTAAATGTACGACAGGGTTTCCAAGACAGTCTCTTCAGTACTGTTAAGTGAGTACAGCTTTTCCCACAGAGGAAGTGCTTTTTCCAACTGAACATTGATCTTTTTGGTCAACTCGTCGTATTTAGCTGTCTCCTTGTAAGAGAGTGCATTTCTTTCTTTTATCAATTCATTCGCGTCATTGAAAATGGTAACTCCTTTGTTGAAGTTTGCATTGTAGTGATCAGGATCAACAGCAATAGCCTTTTCATAGCTTTCCATTGCACCTTCAGCATCTCCCGTTTCTTCTTTCAAAACACCAAGACTGAATAGCAAGTCGGCATTGTCCGGAGATGCAGCGATGGCTTTCTCCAGCCCTTCTTTGGCCTCATCAACCCTTTCCAACTGAATCAATAAGTTGATTTCAAACTTGGCAAAGTCTATATCATTTGGGTATATCTCTTTCCCGTTCTTGATCACTTGAAGTGCGTCTTCATACTTCTCTGCTTTCACAGAGTAATTATACATTTGGAGGAAGATCGACTTATCCTTTACACCTGCTTCGTATGACTTCATGAAGTTCTTATTTGCTCTATCAGCGTCACCTGCTGCAGAAGATGCATAGGCGGCATTGATGATTGCATTGGTATCACTGGGATAGATATAGAAAGCTGTTTCAAAATTATCCGCTGCAGACTCAAAAGACTCTTTGTTATAAGCAATTATTGCTTCATTGTAGTAATAAGCATAATACCCTTGCTTTTTGGAATCCACATTAACGATCTGACCTGTGGTGAAGTCCACAGAATTAACGGACTTTTGTTCCGGATCGAGTTCTAGGGTCTTATCAAACGACCTAAGTGCCTCTTCGAGCGCTCCTGGCTCTCTGCTGGAAGTATCAAGTGATGCATAAATTTGACCTCTGTAGAACCAAGTCTTGGGATCATTCATGGTTTTCTCGTGAGCGATTGCAGCATCAATGATGGATTTTGCTTCCGCCAGTTTACCTTCTTCCATGGCGGTGAGTGCCTGATTAATTTTTGGCTTTTTCTGAGCGTATCCTACAACACAAATAGCCGCTAACATAAGGGTTAAAAATGTTCTCATTATTCGATTTTTAATTATTCGTTATCCTTTTGATTTTCATTTTGCTCTGATGACTGAGATGGTTCATCCTGACTTTCTTCCTCATCGCTTCCTATGTTGGAAATTTTCTCCACCGCCGATATCTCATCATCTTCATTAAGCTTTATGAGTCGAACACCTTGGGTAGCTCTTCCCATTACTCTTAATTTATCCACTGACATTCTTATAGCAATTCCAGACCGATTGATGATCATCAATTCATCACCATCAACTACATCTTTTATAGCCACAAGTTCTCCAGTCTTATCTGTTACATTGAGTGTTTTCACTCCTTTGCCACCTCTTTTGGTGATTCTGTAATCTTCAAGGTCTGATCGTTTGCCATATCCTTTCTCAGATACAACTAATAGGTTAGGCGGGTTCTTGTAGTCTACACAAACCATACCAACCACAAACTCTTTGTCCGTAATGTTCATTCCTCGCACGCCAGAGGCCATTCTTCCCATCGATCTGACGTCTGATTCTTTGAAGTTGATCGCACGCCCGGTGTTACAAGCTATGATAATGTGATTGTCACCATCTGTAAGACGTACGTTTAAAAGCTTGTCATCTTCACGGATGGTTATGGCATTGATCCCATTTCTTCTTGGTCTGCTGTATGCTTCTAAAGAGGTCTTTTTAATGATGCCTCGTTTGGTACACATTACTAGGAAGTTGTTGTTTATGTAGTCAGGGTCATCAAGCGTTTTAACGTTGATTACTGACCGTACTTTATCATCAGATTCAATATTGATCAAGTTCTGAATTGGTCGTCCTTTAGAGGTTTTACTTCCTTCAGGAAGCTCCCATACCTTGATCCAGAATACTTTCCCAAACTCCGTAAATATCAATAAGTAATTGTGAGCTGAAGCGATAAATAAGTGTTCAGTAAAGTCATCATCCTTCGACTTGGCCGCTCTACTTCCTACTCCACCTCTACCCTGTGTCCTGTATTCTACCAGCGGTGTACGTTTAATGTATCCTTGATGTGAAATGGTAATCACCATATCTTCATCAGGAATCATATCTTCAGCAGTAAACTCATCAGCGCTATGCTCAATGTCCGATCTTCTCTCATCCCCGTAACGTTCTTTGATTTCAACAAGCTCCTCTTTGATAATCTCCATTCTACGTCCTTCGTTTCCTAGAATGTCCTTAAGCTCTTTGATCAACGCTTGAATCTCTTCGTATTCTTTTTGGATCTTATCCCTTTCGAGACCGGTGAGACGCTGAAGTCTCATGTCCAAAATCGCCTTAGCCTGTATTTCGCTCAAGCTGAATTTTTCAATTAAGCCGATGCGTGCTTCATCCGGATCTTTGGAAGAACGAATCAAATTGATGACTTCATCCAGGTTGTCAAGTGCAATTAAGTACCCTTCCAAGATGTGAGCTCTTCTCTCTGCTTCCTCTAGTTCATATTCAGTTCTTCGCACCACGACTTCATGTCTGTGATCTACAAAGTGAACTATTAACTCTCTGAGGTTTAATGTTTTAGGCCTTCCTTTTACAAGTGCAACGTTATTCACACTGAAAGAGGACTGTAATGCAGTTTGCTTGTAAAGGTTGTTGAGTACGATGTTAGGGATAGCGTCCCTTTTCAGGTCATACACCACGCGCATCCCTTGCTTATCCGATTCGTCTCGAATATCGGCGATGCCTTCTATTTTCTTATCATTGATTAATCCAGCGGTTTTTTCAATCATGCTGGCCTTATTCACCTGATAGGGAATTTCGGTTACTATGATTTGCTCTCTACCACTGCTAGTGGTATCAAACTCAGCCTTAGCTCGAAGTACAACTCGACCTCTCCCTGTTTCGAATGCCGCTCTTACGCCCTGGTAACCGTAAATGGTTGCCCCTGTAGGGAAGTCAGGAGCCGTCACATGCTGCATTAGCTCCTCAATGGTAATGTCATTGTTGTCAATATAGGCGATGACACCATCTACCACTTCTGATAGGTTGTGAGGCGCCATATTGGTAGCCATACCCACGGCAATTCCACTCGCTCCATTTACCAATAAGTTTGGAATCTTTGAAGGAAGTACACTTGGCTCTTCCGTACTATCGTCGTAGTTGGGTACGTAATCGACCGTGTTTTTTCTGATATCAGCCAACAACTCTTCTGAAATTCTCCTAAGTCGAGCCTCCGTATACCTCATCGCAGCAGGAGAATCTCCATCTACTGATCCGAAGTTTCCCTGACCGTCCACTAAGGGATACCTCATGGACCAATCCTGCGCCATACGTACCATGGTATCATATACTGCTGTATCTCCATGGGGGTGATACTTACCCAGCACGTCTCCTACGATCCTCGCACACTTCTTATACGATTTGTTGTAGTTGACACCCAATTCATCCATACCATAGAGAATTCGCCTGTGAACGGGCTTGAGGCCATCTCTGACGTCTGGAAGAGCCCGTGAAATGATTACGCTCATCGAATAATCGATGTAGGCGCCACGCATTTCTTCTTCAATATTTATTGGGATGATATTCTCTTCGAATGAGGATAGGTTATCGTTATCTCCGTCTGCCATTTATGCTTATTTGGGTTAGCCAAAAATCAACCCGCAATTTAGCAAAAATCTAGGTGAAATGAGTGGATTTTATTAAACAGAATTAGACTTAAAAAATACTGGCCAATTCTTAGTTTTTGCGTGACCTTTTCTTTTTGCCTTTTTTACGATTCAGGCTCTTGAGGGTACGGTGATTTTCCCCGATCTTAGGGTTCTGACGCTTCCAAATAGGCTGCCCTCTTACTTCCATTCTTCTGCCGGTCTTTGGATCAGTATATACATGTTTTAATTGTACATGATCGCTTTTCATCGGTGAGCGAGGAATATCAGGAATATTTATGCTGATGCCTGCTTGTATGAAGAATGTTGGATACTTATGCCTCACAGAGGAGCCATCAGGAATATTGACAGTATATGATTTGAATTCGACACTTGGACGTATGATCACTCTGAAGTATTCAGACCAATTGTTTTCGATGCTAACACCTAAATTGGTGTATAGTCCTCGTGAAATGGCTCCACTGTTGAATTGCTTTCCTGCAGTGATTCTGCCGACCTGCAACTCGGCAACAAAATCATAGCTCCAAAATTGATAAAACTTATAGCCAGCCATGGCATATAGTCTTGAATAGCGTGTTCTGGAAAAATCTGGTTGATAGTTTCTAACCTGATCGCCAAAGGCAGTCGGTTTTAGTTCTCTTACCGTGTGTATTTCATATGAATATCCAATTCCCAATCGGTACTTATCATATGAGTAGTGAATAGACAGATTGATGGGAACCCCACGTGAGCCTCCCTTAAAGCCAAAATCTGTTGTATCTGTATTTACTAAAAATGTCTGATCGCCAAGTAGCGGGTTATTAACAGGATTTGGCAAATATTCGAACGGGACATCAAATGGATTTTCCAGTGAGGTTTCAAATCCAAGTTGAGGATTGTTCAGCCAATTGGTATATCCGCTGAAAGTACTTCCCAGGTTTTCAATAGCATTGGAGAATATGTATTGGTTGGTAGCATCCTGATAAAAGTATACCCCTCTCAATTGATGTGAATAGCTGGTTTGTCCAATTCCAGTTGTTGCAGTAATGCTGAACTTATTGAGAAATACTTTAACCGGATTACGGTAGATGTTGTATTTCTCATAGATATCCTGTCCAAGCGATTGTGTAGACACAAAGGCTAACAGAATAATCAGTTGATATCGTTTGGCAGCAGCGAGCAAATTATCTCAAAATTAAGTGATTAATTGACACGGGCGATTTCAAACAACAAAGTCCTGTACGGTGGTATTCTAGTCACATAATCGGGTATGATTCCATCTTCAACTAAATCTTCATCTATGAATTGAGGAATGATCAATGCACTTTCTCGATATGCCTGGGAAGAAGGCACCATCACCAGTGACCGTTCTCCTGCCTGCATTAGCGATACACCAAATTCGAATCCGGTTAAAAGCTCTCTGGGACTGCCAGATCCAAATATCCATTGGAATACGGTATCTCCTCCAAAGGAAGAATCATCTATAAATCTACCAGTATAATCAACGATGATAGTGTCTCCGTTTAACGGTAAAGTACCTGCTCCTGCCTGAAGGCGTTTAAATGAAATACCCGAAGCTGGAAATTTCATCACGGTATTGAGTGGATTTGTCACGGTATCATTCAGGTTATTTGTGGCAACATAATTATCAATGTCTACTAATTCCTGAACAATCAGATCAGCTTCGTTATGTACTGCTGTTAGTTCTATTTGCAAATGCGCAATGAGGTTGGGGCTAATAGCTCCTGAAGTAAGGCCTTCGTAGGCTTGACTCGGCGGCAATATGAAATTATAAATTTCGCCCACGCGCATGACGCTTATACCAAAGTCTGCACCTATTGGGTAGATTGCGGATGCTCCTACTTTATATATCAATGAATCACCATCAGCTCTTTGGTATCTGGAAATAACATTGCCATTGAGGTCCATCAATGTATAGTAAATAGCTGCTACAGCCCCTGTGACAGCCTGAGCTCCAGCAAGGTTGGTATTATCAGCATAATAGTAGATTCCAGTATTATCGTCACGAACAGCCGTAATATTCATGGTATCCAGCCATGCTTGAATATTTCCGTCAACTGATGTACTTACAATGTCATCATTGCCGCAAGAACTCAGGAACAAACCCAGACTTAATATTACTATGTATCTCATCACTACCACCAACAACGCATTAGATGAAAATAGATTATTTGAAAGTCTTACAAAACATTTGAAAAACAGGTATTTTGTCGAGTTCCAATTTTTCTCCTATCAAAATCATTCGCTGATACTCCTCCTTACCTATTTTGTGATTTCGATTAATGATGTCTTCATCATTTTCCAGAAAAAAACTTGCAATGAATCTGATTAGCAAATAAGGTGAATGCAGGACGGCCTGTCTGTACTCGTTATAATCAACTTCCCCTTCTCCGGGAGGTCTTCCTAGATCAAGTTCATTAATACCACATGTGACTTTTATTGTTTCTTTCAAGACCTCCATGAACTTGTCAGACCAGTTGTAGTAATTCTTAATCAGGAACTTCATGGCATAAATGACTGGATCCTTTTTCATAAAATACCCGCCTTTTGAAAGCTTTCGGGCTTTCTTATTCAAAGCCATTTCTTCGAAAAGTGTGATTTTACCATCCGCCATCGCTATTCCAATCGTTGGAGCCATGATTATTAATGAGAAAAAATCTTCATCTTCTATCTCTAGGTATGGTGCCTCGGTTTTAAGAAAATCCTTTTTCAAAGCCTTGGTAGCTTCCTTTACTTCAGGATATTCAATCATGGACTCTATTTCGTACTCGGTGAACATATTAGGGAGTGGTTATTATTAGACCTCAAAATAAAGCCTTTTAACTAAATAGGGAAAAGTAGGAGTCTAATTATCTAAGATTTATTTTCGCTAAAAAAAAAGTCATGACAGATAAGAATATTCAATTGGCGATTCAAGTGGTTCCGCTGGAGCGCAATGGAGATGTTTACGAGAAGATAGATGCAGCTATCGATGTGATTCAAAAATCTGGTGTAACATACCAAATCACTCCCATGGAAACGGTGATGCAAGGGCCGTACGATAAACTACAAGCTGTAGCCAGGGATGCACAACAAGCATTGGTCGATTCCGGATGCACGGAATTTTTGGTAAACATCAAGATGCATATCCGAACAAACGCCGATGTTACGATGGAGGAAAAAAGATTGGATAGATAATATCAGAAAGCCACGTTGCTCTCCAACGATTGATACGTTTGAAATTGTGTCTCTCCCTTCTTGCCTAAGAATGTAAACGTTTGTTCACTGTCGACTTTTCCGCTTTGCGCATGAAGGATAATTTCATTTTCTCCTTCTTCAAGGGGAACTCTGCTGTAATGAATACTGTGCGGCATGGTTTGCCAATTTCTCGTGTCTGCTTGCTCAGAAGCAAAATTGACTATCCCTACTAAAAAGCCTAATGTTTCATCCTCTTTCCTGACTTGTTTTTCCACCATCTTTTTTAGCGCGACCCGTAACAACCCTTTTCCCAGTTCTTCCAACATTCGTTCCCTCAATGTTTTAAAAGCAATGGCATTAACGTCCTCTGCTTTCTCTAAAGGGTAATAATAATTGTTGACTTCCAGACTTGCGGAAGTAAAGAACGGCTCACGCTCAATGTATTTAGGAAATGCGACGCGCGTCCCTGTTAGATCAGTGATGCTTGCATTGTCATCATCATCTGTATCGTAAAAAAACGGGAAATTCAATCCATATTCTTCATTCTCAAAAAACACTTGGCCACCATCACCGGCTACCGCAACAAAGTTGATGGACCACTCATCTTTAATGGGTGCCAGACCATTGTGCCAAAAGAACAATAGCTCCCCTCCTTTTGCCGGTTCTAACTTTACATACTCCATTCCAAATGTTTCACTAAATTGATCGAGTTCCTCTGGAAATCCTGCCAGTGAAGCTGTTCTTAGCAAGTCTTTCTTCAGCTGCTCTGGTGCTCCAAGTCCAAACATTTCGGTGAACTCGTTTTGATAAATTTCCAAGGCATTCCGGTACGCAATGAAGGCATTGTTGTAATCCCCTGAAGCATCATAAATAATCCCCATCAAATTATGGACGAATGCATCTTTCTGGTATTTGTTATCAGAAACATACTTATCACCAAGCTCAAACAATCGTTGATTTAATCTTCTACACTCCACCAATGCAGATTCATAATCCTGCATCTTTAAATAATTGAGCGCTTTGTAATAAAGCAGCATGAGATGTTCGTGATCCTCTCCTGGATAAACGATTAGGTTTGGATTGAGAAAATAGGATGCTGCAAAATTGAGGTAGTTTTTGTGATAGTCTTCGCCAAAAAGGTATGCCTGCTCCAGCCAATTATTGCTTTCTTGATAATTACCTAATAGATGTTCCACCACCCCTTGATTGGCGTAATAAAGGAAGCGAGTCTTGCTCTTTGCGGCCTTCTTATTCTGATCAAGGATATTTGCTGCTTCCTCAATCTTACCCTCCTCAAAATTCTTATTGAATTCATAGTTGAGCTGATAGAAAGAGGCACAGCCGCTGAGCGCAATCAAGATTGCTAAAACGCATATGGTCTTTGTTGAAACCATCGATAGATGTGGTGAATTGAAGCTAAAGTGTAAAACAATCACAAGCCTTAGAATAAGGCTTGTGATTCAATTAGTGTACTAGTTCTTAATGTACTTCTTGATTTCTTTATCGCCTAACCATACTTTTTCATTGGTCTCGATATCTACAAGTTCCAAGTTCACTTTGTAGCTTACCACCTTCTCTTTTTTATATGAATCAGTAATTGCGGTGATTACTCCAAACATCATGAAATCGGCTCCCAGCTCTTTCCCCCATTTTGCTTGAGTCTCCGGAGATGCAAACTCTCCTTGCTCCGCTCGCTCTTGTCTTAGCTTTTCACGGAAATCAGAATTGGACACCACTCTTACGAAACCAGAGTTGATGAATTCTCTTTCCATGTCTTTGATGAAGGTCTCTGATTCAATATGCTCAGAGCTTTTGTTTTTAACATATCCCACGATTACAACAGGCTTGCGATCATTTTCAATCTTAAAGTTGTTGTGCCATGGTCTCCCTGTCACATCCTGGATCATCTCTTCTGCGACCAATTTGGAATCGGTATCATTCCAGCGACCACTTAGATCTACCTGCTGATCAGGGTTAATGCGAGTAACTTGTCTATTACATGAAGCCAGTACTGCAATAGCAAGTACTAACATGGATAATTGAGTGATTCTTTTCATTTTTTTATGCTATAAGGTATTACAAAGATAGGTGATCCTCCACCTAAAAATCTGCTGATATTTTGAAATTCAAAAACCTTGCCGATAATGAGTTAGGGATGGCGAGTTGAGAACCTGTCACGTCCTGAATCCATGAATATGACAGGGTATTATCTGCTCCCAGCACATTCAGTACTTCAGCTCTTAACCATAAGGTTCTCAGATACTTATGATTTCTTAATTCAAATGATTTTGAAAGGCCCATATCAACTCTATAGTATTCATCACCAGAAAAAATATTTCTTGCATTTATTTCATTTGGAGGACCAAGTGGATAACCAGAACCAAACACGGTGTTCACATAAACTCGCATGCTTGGATCATTTGGTAAGTGATCCTCAAAATAAAAAGCGAGATTTATTCGCTGATCAGAAGGTCTTCTGATGAACCCTTTGTCATCTTCAGCAATGTCTTCCTGCGTACTGAGGATTCCCAAACTGAACCATGATTGTGTTCCAGGTATAAACTCACCGTTGATTCGGAAGTCAAATCCATACGAAATGGCTTCTGCGTCATTGTTGGCAAAATACCTTAGTCTCACATTATCAATGTCGTAAGCAATTACATTGTCTATTGATTTATAGTAAACCTCGGTGGAGAACAGGAATGGCCTATTCCACCAGCTAAGTAAGCGCTCCATAGCTCCTATGATGTGGATGGATTGCTGTGCTTTTACGTCCTCCCTTATTTCACCTGTTTGGTCGCGCAGTTCACGATAAAAGGGTGGCTGGCTGTATTTACCAACGGAAAGTCTAAAAGAAGTCTCTCGCTCCCAATTTGGCTTGAAACGATAAATGATGCGTGGGCTAAAAAGCAATTCATCGTTATAGTCGAGGTGATTGACTCTTCCACCAAAATTCACCGCATGTATCGAGTCCTTGCTAAAAATGGTTGCTTGTAAATAGCCTGTAATTGATGTGGTGTTTAGCTCGAGGTTATTGAATGTACTTTCGTTGATGGTAACGAAACCCGCTGAATCCAAAAAAGCATATTCATTTAGCTCATCATTGATGATGTTTCTATTATAGCCTATTCCAGCTTCCAAAACGGACCAGTCTGATAGCAAGTATTCATTTCTTAATTCGGAATTAAAGATTTTAGCTTCAAGTTTATTTCTGCCATAGTTGAAATTCGTACCTACACCTCTCACTACGACACATTCATTGAAGCTGTTTGAGCCCGGATTATTATCTACATCGCAAATGCGATATGCTCCTTCGACATTGTAATTCTCTCGCTCGGTGGTGTAGACACCAGAAAATATCCATCTGCTAAGTAGTTTGTTCGACCAGCGATGCGAAAGATTGAAGCCACTTTGATAGGTATCATAGTCAAGTTTTTCTCTGCCTTCAAAAGCTGTCTGAATTCGTAAGTTTTGTGTAGCAGAACCAAACTCAGTGGTTTGGGATTCTGGAAGTGTGAGGTATCTGTTTCTACCATAGGCGAGTAACCAGTTGAGCTTTGTTCGGTTAATCTGTTGGCTGTTTTTTCCGGTAAGGTCAAAAGTGAAAAAGGCCTGAACATCCGTGTATGACGGAAGGTATTGGCCTTCTGTCTCCAAGGTGTTAAGTAAATACCTGGAGTCACGGTGGCGTGCGCCAAACAGGTATTGAATGTCTTCACTTATTCGGTTACCTATATAGGCTGAACCTCCCAGCAAGCCAAAGTTGAATTGGCCTTCCAAAGCTTCAGGCTCTTTGTAATCGATATTTAGCGATGAGGAAAGCTTATCTCCGTATTTGGATTCCCAACCACCTGCATAGAAACTAATGTCTCCTACCAGGTCAGGGTTTATGAAACTAAGCCCTTCTTGCCTTCCCGCATTTGCAAGAAACGGGCGATAAACCGGAATATCATTTACATACACCAGGTTTTCATCAAAATTTCCACCTCGCACATTGTATGCGGAAGAAAGTTCGTTGTTTCCGGCTACTCCTGGTAAGGTCAACAAGACCTTGTTGAAATCTCCAAAAGCAGAAGGAAGGTTCTTTGCAGACTTTGCATCGATTTTTGTGGCTGGATCTATGGCGTCACGCTCCCTCTGCCCCTCTACTTGCACGTCATCCAACTGCGTCACTTGCAACTTCATGGTCACCGTGAAATCACTGACTCCAGTAGGTATGTCCGATAGCTCATGGGCTCCATATTGTACATGAGAAAAAACAAGATCATACCTCCCAGAAGCTAGTTCAAGGATAAAATAGCCCTCAGCATTGGAAATTGTACCTTTCGTTTTGTCAGATTTAACCAAGACATTGACGGCTGGAATCGGATCACCGTTTTCGTCTACAATTCTACCTTCTATTACATCTTGTTGGGCAAATGAGACAAATGAGACACTTATCAGTATTGAGAAAATGAGCTTTCTCAACTGGCTAGGATTTTTTAAGGTTCGCAATGGTTTGGGCCGGATCATCTGACTTAAAAACGAAGCTACCTGCTACTAGCATATCTGCCCCGGCACTAAAAAGTTCTCCTGCGTTTTTATCATTCACCCCTCCATCTATTTCAATGATGATTTCCGGATTAACCTGATCCACCATTTTTTTGAGTTTCCTAACCTTATCAAATGTCGTTTCTATAAACTTTTGTCCTCCAAACCCAGGATTGACAGACATCAACAAAACCAAATCGACATATGGCAGAATCTCCTCTAAGGTACTCACAGGTGTGTGAGGGTTGACAACAACGCCTGCTTTTGCTCCTAGCCTCCGTATCTCAGTTACTGTGCGATGGAGGTGTCGACAAGCCTCCTGATGTACAGTTATAATTTCTGCCCCCGCCTTCATACAATCTTCCAGGTATGGATCTGCATGCTCGATCATCAGATGGTAATCCATCGGCTTCTTAGCATGCTTATGGATGGCCTGGCATACCGGAAAACCAAAAGAGATATTGGGCACAAATACGCCATCCATGATATCGATGTGGATGTAGTCTGCTTCGCTTTGATTTAACATTTCTACTTCCTGCTGCACATTTCCAAAATCTGCGGCAAGAAATGAAGGGGCGATTAGTTTTTTAGACATTAGAAATTGATGAGTTTGACTACTTTTTGATTGTCTCCTGTTTGCAAGAATAAGAAATAAACTCCTTGTTGGCTACCATCAATGGTCAATTCCATGTTTTCTTTTACTTCCCTTCTTTTAAACTCTTTTTTGTAAATCAGGCTCCCTTTTGGATCCATAATTTTGATACTCATCCCTTGTTTAAATTCTCCATCTGTAATCAAGTACAATGTATCTCCATTGAATGGATTAGGATAAAACACCACTTTGTCTTGCAGGATATCGCTTATGTTTAACGCTCTTACGTCTTTAGCATATAGGTAGTTGGGTACGCCATAGCCAAATAGTGAATCCGGGTTATTAGCCTTGTGAGCTGAATTTTTAATGGATGCCATGATCTCGTTAGCCGTTCTATCTGGGTTAGACTGCCAAATACACGCTGCGAATCCAGCGATCAATGGTGATGCAAAGCTTGTTCCGCTACCTCTGGAAATGGATCCATCCCCCCTCATCACCGCTGTGGCAGAACCAAAAGCAGCAACATCGGGCTTTATTCTGCCATCAGCAGTATGTCCAACCGAACTGAAGGAAGAATAGGTGAAATCGGGATTCACGCTGCCTACGGTAAGAATACCTTTTGCATCTGCTGGGGGAGTGATTCGCTTCCAGCTTTTATTGCCCTCATTGCCTGCGCTCACTGCCACAATAATTCCTTTTTCAGCAGCCCATTTTGCAGCTTTTGAAACAATGGTGGTTTCTCCATCCATATCTTCAAAATCGTAGTTGTGACTGGGGATGTCGAACAAGCGATAGCCTAGTGAGCCATTGATAACGTCTGCTCCTAAACTATCAGCAAATTCTGCTCCCAGCAACCAGTTGTACTCTTCCAGCCTATTTTCAGCTTTATTATCTTCTGTGACGCACAAGATGAAACTGGCTTCATGTGCTATTCCATGGAAGTTTCCATTTTCGGATTCGTACTTAGATCCAATGATGGAAAAGACTGATGTGCCGTGACTCCCGAATTGGAACACGTTATCTGAATTCTCTACAAAGTCCCGTGTCGCTATAATTTGATCGTTTTCCCAAATGTGCTGGAACGGTGTGTATTTATCGACTCCTGTAAATCCATTGTCAAGTACAGCGATTAGCATTCCTTGTCCCTTAACATCTTCTGCATGCATGAAGAGCGCTCCAAGCATTCCTAGCTGGATGTCTGAGTCTCCATTAACTGATGGAGGCTCAGAAAAATTCGTTGGTGTCTCTATTGGAGATTTATCAAAACTTAACCGTGTTGTATCTCCTATCCATGCGATGCTGTCCACATAGGAAAGCATTTCAACATCATTGAGCAAAGTCGTGTCAGCATTTACCAATGCCCCATTTAGCCATCTGGAACTAAAATAGACTTCTAATCCCGCATCTCTCAGCCCATCAATGTATGCTGGATCAACAGGTAAATCAGACTCATTCACAGAGATGTTTTGTTTATCCCTGCGATCTAAAGCTCTCTGTGTAAGGAATTCTGATGGGTCAGATAGGCTATATGGATAATTTTCACCTGCTTTATCTGAGAAATAGATAAAGTATCTATTGACCTGGCTAATCGCAGGCTCACCCTGTGCAAAGGTTTCGATGCAAAATAATAATAACAGGCACGATATCAATAGGCTATTCTTCATTTCCAATCTCAATTAAGGTTTGCTTAAGCGAACGACCTCCGATTACTGTGCCAAAGTCTACCCCACAATCACTGGAAGTACATTTCTTTTGAGTCAAATAGTCCTTCTCTACCAATCCGACTCCTGTTACATATACTTCACTTCTAAGATCAACTCCTGTCACATTTTCCTCTATATCCTCAATAATTACGCGGATATGGTTTTCGGTAGAAATGGAATCAATAATCTGACTATCTATTGTTTGATAGTAATAAGTTAAAGCACCTCTACTATTTAAACTATTGCCATCCCATTCTCTACCGACATTTACAGGAAAGGTTAATTTGATAAAAGGAATGTTGTTTTCTGTGATGGACAGAAAGCTGGAGGTTTGGGTAACTGACCAAACAGAGTCGCTTTTCCAGGCACTCATTTCATTTGCCCTGCTATCCCTTCTGATTAAATAGGTGGTTCTATCAATTGAAACAATTGAATCAAAAATGGTTTCTCTCAGTTGATACCTGGTCGTATCAAATCCACTCACCAGGTATTGAATTTCTTCAACTTCATAAATACTGTATTGTCCTACATTGAGTGGATAGTAATCGTAACCTAATAGATCTGGTCCAATTTCTTTCGTCTCATTGCAAGAGAAAAGAAATGTGATAAAGGCAAAAATTAAGCTCTTACATCCCTTCCATGTGTATACACTCCGTACTTTGAAGCTGTTATTCATTCTCAATTTTCTCTATTTTGATGAAAGCTTGAAGTTATCCAACCACCACCAATTACATCGTCTCCCTCATAAAAAACGGCTGCCTGCCCCGGAGCGATTGCACTAACGCCCTTACCGAAGTAAACCTTCATGGTGTCTCCAACCTGCTCAATAACGGCAGGACTTCCACTGTCATTGTAACGAACCTTGGTAATTGTATCCTTTCTTTCTCCCTCTATGGATGCATATTTCTGCATATTCAGCTGCTTCACATACATTCCATCTCTACTTAATTCGTCAAAAGTACCTAGCACTACCCTATTCATATCTTTCTGTATTTCAGTAACATATACAGGATATCCTAAAGCAATACCCAATCCTTTTCTTTGACCAACCGTGTAGAACGGATATCCTTCATGTTTACCAACTACTTCGCCAGATTCTAACACAAATTCACCGCCAGCCACTTGTTCTTCAATGCCATCCACTCTTCTCTTTAAGAAGCCACGATAATCATTGTCGGGAACGAAGCATATTTCATAGGATTCCGATTTGGTCACCAACTCATAAAACTCACGTTCTCTTGCCATGTCATAGATCTCCGTCTTCTTTAAATGACCCAATGGGTACTTGGTCCTACTAAGGCTCTCCTGAGAAATTCCCCAAAGTGCATACGACTGGTCTTTGTACCCGTCCGCTCCTCTTGAAACAACATGCCGACCATTTTCCTCACGAATATTTGCATAATGTCCCGTGGCAATAAATTCACAGTCCAGCTTATCAGCTCTTCTTAACAATGCATCCCATTTGATATGGGTATTACACATCACACATGGATTAGGCGTTCTGCCGGCCATGTATTCATCCGTGAAATAGTCGATGACAGCATCACCAAACTCTTCTCTGATGTCTATGATAAAATGTGGGAATCCTAAGTTTACCGCAATGTTCCTTGCGTCGTTGATGGAATCGAGACTGCAGCAGCCTGTTTCCTTTGAACTTCCTCCTGAGGTTTGATAGTCCCATGTTTTCATGGTCATCCCAATCACTTCGTATCCTTCCTCGTGTAACATCACTGCAGCCAGTGAGCTATCAATGCCGCCACTCATGGCGACCAAAATTCTTCCTTTTTTACTCATTTGTTTCGTATTTCGCCGGGTTCACAGCCACGGTTTATACATAAGAGTGCAAAGATAATGAGCTACCTCCTAAGCACCTATCATTTCCTCATGAAGTAGTAGTGGTGCCTCCGCAACTACTTCCGGCACCAGCCGTGCATCCATAGCAGTGTTGATTCAAGATGATCTCACGCTTACTCAATGCATCCACATTGAATTCAGAAATATGCTGTGGGCCATTTACTTTTAGTTCGAGCATCTGATTAAAATCACAATCATACATGAAACCGTCCCAGCTAATGCTTATCGTATCTCTACACATGACGCCTTCAGCAGCCATTGGATTAAAAGCGTTGACAAGCTCATCCATGTAGTCCTGGTATTTTTCAGTTTTCACCAGATACTCCAGAAAACGACTTATTGGAAGATTCGTAATTGCGAAAAGCTCATTGAATACTATGTCATATTCTTGGAGCTTCCGTTTGAATTGATTTTCCAAGGATGTCTGATCTCCTGGCAAAAATGCCCCAGCAGGATTATAAACTAAATCTAATTTTAACTCAGAATCTGGTCGTCCATAGCCTGCATCATTAAGCATCTGCAATGCTTTTATGGATTTGTCAAAAACACCGTCACCTCTTTGTGCATCAGTCCGCTTGGCCGTGAAGTATGGTAAACTGGAGACCACATTGACTTTGTGCTTTTTAAAGAATTCTGGCAGGTCATTGTACTTTGGGTTAGCCAGGATAATAGTAAGATTACATCGTACGATCACCTGCTTGCCAAGTTTACTCAGCTCTTCGACAAACCATCTGAAATGAGGATTCATCTCTGGTGCGCCACCCGTCAAATCCACCGTCGAGATATCTGTTCCCTTCAACGCCTCAAGGCATTGAAGCATGGTCTCCCGTGTCATTATTTCCTTGCGATCAGGACCTGCATCTACGTGACAATGTGTGCATACCTGATTGCACATTTTCCCTACATTGATTTGGAAGATATCGATGCCTGTTGGCTTAAGTGGCAAATGGCCAAGTTCATTCAGCTTACTTTCGAATGAAGGAATAGATATGGCTTCATGATTGTCTAGAACTTCAATTTGACCCTGAGGCGTTCCCAAAGGATGTTTTTGACGTTGTAAGGATTTAAGCATTGTCACATCAATTTATCTTTCACGTTATTCATCATTTGCACCCCATGTACCAATACGGCTCCACTTTTGATGGCTGCAGCTACGTGTACAGCTTCCATCATTTGCTCTTCATCTACTCCTTTTTTTAAGCAATCAGAAGAGTATGCCTCGATGCAATATGGACAATGTACGGCATGTGACACGGCTAGGGCAATGAGTGACTTCTCTCTGGCTGTTAAAGCTCCTTCATTAAATACAGTGCCGTAATAATCAAAAAACTTATCGCCTAGTTCCTTTTGCCATTCAGTAATCTCACTGAATTTTTTTAAGTCTTCAGACTTATAATAGTTATTATCTTTCATAGTACGCGATTTTAATATGAGCTTTTAGCAGCAGCCGCCTCCATCATAAAAATGTGTGCTTTCACTGACATAAATATCCTCATCACCAATTGATTCCAGGTTGCCTGCCGTTTTATCACAAACAGAAAGTGGTTGATTATACATCAATACATGTCCTGCATGGTCATCGAAATATTCTTTTTCCCCCGTATATATAGCGGTACGTCCAGTAAACACACATGGACCATCTGCTGGCATAGGATCTTTGATAGCGCAGACTTCTACACTTTCGATGTGAATGGGGTGCTCCGTATCGTAATGTTTGGAATCGAGAATCCTATACGGGCGTTTAGCTCTTATCTCTACGGTACCAAAACCAACTTCAGTGATCATTTTGATGTACTCATTCAAAGGAAGCGCCCCGCTTAAGCATAAACCTCGAAGCTCGGGATCATTCTTAAGGTTTTCGGGCATGACATCCTCACTGATCGGATCTGACAATACGAGTCTACCATGCGGCTTTAAGACTCGATACATTTCTTTCAACGCTTTTTTCAGGTCTTCTTCATGGAAGATATTGAAAAGGCAGTTTTGAGCAGCAACGTCAATGGTTTCATCTTCAACGGGTAGGTTGAGTGCATCTCCTTTGCGGAGGCTAACAAAATCTGAATGAAACCAGTCGTTTGAAATTTCTGCTTCTTTGAAATTTCTCTCACATGCATCAAGCATTTCTTCTACCACATCTACGCCCACCACTCCTGCGCTTTGTCGACTAAAATATGAAAACTGTAATAGTTCCATACCTCCACCCACTCCTACATAGAGTATTTTGGGGCTGTTGATGAGATCCCGAGGATGCACCGTGCTCCCACACCCATAATTCATTTCTTGCATGATCTTAGGAATATCGAGACCAGGGAATGCCCAAATAGGTGTTGTGGTACAGCACAAACCTACATCCGGTGTCTCCGCCGCGCGCTTGTAAATATCTTTAGTGGTATCTAAATATGTTTCCATCAATTATTTTAAGTCATCTGTTTATTGAAAAGTAAGGAGGATAAGGCTGTTGAGTATGTAGATTCAAATGTACTTCTTTGAACTACGTAGTATGTATCATTTTTGGATTTATAAAACGTATGTCGTCCAGTATTCTTTACGAGATGGAATTTCTAACCCTGCTAGTATATTCTCGTAGCGCAGCCTTGAAATCCGTTCCATTGCTATCCATTGATTCAAGTATTTGAATGGCTGCATAGGCATGCGTCAATTGCTCACCTTCATCATTTCCTGGTATGTCAATCGCTGGGGTTTGTTCTTCTAGCAAGCTAGCCTCTGCTTTTAACAGCTCTTCTTTAGAATAATTTTCTACAAGCTGTTTGATTACGGGTATTTTCATAGTCTAAAGGGCATTGATCATTTCAAAAACCACTTCTTCCTTGCTTGTAGATACACCAGAAACAAGTTCTCCATTCTTAAAGGTTGCAAAAAATGGAAGATTGGTGACGCCAGCCAGCTTTCTTGCTTCCGGACTATTCTCAGCATTTACATCCAAAAAAGTGACTTCTGAAAACCGACTATCCTCTGACATTCTTCTAAACTTTGGACCAAATAACCGACAACTTCCACACCAGTCTGCGAAATATTTGACTACTACTTTCTCATTTCCCTCAAGAGATTCACTAAAATTTTGATCCGTTTTAAGCTCTACTGCCATTTTTTAAACTTTTTTTTTTCAAAACAGCAAATTAATTGAATTTGTTTCCAACAGTGGGTTTTCTTTGCCTCAGAAATTTCTTAGATCAATGAGCTTAAAGACATTCGTAAAAATCAGTAACGTAACTAATTTATCGGATGCCCGTTACTGTGCGGGAATGATGGTTGATGTGATAGGATTCAACATTGATTCCACTGCTCAATCATTTGTAAGTGCAGAAGATTTTGAAGAAATAACTAATTGGGTGGCAGGTGTAAAATTTGCCGGAGAGTTTCATGGATCTGGTATTGAAGAAATTCGAAATACCGTAAGTAAATACCCAATCGATTTAATCGAAATTGATGATCTCAATCTTGTCGAAAAAGTATTCCTACTAGGAAAGCCTTTGATTGTCAGATTGAATATCAACACAGACTCAGAGTTCAGAGAGCTAAAATCCACCTTAAGCTATTTGGATGAACTCGCAAAAATGGTTTTAATAAAATCAGAAAACGATGCGCTTTTTGATGATTTGGATTCCCAAATAGGATACTATAATGGAAATCTGAAACTGTTAAAAGGTTACGGAGTTACCACCAAAAAAAGTATAGGAAGATTCCCAGGATTGGAGCTAGAAGCTTCAAAAGAAGAGCGTCCAGGCTATAAGGATTATGGCCAAATAATGGACGTCCTCGAAATGATCGAGGAAGACTAGAATCTTACTATAATAAACATTTTTTTAACGTTCTTTTAATCTATTGTCGAAATGATAAGAAGAGTACTTATTGCTTGCTGTTTTTCAGCAAGTTTGGTGGGATTTGCACAGCTAAAACAGATTCAAAAAAAACTAGCTTCAATGCCTGAGACTGAACAAACAGCCTTATGGCTTTGTGATACAGCATTGGTCATTTGCACTCACAACCCAATTCTCACACAGCATACCGCTAAACTGGCCTTGAAAAAAGCCGATGAATGGAATATTTCCGGCTTGGTTCCAGCTAAAGCCCACCATGTCTTAGGAGTATCATATGATGCTAGGCAGCTGCCTGAGCTTGCAATAAAACACTACCTGATCGCGCTTGAAAAGTATGATGAAATGGACGTGAAAAAAGATATAGCAATAATCAAAGCAAATATGGGCAGGGCTTTCGATGATATGGGACATACCGAAAATGCAATGAACTATATGAAAGAGAGTCTGCGAATAAGTAGGTATCAAAATGATTCAATCAATCTCGACAAGTCCATATTCCATTTAGCGGCCGGGTTTGGCAAATTAAATCTGATTGACTCTGCACTTCATTTTTACCAGGAATGCATTCAGGTAAGAAGAGCTTTTGAGGATGCGACTGGTATCGCTCATGTACTTAATAATATAGCTGAGTTGTATCTATCAAATAGTGAGATAAGCGCAGAACACGCTCAAATAGCGTTGATTCATTTGAAAGAGTCTTTGACATTACTCAAAGAAGGTGACAACAATAATCTGCTAGCGACTATTTATGCTAACATGGGAAAATCACAGCTTTTGCTTGGTCGACCTACTGAGGCCGAAAGGCTTCTAAAGAACGGTCTTCTTTTAGCGGATGAGAACGATTTTGACCAAGTTAAAGAACAAATTTTCGGTAAACTTTCCGAACTCTACAATCAACGAGGAGACTACAAAAAGGCCTTAGAGTATTATGGAAAGGAGATTTTACTCTATAAAAAACAACGAAACATTGAGGTAGCCAAACAAGTAGACAGACTCACCATGCAGTATGAAACTGTAAGGCAAGAAAAGCAATTCGCTGAGTTGCAAAGACAAAGAGCCCTCGAAGTAGGTGTTAGAAATTTATTTTTCATCAGCATTGTGTGTGTGATTCTATTGGCAATTATTCTCCTGTTCTATGCTCGCCAAAAAAGAAAAAATGATGAAATCATCTCCCAATTGAGATTACAATCACTTGCAGATCAAATCAATGCCAAAAACAAGGAGATATCATCCTATACCGTAAGCTTTCTTCAAAAAAATCAATTAATGGAAGAATTGAAAAGTCAGATAAATGAGCTGAAAAAAAGTGCCGACATGAGTACAAATAAAGAGTTAACACGGATCAATAGAATAGTTGATCATAATTTTCGTTCAGATGAAGAATGGAAAACATTTCAGTTGACCTTTGATCAAATGCACGATGATTTTTTCAAGAGTTGAAGAAATCTCATCCAGACATCAGCAACGCAGAGCTGAAGCTTTGCGCACTTTTGAGACTAAACATGAATTTGAAAGAGTCATCGAGGATTCTGGGAATTGCACCGGATAGTGTGAAAACCGCTCGTTACAGGCTAAGGAAAAAGTTAGGACTGAAAACGGAAGACAACCTTGTTAATTTTTTACTTCAGTTTGAAAAGCGAAAAACTTCTTAATTTGCCAAGGTTAGCTTTAAAACGAGTTGACACATCTCACTTGTAAACTGAACTTGACTATGAATAAATTCAAGAACATCCTGATTTTTGGCATCTCAACAACGTTATTGTCCTGCTCCAATAGCAGTGACCCACTTCCTGATGATGATGATATGGAATCGGGTGATGTATTTATTGACACTTTTGATGGTACGGGAGCGTTGGTGGACTACACAACGAATAATGAAACGGCTCTCCCTAACGTTGCTCAGGTAGCTGGTCGATATCGTGCTGAACTGCTGGATAACGCGAATAATGTGACATTGCATTTCAATGAAGATCAGGGGCGTCTTGATGCAAAAAGGGTGGCGTTTCCATTTGAGTTCATTGCGCGGAATATAGGAATTGGAACAACCGGCAACTCACAAGAAGCTCCGGCCCATTCAAACGATCCGTACAACTTTGCAGGCGTTCAGGTGCATGCACTTGATTTAAGTTCTCCTAACTCAGCTCACGTTGTAGTGGGGCATCGCGGACCCACTGGGTTTACAATTGAAGGTAAAAATACGCTCAATGGATCATCTTCTGTTAATGACATAGGTGCCAATACCGTTCCAAGTGGTCGCGCTGATATTCGCATTGTCGGAAATGATGATCAGACCATTACTGTTTATTGGCAAATACCAAATCTTGATCTGGATAATCAAGCGGATAGCTGGACGTTGTATAATGGTACAGGAGACTTACCAGGAACAGCTCCCACTTTTGAGAGTGAAGTTTATGTTGGTCTAATTACTTATGCTTTTTTCACAACTGGTGTACCTTTTGTTGGCACTTGCGACCAAATCGAAATCAGGTAAAAATCATTTCTTATCTACCCAGTGAAGTTCTAATTTTAAGAAATGAAATTGGAATCATTTTCAGCTCTTGATTTTGAGACTGCTACCTGGAATCCAGCTAGCATTTGTCAGGTAGGTTTGGTAAGAGTTGAAGATGGGATTGTAACGGAAAAAGTAAACCGGCTCGTTCAACCTCCTAAGAATGAGTATTTCTATAAAAACATCGAAATACATGGAATAAAGCCTGAAGATACCATCGATGAGCCCTTGTTTGAAGAAGTATGGTTTGATTTTCGTCACTTGATAGAGGATCAGGTTGTCGTCGCACATAATGCCTCTTTCGATGTAAACTGCCTTCAAAATACACTTGCCTATTATGACATTGCACAGCCTCATTTCGAAGTGCGCTGTACACGAGTAATTTACCGCAGAGGACTTGCCTACCTTAGCAAGAAATATAGGATTGAACTACATCACCACGACGCATTGAGCGATGCAAATGCTTGTGCCCAACTCTATTTAAAACATCTCCAAAGACAGGCATTGCCAAAAACCGGTACCCTGTTTTAATTATCTCCATGCCTCCAGTATGCCAGGGTCTACGACCTCCCTCCCTTTTTTTTCTCGCATCGGCGCGGGCACACTTGATCTTATCTTTCCATTCAATACCTCAAAAAGGTGCTCTTTGCCCGTCAATTTGCGAGTAACAAATCCTACCTCCCGAACCTTTTCTTCCAAGAGGATGAGATTCTGTTCTTGCTCAGCATCTAAACTTAGGGTTGTTAACTCGGGTAAGATGGTAGTTCCTCCCTGGTTGTCAACCATGCGAATAAGTGAATCAATGGAACTGCAGTGGTAGGATATTCGCGTATTGGTTTTTTCATTTTTTAATGAGCAAATATCACTTACCTGATCTCTAAAGCAATTTCCTTCTTCAAGCAGCCACAGATGTTTCAAATCCAGGTTTGAAACTTTGAGTGATTTCGCATCCCTCCCTTCTTCATTGTTGTGATACATATAGAATGACTCATAAAACAAAGGTGTTATCGTAATCCCTTGTCTTGCTATTGGCGTTGATATAATGCCACCATCCAGGTCTCCTAGTCTAATTTTCTGCAATATTTCTTCTGTCAAAAGCTCATGAATCTCAAGTGACAGTTCCGGATACTGATTGAGCAATGGATCTAAAAATAAAGGAACTAAATAGGGCGAAAGTGTAGGTATTATTCCAAGCTTTAATTCACCTCCATACTCACTTCCCAACGTTATTGCATACTCTTTTAACTGCTTTCCAGCCCTTACGATCTCACCAGCCTTCAACAGAAACTTCAGCCCTTGCTCCGTGGGTTCGATTCGTGACCTGGACCTATCAAAGAGCGAAATACCAATTTCATTCTCCAGGTTTTTGATTTGTAGGCTTAGTGCAGGTTGAGTCATGTTGAGTGCTTGAGCTGCACGTGTAAACGATCCCAGTTTTTCCAGTGTGAGCGAGTACTCCAGCTGTTGAAGATTCATAAGTGTTTCATATGGATTTATAAAAGCTATAAATATATCAAATATATTTATCAGATTTACGCCGGCGGAATAGCTTGAAATGAGAGATAACTATCCATATTCAAGTACTCGCAATGGGTTTTGACATTGATTGCATCGCTAGTCTGAAAATCTAAATTTCATATACTTGATTTTTTCGCCTTTCTCTGTCCAGATACGCTCATACTTGGTCTTTATACCATGATGCTCTTCAAGCAAAGGTGAATTGTATAGATCGAAGGTGAACTCATGATCTCGAATATTAAATTCAGTTAATACCTGAAGTCCATATTCAAAGAGTTCTGTATTATCCGTTTTGAAACGAAACCAGCCATCTGGTTTTAAAACATGCCTATATTTTTCAATGAAACTTCGATTGCACAGCCGGTGCTTTTCATCTCTTTCTTTCGGCCTTGGGTCGGGAAACGTTAACCATATCTCGTCCAGCTCATTTTGATCAAATGCCTTTAATATTTCAATGATATGCGTTCGAAGAAACGCCACATTATTCAGTTCATGTGTCTGCGCATATTGACTTCCTCTCCATACTCGATCACCTTTTATATCGATACCTATGAAGTTTTTATTTGGAAATTTTTCGGCCAATGAAATCGTGTATTCACCCCATCCGCATGCCAACTCAATGACTAATTCATTATCATTACCAAAGAATTCATTCCACTTACCATGGATTGTTTCGAAAAGTTCTTTTCCCGGCTCAATAACATTTTTACTTGCCATATTTTCGGAAAACTTCGTTAACTTATTTTTTTTAGCCAATTTTTATCTGATCTAGTAAATTCTATCAATCATGAAATCAACACTCCTACTTTTAGCCTTTTGCATCATTTCATTTGTATCTGTTTCTCAAGAAAAAGAAGCCGAAGTAGTAAAAGCTATTGATGACCTTACCATCAATTGGGACAATGAGGCAAAGACGCTGCAAACTTATGAAGGCTTGGGCAGTTTTTGTGGCCAATCCCAATACAGAAAGAAAATCATTTCAATGCTAGATGAAATCCATCATTATGACACTTTGCTGTATGGTATCGTGACTCGAAAGTTTAATGCGAATGGAGATAAAGAGGCTAAAGCGACGTTGGATGATATCGAAACACTTGAAAGCGAGTATACCACAAGATCTTTCCGAAGGTTTATCCATCAGGAATGCAATACGTACAACGATATTGAAAAAAACCTGGGAAGAGAAAAAGGCTCAGAATACAAAGAGGAAGTCAAAGCCCTTGAATCCGAATTGAAGAAATATGTTGTTGAGATTACTAAGCAGATTGATTTGATTGATGAGCATGTACATCATTTGCACTTGGGTGAGGATTAAAGTTCTTCTACCTCTGCAACGACGAAAGTACTCCCAGTGATCAAAATGAGATCTTCTTGCTTTGCACGCCCTTTGGCCTGAATCAATGCGTCTTTTACTTCATGAAAGCACTCTCCTTCGAGTCCACTCATGACCCCTTGAATGGCGAGCTCTTCTACGGGCAAGGCACGAGGCACAGATGATTGAGTCCAGTGGATTTTTGTATTTGGTGGAATAAGTTTAAAAATAGGCGCCAGCGATTTTTCCTTTACAGATCCAAAAATCAAATGCATCATTCCCTGATTAAGATCTTTTGCTTGATCAAAGAGTACTTTAAGGCCGTCTTCATTGTGACTGACATCAGCAATTACCAAGGGATTTTCTCCTAAAATTTGAAACCTACCCTTCAATCCTGTCAGCTCATTTACCTGATCTATCGCTGCATACATTTGATGCTCTCCTATCTCCCATCCTTGCCTGGTTAGCTCTTCCAGTACCGTTAAAATACCCGGCAAATTTTTAACTAAATAGTTTGGTGCCAGCCTATTTGGCTTCCAACTGGTTTCCTTTGATACAATAAGTGGCGCATTTAATGCAGTGGCAACTTCTTTAAAAACCGGGAAAGTACTCTTCTCATCCACTTCACCAATGACAACCGGAACTCCCTGTTTGATGATGCCAGCCTTTTCTTTCGCAATTTCAGGAAGGGTCTCACCCAACATTTCCATGTGATCAAATCCGATATTGGTGATCAAACTCACCTCGGGGGTAATCACATTTGTGCTATCCAACCTACCTCCTAGCCCCGTTTCAATGATCGCAATATCGACTTTTTCTTTCGCGAAAAAATCAAATGCCATTGCTACTGTGATCTCAAAAAAAGAAGGCGCTATTTCTTCAATAATCGGCCCTATTCTATCCACAAAGTCAACCACGAAAGACTCAGAAACCTCATTTCCATTGATTCTAATTCGTTCCGTAAAGCTTTTAAGGTGCGGAGAAGTGTATAAGCCAACCTTGTATCCGGAACTTTGCAATGCAGCAGCTATGCAGTGCGCTGAAGTCCCCTTTCCATTGGTACCCGCAATGTGTACACTTTTGAATTTGGTATGTGGCTCTTTTAAAAAATCTAACAATCGAAGCGTATTGGTTAAGTCCTTTTTATAAGCAACCTTACCCACTCGTTGGTACATGGGCAATCGAGCAAAGAGATACTCGAGCGTCTCCTGATATGTCATTTTGATTTGATGATAAATGTGACGGTTCCAGTAGAAACAGCAGCAGCCTTATAATCAGCAGTTTTACTAAATGTCAATTTTTCAACCGCTTGCCTGTACTTTCTTTCAACAGACGGTGAAACTGTAGAAGTCACCGTTTCAATCTTGACCAGATAGCCATCCTGATCCACCACAATTTTATAAACAATTTTACCTGATTGATCTGATTGGTCATCAGGTTTTGGTTTGAAATCCCAAACCCAGCCAGCCAATGCTAGATTTGCACCTTCAGCGTCCCCGGTATTATTTCCTTGACTTCCATATATGGCACGCTCATCTACTTCCTTTTCCTCTTCTTCGCCTTCTGATGGATTTTCACTTGACTCCTCTGAATTAGTCTCTGAAGGCGTCATAACGGCTCTCGAATCAACTTCTTGCTCTTCTTCCGCTGGTTCAGACTCTTCCGGTTTAGCTTCTTCTACTTTTATTGGAGAGTCAACTTCAGACACTGTAGCCTCTTCCTGAATGTTTTCCTCTGCTTCAACCACTTCCTGAACGACCTCTGACTCGGTTTGCTCTTCCTGCTCTTGTGTTACTTCCTCAGTAGCAGGTGCTTGTTCGGAAGGGGAAGATGTTGCCGGTGCTCCGGCGGAGGTTGTGAAACCCAGCTCTATGCCATACTCTGGTATTGGAGGGAAGGGCTCTCGCCAGGCAATAATGAAATAGAATAGAATGAGCAATACCAGCTGTACAATTACTGATGTAAGCCAGCCGATGCGCTTGTTTTGCTCTTCTTTCTTTTCTCGTTCTTCCATCACTCAGGTTTCGTTGCTATTGAAACTTTTGCTTTTAAGGCTGTGGCAATTCCTGCGACTTCTACAAGTCTTTCAACCGGTACCGATGCATCGCAATGGAGCACAACAATACCTTCCTTGCCAGACAAGTTATTTCTAAGAACGGATTCTAAGGATGTGCGATTGACCTTTTGATTATTAACAAAGTAGGTGAGGTTCTTTGTAATGGTGACACTCACTTTTTGCATGACAATCTCCGAGGACTTAGATGAAGGAAGATTGACTGGCAGGCCTGACGGTGTAATGAATGATGCCGTAAGCATAAAGAATATCAACAGCAGGAATATAATATCCGTCATGGATGACATGCTGAAACTTGCATTCACCTTATGTTTAGATTTTAAATCCATTACTTCTTCGGTTCTTGTAGAAGATCTATAAAATCAATGACATTGAATTCCATGGTATGAATCACCTTTCCTACCTTAGAAACGAGGTAATTGTATCCCAAGTATGCTAATATACCTACAAAGAGGCCAGCGGCGGTTGTAATCATGGCCTCATAAATACCGGAAGACAAGAGCTTAGGGCTAACTGCACCTTCTTCTTGAGCTATGGCTATGAATGCTTGTATCATACCTGTAACTGTACCTAGAAAGCCAATCATAGGCGCAGCTCCCGATATCGTAGCTAGGAGGTTGAGGTTTTTCTCCAAACGGTAGATTTCAAGTTTTCCTACATTTTCAATGCTTACTTCTATGTTCTTTAGTGGGTTACCTATCCTACTTATTCCCTTTTCGATCATGCGAGCTACTGGCGTTTCCGTTTTACTGCACAGCATTTTAGCTCCATTGATATCACCAGATATCACTAGCGATCGTATTTGATCCTTAAAAGATTCAGGTGTTTTAGCTGCAGAGCCCAGCGTGCGGGTTCTTTCCACAAAAATGTAAATGGCAACCATCCAAAGTAAAAGGATGGGAATCATCATGTAACCTCCATTTGTGAGGAGCTCCAACAATGATATTGTTTCTTCGGATTCTAGACTCTCAACCAGAGGGTCTTGCATAACACTAATGAGCATATGTTCTTTTATAATGAGTTAATTGAATGAATAGTCACTCAAACAAACTGAACGCAGTAATCGAAAGATTAGTGTTTAGTATTTCAAAATCCATATATCCTCACCATATTCAGCTTTCAAGCCATCTACCGCCCGCTGTGATTCAGCCAACGATGCATATCCTGAAATTGCCACACGGTGCGTCACTGCTTTACCAAATGGAGGTATAATCGATGGGCTTTTACCAGCACTTGAAAGTTCATTGGCATAGTCCATGGCCATATCACCATCAAGAAAACTTCCAATAATTATATAGAAATTGCCCGTTCGATCGCTCAAAGCATTGATCGTCCCTGGTGTTGCTGCTACAGGTGTTGCCACTTGTTCAGCAGGCTGCTCTTCTTCTTGTCGGTTATTTGCTGCATTATTCTCTGCAGGCTGAGTGCTGCCACTATCGCTAGCAGGCTTCTCAGCAGGTTTGTTCTCAGGAGTTTTCACCTCAGGCTTAGGTGTTGCTTTCTCCGCCACTGCTGTCTCAGAGTTATCATCATCTCCTCCAAGAGACAAGCCCCATGCCACTGCGCCCAATACTGTGAAAATCACAATACCAATAATCACAACTTTGGCAAATTTCCCTTTGCTCTCCGAAGGCGTACTATCTGACTGAAAGGTATCATCCACATCAGAAATACTCTCTTCTTCGGTATCCATCAAGTCTTTCTCAAACTGAGCAAACTCATCTTCATCCAGTACATCACTATCAAAAACAGAATCTGGAATATCTTCCCCTGTCTCATCTCCATCTTCAGCTGAAGCTTCAAAATCGTCAAAAGACTCCTCTTCATAAAAATCATCCATGGCCACATCAGAGGAATCGTCCGTGGAATCTGTATCTTCAAAAGAATCGCCCAAGGAATCTGCATCAGCAAATGCATCATCTGTCGAGCTATCTTCCGTCGAAGCATCTTCTTCCACAGAGTTATCATCATCAGCAAACGAATCCTCTAGCGAACTGTCGTCGGCAAAAGCATCATCTGCTGAGCTATCATCATCGAAAGTATCATCAAAAGAGCTATCGTCACCGAAAGCATCATCCATTGATAGGTCATCGTCAAGTGCAGCCTCTAATTCTTCGTCTGAGATTTGGTCTGGAATCTCTTCGTCTTCAGTAGACTCACTATCGAAGGCAGCATCCTCTTCTACTACTTCTTCTTTTGTTTCTTCTACAGGTGCTTCTGCAGCAGGTTCATCGGCGGTTGTTGACTCTTCTGGTTCACTGGAATCATCGTCGTCCAAAGCTTCATAGTCTAACTCTGGTAAACCAAAATCCTCATCGTCTCCGAAGAAATCGTCCTGTTCTTTGTCGTTGGTGTTGTCGTCTTTTGCCATAGTATGTTTTTTGACCGAACCAAGATAAAATAAAATTCAATACTAGGAAATATTATAATCAGAAACGGTACTGACCGCCTATTTTGAATGTAAGTCCTCTGGTTGGGTACCCCAAATATCGTTCGTATTCGTTATTCAACAAATTATTCACATCAATGAATGCAGAGGCTCTTGAGGTGATGAGGTATTTGGCACCTAACCCTAAGTCTGTAAACGCTGGTAATTTGACATATCCAAAATCGACGTTTGCTGCTCCTCGGACGCCACCCATACTTGTGAGATACGCCGAAATAATGAGTTTTTCCTGAACATTATGACTTGTATATGCCTTCAAAATATAGGAAGGTCTATGCCACGGACGATCCAATGATTCCACTGAATATCCATTTATTTCAAGATTAATGCCATAAGTACTTGTCGCTGTTGGCATAAAAGACAGGTTCGATTTGAGTGTAACAACCCCGACAGATTCTGTATCATATGCCAGTGTGTATCTGGAGGAATCTGAATTGGATGGCACATAAAAAGGCAATCCTTTAATGGAACTATAGGTTAGACTAAGATCTAAAAGGACATTTTTGAATGGTGTACCCTTGAACCCTCCACCAAATTGAGATGTGAATTCTTGCTGTGCGATACTAAGAGAGTCATCTAAAAACTGATTTTCACTTAGCAGCTGATTCAGCCCATTCCAAGCCTGCCCGCCAGAAAGAAGTCCATAAATTGTCCATTGCTTACTCAAGTTGTACTCGATTTTCGCGCGTGGATAGAACCCTGTTTTGGATTCCTCTGCGGCCTTTCCTGAAGAAAGCATGAATCCTGCCGTAATGGACAATTCATCTTTCCTGTGTCTTACCCAAGGGTTTATGTTAAATAAAGAGCGATTGTATTGAATGCCTCCATCATAGGATGCGCCTCTTCCTTCTATATTGAACCCAGTTGTGAAGTAATCATCAATTTGATAGCTTAAATATCCCGTCACTCCAAAATCTCTATCCGTATTCAAGCCCGTTCCTGAATCCATATTCTGATCTGTATATGAAACAAAGGGCTTTAAGTTGTAAGTCAAATCTTTGCTCATTCCACTGAGTAGCATCTCAAATTGCCATTCACTCAATGTAACGTCAGCTGGATTGGTTGCATCAAAACCGGCATTGATTCGATTGGCATTTCCATAAAAACTGTACCGATTGACATTGTATTTGAGAGAGGGTGTGAAAATGAAAGCGTTTTTTCTGTATGTACCTGAAATATCTAGGCTAGCCAACGTATTCCCGCTATTTTCATCGTTAACCGGACCGGATTTAAAGCTTTCGTAAAATAGTTTAGTCTTTGTCTGGAAAGCGCCCAAGGTTTGGAATAAACCAGCTTCAAATAGCGGTGAGCTATAATTACCAAATCCAAGCTTAACATAGTTCTGGAATCCCTCAAGTGGGTATTGTTCATTTAAGGTTTTAAAAGGGACATCAGATTTATAGTCTGGCCATTCGAAAGTGGGCTCATTAACTTGAAAAGTTACATTTATAGGCGCATCACTAAAAGCGTTTGGCACACTTCTAACATAAATCTTGTCTGCCTGTGGCAGAATGATCTTGTTGTCCTTTTCGATTACAATTTCACCAGAAATTATCTCCCCTTGTGTTCTCGTACTGTCCGTCTGAGCGAGCAGAAGTTGAGCGACAAATGCAAAAAATAGTGATAATAAGATCCTCATATATTAGTCCTTGATTTGAGTTGAATCCCCCTCTAGTGAGGTTTGTTCTATTTGATCTAAAAGTGTTTGAGATTTTACTTTAACATCCTCATTTTTAGAATGTTGAATAATTGATCTTAAAGTTGCTTTTGCCTGAAAAAGCTCATCCATTTCAATGTAATTTCGAGCTATTAGCAAGTATGATTCATCTACCCATTGTGTATAACTACCATAGTCAGAATTGAGAAGGAAAAGAATATCGAGCGACTTTTCGTATTCACTTTCCTGAAAAGCCATTAGACCTAGAAAATAGTTGGCTTCTGCTCCTTTTTCATCCTTGATTTCTGCTAGCCGTTTGAAGTTATCTGTGGCTTGCACGAAATCCTTGAGCTGAAACCAACTTCTTGCCTTGACCACAATCGCCTCTTGCTCAGCATTCAAAGGCTTCCAATCTGCTGCGATAATCTCATCGGCATAGGTAATTGCATCGTTGTGGCGTTTGAGATCAAGATACAGTAGCATGAGTCCTTGGCGTGCATTGTAACCATCTTTTGGTGATAGATTCAGATCGCTCAAAAGCTTATACGCTTCTTCCGCTTCTTCAGTAAAATCAAGACGCTTGTTGATTTCTCCCAATCGATTTAAAATCCTGCCGGTGAGTGGATTTCTCACAAATTTCAACTCATTGAATAACGGTCTAGCACTAGCCAACTCATCGGTTCTGTAGTACGAATCCGCTTGATAATACTTTGCTTCAATCTTATTGCTGCTTTCCGGATAGTCCTTGATGTATTTTTCAAATGCAGCGGCTGCTTCTGCATAAGAAAAATCAAAATAAAGCCGTTTCGCGGATTCAAATTCAATCAGTTCCAAACTTCCATCCTCAGGATTGACTTTTTTATATTGCGCGATATACTTGTCAAGATTACGAATACTCAGCCCTGCCTGCTGAAGTTCTTGCATACCCAAAATTGCATTTAAGGCTATTTCGGAATCAATGTGGTTGTCTAAAATAGCTTTATAGTCTTCAGAAGCTCCAGCTAAATCATCCATGTTTTTTTTGGAGATCCCTCTATTTAGAAGTGCCTCTACTACCAGAGACGAATTGGGATGCTCCGTGATTACATTGGAAAAAAAGGACGCTGCCTCGGGAAATTTGGCTGACTCAAACTGAATCATCCCGGACTGGAACTGAGCTTGTGCTCCATATCTTTTATCAGAAAACAAGCTACTAAAAGTGCGAGTGGCTTCACTTTCATTTCCTAAGCTTTTCAATGACATTGCTTTTTGAAAGGTGACATATGCTGAACTTGTTTCGAGGGTCAGTTTATCATAAATAGTGAATGCTTCCTGATATGACTTGGTGGCATACAGACAGTCTGCAAGCCGGACATTAGCATCTAGTTGCATTTCTGAATTAGCTATTTGCAATGCTTTCCTGAAATGTGGAATTGCGTCCTGATATTGCTGTTTATTGTAGCGCGCATAACCAATACCGTAATGTGATGCTGGCTCAATAGTAGCTTGTTTTGTATAGTAATTGATTGCTAGGTCAAACTGGTTGCTTTTCATGGCTATTTCAGCCAAGTGAAAATACGCTCCATTTGAAAGCGTCCTATCTGTATCTGGTGTAAATCGAAGGCTTTCTCTGAACCACTTATCCGCCTCACTAAAATTCACATCATTGAACATAAGCACCGCTTTTTGATACGTCACTTTTTGATAGACCTCTTTTTGTGTATCATTGATGATTCCCGTACTATTTAAGTGATCGATGGCCAAATCATAGTTGGAAGTGCGTAAATAGGATTGGGCGATCAAGTTTTGCATGGATTCCCTCTTGGATGAATCTTTGAATTGATTCAGGTAGTCGGTGGCATAGTTTATTGCTTCCGTGAAGAATCCTAATTTGGCATTGATCTTGGACGCCTGATAAAAAGATTCCTCTTTAATTGCATTGTTGCTCGATGCTGATGCTTCAATATAAGCGGTTAACGATTTTTCGAATGCTTGCTTTTTCAGATACAGTCGTGCCAACTGAAGTGCACTTAACTGCGCGTACTCGCCACCTTGAATACCTGCTTGGGTTAAAAAATCGATGGCTAAATCTTCATTTCCAATTTTAAATTTTGAAACTCCTGCCTGGTAGTATAATGCCGCGGATGGCTTGAACGGATGTAGTTCAATTGCTCTTTCAAAAAAAGCATCCGCTTTAGCTTCCTGATCTTTCAGAGCATAAGCCTCTCCGATTAGTTGGTGAAATCCAGAATTAGTGATGGTTTTTTCATCTGAGAGTTCATTTTGAGCCATCTCAATGACTTCATCCATTTCACCATTCTCAAGCCTTATCTTGGCAATGAAGAATTTAGACGAGTTGCTGAATTCTTCGGAATTCTCAACTTTAGTCAATTTGTCCAGAGCTGCTTCACTGTTTCCTAGATGATACTCCGAAAAGCCTTCATAATAGTCCAGTTTAAACGATTCTTCGAATTCATTTTTTCTTGAGAACTGAAACAAGTTATTGGCGTCCTTATAATTTTCCTCATCCAATTTCAAGAGTCCGAATACAAACCCATAAGAAGCTTTATCACGTTTTGTTAAATCTCCTGAATTCACGGCCATCAAGTATTTCTTACTTTTTAGTGTGTCTCGCTCATAAAAGTAATATTCGCCTAAATGATAGTTTACCAGCGGTTTTATCGGATGTTTGGGATTTTCTACTAGCCAACCTTCAACTTTACCTGCTTCACCATTTCCCGTCTTTAACTCACTTAAAAGCAAAAGTATTTCTTCGTCTTCTGTTTTGTTTTTTTTCGCGCTGAGTTTTCCAACTACACTTTTATACTTCCTCACTTGAAAGCTTTCAAATGCAGATAGATCAGCATACTGTCCACCTGGAATCGAACTTTGACCGAACGACAGATAAAATGAAAATCCGAAGAAGAGTAATAGGTATTTTCTCAATGCTGAACTGTTTTTGACCATGGAATGCAACGAATATTCGATACTAAATTGTGTTAGTTCATCAATTTATATACCAATTCTGTTAAAACGGGACCTTCTTTTTTTGTTGCATAGCCAATTCCTTTGGATTGCATATCTGCCTCATGCAAGTATTTAATATTTTGGGCCACTTTAGATACTGGATAATTTCTTGCTGCTCGTAAATATTCTTTCACAAAAAAAGGATTTACTCCTATCAAAGATGCTACGGCTTTATCGTTCTGATTTTCAGCATGATGAATAAGCAACAGCTTGCTGAAATAAGAAAACAAGCTATAAATGGTAAGAACGAGTGGGTTATTTCCTGGATTTGAGGCAAAGTAATCAGCTATTTTATGCGCCTTAAGTTTATTCATCGAACTAAGCGCTTTTTGCAGTTCAAATATGTTGTATTCTTTACTGATCCCCACATACCTCTGTACCATGCCAGCATCAACCTGTTGACCTTCCTTCACATTTAGAAGCAGTTTCTCGACTTCATTAGCTAAACGTTGTAGATTGTTTCCAATGTTTTCGGATAGCATCATTACCGCACTGTCATCCATTTTGATGCCTTTGGCTTTGCAAAAAGACCTGATCCAGTCTGGCACTTGATTGTCGTAAAGTTTCTTTGCATTCAAAAAAACAGCATGTTTTTCAATGACCTTTCCAAACTTGGTGCGCTTATCTATTGATTTATACTTATATCCAAAAACCAGTATGGTGCTAGCGAGCGGATTTTCTAAGTAATTGATGACCAGACTCTGCTTATCCTCCTTACTCCAGTCGCGCATCTCCTGGGCTTCTTTTACAATGACCACCTGACGTTCACCCATCATTGGGTATCTTCTAGCAGCACCAATTACATCAGTGAGTGTTGTATCCTTACCGTAGAGAATAATCTGATTGAAACTTCTCTGGCTTTCTTCCAAAGCCGTGTCTTCAATATTATCAACAATACTGTCAATGAAGAATGTCTCTTCACCTTGTAAGAAATATACAGGAGCAAACGACCCACTCTTAATGTCTCTAAGTATTTCGGTATAATCTGATGCCATATTTCAAAGGTAAAGGCTACCTTAGAAAATAATCATGCGTAGATTTCTATTTCTTTTATTTATTGTGGTGTATTCCACGCATTTGTATGCGCAGCGTACTGAGATTGATAGCCTAAAGGAAGTTTTGGATAATCTGGAGGCTATGGATACAACCTACCTCAATGTTGTCAATGATCTTGCTTTTCGCTTGAGCATGTCAGACCAACAAAGTTCTATCTCTTATATCAATCGAGCCATTACTCTTGCCAAAGAGCTGAAATACGAAAAAGGTCTTGTTCGTGCAATTACCATCAAAGGCAGCAGTTTCCTTATTACTGGAATGCCCGATCAGGCACTTACTTACTACCTGGAAGCCCTCAACTACCATCCTGAGCGATATCCATCGGAGTATGTGAGCCTCAATAACAACATTGGCGAAGTATACAGAAGAAAGGAAGTTTATGATTCCAGCATCAAATATTTCAACAAGGCGTTGACGCAGGCCTTAGAAAAATCGGGTAATACCCAACCCATAATTATTTATTCAAACCTTGGGGAAGTAAGCTTGATGCAAGGGAATATTTCTCAAGCTGAGGGCTTCTTTGAGAAATGCTTAGCGAAAGCAATAGATATAAATCATCTACGAGGGCAAGGTTATGGGTATTATGGTCTTGCGGAGTGTGCTTTTCTACAAGGCAACATTGATAAAGCCGTTGAGTTAATGAGAAAGTCTACTGAGGTGAGGTTGAGGGGGAACCATAAAAGAGGCATTATTCAATCCTATTTAAAGCTTGGTGATTACTTTAACTCTCATCCATTGAACATGCCCGACAGTGCTTTTTATTATTGGCATGAAACGAAGGACCTGGCTAGAACCCACGAGGCGAACGATTTGCTAAGCGAGGTTTATGATAAACTGTATACATATTATTTCGAACGAGATAGCGTCGCTAAAGCCGCAACATACCTGAACTTGTATAAACACCTGAATGACAGCATTCAAAATGCAGCGTTCATTTCCAATGTGGAAAAAATAAAGTCCGCACTGAGGTCAGAGCTTATTGATGCGGAAAATGAGCTACTTAAGCAAGAAAGTAGACAACATCAAGTTGAAGATAAGGCACGTCTCATCCTGATGTTGCTATCATTTTTGCTGGTTTTGGGATTGATTGCCTTTTATTATCAATATAGAAAACGACAAAGAGTTTCCGACGAAGCAAAAAGTGAAGCAAGCTTTACCCATACACTTCTTTCGCTATCGAAAGAATTGAACACGCATAGCTTTAACCTTGATTTTTTTATAAAAAAACTACTGATTGTTTCTCAAGAAACACTTAGATGCGATAGAGCCACCTACTGGATCATGGATTCAGAAAATCAATCAATTTCTCTAAAGTCCAAAGCAGAAAGCAAAACATCAGCTAAAATTCCAAAGATTGAATTTACTAAAGATGAATTTCCGAAGTTTTTCAGCGATTTTCTTACCAATAGGACAGTAGCGGTAAGTCGCATTAGTCAAGATGGAAGGCTTTCGGAGATTTACAGTAAGTACTTCAAAAAATTTGGCATTGAATCAATTCTAAATGCTCCCATAATTGTAGATGGTGAGTTTCTGGGGTTCATTTCCTACACAATGACAAATCATCAAATACGAAATTGGATGGTTCAGGAACAACGATATGTTGGTTCATTGGCCGACTTGATCGTTGTTGCGATAAGAAAAAGTAGAACAAACAGTCTTGAGAATGATAAGGTAGAACTGATAAAAAAATTAAAAATTAGAAACAAGAGTCTTCAAGAATTTAACGCTGTAATTAGTCACAATTTGCGAGAACCTTTGACTCAAATCATCGGGCTGACCTCACTCTTGCAAGATCAAAAAGCTATCTCACGATCTGAAAGCGATGAAATTATTTCTCGAATATCAGATTCTTCTAATAATGTTGATAGCGTGATAAAGGAATTAAGCGTGGTGCTCAGTGAAAGTGATCCGAGGCAAAAGGACTTTAGGATGCTTTCATTGGAACGTCTCCTCAAAGAAATTATCGATCCGTTGAAGAAAGAGAAAGAGTTTCAAAATATTACAATCGAGCAAGATTTGAAATTGAGCAGGATAAGATCTTATCGACCTTACCTGTTTGAGGCGCTATCTCAGTTAATTGCTAACAGCATAAAGTTTGCGGACTCAAAAAGGCATCTAAACATAAAAATTAAAAGTTATGAAGATGCACACAAACAGTACATAGTTATTTCAGACAATGGAAGAGGAATGGATTTAAAGCTCTTTGGGGATAAAATATTTAAAATGTATCAACGCTATCACCCGGAAATTACAGGAAGAGGAATTGGTCTTTTCATAGTAAAAAACAGAATAAATATGCTGAATGGATTTATAAACGTGAAGAGTAAGGAAGGGGAAGGAACCACCTTTACCATTGAGTTTCCGAAGTACAATCCTGACTCAATTAAGGTATGAAGACACTAAATCTTTGATCATGTCAACTGACAATGGTTTTGGCTTATAATCAACGCCATACTTTGTATCAGCGCGTTCCTTATCCGCCGGATTTATGGATGATGTAAGCATGACAATCTTACTTGGATGCGGAATATTCTCTGACTTACAATGATCTAAAAACTGCCAACCATCCATGATGGGCATGTTTATATCCAACAAGACGAGTGAGTCATCCTTAGGGCGATCATTTCTGACAAAATAATCTAGTGCTTCCTCCGCTGAATCAAAAGTTAGTACTTCATCGACTAGCTCAGACCGTTCTATTATCATTTTATTTAGATAATTGGTGGTGGCATCATCGTCAATCAACACGATTCTCTTCATTGTATCATCCATCTACTAAATAGTAAAGTAAATACAATACTCGTCCTTTTTGTGTTCAATAAAAAAGGTGCATATACCTAAAATTTGATTAGTGAAATTGACTATTTATAGATAATCAATCATAAGTGGCTAGCGTTAAAATTTAACACTGATTCCTCTATGGATCATCATGAGTTATGCATTCAAGATTGATCTACGATCTTTTTGAATACCGGATCTCGAAAAGTGCCATTGTCAGTGATCATGGAATATTCAACTTCGCAGATGAGTTTGGGAGTCACCCAGATCGTCTTTTTTTCTTCATGCACTTCACTATCCAACACTTTCTCAGTAGCAAGTAAACTCGAAAATTGTTTTGTTAACGACTTAAGCAAAGCATCATCAAATCCAGTTCCAACTCTACCGCGATACACAAGCGATCCATCTTGTTCTTCTGCTAGCTGAAGCGAACCAAAGGAGTGTTCTCTTTCCCCCTCTCCTTTTGTGAATCCAATTATGAAGCAATCTTTGGTTTCTTTCACTTTCACCTTTATCCATGCATCACTTCGCTTCCCTGGAACATATTTTGCTTCTACTCTCTTAGCTACAATCCCTTCGATTCCATGTGCCTTGGTGGCTGCAAAGAGTGCTTTACCATCCTCTTCCGTTTGGCTGATGCGATAGTTGGTTTCACCAACCCTCAGTGAGTCAATGGTCCACCATCTGCGACGATCTTGTGGATCATTCATAAGTGACCTACCATCCAGATAAATGCAATCAAACAGATAGCAATAAGCGGGAGACCTTTTTGATTCGTAATCAAAATTCTTTTTGCTCATCAAACGTTTAATCACCTTCTTGAAATTAGCTCTCCCTTCCGAATCAAGGCATACTATCTCACTATCAAAAATGGCATTATTTATCCTGAAAGCCTGTTCTGGAACATTCAGCTCCGGAAATTGCTCAGTGATGTCATTCCCATTCCTGCTGTATATTTTTAACTGACCTTCGTTAAGGTAGATCAATGCCCGAATGCCGTCCCATTTTACTTCATAGTAATAATCCCCAATCGGAACTCGCTTTGAAGCATCAGCCAGCATGGGCTTCATCACTTGCTCCAGCAAGTTTTGCTGGGGTTCGTCCACGCGTTCGAGCAACCATTCCTTATTCTTCATTAAATGCATGCGGTACTCAGCAGTCAATTGCTTCCCGGACAGCCTAAAGTAAAATCCATTCTTTTTCTCTTTGGTTATCTCGTATCTGCCTGTGGCATACACCCACATCATGCCACCCCCGTACTCCCCTTTTGGAATTTCACCTTCAAAGGTTAAGTATTTCAAAGGATGGTCTTCGGTTTGCACGGCTAGCCTTTTTACCCCAGGAGCTGGAGGCATACCTCTCGGTATTGCCCATGATTTCAGCACACCATCTTGTTCAAGTCGTAGATCGTAATGTAAATGAGAGGCATGATGCCTCTGTATGCAAAATCGACTACCAGGCGCTTCATTTACTGAAACAAGGGGCTCTGGGGTTTTATTGAAGTCCCTCTTCTTTTCATAATCAGTCAGTTGATCCGGAGTTTTATGTCGTTCATTTGGTGGCAATTCTTTCGCGACTATGGCCCGCTTATCTGTATGCAATGGAACTGCCCAGCCACGAATTTGCTCCCATGCGTCCCCATTAGTCAACACTCTATTTAGTGTTGATTTAATATCCCATTTCGATAAATCTTCAAGCTCGTCGAGCTCCTCCCATGTGATAGGTGTTGAAGCGGTAGCGCCCTGCCTTCCACGTAGACTATAAGGACAAACAATGGTCTGAGAAGGTCTATTCCGATAGATATCTACAAGCACTCTTCCTTTTCGTGACTCCTTTTTAATGTGAAGGGTCGTGCGCTTGTCTTTGTTGATAAAGTCAGAAGCGATGAGCTTAGCCGTTTTAAAACATTCGTCAAAAGAATACCGAGCCTCAATGGGTGTAAGCAGGTGCAAGCCCTTACCTCCGGTAGTCTTCACAAACACGTGATAGTTATATCTCTCCAAATGCTCTTTGAGGCTAAAAGCAATATCCTTTAATTCATTTAGTGGGAAAGAGCCATCTTCAGGCGGGTCGAGATCATATACAATGTAGTCGGGTTTGTCGCTGTGTTCTGAAAAACTATGAATCTGGTGAATCTCCAGACAGGCCAAGTTGGCTAACCACACGAGTGTTGCTTCTTCTTTGGCTACTACATATTCCTTCTTTCTTTCCTGACCCAACCGTTTGTAATCTATCCAGTCCGGTGTCCAGTCAGGCCTGTGTTTTTGAAAGAACTGTTCCCCATAAATACCATCTGGATAGCGAACCAGTGACAGTGCACGGCCTCTGATGTGGTTGAGTATCGTAGGCGCAAGCTTTAGGTAATATTCAATGATCTCAGCTTTCACAATCGCATCCTCGGGGTATAGGACTTTATCCAAATTGGAAAGCTCTATTACCCGTTTTCCTACTTCCGCATGAATTTTCTTTTTTGCCATGACCGCACATAAATATACGTGAGTCATTCCTCATGTCACAGTTTTTTTGTTCGACGTATCTTCGCTCAATGAATGAAATGAGTGATGCTGCTGAGCTAGCTTCTAAATACGTAAACACGACCAACAGGCATATATTTCTGACAGGCAAGGCTGGAACGGGAAAAACCACCTTTCTCAGAAGCATTGTTTCAAGTACGTACAAAAATGCGGCAGTCGCCGCACCCACGGGAATTGCAGCAATCAATGCCGAAGGTGTCACATTGCATTCCCTTCTGCAACTCCCATTTGGAGTCTTTATCCCAGAGGATATTCCATTTTCTGATCGAAACATCCAAGTAAATACACCTTCCTCATTATTTAAAGATGCAAAGTTTGGAGCGCAGAAAAGGAAATTGATAAACGAACTGGAACTTCTCATCATTGATGAAGTGAGTATGCTCAGAGCAGATTTACTTGATTGCATTGACCATACACTTAGAAGGTTAAGAAAACGTCGGTTTGACCCGTTTGGAGGACTTCAAATACTGTTCATTGGTGATTTGATGCAGCTACCCCCTGTTGTGAGGAATGAGGAGGCCGGTCTGTTAAGAGAATTCTACCCATCACCCTACTTTTTTGAAGCGCGGGCACTGCAGGAGAATCCACCGATACGCGTTGAGTTAGACAAAGTATACCGACAGAGTGACCAGCATTTCATTGATCTTCTCAACCGCCTACGTCACAATGAATTAGCATATGAGGATGTGGCACTACTCAATGCTCACTTCCGTAGCAATACAGAGACTGATATGGAAGGATATATTCACCTCACTACTCACAATACCAAAGCAGATAAGATCAACGCTACTCGATTGGAAAACCTGGCTTCCAAATCCACGATTTTTCCTGCCAGCATAGAAGGTGATTTTTCTGAAAATGCCTACCCCAATGATTACAACTTAAAACTCAAAGAAGGTGCACAGGTAATGTTCATCAAAAATGACCCGTCGGGAAAAGGTCAATTTTTTAATGGTAAAATCGGAACTGTATCAAGTTTGAATGAGGGAATCAAAGTAGCTTTTGAAGACCATACTGAAGTAAATGTCGAGGAATATACTTGGGAAAATATCCGATACGTTTTAGAAAAAGATACCAAAGAAGTTGAAAAGAAAGTCATTGGCACCTTCAAACAGTACCCCCTAAAGTTGGCGTGGTCTGTTACTATTCATAAAAGTCAAGGGCTGACCTTTGATAAAGCAATTCTTGATCTGGAAGGAACATTTGCTGCTGGCCAACTTTATGTCGCCTTGTCCAGGCTTACATCCCTAGATGGACTGGTATTATCAAGTCTACTACCCGAGAGAGCTCCCACAATTGATGAACAGCTTAAGTACTACATCAGCAACTTTGAAGGCAAAGAAAAACTGCTGGAGCAATTCGAAAGGGATCAGTTTAGATTTTTGGGTGAATTTGCAGAGCAGGCATTTCTTTTTGATTCATTGATTAAGGACCTGGTTGATCATAAGAAGACTTTCAATAAAGATGAGAATCGTTCACTTAAACAAAAGCACCTTCCCTGGACCGAAGATCTCATCAATGATACCTTTTCGTTAAAAGAAGTAGGCGAAAATTTTCTTAGGCAATTGCGGAAAATTCTGCATGGTCAGGATCTTCATTTACTTGCCGAAAGAATGGCTAAGGCTTCCGATTATTTCAATGAAAAGATTTCGGATTTAATTGATCGTATTGTGAGTCAACATCGCACATTAAAGACGCAATCAGCCGCAAAGACCTATCGAGCTGAGTTGGTTGAATTGAAAGAAATGTTCTCCACCCAATTGCGTCAAATTCTTAAAATCAATCTGCTCACTCAACACATCAATGAAGGCGTGCCACTTACCAAAGACGCATTAAAACAGAATAGTCAATTCAAAGACCTCTCCAAAACCGCATCAAAAGATAAAACTCCAACCGCTGAAATTAGCTTTGAAATGTACAAAGAGGGCAAATCAATCAAAGTAATCGCTGAAGAACGTGGGCTTGTAGCAGGGACAATCGAAAGTCATCTTGCGCACTATGTTGAGAAAGGCCTCCTTGATGTAAACGATTTTTTGAAACCAACCAAGTTGAAAGCTATTATGAAATGCTTTGCTGAAGGCATGACGAAATCCAGTGAAATAAAGTCTGCACTACCCGACAGCTATACCTGGGGAGAAATTAAGATGGGGCTGGCCTTTGCTATCTCAAATGATCCACTCGATTGAATTCCTTCAAGTAAAAGGATTCTTTTCGATAGCCAAGCGTATAGTAGCCACAATTTTGATGTGGAAATCCATCCATATAGTTCAAAGGATAATTCAACGTCCAACAAAGCAATACCCTCAAAGCTCTTCCATGCATACAAATGAGTATGTTCTCCGCTTCAATACCTAAGACTTTTTGCATCGCTACTTTTTGCCTTTCCATCACTTGGATGGGATTTTCACCACCACCTACATTTAAATCAAGTTCGCCTTTCCTCCACCCGTTAACGGTATCAGCATAAAGGGATTTGGCTTCATACGAAGCGACCTGACCTTCCTGATTCCCCCAGCTTATTTCATCAAATCCTTCATGAGAAAAAGTAGGCGTGCCGTTAAGTGAAAATTGACCAACAGTTTCTTGCGTTCGCGTAAGAGCTGAAGTGAAAACCGCATCAAATGCAATGTGAGAGAGGTGCTCACCTGCTCTGCGAGCTTGTGCTATACCCTGTTCATTCAAAGATGCATTTACACCTCTACCTTGCACCATTCCTCTTTTATTAAAATCTGTTTCTCCGTGTCGAAGTATGTAAATGGTCTTGCTTTTCAAATCTGCTTTGTATTGGTTTGCTTAGAATAATGGCAAAAGAACGAATTTTCCCCGAATACCTGGAATTGGATGCAATCAATAGCATGTCAAAGGGATGTATGGTTGATCATCTAGGCATAGAATTTATCGAAATAGGTGATGATTATCTGGTGGCTACCATGCCCGTGGATCATCGAACAAAGCAGCCCATGGGTTTGTTGCATGGTGGAGCCTCAGTAGCTTTGGCCGAAACCATGGGTAGTGTTGGATCTACGGTAACCATAGATCTGAATAAACAATATGCGGTAGGTTTAGAAATCAATACGAACCACATCAAATCAGCAAAAAGTGGAAAGGTAACCGGAGTAGCCACCCCAGTTCATCTGGGACGTAGCACCCAAGTATGGGGTATCGAAATACGAAACAATGAAAATCAAATAGTGGCTGTTAGTAGAATTACTTTAGCCATTCTAGATAGAAAATAGTGATTGAGCTTCAAAAGACATTGGACATACTCCATAAGGATCAGTTGGTCAAAAAACTGGAGCTGGCCGGATATGCATTTGCAGCATGGAGAATGCCAAATACATCCCAAACTCAATTTATTGTTTCGTTAGACACCGCTGATAAAATTGACACTGTCGAATTGTCGGCACTTGGTTCAGGGTTTCTCGTGAATGAGTTTGAGGATAATCATCCAATAAGGCCCTACTTCATTGCAGCAGACATAATCATCCGCGACGATGAATTGTTGATAGATCCTAAAGTAACGTCATCAGCAATAGACAAATTTAAAGAAGCTATGGAGTCGACTTTCGACAAGGAAGAAGCACATGCAATTTCTTCGGTCGGTGATTTTCAGAGCAATTTTAATGATGCAGTAAGTGAAGCAGTACATCAAATCAAATCGGGTACGTTTGAAAAGATCGTATTGTCCCGATTTAAGGAGGAAGAAATCCCGGGCAATTTCTCTTCATGGGACTTCTTTCAGGATATTTCTGAAACGTATGCGAATGCATTCGTTAGTATAACGTTCGTACCATCCAAAGGTCTTTGGATTGGCGCTACTCCAGAGCTATTGCTTTCCAATAATAGCAATCGATTTAAAACGGTTTCATTGGCTGGAACAAAGACGTTGGACGGAGGACAAAACCTAAGTGAAATCGCGTGGACCCAGAAAGAAATTGAAGAGCAGGCTTTTGTCAGCAGATACATCATCAATTGCTTCAAGAAAATACGCTTGCGTGAGTTTCATGAACATGGTCCTAAGACTATTCAGGCTGGAAGCTTAGCTCACTTGAAAACAGAGTTTGTGGTGAACTATGATGAATTGGCTTTCGAAAATTTAGCCGATCAAATGCTAGAGCTCCTCCATCCCACCTCGGCGGTTTGTGGCATGCCCATTGAAAACACGAAACCATGGATTCGCGAAAAAGAGCATTATGATCGAGGATTTTATGCAGGTTTCCTGGGACCCGTCAACTTCGGCAACTCCACAGACTTATTTGTGAACTTGCGATGCATGAAAGTTGAAAACAACGCCATCCGCTTCTTCGCTGGAGCGGGAATAACAGAGGACTCCATCCCTCAGAAAGAATTCGAGGAAACAGAGATGAAAATTGATGTGTTAAAATCACATTTGAAGCAATGATACTAGATATGACAAATCAGGTGGGAATGATTTTAGGAGGCTTCTTTTGGCTAGCCGTTGTGCTATGGATTTGGGCTTTGATTGATATTTTTAGGTTAAGTAAAAACAGCCATGAAAGTCCTGGATCATGGTTACTACTCATTATACTCTTTCCGGTTCTTGGTTCAATTTTGTTTTTCCAAATTGGAAAAAGACGCATGAAAAATAGTCGGAAGGAATTTAGGTCAAAATTCAACCCTGATTTCAATAAGAATTAGTGCTTCACCCTACCGTTTTTAATACAGCACAAATTTGCAGTCAGCTCGGAGTAAAACATGCCGTGATGTCCCCTGGCTCAAGGAATGCACCACTTACTATTTCGTTTGCCCGACACCAAGAAATTCAAAAATGGATCATTCCTGATGAGCGATCAGCAGGATTTGTTGCTTTGGGAATTGCTCAGGAAAGTAAGTCTCCAGTGGTACTCTGCTGCACAAGTGGTACCGCACTGCTTAACTACGCACCTGCCATTGCTGAAGCATACTACCGAGAGATTCCGCTCATTGTGCTGTCAGCAGATAGACCACCTGAGCTCATTGATCAGCGAGACGGACAAACCATTCGTCAATTTGGAGCGCTGAGCAATCATGTAAAGAAGTCCATCCAACTTCCAATCATTGATTCAGAACAAAACTCAACCCTCTATTCCAATTTGTTGGTAGAAGCATTGAACGAGAGTTTATTGTTGCCCGCTGGACCTGTTCATGTGAACATACCTTTTGCTGAGCCATTCTATCCTGAAGAAAACAGCTCTTTTACTTATAAAAAACTAGCCCTTACAAAAGTGGAATCGGCATCCATTGAGCATGAAGAAGTTGCGATTGACTTAAAGGAATACCGTAAAGTTTTAATCCTTATCGGCCAAAATCCTAACGATCAACAATTGGAAGAAGTGCTAAAAAAATTCTCAAGCATTCCAATTGTGAAGTTTCCACTCAACAACCTATCTAAGGGGATTGATCATGTAGATCTATTCATCGATGAACAACAGGACTTAAGGCCAGACCTACTGATTACCAGTGGCTTATCCGTCCTTTCTAAAAAGCTGAAGCTGTTCTTAAGAGCAAACAAACCACAAAAACATCTGCATTTTGATCCAGCCGGTGTACCGGTTGATACGTTTGCAACCAGTCCTGAGGTAATAAGGAGTTCTGTGGATCACTTTCTGAAGAACCATGAATTTACCAATCTAGATTCAGGGTTTATTGATGCATGGAAATCTTACGAACAAAAAACAAAACATGCATTGGCAGAATTCCAGAGTCAAAGTGAATTTTCGGAAACAGGGGTAGCAAAGATGATATTGGATGTGGTTCCAAAAAATTCAAATCTTCATTTAAGCAATTCGATGCCTGTTCGTTATGCGGATATGTTTGGTGTGGGGGAAGCTGTTGAGTGTTTCAGCAACAGAGGTACAAGTGGCATAGATGGTTGTACATCTACAGCCGTAGGTAGTTCGCTGATTTCTGACAAGTTGAACATTCTTATTACTGGAGATTTAGCCTTTCTCTACGATCGCAATGCCTTCTTTCACAATTACCATACACCAAACCTTAGAGTCATTGTATTGAACAACCAAGGGGGTGGCATTTTCAGGTTAATACCTGGTCCTTCGAAGCTGCCCGAGCTTGAAGAGTACTTTGAAACAAGACATAATAGAACGGCTGAATATATTTGTGCTGAGAACAGTTTGCTGTATTTCAGGTCAGAAGATTTTAGCAACCTGGAAAATGATTTGTCGACATTTTTTTTGCCAGCAAGTTCAGCAAAAGTTTTAGAGGTTTTCAGCAATCCTGAAACTAACCAACGCGTCTATAAAGATTTAAAAAAATACATAAATGAGCGAATCAAAGATTGAATGGATTTCCGCCGAAGGGTTTGAAGATATCACGTATAAAAAGTGCGGCAAAGTAGCGCGCATAGCATTTAATAGACCTGAAGTAAGAAATGCATTTAGACCCAAAACGGTGGGCGAACTATACAAAGCATTTCATGATGCCAGAGAAGACGTGAATATCGGAGTGGTTCTGCTCAGTGGTGAGGGCCCTTCTCAAAAGGATGGCGGCTGGGCATTTTGTAGCGGTGGTGATCAAAATGCACGCGGACATCAAGGGTATGTGGATGATGATGGGATGCCACGATTAAACATTCTTGAAGTTCAGCGACTGATTCGTTTCATGCCTAAGGTAGTGATTGCCGTGGTACCTGGATGGGCTGTAGGCGGAGGGCATAGTCTACATACGGTTTGTGATCTTACACTTGCCAGTGAGGAACACGCCATTTTTAAGCAAACTGATGCTGACGTCACAAGCTTTGATGGTGGTTATGGTTCCGCATATCTGGCAAAAATGGTGGGGCAAAAACGTGCACGAGAAATATTCTTTCTAGGGCGTAACTATTCTGCTAAGGAAGCTTTCGAAATGGGAATGGTGAATGCCGTAATACCGCATGACAAACTTGAAAGTGAAGCTTTTCAATGGGCACAGGAAATTTTGGCTAAGTCCCCAACTTCCATCAAAATGCTAAAATTTGCCTTTAACCTGACCGATGATGGAATGGTAGGACAGCAAGTCTTTGCAGGTGAGGCTACCAGATTGGCCTACATGACAGATGAAGCAAAAGAAGGGAGAAACGCTTTCTTGGAGAAAAGAAAACCAAACTTCAGCGATATCAAGTGGATTCCTTGAGGAGATGAAAAGTAAAATGGGGTGTCACTAGCACCCCTTTCCTTTCAATATTGCTTTTCCGTTTGAATATTCATACTCGATATCGAATGTTCGAGCAATAATCTCGAGGGCATCTTTTGCTTTTTTCTTGTTGAATTTTGCCGTAAGCCTACACTCTTTGAACGCTGGGTTTTCAAATGTCACTTCGATTCCGTAAACATCCTCGATCACCTTTTTCACCTCATCCATGCTTGACTCGTTAAACGTAATCAATTTGGTTTTCCAAGCGAGGTAGTTCAGGTTTTCGTTGTTCTTTTTGATTATTCCTTTATTTGAGTCCGTAATCAATCCCATCTCACCCTTAGCAAGTTTTACGGAAACTACTTCAGTTCCAGTAAGGCCCTTGGACAGCTCCACAAGGCCGGACTCAACACATACTTCAGTTTTTGAACCATAGGCGTCAACCACGAAAGAGGTTCCTAAAACCTGAACCTTTGCATTATTGGTATGTATGATGAAAGGTCTTGATTCGTCTCGTTCAATGTCAAAGTAAGCTTTACCCTCTACTCTCACTTCTCTTTTGGATTCGCTCAATGATATGACCTCCAAGGTAGAGTTTCCGTGAAGAGCGACAATGCTCCCATCCGATAGCTCTTTATTCACGTAACCCGAATCGACTGAATTCTGATTAAGAATAAACAATAAGGAAATTGCCAAAACCAACACCGCTGCACTTGCATACTTCACCCAATTTTGTAAAATAAAAGGCACATTCTTTCCTTCAGGCTTATTCAAAATTGTATTCAATATTTCTGATGGAGCCGGTGTTTGAGGCTCAGACATCAACCATGCAGATTTAGTGTCTAAAAACACTTCTGCATTAGATTTAGATTCTGATCTCCAGCTTTCAACCAAGGATATTTCGTCATCACTTGCATTGCCAGAAAAATATTTTGCTAGTACTTCTTCCATTTTCTTCTTATCGTCTGGTTCTTAACAACTTACAGCTATCTCCCCCCTATATTTTTTTTATAAATTATCAATTTTAGGATCGTAATTAACAGGAACAAGATCGGCGGTTCTCTCCCACGCCCAATATCCATAGGTAGTGAGTCCAAATCTATCCAAAACTTCGCCGGATAAATCAAGCCTGACAGAGCTCTTAAGTAATTTAATAATTGAGATTTGCCTTCCGGGTTCCTTCCTCAAATGGCCATCAGATGTGAGTAAGTTTGAGTAAATGATCCCTACTGACTCGCTATTCAATAGAAAATCCATGCTTTCCTTTTCCTTTCGATACTCAATCGCCAGAAAGTTTTTGAAATCGAGCCTGTAGTGATCCCCTTTAAATACAATAATATCAGATGCTTCGAGCTCGTTTTCTTTCTTTATTTTAAAATTTTCCAGGTTCTTAACTTCGAAGATTCTAAAACCTTCTTTTTTCAATTCTCCATTAAGCAATGACCTCTTGAAATGATTGAATGACCCATAGTAGCTAATCCTTCTGTTTTTTTGCCACTCGCGCTTTTCACTTCTGCTTAAAGGCTTGAGGTTTCTAAATCGAATATTGCCTCGAAATCTTAAATCTGACTCATCTTTTTTAAAGGACTCCAGGAAGTAGCTCACTCGATAACCTAGTGCATCATTTCTTATTTGAAGCGGATACTGCGAAAAAGCGCGCAGCGATTTACTGTCTTCATCGTACGAAAAATTTAGTGCTTCAGGGTTCTCTATGACACATTTTTTAGCATGCTGCGATATGCCCAATAATTCCTCATTGAAAACGGTATAATACTGTTGCCAGCCAGTTCCCCTACGATCGATTCGATTAGAAATAACCTCGACTTCTTCTAGCTGACCTAAATCAAGCTCCATTTGATGACTTTGTATTCGCGCACCGCCGCTATTTTCAGAGATTTGATAAATGGCATTTTTGTATCCTACATGTGAGAAAACAATATCGTAAAAGCCTGGAGGAATGGACTCCAATTTATAATTTCCATCTATGTCACTGGACACTCCTATGGTAGTTCCATCCAAGAAAACATTGACATTATTCAGTGCCTCTCCATCTTCATTGTAAACAGTACCTGAGATCGAAAACAAATTCTTCTTTTTAACAACCCTCTCGACTGGCTTATAATTGAGAATGATTTGATCTTTAAAGAATGAGTATTGAAGGCCCGTTCCCAGGAGTAATCGAGCTAAGAATTGATCTATTGGAGTGTTTTCAGCTGAAATTGAATAGAGACTTCCTTTGGGCAATAAATCTGAATTGTAGCTGAAAAAATAATTGGTCTGGGCACTCAGGCTATCAAAAATCAATTCCAGGGGAGCATTTGAAAATGAACCTGTGACCAGGTCATTCTTGCGATTTTGAGAAAAACCATAGCTTAAGACCAAAGATAGAACTACTACTATGCTAGCTCGCATCTCTGAGGTTTTTAAGGTCTTTAAGGCTTTCCCGTAGGACTTTAAGCGCCTTTCCCATCTGCACTTCCACTGTTTTGACAGATATCCCGAGGTGATCGGCTATTTCCTGATATTTCAAACCTTCAAATCGACTTAGCTTAAAAATCTCAGCACATCTTGGTGGCAATTTGTCAATTTCGTCGCTGATTCTATTTTTTAATCCATTCGGATCTTCTTCGTTAAACTCATTCTGATAAGAAGACTCCATCACATGAATCACGTGTTGTTTGTATCCATCTTTTACCTTCTCATGTTTTATGGAATTGAGGCAGGAGTTGTGTACTGATCGATAGAGGTAGCTTTTAATGGACGAATCCTCTGAAAGTGTGTCGCATTTTTCCCAAAATTTCACAAAGACTTCCTGGGCTACCTCTTCGGCCTCTTCGCGTGTATCCATGAAGCGAGTAGCATACATAACCATGATATTGTAGTATTGGTTAAATACCAGTTCGAAAGCCCGCTTATCTTTGTGTATTAACCGTTGTACAATTTCCTCTTCGTTTTCCAAGCGCAGTGATTATAAAATCTAAAAATTTCGTCCTAAAGTTAGAAGAAATTCTAAAAGAAAATCTTCCGACGAAAAGATATAACGAACATGAAAAGTTTGTGTTGAATATAATTAGGCGCTGGCATAGCTCAGAACAATATTTTACACATCAAACTTCTGGTTCGACCGGGACACCCAAGAAAATTAAGATTAGCAGAAGTAAAATTGTTTCAAGCGCGAAAGCGACCCTTTCGTCCATCGATCCTGAAAATCAAATAAAAACCTCACTCCTGTGCATTAGCGCAGCACATATTGGTGGAGCAATGGTCGTATACCGGAGCTTGATCTTCGAGCATGATTTAACCATAGTAGCACCCTCGGCAAGTCCAATGGACGAATTAGGAGGTGAGGCTTTTGATCTTGTATCGTTCGTTCCCATGCAGTTTAACAAACTGAGTCCTACGGATTTAAATTGTTTCCGAACAGTCCTTATCGGAGGAGCTCCCATTGAAGTCAGGAAGGTCAAAACCACGGCTAAAATCTACTCGACATTTGGAATGACGGAAACCGTATCTCATATCGCCCTACGTCCCATTGGTGAAGAGTTATTTACAACCACGGGAGATACAAAAGTTGCTATTGGCGATGAAGGCGGCCTGATGATAAATGGCTCAATAACAGATAATAAATGGCTAAAAACCAACGATTTAGTCTCGATTATCTCCAATAATTCTTTTAAATGGATCGGACGCATGGATTTCGTGATTAACTCCGGCGGATTGAAAATACATCCTGAGAAAGTCGAGCAGCAATTATCAGACAAAGTCAAGGGCGATATCATGATTAGTTCCCTTCCAGATGGGCAACTGGGGAGTAAAGTCATTCTACTGTCTAGTGGTCAAGAAGAGGCGATTGATTTCGGAGAATTAGAAAAATATCAAGCTCCTAAAGCATGCTACTTCAACCAGCAGATTTTCAAAACATCTTCAGGCAAACTCGATCGTCTGAAGACGCAAGAACATTTCAAAAACACCTTATGAAAACAACTATTTCATATCAAAATCAACTACTTCCTCCTCCGTATGCATATGCCGCCGTACTGCAAATTGAAATGTCTCAGGAAAATGCTTATGCCCAATTTGACCTTGAATATCTTGGGCGTGAGAGTGTCTCTGACGATGAACTCAAGTCTGAAGGATTCACACGGGCCGATGACTTTTCCTGGAAAGGAGAAATAAGCAATGCATGGAAGGAAGACATTGATTCATTTGAGCAGTACTCATATGATGATGAACCAAATGAAGCCACTTATCTTCATATTGAATCAAATGGCGAGTCGAAAGGATTCCCAACGGACATCAAAAAAGCCGAGGTAATTTTTCATGAACTGATGCAGGCCATTTTAGAAAAGAGCAAACTGGAATCCCCTCTCTACCTAGAGTCTTGTATTGAAGGAACGGTTCATCGGATCAAATGGAGGTTTTCAGAACGGATGATTGAATTGAATGACACACGTAGTAGAAATTGGGAAGTCGGAAGAGAGCTTCTCAATGTCATCTATAGCATCGATTATGAAACTCAAAAGCCTGCGAAAGGGCTTAAGAAAAATAGCATAAACCTAGGTGACGGATTGTGGTATGAATTAAAAAAAGGTCGCGTTTCTCAAGAAATTAATCGGCTAATTGACGCACTAATCAGCTAAGTATAGCCCCATTGGTACTTGCTATTTAGAGGTGAAAAATGTATCTTGAAAGAGATTAACATCTATTTCAACCTTTAACCCAACCGTATGAAAAGCTTAGGATTTATTGGAAAACTCATGTATGCCGGACCCATGGCAATGTTTGGTATTTTTCACATGATGGGCGCCAATGATATGACAGGCATGGTACCTGATTTTTTACCCGCCCCTATATTTTTTGTTTATCTCACAGGACTGGCTCTTATTTTAGCAGCTGTAGCCATAATTATTGGTAAGAAAGCAAAGTTGGCAGCACAACTTCTGGGACTTATGCTAGCGTTGTTTGCAGTATTAATTCATTTATCTGGTTTTTTGAGTCAAGATCCAATAAGTTCGTCCATGTTTTTGAAAGATTTAGCCCTTGCGGGCGGTGCATGGTTTATGAGTGCTCACCTTTCAGATTAAGAAAAACCTTGCCCTAGATTCTAGTGTAAGTATGAAGAGAGACCCTGATGTATTTCATCAGGGTTTTTTTAAAACAAACTATAACTCCCCCCTTTTCTAAAATGAGCGGTGCTCAGTGGTTCAAAAACGTGATCACCAAAATATTTACGCTTGCTTACCTCGAAGAGCTTTCTAATTATTTCAGATATTTTGCCTTCGCCCTTAATGCGTCTGTCATATTCCGTATCATTTACGTTTCCACCATGTAGATTTTTAATCTGACTCCAAACCTTATCTGCCCTGTCCGGAAAGTTCTTACTTAACCAATCCTTAAAAATTGTAGCTACCTGCCCATTGAGTCTCACAACCGTATAGCTTGCAAAGCTCGCACCAGCGTCCGCTGAGCTTTTGAGTATCATCGGAATTTCGTGGTGATTGAGACCTGGAATAAGTGGAGCATTCATTACGCCTACAGGTATGCCTTCTTTTGCCAGCTTTTCCATTGCCCGCAGTTTTTTGGTTGCGCTTGCTGTTCTGGGTTCTAGCTTTTGTCGCAGCTTTTCATCGAGTGAAGTAATCGAAAATATGACATGAACCAGATTACTATCCGCTAACTCTTTAAGTATATCAACATCCCGTGTCACCAATGCATTTTTAGTAATAATTCCAACTGGATTTTTATACTTATTAAAAACAGTCAATAGTTTTCTTGTAAGCTCAAATTTTCGCTCTATTGGCTGATAGCAATCTGTATTGCCACTCAGCATAATGGTACGTGGCTTATATGATGATTTAAGAAATTCGGCCTCCAGAAGCTTGGGTGCATCTGGTTTCACAATCAACTTAGTCTCAAAATCCAGTCCGGCACTAAATCCCCAGTACTCGTGCGAATTTCTCGCATAACAATACACACACCCATGCTCACAGCCTTGATAAGGATTGATAGAAGCGGACATACCAATATCCGGGCTTGAATTGGTCGAGATTATCCTCTTTGGCGTTTCCTTAAAAAGCTCAATGGCTGGCTTATCCAAAAGAAATTCTTCATCTAGCCCATCATAATCAATGGCCTCTATCCTTTGCTCTGAAAACTTGTTCGCAACATTGATTTGAGCACCTTTTCCTTTTAAATAATCCATTCAATAAAATTACTAATATTTTTAGTAATTCATTTCATGATCTTCTGATTCTTGAAAAAGTATAGGCAGAAACTAAACCCACTATCGCGCCCATCAAATGAGACTCCCAGCTTATACGTTCATCCAGCGAGAACAAGCCAGTGGCCATGCTTCCGTAGGAGAAGATGACGATGGCGCTGATAATGACCGATTTAAAATTACGTTTGAATAAACCATAAAAAACAAGAAATGAAGCAAGCGCATAAATCAGCCCACTGGCTCCAATGTGGTAAAATGGTCTGCCAAAAAACCAAACCAAAGCATTCGTAAAGAAATAAGCCTGTAGGAATACGCGCAATGCAATCTTGGGGAAGAAAAAGAACAGGCTCCCACCCAGTACCAAAAGCGGAATTGTATTGGACATGAGGTGATTAAAATTTCCATGGAGTAAAGGTGCCATCACCACGCCAATCAAACCCGTAAGAGATCTTGGGTAGATACCCAGGTATCCCAAATCCACCTCTAAATAAAATTCAATGGTGAACACAAGCCACATGAAGAAGCAGAGCCTGAGCGGTGGTACAATTCCTGACTTGTGCATAAGGGGAAATTAAGCAAATATCATCTGATAAAAATTTGATTGTAAAACGGACACCATTAGTGACAATAATTGATTTCTCCTATTTAGACACTTCATTAACATTATCAAAAGATAACCTTTTGTACACCTGCATTTTTCATTAAGAAATCAAAACTATGGTGTGCTTTGCCCAGCACCACAAAGTCATAGCATTCAGTCCTGTGATGGGATGGGAAATTATCAAATAATTAAAACAAACGATGAAAGGAAAAAAAACATTCTCAAAATTATTAGCAGTCTGCTTTGTAGTAGGCGCATTTTTAACAAGTTGCGGAAGCGATGACAATAGTGCTGTTGTAAAAAACATTGATGGCTACATGTTTGCATTGCTGAGAGATATAAATGAAGATGGCACAACAGCAACTACAGATACTCATCCATATGCTGTCATGGATTTCAATCCGTATTCAGAAGATTTCGGAGCAATTATCAATCAGAAAGAAGGCCAGCTTGGTCATCATGCGTACATCAGCCCGGTAAATGGTCAGATATATGTTTCACTCGCTGATGACATGGCCAGAAGGGTTCATGTTCAAGTTACTGATGGCACTCCAGTGGTTCATCACCTGGAGACTCCCCTGGCTGATGAAGGTATGCGGGTTGGAGAAGACATCTTCTGGTTCAAAGAAAACGGTCAAGATCGTTTTGCCGTGACTTCACTGGCTGGAGATGATTCAGAATCGAACGGCGGAGGCATTGTTGTATACAATGCAAATACAGATGCAGTGGTCCGAGTCATCAAAGATGGTCACAAATACACGCATGGAATTTCAATGCTGGACAACTCTACAACTGCTTTAGTTACTGAAGTGATTCATGAAGACATTGCCATCAGCGGATCTCCGGCTGTTATAGCTGAGAATATTGGACAATTTGCCCGTCTGGTTGATTTGGCTACAGGATCAACCATTGAGAGTTATGATCTAGGTACAATCCCAGCAGGTCCAATTGCAGGCTTTGGAGTCTCACCTGTCGAATCTCTCATCTTGAGAGGAAGTATACATCCAGCGTTTGAGGGTAACGAGAAGGCCTTAGTGATGAATATGCTTGCAGGAGATATCAGGGTTGCGGATTGGAATGATACGGATGGAAAGTTTGGAGAGTTCACATCAAAATTTTCACCAGGAGCAAGCGATAGCTGGGGATATTTCGGACTGGAATTTTATGCAACAAATGATTCCGATGAAGCTGACGGAAAAGCAAAGCTATACGTCACCTATGCGCAAAAAGTCATTACATTCGATCTGGCTACTCTCGCCAATACTGGTGAGTTGGTAAAAACAAGTGTAGAATTTGATACGAAGACATGTGCACATCATCTCGCATTTTATGATGTAACGAATCCTGAAACAGGAGAAACTGTACCTGTTTTGATTGTTCAACAAAATCTACTGAATCTAGGTCAAGAAGCATTCAATACTCCGTTCCCTCTTGACATCTCTCTCGGATCGCACGAAGTAACGGCCTTTAACAGAGCTACAGGAGAACAGATTAAAACAGTGAACATCCAAGCAAAGCATGGATATGGAATCGAGTTTGTGGGTGGCTTAGACGAAGACGCCTATCCGCATCACCATTAAACATTGAATTCGAGCAGGCGACTAAGGGTCGTCTGCTTTTTCTTGACAAATCACAATGCCTAAAGCTTTCAGACATCCATACATTCTGCTCATAGGAGTCTTGCTACTCACTTTTTGTAAAGAAGAGGATACTATTGTGGCCACACCTTATGAACTAAACACTCCCTTTAATTTTGGCTTTTATGATATTCCTGAAGACAATCCTCTGACAGAAGAAGGTGTGCAACTTGGCCGTAGATTGTTTTATGATAAGCTTTTATCAAAAGATCAGTCGATATCATGCGCCAGTTGTCATCAACAAAATCTTGCCTTTACAGATGGGAAGAAGCTGGCGCTGGGAATCAATGGCTCGCAGATTCCTAGAAACAGTATGTCAATCGCTAATTTGCTTTGGAGCAATCGTTTCTTTTGGGATGGTCGTGCAATAAGCTTGGAGGATCAAGCACTGCAGCCAATTGAAAACCCTGCCGAAATGGGATTGCCCATCGAAGAGGCAGTACAAAGGTTGAGAGCAAGTAGCGAATATCGAGCACTATTCTTTAACACTTTTGGCACTCACAACCTTGACAAAGAACACATAGCCAAAGCGCTAGCTCAATTTCAGAGGACGCTGATCTCCCAAGATTCTAGATACGACGTATTTCTCACCAGTGGCAAAGGGTTTACTGAGCAAGAATTGCATGGCTTGAATTTATTTTTCACACATCCCGACACTAAATCCGGAGTTCGGGGAGCCAACTGTTTCGACTGTCACAGAAACATACTAACTGATGGATTTCCTTCAGGATTTGATGGCTTCAGAAACAATGGACTGGACAACCCAAACAATTTGAAAGATGGATTGATGAAGGTGACAAAGAGCGAATCGGATAAAGGCAAGATGAAGGTTCCAACGCTTAGGAATATAGCATTGACATCCCCCTACATGCACGACGGTCGTTTCGAAACACTGGAAGAGGTACTCAGTCACTACAATGAAGGAGTCAAGGAAAGCAAAACTCTGGATCCTTTGATAAGAAACGCGACCAATATTGAAGGCATTCATGATGAAGTTAAGCTTGGCTTAACCGACCAAGAAATAGCAGCCGTCATTGCCTTTTTAAAAACTTTAACAGATCAAAAATTCATACAAAATGAGGATTTCTCCGATCCATTTGAAAATCAAGATTGATGCAATAGTTCTTATTCTTTTTGCATCTCTCTGCTCCTGCGATTCTAGTGAAAATAATCATCAACAGGCGTTGACACTAAATTTTGATGCGGCGATTGGAAATCAGCGGTTTCATACGGGTGAAATTTTTGAAGCTCCAGTAGGCTCGGGTACATTTAGAATTGAACGCTTTAAGCTATACATCAGCAACCTCATACTCACAAATGTCGATGGAGAAGACTACCTAGTTCCAAATAGTTATCATTTACTGGATTTCTCTGAGCCAAGCCTACAGGTAGACATTCCAAATGTTCCAGTTGATAACTACAATCGTCTTTCATTTATGATTGGGGTAGATGAAGTGTCTAACAAGTCCATTGATCATGTAGGTGATCTTGACCCCACCAATGATATGGTTTGGAACTGGAATGTCGGATACAAATTTCTACTGTTAGAAGGTAATTATTTCCCAAGCGAATCTAACGAGACAATTGGACTGGTGTACCACATTGGTTTTGATGAAAATACAAGAAGGCTGGAATATGAAATCAAAGAGAAAAGTCCTTCTTACTCCTTCAGGTTGAATGTGAATTCCCTATTCGATAGTCAACATCAAATTGATTTCAATGAACTATCAAACATCACTTTCTCAAAAGCTGATGCAAGAAAGGTGGCAGATAACTACAGCGATGGATTTATTCAAATGGAATAGGTCAATTGTGCTCCTCTTCCTTTGCTCATGTTGTTCATATAAGGAAGAACACGCGATCAATCGGGAATATCCCATAGCAAATGAACAAGCTGCCATTGAATTGGGGAAGAAGCTTTTCTTCGACCCAATGCTATCAGCCAATCAAGAGGTTTCATGTGCAACGTGCCATCAGCCATCCAAGTCATTTACCGATGGCCTCAAAACCACAACTTTAGGTGTTACAGGAAAATCATTGGGGATCAATACCCCCACGCTTCTTAATCTTGATCAAAGTCAATTCTTCTTTTTTGATGGTGGAAGTTCTGATCTGGCATCTACGGTTTTCAATCCTTTGACGCATCCTGATGAGATGGCCAATGACATGTCATCTCTTCTCGAGTACTTAACGAGCGATTCAAGTTATCATTCAAAATTTGAGTCAGCATTTAACACCGACACATTGGTTACCTCAATGCTTTTGAAGAGTATAGCCAGATACATAGAAACACTTCAATCTTCTAACTCACGTTTTGACGCATATCTAAATGGAGATATCGCATTACTTCAAGGTGAACAAATGGGATGGTTTTATTTCCAGAAAAGGTCATGTAATCGGTGTCACATTCCTCCGCTATTTTTTGACAACAAATTTCACAGGGAATCTTCCCTCACTTTCTCAATCAAGGGTGAGTTCAAACTTGGTGATAAAGCGCTTGGGCGATTTAATATTTCTCAAGACACCATGGATATTGGAAAGTTCAAAACACCTACACTTAGAAATCTGATTTTCACCTCACCTTACATGCACGATGGAAGGTACCCTAGCCTAAGTATGGTCTTGGATAATCACCCTGTCCAATTAAATGAGGCGGAGAAACAAAAAAAAATGACTGATTTCGAAAAATCAGTCATCATAAAATTTCTATATAGTCTAACCGACTCTACAGTGCTCGAGTAATCAGCCTATCTCTTTAATCATCTTAAGCTCCATCAACTTTGATTCTTCATAACTAACAGAGAGGTATCCTAAAACACCTCCTGATGCTTCTGCTATCTTCTTAGCTAAATCTTTCAAACTTGCATGGTACTTCACAGCAAAGTTCTTATCAATCTTTGGTAAGATGAAGTTCAACTTTCTCAGTTCTGTAGTGATGGCGGAGATTCTCTCGTCAGTTCCTGATGGAAGTTGATCAATTAGTTTATTGAAGTGATCTTCAAACTGCTCACCTACCAACTTATAAAACTCATGTAGTTGCTCTCTTGATCTGCTTTGCTTACTTCTGGCTACTTCAATCGCTTCTTTACGCTCAGATTTGTCAATTTTACCGTCTGCTCCGGCAATCAAAATAGCTACATATACAGGAGCTTGAAGCAATACTTGGATTTCGTCTTCTCTTAATGGTTCAAATTCTGGGATCATTCCTTTGGGATTTCAAATTTTCGGCTCGAAAATACGAAATTATTTCCGCGGAAAAGCTGACATCATACCTAAATTTTGGTATGTTTTTTACCTAGATGCTATTACTTTTAACATTCGGATTAAGCGAATTATGGAAAAAATCGATTTTACCTACCTGGAAGTATTAAGTGAAGATGATGAGGACTTCAAAGCAGAATTCATTGAAACCTTTGAAACGACCTACAAATCTTTAACTGAAAAGATGGAGAATGAACTGGCGGCAAACGATATGGACAACCTTGCCAAGTCGGCTCATCAACTAAAACCTTCTGCCAAAATGATACAGCTTTCGTGCGCTGAGACGCTTGAGGAAATACAACATAATCCTGAAAAAGCAACCAGCGACTCCCTTGCAGCCATACATGCACAATGTGAAGATGCCGTAAAGCAGTTGAAAGATTGGGCTAACCTTTAATCGGCAGCTTAATTTTTTCACCCAGGTATTTAGGCTTACGCTGCAAAATATAAAGATCAAGGACTGCAACGGTTCTTGCCAGAACTTCTCGCAACGCAAGCATATTGCCAATTGGACCGCCATCATCAGCTGAGACGGCAATCGCTTCCATTCCAAAATACCTGGCAATGAATAAAGACCGATAGCAATGGAATTCTTGTGTGACTATTGTCACCTCATTTTGGCCAAATACTTCATTGCATCTCACCACCGAGTCTAGCGTCCTCAGGCCAGCAAAGTCTAATGATATGTCTTCTTCAGGAATGTTGAGATCACCCAAGGCTTGTAGCATATCGCGTGGTTCATTGTAATACTTAGTCCGGTTGTCACCACTCACAAGTATATGCTTCACCTTATCCAGCGAATGGAGTGTTGCTGCAGTATTCATACGTTCTACAAAAAATCGATTGGGCTTACCTTCTGTCGTTTTTTTGCTCGTTCCGAGTACCAATGCCACTGCATTATCGGGAACGTCCGAAGCATCATAGATATAGCTCTTAGTGGACTGGACTACCCAGATATTTGAACCCAAAACGAAAAGAAACAAACTGATGCCCAACCCAATAATTATTCTTATCAACTTCTTCACCCTACTCATATGCCACTCCTTTCGCCTTCAAAATGAGGTCTGCTTCGCGTACAATCTTTCGGTACCATTGAGCACGTAAATCCAATTTTTCCTTCTTGGAAAGTTCTGGCCATTGGCCGAGGCGAGACTTTAATACGGTTATGCAAATAGCCGCACTGACCGACAAGTTGAAACTTTCCGTGAATCCATTCATTGGAATATGAACAAAGCCGTCGGCCTTCCCCCCCACTTCGGGAGTAATCCCATCCGATTCAGTACCAAAAACAATGGCTGTTTTCTGATTAGGATCTATGTCATAGATGGACCTTGATGTCTCTTCCAAAGAAGTCGCATATATTTGATAGCCATCCTTCCTTAGTGAGTCAAAACACTCCGCCACATTGTCTTCCGCCTGATCATGATGATGCATGTTCACCCATTTGGCTGCTCCCTGAGTTATGATCGGATTGACTTCATAGCTATTCTTATTCTTGATGAAATGTAAATCCTGAATGCCCATGCATTCTGCCGTTCGAAGTACCGCACTTACATTGTGCGGTTTATCGATATCCTCAAAAACTAAGGTTAAATGCCTGGTTCGAAGCTGAAGAACCCGTTCGATGTGGGCTTGTTTATTTTCAGAAACAAACTCCTCCAGCACTTCAATTATGGCGTTGGCATTCATCACTCTTTTTTCTCACCAAAAAGCCCCAATTGGTTCTCCTCTTCTTCAACTTCCGATTGAATGGTGCTCTTGATTGCTTCAAGGTCAACTTTGGGTTCTTCTTTGGGTTTTTCGTCTTTGATCAAATCAACAGATATTACCTGCTGAACAGGAAGCTTGTTGCCAATGGCTTTCCATCCTTTTATATCGATCAAGCTCATCAGGTCAAGCTTCTTCTTCTCGTGCTTCCTGCCTTCTTTATACGTTACTTCAACATCCGTTTCTATCCCCTTAGAGATGAAAATAAGCTTAGAACTGCGTGTTTCGGTTACAAATGGAAATTTCTTGTTCGGTGTATTCGTTTCGATAATGAAACGCTTTACAAAGTAATTCTTCGAATCCCCGTCATAGTGTATTGCATTGAACGAAGCATCCTGATCTAATTTGTAAATACCCATTACATTGTTGAAGTCGTAATGGTTGGTCAGCTCAAAAGAAGTTGTCTCGTAGCTACCATCTTTATAAAAGGCCACTATTTGATCTTCTGACATAAAGTTTCCAAGCGAATCACCGCGCTCTTCCCGGTTCAATCGACCGACCGTTGGATCATACCATATATCCACACCTCCAAGTGTTGATTTACCTTCTTCTTTCAGCACCACTTTTCTTACCGGGTGTTTGGTCAGGATATTGCCACCAGCACCACGACCTTTGATTTCAATCTCAGAGAAATCGAAATCAAAAATTTTCTTACGTGCTTTGCTTGCTTGCGTTAGAGAAACGGTTACAAGTTCTGCTTCTCCATTTGGATTTGCAGTGAAGTAATGCACCTTCCCTTTGCCTCCTTTAGTCAATTCATACGCCCGATCTCTTGTTACAGAAAGCACCTGAAAACGCTTCACATAGGAATTTCCTGACTTGGCATCCACATACGCCATGTTGTAAACCATGCGTTCATCATTCTTCTTGAACACACCCACATGCAAGATGTCTTTACCTACAAATGTTTTGTCCTGAATCTTGGTAACAACGCATTTACCATCTCTCGTAAACGCGATGATGTCATCAATGTCAGAACAGTCGCTCACAAATTCATCTTTCTTCAACCCATAGCCGACAAATCCATCCTGTCTGTTAACATATAGCTTGGCATTGTTGGCTGCAACTACGGTTACATTGATGGTGTCGAAGTTTGTGATCTCTGTTTTACGCTCCCTTCCTTTTCCATACTTCTCCAACAGGTTTTGATAGTAAGCAATTGCATAATCTGTCAGGTTATCCAGGCTATGATCTACTTTCGCTATTTGATCGGTCAAGTCTTGCATTAGTGCATCAACCTTGCTTGTATCAAAGCGTGTAATGCTGCTCAATGGCTTATCTATGAGTCGTTTATAGTCTTCATTGGTTATCTCTCGATAGAACATATCGAAAAATGGAGTAAACAATGTATTCAAGACCTCATAGCATTTCTGAAGGTCTCCAGAGTTCTCATAATCAGGATGCTTATACATCCCTTCATTGATGAAGATTTTAAGCAGGTTACTAAAGAAGATCTTTTCTTTCAGCTCTGCTTTCTCTATTTCCAGCTCCTGGCGCAGCAGATCTACGGTTTGATCTACGGACTGCTTCAGAATCTCAGATATGCCCAAAAACATGGGCTTATCAGCTACAATCACGCAGGCGTTTGGAGAAATAGATACCTCACAGTCGGTAAATGCATACAGCGCATCCATGGTGATATCAGGAGATGTTCCTGATGCCAGGCTGACCAAAACCTCAATGTCTTTGGCTGTATTGTCTACTACCTGCTTGATCTTGATTTTTCCTTTATCGTTGGCTTTGACGATGGATTCAATTAATGAAGTGGTCGTCGTTCCATACGGTATGTCTTTGATTACCAATGTCGACTTATCTCGCTCTTCTATGGTAGCTCTCACGCGTACTTTTCCGCCACGTTTCCCATCGTTGTAATCCGTAACATCGATTTTGCCACCTGTAAGGAAATCCGGATAAAGTTGAACTTTTTTGCCCTTCAACGTGGCAATACATCCATCAAGAATTTCGCAGAAGTTGTGAGGCAACATCTTGGTGGAGAGTCCTACGGCAATTCCCTCTACTCCTTGTGCCAATAGCAAAGGAAACTTTACGGGGAATGTTACTGGTTCTTTCTTTCTGCCATCGTAGGAAAGTTGCCAATTGGTCGTTTGTGGATTGAAGATGACTTCAAGCGCAAATTTGGACAGGCGAGCTTCAATGTATCTAGCTGCCGCTGCTGAGTCGCCAGTTCGGACGTCTCCCCAGTTACCTTGCGTATCTATCAGCAGATCTTTTTGTCCGAGGTTCACAATGGCATCTCCAATGGATGCATCTCCATGTGGGTGATATTGCATGGCGCTTCCAATGATGTTGGCCACTTTGTTGTAACGACCATCATCCATCTCTTTCATGGCGTGCAGTATCCGGCGCTGCACTGGCTTCAATCCATCATTGATTGCAGGAACGGCTCGTTCCAGAATTACATATGATGCATAATCCAGAAACCAATTCTCATACATTCCGGATATCGGAATGACGTCTCGTATTTCGTCCTCTTTTTCGTGTTCTTCTCCCATTTAAAAACAATATTGACTCATTAGGTAATACCCAATGACAATTAAAACTGAGACTAGATTTCCCGTAAGGAAATAGTCATTTGAAATTTTATCATCGTCCTTCAGACGTGTTGCTATTTTTAATGCGCCAAAAAAAGCCATGCCTTGAGGTAGATTCACCAATAGAATGATGTACAAAAAGCCCCTTTCCAGTGCTCCCCTCAAAACGCTACTCAGTGTCAGCGATTTCTTAAACATTTTGGTAACAAGGAAAAAAATTCCCATCGCTACCAATTCTCCCACCACATAGATGGCACTATAGTAAAGGTGCTTATCCATCTATCAGTTCGTGAATTAGTTCTTTACACAATAAATACTCATCTATGGCCAGACTCTTTCTTCTTCGCCAAAGCGATGAATCATCCTTTTGCTGAATCTTCGCTAGTGCTTTATAATCATGCCCTTGCAAAAATCCAGAAACCGTGCTTCTATCTTTCGGATGCCACCCATCAATGAAATGCTGCGTGATCTTCATCATCTTATTGATTTGATCACTCGCCGCTATTGAAATCAAAAAGCGCCCGTTCTCCTTCTTCATCTCGTTCAGCATCTTTCGTGCATCCGTCAGACCAGGACCTAACATCTCGTACGCTTTGTCCTCATTGATCGGCGTTTCTACCTCACCTTCATTCAAGACATATCGCAGCTTAAAATCGAACTCTTCTTCAAGAATGTATTCCTCCATCGCCAGAATGATATCTATTCCTCTGGATGCGGATGACACGATTCCTTGAAATTCATCTCCCAAGGTGATGGTCAGTGGAGACTCAATGGAGTCACCATATATCATATTGGTCCACTTTACCAACGCCTGAAAGTCCGACATCAATGCCTTACTGTCCTTTTCGTGACTGCTCACGATATCCGCCATTAGTATGAACCTATTCATTCGTCAATTTTACAAAACTCAATTTATTGCGTTTTTTTTACAAAAAATCATTTTTTGCATAATTATTACAATTAATTACTCGGTAAACTTCGATCAAAGCCTATTTTGTCGGTATACTCATGATGCGCTTTTCTGACCAAGCCACGTATGCGGTTGAGTTCGGCGTCTACTTTCTTATAATTCAGCGGGTACCAAAGTGAAGGTTTGCAGATCACCTCGTCTCCAAATTGATCACTTTGATAAAGTTTAAACTTGTATAAGCCATCCAAACTAACAATTTCAATGTCCTTTACTTCGTGGAATGGTATCTGTATCTCATACGTCCCCTCTTGCACATATAGGTTTTCCTTATCATAGGAAACTTCTTTTATTTTCTTAAGGAACTTTCCAATGTTGGGGTACCAGTAGAAAATCATGAGAGCTAGATAGACTACAACCATTACAACTCCATACAGATCTCCATCTATCAGGTAAAGGGTCATATATGCCAAAAACATGATGGAGAGTGACCCCATTAAAAAGAACTTATACCTCTTCACAGAATTGATGGATAGGGATTTCGATCGTTCCATCAGGCCGCTTCCACTTCCTCCACTAAATCCTTCTCTACGCGAAGCTTGTCAATGATGAATTGCTGACGGTCAGGTGTATTTTTACCCATATAGAATGTCAGCAAATCCTGGATACTGGTGTCTTTCTGAAGAATAACAGGATCGAGGCGGATGTTGTCTCCAATAAACTCAGCGAACTCACCTGGGCTGATCTCTCCTAATCCCTTGAATCGAGTTATTTCTGGCTTACTGCCCAGCTTGGCTATGGCATTCCTCCGCTCCTCTTCAGAATAGCAGTAAATCGTTTCTTTCTTATTCCGAACACGAAATAAAGGAGTTTCCAAAATGAAAATGTGATTGTTTCGAACCAACTCAGGGAAGAATTGTAAGAAATAGGTCAATAAGAGTAATCGAATATGCATGCCATCCACATCGGCATCTGTTGCAATTACAATTTTCCGATAGCGTAACCCTTCCAGCCCGTCTTCAATGTTTAGCGCGTGCTGCAGTAAGTTAAACTCTTCATTTTCGTAAACTACCTTCTTGGTATGCCCAAAACAGTTAAACGGTTTACCACGCAATGAAAATACGGCCTGCGTCTGTACACTTCTTGATTTGGTAATGGATCCACTTGCTGAGTCTCCTTCCGTAATGAAAACCATGGTTTCATCTTTGATGGCTTCATCTCCTTTCTTGTCATTGAAATGAATACGGCAATCTCTTAGCTTCTTATTGTGCAGATTAGCTTTCTTGGCTCTTTCGTTCGCCAGCTTCTTAATGCCCGCAATCTCCTTACGCTCACGCTCAGACTGCTGGATACGCTTCAAAAGTGCATCGGCTGTAGCTGAATCCCTATGTAGGAAATTGTCAAGCTCCTTTTTCACAAAGTCATTGACGAATGTCCGCATTGTGGGGCCTTCCGGCCCAACGTTTTGCGATCCCAGTTTTGTTTTGGTCTGACTTTCAAATACAGGCTCTTGTACTCTGACCGCTATGGCTCCAATGATCGCTGACCGCACATCTGCGGCGTCAAAATTCTTTCCATAAAATTCACGCACAGTCTTCACAATTGCTTCACGAAAAGCTGCTAAATGCGTTCCTCCCTGTGTCGTGTACTGCCCATTGACGAATGAGTAATATTCTTCACCATACTGATTGGCATGTGTTATAGCAATTTCAATATCATCCCCTTTTAGATGGATGATTGGGTAGCGTAGATTTTCAATGTCTGCCTTATTGGTCAGCAGGTCTTTCAGTCCATTTTCAGAGTGATATTTTTTACCATTGAGTACAATGGTCAAGCCTGCATTTAAGTAGGCATAATTCCACATCAGGTTGTCCAGATATTCCGGAATGAAGTGATAATTTTTGAAGACCGTATCGTCTGGCTCAAAGATGATCTGCGTACCATTTCTACCTTCGGCTTTTTGAACTTTGGAATCGGTGGTAACCTCGCCTCTTTCAAACTCAGCTACTTTCGTTTCTCCATCTCTGTAACTCTGTACTTTGAAGTAATTGGACAGTGCGTTTACTGCCTTTGTTCCTACGCCGTTTAGGCCTACGGATTTTTGAAAAGCTCCCGAGTCATACTTGCCTCCCGTATTAATTTTACTCACACAGTCAACTACTTTTCCAAGTGGAATTCCTCTTCCATAATCCCGCACAGTCACGCGGTGGTCTGTTACTTTCACATCAATGGTTCGGCCATGTCCCATCATGTGTTCATCGATACTATTATCAATGATCTCTTTCACCAATACGTATATGCCATCATCCGGAGAGCTACCGTCCCCAAGCTTACCGATGTACATCCCTGGCCTGAGTCTAATATGCTCCTTCCAATCCAGTGATTTGATGCTATCCTCGGTATATATCGCTTCAGCCATCTAATAAAGTAGTTATAAGTGATTTAATAATCTCTAATTCAAAGTAATGATAAAAATCCAACACTTACACGTAACAACCTAACCCTCAGAGGCAGTGTTACTTGAAATAAGACAAATTAAGAATCTGAAATAGAGGTAGTTCTACTTCTTTTTAAAAATGAAAAAAATCAGTCCCCCAACCCAAATAACCAGAAATACAGGACCTAAAAAGTTGAGATATCCGTAGCTGGATGGAGCTATGTGATTGGTATTGTTCATCACCCCTACCAAACCAATCATGGATGCCAAATAGAAGTTGACAATGAAAAGGATGGCGCGAATCCAAGCAGCTAAATTTTCAGCTAAATTTCTAGAACCGAGCGTGACTCCCATGCGCAAAACGATGTTCACAATCACAAAACTTCCAAAGGCATAATAGAAGAACGATTGTTTATGAATTTCCTTCACCCCCTCTATATTCAGGTCTACCATAATGGGCGAGTATGCGTACACCAAAAGTAGAATAACTGAAAAGAGTAAAACTGAAATAGCGTTGAAGACTTTTATCGCTTTGACCATGGCTGCAAAAATGTCATATATAATTTAATGGGACGAATAATCTTCATCTAAAAAGAAGCAATTCACCGGATAGGTAGCTATGAAGTTTATCAACTAACAAAGAATTCCATTGCGCTTTACAATCACTTGCGAACAGTAACAGGCATATTGAAAGCAAACCCCTGATGGTTAGATATCAATATTCTTCCAATCAGCTTAATTTATGCCAACTTCCTCCAGTGACATCTGAATCACCTAATCGTCTCAAGGTTCAGAGAGCGAAAGCGCATCCGAAACGAATGCGCTTTCGTTTTTAGAATAACAGTTTTAGACTTCACTTTAAAACGATATTTTCTCTATTCTAAGTGCATATTCGTCTGTTGAAAATAATCTATAATACCCATTATTCTGATCGGGAACAATAGCCCCCTTTGCAAGACTTAGTACATACCAAGCATATCCATGATAACCTTTTTCCCATCCACTCTGAATTGGAATTTTATCTCTTTGGATAATCATATTTGAAGTTGCATCAAATTCAGCAATTACATGACTCCTTTTCGCGATATCGTCTCCGAATTCCAATTCATAACCAATTGGATAATCTGATGTTATATAACTCAGCAATGCACCCCCGTTTTCCATGGGAAAGATTCCTGTGAATAGGCTATACAATTCATCATAAACTGGACATGGTACATCCAAATAGGTTGTAGCTATTTCTGATTGAACATCAGCCGTCAATCTTTTAACTATGCTATAAGTACATGAAACATCTTCGCCGCAATCCGTCATTTGCTCTGAAGACCCTGTCAACCACGTTCCATCATTTAGCCGTGCCCGAATATGATTCAAACTGATAACTGTTTCTTTATACTCATCAATAAAGTTTCCATCAAAATCAAAATTCATCACATATCGTTGAAATTCATTATTTCCCAATCTTCGATTTCCCAGAATTGAAAAACCCGAAGCTGTGCTTGATCGAAAATAAATACCATTGTAAAGACTGTTGTCTATGGAAAGGATCTCCACTGTATTTCCATGCAGGTCAGCTTTGAATACTTTAAAATCTCGTCGTCCATCAACAAGGCTACTTGGTCCATCTGCACTAAACCAAAACTCATCCTCACTGGCTGATTGAATGGCGTTCATGTTATGCCCGGTACCTATAGGCAAATCCCACTGTATCTCTCCGTTTATACCAATTTTCATGAGATGTGCAGGGTCACTCCCTTTGACCCCATATCCCATAATGACAATACCACCATCGCTCACTGCCAAATACTTTTTTACAGACTGACCGAAAAACCTATGGGGGTCAAATTTCCATAGTTCATTTCCATCACTGTCCACCTTGAGAAACAATTCGTTTGTATAATTAGCATTGGTAAGGCCAAGAGAAATGAGAATGCCATCATCTAGCATTTTATACCCAGACACTGTATATACAGACGTTCCCTCTAGTGAAATTTCCTTACTCCAAACTGTTTTAAAATCAAGTTCCTCACATGTCTCCTGCAATATAACCTCCAGTTTACGTGAATCTTCATCAGCTATTTGGAGCTCTTCGGTTTTAAAACCATCCTTTGAAATAATCAACCCGTAGCTGTAGGATTCTCTTACACAAATTTGATTAGCTGTAGACTCCAACTCAATACTTTCCTCCCAAATGACATCACCTTCTTCATCAAAGCCTGCAATCTTAAGGTGAGCATTGGTAAGATTTAGTCCACCATCTCCAGTGATACTAAACACAGATATCGTCAGCACTTCTACACGTACAACTTTAAATTCAAACTGCGCGAAACCATAGCTCTCAGGAGATCCTGCTGCATGTATAACCTCTGGACTCACTGTGGTAATTTTGTCTTCTGATACATCGAATGAAATTGCAAGTGGTTCTTTGACAAGGCTGGCTTTTTCGCTCCCTTCGAGTGGACTTACATAGAGTATTTCTTTCTCTTCGTTCAAGATAAAAAACTCCTCCAGTGTGAAGTTTCCGACTGGCAATGTTAGCGGTGAACTTAGCAAGGCTCCATTGAAGTCTAGGAGTTCGATATGTTCTCTATAATGTGTAATTAAGCCGTTTTCATCTTTAATGGTAATGATGACTTCTTTAGGTTCAGTTGAGTTCGATAGCGTTCTCCCGACCACACCATCTGACACATTGAAAGTAAACTGGACATCTGAATTTGTTATCTGCACCCTAGAATCTTCTTTATTACATCCCATAAACAGAAGGAGGATGAGTGCTCGAGCTATATTTTTCATTCTCTCTAGTTTTTAGAAAGTAAGTTCGAGCTACATTTTTCGCTTCGAAAAAATACTATGTGTACAAAAGGTGAACTTGAAGATTCAATGAAACTATATTTGGCACGATGGAAGCTTGTTATACTTCCTAAACCACGTCTCAATGATTAAGAAATTAGCGGGAACACTTAGTATTATAGTTTGTCTTATTCTTTGGGGTTGTAGAGAGCAAGTGCCAGCAGAAGCACCCGTATTTACTTCGCTAAGCGTTAGTGAAAATATCCTCAACTACTCTTTCACTCCAACGAGCAAGTTCGATAAAAATGGATTGATGTTTTCTGATCAAGGAGCTTGGTTTGCATATAGCTTCCCAGACTCCATCGGTATTGCCGGATTCACCGGCCCTTTTTTGATGACTCAGCAAAATGGTATATGGAGTAGCCGATGCCTTTCCTATTTACGCATCAAAAACATAAACTGGAAGGCACATAAAACGAGAAGTACGAGTGGTTTTTTGGAGCAGGTTTTTATATCGGATGATTTACAACTAACCCAAAGGCTTGCGTTTAAGTCAGGTCATACGGCATTAATTTACTCTGAAATTGAAAATACTTCTGACAAAGATGTGTCCATCCAATATCAGTGGAGAAACGCCCCTATTCTTGCTGATGGTCTAGAACTAAGTGGTCACAACCGTCAAATCGAAATTGCATCCGATCATACAGATGCAATGGGCTATATTCAATTTTCCGACTCGATAGTGAGTTGTGAGAACAACTCTTATGAAACACAATTAAAAACCGCCTCACTTGCCAAAGGAGAGGTTATCAAACTTGACATTTCTCAAACTTTCATTTTCCCTGAATACGACTGGGGAAAAGAACAAAAAGAGACTGTAGGAATCAATTTTGACTCGCTCTTAGAAAGACGTAAACGTGAAAAAGATCTACAGTTGTCAAAATTGCTCCACAACAGACGGTTGAAGTTTCAGGATTCTTTCTATGCCCAGGCGTTGGCAAAGGCGCATTTGACCTTACAAAACAATTGGCGCATCCCTGCCGGTGAAATCAAGTTTGAAGGTTTGTTTCCCAGCTATCATTATGAATGGTTCAATGGGTTTTGGTCATGGGATTCCTGGAAGCACAGTGTTGGTCTCTCCTTTTACGACATCACTTTGGCAAAAAAGCAGATCAAATTGATGTTTGAATTTCAGGATGAAGATGGTTTTGTTGCAGACTGTGTATATCGCGATACGACCATTGAGGCTCACAATTATCGCGACACTAAACCTCCACTCTCCGCGTGGGCAGTTGCCGCAGTTTTTGAAAAGAGTTTAGATACTGCTTTTGTGCACTATATGTACCCCAAACTGAAAAAGTATCATCAATGGTGGTATCAAAAACGTGATCACGATCAGGACGGGTTGTGTGAATATGGCTCTACCGATGGCAGTTTGGTAGCCGCCAAGTGGGAAAGCGGAATGGATAATGCCATCCGGTTTGATGGCTCAAGAATTTTAAAAAACAGCGATGATGCCTATTCGCTGGACCAAGAAAGTGTAGACCTGAATTGCTACCTCTATGCCGAAAAGCTTTTGCTTGCAGACTTAGCAATGGTTTTGGCTGAAAGGAAAGATTCAATCAAGTACAAGACCGAGGCTGATTTCTTAAAAGGTCAAATCCAACGGCAGTTTTATGATGAAGAGAAAGGTTGGTTCTACGACACCTCTTTGGATGGTGAGCATTTCATCAGAGGTGAAGGAAGCGAGGGTTGGACGGCACTTTGGACGATGGCAGCAACCCAAGAACAGGCCGAAGCTGTTAAAGAGATAATGATGGATACTACCAAGTTTTTCACGCGGGTTCCATTTCAAACCATGAGTGCTGATCATGAAAGGTTTGATCCGCTCAAAGGATATTGGCGTGGGCCCAATTGGCTTGATCAGGCCTATTTTGGCGTGAAAGGATTGCGGAATTACGGATACAATGATGAAGCCAACAAAGCCACGAAGCAGATACTGGAGGGCGCAAACGGGCTGCTTGAAAAGGGCCCTGCCATTCGAGAAAATTATCATCCATTAACTGGTGAAGGACTACATGCCTATAACTTCAGTTGGAGTGCTGCACATGTCATTATGCTGCTAATGAAGGAACAATGAACTGCTGGAATATTTAAATGACTCAAAATGTTGGTCTGATGCTGGCCATCTCTGACCAGGCATCTTTATATTTATTCGATGGATTTAAACCCGGTGATACTTTCCATTCCTCTCTACTTTTTTTTGATCGGCTTAGAACTGGTTTATCAGCTTGTAAAGCAAACAAAAATCTATCGAGCCAACGATGCTGTCACCAATATCAGTTGCGGCATTTTTTCTCAGGTTACGAATGCCATTTGGGGAGCGATTTCGGTTGGGATGTATCAATTCGTATACCAGCATTGGTCAATTGCTCAGATTCCTAATAATTGGTGGAGCTATCTCGTGCTTTTCGTTTTAGTAGATCTGTGTTACTACTGGTTTCATCGGGCAAGTCATGAGATTAATTTCCTGTGGAACACTGCTCATGTAGTGCATCATCAAAGTGAAGACTACAACCTCTCTGTGGCCTTGAGACAGTCATCGTTTGGTGGCGTTTTCTCCATGGTCTTCTATTTGCCATTGGCTTTGTTGGGATTCAATGCCTACGCTTTTCTTGCTGTGAAAGGTATTAACCTCATCTATCAGTTCTGGATACACACAGAAGCAATAAATAAATTACCGAAGTGGTTTGAGTATGTATTCAACACACCCTCTCATCACCGGGTGCATCATGGACGCAATCCTAAGTACATCGACAAGAATCATGCAGGAACCTTGATGATCTGGGATCGGATGTTTGGAACTTTTCAGGCTGAAGAAGAAAAGCCAACGTACGGCGTAACCAAACCGACAAATACCTGGAATCCCGTATGGGCCAATGTACTTCCCATTGTGGATATGACCCATCAGTTGAAAACTACTTCCGGGTTTTTGAATAAGCTCAAAATTCTTTTCTACAAACCCGGGTGGCAACCTGATGAACTTGGAGGGTATCAAGCAGCTCCTGAAGTAAATAAAGATGCTTACCATAAATACGATGTTCACCCGCACATTCCGATGATCCGATATGTATTTGTTCAGTTTGTGATGGTACTTACTTTCACCGCACTCTTCTTATTCACGCATGTCAACTATGATTTGTATGTCAAACTAGCACTTGCTGGATATATCATGTGGTCCATTGCGCAGCTAGGAATATTGATGGAGAACAGGAGCAATTGGATTCCATCTGAATTCATCAGGCTTTTAGCCACGGGCACAATCCTCATTTTTTTACTTGAGGGAGTTACCTCCTACCTCATTGCAGGAGGTTTTGTTTTGCTTTTTGGCTTGTGGCTTGGGAATGCATCTCGAAAGAGAAGCTAGACGATCTTTTCGTAAACTTCTTCCAAGGACATGTGTGTTGTCCAAAAGCCACCTTCATGCGATTTTCCTGCCAGCTGTACTTCCAGGATATTTAAATGTGTATGCCATCCGGACATGGTACCAACACGCGTTTCATGCGTGTCTTCAAGTTTCTCATGTGTCAGTGTGAGCTTCACCCCCTCATCTTGGGACTCCAGCTTAAACGTCACTAATCCCTCCCACTCAATTACGAATAGATGCGGAGCTTCCGATTTAATAACTTTCGCGTAGGAGACAAACCCATCACCAAAATCCTGGTATTTGGTCGGTGGTGATTCTATTGGGCTGGATAGTTGATTGTTATTAAACACAAATTTTATTTGGCTCCCCTCATTAAGTGATACTGAACCAGAAGCAAACCATTTTCCTCGTTTCTCCGCATCTGTCAAGTACTCCCAAACACGATCAATTGGTCCTGGCAGCATACGTTCAAATTGCAAAGTGGTTGGTGCTATCAATTTTCCATTTTTATTCATGATCTGATCTCATTAATAGTTATCAAAAGAAGATTTCCATGTACTCTTTTTCCATCTGCATGTGAACACTCCAGAATCCCTGGGGATCAACACCATTCATTCTGTCCACCAGAATATCCAGATGTGTATGCCAGCCACCCATTGTTCCAACTCGCTTGTTTCTATCCGCAGGTAGGTTTGAGTGGGTCAGCGTCAGCTTTACTTCATCTTCCAGTTCTTCCAGTTTGAATTCCACCTCGCCGCCTTCCCATCCAATCATTAGTAAATGAGGTGCATTGTAGGTAAGTACATCTGCAATTGAAGTCATTCCTCCTTCCAGGCCTTTGTATTTTTCAGGTATCGGATCCTTCGCTGGCGAAAGCTTGTTGTGGTTGAATATGTACTCAACCTTCCCACCGGACATGCTATCCATTTCACCTCCCGCAAACCATAGTGATCGCTTATCTGCATCAGTCAGGTATTCCCAAACTCGTTCGATCGGGCCAGGCAATAGTCGTACAAATTGAATTGTGTGATCATTGATCAACTTACCATAAGTATTCATAGTAGTAGTTTATTTGTTGTTGTTGGTATCTTCTCTTAAAAGGGCTTCTAACTTATCAAGGCTGGTATTCCAGAAGCGTCTGTACTGATGCACCCATAGTGCGATCTCTCCCAGCTTATCCAATTGGGCATGGCAAAAGCGCTCTCTACCTTTCTTTTCGATCGTTACTAGCCCGCACTCTTTCAAAATCCGGACGTGCTTGGAAACAGCCGGTCTGCTCATCTCAAAATTGTCCGCCAACTCATTGACGTTTCTGGATTGGTGAGATACCAATCCTATGATCTCTCTTCTGGTGGGGTCTGCTATTGCTTGGAATACATCTCTACGCATAATATGAAACCTTTTGGTTACAAGTATACTAAAATGTAACCAAAAGGTTTCATTAAATGATTAAAATGTTATTCTGTCCGGAGTTTATCCGCCGGATTGGTTTGTAATCCTTTGATGGCTCGCCAGCTAACGACAATCAATGTCAAGCATAAAATCAAACCTAAAACTTTGATAAATATGAGTGCATCAAGCGTGATTCGGTATGCAAAGTCATCAAGCCAGCCATTGGCCATGTAATAGGCAATGGGTGTACTAATCATCAATGAAATGCAGATGAGGAAAATGTATTTTTTCACCAAAAGCACATAGATGTTCAATCTACCAGCACCGAGTATCTTTCGAATACTCAACTCCTTGCTGCGCTTATTGATATTGAAATTTACTAGTCCCAATAATCCAATAAGAGCGGTCACGATGGTGAGCACTGTAAAAAGTCCAAACAGTTGAGCCATCTTTTCTTCTTTTCTATAAAAGTCATCGAAGGTTTGATCCAAGAAAGTAAACTCAAATGGACGCTGAGGGGCGTAAACGCTGTACTTCTCTTCCAGAAATTCTATGGTCTTTTTTAAATCGCCATTTCCAATTCGAACAATCATGTTTGGCATGTAAGAGTCTAACAGATGAATAGCCGCAGGAGATACTTCTTTATGCATGCTTTTGACATTGAAATCACGCACTACACCTATAACCTTACCTTTCTTCAATGAGTCCTGATGATTCCAATGCTTCCAATGAATTACTTCACCAATTGCATCTTCAGGATTACCAAGGTCGAAGGTACGAACAGCCTCTTCATTCAGCACAAATGCTTGTGAATGATCTGATGCATTTTGTAATTTAAAATCGCGACCTGCAATGAGTTCAAGCTCCATTGTTTTCAGAAATTGATGATCTGTTACAAAGACATTAGCTGACTGATCTTTGTTGTTTAGCCTGGGGATAATTATGCCATCACCCGCAACAATCCCCCCAGGAACACTGTAGCTAAAGGTTATATTTTTGATGTTACTATATTCGCTAAATGCCTGCCTGGTACTTTCCAGGTCCCTTCTCATGGAACCCACTGTAGATATCAAGATTAGATTTTCCTTATCAAATCCAAGATCCGCTTCGCGCATGAATTGAAATTGCTCATAGACGACAACAGAGATAATGATGAGCCCAACACTTAAAACATATTGTACGGCTACCAAAATTTGCCTCGGATTAAAAACCGCGAAGTGCTTACCTACTTTAACTCTATGTATCTTAAGACCATGCACGATATCGATTGCTCTTACTCGTGTCAACAGGGTGGCTGGATAGGCACCTGCCAATACCCCTAAAGCCACTAATGCCCCCAGGTAGGCAAGTATGCGAGGAGGCGTGAATAAGTCAACGAGTTCGAATTCCTTCTCTGTGAACTGATTAAATTCTGGCAATAAAACAAATAAAAGTCCCAATGTTAAAGCCCCTGCAATCAGCACGTATAATAGGGATTCGATGCAATGCTGAACGAACACCTGTCCCTTTCCTGCTCCAACAAATTTCCTGATTCCTACTTCTTTTGCTCTACCTATTGCTTGAGCAGAGGTTAAATTCACAAAGTTCAAGCAGGCAATAAAAAGTATAATCAAGGCTGCAATTCCTAAAAAAAATACGTTTTGATAACTGCTTCTATCAAATGTATCCTGTTCGAAAGCTGATGAGTGTAAGTGAATATCATGGAATGATTGAAAATGAGTGGTATAAGAAATTCCATGAGCTTCTAACTCTTTGGCTGACCTTTCTTTCACAAAACGTTGGGCTTCTTCTTCAAATGCCTTCACATTCACACCATCTTCAAACTCAACATATGTAGTGAATTGATGCCATAGCCAACTATTCATCCGCTCTTCAGGTGTATAGTTTTTTAATAACTCAAACGACACAAGGTAATCTGGATTCACATGAGATTGATCTGGAAAGTCCTTGTAAACCCCAACGATCGAAAAGGTAGAACTTCCTAACTGAACCGTCTGATTATTGAAAGGAGCTCCTTCAAAAAATTTGATAAAAAGAGATTCTGATAGGATAAATGATCTTGGTTCTTTAAGTCCATCTCGGGTTCCTGCGATTATCTCTACATCTAAGATATCAAGCGCATCAAATTCAGCATAGTAGCCATTGGTCTCAGAAAATGATTTATCTCCAATTTGAAATACCGTCCCACCATAGTCGAAATAGATTCTTCCAGCCTTTTTTATTTGTGAAAAATTAGCTTCTAAGGCCTCTGCAATTGGCGGAGGTACAGTCGTGATCAAAGAGACGTCTCCGCTCTCGCGCTCCAGGCGATCATATAATCGGTACTTGTTTTCTCCATTTGTTTGATACCTGTCGTAATGCGTCTCTTCCCATAAATAAACACTTATAAAAAGCACCGCTGTGATTCCCAGGGTCAAGCCAAAAAGATTGATCAATGTAAAAGACTTTCTCCTTAAACCATTCCGGAAAGCAATTTTGATGTAATTGAGTATCATTCCCATTTTATTTGATTTTGAGTTATTGAAATTGATCTGTACAACAGACCCTCTCATGAGTGTTAGCATATCCAACAGGTAATACCAGTTTGCCTTTCGATGGCCTTGTTTTTTAGCTCTTCGCTCATACAATTCATACAAATCCCCTTCAAGTCCTTCAAGGTTACTCTGCGCGCAGATCCATCGAAAAAATCGCTCAGCTAGCTTTGGCGGGTTAGATTTATTCATGAGTTGAAAATAAGATTGGGAATGAGTTGAATCATTTCCTTGCGCTGCTCATAGATACCTGCAAGAACCTCTTTCCCTGTCAGGGTGAGTTGATAGAAACGCTTCCTTCTCCCCCTTCGGTCTTCGGTTGGGCCTTCGAGAAAGGATTTAAGTAAGCCTTTTTTTTCAAGCCTGTTTAACGCACTATGTAAAGCACCTATACTAGGTTTTCTATTCGTACGTACTTCTAATTCATCCTTAATAGAAATGCCGTAAGCTTCTTCCTGAAGTATTCCCACAGAAAGCATTACCAGTTCCTCAAACTCGCCAATATTTGAACCCTTCATTTTATATTTCCTAAATGTATATTATCAATGTTTCCTAAATGTATACTTTAAAAACAACATTAGGTTACAGCTTTTTAAAAAAGCTACAAAAAGTGCGCTTCATAACTACCCGGATTCTATCCATCTTTGCACTATGTCGCATATCAATGACACCATCACTGCACTCGCCACACCTCCGGGACAAGGAGCACTCGGCATTATCCGCGTCTCAGGTAAGCAGGCTATTTCCATTGTCAATGAGCTATTTAAGGGTAAAGATCTAACTCAGGTAGATTCGCATACCATCCATCTAGGAACAATCAGAAATGATCAAAACGAGATCATTGATGAGGTGTTGGTATCCATTTTCAAAGGGCCTCACTCCTACACCAAAGAAGATGTAATAGAAATATCCAGTCATGGGTCGCCATACATTCTTCAAAAGATATTGAGTTTGCTAGTCACCAAAGGTGCTCGGCTGGCAAAGCCAGGGGAGTTTACGCAAAAAGCATTTCTGAATGGGCGCTTCGATCTGACACAGGCAGAGGCTGTAGCGGACTTGATAGCCTCCGAGAATGCAGGTATGCAGCAAACAGCGATGAAGCAAATGCGCGGCGGTTTCTCAGATGAGATCAAAAACTTGCGAGAGCAGTTGGTTCATTTCGCATCCATGATTGAGCTGGAACTTGATTTTGCTGAAGAGGATGTAGAATTTGCCGACAGGCATGGACTCCTGGATCTTATTGCTAAGATTCAAACTTTGATTCAATCATTGATTGCCAGCTTTGAATATGGAAACGTGCTCAAGAACGGTGTACCAACGGTAATCGCTGGAAAACCAAACGCAGGCAAGTCTACACTTTTGAATGCGCTCCTGAATGAGGAAAAAGCCATTGTATCGGATGTTGCAGGGACTACACGTGATTTTATCGAAGATCAAATCTACCTGGATGGCATTGCTTTCCGCTTCATAGATACTGCTGGCCTCCGTGAAACGGACGATAAGGTAGAGAGTATCGGCGTGCAGCGGACATTGGAAAAGATGAAACTGGCAAGCCTTGTATTGTATTTGGTGGATTTGGAGAACGAAACAATTGACTCGATCGCTGATCAAGTCACTGAGTTACAAGCATCTGAGGCTCCCTTTTTGATTATTGGAAACAAGGTGGATTCGGGAAATAGTGAATTAATGAAATGGTTGGGTGATCGAGGGGATGCTATCATGATTTCCGCGAAGGAAAAAAGCAACTTGGACGAGCTCAAAAGCAGACTAAAGGCTTTCATCTCAATTCCAACTCAATCTGATGTGATCGTCACCAACGCTCGACACCTCCAAAGCCTACAGCAAACCGATGAGGCGCTCAACCGTGTAATTGAAGGCATCAACATGCAGATGAGTAATGATCTGGTAGCTCAGGATATCCGTTCTTCCCTCTTTCATTTGGGTGAGATCACCGGTGAAGTCACCACCGATGATTTGTTGGAGAATATCTTTAGCAAGTTTTGTATTGGGAAGTAAGCCCTATAATCTTAGTACTATCTTAGTATATAAATAGTTGATATTCAGTTATTTATGAAACCTTTTGATTATCTTTATAGTACAATAATTGATAGGATTTTGTTGCGCTTATGTGGCACAAGCAAGGGCGCAACAAAACGCAACAGGAAATACAATGAAGATAACCCTAAGAAAAAGAGAAAGGAAGACAAGGACTTCCCTGTACCTCGACATTTATGATGGAGGAGCTCGAAAGCAAGAGCCTTTAGACCTACACCTTTACAAACCAAATGGAAAAGCCCTCACTCCTGCTCAGAAGCGAGAGAACAAGGACATCCTAGAACTAGCCGAGAGAGTTAGAGCACAAAAACTACTAGACTATCAAAATGGAAAATTTGGATTCACTTCTATCAGCAATGCAAATAAATCATTTGTAAGGTACATGGAAGGACTTGCTGCTGATCGCATAAATAGCAAGGGAAACTATGGCAATTGGGATAGCGCTATTAAGCATCTTAAAAAGTATCTGAATGACAAGGATGTAAAGTTTAGTAAGATTAATAAGGAATGGCTTGCGGGATTTAAGAATTACCTAGAGAAGGAAGCAATTGCGCATGGGAATAAGCCGCTCTCTCAAAATTCAAAAAGCTGTTATTTCAACAAAATAAGAGCTGCCTTAAAGGAGGCCTTTCGTGATAAGTTGATCAATATAGATGTCGTGGGTCAGGTCAAGAGTATTAAAGCGGGAGAACCTGACAGAGAGTATCTCACTGAAGAAGAAGTTGAGCTATTGAAAAATACCGAATGTGAAATGTCAGTTCTTAAAGATGCATTCTTATTCAGCTGCCGTACGGGCATGCGTTGGTCTGACATCCAAAATTTGAAATGGGGTGACATTAGAAAAGATGAGGGTGGCCACAGCATCAAGTACCAGCAGAAGAAAACTAAAGGTCAAGAAATACTTCCAATTACTGATAATACCCTAAAGCACCTGGGCAAACCTGGAGCCCCTGATGAAAAAGTCTTCAGAGGGCTTAAGTACAGTGCCTGGAATAATTTAAAGCTCAGAGAGTGGGTAATGCAAGCTGGAATCAAAAAGAAAATTACTTTTCATTGTGCAAGACATACCTGTGCCACTCTCAACCTATATTATGGAAACGATATTACTATTGTAAAAGAAATCCTTGGTCAAAAGCATGTAAAGACAACTGAGATATATGTCAAAGTCATGAATAAGAGCAAGCGAGATGCAGTCAATAAAATATCGATCTAATGAGCAAATATGAAGATATGATCATCCAGCAGCTAAATACGCTGGATGATCGATTCTTTGACTGGTGCGTAAGCGAGTTTGAAAAACTAAGCCCAGACCAATCTGATACAGTTACAATTAAACATACTTGGTACTACCAGAGCGAAAGAGGCCAAGAGAAAGGCGAAGAAAAGCGTGAATATACGTTTGAGGAATTCTGCTGGTCACATACACATGAAGATGAGTTCCAAGACCCTGAGTTAGCCGCCGGTAAGGGTGTCTTTAGAATTATTGCCGATATCATCCAAAAGGCTTATCATATTGAGCATACTAAACAAGCAATTCTAGATGGAATAGCAATTGTTCAGAAAAATGCCAGTCGCATACCAACGGATCGACAAGAAAAGCTATTCGTGGTAACCAAAGGGGTTGAATATCTTAAATCTAGATTTGATCCTGAGCTACTGACTGATGGATATAAGCCCGGAAGGAATACGTTTGATGCTTTAGAGTTTAAACTTGACCAAACAGACTTGAGTGCATTGTTGAAGTTCCTCATTGACAAAAAATTGATTAAATCTCCAAAGAAAGATCTGTTAAGATTCGCATCAAATCGTTTTAAATGGTCTTATTATGAAAGTGATCTGGATATGAGAATGTACGACAGCAAAAGCTTCACAGACCTTAGTACCCAAGACTATGATAAGTTCTTAAAGGACAAACTTAATATTAAATAACGGTTCGGAATAATTACCACTCCGTACCTATCCAATTCAATGATCGTGAAGTAAAGCATAACTAAAATTTTATGCTTTATGCTAAAAAATTTAATCAATAAATTAGATGAAATAGAAAAGAGTCTATTTCATATCTCTATCAAGATTAAGGTAGATGTAAAACCAGTTTACACACCAAAAGATGTGGCGAAAATACTGGATGTATCGGTGCAGTATGTGTACCAGTTGATGTCTAAAGGTGAAATAGACTTTCACAAACCAGGAGGCAAGAAAGCCTACTTCAGTGCACAGCATATCCAAGACTATGCATTTCAGAATCATTGTAAGTCCAGACGGAAGATTTATAAAGAAGCAGTTGATTATGTGAACAATGAGGAAGGAGGTAATCATGATAAATGATCTAGCAACTAGGATCAAGAATCTAAAGCCGCCCTATTCAGACAAGGATTTACTTGATTTAGGAATTACAGAGATCCCATACATAATTGACATTCTGATACCTCAGAAATGCTTGGTGTTATTGCATGCTGAATCCAACATTGGTAAGAGTACCTTGTTGAGACAAATTGCATATTCAGTCGGTTACGGGTTAAATGACTTTTGCGGTTTCGATGTAAAAAAGAATGGTAAAGTACTCGTTCTTGCTTCTGAAGACATCATTGAATCATTATCATTCTATTTGAATAGTCTACCAAAAAACGTCAGCCAACAATTCTGTGGAAATGTCCAATATCTTCTAAATGGTTCAACTTTTAGGAAAGACCTGAAAGAGGCATGTAAGCATGAAAATTATTCCCTGATATTAGTTGATGCATTTGGTGATGTATTTAATGGAACCAACTCCAATAGCGCAGATGATGTCAGATCATTTTATAATGAATTTCAAGAAATATGTAATGAGCATAATTGCTCAGTTATATTCCTGCACCACAATACAAAAGCATCGGAAAATAATTCTAGCCACAAGAATAACGCATCAGGATCACAGGCCATTCAGGCGAGACCTAGAGTGACAATGGAGCTAAAAAGAAACCGTACCGATAATGAGCGTATACTATCTTTTGGTAAACACAACTATATATCAGATAAGGAACGAAAAAAGAGATACCGGTTGCGGTTTGAAAACCTCCATTATTCATTGATTGAAGTGAAAGATGATATTGACAATTATGAGATAGAGGCCTTAAAAACTAAAATCGAAGAAATAGTTCTATTAAACTTTGACAATGGCACCACTACTCTCAGAGAAATTGAAAATAGGTTAATAGAAAAAGGGTTTAAGAAAGGACAAGGCATAGGTAGAGGCACAATATCCAGCATTCTTAAACGGAATGGTAGAACTTAATGTCCGGCCGTCCAACCCCCTAAGGAAATATATGGACGGACAAGCCGCTTTAAACAATCTTAATTAATTTAGAGAAGCCTTTCACTATGTGAAGGGCTTTCTCTTATTTCACCGCATGGCAAAAACAACAACCAAGAAACCAACCAAACAAGAACCCCTTGAAAAGCAGCTCTGGGCTGCCGCAGACAAGCTCAGAAAGAACATCGACGCTGCTGAGTACAAACACATTGTATTGGGTTTGATCTTCTTAAAATACATCTCCGATGCATTTGAAGAACTCTACCAAAAACTGATTGCCGGTAAAGGAGATTACGCAGGAGCGGACCCGGAAGATAAAGACGAATACAAAGCAGAAAATGTATTCTTTGTCCCTCCTACTGCACGCTGGCCACATTTGCTGAGTAATGCCAAACTGCCAACGATTGGAAAGACCGTAGATGAGGCCATGGATGCGATTGAAGCCGAGAATGCATCTCTGAAGGGCGTTCTACCTAAAGTGTATGCCAGACAAAATCTTGATCCTACCAGTCTGGGTGAGTTAATTGACCTGATTGGAAATATAGCCCTGGGCGATGCTAAAGCCAGGAGTGCTGATGTGCTTGGACATGTCTTTGAATACTTCTTGGGTCAGTTCGCACTGGATGAAGGTAAGAAAGGTGGTCAGTTCTACACACCACGAAGCGTAGTGGAATTATTGGTGGAAATGCTGCAACCATACAAAGGCCGTGTCTTCGATCCCTGCTGCGGTTCCGGTGGAATGTTCGTACAGTCGGAGAAATTTGTGCAAGACCACCAGGGTAAGATCAATGACATCTCTATCTATGGACAGGAAAGCAACCAAACTACTTGGAGGTTATGTAAAATGAACCTGGCTATCCGTGGTATTGACAGCTCACAGGTTAAGTGGAATAATGAAGGTTCATTCCTGAATGATGCACACAAAGACCTTAAGGCGGATTACATCATTGCCAATCCTCCATTTAATGTAAGTGACTGGAGTGGCGAGGCTTTGCGTAATGATGCTCGATGGCAGTATGGTGTCCCTCCTACTGGGAATGCCAATTTCGGATGGGTGCAACACTTCCTGTACCACTTGGCACCTCAGGGCCTGGCCGGATTTGTTCTTGCGAACGGATCATTGAGTTCCAACTCCGGTGGTGAAGGAGAAATTCGTCAACGGTTGGTTGATGAGGACTTGGTAGAATGTATTGTGATGCTACCGAAAGCACTCTTCCTGAATACCGGCATTCCGGCCTGTCTTTGGTTCCTTCGACGAGGAAAGACCAAACGAAAAAATGAAGTCTTATTCATTGATGGTTCCGAGGTGGGCTACATGGTAAACCGGCGCAATAGGGCATTTACGGATGAGGATATTAAACACATGTCCGGAACATACAATCAATGGTTCAATGAAGATGAATACGAGGATATAAAAGGCTTCTGTAAATCAGCATCTGCAGAGGAAATTCAAAAACACAAATATGTACTCACCCCAGGCCGATACGTTGGCATCCCGGATGAAGAAGATGATGGTATCCCATTTGAAGAAAAGATGGAAAAGCTAACTATAGAGCTTAGGGAACAAATGGACGAAGCTCAAAAGTTGGATAAGGAAATTGCAAATCAACTTAAAGGGATAGGAATTGAAATATGAGCAATTGGTCAACTACTACCATAGGTGAATATTGTGATTTGTTAAATGGATATGCATTTAAGTCCAAAGACTTTATTGAAATGTATCTGCCAGATACATTACCCATACTTAAAATTAAAAATGTAGCTAATGGGGATGCCAATTTGAATGACGCAGTGTATCACAAGACTGATTCCAAATTGGAAAAGTATAAAGTCGAAAAAGGGGATATATTAATTGCTTTAACCGGTAATCATCCTATCGATAAAACACAAGTAGTTGGAGGAGTATCTCAATATAAGTTGTCAAAGCCAGCATTGCTTAATCAAAGAGTTGGTAAAATATATTCAACTAACGATAAAAAGCTAAGCAATCAATTCCTCTATTACTATCTCACTTGGTCAAGAACACAATTCTATATTGGAAATCAATCAAGTGGAAGCGCAAGTCAAGCCAATATATCAAAAGCTGATGTGCTTGGAATACCAATTTATACACCCCCCATAGATGAGCAGAATGAGATAGCCCAAACCCTATCAAATCTCGACCAAAAAATAGCACTACTCCGTCAACAAAATGAAACGCTTGAACAAATCGCTCAGACCTTATTCAAGCGGTGGTTCGTAGACCTTGAATTCCCGGATGAAAACGGTAATCCGTACAAATCTTCCGGTGGTAAAATGATCGCTTCTGAATTGGGTGAGATTCCGGAGGGGTGGAAAGTATACCATCTATCAGAGTTTGTCCAAATTCATAATGGCTATTCGTATAAAGGGGATGAGTTGCAAGAGTCAAATGAGGCCCTAGTAACACTTAAGAACTTTGATAGAACTGGTGGATTTCGATACGATGGTTTCAAAGAATTGGTAAGTGACAGGTATAAGGAAAAGCATTTGGTTTATCCTGGAGACTTAATCGTCGCACATACGGATCTAACTCAAGATGCTGAGGTATTAGGCAACCCTGCACTAATTCTCGAAAATCCCAAATATGAAAAGCTGATTATATCTATGGATTTAGTAAAGGTAGAATCAAAAGAACCCCTCATTTCAACTGAATTCCTATACTACTTAATGAAAGATCGTAATTTCAAATCTCATTGTGTTGGCTATTCAAATGGCACTACGGTTCTACACTTATCCAAGAGTGCCATTCCTGAATATGAAATTGCATTACCATCTGATTTAGCCTTAGCACAGAAGCTTGGCATAGTAACCAAATCAACAATTAGCAAAATAGCCAATAATACAAAGGAGATGAACACATTGATTAATCTAAGAGACACTCTCCTACCTAAACTGATGGGTGGAGAGATTAGAGTTAAAATGGAATAGATATGGAAAACCTACCTGAAATCATTCGTGCATATCAATATTGGATAGTTAGACTTGAGAAATCTGAGATACATCAATGGACTCAGGATCATAAGCAAATTGATTTCAATTGGAATTTCATTCCAAAATCATTCTCTCATTCAAAAGACGATCTTCAAATAGGGATTTCTAAGGCTTACCCAAAACTTCCACTGGAAAAAGTTAAATATTCAGCTAAAGCTTTACATATGCTGACTAAGATAGAAGAAGGTGACATCATCTTAGGTATTAGTTCAGACAACAAGGTGCAAACTATAGGAAGAGTTACTTCGAACTCAATGAATTCTGAAGGTAAGGCAAATAATATATCAAAAATTGTTTTGAAGCCAATTGCGAGTGAACTTAAACTAGAAAGCAAAGTCGATCTTATTCAATCACAGGAGGTACTAAGCACATTAACTCAAACCAAAATTAGAAAAGCTCAACTACCAATATCCATTAGAACAAAACAAATTGAAAGGCCGAGTGGAAGTGGTGAAAAGTTTCACATGAAATTTGAACCTGCGTTCTATCCGGATATGTATGGTGATGGTGAATATGGATGGAATAAAAAAAGTGCTACTAGCAAGCATGTAGAGAAAAGTTCAGAAGTTGGTGAGTATGATGGTATAGGTGAAGTATCTCTATTTTATGCTACAACTAGAGCACAAGGTAAGTCAACTAAGAAAGTAAAATATGGGAATAAATTCGGTGATCTTGAATATGGTCAATGCAAAGTGACAATTCCTACTAATCACAAACAAGGTGAAATAGAAAGGCCTATGAATATTCTCTCCTTCTCCCTAAGAGAGAACCCTAATAAACACATTGTGGTGGATAAAGTGGAGCCAGTAGATAAAAATTCATTCATCAAGCAATTAGACAAGGACCTATCGTCTCTTGAGAAAAAATCAGTTCTAATATTTGTCCATGGTTACAATAATTCCTTTGAAGAGGCTGCACGTCGAACTGCACAAATAGCATGGGATATACCATTCAAAGGATTGACCGGATTCTTTAGTTGGCCTTCTGCATCAAAGGCGGCAGGGTACTTTAAAGATATTGAATCAGCGGACGCTTCTATTCCTTCATTCGAATATTTCATTTCTGAATTAATGACAAACACCAATGCAGAGCAGGTTCATATTATAGCGCACAGCATGGGTAACAGAATAATGACTGTTGGACTAAATAACTTAAACAGCAATGCGAAGATGCGTAAGGAGATAGCTAAGAAAATAAGACAGATAGTTCTAGCTGCCCCTGATATTGACCAACTAGTATTCAAAAACACTATTCTGCCAAAGTTTAAGAATATTGGCAAGAGGCGCACCTTGTACGCTTCTGAAAATGATAAAGCATTGTGGCTGTCAGAACAAATTAGGAATCAGCCTCGTCTGGGTGATGCTGGAAAAGATCTGTTTGTTGATGGAGATTTAGATACGGTAGATACAACAGAGGTCAAATCTAACATCGCTCATCATGCTTATGCTTTCGATACTAAGGAACTTCTTACCGACCTTTATTATCTTCTAAACCAGGAGTTAGATCCATTGAATAGAAGACTAAGATCACAACTAAGGAATAGCTTACCATATTGGCTATTTCCTAAATAAACTGATAAGATTTAGAATAGTAATTGATTATGAGCAGCTTGACAGGTGTAGAACGTATTAAACTAGAAAAGCTCCTTCGAATGGATGGAGGTTATGTGCTTGAGTTCAGCAATAACTCATTTCAAAGCTTTATTGGGAGTAGTATTGGAATAGATATTTATGACAATAAATATGCAATACTAGGAGAATCAAAAGCCAACCGATTAAGAGCATTTTGGGAAATTGAGAATGATAAAATTGTAGCTGGTTTATTGAATGCGCTTATTCAGGTTTGGGAAATTGATACAGATGGACCAATAGTTGAAAATTCAAGGGCACTGCAAACTGATTGTGATAAAATTGTTGAAAGATTATCTGGGCAAAAATCACCTTCAACTGATGAGAGCATAAGCACCAAGCAGGAATTTCTTGAAAAACAGTTTGAAAGTGTAGTAATTGATAAACTACCAATGGATAGTGCTCTAATTCAGATTATGAAGAGTAGGATAAAGGAGATACAAATCAGTCTCTCCAATGGAGCAGCCTTAGCTTCAATAATACTTTCAGGTAGTACATTGGAGGGATTGCTTCTTGGAGTTGCTTCTAGCAATCCTAAACAATTTAACGAATGCAAAATAAGCCCTAAAAATTCGGACGATAAAGTAAAGGAATTCAGTAAATGGACTCTTTACGATATGATTAATGTAGCGTATGAATTGCGAATTCTTGGAAAAGATGTAAAAGAATATAGCCATAACTTAAGGGGCTTTCGAAACTATATACATCCTTATGAGCAGTGGTCATCAAAATTTAATCCGGATATTGATACAGCCAAAATAAGTTACCAAGTGTTATTGGCAGCAATCAACGATATTTTAAAGAATAAGATAAGTTGACCAAAATCACTGAAAACGATATTGAATTATTAGCAATTGAAGAACTGGAGAAACTAGGTTATTCCTATATCCATGGCCCTTCTATCGCGCCTGATGGAGAAGAACAGGAGCGAAGTAGCTACAGTGCTTGCGTCTTAATTGAGCGACTAAGAAATGCCGTAGGAAAACTTAACCCAGGCATTCCTATTGAGGCTCAAGCAGAAGCTGTAAGTCAGGTCTTAAGAATTGCTTCTCCCGAACTACTCACTAACAACGAGCAGTTCCATAGGATGCTAACCGAGGGTATTAAGGTTGACTATCAAAAGGATGGGATCACAAGAGGTGACTTAGTCTGGCTTGTTGATTTCGAGGAGCCAGAAAAGAATGAATTCCTAGTGGCTAATCAATACACGATCATAGAGGAAAGCAACAACAAGCGGCCTGATGTAATTCTATTTGTAAATGGATTACCGCTTGTGGTTATTGAACTCAAAAATCCAGGCAGTGAGCAGGCAACAATAAAATCTGCATTTAAGCAACTGGAAACATACAAAGCTACGATTCCAAGCCTCTTCACCTTCAACGCCCTGTTAGTTATATCTGATGGACTAGAAGCCAAGTCCGGGTCACTATCCGCTGGCCAGTCACGCTTCTTATCCTGGAAGACACAAGATGGAGAAACTGAGGCCTCAGCATTGAGCTCTGAACTCATCACCCTCATTCATGGCCAGCTTAAACCCCTTATCCTACTCGATTTAATTCGCCACTTTACGGTATTTGAAAAATCAAAGAAGGAAGATTTGAATACCGGGATTACTTCGGTAGTAACAGTGAAAAAAATCGCCGCATACCATCAATATCATGCGGTAAACAAAGCAGTCGATAGTACATTATTAGCTTCCAAAGAAGATGGTGATCGTAAAGGTGGAGTGGTATGGCATACCCAAGGTTCAGGCAAGTCCCTATCCATGGTATTCTACACGGGGAAGGTTGTACAACAATTAAATAACCCAACCATATTAGTGATAACAGATCGCAACGATCTGGATGACCAGCTCTTTGATACCTTCTCAGGGTCAACCCAATTGATCAGACAAACCCCTGTTCAAGCCAATAGCAGACAGCACTTAAAAGAATTGCTGAAAGTCGCTTCAGGTGGTGTCGTCTTTGCAACGATCCAAAAATTTCAACCGGATGAAGGGAACATCTATGAAACATTGACTGAACGAAAAAATGTGGTTGTTATCGCAGATGAAGCTCACAGAACCCAATATGGATTCAAAGCCAAGACCATTGATGATACAGACGAGCAAGGAAATATTATTGGCAAAAAGGTGGTCTATGGATTCGCAAAATATATGCGTGACGCATTACCAAATGCTACCTATCTGGGCTTCACAGGCACTCCTATTGAAAACACAGATGTCAATACACCTGCTGTATTCGGAAACTATGTAGACATCTACGATATAGCTCAGGCGGTGGAAGATGGTGCCACCGTTCGCATCTTCTATGAAAGCAGGCTAGCGAAAGTGAATCTCAGCGAAGAAGGTAAAAAACTGGTTGAGGAATTAGATGAAGAATTGAGCCAAGACGAATTGACAGAAAGCCAAAAAGCAAAAGCTAAGTGGACACAGCTTGAAGGTCTAATTGGAAGTCAAAAACGAATAGCAACCGTAGCAAAAGACATCATTATCCACTTCGAGCAAAGGCAGGAAGCTTTCGAAGGTAAAGGAATGATTGTAGGTATGTCAAGACGGATATGTGCTGACCTCTACGATGAGATTATCAAAATTCGACCTGAGTGGCATTCAGATGACTTAGCCAAAGGAGCCATCAAGGTAATCATGACTTCATCCTCTTCAGATGGTCCTAAAATGGCAAAGCATAACACAACTAAGGAACAACGAAGAGCATTGGCAGATCGAATGAAAGACCCGGATGATGAATTAAAACTGGTGATCGTTCGTGATATGTGGCTGACCGGATTCGATGCACCAAGTATGCACACATTATACATTGACAAGCCAATGAAAGGTCATAACCTGATGCAAGCTATTGCTAGGGTTAACAGGGTATACAAAGACAAACCAGGTGGATTGGTAGTGGATTATCTGGGAATCGCCTCTGACTTAAAGAAAGCCCTCTCCTTCTATTCCGAAAGCGGTGGTAAAGGTGACCCTACCATAGCCCAAGAAAAAGCGGTGCAGCTAATGTTAGAGAAATTGGAGGTTGTATCACAAATGTTCCACGAGAAGCCAGCAAGTGCTTATTCAGATGATTACAGCAAATTGGCGGCTGATCCAGATGTTCCGTACATAACAAAAGCTGATGGCTTCAAATATGAGGAATACTTTGATTCTGACACCCAGACCAAGCTTCAGATCATTCTGGCGGCAGAGGAACATATCCTAAGTCTTGAAGATGGAAAGAAGCGATTCATAAATGAGGTCACAGCATTATCCAAAGCATTTGCAATAGCCATACCTCATGAACAAGCCATTGACGCAAAAGATGAGATAGCTTTCTTCCAGGCAGTGAAAGCTCGTCTGTCCAAGTTTGATTCTATAGGGAATGGACGGACGGACGAAGATATTGAAACCACAATCAGACAAGTCATTGATCAGGCACTTGTATCTGAACAGGTGATAGATGTATTTGATGCAGCCGGAATTAAGAAGCCGGATATCTCTATCCTATCTGATGAATTCTTATTGGAAATAAAGGATATGAAGCATCAGAACGTGGCTCTAGAAACATTGAAAAAGCTACTCAATGATGAAATCAAAGCTAGAAGCAAAACCAACCTAATTCAAAGCAAATCCTTAATGGAAATGCTTGAGAATTCTATCAAGCGCTACCAGAATAAGATTCTTACCGCAGCTGAAGTCATTCAGGAGTTGATCAATATTGCCAAGGAAATCAAGAATGCTGATGAACGTGGAGAGTCCATGGGGCTAAGTGACTATGAGATGGCATTCTACGATGCTGTTGCTAATAATGAGAGCGCCCAAGAAGTGCTAGGTGATGATAAGCTCAGGGAGCTTGCGATCTACCTGGTAGAAACTGTAAAGTCTAATGCCACAATCGATTGGACAATCAAAGAAAACGTCCGAGCTAAATTGAAAGTAATGGTAAAACGTGCATTGCGTAAATTCGGCTATCCACCAGATCAACAAAAGCTAGCTACTGAAACAGTGCTCCGTCAGGCAGAAATGTTAGCAGATTACTTTGTGAAGTAAGTATGAAACAAACCATCATATATAGTCTTTCCTTCCTAATAATCCATATCGGATTCGGTCAGATTGATGATGTAGCTGGTGAAATAGAAGATTCGTATAACAATTATAAAAGTGCTTTAGAAAGCATTTCGTCGGCGTTAGATTATATTGAATCTGCCAAGAGGGCACAATATACATCTGATGCAAACAGCTATGCTAGTTATGCAGAATCTGAAATATCAGATGCAATTGGTTATGCTAATAATGCCAAAAAATACGCTGGATATGCAGAGGATGAAGCCAACGATATAAAATGTGATGATGCTGAAGAGTATGCTTATGATGCATCAAGAGATTTCAACAGTGCATCAAGTTACTTGGATGATGCAGAAAGTAATCTATCCACTGCAGCCTACGAATCTGATGGAGAGTGGATAGTTAGCAACCTTAATGATGCTTTATCAGATATTGAAGATGCTGTAACAGATCTTAATAATGCTGTATCAGATTTGAAGTATTCGCTTGAAAGTCTAGAAGATTGCAGGATTAACGTTAAAAATTATTCTTCTTCATTAGTTACATGTAATGATCTATTGGATTTCATAAAAGAAGAAGGTTACGTCAAGGCTACTATGTCCTCATACGTGCTGGATTCTAAGTGGCTTTATAAAGTTACTGCATATTCTTATGACTATGATATATATGTTGTTGCTGAAATCAAAAAGAATGAATATTCGTATCAAACCAACACTTACATCTTCTGTGATGTCCCTGACAGCAATTGGCGAAATTTCAGGTACGGAGGATATGGTGACTCTGATTCATACGGTGAGAGATTCCACAAGTACATAATGAATAATAAATGTGAATGTCAATAATCCGTAGAAGTAAATAGAACAGTATGTAAATCCTTACCGATCTTTAAATCAAACTGGATCGCATGTGCATCTCTATCTACCTTTGGTATCTTCAAGAATACATATCCATAGTGAAAATCCCCATAATAAAGTGTGACTGGTTTCATTATAGATTCTTCAATTGAGGTTAGGTTCTCTAATTGCTGCTCTTGCATCCTTTGCAATCTCATTCTTGAAATTTCCTGTGATGATTTAGCTTTATTAGGATCATAGGTGGATTGATAACTGGTTGCACTTCCACTTACTACGTTTCCATAATTATCACGCACGGTAGCATTAGTTTGGGTAGTCGTAGTAGTCTGCCCAGCATTATAGTTACTCATCGCTTCGCCCAAAGAAGTCCAGAACATTCTTGAATTTTGCTTCTTAGCGATTTCATCCAAATAATCCTTATGTGAGTATGTCTCATAAATCACCCTTTCATAATTTCTATCTAAACCAGTAATGGTTAAGCTTTCTGATGGGATAAAATTCAGTCTTTCACCGTTATATTGAATTGCAAGATCGACAACTACCTCCCATTTTCCAGTTCGTTGGAGATGAATTCCAACCGTAGAAAAATCTAGTCTTGAAATAAGATATCCCTTCCCATTGATAAATTCCACGTACTTCGTTGTGTCAATATCAGTCAATTCTGGCTTATACTCATATTCATATTGTGCTGAAACAGTTGTTACATTAATCATTAGAATAGACCAAAGTAGAATTCTCATAGAGATAATAGTGATGGACATATATCAAATTTAACTGATTTAGATGGTTTCCATTCACAGAGAGGGAATCAAAGACCCCATAATTCCTAACTTATGAGAAAGTTCAGAAATCCATTTTAAACCTCAGCTATAAGATAATCTCCACAATAAAAGGTTCTTAACTGATCATTTCAGATTTCAAAAAATAAAAAATTTTAAAAATTCTGTTCGGACAATGGGTACTACCCCGAGTACCCCCGACCCTCTCGCAAGGGAAAAAATCCCAGAAATTCATTCATTTAAATTCATTTATTATGACTTGTGAAAAATTCTTAAAAGACGCAGGTGAAAAGTTCCACGATAACCTGCCCGAACGAATCAAAATTCTAGGCCCAATTGATGATGCTAGCGAAGTAAAACATGAGCAGATAATCAGTAGAAAAAGTAAAGACGGCTATGAGTTTAGATTAGCTGTTGATGTAGAGATTCCCGGCCTAAAAGGGAAGAGAAATCTCATGGTTAGAACAGATGATATTAAAGATAAATATCGAGTACATGGATGTAAGCATTTAATTGAAACGGTAAATCCAACCACCAATCAAGTAACTATTCCTAAAGGTGCATTCACCTTCTGTGTAGTCTGAGAAAGCTAATTGCATCACCCTCACCCAAACCCCACTTTACGGCCTGATGGGGATTTGGGTAAGGTCTTGCAATTCCATTCTGATTATTCGCATTCTAACATCAAAATTCATTGCTATGATCCGATTAGAAAAGCTCAGACATGAGTTAGACACTGGAGTGTACTCTGCCCAAAGATGTAGCTACCAACCAGCACAAAGTGAAGTAATAGACTCATTAGGTATAGGAATTAGGAAAACGCTGATTACTCGAGAAAGTAAAGTGATAGATATTTATTGCGTTCAGAAAAATAAAGTAGCTATTGGAAGCAGAGTCTTAGTTGGTGAAAGACCAATTGAGGATGCGTTGTATTCCATTGGATGGTTCATAAAGTACGAAGTGAAAGGAGGATATTTGGTGGGTATTCGGAAAGGCATATTCTTGTGATATGTGGCATAATTCGGTGGGTCTTCTGATCCACGTGGTTATAAGGCGTTCCTCCTTCGCTTTGCCTCAATAATACCGCCAGATTAGCAGCACTTGTACCAAGAGCTACTTACCCCTACGGGGCATATCTGTCATTATTATTGAATGCAAAAAGCTCAGTCCTCACCCGCTGCTCTCTGTCCTCAAATAAGCTCCTTACCCTCATACCCTACCATAGCCCATTTGAGTCCATCGCAGCTCGATGTTTATGCGGACCTGCGTACTCGTCGCCACGCTGCGCTTACCCAAGGGCGTCCTAGCGGACTCTTCCCTTAAGAGACTCCTCGCTTCCGCAAAGGTCCGCTAATGAAATTAAGACTTAATTTTGACTGCTACAGGGACTTATGAATATTACAAATGGCAAAAAAACCAATTACAGATAGAATAGAATTAACAAAAGACCCAGAGCAATTTAAATCGACCCTTACTGAAAGGATTGCCAAGGGAAATGAACTCTTAAAAAAAGATATTCGCACAGAGAACGAGTTCGAAGAAGCTTCCAGTCAATTTCGGAAATGGGATAAATACAATTCTGAATTTCTCAAATCCTCCTTTAGCGCCTCTTCGAACGAGTATAAAAAAGAATATGATAATTGCGCTACTTTCGTTGGAACATTTGATTTACTTAATGGAAACCCTAGAAGTGAAGTAGATAATTATATTGAAAGCTTTAGAACCAAAATTAATAATCTTGAAAGCTTAGTAGAAATAACCGAATTACTAACAATACAACAAGACATAGCTCCATTAAAACCTCAATTATTTGCTGCAAAACAAATGTCTGATATTGAAATATTTATTAGTCATAATAGTAAAGACAAAAAAATAGCAGATCTACTAATAATCACTTTAAGAACCGCTTTGAATTTGCCTACTAAATCTATAAGATGCACTAGCGTCGATGGATACAAACTTCCAATAGGCGCTCAAACAGATGAGACCTTAAGAGATGAAATTAGGGAATCCAAGGTGTTCCTTGGACTTTTGTCAGCAGAAAGTATCAAATCTCATTATGTGTTATTTGAGCTGGGTGCAGCATGGGGATTGGGAGCATCGTTATTCCCAATTCTAATTGATCCAACAGGTTATGATCTACTAAAAGGACCAATCACAGGAGTCAATGCAGCTAACTTTTGTAATGAAGAGCAAATAGTGCAAACAATTGAAGAAATTGGAAAAAAACTTGGTACCAGCAGCGTTGAGAGTTACACATCCTATTCTTCATTAGTCAAACAATTGGTAAAACTTTGCCAAGAAAATGCTTAGTTAAAAGTCTTCATCAAGAATGTGAAAGACCCAATAATGACCTAGTTCAGGTAAGGCTACATGAAGTTTAATACACGCCTTACCATTCATATTATCAAAGTCATAATAGGAATCAGCTCCTACTAAGCACCTTAAGTCTTTATCAAGTCCATTATCCCTGAAAAGTCCAGTAGTTGAAAGTCCCCAATTTGGATCAGCTTCTTCATTCGTGGTTAAGGCGGAGATTGAATAGATAACATTGTTATCGGACATCTTAATTACATAAGCATCATCCATTACTTGAGTTAGTCTACCTACTCTTGACTGGTCAGAATACAAGCTCAGTTGACCACCTTTCATCTGGTAAATAGATATCTTGAATACATCATGCTTCTTAAAGGCATGGGTGACTTTAACTTCATCTTGTGAATGACTCTCGAAAGTGGAAAAAATTAATAATAGACACAGTGGTCGGAATAAAAATTTCATATTCCTAAGTTAGAAATAATTTAACATTTATAGCTCTTTAGAGCTACTTAATTGGAATAATTTGATTACTTCTTTACAGGATGGAATTGGAGGCCATCCTAGCTAAAGAAATCAAGAAACTCAGACAAGATGCTGGACTTACCCAGGCAGAGCTAGGAGCTAAAACTGGATTGGATGCTAACTACATTTCAAAATTGGAACGCAACGAGAAAACACCTCGATTTGCTACCATGTTAAAGATTTGTCATGCAGTCAATACCACGCTTTCAGCCCTAGTAATTCGAGTTGAGGAACAACTCAAGATTGGTGAATAGTCAGACTCGTGGAGCAGATTTAATTCAAGTCTAAATCCCTTTACGGATTGCTTGGCACACCTCCCTCACATTCTGCAAAAGACTTCCGCATAAAGCCATCACACATTCCATTCTAGTTTATTCGGATTCCTTTTGCCTCAATCCGATAAAGTGATTTGGTGGATCGCCAATTAAATCATGTTCCATCAAAATCGAATTATCATGACTAAACAATTCAAATCATTAGTAGGCGAAATCCAAGTAGATTATCACGTCAAGGAAAAACCAAAGGCGAAGATTAAAAACTCTGAAGATGCTGTCAATCAACTTAAACCACTATTCAAAAGAATAAACTATAAAGAGCAAGCATACATGTTACTTCTGAACCGAGCTAATAATACCCTGGGTTGGGTCAGACTAAGTGAAGGAGGAATCTTCGGAACAGTAATGGACATAAGAATTATCCTTCAACATGCTTTAATGGCTCATGCCACTGGAATAATTCTCGCTCACAATCATCCTTCTGGAAACCTTAACCCTAGTCAACAAGATATTCAGATTACAAGACAAATTAGAAAAGGCACCAAATTGCTTGAAATTGGCTTACTTGATCATATAATTATAACTAGTAATTCGTTTTATAGTATGGCTGATAATGGTATCATTTAATACTACCTTTATCTAACCTAATTTTAGATCATTGAAAAGAGTACCATCCATATTCATCTCTTATAATCCTAACTCACATGAAGAAGAAACTTTGGCTGTTAGGTTGCAAACCATTGGAGCTGTAAGCGGCTTTGAAATGTTTCTTCCTGATAGGTATGGAAAGAACTACGTGGATGATGAAACGGTAAGAAGGATTAAATCAGCTGACTACTTCATAATCTTTGCTACCAACAAACTCAGCAGAATTGTTCTTGAAGAGATTAGCATAGCATATGAGCATTTCCAAGACCCTTCAAAAATACTTGTCATTTGCAACATGTATCATTCAAATAGTATTGGAATCGATCATAGCGAAATGACATTGGTAGAGTTTAATCCACAAGCCGAGGGAGTTGAAGCTGCAACCAAAGCAGCGCTAGATATAATATCTAAGAAAGAAAAATCTAACCAAAACAAAAATGAGATTGATGGACTATTAGCGTTCCTAGGAATTGGTCTTGGCCTCCTTGCACTTATTTCTCTCTTCAGCAAAGACGAGTAGATGCCTAAACCTGTAGCAATTGTTGATAATTCTTTCATGGCCCAGGCCACTCTGCTGAATGAAATTCGCTTCTTAGACAGGATAAGACTACTATTTGACCACCTCCTTTTCCCAGAAGAAGTAATCAAGGAATTTACGCCAAGAAAAGACATTCCAGAAAATAAAATTAGAAATCAAATAATTGGCTCGCTTTCAGTATCTCAAGGATTCTATCGCATTTGTAATTCGAAAGATCAAATGATACTGACATTCCTAAAATCCATAGACAAGGTAGACGCTGGGGAAGCAGAAGCCATCTCACAAGCTAGCGTCCGTTCAATACCATTTATTCTAATCGATGACAAGAAAGCTATCGTACGAGTACAAGAAAAATTTGGTCATCTTCGATTCTTCAATGTTCTAACCCTAATTTCGTTGCTAGAGCTAAACGAACTCCTTCCTTCTTACCAAAGGAGTTTAGAACTCTATTACGGAATCAGACGATTTAATTCGAGAGAGTTGAGAGAAGCATATATTGTTGCCGCTGCTCACCTAGGTTTGAATAAATCCAAAAAAGAAATTTCTCAAAAAACCAGCTTGACTAAATTAGGTATCGGAAAAATAAATAAGTAATTATTGTTATAATCTTGTTGCGCTAGTGTTGCGCCAATTACCTAACTAATTGATTATCAATATCTGTTACATTCTGTATTGGGAAATAGTTAATCTTCCATTTCAGGTTTGAAGAGCAGCGTTAACCTCAGACCTTAACTCCTGATAAAAATTCAGGATGTAGAAAATAACAATCAGCCCTCCCAGTCTGCCAACCAGCATACCAATGTAGATTAGTATATCCAGCGTTGCTCCTTCTGGCATATAAACGCCAACAACATGAGTTGGAAGAATAATTAATCCCACGACTGCTCCCAGATAACCTGCAGTCTTTAATAAAGGTCGTTCAGAGGATTTAGAGAATATCAATGATAACGAGAACAGGGTCACGGCTACCAGATGAATTGTAACAATGAGATTGATAGAATCTCCGGCACCTACACCTTGATAAAATAGGTACACCGTCGAATAAAGTATCAAAAAAGTGATGGCAGACAATAAACTGAATGCAAAAGCTACTTTATACTTTTTTAAATGCAGGTAGACAAGAAAGACAATCTCTAAGATTAGAACGTTAATCCCATCAATGATTGTCAGATTTGGAAATGCGACGAACTCTGTAAACTCAGTCCCATGAATGAGGCTATTAAACAGCCAAAAACAGCCAAACAGTCCAACTATCGTAAATACAATGATGCCGGTTATGTAGAGGTTTCTATGCATACTTTAAAGGTACCAAATGTGCACTATCTACTCAAATGTGCATTTTCATGGCTTATTTGTTCAGGACCCACTCAGTCTGCTCCATCTAATTTGATCCAGAGAGGATCATAGAGGGATCATTTTGGAAGTTTGATCATAGTTGAATGAACACAACTCTCACTGAATGACTCAGATTCGGGTTTAAGGGAGCAAAGACAGCAAAGAAAATATGTTGGGCAAATTTTCAATGAGGCTAAAAAAGACACGAGCAGCGCTGAATTACTTTTTTTGTTGAGCTACTGATCGACTAAAACGACAGGAATAAACCTCTAATACCATAATTAGCTGTACCTTCCCACGATCAACATTTATAGTTAAACCAATCATAATGGAGCAACAAATATTTATAGTGATTGGGGTAATTCTTGTTGTCCTTTGGCTGGTACTTTACATCTTTCCGATAAGTCTTTGGATTACTGCTGTGTTCTCAGGAGTAACTGTGAACCTGATGGACATGGTATTCATGCGATTTCGAAAGGTACCTCCCAAACTGATTGTAAACTCCCTGATATTGGCGGTGAAAGCAGGCCTCCAGGATATCAATTCTCAGCTGCTCGAAACCCACTACCTCGCCAAAGGAAACCTATTGAACGTGATCAAAGCCTTGATTGTGGCAGACAAAGCAAATCTTAGTTTATCTTTCAAACAAGCCACTGCCATTGATCTGGCAGGAAGAGATGTGCTGGAGGCGGTACAAATTTCAGTGACCCCATATATGATCGTCGTTCCTTCAATCACAGGTGTTTCGGGTGACGGCATACAATTATTGGCAGAGGCAAGGGTAACAGTAAGAACCAATCTTAATCAATTGGTTGGAGGAGCTGGTGAAGAAACCATCAAAGCACGTGTGGGTCAAGGTATCATCTCACGGATGGGTGAAGCTACCAACTATCGAATCATCCTTGAAAAACCAGAGGAGATATCCATGCACGTTTTAAATGGAGGATTGGATGCTGGAACTGCCTACGAAATTCTCTCGATAGACATAGCCGATATAAACATTGGTAAAAACATTGGCGCTAAACTTCAAATCGACCAGGCCGCAGCTGATCTTGAAATTGCAAATGCCAAAGCGGAAGAACGAAGAGCAATGGCAGTGGCCCTGGAGCAAGAGATGATTGCGGATATTCAAAAAGCAAAAGCCTTGGTAATAGAGGCTGAAGCAGAGATCCCTGCCGCATTATCGGATGCCTATCGAGAAGGACGATTATATAACTGAATAGCTCAATCGCCCATCTGACTTGACTAGCTTAAATGCGATCTTAGCAAAGTGTTTACCTTGCCATTTTGTTTCAGTTTATATAAAGCACTTTCTTTTATTTGCCGTACTCGCTCCATCGAAATTTCCAATCGCATACCGATATCATTCAATGTCAAAACGGGCATATTATTAAGTCCGTAAAAATGAATTAAGACTTCTGACTCTCGGGCCGTCAACATATCAAGCACATTATTGATATCTGCTTTGCAAGAGTCGATGAGGGAGACCGCTTCCGGATCGCTTGCTTCTGGATCTTTCAGTACATCAATCAAATTACTGACCTCTTCTTTCAAAAGTGGGGCATCGAGGGAAGCCGCGTGACTACCCACCTTCTTGATTTGAATCACATAATCTTCCGTAAGATCAAGAGCTTCAGCCACTTCATCATCTGTAGGTTCACGTTCATACTTTTGTTCCAATTCAGCAAACGAACGAGTTACCTTATTGTAGCTACTCACGCGATTGATTGGCTGCCTTACCATTCTCGAGTTTTCGGATATTGCAGATATGATTGCTTGCCGTATCCACCAGACCGCATAGGATATAAACTTAAAACCCCTGGTCTCATCGAATTTGCTAGCTGCTTTTATCAAACCCACATTCCCTTCGCTGATTAAGTCGCCCAACGTCAAATTATGTATCCCACGATCATACTGTTTCGCCACAGAGACAACAAATCTCAAGTTTGCCTTTGTCAATTTCTCCAAGGCTATTTGATCGCCCTTCTTTATCTGCTGCGTCAGCTTAACTTCTTCTTCAGCAGTTATTAATTGAACTTTATCAATTTCCTGAAAATACTTTTCAAGCGCCGGAGTTCTTTTTGTAATCTGAGAAAGGATTTTTAACTGCTTCATTCAAATGATTTTGTGGTCCTAAGACAGCTTATTTTGCAGATAGTCTGACTATATCGTCTTAGCCAAAAATGAAGCCTATCTCATTCATGATGAGATTGTATAAAGGTAGTTCTATTTAAACTGCCAATTACAATAAGTATCACTAAAGCAGGTAGCTACTGAACCCAAGATTCCTTTTGCGCTTGTTTTATTCAGACATCTACTTTATAGACAACTAATTTCTCTACCTTGCCTCCAGCTTTTAAAAACGAGCATTTTGCATGGCATTTATTGATAAAGTACTTAAAGTCCCTGCTTATGGTTGGGCAGATGAAAATGGTGAACTAATTGTCCCAAGTTGGAAGCAACTATACAAAGAGTTCTTCTCCAGACTAAATTTTTTCAAAAACAAGAAAAATTGGATCTCATCGATCAGCTGGGTAATGGTGCTCTGTCTCTTTCTATTTTTCATTCCCTTTCTTGTGTACCATTTGAGTTTTGGGACGCTTGCTTTTTTTGTGCTTTATGCAATGGTCATAATGAGTACCCATGGTACCATTTGGTTTCATAGATACTGTACGCATAGAGCTTACAAGTTCGCACATCCCATTTGGAGGATCATGACTCAAAATCTGGTAATCAAGACATTTCCTGAAGAGATCTACGTTATTTCTCACCATGTTCACCATGCTAAATCCGATCAACCCGGCGATCCTTATAATCCAAAAGGTGGTCTTATGTACTGCATGATGTCAGATGTAAATCACCAAAGCATTGCAGAAGATCTGGACGAAGCGGACTATCAAAAAGCAGCTACGTTCATGAAGCATACAGGAGTCAAAATAAATTCCTATAAGCAATATCAGAAATGGGGCTCTGTTGCCTCTATTTCATATACACTTTCCCTTTGGGTTATAAATTGGGCAGCATGGTACGCCATTTTCTATGCCATTGGAGGACATGCAATCGCTACAGCGGCATTCAGCGCTGCAATGTTCTGGTTTGTGTTAGTGAGGGCTTTCAATTACACAGGCCATGGGAAAGGAGATGAGGCTCACAAGGAAGGTATTGATTTTGACAGAAGTAATCTATCCATCAATCAAACAAGACCTGGGTTGTTTTCAGGAGAATGGCACAACAACCATCACCTCTACCCAACAAGTGCTCAGGCAGGCTTTCTTCCATACCAATTAGATCTAGCCTGGATTTACATTTATTGCCTGAATAAGATTGGAATGGTCTCCTCCTTTAAGAACTACAAAAAAGATTTTCTGGAAAAATACATTCATAAAGAAAACACCTAAGTACCGCGGAATAATCAAAAAGATGCGTTCCTCAGCTTAGGATCAATTTCCTTCATGGGATGTTATTCGATTGGGGGTTTCTACATATCTCAGTTCCCAAGACCTGTCTTTCCGGAAGGATGTCCTGTACTCATTCCAAAGAAGTAGATCACATCAATTAAAAGAGGACATCCTTCAGTGCAGTTTGATATTTATTTAATGCAATTTATTCCAAATGCCCCTACCCATTTTATGGTATTTTTCTAAAATAATCCCTGTTTTGGTTCCTTTCACTTGGACTTTGAAGTAATTTCAATAAGACTTAAATAACCAGCTCACCAGCATGGACCAGCTCAAAACCACCAACGCCGAGATTGCATGGAGGGAAGAGGAAGATGGCGTTCAAATTCGAATTAATTTACCCGCAAGCGATCCGCTAATCGCGCTGCTCAGCAAGGGCAAACAAATTGTCACAACTGACAATTATCAAAGCCATTCTTATGTGCCAGGCATTTTTGTGCGAAACGGCATCAGGTTTGACAAAATTCAGTATCACGATATTTTATACTTGGAAGCGCAAGGAGCATACACGCTCGTCAGAACGAACAAAAAAGATTATACAATCTCACGAAATTTGACACAGTGCTGTAAGGAGCTCAGTTATCCTTTTATGCGAGTTCATCGCTCGTACACAATCAATCTCGAAAACATTGATTCCTTTTCTGAGGCCAATGTTTTTTACATGGACAGACGGATTCCCGTCAGTGAACCTTACCGAAAAGAGCTACTGGCTTATTTCAACAGAATGTAACCCCGAAACATCATGAAAAATCCCCTCCCTTCCGCACTCCCAATGCAGGCCATTGCATATGATTTTAACCTCATCAGATTACAAAAACTAATTCATTAGCCATGCAAGATTCAATTGATTTACGATCACTAATTATTGGCTTGATAAGTTCAGTCGCCAAATCTCAATATGAGATGGATCGCAATTCCATCAAAACTGCTGTCCGGCTGCTTGAAAGCGGCCTAACTGAACAAACAGGCATGTCTGCGCACTGGTATGCCATTCCAGAAGCTGACCTTGCTATCAAAATGTTACTTGAGATTAGTAAGGAACGGGAGTTACGCTCACAAATGGTAGACGCTACTTATACTTCAAAATACAATGTAGACACCACTTTGTCAAGTGACTTCAATTTGAAGGTAAAACGGGTGCCTGTAGAGACTAGTCTAAACCTGACGGCTCAGAATGAAAATGATCTGATCGGTCGAATTTCAAGAATACGTAAGGTGGCTCAATTGCTTCACAGCTATGATCATGCATTTCTCAATGCCTTTTTCCGGCCATTCGAAAATCCAAAGTCTTATAAAGGTGGAAACTGGTATGTGGAAGTACTGCACCCACCAGCCGAGGGCAGCCAACAAGCATCGGGGTTGATTCTCCGTGGCCTACTAATAGTCGACGATGAATCAGGCGAAATCATAACCGCTAAATACCGGGACTGACTATGAAAAAAGAACAAGCTAATTATTCGCAGGAGATACAGAAAGTTGCTCCTATAAGAACAGTTCCTTTTCCAATTGATAAGGACGCGATAAGGATAAAATATACACACACTCCAAGTCTCTCCGATTTCCTCAGAGGGTATATGGAGTTAGTAAAAGAGGTGCATGGTGTCAACAACAACTCCCAAGTTCATCAGCTGGATATCAAGGCGTTTGACATTGACATCTCCACAGGAATTGCAGGAATCAAAAACAACGAAATCATACTAGCCTTATGAGTGAGAAAACACTACCGGAACTTGAAAACGAGATTGTCAGCTTACGAAATCTCGTTTTCGATCTCTACAATGAGCTCAAAACTTCCAAGACGGAAAGTCAGAAGATTACGGGAATCGCTGTAAAAACCAGTGATCTCATGAATGGATTTCAAAACTCGATGGCCAAGGCCATCAAATCAAGCACGCTTGAAGGTGCCGAGAGTGAAACCATTAAAGATTATATCATACAGGATTTAGAGGTTGATTTTGCCTTACCTCTCATTGCAGAGCGTGGTGAAGATGAACCCATGATCATGTTACCAAACATCAAGAGTGTGACGGAAGACTCTCCTTTGGTCCGATTGAAATTTAAGATTGCCAACATTCCAGATTCTGAAGAATGAAACATTACCTCAATCAAAAAAAACGTGAAAAGTCTGTCATAGGAACCACAGGCGGTGCTGGTGCTGGATACATGGAAGATATCGTGAAGGAGATTGGTCAAGCGCTTTCACAAAGCCAGGAGAAACTGGATGAAATTCTTATAGAGTCGCAGCAGCATCGGCTCAAAGAACTTCTTGCCAACCCTCAGTTGATACTCCCGCAAGCGTCTTCTTTTGTTCTGCCTGAAGCTAAGCTTGATCTGAATATGCAGGTCAAGGGTAAATACGATTCTTCCGGCCATTTCAAAATTGAAACCAAGCCTCACAATGCGCAAACGCAGGCCAAATCCAATGTGAGCCAAGAGGTCTCCTCCAAGATATCCTTGAAATTCGCGATGGTTCCTGAGGAAGACATAGACCAGAATGCTTCATCAAAAACTCCGGGCAAACAAAATTCAGAGGATATTCGAAAAAAGGCTCTGGAAGAAATTGAAAAGAACAATGAGTTAAAGACCAAAACGAAAATAACTTATACACACCTGACTATTGAATACATCCGTGATTCAAGAAAATGGTATGTTTCTATTTTCGATGCTGACGAGCTATTTGGGCTTCTCATATATGATGATACTACCGGTGACTTCTTAGAACTTCTTTTGCTATCTCCGGGAAATCGAACCATGGAAGATACTACTGAACTTGCCAGCCCCATCATATCGGCAGTAGATAAGCTGGTTGCCACTTCTGGTGAAACAATAACCGTAACAGGCGAGAACCTGGGTGCCCTAAACATGGCAGACACACAAGTTTCTTTAGGTGGTAAAAAAATTACTCCCCTTGAAGTCTCTTTCGAGCAGATAACTTTCAAAATCACACCAGAACTTATCAGCGGAAGCCTGAAGGTTGTTACGCCTGAAGGTTCATTTCAATATGCAAGTCAGCTCATTATTGCAGCGACTCCACTTCGTTTCGAAAGCCAATCCAACTATGGATATTTCAACCCTGAAAACAAACAGGGCAGTCTGATAAAAGTCATAGGTGAAAATATCTCAGCTGAAACAAAACTTAAATTCGCCAAAGATCCCAATGAAATTAATGATGTATTGGCTCACGTCATATCCCATACGTCTACTCTGGCACAGTTTAGAGTTCCCGAAAATGCTAAATCAGGCCCAGTGAGTTTTTTAACGCGTGACCAAGAAGTGGAAATGACGGATGTTTTCTATTTGCGTCCGTTCATCAATGCGGTCACGCCAAAGGAAGCGAGACATAATGAGCTCATACGAATTACGGGTAACCACTTCTCCAATGTCAATAAACTCAGAATTGGAGAGCAATCATTTGACCTCTCAGCAAATGAAACCGAGGATGGTCTCTACACCATCAAGTCAGACCAATCCTTATTGATTCCAGTACCAACCAATGCTGGAGATGGCAGACTTCATCTGTTCAGCAATCAGAAATGGTGGGATACCAGTATCTTCTTCTACCAGGTTCCAAACATTACAAAGACGCCTGATTACATGGTAGTTAGCGATGAATGCAAAATACACGGACATGGATTCGGCAAGACCCACCAAGGTCTCTACCTTGAATTCGAACAAAACGACACCAACATTATTGAAGCTTCATATGTGAATCAAACAGATGAATCACAAGTTGTCGGATTTGCGCTCAGTCCGGGTGCTTTCACTGATAAAGTTCGCATCATACGAGCTGATATCGCATCCGACGAAAAGTATGAGGACACCACGACCCTCTGGGATCGAAAAATCCCCGTATTTAGGCAAGGAACCTTCACTGAACACATTCTTTGGTGTTCTCCTACCTGGAACCAATTTGATGACAGCTGGATAGCGGAAGGCTTTGATTTATTGCCAAAAAAAGTGTTGAAAAAAAGAGAACCAGTTGGTGAACTGATTCTCAAACAGCATCTTCCAAAGCACTTTTCATTTTACGGTGAGTTTTACAACCTGGATGCACTAGACCTTAAATTTGAAATACTGGATCTGTCGCAAGCATCTCATGGACATCTTAAAATCACCGTCACTCCTGCATCAATTGTTTTTCACCTCAGTTCAATAGATTCAACCGTCACCTATCCTATCAACCTTTTGTTGGGTGATGCAGGGTTCGACCAGCTATTTTTCAGAATCCATTTAAGCAAAACCGAGGTTGTTTTATTCATCAATGAGCACAGCTTCAGCTGGAATATGGACAACACTGAATCCGAAGTAGCCGTTTTGTTGAGAGAATACAACAGTGCACACGAAACCAGAAGGTTGACATTAGATCTTTCTCACGAGTCCTTTATAAGTTCGATCATCCTCAGCAATTACGATGCGTTGGAGCTTCCGGACTTCTCAAAATTCGTTTGGGATTTTGTGCCTGAGGTTTTGCTTCAAGAGGATGAAGGCTATGCATTGGATGAGATTAGTCAATTCCCTACCACTGAAATCCGAAAGTTTAGGATTTCTGGGTCAGGATTTACCCGCTACACAGCCGTCAATATCAATGAAACACGCTTGGACACCTTGTTTGTGTCGTCAGAAGAGCTTGAAGTAGATCTTCATGATGCACCATTCACCAATGGTGAACTATATGTTTTCGACTACCTCAACCCCACTTTGCGTTCACGATCCATTCCGTTTAGAATCATTCAGGAAGCAAAAATCTTCTCATCGCCGGGCCATGTCGCAGCAGGTGATCCGATAATTATTCGGGGCGATCATTTCACTGAAAATGGCTTGCCTAACGTTTACGTAGAGAAATTTGGTCCGCTGGAAGCTCTTGAAATCACCAATGAACTCATAAAAGTAGTGGCTCCTAAATTGACCATTGTCAATGCCAAGCTACGGTTGGTTTACTCGGAAGACTCGGTTAAAGAGTCCTCTACACTTATCAATGTGAGCGCCTTGAATAGCTATAATTTTCTTAGAAATGCACATCAAGCAAAATGGTCGCTGCCTTCGGGTAATGTACTTTCTTTCGGCTCTGAAGGAACCGGCTCTGATGGTTTCGGTTCTGTGATTGTCAAAGAAAAGGTGATATTGGATGATGGCAATCTGTACGAGCAGGCACTGGTGGTCTCCTGCCCCAACCCCGAACATCGATTCATCGACGGCAGCCTAGATGATTTCTATTTACCTGAAACATGCGAACTATCTTTCCACCTTGGATTTCTTGAAGAGGCGAGCCAAACAGATGGCATTCGATTTTCACTCTTTTTAGAAGAGGCAGATGGCGCCAGACACTATTTCATCAACCGAGCCTTTGAGACCTACGGGGGCTCACTCTCTAAGTTTAGCTTCCCGCACAGTGGCGCAGGCAAAAAAGGCACATTGGTGATACGTGTAGAGCCAGGCTCCTCAGGTTTTGACGATCACCTGGCCATCGTGAAAGCTGAACTCAACTTCACACATGTAGAAGATGGATGGACCTTATTATTTGGATCTGATAAAACCAAGGTGCTAACTATACCCGGAATTCAAAATGAAACAGATCCCAGAAGCATGCCAGGATCGCGTAGTTTTTCGGCCATATGGCAAGATTTGAAAGGAAAGATCTGGCTGTTTGGCGGATATGGTAACGATGCAAATCCGAGGAGAGGACAGTTGAATGACTTGTGGACTTACGATGGAGACAACTGGACATGGATAAATGGGTTGTCCACTACGAATGGACTTTCGAAATTTAGCAATACCCCTGGTGAAATTACAACACCAGGAGGAAGAAATGGTACCGCTTACTGGCAAGACAATGATGGCGTATTCTGGATGTTTAGCGGACACGGCTATCACAAAAGCGGGCGGCAAAGGTCATTGAATGATCTCTGGAAATTCACCGAGGACGAGGGTTGGGAAATGATCGCCATTAGCGCAAGCTGGAAATTAGATGGGGCACATGGAACCTACGGAGATCAACACACCATGCTGGATGAGTATGGGAAAGAATTTATCACCAATTACTGGCCGCTCTCAAGGGTTCATAGTGCTTTTTGGTACGATGAAAAAACAGAACTTTTGTGGTTGTTTGGAGGAGAATACCGGGAATCCAGTAAGCAAGAATATCGAATCTCGGATCTTTGGACATTTGATGGTACTTCATGGGAACTTAAAAATGGCGATGATACCCCGGACTATGCTCCGGACATTCAAAATCAGCGGCCTTCTGCTCGAAGTGGGGCTTCCATCTGGACGGATGATACGGGTAGGTTGTGGCTGTTCGGTGGGTATGGAATTGTCAGTGGAAAGGCGAGAAGTTTGAACGATCTATGGCATTTTAAGGGCAATAAATGGACAATGATTAGCGATAACGATCTAACATTGGACGCGAACTTTGCCGAGCTTAAAAAGCGGCCGGGCCCAAGAGCTTACCCGGCTGTTTGGAAAGATAGCAACGGAATTGTGTGGATGTTTGGCGGTGAAGGCTCAAATACTGAAGTCGACCGTGACGCTCCACTCAATGATCTGTGGAAGTTTGCCAATAAAAAATGGACATATGCTAGAGGACCTGTGGAATCACGTGATATGGGAAATGCTACTGCACCAAAGATTCCGTATCCGGACAGCTGGCCTTCTTCGCGATATGGAGCCGCTACCTGGGTAAATCCCACCGGCTGGCTGATGATGCATGGTGGTAAGGGCTATGGTGAATCACAAACCACCGGCAACAAATCATCCGGAAGGCTGCAGCAGGTATGGCAGTTTTCGCCGGGGGTTGAATAATATTTAATCATAATTATGTAAAGGTTTTTCGTCGGGTCGAATTAGGTAAAATAAGCCTTTAAATAAATTGCCCCAGTACTCTTTGGGCATTTCACCTCCATTAAAGAGATTTCTGGACTCGGTATAGGTTTTTTTATCTTTCAAAATGTTTAATTTATTGTTGAGTAATACCCCAACTGAATTTAAACTCAGCTTTGACTGATGTACATAGATATTATCATATAAACCAATATCCAGATAAACTTGAATAAGTCTTGATCTCATTTTAAACATTTCAGGTGACACTACACATCCTCCAGAATGGGTAGTCTCCCCCGACGTACTTCCATAGTGAATTATTACTCCTGTCTTACCATTTGCCTGAGTGGTATTATTATCAGATGGAATTCTTGGATCTGCTTCTTCAGGTACGAAATCATCTATGACGTTTTTGTTGTTTGCAATAACACGTACATCAGGTGTTATTTGAGATGGGATTCCAAAATAGAATCTTGCATTTAGAACTCCGTATACAGAATCCCCGTCTTTATTCTTGAATTTTTTGTCTTTGTCATTAATTCTGAAGCAAAAATTTCTATAACTGCTATCATCATCCCGAATACTCCAATAATCAAATATGTCATTACCTCTCATTGAAGAGGCCCACGCAGGTCTCTGATATAGTCTTTGTCTGGATGTGTAGCTTGACCAGCGGTAATACGAAATGATTTTACCATCAAAGATCAAGAACAATTGTCCATCATAATGATCCTTACCTGCATTACGATTATCGTTAGGCCCAAGAGTGTAGTTTAAGTTTGGAAGTTGGCCAGTAACCCCAGCTGGGATATGCCATGAGGAAATTGCACCATTGCTTAGTTGAATATCTCTATCTACTGTTACTGATTTGGAACCATTAGAATTGTCAACTTCAACGATTTCATATCTTTTGTCACCATTTGCCGATTTGATCAAAATTGTATCAAATTCATTATTTATTTTAGTCAAGACGGCCGAATCTTCAATCTCTAAAATCCTAGGTGAATCGGTTGAAAAGCTCTTTGACTCACCCTTTAGAGAGTTGTTTCTAGCTCCAAAGGAATCAATTAAGACTAGGTTAGGTGTTCGTATAATTTTCCATCGAGAAGATTCTACCCCAGGTAAAAATTTTGGATTGCCATGCAGCTCAACGGATCTACTGTCACTATTATGGTATTTAACTATTTTTTTAATGATGAAGTATTTAGACTTTGTATTGAAAGCGTCATTTGCTTCGTCGATTGCATTCTCTAAGTACATAATATCTCCTGCTTTCGCTTTTTCAATTCCAACGACGTAATCAATACCAAGAGAATTCGGAATATCCGGTTTACTAGAGTAAAAAATTCTCGCTTTTACACCCTCTGCAATCGGCTTTCTCAAATCCGTTGTTTTCCACGATCCTTGAATTTGATTGTGATCGAGAATTGGTTTTCTCGGATCATTATAGTTGAGGAAATATTCAACAACAGCTTCCAACATAAAAATATTCTCATTTTCAGTGAATTCGAATGAGTCAACTCCTTCAAATTCATTTGGGAACTCATCGCTGAAATCATTCACAATATCTAACAAATTATCGTGCACAGGTTGAACACCATATCTTTTTAAGAGTCTTATTAAGAATAGTTTTTTCTGAATACTTCCAATCATATTCCATTTTTCCAGGGTCACATCTTTGTGGAATTCGATTTTTTTTAGATCTCGCCATGCTAAAATTTTCTCCTGTGAGTCATCAATAAAATCGTCAATAACATCAGTTTCATCCGGTATTAATCGGAAAGAGATGGGATTATCTTCTGTTCCTAGACGGACACCATTAAATGCCTTTAGATAACCAGATATTAGGCGATCAGATGAAACCCAATACTCGGATGACCATCCTTCTTCAAGAATAATTTCTTCAGTATTATCAGAATTTTGTTCGTCAACAATCATTAAAACTTTTGATCCGGATTTTATGAAGAAAAAAAGATCCGGGTCTGGCTCATCCAGGGTCCATCTATCACTTATTTTAAAAGAAACACGACCATTTTCATTCGTGGATGACTGCTTTAACTCGTCGTTGGGATTTGTGATAAAAATATCATAATCCACCATGCTAACATTTACCTCTTTGGCAACCGGAAGATAAGACTGTTTCAAATTGCTCCATATTTCTAGCTTAAGATTCACTTCTAAAGATGGAGTAAATGTCAAAGGGTTGTCAATATCACTAAGAAGCTCGCCAAAATAGTTTTCAAAATATCCTGGTCCATTATGAATCGTATTGTAATCTTTTGTGGAGAGGTCGTGAAGAAACCCTCCAGATTCTGTTAATTCTCCGTTAAAGTTTCTCCCTCCACATTTGAATAAAAAAAAGATATCGTAGGTACCTGAACCGTATTGGAATTCAAATTGAAACTCAGCTATTCCTAATTCATTGGTTTTCGCATTACCTAAGATGTCATTAGATAAGAACTTGTCAGCAATGCATTCCACAGGAGTATTCGTGACAGGTACGTACTCAGCTCCATTGTAGGCTATTATTTTCACAAAAATCTTGAATCCCGAATAGGAAACACTTTCTATTTCATTTCCAGCCATGGAAATCTTAACATTTTCCTTTTTGTTAGGATTTATCTTAACCGTACTCATCAGGTTGAATTTTTAGATTCGAAATCGCCCATTTTGTTACTTCATTTATCTTATTCTTTATATCTATCAAGGGACTTTAGAAGGATCTTGAGCTAGCTTAAGGTTTTTTATTTCATCAGATAGCTCTGAGTAATTCCTATGCTTCCTACCCTTTTTGCAGATGAGTTTGACTTGGTCCAACCTATGATATACTGATGTTCCCCATAATTCTATATATGTTTTTAATCCATAAAGAATTATTTCAAATTCACTTCCATCAATTTCAAGTTCACCCGCTATAGAATGTCTTCCCCTATCATTACCTGACACTTCGCCATCTTTGCTAATGATATTGGGAGCCAATGTGCTTTCAGTAATGTGATCGACAGATATGTTTTTTGGAAAAGAACATGCATCATGTTCTTGATTTCTAATTTCTGAATAGATATCAACCTTCCTGCTCTTTTTCTTTTCATCACCATTCTTCCCCTCCAGCTCTCCCCCAACACCAGTTAAAATCTTACTTTCACTAATTCTACTTTGAGCTTGTGCCAGATACTTTTTAATATGAATCGCTCGTCTTAAACACAAACTTTCATTGTGTTTTTTTGACCCTTCGCTATCCGCATAACCTACACACCTGATCGTGTCAAAATCGACTTTAGCATTAGCTAGCTTGTTTAAAATTTCAGCAAGTCGGTTTCTCTCAGAGGCAATCAGAACATCTTTGTTCTGATCGAAGTAGACTGTTCCCAACTGTAAAGCCAGCTCATACTCACCTGGGGGAATCTTGCTCTTGCTCCCCTTACCGGTTTTTTTATCAATGGGAACCGTATAAATAGCATTCTCTCCCAGTAAATGAACTGTTTCAGCACCTTCGTAAGGCACACCTTCCTCATCTACCAATTCTACTTCAATACTACCCACCTCGACCTCCTCCTCTTCTCCTTGCTGCTTCTCCCCTTCTGCAATCACCTCCATTACGACTGTCTGCCCAGCCTTTACATGGATTTCGGTTCCATTCACCTCTTCGTGCTCTATCGGATCCGGTGGATCGGGCGGGAATGGTGGGTAGTTATCATCAATCGGATCAGGATCATCAATAGGATCAGGCGGGTCCGGCTCTGGCGGATCCACGTTCTCCGCTACAAATTCTTCTACTTTTACAACTCCATTGTACACGACCCATACATAGTATTCGCCTTCCTTTCCTTCTACAGTTGCTTTGACAACCTCAAAAACAACTTTTGTTGCGTCGGTTGGAGATTTTGGTTCATTTGGATCAGGCGCAGCTTCCTCTACCCTTCGCATCACTTCTACAATCGTGATTTTGTCATTGAGCTGCAAAGCAAATGCAGGATTTAGAGATTCACCCCTTAGCTGAGAATCCAGGTTTTGAGGTAGGTTATAATCCGAGTGCGCATTGATGCTTCCCTGAATAATCTTGTAGGTTTTCCCGCTGACCGTTACTGCCCCCATCAATCAGGTGTTTTTGCATTTACTTCGTACTTCCCGGGAGCGACTTGATCAAAGCTGAATGCTCTTTTTCTGGATAGATGTTCGGTGGCAACTACTTTTCCTTGCGCTACCAGCTCAACTCGCGTCTCATTGATCTTTCCCTGATGATCTACGCCAAAGACCTTCCCTGGTGATAAATGACTTAAATAGATCGTGAAATCTGAAACTTCCAATTCATAAGTTCCTCCGCCAAGTTCAAAAAACTGAAAATTGCCATGTCCGTCGGTTTTCGTGCGGGCTATTTCTATTCCATTTTGCTTTAGGATGACTTCATGGTTAGTCATCACTTTGCCCTCACGGTTTCTAAGAATGCCGCCAGCAATCGCATCCTTGACCATGAAGGATTTCGCCACAGAGAACAAAAAATCGGGCACATTCATGATGTATGGATAGTTGGATAGCGGAGTGTCAGTTACTGGAAATGCTGGTATAGGCCCTGTACGAAATTTACCCGTTTCATCTGTTGTTGCAGTAAAAACTTCATTGTCAGGAGCCTTCAAACGAACATCAGCATATTCAACAGGATATCCATCTTGATCGGTCAGCCATCCTTTGATGTTGCCAAACTCATCTCGGCGAATCACTTGAATGGTGCATGAACGATTCTTCACGCGTACGGTATAATTTCCTTCAGGCACCTTGGAAAACCAAAAAAGTCCTCCATCTTTTGTCAATCGAGTCAGCGTTTCTTGTCCCTTCTGAAGTTGAACCTCAGCACCGTCCAAGGGGCGGTTTTCTAGATCCAACACCGTTCCGCACACCGCACCTGGCCCCATCGCATACATGCTTGGCCCTATTCCTGTCAACTTCTTGAATGGGGTCAGCAGCTCATATATGTACCTTTTCTTTTCAAAGACTTGGTGTGGCTCTTTAGGATCAATCAAGTCTCCCTTAAATCCCGGTGGCTGAAGCTTATTTAAGTCATAGGACTCTTTGAAATGATCCAACCTCTCAATCAAAGCTCGCGTGCCAATATCACACCAATACGACTTGGTGCACCTGCTTGTCCGTTGAACATAGGAAAACCCTTCCTGCGCTCCTTTGAGTAGTTTCTGATCCCAAACATCATCCAGCTTATCGTTTTCCGGTTTGCGAATCTTGAATATCAAATAAGGGTCGAGTATTCCCCTATCAATGTATTCCTCGCGGAACTGCCATTCAGGTGAAGACTGTATATTTCTCTTTATCACACCCAAGGCGCTTTCCAGCTCCCATACACCTATATTTGGATCTGGTTTTTGTGTGAGTATCATATCATTCCAATCTCAATCCTTTTTTAGCGTATTTATCCGAACCAAAAGAAAGGCCATAATCCATGCTCAAATTATCATCATCAAATTGAAGTTGATCTTTGACCTTTTGCGTTGCTTTACGATTCCACATCAAATCTTCCTTACAATCCAGCATTTCTCTTTTCTTATCATTGTACGATTTGATAGATTTCATTCTGTCTTCTACTGAAAGGCTTTTGAAATCTTTGAACCATGCTTTAGCGTCAGGTTTCCTTGCCGACTCATGTACATCTACTTCATCTAATTGATTCTTAGGTGAATCAAGTTGATGTTGAAACTTTTCTTTCTGTCTAACAACATTCTTAGTGATATCAACTTGCTGATGATGTATACCTGCATCCTCTTTAGTTTGAATCTGTGGTCTTTCAGCGGATTGTTTTTTTGAAGGAGACATCTCAGGTTTACCCATTTCAGGCATTACCTTTTTCCTGGCACGTTCCAAAAGAGTCTTTTTGATTAAAGCGGCGCGCTGGAGTATGGCTTCATCTTCAGCAGTCTTGTTCTCTATCAGCTCTTTTCGGAAGTTGGACTTTTCTTGCTCCTCACGCTGTTCGTCTCTTTTTTGCGAACTATTTTCCCGTGCTTCCTGCCTCCTTAAATACAGGTAGCGCTCTTCAGGATCTTCAGGCAAATCCTCTTCTGCAGCTTCTTCTATGGCCTTTTGTTTAATGCCCGAATAGCCTTTCGGATCTTCCGTCTCACTTTGCCAACCGGATGCTTTTGCCCATTCAGGGCGTTCGGATGCAATTTTCGCTTTGATTGTTTTTAGAATCTGCTCGCCTTCTTCTCCTTCAGGCAAACCTTGAGGGAATGCCATTGAGATGTACAATTGAAGAGCTTCGTCAATTGAGATTTCAGGTACCTTTCTTTTGTCTTCTTTCTCCATTAGCTGTCAAAACCATTATTGAACTTTGATTGCCACTTCTTTGAAGCAACTTTCATTAGATCAGCGTCGGCCTCCTTGATCTTGTCTTTGGCCGCTCTAAGGAGCTCTTTTCCCGATGAATCAATTGCTGTGTCAAGCTTTTCAGACTGCTTTTTTGAATCTAATGTGTCCAACATTTTCTGTCCAATTTGGCTCTTGTCCACCTGCATGTCTTCTTTGGAAAACCCAATTAATTTGAATGGATCAGTTGCTTTATCTCTCAGGTTTTTCATGGCGTCACCAGCTTGAGACATAGGTGAGTCCTCCGAGGCAACTGATTTTGACTTCAAGGTCTCCATTGAGAAACCTTCGATTTTCAAGGACTCGGAATGATAAATAATTCGATTTTTGATGACATCTGCTTTATTGGCAATTTCAGAATGAAGTTCATCGGAGATCGCATCAAATATTCCTTGTGATTTCTTCATCTAGAGCGGAACGTCTAAGTCAAGTAGATCGTCAAATGAGAAAGAACTATTCTGAGTTTCACCTCCAGAGTGAACAGTTATTTTGTCCTCTGCTCCTTCTTCTTTCGTCAATGCGATGATGTATTTATTTTCAATCTTATCCTTTACAATCCATTTTTTCACGGTTAGTCCACCACCTTCTTCCTCCCCTTTGCCGGTGATCTCCATGGACTTCATTAGCTCGTAATCTTCCTGATCTGAAAAAGCCTCATAAATACGTTTTTTCACATTTTTGTCAGCCAAATTCAACATTTCTTCATTTATCCCTTTTAAATCATCTTCACCTGTCTTTATAGTCAGATCAAATAATTTTTCTTCTTTCAATCCAAGAGCCTCTTGTTCACTTGCGACCTCTGCTTCCTCTGCCTCTTTCCTCAGTTTTTCTAATAAAATTTTGATTCTTTCGAGCAGAATTTCGGGCGGAGGTATGGGAACAATCTTTGTCCTCATCAAGCTGGAAGCGGAAAGGTCCTGGCTGTATTTCTGCGATTGGGTCGAATCAACGGCTTTAGAATAAGCCGATTTTGACTTGGAACTTCCACCTCCCGAGGCGCTAGCCTTCATTTTGAAAAGGCCCAGGTTTGCAGAGCCGGAAGCACTGAATTTGTAGCTACTTGAACTCTCCTTTTCTTTACTTGTTTTGGTAGAAACACTCTTCGAAGAAGACTCTTCTTCCCGGATGTTCACTTCCATTTTCATTTCTAAAATGGTATCTACAAAGTGATAAAAGGATGGTGTAAATCCAGCCTCTAGCATAGAGACCTGCTCTCCTCCAATGGAAACGGTTCCAGGTGCGCCCATCATCTTTGTGATGTCAACGCCTACCCGATCTAGTTCATATTGCCCCCAGGCGATGCCTTTGGCAAGGTTAAGTATCATTTCATCTATTCGTACGCTTGCTAGCGCATTGCCTACTTTCAGGGTTTCTTGCGAAATATCTCGTGCCATAAGTTGATACGTTTTAGTTTGTTAATGAATTACGCTGCTTGATCACCCTGTGCTTGCTGATTGGCAGCAGCTGCTTCATCTTCCTCATCTTTCTTCGCCTGCTCCTCGGGTGTCAGCGGGAGCCTGCCTTGAATCTCAGTCAGCAATGTATCAATACTAGTAAGTGTATCGAAGCTTATTTGCAGCTCGGCATTCAGCGCATCCGTTTCTTCCTCTGTTATGTCTGTTTTCAACGCTCCATTTGGATAATAACTCATGAGCTTAGCCACCATCTTAATGGCGTTTTCGTAGTAGTTGTCCAGCATCCTTCGATCTTTCACGTTCTCTATCACTGACCAATGGTCGCTGGTCAACTTGGCATACTCATCATTCAAGCTTTCTATTGCTATTTTAATCTCTGTAGCCTTTGCAAAATCAGGAGTAGACGCTTCTACTTTATCATCTCCCTCTCCATGTTCAAGAAATCCATTGATGAGCTCTTTTGTTGTCACTCCCGAGCTTGAAAGGGTGGAAAAAATGACTTTAGAATAACGTAATAAAGCGAAACGTTTCGCCCATTCCTTACGCTCTTTGGCCGCATTTTGTACAGCCTCTTCCAATACCTGTGGTGGCGGTATAGGCACGATTTTGGTTTTGATAACAGATGAGGCTGCAACTTCATACCCATATTTCGAAGAAAATGAAGCATCTACGGTATTCACTTTCACCGTCTTTGTCTTTTGCGCGGTATTGACTTTATCAGTGGTATTGCTACCTCCTGAATAGCCATACCCATGACCTCCATAACCCCACCGACCATAGCCATACCCGTAACCCCAACTTCGACCATAGCCATACCCGGAATAGTTGTTGTTTCGCTGGTGGGCATACTGAGTTTGTGTTTGCTTCTCATCGGTCTGGTTGTCGATTTCAGAACGCACAGTCTCTTGCTCTTCTTCGTACTGGCTGGTTACAGATACATTGATCTCGAGTATAGTATCCACAAACTGATAGAAGTTAGGTGTAAAACCGAGCTCAACAAGACTGATTAAGTCTGCTTCGTTGGTACCGGGAATCTTGCCAAATTCAATTTGAGCATCTCCCATTTGAACGGCCAAGTCCATACATGTTTGGTCAAGTCGTGCTTGCCCATCGGCAATACCTTTGGCCATATTGAAAATGAGCTCGTCTATACCCATGCTGGCTATTGCACCGGCAACTTTGCGAGTTTCAGTAAAACTTTCTGTTGACATATGTTCTCGTGAGTTTTAGTTATTGGTGATGAATTTCATTAAAAGTGATCGTACGATCAGCTTCATTCAATTAAGGTATTCACTCAAAATATGTACAGGAAGCTTATTTTTTGAAAGGGTGGGTTTGGTTTGTGAGTAGGTGTTTTTACTTTCTAGCTAAGAATTCAATGGCTGGTTAAGGTCTGCTGGAAAAAAAATATGGGGAAGTGATCAACACACTTCCCCATATTCGTATTCAATGCCGCTTATTCTTTCGTTTCCAGTTGTTCTCGCGGAAGCATCTCATCGCGCTGGGCTGTATTGTAAACAAATGAAGCTACGATGGTCGCTATTTGTTGTAAATCATCAATTACCAACCGCTCGTACGTATCCATGTTTGTATGATGTGTTCTGGACCAATATTCTACCGGGTCTTGAATGAATTGAAATCCAGGGATACCTATGGCATCAAAACCCAGATGGTCGGTTCCGCCAGTATTTCTCAGTGTAACCGTCGTATTGTCAATGATATCATCAAACGAGCCAAACCACTCTCTGAAGATCGGGCCAACTTCTTCATTGCCCTGCAGGTAAATTCCTCGTATCCTTCCAGTGCCATTATCTATATTGTAATAAGCTGAAACCTTCTTTTGCTCTGGCTTGAGCGCCATCGTTTCTGCATCGCCGAAATGATTTTTCACATAGTTGCGTGACCCATGTAGCCCTTGCTCTTCACCGCCCCAAAGCGCGATTCGTATTGTTCGTTTAGGTTTCAATCCTGAAGCCATCAAAATACGAACGGCCTCCATCATCACGATACATCCCGCGCCATTATCTGTTGCTCCATTTGCACCATGCCATGAATCGAGGTGCCCTCCTAACATTACCACTTCAGACTTCAACTTTCTATCTGTACCGGGGATTTCTGCCAGTACATTGTAGCCTTGAAGGTCTTCGTCATTGAATGTGGTTTTTACTTCACCCTCAACCTCTACTTCTACTCCATTTTTAGCCAACCGAGCCATCAAATTGACATGCTCAGGCGCCATCTCTATCTCACTGGCTCCCTTTGGAGTGTCTTTGAGATATCCTCGTGGACTACTTGTAAATAATGTTCCATGTTTACCATTGACTCCTTTGATGATCAAAGCAACACCTTCCTCTGTTAGAAAAGTATTCAGCGTCTGGCTAAACGCTCTGCGCTTACGAAAAGCAGCTATTTCATCAGATGTCCACGGGGTTCGTGGCGTACGCGGCTCTTCCATCTCTTGCAATGCTTCAGCAGTATGTCGGATGGCATCTGCCTTGAATGTTGGTGACTGGTCACCCCTAGGCTTAAATGCGACAATTGCGCCTTTTAATTGCCCCCTGTATTTATCAAAATCTTCTTCACTGTTGATTTCAACAAAGATCACTTTGCCAGATATAGGTCCATCGGTGCTTTCCGTCCAAGCCTTTGGTACGGCAATAAATGGCATATAATAGGGCTTTGTCATGGCGATGTAGCTTTTATTCACTTCCCAGCCACGGCCAAATTCTCCCCATGCTTCGGTTTTTGCATTTTCCAATCCCCACTCAGTCAGCTGGCTGACGGCATATTCTGCTGCCCTTTGATATCCTGCTGAGTTTGTAAGTCTTGGGCCAGCTTTGTCTACCAATTCGAAAGCTATCTGCTCTACTTGTGAATTTTCAAGGCCTTCTTTCTTGATTTTTTCAATTGCCTCCTTGTCAATTATTTCTTGCCCATGAGCAACAAAGGCGAAAAGGAGTACTGGAATGAGTAATAATCGAGATTTCATATTAGTGAGGTTTAAGTTTAACTGAACATCAAAAGGATGCATATCAAATATACAAAACCAATACCCGTGGCGATTGCACTTTTTGACAGACGGAAGCATGCTATCAAGAACAGATTCTTCATATAAGTATTTTTAAAAAAGAAATAGTAACTCAGAACCGCGAAAAAATTACTTTTGCAGTGTCAAAACCTAATCCCAATGAGACTCGGACAACTCGCCAGAAAATATGACATCTCCGTTCAGGAGATTATTTCTTATCTCGAGGAAGAGACAGGTGAACAATTTCATCCAAATGCCAAACTGTATGATGCCTTGGAATCCAAGGTCTATGATCATTTCGACTTGCAGCCTTTATCGGAAGCAGAACCCGAATCGGATGAACAGGTAGAAGTCGAAAATGTCGAACCGGAAGTTGCTATGGACTTACCAGAGCCACTGACTGAAGACGCAGCAGAGGGAGTAGTTGATGATGAGAAAGTGGTTGACATTCCTAAGGTAATTGATGTTGAGCCTCCCTTGCCGGCAACACCTGAGGAAGAAATAGCGATGGTAGAAGGTGAGTTGGCAAAACCGGAAGACCTGCATGTCCTAAAAACACCTGAAAAGAAAGAAGCTATCCCAGAGACTCCAGAAGTGACTATCGAAGAAAAAGTAGCACATGCCGAAGATGAAATCATCCAGACAGACAAGCTTTTGGAGATGCTTGAATCTGAAGATGCTCCGGCAGAGCTCGATAAAATCAAACTCATCAAGGCACCAAAACGTGAATTGTCAGGACTCAAAGTGTTGGGTAAAGTAGATCTACCTGAACCAAAGAAAAAAGAAGAAAAGGAAGAAAAAGAAAGTGATATAGTTACTGAAAAAGATCTTAGGGAATATAGAAACCCCCGAAGAAAGCGTCAGCCATTATCGGAGGAAGAAAAAGAAAAGCGGCGACTTCAGGCAAAGCGTAAAAAGGAAGAATATGAAGCGCGACAGGAAAAGCGCAGAAAAGAGCGCGAAGAACAGGCGCATAAATCACGAAGAGAGCAGCACTACAAGCAAAAACTTGAGCAAATGAAGTCGGCTGGGGTTAAGGGGAAAGCCAAACACCCAGATCCACCTGCTCCAGAGACACCGCATGACTCACGTCCAGAACCCAAGACTATGCTAGGCAAATTTTGGCGTTGGATGAATACATAAAGTCGATTTAGCATTGAAAAATTGGTGTGTAAAAACATCTATTTTATCCTTTTCCAATTGCTATCCGTCGTTTTTTCAAGGATGACTTGTTTTAGAAATTGTTACCAAAAGACTTTTTAGGTAACTTCATTTTACCATCAGCCTACAGATTATTGAGCCTAAGAGTCCTAACCACATCCATTTTATGTTGCATCGCAACTACCCTTTTTGCACAGACCAATACTGATAGCTTGTGGCGTGTTTTTGAAGATGCTAGCGATCCAATAGTTAAGGTAGATGCACTCAATAGCATCGCTTATTTGATGAGATCTACGAATCCAGACAGCACCTTGCTACTAGCAAATCAGAGTGAACGTCTCGCTAACTCAGCTGGCTATCAGCTGGGAATAGCTGATGCAAAAGTGCGCATGGCCATTGCTCAAACCAATCTCGGGAATTACTATCAATCCCTTCAACTTTACCTTGAGTCATATGCTATTTTCAAAGAATTGAATGCTAAGGATCGCATTGCCACTTTCAATAATAATGTCGGGAGGCTCTACAACTTCCTGGGAGAGAATGACAAGGCACTTGAATACTATCAAAAGGCGGCCATTCAATTTGCACAATTGGATGACCCGACAGAAGGAATCGTCCTGAACAACATTGGATACCTCTATAAGCTAAAAGGTGAATATGAAACAGCACTTGAATACCTACGTCGTTCGCGAGCCAGTGCTAATAAAGAACAAGATGCCATCAAATCATTGTTTCCTATCTACAACATTGGAAGTGTTCATATGCTCACCGGAGAGTTAGATTCTGCAAGTGTCTACCTCGATAGCGCCATGCAGCTCTCCCATCAGCTCCGCAATCATTACATTCTCAGCCTTACTAAGATCGATCAAGGCCTAATGTTTCAAAAATTAAATCAGCTCGAACAGGCACAAAAAGCGTTTGAAGAAGCGTATGAAGTGGCCTCTTTGATTGGAATGCGATCAGAAATAAAAAATGCTGCCGGCTTACTTTCTGATGCCTATGAGCAACAAAACAAGTTTGAGGAAGCTTTAACCTATCATAAAATTTACAAATCACTCAATGACTCGCTATTCAATAAAGACCTAACCAGACGCATTGCATTTCAAGAAGCCGAGTATGAATTTAATCAGCGTCAAACAGAGTTAGCCATTGAGCAGCAAAAAGAAAAGATGAATCAAGAAAGTGAATTGGCAAATGCCATTTGGATACGGAATACGTTAATTGTGGTTGTATTAGCCATGAGCATCATTTCTTACTTGCTCTTTCGCAATTTCAAACGTAAGCGCATTGCCAACGATGAACTACGCATGCTCAATTCGCAAATAGAAAAGCAAACAAAAGAACTTCAAGACGCACATCACGAAGTAATCGTGATGAATAACAACCTGGAGAAGATCGTAAATAAGCGAACTCAAGAATTAAAACTGCGCAACAAGCAACTCAAAGAATACCTTTCTTCCAACTCTCATATCGTGCGCGCTCCACTAGCCCGTATTTTGGGTCTGGTGGATTTATATGATCCAAAAGACTCCTCCAATCTGCCCTTCATCAATGAAAGTCTGCATGATTCCGCCACTGAACTAGACAATGCTCTTCGAAGCATCAACGAAAAGCTCAGTGATGAGCATGATGGGTAGGCAATCATTTCATTCATGATGACGATTCAGTAAGACGTCACTGCGAGGGAGAAACGACCGAAACAGTCTTCAAATACGAATAAATATCAAGCCAGCATGAAATCGTTTCATTTCATGTATGATGACGGTTCAAAAAAGAGAACATCATTTCGCTTAAACTCTTAAGCTACTCACCGCCCACACGAATGCTGCTCAGAGGGTGCGGATTTAGTATTTTTATTCAAGGTGATCCAATCTTCCCGCTTATTACAATCGTGACAAAGAGGAACGATACGCCAGGTATTATCACCTGTTTTGCGTTTCACGTGTGCGCCTACCTTCGCAGGATTGGTGCAGCTCTTAGTTCTGCAAGTGCCCACATCTTCTTTGGTGATCCGTTCCCAATGCTTAAGCCAAGAACTGCAACACTCGCATGCCCGAGCATTACTTCTGTGTATTACTTTTACTTCCATAGTAGTGGGGAAGATAAGGGATTGTTGAGAAACTTGGTGCGATCGTGGAAGCCTGCAAAAGAACCACCTTGCTAAGAAGATTAGGTCAAGTGACCAGCGTCACTAGTACTAATTGATCAGGTACGTGATATCGATGTTTTCTACATCCTCCGCTGAGACATTTACCAATGTTGGCAAAAGATCCAGCTGATTTGGGTCTACCCCATGAAATCCAAACCGATCAACACCTTGATCAAATTCAAAATTGTTATTTACATCATCGACTGCCACCACATAGTAGTTCCCCTCTTTCACTCTCAGAATCGTATAGTTTCCATTAGCACCCGTAACACTTCCATTAGATAGTGAGACACCATCCGTAAGGGTTGGACTGTCGAGTAATACGATTAAGGCACCTTCTACCACCTGACCATCATCTGAAACGTTTCCTGAAATATCAAGGAATAGTTCATCAATCTGGTCTTTCACATTGCAGTGAGAAAAGCTAAGCAATAGTAGAAGAGAAATGAGGGATAGTAATTTCATGGAGGCTGTTTAATAGTTTCAACTAATGGTTAGTCGGAAGTATGTGATCAAACCCCTAAAGAATTATGATAATTGAAAGAAGTCACTGCGAGAGAGTAACGACCTAAGTAGTCTCAAAGACCATAAACAACAAGCCGACATGAGATCGCTTCATTCAAAATCTACTTAAACTCGACAGAAGCAACTTCAAATTTGAAATCACCTGCACGTTTCTCATCCGTAATGAAGCCGATGCGGATGATGTCATCCTTGATTTCTTCAGTAAAAGATCTGCCTGTGAGGTTACCAAGACGATATTGCTTGAAGTCCTTAAGGGCGAACGTTTCTGTCACCCAATCGTCTGTCTTCGGTAAACTTACCTTGTAGTTTGGAATCCAAAAGCGCTGGCTTGTTTCCATGGTGAAAGCTAATCGCATCCCTTCGCTGCGATACTTGATGCTCACTTCGCTGTATTCGGTAAAATCATATTGCTCCCAGGGTCCACGGTATGAAGTGAACCCACCATTATTTTCGAGCGACACACTTCCGTAAAACACCACTCCATCATTAGTCTCCGTGAGATTGCCATTGGATCGTCCTCCCATTACTCCATCACTTAACACATACCACTTTTCTCTTCCATCATCAGAAAAGTCAATTTTCATGGGCAAGAAAGCGAGCCAGACAATAAAAAAGGATGCAAATATTTTCATGAGGATTCTTTAAAATAAAACAACAGTGCATCGCGAATGTTTTGAATCAATGGTACGACTTCTAACCTTTACTGAATCTGCTATAGTTATGATTTGCCTTTCCGTTCATTTCCTAGTTCTTCAATCACCTGCCGAGTAATTCGCTCGCTGTAGTTGTGCATCTTCCAATGACCTGGGCTCCATCCATCTAAAAAGCGATAAAAATCAGCCCATGCATACCTATACAACTCGCTCCACTCCTTCTTTACCGCTAAATAATCAACGGCAGGATCAAGCGCAATCGCCAGTTGGGCAAAGTAGTGATCTAACAGCCTCTGTTCATACGCTTCGCATGCTTCTTCAGTAAAACAACTGCTAATGAAATAGGCTACATCTTTCATCCCGCAACCCCCACCTACATACTGAAAATCAACTGCTGCAACTGCACCAGTTTCCGCAAAGCAGAAATTGGCAATTTTGGCATCTCCGTGCACAAATGTCTGGTAGGTAGCCCTATTAAGTCGGTCATTAATTCCTTCTGCTGCCTGTTTAAGTTGGGTATTGTTCATCTTATGCCACTCATCGGGGCGTGTATCCAAATGCCAGTAGGTACCTATTGGCCACAATCCATTGGGAGCTACATGCAAGAATTTGGCATGAAAATGGGCCAACCAGCTGAGGCAACTTTTGACTGCATCTAAGGTGACATTATTGTGATGCATCCGGATTAGATATCCGTTTGCGTCCAAGTCTTCCATGATCAGCAGCAGTTCATTCTCATTCTCCAATACGTGATAGCTGTGAGGCACTCTACAATGTTCAGTTGTTTGATTAGCGAACTGTTGATACCACTTTCTTTCCACTTGGTAAGATGTAAGCTTCCGCTGATGAGATATGGGAGTGTTCCATCCTCGAGGATGCTGATTTTTTTTTGGCAATTGGATGTGTTTAGCAATGATGCTTGGGTATTTCCCGCCCTTCAGGAAAACTCGTTTGATTTCTCCATATCCGCTCCATAGCGCTTGAACGGATTGTGTGCTCTCAATGGAAGAGGCTCCGGTCGTTTTAAGAATCTGATTATGCAATTCCAACATATTTTTTCAAATCTGCTCTTTTTGGCTGGACTGACAAAGCTCTAGCATCAGCGATTGTTAAATGGTTGCAAAAATGAAGGTAAATACAACAACTACTCATTTCTTATCTGATCTACCAATGTTTGATAAAGCGCTAAACTTTGAGGATTTTTCAGGAATCGCACAGCTTCTTGTAATATGAACAAGTCGTTTTGTGCATAGGTATGATTAAGTGCTAGCTGCTGACTTATTTTTTCATAAAAAAACTGGAAAGTGCGTTGAACCAACTGTTCCGCTGCGTCATCCATGGCCAATAGGCTCATCGTGCCTGCAAGTTGAATATCAGCATAGGACGGCTCCAAGTGATCATGATATAGGTGCTTGTTTACAAACAATATCAGCTTTTCCGCTTCATCCTTCTGTTCATCCTCCAAGTAATCCTGTATCAGCGAATTGAATGTAAACTTGATTGGAACGATCATCCGTGATTGATAATCTTCATGATTGAAGTAGACGTCTGTTCTTTTCAGGCTGGAATAGTCCACCTTTTTTACCAGATTTTCATAGGATTTTTCCAAATCCAATCTGACGCCATCGGACTTGCTTGACTCAGCTGTAAGCTTATACACTAATCCTTCCTGAACAAGGTAAGGTCGAAAGTTGGTTTGAAGACTGCTGAGTCCCGTGAAGTTAAAGTAGATCGGACGACTCCATTCATTGCTGCTGATTAAGTCAAGGATCGCCAACTCACTCTTTGGTAAATATGAACCGGCTATTGAGAGCTGGAGTTTTCCTTGTGATGTTGGTAATTCAATTCGTCGGGATGGCAGATAAAAGTATTCGCTTTCCCCAGTACCAGATAAGATGAGTTGAGGATTTCGTTTCTTCAATTCCTCCATGTATTTGTTCCACAAAATGGGTGCTTTCGTCTGCTCATTGATGTAAAGCGGGTTGTATGGGCCGTATCTATTTTCACTATCCTTTAGAGTCAATTTTGCAGCAGGTGAATCATAATATTCTCTGCTTAGCTGGTTGATATACCAATCAGCATTGAAATAGCTCAGCACTTTTACACGTACATCTGTCCTGAAGCCTTCCACATCCTGTAAGTACCACATTGGAAAGGTATCGTTATCTCCTCCCGTAAAAAGAATTGCATTTTTCTCACAGCTGCCTAGCACACTTCTGGCATGTTCCATTTGAAACGTTCTACCAGACCGATCGTGATCATCCAGGTTTTGATAAAGCATCCATGCAGGCACTGCAAGAGCAACAAGTCCTGAAATATAAAGCGACCACTTACGCTTAATCATGTCAAACAAGGACATCATACCTAAGCCAATCCACAGGCTAAATGCTACATATGATCCGACATATATATAATCCCTCTCCCGAGGCTCAACCGGGGTGGCGTTAAGGTATATGGCAAGTAAAAAACCTGTGATGAAAAAAAATGAAAGGTTAGTAACAAAGCCCTTTCGATCCTTCTTGAATTGAAAGAGCAATCCTAGCATTCCCAGCAACAAAGGCAACATGAAATACTGATTGGCTGCCTTGGAGTAGCTGATATGTGAGCGGTCTCCAGCGTCTTCCCATGGAGCTAACCATCCTGCGTGTTGCACATCACTGACTCGGCCAGCAAAATTCCATAGAAAGTATCGAAGGTACATTTCTCCCAATTGATAGCGAAACATGAACCTAAGATTGTCTGCGAAGCGAGGCTCTTCACCTTTGGTCAATCCAGTCCACTGATGATAAACAGCCACATGCGCAGGCTCTTTACTATACATTCTGGGAAGTATGGTCAGGTCGTTTTTCTTGTAATGATATTGTGAAATAGTCCCTACTTCTTCGTACCGTCCATCTTTCACAATGTAGCTGGTGGCTTTGGTTGAAGTGCGCTCAACTGATGAATCAAAATATGGCCCATAAAGCAATGGCCGACTTGGGTATGATTCTCTGTTCATGTAAGGTTTAATCTTGGCGAGATTATTAGGGGCAAACTCATTGATTGGCGGCAGCTTAGAGGATCTTACAAACAACATCATGTATGGAGTAAAACCCAACACCACCATGCATAATGCCATTAATGTCAGCCGAGATTTCTTCACTTTTCTCCAAACGACTGTTATCACCAGGGCTATAATGAGCAATAATGCGAACACACCTGAATACATAGGTAATGACAAGCCGTTTACTAAAAGGAGGTCTAATCGAAAAGCCCATTCAAATAAATCGACAGCTATCACTTTGCTGATGAAGAGTATGCTTCCCAGTCCTATGGCCAGAGATATGGTTATTTGCTTCCAATTCAAAGGATGATATCTAAATCGCCAGATCAAAGCACATACCGGTAAGATGAGTATACACATCGGGTGAATACAATAGGATAACCCTGTGAAATAAGCAATCTGCAATAACTTCAGCTTGCGATCATATCCCTCCAAAAAGCTGCCTCGAATGGATAGCCAAATTAGCAAGAGCATGAAAAAAACGGATGGTCCATAGGTTTCGGCTTCCACTGCTGAAAACCAAAACGAATCAGAGAAAGTAAGACACAATGCGCCACCAAAGCTTCCAATTAGCACTACCCACTTATTTTGAAAGAGTTTACGTCCAAAATGCCAGGTAAACAAGAACAAAATTCCAACAGCCAATGCAGAGAAAAACCCAGACATGAGGTTAATAAACCAGGCCACTTTGTATACATCTCCCATCGCCAGCATCGAAAAAAGCCGAGCAATCAATAATGTCAGTGGAGTGCCCGGTGTATGTGGCACTTGAAGCTTGTAGGCTGTAGCAATCGTTTCAGAACAGTCCCAAAGTGAGGCAGTTGGCTCCAATGTAAGTGCATAAGTGATAAATGCGACAAGAAAGGAACCAATGAAACCCAGAGATTGAAAAGATTTTACTTTAAAAGATTTAAGAGTACTCCGCAAAGTTTCCAATTTGGATAGTCCCACCACAGGTAACAAAATTCCGGTGATGAGGAGAATTGGAGCCACCGTAAGGGAAAGTGTGCTAAAACCATGAGGGCTGGAATCAAGTGCCATTAACAGTATGGCAACAAATTGGAAAGTTAAAGCAACGGCAAAGTATAGCCATCTACCTTTCACTTGTACGGATGGATCTAATTTCATCCGACAAGCATATGGCTGGAGTCAAAGAAGCTGAGTTAAACTGTGTAAAGAAGTGTTAAATGAAAGTTAAAAACTTCCTACTTCTTTTAAGAAACCCTCATCAGTCTTATTTTTATCCATAAAATCCCTTGAAAAAGTTAGTCATCATTGGAGGTATCGTTGCAGTGTTTTTGTTTGGTATTCTAGGATATTGGTTTTCAAAAGCTTTTGATGCCAATGCTTCTCAGTTTGATCACTCTGTATCGGTAGCGCTATTTACTGCAGCTGATACCATGAGCGAACGTGCTACCGTAGAGAAACGATCTTCCAACCTGTTCTATGTTACAACAAACAGTCCGGTATCTAATGAAGAGATTGACACCCTGATTCAAAAAGAGTTTTTGGCGCGGAATCTTGCACTGGACTATGAGCTTGGCATCTACAATGCAGATGACGATTCACTTGTTTATGGCAACTATGTGAAAAGTACCGAAATGAACACCGTATCAAATGATACCTGTGATATATCCGATGCTATTAACAAGAACTTCGCGGTGTTATTCCCCTCAAGGAAGAGCTATCTATTTGGCCAAATGGACGCATGGTTTTTTGCTGTGGTTTTTCTCATTTTCATTTCTTGGATTTACTTCTACTCCATTAGCCTCTATCAAAAGTCTACGATTGCAATCCCCGCAAAAAATACCCGAATCCAACTTGGGAATTCGTGTTTGGATTTTCATAATCAAAGCCTTGTAGTAGACAATTCCACTTTTCGTTTAACCTATAAGGAGAATCAAATTCTCAAACTGCTTTTCGAAAACCCAAATCAGGTCATCGACCGTGAGGTGTTTTTGGAAACCATATGGAAAAAGGACGGTTTCTTTGTGGCACGTAGTATGGATGTCTTTATCTCTAAGGTGAGGAAATACCTTCGTGCAGATCAGACGATACGTATTGAAAATCTTCGTTCAATCGGCTATCGACTGCATGTCGGGAGGTAGTCAATTCCTTTCTAATTGAGGGCGGTTTTTTTTGATTTTTAAAGCGTTGGGCACATAAATTATGGTTTTCACCTTAATTATTTCGAACTACACGCTTTTTCAGTCGACCAAGCCAGTCGCATCCGCATTCTTTTTGAATGTTATGAAATATCTTTAGCTATCAATTTAATAGCTTAACCATGAGACATCTTATTATTCTTATATTCTGCTCAGTGACTTTTTTCGCTTCAGCTCAGGAAGAAGACATTGTAAAAATTATCGATGACCTTACCATCAAATGGGACAAACGAGCTGATGATTTAGGGAAGTTCTCAGGTATGAAGTATTACTGTACTTCTGATAAATACCGAAATGAAACGATCCAGCTTCTAGACAAGATTCATCATTATGACACAGTCTTATACCAAATTGTAAATGTGAAATATAAAGACTCCAAAGACAAGGAAGCTAAATCCACCCTGAAGGATATTCTCACTGTTGAGACCGAATACACTACTCCCAACTTCAAAGATTTTCTACAAAAAGAATGTGATCGTTTTGCAGAAATTGGAGAAAAGTACAGCCAAGAAAGCGGGTCGAAGTACTATGACGAAGTTGAAAAATTGGAAAAGGAGCTCAATAAGTATGTTGAAAATGTAACGACGAGAATAGATCTCATAGACGAGCATGTACATCACTTAAAGCTTGATTAAATACTTGAACTCCCCTACTACATCAACCTTCACGATTGAATTATTAATTGATAATGAATGTTGTCAAAGAAGGGTATTAAAACGTTTAATACAATTTCATATCAACAAAGTTTTTTATGGAACTCAGACTAAATTATGTCATCAACTATTTACTATTTTTATTGGTCTGAAATATTAATCATAGGAGTTTGATCACTAAACGAGCAAAAATGACCTCTCACCTAAAAAGAAAAAATTCTACCAAAAAATTCATTCTCTTTAGGTAAGTAAAATCAACCAATGGAACCAATCAAAATACAACCTACCAGAAATACACCAGCAGTTCTGCTTGATCCTTCGAGGGGAGTCTTTAAAATGTATGGTAGATCAAGTCCGGAAAATTCCATTCAATTTTATGAGCCATTGCGATCAGCTCTTGCCAATCACATAACTGTTGAAAGAGTAGATGTGCGGATCAAAATGGAATACTTCAATACTAGTTCGTCCAAATGTATTTATGATCTTCTCAAAGAGTTAAAGTCTTTGGAAACAAAAGGAAAAGAAGTCATCGTACGATGGTATTACGATGAAGACGATGAAGACATGTTGGAAGCTGGGGAAGACTATAGTGATCTATTGAATCTACCTTTTAGATTCATTGAATACCATCCCGATCAGCAGAGACAAAAGAGTGCTTAGCACGTTGACTAGCTCTTATTCCTTCTATTATCTCATAGCGTAAATTGTTTATGTGGGTTATACTATACCTGATGCAAAGGTTGGTTTCCTCTATGTCAACCTCTATCACAAACAACCTCAATAGCGAGAGTTGTGTTATTTTCGTTTGAAAGAAATGAAGAAAGAGGCGCTCTGGCACATCCTATTCTGGATCATATACACAGCCATTTTCACCTTTGTTGAAGGCGGCTACTCCAACAATTTTGATATTTCATTTTATATCGAATTAGGTTTTCTTCCATTCCGTCTTTCAGTCGCATACCTTAATTACTTCTGGCTTCTCCCAAGATTTCTCCTCAATCGCAACATTGTTCAATACATATTCTATACACTTATTTGCATAGCAATTGCAGGGTTTTTGCATCGATCGTTTATGTATTTCTATCTCAATGAAATTCTTTTTCCTAATTGGAATCAGGAATCTTTCCCTATCGCATATAAGCTACTTCAATCATCGGTGATTATCACTTCACCAATGATCTTTTTAATTGGTTTGGTCGTGATAAAAAGGTGGGTCTCTTCCGAAAGAAAAGCAGAGCAATTTGAAAATGAAAAAATCAAAGCAGAGTTGGATTACCTACGTTCTCAAATCAACCCTCATTTCTTCTTCAATACATTAAACACGCTCTATGGCCTCTCTCTCAAAAAATCCGAAAAGACGCCAGAAGTTGTTATGAAACTTTCGGAACTAATGAGCTATGTGCTATATGATTCAGATAAAGATTCCGTATTGCTCACAGAAGAAATCGATCAAATGGAAAGGTACATAAGCCTTGAACAAATAAGGTATGAGAACAGGTTTCATACAGAAATAGAAGTAACTGGTGATCCTGAATTTTTCCGAATCCCACCTTTAATCTTGCTCCCTTTTCTAGAAAATAGTTTCAAGCATGGCGTAAACAAAAGCTCAAAAGATGGTTGGATCTCCATCAGGATAAATGTTTCTCAAAACACATTAATGGTCTCTATTAAAAACAAGATATTTGGTTTGGCTGATCAATCGAATACTGGCAGAAATGGATTAGGCATCTTCAATGTACAAAAAAGGCTTAGCCTCATCTATCCGCAAAAACACTCATTGCTCTGTGAAGAACAGGATGGGATGTTTGTTGTTGAACTTACTATTCAAAACGAAAAATGAAAATGACTTGTATCATTGTGGACGATGAGCCTATAGCGCAAGACATCATTGAAAGCTATCTGGAACCTTTTAATCAGATAGAAATTCTTGGCAAATGTTCAAATGCAATTGAAGCCAATAAGATCATTGTTGAGCAATCCATAGATCTCATTTTCCTGGATATTGAAATGCCTCATCTGGATGGGCTATCTTTTGTTAAAAACCTTGAAAAAAGACCTAAAATCATCATAACAACGGCGTATCGTGAATATGCTCTAGAGGGTTATGAATTAAATGTTATTGACTATCTGCTCAAACCAATCTCGCATGAACGCTTTCTAAAGGCCCTGAATCGGGTATTGGCAGCACCATCAACTGCCGCTAATTCATTACAAAGCTACATTTACCTAAAAGTGGATGCGAAGATGGTTCAGGTTTATTTAGACAAAATTCTTTACATAGAAGGACTTAGCAATTATGTGAGAGTTTATTGTGAGGATCAGACGCTCATCACTTATCAAAAACTGAGTCACCTTTCAGATGTGTTGCCAAAAAATATATTCATGCGATCACATCGGTCATATATTGTGAATATCAGTCGGATAAAATCCTATACAAGCCATGATTTAGAAATTGGAAAAATTTCAATCCCAGTTGGCGGCAGTTTCAAAGAAGATTTACTTAATGCACTTTCCAAATACGAGGCATAGCATGATTTGATCTACATTGCTCGAGGTTTCATTTAACCTTCTTTGCTACAATCACCGATCCTGGGGTTGTCACAGTAATGGATTTGATGCTATCATTGTCCTTCTGAAATGTAACTTGTACTGACGGAGTTCCTGCATAGGTAAATTCATCATCTCCCACTTTGTTGAGTGCACCACCAAATTCACCGATAACTCCCAATGACAACATTTTTCGCATATTTAGCTGAATACTGAAACCATCCGTTTTCCCATCTCCGTATCTATAATCTCCGAGGTATTGGTTTTTTTCTGCTTCGGATACATCTTGGTATTGCGGACCTTCTGCATCTCCTAAATCTTCTAAGTAACCAATTAATTTCTTGGAATTTTCTACTTCTTTAAGACTCATCTTATCTTCCATCCGAAGGCCTGCCCGAGCATGATTCAACAGGCTAATGCCATGAGGTCCTAATGTTCTCTGAATGCCTTGAAACAGCTCCACCATCCCTTTTACTATTTCATAAGATCCTAGGGTGGCGAAAGTAAAAATGTCCGGGTTTGCACCCTGATTTATTAAGAATTGAATGATGTCTCGTCTTCCAACATGTGATGCGGCTCCAATAGCTGATTCAAAATCCCCAAACTTCCATTCCCAGGTTGCACGAGCAAGCTCTGGTCGCTCCTTAACTAACTGTCGCACTCTTGAAAGATCAAAGTGAGATTTACCAACCATTTCCGACACCAGCTCAGGATCTAAAGAAGGATAGGCTGGATAAGGTTTTTGAGTGGCTTGCCACAAAGAGTTGGTTAAAGCAGATGGTGAGGCAACGCTAACAAAAGGAAGTGAAAGTCCTGCAATACCTGCTGCTGTACACTGTATAGCTTTTCTGCGAGAGACTAAATTTTGCATCTTCATTGCCGCTTTTTTTGGTAAAATACTTTTTCATCATTTTGAAGCATAGCCATACTATTCTTTCTCTAGTTTGAGCTTTAATATCGTAGGCTCGCTCAATTCATGCATTGGAGGGAGAGATCCATCTTCATTTACCTTTTCAAATTGTGCATTCGCTACATAATAAAACTCATTGTCGATCAGGACTCCAGTAGTGGGGTGATCCATTGCTGGATGGTTAATGTCCAGCTCCTTTTCCTGCATGATGGCATCAGCGGGTCGGCTCAACTGATATTGAGTGATTCGCTTCAAATCAGATTGAACCCCTATCAGTGTATTTTTATAAAAATATAAGCCATCAATGCTTTCACGGTGGGTGATATTCACATCATTCACAATATCCAGACTAACCGTTTTTCCAGTTTGCAATGCAACTCGTGCAATACCTTCCGAATGAGCCACGAATAAGAATTGATTGTCATCTGAGATATCCATGCCATTTGGATATTTCAAGATATCACTCTCAACAAAAACCTCGAGTTCGTCCTTTTCGCGTTCAATCTTATAAATGGAATGATCAGAAAACATATGAGTAGCATATACATTTCCATTGGAATCGATGACGAGATCATTGAAAAAATGCACTTCACCCTCCGTTTCAAGCGTGTATTTCTTTTTCAGTTTACCTGTAGCAAGATCAACTTTGAAGATACCTGCAGGACGGCCTTCTGTTTCATCTTTCTTTAAATAGCCGATGAGATTCCCTCCGCCTGAACTGCAGAACCATAATTCGTTTCTTTCAGAATCTACCTTTATTCCTATGATCATCCATTGACCAAATGCCCCACTCTCAATGAACGTAGATTGTTTGCCTTCTTTATCAATCTTTACAATGGTACCTTTTCTAGTGCTACCGACATAGAAAGTTTTTGTTTGATCATCATAACCTACACTTTCTGGTAAAAGGTCTCTTTCGGATATTGTAAAGGCAACACTGCTATTCGCAATTGATTGACTAAGCAGTGACGTGTTTATAAAATAGAGTAGTACGATTAACAGTTTGTAGATTGGGGCTTTGCGCATATGAATTCTTTTTACAGAATACTACGAGAAAAAAAGATTTACTTCAGTCGTATTATGCGGAGCCTTTGGTTTTCTATTCCAGCATGTGAAAACCTTATGTGAAGCTTTTAAGCAATTATTTTGCTAATAAATGATGGTGAGGTGCAATCTACCAACCGACCAGTATTGCTATGAAGAAACGCCTTCGCTCTCCAATTGATACTTAGCGAGTTTAGCCATCTCCTTTTCAACCCTGCTAATGAAGTCAGGTATGTCTTCCCAAAAATTTTCAGACCGATAATCAGGCATTTGCAATGCAAGGGGTTGTAGGTCTAGGTTCGCCAAATTGGATTTCATCTTATGTAGGTGGTCGTAGGCTTTTTCTCTATTCCTATTTGCTTCCTCCTCGGACCGTACTCCGTCAATACCTTCATTGATAGACTTCATTGCCATGTCTGCAATCATTCTTACCTTCTCTTCATCTCCACCCAGCAATTCACTTAGAAAGGCGAAGGGTTTATCAATTCGATCAGAAGGAATCTGTGATTCCTTCTGATCGGAGGTCATTCTGATAGATTTTTTACCCAGTCTGCTTACTTTTTCAAAAAGATCGTCCGGATCAAATGGCTTTGAAACTATCTCGTCCATTCCGCTTTCTTCCATCTTAGATCTCGATTCCAAGAGCGTACTAGCGGTCAATGCGATTATTGGAAGCCGCCTAAAGTAGACATCTTCCATTGATCTGATTCGCCTGGTTGCCTCATAGCCATCCATTACTGGCATTCTCACATCAATGATCATGAGATCGTAGGCTTTACTTACTACTTTTTCGAGCGCTTCTTCACCGTCATTTGCTACATCTACTCTAATCCCCCATCGGTTCAAGAAGCCTTTGGCAATCTCTTGATTTGCTTTATTATCCTCAACAAGTAAAATCTTTAAATCTAGTTGTGCATTTCTAGCTTTTACTTTCTTCTTTCTAGACGTTTTTGTTGATGAAATGCCTAGTGGTACAGAGAAGTAGAAACTAGTTCCCTCATTTTCCCTCGAAGAAACTTCAAGTTTGCCACCCATTAAATCAACTAAATGTTTTGAAATGGAAAGCCCGAGGCCTGTGCCGCCAGCCTTAGACGTACGTGAACTATTGACTTGCTTGAACGTCTCAAAGATCGTCTCTTGCTTATCTTCAGGAATACCTATGCCCGTATCCTTAATCACAAATTGCACAATTTCTTCTCCCCCAGGAATTACTTTTAGTTCTACTTCTCCCTCTTCTGTAAACTTTAAGGCGTTGCTAATGAGGTTGTTTAAAACTTGTGTTAATCGAACTTCATCACAGAGGAAATGATCTGGAAGACTATTGGAATAGTGGTAGGATAGCTGGACATCCCCCTGCTTGGGAACAGACTTCCAGGTCTCAATGATGTTTTCACCCAACTCATGAAGGTTTATGTCTTCGGTAACTATTTCTAAATTCCCCGATTCAATTTTTTGAAAATCAAGAATGTCGTTTATCAGAGTCAGAAGGTTATTGCTTCCAAACTTGAGCATTCTCAACCGATTGCTTCCCTCAAGTTCGGGATGCTCCATCTCTAGGAGGTTGGTTGTGCCAATTATAGCATTCAGAGGAGTCCTGATTTCATGACTCATGGTAGACAGAAATTGTTCCTTGATGCTGCTTGCTTTCTCGGCTTCTTCCTTGGCTTCTCTCAGCTCTACTTCCTGTCTTTTTATTTCTGTCAGATCATTCGCGAAAATGATGATCCCCCCTACTTTATCTTTTCCAGTATACCATGGGTGGATTTCACCTTGCATCCATTGGGTGGTTCCATCCGCTCGCGTATTCAATTCAATTCCAGACTTCACTATGTCTCCATCCAATGCTTTCTGATACATCTCCTTCACCTCAATAGAAATGTCAGGAAATACTTTATAATGAGATTTTCCGATGATGTCTCCTACAATGTTTTGCTCCTTATACCAGCGTTTACTCGCCGAGATATAATTCATATGCTTATCTAGCATGACAATAGCCGCAGGAGCGCTTGAAATAAAGGTCTTGAGTAGATCTTGTTCTTCTTGGATCTTGCTACTATTTTCTCTGATATCCATAAGTCCCCCAACCCATTTGGCTACCAATGAGATAAAATCAATTTCATAATCTGTAAAAGGTTCTTTTCTAGCTTTTACACTTGTAAAATTCACCGTTCCAGAAACCTTGCCATTTACCCGGTAAGCCGCTCCTACGTATGATTCAAGTTTGAAATTTTCAAAACACGGATGATTTTTATGCTCAGATTTTTTCATATTGTCTATCCCAATTACTCTTCCTTTTTGAGCAATGGTGATATCACAATACGTATTACCTAACTTAAATTTTTGATTGATTTCAAGACCAGATTCCTGTGGGTAGAAGGCTTCAATACGATATTCATCCATCCATATCGAACTTATAATGCCAGCTTCTAATCCTAGGAATTCCGAACACAACTTCAGTCCTCTTTCCAGACGTTCATGGATAGAAAGTTCAGAAGGAGCATGCAGATCGTTCAGCAACATAAGCCCGTCTTTGTACTTCTCTTCTTTCGTTACTGCCGACTTCAGTTCTGTGATGTCTTTAGCCACGTTATAGATGTGATCGATCTCACCTTCATCACTAATACTAAAATCTGTGCTTTGACCAACCCATTTTTTCTCTCCATTCGCTGTTAAGAAAGGAATCTCAATGTAGATTTCTTTAGCTCTGTTTTTGACCACTTCATCATAGAACTCAACAATTTCCTTTCTATGTTCAGGGACTATGTATTCAAACCATTTTTTCCTTTTTATCTCAGCAAGATTGTATCCAATGCATTTTTCAAAAGCAGGGTTGATGTAAACAAATTCGCCTACCCTATTCAGTTCATAAATGATATCGTGTGTTCCTCTTACAAGATTTTCATATTTCTCCTTTGACTCAATTATCGCAGTAAAATGTGTTCTTTGCCGATTTACTCGAACTCGGACCAGCTGGATGGTGAAAATTAGAACCAATGAAGCCGCCAAAACAACCGTTATGCCCATCATCCAATACTGCGAAGCGATAGTGGATGTCAGCCTGTTGTTCATTTCCATCGATAACTTTTGATAGCTATCACTAAGCTGATTCATTGCTGGAAGGAACGTTTCTTCATGTTTTAAGATATTGGCTCGAAAAGCCTCCATATTGGCTGCTTCTTGAATACCATAGCTATTGCGTATGAATGCTGAAATAGCAGGTGTAACTTCTTTGTAAAGTTGCTCTGCCTCAGAAATATCAATAGCATACGTTGCCAGCTGGCGATTTGAAACTTCAATTTGCTGATGATTTCTATTGAAGAGTGCCAGTGCCGAATCAAGGTGACTAATGGCCACTTCTGGCTTTTTGGTATCTGTCTCCAGGATTAAGGCATACTTCGTGAGGTATTGGCTAAGTGTACGTTGCTTCCCGCATAGACTGATGGTTTCATCCAGTTCTGCGCTTACTTCTGCTAGATTTTGTATTTGACGGTTTGATGTGAAAGCGATCACCAATACCACCGATACTCCCAAAGCGAATGCCAGGAGTATACGGATCATAAGTTTCTTTATGCTCAACTCTGAAGAACTAGTGGTGTCTCTCCTCATCAAGTAGGTGTGACCTTAATAGTAGTTTTAGTGATGTATTTGTTTGCAAAGTACGCATCAAAAGCTATGCATTCCTACCTCATTCGATGGAACAAATTGCTTACACGACGTAGCAATGTCATAGAGAGACTAGAAAGGAGTTTAAGTAGCAAAACAGCACCAAAATCATCGATACTCTTCATTCTGCCAAAGAATATGTCTATCTTCGCGGCTCTCAAATTCATTCATTATGATTTCAACAGAAAATATCTCTCTCCAATACGGCAAACGCGTCCTTTTTGATGAAGTGAATATCAATTTTACTTCAGGTAATTGCTATGGAATCATTGGAGCAAATGGAGCGGGAAAATCCACTTTCCTGAAAATATTATCAGGCGAAATAGCTGCCAATTCCGGACTGGTTAAAACTGAACCAGGCAAACGAATGGCCGTGCTGAAACAAAATCATCATGAATATGATGAAGTGCAAGTTCTTGACACGGTGATGATAGGTCATAAGGAACTTTGGGACATCATGAAAGAAAAGGATGCCATCTATGCTAAGCCAGACTTTTCAGAAGCTGATGGCAATAGAGCCTCTGAATTGGAAGCCAAGTTTGCTGATATGGACGGTTGGAATGCTGAATCTGATGCTGCCGCACTACTCAGTGGTTTGGGTATCATTGAAGCAGACCACTACAAGACCGTAAAAGAACTCAACGGCACAGAAAAAGTACGTGTGCTGCTAGCTCAAGCCTTGTTTGGAAACCCTGACATTCTCATTCTCGATGAGCCAACAAATGACCTGGACATTCAAACAATTTCATGGCTTGAAGATTATTTGCTAGAATTTAACAATACGCTCATTGTTGTATCTCACGATAGGCACTTCCTGGATACCGTGTGTACACACATCGCAGATATTGACTTTGGCCAAATCAAGCTTTTCACCGGAAACTATACTTTTTGGTATGAGTCTAGCCAGCTGGCATTGAGTCAAAGATCCTCAGCAAATAAAAAGGCGGAGGAAAAGAAAAAAGAGTTGCAAGAATTTATTGCCCGATTCAGTGCCAACGCCTCCAAATCTAAGCAGGCTACTAGTCGAAAAAAGCTTCTGGACAAGATCAATGTGGATGAAATTCAGCCATCCAACAGGAAGTATCCAGCCATTATTTTTAATCAAAATAGGATAGCCGGGGATCAAATTCTAGAAACCAAAGGACTAAGCAAGGAGGTAAACGGCGAATATTTATTCAAAGATCTAGACTTGTTTGTAAACAGGGGAGACAAGATATCCGTGGTAAGCGATGACAGCCTGGCTGTTACCTCTTTTTTCAAAATTTTAATGGAAGAGGAACAACCTTCTTCAGGGACATTCAAGTTTGGCCAGACAATCACACATGCTTACCTGCCCAATGAGAACTCGGATTACTTCAAATCTGACGATAACTTGATTGACTGGTTGCGACAATACACGGAAGATGAAGAAGACAAGGATGAGGTTTATATTCGAGGTTTTTTAGGTAAGATGCTTTTCTCAGGTCAGGAAACGCTTAAGAAGTGTACAGTACTCTCCGGGGGTGAAAAAGTTCGTTGCATGCTTTCAAGAATGATGCTGCAGGGAGCTAACCTGCTCATTCTGGATGAACCAACAAATCACCTTGATTTGGAATCAATTACTGCACTGAATAATTCGCTCAAGGAATTTCCAGGCACGATTCTTTTTACTTCTCATGATCATACGTTTACGCAGACTGTAGCAAATCGCATCTTAGAATTAAGACCTGACGGTTATACTGACACGCTCAGTACCTATGATGAATTTCTTGAAAAGAAACGGATGGTTGCTGCGAATGCTTAAGCTTTGAAGCCAATGACCATGATATCGTCATTTTGACGATTTGCGCCCGTCCAGGTGGCCAGGTGCTGCTGGCTGATTGTCTTTTGGTCTTGAAAAGATGCTTCCCTGTTTTCATAAAGGAAATCACCCAACTGTTTGATTGATAACTTCTTGAATTCAGGGCCTCCAATGAGATTAAATACCCCCGAACTGCACAAATAGAAATTGGAATCTTTCGAATTTTTCAAAGAATTGGAGTTGTAGCTATATCTTTTGTCGGTACTCTCTCCCACCTGATGTTTTTCACCTTCCACTATAGTAATTCCTTCTTTAGTTACTTGAACCAAATCCATATTAGCACCAGCAAACTCCATCTCTTTGGTGACAATATTAAGCTTCACAATACCAACATTGGCATTCGTATTCAACAGAATGTTGTTTTTATCCTTAAAACGTGCCTGTACTTCTCTATGTAAAAACTGCAAAATTGAACCGGGAAAATCAATGGAATAGCCTTCGACCATTTTCTTAAGGGCATTCATATAGATGCGTATCATCATTGAAGCCAAATGCCCTTCTCCTATACAGGTAAAAAGCGCTAGATAAACATCATCGCCATGACTATGTAACCAAAAACCATCTCCTCCTACACTTCCTTTCGGTTTGTTGATCACAAAGGCGTCAGAGAAAAAATCCATGAGTCTGTTTTCTTGTGGAAGAACAGAGAAATAATTACGACGGGTACTGTCTTCAATTTTATCAAAATTGATGATCCAGTTTGTTTCGCTCATTTTCTGCTGTTTACCCCGATCGCTCATGAAACGTTATTTAGTCTAGACCCAATACTACAAAAGCTTCGTGATTATTCCATTTAATCGGAATCACGTACATAGAAACGTTTTCTGGTATATTTAGTTCTGTAGGCATTCCTTCAAAAACGGTAGGGACAGAAATCATGAAGTTTGCTCCAAGATTTGCACGTACATTTCCTGCTACTACATTTGAAATCTCACCAGCCATGTCCAAAATATCTTCTTCAGATGGATCTTCTATCCCAATGAACATATTGATGAGGTCTGCAAACATTTCTCGATTGGCAGAGATGTATACAAAGCCTTTGCGGCTACCTGATATTCCAATCATGCCTGTAAAATCTTTGAGGACTAATCCTTCAGACTCTTTGAGGTATGGCACCTTCATATCGGAATCAATCTCTGTGAGATGTTTGAAGTAATTGCTTACCGAATTGATAAACAGGTTACAGGTTGCTTCGAATTCTTCTTTCCTACTCTCCATCCCTTTTCAAAAGTTTATCAAATGCTCGAGAAAGATCATCCGCATTCACTGGCTTGTACATAAAGCCTCTCGCCCCTTTATCCAATGCGATCAGGCCTGTTAGCTTGTCCGTAAGTGCCGTGATGATCATCACCTTTGTCTCGGGATTTATTTTCATAATCTCTTCTAAACAGGCGATTCCGTCCATTTCAGGCATCGTAATATCCAATGTAACTACATCGGGCTTCTTATCCATTACCATTTGCACGGCTTCTACACCATTGGCTGCCTGGCCAACAATTTCAAGATCATAGTCCGTCAAATTTTTCTCAATGGTTCTTCGCATGACTGAGGAATCATCAACTATCAATAGTTTTTTCATTCCTCGTCTGCTTTATCGGTGTTAATTACAGGCAATTTGATCAACATTTCAAACGATTTGCCTGGCACGGAAGTGATATCGTATGCGCCTTTGTGGTTATCTAAAATAGATTTCACCAAATGCATACCTTGACCTCTCCCGGCATGAGAATCCGACTTATCTGCAGTCGAAAATCCTTCCTGGAAGATTAAGTCAGCGACTTCAAAGTCTTCCATTTTCTTAAGATCTGTATCTGTAACCAAGCCATTGTCCAAAGCACGCCTTTTAACTAACTCCAACTCAAGACCTCTCCCGTCATCTTTGTATCGGATAAACATCTCGTCATCACTTTTAGAGAGTTCTATCAAAATCTCTCCCATGATCACTTTTCCAACATTCATCCGTACACTTGGAGCTTCGATTCCATGTACCACAGAGTTTCGAATAAGCTGGATCATAATATCCTTAAATGGCTCAATGTACGCTTCAGGAAGCACAACATTGTCTATGCTTTCGAAGGTAACGTTGACTGTTTTGCCAAGCTCTTTCGCTATGAGTTCTGCTCCTCGTTCGAGCGAATCAATCACCATGATATTGGATACTGAATCACCTTCTGCAGGAAACTTCTTATAAATATTGATGATTTTATAAAGCATCTCAGCGATTTCTGCAATCATCCGATCAGCCTCATCTACCTCATAAAGAATTGCTAGGAAGTCTTTACCTCTTACCTCTTTCGATTGTAGTGCCGTGATTGAATCTTCAATTTCATGGAATTTGTTAGCCATCAGCTCCATGCCAATAACTACTGCGTTCCCTTTGAGGTTATGTATGATATCAAATGTGAAACTCAGCAAATCTGCATACTCATCGCTATCGTTTTTCTCGTATCTCTCAGAGATGCTCTTCAGCATTTTGCGGGAATTATGCAAGAATCCTCTAAGTATTGATGGATCAATCTTAAGGATGCTAAGGACTCTTTCAGTTTCTTGCTGCTTTTTCTTTTCAGCTTCATTGAGATGCTGTTGCAGTAAAATTGATTCTGTTTCATCAGAAACGGAAACCATGATATTTTGAATCTTCTCTTTTCGGAAGATACGTGTGAATTCTACTCGAATGTATTTGGTAGCCACTATCCCATTTTGCTCTGTATGAATTTTCACCTGATCTATGGGGTTCAGCTGGTTGACTACTTCTTCATCCATATCTTCGTTGAACAAGTGTCTCATGAACATTTCAAGGGCCTCAAGCTCTCTGGGAAGAATGAGTGGTCGCATGAAGTTGGCAAAATTTTCTCCAGCAATTCGATCGTTGCTGAAAATCTCCTTCATGGCCTTTGAATGAAATTTTGAAATCTTAAATTCTTTATCTAATAAGAAAATACCTTGCTCGATATTTTCAAATACCACCATCGATACACCGTAAATATTCTTGTACAGAAATTTGGCCTTATCGCGTTGTTTTCTAAGTTCAAATTGCGATTTTCTTATCTCCAATACCATACGATTAAAGGTATTGGCATATTGCCCAAGTTCGTCTTTTGTAGGAATGACTACTTTCTTGGTTAAGTCACCAGACGAAATTCTTCGGGTGTATGCTTCCAAAATACTAACGTTCTTCAGAAGGTTAGTAACAATGGTAGTCATTAGCCAAAATGCAATAATTCCGATGGTAACATCCAGAATAAGGAATGTCCAGAAATTTCTAACTGAACTTTTTGCAATTTCTTGGGTTCTGGCTTGAATGTTATCTGACATGTAGTCTTCAACATCTTTTAATCGGTTAATTTTAGTTGTACTGGCTTCATACCAATGATCTGGATCCTCAGATAAGGTGTCATTTGCAAAAAGTACTGCACGCATGCGATCTACTTCGTCTATTTCTTCTCCACTTGCGATTTGATTGTAATAAGCTATGGATTCGGCATTGGCGATGATATCAAAAGCATCAAGGTAAGAGTTCTGACGAGCTACCAGCGTGGTGAACCTATTGTATAAATCAAAACCGATGTGATTGTGAGAAAAAGCTTGGGTACCAATGGCTCGTTCGATACTTGCAGATTCCTTCGACTTTAGGAAATAAATGATTGCGTGTATTTGCTGTGCAATTTCCTTATCCCTGGTTTCATCAATCAGCTTAATTACCGTATTTAACGCATTGTTGTTTACCTCTGAAAATCTATCAATGGATTCTTCAGATGAGATGCGATGCGTGTCTATACTTTTCCTTAAAGTAGATAATTTATCAAAAAAAGCATTTAGCTGATCGAGATCTGTTCTATGCAAAACCATCAGCTCATCAAGCTCACCGTTTGTTATCTCTGAAAAATACTGCTGAAGGGTACTGTCCGTTCGCTCGCGCTGCTGATTCAGTTTGACACCAAAGCTCTCTCCTTGATTCGCTAAAAACCCAGAAGAAATGCTTCGTTCTTTTTGAATCTCATGAACTACATGGTTTATTTCTATTCCAATGCGAATAGCTTTATTGAGTCGCACGCTATCTGAATAATCCAAGTAGTGATACCTGACTTGTAAATAGTCAAATGCCAGAATAATAACAATAAGCGGTATAATAATCACCGCAAATTTCTGGCGTATGGGTAGGTTGGTAAGTCTCTTTATCATCGGTTATGCATAAGTCTATGCAAGTACTTTTTCTACTACTTTAAGTAAATCCTCTTCAGTGAATGGTTTTACAATATACTCAGATGCTCCAAGGGATAATCCTTTGTTAACAACTGTTTGCTGTCCTACTGCGCTTACCATTATTACTTTTGAAGGTACTCCTTCGTCTTTTAAGACCTTTAATATTTCAAAACCCATCATATCCGGAAGGATATTATCGAGCGTTATAAGGTCAGGCTGCAATTGAACCGCCAGATCAATGGCACTCTCGCCATTCTGTGCTTCTCCTACTACCTCAAATCCTGCTCCTTCCATTGCGGTTTTAATCAATGACCGCATATAGATGGAGTCATCAACAACTAATACTGTCTTGCTCATGTTACTTTTTATTACTGTTTTATCACTTAATTAAAGATTACGATAGCTATGCATAGCATAACTGATTAGGGTGATAATGAGTACTACACCAGATTTTTAATCTTATCCACAAATTTATTGTGAAACACCCAAATAAAATCTGGGCAGATATCTAGTTCTTTTCCGTGAAAAACGGCTTTGAAATGAATGATAGATTCGAATTCGCTGGATTCTTTAACAATAAATTCATTCAATTCCGTTGCTTTCAATACTTTCAAAGATGGTACATTTCCATAAATTTCCACATCTAAACAGTTTGAAAATTCTGTAATAACTGCAGCTGAAACCATGTTATCAATTTCCGTGAGGAAACCAAGTTTCATAATTACACTTTCTTTTGAGTTATCCTTCGCGATTTTTTCTGGTAAACAAGCCTCATAGAGCTTTGCTACCTCTTTTTCAGAAAATATTAAATGACTAGTGCCTTTCAACTCTCCGAGAAGTTCTGTTTTTATCAAATGGACATCTTGATTTGGTCCACCAAAACGATCCAGATCTAATTCTGCACTTATATAGTCAATTTGCTCTATGTTAATAGGGCTTTGAAGAATTTGCTCCATTGATGATTTTGCCATGGAAAGCCCGTCGAAAATGAGCTTGGTGGCTACCTTCATTTCACTATCATTCAATTCTGCCATCATATAATATTAGGTTTCGTGGTTTGGGGGTCAAAATAGTCTATTATTCTCAATCTAATTAATGTTTTAGGCGAACTATATGCTTTCTTCATCGAGTTGCTTCAAAATGGCGATTAATTCTGAGTCATCAAATGGTTTTACGAGGTAGTGCTTTGCTCCGTTGCTCATTGCATCTACGATTGCAGATTGCTGGCCAACAGCGCTGATCATTACTACCGTAGCATTAAATTCACCTGCATTGAGTGTTTTTAAGATGTCTATCCCAGTCATATCTGGGAGAATATTGTCTAGCGTAATTACGTCGGGCTTCAATTCCAAGGCTAAATCAATAGCCATTTCTCCATTTTTTGCCTCCCCTACTACTTCATATCCTTGATTCCCTAGCAAAGTCCTAAGCGAGGATCTTATATATGTGGAATCATCTACTATTAGTACTCGCATAATTTTCGGTTATTTGGTGGCTGAGATCTTTTTGTAAATGCGTGTTTTCACATCGTAAATTCCGAATTTATCTTTTCCGTAATCCGGCATAATATCATAGTATCCGATTATCAGGTACCCATCTTCTTTCAAAGCGCCATAAAGCAAATCCAATACCCTGTGCTTCAATGTTTCATCAAAATAGATCATCACGTTTCTGCAGAAGATGATATCGTACTTATCATCCATTGGCTCCATCACAAGGTTATGTTTCTTAAAAGCTACATTGGCCTTGTACTTTGATTTTATCGTGGCATGTTTGTCTTGAAAATCGAAATAGTCTTCCATTTTTCTATCTGGAAAAAACTTGAGGAACGGAACCAGGTATTGCTTTAACGTTATGTGAGAATAATCTCCTTTTTTTGCCTTTGCCAGCGCCTTATTGCTTAAATCTGTAGCTACCAGCTTTGCTCTATTCAGAAGGTTTAATGTCTCCAGGACAATATTCATGGTGTAAACTTCCTCTCCTGTAGAACAGCCGGCGTGCCAGATTTTCATTTGTTTGTTAGGAATCTCAGGGATAACAATATCTCTGAGTTTAATCCACACATCTGGGTTTCGAAACAGCTCGGTAAGGTTTACCAGCAAATCATCAATTGCTCCCAGGAAAAACTCATTATCACGTAAGACCAATGACCACAGCTCAATAATGGATTCCATATTGTGCTTCATCATCAACCGAATGATGCCTCTTTTAAGGGAGGTTCGCTCATAATTCGTGAAGTCAAGGCCATAACGGTTATTTATAGCTTGCATGAGAGCTGTAAGCTCTTCATCACTGATGGTATCGATGGTTAATGTGGCTATGACTCTACTTTTTTAGTTGTCGATTGAAATAATACATCCATTACGGAAGCAACATCTAGAACTGGGCATACATTACCCGATCCCAAGACAGTGGTACCGCTTAAGAGTTGGCTATTATCTAAAGGTTTAGGTAATTTTTTCTCGATTATCTCTTTTTGCCTTTGTAGCTTATCCACCACCAGTCCTAACAAGCGACCTGAATGAGTTGTTATGACCACATTCATTTCCTTATCAGATTCATAAGACTTCAGTAATTCTTGTCCAATGACCGCTTGGTCCACATTTTCCAGATCTCTTACGGCTAGTAATCCTTTCAAAAACACAATGGGCACTGATTGGTCTTGATAATCCACCATTAAGCTATCTGCCACTTGGTGAATATCCCCTTTCCTGAGGTATGTTACAGAATCTATATACGTAAGTGGAATAGCATATTCTTGCGAATCTATTTCGAACAAGAGCGCCCCTTTCAACGCTAAAGAAGATGGCAAAACCAAGTGAACGGATGTACCAAGCCCAAGTTCTGTGTCCACAAGCACCTGCCCTCCAATAGATTCTACCGCTTTTTTCACCACATCCATCCCGACTCCTCTACCAGAAATTTCAGTAACCTTATCGGCACTGGAAAAGCCTGGCTCAAATATGTATCGGATGATTTCTTTTTCTGCAAGCTGGTCTGCTACATCCTGAGTGACCATGTTTTGCTTTACAATTTTTTCCTTGATTTTATCAACATTGATCCCTTTCCCGTCATCGGAAATGGATATGACCACACTATCTTTTTCCAAAGTAGCTGAAAGGGTAACACTGGCCGAGGGTGGCTTGCCACTGTCTTTTCTTGCCGCTGCAGATTCAATTCCATGTCCTACAGCATTCCGGACCAGATGCACCATGGAATCACTGATGATCTTCAGGATATTTCTATCGATTTCGACTTCTGTGCCCTTCAAGACCAGTTCTACTTCCTTGTTTTCGGTAGATGCTGCGTCTCTAAGTACCCTGTGAAATTTATTGAAAAGAAATCCCATCTGCACCATCCTTACATTCATGATCCCGTAATGGAGGTTTGAAGAGATCCGCTTTATGCGTTCAAATTCAAGTGTGCTTTGACCTTCTGATCCAAACAGGGAAATCAATCGGTCACGCTCTATTACTAGTTCGCCAACCATATTGAGCAAATCATCCATTTTGCGAACGGGTATCTGAACAACGTCTGCGAACTTGATTCCTGTGCCTGTATCTGGTGCCTCTTCGCCACTTTCCTCAGCAAGTACCTCTACTTCCTCCTCTTCCCCTGTGGGTTTTGAACCATTTGCTTCTTGTTCCTCTATGGCATTTTTCAGATAAACAGAAAGCTTTGTTTTGATTCCCAGATAGCTTATCCGTTCATTCGAAGTAATGGCATTTATAAGTCCCCCGAGCTTATCATTGGCTCGAAACAGACTATCAACCAGTTCTTTATCTGGTGCAACCTCTTTATTCTTTATTGCACCGAAAACATCCTCCATCACATGCGCCAAATCTGCAATCTTCTCGTACCCCATGCCCATGGCATTTCCTTTCAGCGTATGCACTATTCTGAAGATATTAGCGATCGCTTTCTTACTGGATATATCTTTCTCTAGCTCTACAAAGAGGCGATTGAGCTCTTCGAAATTTTCGAGTGCTTCTGTGAGAAATAATTGACGATATTCTTCTTCTTTGGATTTCACTTAAATACCATTAACTAAATAGTTACCAATTTCCTTTATGTCTAACTCAACATCAACGGCTCCAGCTTCGGAGGCTGCCTTTGGCATTCCATAGATTACGCTGCTTTCCTTATTCTGTGCTATGGTTTTTCCTCCCGCTTCATGAATAGCTGACATTCCTTTTACTCCGTCTTTGCCCATCCCGGTTAGCAATACGCCAACCATTTTATCTTTATATGCTTCTGATGCACTCAGCATCATAGCATTGATGGAGGGGTTGTTATATTCCTTATATACTTTATCTGTGAAGTCAACAACGGCCCCTCCTTTTTTATCTAATAAAATGAGGTTTGCGTGACCGGGACAAAACATAATAACCCCGGGGGTTGGTTTCATGCCTTTCGTCGCTGAAACCACTTCCAAGGATGTGAGTGAGCCTAATCGTTGAACAAATTGAGGGATAAACATCGTTGGCATATGTTGGCATACGATGATTGGAATGTCAAAATCTTTTGGCAAAGAGCAGATCACACGTTCAATGGCCGTGGGTCCTCCAGTGGAAGCTCCGATGGCTATGAGTTCATATTTTGAGCTGGACCGTTTCTTCTTGGTAACGACTTGCGCCTTAGTTTTCGTTGAGGAAATCTGTTTAGGTTTTGCTCTGGACGTACTTTTAATTTTTTGAATGAGCTCCTTTTGAAGCTCCCGCATTTTTGATTTATTCCGATCTGGCTTATTGATATAGTCAACGGCACCACTTTTAAGTGCTTCAAATACCGGTTGTAGATCGGTGTTACCTACCGAACTAAGTATCAATATGGGAGTAGGTCGATCATTCATGATCTCTCGCACGGCATACAAACCGTCATATTCTGCCATGTTTAGATCAAGCAAAACAATATCGGGTTTCAACGCCTTTACTTGCTGGACAGCCTCCAGGCCATTTGTGGCTGTACCTGCTACTTCAATCTGCGAATCCTCTGAAAGCAGATCTGTAATCAGCAGCCGCATAAAAGCTGAATCATCAACTACTAATATTTTCAACTTTCCGCTCATTCTTTGGAATCGGTCAGGTTATCAGGTACTACTATGGCTTTGTCATTCTTCAACAGCTCGATTACATCCAAGTAGTAAATCAATTGGTCTTGGTCTTGAATCAGCCCTTTGATATATGAGACATCCAGCGAAGCATCTTCGATCATATTCATTTCACTTGAAATATTGTCTCCATTCACTTTTCTGGTCGCTGGCAAGGAGCCTAATGATAATGCTGCCGCAATCCCTGCATTTTCTAAGACGAGTAGGTACTGAGAATTTACTTCAATGCCTAGTTTAAACTTCTTGGTAAGGTCAAATACAACATACGTGGATCCTCTTACATTAGCGATCCCTTGAATATGGGATGGAGTGTTTGGAGTTTTGGAAAGATTGGAGGTCGGAACAACTTCCTTTACGCAATCAATGTCTACCGCATATAATTCACTGCCAATCTCAATGACAACAAATTGTGTAACAACTCCACCCAGTTTATTGATATCCTCTTGGTACTTTTTCCTAAGCGAATTTTTTAATTGATGAAGTTCCTTGGCAATGAAAATTGGAAGGCCAGGGTCTATCCCAGCGCGTTTCTCTTCTACAGGACTTCTCTCTTCTACCAGACGCCTCTCTTCTACGGGGCGTTTCTCTTTCAGTGGTTTTGCAACGGGTTGCTTCTTGGCTTTTGTCGCTACCTTTTTTTGTGGACTGGCTTTCTTTTTGGCTTTGGGTTTTTCAATCAGCTCTTTTTTTGCCCTTACACTTTTTTTCTTCTTAGCCACTGGAGTATTTTCCTTGGCTTCAGGCTCATTAGCTATCAATTTCCGTTTCTTAAGATTCTTTCCAAGTGCCATACTTACTTATTTAGCTTCACAATTTCATCAGCAAAAGCAATGTAGTCTTTCGCACTATTGGATTGTGGCGAATACGACACTACGCTTTGACCAAACGACGGTGCTTCAGAAGCCTTCACATTGTTTCTGATGAATGAATCAAAAATTCTTACATCGTAATTCTCATTAATGTAATCCTTTACCTCTTCACTCAATTTCCTTCTCTTATCAACCATAACCGGTAAGATTCCAGTTATTTCAAGTTTCTTTTTATATGTTTTATTAATCTTATCTATGGTCTGAATGATTTGATCTAACCCTTGTAAACTTAATACTTCCATTAACATGGGAATCACCACTTTTTCAGAAGCGTATAACGAATTTACAGCTAATATTGAAAGTGACGGTGGGCAGTCTATTAGTGTGTAGTCGTATCGCTTTGCAATGCCGCTTATTTGAGCATTCAGCGTATCATGCCTATCGGGCAAATCAATCAATGAAAGCTCTATATCCACTAATCTGATGTCTGAGGGAACAATGTCCATGTCTTCTCGACGCTGGATAACCTCTTCTATGTCCTTCTTTCCTTCAAACACATCTGAAATGGTAGGACCTTCTTCCAATCCTAGGCTATAGCCAAGGTTACCTTGGGAATCCATATCTATCAAAAGAATGCGCTTTCCTTGCTTGGCAAGCGCGCTACCAAGGTTAAGTGAAGTGGTGGTTTTTCCGGTTCCTCCCTTTTGATTTACAATTGAAATAATTGCCATATTAGGTTTGAGAAATTATGATAGCTTGAACTTACTCAATCCATCTTTTAATTTCACGGAAATATCGTTCAGTGTATTGGATTTTTTGATATAATTATTCATTCCTGCCGATAATTCGGAAGCTGATGAGGCTACTTCCTCTGTTCCCGCCGATGTTTGCTCTGCAATGACGACTATGGATTCGGTGATATTGACCACACTCATGATCTTCTCAGACTGCTCCTTACTGGATTTAAGTATCTGTTCGGAATAGTCCAGTGTTTGGGAAGATGAGGTTGCCATATCAGCAAATACCGTGGATGCTTCTTCTGATGCTTCCACTCCTTTGGCAACACTCTTACTCATGACTTCCATCATCTGTGTTGCTTTTTCAGTATCATTGGTGACATCATTAATTAAATTCTCTATTTCTCGGGCTGAATTTCGTGAGTCCTCAGCTAGTTTTCGAATTTCTTCTGCGACAACTGCAAACCCCCTACCTGCGTCGCCAGCTTGAGCTGCTTCAATTGCCGCATTCAATGCTAGCAAATTAGTTTGAGATGCGATATCCGTAATTACCCCTAAAACACGTCCGATTTCTCCTGATCGTTGCGCCAGAATTTGCATTGACTCATTGGTTGACACGGACACCTCCTCTATTTCGCCAATACTAGCGGTAACATTAGCTACCATCTTTGTTCCGCGCTCACTGTCATCGACCCCTTTTTTTGCCGCAGTGTTGATCAAATCAGAATGGGAAGTAACTTCATTTGACGATCTAAGAATGTTTTCTGCAAGCTGAGATGATTCATCTACCTTTTGGACCTGAGACTGTGCACCACTGCTCATTTGAGCGATTGCACTTGCAATTTCATCTGTACTGTTGGACATTTCACTTCCCGTGGAAAGCATCTCGGCTGTAGACGCTTCAATAATGCCTGCATTTTCGCGAATGTTAGTCAGAAAAGCATTGAGGTTGCCGAGCGCAAAGTTCAAACTGTCGGTTAAGTTTTTGAAATCCCCTTTTAAGTCGTCGTTGAACCTGACCGATAGATCACCGGCTGCCATGGATTCCAAAACTGACTTCATTGGCTCAATTGGTTTTGAAATTGATTTGAATAGATCATTGATCGACAGGCTTATGTCTTTCCAGGCTCCCTCCTTTCCTTCGACACTCAATTGCTTATCTAGTTTCCCATCTTGGGTTACTTCCAACACGATTGAATTGGTTTCATCAATGACCTTTTTTAGATTGTTTCTCATTTCTATTAGCGAAAGGCCTAAAACATCATCGTCGCTTAGAGAGGTATAATCAGCTTCTAAATCTCCATTCTTTACGTTTTGAGCAAATTTTGCCGTTGTAGTAAAGCCGTTGATCAATGCATTCAATCCTCCTGCAATTCTTCCAATCTCATCTTCGCTCTTTACGTCTATTGTTTGGGGAATTTTCCCCAGAGATAGCTTAGAAATTCTATCAACCACCAGAGAAAGTGGATTTTTAATGTTTCGAACGAGCCAGAAAGAAATAATCAAAGCGAATCCCACTCCAAGAATTCCTGAGATCCATATCGCTCTTCTTAGACCTGCAAAGGATGCTTGCATTTGATCATTCATATCGTTTAAAATGATTTGACGTGATTGAATGATTGATTCAATGCCATCAATAACGATATCACTGTTTGGAATTACATCATTTTCAATTTGATCCTCAGCTACAAATAGCACCATCGCATCTTCATAATTCTCAAAAGTTTGAAGGCTTTGCATCACCTCTCTTTGCGTTTTGATAAGATTTTCCGTTTTGGCTAAAAGGTCAACAAGTTGGTTTCTTGTATTCTCATCGTCAATCGCCTGAATGATGGATTCTATTTCCTTCCTTAGTGCTGGATATGAACGGGCATGTATGTCGGTAAGCTTTCGCTTGTCTGTATCATAAGCACTTACATAAACCCAATTTGAGGTATAGGTCTTAGCGTCCTTTATGAGGTCTCTAAATCGAATCAACTGATCGGTAACAGGCGTAAGTTCATTGGAAATTGTATCCAATGAACCCATGCCGTTACCCAGTGTAACTACACTGTATATTCCTGTGAAAAGGATGGTGAGAATGAGAATGAGAAAACTTCCCCAAATCTTCGTCCCAATGTTTAAGCTACGCCAGCTTAGGCTCTTTTTTTTGAAAATCATGAGGTTAAAGGTTAGGTAACTGCTGACTTAGTTTACTAAAATGGCCAATGACTTGATGGAACCTGAAGCCTTCACTTTGCTTTCCTTAAGGTTTGTCTCGTTTAATTCAAATTTCAATGAATTTCCGTTACTTATAAAATTAATACAAGCACCTTTTTTAGAAAGACCGGGAGACTCTCCTACAATTACTGTATTGCTTGCTTTTCCGGCTTTACTCATGAGCTCAATTGTATCTTTATTCTTGTCGGATATAAACAGGATGCACAAAGTGCCTAAATCATTTCCAGGGGTGTATTTAACAACCTCGATTGACTTACCATTAATTGTTCTTCCATTTGTAAGCTTGATTAACTCATCATACAGAGGCACATCACCAAAAATTCCAATTTTGTAGTTTTCTGAAATTTTATCTGAAGGCCACTCGAAATTTTGAGCGAACTTGTACAAAAAGATTGCTTTATACTTTTCCATTTGAGCTTGCGCTAACAAAGAGAAAGTGATTATTAAAAGGAATGATAATATATATCTCATAATGGTATAATATTATTTAAACATGTATGAAAAATCGATTCTAATCTCCGAGTAGCTTTCACTTCTTCCATTAAAATCATATGAGTGCGTGCTTCCGTCAAGCTTTATTGCCACTTGATCGATCGGCTTATACACAACTCCTATTGATGGTTTTAAAAACCTACCATTATCTGAAGCTCCCGCCTCATTATCTCCTCCAAAATCTTTGGATCTGATCGTTTCAGGATTCTCATAGCTATCTAAGAAAAAGTAAGGAGTGAATTTTCCTTTGACGGTATTGATGTCATATCCCAATCGGATGTACCACGTATTTACCCGATACGAGCCATCTAAGATTACATCTGCCTCAGTTGGTGCGTTTGGATCTGTACTCCCTCTAAACATTCGATTGGTTTGCGCTTGATTTAGTAGTCCATTATTTGCAAGCTCCACAACTTGAGTAGCATTTCTGACAGCATCATGATCGGCAGTAAAATAAGCTGCCTTGATCCCTAAGTTTCCTTTCCTCACTTCACTGAACAAGCCGAAGACAACATACTTATCTGAGTCCATCCATGGTAGAATTGCTGCACTTGGTGATCCTTCTCCTAAAGAGACTGTCGGCTGAGAGCCTGCTCCTGAGATATTGGATGTATATCCTGAAACGCCGACCAAAAAGAAACTAGAACTATACCTTAAGTCTAGCCCCAACGGGAGCACGCTTCCTTCCTGACCGCTTTCCGCATTGGAAGTAGAAAGGAAGTATCTCAATCTAGATCTTCCCTGCATCTGAAACTCACCATGAATAGATGCGAGGGTTGTTCTTGGTAAAAGCAGATGGTCACCATCAAACAACTCCGGAGGCTCGATGCCTAAATAAGTAGGTATTTGATCTAAGCGTTCATTAAATAAGCCAAAACGACGATATTGTCTTCCCAGACGTATTTGAAAGCCGTCTTTGATTTTCCAATTCCCCCACGCGTTTACGAGGTTAATGTTCCCGTCTGACTGGCCAAGGTTAAAGAAAACAGTGAATTTCTCAGAAAGTCTTGAGCCAGCGTACAGATGAAATGCTGGTGTTGACATTTCGCCAGGGCTAGTCTCATAGATCGTATTGCCAGCTGCATCAAGAGATGGCTCGTGAAAAACCTTCTCAGCATTAAAGTTTAGAAAGCCATAAAACGATAGTTGATTGAGCTCTTTGTCGTCAAGGTTAACCCAATCTTCAATGGACATGTCCACAAGGTTACGGTTCATGATCTCCTCGAGTGAAAGATCCGCATCTAATTCATCGTCTTGAGCTTGCGCAATGCATGGAATTAGAAGTGCAATAAAAAAATACTTTTTCATAGATTGATGGATTAATGGTTATACACGCTAATAGGTATACCATAGCTGGTTGATGAAAACTCTTAAAAATTGGAAAGTAAGCTGAAGCTAAGGCCTGGGATAAAATTTCGGATTGAAATTAATTATCAGATGAGAATTGTAAAGTAATCTCTTCATGTTTTTAGTGGTTGTGGTTGGTTAGGTTATTATCAAATGATAATATTACTAAGCAACAAATTATCAACTGATAATACAAGGTTTGATCTCCTTTTCTTTTAAAAATAGCGCGTAATACAGAGTAATCATTAAGCATAATAACTATATGCTATTAATTTATTTTGATTCAGATCACTCTTCTAAATCTTATAGTTTGGCATTCAGTTTGAACTTGCTCAATCCGTCTTTCAATTTCACAGAAATTTCATTCAGCGTATTAGATTTCTGGATGTAATTATTCATTCCTGCAGACATTTCCGTCGCGGAAGATGCCACCTCCTCTGTGCCTGCTGATGTTTGCTCAGCGATGACGACAATCGATTCGGTGATATTGACCACACTCATGATCTTCTCTGACTGCTCCTTGCTGGATTTAAGTATCTGCTCGGAATAGTCCAGTGTTTGGGATGATGAGGTTGCCATATCAACAAATACCGTGGATGCTTCTTCTGATGCCTCCACCCCTTTGGCAACACTCTGACTCATGGCTTCCATCATCTTTGTCGCCTTAGATGTATCGTTTGTTACATCATCTATAAGTCTTTCAATTTCCTTGGCTGAGTTTCTCGAGTCTTCTGCTAATTTTCTTATTTCTTCTGCCACAACAGCAAACCCTCGACCTGCATCTCCTGCTTGCGCAGCTTCTATTGCAGCATTTAGGGCTAGTAAGTTTGTCTGAGAGGCTATATCGGTAATTACGCCAAGCACACGACCAATTTCACCTGAGCGCTGTGCAAGGATTTGCATGGATTCATTGGTTGACGATGAAACCCCCATGATTTCATTGATGCTGGCGGTTACATTATCAACCATTTCCGTTCCACGCTGGCTATCTGCTACACCTTTCTTTGCTGCGTTATTAATCGCTTCAGATCGAGTGGCCATCTCCTTTGAACTTGTTAAGATATTTTCAACAAGCTGGGAAGATTCATCAACTTGTTGCACTTGAGACTGTGCGCCATTGCTCATTTGCGCAATGGCACTGGCAATTTCACTCGTGCTATTGGACATCTCACTTCCACTTGAAAGCATCTCGGTGGTGGACTCTTCTATTATGTTGGCATTTTCTTGTATGTTGGAAAGAAAGGTATTCAGGTTTTCTAAAGCGAAGTTCAGACTGTCCGTCAGTTGCTTGAAGTCTCCATTCAACTCATCATTAAATCTTACTGACAAATCTCCTGCTGCCATGGATTCCAATACTGACTTCATTGGCTGAATTGGTTTTGATATGGATTCAAATAAACTATTAACAGATAGACTTATATCTCTCCACGCTCCTTCCTTTCCTTCGATACTCAATTGTTTATTCAGCTTCCCATCTTGAGCCACCTCGATCACAATTGAATTAGTCTCGTCAATCACTTTTTTCAGGTTATCTCTCATTTCAACCAATGCTAATCCTAGGGCATCGTCTTTGCCGAGCAAATTGTATTCGGTATCTAATTTTCCTTCTTTGATGTCGTTGGCGAACTTTGCGGTTTCTTCCAGGGTCTTTCTCAGCGTTTTTATTGAGGAGACCATGTCTCCGATTTCATCATTTTGCTCCTTTATATCGATATCAGTCAGATCTCCTTTGCTCAAGCTTTTCGCCAGCATATTGACTTTACTAACCGGACCTACAATTGATCTGGTTGACAAAAAGGTGGCTATAGTGCCAATAACAATTGCCAGCAGTGTGGTCAAAATGATCACAACTTCTACTCCATCGAATGCTTCAAACTTACTCTCGATAAGGGTGGTTGTTTCCTGCTCCAATTCGGCAATGTGGTTCGCTATTTTGGTTTGCAATTCGGCTAGCGGTGTTGAAACTTCATCATCAAGTAATGGAATCAAGTCAAATAAGAGGAAGTCATCTTGATAACTCTCCTCCGTGTTTAAGGTCGTTTTAATTTGTTGAATACTTGGTAATACCTTTTCAAAGTCAGCAAGATGCGATTTTGCCTTCAACTGACTAGAATCACTCCATGCCGCTAAGGAGCTGATGATCTGCTTTTTGAGGGCTGGGTATTTTTTAGCTTGAATATTATTAAGCTCACTTTTATCTTCAGGATTGGGGAGGTATATCCAGTTAACAGTCAGGCTGTTCGATTGATTGACCAAGTCTTCAAAATCCTTTAGCTGACTCGTAAGTGGGTAGTAGCCATTAGAAAGTTGATTATCGATGATCCTACTCGATCTCAGCGTAACTAAACTATAGACACCGCTAAAAGTGGCTAAAATTATGACTACAAAGCTTGTAAGAGCTAATTTCTTAGAGATGGTGAATCTCTTGACAATGGATACAACAGCGTTCTTCATGGGTGGTAGGTTATCGAACAATGAAAAATTTATAAACAGAGCAATTCCGATTTGAATTGCTCTGAGTCACAGGTTAGGTTAGTCTATGACTTTTCCGATGGAAAATAGTTTTTCACCGACCTCAACACCGGCACCTTTAAGTGCTGACTTGTTTAGAATAAATTTCAACTTATTCCCCTCCATGTAAAAGGCGATCTCTGCACCTTTACTTGCAAGACTCTCATCTTCAGAAACAAGGACAATTGGAAGCCCTCCAATTTTTCCCTGAATAAGTTCAAAGTTTCGCGATTGAGCTAACGGCAAAAAAATCATCTGGCACTTTTCTATTGACTCTGTTCCAGCAATTTTCCTCAACGATATGTTCGGATATTTTGCAACTAAAGACTCTAATTCTAAAAGTGTTTTTGTGTTTCCAACTACTCCTATCGTTAAGTCGCTTGAAGACCAATCAATGTTCTTGGTGAAATTGATCAGATACAAAGCTTGGAATTTATTTACTTGAGCATAGAGTTTGGTTCCGGCACTTGATATCAATAGAATGGCAATGAAAAATATTATTCTTCGCATGACCTTCTCTTAAAATCCAATTGACAATTGAACTCCGAATAGGTTGTCATCAGGATCTGCTCCATCATCGCTAACAAGCTCATAGTTGACCTTGACGACAGCTGTTTTGGCTAAATAATAATTAGCTCCTAAGGTAATTCTGGATCGATCAGCGTCAGGAGCTCCGTCTAATTTGATTGCATCATATCTTACAATAGGCTCTAATTTTTCAGTAATCATATACCCTCCCTGGATATAAAAACCACTTTTATCCAAATCGGAGATTCCTTGCGTTACATCTGTTGCATCATTATATGCTTCTTGTTTTGCCAAATGCACTTCACTCCAGATGCTGAATTTTTCCTTGTCCATGTAGAATGAAGCTCCCATTATTGCGAGGTTCAGCTCATTATCGCTGGAGTATTTTCCAGAGTAATAGTTGGCGGCTACTGTGATATCTTTGCCGATATCTACACCAAATGCGCCCCCAAAAGCTTTGTTTTCATTGCCTCCCTTGCTGTCTCGTGCATTACCTCTAAGGCTTCTAATTCCAGCACCAGAATCACCATTGAGTCCATTGACAACATACACGGAATAAAATGGGGTGGCAGAACCTCCTGAGTCAAACCTTCCTCTAATTTGCACGCCGACTTCTCCCCAAGCCGAAGGAGCTATCTCTCTGTTTACATATGCTCTACTGACTGTTTTGTTCAAATATTCGGGATACAAATACTCATTAAACTGTCCTGCTGGAACAAGGAACTTTCCTGACCTCACTACGAATGCTTCTGATACTTTGTAATCTGCGTAGGCATATCTTACGTCAATATCCTGGCCACCGTGTTCGTATTCTAACTGACCTTCAATGAATATTTTATCCGTTAGCTGTGAAGAGATGAATACATTGAAGTAATGATTATCAAATGATGAATTACCTCCATTTGTTCCGGAAAAGAATTCGTTTGTTATATATCCGTTAAAGTTTACAAAACTTAGATTCTTGGCTAAGTCTGCTCCAAATCCTCCAGTTGCGGTTTTCTTATCATCTTCTTCCACAACGGCATTGAAGTCGTCTTCTTGTGCCTTGAGGCTTCCAAGGCATATTATTGATAATGACAAAGCAATCATTTGCTTCTTATAAGAAAATAAATTCTTCATGGTGTTAAATATTAGGTTTTCGCTTTTTGTAAAATAATCAATTATTATCAATTGATAATATTACAAGGTTAAGGAAATCCTAATCACCGGAGATTTCAATTCGATGGAATGTACAATATCCTAGCTGACTTGCCTTTTATTCAGGTGGAGTAAATAAGGTAAATGCTACTTTTCAGACGAAAGTTTGAACATACTCACTTTCTCCTTGAGTTTGGCGGATATTTCAGTCACCTCCTCCGACTTCTGCGTATAGCTTTCCATGCCGGCGGACAACTCTGTAGCTGAGCTTGCTACTTGTTCTGTACCTGCTGCGGTTTCTTCGGCGATCACCACAATTCCTTCGGTGATACTTACCACATTTTTGATACTTTCCATCTGATCCTTGGTCGCTTCCAATATTTGTTTGGAAATCTCAAGGTTCTGATTGGATGAAGACGAGATTTCTCTGAATGCCTCTGAAGCATCATTTGATGCTGCTTCTCCTCCCAGAATACTTTCACTCATGACTTCAATAACCTTAGCTGCTGCTGCAGTATCGTTTTGCACATCGGTAATGAGTTTCTCAATTTCTCTTGCAGAATTTCTTGAATCTTCTGCTAGTTTTCTTATTTCTTCGGCAACTACAGCAAAGCCTCTGCCGGCATCTCCAGCCTGCGCAGCCTCAATGGCTGCATTTAAAGCGAGAAGATTCGTCTGAGCTGCGATATCTGTAATTATCCCAAGCACCCGCGTAATCTCTTTCGAGCGTTCGGTCAACACCTGAATGGACTGATCGGTATCATTGGCAAATGCTTTGATATCTTTCATGCTAAAGCCTACTTTATTCACCATTTTTAGTCCATTTTCAGAACTTTCTGATACCATGTGTGCGGCTTTATTGATCTCTTCGGCTTGATTGCTCATGCTTGTGGCAGATCGCTGGATACTTTCAACCAGATTCGAAGACTCATCTACTTTGCTCACCTGCGTCTGTGCGCCACTACTCATTTCTGCAATTGCGGAGGCTATCTCACCTGTGTTGGTATTCATCTCCTCACTAGCGGACAGCATTTCCATTGAAGAGTCTCCAATGATGTTAGCATTACCAACGATACCATCTAAAAGCTCATCTAGCTTATCCAAGGCTTTGTTTAGGTTCTGAGCCAGGTTCAGGATATCTCCTTTCGCCTCTTCGGTATACCTAACTGTCAGGTCGCCTTCTGCCATTTTGTTCACAATATCGTTTAAGACAACAAATGGCTTAGAAACTGACCCCAAAAGGCTGTTGATTGATTCGCTGAGCTCTTTCCATGCCCCCATTTTATCTTCTGGACTCACTCTGGAACTTAAATCACCTTCTCCTTCAGCGTGCTGGACCACATCATTTGTTTCATCAATAACTGCACGAAGGTTATTTCTCATCATAATCAATGAGGCACCTAAAACATCATTTTCTCCAGCAATTTCAAAATCAGCGTTTAAATCGCCTTCTCCTATCTTTCTGGAAAATTCAGACTTACTATTAAGCTCATCCATAAGTGTATTTAAGGATTGCGAAATTTCGCCTAATTCATCTTTCGTAATTTTCGTTATGCGTTTTGATGAATCCAACTCTCCTTTAGCCAGGTTTTTCAAAAGACCGTTGGAGATGTCTAATGAATCTGTGATTCGATTGGCAAGTGTCCAAATGGTGTACGTTAGCAGTATTAAGCCAATGAGGCCAATAATGATCGTCTGCATAAACGTGGCGTTAAAATCAGCTGTGATCTCTGACACTGGCACTACGATACCTGCCGACCAGGGAAAATTTGACCTGCCCACCGGAATCGAAGCAAAGGAGACATAAACATCTTCATCTATATCTTCATCAAATACCGTAAACGAAAAGGAGTCACCATTTTTAATTCTTTCACTAATGTCAAATGGACTATTCCGTATGATACTCAAAGTATCCATCGACTGGCTAAACAGGTCATGATTTTTGTGAGCCACAATCACTCCTTCGTTGGAAAACAAGAACCCAAACCCATTTTCGTAGAATTCCACTTCAGACATTCCCTTAAAATCGTCTACGGTCATGTCACTGCCAATAACCCCTGCGAACTTTCCATCTACATAAAAGGATACCGTTGGCGAAATACCAAGCAATGAGTCACGTGATCCTGATGAATAGTCATAATCAAGATACCAGTATGGTTCTGACAATTTCTCCTCATGATCTTGATTCGATTTTAAAAACCAGTAAACTCCACTCGTTGGATCTTTATCAAGGTTTGCTAACTCCTGAGAGGAATTGACTTGACCATCACGGATATAGAAATTAGTTCTTTCTCGACCATGGATTTTATCATACCCATCTTGAATAGCCCAAAGCTGCCAACTCATCCATGTAGCATCATATTTAGGGTATTTTTTTAAAATATTAACCATGAGGTCCCAGCGCAAGGAATCCCTCATGTCCTTATTCATTTTTGTATAGCCCTTTACAACTTCGGCCATATTTCTGGCCACAGCCATGTCTTCATCAATAATGGCCTTCAATGAATTCGCCTTTTGGGCGGCGTAGGAATCTGCTAATTTCTTCGCCTCACCAATTGCACTCTTTCTGAGATTATAACTAATAAATCCGAGCGTGATAACATAAATAACGACTGTTAATCCAAGGATAAACAGCATCATTTTTCTTCTTATAGTAAAGTTTTTAAGCATCTCTATAATGGTTAAACTAGCATGTTGATGGTGACGGCCTTATGTTACTTCAGTGAACTTCTCGCTAGAAATAATACCCAATATATCGAATAGGATAATCATTCTGCCATCTTTTTTTATAATTCCCTTAAGGTATTTCTGCCCTATTACAGATTTTAACCTTGCTGCTGAAAGTTTCTCAATCATAGCTTCTGATGCCATCAGCGTGTCTGGAACATCAGGAATTGCAACAGCCATCTGAAAAACATCATGCTCCAGCACAAGCAAGTATTTATACTCAGAAGTGGATTCGGAATTGTTGCTAAAGAAAGCCCCCAGATCCATTACCCCATAGATGTTTCCCCTCACATTGGTCATTCCAATGATGTAATTTGGCATTTGGGAAACTGAGGCTATTTTGGGAAAGGGCACAACCTCTTTTACAAGATTGATTGGAATGGCATACTCTTCATCGAGTGACTTAAAAACACAGAACTGACTCAATGATTCTGGAAGAGATTCCTGCTCGTTGTGTTCTGATTTAACATCTTTATCTCCATCTTCTGCTTCCGCTGGAGCTAACTCAGCCACTGCTTCACCGTCACCTTCGTTTGAGAGGTTTTCTAGTGGAGAATTTTTTGTAAGGTTTTTCCCTAATGCCATCACTCGGTAGTTAATGTAAAAATGAGCGATCTAAGTAACAATACAAGAACGAATTCTACCTAAATCAGGATCGGTAAAATGATGAGAGCACATTGCGTATTTTCTAATCAGGCTGATCTTAATTCTTTTTATCAACCTTCTTTACAGGTTCTTCAGGTTTTTCGTCAACGATATTTCCAAACTCATCAACGTAGGCTATCATATCATTAAGATCTCCACCTTTTGCATTGTTTTCCTGTCGTTCTTTTTTACGCTCCTCTTTTTCCTTCTTTTTCTGCTGCTTTCTTTTCTCTTTTTGATTCTTAATGAATTTGTTCTGTGAACTAGACATGTAATAATTTTAGAATTGTTAAATAAAGGTTATCCCTCTAGAAGGCTTCACCTCTCTGAGAACATAGCAAAGTTAGCTAAAAAAATCCCTACCTTCTCTTCCTCCTACTCGATTTTCGATCATCTCTGCGATTGGTTGGACGTCTACCGCTTGATTTCTTTTTGTAATGACCCGATGGCTTACCGCCGCCCCAAGAAGATTCACTATCCGGATGCACCCTTACTGCTCTTCCTTCCAATTCCACTCCTTCAAACTTTTCACCAAACCCATTTTCATACGTTTTATCAACTTCAAAGTACGATCTGTTGTTTAATACTTTGACCGTTCCAAAAAACTTCTTATCAACGCCCGAAAGGTCAGATAAAAGGTGAACCATGTCTCCTTTGATGAAACCATCTACAGACCCGACATTGATGAAGAATTTCCTGAATTTGCTATTCTCTTGCCGATCCGAATTACCTCTTCTGTCAGAAGATCCTCCTGCCGACTCATTCAAATTCGCGTCTTCTCCAGACTTGACGGTGAGTTGATTCAGCTGAAGACTTATTAATTTTTGAAGAATTTCTTCTTTCCCGTACGCTTCAAAAGTATCTTTTACTTGTTCAAACAGTTGGCTCGCTTCTTTAGCCACTTCCATGGAGGCTAATTGATCTGCCCAATTGGTGATACGAGAACTTTGCATTTCGTTAATGCTAGGAACCTCCACTTTTTCAAACTTCACATTGATTTTACGCTCTAGCTCACTGATTTTCCTAGACTCCCGAGGGTTTATCAGCGCTAATGAAACACCCTTGTTTCCAGCTCTACCTGTTCTTCCGCTTCTATGCGTATAACTTTCTAACTGATCTGGTAATGTATGGTGAATAACGTACGTAAGATCGTTCACATCAATTCCTCTTGCGGCTACATCTGTAGCTACCAGTAGTTGCATTGATTTTGCTTTGAAGCGCCTCATTACAGCATCTCGCTGGGATTGTGAAAGATCACCATGCAGTGCCTCTACACCATATCCAATCTGGCTAAGGTTGTCTGCAATTTCCTGTGTTTCTCTTTTTGTACGGCAAAACAAAATCCCACGCATCTCCGGCTCTCTATCTAAAAAGCGTTTAATCGCAGGTAGCTTATTGCTTACTTTGGTAACGACATATTTATGAGAGATGTCTTTATTGCTCTTCTGAGAAGTATCAACAGACACTTCCTTAGGATCAGACATGTATTTCTTAACGATCCTTCTAATTTCGGAAGGCATGGTAGCTGAAAACAACCACGTCACGCGCTCTTTTGGGGTGTGGGAAAGAATGTCATCGATGGCTTCTTGGAAGCCCATATTGAGCATTTCATCCGCCTCATCCAGTATCACATATTTTACCTGATCCAGCTTTACTGCTTTTCTTTTGATCAAATCAAGCAATCTTCCAGGTGTAGCTACTACTATTTGAGTTGGTCTTCTAAGTGCTTTTATCTGATTGACAATAGCTGCTCCACCGTAAACTACTTCTACGTTTAGCTTCGATTTGCTCTTCGCAAAATCATTTAGTTGCTTAGCGGTCTGCTGCCCCAGCTCTCGCGTTGGTGCCATAATCAATGCTTGCGTATGCGCAATATCAGCATCAATTAAATCGATAAGCGGTAGACCAAAAGCCGCAGTTTTTCCAGTTCCGGTTTGAGCTAATCCAATAAAGTCCGTTGGATTTTCAGTAAGTAAAAGTGGAATCGATTGTTGTTGTACAGGGGTTGGGTCTGTGAAACCCATCTTATCCAGGACGTCAGCGATTGACTGTGAAAGTCCCAGTTTTTCAAAATTATTCAAAGAGCACTTATTAATGTGAAATGCAAAGTTACCGTATCCAGAGTGATTCTTTTAGGTAAATGAGAAATATATCCATAGGCATGGGAATGTTTTAGCTTAAAACATAGCTATCGATAAACTTGGATGATATTTTTGCCGCCATCTAAAAAATGGACGGGAGAAAAAGACATATTGCCAAAACGCTTACCTGGAGAATTGTAGCAACAGCTACAACATTCGCATTGACGATGATTTTCTTTCGCGAAGACCCCAATGCAACTGCCAAAGCATCCTGGGTAGCAGGAATTGAATCTTTAGTAAAGATGGTTATTTATTATTACCATGAACGCATTTGGTTCAATGCAAAAACCAAACTTTCCAGTCGACTTAGACATTTGCTAAAAACCATTACCTGGAGGTTTACTGCTTCTCTTACTACCTTCTCAATCGCATTTCTTATTTTTCGAGAAGATCCCAATGCAATGGAAAAGGCAACGGGAATTGCTTTGGTCGAAGTTTTTATTAAAATGCTTTTTTATTACCTACACGAAAGAGTGTGGCATACCTCAAAATTTGGACTGAATTAATCATTTTAATGGTAATTAGGCACGATAAGTGTTTGATGAAAGTAATTAATAGATTAATCTTGAATTCGAATTGACGATAAACAAACCAATCTCATGAAAAAGAATATTATAAACCTTTCTCTTTTTGCTTCTGCATTCTTTTTAATCTCTTGTGGAGGAGGAAGCAATACCTCTGACGAGTCTACTGCTGAGAAAAAGGAAGAAATTGAAAGTTTTGTAGAAAAAGAGTTTACCTATCCACTCCCTACAGCTTTTGAAGTTTCCCAAATGTTAGGAAATGCCAATACTTCCTATTCACAGGATATTGTTAACAACCCCTCAAAGGTTGATCAATATGTAGCTACCTGGCAAAAAGCTGCCAATCTTGGCATTTATGGAGCTGACTTAAGCTATGCAGCTACTTTTGATAAAACTCAGGAAACCATAGATTTCCTAGATGTCTCAAAGAAGCTCATTGATGATCTCAATATCACGTCTGCATTCAATTCATCAATGGCGCAGCGCATCGAGAATAACATGGACAATGTTGATTCATTGATCTTTATTGTCACTGAATCTTTCTACGACACCTACAATTACCTCAACAGAAATGGCGAAGAGAAAACTTCTATCCTTGTAATTGCTGGAAGTGTGATTGAAGGGCTGCACATTACTTGCGAATTGGTGAAAATGAGCGAAAATCAAGGTGAGCTTATGGCTGTATTGGCCAATCAGAAATTGCAGGTTGTCAAACTTGTTGAGTTGATGGAAAATCATAAGGATGATGAAAACGTAAGTAAGGTTCTTCCCAATTTGAGATTTATCAACCTAACGTATGATCAATTGGGTGAAGGTGTGGAGATGACTGAGGGACAATTTTCCGATATTGCTAACAGTGTAAAGGAGATGAGAGATCACATCGTTGGATAATCCTCTACGAAACTATATTTTTAGAGCCTCAACCATTGTTGGGGCTTTTTTTATATCAAAATAACATATGACCGAATCCATAATAAACGCGCTTGTCCATCTCCTTGCAATCATTGAAAGTGCAAAAGAAGATACTGGTGTTGTCGATTCGGGCGAGCTTGTTATTAGACCTTATCTTCAAAAAAATCTCAATAATGAGACGCTCACCGCCGAGTACATCAAATTATTCTATGATTATCTCAATTTTTATAAGGAGCAACCAGCAGCAAAAGACAATGAAGGAGTAAGCATTGATAGTACCAGCATTCTACAAATAGCTAAGATTTGCAATCAACTAAACAAAGAACTTCTTCGCTCTGAGAGACTCATTGTCTTCATGCAATTAATGGAGCTGATACGGGCAGATGAAAAAGTCACTGCGAAGGAAGAAGAATTTGCAGCACTCGTTGCGTTGAATTTTAACCTGGATCAAGAGGATGTTGTCAACCTCAAAAACTTTATTCTAAAGCCCGATGAAAAGGAGATCAACCAAGAGAGAATTCTCATAGTTGACAACAAGCAGACCGAATGGCCGGAGGAAATGGCCTGGATCATTCGAAAGAAAAAAACCACGAATCAGGTACGTCACCTTTTCGTTCAAAACCTGTTTGGTAAGATCACAGTCCTTTATTTGAAAAGTGTAGAGACGTTCGTTTTCAGATATGATGGCCCCTTGAATCTTTTTCTTGAAGGGATAAAAGTTATACCTGCAAAATCCTATATTTTAAAACCAGGGTCTATCATCAAAGGACCGAATATCTCTTCCATTTATGAATCTGAGATAACCAAGCAATTCATTCAAAGTCAAACAAGCACACGTGTAGTACTTGCTGGAGATAAGGTTGAATTCAAATTCAGAAACAGCAGCAATGGTTTGAAGCCTTTTTCTTTCTCTGAGGACTCTGGCCGACTAATCGGTATTATGGGAGGGTCAGGTACTGGAAAAACTACCTTGATGAATATTCTCAATGGCAAGCTAAGATTAAATGGTGGAAGGTTGCATATAAATGGGTTTTCGTTGGAGCAAGCATCTACTGAAGGTGTGATCGGATACGTTCCCCAAGATGATTTGCTATTTGAGGAGCTATCTGTCTATCAAAATTTGTATTTCAATGCTAAAACCTGTTTCAGTGACTTTTCTGAAGATTTGATTGACAAAACGGTTCACAAAGCTCTTGATGATCTTGACTTGGAGGATATTAAAGATTTGAAGGTTGGTGATCCACTCAACAAAACAATTTCGGGCGGGCAAAGAAAGCGGCTAAACATTGCTTTAGAGCTCATGCGTGAACCTTCTGTGCTATTCGTAGATGAGCCTACCTCTGGATTATCTTCCATGGATTCAGAGAAGATGATGATGCTTCTCAAAGATCTGACTCGAAAGGGTAAACTGGTAGTTGCCATTATCCACCAACCTTCGTCTGAAATTTTTAAGCTTTTTGATCGATTGTGGATACTCGATAAAGGTGGCTACCCTATTTACAACGGCAACCCAATAGATGCGGTAGTGTATTTCAAGACCATGAATACACAGGTAAATGCAGCAGAAAGTGAATGCCCTCGTTGTGGCAATGTCATACCGGAACAAATCCTTCAAATCATTGAAGCTCGTGAGATTGATGAACGAGGAAGGTCTACGAAGAAAAGAAGGGTAAACCCATCAGTTTGGTATTCCAAATACAAAGAGAACATTGTTCCAAAGCTGGTTCGGCTGAAGTATGATTCAGTGCTCCCTCCTACGAATTTTCGAATCCCAGATAGCTGGCATCAGTTTAAAATCTTCAGTAAAAGGAATCTACTTTCCAAGATCTCCAATCGTCAGTATATCATCATAAATTTACTTGAAGCGCCTCTTCTGGCATTTATCTTAGGTTATTTTTCCAAGTATTCACCAGAAAAATCTTACGCTTTCTCTGAAAACATCAACCTTCCTGTATACCTATTCATGTCCATTGTGGTTTCATTGTTCATGGGGCTTACGGTCAGTGCGCAGGAAATCTATAAAGACCGGCAAATTCTAGAAAGGGAATCCTTTCTAAATCTATCACGGTTGAGTTATATCAACTCCAAGATCGTGTATCTCTTTATTTTATCGGCCATTCAAACCCTCTCTTTTGTATTGATAGGCAATTACATCTTGGAAATTCACGGGATGACACTCTATTACTGGGCGGTACTGTTTACAGTCTCCTGTTTTGCCAATTTGGTTGGCTTAAATATCTCTTCTGCACTCAATTCAGTAATCAATATTTACATCCTCATTCCTTTCATCTTAGTGCCTCAGCTTTTGCTTGGAGGGGCAATGATCAAGTTCGATGAACTCCATCACTCCATCAATAATCAAAAAAATGTACCTATTGTTGGTGACATGATGGCTTCAAGATGGGCTTACGAAGCTTTGGCTGTGGCTCAATTTCGTTACAATGATTACGAAAGACACTTTTTTGAAGTGAATAAAGAGATTAGCAAAAATTCGGTCTATCGCTCATTCATGATTCCTGAGCTATTCTCAATCAGTCGAGAGATTGTACGCGATAGCGCAGATTGGAGTAAACAAGAGCATTCCTTTATCATCATGAAAAATGAAATAGGAAACTTAACAGATCTTCATGGGCTGAGAGCTTTCCCATATCTTGACCAGATTACTCCTGAATATTACAGTACGTCAATAGCAGAAAAGTTAGAAGACTATCTAGTTTATGCTAGAGATAATTTTGCCAACGCTTATTTAAGATCACAACAAGAACGTGACCAACTCTACATCAAGCTAGTAGATGAGATGGGCAAAGAGGGGTTTGCTGAACTTGAGAAAAAGTATCATAATGAGTTTTTAGCGGATTTACTCATGAACAGGGCGCATCTCGACATGGTCTATCGTGGAGAAGATCAACTCATTCAAAAAAAGGATCCTATTTTCATGCGACCCTATTCCAATATAGGTCGCTCACATTTTTATGCACCTTTCAAAATTTTAGCCGGGCGCGAGATATCCACTTTCTACTTTAATATATCCTTTATCTGGTTTATGACGATAGTACTGTATCTGGCACTACTGGATAATACACTCAAGAAAGTCATCACGTTTTTTGAATCGCGAGAAAAAGACGAGAGCAGGCCAAATTCTTGGGTAAGGTTGTGGGATACTTTTCAAATAATGATGGGTTCGCCGAGGGTATACAAGCGTGCAAGAAAAATTAAAAAATCAGCAAATCAATGATGCATACTAATCTGGCCTCACTTCTCATAAGAGTTGCTTTTGGGGGTATGATGCTAACACATGGCTGGGGTAAATTCAATCGGCTCTTGTCTGGCAATCTTTCATTTTCTGACCCAATAGATATTGGTGAAGCTCCGACCCTGATACTAGCTGTCCTAGCCGAGTTCTTTTCACCGATTCTAATAATCATCGGATTAAAAACACGATTGGCTACCATACTTCCAGCTATCACAATGGTGGTGGCTGCCTTTGTGGTGCATGCAGATGATCCGTGGCGTAAGCAAGAGTTTCCCCTACTCTATTTCGTTGGATTTTTAAGTATTTACCTTATGGGTGGAGGGAAATACTCACTCGATTTCAAGCTAAAGAAGGTTTAGTTTTTTGTAAATGACTTTTTCGCTTATCTGAGTTATTTCACCAGACTTAAGGGGTTCTAAGTTTAATTCTTCAATCCCTACTCTTATTAATCTTAACGTTGGATGTCCCACCTTAGCAGTCATTCGTCTTACCTGTCTGTTTTTACCTTCTATCAAAGATATCTGCATCCATGACCGCACGGGATGCTTCAAATAGTTTACTGAAGGATTTCGCTCTGAAACCACCGGCTTTATTAGCTCAGCCTCAGCCGGCTTTGTTGCATGTTCCTTCCCGTTGATCTTAATTTTCACTCCTTCCCGTAAGGATTTCAAAGCGTGAGCGTCTGGAGTCCCCTCTACTTCTACCCAGTAGGTGCGTTTATGACCGTGTTTAGGATTTAGCAATTTATCGTTCAAGGCCTTATCATTTGACAGAATAAGAAGTCCTTCACTATCTAAATCCAGACGTCCGACCGGGTAGACGTCCTTCGGCAGATCAGTAAACACCTCACCGAGTCCAACATTCTGACCTTCGTTAGAAAACTGGCTTAAAACTTTGAATGGTTTGTGAATAATGAAATAGTGCCTTTTTCTAGCCACGATCGAATAATTTAAATACACCGAAACCAATCAAAACACCTAGAACATTGGCTAGTGCATCGATCCATTCAAAGTACCTGTAAGAAAAAAAAGTATACTGTACCACCTCTAGCCCGAATCCATATCCAGATGCAATAAGTAGGAGATTAATTGCCCGTTTGGGTGTCAGAATATCTGCTTTTCTAAATGCGATCATAAAGCTTATGATGAGCACAAAATACGCAAAGCAATGCTCAAGCTTATCAAGGTAACCAACTCCCTCAACTTGAATTGGAATGCTCAAAAATGTAGACAATAGAAAGATGCCGAGCGCAACCATTCCTGCGGGAATGAACCAAATCTTTTTACTATTCATTAGAGGGTGATTTTCTGACCATCAGTCAGTCTGTTCAATTTAAAATCAACTGCATCGATGACTTCATCGGCCATATGTGTAAGCCATAAAGACTTAGTATGGAACAAGGAAGCTTTATGCAAAAGTTCAGCATAACTCAGGTGACCAAAACTCACTTCTTTTAAAAAGTTACATTCACAAATAAAAACATCGGTACCCTCTGCAAGAGCGATTAGCTTATCTGACCAGGAAGTATCACCCGAAAATGCAATCTTTTTCCCTTTCCACTCCAGACGAATGGCATGAGGGAAAGAAGGTGGGCTATGATCCACTTCCCAAACTTTGATTGATTTATCACCTATAGTAAGTACTTCTCCTTGCTTATATTCCAAAAACCTTAAATCTAGCATTCCCAACTGCTCAACAGTTCCGGCATACATTGCTTCAAGTAAACTGTGCACGCGATCGGCTACACCAATGGGACCAATTATTGTAAGCGGTTTTTTACGAGGGATTTCGAACAGGCTACAAATAAGGATGAACGGGATACCTCCAAAATGATCACCATGAAAGTGAGAAATAACAATGGTGGAAATTGCTTCTACATCTATTTTTTCATGTTTCAGCCTAATGAGGGTTGTGGCTCCACAATCAAGTAAAACATGCTCATCACCATCGGAAACAAGAAACGAAGTGTTATTCCTTCCTCCATTTCCAAAGGCATCGCCACAGCCAAGTACAATTAATTCCATTCGCTAAATTTACCCAATGGAGCTATTCTTAAATGATAAACTTGGAAAAATTAGTGTTGAAATAGATGAGGCAAGCAATGCAAGGGCTATTCTCATAATGGCCCATGGAGCCGGTGCAGGCATGCTCCATCCTTTTATGCAAGTTCTTGCCAGTAAAATTGCGCTCATAGACATTACAACAATCCGCTTCAATTTCCCTTACATGGAGCAAGGGAGGAAGTCTCCTGGTTCTCCAAAAACAAATATCGAAGCTTGGAAAGCGGTTGTGGATTACGTTTCAAACACTTACCCAGATTTACCCATTTTTACCTCAGGTAAATCTTACGGAGGAAGAATGGCATCTCATTTAATAGCTCAAAACCAGATTTCAGCTATCAAAGGCATTATCTATTTTGGTTTTCCTCTCCATGCCCCCGGAAGAGACTCCATTGATCGGGCAGCTCACCTGGCTGACATCAATATTCCTCAATTGTTTCTACAAGGGTCAAAAGACAAACTCGCCAATCCTGATTTAATGAACGAGGTAGTCAAGTCTTTACAAATGGTGGAAATGGAGCTCATTGAGGACGCAGATCATTCATTTAATGTTCCCAAGAGAAGTGGTAAAACAAAGGAAGATATCATGGATTTTTTAGCACAAAAGTCCGAAGCTTGGATGAAGGATAAACTATGATCAGTTGGGATAGTACCAGAAAGGTATATTTACAAAACGCTGAAACGATCTTGTTGAATCTCTGCTCACTTTTTTAACCTCCAACGTGTTTTCTCCAAGCAAAAACGAGTCTGTTGGAATAGTGACTAAAAGTCCTTTTTGCTCTTGAGCAGGATGTATGTAAAAATGATACTTGAGATCTGAATAGGTAGAATCGTTGATGCTAAGCTGATATATGGATGCTTGACATTCAAGCAATTTTTGTCGGTCTTCGGATGAATAGTCTACCCCTGTTATTTGCAAATTGCCAGCTGCCGCTTTAAATCCGAATTTCATATTTAACCCGTCATCTTTCAAAGGCTCATAGTCCGGGCATTGGGAGGCAATTAGTCCATTATCTGCAGCGTCGTACCTCAAAAAAACCTGAAAATGATGCTTATCGATAAATTTAGACTCCAGACTTATGGAATTCACGTACTGATCTTCTGACCTCTTATCATCATAGTAATTAGCAGTTACAACATTGGTGTTGGAACCACCTGGAAAATATTGATATTGATCGAACGAAAAGATTGATGCAAGCAGCACAGATAGACCAGCCATGGCATAGACTATCCTGATTCGTTTCTTGGAAAATTTGCTAATCAAGTAATAGTAGATGCTTCGACTTAAGCCTGAAAGCGTGATGATGTTATAAAACCTATAAAAAGGATAATAGAACCTTGAGAACCATTTGATTTTTTTGAAGAAACCAAGGGTGAAATAATCAATCATGTAGATCATTCCCATTAATATCAAAAACAGAAAAACAACCATAGATATCAAGGTGAGTACAGAACTAACATTTCCATCCGGTAAAGCATTTAAACCTGCGCTTAAGACAAAGCCACTAAAAGCAAGAAATAATAAGAACATTCCGAAAGCCAATAATATGGATATGACCAAAAAAGAGAATGCAAAGATCACACTGCAGATTTCATCAAGCAGAATGACCATCCTGTCTAGGCTAATCACCTTCTTTTTTAACTTCTCCGTGAAAAAGTCATTATAGTTGAGTTTATTGAAGTCAATCGTGGATTGTACGGATCTCAGCCCGATAGTGCCTATCCAAAAACCCCTCAGCATCAAGTGGATAACCAAACATATGGTAAGCGCCAGAATTGATTTTTTTATAAGGACAAGGAAGACATAGCCAATGGATATGGGGCCTGAAATATTGTATTTAAACAAAATATCAGTCAAAAATTCATCAAATTGAGTGTTTGCTCCTATTAGAAGAAAAATGGTAAATGCGGATACGAGTAACTCTAACTGCCAGCTTTCGCGTTCAAGCTTCTTCAGCCAGCCTTCTATTTGATCTTCTGGGATATCGCTCATCTTATTTTCAATTACCTAAAAATAATCGATCACTCTCACACTTTAATCAAGTGCAGAAGTATAGAATTTCTTAATAAGGTCTGGGCTTTCTCCTTTCTTATACATTTTCATGGCCTTTAGGTTAGCAGCCTGCACTTTGAGGTACGAATTGGTTTCATATTTTCGGGCAGATACTTTTATGCTTTTAGCAATGACTTTAAATGACAATCCTTCTTGCCCCAATCGATCAAGCAAGTTATAATCTTCCATGATAACAAAGCGTTCATCAAATCCATCAATTCTAGAAAATGCCTCTTTGGTAATAAAAAGGGTTTGATCTCCACCTCTACACCACTTGAATGGAAATCGCGTAAAAAATCCATTGATATGAAGCAATGGGTTTGAAGGGTTGTCAAACTTGAAACGGTAACATCCGCTTTCAAAACCTTTCGAAACAGCCTCAATTATATCATTGACAAAGCTTGGAACAAGTTGCACGTCTGCATGAACAAAATAGAGAACATCGCCCTTGGCCTCCTTCGCTCCCTTATTCATTTGCAATGCTCTGGAACAGGGATCAGATGTGTAAACAGGAACATCAAAAGTACGGGCAATGACTGCAGTTTTATCTTCACTTTCGCCATCAACCACGATGACTTCAAAACGATTCTTTAGTGGATGACTCGTAAGAAATTTGAGCAAAGAACCGATTCGTTCTTCCTCATTTAAGGTTGGGATAATTACGCTGATTAACACAGGCTATGCTTTTCAGCTATATATACGAATGAAATGGCGAATAAGCTTTCTTTCGCCAATTAAACCGCTTTTCGATCGTCACTTTCTCTCGGAACACCTCCCTTGGCTTTTTCCATTGGCTTCTTGGCTTTCATGATCATGAATTGTGTGGCAAGATTCATCAGTTCAGGCTGGCCTGAATAACTGTAACCCAGCTCCTTCAATTCTTCAATGATTTTGCTATACTCTTCAGCTTTGGAAAGGGAGAAATCATCGTTGTTCTGAAGGTAGACTGCTTCTATTACTCCCAACGAGTGTTTCAGCATTCGAAAAAGCTTTTGATTCTTTGTCTCTTTCTCTTCACGAAAGTGCTTGGCATACACATCTGGCATGAGTTCTTTGAGTCGCTCAAAATGTTCACTCAGAACTGGGTGCTTGTCTTTGGTCATTTGGCTATAGCGTTTAAGGTTTTGATGAGTTCATTAGCTACTTGATGTTCTGTACTTGGAGCTAATTCTACGAATTTATTGATACTCTGGATGGCTTCTTTATATCTTTTCATGGAAATAAGAACCAAACCGAGGTTGTAAAAGCTGTTTGGATACTCAGGTTCAATTTGAGTGGATAGTTCATAATGTACTTTCGCAAGTTCCAAATTCCCTAAATCAGAATAAACGTTCCCTAAGTTGTAATGTGCTTCGAAGTGACGTGGACTCCTTTTCAAACATTGTGTTAAGTAATCAATTGCTTTGGTCAGGTTTCCCTGGCTTGATTTCAAAATACCGAGATTGCAGTAAGCATCTTCCACTGACTGGTTATTCTCTATGGCCAGCAAATAGTATTTTTCAGCATCGTCAGCTCCAACTTCGTCCAAATCCAATGCCTCCTCAAAAAAAGATCCTGCTTTTGGTAGAGCCACAACAGGTGTCTTATCTGGCAACTGATCAAACATATTCAACTGTCCAAAATCTTCCAGATTTGGTTTCTTCCTCCTCCTTGCCTTTTTAGGACCCAGTTTCTCTGGGGGGCTTACTGGAAATTGGACAACTTTTGTCATTTAGCTAGCTTTGCGCTTATCTTCTTTTTCTACTTCCTTTTTATCAGCCTTTTTCATAGGCTTCTTGGCATCTTTTGCCTGATCGATGCTCGCCTTCAGAGCAGTCATAATATCTACCACCTCAGGCTCTTCTTCAATATATGATACAACCTCATTGCCCTTGATCTTATTATCAATCATGTCGCGCAAAGCATCATTGTATTTATCTTCAAGACCGATTTTTTTGAATTTTTTCGTCATCGACTTGATCAACATATTGGCAAGCTTCAACTGTTCTTCTTCTGCTTCTTCTTCTATGCGAACGTTGGGAACATCCTTGATGCTTCTAACTTCATTAGGGTATCGAAGCTTATAGATCATAATACCTCGCTCATGTGGGGTTAGCAAAACCACACTTTCTCTATCGCGTAGAACCACTTTTCCTACTCCAACCTTTCCAGATTCTCTAAGGGCTTGACTCAGCAATGCATAGGTCTTACTCGCAACATCTCCGTCAGGTCCTGCAAAATAGGGTGAATCGTATAATGTCTCGTGTACTTCCTGGGCATCCACAAAGCCTTCGATCTCAATTACCTTGGTGCTCTTCAGTTTGACTTTTTCAAAATCGTCCGGCTCAACAATCACAAACTGTCCAGGTTCATACTGAAACCCTTTTACGATATCTTCCTGACGCAGCACGTCTCCTGTTACCTTATCCCGTTTTTCATACTTTACCGGATTATTTGTTTCCTTGGACAGCAGGTTGAATTGAACCTTTTGAGCCGTATCAATGGCATTGTAGATTCTGATTGGAATCGTGACCATTGAGAATCGAATATGTCCTTTCCAAATTGCTCGCATTGGTATGAATTTACTTATTAAGCCAGAAAATTAAAAATCTTTAACTGTTAATCAAAGTAAAGGCATATAACTTATTGATTATTAATTTTTTATAAAAGCATAAATGATAAATATCATTCGACAATCGAAAACATAATGACTTAATTTTCAGATACTTAAGAAATAACCATTCCTGTAAGAAAAAGCAGATTTAATTTGATATTAGCTCCAAATTAAGTTGACGCGCTCCACCAACACATCTATTTTTGCCTGCTCAAATGAATACAATGAAAGATTTCGTAGAAGAATTGAAATGGCGAGGAATGGTGCACGACATTATGCCGGGCACTCAGGAGGAACTAAACAAAGGCATGAGTACTGCCTATATCGGGTTCGATCCTACCGCTGATTCACTGCACATTGGAAACATGGTGCAAATCATGACATTGGTTCATTTCCAACGATGTGGGCACAAACCTCTTGCGCTGGTAGGCGGTGCAACTGGCATGGTCGGAGATCCGTCCGGAAAAGCCTCGGAAAGAAATCTATTGGATGAAGAGACACTCAATCACAACCTGGCATGCGTTAAAAGTCAGCTTGAGAGTTTCTTGTCTTTTGATGGAGAAAATGCGGCTGAAGTAGTGAACAATTATGACTGGTTTAAAGAATTTAGTTTTCTTGAATTTATCAGAGATGTGGGTAAGCACATAACTGTCAACTACATGATGTCCAAAGATTCAGTTAAATCCAGGCTGGAAACAGGACTTTCGTTTACGGAATTTTCCTACCAGCTAGTGCAAGGATATGATTTCTACTACCTGTGGAAACATAAAAATGCTAAGCTTCAGCTTGGAGGCTCTGACCAATGGGGAAACATTGTAACGGGTACTGAGCTGATCAGAAGAAAAGACCAAGGCGAAGCCTTTGCAATGACTACCCCCCTGATTACCAAGGCCGACGGTTCCAAATTTGGAAAATCTGAAGGTGGTAATATTTGGCTAGATCCTGAGAAAACATCGCCATACCAGTTCTATCAATACTGGATCAACTCTTCGGACGAAGATGTGGAGAAGTACATTAAGATTTTTAGTCTTAAGGGTCGAGAAGAAATCGAAGGTTTGATTGCAGAACATAAGGAAGCTCCACATCAGCGGCTGCTTCAACGTACTTTAGCTGATGAAATCACCGCACGCGTTCACTCTCCTGAGGATCTTGACATTGCCATTAAGGCCAGCTCAATTCTATTTGGGAAGTCTACAACTGAGGATTTGGAAAGCCTGGATGAGAAAACATTGCTTCAGGTTTTTGATGGCGTACCACAAACTGAGGTAAGTAAAAATGACATGACTGGAATCGATGTGACCACTTTCTTAAGTGAAACCACTCAAAAGATCATCTTTAAATCCAAAGGCGAGGCAAGAAAGATGATTCAAGGCGGAGGAGTAAGCATCAATAAAAACAAAATTGAGGCCCCCGATCAGTCTGTGGAATTCAATTTACTGCAAAACAAATACTTGCTTGCTCAGAGAGGGAAGAAAAACTACTTTTTGATTAAAGTGAATTGATCACTTCTTTTTCACCAACTCTTTCTTTTCCATCAGGCGCACAACCACTCCTGCATCAGACATATTCTCAAGGATTACTTTGAACAGAAATGTTAATGGAACTGCAAGTAACATTCCTGCCGTTCCCCAAAGAAAAGCCCAGAACACAAAACCGAAGAGCACCGCTACGGTATTCATGGAAAACGAATCCCCCATGAGTTTCGGCTCCACGACATTTCCCATGATAAGTTGTACACCTTCCAAGCAGAAAAATATCACCAGCACCTGAGATACAGAGCTGGAGTCAATGATTCCCAACACCAAGGGTGGGATAATGGCAATCAATGATCCTATGTAAGGAATGTAATTGAGCACAAGGGCAAGAAATCCCCACAACACCGCATAGTCAATCCCGAAAAACCAGCAAATAAGTCCAATAGCGACACCAGTCATGACGCTTACAAGCGTTTTAACCTTGATGTATGAGCCCACAGAGTCTTTAATTCGATTAAAGACTTCCAATGATTTTTTCTTATCCTCACCAGTTGTTCCAATGAGGTAGCTTATTGTTTGATCGTATTGAGTGATCGCACCCAAAAGTCCTGCGAAGTACAGAATTGTCATAAGAAGCTCTGCCGCCTTTCCACTCACAGTATTGATAAATGATCCAGACACCGTCCAAAATTGACTTGTTTGAAACATATCAGTCACCAAGCTTCTCAGTTCTCCCTTCTTAAACGTGATTCCAAAATAGGCCGTGTAGTCATTGATGAATGGTCTGAGATCATTCGATATACTGTCAAGAATAGAATCTCCATTTTCAATAAGTGCCTGTATGACATTGAACAAACCAAAGCCGATAAAGAAAAACACTGTCATGGTTACCAGTGTGGTCAATGCAATACTTACACTCACAGGAAAAAGTCGTTGAAAGAGGTGAACCAGGGGCTGAAACAAAACGGCAAAGAATAGTGCAAAGAACAACGGAATCAAGAGGTTTGATAGCTCTCGCATCAAATAAAGAACAGCAATGCCCAAAAAAATCATCATAATGATCTTAATGTGCCGCAGAGAGCGTTCCGTTTCTGTCGGTGAATTCATGCTTGCAAAATAATTGAATTCACACAGGAATCCGGTACCTTTAGTCTAATTCAAAACATTGATTCATGAAAAATCTCACCTCACTATCCTTGCTTTTTCTATTACTCCTGAGTTGTACTGGACAAGAAGTCCCAAATAAGGATTATCAGATTAAAACAGCAGTTCTTGCTGCGCCTGAACACCAAAGAAGTGAAGCTACAGTGCTTGGTTTCAATCAATCAGGAGATATTGTGATGTTAAAAGAAGGAACCAATGATTTTGTATGCATAGCGGATAATCCGTCCAATGATGGATTCAGTGTCGCGGCATATCACAAAAGTCTAGAACCCTTCATGACTCGAGGCAGAGAACTCAAGAAGCAAGGGCTGAATGCAAAAGAAGTTTTTGATAAAAGAGAGGAAGAAGTAGCTGCGGGTACGCTAGAGATGCCGGACAAAGCAACGCTTTACGTTACGGTTGGCGAGCCAAACGAAGAAACTGGAGAAATTGACAATTTGTATACCCGCTACGTGATTTACATTCCCTATGCAACAGAGGAATCAACAGGGATGCCATTAAGCCCCCCTGCTCCAGGTGCACCATGGATTATGAACCCTGGCACGCATAGAGCACATATAATGATTAACCCACCCAAAAAATAGCCTAAAATCATTTTTTTAGATACACTATCATTGTCTTTAGACACCAAGCACTAACTACAAGGGTAAGTATGCCAGATACTTCAAAGAGAAAATCATTTGGAAGTTCATACTTAGGAGGAGGATACATAGCAACCAGTAAATCACTATCAAAATTCAAATAATACAGCACGTTCTTCAACACATGATTGTATAAGCCTTCATAGAGCCCAATGGCTCCAACAAAGAAAAACCCAGCGAAAACAACGAAGATCCATTTAATAAATTGGCGCTCCCATCTAACTGAAACTACAAGAATTAGATAGGATAAAATCAGCCATGTGAAGCCTTGATAAGCAATGTGGTATCTCCATGGTGTCTCATACAACAATGCACCGTATACATGATGAATTGAAGTCATGAGATAAACACACAAAATAGTAACTGCGACATTTTTTTGGGACTTCTTAAATTTCATTTATAACCTTTTTTCTTAAACACTTGTCAAACATATTTAGGGAGCATCAAACCATAAGGAATGAGAACATTGAGAAAACATTGAGAAATGAAAACCATTAAGATTACATCGCAGCTTGAGCTGCTAGTGGATAGAAACGAATTAAAAGATAGGACAAGCGGAGAGAGCATATATCTGGAGCCTCGCCTTTCAAAAATCTTAATAATTCTTTTGAAACACAGAGGGAGAGTTGTTACCAGAGAGTTCCTAATTGATGCTATTTGGGGGAATTATAACAGTGGACAAGAGCTATTAACGCACTCTATTTCAATGCTTCGAAAAAAAATTGGGAATGATTTAATCAAAACAATACCCACAAAAGGATACGTAGTAGAGTCTATCCATCCTCAAGTCTCTTTTCCGGTCATTACTATCCTACCAAATTATTATTGGATACTGACCGTTGGGGCTCTATTTATTCTTAAAATGATTTTAAGCCATCATTAATTTGGCTACATAACGACGGGCCAGAAAATAATATCGACGCGTCTATTTCTGCGCCTGCCCTCCCATGTTCTGTTATCATACACTGGATTGAATTGTCCAAAATCTCGCTTTTCAATCTGGTTGGCCTTAAAGTCTAATATCAAAAGTCTTTCGATGACTGCATCTCCGCGCATTTCAGAAAGCCATTCGTTATACTCTGCTCCACCAATGTTATCCGTATGGCTGTGTATCGTAATGGTGTAATCACGAATATCCTTCACAGAATCTACAAGCTGCTTAAGTTCCTCCAATTGGTATTCATCAATAAAATAACTACCTCCCCCAAAGTAAATACTCTTAAGGATGTACGCCTCTGGTGGATCTTGGGCAACAGAAAAAGATGCTATAAAAGCTAGAAACATGGTCGCGAAAAACCGCATGCTTAAAATAAACGAATGAGGAAGCACCTTGTTTCGAACATCCATCTTTCCTTTGAACCATTCATCAACTATCGGACAATTCATCTGCTCTATCCTTTTTAAATTACTGGGATTCTAAAAAGTAACCTATAAGAAATGAAGAACAAATTACTCACTTTACTTCTCACCATCAGCTCAGTAGCCTTTGCTCAAAAGCTAGATATGGAGGCTTTCAAAAATATGGCACCTCGAAATATTGGGCCGGCTGGTATGTCAGGACGTGTAACTGCAATAGATGTAGTCACCGATCAACCCGACATCATGTACATTGGTTCAGCGTCTGGCGGTGTTTGGAAATCCACCAGTGGAGGAATCGATTGGGAGCCGATATTCAACGATCAAACTACCGCCTCCATTGGTGCTGTCGCTATTCAGCAGTCCAACCCATCAGTTGTTTGGGTGGGCACCGGAGAAGGCAATCCTAGGAATTCCCTCAATGGTGGAGACGGTGTTTACCGTACGCTAGATGGTGGCAAGACATGGAAAAAGATGGGACTGGAAAAAACACGTCATATTCACCGAATCATCATCCACCCAAATAAACCCAATACTGTATTTGTGGCGGCCATTGGCTCACCTTGGGGCGAACATGAAGAACGAGGCGTGTATAAGACAACTGATGGAGGTCTCACATGGAATCGAATTTTGTTCACCAACATTCGCACTGGAGCGGCCGAGTTGGTAATGGATCCAAGCAATCCTAACAAACTGATGGCGGCCATGTGGGAGCATAAACGTGATCCTTGGTTTTTCAAATCCGGAGGACCAGGATCTGGACTTTACATAACCCATGATGGCGGAGAAACATGGGAGAAGCGAACCGAAGAAGATGGCTTACCAAAAGGTGAATTAGGAAGAATGGGGATTGCAATAGCTCCATCTAGACCTAATGTGGTTTATGCTATTATTGAATCAAAGAAAAATGCACTTTACCGCTCAGATGATGGAGGTTTTAAGTGGCGTAAGATCAATGACAACAATGACATTGGAAATAGGCCCTTCTATTATTTTGAAATCTATGTTGATCCTGTAAATGAAAATCGTGTCTACAGTATTTTCACTTACGTAAATGTTTCTGTCGATGGCGGAAAATCTTTTTCCAGACTTATGGGTGCTTATGGCGTGGACAATGGAGTTCATCCCGATCACCATGCATGGTATATCCATCCGGAAGATCCTAATTTCATGATGGATGGAAATGATGGTGGTCTGAACATTACGAGAGATAGAGGTGAGACCTGGAGATTTATCTCAAACCTTCCTGTAGGACAGTTCTACCACATCAACGTGGACAATGAAACACCTTATAATGTGTATGGTGGTATGCAGGACAATGGTTCTTGGGCAGGACCTGCTTACGTTTGGAAAGCTCAAGGCATCAGGAACCACTATTGGCAGGAAATATCTTTCGGAGATGGTTTTGATGTACTTCCAGACCCGCGAAATAGTCGATACGGTATCTCCACTTCTCAACAAGGATACGCCTCTATATATGATCGAAAAACAGGATATAACGAGACTGTAAGGCCTACTTACCCGGATGGAGATGTTGACCTCAGGTTCAATTGGAATGTTGGAATGGCCAGAGATCCACAAAATCCTTCCGTAGTGTATTTCGGAAGTCAATTTGTACACAAGAGTGTGGATGGCGGTCAAAACTGGGACATCATATCTCCTGATCTTACCACGAATGATCCTGAAAAGCAAAAGCAAGGAGAAAGCGGAGGTTTGACAATGGATGCTACCGGAGCAGAAAACTATTGCACCGTAATCGTAATCGAACCATCTCCACTGAACTCAGACCTCCTTTGGGTAGGGACAGATGATGGCAATGTACAAATCTCAAGAAATGGTGGCGACAGTTGGACCAATGTGGGTAGAAGCCTTCCTGGACTTCCTGCTGGCACCTGGATAACTCAAATAAAAGCCTCCAATAAGAACCAAGGAGAAGCACTACTGGTCGCAAATGATTATAGAAGATTCAACTACACCCCTTATGCATATCGCACACGAGACTATGGTCAAACGTGGGAGCGAATCGTAGACAGTAATGATGTGGTAAGCTATGCCTTATCTATCGTTGAAGATCCAGAAGAATCAAGATTGCTATTCCTGGGAACAGACGATGGTCTTTACGTTTCGGTAGATGCAGGAGCCAATTGGACCAAATGGACAGAGGGCTTCCCAACCACAAACGCCTATGATTTAGTTATTCATCCTGAAGAGCATGATCTAGTCATCGGAACGTTCGGTAGGTCAATTTGGGTAATGGATGACATTCGCCCGCTTAGAAAAATTGCAAAAAATGGCAAGTCAACACTGGATAAAGTGCTGAGTGTTTATGATCCTCCTGTGGCCTATGTTGCATCCAACCAGCAACCCAAAGGCTCAAGATTCGGAGGTGACGCTCTTTACAACGGAGAGAATAGATCCTATGGAGCTATGCTGAGTTATTCAATTAATCGTCCGGAAGAAGCTAAGGACGAAGAATCGGATGATAAGAAGAAAGCCAAAAAGAAAAAGAAGGAGGATGTATCTGATATGAAAGATGCAGAAGAAGACAAAGTATCCTATGATTCAGCCTTCATTGACATTTTGAAAGGTGATGATATCATAAGAACGCTTAAATTCAAAGCACCAAAGGAGAATGGCATTCACAGAACGTACTGGTACATGAATGAAAAAGGCACCAATTACATGAGCCGCAGAAACAGGCGACGCACTAGTGAGCCAGGTGGGGTTACCGTTCTTCCGGGCACGTACAAAGTGAGGTTTACATTTGGTGATCAGAAGGATTCTACCAACGTTGAGGTAAGATACGACCCGAGAATTGAGATGTCTAGTGCAGCCATAAAAGCGCAATACGATGCACTGAAATCACTTGAGGCCAAGTACTCCATGGGAGTAAAAGCGGTTGATCGTTTGAAAGAAAGTCTAGATATCGTGAAAGGAATTCAAAGCGACCTCAAAGAAAAAGACAAAGAAGGATACAAGGAACAACTGGAATTGTGTAAGTCTACTTTGGATACTTTGAATAGTATGCTAGATGCCTTTATGGGTAAAGAGGACAAGCGTCAAGGAATCACACGAGGAACTCCAAACAGCGTAAATAATTCATACTTTGGAGCCACTCGGTATGTAGGAAACGCACTTCACGCTCCTGGAGCAACAGAGAATAAACTCATTAAAAAATTCGAGGATGACCTTGCCGAAGCAATGGAGATGGTTAATGGGTATTATACCGAAAAGTGGTCCGAATTTAGGGAAGCTGTAGAAAAGCTAGACACTTCCCCTTTCAAGGACTATGAAGAAATAAAGGAATAACTAAATAAAAAGCCGTCACAAATTGAGACGGCTTTTTTATTTTACTTCAAAATCAACTTATGAAGTTTCTTAAAATATTGGGAATCTTGTTCCTATTGATAATAGTCACAATTACCTCCTATGCATTCTATATAAAAACATCGCTCACTCCCTCATATTCAGGAGAAGAACGACTAAGCGGGTTGAGCGAAAATGCGGATGTCTATTTTACCGAGTTTGGCATTCCGCATATTTATGCGAATAATCAAATAGACGCCTATCGCTCACTCGGCTATCTTCATGCCAGGGAGCGGCTATGGCAAATGGATTTGATGCGTCATGTTGGAAGTGGTCGACTGTCTGAGCTTTTCGGCCCTGATATGATTCAGGTTGACAAATACCTGAGAACTATGGGTTTGAGTTCTTATTCAAAGGAATCCGCTGAGGTTTATGTAAAAAGAAATCACGAAAGTCTTCCGCTTGTTGATGCTTATATAGATGGTATAAATGAATACATCGCTAACAACTCCAAGCCATTAGAGCATACCATACTCGGTTTAGATGTGGAGCCATTTGAAGTTCAAAACATCTTCGAGACCCTGACATACATGGCTTTCAGTTTTTCCAATGCTCAAATTACTGATCCTGTGTTAACAGAGCTTGCCACTAAGCTGGACACGGTCTATCTCCAAGATCTGAACATCTACCATTACGAAGGTGAATCCACTTTGAAGTCGTTTGATAATCGTTATGCGAAACAAGCAGTAAAAACACTTGCCATCCTTGATCGGATGAACATCCCTGAATTCATTGGAAGCAATAGCTGGGTACTTTCCGGTGATAAAACCAAAAGTGGCAAGGTCATTCTATCCAACGATCCTCACATCGCTTTTTCTCAACCATCCGTATGGTATGAATCCCACATAATCTCTCCTGAAAATGAGTACTATGGATACCATATCCCAGGAGCTCCCTTCCCCCTACTGATGCATTCTGAGAAGCAAGCTACAGGCTTAACGATGTTTGAAAATGACGACATGGACTTTTACGTGGAGGAGATACATCCAGAAGATTCTACGCTATACATGCATAATGGTGAGTGGAAAGCCATTGACTTGCAAAAAGAAACAATAAAAGTAAAAGGTGAAGATACCGTTTCATTTAACATTCGCTCCACAGTTCATGGGCCCATTGTTTCTGATATCCTTCAAGATGAACCCCTGGATGACATTGTCAGCATGTATTGGGTCACCGCCAACTTTCCCAGTTATATGATAGAGTCCGTTTATGGATTTGTGACTTCAAATAGCATAGGTGAATTGGAAAGCGCAGCTTCTCGGATACATGGTCCGGGACTCAACATCATGTATGGCGATTCAGCTGGTAATGTAGCTTGGTGGGCAGTTGGTAAACTCATGACAAGAAAAGATGAACGAACAAGCAAAACGTTCTATGACGGATCTACCGGATACGATGATCCTGTGTCAACGTATGAGTTTGATAAAAATCCACATGCGATTAATCCGCCCTGGGGATATGTACATAGTGCTAATAATCAACCAGACACGGTTGATGGCGTGCTTTATTCAGGCTATTACCTCCCAGACGATAGAGCTCAGCGCATTGCTGAAATACTTGACCAATCAAATAATATCACGGTAGATGATGTTAAGGTTATGCTGTTGGATGACAAATCCATGAAGCATGAGGCAATCAAAGGAATTTTGCTTCATGCAATCAAAGACACGGAAAGAGGTGATTTGTTGAGAGAGCTCATTCAATGGAAGTGCGATTTCAGCAAAAATGACTTTAGACCACTCATATTTCAGAAGTGGTCAAACGAAATTTTAAGAATTGCACTGAAGGATGAAATAGGCGATGAATTATGGCCGATTTATAAAAAGACACATACATACAAAGTATCTGCTGAACATTTAATCAAAAACAGGAATACTCCCTGGTGGGATGATGTGACCACCGAAGGAAAGGAGACAAGGACAGACATCATTCAAAAGGCATTTGAGGTTACCATTGCCGAGCTATCAAAAGTCTGGGGGGATGATTACACCCAGTGGAAATGGGGAGATTCACATAAACTCAACCATAAACATGCGATGGGAGATGTTGTTGGTTTTTTAAATGTTGGAAAATTCTCTGCATCAGGGGCAAATGAAGTCCTGAACAACATGGGGTATACGTATGAAGAATCTCCTGAACAGATCATTTTATTTGGTCCATCAACACGCAGAATTGTAGATTTCGCTGATGTTAGAAATAACAGCTGGAGTATTCTACCCACCGGACAATCAGGCAATTACTTTAGTCCATACTATGATGACCAGGCTGAGATGTTCGTCCAAGGAGAATTCCGAAAAATGGAAATGAACCATGATCAAATCAAACAATCACAAAATAAACTGGTTTTGAAACCCATCGACTGAACTTGAGGCAGTCGCTTCATGTTACCTTTACGTCAAAATTGATAAAACCCTAACCATATCAACATGGATAACAGAAAATACTTACCTTTTGTAATCATAGCAATCATAGCCTTCATTGTGCTATTATCTGCTTTTAACCGCATTTTTTACCGAATTGAAGCTTCAGAAAGAGCCGTACTTTTCCGCGCCCTTAGCGGAACTCTTGAAAAAGAAAACATCATCGGGCCAGGATGGAATGTAAAAGCTCCTTGGAATGATATTTACGTATACGAGGTATCTGAAAGTAAAATCGAAGAAACAATGGATGTGCTTGACAAGAATGGATTGAGCATAAGTGTAGATGTAACCGTGCGTTTCCATCCTAAATATGATGCAATAGGAACAATCCAAGAGAACTTTAGAGGCGATTACATTCAACGATTGGTTATCCCTGAGGGACGATCTACCGTTCGGCAGGTAATGGGTCGCTACACAGCAGAAGAAATCTATTCGACCAAAAGACCCGAAGTGGAAGCTGCCATAAAGGAAGAGACCAGGCTGGTACTTGGAGCTCCAGGTAATGAAGTAGAAATGAAAAGCTTATTAATAAGATCAATTAAACTTCCTGAACAAATAAAAACAGCGATTGAAAATAAGCTCAAGCAAGAACAGGAAGCTCTTGCCTACAAATTTAGATTGGATAGAGAAAAAAGTGAGGCAGAAAGAAAGCGAATTGCAGCAGAAGGTGAAGCAGCAGCAAACAAAATCATCAACAGCAGTTTAACAGACGAACTCCTTAAAATGCGAGGAATTGAGGCGACGATGAATATTGCCAACTCACCGAACGCAAAAGTAATTGTAATCGGAGGCAAAGACGGAGGACTTCCGCTCATTTTGAATGGCAACTAGCCTTCAAAATTTGGATTAAAATCATTAATTTCGTGGAAATTTTTAAATCAGCAAAAGAAGAATAAATAACATGTCAAAAACAGCTCAAATAACCCTCGATGGTCAAACATATGAGTTACCTGTAACTGTAGGTACGGAGAACGAACACGCTATCGACATAAGCTCGTTTAGAGGTAAGTCTGGAGTTATCACGCTAGACAGGGGATTTAAAAACACAGGTTCTTGTGAAAGTGCAATCACATTTCTTGATGGCGAAAAAGGGATTCTCCGATACAGAGGTTATCCCATTGAGCAGTTAGCTGATAATTCTACTTTTTTGGAAGTTGCCTACTTGCTGATTTATGGCGAGCTTCCAAATAAGACGACATTCGACAAGTTTGCTGGAGACATCACTCATCATACTTTAGTAAATGAGGATATTAAGAAAATATTGGATGGATTTCCGTCTGCTGCCCATCCAATGGGGGTTCTTTCTTCTTTGATCACAGCACAGACTGCTTTTTACCCAAACAGCCTTGATCCTAACAGATCAAAAGAAGAAACAGAACTAGGCATTATTAGACTACTTGCTAAGATGCCGACCTTTGCTGCTTGGGCATATAAGAAAAAAGTTGGTCACCCGGTGATCTATCCTAACAATAAGAAAGATTACTGTGGAAACTTCCTTAACATGATGTTTGCGCTTCCTGCAGACGATTATGAAGTTGATCCGGTAGTGGCTACTGCGCTCGATAAGCTTCTCATTTTGCATGCGGATCATGAGCAGAACTGCTCGGCTTCTACGGTAAGAATTGTTGGATCCAGTCAAGCAAGTTTATGGGCGTCCATTTCGGCTGGTATCAATGCGCTATGGGGTCCTCTCCACGGTGGAGCCAATCAAGCGGTGATTGAAATGTTAGAAAACATCAAAGCAGATGGTGGAGACACGAAGAAGTGGATGGCTAAGGCCAAAGACAAAGACGATCCATTTAGATTGATGGGATTTGGACATAGAGTTTACAAAAATTTTGATCCAAGAGCGAGAATCATCAAGAAAGCTGCGGATGATGTGCTCGAGAAACTAGGAGTAGTTGATCCGGTATTGGATATTGCTAAAGGTTTGGAAGAAGAAGCTTTGAGGGATGAATATTTCGTAGAAAGAAAGCTTTACCCGAATGTAGACTTCTATTCGGGAATAATTTACAGAGCCCTTGGTATCCCTACTGATATGTTTACGGTAATGTTTGCTCTTGGAAGACTTCCAGGGTGGATTGCTCAGTGGAAAGAAATGAGAGAAAAGGGTGAGCCTATCGGAAGACCCAGACAGGTTTATACAGGAATGAATGAAAGAGATTATTCAGATATTTCTAAGCGGTAAAAATTCTCACGCAAACAATATTAAAGCCCACCAGTATGTGGGCTTTTTTGATGCACTACAAATTTGATTTTTGGGTGATCCAGCTACAAGCTAGTCACTCAAAGCCGTTCCACATAAAAACCTAACAAGCCCACAACAGATCCATCTGGATCTTTCAGAGGAAATTTATTTGTCTCAATCCACCTTTTTCTTCGGCTCCTGCTAGTCTGTTCTTCAACGATACCCATTCTAGGCATGTCATTCTCCATCACATCTCTATCAACAAGACGGAAATATGCAGCTTGCTCTTTTGTCCATGACAGATCATAATCAGTTTTTCCAATTAGTGTGGTAACCGACCCTTCATCACAGTCGCTCAAAAAAGAAGCATTACAATTGAAAAATTTAGATTCAATGTCTTTACAGAAAACGCTTACATTATCCTTATTCAGAAAATAATCAAGCATCTTTCGAGACTTTGCATCAAGTTTTTCTGGATCCAACTGAGAAAGCATGACTAGGGTGTTTGAAATGTCTTTACAATTTAAATCATTCTGTAGGTGCCATTGGGAATTTTTCTTCCTTTACTCCGCTTACGTGGCTACTAATTGCTCTCCACTTGCCGTCAACTTTTATCAAGACATTGCTGGACTTGTACTTAGTGATATAAGCCTGCCCGGGTTGTCCTGGCACTCCTGCTTCTACACCTTTCATGGTACCTACTCCAGAGATTATGGCAGTTCCATTTTCGAAAATATCTAGCCGAGTGATTTCAAAATCAAATTCATCATAGCTTGGACCATAGTTTGCCACATATGCAAGCTCATCGGCCTTCGTATATATATCCCCATTATCATCAATCATCTGAAAATCATCGTGCAAGAGCTCATCCAGTAACACCGTATCTTGTTCACCGTATGCTTTGGGCCATGAGACGGTTTTAAAAGCTCTAAGCAAAGCCTCATCTTCATCAGTAATCACCGTAGGAGCAGTAGTAGAGGGAGTGGTACAACTAAACATCATCGTAACCAACCCTAGCAATAAATATTTCATAAATTGTTAAATGTTTGTAATGCAAACTACAAAAAAATAGGTTGTATCAAATTCAAGGAGACTAATTTAAAATCTCGCAACAAATTCATATGTCTGAAAATCAACTAAAGGAGGCTGCCAAAAATGCCTCAAAACATGCGTATGCACCTTACAGTAAGTTTAAAGTCGGTTGTGCCTTACTAACTAAATCAGGAAACCTTTATACAGGATGCAACGTGGAGAATGCTTCTTATGGACTTACGATATGTGCTGAGCGAAACGCTATAGCCCAAGCGGTTAATCAGGAAGGAAGCATTGAAATAGAAAAACTTGTGGTCTACACTCCTACTGCAACCCCTACTCCTCCATGCGGAGCATGTAGACAGGTTATTCATGAGTTTGGTAATCCAACAATAGTTAGCTTCTGCGATAAATCAGAGTCCAATTCACATAAGGCAAGCGATCTCTTGCCACATGCATTTGATCTGAACAAAGATTAGTTTAATACCTCCGAGTAAGAATTTCGCTGTAAATAACTGCTTTTTTCGCCTCTGAAGTGCTTAATCCGTCACGAATCTCATCAGCAATAGACCATTCTTCTTCCTCTTCTTCTTGTGAACCTCCCTTAAACAATCTTGGTTCTCGGAAGTTTTCATCTGGTGCAAACTCAATGTCTGAGCCCTCAGCCATCTTAATTGACTCCTCATAAACTCTTCTGCTTTCATCATCCGCAAAAGCCCTGCGCTCCCCCTCTAACCTTCTTCTTTCCTCTTCAGTTTCTTGAGGCTCAATTACCACCGGTTCTTGCTCTATGGTTGGCTCTTCTTCGGTCCTACCTTCAGTTATTTCTCGTAGCAAGTCTTCAAAAGATTTGGGCTGACTTGGAGGAGGGTTATTTTCAGATCCTGGACGAGCATTCGGCTGCTGCTCTTTTTTCTTCTTTCCTCGCGTGATAAAATAGATTACAGCTGCTATGATGTACCACCAAAAACTAAAATCGTCCATGCAGCTAAGTTAGAAAAAGAGGAATGAATATGCGCTATTACAGCGACTTAATCGTTTATCGTAGACTTTAATGTTGTGATAATGTTTTCCTTATCAAATGGCTTGCTGAAATAGCCCACTATGAGGTTTTGATCAATAGCGTCAACTACTTCCTGAGCACCACCATACCCTGTAAGTAAAAAACAAGGTAGACTTTCTTTTGTCTCCTTTACTTTGGTGATGAACTCAATGCCATCCATTTCAGGCATGCGTACATCACTTACAATAGCAGCAATTTCATCATGCTCCTTGATTAGGCTTAGAGCTTCTGACCCGGACGTAGCATTAAGTATTTCGAACTCATTCTTAAAATTGAATTCGAAGAGGGTAATGTTGAACTGATCATCGTCCACATACAAAATGGTGGGTTTGTCCATATTAAGAATCTACTTGCTATCTATGTTTATTAAAAATAATTGACTTTTATTAAAAAGTTAAGTTATTCTCACATTTGTCTGTGTTTGTTACAATAATGCAACGAACATTTGGATTACCCTATAATCATTCGATTAATCATTTAAATAATTACATGAATAATTGATCTAAACGAATGAATGTGTCCAATGGGGAAAAAAGGTGGATAAATCAAGGAAACAATTTCAATTTCTAAACACCTAGTTGCGAACGAATCTTATATTTTTGTCCGCTTCACCGTCAAGGACAGAATGTACTCTGCATGCAATTAACAAAATTAGAGATAAAGGGTTTCAAAAGCTTTGCCGATCGGGTAGTAATTAATTTCGATGAGGGCATTACTGGTATAGTAGGTCCTAATGGATGTGGAAAGTCTAATGTAGTTGATTCCATCAGATGGGTACTCGGTGAGCAAAAATCACGAGTTCTTCGATCTGATAAAATGGAGAACGTAATCTTCAATGGAACGAAGGCCAGAAAGCCAACTCAACTCGCAGAGGTTTCACTTACGTTCAACAATACAAAGAATTTAATTCCCACTGAATATGCTCAGGTTACCATTACTCGTAGATACTATCGCTCTGGAGAAAGTGAGTATTTACTAAATGGAGTGACCTGCCGCTTAAAGGACATCACCAATCTCTTCCTTGATACAGGCATCGCTTCCAATAGCTATGCGATTATTGAATTGAAGATGGTGGATGACATCCTAAATGATAAGGATAATTCTAGACGTGCGCTATTTGAGGAAGCTGCTGGAATCTCAAAATTTAAGATTCGAAAGAAGGAGACGTTAAAAAAACTAAGTGACACTGATGCCGATTTGGAGCGAGTGGAGGATTTACTTTTCGAAATAGAGAAAAATCTGAAATCTCTGGAACGTCAAGCTTCACAAGCAAAAAAGTATTATGAACTTAAAGACGACTACAAAAAATCCAGCATAGCTCTTGCCAAGAAGGCCATGAACAATCAGCAGGAGCATTTTGATATGATCCAACAACAAATTCAAGAAGAAAATGATAAAAAATTAGCTCTTAATGGTCTGGTGAATGAAAAGGAAGCTGCTATTGAAAAAGCGAAGGCGGATCTGATTACCAAAGAAAAGTTGCTATCATCACGGCAAAAAACGCTCAATGAGCACGTCAGTACCATTAGACAATATGAGAGTGATAAAAAGATTAAAAACGAGCGACAGAAATTCCTAAATGATAAAATTGATAATCTAAAGGAACAGATCAGTCAGGACAAACAAAGTAGTGAAAGAGCTGCAACATCGCTTGAAGGCTTAAGAAACGAAGCTCGTGAAGTAGAAAAGGACGTTACAGCCATACTTTCTAAAGTAGAAACACTCAAAAGTGATTACGAGTCACAAAAAAATCTTACCACAGAAGCTCAAGAAAAGCTGAATTCGCTCAATCAGTATCATTCCGAGAAAAAAGATCATCAATTTCAGCTAAGCAAAGAAATTGAAATCAAAGACATTCAGCTCAAATCTATGATGAACGAGTTGAGCAAAACCAGCGAAGACTCAAGTGAGAAAAGTGCAAACCTGGAAGAGTTCAAGAATCGGCTAGAGGAAATCGGAAGCCAGAAGAATGAGAAACAATCCATCTACGATCAGTTAAAATCGAACGAAGAGAGTTTGAAGGAACAAATCGCAGATACGGAAGAACGGCTAGCAAATGCCAGAGAAGAATTGGCAAAAATAAACCGAAGCTTGGATGCGCGACAGAACGAGTTCAACCTAACCAAGTCATTGGTAGATAACCTCGAAGGTTTTCCTGAAGCAATTAAGTTCCTCAAGAAGAATCCAACATGGAAGGAAGCTCCGCTCCTTTCTGATGTTTTGAGTTGTCCTGAAGAATACCGTGTCACAATCGAAAATTTTCTGGAGCCCTTTATGAACTACTATATTGTAGAGACTAAAGCAGATGCTTTGAACGCTGTAACCCTACTCAGTGAATCAACGCGTGGAAAGGCCAATTTTTTCATCCTAGAAAATCTAAAAAATCATAAACTAGAAAGTGCAAAGCCGCCCAAAGAAAGCAAGGCTGCCATTGATCTGATTGACTTTGACTCTAAATATCAGAATCTCATTAATCATTTGCTTTGGAATGTATACATATCTCCAAACCCCACTCAAATCGAGAATGAAAATGTGGTACTTCTCGACAAGGAAGGAAAAGTAACTTTTAGAAGATATAGTATCTCTGGTGGATCGATAGGTCTCTTTGAAGGAAAGCGCATTGGTAGAGCTAAAAATCTGGAAAAGTTAGAAGTCGAGATCAAAGACTTAAAGAAAAAACAAGCGGCTTCAGAGCAAATCATTGGAAAGCAACAAGTGCAATTGGAAGAACTTCGACTTTCCTCAAAAGCGTCTCAGCTAGAAGAAGTGAAGGAAGAACTGGCGCGAATAAAGGAAATGGAGGTTTCTGTACAAACGAAGCAAGAACAATTCGCTGAGTTATTGACTTCCAACAAGAACCGAAGAGAAGACATCCAACAGCAAATTGTAGAACTTGAACAAGCTTTGGAAACGCTACGTCCACAAGCAGAAAAAGAAAAAGAAGAACTGACGGAGCTTGAAAAAAGTGTGGAAGCTAAAAAAGAAGAAGCACTCACTTTGCAAGAAGCGCTGGATATCAAATCAACAGTCTACAATGAAGAAAATGTTGTATTCCACCAACGTCAAAATAAACTGAATAGCATTCTCCAGGAAATCTCCTTCAAGGAAGAATCGTACGAATCTTCGATTGAGCGAATTGAGCACAATAAACAAGAACTTGAAAATGCTACGGCTAATCTAAATGAGCTAGTGAAAAAAAGCACTGCGAGTGATGATGAATTAGTTGGCATGTATGATGAAAAAGAATCCCTGGAGGGAGGAGTGAATGAGGTGGAAAAAGAGTATTACGAAGCTCGAAGCATCATTGATGAGGAAGAAAAGAATTTAAGGGAAACGCAGAGAAGACGTGAAGGAATTGATCACGCCCTTATGGAATGGCAGAATAAGCTCAATGATGCAAAAATTGGATTGAATTCTGTCAAAGATCGATTGTCTGTAGAATTCAACATCAATCTGGAACAAGTCAAAGAGGAAGAAACTGCTGACTATAAAAAATTCTCAGAAGATGAGTTGAGAAATAAGGTTGACAAACTTCGCAACAGGCTTGACAACATGGGGCCTATTAACCCAATGGCAATGGAGGCCTACGAAGAGATTCAAGAAAGGCATACATTCATCATCAGTCAAAAAGAAGACCTTATAAATGCGAAAGAATCCCTTCTTACCACAATTAGCGAAATTGATGAGGTTGCAAAAGAAACCTTCATGGAAGCCTTCCAACATATTAAGGACAACTTCATTAAAGTTTTTAGAACACTTTTCACAGAAGAAGATGACTGTGACCTTATATTAACCAATCCTGATCAGCCGCTGGAAAGTTCAATTGACATCATTGCAAAGCCGAAAGGAAAGCGTCCCCTCACAATAAATCAACTTTCAGGTGGTGAAAAAACTTTGACTGCAACTTCACTCCTATTCTCCATTTATCTGCTTAAGCCAGCTCCTTTTTGTATATTCGATGAGGTGGATGCTCCTTTGGATGACGCCAATATTGATAAGTTCAATGAGATTATTCGAAAATTTTCGAAAGAGTCTCAGTTTATAATTGTAACTCATAACAAAAGAACGATGGCAAGTACAGATGTAATTTATGGTGTGACAATGCAAGAACAAGGCGTTTCTAAAGTGGTTCCTGTAGATTTACGGGAGTTAGCTTAATATTTTAATCTAATGAAACTTATAATCCAGATTTGTTTCATACTGGCAATAACAATTGGCTGTAGTTCTGAACAAAGAAAAACAGATACCAAAAATAAGGCTGTTGAGCAGGTAGAAAGGGCAAGAGTATTTGATTATCAGCCTCCCATACCAGTGAAGGGAACGTTATATGCAGCAATTGAGCTGGGAGCTCTGGGACTTAACTATTTCATCGCAGAAATTGATGCTCAAAAGAGGTGGCAGCTAATAAATGCATCCTATGGAAGAAGTAACATTATATATGGAGTAAATACTACTCGCGAAATATTAGATAAGATTGATGAGTTTAGAAAGGAAATTCTAACTAAGGGAGTAGCTAGAAAAAACATTCACATTTTGGCAAGTTCCAGTGCTGTAAGGGCAGATATTATTTCAGAAATTAAATCTGGCTTAGCGAATGATAATTTAGCCATTAATTCCATTGATGCTAAGACTGAAGCTGAATATGCGCTTATTGCCACAATCCCAAAAGAATTCATCGGCGAGTCATTTTTAGTCGATATTGGATCCGGAAATTCGAAAATAGCGTGGGTAGAAAACGATGATACATTAAATATTGAAATCCATGGTTCAAAATACTTCCTTGGCGATATTCAAGATACCACTGTGTTTCGAGAGGTGAGAGATGCGTTGCTTGAGGTTCCTGAGAAAAACCGGCACCTCTGCTTCATGCTGGGAGGAATGATTTATGAATTCATGAAGGATGAAATTGAAGATTCAGAAAACAGGTACTTTGTTTTAGGTAAGCCAAGTACGTATCCATCAGATAATGAAAAACTAAGAGCAGGAAATGTGATTTATAACGCGCTCTACCTGGAGCCTACCTATTCCTATATTTTCGATAGCGAATCTAACTTCTCCATTGGGTTTCTTTTGTCATTGGAAGAATAAACGCTCGCATTGTCCAAAAATTAGTGCTTCCTTCGTCAATCGATTAAAACATGACAACAATGATGAAAAAGACAATTCTAACATTAGCCATCCTTCTTACTGTTTCAGTAGCTCTTTCGCAGACAACCATTAGCAATACTGAAAGGAAAAAAGCCCTAACCCATTTAAAAGCAACGCAAAGTGAACTGGTTTCTTTGGTCAATGGGCTTGAAGAAAATCAAGTAAATTTTAAAATGGACGAAAACTCATGGTCTATTGCGGAATGCCTTGAGCATATAGCCATCTCTGAAAAGAACCTCATTGGAATGATTCAAGGTGGACTAGAAGGAGAAAGTGATCCCTCCAAAAGGTCTGAAGTAGCCATGAGTGATGACCAGATTCTTGGATTAATCACGAGTCGTGAACAAAAAGTAAAAACACGTAAAGAATTCGAACCAACAAATAGTTTTGATGGATTTGATGGAACCTTAAAAGCATTTAAGGACAGAAGGAAATCAAATATGAAATTCGTCAAATCTACAGATGCTGATCTCCGAAATCATTTTTTGCAGTTTCCTTTCGGATTGATTGATACATATCAAGGAATCTTATTTATGTCCGGACACACAGAACGACATACCAATCAAATCAAAGAGATCATGGCGAGCGCCAATTACCCGAAGTGATCTTTTAAAAACTCAAGGAGGTCTGAATTAGTAGCTCAGACCTCTCTTATATACTCATTTAAGATGCCAGTTTTTTTCGCACTTTCTCCACACCATCCAAAGAAATAAAGTGGCTGGTCTCTGGGGATTTCAAGTGAGTCTCAGCAATTTCAAGAAGTACTTTTGAAATCTTACGAGACTTGTTTTCAGAGGATTTTCCCTCTTTATAGGTAGATATTATGGAAACGTTCATTGCTTGCGATTAGTAATATGCTAATCTCTATGCTTGAACACTGAATATCAATACCCATTTTTGGGTAATTTTCTAATCCACAGAGAAATTGACAACAACTTCCTTCCTATCTCCTCCTACCTCAGCTCTAAACTGATAAATAGCTCTATACTCACCCTTAGTCGCTCGATCTTTAACAGTGCTTCGCCCATTTTGATCAGACTTACACTCTTCAACCATCAAATCCCAAGAGAATATAAAAGTGCCACTGGGTTCCACCGATTGCTCATTAGGAGGCGCAGGACAAGGTGGACCTCCACAATCACAATAGAGCACTCCTACTTTCTTCCATTCTCCATCCACATTTCTCTCGATACTTTGTTTCATAGGATTCAAAATGCTTTGCGGTATCTCGCTTGTGTTCTTAAGCTTAACATAAATACCCGAATTGGTCATTTCACGACTCACCTCCTGAAACACGTTTGGAGTACTTTCACCAGTTGGAGTCTGACCATTCTTAGAAGTCGATTTGCAACCTAAAGTGGCAAGGAGTATGATAATTAAATATCTCATTTTTTCAGGAGAGTTTGAGTTCTTGAACCCGATATGTCATTGATTTTTAAAATATAAGAACCGTTTTCCAGGGTTGAAATATCGAACTGAAATTCTCCACTCCCTCCTCTGGATTCAAAATTTACTTTTTGTCCTAACACATTGAACATTTCGAATGTAGCTTGACTCGAAACTCCTTTCAGAGAAAACTCACCATCGGTAGGGTTAGGATAGCAGATCAGCTCATTGTCAATCACTGAAAGAGGATCTAATGCGGTTGTACCTACTTGAGAATATTCAGATCTACCAGAACCGTTCAAACCTGCTACTCGATAGAAATAAGTTCCGCTCAGTCTGTCGCTTATATCCAAACTCAAACCTGTCACCAATCTATTTTGATATCCAATCAAAAAGGTCGAGAAATCTTCAACCTCTGAAACATCAACAAAAAACTGTGTCGCTCCATCCGCTACAGTCCAATTAATTGTAAACTCTTCAGCAGTAACGTTTGTAGCTTCTGCCAATGTAGGAACGCCAGGGATACTAAGAATGCTACCCTCTATAGTCCTGGAATCACCACTCGAAGCTGATGTTCCATAAACTCGGTAGAAATAGGTTTGATTTGTAGAAAGTATAGCATCTTGATACGTTTCAGTATCAGGGTCTAACGTAGCAATTACTTCATAGGAAGATTCATCATCAACAGATCTTTCGACAATATAATTTGACTCATTACTGCTATTATCTGTCCAAGACAGCGTTACAAAATCTGCGTCTTGACTCACATCAAAATCCGTTGGAGCAACTAGACCATCAAAAACTTTGGTTGTAAACAATCCTCTACCATGCGTTGCCACAAGCACCAAATTATCACTTGATCTGTATTGAAGCATATCACATCGGACATTTGCAAGGTTTTCAGAAGACTGTTCCCATCCGGGATTGGAAGCTGTAATATCTGAAGTTGACCAAACGCCCAATTCAGTAGCTAGCATTACTTCTTTGGTATTTTTAGGATTGAAAAGCGCCCATCTTACTGGCACATCTGGAAGACTTGCATCGTTGTCCTTATCTACCCATGTAGTCCCTCCATCATTTGAGTACCACACAGAAATAACACCGAAATTTGAAAACGTAACAACAAGCTCATCATCAGACGCTCCTATATCGATGCATGACACATAGCCACCTGTAGAGATGTTGGAAGTTATTTCAGTTACTATCGGCGTGTCGTTGGCTTCATCCATTCTAAAAATTTCACCTCTATCTGTCCCTACAAAAATTCTGTTGTCTGCATAAGCATCCGCACGAATTGTTGATATCTGTCCTCCATTCATTGCGACTGAAATAGAAGCTTGTGAACTCGGGTTTCCAGAAGTGATACCGGTTATTCGCATCAATCTGTTAGCTTCTCCAGCTGAGTAAAGGATATTTGCTGCATTATCATAATCAGCAGGATTTATGAATCTTCCTTTGTCTTGATCATCCACCAATGACCCAATCTTACCTCCATTTGAATTATGTAAATCATACACATTGTACACATATGAGGTTATTTGAAAGTTGTTATCATCCTGATCAATAAAACAAAAAGCGCCATCTCCTCCATTGATACTGACGGTCGTCATGCCTGCTGCATCTAAAAATCTCTGCGTCCCGTTATCTTGTGCTCCAGCAATATAATAACCTACATCAACCGCATTTTGTGCCGCTGTAGAATAGAATTGAGTGACGTTATAATCTTTGTTTCTATCTGTAAATGTGGGGTTCACAGATGAGCCAACCTGGAAAGAATAGCTTACACCACCATCACTCCCAATCACCGCTTCATTGGGATGATCTGGTCTGAAAAGAATCATATGAATATCCGCATGAACATAGGAGTCACACCCTCCTGTCCAGTAAGAAACTTCAGCCATTGTCTCTCCTCCGTCATCTGACCTGGAAACATTAATACCACCAGCAATTATCACATCCGCATTCTCAGGATTGACTGCCAACGCCAAATCATACCATGCCTGGCCCCTGGTGAAGTCATCGGAGCTTTCTTCACAATTTTGTGATCTATATTTTGGAATCGTTATATCTGTCCATGTGGTTCCTCCATCCATTGTTTTCTTAAACCATTCTACGTTTGAACCTCGAGAAGAAACGGCATACATAACTGTCGTTTCAGTCGTACTACTTGCTGATGGAGCGACTGCCACTTCTATTCGTTGCGGGCTGCCTCCAACAGGTGTTACTGCTGTCCAGGACAGTCCATCGTCTGTTGATCTATGAATACTTCCATCGGAGAAAATACCCATTGAAGCATATATGTCACCATTTGCTGCAATGTCTATGTCATTAGCTCTTGAATTTGTTGCACCAGCAGAATTGATGTTAAGTACTGATGTCCAAGTATTTCCTCCATCTGCCGAACGTTGTAACCCTCCATCTCTTGTAGATGCCAGAATAGTTCCTGCCGCGGTTATCACTACTCTTTGAACGTAATTGAAAGTAGCATTAGCAGTAGAGCTGATTTGAGTCCAGTTGGCACCTGCATCAATGGATCTAAAAATACCAGCGCCCCTCACTGACCCTCCATTAAAGTACCCTTCACCGGTGCCAGCATAAAAGGTTTGAGTGTTATTGGGGTCATAAGCCAAGGTTGTTACTGCCAAATTAGCCATGAAATCATCCACATTCTGCCAGGATGAAGTGCCGCTAATTACATTATTATTGAACCAAATTCCTCCGGCGACTCCAGCAGCCCAAAGCTTAGAATGTGTGTCGTCATTGGGATCCCACATCAAAGCACGTGTTCTTCCTCCTATATTGTTTGGCCCTTCTTCCTGCCATGAAACGCCAGAAATTGCATCAGTCAAAATTCTGCTGCGCTTTTGTTTTTCGAATGCGCTGACCATGCGATCAGTTGGTACGGTTTTGGTTTTTGGGTCTACAGTCATCAAGAAGTTTTGCTGCATTGCCAAATCAGGACGATCCTGCTTAGGAAGTTCTTGAATTTTCTTTAAATCACTCTTCTGATTATAAGGATGGTTTTCAATGAATTCAATCCAATCTTGCTTGGGGTCTTCGGGTCTTAAGAAATAGAAAACACTAAAAGAAAGCAGGCAAATGCCTAAATAGGGCGAAAATCTTCTCATAACTATTTAATTCCTGATGGTACAAAAAAGCAAGATAACATACCCTCACCTTACATGGAAAAGAATTTCGATGTGATCATGTAATTCTGGGAGCAGTAAACTCAAATCATCATGTTTCTCAACCCAAATTCCACCTCAACAAAGAGAATAAATGCAATCATGGTAGTTTTTTCGACAAAACATACAAGGCTTTGCATTGTCAGGAAGCTTACCTTTTGGGTTTCCTCAATCTGGAACCAAAATCAACTAGATGGACTGTAGGCCTTTGTCAAAAAAATCTACAAACCGTTCTTCGAACCACATGTGAGGCACAAAAAAAGCCACACAAATTGTGCAGCTTCTTAATTTCTTCTAAAAGACTCTTGGGCTTACCTGCCAAGTGCATAAAGCATCTTACCATGAGATAACAGAGCAGACCTAAATGTAGGATAAGATCTGTATGGGATATCATATTCTTCCGCTGTTTTCCTTACAATATTTGAGATTTTTCTGTGATGAACATGACAGACATTAGGAAACAGGTGATGCTCTATCTGATAATTAAGACCTCCTGCAAACCACGAAAGAATTTTATTCTTCTGAGCAAAATTACAGGTGGTTTTGAGCTGATGAACTGCCCAATTTTCATCAACAAAGTCCTTATCCTCTACACTCTCAAACGTATGATCCTCCATCACATGAGCTGGTTGGAATATACATGCTAGACTAAAACCTGCAACGTAGTGCATCAGGATAAACCCAAGGAGAATATGATACCAAGGAAGTGATGTAAAAAGAAGTGGAAGAGCTAGAATGTACGAGTAATAAAATATTTTAGTAACCACCAACCATATCCAAGCTCTCGTGATGCTCTTGGTTTGCTTTCTCAAGTGTCCATCGCGCGTATATTCAGCTAATTGACTCCAATCTTTGACAATGATCCAACTCATTGTCATCAATCCATATAAAAACCAAGCATAAATATGTTGCCACTTATGATGAGGTCTTACCGGCGAGTTAGGGTCGAATCTTAAAATTCCGCCTTTCGGAGAAATATCCTCATCCATACCAGACACATTCGTATAAGTGTGATGCTTAACATTGTGCTGAATCTTCCAATTTGTTGCATTTGCGCCTACCAAATTCAAAGAATAGCCCACTAAGTTATTTATCCACTTCTTTTTTGAATATGCGCCGTGATTGGCGTCATGCATTACAGACAATCCTATTCCTGCTTTTCCCAATCCCATTAGGAAAGCCATTAGATAAAAAACCCAAATGTTTTGTACGATCCCTAGGAGGAACATAAAGTAGGGAATGAAATACAAGCTAAACATGAAGATGGTTTTGATAACCATTTCCGCATTTGCATAGCGCCCGTATTTAGAGTTTTTAAAATACTGATTTACACGCTGGTTAAGCGTCTTATTGAATTCTTCGTGTAGATTATTTTTAAATCTCACAACCTTGCGACCCATCGTACCTACAGACATATGCTTATTTTAAAATTCTAATAACTCAAAATTATAGAAGAAACGCTTCATATGCCATATGATTTTGATCAGTGGCTCATTTTTATCTATCAAGCCATGATTTAAATTCGCCTACGCGCTCTCGTGCCACAATTATTTGATCTTCGTCAAAATGATCCACAACAATTTCTAATCTTGAATTGGTAAATGCGATAATATCTTTGATATAATTCATGTTAATCATGTATTTCCGGGAGATCCGAAAAAATTGGCTTGTACTCAGTAAATCTTCTGCTTTATCTAAAGTATAGTCGATTAGAAAACGTTTACCTGCAGTCGTAAAAAGGTATGTGCCTTTATCTTGACTATAAACTAGTTGAATATCGGCAGTTTCCACGGTCTTCAAATGATCCCCTACTTTAACAACAAACCTTTCCTTGCCGGAGGGCTGCATTGCCTTAACAAGTTGATTCAAGTCTACTGTTGGAGACGGTTCCTCTTTTTTGCTGAAGTTTTGTTCTAATTTCTCAATCGCATTTCCTAACTCTGCTTCAGCTATGGGCTTCAATAAATAATCGACACTATTCGTTTTAAATGCCTTTAAGGCAAACTCATCATATGCGGTGGTAAAAATGATTGGTTTATCAATCTTAATCTGATCGAAAATATCAAATGAAATGCCATCGGCGAGTTGAATATCCATAAACAGGACATCATATGCGAGTGCTGGGAGTGAAATAGATGCTGACTCTACCGAATCAAACTTGGATACAAATTCATAGCCGGGACGTATGGCCTCAATTAATGATCGTAATCTTTTTGCTGCCAGCTGTTCGTCTTCAATAATTATAAACCTCATCTATTTCATATTTAATAATGGGACTCTTACTTCAAAAGAGTCATCTGTTTTTAAAATCTCCACTTCCCTATCACTCAGGTATTGATAGCGAGATTTAATATTTTCCAGACCTATGCCTGTGGAATCTTTCACCTTCTTCTCCTTCAGGTTGTTCTTCACAATACAGCAATCATTTTGAACATCTATGACAATCGTTAGTGGATCTTTTTCAGAGACTACATTGTGCTTTATTGCATTTTCAACTAACATTTGAATAGCTAGTGGTGGAACAAATAAGCTAGGCTTATGTTCGGATATTTCTACTTTCAAATTTTCTCCAAATCTGATCTTTTGTAAAAAAATGAAATTCTCCACAAAGCCCATTTCTCTTTCGAAAGAAACTACTTCATCATCTTTGCTATCCAAAACATAGCGATAGACCTGAGATAATTTCCTGATAAATTCCACCGCTTTTTCCTGATTGTCATACACTAGCGAGCTAAGCGCATTCATCGAATTGAAAAGAAAGTGCGGATTCACCTGATTTTTCAGACTGTTATATTGAGAAGCAATTTGTTCCGTTTTTAGCTTCTCCATGTCAATGGACGCTTGTCTCCAGGAGATTAGAAAGCCTCGGCCATGCATGAAGACATTTATACCCAAAGTAATCAAGAGTACGTTTTTAAATGGTGCCCCTGACTCTTCCAAGGCTTTTGAAAGAGGTAATTCGAAAACAATAAGGTCAAAAAACAAATCCAGGGCCCAAACAGCTAAATAGATATAAATCGTTATAGAAAGCAAACTTGCTACAAATCGTTTAATTGGAGTTTCTATCCAAGGTATGTGCTTGTCCCAAAACTCTACTAAGAACTCACTACCCTTCCAGAAAGCAACCCATGCCATTCCATTGTAACAAAAGTTGATATAAAACATGCGGGTAAGGAAATAAGGCTCCTCCAGACAAATCGAGCAAAATAGTACTACATTGACTACTCCTCCAAGAAGGAAAATTAACACAGTCCCAATGAGGTGATTTCGCAAATACTTACTCATAGTGATATCACTATTTCGTGAGCACTCCCTTTGATTTCAAACTTGCATTGCTCAAAGCTAGGCGGACCAAACATTCCTTTTGCATTGTTGGAAAAAGCATAAGGCTCAGACGGTATGCCAATAAAATTAGAGTCAAGTTCACCATTATCATTTTCGTCATGAAAAAGCGATACGGCATAGGTACCCTTACCTAGCCCTTCAAATAGAAACTCAATCTGATTGGATTCAATTGCTTTTCGTTTGCCCATAACTTCTTTAACCAAAAAATGATCCTCATGATCATAAATCGCTATCATTAGTGACCCTTTCACTTCCTTGATGTTCTCTACCTTGACTATTAGATCGAACGTATTTTGACCACTTGCCAAAAGAGAACAAAAGAAAATCATGATAAATAGAATCTGTTGCTTCATAGTGCTTTATTTGATTCAAAGGTGATGCTAACATGACCAATGCCTAAATTTTAAACGACTCAACTGTTAAATTTCATGGTTGAATTGTCATTTACACTCTAAGCAGCAATAATAGCGCATTGGAACATTAAAAATATTTTGAAAATGTTATGCATGCAGAGTAAATAGCACTATATTTGTTATGCATGCAGCGTATTTTAATAACAAACCAGAACATTGATATCGTAAAATGGAGTCAGCAATAGATAATAAAGCATTAAAGGGCGGTGAGTTTATCGTCAAAGAAACGGAAGCAGAACACATTTTCATCCCGGAAGAATTTTCTGAAGAACAAAAAATGATGGCTGCTGCTACTCAAGATTTCATTGATAAAGAGATTACTCCTATCACTGAAAGCATTGAGAACATGGAAGAGGGTGTGATGTCCGGCCTTATGGATAAAGCTGGAGAATTGGGTCTGCTAGGTGTGAATATTCCTGAGGAATACGGCGGACTTGGAATGAGTTTTAACACAGGCATGCTTATCGCAGATATTATGGCTGTGGCAGGTTCTTTTTCGACCGCATACGGAGCGCATACGGGCATCGGAACCTTACCTATCCTGTACTACGGCACAGAAGATCAAAAGAAAAAATACCTTCCCCTCCTTTCCAGTGGTGAGTGGAAAGCATGCTATTGCCTTACCGAGCCAGATGCTGGATCGGATGCTAACTCAGGTAAAACCAAAGCCAAACTATCCGATGATGGAAAACACTACGTCATCAATGGCCAAAAGATGTGGATATCCAATGCAGGGTTTGCTGACTTGCTTATCATTTTCGCAAAAATTGATGATGACAAAAAACTCTCTGCATTTATCGCCGAGCGTACCTGGGATGGAATTACAATGAATGATGAGGAAAAAAAGTTAGGCATCAAAGGCTCTTCCACCCGTCAGGTTTTTTTCAATGATTTAAAAGTGCCTGCAGAAAACTTACTCTCTGAAAGGGAAAACGGTTTTAAAATAGCTGTAAATGTGCTCAATGTGGGAAGAATTAAGTTGGGTGCCGGGTGTATCAATGGATGCAAGGACGTAGCTACAAAGTCAACGCAATATGCCAATGAAAGGAAACAATTCGGGGTCTCTATTTCAAGTTTTGGAGCGATTAAGCAAAAGCTAGCCAACATGGCAACTCGAACTTATGCCACTGAATCTGCTTCATACCGGGCTGGTCAAGATATCGAGAACTTGATTGCCAAATTGCAAAATGATGGACTCTCCCCTAGCGACGCAAAACTCAAGGGTGTAGAACAATATGCTATAGAGTGCGCAATGATTAAAATACACGGATCTGAAGTGCTGGCCTACTGTGTAGATGAAGGCGTTCAAGTTTATGGGGGCATGGGCTTTTCAGAAGAAGCACCAATGGCTCGAGCTTTCAGAGATGCACGTATTACGCGTATCTATGAAGGAACAAACGAAATAAACAGAATGCTCTTAGTCGGAATGATGTTCAAAAAAGCCATGAAGGGCGAGATTGATCTATTGGGACCTGCCATGGCCGTTGGACAAGAATTGACTGGAGTACCTTCCTTTGAGAGTCAAGACCTCTCGGCGCCTTTCGCGAAAGAAAAACAGGTCGTGAAGAATTTAAAGAAGGCTGTATTGATGGCTGCTGGAAAGGCCGCAGAAAAATTCGGCCCTAACCTAGACCATGAACAAGAAGTCCTTATGAGTCTGGCCGATATGGTTATCGAAGTATACGTCGCTGAGTCCACTTTGCTTAGAACAGAGAAGCTTATGGCTAAATACGGAGATGAGGGAAGCACGCTTTATCAAAACATGGCTAAACTCTATTTATACGAAGCGGTAAGGAAGATCAAAAATGCAGGAGATGAGGCAGTGGCTTGCTTTGCAGATGGGGATGAGCTTCGCGTCATGCTTATGGGTATGAAAAGATTCACAAAGATGGATCCTGTAAATACCAAAGAACTCAGACAATCAATAGCTGATGTCATGATTGAAGAAAACAAATTTCCTTATTCTCTCTACAACTAATAAGGATTATTTTCGTACGCTACTAAAAGCCGGCCATTAGGTCGGCTTTTTTTATTTAGAGTTTGTTTTGGCCACAATTCAAAATAGCTTTGTCTCGTACGCAGAGCACCCCAAATGGAAGAATTTAGCAAGAAATTAACCACAAAAGAGAAAGCTTTACAGCTTAACCTTGATAATAGAATCTATGGTACAGTTGCCGAGATTGGAGGAGGACAAGAAGTAGCAGCATATTTTTTCAAAGCAGGTGCCGCATCTGGAACCATTGCCAAAACAATGTCAGCGTATGACATGACTTTCAGTGATGCCATTTATGGGAAGTGTGAAAGGTATGTGTCGCAAGAAAAGCTACTACGTATGCTTGATCGCGAGTATTCACTTCTGGATCAGCGACTTACGCAAAGAGCTAAAAAAACCACCTTCTTTGCTTTCGCCAATACCGTGGAAGTAATTAATTACAATCGAAGTAACGTTGGGCATGGTTGGATGGGTCTCCGATTCCAGCGTCATTCCAATTCTGAGCCAAACGAATGCGTCATTCATGTGAGCCTCAAAGACCGAGACGCAGAATGGCAGCAGCAGGTCTTAGGAATTGTTGGAGTGAACCTTATACACTCATGCTACACATACAACACCCCGGAAGAAATAATCGACGCACTAGTAGATAACGTTCGCAAAGATCGACTGGAAATTGACATGTTCAGCATTTGCGGTCCTGATTTTCACCATGTAGACAATCGTCTAATGACGCTTAAGCTGGTAAAAAACGGGCTTACCAAAGTAGCCATGTTTGGACCTGATAAAAATGTAGTTCTTCCATCAGACATTATCTATCGAAAAAACGCTTTGGTATTAAGAGGCAGGTTTCGTCCGGTAACACATGTCAATGTTGACATGATGATTACAGGAATGCGTTCTTTTAAAAGGGAACTAGGTCATACCAAAGACATAGTTTCTGTGGTAGAAATCACGCTCAAAGATTTAACCCTGGCTGGACAACTTGATGAACAAGACTACCTCGACCGAGTAGATCTTCTTTGTTCACTTGGGCAAAATGTGATGATTTCAAATTATCAAGAACACTATAAGCTTGCGGGCTATCTGTCTCAATTCATAAAGGATAAGACGCTCGGAATCATCATAGGACTCAATAACCTAACACAAATTTTTGATGAAAAGTACTATCAAAACCTTGATGGCGGCATACTTGAGTCATTTGCAAGGTTGTTCGGTAGCAACGTGAAGTTGTTTGTCTATCCAATCATAGATTCAGCTTCAGGCGATATTAAAACAGGCAATGATTTCACGCCAGATCGACATCTGGAAAGTCTATTCTACTACTTCATTGAAAATCATAAGATTCTAAGTATCCCGGATGCCAAAACAGAAAACCTACATATCATCTCAGATCAGGTGCTAGAAATGATCGAGCATGATAAGTCGGGCTGGGAAGACATGGTCCCTAATAGAGTAGCCGAAGCGATCAAGTCTAACCACCTTTTCAACTACCCATATGAAATTGAGGTAGATGGCGAAGATTTGAATTAAACGTAAATAAGATTGGACTTTGTAGGTACCCTCCTTTTGCTATATTTGACGCTTTAAGCAAAATCAAAAAAGTATAGTACATGAGCGGACGTGGTAAATTTTCAAGCAAGCTTGGTTTCATTTTGGCAGCAGCTGGATCGGCTGTAGGACTTGGTAATATCTGGGGATTCCCCTACGAAGTTGGTCAAGGTGGTGGCGCCGCATTCGTGATCATTTACTTGATTTTCTGTTTCATCCTTTGCTACCCGGTAATGGTGACTGAAATCGCGATAGGAAGAAAAACACAAAAGAATCCAGTAGGAGCTTTTAATGCACTTGGTTATAAAAAATGGAATTTTGTCGGAAAACTCGGTCTCTTTAGTGGAGTCTTGATTTTATCCTTTTACAATGTAATTGCTGGGTGGGCATTTGGATATATCTTCGAAATGATCTCTGGCAACTTTGGAATTGCAGATCAGTTTGGCGAATACATTACAAATGTGTTCAAAGTTGGAGCTTATGGTTTAGTGTTTATGAGCGTAACTGCTTACGTGGTGTCGAAAGGAGTTTCTGGTGGAATTGAGAAAGCAGCAAGGTTGCTCATGCCTACACTTATCATAATGATTTTGATCATTGTCGGGTATGTAATGACACTTCCAAATGCCATTGATGGCTTAAAATTTTACCTGATACCTGATTTCTCAAAGCTTACTCCTTCAGTAGTTTACAATGCCATGGGGCAAGCGTTTTTCTCACTATCACTTGGTATGGGAGCTTTGATTACCTACGGAAGTTACGTTGGCAAATCTGACAACATTGTCAGTTCTGCAGCCTTCATTACACTTACGGATGTAGGTATTGCCTTTTTAGCTGGTCTAATGATTTTTCCATTGATTGGCTTCATGAGTGGAGGCACCATGGAAGGGGCTGGTCGTGGACCGGGACTAATATTTGTCACTCTCCCTCAAATATTTGGTCAAATTGGAGGAAACTTAGGCATCGCGACCGGTACATTGTTTTTTATACTGCTATGCTTCGCAGCTCTCACCTCAACTGTCTCTTTGCTTGAAGTACCCATTTCATTTGTTGTGGATGAGTGGAAAATCAGAAGAAATCGAGCTTCCTGGTTGGTTGCCTTGTTTATCTTCATCATCGGAATTCCTTCGCTGATTGGCAATGGATATTCTGAGTTTTTCAGTACTAGCTTTACTACTTATAAAGACGGAGGTACTGATTCAGACTTTCTTTCATTCGTTGCAGCTCTTGCAAATGACACCATTCTTCCGCTTGGAGGATGTATCATCGCTTTCTTTGCAGCGCATGTATGGAAAAAGCATAACCTGGATGAGGAATTGTCCCATGGAGCACCGGGATACAAAGGATCATTTGTTCAGAAGTATCTAAATTTTGCCATTGGGTATTTTGCACCAATTGTATTGGTCGTCGTATTTATCTTAACGGTGCTATTTAAATTTTTCGGGATACAGCTTATCTAAGACCTACTCCTTGATAAAGGTGCCTGGATCTTTGCCATTAAAATATATTACATACTGGCCCTGCCTAAGTACAGTAACATCTATGACTGTACCTTGTCCATCTAGCACCAGCTTGCTACCCGCATCGTAAATTTCGTAGTGAGTAGAACGTGAAAGGTATACTTTTGTCTTAGCCGACTTAGGGGTGAACTCTACAGGCTCAGGATAGTGATCAAAGTCAACCTCCCAGGAATACAAATGGCCAACTCTCGAGCCCCTTGGGAAATTATACTTAATTCGATATTTATTCGCCCCCTCTTCCAGGTTTGGAAAATGAGTATAATCCGCTCCTTCATATCTGCCCAATGATTCGCGAACTTCTTGATCAATCCAAATGCCATTATTCAATTTTTCTATTTCAAACTCCCCTCCTACACCTGTCTCCCCTTTCGTTTGCCAAACCAAAGCACTATCGGTAAGGGTAACAGCAGTGAATCTGAAAATGGTATGAAAAAGAATAGCTTCCGGGTTAATGATCACGGGAACACACAGCGTGTCCCTATGAACAACTCGAATTTTTACAGGAGTGTTTAAGTCAAACCCTTCAAAATCAAGCTTGATTGCACTCAGTTTATAATTTATATCTAAATACTCTTCGTTGATATAAATAGTTTCAATACAGAACCGTTTGTCAGCCTTGTCAAAAGGATTTTGAATAAACAAGGTCTTCCCTTTATAAACTCCGGCAAGGTTCGTCTCGACCTTTGGAGTCATTTGAGCAAAGAGCATATTTACTCCAAACAGAGTAAGTATAAAAAAACATCCGATTTTATACATTTTAGACTTTTTGCATTAACACTCCAAACATGATGCTATAATGATGAAAAATATCGATTATTTCGATGAGTATATACAATAAGCCAGCTAAAATTTACTCATTTGAACAAAATACAGATTTAATGTTCACATTTTCATATCTACCCTGTATAACCCCGATTTTTAGTCATGTTAAATTCATAAATTAGCCTCAATGAAAAAGTGCTCTCTCCTAATCATTGTATTCATTGTGAGTTGCAATCCAAAAGTGGTGTCATTTGTGAACCCTAAGTCCAAATTTGGTCACTTTGAAACCTATCGATTAGTTAGCGCTCAGGCTGACTCGAAGAATGTAACATCCGGAAATACGCCTGTTTTTGATTTGATTAAACAAAATATCCACAATGAAATGGCAAGGCGATCGTACAAACTTTCAAGCGTGTCCCCAGACTTGACATTGAGATACGAAGTTACTTCCAGCACACGCGTTGAGACCGAAAGAAATCAATTTGATTCATACTACAACACGCAAGTTTCATCCCGTGCCATTTACGAGTCAGCTCTCATTGTTGAGCTGGTCGACCAAAAAAAGAAATTAGTTTGGCAAGGCAGCTATGACCTTAGTCAACAGCGAAAGGAGAAAAAAATATCAGCCGCTATAGAAAAAGCTGTTGGTCACATTTTCACATCTTACCCCTACAGAGCTTTATCTGCAAAGGAGGATGAATCATTAAAAACATTTGTAAGTAAAAAGAAAGACAGCAAATAATGACAGATTATGGTTTTTGGTCATTGATACCACCTCTTCTAGCAATCGGATTAGCCATCAAAACAAAGCAAGTTGTCTTTTCACTCTCCCTAGGAATATTTGTAGGATATCTTATTATTCAAGGAGGGAATGTATTTGAAGGTTTCCTGTCAACCATATCAGCGTTTGTTGAAGTGTTCCAAAGCAAAGGAAACACACGCACCATTGTACTTACTTTGATCATTGGTGCATTGATTCAGCTCATTAAGTACTCAGGAGGCATCAACGGGTTTATCAACTGGGTACAAAAAAAGCTCTCTGGACAACAGAATTTAAAAGGAAAAATTCAAGCAACATCTGCACTCACTGGCTTCTTAATTTTTGTTGAATCAAACATCTCCATCCTCACTGTAGGTACCATTTTTCGACCTCTGTTTGATAAACATAAAATTCCGAGAGAGAAACTGGCCTACCTTGCCGATTCGAGTTCTGCGCCTTCTTGCGTTCTTTTTCCACTGAATGCCTGGGGAGCATATGTTATGGGCTTGCTTTTGGCGTTCCCGAGTTTAGATCCTTTCAAAACTTTGGTTTACTCTATCCCATTCAACTTCTACGCTATTCTAACATTGGTTTTTGTCTTCTGGCTTTCATTTTCAGGCAGGGAATATGGTGAGATGAAAAAGACTGCAGAACGATATAATGAATCCAACGATGAAAAAAGTCATACAGAGAATGCCACGTCTTCTCCTCTGAATATGGTTATCCCAATAGCTGTAATGGTGCTTTCAATGCCTTTTTTCCTTATTTATGGTGGATGGGATCCAAGCTTGGCAGGGGGATTTGCTGATAAGGTTTGGAACAGCATTAGCAATGGTTCAGGATCAGAAGCCGTTTTAAATGCGTGCTTCACAGGGTTCCTGGTTGCAGCTATCATGTACTTCTTCCAGAAGATGCTGACCATCAAAACTTTCATTGATCAGTCATTTAAGGGAATGAATGAAATGGTTGTCATGGCCGTTTTGATGGTCCTGGCTTTCGCCATTGGCAATTTATGTAACGAACTGGGAACAGGGATTTATGTATCCAGAGTAACGTCGGCATGGTTAATACCCGAAGTAGCTCCGGCGCTTATTTTTGTAATCAGTGGGTTTATTGCGTTTGCTACAGGTACTTCCTGGGGGACATTTGCAATCATGATTTCTATTGGAGTACCTCTCAGCTTCGCTGTTGATGCGAATATTTATCTGGTAATTTCTGCTGTACTTGGTGGAGGCGTATTTGGTGATCACTGTTCCCCTATTTCAGATACGACGCTGATTGCCTCGGTTGCTTCCGGATGTGATCACATAGATCATGTAAGAACTCAATTGCCCTATGCACTCTTCACAGGTGCACTCTCAATCGTCTTCTACCTGATAGCAGGGTTTATCTTCTAAGTAGACTATGGTTCTAGTCGCAATAGTCTTTAATGGCCTTGTTTGCTTCTGGAACACCAAGGGATTTAGCAAACTTGAAATCTTCACATGCAGATCTTAACTTCTCCTGCCCTATTTTGACGGCACCTCTATATAAGTAGGCCTCTCCAAAATCACGATTGATCGTAATTGCGTTATTGTAAGATTCAAGGGCTTGATCAAAATAACCTAATTGATGTTCTGCTCGACCTGATAGAAAATGAGCCTGAGCTGAATTTTCATTCAAGTCTTTGGCATCACCTATGTAAATAAGGGCCTTGTTATAATCACCATTATTATATGAAACCTTTGCTAAGCTTAAGTAGGCATTGATGTACTTAGGATCTATTTTAAGCAACTTCTTATAGTCGCTAATCGCTTTTCCAGTTTCCCCGATTTCTTCAAATGATCTACCTCGGTTATAAATACTCTTTTTATGATCTGGATGAGTCTCCAGGTAAGTGCTGTAAGCTTCAATTGCCAGACGGTATTTTCCATCCTCAAAAAAGTCGTCACCATTGTGTGAGTCTTCATTATTGCAACTGATGGCTGCCATAATGATAAATGCTATTAGTATGTATTTCATTTGAATGTATAAAGTCGGCAAAAGTAGATTGATTAATCAAAATCAATGCCGCTTTTCACATTTTTATACGAAGTAAGTTCACAATATGCCTTGCCAAAATTCATATTTGCGGCAACTTTTAGTGGAAGTCTGTTTGCGTCAGCAGAAATCCAGAAGGTAACAGCATCGCTTCCTTTAAAAACACTATTCTTCTGCATGATAGGTACCACTTTGTGGCAATAGATGTCGCCCACCTTTGTTTTAGTGATTTCTATGCCATGATAGATCATCTCGAAATCATAAAATTCATCGTCAAAGAAAGCATCCAACTGGATCGTGTCTCCCTTCACAAGCCCTCTATAATCAATACTTCGAGCATACATGATTCCTCCCATCATGTCGAAGATTTTACCTTCCTCAAGATCAAAATACTTAGTAGGGCTTACTTCCGGATCCGATTTTGAAGTACTTTCTACCTTCACTTGCATAGAATCATAATCGAAATATGCTCTTTCATCCAGATCATCGTTTCCTTCAGATATATTTCTAAATGAATAATAGGGTAAAAAAGTATCCTTATCAATAACTGCTCCCCACTTGTCGTCTACTTTGGAAAAAACGCCAGCAAGCCCTGCAGTTTTTCCATGCACATCAATTGCTATGCATTCTTTTCCATCTCGCATTACATATTCATCTGAAATCTTGAATGAACCCCTTCCAATTGTAAACCAGCCATAAGAAAGCTTAAAATGAAGTTCTTCACCTTTACTTACTGGTTTATCGCTAACAACATTTGTTTGGGCATTGGTGATAAGCCCTAGAAAAATCAATGCTAAAGTTTTCATGACTTTTAAAGTTGGTACGCTTTCCATCACTACAACTAAGGTGCCATTAATTAAACTGAAACGCTGTTTTCCCTTAAAGCTTCGTTCAATGAGGTCTTTTTGTCGGTACTCTCTTTCCTCTCTCCGATGATCAATGCACATGGCACTTGAAACTCTCCGGCTGGGAATTTTTTAGGTACTGTACCGGGGATAACAACTGATCTTGGAGGAACATACCCTCTATATTCCTTAGGCTCTGAGCCTGTAACATCAATGATTCTGGAACTGGCAGTTAAAACTACGTTTGCGCCTAAAACAGCTTCTTTACCTACTCTGATCCCCTCAACAACTATGCAACGGGACCCAATAAATGCATTGTCTTCAATAATCACTGGAGCCGCTTGTACTGGCTCCAGTACTCCACCAATTCCTACTCCGCCACTTAAGTGAACATTTTTTCCGATTTGTGCACAGCTACCAACTGTTGCCCAGGTATCAACCATCGTTCCTTCGTCCACATAGGCTCCGATATTGACATAACTGGGCATTAACACGGTATTCTTTTGAATGAAAGCTCCATATCTAGCTATTGCATGTGGAACCACACGCACTCCTAACTGATCGTATCCGGATTTCAATTTGATTTTATCATGAAATTGGAAGGGACCAACTTCTATCAACTGCATTTTCATCAGTGGGAAATAAAGAATAACAGCTTTTTTGAGCCATTCATTTACAATCCACTCCCCTTCAGAGGGCTCGGCTATTCGTCTCTTTCCATTATCCAGCTCTTCTATTACTGTCTTAATGGCAACAGAAACATCTTTTTTGGTTACGAGTGTTCGATCTTCCCAGGCTTCCTCTATGAGGTTTTTTAATTCCATCTAATGACTAATATTTACAGATAATATGAAGAAAAAAATTGTGATAGCTTCTCTACTCAAACCAGTAGACGATGTACGTGCTTACTGGAAGCTGTCTCAATCAATGGCGAAAACAAATAAATATGAAGTTAATATCATAGGAAATAGTGGGAAAAAAGAAAAAGATGAAAAGAATATAAAGTTCCTCCATCACAAACTCGACCGCAAAAATTGGCTAAAACGCCTTGTCATCCGCGAATTGATATTTTTTCGAATCCTACGGATAAGACCATCTTTATTGATAATAACTACACATGAATTGCTAAACAACGCTTTGCTAATAAAACTAATTACAGGATGCAAAGTGGTTTACGATGTGCAAGAAAATCATGGTTTGAATCTCTCTTCCATCAACCCCACATTATTAAAGAAGATACTTTCAAAATTTATCCGTTTGAAGGAAACGTTTTCACGAAGGTTTGTTGATCAATTTTGGTTAGCAGAGAGTTGTTATGCAGAAGAACTTTCATTTGTGCAAGATAAGTTTCTGATCTTAGAAAATAAGGCTCTCGACTTGCCTTACCCCCGAAGAGATTTTTCTTCCATCAGCATGCTATTTTCTGGGACCATTTCGGATTACGGAGGGGTCAGAAGAGCAGTAGGCCTATTCTACAAAATCCAAAGTGATTCTCCGAAAACAACCTTGAAAATCATTGGGCAAGTGCATGACAGTTCTCTGAAAAATTGGTTAGAATCTGAGCAGAAAAACAATCCTGGGCTCATGTTAAATATTTCCACTACTCCCGTTCCATACGACCAAATATTAGAAGCCATATTCGAAGCAAATCTAGGTATTATCGGATATGAGCCATCCGAAGTAAATAGAGAAAAAATTCCAACTAAACTCTACGAATATTCAAGGTACCGACTTCCATTCTTAGTAAAGAAAAATACCAAATGGAGCAAAGTAGGATTAAGATTAGGCGCTGCAATACCTGTGGCATTCGATGAAGAAAATCACTCCAAGATATCCGAAACGTTCAAAAACGTAGATTCATTTTTAACAAAAACTTATCCTGAAGATGCTACGTGGGAAAATGAATCCGTCAAAGCAGTTAATTCAATTGAAACATTAATCAATTGATTATAAAATTGCTGATTAACAATTACTTATATTTTCGTTAAATAATCATTCTAAATTTATTTTTAGATTCATCTAAAAATAATATAACTTTGTGGCATGGTTTCAGAACTAAGTTTCACGGAGGAGAACTACCTCAAAGCGATCTACCACCTTTCATCGGATGGGACAGAAAGCGTAAACACAAATTCTCTGGCAGAAAGCATGAACACTACTCCAGCATCTGTTAATGATATGGTGAAAAGGCTTGCTCAAAAGAATCTCATAGGCTACCAGAAGTATAAAGGAACTACGCTCCTAGCCAAGGGTAAAAAGGTCGCATTGACAATCGTTAGGAAACACAGACTTTGGGAAGTTTTTCTAGTTGATAAGTTGGGATTCAAATGGGATGAAGTTCATGAGATAGCAGAGCAACTTGAACACATTAAGTCACCTAATTTAATCAAGCGTTTGGATGCCTTTTTAGGCCACCCTACGATGGACCCACATGGTGATCCGATTCCTAATGAAGAAGGCATAATGAAAGAAACTGTAAGAGCATCCATTGCCGAGGTGGCTGTCAATGCCAAAGGAATAATTGTAGCTGTCAATAATGATGACACCCTCCTTCTTCAACACCTTGATTCTTTAGGTATTCAGCTGGGGTCGAAAATAGCAATTCTGGAAAGGATGGACTTTGATGGTTCGGTATCTATTTCCATTGATGAGGGACCAAAACAGTTTCTTTCAAAATCTGTGGCTGAAAATTTAATGATAACCCTAACAGACTAAATATGAGTAAACTTATTCTGGCGCTATCCATAATTGTAGTCATCGCTGGTGGATGTAATACCAAAGAGGAGTCACGGGGTGGCAAACCACACATTGTGGCAACCACGGGCATGCTGTATGATGCGGTTATCAATATTGGCAGAGATAAAATTACTGCTGAAGCAATAATGGGGCCTGGTGTAGATCCACACTTATATAAAGCTACTCAGGGTGATTTATCCAAATTTAACAAGGCTGATATGATTGTGTATAACGGTATACAACTTGAAGGCAAAATGAGCGACATTTTAAAAAAACTAGGTCGGCAAAAACCAACCGTTGCAGCAGCTGAGTCCATTCCCATAGAAAGACTGAAGTCTGCTGTAGGCTATAAAGACGCCTATGATCCGCACGTGTGGTTTGATATTAATCGATGGAAATACGCTGTAAAATCAGTGAGTCATGCCCTCATCAAACTTGACTCAGCGAATCAAAAGTTTTACGAAATCAATACGCAAGCTTATTTCTCTCAGCTTGACAGCCTGGACATGTATGTCAGAAGTCGACTTAGTGAGATTCCAGAGAATCAACGAATCCTTGTTACTGCTCATGACGCGTTCGTTTACTTCGGAGATGCATATGGAATACGAGTAGAGGCCCTTCAAGGAATATCCACTGTTGCTGATTTTGGGCTTAAAGACATTGCTAACCTCATTGATCTGATTATTGAAAATAACATTAAAGCCATTTTTGTTGAAACCAGTGTTTCCGAAAAGTCAATAAACGCGGTGATCACCGGCTGCAAAGAAAAAGGTCATGATGTGAAAATTGGTGGGTATTTATACTCAGATGCCATGGGCGAGTTTGGGACTTCAGAAGGAACGTATTTGGGTATGTTCAGAAAGAATGTAGAAACAATTGTGAACGCTTTGAAATAATTTAAAAACTAAATCCAATGTCCAATAACTTTATAAAACAAGTTGAAAAGCCCGTATTGGAAATTCATGACTTAACCGTGAGTTATGATAAGAAACCAGTTTTGTGGGGGATTGATCTTTCGATTCCGATGGGCACGCTTTGTGGAATCATTGGACCCAATGGAGCCGGGAAGTCTACACTAATCAAAGCCGTTATGGACTTGGTAGATATTAACTCCGGGTATATAAAACTTTTTGATCAATCACTTAATGAAGTAAGAAAGCGTGTCAGCTATGTCCCTCAGCGTGAATCGGTGGATTGGGATTTTCCAGCCTCGGTGCTTGATGTCGTACTGATGGGCAGATATGCCAGCTTGGGCCTATTCAAAAATCCGCGAAAAGCGGATAAGGAAGCTGCGATCAAGGCATTGGAGCTGGTTGGGATGGATAAGTATCAAGGCCGTCAGATATCACAACTATCCGGAGGGCAACAGCAACGAGTATTCTTAGCAAGAGCACTGACTCAAAACGCTGATATTTATTTTTTGGATGAGCCTTTTGCCGGTGTAGATGCAGCCACCGAAAAAGCAATATTTAAGATTTTGCAAAACCTATCTCAAGAAGGCAAGACCATCATTGTCGTGCATCATGATTTACAATCTGTAGAGACCTATTTCAAGTGGGTAATTTTACTCAATCTCAGACTTGTTGCTTCCGGCCCAACGGAAGAAGTCTTTATCCCCACCCTACTAGAGGAAACATATGGAGGTAAACTGACGCTTCTTAGTGAAGTTGGGGAGTTGGTTCAAAAGGGGGAATTTAAAGCCAGGGAAAAGCAGTGATGGAGACGCTGATTGAATTTTTTTCTTTTCAGTACCCAAACATTAAATATGTTGTGTTTGGAACCATATTGCTATCCATCAGCTCTGCCGTGGTTGGGTGTTTTACATTCATCAAAAAAAAATCGCTGGTCGGAGATGTCATCTCACATGCCGTTCTTCCTGGGATTTGTATTTCGTTTTTAGCTTCAGGTAGCAAAGACCCCTTTCTCTTAATTATTGGTGCCTTCATATCAGGATGGATATCCATCATCGTCATGGACGCCATTATACGAAACACAAAAATCAAAGAAGATGCAGCTACAGGTCTGTCTCTCTCCGTCTTTTTTGGCGTAGGCATCTTATTGATGACTTATATTCAGCATTCTGGTAATGCTGCACAAAGTGGCCTGGATACTTTTCTGTTTGGAAAAGCAGCGGCTCTGATTGGCAATGACTTGTTGGCTTTTAGCATTATCGCTATTGTGGTGCTTCTAACGGTCTTTTTCTTTTACAAAGAATTCAAGCTTATAAGCTTTGATCCACAGTTTGCACGAGTCATAGGGCTACCTATAAAGCGTCTTGAAATGATTTTAACTTCTATTACTGTGCTAGCGGTTGTTACGGGTATTCAGGCCGTAGGCGTTGTTTTAATGGCTGCCATGCTCATCACCCCTGCAGCTGCAGCTCGTTTTTGGACGAACAGGCTTTCTCGAATGATTTTACTAGCATCCCTATTCGGTGCATTCTCTGGTATTAGTGGAGCTTACATTTCCTACAGTGCACCATCTATGCCAACAGGTCCATGGATGGTCATGATTCTATCCATCATTGCACTTTTCTCATTCTTTTTTGCACCTCGCAAGGGAATCGTGGTACGCCAATGGAGAAGGTTCTCAATTAGGCGACAATTGTTAGAAGAAAATCTTCTAAAAACTTTCTATCGGATCGGAGAAAATAGCGGTGATCATTTTGATACAGTGGCCATCGATGATCTGCAGCTTATTAGAAAATTTTCTCCGACCCAACTAAGCAACGGCTTAAGGAAACTGCGCACGAATGGATATGTGAGCAGAACCAGTGATTCTTGGTTCTTAACCAAGGAAGGATTTGAAAAAGGCAAACGGATTACGCGGCTGCATAGGTTATGGGAGTTGTACTTAACCAAGTATCTACGCATAGCTCCGGATCATGTGCATGAAGATGCTGATACCATTGAGCATGTAATAACCCCCGAGTTGGAAGCTAGTCTGGAGAAGCTTCTGGAATACCCGACCATCGACCCTCACCAATCCATGATACCCAAATGATGGACGCTTTTTGGATTATATTGACAGGCTCGTTAGTGGCAGTAAGCTGTGCCATACTGGGTTCATTCCTAATCCTTAGGAAAATGTCCATGGTGGGTGACGCCATTTCTCATTCGGTGCTCCCCGGAATTGTAATTGCTTTTTTCATTGCTGGAAGTATGCAATCCATTTGGATGCTTGTGGGTGCTGGGATTCTCGGAATCCTGACCACATTCCTGATTGAATTTTTTCATCAAAAAGGTAGACTTCAAACAGATGCTTCCATTGGTGTAACATTCACCTGGCTATTCGCATTGGGTGTAATTCTTGTAACGTACTACGCTGGAAACGCACACATTGATCAAGACTGTATCTTGTACGGAGAAATCGCTTATGTGCCGATTGATTTGGTTTACGACTCCTCTGGAAATGTTCTCGGCCCAAAAGCTGTCATTATACTCAGTTTCGTACTTATACTCATCCTCTTGTTTGTTTTCTTATTCTACAAAGAACTTTTTATCACAACGTTTGATACTTCTTTTGCCAAGGCAATAGGTATTTCAACCAGCAAATGGCATTACGTTCTCATGGGATTGGTATCATTAACGACTGTCGCCTCATTTGAATCGGTTGGAGCCATATTGGTTGTAGCACTGCTCATAGCCCCTGCAGCTTCCGCGTACCTCATGACCAACCAGCTGAAAGTAATGTTGATTCTAAGTGCTGCATTTGGGATCCTGAGTTCTTTTTTTGGATATTGGTTGAGTTACATTTTAGATGGATCAATTGCTGGGGCTATGGTAACTGTTTCTGGTGTTATTTTCGCTATTTGTTACATGATAGTCAGATTGAAAAAATGAAAAATTGTCTCTTAATCATTGGTCTGCTTTTCCTAGCCTCATGCTATAAAACCTTGACGATGGAGGGTTTTGACAAGGAAAAATGGAGCAATTATGAAAGTGATTGCAGCACCTACAGAATGGATGTTGTTAATCTCATTGTCGAAAATCAGGAAGTGCTACTTAAGGGAACTCAAAATGATGTAGAAAGCTTACTAGGCAGGCCTGGTGAAAATGAACTTTACGATCGTAACCAGAAATTTTTTCATTACCGCCTCACCCCTCCAGACACGTGCGGGTCATATGAAACTATTCAATACTTATCGGTGAGGTTTAATGCCATTGGACGAGCAAATCTTGTTCAAGTAATGTTGAGAGAAGCTCAATAAGTTACTAGTGAATGGATATTGGAAGCATAACGGGTAAGCTCTTTGCTCCCATTCAGAAAGCCCAACTCCACCAAAAAAGAAAATCCGGCTACTTCTCCACCCGACATATTTATTAGCTCTGCAGCAGCAATAGCTGTTCCTCCAGTCGCTAATAAATCGTCATGTACCAACACACGCTTACCTCTTTCTATTCCATCCTTATGAATTTCCACTTCAGCAGATCCATACTCCAAGTCGTACTTAAAATTGAGGGTCTCGGCTGGTAGTTTTCCAATTTTTCTGATTGGAACAAATGGAATACTCAAAAGCTGCGCGAGCGAATTTCCCCAAATAAACCCACGAGACTCGATACCCACTATTGCATCAAGTTTATGCGGCGACCAGTATTCAGCAAGTGCCTCCGTAATCTCTTTGCTGAGCTTTACATCTTTAAGTAAAGGTGTTATGTCTTTGAACATGATCCCTGGTTTAGGAAAATCAGGCACCGTCCGGATGGACTGAGTAATTCTTTCTTTCAGATTCATAAATGTGAAGAAAATTGGCTTTAAAATTGAGGCACAGTATTTGAAAAGAGTCTACTAAAAAACTCAATCAACATGAAACGTACAAAATAAACGGTTCATGTAATCTAAAACTGATTATTGATATGAAAAAGCTATACATCACACTCATTATCTTATTCCTTGGTTTCTCCTCGGCAAATGCACAAAAGCTTTCAAAACTTGAACAGGTATTGCAAACGAAGCAAAAATGGTCAGTAATGGATGTGAAAAGTAAAAGGCCTTACTTTGAAATTGGTGAAACGTTCACCATTCGTATTGATCGCAAATTTTACCACGATCGAAATAATTACGCAAAACTTGGAGGTGATTGGTCGCTTGACGGAAGCAAGCTGATTCTCACCTATGACTCCTTCACCGAAGAGAGAAGAAGGATCCCGTACGTATATAAGATTAAGAAATGGGGTAAAAATGGTTTCCAACTTGCCTATCGAAATAAATACAACAAAAAAGAGAAGGTTTATCTGAAATAATCCAGCCCCTTTTAGGGGCTTTTTTTATATCCTGTGCCTACCATAAGAATCCATCTTAAATTTTATGACCATTAGATCAGCTATTCTTTTATCCCTCTTTGTTTCATTCTTCGTATCAAAGGGCTATTCTCAAGAAACCTCGGATACATATTCAGATTATTCTTACCTATGGGCAGAAGATGCGAAAAAGAAAAAAAAGAAGAAGCGTAAGAAGAAAGACGAGCAAGTCAAAATTGATTCTTTACAGATTCCTTCAGATAGCTTGAAGCTTGACAGCCTCAATCAAAGGTCGCTCCTGTTCCAGCCTGATACGCTAAGACCAGATACCGCAGCAATGAACGCTCAAATTGACACGCTCAATACCGAGGATGTAGAAGAGCCCAAGCCCAAAAGAGAACGAGTAGAGCGTCCTCCAATCAGTGATTTCAGGGAACCCATGGTACTTCCAAACGATGATGGGAGTATAAACGGAGGGATGACTTATACCCAAATCGATGGTAAGGACTATGTGGGCTTAGTACTTTCACCAGAATTTAAGTTTGGAAAAGTAGGTGTTGGCTTAAACGTGCCAATCTTATATGGATTGGATGACAATTCTATTCGAACGGAGATTTTCGAAGATGGCGTGGGAGTAGCCAGACTGATTAGATATATTCGTTATGGGGTTCAGAAAAGCGATCCAGTCTATGTGAAAGCCGGGGAAATCTCGGGATTAATGCTTGGCTATGGTGGCTTAATGAACAACTACACCAACTCCACCAGTTACGAAAAGCGCAAAGTTGGAATCCATGCAGACTTCAATTATGATCGATTTGTAGGTCTAGAATTGCTCTACAGTGATCTGAATCCTGAGTCTTTCAACTTATTCGCTGCTAGACCTTACATCAGACCCCTCTCTGCTTTTCCTCTTAAAATCATTAACACATTAGAAGTAGGCGCTTCATTTATTTCTGACAAAGATCAGACAAGCATCATTACGAGTGATTCTACCAGCACGACTTACGCTTTCACCAGATCAGGCGTTAAGGGATTTGGCGTAGATATGGGCGTCACTTTACTTAGCTCTCCCTTCATACAAATCGATTTATTTGCCTCTTACGCTAACCTAAATGTCAAAAGTGACACATTATCCCAATTTGCATCAGCAATAGGTGAGAATGATTTTAAGACGGGCTCTGGTACATCAGTAGGCTTAAATTTCAGAATGCATTTCATAGCAGACGTCTTCAGTACAGATATTAGAATTGAACGTCTGAATAATTCCGACCATTACATACCACAATTTTTTAATGCGACCTATGAAATAAATAAAGATGGTAGGATTGCTTCCCTTGTAACCACAGACGGCAAAAACGGAATTTACGGCTCACTAAGAGGTCACGTATTGAAGAAGGTTTCCCTTGGAGGGAGTCTCATGATTCCAGATGATATTTCTGCGTCATCACCAGCATTTGTGGAATTAACGGCAGATATGGAGCGACTTGCTAATAAATTCTCTTTTCATGGGAGTTATGTAAAAGGTGACTTAGATGATCTTGGTGATGCATTTAGTTTTGACGAGCGATCACTAGCCAAGATGAGATTCATTTATCACATGAATAAATTCTTAGCTACAGGAGTGGATTATTATTGGCTATTCACCCCAACTGCCGAAGGTGGATATGAAGCAACCAAATATGTGATGCCTTACTTTGGTGTGAGCATTAAACTGTGATCCATTCCCAAATTTCATAGCAATCACTTTTTCAGGAATATAAAATTTCATTTAGTTGCATTAACAACTATTTTTACAAAAAGAATAGAGTTATGTATTGGGATTCATACAGCCACAAAGAAATTAAGCAAACGGTATTTGAGGCGTTAGAGCAAAATTTGGACTACAGGCAGAAGCCAGTGTTAGGTCTTCCAGCTTCATTTCTGGATACTGAGGTGTTCTACCATGATGCTCCCTTCTTATCTGAAGCCCCTTTCCTATCCGCCATGATTGCTAATCCCAATCACATAGGCTGTCACACATTGAATGAATCGGAATCTGCCTTTGAAGGGACGCAAAAAATTGAAGCCGAACTCATTGATCTATGTACCAAAGAAATATTCGGAGGCTCGGATGAAAGCTATGACGGTTACGTAGCTTCGGGAGGCACTGAGGCAAACATTCAGGCAATTTGGGTGCTGAAACGATACTATGAAAAAGAGTTTGAGGCTAAACCGCATGAAATTGCATTGGTATATACGGAGGATGCACACTATTCCATGCCAAAAGCGGGATCGCTGCTAAGTCTTGATAGTTTGGTCTTACCAGTAGACAATGAAAGCAGGGAAATATCCAATGAAGCATCCATCCGATTAAAAAATGCGCATAATGATGGCAAACGCTACTTCATCATTGTACTGAATATGGGCACCACCATGTTCGGCTCTATCGATGATATCGACCCTGTAACCGATTGGGTAGATGAATTGAATCTCAACTACAAGATCCATATTGATGGGGCCTTCGGTGGATTTATTTATCCTTTTTCAGATCAAGATTCAAAACTTACCTTTAACCATCCGAAGATAAATTCCTTCACCTTGGATGGACACAAAATGTTGCAATCCCCATATGGGACAGGAATATATTTGACACGGAAAGGATTCATGGACTATGCCCTCACTGAAGAGGCCAACTATGTAAAGGGCAAAGATTATACGCTAGTGGGTAGTCGTTCTGGTGCGAATGCAATAGCAGTTTGGATGATTATGAGAACGTATGGCTCTGAGGGCTGGAAAATGAAAATCAACAAGCTACTTGAAAAGACCAATCGTCTGTGTGATCAACTGACTGACGCAGGAATTGAGCATTATCGAAACCCCTTCATGAACATTGTGACGATTAAGTCTTCACAAATTGACCCGCAATTAGCGAATGAATTTATGCTAGTGCCAGACACACATGATGAAAATCCCAATTGGTATAAAATAGTCGTTATGGATCACGTCACCCAAGGTCAATTGGATCGTTTCATGATGCAAGTGAAGTCAGCAGTAAGCGCCTAACTACTCGAATCTCAATGAATCGATAGGGTCAAGTTTTGAAGCTTTATAAGCTGGGATATATCCAGAGATTAGTCCCACTACAATTCCAATTATCACAGCGATAAACATCCATAGCCATGGTACAACGAATCCAGATTTGAATATGAGAGCTGATGTAAGATTTCCTATGCCCATACCAAAAATGATGCCTCCAATGCCTCCCATCTGACAGATCACAATGGCCTCAATCAGAAACTGCTGACGAATTTTAAGGGGTGTAGCCCCCAAAGCTTTTCTTACACCAATCTCCCGAGTACGTTCGGTCACAGAAACCAACATGATATTCATAAGGCCAATAGATGCTCCTATCAGCGTGACAAAGCCTATGGTGAAGCCTCCTGCCCTGAGGTAGCCCGTAATCTCCCCCATTCTTTCAGCCAATGATTTGCTTGCGGATAGTTCGAAAGAATCCTCATCTCCTGGCCTATCCTGACGAATCGCCCGCATTAATCCTCTAGCGATACCCATGGCGTTATCCATCTGAGTTGGATCCGGAACTGAAACGGCAATCTCATAGCCAAAATTTCTCTCAGGGGCTATTATTCGTGCTGTCTGCATTGGAATAATTATTGTTCGATCAATATTCGAATTTCCACTGGCTCCACCTTGCTCAGCAATGGTTCCTACTATGCGAAATTTCGATCCCATTAAGCTTATCTTTTTACCTACAGGGCTCTCATTATCAGTGAAAAGTTCATCTATCACATCGCTTCCTACTAAAGCGACATAGCTCCCATTCAAACTTTCATTTGCAGAAAATGGTCGTCCATTGTCTACATCATATCCATCTACAGTCAAATAATTCTCATCTCCTCCCCTTACAATTTGGTTTGGATTAGTGACTTTAGAACCATACTTAACTTCGGCCTGACCAGTTATGACTGTATATATCGACACAACTCCAGGCCCTTCATATTTTTCTTTGAAAGTCAGCAACTGATGATAAGTCACTTTGGGGTATGTTTTTTCTTTTTTTCCATCTGAAGATCCACGTGATCTTCGCTTATCTTCGATATCAAAGGTATTGGCACCCAAACTTGAGAAACTGCTATTTATAGAACTCTGAATACCATCAATTGCCGTAAGAATACCAACCAATGAGGTGATGCCTATAGAAATAATCGCAGCGGTGAGGAAGGTTCTCAACTTATTTGCCTTAATCGACTTGATTCCCTCTTTGATATTTTCTTTAATGTTCATCGGTTGATTTTAGTAAAACACACGGTTTTGATTAACGTTGTATATACAAAAGTGATGCATATGAGGGGAATATTGTTACTAATTTTCTTAAATGTCTGTATAGCCAGTCAGGCGGCATATATCGTTATCCCAATGGATGAGACCCAGTCGAATCATCTAAAGGCTTATGGAATTGCCTATTGGATCTTAACCAAAGAGGTAGAAGTGGATTGGATGCTTAACTATAAGGGCGGTAGCTTCATGGTAAAGCATCTTCAGGCTTTTGAAAATGAATGTATCATCCGCGGAGTATCCTATCAGGTGATTTCAGATGCAGAAGCCAATGATATTTTGAATGTGATCGCTAGTCCATCCTCTAACATGGATGTGATGAAATTAGAAAAATTTCCAAAAATTGCTGTTTACTCTCCAAAAAGTAAGCAGCCGTGGGATGATGCTGTCACACTGGTCTTGAGTTACGCAGAAATCCCCTATGATGTACTCTTCGATGACGAAATAATGGGAGAAGAACTTCCAAAGTATGACTGGCTACACCTTCATCATGAAGATTTCACGGGACAGTATGGTAAGTTTTATCGCGCATATCATCACTTTCCATGGTATCAACAACAGCAGCGAGAATACGAAGAGTCAGCAAGCAAACACGGCTTCAACAAAGTATCACAACTCAAGCTTGCCACTGTTCAAAAAATCAGAGCTTACGTTGCTAGTGGAGGCTTTCTCTTTGCTATGTGTTCTGCAACAGATACCTATGACATTGCCCTTGCTGCTGAGGGGCTAGATATCGTAGAGAGCATTTATGATGGCGACCCTGCAGACCCTCGGGCTCAATCTAAGTTGGATTTTTCGCAAACAATGGCTTTCGAAAACTTTACCATCGAACGTGATCCCATGAGGTATGAATATTCAAACATTGACAATCAGGCAAATGAACGCGGATTAGTTGAAAAGAATGACTACTTCACACTTTTTGAGTTTTCGGCTAAATGGGATCCAATACCGACAATGCTCACACAAAACCATCAGCAAATTGTTCATGGCTTCATGGGACAAACCACCGGTTTTAAGAAACAGATGGTAAAAGGCGATGTAATTGTAATGGGACAAACACCAAGCATTAGTGAAGCCAAGTACATTCACGGAATTCTTGGAAGAGGTTTCTGGACTTTCTACGGTGGACATGACCCTGAAGATTATCAGCACTTTGTGAACGAACCTCCAACGGATTTGAACTTACATCCCAATTCTCCTGGTTACCGTCTGATCCTGAATAATATTTTGTTTCCAGCAGCCAAGAAGAAGAAACAAAAAACATGATATGAAGAGGTATTATTCTGCAGTCAGTGATTTTAACAAGTGGATGCTTATAGCGTCGATTCTTATTGTCTGGGTTTCATGCCTTCCCATATTGATGGGAGAAATCGATGGATTATTCATTTTCATTGTAATTCTTGTGAGTTGTTTCACTCTTTTCATGGCAAGTATTTATTTCAATACTTACTATCAAATAAAAGACGACAAGGTACTTTGGGTTACTGGCCCTATAAAGGGTCAGTTGGAGATTGCTAAGATTAGCCAATTGAAGAAAGTGAAATCCGCTTGGGAAATCAATTCACTGATTAAACCAATCTTATCAAATCGTCCGCTTCTTCTCAGGTATACGAAGTTTGATGACTTCCCAGTTTCCCCTCGGGATGAGCAGGAATTTATTGAAGAACTGTTAACTAAGAATCCAGCTATAATTGTTGAAAAATAAAGTTCAACAGAATCATTATTAATTCACAGGGCTTAGTGCATCCGATCGGCCCTTGGGACAAGAGTTTGCATAATTTTTGCTTCCTCTACTAGGAAGTATTTCCATCGTTCTTCTACCTTCTCTTTAGGTAAATATTCTTTCGCCAGATCAATGAAATTATGGTAGTGTCCTGCTTCTGAAACCATGAGGTCATAATAAAACCTTTGTAACTCTTCATCTTCAAGATTTTTCCACAAAAGCTTAAAGCGTTCAGCACTTCTTGCCTCAATGAGCGCATTCATAAGCAAGCGTTCAACAAGCTGCTCATCTCGCGTCCCTCCTTTTTTCATGATGCCATTCAAACGGGATACGTACTCATCTTTGCGCGCCTTCCCCAGTGTATACCCTCGTTTCTTTAAATGCTCAATCACCAGTTCGAAATGAGCCCACTCCTCAGCCACAACAGGTGTCAGCACTTCTAGCAGTTTTTCGCGCTCGGGAAACATGATTATCAGTGAAATACAAGATGAGGCGGCTTTCTGCTCACAGTACGCATGGTCTACCAGGATATCCTCAATATTTTTCTCAGCAATATTTACCCACCGTGGATCGGTAGGAAGTTCAAGTCCAAGTGTTGTTTTCGAAGGTTCCATTAGTCAAAAAACATCCATCTAACAGTCAAGTCAATAACTTTTCGCTGGCCTGGATAGTTGGGAGTTACGAAATATCCATCGTCTTGTGGTTGATTCACATGCGTCCATTTAAAAGCAAAGAAGAACTTATCTATCTTCATATTCACAAAAAGGTCAGCGGCCACATACCCGAAGATTTCCTGAACGTCTTGCAAGTAAAACTGCTGAATTTCTGGTGCATAGGCATTCGCCAGGTAAGAAGAACGGGCATGAGCATCAATTCCAAACTCTACCGGAACAAGGTCGTCAAACCAATTGCCTCGCCAAAAATATCGCCCATTGAAAAATAGGTCAGGAACTCTTACCTTATCAGCTGAACCGCCTGAAACATTTGTCGCTAGTAATTCATTTTCAAGATGCCATCCCTCCTGCTTATCATTGAATATACGGAGGTTGAAATCAGCACCAAATGAAGAGATAAGCACTCCATCACTCGCCTGCACAGGATCAACGTTTTGATCTAAATACACAAAGTTGTTGTACGCCGTAAGGCTCAATTTTGGCTTAAATTCGAATGACTTAATCTGCAAATTCAGTTGCCCCTCAAGCTTATTACTGAAAATTGATTCAAAATTATTGTGCCATTCATGATGGTTGCCGAAGTAGTCTGCATAAACGAATGGGACTTTGAATTTCCTTGAATCATAACTCAGATTAATCAAATCACTGGATAGTTTGCCTCCAAACTGATACTCGCCACCAATCAAATATTCTGCGTTTCCGGATACCTTGAATTTCTCTTTCCAATCAAAGCGAACAAAACCACCCAAATACTTCTCTGCTGTCTCCCCTTCAGGATCATACAAAAGGTATTGCCAATTCACTGATCGTATTCTTGCATAGAATCGATAAAAAACAGAAGACAAATTTCCTTTTATCCCTGCTTCATTGGATAGCGATTTGAATTCGTTTCTTTCCTGAGTAGAATCCGAATCGATTAAGAAATCTTGGTAGAAGTCTCTGTAGAGATCATACCCTCCAGAGCCTGTGCCTCCTAAAAAATCCTTGTAGACATTGACTTCTCTCTTGAAGTCAAATATATGATACAGCTGAAATTGCTCTGCTATCTGATAATCGTGATAAAGATACCACCTCGAAGTACTGATAATTCCTTGCGCATCATCCAGTCTTACCAAGGCATTATCAAACAAAAAGAAGTCAGTTCGCAATGAATCAGATGTTGGTCTGGCGCCTCCGATCTCTACTACCTTGTGATTCATACTTGAGTAATTTGCCGCGAGCTGATATTTTATTTTCGGATGCTTGTAGTGCGTATATCCGACAAAAGAAGTTCCGATTACTTGCCTATCTGTTTGGTTCTCAGGTGCAAGCTGCTTGTTGGTGGTTATCTTCCTTAGATCAAACCCAATGTTCCAATTGGGATTTACATTTCGCGAAAACCCTACGTCTACGATGTTTCTGTTTCCACCGCCTAAATACACCTGAAGTTCAATAAATGGAGATTTGGTATCGTAGTATTTAGCCTCGGACGCTTCAAAAGCGTACCTGCTGTACGCATTAAATCCTGAGGTGCGACCAATCTGACTTTGAGGATTGTGAAAGATCGGAAATAAAGCAGTTCCGAAACTTCCAAGGTCCTGAAATCTTCGGCCGGACCTATCATAGAAAGATTTTCGCTCAAAAAGATAGATTGACGTATCTACATTTTGATACGCTTCCAAATTATTTAGCAGGTTAGATCCTGTTGTAAATTCGGTGGTCTTTGGGCCATATATCTGCTTCGTTGAATCATCAACTATTTGAGCCGATAATCCCGAAATAAATAAAACCGTTATAAAAAATAAAAATATTCGCACGCGCAAATTTAACAATTGCTTTCTATGGATGTGAGGCATTGACTTCACATTTACAAAAAGCATTCCGAATATCATGGAATTAATACACAATACATTAAAAATCTAGTTCTCAGATCATCTATAATTGTATCTAACATTTAGAATTTGTTTGAGTCATGCAAATCAAGGACATCACCAATTACCTGGAGTCATGGGCTCCACTATCCCTTCAAGAGTCATATGATAACTCTGGCCTGCTCCTAGGGGAAAAAAATGATGAGATAAAGCAGGCACTTATCACCCTAGACATTACGGAAGATGTGATCGATGAAGCAATCGAAACCAAATCAGATTTCATCATCGCTCATCACCCTTTTATTTTTACGGGAATAAAAAGCATTGGAAATTCTCATTGGATTGACAGATGCATTCGCAAGGCGATAAAGCATGACATTGGCATTTATGCAATTCACACCAACCTGGATAATGTCCACACCGGTGTCAATAGAAAAATTGCTGAGAAGCTTAGCCTTCAAAACCTTCACATACTAAAGCCCAAGAGTGACACGCTGGCTAAACTTACCGTATTTGTACCTACCCAAAACAAACAACAGGTTTTGGACGCAATGTATGAAGCGGGAGCTGGAAAAATCGGAAATTATGACCATTGTAGTTTTCAATCTGAAGGCATCGGAACCTTTCGAGGAAATGAAGAGAGCAATCCATCCCTCGGTGAGCGAGGCGTAGATGAGCAGGTAAATGAGACCAGACTAGAAGTAATTGTTTCGAATCATCAACTTGGTTCTGTGCTTTCGGCCATGGTACAATCTCATCCGTATGAAGAGGTAGCCCACTATGTACAACCGCTTTCGAACAAAGATCAGGAAGTAGGCGCTGGAATGATCGGGGAAATTGAAGCCCCCATGAGCTCGCACAAGTTTCTTGAAACATTGAAAAAGCGCATGAACCTCGAAATCATTCGTCATACTGCTTTAGTCCATACGACCATAAAAAAAGTAGCCATTTGTGGTGGTTCCGGTAGCTTTCTCCTTAGTCAGGCCATTACCAAAAACGCTGATATTTTTATCACAGGAGATTTTAAATATCACGACTTTTTTGAAGCCAATGCTGCCATCATTATTGCAGATATTGGACACTATGAAAGTGAAGTCTTCACGAAAGAATTAATACTGGATGCTTTAACTAAAAATTTCACTAAGTTTGCGTTCCGTTTGTCGAAGGTAGACACGAATCCGATCAAATATCTATAGAAAACTGAATGGAAAATACAGTAGCTAAAAAGCTGGAAGCTTTAGAAAAACTACAAGCACTAGACTCAAAAATTGATGAGATTAAGAAAGTCAGGGGAGCACTCCCTGAGGAGGTTCAGGATCTGGAAGATGAGATAGCTGGTTACCAGACTCGAATTGAAAAGCAAAACGAGGAGCAGAAAGAACTTGAAGAAGCCATCTCCGCTAATAAGACCGCAATCAAAGACGCTGAGAAGCTAATCAAGAAGTACGAGGAGCAGCAGATGAACGTACGAAACAATCGTGAGTACGATGCTATTACTAAAGAGATGGAGCTGCAGCAATTAGAAATTCAGATTCTTGAGAAGAGAATCAAAGAATCCCATGGGAAAATTGATGCGAAGAAGGAAGAGATGGGTGAAACTAAGAACATCCTGTCTGAGCGAGAGAAAGATCTTAAAAGTAAGAAGGAAGAGCTTGCCAATATTGTGAAGGAGTCTGAAGCTGATGAGCAGAAGATGGAGAAAGATCGAGCGAAAGCAACTAAGAATGTTGAAGAGCGACTTTTGAAATCTTATGATAAAGTGAGAACAAACATGCGCAATGGTCTTGCGGTGGTGCCTGTGAAGAGAGGTGCTTGCGGAGGCTGTTTCAACGTAGTGCCACCTCAGAAGCAAGCAGAGATCAGAGAGAAAAAGAAAGTCATCGTGTGTGAACACTGTGGACGAATCCTTTCTGACGTAGAGGATGTGATCGAGGAGGAAGTAAAGCCAAAAAGAAGAACAACACGAAAGAAAGCAACTACTGAGAAGAAGTAGAAACTTTCAAGAGCATAAAAAAAGGCTACCAAAATTGGTAGCCTTTTTTATTTCACGCCATCTTCCGGATTCTTTCCGGTAAATTGCCGGTAATAGTCTTTTATTTCCTCAAGTTCTTTGTCCATGTCACCCGAAGGATAAAATGGTTTATCGATGAATACGGTCTTCGTGCCGTAATCAAATGCAATCTTCACTATAGGAACACCTGCTTCCGTGGCAATCCGATAAAATCCTGTTTTCCACCTGGGTGCATAGCTTCTGGTTCCTTCTGGTGTAATGGTCATGATGAATTCCTCGCGCTCCGCGTATAAGTCCACGACCTGCTGAACAAGTTGGGTACTTTTTCTTTTATTCTTCCGATCGACAGCTACTCCGCCAATGGAGGAGAGAAACCAGCCCACTATTGGAATCTTGAATAGCTCTTTTTTTGCCAAGAAATTCGGACGAAATCCTATGAGGTTTCTAGCAGTCCATCCGATAAAAAAATCCCAATTACTCGTATGAGGTGCAACGATGATGACATATTTCTTAAGATCAGGCTTGGTGCCATCAACCTTCCATCCGGCTAGTTTGAACGCACTTGCTAGAATCTTACCTATCATTTAATCCTTCTTCTTCTTGATACTTAGTTAACAGTTCCTTAAGAGATTTAGCATCCTTTAAAGCAGACTCATACTTGGCTATTTTGTTTTCCACGAATGCGATATAGAGAGAAAAAATCATGATAGCCTCAGAATCATCTCCTTTGTAATCATCAATGTAATTCTTCTCTCCCATAAAATACGGTGCATTTTCGATAAACCACGGAGTAATACGATCCATTAAGAATTCGACTTGGAATTTTCCCTGAGATTCTAATTCATCTGCAAGATTCTGATAATACAGGATGTTTGTTTTAAGGTCATAGTCATTAAGAAGGTCCAGTTTACCAGAAGTAATTAAACTGTTGATGGTGATGTTACTTGGGGAATAATTATTCACATCAAAGAAAGACATCAGCTGTACACTGACACTATCGCTTCCACTTTGTGATGCTATCATTTGAATCGCATCCTTCATGCGCACCAGCTTTTCTTTGTTATCCGGTATCTGGTAAGATTCAAAGGTGTAAATATCTGAATCCAGTTCTTCCAATATAGCAGAAATATTTTGGTTGAACTCGTTTTCTTGTTTGCTTTGCTCTGAACGGCTTGAAATAATGAAAGCAAGCGAAACGCCAACAATCACTGATACGAAATTGAGTATATGGTCCGTCCAGTTGATGCTTGCCTTACTCATTTAATCTGATTACTTGTATGAGCCCATTTCAGAAAACTTCTCGATGCGCTCGTTGATTCGGTCTTGAGTTTTCATTGCAGACAAAGCTTTCAATTCCTTTAAGATCACTTTCTTAAGCTCTGCAGAACTCTTGTTTAGGTCGGTATGAGCACCTCCAAGAGGTTCTTTGATGATTCCATCTATCAGCTTGTTCTTAAGCATATCATCGGCTGTAAGTTTCAATGCCTCGGCAGCTTGCTCCTTATAATCCCAGCTTCTCCAAAGAATGGATGAACATGATTCAGGAGAGATCACCGAATACCAGGTGTTTTCCATCATCAACACTTTGTCTCCTATGCCTATGCCCAGGGCACCTCCTGATGCTCCCTCTCCTATGATGATGCAGATGACTGGCACTTTCAGTGTCATCATCTCTCTGAGATTCTTTGCAATAGCCTCTCCCTGTCCTCGCTCCTCTGCTTCCAGGCCGGGGAATGCACCCGGCGTATCTATTAACGTGACTATGGGCTTATTGAATTTTTCTGCCATTTTCATCAGGCGAAGCGCTTTTCTATAACCTTCAGGATTGGCCATCCCAAAGTTTCTCATCTGGCGTTGTTTCGTAGACCTACCTTTCTGCTGACCAATAAACATGACCGTTTCGCTGCCCAAGGTACCAAATCCACCTACCATTGCTTTGTCGTCTTTTACCGTCCGGTCACCGTGGAGCTCGATAAAATCATTGGTGATTTCATAGATGTAGTCCAAGGTGTATGGTCTCTCCGGATGGCGGGAAAGCTGCACCCTTTGCCATCTGGTCAAGTTGCTAAAGGTATCCTTCTTCAATTTCAATATTTTCTTTTCCAATTGACCGACAGTAGCTGTCACATCCACATCGCTGGTTTTGGCCAGCTCTTTCATGTCAGTGAGCTTAGATTCAAGTTCGGCAATTGGTTTTTCAAAGTCTAATAGCATAGGATTGAATTTGCAGCAACAAACTTACTGTGAAAGGTTTAAAAGGTTTTAAAATATTCTTAAGAAAATAAGCATTCAGCTATTGTATAGGAAAATAGAAGCTTTTACTTTTGCAACGCTTTTGTAGCACGGTCCGGTAGTTCAGCTGGTTAGAATGCCTGCCTGTCACGCAGGAGGTCGCGGGTTCGAGTCCCGTCCGGACCGCTAAAAAGTGTAAATCCATCTCTTTCGAGATGGATTTTTTATTTATAAGGTTTGGTGTTAGCCACTGCTTGCGTCCGTGCCATCCAGATTGCTTTAAAAGTTTAAGCACTTACAAAAATGTGAGTACTCTTTTTTTTCCATACACATTCGCTTCTGAGTTCAAAAAGTGTAATGCAAAGATGTTTACAACATCAAGTCTCATTTAGCTAAAACCGATCAGGGGATAAAATTTCGGTGTTAAACTTCACGGGCTTCTTCAGAATAATGTCTTTTAACACTTCGCCACTAATGGGCGCCAGGCTCACTCCCATCATAGCATGTCCTGTATTGATAAAAAGATTGTCCCAGTCCTTGCATTTGCCTATGTATGGCATACCGTCAGGAGATACCGGTCTCAAACCTGTCCATGGCGTCACATTTTCTACCCAATCCATTTCAAAATTCTTGAGGTATTGATTTACACCGTCTTTTATTCCTTGTAGCCTATGCTCGTTAATGGTTCTATCCATGCCTGCTATTTCCATTGTGCCTGCAAGTCGCAGATTTTCTCCCATTGGCGTAATGGCAATTTTTCGCTCACATAAGATGCTGGGTATTTTTAGCTGCAGTGGTGGCTTCTTAATGGTTAAACTATAGCCCTTCCCTCCTTGCAATGGAATATGTACGCCAAGGTTTTCTGAGAGTGTCCGACTCCAAACCCCGGCAGCTACAACAACCTTTTGGCTTTCAAAAAGCCCTTTGTTTGTATTAACGTGAGTTAATTTATTGCCAGTTGACTTAAATCCGTGGCATTGAACATCGTAATGAATGTCAACACCAGCCTTGAGAAGATAGTCTTTGAGCTGCACCATGAAGCTACCCGGATCTAAGTGTGCATCCGAATGGTAGTGAACTCCTCCCCTTATGTTAAACTCAAAATCTGTTTCCAATTTGGCCACTTCTTGTGGGCTCAGTATGTCAGATTTTATGCCCAGGATGCTGGCTTCTATTGCCAAATGCTGCTCTTCTGCTTCAACATGCTCCGTCTGATACAGCATCATCAGTCCCTGACGCTGATATGCTACCTTCAAGTCTTCCTCTTTGATTATGTCTTCATACAAGTTTCGACTTGCGTGATTAAGCCTAAACAGCTGGTCTCCAACTCTCAAGATGTTTTTTTGGTTTGCTGAGCGAGCAAAAAGCCACATCCAATGAAGCAGGTCTTTGTTCAAACGAGGCTTGATGTAGAAGGGGCTTTTGCTATTGAATAGCCACTTTAAACCCTGACTGATAACTCCCGGAGCAGCCAATGGAGTAAAATGACTAGGTACAATCATGCCGGCATTTCCGTGCGAGCAGCCTGAAGCTTCATTCGAACGACTGCTTTCTATTACTTGAACTTCCTGCCCTTCCTTGTGAAGAAAGTAGGCCGTGCATAATCCGATAGCGCCTCCTCCAATAATAGTGATCATAATCAAATAACTGAAAAACCGTGAACAAAGGGGTCATTGTCATCCAAATATATCGTATTGGTTCCGGTGACTTGTGCCCAGCCTTCGATACTAGGAATGATTGCCTGATAGGAACCCACATAGGTGGTTTCCTCTACACGCCCAATAAATTTGGAACCAATAATACTTTCATGAATGAATCTATCCCCCCTATTTAAATACCCTTTTTGAAACCATTGCGCCATACGCGCTGATGTACCCGTTCCACATGGGGAACGGTCAATCGCTTTCTCCCCGTAAAAGACTGCATTCCGTGCAGAACTTGCTTCTGAGAGTGGTTTTCCAGTCCACAGCAAGTGACTTAAGCCACTAATTTTTGGGTTTTCAGGATGTTGAAATGAGTAGTACTTATTCATTGCTTGCCGAATGGCTCTACTCCAGGGGATCAATTGCTGCGTGTTGTAATTTTCCAGTCCTTGAAAATTTTTCTGTGGATCCACTATGGCATAGAAATTCCCCCCATATGCTACATCTACATTCAATTTTCCAAGCCCAGGGCAGTCTACCTCCAGGTTTTCGCTATGCAGGAAAGAAGGCACGTTGGTGATTTTCACGGAAGTGACCTTTTCTCCTTCTTGCTGGTATTCTACCTTTACGATACCAGCCGGAGTTTCCAGTCTCAATTTACCGGGGCTCTTAGGCACTACCAGCCCTTCTTCTATAGCGACGGTTACTGTACCAATGGTGCCATGTCCGCACATGGGTAGGCACCCGCTGGTCTCTATGAAAAGTATTGCTACATCATTGTCATCATCTGCAGGTGGATAGAGAATACTTCCTGACATCATATCATGTCCTCGAGGCTCAAACATCAACCCTTTTCTGATCCAGTCATACTCTTCTAAAAAATGAAGCCGCTTCTCAAAGATGGTCGTACCCTCAAGTTGTGGTCCCCCTGCTGTAATAACTCTGACAGGGTTTCCGCAGGTATGCGCATCTATGCAGCTAAATACTTTCCTCGACATGATCTATTTTGGTTTGTCTTTTTCTGAGCTTTTAATTCACAAAATCCAATCGCCATCTACTTTTCGGGGAATGTTAAATTCATTTTGGTCTCTCAAAACAATGGGGAGTAAACTTTCTGGGAAATTTTGATAGCAAATCGGTCGAGCAAATCGTTTAATGGCTGAGACGCCAACCGACGTGAATCGACTATCCGTAGTTGCAGGGAACGGACCGCCATGATGCATGGCATGACACACTTCTACACCGGTTGGAGGATTATTCCAGATTATTCTACCAACTTTATTTTCAAGAATTTGAGCAATCTGACCAGCTATCAACTGATCACTTTCATTTGCCATGATCGTACCCGTAAGTTGTCCTTTGAGGTTTTCAACAACTACCAATCTCTCCTCTTCACTTTCACATTCCACCAAAAGGCTCATTGGCCCAAAAATTTCTTCGTGAAGTACCGGGTTACCAATGAATTTTTTCGCAGAGATTGAGGCCAGAGTAGATGACTTGGACTCGTCAGTCAAGCAATCCACGTGGTTTTGAGATAGGGCTTTCGTTTTACCATTGATAAAATGCTCCTCTATGCCTGCGGTGAGCATTGGAGCCATTGGCACACCATTCAATTGTTGAGAAAGTGAGTCCTTGAAGTGATCAAGTTCAGTAGAGGAGACTGCAATCAACAAGCCTGGATTCGTACAGAACTGTCCCACTCCCATCGTAATCGATGATGCATACGTTGATGCTACTTCTTCTGCATTGTTTTTGAGAATGCCTGAACAAATAATTACGGGGTTGATGCTGCCCATTTCTGCGAAAAATGGCACTGGTTCCTCTCGTTCTTGTGACATTTTATGGAGCGCCATACCTCCTCGGTACGAACCCGTAAATGTTACCGCCTTTACCTCCTTATGTTTGATTAATTGCTCTCCAGTTTTAAACCCGTCACCATTGAGTGATGAGAAAACTCCCTCAGGCATACCCGTTTTTTGTGCAGCCCTCATAATGGCCTTAGCCACAAGTTCGTTGGTACCAAGATGTGCTTCATGTGCTTTTACGATGACAGGACAGCCAGCAGCAAGTGCTGATGCCGTATCACCTCCGGCAGTGGAAAAAGCAAGAGGAAAGTTGCTTGCTGTAAAAATCAAAACGGGACCAATACTAGTGAACATTTTACGTGTATCGGGTTTAGGTAGAGGTGTCCGGTTTGGATTGGCTAAATCAATGGTTGCCTCTATCCATGATCCCTCCCTGACAACCTCTGCGAACAACCTCAATTGGTTGCAGGTTCTCCCTCGCTCTCCTTCTATCCTTGCCTGCGGCAGCCCACTTTCCGCTGAAGCTCTTTCAACCAGCAAACTCCCCAAGTTTTCGATTTCTTTAGCGATGGACTCAAGAAACTGTGCTCTCTTTTCAGGTTCTGTCTGCGCGTATGCATAGGCCGCATCTTTTGCCAACTGGACAGCTTTTTCAATTTCATCCTCAGTCGCAGCGAAAAAATCAAACGGCAATTCGTTTTGGGTTGATGCTTCCTTCGCTTTGAGTATCACATGACCAGATTTAGCTAATGAATACCCGAGAATATTTGCTCCTTCTATCATGCTTGTAGGTCTTTATAATCAGGTAGTTGTGGTCGATTCGCTAATGCCGCATGTATAATCTGCAACACATGCGCTCTTTCATCTCCAGCTAGGGTCAGACGGGGGGCTCTCACATTTTCTGTACCTAGCCCTGTCTCTTGCTCCGCTAACTTGATGTATTGGACTAGTTTTGGATGGATGTCCAGTTCAAGGAGCGGCATAAACCAGCGATAGATTTCACGCGCTTCTTCAATTCTACCAACTTGGATCAGGTTGTAAATGGCTACCGTCTCTGCCGGAAAGGCACAGACCAACCCTGCAACCCACCCTTTGGCTCCCATCACAATGCTCTCCATGGCCAGCGTATCAACGCCGGACAGGATAGTGAATCGATCACCAAATCGATTAATCATTCGCGTGATGTTGGTTATGTCGCGGGTTGATTCTTTCACTGCGCAAATGTTTTCACATTCGGCAAGTGATTCGAACATATCAAGTGTCACCAGAATCTTATAGTCAACTGGATTGTTGTATATCATGATGGGTAACTCAGTGCTCTTGGCAGTAGCTTTATAGAATTCCACTGTCTCCTTGTCATCTGCTTTGTACCGCATCGGCGGAAGCATCATCAAGCCGCTTGCTCCATTGTCAGCAGCTTTTTGTGCGGCTTCAATAGCAGCTTTTGTTGTTTGTTCCGCCACGTTAATCACCACAGGCACCTTACCTGTAACATAACCTGCTGCTGCTCTTACTAGCGCGTATTTTTCTTCCGCTTCTAAGGTGGAAGCTTCTCCCAAAGTACCTCCTAAAACAATCCCACTTACGCCTGCTTCAAGTTGTGCTTCCAAATTGGACTTAAATGCCTCTAAATCCAATTCGTCATGAGGAGTGAACTTTGTGGTTACAGCTGGAAAAACACCTTGCCATTTCATAATTATCATTTTATAAGTTAAAAATCAAGGTGACAAAGAAAGAAGGAGATGTAATTCATAAAATATCCATTATTATCCATTATATACTCTAATTATATTATTTTAGATAAAATTGAGCTAATTGAAAGTACTTCCATTCAAAATTCCGAAGGCTGGTGATCCAGCAATTCTGACACAGATAGATTCAGGAGCGTACTTCTACGATATACTCCACAAGCATCCCGAGTATCAAATCACACTCATCGTCAGGGGACATGGAACGCTAATTTGCGATGAATATCTTGGTAGGTTTACACCTGGCAACGTCCTTATGTTTGGCCCCAATCAGCCCCATGTACTTAAATGTGATGAGGAGTTTTATAAAAACGACAAGGACAAAGATGTGTACGCTATTTCCATTTTTTTTAGCACTGACGCATTGGGAAGAGATTTCCTACGTCTTGAAGAAGCCCAAGATCTTCGGATATTTCTCGAAGAAGGCAAGTACGGATTTAAGTTTTCTCAGGAAATATCTGACAAACTCAGGTTGCCGATGGAACAGATACCATCCACAAATAATCTAGCCCTAATTATTGAATTCTTAAGCATCTTGAAATACCTGATGATGGACGATTTTGCTGAAAAACTCAGCTACAACCAACGTTCGATGAGCGAAAATCAAGGTCAGCGCATGAATGCAGTAATGCAGTATACGCTAAATCATTATAGAGAACACATCACCATTGATGAGATAGCTTCAATTGCTAATATGACTCCCAATGCATTCTGTAAGTATTTTAAGGCAAGGACAAGAAAGACCTATTTAAGTTATGTGAATGAACTAAGGGTATCCTATGCTTGTGGGCAGTTCAGTCGTGGTAACCCGTTGGTAAGTCTTGTAGCAAATCAATCTGGTTTTCAAAACCTCTCCCATTTCAATCGCTGCTTTAAACGAATTGTTGGCACCACGCCTGGTAAGTATGGAAGATTAATGAATAGAAGTTAACCCATCTGGAAACTCACCCTACTTACTATGCAGCCTTGTAACCGGCCTCTTTGTCATTGACGATCCAGAGGGATTCTTACGATAAACTCAGTACCAGTCCCCTCTTCTGAGGTAAATGATATTTCACCATCGATCTCTTTGAGAATGTCTTTTACAATGAATAAGCCTAATCCAGCGCCCTCACTTATGTTACTGCCTCTGTAAAACATGTCATAAATTTTGGCTTGTATATCTTTTCTAATCCCCACGCCATCGTCTTTAATGTTTAAAATCAATTCTGAGTCAACAACCTCAGCCGATACGACAGTACTTCCCTGGTCTTTTCCGAAAGCCAGTGAATTCAGTACCAGATTCTTTAAAACAATATTTAACCTGGAATGGTCGACTTTCACCCCATTGTTATGTCTAATATCTTGCTTGATGTCAATTGATTTCTCGTTCGTCTTTTCAGTTAAAGCATCCGCGCAAATTTGCTCTATCAACTCTACCAGGTTAACATTTTCTTCTCTGATCGGAAATTTTCTATTGTGAGCATAATCAGCAATTTCACGTATAATATGATCCAATTTGAGAGCGCTTACCTTTATTTGCTTCATGAGGTATTGAAACTCCTCTTCTGTCTTGCAATCCATGGAGGTTAACCCAAGGATATTCACTACGGGAGAACGTATATCATGTGAAATCCGATAGGTAAACTGATCCAGATCCTTCTTAAGCTTAGCTATTCTTGTTTCTAATTTGGTCCGCTCACTAATTGGCTCCAGCACACCTATGCCATACTTTTTTTGATAAGTTCTTGCATGTAGTTTTAGCCAGGTGACATCACCATTTTTCTTTAGGAATCGCTTATCTAACTCAAAAGAATCAATCGACCCAGAGAAAATCTTTTCCGTCATAATCCGGTCTGCCTCGAAATCATCTGGATGTGTAACTTCTTCGATTGATTTCCCTATCAAATCATTCTTTGAAGAATACCCAAGAAGCTCAGCGAATTTTTGGTTTACATCGAGGTATATTCCTCTATCGCTTATCAGGCATATTCCTTGTGGACTTATTTCGAAGACCTCAGTATAAATTAAGGGGTCGAAACTCAGTTCTTTCTCACTCATTGGTGCAAGTTGGCTAGTTGGCTAGCTCTTAATTTCTAAATAAATATTCACAATGAGAAACCCTTTTCGATCAAACCTTCACATACCGGATACAAAGTGATATAAAAAAACGAAGTAAAATTTCAATTATTCTCTCCTTCAGGATTTTGGCTATCCGCTTCTACTTCTCCAATCAAATCATAAATAGAACAAGCAAGCTACCAAGCATAGTCACTTTTGCCAGCAGTTGAAATTTTCTTGGAATTGACAGAGTATCTTTCATCCGGCTAATGTATCAATTGCCCTGAAACAAAAGTTCTTTTTGATTCAGCAATGAACGAAGGCCTAATTTTACTGTATGAAAGGTATGATTGAATGAACGAATAGTGCTAAACAATTTTGAGGTTTTCCATCAAAAGCTCTTTTCTATTTCTGGATACTTCGATGCAGCATTCATTATCTAGTACAATCTCCATCCTCTTCCTATGAAACTCTTTAACTTTTTTAAGATTTACAATGTAAGATCTATGAACTCTTATAAACTGATATTCGGATAAGGTTTTCTCATAATCACCCAGTGGCTTTGAAGTCAAAATACTTGATCCTTGAAAATGGAAAGTAGTGTAGTTTTTCTCCGAAGAAAGGTAAAGAACATCCTCCAAATTAATTACATGCACTCCATCCACGGTGTTGATAGCAATACGTTTCCCATTTTGTTTGTCCAGCAGTTGCGACAACACGGTAAGCTCTTCATTAGCTGATTTACTTACATGCTTTTTAAAACGATTAATTGAATCGATTAATTCAACTTTATCGATGGGTTTTAACAGATAGTCAATGGCAGAAAGTCGAAAGGCTTTTATTGCAAATTCATCATGTGCAGTAGTGAAAATCACTTTTGCGCTCTCCGTATCTTTTATCCTCTCAATGAGATCTAAACCAGTCCCGTTAGGCATGTTTATATCTAGGAAAACAAGTGCTGGTTTTTCGAGCACAATTTGCCGATATGCATCATCTACATTGGACGCAGTGCCAATAATCCTTACTTCCGGGCAATTTTTCTCAAGTAAAATCTCAAGAGCTTTTATGGCTCTTGGTTCATCATCAACTATCAATGATTTTATCATAATTCAACTAAATCTGATGGATAAGTAAAAATGATTCTTGTCCCTTCATCATTGGACTGCACTTCAAAATTAGAATCATATCCTTGAAGTTTGTTTATGAGGTCGATTCTTTCTCTCACAAGCTGAATTCCACTAGGTTCATTGTTGGTCATGATGGGTTGTACCTCAAATCCATTGCCATTGTCTTCTATTGTTACTTTTATACTCTTTCCGACTTTTTCGAAGCTCAATGTAATTTCTCCTGTTCTATTCCCAAGTTGAATACCGTGCCATATGGAGTTTTCAACCAATGGCTGAATTATCATGGACGGAATCCTTTCCGAACCAGCATCTAGGCGGCTAGTCTGAATGTTGAAATTCAAAGATTTCAATAGCCTCAACTTCTCCAATTCCACATATCTTTCAAGCGCCTCAATCTCCTCCTTTATTGATACAGTAAGCACATTGGAGTGATTTAGAGTAGTCCTAATCAATTTACCGTACTTTACCAGGTATTCTTCAGCTAGTTCATTATTCCCTTCTAGCACAAATGATTGAATCGAATTGATTGAATTGAACAGAAAGTGAGGGTTTATTTGTGCCTTAAGTGCTTTTAAATCTGATTCGATTTTTTTTCTTCTTAGTTCTTTTTTTCTTCTTCGTTCGGAGGTGTATAGTAAATATGCTAAAATGAAAAATAGGACCAATGATGAAATCCACACCGTTTTAAACCAGAGTGTTTGCCAAAAAATGGTTTTGATAACAAAGCTTTGTGCCGTTGGTTTGGTCCATGCGCTATTTACTGTCCGCGCTCTAACCTCAAACGTGTAATTACCTGGAGAAAGATTCGAGAAAACAAATTGATTGCTCTGACTCGCATTCCATTTCTGGTCCCGCGAGGACTCACTATCCAACAATCTAAATTGATATCGAATGTTGTCTTGATTTCTGAAATTGACAGCCTTGCATTCAATCTGAACCACGCTAATTTCATGCGTAAAGATCATTCGATCTTGTTTGTAGTACGTGGAGTCATTCGCGACTACCTTATCTACTATCACGGGAAAATCAGCCATTTCGTTGAAAGTCTCAATGTGAGAAAAGGAAAAAAGACCATTATCCTGAGCTGAATAGATCCGATTCTGAAAATATGCTAGATCATTAATTCTTGCAGGTTCAAGTCCATTTGATCTGGAAATATGATAGCTATCCAAAACACCACTTTCATTGATGAGCATTTTGCTAATGCCCTTAGGTGTAGCTGCGTAAATGACAGAATCTACCGATAAGATTTTTCCGAATACATCTGAATAGTCATCGACCCGGTTGCTTAGAACCTCTTCGAAAGATAAAGTTGCAAGAGAGCTATTGTCAATACGTACGAGACCATAGCCGTTGCTGGATAGCCAGAGTTTACCAAAAGCGTCGAGCTCGATATCTGTGATACGGATATTGTCAAAGGCTTTACAAAAAACAAGGGTTTCATTTTGAATATTTAGTACGGAAAGACCTTTTGCGCTGGCAATCAGAAATTCGTTATCTCTTATTTTTTTAAAATCCCAAATTTTGCCAAGTTTACCCAGTTCCAATCTCATTCGTTTATTCGTATCAATGTTCCAATAGATCAAGAAGTTTGGGCTTTGAAAAATGAAAACTCCATCATCGAGGTAACTAACATTTGTTGCAGTAAACTCCTTTTTTGTTAGCACCCCATTTTGTCTTAGGCCAGAGTAATTCAAGGTCCAGACTTGTCTATCAAAATCGACATACATGGATTTGAGAAAAGACTTGTCCTTTATTTGATGCAAATAATGAAGTTCCTCTGTTTGATCAATCAAGCCAACTTTGCCTTCCTGATAGACTATGTAAATAGAAGAATCTTGATATGTGAATATGCTCTTTGCTTGGAAAATTTCATCAAAATAGTGCTTTCTTAATTCAATTTTCGGTTGAAAATAAACACCATTATTTAGTGTCGTAATCCAGGAATTACCTTCCGTATCTTCAATAAAATTGGTTGTTTCTGGAAGGTTTATGAAATCAAGTATTTCAAAAGTCTCTTTGTTGAATTTCTTCACACCTCTTTCCGTAAAAAGGAGAATCTGGTCTTTTGTATTAAAAAGATTATAAATTTTATAATCTTCAATTTCCTTTTGAACAACATTTTTATTCAGAGTATTCACCCTTAATATAAAATGATTGTTTTCTGATTGCGTAATTCCAATAAGGTCTTTCCCGGAGGAAATAATGTAGGAAAATGTATTAACCACTTTTAAGTCATTGATAAGCAATGAATCTCTTGTTGAATTTGTGGCATGGACGGATCCCGTAATCAAACTAAGTTTTCTATCACCCACTTCAACCCAACAATACTTGTCATCCATAACCGAAACGTAACTGTAGATAAAGCTAGATTCATCCACTTCTTCAGCTATGATACCAGATTTATCTATTATTTTAATTCCGTTTTTATGAAATGAGATAAAAACTATGCCGTCTTTTTCTGCAATACCCGTGATACGTGAATTAGCATCCGCACCTTTCAAAAACGGCGTATTTATGGAATTATGAATCTTACCATTTTCGATGTAGCACACCTTCCCATTGAACGTGTATATCCAAATTCGTCCGAATGAATCTTCATAGAAATTGAGAACTTCCATGTCTGGCAAGCCCTCCTTCAAACCATAATTTTTAAACTTTGCACCATCAAAACGGCTAAGGCCGGCATCTGTACCGAACCAAACAAAGCCTTGACTATCTTGACGTACGCAGTAAACCGTATTTGATGGCAAACCATCTTTTACTGTATAATTGGTTTCATTTACAGACTGGCATTCACCACTGAAAGAAAACAATATCGAAATACTTAAGAGCAAGTGTCTCAATCTCACGTGCTAAAGTTATTGGAGTATTTTATTAATATTAGAGAATCTTCTACCTTGAAATGGATTATTTCAAAATCATGATTATGAAAAAAGCAGTATCGTTCTTATTGGTTGTTCTTAGCATCTCCACCATGGCACAGCAAAAGGACAATATCGTAAAGGTAATTGACGCATTAACTGTACAATGGGATGAAACCGCAATAGCTCTCAAAGACTACCAGGGGATACAAAACTTCTGTTCATCTGAAAAAAATCGCATAAAAACGATTAATCTTTTAGATGAAATTCACCATTGGGACACCACGCTTTACTTCATCGTGGAGGCCAAATATGAAGGTACCCAAGATAAGGAAGCCGAAGCGACACTGCAGGATATTGAAAAATTAGAAACGGAATACTCTACTGTTAACTTTAAACAATTCATCTTAAACGAATGTGACATGCTGAAGGAGATCGATGATACTTTTGACAAGAAGACGTTGAAGCAATATGAGAAGGATATCAAAAAATTTGAAAAAGAATTGATCCAGTATCTAAACAGTATCACCTACCGCATTGACATCATTGATGAGCACATCCATCACCTCAAGCTTGAATAAGAACAATAATTAATCTTCTTTTTTACAAATAGCCTTATTTTCTTCTTTTTTTTCAGTCCTGAATCTTGACACTTCGTTTACAAGGTGATTACTCAATTTAATCTGGACTACTACAATGGCTTCATTCCGAACATCTAAAATTTGGATATCGGTCGCGTTTTTTATTGTATCAATAAGCAGTAACGCACAATACAAAGAGGACTTAAATGATCTTCTGAAGCACCTAGGTGACAAAAAAGCCAATGGATTAACACTGGAAAATTTTAGATTCAATGAGTTGAGTCCGCTGGGAATCAAAGCACAGAAGCTCCGAGCTAAATCATATGCTGGTAAAACAAAAACACAATCAGAAAAAGGTTTATGGATCAAGATTGATGATAAAGAGTTTTTATACAAGCATATGAAAACCTACTCTTTCACAGAACTGAAGTGTGACTACCAGGAGTTAAAATTCAATGAATATGAAACGGCATATGCAAAGGATTTGAGAAGAACCGTAAGTGCATTGAATAGCCTTTACGAACAATCTGCTTATGCTCGAAACATCATAGAAACACTTCAAAACTCTCAGAATAAATTCACAATAGCCATTGTTCCCTGTATCTATAGCTATATGCTTGTTCCGATACTTGATGGGAGGCTTGGCGTCCTGAACAACAATGCCTACGCATTTCAGGTTTTGGATAAGGATACGCTTGTTGTCGACTATGCGCCATTTGATCAAATAGGATCTGGAGCCGAAATCCGTTGGACACCGTCTCTGAAAAAAATTAGATTGGCACACGAACTCTCTCATGCTTATGATGCCAATTTTGGGCTTCTAGATGATCGTCTTGCCTATGCAAATGGGCGAGTGGTATCTACAAGAGAAATTCGTGCACTTTATCACGAAAACATGATCCGTAAGGATTTAAAAAAGAAGCTCAGAATAGAGTTGCCGTATGGAAGTGCGCTTGTGATGGACGGGGAGCCATACACTTTTCCTTTGCCAGTATCAGCACGTTATTAGATTAATTGGAAAGCTTTATTGATGCTAAAGTCTCCTCAAACTTTAAGGAATCGTCCGCATTGAAGTAACCTATTGCATAGCCACCGTTTATCCATTCAAGCCAATATTTGCCATTCATTTCCCTACCATTGTTTCTGATGGTATCGTTCTCACTGCGATTAGTCGAGTAGGTTGAAATGTGGTTTTTCAGTCTATTCTCATAGTTGAGCATGGATCCGGAAAATGTATTGGACGAAACATAAAATATCGCTTCATTCTTATAAGCAAAACGATACTCGCAGAATCCATCATTATCATGCTTGGAGAGCTTAAATTCAACAGGCACCATTACCTCAATAAACTTGTAGGATTTACCCATGGCACAATTTTCGAAATCCAAATCGACAGCTTTGTATTCATCGCCATTCATCTGGATCGAGCCAGTTTTAAGTGATGCGCACGCGCATACACCTATCAAAAATAATAGTTGTCCCCTTCTCATTAACAGGCCTAAAGCTAAGCACTGAAAAGTAGTTCGTGAAACGATGAGGTACTAAAAGAAAAATACTGGCTTCCTCATTCAAACAAAAAACGCTCAAAGTAACATTCAGCAACGAAGAAAGAACCTGAAGCTTAAACGCAGATCTTACGCAAGTGCCAGGATTCAATCCGTTTTTGGTTCTAAATACTATTTTTTGATAAACCTAACCCGTTGAACACCTAGAACAGAATTAAATTCCAGCTGATACACACCTGTTTTTAGATTAGACACATCCATTGAGTTGACTCGATCATTAACAGTTGGGTAATCCATGACCACTTTTCCAAACATGTCAACTACTTTCATTCTACCAGATGTACGCAATGTTGTAGCTATATTCAACATGTCTGTTGTCGGATTTGGATAGACGTTAACTTCCCATTTACCTCCATCAATAATCACAAATTCAATTCTGGTATGCTCGAATGCCCCATCGAAATCTACCTGTTTGATTCTATAGTAATTGACCTGATTCAAAGGATGAGTATCTGAAAATTCATACGCATTAATTCCATCTGACTTATTATTCGCTTTCAGTTGACCTATTTCCTCAAAGTCAACTCCATTTCCGCTTCGCTCGATCTCAAAACGGTCAACGTTTACCTCGTTGGTGGTTGTCCATTTAAGTAGGGAGTTCCCTCCTACTTCATTTACCACAAATGATAAGAAATCTAACGGAAGCGGTGTGTCTGCATTATCGATACTTGCAACCGTAAAGAAAGAGCCGTCAGTAAAATCAGATAGATCAATATTCGAAAATGTATAGCTATTTCCATTTTGGACGACAGTGGGACTTAACAGTGTAGCATCACTAAAATCACCATCTGCATCAACAATAATTCTTAAGTCTGCCGCATTGTCAACGTTGACACCGGTTAGGTCAAAGGTCATGTCAATGGTGCCGCTTGGAGCATTTGTAAGTTTTATTTTCCAAGCTCTATCTAATCTACCTTCAGTACCAGAAGGGAAATCTGTTGCCGCAGAGGCTGTAATGACTGTTCCATTGTGCGCCCATGCCACATATTGGTCGCTCCCACCAAAAACCGCATTTTTAGCTATCGACAACACTGCCGTACTGTTGATTGAACTAGATGTCAGTTGCTCGTAATCAGAATTATCATCACGGCCTATACCAGCCACATCTGTCCTGAACGATGCAAAATCCGTATCTGAATTCCCTGGAAAAAATATGGTCCCATCTGCACTTTCATAGTCATAATCTCCACCGTTTAAGGTAATACCGTATTTAATTGCCAGGTAAGATTCGATCCTTGTGCGTTCCGTATCTGTCAATTCTGAATTATAAAGTATTACTTCAGCCACACTTCCCACAAATTCTTCATTGTTATCAAGAGATTGATCGCTATCTGAGTCATATCCAATAACAAACTCATCATTATTGGCAAATCCAGCCAGAGTGGTCCCATTCGGATTGCCTGCATCAGCTACACCATTGAGGAATATGTTGGTTTCATCATTTAAATCGTCGGCAGCTATTGATAATATATTAGTGAAACCTAAAATATCCAGTCCGATGGTATTGTTTCCGTTATTGTATTCGATTAATAGGTTATCAAGGCTTCTGAGCTGAAACACTTCTGCTCCATAGCTCAACAATGCCTGATTATTGCCTGTTGCGGTTAAATCCGGTCTACTTACAATAATGGCAGACAAATCTGTCCCCGGGAATGAGTTGAAAGGATCCCTTGCTAAATAATTATCTGTGAATGTAAATGATGGATTATCATTAAAATTTGGATCCGAATTGACCAATGTTGGACCTATTTGTGTTTCTCCTGGGCTAAACACCTGACTTGCAAAATCCAATCCATTTCCCGATTGGTCAGCCCAGTTAGTAACCTCAGTACCATCTCCACCAACAGATGTAACTCCTTCATTACTTTTCAGCCACAGGCTCAAATTATTAGTCACACCCCCTGGACCATTTGGGGCCAATGAAGTTGCTACAGTAAATATATCCCCATCAACAAAGTCTACATCAAACGTAAGGATTTCATTGACCGCATCATAAGAAGCAGGATCTACGCTTCGGGTAATTCCATTGCTAAAATCTCCTCCATCATCGATCAATAGCAAGAAATTTGCTGCATTACTTCCCGTGAAATCTCCTCCTCCATTTGGAGTTACTCCACTTATATCAATTTCCATCGTGACATTGCCGATCGTTCCTATTTCTTGCACCCTCCATTCTCTATCCAGACGGGTCACTACATTCGAAGGTACTTCGGTTGTTATGTCTTCAATCGTACCATCATCGTCATTATCATTCCCCCAAGCAAGGAACGAAAGGTTGGCAGTGGCGGCATTGGGGCTAGCAAACGTTCCTGCATTATCAGTAAGTGCCATTGTGACAATCGCGTCCGCATTTACACTTAGTGACTTTCTTTGATCTAATTGACTGATATCATCTCTTCCAATTCCAGCGATATCATTGTTGTAATTAGCAGGTGCAATTACCGTCTCATAGATATAGTTTCCATCAGATGCTATATAATCTGTTTCATCTCCGTCTAAAGTGATACCGTATTTGATTGCCAAATAAGATTGGATTTTTTCTCTCTCAGTTGTACTTAATGCTGTTGAATAACTTAGCACTTCAGCAATTCCTCCATCATAAAAGTTGCTGTTGGCATAGTTATTCCCAAGTCTATAAGGTTCGTCAGTCAAGTTTTTTAAGGCATTTGCATATTGTTCAGGGTTAATGTCAGCTCCATTCGAAAAAATATCTTGTACTGTTGCTCCAGTATTGTTGGCTGAACTGTAAATAACAGGCTCATCCAAAGCCGTAAAGGTTCCATCAGGTCGTCCCGATCGATATTCATCACCATCACCGTTTGTACCAACCACATGAACAATTCTATCTGATGGCACATATCCGTCAACATTGGTTCCTAACAAAAACCCACTAAAAGTGCTACCTCCCGTTTCAAAACCTAAAACAAATCCGTTAGCCGTACCATCTACTGCTACATCGGGTTGAGCTACAATGAAATAACTTTGTGTATTAAATCCAGCAGCGCCATCCATGTTATCATTGGTCCCATCAAAATCAACCACTCCATAGGAGTTTATTGCGTCTGCAATTAAAGTAGGATTGTTTCCAGACGTTGCATCATTACTATTGCCACTTTGATCAGCCCAAGCTGAAACAGAGCCGCCAGTTTCAGAAAGTCCGGCATCCACTTTCAACCAAAGAGTCAAATTTGACACGCCACCAGGGGTCTCTGGCACCTCAGCAACAGTGAATACTTCATCATCATTAAGCGTCACATTATCAAATGTTGCCGTAGAACCATCCCATGAGTTTGCTGAGACAGTTCTCAAAAATCCATTACTGAAATCACCATCATCATCAATAACAAGTGCCAAATTTGCTGATACGGCGGGTGTACTGGTCGTTCCGCTTAGGTCAAAAGAAAAATCTACTGGATTGGGTGAGTTTGCCACTGCCACTCTCCATTCTCTCTGAATTCTGTTGGTGATTCCTGTACTTATTTCAGTCGTGTTAAAAGTCGTTCCTCCATCATTGTTTCCCCAAACAACAAACTGACGGTCTACCGCAAATCCATCGGTATGGCTTCCTGTAATAATAGCGTCTGAATTAATGCTTTTCGATCTTAATTGGCTCAAACGTGAACCATCGTCTCTTCCTATTCCAGCTATGTCATTGTCATAAGCAGCATAACTAGCAGTTTCCGTAACGACCGGATAAATAGCTTCCCCGATTGAATTCAAATAATCCTGATCTGTGGTTTGGTCTAGCGTAATGCCATATTTAATAGCTAAGAACGAAGAGACTTGCTGCCGTTCTGTATCCGTAATGATTCTGCTGAAGTACATCACATCACCCAATTGTCCTTGCAATACACGAGTGTTGTCAAAAGCCGGGGTTGTGAAATCGTCCAGGTCTTGACCTAGCACAAAGGTTCCGCCCACATCCAATGTTCCAGCGCTCTGCACTACATTGGTAGCTGTTCCATTGTTCAAATAAATATTTACATCTGTATTGTCATAATCTGTGGCAATTATACGTGTAATACCATCACGCAAATCCCCTGCTCTATCAGCTGGATCATCCAATGTTTGCTTTCTAATTCCATCTGCCCCTCCATCATTGCTTATCCCCAGATCCAATTCATCATCTTGCACATCATTCGGTAAATATGAATAGATGGTTTGATCATTCGCCGTTGAAGCAGGGATGTGTACCACTGCGAACGTGGTAATGGCTGCTGTACTAATATTGGTGAAATTGGCGAATGCCAGGTAATCATCCTGATCCGCTCCTTCATTGAAGGAAATTGAGGGGTTGAAATTGAAATTGGCATTAGAGCTACCCTCTGCGCCTGTAAACGATCCTGCAATGTAATCAGGGGTAGTACCCGTGATACCACTAACAGCAGTATTAGTCAACGTGAAATTGCTGGCACTAAAATCATTCCATGAAGAAACCTGTTGACTTCCATTATAAGTAACATTTTCATCAGGGTTAAACCAAATAATTGATCCAGGAACACCTCCAGGTGCAGGAGCTGCTAGTGTAATTAACGGGCAATCAAGGTTTGCAGCAGGAGGTGTTGTTAGAAGCGTTACAGCTCCCGTTCCTCCAGTAGAGTTTTCGGAAGGAGTTCCTTGTGTTGCACCGGCGGCTCCACCAGACACATCAATCGTTGGAGTAGCAGAAAAATCTCCTCCTCTTCGAACTAGCATAACGCTGCCTCCGGCCCCACCGCCACCGCCTCCATCTGGAGACAGGTATTGTTGAATTCCGGTAAGACCAGCTCCATCTCCACCGGAGGTATTGATGGTTAAGTCAGATAAATCTTCTGAGCTCGTAACCACAATCACCGTGCCTCCGGCACCGCCACCACCGCCGGAACCATCTTCATCTGGAGCAGATGGATTTGCTGTTGCATTAAAGGTATTTCCATCATCTCCATTTGCATTTATTACTCCAGTAGTTCCTGTACTTTCAAATACATCTGCTCTAATTAGCACGGCACCCCCGCCAGGTCTACCGCTATTGACATCTTCTGGAAAGCCATCATTTACAAGGTCAGTTTGACCGCCACTACCACCGCCTCCTCCAAGTGCTAGTCTACTTCCATTCTCTACTCCAATAGCACCTCCGCCTGCGGATTCTTGAGCATTCTCATTCGCACCACCACCTCCAGTACTCCCATTTCCTCCACCAGCTCCACCGCCATTCCAAAGACCACCACCTCCAGCATTTCCGGCACCACCTTGTCCTCTATTGGCATCCCATGTATGATCTCTGTTGAAAAAAACGACACCTCCCAAGTCAACATCTATATCAACTGTTGAGCTACCACCAGGGTAACCAGTTGCTAATCCAGTCGTACCAGAAATGGTCGTAAAATCATCATTATATCCAAAAACTTGTGTTGGAGATCCTGCAATACCTTCGCCTCTAATTCCATTGTCTTCATCCCCATTCTGACCTCCTGTCAAATCTAGATGGCCACCTCTGAAGCCCGCGAAGTTTGCATCAATAGTACCATTCAAATCAAAAGTACCAAGTGCATCAATGCTTATAATTCCACCTGTTGCTCCATTCCACGGAACGGTAGTTATTTCTCCTCCTGAATCAACGGTCAGATCATTATAGTTTCCTACTTTGATCACCTGAAAAGTTCTTCTTCCTGAGTTTGTCGTTGGCGTGGTATTTGCAACATATGAGTTAGAAAGTCCTTCTTGGATAGTTAATGTTCCACCACCAGCACCAATCGCATTAGTAGCGACTACAAACTCATATTGACCAGCAATGAAACTCCCGTTATCTAAAAAACCTGCATGATCAAGTCCTCCCGACCCATCTCCATAATCAGAAGTTTCATATGTATCAGCCACTCCTGGGTTGATTGTAATCGTGATATCTGGTATTGTTGGATCAATCTCAGCACCTTGCATCTGGATAATCATCAATAAGTCACCTATTGCAATGGTTCCTCCATTATCAGTAAAAGCCCCTGGAATGGTTCTTTTCGTTCCGATCGGTATGCTAGTGCTTCCAGCTAAAGCATTTGCACTCCCAGGATAATAGGCATTTACAACTACCGTTTGGCCTGTTGTGACTGTAAGGTTTGTAGCGCTCGCTACGCAATTACAGTCTTGTCCCTTCGATTCAAAAAAAATAGCCGTAACCAATAAGGCTATCAAGAAAGGTTTTCTTAAAAAGCGGATTCTCATCACTCAGCATTTAAATTTTGGCGGATAAAGCCCTAAAGATAAGTATTGTCAAATGATAATTACATGTTAGGAAAGTACATTTTTCTATAGGGAAAGTACATTTTCATGAAATGTCATGAAAATGTCAATTCTTTGAATGTGGCATTTTTTAATCAACCGGTACTGGTGCTGTTTTTTATTGGTAGCAATATTTAAAATAAAGTAGAAGAACCCCTGTCAAGGAAATTCATTAGATCTAGCCAATAAATTGAGATTTTTCAATGCGAATTAACTAGCGTACACCATTTGTACGCTTCATAGTAAGTAGTTAAAAGCAATTCAAATCGACCTTTGAATTCTACAAAAAATAACTACAGATGAAAAAAATATCACTATTCCTTACAACAGCAATTCTAGCTATAACCTCTCTGGTAGCTCAAGAAAATGAGTCAACCCTCACAATGAATGATGTCGATCTTAGAAAAAATACTGTAGTGCTTCCAGACAGCTGTTTTTCAAGCAAATACATAAATTTCATTCCACATTTGATAGAGGCTGTGAAAGTGCTAAAATCTGAGAATGAACAACTAAAAAAAGAAGTATTGAAAAATGAAAGAGCTCACAATACCAAACACACGGAGTTAGAAATAAAATTACGAATGATTAAAAATCAACTGAATCGAAAAAAACGTCTTAAAAAGAAAAAAAGAGGGAAAGCAAAAAGCAGAGGATAGGCTTTGCTTATAAACAAAACGAGCTCATAATTTTCATTATGAGCTCTCAATAATTGCTTTGATAATCTTACTTCACTGCATCCACGACAGCTTTGAAAGCCTTAGGCTCATTCATTGCCAGGTCTGCAAGTGCTTTTCTGTTGATCTCGATGCCTTTTGCACTCAGTTTACCCATGAATACGGAATAAGACATTCCATGCTCTCTTGCTCCAGCGTTAATTCGCTGAATCCAAAGTGCTCTAAATTCTCTTTTCTTTGCTTTTCTATCTCTGTAAGCGTATTGCCATCCTTTTTCAATGGCATTTTTGGACACTGTCCAAACATTTTTTCTTCTACCAAAGTATCCTTTGGCGTGCTTCATCATCTTTTTACGACGGGCTCTTGAAGCTACATGATTTACTGATCTCATTTTTGTTTTGTTTTGGCGATTGGTGCGTTGACTTTAATCAGCGTCTTTCAACCAATAACCGGGTTTTACATTTAACCACCCACAGTGTGGGTTTAAAAAAAATTACATTCTTAATCCATTTGCCTAAATCGTAGGCAATTACAGATTTAAAAGACGTTTCATGTTTGGTACGTCTGCCTTATCCACAACTGACATATATCTGAGATTCCGCTTTTGCTTTGTCTCTTTCTTTGTCAAAATGTGATTTTTGAATGCATGCTTTCTTTTAAGTTTTCCAGTTCCGGTAAGCTTCAATCGCTTTTTGGCGCTGGAGTTTGTTTTAAGTTTCGGCATTTCTACTTTATCTATTCTAGTTAATTATTTTTTAAGTTGTTTTGGAGCAACGAACAAAATCATCCGCTTCCCCTCCATTTTTGGTAGCTGCTCCACCTTACCATACTCTTCAAGTGCTTGAGCAAACTTTAGCAGTAGGATCTCCCCTCTGTCCTTGAAAACAATTGTTCTTCCATAGAAATGAACATATGCTTTCACCTTAGCTCCATCTTTCAAAAACTTGATGGCATGATTCAATTTAAAATTGAAATCATGATCATCTGTATTTGGTCCAAAGCGTATCTCCTTAATTACAGTTTTCTGCGCTTTAGCCTTTATTTCTTTCTGCTTCTTCTTCTGTTCATACTTGAACTTAGAGTAATCAATCACTTTACATACCGGTGGATCAGCATTGGGTGAAATTTCAACCAAATCTAAATTTTGCTCTTGAGCTATTTTAATAGCTTGATCCAGTGGGTAAACATCAACCTTCACATTGTCTCCAACCACTCTTACTCGTCGCGCAGTGATCTTGTCATTTACCTTGTAGGGCTCTTCTTTTCTAATTCTGGAAGGGCCTCTTCTTCTTAGTTTAGCGATTGTATTGCTTTATTTTAGTTGAACATCAAAACAAAACGCAAATATCGTGATTATTTACTCTTAACAAAACTCAATTGATAAGTTCAGCCACTTTATCCTTGAAAAAACGAACAAATTCATCTTTTTTCATAGATCCCACATCTCCATGACCATGCTGCCTGACAGAAACGGTACTATCTGCCGCTTCCTTTTCACCAACAATTAGCATGTAAGGAATCTTTTTCACTTCGGCGTCTCTTATTTTTTTGCCAATTTTTTCATCTCGTTCGTCTACAAAGCCTCGAATGTCTTGTTCTTGTAAATCGAGAAATGCCTGTTTCGCATAATCATGATATTTTTCGGAAATTGGCAAAATGGCTATCTGCTCCGGGGCAAGCCACAGCGGAAAATCACCGGCACAATTTTCGATTAGTATTGCAATGAAGCGTTCCATTGAGCCAAAAGGAGCTCTATGTATCATCACCGGACGATGTTTCTGATTGTCGCTTCCGATATATTCCAACTCAAAGCGTTCTGGTAGGCTGTAATCCACCTGACTGGTTCCTAGTTGCCATTTTCTGCCAAGTGCATCTTTTACCATAAAGTCTAACTTCGGGCCATAAAAAGCTGCCTCGCCATATTCTATCACGAAATCCAATTCCTTTTCTTCTGCAACTTCTTTGATTGCTTGCTCTGCTTTCTCCCAATCTTCATCCTTACCGATGTATTTATCTGGATTATTCGTATCGCGAAGTGATACCTGAGCCGTGAAATCTTGGAATCCAAGTGCTGAAAATACATAAAGTACTAGGTCTACAACTTTGGCAAACTCGCTCTTTACCTGATCCTGACTACAAAAAATGTGTGCATCATCTTGCGTAAAGCCTCTCACTCTGGTCAAGCCATGAAGTTCTCCACTCTGCTCATATCTATAAACGGTACCAAATTCAGCATATCTCACCGGAAGATCTTTGTATGACCTTGGCTTTGACTTATATATTTCGCAATGATGCGGGCAGTTCATTGGCTTTAATAAAAACTCCTCGTCTTCAGCCGGTGTATGAATCGGTTGGAATGAATCTTCACCGTATTTTGCGTAGTGTCCAGAGGTGACATAAAGCTCTTTGCCTCCAATATGAGGAGAAACCACCTGATCGTATCCTGCTTTAAGTTGCGCTTTCTTCAAGAAATTTTCAAGTCGTTCTCGAAGAACTGCGCCTTTGGGAAGCCATAGCGGAAGCCCCTTCCCAACTTTCTCTGAGAATGTGAATAGTTCTAGTTCTTTACCAATTTTTCTGTGATCACGCAGCTTTGCTTGCTCCAGCAATTCTAAATGCTCCTTTAGCTCTTTCTGTTTAGGAAAAGAAATCGCATAAAGTCTGGTCAGTTGCTTTCTTTTTTCGTCTCCACGCCAATAGGCTCCCGCAACATTGAGAATCTTGACAGCTTTAATGTAGCCAGTGTGTGGTATATGAGGTCCACGGCAGAGGTCAGTAAAATTACCTTGATTATAGAAGGTAATGGTGCCATCATCAAGGCCGTCTAAAAGCTCTAACTTATACTCATCGCCTTTTTCTTTGTAGTATGCTATGGCATCTTCTTTTGAAATGTCCTGCCTTGTGAAGGCATTCTTTTCACGCGCCAGTTCAAGCATTTTATTCTCTATTGCCGCAAGGTTTTCAGAATCAAACGCCACTCCATTAAAGTCGATATCGTAATAAAATCCGTTTTCAATGGGTGGGCCAATTCCTAATTTGATACCCGGATACAGTGCCTCTAATGCTTCCGCCATTAAGTGAGCAGAAGAGTGCCACATGGTAGATTTACCTTCTGCATCATTCCAGGTAAGTAGTTGAAGGTTTGCATCTTCTTCTATTGGACGAAAGGAATCTCTTACTTCTCCATTTACTTTAGCAGCTAGTACATTTCTAGCCAGACCTTCACTAATGCTCATCGCAACATCAAGAGCTGTTGCGCCTTTGTCATAAGATCGCTTAGAGCCATCTGGCAATGTAATGGTGATTTGCTCACTCATTAATTTTCTATTTTTTTAGGTTGTAATTCTATTATTGGAATCTTATTTTCCTCAAATTTTAAGCGCTGCAAATATGCAATTTTTCGCTGTATAAGGTCTATTTTTTGCTGTGCTATTGTATCCGGTGGATTTAAGTCTGTTAAGTACTCAAGGTATGGGATGGCTGTAAGAAACCACCCTCTTTCATCATAGAGCTGAGCAAGTCTCCAAATTGGTTCTCGTACCGAAGAGTCTTTGGCTATTAGGACTTCTAAAAGAAAACTAGCTGAGTCCCACATTTGATCCTTCTTGTATAAATCTGCCAACATATAAGAGACTGTGTCTTTTGTGCTAAACCTTTTCAATACGGTTCTAGCCTCCTGGTTCAGGTTGAAGTTTGCTAAGTGTTTAGCATAGGATAGTTGTAAATCAAATTTTTCCTCATTTCTATTTACGTAATCACGCATTACCTCAAAGCCCAATTCATGATAACCGATAGATATAAGTAATTGTCCATAGTCCCACATGAGAGCGTTTTCAGGATCTAGCTTGTGCAGCTTCCCTAGATTATAGGCCGCCAGGGTTGAATCTCCAATGCTTAGATACTGTTTTGAGGCAAATGAAATTGCATTTATCGACTGATTGTTTTTTAGGTATCTATTGAGTTCAATTGTCGCTGATGCCTTTCTTCCTAATCTTGTCAGGCAATCAATGTATGTCTCAGTAAATTTCTCCTCTAGTTGATATTCTAAACTCCATTTATCAATTACATCCAATAGTAATTGAAAACGTTCATGCTGTTTATAATATGCGATGTATTGCTCCACCAACTGACTGGTCATCCCATTTTTCTCTTTGAAGGCATCTAATGCGGTGATGCATGTAGTGGGCCAATCTAGTTGCTCGCAATAGAATAACTTCTGATCAACCAGGCGCTCATCTTGAGGGTTAGATACTAATTCTTCATTGATTCTTTCTAATGCGTCTGAATAGAACCCTGCATGAAGTTCGGGCACTACTATCCTGTCCGTTGATGTGGATGAGCAACCAAAAAATATGAAAATCAATGTAAATCCAACTACCCGCATAAGAAGGGCAAAGTTAGGATGAAAGTGGTGGAATTGAAGCTAGTCGGAGCTGTTCTTTAAGCGTTCTACATCATTTCTAAGGTTACCAATCATTCCTATCAACTGGTCCATTGATAAATCATTGGTAGCGTTTGGGTCTGGAAACTCTACTGAGATGTATGCTTTGGCCTCCCATATCTCCATAACCTCTGCAGGATCAAGTTCATAAGCACTAAAAGACTTGTTATCGGAAACTAAGAAAAGCTTACCCTTCTCTTCTATGTAATTAAATACGCGTTTGTAGACGACACCTTCTGAGTGCGTGACCAACACATAGGTGCTTCCATTACGGATGTGATTAAGCTGTTCAATATATTTTCCAATGACAATACTTCCTGAAACAATTGGTAGCATTGAATCTCCTGCTATTTCAAATGCGCGGTAAGTGCCCCCTTTCGGTAATACAGGAAGGTGAAATCTTGGTAAGTCTGTCAGGTATTCGGGATCCGCATACCCATTTGTATATCCAGCTGCCGCTTTTGTGGGCACCAACTGAATGTATTCTTCTTCTGCATCATCTACTGTAACCGCCAAAACCTTTACGTTTTGTTTGGGTATTCTATTTTCCCTGGTTAAATCCTCATTGATCAACTCATCGACCGTCACTTCAAAGAGTTCTGCCATCTTAGAAAGAGTAGTGAGTCTTGGGTCTGCTCGACCTTCTTCATAGGCACCCACAGAGGGTCTATTTATTCCTAAAGTCTGCGCAAACGTTTCCTGCGTGAATCCTTTTTTCTTCCTTAGGAATTTTATGTTATTGGGTATTCTAGCCATTATTGAAATATCATAAGATTTGCACGTTGCGATTCCTGAGCTACATTGTATAGATGAAAGTGATTGCTTTCATAACCATAATCCAGTTCTTTCAGTCGCTTCTTTATTCTGCTAATTACAGATTTTAGGGTCTCCTCAGCTTCTACAAGTACGTAACCATACAGTTGTTTTTCTTCACGGATTGTCGCAAAGAATTTCACTTGATATCGACCTGAGCTCAACTTCTTTGACGAAATTCTCAGCTTATAATAATCATCTAATATCAAATCTTTTGCCAATTGCATGATTTCAATTTGATCTTAAATTTAGTAAAAAATATTAAATACTAAAATTTTTAGAATTTTTATGAGGCCATGATGTAATTGGCTCCTTCTTTGTAGCCTTGCTGATCTAGGAAATTGCGTATTTTCGATCTTACTCCCCGGTTACCGACGTATGATACGACGAACGCCTCCGATGGTGCCGGAATTGAAGTGTAATGCAACACTCGGTCACTCTCTTTTAAATCAATGTACTTTACAACGTTGACGCCCTCATTCAGCAAGTATTCACTACGTCTGCGTGAGAGTCGTCCAGCTCCCCAAATAAAAATATCTGGATGAAATGCATTGTGAGCACTCAACCACAATGCCAGGTATTTTGCTTTTACCTTAAAAAATGCGTCTTGAGAATACCGGCTATCTGTCCTTGTTAATCGTGAGGGTATATCACGCCATGAGAGTACGACTTCATCGACTTTATCCATTTCCACTCCAGCACACTGCAAACGAAGAAAGAATTCATAATCTTCAGGAAAATCCCCTTCCTGATAGCCTCCATATTGGGTGAAGACCTCTTTTCGAATCATTAGCGATGGGTTGGCTAGCGGAAACTCGACAAATTGATTAAACCATATATCGGTTGTTGTTTTGACTGAATTGAGCCAATCTACATAGGTTAAGAATCCTTCATTTTGGGGTGAACCTAAATATTCTACCAGCCCAGAAACTACGCTCAAAGCTGGCTTATTCCTGAACATTTCTACTTGTCTTTCAAGTCGCTCTGGATTGGATATATCATCCGCATCCATTCGCGCTATCAAATCTCCATTTGCTTGCGCTATTCCTTTATTGGCAGCAAAAACGACTCCTTTTTCAGGTTCATTCAGCAGTCTCACCTTCGCATGCCTCGCGTAAGTTTGGGCAACTTCGGCTGAATGATCAAAGCTGCCATTATCAATGAGCAGCAACTCGAAATTTGCGTAGGTTTGATCAAGGATGCTTTCTATTGCTTCTTGTAAATGGGGAGCATTGTAAAATGGTAGAACGACAGAAACTAATGGTTGGAAATCATCCATTACCTCCTTCTTCACCACTTTCTTCACCTTCTTCTTCTGTGGCTTCTTCCGATTCATCGGATGGAGTAGTTGACTCTAGGTCTTCTTCAGCAGGGGCTTGATTATCTTTTTTCTTCTTTTTAAACAATCCTTTGAAGAAGGGTTCTTTTGTTTGGACTGAATCTGCAAGCGGGTTGCCCAATGAGTCAGTTGCAATTGGAACCGGCTCAGGTTTAGGACGTCTATCAACTAATTTTTCACCAAAATATTTATTGTAATACTCCTGCTCTACGTTAAAGTTGTCTGATGGATCGTAACCATATAGATACCTGGTTTCCTCTTTAGCTACCACAGGTGATGGTGCGGCTACTGAATCCAATGAAAGTGAATCCATTGCAATGGATAAGGAATCAATTCCCAAGGAATCTGTGAAATCGGATGCAACAAAATCGTTTGAAATTGGCTCAGGTGCAAGCACATTTTCCATTGGAGCAGTGCGCCTCTGATAGTTCTTTATTGGCTTAATTAATGGCTTAAGTGGTGGCTGCTTTACAATTCCATACTTCGTCTTTTTTTGAAGACGCCACGGAACCATTTTTTCACCAGCATAAGCGTAATAATCAGTCTTTGGTTGAGTCACTACACCAAGCGTATCATCGGGATCGCCACCTTGCTGGCCGGCAAGGTACTGGGCTCTTGTGTTTTCATCCAATTGCCACACGTACGAAAAGTAGGCATTACGCGTAGAATCATCCAAAATGTAGGTACTCTGGAAGGCAGGACAAATCACCCTGTCTTGGCAAGACATGAGCGATGCATAACACAAAATGAGCAACAGTCTCTTCATTGAGAATGGTTGTGACAAAAGGTGATTTGGATCAAAAATAGGTGTATTTTATTATATACTGATGAATCAACGACGAAATTGAATTTTTAGTAGATTTATCTGGACGAAAGGTTGTTAAACACATGCTCATACATCTCATCGACCCACATTTTGTACATTTTACCAGATGGGTGCAACCCGTCTGATGCTACTAAAGAAGGGTCATCTTTTGCCTGCCTTGAGCCAGGCGTGATATCGATGAATTTAACGTCTCTAAGCTTTGCTATTTTTTCAGCAATGGCATTATAATTATCTAGCTCGCTGGCTATTTTTTCCTCGTCCAATAATTTCTTTTTGGCAAATGGAGTAACTCCATAATCAGGAATCGAAATCACCATAACATGGTATGGGTTACCATCAGCAAATTGTATCGCTTGATCCAGTAGTTTTTTGAATTCGCGTTCGTATTGATCGATTGGGTATCCTCGATACTGGTTATTTACACCAATGAGAAGGGTTACTAAGTCATATGTTCCCTCTACATCCGACTTTATTATTCCTGTTTGAAGTTCATCTGTGGTCCATCCCGTTGTTGCAACAATGACCGGGTCAATTTTGACGGAGTCTTTCCGCAAACGATGCGCTAATTGCACTGGCCACCTTTCATCTACATTCACTGCCTCTCCAATCGTGTACGAATCACCAAGTGCCAAATGAACAAATCCATCTTGGGGCATAGAATCAGGTTTTTTGGTTGAACAAGCGGTGAAAATAAAAAAGGATAAAAGGATAAGAAAACGCATGGTTAGGGATTTTATGCAAAATACAGCTTTTTGATTGTAAAATCACTTTCAAAAGCCCAACTACATTCACCTTTTGCCTATCACAAATCGGACGGGAATAATCTTTTTTACGCGTACTGCAACACCTCTTTGTTTGCCTGGAACCCATGGAGGTGCAGATTTGATAACTCGGAGCGCTTCCTCGTCACATCCTGCCCCGATTCCTTTCACCAATTGAACTCCAGTAATTCTACCATCTTTTTCAATGATGAATTGAACAAAGACAGATCCTGAAATATCCAGTCTTAGGGCTTGTGCGGGATACCTCAACTCATCTGCTAAATAGGCATAGAATGCTTCGAATCCTCCTTGTGGCATTGGCTCTTGTTCAACTATTACAAAAACCTCTTCAACTTGCTCCTCTTCCACCTCCATGGATACCTCAACTTCTTCCACAGCTTCATTTTCGGTTACCTCAACATCTAGATCAACATTTATGTCTTCGATTATTTCTGTATCCTTCACTTCTTCAATTTGAAAAATTTCTTGCTTTGGAGGTGGCGGTGGCGGTTGTTTACTGGTAGGTATTTCTACAACTTCGTTAAGACCTACCACTACCCTTCCTAGATCTATAAGCTCTCCATCATTGTAAGATTTCCAATTGATCGCAAGAATTGCGAATAATAAGCTTAAAACCATCCCGACATTTAACAGTAGTGGACGTAAGGCAAGCTCCCTTCTTTTACGTTCTTTTTTGATCTCTATCAGGCTTTCGCATAAAGTGAGGTTTTTATTTTGCCTGACAATTCTCTTGTTCGCTTTAGAGAGTTCGTGAATGGTTTCCTGATGGAGGCTCGCTAACTCTGCATTTTTTGATTTTTTCATATCAATGAGGTTTATGGAGTGTAGTAAACCTATTGATTATCAAGGGGTTTTATTATGACTTATACCAATGGTGGAGTTGATAAAAATCAAAAAATATAGAGTTGTTCAATTCTTTTACCTTCCTTGGGGACTCTCTGAAAAGCAAGATGAGGTTAAAGCCTTTCTCCAGCTAGAGGATTGAATCACCAAAGAAGTCTAATTTTAATCCGAAAATGATACGTTTTCGTTAGCACTAACTAAACATCTTCGATTTTGAAATTATCTATCAAATCCAATTACTTGAAGGCTTTGATCCGTCAGTTTATACTGTGGACGTTAGCCTTTGCCTTTTGGACACTTATGCGGGAGTTTGGGCAACAGATAATCAGACCAAATGAATTTAAACCGTTAACTTTTATTCAACAAATTAGATTTCACCTAGCGCTTGGCGTGATTGCGGGGTTTCTATTTGGAAGTTTGGAGTATTTATTTGAAAAGTACATCTACAAACGTGTCTCATTTGGAAAAACAATGCTTATCGGTTCGATAAGTTATCTAGTATCTATAGCAATACTTGTCACACTTGCTTTTAAAACCTTCTCTAGAATTGCCAATATAGAATTTGATTGGTTGTTCTATCAAGATTTCATTTTTTCAAAACAGATGATTCTTCTTACGGTCTACATTTTTCTAGTAGGGTTTCTCATTGACTTCTTTCGCGAAGTTGGTAAGAAATTTGGCCCAGGCAATTTGTGGAGAATGCTTAGAGGAGAATTTTATCATCCAAAAGAAGATCGTAGAATTTTTATGTTTCTCGATCTAAAAAGTTCAACGACTATTGCAGAACAACTCGGCCACAATAAATACAGTCAGCTCATACAGGAATGTTTTCTAGATGTTTCTGATCTTGTAATTGCTCATAAGGCGCACATCTATCAATATGTTGGAGATGAAATTGTATTGAGCTGGTCCATTGATGAAGGACTAGCTGATTTGAATTGCATTAGATTCTATTATAGCTACAGAGACTTATTGGAGCGGCGTAGGAGTCACTATGAATCAAAGTTTGGCCTGGTGCCTCAGTTCAAGGCAGGGTTGGAAATGGGGAATGTAATGGTAGCTGAGGTCGGTGAAATTAAGAGGGAAATCGCCTATCATGGAGATGTGCTTAATACAGCAGCCAGAATACAAGCTTGCTGCAATGAATTCAATAGAAAAGTACTTATTTCTGAAAGCCTGGAAAGCGCACTAAGTGAAATCACAGACAATGAATACGAATTGATGGGTAATATTCAACTAAAAGGCAAAAGCAAGAATTTGAAAATATACGCAGTGAGTGATCTGGCTGTTAACTAGCGTTATTGGGATAATTTACTCAGTTCTTCTTTGATCTTCTTTGGCAATTTTTCTACAATCAAATCATAGCTATCATCAATCAATTGCCTCATGAGGTTTTCGGGCACTGAGCCATCTGTATCTACTGAGTTCCATTGCTTTTTATTCATGTGATAGCCCGGCCTGATAGCGCCATCATACTTTTCACGCAATTCGATGGCGTACTCTGGATCACACTTGAGGTTTATGAATGCAAAGTCCTCTATGCCTGACAAGGCATACATTTTCCCCATTACTTTAAAAACCAATGTGTCTGGTCCGAATGGCGTTTCTTCCGTGGTTCCGGGCTTAGCCAGGCAATAATCTCTGAATACTTCTATGTTCATTAGAATGAGTAGACAAGTCCAACCTTAGTAGGCATCAGTTTCAAATCAAGCTTACTCGTCTGAGCAGACGAACTATTGCCATAAATATCCAATGCCTGATCCATTTTCTTTGTCGCTGATGACATGATGGGTATGGCTACTGCAACAACTGCCGCTCCTACTCCAGCCAGCGTCCAGTTTGGATCACCGCCTCCGAGTGCTGTTCCTATCGGCCAGCCTATCATAAATCCCCCGATGAATCCAACTACTGATCCTGCACTATATCCTGATTTGGCTTTGAGTGCAAGGTCATATGCTTCCGGATTTGGCCTCATCACTTCCACAAACTCCCTTAGGGTGGACCTATCTCCATTGATCAAAAAACGTCCTTTCTCCATTTTTAAGTCTTGATTTTGAGAAAAACAAGTAATGGACATCAGAACAAAAAGGAAGGCAAGTATATTTTTCATGAATGGAAAGTTAAAAATGGTAATTATATAAAGTAATTAAAATGAAATATTGTAACCGATCCTTGGCACAAGTGGACGTTGGTTAAGCTTGTTCTTTTTGTAATTAAAGTCATAAAGCAATGAAATACTCAGGCTTACATTGCGAGATATGACAAATCTTCTTCCGGCCCCCATAAGCGCAGCATATTGCCAACTCGCGATTTTACTGGACTCTTGAAACAACGATTTATTCTTCACAATCTGATATTCGCCGTAAAGAAAAAAACCTTTCATGATGTCATAATTGGCAAATAAACTGATGCCATGCGCATCTCCCGTCAATGAAGTAGAATCACGATTGCTCAGCTGCTCTCGGATGATGAGTCCTGCTCCGGTGGAGAGTGATTTATTCCATCTATATCCTAATTGGATGTTTGAATCTAAAATAACGGGTGTGGTTGATTGTATGGTAACATTCCCATTTAGAAATAAGCGGTCTTTGAGTGGTTTGCCTTTCAATGACTGCCGTTTAATGCCTTCTTCTTCCCTTGAAAGATCTGGAATGGTGGAGTATTTTCTTTTAGCTTCCTTCAACGCAACCTGCGATTTTGTAAATTCCTCTGGTGAGATTTTTTTAAAAAAATCGGAAACCCCGGATCGATCGATTTTCATTATCTGACCGTATTCATCAACAGCACCATGTTTCATCTGTTCTGATATTTTAAAATCGCTTTCCTTGGAAAGCTCTGGAGGTAAGTATGACTCCAGTCGTTTTTTCATATCAAACCTACTGGCAAGGGTTGCACTGTCTAACTTTACCGAGTCTGGATGAAACTGCTCTAAATATGCAGAATCATATTGCCCATATACTTCATAGATCTTCTGTACTTGAATAAAATCCTCATTGCGTGCTAGCTGCTGGATGGCCCAATCCGTTGAGTCTCTGGGATCTATAAATTTGGAATAGTCAACGAAGTATTTTTTTGGATTTTCTAATTTGTACTTTCCAAGAAGAAGCTCCTTTTTATGTGCTTTCACCTCTTTCCATTTTCCAATGGATTTCAGACTGTCTTTATTGGTTTTCTTGTATTCCTTCCAGGCGAGTTTGGCTGCCTTGATGCTGTCTTTCCGGTAAAATTCCTTGTAGCTTTTGAGCTTGGATTTAGCGTCCGTGGAGTTCTCTAATTTCTTCAGGTGTTTATCAGAGACATTGACATCAAACTTGATTTGTGCGGTAAGTTCGACATGGAGTACAGCGAGAAATAGACACAAGCATCCAACCTTCAGCATGGTACAATTATAATTAATTCAATCCACCGCCATTACCAGGATCAATGGTGCCATCACCAGAACCTCCATTCCCTGGATCTCCGTCACCAATACCACCTGTACCTCCCGTTCCACCATCACCAGAAGAGCAATCAAATACAATGTTTACTCTAGATGTCGCCGTTCTCGTTTCTCCGCAATCGTCCGTTACGGTAACCCGAATATCCCATGACCCTTGCGGATTGTCTGGATCGTCTGCTGCCAATACAGATCTGGTGACGTTAAGTGATGCGGGACCTACGCCGAGTAATGGCCAAGCGTCCCAAGTGCTTTCACTTACTTTTTTATACTCCCATGTATATGATAATGATGGATCTGAACAATTGTGATTTCCACTTGAAGCAACAGTCAGTTGCGTAGAAGATGGTGTTCCAGAAGGACATAAATTACTGTTCATTTGAGAGATTCCAACCGTCCAAGCAGATCCATTTCCCCCTCCTGAATTTCCAGATGAAGTGCATCTTTTCACTGCAATACTTTTCTGATCTTCAAATTTTCCTCCGCAATTATCTTTGTAGGTAGCACGTACTAAAATGGTATAGTCCACACTGGAATAGTGAAATGCTGACAGGGGAAGCTGAGCAAACAGCCCTTCTTCGCTGGCAAATCGTGTCCAGGTAGAACCCCCATCTTTACTATACTCCATGTACCTTTCTTTATATCCATAATTGAGGCATCTGGCTCCAACCTCAAATCCAGCTCCAAAAAAACTGTTTTGGGTACCATAATCTACCGATGGTCCTGAAGAGCCTTCACTTCCGCCACTAAATCCGTCATCAAAGGTGTCACCCGGGCAATATTCTACCCAGATAGGACCATTGAGCTTCAGGTCTGCTATTTCAGCGTGAATATCTATTGATCTAGCAGCAGATTTTTTCACATCAGGATGCTCCAAGTTGGTGATAGAAACTGAAGTTGTTTTGTTGCCAGGTGTACTGTAAGTCACTCTTCTTGAAGAATTTGTGCTTCCGTCACCCCAGCGATAGGAAACTGATCCATAATCTGATCCGCTTACCACAGCTAATAAATTAATTGGTCTATTCACAACATTATACCCTGAGGAAATGTCAATGGAAACTCGAAGTGCTTCCTGACTTTGGGTTACGAAGTTGTATCTATAACGTTTAAGGATATTGCCTTCATTGTCCCGAGTGAGTAGAAGTCTCTTTTGATTATCGTATTCATACGTAACCACTCTTCCATTAGGTCCTGTCAATGCATCCAGGCCGACCAGGGGATAGTACGTATAAGATGTCGTTCTTTTTAAATCTTCCACACCAGGATCAACAGTCATGCTTTTCATATATCCATAATCATCGTATGCATAAGACGTTACTATTTCATTCTGACCAGTTTTTGAAGCCAAAAGTCCTTCATTATTGTAAGTAGTTGTTGCAATAATTTCTGAATGGAACTCGCTATACCACTCTTCCTCTGGATGAGTAATTATATATTGATGTTGTGTGGTCGGTAACAAAAATTTATTGGAAGCGTCTACCACTTTCTCAGTGTATTTAGAGAAGCTTACTCCGTTAACCCAGTAACCTTCGTGCCCATCATTGGGTAGGTCCACTTCTTTTACGGTTGCAACGGGAATTCCAATCATGTGTTTATTTACGAGTTTATTCAATGTGGTGGATTCCTCTCCGTAGAATGAACGAATGGCATCTGCATCCGAAGGGTAATAGATTGTACTTCTAGTATTTACCACATCTCTATCCGTTATTGGATCATTATTTTGATTGACGGCATACGTAGTTGTGAAATCCAACAGTGTTTTGAAAGTATCGTGATAGGAGTAAGTTGTTCTGGTTCGGGTAGAATGATCACCTTCATAAGAAATATTATGTGTACTACTCAAGTTAAAAGTTCTCAACTTAAGTGGTGATTTGCCTTGATAAAAATGTCCCCCGTTTTCTGAAGATTGAAGAAACGCATGTTCTTCGATGGTTTGCTCAACATCACCATGAGAATACCCATAACTCGTGTAGTTTGTAGGGTTTCCTTCAGCATCAAACGCCTCGATATATCTAGGTAAACCAACACCAAATACCATTGGTGGTGACATCATTGGCGAGCTTCCTTTTGTCACCTTTTTATCATTCAAATCAGTCCAACTGCTACCATTTAATTGCCATTTGGATTTGGCGCTTTCGTCTGTCACAATAGGTGATCTAAATCTATATTTAACTGAAGTTTTAGCCACAACATCATTAACAGTAGCGAACTCATATCCAGCTAAACTTTGATGATCAAAAGTAAGATAAGGTGAACTGGAGAAGAATGTTACCTGACTATTACCAACTACATGTAAACCTGCCTCCATTATCCGTGGATTGCCATACTTATATGAAATATGTGAGACTACCTCATCATTTTCATCTTTTAGCTTTGTCCAAGTAATCGCTGCTCCTCCTCCTGCTTTTGTACCAAAAGCAAATTCTTTGTATCCTCCAGTAGGGTAATTAACTTTCCATAACATATTAGCTTTCGTATCCGCATTTGGCTCACGATTGACGCCATAATCGATTGGTATATCATAAACAAACTCAAATGGTTCTGATATACCATATTTAACAGTGTACGGGGAGTATGGAGAATTTACTGAACGCTTATAATAACCGTATTTGTCTCTCCTGCCACTACCCCAAGGAGGAAGCTCATAACTTGGATCTGACTCATTTATGTAGTTAAATGACCTGTAGAATTGACCATTTCTATTAATGTAAGATAATTTTAGTCGTTTAGTATAAGAAACATCCAACCCAAGGTTATTTTCATGATGGTCTCTAGAATCGAAGTACTCATGACCAAGTTCGTAATTAAACACCTCTCTATTTTGATGGTCTTTTATAATAATGTTTTGAATACGACTTAAACCAGGACGACTTTGCCTAGGCTGATTGTTAAATATCACGTCAGCTTTTAAGCTTTTAATTGATACCAAATTGGAAGTGTAGATATCTGTTGACGTTATGAAGAGCTTCTCACTGTGCGGCGGATTGGGGGATTTCTTGTACGTTACAAACGGTCCTCCCGTATAATCAGTAGTGTTACCCGTATTGACTAAATTATCAATAAAATTATCTGCAAAAGAACCATGCGTCCATGAACCGCCATTAAATGTTTGATAACACTCTTGCTTTTGCGGATCTGCATTTTCTACGCAAACTTTCTCAAACAATTTATAGTCATAAAGTCCTGGAACATTATTGATAGAAGGTCCAGCTGTTGATCCAGGAACAGGAACATTCCCATAATTTGGGACTGTATATGTAAAGCTTTGAGCAGCAAAACGATCTTGCCTTCTAAGGGTAAAATAATCAGCAAAAGATTCATCGCCTTCTAGCCTTCCGTAATACCAGTATGTTTTATCTTCCACTAAATCAAAGACAATGGATTTAGAGCTTGAAACCATGTTGATATAATTGTCATTTTTTTCATAGTCAAATACGATGCTGCTAGTCGCAGGCAAGTTTGGAAAGCGAATTTCTTCTAAGTACCATGTAGATATGTAGGTAAATCTTGCATTGTCTTCTTTGGGCTGGCCCGATTCATAAGATTCAGTTGAAGTGATTTCTCTCGCTTCAGGACTCATACCGTAACGATAAACAACTCCCTGAGTATCCGTAAGCTCCCAATATGAGTTAGTACTACTTGTACGGAAGAATTTGATGTTCACATCCGTATACGGAAGTCCATAAAAATCACTATTCTCGGTAAGGTTAGTATTCATTTTTTTTCCACTGCTAACAAAACTTCCACCTCCTCCAGGGAAAGAAAAATAGAAAATATCTTTTTGATAATCTCTTCCTGCTTGCTTATCATATTCACTATGTCTTACAGAAGTCGCAGATGGCGTTTCAACAAAAAATGACTGATCATCCGGCTCATCTTTCATGACGCGTGTGATTGCCCCTCCTGCAAACAAGTCCCAACCTAAACCTACTGAGGAAGCTACGTCATCCACCTTAATACCACGAGTTTGATACGTAAGTTGAACAGGTACTTGATAGCCATTTTCAGCTTCAATAGTATAGATTGGAACCCCTTCAGTTACCTGAGCGCGATACAAATCTTCAGAATTACTGAGGTTGATGGTACTCATGGCACCGGGTGATGGTGCTATCTGTGCTTGCGAAGAAATTGTAGCCAAAAAAGCTATTAATGTGATTAGTCGAATATAAAATTTCATTGCATTCATCAGTTATAAGTGGTATTCATCGTGTATTTACTACTCATTTTTTAGTTCTACTTTCCCCCATTATCCCCTTCACATCCTGAGCTGGAGGGCTTGCGCTATAAAGGGTATTACGATAAAAGGCATGTCTATTCTACTATAATGAATTAAACACCCAATCTTTATTTTTAAATAATGCGGCAAGCAACAAAATAACTCCACTCACTAAATAGTATGTAACTACTATTAAAATTGATTTGAAGGTACTTGGTGCCGTTTTTCGTCTCTCCTTATAATATTCATGTATTTTTTTATATCTGTTATTCAACAGATAATAAGCAGAAATTATTCCTAGAAATATTAGAGTTACTACTAATCTAAATTCATTAGGAAATAAATTATCTACCAACCCAAAACCTTCAAGAACTAAAAAAATTGAGAATACATTGAACATAAAACAAAGATTTATAACCGTTATAGTTATAAACATGGGCATGTCTCTATTACTTTTTGACTTGAGTGCCAATTCATAGATATGATAAAAGAGTGAATTATAGATAGTCATGAGAACTAATTTCTAAATCTATTTTCAATATAATTATAGAATCTGTCTCCCCAAATAGCGTCAGCTACTCCTATTCCAATAGCAACCCCCCATCCAACAACAGGAATAAATGCTGCTCCAGCAGCCACCCCAGCTACTGCCATTCGTGCTCCTCCACCGTAATAGTTACCGTTTGAAAAATCATTATATACTTGGTATCCTGTTATTCCTATATTCAAAGCTCCTATAGCCTTACCTGCACCCTTCAATAATCTGGCACTACTTTGGAAAGCCCTTTTTGCATGTCTTATAGTCGCAACACCTTGATGTTGGTTACCATAATATCTATTACTCAAAGTTCTACCGTTGTATAAAAATCTTCTGTTGTCTAAAATATTTCCAGCTCTGACAGCATTGGTTCCAGTAAACTGAAATGATTTTAGATTCCTGAAAAATTCTCCAGTAGCTAATGATCCTTGCGCAACAGATGCCCAACCTGTACCACCTTCGAGCTCAGGCGGTATTCCACCATCCCCCCAATCCCAGTGACTATGATCACATACAGAGCAAACAGTTCTCGCTTGACCCCTACCTCCTCCTAAACCATCCCCATCACCCTCCAGTGGAATTGTTGGGTAAAAGGTGTTCCTGGCCACCATTGCACCCATAAAATCATAATCGATTGCGCTATTTGGATCAAAGCCATAAGCCGCTATCAGGCCTCCATCTTGATAAGGCCCTGGTAAACTGTAATTTGAATTATCTGGTCGAGCAAAACCTCCAAATATCCGACTCCCTTGATTTGGGAAATTATAGGTAGATACCGCGCCTAGGCTAGCAGTTCCAGCTGAAATATACGATTGATTTTGACTGTAGCCTCCACCAATCACAAAGCCATTGTTTTTTACATTATCCCAAAAACTTCCATTACCATTTAAACTTTGTACTCCGGCTTGCCCTGCGGCAGCAAATAAGGCTCCTGCAATAAATCCAAATATCTCTCCATTGGGGTCAATTCCCATGTGTGGGGCATTACCCATACCAAGGTATGGTGAACTATACTGTCCAGCTGGATCTACTGCAAAGAATCTTCCAAGCACCGGATCATAACTTCTACTCAAGAAGTCGTAGTACCCTGTCAAGCTATCGTAGCTGGCATAGCTGCTTTGGTACAACAGACCAGGATCAATGTATCCTTCCGATCTCCATGAGTTGGAAGTCGGTAAACCAAACGGATAGTAATCATTCACCTGGGATACTTTAAAGCTTTCAGCTGTACTGCTATGTGTGATCTTAAGGTCATCAAAATAGACATCTTTGTTCTCGTTAGTTTCATTCACCAAGTAAACAAAGAGATACCCAGGTTCATCAAAACTAAGTACACCCGACTCATACTTGGCAAACTTTCCTAAGCTTGCGCTGGTCACTTCTTGATAACTGGTACCTTCCTCCTTAAAAGCATAATTTGCATCAAAGAAAATGTATTGCAGGTAAGCACGTGTTTCATTGTTTGGCAAATTATTGTTAGCAAAAAGGTGATCACTAGGTAATGCTAATGCATCAGATAACACTGTGGAATTACTTTCTAAACCAGTTCCTGAGCTTGCTGAATTAAAGGCAGATGATATGGCTGTGACAATTCCTGCAGCAACCGTACTGTTAGAAAATGCTTCCTTATACTTTGCCCAAACTTCAATTTCAACCTCGTCTCCTGGAGAAATACTCAAAACCTTCGCTGGTCCAACTTGTCTTCCTGACAATGTACCATTTAAAGCAATGCTTCCTTTCCCTAAAGGTGTATGATTTTCTACCTCACTTCTTATATCATCATTTGGAAACTTAAACTGACTTTTCTCATAATCCTTTCTCGACTGTTCCATAGTAGCCGTATATATATTTCTTTCAGGGAGGTTACCGAAAGCTACCCGATTGTTGCCTTGATGATCCGTGTAAAAGTACTCGTGATGATAATCTCCGTTTTGCTTGTAGGCTCTCCCTTCTGGTGTAAAGACTTGATTAATTTCATCATCCAAGTATTCTACAGCCCCAACATAATCGACTTTGGCTATTGAATTATTATCAGCATCTAGCACTTCTTTAGCCAATCTATTTCTTCCTGCATCATACGTATAAATAATGGAAGTCAACACCTTATCTCCATCAACAAAGTCAATTCTATCGACTAACTGCAAATGATTGTAATGCAACTCAATTTCCTTGTGGACATCATAGGTCATGTTGCCCATGGCATTATAAGTGTATTCGTCAGTACCCAGGGTTTTGATGTCAGATGGAGCATTATAATCATCAAACCCCTCTTTCGTAGCATCATCAGTCACCCCATCAAGTTTGTTGCTGTTGGGTGAATAGTGATAGGTTAACTCATCTACTGTTTCCTTCTCAGAATTTCTATTCAACGCCAATATGTTGCCATTGTCATCATATCCACCTGTATACTTACCATTTGCATCCAGCTCGCCAACCTTCATGGTGTACGCATTGGCATTTGCTTGATCGCTGTAAGAAGTACCTGTTCCGTAAGCTGTTGATCTCAGCCTGCTTTGCTTATCATAAGAAAACCCAATCGCCGTTTTGTTGAAATCACTATCGCCACCGGGGTTATTATTTGCATTCCAGGCCATCGCGCTGACCATGCCGTCAAATCGTGGTTCTGTTTCATTATTATTGATCGATAACGGAGTTTCGAAGTAATACTCCATACCGAAGATATCTCCCTCTCCATCACCCAAGTCCGCATTGTTGATGCGCGTCATTGCGCCCCGAATGTTGTATCTGTAATCAATGGACTGGAGGAATGAAGTCCCCTCATTTTCAGAATGCAGGTTTTTCTCCACCAGTTCTCCCAGTATGTTGTAGTGATATTCCGCTACAAGTATTCTCTGATCCTCATCAATGGTTTGATAGGTCTTTAGTAACTGTCCATTGTGTGCATATTCGTATTCATTCAACAATGCTACTTTGTCTGAGGATGCCCCATGCTCATTTTTGCTCTCATGCAGAACCAGCATTTTTTGCAACTCACCTTTCCAATCCAGGTCATTGGTCAATCGATCTGTACCTCGTTTGTGATTTTCAGCTATCGTTTGAATGGCTCTTCCTCGTTCATTATAATACACAACCGCATTTAGCCAGGTATCGGATCCTAAAACTTTAATCTTACTTCCAGTTGGACGATTGATCACATTGGTATAGGGTTCAGCTGCATCTATCTCTTCATATTCAGGGCCCGGAACGACTCCTTCTTCAAAGGTGATGGTTACACCTGGTCTTTTTGCATATTTACCATTGTGTTCGATATCTCCTGTTGGAGGGTTTCCTCCTGGTAGGACTAGTCGGCGATCCTTAATGACTTTGTTTTCGGTAACGAGCTCATACCCTTCCGGTGCCCATCCAAAATTTTGAAATCCCGGCGGTATAATCAAGGCATAATCATGATCTTCTGCATCCCAGTTGACTATTTCCAAAAAGTCATAATTGTCAAAGTAGTTGACAGAATGGATTTCATAAATCTGATAATCAGTATTTAGATCAGGGAATGATTTGTACTTGGTATATCCTCTGCTACTTGAAAGATTGGTTGTTTCATAGCGAGTATCCCCAACTAAATTTTTATCCAATAAGTTTTGCAGCTCAGCCCTATTACGTTCTTCTTCATCATAAACCTCCCCTGACATAATTTGTCGGTTGAGTGCATCGTATTTGAAAAACGTCCAGGTTTTGTAACCATCTTCTGTGGGGTAAGGCCCATCTCCTATCTTGACAAATTGAGCCTGGTGCCTTCTCAGAACCAATCTATTCCATTGGTCATATACATAGCTAACCCAGCCCGAACCAGGTGCGCGTTCCCTTATCACGCGTCCTTTGCTATCGTATTGATACTCAAATGCAAGTTCTTTGATTTGATCACTGGTTGGTGATGTGATTGCTTGAAGTAGTGGCGGAACTATGAATCGAACTCGTCCAAAATTATCGTATACATTGTAGGAACCTATCCATTTATCTTGGTCTTGGTCATAAATCTGCGATGTAATGGTAAGGCCTCTTCCATCTGTGACTGTCCTGGATTTATGACCTTCCACACCAGTTACAGATGTTACGGAGAGCTCTTTGGCAAGATACATTCCGTCAGGTACCGGTAATCCTCCAGATATCTTCCATTTGGTTACATCTGCGTGAATACTAGCTGCATCACCGCCAGTCAGTGCTGGATCAAACACTGCATAGTCATACACTGTTCTTTTGTTTCCATTGTGCCATGCTTCTCCAGGAGCTATTACTGACTTCACGCGACCTCTACTATCCCATTCAGTAGTTGAGTAAGGCTTGCTATCATGGCTAATATCATCATAGCTGGAAGTCGACGCATTATAAAAATTCTCTTGCTGAGTAATCGCATCATCCGTATCAATAAACTTCCCGGGAATTGATGCTCTATTGTAATAAGGCATATAGGATATATCCTGACGTCCTTCTTCATTGTACTTACTGAACTGAATAACATCCTCGAAATTCTGTCCTGCTTCAACTGCTACGCTCATAGTTGGTCTTCCTAATCCATCCGAGTAAGTGTATGATGTAGACTTTTCTGTAGCATCCAGTATGGTTAGGTCATATTCCTGTTTAACTGGGATTTTTGGCACTTCCGTTCTTACGAAGTTTTGATCCAGAGACGGTGGAACATTGCAATTTTCATAAAAACTAAGGGAGACACTGTTTGTCGCATAATCTTCAGACGCACATGGTTGGGTGTATCGAACATAGTACGTAAAGCCTTCCATAACATGGATCGATTTGGTAGTCCCTATTTTACCAAAATCAATTTCGTTACCATCTTTCTCACCGTACAGACGTGTATTATTTGTATTTACATTGGGGCCTGGTGCATAGGTAAACTCGATCTTTGAATTGGGACATACCTTGTCACTGGTTGCACTTAAGGTGCCCAATTCACTACCCATTAATACATCATATATTTCTATCAGTAGCTCATTGGATTTCTTCCAGCCACTTCCCGCGGATTTTACACGTCTTCTAAACAAAGTATCTGCGGTGATGACAAAATTTGGATTAAACGATCGGCTATTGGAATTGCTAAAAGTTTCCCATGCAGAACCTGTATAGTACTGCCATTGATAATCATATGAATTGCTACCTCCTGTCGGTAGCGTACCGGATATGGTTCCCAAATTATTGCCTTGACAAGCATCTGTATTGTAAGAAATGGTACCTGGAACGATGGGTTGATGAATGGTCACATCAATGGGCTCAGAATAGGTAGTTTGTCCATCTGAGATAACTTTTCTTCTAAAAGTTCGGGTACCCATCCAAATGATGTCATTTGGAGTATAGCTTGCATCTTTAGCTAAAGGAATATCATCAAATACTTCTCCTGTAGGTATCGGATTTTGGTCGTTGCCTCCCAGAGACTCGATTGGCTGTTCTCCTCCTTCAATCAGCCCTGATCCTAACATTTGCCACTGGTATGAATATTGACCATTTCCGCCAACGGGATTTGCTGGACTAAGTGTCGGCCTGGTACAATCATGACAAACATCAAAATTCGCAGTGGTTGCATTACCAGCTATTAACTTAACCGGAACTTTCACCACATTCGATTCCACAATTCTTCCACAATCGTTCTCAACTATTCGTACATAGGAAGTTGAATAATTTAGAACACCAGGTGAAAAGTCGCGTGAGTTTGAATTCGGCACTTCTACAAAGGCTCCTGTTATTCTTTTCATCCATTTGTATTGAAAATTGGATGAAGAAGTAACTTCGGATCCAATTATTTGAGCGGCGGAAGCTCCCGAATTAATTGTGCCACCCACATAGCTAATAGAACCCGCATCTGGCAATTCTTCAAGATCAACTGTAACAACATTGGAATATTTAGTAACTCCACCGGAAGTCACCTTCCTTCGGTACTCTGTCTTGAATGAGACGTTACCAGGATTGTAACTAGTACCCGAGGCTACTTGCGCCCAGTCTGTCCATATGTATTCATCACTGACACCTATAGGGGTCAAAACTCCGCCTACTTCGATTGGCAAATCACCTCCTTCATTGGGTAAGATATCGCTTGGTCGATAATCTCGCTTTTCCCACTTATAGCTGTAGCTCCCATTTCCTCCCTTTGCTAAGGTTGAATTCGAAATGGTAGATGGAGCGGAACCACTACAGATGGTTTGATTACCACTGATGCTGCCTGCATTGAAATTGACGTTTATTGTGACTTGATTCGTTTGCTTGGTTTCTCCACAAGATTGTACTCTACGTTGATACGTTGTGGTATAGTCTATCCCAGATGGAGGGTTATAGTCTTTATTGGTTGCACCTGATATATTGGTAAAACCAGTAGCTGTTCCCACTTTCTCTTGCCACTGGTATTTTGGGGTAATTCCACCTGAAGCTGAAGTACCTGTGATTGTGGGCGGATTCCCACCTGCATTTACTGCTCCTCCGGTATAGTTTATTGACCCAGCACTCAAAGGTGTGGATACAGTAAATGTCTTCGATCCGGTAAATGCTTCTTTATTTCCTGATGTCACTTTTCGTCTGTAAACAGCATCAGCATTCAACACTGGAGGATTGAATGTCTCATTAGTCTCTCCTATGAGATTAATCCAATTGTCTTGAGGTGATTGAATATCTTCCTCCAGTCCTTGCAGTACACCTTCACCAAGTTCTGAAAAGATTTGCCATTGGTACTGATAGTTTCCTACACCGCCCGTTGCAGGGCTTGTACTGGTAATAACATCAGGATTAGAACCCCTACATATTAATTCATTCCCGGAAACAATTGACCCAGGACTGAGATTTACAGTAATTTTTATGCTGTTTGAAGCCTGCGTATTTCCGCAATTTGATGAGGCTAGCCTTTGAAAACTAGTTGTGTATGTCAATGGATCAGGCTGGTAATTGCGATCTGTGGCTCCAGGGATATTGGTAAAACCGCCGGTTGTCTTACTTTGCCATTGATAACTTACCGAACTGCCTCCTGTTGCTACCCCACCTGAAATTTGATTGGGCGTGCTTCCTGAATTGATTGACCCTCCTGAATACGAAATTGTTGATGGGTCTACATCAGGATATACGTTTTTGGTAATGACATTGGAGTATTTGGTAACCCCATTGGAAGTCACTTTTCTGCGATATTCTGTTTTGAATGAGATGGGTCCAGGATTGTAACTGGTGCCCGAAGCAACCTCGGTCCAACTTGACCATGTATACTCAACCCCACCTCCTACAGGTGCCTCGATACCTCCTCCTTCAAGTGGCGAGTCGCCTCCCTCAGAGGGCAATGCATCACTTGGACGATAGTCTCTTTTTTCCCATTTGTAACTGTAGCTTCCATTTCCACCCTGAGCCAGGGAAGAGCTTGAAATATTGGATGGGTCCGACCCTTTGCAAATCGTTTGATTACCACTTATTGAACCTGCAACAAGGTTTACCCCAATGGTAATTTGATTGGTGTAATAATTTTGACCACAGGATGTCACTCTTCGTCTGAAAACCGTTTTCTTGGTCAACGCCTGCGGTTGATAATCGCGAGAGGTCACGCTAGATCCCAGGTTGGACGGAATATTAGTAAAAGAACTTTCAGTCCCTCTTTTCCACTGCCAACGATAGGCGATCCCATTGCCACCTGTAGCATTAGATCCGGATATTTTAGCAGGTGTAGCTCCTGGATTGATTGACCCTCCTGAATAGCTTATTGACCCTTTATTGACTGCAGATGTAATGGTATAGCCAACGCTATTACTGTAAGCTACACTTGATCCGGATGTAACCTTTCTGCGATAAATGGCATTTACTAAAAGTGCTGGTGGATTGTAAGAAGCGGAAGTAGCTCCCGAAATATTATGCCATGTAAACCCAGAAGGAGTCACAGGGTTAACTTCGTCTATTCCTTGAGGGTTTATTTCTTCTAAACCACCTTCTGATAAGTATTGCCATTGATAACTGTACAATCCAGAAGCTCCAGCAGCAGCAGATGCATTGTTAATTACATCAGGGTTGGTATTGGGACAGATGGAGGTATTGGAAGAAGCTGTCACTGTTCCGCCAACAAGATTTATAGTAAACTTGATCTCATTTGTATATTTCGTCTGACCACAGGAAGAAGTTCTTCTTCTAAAGGTTGTTGTCACTGAAAGTGGACCTGGATTATAATCTTTACTTCTCGCTCCACTGACATCTGAATACCCACCTGTCGTTTTCTTTTGCCACTGATAGGCAATGGAGCCATTGCCTCCTGTAGGTGTTGAACCCGATATTGTGGAAGGGTTTCCTCCCGGATTTAATGTCCTCCCACCTGAATATGAGATGGATCCCTGATTGAGGTTTGGTGCTACCGAAAAAGTTATCTCGTTGGAATATTTCGTTTGACCATCGGATATTACTCTTCTTTTGTATTTTCTACTGGATGTTAGCGCTGGTGGGTTATAGCTTGATGAAGTAGCACCTGACACATTGTTCCAGGAACCGTATGCTCCATTGGAATACACGCGCTGTTGCCATTGATATGCAAAAGAACCGTTGCCTCCAGAAGGTGAACTACTGTTATTCACCGTTCCAGGATTCCCGTTGTAACACAATGATGTAGTAGTGGACGCTGCAATAGATCCTTGCTTTAGATTGACCCTAATCGTTATGGCGCTGGAATATTTCGTTTGACCACAAGAAACTACTCTTCTTCTGTAGACAGTAGTCTTTGTCTGACTTCCTGGCTGGTAATCACGACTGGTTGCTCCGGAAATATTTGAATAAGAACTGGCAGTTCCAACTTTTCTCTGCCATTGATAGCTCACACTGCCTCCACTGGCATTGGTACCTGTAATTCTCGAGGGTGTCGCGCTAACATTTATGTTTCCTCCATTGTATGAAATTGATCCAGCGCTTACCGCAGGAATCGAATAACTCACGACATTGCTGTATGCTGTTTTGCCTCCTGAAGTCACTCTTCTTCTATAGGTTGTATTACTATATAACCTTGGAGGATTGTAGCTAGACCCAGTAGCTCCACTTATATTAGACCACCCCAGAGAGCCACCACCTATACCTTCCAAGGTTGGACCATCTCCATCTCCTATTGGCGAATCAGAACCCTCGGAAAGTTTTTGCCATTGGTAGCTGAATGAACCACTTCCTCCCGAAGGTGACGCAGCGTTGTTAATTGTTCCCGGATCAGTTCCACTACATATTGTTGAAGATGTGCTGGCAGAAATTGATCCCCCGGAAAGAGGTGCAGCAACATTGACATACTTAGTAGATGAATATATACTACCGCTAATAACTGCATTCGCTCTAATCCATCTTGATCCGGTGGACGTCCATCTTACGGAAACAGAATTTCTACTTTGTGAGGTAATCACTCCTCCAGAAACAGCGTAACTGGTTGATGAATGTAATCCAGAAGAAGCACTTACAGTATATGAATAAGTGCTATTTAGATTTACGCTAGTAGTACCAGAAATTGAAACTGACGGGGTTTGACATCTAATGCAATCTTCATCTAGTAAAGGTCGATCGATTTGACCATGGGATATGATTGGATACAGCAAGGCATATAGCATTGCCAATTTGATAGTGAGTCTTTTCATACTGATTAGGTTATGAAACATAACGATAAATGGCTAGCTGGTCATATAGAAGTCGTTATGCTTCAACTTCATAAAATTGACAATTTATCTTGTCTTTTAAAAATTAATTTTCAGCAATGAATAAAAGTGCACTTTCTAAGGATGAATGGTAGCTTTCATTGAACGAAGAGATTTCCAACTTGCCCTTTTTCTACATTTTTTTAATCACTCTCCGAGGCTCACTCACTTATCCGGAACAATCAATTTTCAGTTTGTTTAATTTTTAGACTAATCTAAATTTTTGTTTTGTTTAAACTAATTTATAGTTTTGTATCGTCACAATGTGATTTACAATGAGAATCGGACTTCTATTCCTAATTTTCCTTTCAGTACAGCTTCAAGCTCAAGAAATTCTTATGGGAAAAGTTACTGTCAACGGTGAGGGATTTCCTGGGGCAACCATCCAACTAGATTCAAAAAATGGAACAATTTCAGGGATTGATGGATCATTTACGCTTGAGAGCATTCCCAAGGGAAGCTATCTCCTAGAGGTTCGTTCCGTAGGGTTTAAGGTTGTCAAAAGACAAATACAAATACCCACAAACGATCGGCTATCCATTGCTCTGGAGGTAAGCACTTTGACCATGGACGAGGTGGTGGTCACAGGAACCATGCAACCGACTTTTGTCTCCCAATCTCCTGTAAAGGTTGAAGTAATAACGGCTAAGCATCTCAATACATACATTCCTGCAGCTGCAACAAGTGTAGTTGAAGGCATTTCGCTTGTAAATGGTGTGCAAGAAGTTGTTGCCTGTGGTGTTTGTTTTACCAATAGCATATCCATCAACGGACTTCCTGGTCCATATACTGCAATTCTCATGGATGGTTCCCCTATTTACGGCAACCTTGCTTCTGTTTATGGGCTCAATGGTATACCGAGTATGATCATTGATCGGTTTGAGGTAATCAAAGGCCCAAGCTCAACACTGTATGGATCAGAGGCAGTAGCCGGAGTGATCAATATCATTACCAAAGACCCATCTCAGCAACCCGTGTTTTCGGCAGACATCATGGGAACTTCTCATCTTGAATCTTTCGGCAATTTTTCATTCGCGCCGAAAATTGGGAAGAGCGCAGGATTCATCGGACTCAACTATGCGTATATCAATGACTTTGATGATGAAAACGGTGATGGATTTGGAGATAACATTAACCTGGATCGAATTTCCTTATTTACTAAATGGGACATTAACAGGCCTTCAAAAAAGAAATTTTCCATCTCGGCTAAATACTACTATGAAGACAGGAGAAACGGTGTAGAAGAATTTCTCGAAAACAGAAACTATCGAGTGCTTAGAGGAGATGATCAAATCTATGGAGAAAGCATATATACGAATCGATTAGAAATCTTTGGTACTTACGCTTTCAACTTCGCAGAAAACATGCGTGTTGATTATTCACTAAGCACCCATGATCAAGACAGCTATTACGGTGCTGACTTCTACAAAGCCTCTCAAAACATTGCGTTTGCTAACTTCATTTGGAATAAAGAGTTAGGTAGTCATGTGGTGACCACAGGCATCACTTCAAGGTATCAGTCGTATGATGACAATACGGTTGCGACACAGCACAATGGCACCAATGCTCCTGACAATCAATTTACTCCAGGAATCTTCGCTCAGAATGAATGGGAAATATCCAATCAATTTACCGCCCTGGGCGGTCTAAGGCTTGATCACTACGAGAACCATGGCGTGATCCCTGCTCCTCGATTGAACCTGAAATACAAACCAGGACAATGGACAACCCTTCGTTCCAATTTTGGAACAGGTTTCCGCATTGTCAACCTTTTCACAGAGGATCATGCCTTCGTGACTGGTCAGCGTGAAGTCATCATAGAGGAAGCGTTACAACCTGAAAAGTCTTACAACTTTTCACTAAATCTCAATCATGTTTATACCATTGGGCAAAGTCAGGGCATGTTGGATGTGGACATTTTCTACACGCACTTCACCAATAAGATTACTCCAGACTATGAAAACGAAGGGGAGATACGATACGCTAATACAGACGGTTTCGCGGTTAGCAAAGGAGTAGGTTTTAACTTACAGCAAGAATTTGCCTTCCCGCTTGCCTTTAACCTTGGAGTTAATCTTCAAGACGTAACTGAGCATGAAAATGGGGAAAAACGCTCCATCGAATTTGCGCCTCAATGGACTGGAATCCTCACTGCCAACTACAATTACAAACCCTGGAAAATGACGATCGGATACACTGCACGAGTGACCGGCCCCATGGCCTTACCTGTTGTATTTGATCTGGATGTAAATGGGGATCCTTTGACTAATCCAAGACCCACTACTTCTGCTGCATTTGCTATTCACAATCTGCAAGTCATCAAAGACCTGAAGAAAGGATGGTCAATTTATGGTGGACTGCAAAACATTTTCGATTACGTACAGCCCTGGTCTCCTTTAACAGGCACTAATGACCCAAATACCAACATTGGTTTTAGTGATAGTTTTGATACGGCATACGCATACTCTCCCATCCATGGCAGGGAAGTCTATTTAGGCATCAGTTGGAGTCTGGCTAGAAATTAAAAACCAATAGCAGCGCCAAAACCAATGAATGAATCTGGTGAGCTCTCTGAGAGTCCTATTCCACCAGATACATCAAACTGAACACGATCAGAACATAGGTAAATCAACCCTGTATTGAATCGGTGGTCTGAAACTCCATCCTGAAAAAAGCCATAAGGTTCTGCAAAAACAGTCCATCCTGGTGAAAAGGAATATCCCAAAACAACGGTGTAAAGCGTCTGCGTTTGATCTTCAGGAAAAGCCATCCCAAAATTGTATCCCAATGAAAGCGTTTCTGACAGGGTGTTTGAAAAATTAAGTCGTACTTCTGTGACTGCCTCTTCCGGCTTAAAAGCCTCTTCTCCATTTGCCAACGTAACCTGACCAATGATGCTCATCTGCGGCAATGCACCTTGTTCTTCCAGTAGATGTATTTTCGTACCCAATGTAATCGGAGATAGTCCACTCACTTTAGAATCGGTGAGGTCATTTTTCACCTGCTGTATGTTTTGCGTGATTCTAAATTCCACACCTTCGAATAAACCGACTCGTGCCAGGAAATTGGCAAATGTTACATTCGAAAAATCCCCTGCTTTTTCATAAACAAATCCATATTCAACCAACACGTTTCCTTTGGGCATTACATTGGAGGCGGCCGATTGTGTGGGTCTGTCTGTCACGATGGGGTCAGCGTCTTGCGCTGAAACGAAAGCGGCTATTGAAATTGCAGCAAGAAAGAATAGTTTTTTCATGTCGCAAAACTAGGCCCTGGATATGGCTCTCACAATCATCACGATTACTGCTCCCAAAAACATCAAGATCGAAATCTTGTTAATGGTGTGCATGGCTTTCAAATTGAAGCTCTTTGGCCGGTTCGGATCCTTTTTCCGAAAAAAGTAAGTAAGCACTTCGCTGAAGTCAAAATAATTCACTTTTTCCTTATCCGGATTTTTCTGTTCGGTCATAATTGTGTTCTAAACCATCAAAGATAGAAAAGTGTTCATTCTTATAAATGCAAGTAAGTTGCATAAACTATATTTGCAATATGTCTCAAGAAAATTTAAAAAGTATTCTTAAATCGCATCAGCTAAGGATCACTGATTGCCGGCTGGATGTGATGCATTTTTTCTTGAATGAGAAGAGTGCACTTTCTCAAGGGGATTTGGAAAATCAATTCCAGAAGTATGATAGGGTTACCCTCTATCGTACGCTAAATAGTTTCCTTGACTCTGGCATTTTGCATAAAATACCCAATGCCAGTGGTGTTGCGACTTACGGACTATGCCATGAGACTTGCTCTCCAGATCATCACGACCACAACCACATACACTTCAAATGCAACAACTGTGGACAAATTGAATGCCTGGATGATAAGGTAGTTCCCCATGTTTCTGTACCGAAAGGGTATGAAATTGAGGCTGTAAATATGATCGTAGATGGCATTTGCGCTAAATGTGCATAGTCATGAGAATTTCATTACTCAGCCTTTTTTTCTGTATTATATGTACTTCGCTTTTTGCTCAATCCAATGCGCAGTGTGATCGAACAATAGAAGGGCAAATACTTGATATTGATTTAAGAGAAGCACTACCATTTGCTACGATCAAAATTTTAGGAACGGAGCAAGGCGCTGTAGCCGATGAGAATGGCTATTTCATTATTGAGAAAATCTGCGATGAAGAAGTGGATCTTGAAATTCGTTTTTTGGGATACAAAACAATCGTTCATCATCATGATTTTCATCATTCAAATCCAACCATTTTTATGGCTGCCGATGAAACACTCCTTGAAAGTGTGGTAATAGAGCAAGCGCTGAATGTTCATGACTTAAAGACCCTTAGTTCAAAAGATATCGAATTGGGTTCCCTCGATGCCTCCGGAAAATCTGCAGGTGAGATTTTCGCACAATCCTCTGGCATAAGTCTACTAAAGACCGGTCAGAATATTTCGAAACCCATCGTTCATGGCCTGCATTCAAACAGGGTGTTAATCATCAATAATGGTGTGAGACATGCGTATCAATCATGGGGCAACGAACACGGGTTAGAAGTAGATCCAAGCCAGATTGATAAAATTCAGTTGATCAAAGGTGCTTCCACCGTTCGGTATGGATCTGAAGCTCTGGGAGGTGTTATTTTATTTGATGCTCCCTCCCCTGCGTATAACACCAACTTAGGTGGTGAAGTAAATGGAGGATTCCAAACAAATGGACGAGCATTTAACGGTGAAGTTTCATTGACGCAAGGCTTTGAGCGTGTTGCCTGGAGGGCCTCGCTCTCTGGAATAAGGCAGGGTGATTTAACTGCTCCGGCCTATCAATTGACCAATACCGGCAAAAGTGAGGTTGGGTTTAGTCTTGGAGGAAAATTTCACTTCCCTATTGTTGACTTGGATATATATGCAAGCAGGTTTGATCAAGACCTTGGCATATTGAGGGGCTCGGTAAACGGAAGTTTCGAGGATTTGCTACTTGCTTTTGAAGCCGAAATACCCAATGAAACAGGTCCCTTTTCTTACGACATCAACAATCCTAAGCAAGAAACCACCCATGATTTGCTGCGATTAAAGGCATCCTTGTATTTGGGCAAGCAGCAGTTTGATGTTCAGTATGCATATCAGAATAACTTAAGGAAAGAGTTTGATGTTCGCAGAGGCAATTTAAATTCTCAACCTTCCATCAACTTAAAGTTGAAATCCCATTCATTAGATCTGGACTGGGATCACCCCAGTGATGGCACTTGGTCTGGAACGTACGGAATACAATTGTTCGCCCAAGACAACAACAACCTATTTGGTACGGGCACCCCACCTTTCATTCCAAACTACAATACATATAGTGCTGGTTTTTTTGGAGTCGAATCATATACCAAAGAAAATGCGACGTATGAAGTGGGACTCAGGTATGATTTTATGCAACTTGATGTAAGAGGTAGAGACTTAAACCAAGATGTATTTCGAAACAATCAAAACTATCAGAATTTTAGCTTTACGCTAGGTGTTATCAAGCAATTGAACCAACATGTGTCCATTCGAACAAATATCGGATCTGCCTGGAGAGCTCCGAACATCGGTGAGCTGTATAGTTTTGGTAGACATCAAAACATTCTCCAATATGGTCTATGGAGATATGTAACTTCTCCATCTTTTAACACCACAACTGTTTTGACGAATCAAGATCGTCCCATTAAAAACGAGCAAGGCTTGAAGTGGATCAGCTCAATTGAAATGAAAAAGGATCAGCTGAGTTTTGAAATCACCCCTTACATTAATTACATCCAGAATTATTTATTTACCCGGCCTTTAGGCATAAGAGGAACTATCAGAGGAACGCTTCCTTTCTTCATCTATGATCAAACAAATGCGCTTTACACAGGAATTGATGTAGACGTGAGGAAGCAATGGAATGAATCTTTTCACAGCGAATTAAAAGCTTCTTATGTCTATGCGAGGGATACCAAAAACAAAGGGTCATTCATCGGCATACCCCCGATCAATATTCAGCTAGAACTGAAAAAGCAATATGGAAATTTCAGTATTGCAATAACCCCTGAATGGACAGCCAGACAATTCACAACACCGCCAGTTGTCAGTCCATCTCAAATCATCAATGCTCAGGAAGTTCCTTTCGAACTGAATGAAACATTTGATCTTATGGAAGCCCCCGATGGTTTTTTTCTATTGGGGAGCAGCGTAGCATACGAAAAGAACAACTTCCTTTTCCGTATCAAGGGAGAAAATCTACTTAACGCCTCCTACAGGCGATACACCAATCTCATTCGATACTACGCTGACGAGCCAGGTATCAACTTTGCCGCTCATGTAAGTTATTCTTTTTAATTCTTACAACATTGTTGCAAAAACGATATTGTTCACTATACTTGCAATAGTATTGCATAAAAGAAATAAAAAATGAAAATGAAAATGAGACTTAGCTACTTACTTACAGGTGTATTATTAATGAGTGCCGTATTCCTATCAAGTTGCGGAGATGATGATGTACCTGCTCCTGAGAATCCCGAGGAAGAGATTACGAGAGTGACATTGACTTTCACTCCAAGTGCAGGAGGTACAGCAGTTACAGCTGTTTGGTTTGATGCTGATGGTGAAGATGGACCCGACGAAGCAACGGTAGAACCTATAAATCTTGAGGCAAACACCGCATATACTTTGTCTTTGACACTTGAGAATACGCTAGCTACTGAACAAGAGGAGCAAGATGTTACCGCAGAAATTAAGACTGAAGATGATGAGCATATGTTCTTTTTCTCATTTACTGCTGATGTATTTGCAAGCCCTGCCGGGGACGGGAATATTGGAGCGGACAGCAGAAACGATCCTATGAACTATGAAGATAATGACGGCTCTAATCCATTGGGTTTAGAAACTTCCTGGACTACAGGTGATGCAGCATCTGCCGCAGCGTTTAAAGTACTCTTAAAACACCAGCCTCCATTAGAAGAAGGTGGAACTCCTCAAAAGTCTGCTACATCAACATCCCAAACCGGAGATACCGATATAGATATTGACTTTGTATTAAATATTCAATAATAACGTGTTAGAATATAACTATCCTCTCAAGCATTATTAGGTTAAGTTTTACTTTAGGTAGTTATTTCAGGCCATCTATTTTGTAATAGGTGGTCTTTTTATATAAAAGAACGCGGGTTTTAGAAATTAACTTTTTTTACTGTGATCATGATGTCCTGATTTCTCCCTCTATCATCACTACAAGATATTTTGACCTTCCCTTCTGATGGAGTGAAATATATTTCTTCATTCCTTGAGACAGACTTATAAAACACATCATTGATGTACCAGAAGTACTTAGAGGCATTGGAAGGAGATTGCGCTTTGAGTTGGATTTGCTTTTCATCATTGGCATCTACATAGTACTCAAGTCGATCTACGGGGGAAACGATCTCTAAGCCTTGATCAGGAAAGACTCGCTCACAAAATCGATAATGGTCAGGCGCCTTGGAATAGGTGATTTTTTCTGTCCTAAAATAATCCAACATCTCTGCCGAATGATTGGGAAACAATGCTTCCTGGTAGTCTTTAGCGTCCTTTACACACGTCATGCAATAACTCACCGAAGAATCAGGAGCAATGAGCACGGGTTTGAGATGCTGACAGATGCTGGGGATGGTTACCCCTTCTATGACCTGATCTACTACCGTATTGTTACAAAAAGTATTGGGCAACAAACCTGTTTCGTCACAAACTAAAATCCTGTCTACCCCGGAAGGTCGCTCGTACCAGTCATACGTCGAAACATCGTCAATCACATTAAATACATCAAACAGTATCGGTGCTGCCACACCAACGCCGGAAAGCTCTGGTGCACCTTCTCCGGAAAAATTACCTGCCCACACCCCCACCGTGAACTTCTGATTATACCCAATACTCCATGCATCGCGCCGACCAAACGAAGTGCCTGTTTTCCAAGCCACCCTTGGTCGATTGGGGTTATCTTTCCAGCTGTCAGGCAAATCTGGCCGTGTGACTTCCGTCAGGATTTCTGTAAGAATATAAGCGGCCTGCCTGGAGATAATGAGACTAGAAAAGTTAATGGAATCCAGGTCTTCGTAAAAGCTCAGTGGCTGATACTCTCCTTCGTTAGCAAATGCAGCATAGAGCCCTGCAAGCTCCTCTAGCGCAACACCACACCCTCCCAAAATCAATGACAGTCCCAAATTATTTTTTGTCTTCTCAATGGTTCTAAACTGAGCGGACTGCAATGGTTCAATAAATTCCATAATTCCATATTCGTTCAGCAAATGGACAGTTGGCACATTCAACGACTGTTTCAGTGCCTCCTCAGAAGAGATCCAGCCATGAAATGAATTGTCATAATTTTCAGGCTCATAGCCTCCAAAATTCATTTGCACATCCGCGATTCGTCGCTTCGGTGTAAGCGTACCCTTGTCATAGTGTAAAGCATAAAGCAGCGGCTTAAGGGTACTACCTGGAGATCGGACCGCCGGGACTCCATCAACCTGACCAGCACTCGATTCATTGTAGAAATTGGCTGAACCTACATAGCTAACAACTCTTCTCGTTTCATTTTCTATAACGATAATCGCGGTGTTGGTCACATTCAAATACTGGAGCCTTTTGATGTGCGCGGCGGCTATCTCCTCAATTCTTTTCTGATATTCATAGTCTACAAAAGTTCTAATAATATCATTTTCAGCCTGCCTTTTTAAGCGTCTGGAAAGATGCGGTGCCTGATTGGGCAGGTCTCTCCTCTTTGGGTTGAGCTCTTCAGTCAAAGCAAGGTTAATGATGTGTGATGGAAACAGACTCGCTTCTTGAAATTTGACCAGCCACTTATCCTTGGCCTGGTTGATTGGTTCATTGTCATTTTTAATGGAGAGGGAACTAGGACGATTAGGTATGGCCACCAAGCCTGCAAGCTCCGCAAGACTGAGGAGTTTAGGGTCTTTACCAAAGTATATGTAGGATGCCGATTTTACGCCTTCGATATTTCCTCCGTAAGGAAGCAGGTTTAGATACAAACGCAGAATATCGTCTTTACTGTAGTGGTACTCGAGTTGCAAAGCATTGAACATCTCTATGACCTTATTTCCATAGGTTCGCTCTTTGGGATTGAGCAATCGAGCCAATTGCATTGTAATTGTAGATGCTCCCGACTTTCTTTTTCCGCTTATGACATTTTGAATGAGCGCACGTCCCACCGAAACTGGATTTACGCCAGGATGCGAGTAGAAATACTGATCTTCTTTATAGAGGATGGCTTTCTTTAGATCATCGGTGATGTCCTCTGCCGCTAGAAATAGTCTCCACTTGTCATCCTCCGACAAATAGGCATTGAGTATATCTCCTCCACTATCCATAACAAGCGTGGAATAGTCGATGGTTTTCTTAAAAGGAAAAACATAGTCTAACAGCAAAAAAATTAAGAAAAGACCTCCAGAAAGCAACCATACAGCAATGGTCGCCTTTCGAATTCTTTTGCGTCGATTATTGAAATATGCTGATATCCTGCTAAACTTCATCTAACCGTAAAGAAGGTTTGAATTTTATTATTTAGTTTGCTCATACCTAACTAATTCTGAGATCATGCCCATTTATTTCCACTCTCAATTCCCTCTCCTCAGGTCTTTCAAAAAAACACTGCTAGCTCTTGGTGTTTTCATATTTGCGCTTTCATGCAGCAATAAAGACAAGGTTGAAATTTCATACAAGAACTTCGGAGAAGAAGTAAATACCACACAAAATTTTACGCTTGAATTTTCTCAAAATATAGCCGACGAAAGTAAGCTGAATCTTTGGGATAGTACACAATACATCCAGTTTGAGCCGCAAATCTCAGGAGTATTTAACTGGGAAACGCCCAATAGACTTACATTTTCACCTTCCGAAAAGCTGCCCCCTGCTACCACCATCACGGGTACAGTCACTAAAAAAGTATTGCCAGAGGACGGGTCTTTAGCATTGGGAGATGATATCTCCTTTTCTTTTAAAACAACGCCTCTAAGTGTCTACAGGGTCGCATCCTATTGGGCACGTTTAAATAAGGAATCGAAAGACACACCCAAGGTTTTTGTGGAATTGGAATTCAATTTTCCAATACCTGTTTCTGACCTCAAAAGTCGGCTAGAGCTGCAACTGGGCTCAGAAAACAAGGCATTTATCGTCGATACCAAAGAAGAATATGCCAGAACCGTCAAGCTTTATGTGGATCAATTTGAACTCAAAGATGTAACCATTCCTGTGAAGATTGTTATTCAGCCAGGCATCATCCCATTTGGCGGTAACCAAAGCACCAAGGAAGTAAGGCAGGTAACAACCAATCTAAACAGTCCTTATAACTTCAATGTCAGCAGTGTAAGCTCAAATTATGACGGTTCCAAGGGCATTCTCACCATTGTAACCTCACAGGCTCCGCAACTCAAAAACTATGAGAAATACATAGATATCAAACCTAAGCTGACCTATGATATCGAAAGAAAGAGTAACGGCTTCATCATTACAAGTGAAGCCTTTGAAGTAACTGAAAAGTATGAAGTGACACTGAAAGAAGGTATTGAAGGAGAAATTGGTGGAATTCTTAAGAATAACTACCGAGAAGAGTTCTCATTTGGTAAGGTGCAGCCCACCATCAAGTTTGCCAGCACCAAGACGCGCTTCCTAAGCCGCAAAGGTTTTAAAAACATCAAGGTTCAAATCTTAAATATTCCTGAAGTAGAAGTTGTTGTTTCAAAGCTTTATGAAAACAATGCCAAGACATTCCTTTCTAGCAGAGACTATTACTACGATTACAATTCGGATGAATACTATTACGGCTACAACTACAACAATACCGACCTGCAGGATGAGGTGTGGAGTAAGAAAATCAAAACATCAGATCTGTCCCGTGAAGGTAATTTCAGTTTGCTCAATCTGGACTTTGAAGATAAACTCAGCGATTACAAGGGAATCTATGTGGTTCAAGTACGGTCAACAGAGAATCGCTGGCTAAAAGATGCTCGGCTAATTTCAATTTCCGATCTCGGCATCATTGTTAAAAATGGCGAAAATAAGGTCCATGTGTTTGTTAATTCCCTGGATTCTGGTGAGCCAGTAGCTAACTCATCCGTTTCTATTATAGGGAGCAATAATCAAAAATTGCAAACAGTAAATACTGACCCGCAAGGCGTTGCTGTTTTTAACCTTGACCCTAACCTTCCCAGAGGATTTAGACCGGAGATGATAACGGCCAGTCTTCAAAACGATTACAACCTATTGGATTTTGGCTCCACAGCCGTGCAAACCTCCAGATACGATGTGGGGGGCAAATATCTCACTGACAGGGTCTATGAAGGGTTCATTTTTATGGAAAGAGACCTCTACCGTCCTGGCGAAACTGCCAATTTTGCGGTTATCGTTCGTGATAGAAAATGGGGATTACCAGGTGAAATTCCTATTAAAATCAATGTACGAACTCCTGACGGGCAAGAATTCATCAATCAACAAAAAATCCTAACGGCGCAAGGATCAGCTGAAACTTCTTTTGCCTTGCCAAAAGCGAGTCTAACAGGTAATTACTCGATCACCATTCAAACATCAAACGATAAATTCTTAACCAGCGGAACACTGAAAGTAGAAGAGTTTCTACCTGACAGGATCAAGGTAGAATCTAAGCTTGACAAAGAAGAGTACACTCCGTCAGATAAAAAAATCGATATTGATGTAAGCGCGGTGAACTTCTTTGGCCCTCCGGCTGCAAACAAAAGCTATGAAGTGCGGATGCAATGGACAAAGACTGGCTTCTATCCAAAAGGCTACAATGGTTACAATTTCAACTACGACAAAACCAATACGCAGTTTTATGACATCACCAGGCAAGGAACCACCGATGCTCAAGGAAAAGCCAACATTTCTGTTGAAATCTCGCCCAATTTTGAAAACAATGGCATCATCCGTTTGACTGCTTTTGTAACCGTTTTTGATGAAACCGGCCGTCCTGTTGGGGTCATTAATAGATCCAACCTGTATACTCAGGAAGTATTTTTCGGACTAAAAAGCGATGATTACTGGGTAAAAACCGGTGATTTGATAAAAACAAAACTCATTGCCCTGAATAAAGAAGGGAAAATACTTGATGGCCAAAAAGCAACGGTAAAGGTCATCAAGCATGAGTACAAAACTGTGCTTGCTAAGTCTGGCAGCTATTACAGGTATCGATCACAAAGCTATGAGCGAATAATTGAAGACAAGGAAATAGAATTTAATGGTGACAACACCAGCATTTCATTCATCCCAGACTTATCAGGTCAATATGAAGTCCGAATCTTCCCTCCTGGAGTCAACAACTACGTTTCGAAAAGCTTCTATGCCTACGGGTATGGATCAACCACTGTCAATTCCTTTGAAGTAGACAATGAAGGTGAAGTGGATATTGTATTTGACAAAGAGCAGTACAGTCCGGGAGAAACGGCCAAAGTCCTACTTAAAACACCGTTTTCGGGAAGGGTATTGGTGACGGTAGAAAGCAACAATGTATTGGATCACTTTTACGTGCAAGCCGACAATCGATCTGCTCAGTTTGACATGCCAATCAAAGACAGCTACCTTCCCAATGTTTTTGTGTCCACAACCCTTTTCAAGCCACAAAAAGAATCGGACATTCCGCTGACCGTTGCACATGGGTACAGTCCCATCAAAGTGGACAAACCTGACAACAAGCTGGACGTAAAAATCGAATCAGTAGAAAAGTCAAAATCCAATCAGTCTCAAAAGATCACTATTTCAACCGCACCAAATGCCATGGTAGGTTTGGCCATCGTTGATGAAGGCATCCTTCAGGTATCAAAATATCAAACACCAGACCCTTACAACTTCTTTTATGGAAAAAGAGCTTTGGGAGTAAAATCATACGATGTTTATCCATACCTATTTCCAGAAATAGCAGGAAATCTAACTGGAGGTGGTGTTGGGTTGGCTCGAGAGTTGTCTTCAAGAGTGAACCCGATGAACAATGATCGGGTGAAATTGGTAAGCTTCTGGAACGGCATAAAACAAGCTGATGCAAAGGGCAAGCTTGAATATACCATAGACATTCCACAATTCTCAGGAGACTTAAGAATCATGGCCATTGCAATAAAAAACGAAGCATTTGGCAATGGTCAGAGCAACATGAAGGTAGCTGACCCTATTGTGATCAGTCCGGGAATCCCAAGATTCCTTAGTCCAAACGATACGCTCGTAATGCCTGTCGCGGTTTCGAATACAACAAGTAGCACAATCAACGCGGATGTCGGAGTGAGCACAGGTGAGCTCTTAAACCTGACCGGAAAGTCTAAATCAAAAGAATCACTTAAGGCTGGACAAGAAACCATGCTGTCTTACAACCTCTATGCTGACAACAACATTGGAACTAGTGAGATAAACATACAGGTAGCCGACGGTAGTGATACGTATACGCACAAAACAGACATAACGATTCGGCCAAACTCTCCACTGCTAAAGATTACCGGATCAGGTGTGATCAAAGGTTCAAAAACGGAAGAAGCAGAAATCAAAGACTCCAATTTCATTGAAAAGACCGTGCAGCGAAAGTTGATCGTGAGTAAATCCCCAATGGTGGAGTTCACAAAAGACCTCTCCTACCTGCTGCGCTACCCTTACGGATGCTTGGAGCAAACGACTTCACAAGGGTTTCCGCTCCTCTACTATAGAAATATATCAAGTGGTGTGCTGAGCAAAGATGACCTGGAGGTAAAGAATGCAAACTACATCGTCAATGAAGCAATCAAAAGGCTGTACCTAATGCAGCTTTACAATGGTGGTTTCGCATATTGGCCTGGTCAAGGTAGCGCCTCTTTTTGGGGATCAGTTTATGCGCTTCACTTTCTGGTAGAAGCACAAAGAGCAGGCTATAATGTTGATAGCAATGTGCTCTCAAAAGGAATGGATTACCTCGCTAAGAAAGCCAACGAGAAGAAAGTAATGGACTATTATTACACTTACACTGAGAAGCGAACAATCTATCCGAGAGCCAACATTTATTCTCTGTTCGTGCTGGCTTTGAATGGACAGCCTCAGGTATCTACCATGAATTTTTATCTCTCGAAAAAGCAATACCTCACTTCTGACAGCAGGTATCTATTGAGTGCAGCATATGTGTTATCGGGTGATCCTGCTCGTAGCAGAGAGCTGATCGATACACAATTTAAGAGTGAATCCCAGATCAGATCGACCGGAGGTAGTTTTTACTCCCCTATTCGAGACGAAGCAATTGCTTTGACAGCCTTGCTAGATGTAGATCCCTCCAATTCAGAAATACCGGTGATGGCCAAACACGTTTCTGAAGCACTTAAAAGCCGCTCATGGTACAGTACTCAGGAGCGAGCATTCAGCCTTATCGCTTTGGGACGTATTGCCCGGGAAGCATCAAAAACATCCATAAATGCTGAGATAAAAGCGAATGGAAAAACAATAGGATCATATAAAAACACTTCAGAACCACTGGAACTCAGTGGAGCGGATGTCAAAGGAAATGTTTCTATCAGCACTTCTGGAGAAGGGACGCTCTACTATTTCTGGGAATCTGAAGGGATTAGTAAGGATGGATCTTACATTCAGGAAGACAAATACATTCGCGTGAGACGAACGTACTACCATGAAAATGGAGCAATTGCCGACCTCAACAACATCAAACAAAACGACCGCTTGATTGTAAAGCTCAGCCTTTCCAAAACATTTGGTTCCAGCATCGATAATGTTGTAGTTACAGATATGCTGCCGGGTTGTTTCGAAGTAGAAAACCCACGATTTGGTCAATTGCCAGCGTTTAGATGGATCAAGGACGCCAGCAGACCAGACTACTCAGATTTTAGAGACGACAGAGTTCATTTGTTCACAGACCTCAACTACAGCAATACGCGAAACTATTACTACATGGTCAGAGCGGTATCCAAGGGTCAGTATAATCTAGGGCCTGTGGCTGCAGATGCGATGTACAATAATGAATATCACTCCTACTATGGTGCTGGGAAAGTGGTTGTGAAATAGGAGTAGTTGACAAGTTAAAAGCAGTAGCATGAACTACTTTTGCAACCATGTCTGAGATACCTCCTTGCCCCAACTGTAAATCACCCTATGCCTACCCGACTGATGGCTTGCTCATGTGTCCGGAATGTGGCCATGAGTGGAATCCTGAAGAAAGTGATGCGGATATCTCAGTAATCAAAGATTCCAACGGTAACGTATTGCAGGACGGAGATTCTGTGGTTGTCATCAAAGACTTGCCTGTAAAAGGAGCACCCAAACCCGTAAAAGCCGGAACTAAAGTGAAAAACATCCGGCTAACAGAGGGTGATCACAACATCGACTGCAAAATTGATGGATTTGGCTCCATGGCACTCAAGTCCGAGTTTGTGAAAAAGGCCTAAGAAATTCCTCCATTAAGTTCATGTTAGAACCATCATTTCGCTAGTCAAATCAAAGGTCCTTACTATTTTAGTAGGCATTGAAACCAATCAACGGTTGATATTTGTTAAAGCGTCAACCAAATAGCCTAGCCTATGTATACCAGACGAACCTACAAAGCATCAGAACTTGCCATATGGACGAGATTTGATACACTCAAGATATTTAGCATCATCCTAATTTGGGTATTAGCTTATCATTTTCTAGACCTTAGCTGGTTTAAAATTCCTTGGACCCCCATTGCGCTAATCGGCACAGCTGTAGCCTTCATCGTAGGCTTCCAAAACAATGCAACCTATGATAGAATATGGGAAGCTCGCAAGATTTGGGGTGGAATCGTTAACACTTCTCGTTCCTTCGGAATGTACGTACAGGACATGGTTACCAACGAGCACGCAAAAGAAAAGCAATCGGATGAGTCATTATTCGAAGAAGTAAAGACGCTTACCTATCGTCACATTGCCTGGATGACCGCTCTACGTCACGCCATGCGAGCAAAAAAACAATGGGAAACAACCGTAAACCTACGCACCAATCAAGAGTGGGGAATCCAGCCACCAGAAACACTATCTACGCTTGAGGATGATTTACAACCTTACCTCAGCAAAGAAGATTTGGCTGATGCGCTTTCCAAAGACAACAGGCAAACAGCCCTCCTTTATCAACAATCACATCATTTAAGAAGACTTAAAGAATCAGGACTTGTTTGGGAATTTTCGTTTCTAGAGCTGGAGGCGATTCAAAAAGATCTTTTCGATTTGCAAGGCAAAAGCGAGCGCATTAAAAACTTTCCGTATCCGCGTCAATTTGCCACGCTCAATCATTACTTCATGTGGATTCTCCTCATGTTTTTACCTGTAGCCTTGGTTCCTCAGTTCATGGAAATAGGCATGAATTTATCAGCTTCATACCCTTTAATCGGAAAAATATTCATCTGGTTCTCCATTCCTGTATACACGGCTATTGGCTGGGTATTTCATACCATGGAGCGCATAGGACGCACGGGAGACAATCCATTTGAAGGTACTTCGAACGATGTGCCCATCTCTACGATCGCTCGCGGCATTGAAATAGATTTACGGCAAAACCTCGGAGAAAATAAGGAAGACATGCCAGAGCAATTTGAAGTAAAATATAACGTCCAGTTTTAGTTCAATTCCGGAACCGGAGGTTTTGTACTTCAATAATCGTCGCTGAAGGCAATAAAGTAGGCCTTTTAGTCCGTACGACTAAGATCGTTGACTTACAATGAGTTGTGTTTCAATTAACGTTATTGTGCGATCTTTTGAATTGAAAAAATGAAAAAAAATATACGGAATATCCTATTCCATTTTGTATATTTATAAGTTACTAAACCTAGTATTGTTATTTACTGGATCTGGTTTGCATGATGACCTGATCCACAACCAGCTACAACGTGATGCAACCACCAAAAAGGATTATTCTATTAATCCCTCTCCTTTTCGCATTGATTGTTTTAATCAATCGCGTCAACACATCGACAGATGATAGTATCCAGAAAATATCACAGTTCGAAAAACTTGATAAGCGAACCCGCATGGATCTTGCCGCGAAACAAGAATTTGAGCGTACCAAAGATCCAGCCTTAGGGATTGTACCTAGAAATAGGCTTTATGAAGCCTACAAAGTAAAGGAACAAATGAAAACTCGAACCGACGGAGAAGTATTGCTGGATGCAATTCCTGGAGTTTCATGGAAAGAACGCGGACCAAATAACCTAGGGGGAAGAACACGTACCATAATGGTCGATCCCAACGATGCAACAAACAAAACCATTTGGGCTGCCAGTATTTCCGGTGGACTGTGGAAAACCGCTGACATCACTCAAGAAAACCCAAATTGGATTTCGGTCAATGACTTCTTCGAAAACATGGCCATTACCACAATCGCTTATGACCCTAACACCACATCTACGATGTATTTTGGAACAGGAGAAGGTTACTTCAATGTAGATGCCGTTGAAGGAAATGGCATTTGGAAATCAACAGATAGCGGCGACACCTGGACGCAGCTTTCGGCTACCATAACCACAAACACATCTTCATGTGCGGGAACTGGAGCGTGTGATTTTCTATACGTTAACAAGCTTGTCGTCACTGGAACTGGGACGGTACTGGCAGCGACTAGAAGCCGATATACAAATTTTGGTGGTGGGCTCATGCGTTCTACCAATGGTGGAACTTCATGGACCAATGTTTTATCCGGTTTTACTGGAAATAATGCCTGCACTGGTAACGATTTTAGAAGTCGTGCTTCCGATATTGAAATAGCCGCAAATGGTGATATCTATGTAAGTTTCGGGATTTTCGAAAATCAGGGGATTTGGAAATCAACCGATGACGGTGCAAACTGGTCCAATGTTTTTACTTCAGCCTGCAGCGAAGAACGAATAGAGCTGGCTACCGCGCCTAGCAACTCTGACTATGTTTATGCACTTATTCAAGAAGATGACAATACCATCAATCGGATCATCCGAACAACAAATGCTGGAACTAGCTGGGCCAGCGTTACAGAACCCACTCCACATTGGTTCGATCAGGAATGCGTCACTGGCACTACTGATTTTACACGAAATCAGGCCTGGTATGACCTCATTGCTGCGGTTGATCCAAACGATGAAAACACGGTCTACATAGGAGGAATTGACCTATTGAGAACAACAGATGGAGGCGCAAACTGGACTCAAATGACAAACTGGGCTGGAAATTGCGATTTACCTGAAGTCCATGCTGATCAGCACTTCATACTCTACGAACCTGGCGACTCGGATACCATTTATTTTGGCAATGACGGAGGAATCTATGCTACCTACGATGGAAGCGCAACAAGCCCCACATTTTACAGAAAAGAGTTTGGTTACAATACCTCGCAGTTTTATTCCATAGCAATGGAACCCACTGCCTATGACCCAGGATTCATTGGCGGAACTCAGGATAACGGGACGAATAAGGTATCCAATCTAGGTGTTGCTTCCATTGTTGAGGTAACCGGCGGTGATGGAGGTTTCGCTCATATTGACCAAAATAATGCTAATTACCAATTCACTGCTTTTACCAACGCGAGCTTTAATCGATCTACCGATGGCGGTTTGACCTTCACAAATGTCTTAAGTAATGGAGGTGGTTCCTTTATTAACCCAACCGACCTAGCCTATACCGATAACATGTTTTATGGAGGGTTTGCTGCCGGCCAATATCTTTATAGTCCAGATACCGAAGCTGGCACCATGAGTTGGTTTTCCAGTCCTGCTATTGCAGCATTTAATTCAGGTAATGTAACAGCTGTTGCGGCCTCTGAAAACACCTCAGAACGTGTGTTTTTTGGCCTGGACAATGGTCGCGTAGTGCAAGTGGACAATGCCACTTCCGCTCCTTCTGGCACGAATATAGGCGATGGAAGCTTTGTAGGATCGGTTTCATGTGTAGCAATAGAAGATGGCGATGACAACCACTTGCTCGTCACATTCTCTAATTATGGGGTGAGTAGTGTTTGGGAAACAACCAACGGTGGTACCAGTTGGACAGCCGTTGAAGGAAACCTTCCTGACATGCCTGTAAGGTGGGCCTTGTTTAATCCCAGCAATAGTGATCAGGCGCTGATAGCCACAGAACTTGGTGTTTGGTCTACAGACAACCTAAATGGAGCCTCAACCATATGGGAAGCTTCCAACAATGGCTTAGCTAATGTTCGCACGGACATGTTGCAGATTAGATCTTCTGATAACCTGGTAGTGGCTGGAACTCACGGACGAGGCATCTTTACCTCTGACATATTCGCAACCGTTCATGCAGACTTTACCTCTGACAGAAACACCATTTACGCTGAAGCAAGCATCAATTTTACAGATGCCTCATACAAAGCAACCTCCTGGGAATGGAACTTCGGAGATGGTGGTACCTCGACGGAAGAGAATCCAACACACACATTCAAACGTTCGGGTGTGTATGATGTGACACTTACCATCAACAGTGGTGCTGACTCTCAAACTAAATCGGGCTTTATTCATGTGTTACCCAATGTAGCAATACCATTTGCTGCTGCCGATGGTGGCAATTTCGAGACCAATACGACCTATTTTGGATCAGATGATCTCACTGGAGGCATTAATCTATGGGAACTTGGCGCACCCGGCAATGCCATTTCTACAGTCAACTCAGGTACGGATGCATGGAAAACTGCTCTTTCTTCTGACCTCACCCAGGCGGACTACTCTTGTGCATTATTCTCTCCCAATTTCAACTTTACAGAGTCAGGAACTTATACACTTAGCTTCAGAAAGAGCATGGAGCGACAATTTGTAAATGCCCCATTTGGCGTACAAGTACAATATTCCACAGACAATGGAGGCAATTGGACGCGTCTTGGAACAGATGACGGAAGCGGAACTAATTGGTATGACAAAGGAATAAATTCTGGTAACAGCCTAGAAACCAACGTGATACATGATCGCACTGGCTTTAATGACAACTACTCAAATGAAGCCACTTCATACGATGTTTCATTCCTAAGCGGGAATTCAACAGTTGCCTTTCGGTTTGTTTTATACGTCAATGCAGGATATAGCGGCGGATATGACAGAGATGGCTTCATGATTGATGATTTTGAGATATCAGGGCCTACCAATACCGCCAATGTCAATATTACAGAAAATGATCCTGGCACACATCTATCACTGAACGGAACGAGCGATTATACCACGCTTTCCAATCTGAGTGTAAATGAATCTTTTACGGCCGAAATGTGGATCGACCCAACAACTACTGATGATGGTCAGACATTTTTGGCCAAGCATGACGCATCTGGTAACGATATTTTTAAAATAGGATTCAATGCTGGCGCAATTGAAGTAGACATAAGAGGTACAACTACTTCAGGAGGCACCAAAGAAACCGGCCTCCAACACTTGGCAGTTACAATAGAAAAACTGACAGTTACAACTTCGCAAATCACGGTGTACAAAGACGGCATTCAAGCATTCCAAAATACCATTTCTGAGGTGCTGGGAGATCCAGATGGATTGGCATGGGTAGTTGGTCAAGATTGGGACGGTATCGGTGTGCCTTCTGATTATTTTGGTGGTACTGTAGATGAGTTACGACTTTGGAATTCTGTGCGCACAGAGAACGAAATAAGAACAAGTAATTTCCTTATCGCCGATGGTCTAGATACCGATTTGGTAGGATACTGGCAATTCAATGAGAACACTGGAAGCGCCACTCAAAACATCATCACCAGCAACAATGGCACCCTGTCTGGAACTAGCTGGGAGGCCTCTACTTCTCCGGTAGGCAAAGGGAATGCCTATAGCGCTACAATCACTATGGATGGTACCACCGTTCTGAATAGTGGAATTTCTGTGGAATTTGTTGGTGTATCTGGTTCGTTTGATTTGGTTGCTTTCGAGGTAGACCGTACACCAGTGGGAACATTGCCAGGAGACGAAAACACCCTTGATGAGGCCATTAATTCCCCATATTGGATATTGGAGACGTATGGAGCGGGAACATTTACCAGCGCCAACCTCACCTATACTTATGGAGCGAGCGCTTTTACGCAATCCAATCCTGCAAGTGTCTTTCTTTTCAAGCGTCCCAGTAAATCCAACGGATCATGGGGTACCATCATTGCTGCAAATTCAGTCAATACAGGAACTGGAGAAGCCGTTTTCAATGGCATAACATCTTTTAGTCAGACGGCATTTGGTACGGCGGCTGCCCCCTTGCCTGTTGACCTCATTGCATTTAATGCTGAGCGAGTCAGCAATGTAAATCGATTGAATTGGTCTACAGCAACAGAAACCAACAACGACCGCTTTGAGGTCCTGCGAAGTGAAGATCAAAGTGAGTGGAAAGTCATTGAAGTGGTGGAATCAAAAGCTGAATCTGGAAATAGCAACGAGGTAATCGATTATGCCTACAATGACAATAGCTCTTTCTATTCGCAACAAGTATTCTATAGACTTAGGCAAATAGATTTCGATGGTACTGAGACACTGAGTCAAATTGAAGAAGTATCCATCGAGTTTGAAGATAAGGTGACCATTTCTGCATATCCAAACCCTGTGAGCGATCAGTTGACTGTTGAATTAAATTCACCTTTTATAGACAAGGCTATCATTAAACTAACAAGCTTAAACGGCCAACAAGTCTTTACAAGAAAGTTAAATACGACCATCGGTATAAACTCCCTCCCCATTAATACGAGTGGCTTGAAATCGGGAATTTATTTGGTAAGCGTTCACTCGGGTGATCAGTCTCGAAAGATGAAGATCATTAAGCGGTAATAGCGAATTCCATTCCACCAATATTTTTTAATTCAATATGAACCATTTTCATATCAGCCCGTTACTATTGTATGTACAACAATTGTATATATGAATAATTACTTCCGAGCCATATTTGAGATCATAAAGACCGGTCACTGGATTACAGATCAGGTGTCTGTTGAGTTGAAAGAATTCGATATCTCAGAACCTCAATACAATGTGCTTCGAATCCTCAGAGGCAGAGATAATAAGCCTGCCACTGTGCAAGAAATTCAATCTCAAATGATACAGCGTTCCAGCAATGTGACCCGAATCATTGATAAGCTTTTGATAAAAGAACTTGTCGAACGTAAAGAATGTCCATCCAATCGAAGAAAAATGGATATCACCATTACGAAACAAGGTGTTGATTATTTAAAAATATTGGATCAAAAATTAAGATCCTTTCATTCTTCAATGATCAATAACTTATCCTCAAGCGAGCTCGAACAATTAGGCGAATTAATAAAAAAACTAAAAGGAGAAACACAATGAAAAAAATACTTGCCATCGGTGGAAGCAATAGTAAACAATCGATAAACAAACAATTTGCCGTTTGGGCTGCAAATGAACTAGATGGTGTTGATGTAGAGATCATCGACCTCAATGACTTTGAAATGCCGATATACGGTATCGACAAAGAAAACGAACACGGCATACCACCCGAAGCTCATGATTTTAAGTCTATCGTCAAAAACTCGGATGGAGTGGTACTCTCGCTCGCAGAACACAATGGGAGCTACAGTGCGGCATTTAAGAACATTACCGATTGGGTTTCGCGAATTGAGAAAGGGACGTGGGCCGGCAAGCCAATGCTGCTCTTGGCTACATCTCCAGGTGGCAGAGGTGGACAAGGTGTATTGAGTACAGCAAAAGCAGCCATGCCACATCAGGGCGCAGAACTATCAGGTACTTTTTCTCTTCCTGCTTTCGGTAGCAATTTCGATGCAACTGTCGGTATATCCAGTGATGAACTTCGCGTTGAATTTCAAAAACAATTGGCGCTGTTCAAAGAGGCAATTGGGTAAGGGTGACATAAAGCTGAGTTTTTTTTAAACAACTCATCACAACACCAACGATTCGTCAATTTCTTTCATTTCTGGAGTCTCAAGGTCGTATCCTTGAAGCGAAAGCAAACTTCGTATAAAATGAAAAAGATCTTCGTATGTCTCGTCATCACTAGCGGAACCTTTGTTTCACAGGCGCAATCCGGGCTTCATCCCCAATGGGAGAGCGAACATGTAATAGCATACTATGATAGATCAGGAGATGTTTGGTCATACGATATGAAATCAAGCGATAGAAAAAAAGTCTTGAAGGGAAGTCAACCATCACCCAACCCGGTAAATCGAGACCTATACGCTGTACGCATGAAGACCAATGGCTCTTCCGCTATTACACTTGTGAATGTCAGAAGTGGCGAAAAAGTAGTTATAGCAGACGACCGTCTTAGCAATTTGAATTCCTTTCACCCCATATGGTCTAAGGACGGAAAAAAGCTTGCATTTCATGCCGAGAATGCGGAGATGAAAGTATCCAGATTATTCATTTATGACTATAAAAAAAGAAAACTCAATGCGTTTTTGGAAAACAAATACGTAAGTGCTCCTTCATTTTTTGCGAATGGAGACATTCTGCTCTCCATATTTGAGAATGAAATAAGTACCATTATTCGCTTCAACTCAAGAACCAATCAGGTAACTGAGTTACTTAAAAGTAGTGATCGAATATTCTTTACAGATGCTTCCCCCACCTCGGATAAAGCATTCGTTTATTGTTCCAAGGAATCCGGTAATGTAGATATCTGGCTGTTTGATATAGCCACCGGTGAAAAGAAGCAACTCACTAAATCTTCGAATGACGAATGGACACCAAGATGGTCTCCTTCCGGCAACCGCATCGCCTACTTTGCACACATAGACGGCATCTATCAGGCATGGGTGATGGACAGTGATGGGGCCAACAAAATCAACATAAATAATTAACATGGCAATCCGCACCTATTTACTAGCCTTCGTCCTTTGTGCTGTTTCACCTCTGATGAGCCAGGAAAGATCAATTTATTTTTCTGGCGGTGACGGCTACTCTGATTTATTCCGAGTTGATTTGGATAGAACAGTCAGTAGATTGACCACCAGGGAATCTCGAGGAGAATACCAGCCGCAAGTTTCGCCCGATGCTAGGCTCATTGTTTTCAATACTTACAGATATGGTGGTTGGAAACTTGCCATTGCAGAACTTGAAAATGGAGATATTAAATCCGGTAGCATAAAAAAATTACTTTCCAATTCTAAAGGATATGAGTATGATGCTGATTGGTCAGCAGACGGTCAGTCCATAGTCTTCGTAGGGTTTACCAATGGACGCTCCGGGTACCGTCAGATATTTATCACAGATGTGCAAGGCAAAAAGGTGAGACAACTTACCAGCAACGGTCATAATCACTACGCTCCTCATTTTTCTCATGATGGGAAATCTATCTACTATCAGATAAACATTGATGGTATTTATGCCATTGAGCGATTGATTATTGAGTCAGGAAAGACTGAGCCTGTCTGCAACAGCAAAGACTGGCATGCCATTGCTCCCTCTCTTTCTTCTAACGGAAGTTTACTTGCTTTTCAAAAATACATGATGACGAGTCTGTAACCACACATGTGTTCAACCTAACAGATAATACAGAGCAAACACTATATGGTGCAAAAGCATCTGAAAAGAACTACCTGAATAGCTTATCGGAGTCTCCAATTTTTTCGTACAGTACCGGGTGGTCTGTAGATGATGACAAAATTGTATTCACTAAAGCACGGTGAAGGTTGGCTATTTGAACTTTTCATAGCTGATCTATCTACCAATGAAGTAAAGCCACTCACACAGGAAAATGCAACCAGTCTTCAACCTTCGTGGTATTGATAGAGATGACTTCTAGCAGTTTACCTTTCAAGCACTACTTCGGAAAGTACCAGCTGTGTAACTGTATCGCCGTACTCCATGATTTGGTCAATGAGGTTTTGCAATTGAAGTCGATCCTTCGCACGAACTTCCAGCAGCAGGTTTTGCCCACCGGTAATTCGATAGGCCTTACGTACTTCAGGAAAACTTCCAACAGCGCTGAGAAAAAACTTCAACTTGCCATGAAAGACCTTTATCGAAATGAAGGCTTCAATATCATAGCCAAGTAAGCATTGGTCTGTGGTAATCGTGTAATTCTTTATTATCCCCTTGCCCTCTAGCTTTTGCACACGGTCGCGTGAAGCAGATGGAGAAAGTCCAACAACCCGTCCTATTTCCGCGAATGACAGTCTGGAATTCTTCTCCAGAGTTGCCAGTATTTTAGCATCCATTTCATCCATAGCAGAATCAATCGTTTATCATTCAAAATAAAGTCTTTTAATTCATAATTACATCTAGTATCAGTTGATTCCACTTTAAATACACACAATACCAGTCTAATTTTGATTTAAATAAAACAAGCATTCATCATGGAAACTACAACTCCTTTCCACCTGGCCATTCCGGTTCGCGATCTAAATATATGCCGCCAATTTTATAGGGATGTTTTGGAATGTTCGGAAGGCAGAAGCAGTGCTCGTTGGGTTGACTTCAATCTTTTTGGACATCAGTTGGTCATACATCAGGCTGCAAAGCGTACTTTTCAAACAGCCCCCATCACCAATGCGGTAGATGGTCATCAGGTTCCCGTTCCACACTTTGGTGTAGTGCTACCTTGGGATAAATGGAGCGATTTAGCAGAAATGCTAAAAAGAAAAGGCATGCAATTTATTCTTGAACCAAGTATTCGATTTCAAGGTGAGGTTGGTGAGCAAGCCACCATGTTTTTTTGCGACCCAGAAGGCAACGCTCTGGAGTTCAAGGCGCTTAGGAATGTAGATCAACTTTTCTCTGCATAACAAAGCGCTATTTTAGACCTAACCCGATATAGCATCTGTCGTCACACTTTTCCCTCATCCAACAAATCCTTGATCGATTCATGGAAATGCTTTTTATACATCCCCCCGATGGGAATAGGCTCACCTCCTACTTTTACTTTGGTGCTATCCACTGATTCGATGTGTCGTATCGAGATCATATAGGAATTATGTACCCGCACAAAATGATAGGGTGAAAGCTTTTCCAACATTGATTTCATCGTTTGCAAAACCACATATTGTCCCTTTTTGGTGATGATCCTCAGGTAGTCCTTCAAACCTTTGATGTAGTAGATATCCGAAACCTGCACCTTGACCAGTACATTCCCTTGTTTTAGAAAAATGAAGGGTTGTTCTTTTTCACTTTTAGCAGGTATACTCATCGGATTAAGCCGCTTTACCTTCTCTACGGAACGTAAAAAAGTACTGAAATTGAAAGGCTTGAGTAAGTAGTCAAGCACATCCAGCTGGTAGCCATCAAAAGCGTATTCTGAATGAGCAGTAGTAAATATCACTGATGGTTTTGAATGCAACGACCTTAAAAAATCCACGCCATTAATGTCAGGCATTTGAATATCCAGAAAGAGTAAATCAACGTGCTGGCTATTGATCATCTCCAGGGCATCTAGTGCCGAAGAAAACGCTCCTCTCAACTCGAGGTATGGCACCTTCACGATGTAATCCACCAACAGTTTACGCGCCAAAGGCTCATCATCAATGATTATGCATTTCATACGATCCCAGTGATTTTAAGATGGATACTGTATTGGTTGTCAGTTTCCTCCACTTGAAGTTCATGACTCATCGGATAGTGCAACGTCAGTCTTTTTCTTAAGTTATGCAGCCCGAAACCGGACGGTTCATTTGTGGAGGGTTGTGCAATCTTCGAATTAGACACCCAGTAATGAAATGTCTCTTCTTCTCTCCTCAGCCTCACAGTTACCCAGCTTTTCTGCTTATCACTCACTCCGTGCTTAAATGCATTTTCTAGACAGGTGAATAGCAGCAAGGGTGCAATCTTACAATCCCCGACGTTTTCTCCCACCTCAAAGGTGAGCGTAAAGGATTGATTCAGGCGTATCTTCTCCAACTCAATGTAGTCTTTCATGTATTGTATCTCTTCCTTGATCAATACCTCCTCTTTATTGGTATCGTAAATCATGTACCGCATCATGTTGGAAAGGCGAATAATCACGTCGCTGGCGGTAGCATCTTTGCTAAGCGCGAGATAATTCAGATTGTGCAAGGTGTTGAACAAAAAATGGGGATTTATCTGGGACTTGAGATACTTCAATTCAGCACTGAGTTTTTCGTTTTCCAATTGCTTTCGTTTATTCTCAAGCTCATACCAATCCACAGCCAATTTGATCATTACTGTAAGCACCGTGAAGGACAAGTATCCCCACAGTACGCTCAAGACTCGGGCCAGGTGAATGGACTTGTAATAGGCTTGCTCCGGAACTAGGTGCACCACAAAAAGGTGATCGGATAGGAAACGTAGATAAAGGAATGCGATCAGCGTAAAGGTCAGCAGCACGAAATACCTCCGTACTTTTTTTTGGCCATAGATGTAGGGCAAAATGAAAAAGTAATGCACATAACTAATGCACATGTTAAGTGCTGTCGGAATGCCAAAAAAGATTAACGCCTGTTGAATGCTGAGGTATTGGGTAAAGTCAAATAGGCGATAGGATATCAATACCGTCCAAAAGATCAGATGAAAAAACAGTAATCGGTATCGAGTGAACAATGCTTTCATGCAGGTTTGAAACCTAAAGCTATTGATCAAATCGGCCATTGCACAATGCATTTATACCGATGGTGGTTTATAATCGACGCTTTGAGTCCTTTACTCCACCTGTCGCAAGTATCTGCTTCAGCTCTGCGTACGTCTAGTTGATCGGGCAGATGGTATAATAAACTTTCCAATGTGGGTGTGGATATCAAAATTGGCGGAAATATTCAAACTCAAAAAGGAACAATTATGAGAATCTTCATCATTACATTGCTGCTATTTAGTCAATCCACATTTGCTCAATCCATAGACACTTTACATGTAGGGAAATCATTTGGTGATTTTGACAAGCTCAGCTACGAAAGCTACCCTTTCACAGTGTATTCAGAGAAAAATGGCAAACGTGGGCCTGAAATTTCATTCATCTCTGCTACCAGTGAGGAGATGATGAATGGCAAGAGAGTAATTGCGATAACTCATACATGGTCTGGCAATAACTTCAACGGCAGCTTCCTTGCACTGGTGAAGCATGGCACATTCGAGCCAATCATTCAGATCAGGAACACGGAAGGAAAGAAAGAAGCCTACAGTTTTTTTCCAGATAAGATCACCGGCCTTGATTCAGCATCGAATAATGCCGCAGCAGATTATCGCAAAGAGCTGCCCCATCCGGTTTTCAACTTTGAGATAGATATTGAAACGTATGCCATATTATCGATGAAAGAAGGGGCTGTCTTTGCCATTCCCTTTTTTCATGCGGGGAGTGCGTACAGCCCTCCTGCTTACTACAAAATGATTGTGGAGCGCAAAGAAGAGCTTGAAATAAATGGATTGGGCAAAAAGATGTGCTGGGTGCTATTCATTGATTATGCAGGCAAACAACCTACACGTTTTTGGTATACCATAGATGAGCGGAAATTTGTGAAAATGGAGGGAGAATACAACGGGTTGCAGATTCATAAGATCCGGAAGTTTTAGGTTTTTCGATTTGAAACTGATGAGTAATTCTGCTAGATTGAAGAAAACATCTGCAGTATGATCGCAAAAGGAACGTTCGAAATCATCATGAATCCACAAACGGATGAAGGAGTACCAGCCGGAAGATTTACCTTAGATAAAACCTATCAGGGAGATATGGTAGGCAAAGGGCTGGGGCAAATGATCAGCAAAAGAGTTGAGGACGGAGGTGCAGTCTATTTCGCCATTGAAGAGTTTTCTGGCACTGTTGATGGGAAGAAAGGTGAATTTACATTAGCACATAAAGGCTTCATGGATAAAAATTCTCAAACGCTTCAAATCGATATCCTGGAAGGTTCTGGAAGTGATGAATTAGCAACCATATCCGGTACTTTGACTATTACTCAGGCAGATGGAGTTCATCATTATGAACTCCATTATGAGCACGTATGAAATGACCGTTTTCAGAAGATGCGGATCAAGTCTACCTATCAACTGGTTACTGATTACAGATCACTACTTTAATACATCTCTACTCCCATCTTTATCGTCACCTCCGAATCGTCGCAGATCGTTTTTTGCAAGCCTTTGCAGCGGGACATTTCATATTTATAAAAGTATTCCAACGTATGTAGTTTGCTTTGCATAAACACTTCATTCTGTCCCAGTGCTGCCACCCCGATTTTTAACCATTGCCAGCCAATAACCACTGTACTAAATAAGTCCATAAAGATGGTAGCATCTGCCAGGTATCGCTCATGATTCCCTTGCTTTGCGTAAGGCATCAGGTTTCTCAGACACATTTCTATCAGCTTGGCGTTCTCCCCCAATGTTATTGCGTATTGTTTAAGTTCTTCCTTGTCCATCGCCTCAGCAATCGTCGTCTCCATTTCTTTCGCCAACAGTTTCAGTGCGGCACCATCCATCATGGTTACTTTTCTGCCCAGCAAGTCGAGTGACTGAATTCCTGTGGTGCCTTCATAGATCGAGATGATGCGGATGTCTCGAAGGTATTGCTGCAAAATAAAATCCATCATGTAACCATAGCCACCCAACACCTGTAGGCCTGTATCTACCGCTTCTTTCCCTGCCTCAGAGGGATAAGTTTTGGCTATGGGGTTTAGGATTTCGCACAGCAGGTGATAGGTATTTTTTTCATCTCCTTCCTCAGTCAGTGATTTGTCTACGTAATACGAGCATTGCAATATCAAACTCAAGCTACCTTCAACAATCGCCTTCTGATGCAGCAGCATACGTTTCACGTCTGGGTGGTTGATAATGAGGGTCTGCTCTTCGCTTGGATCTTTCTGACCTGTACTTTGAAGCTTCCTACCCTGCGGACGTTCCTTGGCATACTGCAACGAGGCGTAGTATGCGGCTGAAGCTATGCCTGTCCCCATGCGGCCCGTGGCTATGCGTGCCTCGTTCATCATCTGAAACATGTAACTCAATCCCTTGTTCTCTTGTCCCACCAGGTAACCTACGCTCTCTCCACTATCACCAAACGCCAGATGATTGGTGCAGTACCCTCTCTGACCCAATTTTTCAAACTCACCTACGACATCTACATGATTGTATTCTCCGATCGACCCATCATCATTGACATGGTATTGCGGTACGACAAACAAAGAGATACCCTTCGTCCCGGCTGGAGCTCCTTTGACTCGTGCCAGCACCAGGTGTATGAAATTGTCGGAAAACTGGTGATCGCTGGCAGAGATAAAAATCTTCTGCCCTTTGATAGCATATGTATCGTCACCTTTAGGGATGGCAGAGGAAGTGATATCTGACAAAGAACTCCCGGCATGTGGTTCCGTCAGGCACATGGTTCCTGACCAACGCATCTCTAGCATGTTGGGCACGTACTTTTGTTTTAGCTCTTCTGAGCCGTAGGTCAAGATTAAATTGGCAGAACCAGCAGTAAGGCCCAGATATCCTGTCACGTGGTTGTTGGCTGCCTCCATGATGAAATACAAGGCATTGAAAACCATCATTGGCAACTGTAGCCCATTGTCCTTCTCATCCATAAAGGCACCGATCAACCCCATCTCTCCTGCTTTCTTCAAAATCGGCCCAAATTGTTCATGAATCGTCACCCGGCCTTCCTTAAAAACAGACGGCTTCTCGTCCATCTCTTTGACAAAAGGGAATAGCGATGTATCACTAAAATCCTTAACAGCATCCAACAACAGATCAATGGATTGTTGATCATATGCAGCATATCGTTCAGCATTCAAGAGTTCTTGAAGCTGATGAACGTCGGAGAGTAAAAAGGAAAGGGTTTTGGGATCGTAATATTGCATTTTAGCTCGAATGATTCTTCACCCAAGATAATTGATTTTAAAATCGGCAATCCAATCAGACCATCAACTCCCTCCCTTGTTATACTCCTTCATAGATTAATCGTTCTGGATAAGATATTCCATGACTTTATCCTTTCCAATCTTATAGGATTCAAAATCAGGAAGGATCTCGACATCCACAGGAATCATGGTGAGCTCTGGGCGTTCAGGCCAATGCTTTTTGATTTTGGTCGTATACTCTATCAAGTAATCAGAATTTGGAAGATTCATGTATTCGTTGTTATCCGCAAGATTCGGATGCGTTCTTCCTGGTTCGCCAATGAGAATGGTTTCTGTTTCCTTTTTGAGAAATATCCCCATCGTGCTTGCTGCTGAAAACGTCCTTCTCCCAGTAATAAACCACACTTTCCCTTGCTGGTTTAACCAATCTCTATTCTTGATTCCATTAACAATGGGTCTACTCAAGTGATAATTACCTCCATTATTTTTTCTAACATCAAAGATCACTTTGGCGGGCTTTCGTTTATCTATTTCCTTGAAAAGATTAGTTGAAAACTTCTTAATTGAAGGAGCTCCTTTTTGGTTATTCAATCGATTGATTTGAACATACATGATCTGCTCATCCGGAAGCCATTTAAACCAGTAGCTCTCCTTCCCGTTACTCAAATACAAGGGTTGTTCACCCGTAGTTACGAATTTCCAGGTACCTTCTTGGTACTCCTTGACTTCCAGTCCTTGAAAGGAAACTTTTCGGGTTTCACCCCCGGTTAATTCAAATGAGATGCTGGCAGCTATGGGGTCATCTGATACGCCCATACACTCCAGGAGTTCAGTAAGTATCAGGTAACCGGGACCGGCATGCAAGTATTCAATTGCATTGTCCGCAGACATTCGCTTAGTAAGCATTTCGAAAACTTCATCGAACGTGCTGTTTCCTATGCCAATAATTTTGGCCCCAAGTAGATCTTCATACTCCTCATGCGCGGCAATCACGCGCAAATTTCCTTCGAAGAAGTAGAGCAAAAGCGGCATCCGATGAAATCCTACGTTACGATGGCCGATGTTTAACTCCGTATGCCCATCTTTAAGCATTGCCAAGGCTCGCATAATTTCACATGTAACCTCATGAGACTCCATCTCATCGATCCCTGATTTTATCTGTTCAATTGCTGATTGAAATTGCTCTTTTACACCTGGAGTAAAAGAATCGAATTGTCTCTGAATTTTACCGTTCAGGTAGTCCAAATCATGAATCCATTGTTCAGTATTCAATGTTTGCGCAGTACTCACTAGTCCTAGAGTGAATAGTGCAAAGAATAAAATTGTCCTTTTCATTTTTTTTTAGGACATAGGTATTCCAGAAATCGTCTTTTGCTAAAGAATTGGGTCTTTTTTGGGTTTTTTCGGAACGGAAAAAACTAAATGCTGCGTGCAAACTGTCCCGGAGTTTGACTGGTTTCCTTTTTGAAGGCGATGAAAAAAGCGGACTTGGACCGGTAACCTAGCTGGTACGCCAATGCTTCCATCTTACAATCTGCTTCCTGGCTCAGCACTTGTCTAGCTTCATTAATTCTAAACCTATTCAATAACTCAAAGAAGGTACAGTTCAGTTCCTGATTGATTACCTGAGAAAGGTGGTGTTTTTTTATGCCCATGGCATCTGCCACAAGCTGCAAAGAGAGGTCCGAGCTGAGGTAGAGTTTGTCTTGCTCCAATGTGGTAAGTAAATCTTTCGCCTTCTGCTTTCTCCAATCTTCATTGATGGATGACTTTTGATACTTAGGTACATACTGCATTAAAAAAGATGGCTTGATGATTAAGTAAATAGCAAAACCATACAAGACTATTACTGCGAAAAGTGCATTAGATAGCGGAGGTAAAAAAGTGCCTAAAAAGCGGACGCCATTAATCACTCCTCCTTCCGACATAAATAGAACAACTGATGCAACAATCAAACTAAAGTTGAGGAGGATCAACCACCTTGATCGAGCAGAAGACCGAAATATGCTTAAGTGCGTACTTATTCCATAGACAAGTAAATGCAGACATTGTAGCTCCACAACTATCCATCCGTTCAGGTTCCATGGATCAGATGGAAAGTCCTTTACATAAGACTGTAGCGGTTCATCAGCATCGATTGAATTAGCAATGATGTTGAACTTGTATCCGTTCCCTTGCAAGTAGAAATTAAAGAAGTACAAAGTAACGAAGATGAATGGCAGTAAGTGAATGATCCATTCCATTGAAGTGAGCTTGCGTTGCTGTAGGTAATGCGAGTAGCCATGCAGCAAAGGACCCAGTAGGAATACCAATGGAATGTTAGAATTGAGAACCCAGGGGAAACTGAGCATGAGGCCAGTATCAAATGCAAATGAATATGCCTGCATGTAAATAAGTATTAATAGGAAATAGATAAGCAATCGATGCTGTTTGCCTCTTTGCTTGCTTAGAAAAAAACAGACAACTATGATGCCTATCAAACCCGCAAACAAAGCGGCAATGGAAGAAAATGAGAATTGCATGCTGTTCATACCGTTTGTTAAAGACGCCAAACGAACTCCTCAGTTGCATGGCTCCAACCATTTTTCAGAATAGTGGCTCTTAACAACATAACCAGCTAAGATTATTATTATGGAATGTTTAGAATAATAAGAAAAGTAATTCGTTAATTTTACGTCACAAACGCTTTCTTCTGTCATTTTCTGATAGAAAAAGCCAACACTACCACCTTTTATATTGGAGACTTTACTGTTGATTTTATCTGCACGCCGCAGAAAAAGTCACACATGCTTTGTATTGTCTTGAAATCATTATTTATAACTCACTATAAAATGAAATATATTATACTAGGTGTTTTTTTAGCACTCTCCTATCATCTGAATGCACAAAGTGTCTATAGCCAAAAGTGGAAAGAGAACACATTTTTTCATGTTCCTCATGCTTTTACTAAAAAGGTAATCAATGAAAATAAGGTAGTGTATGAAATGGAAAGCGAACATGCAAAGTTGGAAATTATGAAGTGGCCCTTTGCAGAAGAGGCCACAAATACAGATATGCTCATGCAGTCTGTGAAAACAATTACCGGGCAGCTAGACTATTCCAAGGATGAAATCATTTCGTCGGAATTAGTGGATAAAAAAAATGTAGAATCCGATTTCATAGGTGTTAGGCTTGTCTTAAAAAGAAATAAGAAAAAAGCGCTCATTACAGCACTCTACAGCGAAAAAACCAATAAAAACTACCTTGTGTTTGTTGAAGCAAATGCTAAGTATTTCAAAAACAACAAAGAACTAATTCAACGACTTTCGAATGGATTGATTGAATATTAAGAGAAAGGATCCTGTTAAATTTTAGCAGGATCCTTTTTTACTTCACCAAACAGATCCTTCCCGACCAATTTCAAAAATTGATACTTCCACCAAATAGGGATGGGATGAGCTTTGATTGATGCGGAGGCCCTCATGCTCGACCATTCTCTATTTGCCGATTGGATATGATTGCCCTTCTTTTCCATCCATCGTTTCTCACGTACTTCGCAAAGTTGAGGTACAACTTTCCGTCCTCAATGGTAAAAGCTTCAGGTCTGGTGCTGGCTTTGTATCCATTGGAAATTCCAAACGCACAGAAGCCACCATATTGAGGTGCATAATTTTCAGGATGTTGAATAAACAGTTCTTTATGTTCAGGAGATATAAAGTACCAAGCTTTCTCTTTCCATTCAAAGGAGTGTACAGCCATTCCCTTGACGGCTTTGTCTAATGTGAAATAAGCTACAACATCATAGCCCAATAAAGCGATGCCTTTTTCATGAAAGATTTCTGAATTGTCTAAACTCAATCAGTTTCTTTTAGCAAACTAATTACAAAATGCAACAGGGTTTGTGTTCAAAGCCTTATTCAGGACAACCTTGAGGTCAGACGTATCGATCGTCAGTGATTTCCAATCATCATACATGGCTACCCCACCAGAAACCTCGATAGGCAAGCCGACATACGGCAGAATAGTGCTTGAAATATCTTCCATATCTTTTCCGTGCAGAAAGTAGTAATCAACGAAGTACCCATTTTCTCGAATTGCAAGAACTGGCGGCATCCCTGCAGATATGCAACGAATAGCGCAGCTTCGATGAACAGCTTTTACTGCTGGGTTCATCACACCGAAAAAGCATTTTGGATCCACTATTTCCCCTTCCAACTTCCTGTAGCCTACCATTTTTATTTCCCGGGTTAACATTGTTCGTCCTCCCGCTGAAACAAGGCTATTTTCTTTTTCTGTAAGCTCCATCCAGTATTTTCCTTGATAGTGAAAAACCATTCCCCGAAGCGTAACCATTGTTCCTTCTTTCAGCTCATGTGTTTCCATCATCTTAGAAAGCGTAGATTCAGGCCCCATCTTCCCGAAACCCACGAGTGGTATCGTTTTAATCTCCCCTCCTTCATCTATCCTGAGTCCCCAGATCGGATCTTTTACTAAAAATCCAGAAAACTCCTGCAATACACCATACTCATAAGTGCTATCAATGTATCCGCGCTGGTTTTTCACATAGATGACCGCAATGGAAATCATGGAAATAAGCACGAAAACGAAAAAAAACGTTGCTTTTGCGGCATAGCTCTTTGGAGTCTCATCGCTCCAACCAATGTAAAAGTCGTCCTTCATATTTGTATAGGATCTACCTGAGTGCCTGGTTCATTTGGCGTGGGGTCAATCAGTATCTGATCTTCCTCCAGTTTCAATCGATAAGTTTCTACCTTTTCTGTAAAGGGTGGCGGTGACTGTCCATTGGCCGGCAAATATTGGTAACCATGCCACGGACATGTAATACATCCATCGATGATCTTTCCTTCGCCCAACGGGCCGCCCTGGTGCCGGCATACATTGTTTATCGCAGAAATTTTCCCATCATACTTGAAAATGGCTACCCGCTCCCCACTAACAGTAAATATCTTAGCTCTGTCTTCCTGGATCTCATCAACTTTGCAAACAGGAATGAATTCTGCAGATGTCTCTATTGGTCTATCCAGTGTAATTTCCTTGAAACCTGCAGCAATATGCAGTCCAGCAACCAGCACAAATCCCACAAGCACAATCCCAAAAATAACTGGACTGGTTTCATTCTGTAGACCTCCAAGGATGACATGCATAATCAGTAAACCATAGGCTATGTATACCATCATATGAAGAGCTTTCCATGTTCTTGACCCAAGGTTCTTCAACCAAAAGTCGTGACTACTGACAGCCATGACGGCCAAAATCAGCAAGCCAAAAAAACCCAACGTTTGAAATGGGAAATACGTCAAGCTATCGTATTGCAGGTTGGAAAGAAACACTGAACGAATGGCATTCATGTTTCCCAATGAATGAAACTGAAGAATGCTAAATCCACCGTGAATCAAGCCCATCAGAAACATCGTAACTCCAAGATGTCGTCTATTGTAAAGCACCACATTGAACTTAGCATTCAAACGAGCCAATGGGCCAATAACTAAAATGACGTGTAGAAGTAAAATGGACACCCAACCGAACGATCGAATCAAATTTGTTTCAAAGGTGACTTCCTCGTGTAATAGGGTATTCAGTATGGTGAATGTGCCAATAAACAGCACGACGCTTACCAGTATAGCCAGATCATACTGTTTCTTATGTTTATTCCACAGGATCGATGTATAGGAAACACTCATTCGCTTACTGATTCTGTTTGTATATCCCCTTTAAAGACAGGGATATATGTGCGGGATTTTACCATCAAAAAAGAGATCACAATTGCCAGAAGTGTCCAAATAATTACATGTCTTTTTCTCAGCCCTCTGGTCATACTTTATAATAGTTTAATAAATAATGCAGGCCACAAAAGCACCACTCCAGGAAATATGATGAGTTTGAAATGCCATGGCGTACCATCGGTGCCTTCATCAATCTTTGATGCTCCCTTCACATAGAAGTAAATGCTAAAGAGCACTCCAGCAATAAGGTACATGGTCATTACTCCCAATAAAATATCTACTGCGCTTTCAATCATGGGTTCACTCCTCCATATTGAATGCCAGTCAATCGGTGCATGTCATGATCAAATGTGGATAGGTCTTCCATGCATAACTTGGATAAACGATCATGCCCAACCGCTCGACTGATGACCTTCATCAAATCGGCAGACGCCTTGAAATAATTACTCAAACGTTCAGCTGATTTATCAATGATTAATCTCGATCTGAGGTTTTGCTTTTGTGTGGCAATACCGACAGGACAGTTGTCTGTATGACACGCTCTCATGCCTAAACATCCGATGGCCTGAAGTGCAGAATTGGATACGGCAATGGCATCCGCTCCCATAGCCATGGCCTTTGCAAAATCGGAAGGAACTCGCAATCCACCCGTAACAACCAGGCTAATTCCTGATGCTCCCACCTTATCCAGGTGTTTTCTTGCTCTAGCTAAGGCTGGAATCGTTGGTACATTTATGTGGTTCCTAAGTACAATCGGAGCAGCTCCCGTTCCTCCTCCTCTACCATCTAAAATGATGTAGTCAACACCTGACTCCAGTGCAAAGTCTATGTCCTCTTCAATGCGCGATGCAGCAATCTTAAATCCGATTGGAACACCTCCACTTTCATCACGAACAGTATCTGCAAAAGCTGCGAATTCCTGAGCCGTGGTTAGGTCCGTAAAAGTTGCAGGACTAATGGCTGAAGTGCCTTCACTCAAACCGCGAACTTTGGCAATCTCACCGACCACTTTATGCCCTGGCAAGTGACCTCCTGTTCCAGTCTTTGCCCCCTGACCTCCTTTGAAATGGAACGCTTGTATTTTCTTCATCTTATCCCATGAGAAACCGAACTTCGCAGAAGCCAGCTCATAGAGGTATCGTGAGTTTTCTTTCTGCTCATCTTCAAGCATCCCTCCTTCACCCGAACAGATACCTGTACCGGCGAGCTCAGCGCCTTTTGAAAGAGCGATCTTAGCTTCTCTGGATAAGGCACCGAAAGACATATCTGACACGAACAACGGAATGTCTAGCTTCAAGGGCTTTTTAGCGTTGGGGCCAATTACCACAGCTGTGTCTACAGCTTCTTCATCCAACAACGGCTTGCGACTCAGCTGGGCCGGTAAAAATTGGATATCATTCCAACTGGGTAGCAAATCTCGTTCTACACCCATGGCGGTAGTTTGCCCGTGATGCCCAAACTCTTTCAAGCCATTTTTAGCTAAGGATTGGATGTATGAATTGTAAGGTTCTGGCGGTTCTGGATGTGTATCCTGATACTTACCTAAGTATTCATTTTCATTGAATCTTGGAGGTACTTCTTTATCCTCAAACGCTTCAATTTCCGTCTGATCTACGTAAAGGCCACCACTTTTAATGCTGTGTTTAAACTTTCTCAATTTCTCATCAGGAGCATAAGCACTCACTCCTGTATCGTAGCGATAGTCCCAATTATGAAGTCCACATATCAGGTTTTTCCCGTCTATGAATCCATCTGAAAGCAGCGCTCCCCGATGAAGGCATCTTCCATAAAGCACAGATGCTTCATCTCCATATTTTATAACGACCAGATCCGTTCCCAATACTTGCGCATGCGAAGGCTCTTTTTCTTGCAGATCACTCAGGGTGGCGATCTTTACGGGTGTGGTTAAGTTTTCAAATGCTGTCATATATTATTCTTTACCTAATTCAAATGTGAAAAATGTTCCGATGATAAAAATCCCTTCCGGTTCAAAGCCGCTACTGTAGATGTACTCTACATACGGCGCAAGTCTTCCGTATGAGCCATGCAAGCCTCCACCTGTAAGTGCTCTAAACCCAGACTCATGTTCGAGGTTTTTCCAGCCTGCACCAACCAGCGGATAGACTCCCCAATGCTCAGAAACTTCGAAAATGAAGTGGCCGTTGAGGGTGAGTTCCATTCCTTCGCTTAGCGAATGCCCGGATTTTGGAAAAAGGTTACTTTCCAATCCAAAACACATCTTGTGATTGGGAAAATAGTGAAATCGTAAGTTGACACCTGTATGCTCGCCAAGCACTACACTTGCTCCGGGAGCTACACCGCTCTCTTTCATCTGAGCTGAAAGCAGCAACGGAAAAAACAGTAGCGCCAATGTGAGTTTTCTCATTCCAAAGTCACTTTTAGTTTTTTAGCCACACCTTTAATTGTCAAGCCTTGCACCAGGATGGAGAATACCACTACTCCATAGGTTACGAATAAGATGAACTCTCTATAAGGTGAAGGATCAAGTGAAAGTGCAAGTGCAACGGAAATTGCTCCTCTGAGCCCTCCCCAGGTTAAAATCTTGGCTGTGGCAGCAGGATCAGTGTCTCCTTCATCTGGAAAGAATTTGGAAAGAAGCACTACGGTGATGAATCTCGCGAGCAACACCAATGGTATAGCCAGGGCGCTAATCAATAAATAATCCCATTCAAATGAAAGTACGAGCACTTCAAGTCCAATGAGTACAAAAAGCACAGCATTCAGAATTTCGTCCAGCACTTCCCAGAAAACATTCATCTCAATTTTCCCTTCGGAAGAAAACGCCAGGCTAGATCTGAGCTTCTCGCCAATAATCAAAGCAGCGAATACCATGGCCAAAGGCCCTGAAACTCCTAATGCTGAACATAGGGCATATCCTCCCATGGATATCACTAAAGTGAGCATGATATCTATCTTTGGCTCATCAGAGATTGATTTTAGCAGCTGAAAACCCAGAAGTCCCAGCAGGACACCTACAATCATTCCTCCTAGCGCCTCTTCAGCGAAAATGCTTATTACTTCACCTACCCCAACTCCTTCATCACTCATGGTGAAAATGTTGACCAGTGACACAAAAACGACTACTCCTATGCCATCATTGAAAAGGGACTCGCCAGCTATCTTACTTTCCAGAGACTTTTTCACGCCTAGCTCTTTCAAAATAGCTAAAGCCGCGATTGGGTCCGTGGGTGAGATTAGCGCCCCAAAAATAAGTGCGTAGCCTAATGGAAGCGATATGCCGAGCAGTGAAGTAGTTCCATAAATCAGGAAACCAATCAATACCGTTGAAATCAAAACTCCCAATGTGGCAAACGATAGAATGGACTTGCGCTCCATGGAAAGGTCGCGTACTTGGAGGTTTAATGCGCCAGCAAACAAGAGTAAGCTCAACATGACATCAAACAGTAAGGTCTTGAAATCCAAAGTAGTGACAATGGTGCAGGTCTGATGAAACAGATCTGGACTAATGACTTCAAGCAATCCCAATGGAATGGCCATGATGATGGCAAGCATCGTCATGCCTATTGAGCTAGGAAGCTTGATAAACTTATGGTTTATGTAGCTGAGTAATCCAGCTAGACTGAGCAATATGATGAATGACTGAAACATCAGATCAACAATGCATCAGTCATGATTTCAATGGTACCTGGGCCATCATGCGCCATTAATCGTTCAAAGGCTGCATCTAAATCCTCAGTTTTAGTGACACGAATACCCAAGGCTCCGCAACTATTTACAAATTCTGAGAAATTAGGATTCTGAAGACTCGTCTTCCATACATCAAATTCTACAGCTCGTTGCTCTTTGGATATTTTGCCTAATTCATGATTGTTGAGAAGAATGTGCTTGATTGGCATGTTGTACTTGACAGCTGTAGTTATCTCCATGGGATACTGTCCAAACCCTCCGTCTCCTGTCACCGCCACGATGGGTCTTTCGTGTCCTACTGCGGCCCACAAACCCATAGCGGCTGGATAGCCAAAGCCAATCGATCCCAAATAACCTGACATTACCACGGATTGGTTTTTACATTCAAAGTACCTACCAAAGCTATATGTATTGTTTCCTACGTCCACTCCGATGGCCGCATTGGCCGGAATGTGTCGATTCATCGCCTCAAACACGGCGACAGAACTCACACCGTTATCATTGGTTTCTTTTAGACGCTTCGTTTTTTCTGCTCTCCATATTTCCCAACGCTCTGCAATGGCAGGTCTGCGATCTTCAAAGGTCGTTTTTGCTGACGCAAGATGGTTGGTGAAGATACGTGCGGTTTCCCCAAGCTCACCCCACACCGGAACATCTATTGCATGAAATTTGGCTAACGCCATTCGATCAAAATCGACTTGAATCGTAGGCACTTTTGGTGTAATACCTGTGTGATTAGAGAATGACGCTCCAAAAACCAAAAGTAAGTCTGCTTCATTCATGAAATAGGATGCAATGGGTGTTCCACTCCTACCCAAAACTCCACAACCTAACGGGTGATGGTCTGATATCAAACCCTTCCCTTTAAATGTGGTCAAAACGGGGCTGTTTAGTTGTTCGGCCAGCGCAGTGATTGCATCCATTTCAAAACGTGCTCCATGCCCCACAATGATCACCGGCCGCTGAGCCGCCTTTATTTTGGCTGTTGCCTGATCTATTACTTCTTTAGGAGGAATGATTTTGTGATTGGCAATTCTGTTTTCAAGCGTACCAGCCTCTCCGTCCGAGCTGATTACCTGTACATCATCCGGAAACGTGATATGAGATACTTCCCGATTGACAATGGCATGCTTCACCGCCAGGTTCATGAGTTCCGCATGCTTGCTATCCGATTGGGCTCTATGATTGAAAGAAGCTACTGATTCGAATGCTGAAACCAAATCCACTTCTTGAAACGCGCCAGTACCAACCACCTGTGTTTGTACCTGACCTGATAGTGCCAGCAAAGGCGCTCGATCGTTTTTAGCATCCCACATTCCCGTATACATGTTGGTAGCTCCAGGCCCGGCTATGCCAAAACATGCGGCAGGCCTCCCCGTGATTTTACCATAGGCAGAAGCTGCAAAGGCTGCAGCCCCCTCATGTCTAATACCTATAAATGTCAGTCTTCCTTGCTCTTCCTGATATCGCATGGCATCTGCAACACCAAGGTTTGAATGCCCAACCATTCCAAAGGCATGTGTGACACCTGCATTCACCATGGTTTCTATCATGACATCAGAAACCGTTCGTTCTTTTTCTTCCTCTTCTTCTAGCTGTACATAAACTCCATCATCCCTGACCTCCACATCAAATGATTCTACCCCATCGTCAAATCCAGGTGCATTTCCAGAGATAGGATCGTAATCCCATCCATGCCAGGGGCACCTGAGCAAGCCATTTTCAATGGAACCCTCGCCTAAAGGGCCTCCCTGATGGGGGCATTTATTGTCCAGACATCCGAATTTTCCTTTGTGGTTTGTGAGGCAAAAGCTTTTGTGACCAGCAGTCACGGTCATTACACGATCATCTTTGAGTTTTGAAGGATCGTCAAGGACTTTCTTCCATATTTTTTTTGCAGGCATGTGGTAGTATCGTTGGGTTTTGATGTAGCCAATCAATTTACCCCTTTCCAATTAAGATTAAAAATACCGAAGACCGGTACGTGCGCGTCGTTGACCTATTGTCGCTTTGGCGTCAAATTATGATTTGTCCTTGGGAAGGTTGAAGTGGAAAGTTGTGCCTTTTCCAACAATTGATTCTACGGAAATAGTACCTCCATTCTTCTCGACAAAATCCTTTACAACCAACAAACCTAAACCAACACCTTTTTCTCCACCAGTGCCAACTGAAGCTGACATCTTCACATTAAATAAGCCATCAATTTTGTCCTTAGCGATACCAATTCCTGAATCAGCGATTGAAACCTTGACTTCAGTATCGTCGGTAGCAGCGTGTATAGTGACGCTTCCACCAGCTTTGGTGAATTTTAGTGCATTTCCAATAAGGTTTCTTAAAATCGCTCTTACCTGATTTTCATCCGCAAATACCGTTAGCTTGTTTGAAGCACTTGTTTTTAATTGAATCTTCTTCGATTCAGCGTAGGGCATAAACAAAGTCATTTTCTGATGGATAACATCAGCAAGTGAAAAATGACTTTTCTGAATTATTTCACCTTCCAGCTGACTTTTGGCCCATACCAGTAGGTTTTCCATCGCAGAACTAACAGAGCTTACCTGCTCATTGATGGATTGCTTAATCTTCTCCAAATTCTGCGAGTCAAGAATCTTTGGATCTATTAAAGGAACAACACTTTCTATTGTATTTAGTGGTGTCTTGAGATCGTGGGCGATGATCGAAAATAGTTTATTCTTTTGTTCATTGATCTTTCTTAACTCATCGGCTTTCACTTCCAATTCTTCTTTTTGCTTCACCACCTCTGAAGACCGCTCTTCTACTTGAATTTCCAGTAACCTTTTTTGATTTCTCAAAAGAGTTGTTCGAATTCTAAAAATCAAAACGATGGCAAAAAGTACAGATAGCAAAAAGATTGCATATGCCCACCACGTTTGCCACCACGGGGGGATAATACTTAATTGAATTGATGCTGCCTTTTCATCCAGCCAGTAACCATTAGGAGCTGAGCTTTTTACCTTAAACGTGTACCGGCCTGCAGGTACATTGGTATAAACAGCTTTGCGATCCAGATGATCGGTGATTATCCAGTCATTATCAAAACCCTCCAACTTGTATGCATAGCTTATTTTCTCTGGATGTCCGAAGTTTAAAGCTGCAAACTCAAAAGCAAAAATGTAGTCATTGTAATCTAAGGTTACTGAACTAGCTGCATGGATGCCTTCAGTCAGTACAGTAGAATCGCTTACCTCTACACTCTTGTTGAAAAGTAGAAAATCTGTAAATACCGTATTAAATTTTGCTTCTTTCAACGAAACAATGGTCGGATCTATCTCTGACAGTCCATCGGGTCCTCCGAAAAAAAGCTTTTCAGATCGCTGACCAAAATCAGAAACATACGGAGAAATATTGTTTCCTGCCAGACCACTCTTTTTATCATACTTACCAACAACCTCGCCTAGTGATGGATCGTAGCAGATTACACCTTTTGGCGAACCAAGCCATATTCTGTTGGATAAATCCCTCTCTATGGTATAAAACGAGTCATCAAGAACTTCTGATGCTTTGTGAACGATTCTAGCATGGACTAACTCTTTGGTATCAAATTTTATGAGGCCATCGTCAGAGGCAATCCAAAAATCACCCATCTCATCTTCGACGATTGAATTAACTCCTAAGTCAAATCGGGTAAAGGTCATTGACTCTTCATCTACCAAATGCAGAAAGCCATTCGCTTCAACCCAAAGCCTGCCTTTGCCATCTTGATGAATGAAAGTAACAGTATTACCGGCAAGGGAGTTTTCATCAGACTCATCATTATAAAAGGCTTCGAATTCCTCAGTAGACTTATTGAACTTATTCAATCCTCCACTCCATGTTCCCAACCAAACATTCCCTTTTCCATCATCCAATACTTCGAGGACATTATTGGTGGAAATACTTTTCCTGTTTGTTTCGTCGGGCTCATAAAACTTTATTTTACCAGTTCTTCTGTCAAGTTTACCAAGTCCTATCCCTGTCCCCAACCACAAGATTCCGTTCTCTCCTTCAGCTATTGACCAGGCACTGCCTCTTGCTTTAGAACGTCTAGATTCATCGGGCTTTAAGAAAACCTGGAATTGACCCAAGTTTCGATCATATGCGTACAGGCCACTCTGTGCTGTTCCAATCCATAAAACTCCTTCACTATCTTCATATACAGCTCTAACATAGTTTGTTCCTATCGAATTACTATTTCGAGAATCATGTCTATATCGGACGATTTGTTCTTGCCTGGGGCTCATTCTTGCAATACCTCCATCATCAGTGGCAATCCAAATATCTCCTGATGAAGACTCCATTATACTTTTAACAGAATTATGAGGTATGCTATACAAATCGTTTGGATTGTAGGTATAGCGCAATGCCTTTCCGGTATTTATATCAAACAGATTTAAACCATTCGACCATGTCCCCACCCAAATGTTTTCATTGCTATCTACCAAGATTGAGTACGCTGAATTTGTGGACAGTGAATTGGGATCCGATGGGTTGTGAGTGTATCTTTTAAAAACTCCCGTTGAAGGTTCAAGTATGTTTAATCCTTCCGTTGCTGTTCCAACCAATATCCTTCCATCTGGAGCCTCCTCCAGTTGTCTCAGTACGTTTGATGAAATTGAATTTCTATCCAAATCATCATATTGATAAACCCTAAAGTCATCAGTTTCTTCTTGATATAGGTTTAAACCATTACTCGTACTCACCCAAAATCTTCCTTTCGAATCAATTAGTGCATCAAAGATTCCATTTGCGCTTAGGCTGTTGGGTTTCTCTTCATTGGTATAAACTCGAAATTTTTCGGTCCCCAAGCTTAATCGAAACAAACCATTTCTTGTAGCGACCCAGAACCAGCCATCCTCATCATGAATGATTTTACTTACGTAACCTAAGTCATGATTTTTCCATACACGCGTAAAGAGTTCTTTTTTACTGTTAAAATAAGAAACTCCTTGTCTGGTTCCTATGAGTAAATCGCCATTTGAAAGGGCGTGTATTTCTGTAATACTATTGCCTACCAAACCTAAATTCTCACTTTTAGATCTGAAGTAAGGTTTGAAGCTATATGCATCAAACCTAAATAAACCGTCATTTGAACCCACCCAAATAAAACCGTGAGCATCCTCTGCCATTGTATTAATGGAATTGGATGTCAGTCCTTCTTCCAGACCGTAAGAATGAAACCTAAACCTATTTGGCTGAGCCGTGGAGAATAAAGCGAGCAGGAATAATGGTAGTATTAAAAGAATCCGCATGAGCTAGCTAAAATAATGCTTGGTTCATCAAAACCTGCCGACTTTGGATGGATAAATATTCAGAGGTGACTATACATGCTTCATTTAGTCATCGAGAGCTTTCGCGAAGCAAACTCAAAGTTGGCAAGCACTATTGTCATAGGGTAACACCTTCAGGCTCCACCCACTTGCCATGCTCTTTAATGAGCTCGATCAATTGATCCAGTGCTTGCTCAGATGGAACACCACGCTTGACTACCTCCTGACCCTTATACAAAGTGATCTTTCCCTTACCAGAACCAACATAGCCAAAGTCTGCATCGGCCATTTCTCCAGGTCCATTTACGATGCAGCCCATGATACCAATCTTGACACCTTTCAAGTGATCGGTTCGCTTGCGGATCATCGCTGTAGTCTCTTGCAAGTCGAAGAGTGTACGGCCGCACGAAGGGCAAGAGATATATTCAGTTTTGGTGATGCGCGTGCGTGCTGCCTGAAGGATTCCAAAGGCGGTGTTGTTGTAGAGTTTCAATTGATCTACTGTAGGAGTCGATTCAGGAGAAAGCATGATACCATCTCCAATACCATCAATGTATAGCGTGCCTGCATCGGTGGAAGCATAGATCATCAATTCATCTTCAGTGAGCTCAGGATAGGACTGCTTCAGAACAACAGGAACCTTTATATTTTGATTGATTAGCTCAATCACAAATCTGCGGATGCTGGCTGTGGCATGCGCCTGCTCAGAATGCAGTATAAGTACTGTATTGGCGCTTTTTTGCAAGAAACCGAAGATTGTTTGGTTGTAATTATCTGTATCGACTAATATAAAGTTTAGCTTCTTATGAAACTCATTAACATTTTGTAAATCAGTTATTAATGGAAACTTATTTACTTGATCGCTACTTCTTTCCCACTTTTCATAATCCAACACTTCTTTTAGTCCATTTGGAAGCATGAATTCGACTGGATTTGAACCTGTATAAATGTAGTCTGCTCCCAGGTCATTCATCCCCCACTTGTCCAGTTCAGGGAGATACGAATGACCAACTGATTTGAGATCTTTCACCTCCACCATTCCCATTTTAGAAAAATCCGCAATGACTCTTGGAACATTTTCATTCCCAAAATTCAGAAATTCATCTGCTACCCTTCTATGATATTCAAATGGATTTATCGGCAACCGATCTATGACCGGTTCAATCATTTTTTGATGTTGCTTTTCATTCAACCGATCTACCATGATTTTTGCTACGGGAGCCTCCACCTCTGGCTCTTCTGTAAGCGATACCCTAACCGTATCTCCCAAGCCATCTTCAAGCAAAGTACCAATCCCAACAGCCGACTTGATTCGTCCATCTTCTGCCTCACCTGCTTCGGTGACTCCAAGATGTAAAGGATATGGCTCAAGGCCTTCCTGATCCAACTTATTCACTAGCAATCGATAGGCTTGCACCATAACCTGCGGGTTACTGCTTTTCATAGAAACCACAAGATCTTTATAGTCCATGGACTCGCAAATCCTGATAAACTCTAGCGCAGACTCTACCATGCCTAATGGTGTGTCTCCATACCTGCTCATGATTCGGTCGGAAAGAGAACCATGGTTCGTTCCAATCCGCATGGTCGTGTTGTTAGACCTGCAGATTTCTACCAACGGCGAAAACTTATCTTCTATTCGCTTCAACTCGTCTGCATACGCTTGATCGGTGTAGTCTATTTGCTCAAATTTCTTTTTATCAGCGTAGTTGCCTGGGTTTACTCTCACCTTTTCAACGATAGTGGCAGCAAGCTCAGCAGCGTTTGGCGTGAAGTGAATATCCGCTACCAAAGGAACATCGCACCCTCTTTTTCTCAACTCGTTCTTAATGTTTTCAAGATTCTGAGCCTCTTTAATGCTTGGTGCTGTAATACGTACATATTCGCAACCGGCCTCCACCATTCGCAAAGTCTGTTCTACGGAACCCATGGTATCCATGGTATCCACGGTGGTCATGGATTGTATCCTTATCGGGTTATCACCACCCAGTGGAACGTCACCAATAAAAACTTCTCTCGTCTTTCTTCGAGAATACTCGGTCAAGCTATTGCAATACGTATGAATCATATGTCTCCAAGTTGCGGTCTTAATACGATATCTTCTATCACGGTCCGCTCACTCAACCGATAAGTGGCATGGATGGTTTCGGCAATATCGGATGGTTTCATGAATCTTTCCTCTGGAAGCTCTACTCCATCCCAACTGGGGGTTTTTACTGCACCTGCCAAAATAGATGTGACCCGAACATCCGATTCCTTCAACTCTTCTCTCAGGGCCTGTGAGAATCCATAAAGTGCAAACTTCGAAATACTGTAAGAACCTCCATTGGGGTACGCTTTCAGACTAGCTACTGAACAAAGATTAAATACATGACCACTTTTTGTTTTTTTCATTTGTGGAACAATGCCTCTGGAGACATGATAAGCACTGTACAGATTTGTATCTATCATCTTTTCGAGCGCGCCATCTTCTTCCTCGAGAACCGATCCTGGAATAAATACGCCTGTATTGTTCACTAAAATCTCCACGGGCTGTCCAATCATTCGAATAAATTCGATGAAATCCTTCACCCCTTCTTTTTTTGAAAGATCTGCTGCATATGTGTGAATAAGCTGGTCGTATTCTTTGCTTATTTCTTCTCGCAAAAGCGTCAGGTCATGCTCGTTCCTCGCACAAGTTGCAATTGGGAATCCATCTTCGGCAAAACGTTCGATAATTGCTTTGCCTATCCCCCGTGTTCCACCAGTTACTACAACTAATCTCTCTGAATTATTCATTTTAAACTTTTCGGTTATTCCTTAAGGTGTTATGTTTGACAAAGCTAACAATCTTAGCCAACGAAAACTTCATGAAGAGTTTAGGGAAATTCATCATTTTTTTAGGTCAATTATTCGTCAGGAGAGAATCTTTCAAAACCTATACAGCTCGTATAGTTGATGAAAGTATCAAAGTTGGCTATAACTCTATTTTTATAGTGGTGATCGTTTCTGCCTTTATGGGGGCCGTTACGACTGTACAAACAGCCTATAATCTTATCTCGCCATTGATTGCCGATCCCGTTATTGCATTGGTAGTTAGAGATATGACGCTTATTGAATTAGCTCCAACCATTACAGCTATTGTATATGCTGGTAAGGTTGGATCCAATATTGCCGGAGAAATCGGCACCATGAAAATTACCGAACAAGTAGATGCTTTGGAGGTCATGGGAATCAATGCAACATCTTACCTTGTGTTGCCAAAGATTATCGCCTCCGTACTCATGTTTCCGGTGCTTGTTGTTATGGCAGGATTTGTTTCCATTTACGGAGGTTACCTCACAGCTCTCTTTACTGGTGTGATTTCCGGAACCGACTATATTCTAGGTATCCAAATGGACTTCAATTCTTTCCAGGTCATTTTTGCCTTAATCAAAGCTGTCGTTTTCGGATTCCTTGTAGCTGCGATAAGTTCCTACAAAGGGTACTTCACGAGCGGTGGAGCATTGGAAGTTGGACAATCTTCTACGAATGCTGTTACTAGCAGCTGCATCGCAATTTTAGCTGGTGATTATCTACTGGCATACTTACTAGCTCCATTTCTTACTCCATGATCGAAATAACAGACATATCTAAGTCTTTTGATGGTAAACAAATTCTTTTCGACATCAATGTGACATTCGAAACAGGGAAAACAAACATGATCATTGGTGCCAGTGGAACCGGAAAAAGCGTGCTTCTGAAGTGCATAGTAGGGCTTATAAAACCAGATCATGGAAAAGTTCAGTTTGATGGTCGTGATTTCGCAAATGCATCAAAGGGTGTGCAAACAGAAGTGAGAAGAGAAATGGGGATGCTTTTTCAAGGTGGTGCCCTATTCGATAGCCAAACAGTAGAACAAAATGTCATGTTTCCCCTCAACGTGCTCACTACTCAATCGATGGAAGAAAAGCTGGACAGAGTCAACTTTTGCCTGGAACGCGTAGGACTCGAAAATGCCAATCACAAAATGCCTTCAGAAATATCTGGAGGTATGAAAAAACGTGTTGGCATTGCCAGAGCAATAGTTACCAAGCCCAATTACCTTTTCTGTGACGAACCCAATTCAGGACTTGATCCTCAGACTTCTATCAAAATAGATAACCTGATCAAAGACATTACAGATGAGTATGAAATGACGACCGTCGTAGTGTCTCATGATATGAACTCAGTCCTAGAAATCGGAGATATAGTGAATTTCATGCATCAAGGACATGTTTTATGGACAGGTCCAAGTGATGACATTGGTGACTCTGATGTCAAAGAGCTTAACGAGTTTGTATTTGCAGGAAGGTTGATGAAGATGGTAAAAGGTAAATAGCATCGCATCAAATAACCTTATTGAAACTAATTCCTGATTACAATCATCTAAATCGTAACTATTGAATGAATTTTCAGTACACTATTTAGAGCACCTCTCCAACTATGATCAAGAATTACCTACTAACCTCCTTCCGTCATTTACTCAAACAACGTTTTTTCACTTTCCTCAATGTGGTAGGATTGGCTATTGGGCTATGTGCCTTCTGGCTCATCAATCATTATGTGACCCACGAAAGAAGTTATGAAAACTTCATGGAAAACGGTGACGATATCTATCGTGTACAGCTAGATGTCTATCGCAATGGAGAGCTTATTTACAAAAGTTCTGAAAATTATGCAGGTGTAGGCGCTGCAATGAAGGAAGAATACCCAGAGGTAGTAGCGTATGCTAGACTCTATAATATGGGCTCCAAAAACAATGTAATTATCACATGGGAACAAGCACCGAATGGACCGGTAGTTTTCAAACAGCAAAAATTCTTGTATGCCGATGCCTCTATACTAAGTCTCTTCTCTTATGAGATGGTACAGGGAGATCGTGATAAAGCACTCGAAGAGCCATTCACCATTGCTATCTCAGAAACAATGGCAAAAAACTACTTTGGAGGCGAAGATCCAATGGGTAAAACATTGAGATTAGAGGATGATGATTTCAATGACGAACCGTGCATTGTCACAGGTGTTTTCAAGGACCACCCAGCCAACACACATTTAAAATTTGATGTCCTTATTTCATTTCCGACCATTTATGGAAGGTATGACGGTGCTTTGGAGCGTTACAAAACAGGTTGGGGTAGAAAAGACTACTACACGTATGTTCAATTGAAAAACGGCACAGACTCTAAAGAATTTCAGAAAAAACTTCCTGAATTAGTAAGCAAATTTAAGCCTGAGCTAGTTGAGGAAAATGGTGAAGATGTTTTGTTATTACAACCCATAAAAGACATTCACCTTACATCAAGACTAACTGACGAAGCAGAAATAAATGGAAATGGTGAGGCCGTTGGATACTTAGCCATCATCGCATGGTTTATTATCATTATTGCATGCATTAACTATGTCAATTTAAGCACAGCAAAATCTGTTGAAAGAGCAAAAGAAGTTGGTTTACGAAAGGTTGTAGGTTCACAAAAGTCACAACTTATCATTCATTTTTTGATTGAATCAAGCATCATCTTTTTCTTATCCATTTTGATTGCTTTTGCACTTATTGTATTCATTAATCCAATCTTCAACAATATTGCAGGAACTCCAACTTCTTATCTCCTTTGGTCACAACCTTGGTTTTGGGTAAGTGTTTTAGTCTTCTGGATTGGTGGTTCATTGGCTACAGGATTTTATCCTGCTTTGGTATTATCCTCGTTCAAACCCGTGGAAGTATTAAAGGGACAATTCAAGGGAAAAGGCGAAGGTATACTCCTGAGAAAAGCATTAGTAGTGATGCAATTCACAACTTCCGTTGCCCTGATCATCGGTACACTCATTGTATATGAGCAAATGTCTTTCATGCAAAATCAAGACCTTGGTTATACCACCGATCAGGTCATGGTTGTTGAGCGCCCTGCAACTCGTGATACTTCCAACGTACAAGCCGAGAATGATTATATGTCCTTTAAGAATGGTCTGGCAGATCAGCCAATGATTGCAGGCGTTGCTGGATCCGGGATGCTCCCTGGCAAAAAGCTTCGTTTCAAAACTCAGGTTAGAAAACTAGAGCAGGATCCAGAGCAAGCAACCACATTCGCCTTTAGCAGCATGGACTATGACCTCTTCGATCTAATGAATATGGAGATGATCGAAGGACGAAATTTTTCCAGAGACTTTATCAAAGATCCAGACACAGCTATTGTGGTTAATGAATATGGTGCTAGAGCTCTAGGATTTACACCTGAAGAGATTGTAGGCAAATATGTCTCGATTGATCAATTCAGGTGGAAGCCACAGGTGGTTGGAGTGCTTAAAAACATTCATAACGAATCTTTGCAGGAAGCTATGCAACCGCTCGGATTTTTTCTTCAACAGTACAATCATGAATATATGATGGTGAAGATGAGCACCAATAATATTGAGGAAACTGTTGATGTCGTCAAAGAGCAATGGGATAAAAGCTTTGCTGGAAATCCATTTGAATTCTTTTTCCTTGATAGCTATTTTGATAGCTACTATCAATCAGAAAAAAGCTTTAGAGACCTATTTTTAATATTTACTATTCTAGCAATTCTGATCGGTTGTCTTGGGCTATTTGGACTCTCCTCTTATACTGCAGTTCAAAAAACTAAGGAAATTGGAATACGAAAGGTATTGGGTTCATCTACCTCCGCAATCATTAGCCTTATGTTCAAAGACTTTTTAATTCTGATCAGTATTGCGAACCTTATAGCATGGCCTACAGCCTGGTATTTTTTAAGTGGATGGTTGGAAAACTACCCATATCATGTTTCCATTAATTTTCTGTTTTTTGGATTGGCTGCCCTTCTGGTACTATTGATTGCATTTCTTACGGTCAGTTTCCACACGTTGAAAACTGCTCAGTTAGATCCTGCAAAGACGTTGAAGTACGAGTAAGGAGTTAGACTCCAACAGCATATTCTTCTGTAAAATCCCATTCACTGACTCCTTTGTCCATTACACTGACTAGCTTCATTTGAAATGTATATCATGACGTAAAAAGGGACTAAAAATCCATACGTTATGAAAAAACTATTTACCCTAACACTGCTTTGCTTTCTTAGTTTCCTCTCCTATTCACAGGACAAGAAGGCCTACAATCGCGTATTAAAATCTGCATTTCATGTTCATGATACAGCCTCAACATATCAGTCTAGTTTATATGCTGCTACGATGCTTGAAGATGTAGCGAAAGACTACCCTGATGAATGGCTGGCTTACTATTGGGCAGCATTTATTCATACGCAATGCGGCTTATATCGAGATAGACCTAGAAATGCTGGCGAGCTAATTCCGGTAAAAGCGCAACAAAATATGGAAATGGCCATGAAGAGTTACCAAGGAGATAGTGCGGAAATTCTATCTGACCTTCATGCGCTCCAATCTTTTGTTTATAACATCCATACATGGTATCCAGAATATGATGCTGAAGTAGATGACTATCGAAAAAAGGCTCGGGAACATGTTAGAATATCTCTCAGCTATAACCCGGATAACCCGCTGATATATGTGCTGATTGGCACTTCAAAAGTCTCAAGTGACAATGTAGAGGAAGTGCTAGCTGGCCGAGCGCTGCTTTATCAGGCACAAGCCATTTTCAAGCAAGTAAGTGAGCATCCGGTCATGACCGCTCACTGGAATGAAAATTGGTTGCGATTTCGCTGGCTGAAATATGCTGATCAGCGGATAATGGCCGTCACAAAAGCACAAGGAAAATAGTTGGTTTTCATTGATTAAATTGCCTGGGCTGACATGCAGCTCAGGCAATATTTTAGTTTGATCCAGTGAATAACGGAAAAAATATCTCATTAAGAATACGTTTGCTTGCAGCACTAATTTTCTGGTTGCTGTTTCTGAGTATCGATGTTCTTAAGAAGAATATATTCGCTGTTGAAGATACTCGATACCTTTTATCCTTCTATTTTTTCGGCTTCCTTTTGTGGTTTTGCATCACCTTCCCACTGTTTCATTTTTTTCAAAAATCTCAAAAATCCCCTCCTCTACTAAGGTTTGTTTTCCTTTTGTTAATTGGTCCCATCGCGGGGAGTGTCAAGGTCATACTTTCCTGGACATCATTTTATCTAACAATTGGTCTTCACGACCGTGGAGTCCCTTTGTTTGCTTTCATCATTAAACAAGGTTCCTTTCATTTTGTAGAAGCCACCATTATTGCATGGGTTGTGTTGATTCTATTCTTCCTCAGTGAACTTTACATCAAGTATAGAAATAAATCTTTGGAAGCAGCGGAGCTTGAATCACAACTCATTCAGGCTCAGCTCGAGACACTCAAAATGCAGCTTCATCCTCATTTTTTGTTCAATGCACACAACACTATCTCCATGTTGATTAGAACAAAAAAATACGATCAGGCCATTGATATGACTTCCTCTTTGAGTGATCTTCTAAGAGCCACTCTCAATTCCGGAGAGAAGCATTTCATCGAGTTAAAGGATGAAATTGAGCTCATGAAGAAATTTCTGGATATCGAACTTATCAGATTTGAAGACACTTTAGACGTCAGCATCAAGATCTCCTCAGATTGTGATAACGCCCTCGTACCCAACCTGATTCTACAGCCCATCGTTGAAAATTCATTTAAACACGGGATTTCAAAACACTTGGGAAAATCCCAATTAAAGATTGAAGCCAAAAGAAGCGGCAACCGCTTGATCGTTGACGTATTTAATACAGGACCAAAGGTCAAACGCAATTTCGATATGGACAAAGATCAAGGCATAGGTATTAAAAACATCAATGCTAGACTTAAACAAAGCTATCAGGAAGATTACACATTCAATCTAATCAACTCCAACAATGGAGTGATTTGTATTGTAGAAATACCGTGGAGTGAAAAAGATTGAAACACTCATCGTTGATGACGAAAAAAAGTCCAGAGATGGGTTGGTCCATTTACTTTTGGCTGAAAAGAACATAGAGCTGATAGATGTGTGCAAAAATGGTCTTGAAGCAATCGAATCCATTGAGAAAAACCGTCCCGCTCTTCTGCTCTTGGATATTCAAATGCCAGGTATTTCAGGGTTCGATATTCTTAAAAGTATATCGTATAAGCCAGTTACTATCTTCATCACCGCATACGATCAGTACGCACTGAAAGCATTTGAAGTGCATGCCCTCGATTATTTACTAAAACCATTCACAGATACCCGGTTTAAGGAAGCGATGACAAATGCCATTGATTTGATTAGAAATAATCAGGAAAAGCAATCAATAGATGCGCTGAAACGACTCATTGATACTTTAGAACAAACAACAAACTCCAACGAAACTATTCACTCATCTTACAAAACGAATCGCCTCGTCATTCGGGTAGATGGACGAATAGAGCTTATAGATTTTGAAAAAATCATCTGGATAGAGGCGTATGATTATTACATCAAAATTCATGCATCCAAAACTTTCATCATAAAAGATAGTCTGAAAAGCATTAACCAGAGTTTACCAGACTTTTTCTTGCGCGTCCACAAGTCATCCATCATTAACCTGAAATACCTGCAAAATCTAGAACCCATTGGTCATTCAGAGATGATAGCCAACCTAAATGGCAATCTAAAGATCAAGGTATCAAGATCCTACAAAGACGAATTAATGAGAAGACTCTCAGAAAACCTTTCCAAGTAATTCGGAATCCCTAAAAAACTGATCTTTTACACAATATTTCCTGGATTTTTGCATTAAAGAGATATTCAAATGAGTACATTTGATCTTTGAATATTACTATTCATATTTATGATCACCAGGCTATCTCTCACCATTCTTTTGGCCTTGATCGGAACACTTGGCTATGGACAGTGCAGCGTATTGAGCACAGCCATTAACAAACAGTTTACCGCTGACGGTACCTGTGCTCCGGTTACAGTTAACACCTTTCGGGTGACGTATACCTTTATTGCGCCGCAAGACCCCACTCAAATTGCGATCGAATTTCGTTGGAATGATCCTGGAAATACAATTGAAACGATTACAGGCGGAGGCCTCACCGTTTCTGGTGGAAATACCATTTTCGAAGCTACTGCTACTCCTTTTGCGTATCCAAACGCTGGAACTGAGTGCTTTTACGAAGCTCAAGCCTTCATGATCGTCAATGGAGACATCTGCGAAGCTTCAGAGGAAAATCAATTGATACCTTCATGGAATGTAGACAATCAAAACGGAGGTGTATTAGCAATAGACCCTGGAGCTTATGACATCTGTGAAAACACCGCAATTACCAACGTCTCATTTGCAGATGCTTCTACCTTCAACTGCAACATCAACGATCATCCAGACAATCCCAACCAACTATCACGGTGGGTTCAGTTTGTGTATGGCACCAACGGGGCACCTGCTGTAGGTCGAATCAGAGATCTCACGCTCAATGATGGTGGCACGGTTACCATTACCAACAATGCCGGCAACTTATCTGCACCATCAACACAAGGTACGGGCGCTGTAATGGTAACAGCAGGATACTTTGGGCCTGTTGAAGAGGCTCCTACTCCTGCTGCGGGCCCGATTCATCAGAGTTTTCCAATATCTGCGCCTGCCAATGCTGCCAATATCATTGGCACTACTTTCGAAATCACGATGTACAATTGGAATACGTGCAATCCTTTTAATGGAGATCAAGTAGATCCAAATTATGAAGATGCGATTGCTGAAACTGTTGTGATTTCAGTTGTTCCACCACCAGTGCCGGATTTCGTGGCTCGGGACGGTGGGCCAGGAGGAGCCATTCTAACAGAATTTTGCATTAATTCTGACATTTACTTTGACAATGAAACACCTGGTGGACCTTACAACTATCTGTGGGAATTTTTCGATGGTCCGCTTGATACAGATACTTCATTGGGAACCACTAACGACACAAACCCAACCTTTCGCTTTGCCAACGGCGGTCAAAAATTGGTACGCCTTATTGCCACTGATCCAAACGCAGATGGCGTGTGCGATGTGGTGTATGATGATTTTGTAAATCTCTCACCAGATGCTGTGGCAGATTTCTCCTTTTATGATGGTGCATTCACTGCACCAATTAATCCTGATTTCTGCCAAACCGGCGCTGATGTATTCACCGTTGGTTTCAGAGACAATACCATTGACCAGCCGAATACTGAATTCAGGTATGAGTTTTACGATGAAAGCAATGCACTCATATCAACCCAACCGACAGATGGCTCTTTTCTTTCGGATCCGGTTCCTGACTTTACGCGTGACTTTTCAGCAGAAGAATTCATCATTGTAAGACTTGTAGCGCAGAATACATCCACACTTTGCGGCAGTGAAGATCAAGATACCGTCTTTGTATACGGAAGGCCTCAACCCGTTTTCGCATCGAACGAAGCATGTGAAGGAGATCGATCATCTTTTACTAGCATAGCCGACCCTATCACAAGCCTGACAACCCAGGTCAATAATGATGAGGTTAATCTCTATGAGTGGGATTTTAGTTATGATGGATCATTTAATGTAGAATTGATTCGGACTGATAATACTGATTTCGATTGGTATCTAGATGGTACTGATATAGTCACAGGGGTAGAACCAACAACATCCATAGCAGGGACTTATACTGTTGCCTTACGGATGACCTCTGATAAAGGAGGATGCTCAGATTTCATCACCCAAACAGTCACTGTCAATGAAAATCCAGATGCTCAGCTATCGCATGATGCTACTGGAGATGTTTGCCCAGGTGACATCATAACCTTCAATAATGATTCAAACAATCCAGGTTTGCCAGGGACAACATACAGCCTGGAAGTAACTCATCCTCCTTCTGGTTTTAGTTTGAATGTTCCACTAGCATTGATCAACACGTCATTATCCTTTAGTAATCCTGATGACACCACAAGAACTTTTCAAGCACAAATACGTGCAGAAACCCCTGACGGCTGTGTTGTTATTAGCAGCGTAGAAACCTTCCGTGTTTCTCCTGATGAGGAAGCAGAATTTGACGACCCTGCTTACAATTTCTTCAATACCAATTGCTCTCCCTGGAACAGTACAATGATTGTAGACGCAGCTACTCAAAGTTTAGCTGCTGATCTGTACAGATGGACATTACTGGATGAAAATGGAGCACTGGCTGGATATCCGCAAGTCAAGAACAGTGGAGATGCAGACTTCAACGAACTTGACTATGAAATCATCAATACCTCTAGTACAATCATGAATTACGCCATGGTATTAGAGGCTGAGAAAGCTGGCGTATGCATATCCAATGATACTTTCAATATTCAAATAAGTCCACAGCCAATGGCTGATTTTACCTTTGAAAGAACAGAGGATTGTGATCGAGTGAATTTCACATTAGAAGCTACTCAAAAAGGGCTCGCCAATTATGCCTGGACCTTCAACCCTGTTCCTGATGCCACTTTTGGAGGAGATGATGAAATAATGATTTCATTCAATCGTGAAGGAAATGCAGGAAATGATTTGAATGCGGCCATTACACTTATAACGACAAACCTGGCATCTTGTCAAAGCAGCCCTGGGGTAATAAATGAAACCATTGAAAAGCAAAGACCTGCCAATACTGCTGATTTTACCCTTTCAACCCTCACTCTACAGCTGCCTGAAAACACCGTTACCATTACAAATAACAGTTCTACTGGTGCAGGATTGATCTATGAGTGGGATTTTGGTGATGGTAGCACTTTTACTGGATTTGATCCAGTATCCCATGAATACAATCAATTTGGCACGTATGAAATAAGGCTTGAAATCACCGATGCCTTCTGTACGATAGAATCTACCCAAACCATTACGGTGCTCCCAACAGCTCCCATTCTAGATTTTGAAGCAGATGTTCTTGAAGGTTGTGCCCCACTTACAGTACAATTTACTAACCTCTCTCAGTTTGCTGTTCCTGGGGAATTTTTGTGGGAGTTTGGTGACGGGAGTATTTCCCGGTCAGACAATCCAACACATACCTTCTTTGCCGGCGGCAACTTCACTGTTCGTTTGAGAGGGCAAAATGAAGTAGGTACGAACTCCGAAATTGAAAAGCAAGCATATATCTCTGTCTATGCCAGGCCATTCGCGGATTTCCTCGTATCTACAAGAGTTGTGTACATACCAGATCAGGAGGCAATTTTTAAAAATTTGAGCGAGAATGCCAGCACATACCTTTGGGACTTTGGTGATGGCACTACTTCTACAGATTCAGACCCGAGGCATGCATATAGTGAAGAGGGTTTTTATGACATCACGTTGATCGCTACAAATGATTTTGGATGTGTAGACACTCTTTTTCGTTCTGCAGAAGTCGAAGCGATCTCTGGCGGTTCCGTAAATACGCCAAACGCCTTCACTCCTAGCCTAAACGGTCCGTCAGGGGGAATTGTGGGAGGCAATGAAGGTGATCCGTCAAGAATTAATGATGTCTTTTTACCTAGACTTGAGGGTGTAGAGCGCTTTAGAATGCTCATCTATAACAAATGGGGAGAATTGATCTTTGAAAGCAACTCACAGGACAAAGGGTGGGATGGTTACTATCAAAGGAAATTAGCACAATCTGGTGTCTACGTCTATAAGCTGGAGCTTCGATTTTCTGACGGTCGAGATTTAATAAAAGTGGGTGATGTCACCCTCATTCGTTAATGAAAAAACTACACATCTATATCACCGCTCTTCTTATTGCAACTGTTGTATATGCACAGGATGCGCAATACTCTCAGTTCTATGCAAATCCGATCTATTTGAATCCTGCCTTTGCTGGAACTGCACAGGATACACGAGCCGTTTTCATCCACCGCATTCAATGGCCAAATCTTCCACAAGCGTTTTCTAATTCAACGGTCTCGATAGATTACAATGCCAGTGATATAAATAGTGGATTCGGAGTTGTCATACATTCTGATCAAGAAGGTACTGCGGGTTTGAGAAACACAACTGGCTCTTTCATTTATGCTTATGAAGCCAATATGAATAATAAGGTTGTATTTCGTCCAGCACTTAAGTTTGGGTATACATTTCGAGATATTGACAGGAGCAAATTGGTTTTAGGAGATCAAGTAGATTTCGGTGTGGACGGTACGCCTTCGCAAGATCCTCAGATCAACTCAATCCGTTTGAAAAACCACTGGGACATTGGTGCTGGCTTTCTTATTTACACGAAAAAAAATTGGTTTGGCGTAGGTATAGACCATTTAACCCGTCCGAATCGTTCACTCCTTGAAGGTGAAGACAATTTGCCAATTAGATATTCACTCCATATCGGAAGCAGATATCCACTTCAAAAATTGGTGAACATTGGCACCATCATTCCATCCATAGCCCCCAGTATTCTCTATCGACGACAAGGTGAGTTTCAGCAAATAGATGCGGGTGCTACCGTCCATCTACAGCCGGTGCTTATTGGACTGTATTATCGTGGAATGCCTTTCATTAAGAACGGTTTTAACAGGATCAATCAAGATGCAATAATTCTTGTAGCTGGGCTTGAATATGACAATTTCGAGTTTGGGTACAGTTTTGATCTTAATCTATCTCGTCTTGATCCGGTAGCTGGTGGTGGTGCGCATGAATTTTCGCTGATATACAGCTTTAGAATGCCAAAAGATCCATACAAAACACCCAGCAACAAGAAAAAACTGGGCTGCCCTACGTTTGTTCAAAAGCTTGGAAACTAAAAGAAAGCCGTCACCTGTACATTGCCTGTATGGATAGCAGCTGCTTCTTCCGATTTTCTCCCATTGTATAACAAGGATATCTGCATGCCCTTGGAAATCTTTTGCTGCCAATTGATCTGCCAGGTCTGATTTGTGCCAGGCTGTAATGCATCTAAAAGTAGGTAGCCTAAATAAGATGTAGCATCACCCGCAAAATCAATTTGAACCACTGAAAAAGATCCTCTCAATGAGCCTATCCCTGCTTGGTTCCATGTCAACTCTGCCTGATAGATCTTTGAAGTAGTGGACTCAAAACTTGATTCTGTAAATTCATTACGTTTGACCTTACGCTCATAACTTCCTATCAGCCTAACCACATTGGATGGTTGCCATATAATCTGTGGACGATACGAATTGGATGCGATCTCAAAATTTCGAGAATCTAGAAAGTCCGATTCATTTATGAGATTTCCGATTGAGGTGGTAATCCTGAAAGTATACGCAGCGCTCAAATCCACTTTAGCATTGGATATCCACTCACCTTTTTCTCGGGTTTCAAATCCTTGTAAAAGCAGCTGCTTATTATCAGAAGTTTGGTAGGTAAAATCCCCAGCAAATCCCCTTCCATTTCGATTAAAAAACAAGGTATATCTTTTCCCATTTTGCGTGCTTATCAGGTCCTCATCATCCAAACTAATCTGAAAAGGATTAAGCCGTTCAGCATAGTCATTTGATGTCGTCTTGAAATTGATATTGAAGTTGATATTCGCTGAAACCTTAGATGCAAAACGTTTTATTCCTCCCTGACTTCTCCAGCTTGAAGGTGCTCGCATGTCAATCGTATGCAGGTACAAGGTTTGAAAGGCAATGATGTAGTCATCTGTAGGTGTGAAAATTTTCACATAGTTTCGCTCATCTGGATTGATGGCTTCAAAAAACTCATTCAAATCCTGAACTCCATCTCCATTTGTATCTCTCCAGGTATGTGTCCCCTCTCCAGTAATTACAGGTAGGTAAACAAATGCTCTCCTAAGTTCACGGCTATTGCCTGTTGAAAATGAAAAATTAGAACGTAAGTTTTGATTCAACATGGATTGGACCCAGTTGATTCGTCCATTGATTACTTCTTCCTCACCAACATTTAAATCAAGTTTATCATCAACCTCCCTATAGTTAAAGTCAGCGGTAACACTGGATTTTTCGTTGGTGATCGTGTAAGAAGCATTGAGGTTTTTTGAAAAAAGGTAATCTTCAAAATCACCATTCACTGGTAGTCTATCCTTGCGAAGTTGATATCCAATTCGATAAGTTGCTTTCGCAGAATCAGTACTAGCCAGGTAAAATTCATGGGCTTTGTAATTCATTAGCGAGCTAATGATACGTGCCCCATTAGCAACTTCATTTTCATCCATTTCAAAAATGTAGCCCGGCGCAATTTTCCATTTTCTGTAGCTCAAATCCGATCTCGACCTAAGCCAATTAGTAGTCTGACTTCCTTGGTCATTGGACAATAAAAAATGCTTAGAAACCAGTCTAAAGTTGGTCACTTCCTGGTTGAAATCAATTTGTTGTTGCCAACCGTCGATGAAGGATGAACGCTTCCTTCGGTTCAGCGAAGCTTCAAAACGATTCGCTTCATTCTTCCTGAGCCCCCCCTTTAGGTGAACTATAAGATCCTCAGAAAAATCATTTTGACCTGGCACATAGTTCCAGTCTCGATCAAAAAGAATGGAGCGATAACGATCGATAAAAGTAAAAGCTGTATCATCATACTCCAAAGAAATTGACCCCAGCCAAGTATATCCAGCTATGAAAGATGAACGTCCAATTGTTGCTAAAGATGCAAAGTACGCTCTACTGTTGTTGTCCTCATCTTGAAGGTTTGAATATAAGTTTCTGTCGGTATTCGAAAAGGCCACCTCTGCCTTCACTGATTCATAGGTAGATAGGCTCACCTCTGTACCAAAAGTTAGCAACTGTCTACTATTGGGGAGTGGGATAAAAGCTCCGGGCTGGTAATTGCCCTGTGACTGCCCTCCCTCAGGGGATACCCATTGATAAACGCTACCATTTGCGGTGGTTTGGCTAAGAACGTAATCACCATTACCAGAACCGACATCTGAAAATGACGGACTAAAAAGCCTATCAAGCGCGTCGGTTGAATATTCAAATATGGTTTGCGTCATTCCATCTTGATCGACCGTATCTTTTTGTATGTACAGCACTCGATTCTCAGAGAATTGCACGGAATCAAAACCGGTAATGAATGCCTGATCGATGTTATCTCCGATACCTCTCAGCTGATTGAGATCATCTTCATTCAGGTTGAACCCAAAGCTGGTATTGGGGTTGTCCCTCTCTCGGTAATAGTTTGCAAATACCTTCACCTTTTCAGAAGCCACCGATTGATAGGCAGATAGATTAGACCGACTATAGAATTGTTCAGCATATTCAAAATCTACGCGCATTATCGTAAATTGAGTGATTACGATGTGATTGTTAAACGTGATTTCTCCAAGGTTATAGTCAATTACATAATCTCTATCAAATCCCCTCTCCATCAGTTCACCATCAATAAACACTTTTTCAGTGTTTGCTAAGACAATGATGAAACGCTCTCCATTTGGCCCTCTCAACTTGTATGGACCTGACAACCCGTCGATTGGGGTCAATGTCGACGAGTTAAACTTTCCCTTTGCTAGTGCTCCTGAGACTCTTGTTTCATGCTTCCATTTGCCTGATTGTCCGCGATAACTAGCTTTCAATCCCTGCACATTCTTAAAGTACCTAAGAAAGTATCCGGCATTTTCTGGCTGCTTTAAAACAACATCTCCTGCTGTCAAGTCAAATTTGTCATTGTATAACTTGATGAATACATTGTCAAAATCCCTTATTTGCTGCGTATTTCCTTCAGGCTGGTAAGGAATATTTTGATCAGTAATGACTGCAGCTATGTTCAAATTCTCATCCAGTTTTCCTTCCATTTGCAAGTTCAGCGTTGAGTTAACAAACAAACTCTGTCGATTACCAAATGAAACTCCCCGTGAAATAGCCCCGTATTTTTGAACACTGCTAAATTCAAACAGCTCTTCCTTTTCTACAGTTGGATTTTTCTGAATGATCTTTATGCTCTCTCTGCTTTCATCATAAGATGTTAAACTTCGATTTTGATAGGCAGACGTCAGCAGCGTTGAAAGTACCCGATAACAAATCTCAACTTCTTCTGTTGTAGCATCGACCGAAATAACTCTTGTTGAATCATTCCAGGAGAATGAACCACTGGTACGAATAGAACCGGGCTCAATGACCAAAGTATCCAGTAAAACAGGAGTATTAGAAGGGATGGTACGACATTTCAGGTTTTGAGCTAATGTGTCCTGAACAATGAGGAAAAAAAAGCTGCTAGCTAACCAGAGGCATGGATATGAAAAACGTTGTGCCTTCACCCTGCTCTGACTCAAACCATATATTGCCTCCCGCGTTTTCAATTCCTTTTTTGGCCAATGCCAGTCCAATACCGCTTCCAGTTGATTTAGTACTAAAATAGTTCAGGAATATCTTTTCCTTCAACTCCAAAGGTACTCCCTTGCCATTGTCTCCGATAGCAAGTACGCCTTTACCCTTCTTCATGCCCAACGAGACCGTTATCTCAGCACGTTTATCTACTACAGATTGAATAGCATTCAACACAATATTATTAAGGATTCTTCGAAAGATATCCTTGTCGGCTTCTATATGTACATCTTCAGCGATGTTGAGTGATATTGTCACGTCTTCTGCGCTATAAAATCCTGCAACCTCTTTCGTCAACTTTCCCCAGTTAAAGACCTGATTATCAGGTGCTGGCATCTCAGCAAACGCAGAAAAAGACTCTGCAATCTGACTCAATGTATCCACCTGGGTCAACAAAGATTGAAGTGTTTCATGTTCTTTAGAATCATTCTTATGCTTCCTAAGCATTTGTTGAATCTTAAGCTGCATAGGCGTCAGTGGGTTCTTTATTTCATGAGCGACCTGTTTAGCTATCTCTTTCCAAGCAGTCTCTTTCTGACTTTTTGCCAATGCGCGCTTACTATCCTCTAGTTTGACCAGCATCTGATTGTAGTCCTTCACAAGCGACCCAATTTCATCCGAAGATTCGTATTGTATAGGCTTATTCACATCCTCCAACGTCACTCTTCTAATTTTTGCTGCTACCATTCTTAAAGGATGAAGCAGGTTATTCAGAACGGCATTCCCAAACACTATGGCTATGATAAATATGAAAGCAAAAATCGTCAATAGATTTCCGAATACTTCTATTTGCTGTCGCCTCAAATGATTTTTCGAATTGAAAAAAGGCATAGCAATAAATCCTGACACCTGATTATCGACAGTATTCACCACCGCGTAGCATACTTTGTAGTCTAGATTTCCTACGTGCTCGTCTGCGATTATGGCTTGATTTTCCTTATCTACAAGCTCCTCAAATACAATAGGATTAATCAGGTTGCCCTGCAAATTCAAATTAAAAATCTCCGGTTGACTGGTAGCCACCAGGTAACCAGATTCGTTATAAAAACTAAGATCAGACTGAATGTAACTACTAATTTCAGCAAGTTGATAAGCAGCTGTTTCGTTGTTTACTTCCTCGATATCTATTGACAGGATTTCCGAAATGTAAAGTGACTGCTTGATGTAACTACGATTGATTTCTTCCCGATAAGAGGTGTTAAGTGTATTGAGAAGTGCGAACCCCGTTATCAACAATGGAATAATAAAAGCCATCCCCAAATAAAGTTGGATCTTACCAGTAAAATTTAGCTTAAAGCCACGTTCAATTACAGAACTCAAGATACTGAATACCCCAAATGAAAAAAGTAAAAGTAAAAAGAGGAAAGAAAAATTGGTAATTCGATCTCTGGCATCATATTTAGCTGAAATAATCAAAATGGTTCTCCCATCATCGGTTTTAACACCAAAATAGTGTCTACCATTTTTCTCTATGCCATCATAAAATAGCTTTTCATTGGCAAAGTCCTCTTGCTGGGGCCACTCACCTTGTCCAAACTTACTCCTGTGAAACAGGATATCATCCCCAGCAAAAACCGCATAATCAAAGTCATTGCTTACAGAGAAATATTTATTATCAGTTAACAAAGCCGGATATACGCTGGTCGGAACTCTCCTTTTTATTTTTAGCACTATCAACCCTACAAGATCACCAACATTAATTTTACAGATGTATTTAAAATTGGTTCCCTCATCTATGAAATAGATATCCTCATAGTCAGATTGATTTTCCGGAGTAAGCAAGCTGTATTCTCTTGTGAAACGTGAATTCAATTTCAGCTTCTGATAGTCTTGAAAGACAATTTCTAAATCATACTTATTGAAGTAAGGTGTCAGAAACTCGCTCCTGATCCTATCTTCTAGTACTTTCCTACTTCGTTCACTTGCTATCAGTGCCAAATTTTCATCCGTTGACAACTTATTGATCGTTTGATCAAGGTAATATTCACCTAAGACGTCTCTTTTTAGAAGTAGGTAATTGGCAAACTTCTTTTTGGAGTCTAGGACATCCCCTTCTTCGTATTTATAAATACAAAATGAAAGAACAGCAGAAATTCCTACACTTACAATGAGAATAAAAAGCAGATTGGAATAGGTGAATTCTTTAAATGACTTGCCCCATTGATAGCGAATAGATATAAGAATAATTGACACGTGAACGACGCTGAAAGTAATGGAAAGTAAGTCGAGAAATCCCATAATCAAAGCCGCCAGAAGGGCTCCTCCAATTGCTTGGGAAATGAAATGACTCCTTCGGATTAACTGGAGCGTGAGGTAAGTAAAATAAAAATACCCCACACACACCAAAAGAATACACATGTAAGCAGTTGCACGAAGCAAATCAAACTCGATAGACTGCCCAACATCAAGCGAGAGCTGAGAATTACTGATTATACTCCAGGCGACATGGAGAACAACGCCGGAAAGAATGGTATTCAGTCCAGTAATCACAGCCACAGCCCTTTTGGATCTCTTCAAGCTTAACAGGTATTTAGCACTGGCGACAATTATCAGATTCAGGACCATGCAATTGACAAGTAGGTCACCCAATGTTGGATTTACAACAGAAGATGTATACTTAAGCGGATCAAATAGGTCAAACCTGAAGAATAGTTGAAAAGCCTCGAATTGCAAGCTCAGGAATCGTAGAAAAAAAAGAAACACCAGAGCCTTCCAAAACGATTGAATGCTTAGCTGACTAAACTTCCAATACTCAAACAGCAATACCAACAAGACAATCAAGGATATAACAGCATCAATCAGCTTATTGGGCATACTCTTTACATCAAATGATAGTATCTCCATGAAACGGTAATCTCCTTTGTCAAGCGAAATATTGGTAACCGATTGATCAAGCAATACACTTTTTGATTTTGTGAGGTATTGATTGGTGATGGAGTATTTCTCGATTAACTGATGACAGGAAATGTAGGTGCAGTCATCAGCATCAAACTGCTGAAGCAAGAAGATTCCTAAATCATTTTCAATTACCTGAATTGAATCTTTTGCTTGATTACTAATGAAGGGTCGATTATCGCTCCAGCTTTCAAGTCTTCCCTGGCAAATGGTCCGTTTACGAAACAGGTCACTTACAGATTTACCCTCTTTCCATTGAATTAAATCACTGTATTGCAATGCAACAATATCCTCAATGCTCTCAATCGCCCTACGTCTATTCAGATCATCCCAATGGATGAAGGAGTGATTGATTAACAGCGCTAGAAAACATCCAACAAGTAACCCGATGGAAATCTTTTGATTCACAGGCTTGAATATACAATAATCAGTCCTTTAATGAGCCTTAACTTTTCCAAATCAAGTAAAGGAAGATGACTCTTGAATACCTAAAGTTAAATGGGAAGAGCACTAGCGCGACAAGAGAGATTGTAATCAAATAGACACTAAGTGTAGGGTCACTGAAAAAATGGTAGAGGATAAATGCAGTCACCAGAAAAATACCCACGGAAAATCCATAGCTAACATACATGGCTCCATAGAAATTACCAGGCTCCTTTTCATACCTCAAATTGCAGCTTGGGCAGTTAGCATGCATTGAAGTCATTTTCTTAATATTAAGTGCGGAGTGAGTAAAGATTTCTCCCTCTTTGCAACGCGGGCACTTAGCTTTTAAAACGTTCGATAAGACTGACACTCTTTGTTGTTTTACTGTTTTTGTACCAAAGAAAAATAATGACAAACACGACGATGTAAGGTGTGAAAAACAAGAACATAATCCCCTTATTTAGTCCTTCAGCCATCGAGGTTTCGCCTGCGCTTACATTATTTTTTATTTGAGTTCTACACATCGCACATTGCGCCCAATTGATGAATGGGATTAGAAAAGCACATGCAAGTACGAACAACTTTTTCATAATCAAATGTAATATGGCTTAATCAAGAAGTACACTACAACTCCAGTAATTGAGACATACATCCATACGGGGTATGTGTACTTTACAATCTTTCTATGCCGTGTAATCTGGCCTGTCAAAGCAAAATAGAATGCAAAAAGCACAAATGGTACAACAAGGATCGATAGTAAAATATGACTTGCTAGGATAACCAAATAAATGACCCTACTAGTTCCCGCTTTTGCTAATTCAATTTCATCTACCATTCCATCATGATTCAGGTCTCCAAACTTGACGGAAGACACATTTGAGTGGTAAAGGATATAGGATACCAGAAAAAGCACTCCCATAAATAGGGAAGCGAACATGAATGAGCGATGGACAGCAATATTTCCTTTCTTAATTGCGACAAGTGCGGCAATCAAAGTAACAACGGTCAGTGAGTTGATCAGTGCATGTACTGTCGGAAGTGTTTTCACCCAGCTACCAGCTCCGAATTTGGCTGGAAAAAAAATAAGAAAAGTTACGACCAAAGGGATCAGCAATGAAACCACATAAATGATTCGAAGGTATACTTTGCTACCGGCTTGTTCCTTTTCCATATGATTGTTGAAGTGACAGGATATCTAATTCGGTTAAAAGCTGATCAACTCCTTCCCTAGACAATGCATAAGTTCCCCAAATTCCTTCCTTATTAACTAAAACTAAATCTACATTAGGCTGATCAATGCAATCAAAATAACTTGAGGGAACATAGATTAAAGTAACTTTTCGTTTGTCGACCGCATAAACTACCCGATTCATATAATTGGTTTCAACAATCGTAAGAGAATCGTTCTTCGATACGACCGTGATCTCCTCATAGACATCACATCCAGATGCTACATCATCAAGTAACGTCAGCGAAAAGTTATTACTACCGAATAATTGAAGAAAAAGATACCAGACTACTGGTATAAAAAACACCACAAAAAATGCGAGTCGTTTTAGCCCTTTATTTTGCAAATGAATTTAGCTAAGAGCTTCTAGAATAGCTCCACCTTGATAAATCATGATGAAGATTAAGAACACTACGAATAGCATTGGCAATACGATTGACATCCGTAGAGACTTCTTCTCGTGTCCAAGGTGCATAAACTCAGCTACGATGTAGTAAGCCTTAACAATTGTCAAAGCAATAAAAACGACAATTCTGACCCATTTATATTCGTGAGGTACTGTAAAAGCAATACCAAACTCAATGGCAGTGATTAAGGCCAGATACCACATGACCTTTAAGAAATTCTTTACTTTAGCCTTGTCAACAGGCTTTACTTCGACTTGTGGAGTTTGCTGTTCCATTTATTTGAAAATGATAAGATTATACAAGGTAAAAGAAAGTAAATACAAAGACCCATACCAGATCTACAAAGTGCCAGTAGAGGCCAACTTTTTCTACCATCTCATAATGTCCCCTCTTCTCGAAGACACCTACAGTCGCCTGATAGAAAATAATAAAATTTATCAGTACTCCACTAAATACATGGAAGCCGTGAAAGCCGGTAATGAAGAAAAACAATGCGGCAAAATTTGGAGGACCGTACTGATTATAGGATAGTCCTGCTCCTTGAAAAACTCCTTCCAGATTCATAGAAACATCTGCTCCATGAATAAAGTGACTCCACTCCCATGCCTGACATCCTAAGAATGTCAACCCACCAAGTATCGTCCAAAGCATCCATTTCTCTACAGCTTTTTTATCCATTCGCTCGCCAGCTTCAACTGCAAGCACCATTGTCACACTACTAATGATCAATATGAATGTCATTATCCCAACGAAAACCAATGGAAGTTCAACTCCATGTAAAAATGGAACAGCTTCAAATACCTTTTCTGGTATTGGCCAATATTCTTGCGAGAACTTGAAATCAGCCACTGTACCTACGTAGGCAGGGTGGCTGAAACGAATCAGGCCGTAAGTGATCAATAAAGCTGAGAAAGTAAATGCATCTGACAACAGGAAAAACCACATCATAAGCTTTCCGTAGCTTGATTTCATCGGTGAAACACCGCCGCGCCAAATATTTTTGCTTTCTTCTTCTACTATTACAGCCGAGTTAGCCATCCGTTTAGATTTTGTAGGTTAATTATTGAGTATCAAAAATAAGTATAAATACAACCAAAGTCCACCAAGAAAATGCCAGAAAGTGGCACACATTTCAATTCGTACCAAACTCTTTGAGTGAACTTTATAATTGAATGCCTTTTTCAGAACAATTAACAAGAATATCACAGCTCCTACCAAATGCACCACATGCAGTCCTGTGAAAATATAGATAAAAGAGCTTGCTGGATTTCCAACAAAATGATACCCTCCATCTACTAATTGCCCCCATGCTTTTAGCTGCCCGACGATAAATACTACCGCAAGAATTGCTGTGATTACAAGCCCTATTCTTATGTTTTTAATGTTATTCCGCTTGGCGGAGATGTAAGCATAATGCATGGTGACACTGCTAAGGATGATAACACCTGTGGTGAACTGAAACAAGGATGGAAATTCAATATAAATCCAATCTCCTATCGATTTCTTGACTATGTATGCACTTGATAATGACACAAATACCATAACCACTGAAACCAAGAATAACCACATCGCGAATTTTTGCGGATGCATTGATCTCACTTTATTTCCAGCTTGCATCTCTCCTGTCATATCTTATCTAATAAAAATGTTATTTGAACAATGGGCAGATATATAAATGACCCAAACATGATCCTCCGTGCTTTTTGATTGGAAGTATCTTTCATCAAACTGAAAGTTTGTGCCAAAAACAATACTCCGCAAATTGTGGCTACCACACCACTGGTAAGGCCAGTAAGACCAAAATAAGTCGGCAATAGTCCCAAAGGCAATAAAAACAGTGTATAGACCATGATATTAATGGCCGTATTCAAATCTTTTGCTCCTCCCCCTGGCAGAAGCTTAAAGCCTGCTTTTTTATAATCTTCGTCCGATACCCAGGCTATTGCCCAGAAGTGCGGAAACTGCCAGATGAATTGAATGCCGAAAATAATCATCGCTTCATAGGTGATCGCACCACTTGCAGCTGCCCAACCGATCAAAGGAGGAAGTGCTCCAGGAATCGCTCCAACAAATACGGCAATAGATCCTACTCGTTTCAACGGAGTATATACAAATGCATATAGAATCAAGGAAATCAGAGACAATGAAGCGGCCAGAAGATTGGTAGTCAGAATCATCAAAATTAAACCTGCAATTCCAGTGAAAATGCTGAACCAAATAGCTTCTGATTCTGTGATACGGTCAGAGGGCAAAGGTCTCTTTTGAGTCCTTTTCATGATGGCATCATACTTCTGCTCAATCACCTGGTTGATGGTGACTGATGACCCTGAAACTAAAAATCCTGCCAAAAGGAAAACAAGTAGGTTTAGCCAATTAAAAGCAGATTGTGACGCCAAAGCATACCCGAAACCAGAAGAAAAAACCACCAAGAAGGATAGTCTTGGCTTCAACAACTCATAGTAGGCTTTTGCTTTGCCTATCGCTGAAATATCAATATGTGTTATCGATGTACTCACTTGACTAATTTGATTCGTAAAGTTAAGTAAAACAACAAGCTAAAAATACCCACACCCAGAATTAAATGAAGTGGTTGTAACCAAAACGGAAACGAGAACCTAACCATTCCAATTCCAGCCACCATTGCGAAAAAAACAAGGAATACCAACTGGATAGATGTTCGGATTAACCAAGCTTCTCTCGTTTTTTTAGCATAATAGCTTAGCAAAACTGATCCAATAAGGATCAGCCATGAATAAGTTCTATGTACATAAAATGATTGTGTCAGGCTTTCGCTCCATTCACCTCTTCCAATAGCAGAAACAAGCAGGTCGTCAATCGTTCCTCTTACTTCTGTTCCTAGTATCAATTGTGGTATGAAAAGTATAGTTGTTATCAAGCTAACCCAAAATATTGTGGAGTGTTTGATCGTACTGAGCGACTTCACACGAACGTTCATCCAGATGAGCATAGCAACAATCACCAGGGCTAATAGCATATGAAATGTAATGAACCCATGGAGTAGGTTGGTTGATACAACTAGCGATCCAACCCACCCTTGAAAGCCTGTTAGAATGAATATAGACACTCCCATAAATGGGATCCAAAAAGACTTTTTCCTATAAGAAAAAGAAAAGATCATATTCAGGAAAACCAAAAGACCAATAAGAACTCCAACCAGCCGATTGACATATTCGATCCATGCTTTTGTCACATTAAATTCTTGTTCAAGCAGCACAGCCGGATCTTTCGTTATCCTATTGCTTAATTCTTCATAACCCAGTCTGTCAAAGAGTTTAGCCAATCGCTTATTCTTAGTGACCCTTTGCTCTCTGAAAATGTCCTGGTAATTGTCAGGCAAGCCTGCTGAAGTAGTCGGAGGAATATATGAGCCAAAGCACTTTGGCCAATCAGGACATCCCATTCCTGCGCCTGTCACGCGAACAATGCTCCCCACTAGGATCAGCACTAATACTGATCCTAGCGTTATTGCATTGATTCTTAAAAAATTCTTTTGATTAATTAGCTTTCTCAACTCCGGCAAGATCTTCTTCCTTGGTTAGCTCATTTTCATGCTCAAGGTTAGATTCAGGAGTGTGTGAATAAGGTACTGTCTGAGGAATAAAGTCATCCTTAGCACCAGGCTTACTGTAGTCATATGGCCATCTGAATACTTTTGGAATAGCTCCAACCCAGTTTCCATGTCCAGGGAATCTTGGAGTGGTCCATTCTAGCGTGTTTGACTTCCATGGATTGGCTGGTGCCAGCTTACCTCTAAATATGCTGTAGAAGAAGTTGAACAGGAATATGAACTGAGCTGCAAAAGTTAGGATGGCAGCAATACTCACTAATGCATTTAAATCACCATAAATACTGAATGCTTCAAACGATGTGAATGAATAATATCTTCTTGGAAATCCTGCAATTCCAATGTAATGCATTGGGAAAAATACCAGATAAATTCCAACAAAAGATAGCCAGAAGTGTAGCTTACCCAATTTATCATTCATCATTCTACCAAACATCTTCGGGAACCAATGATATACACCGGCCAACATTCCAAAGAACGCGGCACTACCCATAACCAAGTGAAAGTGTGCTACTACAAAGTATGTATCGTGTAGGTTAATATCCAGCACTGAATTCCCAAGGAAAATCCCTGTAAGACCACCTGATATAAAGAAGGATACTAAACCAATTGAAAACAACATTGCTGGTGTAAATACAATGTTACCTTTCCACAATGTAGTGATGTAGTTAAATGCTTTAATTGCTGATGGAACCGCAATTACCAATGTCAAGATGGTAAAAACCGATCCTAAGAATGGATTCATGCCTGTCACAAACATATGGTGAGCCCATACAATAAATGACAAGAAACCAATTCCGAGCATTGATCCAATCATTGCTTTATAACCAAAGATTGGTTTTCGTGAATTTGTACCAATAATTTCTGAAGTTATTCCTAAGGCTGGAAGAATTACGATATATACTTCTGGATGGCCTAAGAACCAAAACAAGTGTTGAAACAAGATTGGACTTCCTCCAACATTTGGTAGTGCCTCGCCAGCAATATAAATTTCAGACAAATAGAAGCTTGTACCGAAAGATCGGTCAAAAATCAATAGCAGAGCTGCTGATAAAAGAACCGGGAATGACAGCAACCCTAAAATTGCAGTGATAAAGAACGCCCATATGGTGAGCGGAAGCCTCGCGAAAGACATTCCATGCGTTCTCATATTTATTATTGTTGTGATGTAATTGATACCTCCTAATAAGGAAGAGGCAATAAACAAAGCCATCGAAACCAACCATAGCGTCATTCCTAACCCTGAACCTTGAATAGCCTCAGGCAACGCGCTTAATGGTGGATATATCGTCCAACCCCCTGCAGCAGGCCCTGTTTCAATAAAGAAAGAAATGAACATCACAATGCCAGAAGCAAAGAAAAACCAATACGAAAGCATGTTCATAAAGCCTGATGCCATGTCTCGAGCTCCGATCTGAAGCGGAATCAGGAAATTTGAAAAAGTTCCGCTCAAACCCGCCGTTAATACAAAGAATACCATGATGGTACCATGCATGGTAACAAGTGCCAGATAGAACTCAGCATCTAGTTTACCATCGGCTGTAATCCATTGACCCAAAAATGGCCTCAACCATTCAAGATCCATTTCAGGAAAGCCTAATTGAAGCCTAAAGATGACAGAAAGCGCTCCTCCTATCAAAGCCCAAAATATCCCTGTAATCAAGAATTGCTTCGCGATTGTCTTGTGATCAGTCGAGAAAATATACTTGCTTACAAACCCAGGCTCATGGTGTTCATCGTGGTGATCGTCATGAGCTAAATCTTCCTGAAGTTGTATATCTGTTACTGACATATATTTTTATTTAGAACTGCTTGCTGCAGCTGTAACCTTTTGTTCGTTCTCTATGTTCTCGATTCCTGCGGCAATTTTAGCTGCCTCTTTCAATTCTTCAGGAACTTGGCTTAAGTATCCTGGATTTTGCTTCAGGAACGAATTTTCTTGATTCTCTTTATACCAGGAATCGTATTCATCTTGCTCCAATACAATAATGATCCCCTTCATTCCATAGTGGCTCTTTCCGCAAATTTTATTGCAAACAAGCTCATAATTAAAATCAGGATTGCCTGTCTTTTCACGCATTTCTGCAGTACTTAAAGTAGGCACAAACCAAAATCGTGTTGGCATTCCCGGTACTGCATTCATTTGCATCCTAAAGTGCGGGTTGTAAACACTATGAATTACATCTCTTCCTCTAATCTTAAGGTGTACTGCCTTACCCTTAGGCAATACCAGTTGAGCTGGCATGAAGTCATCATGACCATTCTGATCTTCTAAATCAATTCCCATTGAATTGACGGCATCAATCTTTCTAAAATCTGTCTTTCCTAGCTCACCATCTTTACCCGGGTATCTAAAAGCCCACGCATACTGGTAACCCATTACTTCAATTACTTCAGCATCGTCAGGGGCAGGGCCGGTAACGACATTCCATTGCTTCAAGCCGGAAATAATTAACCACGCTAGAACCAGTGCTGGAACAATTGTCCAGATCATCTCAAGCTTATTATTGTGCGGATAATAATGCGCAGTATTTGATTCTTTGTATCGGTACTTCCAGCCAAATCCGAAGAGAAAAATTTGGGTAACAATAAATACGAACACTGTAATTGCCATTGTTATCCAGAAAAGATTTTCTGTTACAATTGCATGCTCTGATGCAATTGGCAAATTGTACGTATCGTACTCCTTCATTGAGAAATAAAAGAAGCTAGCTATCCCTAAAACCAGGAATACAATCATAAGTGCACCCTGAAAACTATTTCCGGAGGGCACATGACTTTTGCTCTTATCCTTTTTTACAACATCAACTAACGTTGTGACGCGGTAAGCTGTGAATATGACAGCTATTACTAATACGACCGCTATTACAATGATTAAATTAAGCATAACCTATTCCCTCACTTATTAAATGTGATGATGCAAACTTTCTTTCAACATTGGATGATTCTTGGCAAAGAGTGGTGCTTTTGAAAGTGCATTGAATGTCACATACAAGAAAGCACTAGCATAGACTAGAATCAAACCTATTTCCAAGAATCCAAATCCGCCATTATCACCTACAGTTCCTGGAGATACCATCAGATAGAAATCTAGCCAATGACCAAATACAACAGCTGGACAAACTACTTTGAGGATTCTTGTGTGTCTCTTCGCATCTCTAGTCATAAGAACTAGGAATGGGAAGAAGAAGTTTAAAATTAAATTGATATAAAATACTGGCGCATAGTGATCATCTTTCCATCGCTCCAGGAAGTAAACAGTTTCCTCCGGAATGTGTGCGTAGTAGATTAACAAGAACTGTGAAAACCAGACGTATGTCCAAAAGATAGTAAATGCAAAGACAAACTTTCCTAAATCATGAATGTGATTAGCATTAACTACTGATAGGTAGCCTTTGTCTTTCAACATCACTACAATAAATAGTGATAATGCAAGACCCGCAACCCACCAACTAGCGAATGCGTACCATCCGAACATTGTACTAAACCAGTGTACATCAATAGACATGATCCAATCCCAGGCTGCCATGGATGATGATACCGCGAAGAACACTAGAAATATCGCAGAGGTCTTTCTCATTTGATACCACTTTGCAGTCCCTCCTTCTAAATCTTCAGAAAATGCAAGTGATCTTAATTTTCTAAAAAACAGATACCATACTCCAAAGAATATAACCAACCTGCCAATCCAAAAGATTGGGGTAGATCCTCCCTCCAATGGCCAAAAGAAATAAGGTGCTTTGCCTTTTACAATCTCATCTCCTCCTTCAGCAGCGTATAAATCTGAATGTGTCCAATGGAATATATCGTGTCCACCAATCAGGAAGACAATTAGCATCAAAACAAACGCTATTGGCAACCAGCTTCCGAAGGCAAACGGTATTCGTTTCAAACCAGCTGACCAGCCAACTTGTGCTGCATATTGAATTGCAAAAAAGAAAACTCCTATGATTGCTAATCCAGCAAAGAATACATTGTTAATCCACAAATTAGACAACAATCTTTTTACTGATGAGCTGCTTCCATGATGGGCCCCCTCTTCTCCATGACCTTCCGCTTCCCCATGTCCCTCAGCCTCATATGGTTCTTCACCATGCTCAGAAGCCACTTCTGTATGATCTCCTCCGTCGTGATCATCACCATGATCACCACCGGAACCTAGCATAAAATAGCCAAGCACAGATAGCACGAAACCTACCACCAATGTGATGATCAAGCGCTTCTTAGCAGTAGCAGTAAATTCAAATCTTTCTTCAGTTACCATTAGTAGACTTTAATTCTTCTTTTGCAATTCTTTAACATATCGGGCGATTCTCCATCGATCTTCAGGACTTACCTGAGATCCATGAGCTCCCATCAAACCTTTACCATAGGTAATCACATGAAAAATGTGCCCTTCAGTAATCTCAAGGTAAGACGCACCGTTAAGGTTAGCCACACCAGCGTAAGCTTCTGCCACTAGTCCGTCTCCGTTTCCTTTTTCTCCATGACAATGCTTACAGTAGCTGTCGTATAAAACCTTCCCTTGCTTTACAACATCCTCATCCTCAGCAGAGAACGGGTTTTCCAAAGTAGCAGCTGCTATTTCAAGATCATCTTTGCCTAATCGAACCGGCAAAAGTTCTCCTCTTCTAACCGTATTCGCAACAGGCTCTCGCATATTCATTTTGAATTGATTGTACGGATTTGAATTGTAAAATTCACCATGTCCGTCTTCATCATTTGAATCTAGCCAACTTCCAGCATCTTCATTCTGAATTTGTGTAAGTGGCTCGTATGGAGTAGAGTGATACATCTGAGGAGCGTACTCCAAACCTGTGTCATCAACGCCGGCAGCACATGAAGCTACGAGTGCTCCAACTGTGATAATTCCTAAGTATCTAAATGCCTTCAGTTTCATTATCAATCAAAAGTTTTGTCGTTAACCTCAGTAGCTCCACTTCCCTGCAGCACTTTCTTAATATCTGCTTCAGACTTGTCATTGCTATCCAGATCAATAGCCATTACGTGCTTATCATCTGTGATTCTAATGTCATAAATTCTAGGCTTACCCCATGGCTTCAGATTGGATATCACGAAGAAGGTCCCAACCATGCCGAATGATGCTAGTAATACTGTCATCTCAAATGTCACCGGAATAAACGCTGGTATTGGAACGTAATCCTTACCCCCAATGATCATTGGCCAATCAACGCCCATCATACCTACCATCATGGTCAAAGCCAAGGTTGTACCCGTGATACCGAACATGAACGCTGCTATTGATAGCCAGCTTCTTTTATACCCAAGAACATCTTCGATTCCGTGCACAGGAAATGGTGAATAAACTTCTTCGATTTTCACACCTGATTCCCTAACCGTTTTGATGGCATCCATCAAAACATCTTCATCGTCATAGACGCCCAGTACGTAATTCGTTCCTTGAGACATAATCTATCTTTTTATTTACCCGACTGAGTCGGTTTTTCTCCAGTTGCTTTAATAATACTTTTCACTTCAGCCATGTTGATCACTGGAAAGAACTTCGCAAACAGGAAGAATGCTGTGAAGAACAGTCCGAAAGTGAAAACATAAACTCCTACATCATACATTGTCGGGTAAAACATGGCCCAACTTGAAGGCAAGAAGTCTCTATGAAGCGAGGTTACAATAATTACAAATCGCTCAAACCACATCCCGATATTTACAATTATGGAAATGACGAAAGTGGCTGCCAGATTCGTTCTAATTTTCTTAAACCAGAAGAGCTGAGGTGAAATCACATTACAAGTCATCATTGACGCGTATGCCCACCAGTATGGTCCTGTTGCTCTATTGATAAAAGCGTACTGCTCGGCTTCTACTCCAGAATACCAAGCTATAAAAAACTCTGTGATATAGGCTATACCAACAATTGATCCCGTTACGATGATAACAATATTCATCAGCTCTATGTGCTGAATTGTGATGTAGTCTTCAAGTTTGTACACTTTTCTGGTAACTAATAGCAGGGTTAGTACCATCGCAAATCCAGAGAAGATCGCTCCTGCTACGAAATATGGAGGGAAGATAGTTGTATGCCATCCTGGAATCACTGAAGTTGCAAAGTCAAAGGATACAATCGTGTGCACGGAAAGTACCAATGGTGTTGCTAATCCAGCAAGTACCAAAGACACAGTTTCGTAATGTGACCAGGTTTTTGCACCTCCGGTCCATCCAAAGCTAAGTGCTCCGTAAATGGCACGAGAAATTTTATTCTTTGCTCTATCTCTAATGGTTGCAAAATCAGGGATAAGCCCGATATACCAGAATACCAATGAGACAGAGAAGTACGTTGATATCGCAAAAACATCCCAAAGCAGTGGTGAATTGAAGTTTACCCATAAAGATCCAAATGTATTTGGAAGCGGCAAAGCCCAGTAAAATCCTAGCCAAGGACGTCCCATATGCAAAACCGGGAACATAGCAGCACAGATTACAGCGAAAATTGTCATCGCTTCTGATGCCCTGTTAATGGACATTCTCCACCGTTGACGAAACAGTAAAAGAACGGCTGAGATAAGAGTTCCTGCGTGACCAATACCTACCCACCAAACAAAGTTGGTGATATCCCAAGCCCATCCTACAGTCTTGTTAAGCCCCCACATTCCGATTCCATCCCAAAGGGTGATTGCTACTGCATACCCTCCAGCTAGGAGAAGTGCCAAAGAGACAGCCATGGCAAGCATCCACGTTACCGTAGGTTTTTGCTCTACTCTTCCAGCAATATCCTCAGAAACATCGTGGACTGTCTTTCCACCCGTTACTAAGGGTATCCGTACTTCTGATTCTGCGTGCATTATGCTTCTAGTTTATCGTTGTTGTCTTTATTTCTGATTTTAGTGAGATACCAAACATTTGGCATCACCCTTAGCTCCTCTAGTACATGATAAGCTCTATCTTCTGTAGCTTCAACACTCTTATCATTGTACTTCAACTTCAATGTTTGAGATATTCTGCTTTCCGGATCTTTCATATCTCCGAATACCAATGCATCGGTAGGACATGATTTGGCACAAGCTGTCTGGATTTCACCATCAACAGGTCTTCTACCTTCTTTCTTCGCATCCAATTTACCTGACTGAATACGTTGAACACAGAAAGTACATTTTTCCATTACTCCTCTTGCTCTCACCGTTACATCCGGATTCAGCACCATCTTACCCAGGTCATTGTTCATCGGGGTGTTCTTATCGAACTGAGCATTGTCATGGTACTTAAACCAGTTGAATCGACGTACTTTATATGGACAGTTGTTTGCACAATATCTTGTACCAATACATCTGTTGTAAGTCATTTGGTTGAGTCCCTCACTGCTGTGAGTAGTAGCAGCAACGGGACAAACAGTCTCACAAGGAGCATTGTTACATTGCTGGCACATCATCGGCTGGAAGGTAACCTCAGGGTTATCGGCCGCTACTTCGGCAAGGCTTACAATATTAGAATCTAAATCTTCCTCTGTAATCTTGCTTTCTTCCCTGCTACTGTAATATCTATCGATTCGAATCCAGTGCATTTCCCTTCTATTCAACACCTCATCCTTTCCAACAACTGGGATATTATTCTCAGTTTGACAAGCTACCGTACACGTTCCGCATCCTGTACAAGAATTCAGATCTACGATCATTCCCCAATGGTGATTCGGGTATTCGTGTCCTTTCCAAAGAGAAACTGCATGAGGCCTTACTTTCGTACCATCAGCTTTTGAGATCATTGGGAAGCTTCTACCTGCCTGAGGATCTTTTTGATACTCACCCAGCGTGGCTTCTTGAATCACCGTCTCTCTACCTGCGTAGGTCTGTGCGGTTTGTGTTTGAGCAACTTTACGTTCCTCGCCGTTCAGTTCGAGTGTTGCTTTTCCACTAAAAGTTAATCCATTAGCAGAGCTGCTTATCAGTTGGTAGGCATTCACACCTACATCATTTCCTACTTTTCCAGCTTTCGTTCTTCCATATCCTACCGCTAACCCAACGGTACCAAAGGCCTGACCAGGTTGTGGTATAACTGGAGCAGTAACAGACATTCCATTGATGGTCAAGGTAGCTACCTTGTAATCCATATCTCCATCTTTTACGAACCATCCATTTTCTCTGGATTGGCGAGGTGATACAGTGAAATAATTATCCCAACAAGCTTTTGTAATAGGATCTGGCATCTCCTGCAACCAAGGATTGTTCGCCTGCACACCATCTCCTACCGAGTAGTTTGCGTACAGCGCTAGTTCCAATCCATCTGATTTTGCTGAATATCCTTTCAGATTGCCTCCTACTACCACTGCGTCAACAGTTACCGAAGGACTATCTCCGGTAGCCTCTACATTGTAGAATCCATCATGTAGACATTTGTCGAAGAACCCATTAAAATCACCTGATGCAAATGATTGCCATCCTTCTCTAACAAAATCGTAGTAGGTAGCATCATTATCAGACCATCTTAAGAAAGATTCTTGTGCCTGTCTGGTATTGAAAATATTTTGAATCGTTGGCTGTGAAAGCGTAATATGACCAGTTACAGGCTCGAAGTCATTCCATGACTCCAAGTAATGGTGATCAGGTGTAAGGTATTTTACTGAGCTGTTCGTCTCATCCATTCTATCTGACGTAGAAATGGTGGTCTTTACCTTGCCCAATGAGCTCACTAACTGAGCCCCCATTGGATGATCGTAAGCTGGATTACAATTATAAAACATAACCGTTCCTACTACTCCTCCTTTTACATCACTTACCAATTGAGTAAATGCTGTGTCGTCACCTTTTCGTGTATTTACACTTTTCGTTAAGTCAATCGTAGAACCATAGCTCTGAAGCAAATCATTGATTGCAATAACAAGAAGCTGAACATTTTTATCGTTTGATCCACTAACAACCATCGATTTCCCACGAGATCTCCAAAGGTCATTGGCTGCTTTTTCAAGCATAACCGTATCTTCAAGTCTGGCTGTTCCTATTGCTGCTGCGCCAGCCTTTTGTGCAAGTAGATTGTAAAGATTTGCAACATAAAGCCCTTCTTGGGAAGGCTTGATTGGTTGACGGTAGTCTGCATTGGAACCTGTCAATGAGAGATTGGACTCAAAAGCATAAAGCCTGGACATTTCTTTCTTATCCGGACCTAGCTTTCTAGTAGAAGCAAACTGTCTGTTGTTAAGGGCTTGGTTTGGCCAGTTGCCTAGGAAATCAGCGGTGATGGAAACAATAGTGCTCGCTTTGGAGAAATCATGCATCGGCAGGCTTCTTGAACCTGTTGCATCTCCATATGCATCAAGCATTCCACTCATCGAAAGAGGATCATACTGCACATGATCGACTTCACCATAAGTATCTCTTAGAACCTGAATGGCTCTTGTAGTACTTGGACTACAATTGGAATATGAAAGGATAGTGATCTTTCCAGCGTTTGCAGAAAGTTCAGTTTTTATTCTATCATCGATGGTTTCCCAATCGGTGTCTTCTCCTCCAATTTTTGGATTCTGTAACCTTTCTCCGTCATACAATGAAAGCACCGAAGATTCAACTTGTGTAGATGTTCCTCCTTGGCTGATCATTGAAAGGTCATTGCCTTCAATTTTAATGGGTCTTCCTTCTCGCGTTTTTACCACAACAGAAGCCACATCGTTACCCATTGCATAGGTAGAAGCATAATAATTTGCCACCCCTGGATCAACATCCATAGGTTTATTTACATAAGGAATGGCTTTTCTAACAGGAGCTTCACATGCAGCTAAGGAAACTGCTGCTACGCCGAATCCCATCAATTTCAGAAAGTCTCTTCTGGAAGGCTCTCCATTTTCGCCACCATTGATCGGTAAATATTCAGGGAATTCTTTCGAAGCTCTTTGCTGGAAATCTGCAGTGTTTTCCAGTTGCTCTATCCCTTTCCAGTATTTCTTAGTTTCTTTCATTCGTTCTTGTTCGTTTTTTCAACGGCCTCATGGAATTCGCATGATGTTTACTCTCTCAACTCCTGGTTCTTCTTTAGTCATGCACATTTCATTTAGATCAAGCTGTTTTCGAATATTAATAGTGACATTTAGCACATTCTAACCCACCAATATCCTCGACCTTCATTGGCTCCTTGCTTTGCTCGGAATGCAGCTTCACAAGCTTATCGTAATATTCGTTTCCTTTGGTATTTACATCCGTTTCTCTATGACAATTGATACACCACCCCATGGTCAATGATGAGTATTGGTAGACCACTTCCATTTCCTTTATAGGACCGTGACATGTCTCACACTCAAGGTCAGCTACATTGACGTGCTGTGAGTGGTTGAAGTAAGCCAAGTCAGGAAGGTTGTGAATCCTTACCCATTCTATCGGCTTAGTGTTCGTTCCGTACGTTTTTGTTTCCGGATCATAATCGATGGCCGCATAGATCTTTGCTATTTCTTCAGACTCAGTTTTTACCTGTGTATGACAGTTCATACAAATGTTAGGTGAAGGAATATTTGCCGATTTTGATTTATTGACGCCTGTATGGCAATACTGGCAATCGATTTCATATTGCCCTGCGTGTATCTCATGCGAAAAGGCAATTGGTTGTGTTGGCTGGTATCCCTGCTGCACACCTATGGTAAATGCGCCATCAATCAATGTTTTTAACACGATGATGGTGAAAATGAAAATAACCAAGCCAACAAAGTTGTTGCTTTTAAGAAATGCTCCAACGTTAAACTCTTGCGAAACGATCTCCTGTTCTGCCTCATCCAATCCTTTCACATCTTTCAGATGCTTAACTAGTGTTTTCGCAGCAATTATCAAGGCGATAACGGCTAGCAACAGTACCACGACAAGTATGATGATTACCGCCATCAAGTATGAGGATGAAATGGAATCCCCAGTTGGATTCTCAGGATTCTTGGGGTCTTCTACTGCTACAGGAGGCCCTTTAGCTGTCTCAGCCTTAATATATGCTAGCAATTCCATGACCTGATCGTCATTGAATGGAAAGGCTTGCATCAATGTCTGATTGTATTCTTCGTAAATAGCAATGGCATCTTCGTCTCCTGAAGCGATCAATGCTTGTGAATTCTTAATCCACGAGTTCAGCCACTCCACAGACCTTTTTTCTGATACGCCGCTTAGAGCTGGACCAATTCGTACTTCCCAGATCCTGTGACACGTGGTACAGTTGGTCTTGAAAGTAGATTCTCCGGCTGCAATTACGCTTTCGTCTGTTGAGATTTCTTGAGCTGAAAGGCTCGTAGATGCAAATATTCCAAGGGCAAGGCCTAGGAAGATTTTGGTTAGATTCGGTGTTGTTTTAAACATGTATTCCGATGGGCTTGAGATCAAACGCGTACAAAAGTAACATTGGGTAGTTGTTTTTCAAAGGTGGGTTATAACCCCCACTTACCATTAGGACGCTCTGTTTCGTAACCCCATGTAATTCAGCAGTTTAAGAATAAAAAAAAACCAAAAAAAGACCTTATTTAGAATAATTTTAAATAAGCAATTCGCGTTGTTTATTTGGTGTTTTCGACAGGGTCGTCCGGTTGCCTTTCAATCGCCTGCAAATAATCATAAATGAACTGATGAATTGTGGGTCTCACATTCTGTTGATACAAAGCTCTGTATGTCCGGGAAGGATATACTCTATTGGTAAGAAAGATGAAAATAAGATCAGTCTCTGGATCCACCCAAGCTAAGGTACCCGTATACCCTGTATGTCCATAGCTAAAGAAACTTGCACTTTTTGCTACGCTACTGGCTATGGAGTCATAAGTCAGCAATGGCTTGTCAAAGCCGAGCCCTCTCCTATTTTCATTGCTCGGATATTGAACAGCAGTAAAAAGCTGAATAGTTTGAGGCGAGAGCAATTGAAGACTATCCACTTTTCCATTGGCTAAAAAGAGTTGAAGTACGGCGGCAAGATCCTGCGCATTGCTAAATAAGCCGGCATTACCTGACACCCCTTTCATCATGATAGCGCCCTCGTCATGAACCTTACCATGAATCGACTCCATTCGAAAGAATGTGTCAATTTCCGTTGGGACAATCTGTTTAGATGAAATGCTTTCTAATGGGTTGAATTTCAGTGTTTTCGCTCCAAGTGGGGCATAAAAATTTTCTACTAAATAATCTTCATATGACATGCCTGTAAATCTTTCCACCAGCTCTGGAATTAAGTAAAAGAACAAACCAGAATAGCGATATTTCTTCTCCTTGGAGACATCACTTTTCTTTATCATTTTCTTGATTTTTTCATAAAACCCGGCATGCAGATAAAGGCTGTCGCTTAGTGCATATGTATAGTCTTCGTCGGGCGTAAATGAGAGTGTGTTTTTTTTGAAATTTCCGTTCTTTCTCCTTACCTCTTGATAGTAGGGTATCCAGGGATATAGACCACTCTGATGAGCCATCACCTCTCGAAAGGTGACCTTTCCAATTTTCCCAATTTTATCAATGTATCTTCCAATCGGATCTTCAAGTTGATAATGACCTTCATCATACAGCTTCATCATTGCCAGAGTACCTCCCACCACCTTTGTAATGGATGCCAGATCAAACACATCATTAACGGCTACCCTCCTCAATGAATCATAGGTATGATGACCATACGATCGCATGAAAAATACGCTATCGCCCTTGCTTGCATACACCACGCAACCGGGGAATGCCTTTGCATTTATCGCTTCATAGACAACACTATCGATACTATTTCGCATGGTTTCTACCGCCTGCGCATTGGCGGAAACGATTGCAAAAAAGAAAAGTATAAATATCCCGTGTTGGAGTTTGAGCATGTTCTATTTTTGACGCTTATTTAGATAATCAATGGAGCAAACCAAATTTTTCATAATTGATTTCGACAGCACTTTCACACAAGTAGAAGCACTCGATGTACTTGCTGAAATCTCTCTCAAGAATAGCGAAAATCAAGCGAAAGCCATTGAAGAAATTAAGCTGATTACTGATCAGGGCATGGAGGGAGGAATGTCTTTCAGGGAATCTTTAAAAAAGCGCGTTGATATTTTAAAAGCTCATAGAGACCATTTGCCAGAGCTCGTGGAACGATTAGAGTCACTTGTTTCCCCTTCATTTAAAAGAAATACAGCGTTTATAACTAAATATTCAACACAAATTTTCATTGTGTCAAATGGATTCAAAGATTTCATTGTCCCAATTGTTAAGAGGTTTGGGATCAAGGAAGAAAACGTATTTGGCAATGAATTTATTTATGACTCGAATGGCAACATTGTTGGCTTTGATGAAGGCAATCTTTTATCTGAAAACAATGGCAAAGCCAATCAAATAGAAAGTCTCAATTTGGATGGGGAAGTATTTGTTCTCGGGGATGGGTTTACAGATTTTGAAATAAAAAAAGCAGGTTTAGCTCATAAGTTTTATGCGTTTACTGAAAATGTGAGAAGAGAAAAGATTCTGAATGAAGCGGATCACGAAGCTCCTTCGCTTGATGAGTTTCTTTTCACTCAAAATCTTGAAAGAGCACACTCCTATCCCAAAAACAGAATCAAAGCGTTGTTGCTTGAAAACATTCATGAAAATGCTGTAAATAGGTTAAAAAAAGAAGGTTATCAGGTTGAAGTATATGCTGGAGGCATGACCGAAGATGAGCTTGCAAAAGCCATCAAAGATGTTAGCGTGTTAGGAATACGCTCAAAAACGATGGTCACAGATAAGGTTTTAGCTAACGCCAAAAGATTATTGGCCATTGGAGCTTTTTGTATAGGCACAAATCAGATAGACCTTTCATCCGCACTTAGAAAAGGTATTGCTGTTTTTAATGCACCCTTTTCAAATACGCGATCGGTAGTGGAACTGGCGCTTGCAGAGATCATCATGCTCATGCGAAATCTACCTGACAAAATGAGCATGATGCATCAGGGTAGGTGGAATAAATCAGCAAATGGGAGTTTTGAAATCCGTGGAAAAACACTTGGAATCATTGGATATGGTAAAATAGGATCACAGCTTTCAGTGATAGCTGAATCCGTTGGTTTAAACATTCAATATTTTGATATTGAAGAAAAGTTAGCATTAGGCAATGCAACGTCGTGCCAAAGTATCGAACAGCTTTTGTCCAGTTCGGACATAATCAGCATTCACGTAGACGGTCGTGAGGCCAATGAAAATATCATTTCTACAAGAGAGTTTGAATTGATGAAGCATGGTGTCGTGTTTATCAATTTGAGTAGAGGACACATTGTTGATATTGAAGCTTTAGCTTCGAATATTGAAAGTGGTAAGATACATGGAGCTAGTGTTGATGTGTTCCCAGAAGAGCCTTTAACTAATGATCATCCATTTAAATCACCCCTTCTAGGGAAAAGAAACACTATTTTGACCCCTCACGTGGGAGGAAGTACACTAGAAGCACAAGAAAATATTGCAGACTTTGTTCCCTCTAAAATAATCGAGTATATCAATACTGGATCAACGACCAATAGCGTTAATTTCCCAAACATCACCTTGCCAGGTTTGAGTCAAGCTCATCGGTTCATTCATATTCATAAAAATGAACCTGGTGTATTAGCAGACATTAATAATGTGCTGGCTAAACATGGCATTAATATCGTTGGCCAATACTTAAAAACGAACGATGTAATTGGTTACGTTATCACTGATATAGACAAGAACTATAAAGAGGAGGCAATAAAAGATTTAAAAAGGGTGAGAGGTACCCTTAGATTCAGAGTTTTATATTAGATTTAATGCAAATTTTATCGCTAACCACCCAACCGAAAGAGCTTATTAAAACGTTTATATAAGCTAAATTGTTAACAATGAGTTATCCGCTTAACTGGAAATCGCTGAGTACAATAGATGAGTTCAACCGACTAGTTGAACGCTCGAAAGAGAAACCTGCGCTTGTTTTTAAGCATAGACCTTCCTCACCGGAGAGCACGCAAGCTATGGAAACGCTCAAAAGAGATTGGAGTATTTCCCCTGAAGACTTAGACTTATACATCATTGATGTAATGAAGGATAAAGATCTTACAGAGACGGTGACTGACATGGCCGGTGTAATTAACGAGTACCCTCAAGTTCTACTTTTCGCCGATGGAGTTACGATGTATGATGAGTCAAGAGAAATGATCAGTGTGAAAAAGATCAAACTCGCGCTTAAGATTATTAACAGAACATTTAAATGGATGGAAACAAGGGTTTGAAAGGAACCTAAATCTTTATTTTAATATTATAATGCTCTTAATTCAAGAGCTTTTTTTATGTCTAATAAAATCTACTTTACTCCCGGGCCCTCTCAACTTTTCTACACTTTTGAAGAGCATCTCAAGAAAGCTATATTCAACGACATTCCTTCCATCTCTCATCGAAGTTCCGCATTCATTAAGGTAATGCAAGAAACCACAGAAGCTCTTGTGGAGTTATTGGAGCTTCCAGAAGGATATGACATCTATTTTCTCAACTCTGCCAATGAAGCTTGGGATCGAATCATTCAAAATTTAATTCAATCAAGTTCGCATCATTTCATTAATGGAGCTTTCAGTAAAAAGTTTTATGATTTTGCGACTCAGCATGCAAAAGAAAGTACGTTGAGTGAAGTTGCTGATGGCGGAACCTTTAGCTCATGGGAAGTGCCTGAAAAAGCAGAATTGATAGGAGTTACAAAGAATGAGACGAGTGTGGGCCACACTTTTCTTGAAGAAGAATTGGAAAATCTTAGACATATTTATCCAGATAAATTAATTGCTTTAGATATCGTTAGCGCAGCTCCTTCCCTTCCAATAAACTTCAAAAACGTAGATACAGCATACTTTTCTGTACAAAAAGCATTTGGTATGCCTAGCGGACTTGGTGTATGGATTGCCAACAAAAGGTGCCATGAAGTAGCAATTAAAAGAGCAGAAAATTCATCGCTCGGATCTTACAGAGCGCTTCCGAATCTGAAAAGGTTCGGAAGTAAGCATCAGACTCCAGAAACACCCAACATGTTATTCATATACCTATTGGGTCAAATAGCCAAAGACATTTTGCAAATGGGCGTCAAAAAGATGCGCAATGACACCACTTACAAAGCAGCAATTCTTAACCAAATGGTGTCTAATCATTCACAGCTTGATCATTTTGTGACATCAAAAGAACATCGCTCAAAAACGACAGTTGTTGCCAAAACAGAAAAATCAGGAGAAATACTTAGATTCTTCCAAAAGAAGGGTTTGATATTGGGAGATGGCTATGGTGTTAACAAGGAAAATCATATCAGAATAGCTAACTTCCCTACGCACTCGAAGGAGTCCATCGAAATGATCTGCGACTTAATGGACAAAGTAGAATAATATTCTGTTTAGGTGAAACATTTTGCAGTTTTCAGAGTATTATTTTATCAACATGCATATTTTAAGAAAAAATATTTTGAAAAAGAGAATAATGATTGCTGATTCATCAAATATCAATAATACCTTTGCACCTATAAACGCCTATAAAGTTGATCACACCGCTTAAAAAAATCATCGTTTGCCTTGGCCATTCAGACATGGATAAGGAGCTTATTGAGAATGCATGTTCAATAAGCAAAATTGCTGGAACAGAAGAAATCACTTTTCTCAACATCATCAAAGATTTTAACCTTCCCGAATCAGTACTTAAAGAATTTCCCGACCTTCTAGACAAAGCGCTGGATGAACGAAAGGATGAAATCAAAAAGTTGATAGGCAGTCATTTCAAGTGTGATGTGTCCACAAAAATACTTGTCCGTCAAGGTGGAGAAACAAAAGAAATACTTCGAGCCGCTGACGAAATAAAGTCAGATTTAATTGTTCTCGGTAGAAAAAAAGTAAGTGATTCAGTTTTAAGCACCCGAGTGGCCAGAAGGTCGCCATGTAACCTCCTTCTTATACCGGAAGGTGTGGAACTTAAGTTTGATAAAATCTTCATCCCTGTAGATTTCTCTGATTATTCTTCACTTTCGCTTGGAAGAACCATGCTTCTCACGAAAGAATTGAAATCGAAAGTATATCTTCAGAACGTCTATCAGGTTCCATCAAGCTATCGGTATTCTGGCAAAACCTATGAAGAGTTTGCTGAAATCATGAAAGGTCATGCAACAAAAGACCTTGAGATTTTAATCAAGAATGTGGCAAAAGATTCTCAAGAATTAATTCCAGTTTGCTCACTTGATAAAGATGGTAAAATAATTGATCTGGCTTTGAAAGAAGCCACCAAAAAGAAAGTTGACTTAATCGTTATGGGAGCAAAAGGTAGAACCACTACCTCTGCCCTGTTTATTGGAAGCAAATCTGAACGCATGATTCGGATAAATGAAGATATACCATTAATGATTATCCGAAAGAAAGGGGCTGTCGCGGGTATCTTGGAATCGCTTATCGATTTGAGTTAACTCCGCAATTTATCAAGCAGACCGTTGAGCGTCTGGGCTTCCTGCTCTGTGAGCGTATTGATGGATGATTCCCAGTCACTCATTTTTTCATCCATTTCTTCAAGTAGCTCCAATCCTTTATTGGATATCAATACATCTACAGCTCTGCGATCATTTGAGCACTGCCTTCTGATCACCAATTCTTTTTGTTCCAATTTATCAATGATGCGTGATGCGTTAGAGCTTTTGTCAAGCATTCTATCAATCAGCAAATTTACAGTAGCTGGTTTTGGATGTTGTCCCCTCAATATGCGTAGAATGTTGAATTGCGGTGTGGTGAGTCCATAGGACTTAAACAATTGCAAATTTTCCTGATTTAACCATGAGTTGGTATAAATAATATTGACAATGGCTTTTGAAAATTCACTCTTAAACTTTTGTTGCTTTATCTCTTCTGCAATACCCATAGATATATTTTAAATACAATTACATTAAATGTAACAACATTCCTTAAAAAAGGTTGCCTTTACAAAATAATTTGGCGAGGAGATTAAACCTTCACCTATCTTTAACATCTAAGCCTCGTACCCACCTGAAAAAATTTGGAAGATCTTATCATAGAAAAGATTCGTGAAGAAGAGACTCGCAATTACGGGTTTAATTTGCTCGTACGAGAGTATCAAGAACGCATTTATTGGCATGTCCGAAAAATGGTTATTGATCATGATGACGCAGATGATCTCGTCCAGGAAATTTTCGTAAAAGTCTGGCATAACCTTGGCAAGTTTAGGGAGGACTCAAAACTCTACACCTGGATCTACAGGATAGCAACTAATGAATGCCTCAACTTTCTCAAAAAGAAAAAGAAACGTTTCTTTTTACCCATTCATGATCTAGAAGGAGAGTTGACTGAAAAGCTAGTCAACTCTACAGAGCCATCAGGCGATGAAGTAGAAATGAAGCTTCAGAAAGCATTATTAAAACTACCTGATAAACAACGAATGGTATTTAACATGAAATACTTTGAAGATATGAAGTTTGCAGAGATAGCGGAAATTACAGGAACCAGTGTTGGAGCCCTCAAAGCAAGCTATCACCATGCAGTCAAAAAAATTGAAGATTTTATAAATACTGATTAAACCTTTTGCTGGTTAAATGATCTAAAGAACAACGGATGAAATACAAACTTGACGATATCGACAAAAAGGAAGCCTTCAAAGTGCCAGAAGGATACTTTGAAGATTTGTCCTTAAAGATCCAAACGCGGATTGCAAAAGAGCAAAAACCTCGAAGTGTTAAAATTCCAGCATGGAGTTTGGCCTTGGCAGCATCCGTCCTTTTGCTGGTTACTTTCATATTTATCATACCAGAAAGTAATCCAAGCACGGAAGAACTCCTCGCAGAAATATCCCAAGAAGAGATAATAGCCTATCTGGATCAAATAGATCTGGATGAATACGATATTGCTTCAGCCATTGGAGATGAAGTCAATGAATTGGAATTTGAAGATACAAACGTGTTAGATGGCATTGACATAGGTGACGAATCCATTGATAACGTACTATTAGAATATGAATTAGCAGACGAATACTTATAAAGATGAAAAGAATATTATTATTAATCGTAGTATGCAGCTCGGTTGGAGCTTTCGGACAAAGTCCAGAAGCTTTGAAAAAGATCGAAGCTGCTAAAATTGCACTCATAACCGAACGGCTAGAACTAACTCCTCAACAAGCAGAAAAATTCTGGCCTATCTATCGTGAGTTTGGTAAGGAAAGACAATTGATTAGAAAAGATTTCAATCAAGCCAGAAGGACATTTGACCCAAACAAGGCAACTGAAGAGGAGAATAAAAAAATGCTGGAAATGGCCAATCAGGTGAAGGAACGACAGTTAAAGTTGGAGCGTGAATATTCTGATAGAATTTTAAAAGTGATCACTTCACGTCAACTAAACAACTTGCGCAAAGCTGAAAATGACTTTAAAGAAATGCTCTTGCGAAGGATACGCGCTCAGCAAATGCAGCGCCAGAAACAAAAAAGAAACAACGATCGGCTGAACGATCGACGTAACTAACACCTACCCCTACCTGATGAATCGGACAGTCACCATAATGGTGCTGCTGACCATAGCGCTACCTTCTCAATCGCAAGATACTTTGAGCTATGCTGAGCAGCTGAGAGCAATTGAGGATGAATTGGATTCCCTATCCATATTCAACCTTATCGATAGTCTTTTTTCTTTAGACGCCAAGCCTTCAAGTGAGCTCAATGTGCGATTTGGATTTACTACAAACGTGACAAGTGCAGGCCGCGATTATAACCTGAGTCAGAGTGGCTTATCTCCAGGACTATCCTATTACCATAAATCTGGTTTCTATGGAGATTTAGCAGGGTATTGGAATAGCGGAGTTGATCCTGGCTACAATCCAACAATCTTGTCAGCCGGTTATCTAGGTAATTTTCAGAACCCAAAATGGAGCTATTCGCTAGACGCCGAACGGTGGTTTTACAACCCAAAGGATTCATCCAATAACCCACTCACTTATTCAGCAGGAAGTTCACTCACTTACGATTTCAAATGGGGGTTTGCTTCTGTTGACTATTCATTTCTTTTTGGAGAAGAAACAGCAAACAGAATCATAACCAACCTTACGGGAACGATTAACCTTGGTAAATGGTGGATATTCAAAAGTATAAGCCTTTATCCATCTGCAAGTATGATGGCAGGTAATAGTGACATTACTCAATTGCGAATCACCAATCGTGAAGTCAGTGAGCAAACGGCGAATCGTATCAGGCGAATAGATTCTTTTGCCAATCTAACAGACGATCAAAGAAGATTTATGGCTTTGCTCATTTTCCGTTCATTCAATAATCAAGTAATAACAGAACAGGAGAGAAATGAGCTGTTAATCAACTTAAGAAATGCAGAAGAATTAACACTTGAAAATCAGCAAGCTTTGCAAACAATTGCCAATGAAGGATACGAGATAACTGAGTTTAGGGATAGCAACAAGTTCGGAATATTAAATTATGCACTCACCCTACCCCTCTCATTGTCAACCAATCGATTCTACCTTCTTTTAAGTTATACCTATAGCATTCCAGTCCAATTACCAGGTGAGTTTATTGAGGTGGATCCTATCGGATATTTCGGTGCTTCAATTTCCTACAGAATACCTTTCAAATAATCACTGCCGAAAAGGAATAATAACCTACCTTTGCATCCCGTAACAAGGAAAAGGAAAACGCTCTTCATGTCTAAAACGAAATACATTTTTGTTACGGGCGGTGTAACATCTTCCCTAGGAAAAGGAATCATCGCAGCTTCTCTCGGTAAATTACTACAGGCCAGAGGCTTATCCGTAACCATTCAGAAATTTGACCCTTACATCAACATTGATCCGGGCACACTTAATCCATACGAGCATGGAGAATGCTACGTCACAAATGATGGAGCAGAGACAGATTTGGATCTGGGTCACTATGAGCGATTTCTTAGCATAGAAACCTCACAGGCCAACAATGTTACGACTGGACGAATTTATTATAACGTTATTCAAAAAGAGCGACAAGGGAAATTTCTCGGAAAAACCGTCCAGGTTATCCCACACATAACAGACGAAATTAAAAACAACATCTATAAACTTGGTGAGACTGGAAAGTACGATGTGGTAATCACTGAAATCGGTGGTTGTGTAGGTGACATTGAATCACTGCCATTTGTGGAAGCCGTAAGGCAAGCCAAATTTGAACTTGGCCCTACAAACAGCATTTCCATACATCTGACATTGATTCCATATCTAAAAGCATCAGGAGAGTTGAAGACAAAACCTACTCAACATTCCGTTAAAGAACTCTTAGAAGCTGGAATACAGCCTGATATTTTAGTATGTCGATCCGAATATCCTATTAATCAAGATATTAGAAAAAAATTAGCGCTTTTCTGTAACGTTCCTATCAACTCTGTCATCGAAGCTTTAGACGCATCTACAATTTACGATGTGCCAATCTTGATGAGGAAAGAAAAACTGGATGAACGTGTGCTCACTAAATTCAAAATGCCTTACAAGAAGGAACCGAAGATTGTGAAGTGGAAAGAGTTCCTAGGTAGATTAAAGAACCCTACAGACTCAGTAAACATCGGACTTATTGGTAAATACGTAGAGTTACAGGATGCGTACAAATCCATTGCTGAATCTTTCATTCATGCAGGGGCTGCCAATGAATGTAAGGTAAATGTGCATTGGATACATGCTGAGGAGCTTGATGGAGACAATGTACATAAAGCGCTAGGTAGTCTTGATGGAATTTTGGTTGCCCCAGGTTTTGGAGAGCGTGGAATAGAAGGGAAAATATATGCGGTCCAATATGCTCGAGAAAACAAAATTCCATTCTTTGGCATTTGTTTGGGAATGCAATGTGCAGTCATTGAGTTTGCCAGAAACGTGCTTGGAAAGAAAAAAGCCAACAGTAAAGAAATGGCCAAAACCTCCTACCCTGTCATTGATCTGATGGAAAGTCAGAAAAACATCAAGGATATGGGTGGTACGATGCGACTTGGAGCATATGTTTGCGAACTCAAAAAAGGAAGCAAAGCTTATGCAGCTTATGGTTCGAAAAAGATCATGGAACGCCACAGGCATAGATACGAGTTTAACAACAAGTTCTTGGAAGAGTATGAAAATGCGGGCATGACCGCCACTGGAATTAACCCGGACACCAACCTCGTGGAAATCATGGAAATAAAAGACCACCCGTGGTTTGTAGGAACGCAGTACCATCCTGAACTGAAATCAACGGTGATGGATCCCCACCCACTATTTGTAAAATTTATCAAAGCGTCGCTTGACCAAAAGAAAAGTCAAGAAGCATAATTCTTAATAAATGGATAGAAATCAATTTATCGGACTAATCCTAATGTTTGCCTTATTGGCAGTTTACTTTACCTGGTTTGCTCCAGACCCTCCCTCTCCTGAAGAATTAGCAACTCAGGAAGAGCAGGTATCTCAGCCAATTACTCAATCAACACCTGAAGAAACACCCTCCACTATTCAGACAATTCCTGACTCAGTGCAGGCTTCCCTCAACACGCAGAAGTACGGTGCATTTGCATTTGCAGGTGAAGGGGCAGAAGAGCTGAAAACCATAGAGAATGAAGATTTAAAGATTTCCTTCTCAAGCAAGGGAGGAAGGATAAAGGATGTGATCTTAAAAAATCATAAAGATTACATGGGAAATCCATTGGTCTTGATGGATGGATCTAAATCTAAGACTGATTTGATTGTGGATCACAGTGGAAGAAACATCAACCTATCTGATCTATCATTCACGAACAATGTGAGAACTTTCGGAGATACCACTCAAATCTCCTACGTTCTGTCAAATGGAGATTTTTCCATCACTCAACAGTATCTCATACCCCCTACCGGATTTGAGGTTGCCTATAGCATTGAAGCAAAAGGACTGAATACCATTTTAAATCCAACCGATGTTAATTTCAACTGGTATCATGCGATCAATCGTGCTGAAAACAACCTGGACGATAGTCGTCTGAATAGCAACGTAAGGTATTATCGAGCAGATGATGAATATGATGATTTGTCACAGAGATCTACCGAGTTTGAAGAAGAAACACTGGGGACACAAGTGAAATGGGTGTCTTTCAAGCAAAAGTTTTTCAGTGCTGCAATCATCGCAAAAAATGCTTTCAAATCTGGCTATGTTAGCCAGTCGGTAGATTTTGCGGATACTACATCTGTCAAAAACCTATCCATGCAAATGCTGATACCTTATTCAGACTTTGTTAATGGATTTAGTGCTCGGTACTACTTCGGATCGAACAAGTATGACGTACTTAAAAGGGTAGCTCCCGAATTCGAAGAGAATTTAGATATGGGTTGGGGACCTCTACCCCTAGTCAACAAATATTTGATCATTCCCATTTTTCATTTCCTTGAAAGGTTCCTTAGCAATTATGGAGTAATCATTTTGATCGTGGTAATTGTCATCAGATTGATGCTTTCACCATTGACCTGGAAATCTCACATGTCCATGGCTAAGATGCGTGCAATGAAACCAGAGCTTGATGAAATCAAAGCTAAGCACGATGGCGATATGCAAAAAGCTCAGCAAGAGCAGATGAAATTGTATCAACAAGTAGGCATCAATCCTGTCAGCGGTTGTATTCCTATGCTGTTGCAAATGCCTATACTTTTCTCCTTATTCTTCTTCTTTCCAAATGCAGTTGAGTTAAGGCAGGAGTCTTTTTTATGGGCGCATGATTTATCAACGTATGATAGTGTGTTGACACTCCCATTCACCATCCCATTCTATGGAAATCATGTGAGCTTATTCACACTACTGATGACCTTGTCTACAATTCTATATACCTGGAGTAATAGTCAAATCACGACGGTCCAAGGACCGATGAAGACACTTCAGTACATGATGCCTATCATGTTCCTATTTGTTTTGAATAGCTACGCTTCAGGGCTTACCTTCTATTATTTTGTATCCAACATGACCACTTTTGGGCAGACCGTCTTATTTAGAAAAATAATTGATGAAGACAAGATTCATAACTTACTCCAGGAGAATAAAAAGAAGAACGTCAACAAGAAGAAGTCAAAATTTCAGACGAGGCTGGAAGATGCCATGAAAGCAAATCAGGAAGCTCAGAAAAAGAATAAAAAGAAAAAATAGATTGTTGATATCTACGTTAAAAACCTTGATTTGAATTCATTGAATCAAGGTTTTTCTTTTTTACACAAGTTATTCACAACATGACTATCTTGAGAACAGGTTGGATATATTTGTGTCCTTTACACTACCTGGAATCACATCTCAAAATAAAATTATATGGGTAAGATCATTTCTATTGCAAATCAAAAAGGAGGAGTTGGTAAGACGACCTCAGCTATAAATCTAGCTGCTAGTCTAGCTGCTTTAGAATTTAAAACGCTCATTGTAGATGCTGATCCACAAGCAAACGCTACATCGGGAGTTGGCATAGATCCCAAGAACGTAGAGGTAAGTATTTACGAGTGCATGGTAGATGGCGCAAGCGCTAAAGAAAGCATTGTTGAAACTCAGATTAAGTTTTTAGACCTTCTACCTTCTCATATTGATTTAGTTGGTGCTGAAGTAGAAATGGTCAACATTGAAGAGCGTGAAGAAAAAATGAAGTTGGCTCTTGCTGAAATCAGAGATGACTATGATTTCATCATCATCGACTGCTCTCCATCCTTGGGTTTGATTACGATAAATGCCCTCACTGCATCCGACTCTGTAGTTGTTCCTGTTCAATGCGAATATTTCGCCTTGGAAGGACTGGGTAAACTTCTCAATACCATTAAGATCATTCAAACCCGATTGAATCAAGATTTAGAAATAGAGGGAATTCTTCTCACCATGTATGATGTGAGGTTGAACCTTGCCAATCAGGTTGTAGAAGAAGTAAAAATGCATTTTGAGTCAATGGTTTTCGACACCATGATTCCACGAAACATTAAACTAAGTGAGTCTCCGGGATTTGGCATGCCAGCAATCACACATGATGCAGACAGCAAAGGATCGATAAGTTATCTCAACTTAGCCAAAGAAATTTTAGTAAGAAACGAAGTAAAAGCAGCCTGAAGAAATCATGGCAGAGAGTAAATTCAAGAAAAGGTCTGGCCTAGGAAGAGGACTAGGAGCTCTTCTAGAAGATTCTGGAGAGAAAGAAAGAATCAGTGGCTCTGGCGCAACGCCAAAAGGAGCAATCGATGAGATTGAGATTTCAAAAATTGAAACCAATCCATGGCAACCACGAACTGATTTCGATGAAGATGCATTAAATGATTTAGCTGAATCAATTAAAGTTCAGGGAATCATTCAACCCATCACGGTTCGAGCCCTCAGTGAAAAAGAATTCCAACTTATTTCTGGAGAAAGAAGGCTTCAGGCAAGCAAAAAAGCAGGCTTAAAAACCATTCCAGCCTACATAAGAATTGCGGATGACCAGCAGATGCTGGAGATGGCTCTTATAGAAAATATTCAACGTGAAAATCTCAATGCTATTGAAATTGCGTTAAGTTATCAACGACTCTTGGCAGAGTGCGATTTAAAGCAGGAGCAGCTTGGTGATCGGGTTGGGAAAAACCGAAGCACGGTCACCAACTACCTACGCTTACTAAAGCTTCCACCGGATATACAAATAGCCTTGAGAGACAATAAGCTGAGCATGGGACATGCCAGGGCACTTATATCTATCGATGACGTATCCAGACAATTGGATATTTTCAATCAAATCATCAAACAAGACCTGTCCGTAAGAAAGGTGGAGGAATTGGTGAGGTCCAATGGCAAGAAGGAAGAAGTTGATGCGAAATCAGGGATTATTGATCCTGAGATTAAAAAGCTCCAGGGCAAACTTTCGACCCACTTTGGGTCTAAAATTGCCATAAAATCAAATGATCAAAACAAGGGGGAAATCAAAATACCATTCTCCTCAACAGATGACTTAAATCGCATCTTAGAAATTTTGGACATTTAGATTTTTGGGATTTGTTGCCGATCGCGCAAAGTTCTAAGCACTTTGCGCTAAATCTTTCCTGAATATCACTCACATTTTCCACTTTAGGCGCGAACTTTGCGAAGCAATTGCACGAATGATGAAAAAACTACTATTCGTATTTAGCTTCAGCGCTGCTTTTATGCTTCAAGCACAAGATAAACCTGTGCTTATTACTGATTCCACCTTCACAAAAGTGGAAGACGATGCAGAACTGTTTCAAGAAGTATCAGAGCTAAATCCACAAAGAGCTGCACTCCTATCCGCTATATTCCCAGGGTTGGGCCAGGCCTACAATAAGCAGTATTGGAAAGTTCCCATAGTCTTAGCCGGTGTAATCACCTTTGCCCATTTTATCGATTACAATAACAAAGTGTACCATGGCTTACGAAATGCCGCGCTTCTTACCTCCAGAGATTCAGGCAGCAACCCCTATCAGTCCATCATTACAACAGAGACGGCATTGGTTAGAAACAGGGACGTTTTTAGAAGGAATAGAGACTTTCTAATCATTTTAGGGTCAGCATTTTACATTCTGCAGATAGTAGATGCACATGTATCCGCTCATCTTGAAGAGTTTAAGCTAAATGACAAACTTGCTTTAGGGATAGAGCCATCTATTCAATCAACTCCATTATTTTCGCAGGCTGTAGGAGTTTCTTTTGTATTGAAATTTTAGCGAATGAAAATTGCTTTGATCGGATATGGTAAGATGGGAAAAGCCATCGAGAAAATTGCTTTGGAAGCAGGGCACACTGTTTCTTTGATTGTGCAAGGCGATTCAGATCTCAGGAATTTAGATTCCAATGTGGACCTGGCCATTGAGTTTACTCAGCCTGAATCCGCATTCAAAAACATCACTCATTGTCTCAAAAAGGGCACACCTGTAATATCAGGAACCACAGGGTGGCTTGATAAACTCCCTGAAGTGAATGAAATGTGCAAAGCAGCAAACGGAACCTTCCTTTACGCTTCAAATTTCAGCATAGGTGTGAATTTATTCTTCGAGCTCAACAATTGGCTTGCTCAGAAAATGGCGCAGTTGGATTTCAAACCATCGCTTACTGAAGTACATCACACAGAAAAGAAAGATAGTCCTAGTGGGACGGCAATTACGCTGGCAGAAGGAATTATGGCCTCCCACTCTTCCATCGATGAATGGATAAACGCTGAATCTGCCGATCATAAAAAATTAGGAATAGTTTCTGAGCGCACACCCAACGTACCGGGTACTCATACCGTAAGCTATTCATCTCCTTTAGAGTCCATCGATATTACACACACAGCACATGACCGGAGCGTATTCGCTGAAGGTGTGGTAAAAGTAGGCGAATGGATTCGCGAGAAGAAGGGAGTTTATACAATGTCAGACTTTATTAACGATAACTAACTATATGTACTTTCACGATTTTAATCCAATCTTTGTAATCACGTCCCTGATTTTATGGTACGTTCTTCAAGGTACTGCCTACTATAAATTCTTCGAGAAAGCAGGAAAGGAAGGTTGGAAAGGCTTTGTTCCAATTTTGAATTACTATGTGCACCTTGAAATTGTGGGACGACCAAAGTGGTGGGTGGCGCTACTATTCGTCCCGGTCATCAATTTCTTTGTTGGCCTTACCATGCATCTTGACTTAATGAAATCCTTTGGTAAGTACACTTATCTGGATCAAGTTCTTGGGGTGGTCTTTGCTCCGTTCTACATGAACTACATTGCTTGGTCAGACACTAAGTATATCGATAAGGCTACAGAAATTCCAAAACCGAAGAAATCATTTGGTAAGGAATGGTTTGAAGCGATCGTCTTTGCCGTTTTCTGCGCAACGTTTGTTCGATGGATTTTCATGGAAGCTTATGTGATTCCCACTGGATCCATGGAAAGGTCACTTTTAGTTGGCGACTTCCTATTTGTAAGCAAAGCCGAATACGGCCCACGAACACCACAAACCCCGTTGCAAATTCCGTTGACACATCAGACCATCTGGGGAACAGAGGTGCCGTCATACATCCCTGGTGTTTCGCTTCCAAGTTTAAGACTTCCTTCACTTGGGAAAGTGGAGAGGAACGATGTGGTTGTTTTTAACTATCCTGTGAACGATAACTACAATCAGCGCAAGGATGGTGACTATCATCCAATGGACCTGAAAACGCACTATATAAAAAGATGTGTAGCCATTGCCGGAGAAACCATAGAAATAAAGGACACACAAGTTTATGTGAATGGAGAGCCAAGCGTAAATCCTCCATTGATGCAGCATCAGTATTTTGTGCGAACGAATGAATCTATTCGAGAGCGTGTATTTGAAAATTTAAATGTGAATCCATACAACAGTGTCTCCAGGCATCCCAATGGATACTTTGTTCAAATGCCACCAGAAGGAGCAAATGAATTTGAAAAACTCCCTTTTGTTGAAAATGTAACCTTGCAATTAATTCCAGAAGGAGAAGCCGAAAGAAATATCTTTCCAAACGCACTTTATTTTCCGTGGAACAGAGATTTTTTCGGACCACTTACAGTGCCCGCTAGAGACATGACCATAGAGGTCAATGAAGAAACCCTCGCCATGTACGGCTCTACCATCACTAACTATGAAGGTCATGATTCTGTAGTGATTGATGTAGATAAACTAACGGTAAATGGTGAACAACTAACCGAATATACGTTTAAGAAAGACTACTATTTCATGATGGGAGACAATAGGCATGCTTCGGACGATTCTCGCTATTGGGGGTTTGTGCCTGAAGATAATATTGTTGGGGAAGCATCTTTCATTTGGATGTCATTTGATACAAACGGTAGCTTCCTAAATAAAATCAGGTGGAGTAGGCTGTTCGATGGAATAGAATAATCAGGAAAGCCACCTGACCAGCATGAACAGGCCGATGAAAAAGCCTGTACCTAAGGCCAAAAAGAAAAACATAGCAAGGCACCCAGGAATGAGTGCCTTTTTTTCAGTATCAGATTTGTAAAAATGCTCTAAATGGTGACTCATTGATTACGCATATACAACTGATCTCCAACGACTAGCGCCAATTCGGGATCATCCATCAAAATACTGTTTTGGACGGCATCAATATCGTAATCCGGCACCGCTTTCATTTTACTGGCTGGCGGTCTTGCAACACGGGCTGTTCCCGTTATTATCGCAAGTGCTTCAGCCAGCAAAGCTTCGCCTGGATCACCCAGTGGCTTCAGGCCTTCATTCACATAGTCAACCTCGTTCACTTGAATATTTGGTTCAAAACCATCTTTATAATCTATGTCATTGATGTTGGTGAACCTGCTAATGATGGGCTGAATCGCATAATTGGATTTGGTGTGATTCACCCCACTATTATCGGGAGTTTTCCTGAAATTAGGGGAATCATATAGAGTAGTCGATCCTAAATTCTTCCCTACAGTTGCAGTTCCAATAAGCGTGATGTCCATGTATGGATCAAGGCCAGAGATGATAAGTTCCGAAGCAGATGCAGTACTTCCTGAGGTTAGAATAAACACCCGTCCCAGATCTAACCTATTAAGCTGTGACGAAGTATTCGGAATATCATCAGTGAAGTATTCATTTGGATCTAAACCTGCTCGAATCAACGCAGCTTCAAGTTGTTCATTATACTTCGTTGCGGTAAAAACTGTTCTTGCACTGCCATTTCCGTAGATCAGGGAGGCCAAAATCACGGAAGTGTCCACTGATCCTCCCCTATTGTATCTGAGATCCAAGACCAAATCGTTAATTCCCTCGGTTTTGAATCTTCCGAAGATACTATTCATTTCATTGTGATAAACTCCGTTGTTTACAAACTGATTGTAAACCAAGTATCCAACCCGAACTCCGTCAACTTCCAGAATGTCTGAAAAGAGAATGGGATTCTCAGTTAGTTCAACTGCAACCAAAGATATTTCTACACCTGTGGTGGAGATCTCATTGTCCAGAATTTGAGATAAGGCGAGCGTAACTTGTTCACTTTCATTCAAGAGGGAAATATAGTTATTCAGTGTAAGCTGTTGTCCATCAGCTTTCGTGAAAAGATCCCCTCTCTTTAATCCTGCTACCTCTGCAGGGCTTCCTGGCACAACGTATCGTACATAACCCATTAGATCATCGCTTCCCTCCGCTATTCGTATCAATCCCAATTTAAAACCAAAAGACTTGGAAACTCCTTGAAAAGATTGTTCCAGCGCTTCGTAATCATCGACAATCCAAGAAAACCGATCACCCTCAAAAAGTAAGCGCTCAAAAAGATCTTCCGGTTCAGCATATTCATTGAGAAATGTGTACAATGCATCGTAGGTTGGGTATTTATCCGTAGACAAATCTTCCACTTCAGACACCCAGTAATAGTAAATATTCATCGCCCTCCAAACGAATTCATTTGCCTCGTTTTGTAGAGGAACATTGATTCCATCATCCTTATTACACGCTACAGCGATACTTATCAAAAGCATCATCCACACCCACATATTTTTAATCAACTTCATATATTCTCACTCATAAAACAATCCACTGAAGATTGTCCATTAAAATAAACGTAAAATTACCAATTTATGGGTGTAAGACCCTTAGAAGTAAGGTATTGGTTGGTTTTTGAGAAGTGCTTGTTGCCAAAAAATCCTGAATGTGCCGAAAAAGGTGATGGATGTGGCGACTTAAGTACTAAGTGTTTTTCATCATCCAAGAAGCTTCCTTTTTTTTGAGCATACGCTCCCCATAGAAGGAAAACAATGTTTTCCTTGCCCTCAGAAACAACGCGAAGAACCGCATCAGTGAATGTTTCCCAGCCTCTATTTTGATGAGAACCAGCCTTAGCTGCCTCTACTGTCAGTGTAGCATTGAGAAGCAATACTCCCTGATCGGCCCATCTTCCGAGATTGCCGGATTCAGGTATTGGCTGCCCCAAGTCACTTTCAATTTCTTTGAATATGTTTTGCAATGAAGGTGGATGACGGACACCTTCCGCTACAGAAAAACACAGGCCATTTGCCTGTCCAGAACCGTGATAAGGGTCTTGCCCTACAATCACCACTTTCACCTCATCAAAAGAACAATGATCAAATGCACTAAAAATCAAAGATCCTGGAGGATAGACTTGTTTTTGCTCATACGCCTCTTTTACAAAAGTCACAAGCTCCTTGAAATACGTTTTTTCAAATTCATCATCCAGCTGTTTCTTCCAGCTAGCCTCTATTTTCACAGCCATTTTAAATTAGTTGATCCTGATGTTGGTAAATTAAATTGAAATTCTATTAAATTGTCTGCCAAGAATATGATTACTGGAGTAACCAATGGCATTAAAGTTTCAGTTGAAACTGACTATCAGCCGGAGCATTCGCAACCGGCTCATGAGCACTTTGTGTTTACTTACCGGATTACAATAGAAAATAATTCAAGCAATACGGTTCAGCTCAAAGCTCGTCATTGGGATATACTTGATGCAGCACATCCCAAACATGAAGTTGATGGCGATGGAGTGGTGGGCAAGCAGCCGGTTTTAGAGCCTGGCGAAATACATCAATACGTATCAGGTTGCAATTTAAAATCAGGCATTGGCAAAATGAGCGGCTACTATATCATGGAACGAATACTTGATGGACGTTTATTCAATGTGGAAATTCCAGAATTTTTGATGGTAGTTCCATTCAAATTAAACTAATCACTTGATCAGGCTTTTTTTGTTCAGATTGAGACATTATCTGAAATATAGATTCAGAGCAGTGGGACCACATGCACTCCATTCGCCATTTTTATTCGAGTTATTTAATCAAGTAATCAAACCTGCTTCAACATTCCGTTTGGAAAATGTAGAAAAGCTCAGAAATGAACTCAAAAAGGATCATCAGATCATCGATTTATACGATCTGAAAGAAAAAAGGAATTATCGAAAAACCGTAAGTTCTCTAGCTCAAACTTCCTTGAGTACGCCAAAATTTTCAGCTTTCATCTACCTCTTAATCGATCACCTTAAAGTAACAAAAGTGCTGGAAACGGGCACTTCTCTCGGCATCAACAGCCTATACATGGCTGGACCGCAATTAGTGAAAAAACTATGTACCATTGAGGCCTCTCCCATTATCGCCTCAATCGCCAAGAAACAGTTCGCAAAACTACTTCAGCATAAAATAGCTATCACAGAAGGCACAATTCAAGATAAATTTGAAGCTTTGATCGTCAAGGAAAAACCTGAATTTTGCTTCATTGATGCAGATCACCGTTCAGTGCATGTGAAATTCTGCGTCAATCATTTAATGAAGCACTGCCCTGGGATTAAATGCATCATTATTCATGACATCTATTGGTCGGAGGACATGCAAAAAGGATGGGATGAACTTGTCCAGGATGAGCGTTTTGCTTTGACCGTTGACCTCTTTCAGGCCGGACTTATTTTTCCACACATAGATATGCCCAAGCAACATTTTACGTTGCGTTTTTAATGATTGACCATTTTTCTACTTTTGCGATCACAATTCAAACACATGGACGAGAAAAAAACACCAGAAAATCAACCAGCCTATATGGAGCCAAAGAAAAATAGGACTCCCGTTTTCATCATTGTAACTTTTCTACTTTTAGCTGCGGTAGTTTTTTTCTACTACCAAAATCAGCAGCTGGAAGATGAAAAGGAAAGACAGTTCCAGGAGATTTTACTGACACAGTCCAGGCTTGATTCCATTGGAGATGAACTGGACCTCCGCATACAGACCATCAAAGAACTTGGAGGTGAGGTAGACACACTCGAATCCATCAAGGCACAACTCGAGGCAGACAAAAAACAACTCCTCGTGGATGCTCAGTACCAGCGGGGTAGAATTACCAAGCTAAACAATCGAGTAGCCGGATATAAAGAACTATTGGTCTTGAAGGATGAGGAGATAGAACAGCTGAAAGTTTTGAATGAACAGCTTTCTGAGGAGAACACTACACTTAAAGTAGAGAAAGATCAGCTAAACCAAGCGGTGCAGGAGCTTGAAGAAAACAAAAAGGAACTGGCCAGCAAGGTGGCTTATGCATCCAGGCTTCAGATAGAGGGTATGCAAGTGAATGCAATAAACGACAATGGTAAAGAACGCGATGGCGGAGAATACAGAAACAGACACATTGAGCAGCTAAAAATTCAATTCACAGTAGTTGAGAACGAGATTGCTCCCATCGAAGGGAAAGACTTGTTGCTTCGTGTAATTGCCCCAGACGGAAATGTATTGTTTGATGTAACCAAAGGATCTGGGTCATTCACTTTTGAAAATCGTGAGATGTTTTATACTGCAAAGCAGGAAATCCTCTATGATCGCAATAATCAACTAGTCACCTTCCTCTACATCAAAGGGAGCGACTATGCGATTGGCCAGCACAAAGTAGAAGTATACACGGATGATTACCTGATGGGTAAAGGTTCGTTCATGGTAAAGTAAGTAGCAAGCTTCAAGTTGTTAGCGTCAAGCTGTCTAGAACCTCCTGCCTTAAATTTCACCCTGAATTTATTTCAGGGTCTACAAGAATCATATACTAGCTGCTGAATAAGCTTTTACGAAATGATGAATTTTCTAAGGTCATTCAGCTTTTGAAAGCTAGCTTTAAAAAAGTTTCCAATCGATTTTGTGGCGCATTACTTTGGCGCTTATTTATATAAAAACCGTCTACTAAAATGATTCGCTTAAAGCATTTAGCACTTTCTGCATTCCTTCTGTTCAATCTATCAACCGCAAGGAGCCAGAACCATCCCAATAATGGATACTTTGTTGACTTAAACCAAGACACCGTTCAATGCTACCTAGAAGCAAAAATAACTAGCAAGTCCTTTCAGAAAATAAGCGTAAATGTTGGTGGAAAAGAAAAAAACTTAGATCCGTTGAATACATTAGGGTATGGATTTGATAACACGCATTTCAGGCCCATACAAGCCGATAGCAGCTTTGCTTTGGTATTGGTAGATGGAGAGATGACACTCTTATCAGCTGCTGCGAATAAAACATACCACATCATTAAGAACAGCGAGTATGCATTAATTGATGAAAAGGAAAAATTCCTTAAAAAAGATGGAAAAGACTTCATGTACAAAGATCAAAGATGGAAGGGAAAACTAACAGCCCTCTCCTCAGATTGTAAAACAGGACAAAAGGATTACACCTTGTCAGACAAGGGAATGATTTCCTATGCAGTTACCTATAATAATTGCAAAAATCAAAGAATTAAATACGTTAGAGAAATTGCAAAAAATGAATTCCTTTGGGGAACATACACCGCTGTCTCTTTTTTCAACGTTACTTTTAAAAATTCCAGTGAAGTACCTTCTAGCTACCGAAACACCACTTTTGAAAGTGTTACTCCTATGATTGGTCTTACGGCGCGGTACATAATGAATAGCAATCAAGTTATTCGATACTCAATCATTTCAGGTATCCAATTCTCTTCCAATCTAAAAGGTTATGAGGTAGATCTTGAACCAAGATTTCCTGCTGAGGAATCTGTGAAATCAATTTTCAAGATGAACATCAAGAGAATATCTATCCCGTTTTCTATTGGGCCTGTGTTTGACACAAAACTTGGAAAGTTCCACGTCAACTTTGGCTATCGTCTCAACTTCGCATATGATTGGGAATCCACTAGGGAATTAGTTCAGGTGATTAGCGGAGAAACGCTCAGCAGCACAATAAGACCTATTGAAATAGGCAATTGGGGAAATTTTGAGGTTTTGGCAGGATACGAAATCCCTGTTAAGACCTTTAGACTAGCTGTCCAATACGAATTGGCGTTGATTAAAAACACTGCAATCTTTACCACGGTAAATAACCCAATGGTTGGGGCTCAATCAATAGGTAGCACCTCCATTCGTGAAAGTAGAATTAGTCTTTCAGTATTTTTCTAATTTCAATTCTTTTTTACTTATTTTTGCAGCTCATTTTTAAACAATAGTTCTTAATTTATTTACAATTATGAAGAATTACGAGACGGTATTCATTTTGACTCCCGTTTTGTCTGAAGCTCAGATGAAGGATACTGTCGGAAAATTCAAGAAGGTTCTAACCGATAACGGCGCAAAGCTTGTTAACGAAGAGAACTGGGGATTGCGCAAGCTTGCCTATCCTATTCAGCATAAAACCACCGGGTTTTATCAGCTGTTTGAATTCCGATCAGAGCCTGAACTTATTGCTAAGCTAGAGACAGAATACAGGAGAGACGAAGCAGTGATGAGATTTCTCACCACTACACTTGACAAACACGCAGTTGTATACAACGAGCGTAGAGCGAAAGGCGCATTCAACAAGAAGAAAGAAACTAAGAAGGAGGCTGCCAAATGACATTACAGAACGAACCAATAAACAGAGAGCAGAAGAAGGATAAGTACTGCCGATTCAAAAAGAACGGTATCAAGTACATCGACTATAAAGATCCTGATTTCTTGCTAAAGTTTGTAAACGAGCAAGGTAAGATCCTTCCTCGGAGACTCACAGGTACGAGCTTAAAGTACCAGAGAAAAGTGTCTCAAGCGATCAAAAGATCGAGACACCTGGCACTAATGCCATATGTTGGAGATTCCCTTAAATAAGTACTGACATGGAAGTAATACTAAGAGAAGATATACAAGGTCTTGGCTACAAAAACGATACAGTTGCTGTGAAGCCTGGATATGGCAGAAACTTTCTGATTCCAAGAGGCATGGCGATCATTGCTAGTGATTCTAACAAAAAGATGATCAGTGAGAATATTCGTCAAGCAGCTCATAAAGCTGAGAAAGCGAAGAAAGATGCTGAAACGATAGCTAAGAATATCGGTGAATTGGTTATTGAAATCAAAACCAAAGCTGGTGAGAGTGGTAAAATATTTGGAGCGATTACTCCGATCCAGGTTGCAGAAGCACTTGGTGCTCAAGGCCATGAGGTAGACAGAAAGCGAATTTCATTTGAGCAAAAAATCAAAGAAGTAGGCGAGTATACTGCCCTACTTGATTTGCACAAAGAAGTGCATCACCCTGTTCAAATCAAGGTGATCGCGGAATAAGCAAATAATTCATTAGAATACAAACCCTGTGCCATAAGGTTCAGGGTTTTTTTGTTTTCAGACATTTCAATTCGCTTAACTTTACCTGTGTTTAAGCTCGAATTCAACATCCCCGCATCTTCAAAAAAAATTGAATTGCATGACAAGATCTTACTGATGGGGTCATGCTTTTCGGACGAAATAGGTTCTCTATTAGCTGAGAATAAATTCAACTGCCTTTCCAATCCTTTTGGAACAATCTATAATCCGTATTCGATTTTTAAGCTCATCAGTGACCAAGCTTCCTCAGGAGATGTCATTGAAAGTCAAGGGGTATACTACCACTGGGATGCTCACGGAGCTATATCAGGTTTAACAGAGCAGGGAACAAAAGAGCTATTCAAGCATAAGACTAAGGAAACGCAACAATTTATAAGAGATGCAAAGTGGCTAATCATTACACTAGGAACAGCTCACGTCTATGAGCTGTCAGATGGACGCATTGTTGCAAACTGTCATAAGATAGATGCTTCAAAGTTTCACAAACGTTTATTAAGGCAAGATGAAATCGTCCATCAATTTAAAGAACTCCACTCCCACCTCACAAAAACCGTCACGGACATACGTGTTCTTTTCACCATCAGCCCAGTACGCCATATCAGAGACGGGCTTGTAGAAAACAATCAAAGCAAGGCTATTCTAATTGATGCTGTTCGCTTATTGGTAGATCAGTATGAAAACGTTGACTATTTTCCTTCATACGAAATACTCATCGATGAACTGAGGGATTACCGATTTTTTTCTGAAGACATGGTTCATCCATCCAGAAAAGCAATCCACTATATCTGGCAAAAGTTCGTTGACACGTATTTCAAAAATGAAACAATCGCTTTTCTATCGGATTGGCAAAAGATTAAAACTGCGCTACAACACAAGCCTTTTCAACCCGAATCTGATGCCCATCAGCAATTTCTAAAAGCTACGCTCAGGAAGCTGGAAAAAATGAATGAAAAAGTAGATGTGACTGTTGAAATAGAACTATTGAAAAATCAAATACTGTGAGATTAATTCCTTTGCTATTTGTACTACTAATTGCCTGCCAATCTAAAAGCCGAAATGAGATGCATGAATACACCAACGCGCTAATTAATTCATCTAGTCCCTACTTACAGCAGCATGCGCACAATCCTGTTAACTGGCAGGAATGGAGTCCGGAGGTGTTGGCGCTGGCAAAGAAAGAGGACAAACCAATTCTAGTAAGCATCGGATACTCCAGCTGTCATTGGTGTCATGTAATGGAAAAAGAGTCCTTTGAAGACACAGCCGTTGCGCAGGTCATGAACAAGTACTTCATAAATATCAAAGTCGATCGTGAAGAACGACCGGACGTAGATCAAGTATACATGGATGCAGTACAGGCCATGGGGCTTCAAGGTGGTTGGCCATTGAATGTCTTTCTAACGCCAGATCAAAAACCATTCTATGGAGGCACCTATTTTCCAAAACAGGGTTGGGTTAATCTACTGAATAGTGTAGCCGAGGCATTTAAAAATAATCGTGCGAAGATCAATGAATCTGCAGAAGCGTTCACCTTAAACCTTCAAGCCAAGGAATCTGAAAAGTACAAACTTGATGGAACGGCTTACAAACTGACTTCTGAAGAGGTAAATGTGACGTACGAAAATCTTAGGAAGAAATTTGACTCTATTGATGGGGGCATCAAGAAATCACCAAAATTCCCTATGCCATCTGTATGGCAATACCTAGCTACATATGCACAATTGACCGAATCAAAAGAAGCCAAAGAACACTTAGCCTTCACATTGGAAAAGATTGCTGATGGTGGAATATACGATCACGTTGGCGGAGGCTTTGCCAGATACAGTACCGATGAAGAGTGGCATGTTCCTCACTTCGAAAAGATGCTGTATGATAACGGCCAACTACTGAGCTTATATGCCAACGGATTTAAACTAACAGGCAATCAAAAATTTGCAACAACCATCCTTGAGACTATTGAATGGCTTAAACGAGAAATGCTTGACCAGTCAGGTGGGTTTTACTCTGCGCTTGATGCTGACAGTGAAGGAGAAGAAGGTAAGTTTTATGTTTGGTCTTACGAAGAAATCGTCCAATTGGAAAAAGAGAATGCTGAACTGATCACTGAGTACTACGATATAAAACCGAATGGGAATTGGGAAGGTAAGAACGCGCTAAGGGTAGTGGTCAATGAAGCTGAGCTTGCGAGTAAGTATGAATTAACTCCGGCAGAATTCAATGCAAAAATACAGGCCTTCAAAAAAGAAGCGCTAAAAGAAAGAGCCAAGAGAATTCGTCCGGGTTTGGATAATAAAATCATTGCAGGTTGGAATGGTTTGGCTTTGTCAGGCTTGGTAGAATCATATCAAGCCCTGCAAGATTCTTCCATATTAGACCTTGCCCATACAAATGCGCAGTTCAGCAAAAGTCTAATCGAAGAGGGCAAGTTGTATCGTTTTCCTGACAAAGACCTGGAAGGATTCATGGAAGACTATGCAGCTATTATACAAGGCTTTATTAAGTATTATGAGACAACACTTGACCGCTCATACCTGAACCTGGCCAAGACACTTACATCGAGAGTAGAAGAAGCATTCTATGATGAAAGTGAAAATTTATATTTCTTCAACAGTGCTGAAAATGCCAACCTTATCGCTAGAAAAAAAGAGCTGTTCGACAATGTAATTCCTTCATCCAACTCTTTAATGGCCTGGAATCTCGTTCACCTTGGCACCCATTTGTATGATGACGAGATGATCAAAAAAGGTCATTCGGTTCTTGCACAAACGAGGGAGCTCATTATCACAGAACCTGAATACATGAGTAATTGGGGAATGCTTGCAATGGAGCTGTCAGGTACTTTTGCTGAGGTGATCGTTGTTGGTCCACAGGCAAACGAATTTGTAAATGAATTAAATAAGGAGTTCATTCCTAACAAGATCATATCCGGTACTCTTCAGGAAACTAGCGAGGTTCCATTCGAACTCAAGAGTGCTATGGGTGGTAAAACCACCATCTACATTTGCTACAATAAGTCCTGTAAGCGACCCGTAACAACAGTAAAAGAAGCGCTTGCTCAAATTAGAAGCAATTGAAATGAACCAGTAGCTTCAAATAGCATTGAGTAGTCAAAATCCATATTGCGAAATCATCCTTCCGTTGCCTCTGGCAGGGACGTACACATATGCTATCCCAACACAATACAAGCCTATTATATCTCCTGGCTCTCGTGTGGTAGTGTCTTTTGGCAAAAAGAAAATATATACGGGCATTGTTCTCAAAACACACAATGAATCAGTGTCTGGATATCAGCCGAAAGAGCTTTTGGACGTACTGGATGAGTTACCCTTAGTCAATGAAAAGCAGCTAGCGTTCTTTCAGTGGATGTCTCGGTATTACCTATCTACGCTCGGTGAAGTAATGAATGCGGCTCTCCCCGCTGCTCTTAAGCTATCGAGTGAATCTTTTGTAGGAATAAACCCGGAAATAGATCCTGAAAACGCAGAGGTGGATGACCGTGAGTGGAACCTCCTCAGAGCTTTGAAGGGCAATGATCTCACGATGAAAGATGTGAGCGAAGTACTTGGACTGAAGCAACCACAAAGGATTTTGAAAAAGCTTTCGGAAAATGGTCTGATTGACCTTTTCGAAAAAGTGAAGGATAAGTACCAGCCAAAAAAAGTGAAGCGAATCCGAATAGCTGATTCATACCTTGAGGATGGTATGCTGGAAGGTTTGATCAATGAGCTAGAATCCAAGAATAAACAACAGGATGTACTTCTAGCCTATCTGCGTAATGTCCCTGTATTGGATGAAGCAGAACTAAACACCTCTGGTATCCTGAAAACGCAATTGCTTACGGAAGAAGTAAGCCCTTCATCTGTCAAAACATTGATTAAGAATGAAATCTTAGTTGAGTGGGAAGAGACAGTATCAAGGCTACCAACCCACAAGTCCGATGCTTTCAAAGCTATCAAACTCAGTCAAGAACAAGAACATTGCCGAAGACTCATCGCCTCTTCCTTTGACTCCCACAGCACTGTTTTACTTCATGGGATTACAGGGAGTGGAAAAACCGAGATCTTCATTGAACTAATAAAAGAACAGATAGATCAGGGCAAACAAGTGCTGTACCTCTTACCTGAAATTGCGCTAACAACACAGATCATCGCTCGCTTACATCGGATTTTCGGCGACTCATTTGGCGTCTATCACTCCAGATATTCAGACAATGAGCGTGTTGAGGTTTGGCAGAAAGTGCTGAGAAAAGAATATCAGTTTGTAGTCGGCGTTAGAAGTGCCGTGTTCCTTCCTTTCTCAGATCTGGGCTTAATTGTGGTAGATGAGGAACATGAACCTTCCTACAAGCAATTTGAGCCAGCTCCGCGATACCATGCGCGAGATTCCGCTATCTATCTTTCTACTATTCATAATGCCAATGTATTGCTCGGAACCGCTACCCCATCGCTAGAGACCTATCAGAATGCACTTGATGGAAAGTATGGATTGGTTGAGCTTACCTCTCGGTACGGAGATGCATACAATCCCAAAATGGAGTTTGCCAATGTCAGTCGCGAAAGAAAACAACGTAAACTCAAAGGCAATTTCACTTCGGTTTTGGTAGAAGCAATTCAAGAATCTTTAGATAAGAAAGAACAGGTTATCCTCTTTCAGAATCGAAGAGGTTATGCATCCTATATCAACTGCGAAAATTGCAGCACCATCCCGAAATGCTCAAACTGTGCGGTAAGCCTCACCTATCATCAGTATAACAATAAGCTGGTCTGTCACTATTGCGGCTACAATCAAAGCATGTACAGTGACTGCCTTAAGTGTGGCAGCAAGGAATTGAGAAATGTGGGCTTTGGCACTGAAGAACTTGAAGAGGAATTGAAAATACTTTTTCCACAAGCCATCGTGCAACGCATGGATTTAGACACGACCCGAAGCAAGTATGGATATCAGCGAATCATAGAAGCATTCGAAGATGGTGAGATCGATATTTTGGTGGGAACCCAAATGGTCAGCAAAGGGCTTGATTTTGACGGAGTAAACCTTGTCGGAATTTTTGACACTGATCGGATGATTCACTTTCCAGACTTTCGATCCCACGAACGAGCTTATCACTTAATCACCCAAGTGAGCGGAAGAGCAGGGAGAAAGTCCAAAAATGGTAAGGTGATTGTGCAAACCAACGATCCAGATCAAGAGCTATTGCAGCGGGTTAGAAATGATAATTATCAAGCATTCTTTCAATGGGAAATCTTGGAACGCGAACACTTCCACTACCCTCCGTTTACACGCTTAATAAACATTACATTTAAGCATAGAGAAAAAACCGTTTCATTTCAAGCAGCAAATTTCTTCGCCCTGGACATTCGCAAAAACCTCGGCAATCAACGGATGATTGGACCTGTAGAACCATTGATTGGGAAAATCAGAAACATGTACCTCCATGAAATCACATTGAAAATTGAAAAACAAGGCATTAACTTGCTGGCTGTAAAAGAATACCTTCGATCTGTTGAGCAAATGATGAAACAGATGCCAGCATTTAAAGGAGTTGGCGTGGTATTTGACATTGACCCTGTATAGAAACACAAGAGTGAAAAACGTCTTCATTATTTTAATAATATTTTTTTGGATTGGATCTTGTGATCCGTGCGATGACTGTGACGCTATTTCGTTCGAGCCTACAGTCTCTTTTGTATTCATCAATCAAGATAGCATTGCTGAACTTGAAGCCCTTTCTACGATCAATTCTCTGGATATCGAAACGATCAATTCGACAATCGCTGCATTAGATCCCAGCGAAGTAGAAAAAATTGATAGTCTGAATGAGGTTAAGTCTAAGCTGGACAGCATCAACGCTGTATATAGCAGCACACAATCAACTATGAATAGTGGTTTGCTCAAAGTGGATCAAGTAGCATTCTTGGGAGCCAATAGCTCACTTACCTTTGAAGACAGTGCTACGGCTTGGACTATTCCGCTTTCATATAATGGAGCCTTCACGCAATACGAAGTAACCATCGCCGGGGTAACAGAAACCATTGAGCTGACATATGATAATTATCAGGAAGTAGATCAAGAAAGAAATGTACTCATCAGAGCTGAAAATATTCGTGTAGTAAACACATCCTATGATTCGTTAATTAACTGTGAAGAAAACTGCGTAGATGGTGAAACCACGCTTACTTTTTATTTTTAGTCTGATCCTTTCTGCTGCCTGCTTAGCTCAAACAAAGGATGCTGCAAAAGACTCAGCCCTGTATAGCAGAGGAGTCATTCCTTCCTTTTACCTGGACTATGGTAAGCTTCTTACTATCCCAACTGAAATGGAAACAAAGTACGAGGGTGGTTTTGAATTACTCTTCAAAGAAAAATTTCCATTGATTGTGGAAGTTGGACAGGCAACGCTCAGTCCAGAGGGAGCCTATTCCAATGGAACCTATGAAAGTCAGGGGGTTTATTTCCGAATTGGCACTGGATATTACAATCAGTTAACGCCAAAGAATAAAATTGGATTGACTGCCCGATATGGGTCTTCTTCATTCTCAGAAGATGGTCGCATATTCATCGAAAGCCCAAGCGGATCACAAGGCAATTTCATCCAAAACATTGAACGAGAAGACCTAAAAGCTACCTGGTATGAAGTGGTCGTGTATACTGACAAAAAACTCTCCGAATTGTTTAGCATTGGCATGAATCTACGCCTGCGAATACTTGCAGATTATGACAAACAGGAAGATGTGGATGTTTACGCTATACCAGGGTATGGTCGTTCATTCGATAAGACCATACCTGCCATGAACTTCTTTTTGAAGGTGAGTTTTTAGCATTCGATTATTCCTTTAGATTAAACTTTGAGAGCTCATCTTTAAGGCCAGAGGCAATTTCTGACAAATTAGTAGATTTCGTTTTATAGTTTTCCATTCCTGAGGCGAGTTCAACAGCTGAACTGGCCACTTCCTCAGTCCCCGCGGCGGTTTGCTCTGCAATGACAACTACTCCTTCAATGATTACGACCACTTCCTGAATTTTAGTCAATTGATTTTCGCTTGCTGAGACAATTTCCTCTGAAAGAACCAAAGTATTATTCGAGGATTCTGTGATTTCATTGAATATTTCAAGAGCCGCACTTGAGACCGCCGTTCCACTTTGCACACGCTGACTCATCTCAGTCATGGCTTTGGATGTTTCAAGGGTGTCTTTCTGAACATCCTTGATCAGCTGCTCAATTCTTGTGGCCGACTTGCGAGAGTCCTCAGCTAACTTCCTTATTTCTTCAGCGACTACTGCAAACCCCCTCCCTGCGTCTCCGGCTTGTGCTGCTTCAATCGCGGCATTTAATGCTAACAAATTCGTCTGTGAAGCAATTTCGGTAATCACAGATAATACTTGATTGATTTCATTGGATCTACCCTTGAGCACCTCGATTGACTCGCTACTCTTCGTGGTGTACTTTAAGATATCGGAAATACTCACCTTAAGCTCATTAAGCATCCCTCCACCTTTCTGGCTTTTTTCTGATCCTAATTTTGCAGCATCATTGATGGCTTTAGCCTTTATCTTCATTTCATTGGAAGTACCCAAGACTCCTTCGATCAACTGAGAAGATTCATCTACTTTTTGTACCTGCGATTGTGCGCCACTGCTCATCTGACTTGTCGCAGAAGCAATTTCTCCCGTGCTTCTGGACATTTCCTCACCAGTCACCAACATTTCAGACGCTGAAATTTCCACGTTCCGCGTTATTGATACACTATCAGAAAGTAATACATTCAACTGATCCAGTGCGAGATTCAAATTATCCGTCAACAGCTTTATATCGCCCTTGCTACTGGTTTCCATCCTTTGTGAAAGATCCCCCTTAGCCATTGCATTTGCTACCCTGTTTACTTCAAAAATAGGCTCTGATACCGAGCCCAAAAGCTTATTCACAGATTCGGCCATTTCCAGCCAAACACCTCTTTTCTCATCAGTTGAAATGCGAGCCTTAAGAATGCCCTGACCGCCTGCCTCGTGTAATGCTTCATTGGTTTCCGAAACGATCTGCCTGAGATTCATCCGCATCCGCTCAAGCTGACTGCCTAGCACATTTTCATCATCAAAATCTCCAAAGTCTCCAGCAAGATTCCCTCTGCTTATCTCAATAGCAAATTTGGTGTAGCTTACCGAACTCTCTACCAACTGATTTAACGAGGTGGTCATATCGCCTATCTCATCATTTCTTGCCCTTTCGATTTTCGCTACTTTTCTCCCCTTAGACAACAAAATTAATCGGTCCCTAACGCCTACAATAGCATCCACAATTTGATTGCTGAAATAGAAACCAATCCATAACCCGAGTACGAGTAGAATCAATGATATCCCAATCACTTTATATACAATGCCTGCAAGCTGATCTGAGAGTTCATCTTTTTTCATCTGAACAGCAGTGTCAATTGAGTCGGTGTAGATTCCTGAAGAAATAACCCAGCCTAATTCCTTAAACAGTCTTGAATATGAGAGCTTTGAATACACCATATCTTCATCCGGCTTCACCATGTAGTACTCTACAAAAGCAGCATCGTTTGCCAACGATTGCTCCACTCGTTCCTGATACAGATTCTTCCCTTCTTTCCCTTCTACTACATTATACTTTTCATCGCTCATTACTTTACCCTGATTCTGAGGCTTTGCGGCATGCATAATCATGGTTGGATAGGGTAGCTGCGTATCGGTTATCCAGAAATAACCCTCTGTACCATCGAAGCGAATTTGGGAAAGTACCCTGAGGGCTTCTGCCATAGATTCATCTCGGTTATCTACAGACTTATGCGCATCTTCCACAATATCATAAGCGAGATCTACTACGTTTTCGAGCCTCAATCTTGCTTTCAACATTTCCTCTCGCTCAAATGAAGCAATGTCTTCCTCACTCTTAGATTGAATGCTAAGAATAGTAACTGTGCTTATAATAGTCACAGTTGACAGTAATAATCCGCCAATGAACAGCGCAATCTTAATTCTTAGGTTCATTAAGAAGTTCGGTTTTGGTGTTGATGATTGAAAAGGTGATTAAATATAGTTTTAATGAGCAAATATGTCTGGTAAAAGACGAACAATGAATAAAATTCATAGACGTAGTTGGATTCTCTATCAATAATCTGTGGTAATCTGGAACTCATTATTTTTGCCTCTTAGGTGAAACCTAACATCTAGTACTCGTCGCTCTACTGTATAATTCTGGATTGAACATCATTTATGATAAAAAAGGCATTATTAATCATTGTCAAGCTGATGCTTATTCAGCAAGTTGGAATAGCACAATTTAAACTGAGCGCGGAGTTCCGACCCAGGGCAGAATTTAGAGATGGATACCAAACCTTGAGCGAACCTGATGAGAAAGGTGTTTTTCTTATCACACAGCGTACCCGACTCAACGCGTCATTCAAAGACAAAAACAAGATTGAATCCTTTCTTTCATTTCAGGATATTCGAACGTGGGGTCAGTTCAATCTAAACACCACTGCCTCTACGGTGAACCTTTATCAAGCCTGGCTAAAATTCAATGTGGTGGATCGCTTAAGCCTTAAACTGGGTCGGCAGGAATTTGAATATGACGATCTTAAAATTCTTAGTAATAGTACCTGGCGACTCCAAGCACGTACGCATGATGCCGCATTGCTACAATGGCAAAGTGCTGACTCCAGCTTTCAAGTGCACCTAGCCGGTGGTGTTAACAACGATCAGCAGGTACTTTTTCAAACCCTGTATACCACAAGTAATTATTACAAGAATATGGGCATGATTTGGCTCAATAAGAAATTGACGAATACTGAGCTTTCATTTTTGTTTCTGGATCTAGGTCAGCAATTGGCAGATACATCTATAAATCACTTCAAGACTATTGGAATATATGGTGTTCAGAAATTTGGTGATTTAAAGCTAACTGGAAGCTTCTATTTGCAGCGTGGCAAGAATCAGTCCGACCAAAATGTAGAAGCAAGCATGGTTGCTTTACAACTCGAAGTTCCCTTATCTCAAAAGACCAGCTTTACAGGTGGATTTGATATTTTATCTGGAACAAGTGCTGAAAATCAGCAAGATCCAACATTCAATGAAACCAATTCTTTCATTCCTCTTTACGCACGAAGGCATAGATATTTTGGTGTTCAAGACATGTTTTATGCCGGGGGATTTAATGTACCTGGAGGGCTGGCAGATTATTTTGTGAAATTCAAGCACACGGTGAACGCTAAATTGAATACCGCAATACACCTTCATTCCTTCTCTACTCGAGAAAGCATTTTTGATGCCACCACTAGCTCCATCACTGGTGAAAAACATCTGGGATATGAAGTAGACGCGTTTATTAATTATAGTCCATATAATGACCTAAGGCTCGGGTTTGGATATACGCAGTTTTTTGCTACAGAAAGCATGCGGATTCTTAAGCAGCGAGGTGATGAAGGTGAAATGGCGCACTTTGCCTATTTGCAGTTATCGTATACGCCTACTTTTTTCAGTAAATGAATAAAAAGGTTACTCAATCAGCAGCCTCTTTCAATTTCTTCATTCTCAGATTCTAAGCTATGCTCGCCCCATTTTGAGCATCCGCGCCTGGGCTCACTGCCACCAGTTTCCCATCAGAGTTCTCAGCAAACAACAGCATGCCTTGAGATTCTACTCCCATGATCTTACGTGGTGCCAAGTTTGCCATCACGGTCACCTTCTTTCCTATCATCTCTTCGGGAGTGAAGTGCTTAGCTACCCCACTCAATATCGTGCGAGTTTCCATTCCCATATCCACAGTGAATTGAAGAAGTTTGTTCGACTTTTCGACTTTTTCGGCGGTCTTGATCTCACCAACTCTTAGATCCATCTTCATGAAGTCGTCAAAGACGATTTCTTCTTTTAAAGCTGGTAAATCCGCTGTGCTATTTTCTTGTTCGTTCATTTTCTTCGTTTCCAATAGTTTATTCACTTGAGTCTCTACGTCCTTATCTTCAATCTTCTCAAACAGTAGGGTTGCTGTATTCAGCTGATGATTGTCAGGTAAAAAATCCATTCCACCTGCCTCTGTCCAAGTTCTTTGCTCTGTATTTAAAATCTGAGTCAATCGCTTTGAAGTAAATGGAAGGAAAGGCTCACACAGGATTGTCAAGTTTGCGCTGATTTGTAAGGCTATGTTAAGAATGGTCTCTACTCGATTTTGATCTTCTTTTATCAGTTTCCATGGTTCGGTATCAGCCAGGTATTTATTACCTATCCGAGCCAGCTCCATCATCTGTATCAACGCTTCTCTAAATTTAAATTGATCCAGGGCTGCTTCAATTTTGGACGGAGCAGCGCTCACAGCCTTGATTACCTCCTCATCAATGGGCTGTAACTCATTTCTAGCAGGGACTTTACCCTCAAAGTACTTATGTGTGAGCACCACTGCGCGGTTTACAAAATTGCCAAAGATGGCTACAAGCTCACTATTATTTCTTGTTTGAAAATCCTTCCAGGTGAAGTCATTGTCCTTCGTTTCGGGGGCATTGGCTGTGAGTGTATATCGTAATACATCCTGTTTCTCAGGAAACTCTTCCAAATACTCATGCAACCAGACAGCCCAATTTCTGGATGTTGAGATTTTATTATTCTCCAGATTCAAAAATTCATTCGCCGGAACATTGTCTGGCAGTATATAAGATCCTTGAGCCTTGAGAAGTGTCGGGAAAATAATGCAATGAAATACGATATTATCCTTGCCAATAAAATGAAGGAGTCGGGTATCTTCAGACTTCCAATAGTCTTCCCAGTTCTTCCCTTTATCCTGAGCCCACTGTTTCGTTGCGGAGATATAACCTATAGGGGCGTCAAACCAGACATAAAGCACTTTACCTTCTCCACCTGCTACGGGTACGGGTATCCCCCACTTCAGATCTCTAGTCATAGGCCGGGGACGCAGGCCATTGTCTATCCAGCTTTTACATTGACCATAAACATTTGACTTCCACTCTTTATGCCCTTCAAGCAACCACTTTTTTAGCCATGGTTCATACGCATCAAGAGGCAAGTACCAATGCTTTGTCTCTTTCATGATTGGAGCTTCTCCACTGAGCATGGATTTAGGGTTCTGGAGCTCGGAAGGACTTAGCGTTGTCCCACAATTCTCACACTGATCGCCATAAGCTTCCGTGAAGCTACAGTTTGGACAGGTACCTTTGATGTACCTATCAGCCAGAAATTGTTGTTCCTTTTCATCAAAGAACTGCTCTGAGGTCTCAACTGTAAATTTTCCATCGCCTTCCATCTCCTTGAAAAACGCTGATGCAGTTTCATGATGCAGTTCTGAGGATGTTCGATGATAGATATCAAAACTGATCCCAAATTTCTCAAAAGAGTTCTTGATTTGATTGTGGTAAAAATCCACTACCTCTTGTGGTGTCTTCCCCTCTTTTCGTGCGCGTAGCTCTATAGCCACGCCATGCTCGTCAGATCCGCAGACAAAGGCCACATCCTCGCCTTTGCTTCTTAAGTACCTGGCATAAATATCAGATGGGACATATACTCCCGCTAAATGTCCAATATGTACGGGACCATTGGCATACGGAAGCGCGGCTGTTATTGTATGTCTTTTGTATTGTTTACTCATAAATTCGATAAGAGAGCGCAAATATAAGTTTTGTGTCTACGTGACATAGTGCATTCCACAATCATTCTATCTAATTTTGCGCCCGAATACACAATCGAATGCAAGAAATTAGAAATATCGCCATCATCGCACACGTTGACCATGGCAAAACTACGCTCGTTGATAAAATCATTTACGCTACTCAGGAATTTCGCGAAAATCAAGAAAAGGGTGAATTGATTCTTGACAACAATGACCTGGAACGTGAAAGGGGCATCACCATTCTTTCCAAGAATGTATCAGCAGAATACAAAGGCGTAAAAATCAACATCATCGATACACCTGGTCACGCCGACTTTGGTGGTGAAGTGGAGCGAGTGTTGAAAATGGCAGATGGGGTTATTTTATTGGTAGATGCTTTTGAAGGCCCTATGCCACAAACACGTTTCGTACTTGGTAAAGCCCTAGGACTCGGACTTGCTCCTATAGTAGTAGTCAACAAAGTAGATAAAGAAAATTGTCGCCCTGACGAGGTGCATGAGCAAGTGTTCGACTTGATGTTTTCGCTTGATGCAACAGAGGAACAGCTTGATTTCCAAACACTTTATGGATCAAGTAAGCAAGGGTGGTTCAGTGAAGATTGGCAAAAGCCAACTGACACTATCCTTCCTGTATTGGACAAAATCGTGGAGGTAATACCTCCAGCTCCATACAAAGAGGGCGTACCAGCAATGCAGATCACCTCACTTGACTACTCTTCGTTTACGGGGCGAATCGCTATTGGGCGAATCGTTCAAGGTGACATTAAGGAGGGAGCAAGTCTTGGCATCAGTAAAAGAGACGGTTCGCTGAAAAAAGCAAAAGTGAAGGAGGTACACGTATTTGAAGGATTGGGCAAAAGAAAAGTAGAATCTGCAAGAGCCGGAGACATTTGTGCAATTACAGGAATTGAAGATTTTGAAATTGGTGATACGATTACTGATTTCGAAAACCCGGTGGTTCTTCCTCGCATTGCTATCGATGAGCCTACCATGAGTATGCTCTTCACAATCAATGATTCTCCATTCTTTGGTAAAGAGGGGAAATTCGTCACTTCGCGCCACTTGCGTGATCGCTTGATGAAAGAGCTCGAGAAAAACTTAGCGCTTAGAGTTCAGGAAACAGATAAGGAAGATAAGTTTTTAGTCTTTGGGCGTGGTGTACTTCACTTGTCTGTTTTGATCGAGACGATGCGTAGAGAAGGCTATGAACTGCAAGTTGGTCAGCCACAGGTGCTTTTCAAAGAAGATGATAATGGTCAAAAACTTGAGCCCATCGAGCATATGGTGATAGATGTTCCTGAAGAGTATGCAGGGAAAGCCATAGAGTTGGTAACCCAGCGTAAAGGTGAATTGAAAGTAATGGAGCCAAAAGGCAATATCCAGCATCTGGAGTTTGAAATCCCTTCACGTGGACTGATTGGGTTAAGAAACAATATGCTGACTGCTACAGCTGGCGAAGCAGTTATGACACACCGATTGAAAGAATATCAACCTTTCAAAGGCGATATTGCAGGAAGAATAAATGGTTCCCTTATTTCGATAGAAAATGGTCCTGGTACTGCATATTCAATTGATAAGTTACAAGATAGAGGGTCATTCTTCGTCGATCCTGGAGTTGACTTGTATACCGGTCAGGTAATTGGAGAGCATTCAAGAGGGAATGACCTGGTAATCAACATCCAAAAAGGAAAGAAGCTAACCAACATGCGTACGTCAGGCACTGATAATAATGCTAAGATCATTCCTGCAAAAAAATTCAGTCTTGAAGAAGCGTTGGAATACATCCAGAAGGATGAATACGTTGAGGTAACCCCTAAATCCATTCGAATGAGGAAGATTTATCTTGATGAAAATCAACGAAAGAGAATGGCCAATGCTGAAAATGCCTAACTAGCAATAAAGATCAACAATTTTGAAAACCTGCCACATGGCAGGTTTTTTTTGTTAAAAAACACTACCATCTAACGGATAGATGAGTTAATGAGTCATTTTTAGTTATCTTTTCAGCATATAATTCAATCCACTCAAAAACTCACGATTATGAAAAAAATCTCTTATTTATTGGCCCTTCTCATTGGTTTTGTGGCAATAGCCCAGACTAAACTTGTGGAGAAGGTGACGAAAAAAGGTGACGAAATTGTCATTCCATACGAAAAGTATGTCTTAGATAATGGTCTTACGCTGATTATTCACGAAGATCATTCTGACCCCTTGGTTCATGTAGATGTCACTTATCATGTTGGATCAGCACGAGAAGAATTAAACAAATCAGGCTTTGCTCACTTCTTTGAGCACATGATGTTTCAGGGATCTGAAAATGTGGCTGATGAGGAACATTTTAAGATTGTTACAGAAGCAGGAGGTACCTTGAACGGAACCACTAATCGAGATAGGACTAACTACTTCGAGACAGTACCTAGCAATCAACTTGAAACCATGCTATGGCTGGAAGCTGACCGTATGGGATTTTTCCTTGATGCGGTTACACAAGAAAAATTTGAAGTTCAACGAGCGACTGTTAAGAACGAAAAAGGCCAAAACTATGACAACTCTCCATATGGAAAATGGCGAGAAGTGAATGCTGGATCACTTTATCCATTTGGACACCCATACTCGTGGTTGACTATTGGGCGTTTGGAAGATTTGGATCGCGTTGATGTAGAAGATCTCAAAAAATTCTTTCTAAGATGGTATGGGCCAAATAATGCAACATTAACTGTAGGTGGTGATGTTGATCCTAAAGATGTCATCCAGAAAGTTGAAAAGCTGTTTGGTGTGATCCCTGGTGGTCCAGATGTAAACCCATTGGAGCTTGCCGCTCCTGAGTTAGCAAGCGATCGTTATGTTTCATATGTTGATTCCAACATTCGCTTTCCTGCTCTACTTCTGACATTCCCGACAGTGCCAAGATTCCACGATGATGAAGCTGCACTCGATTGTCTTGCAGAGATATTGGGTACAGGAAGGAGCTCATATTTCTATAAGAAGTTTGTACTTACAAGAAAGGCGATTCAAGCATCCACCTTCCACCCTACTAGCGAGCATGCAGGTGAGTTTACCTTGTTTGCGTTACCATTCCCTGGCGGAACATTGTCAGAGTTTGAAACACAAATCAGGGAGATTCTTGCTGAGTTTGAAGAAAATGGTGTAACCGATGACGATATCATCAAATTCAAAGCCAACCAGGAACAAAGCATGATCAATGGTCTGGCGAGTGTAGCTGGTAAAGTAAGTCAGCTGGCTTCTTATGAAACTTTTTACGGAAATCCGAACGGAATTAAATACGATCTTGATCGATACATGAAAATCACAAAAGAGGATGTGATGCGGGTGTTCAACAAGTATATCAAAGGGAAGTCAGCGGTGATTCAAAGTGTAATTCCAAATGAAGAAACTGCGACTGCCAAAGAGGATAATTATGATATTCCTAGAGAAGGCGACAATCCATTCCCTTCGACTGATTATTCAGGTCTTAGCTACACTAGACCTACTGGAGATAATTTCGACAGAAGTCAAAGACCTCCACTAGGTGAAAACCCATCCATAAAAGTTCCTGATTTCTGGAAGGAGACTTATGCGAATGGCATAAAAGTAATTGGTACTGAAACCAACGAAATCCCTGTTGTGGCTCTACAGCTGACCATCAATGGTGGGCATAAAATGGATGCATATGCACCAAAAAAATCTGGTTTAGCATCGTTGACTGCTAGTATGATGAACGAGGCTACGAAGAATTACACCTCTGAAGAAATACAGGAAGAGTTGAGAAAATTAGGCAGTAGTATCAACATCTTTGGTGGAAGGTCCTCAACTACTATGACCGTTTCATCCTTGAAGAAAAACCTGGCCAAAACTTTAGAAATTGCGGATGAGATGCTTAAAAATCCTGCCTTCAATCAAGAAGATTTTGATCGCTTGAAAAATCAGCAGATGGAAGGAATCAAAGCTTCTCAAAAAAGTCCGGGTAGCATTGCCAGTCAAGTGTTCAATCGTTTAATGTATGGTGATGAGCATATCTATTCGGTATCCTCTCAAGGAATTGAAGAGACGGTAGAAAACATTACATTGGATGATGTACGTGAGTTTTATAGCAAATACTACTCACCCAATGTCTCTGAGCTTGTAATCGTTGGTGATATCTCGAAGAAAGAAATAGATAAATATCTAAACTTTTTGAAAGACTGGGAAAGCAAAAACACAAAGCTGCCTGAACTGCCTACCGCTAAAGCTTCAGATAACACAAAAATCTATTTGGTCGACAAGGTGGATGCACCTCAGTCACAAATTAGAATTGGCTATGTGACAGATCTTGAATATGATGTGACAGGAGATTACTACAAGTCTACCTTGATGAATTTTCCTTTAGGAGGAGCGTTCAACAGCCGTATCAACTTGAACCTTAGAGAAGATAAAGGCTGGACCTATGGTGCACGATCATTCTTCAATGGAAGTGACGAACCAGCACCATTTACAGCTTCGGCAGGAGTTAAAGCAGCTGCAACTGACAGCTCTGTGGTTGAATTCATGAAAGAGATCACAAACTTCAGAACGGGAGGCATTACCGATGCTGAACTTGCTTTCATGAGAAGCGCAATTGGTCAGAGAGATGCAAGAAGCTATGAAACTCCAGGTCAGAAAGCGAATTTTCTAAGACGAATCAATCATTACAACCTTGATAAGAACTTTGTTGACAAGCAAAACAAGATCATAGCTACCATTAGCAAAGAAGAAATCAATGGTTTAGCTAAGAAATACTTGCAAGATGAAAACCTTTACATCCTGGTGGTTGGTGATGGAGCTTCCAATAGGTCTAAGCTTGAAAAACTCGGATATGAAATAATAGATGTTAACGCAAAAGGCGATATCATCAACGACAATACAATTGAAACTAAAAAATAGTTTTCTTTTCTAGGTATTACGTAAGGGTCTGTTCAAATACATAGCAGACCATTCATATAATTTAACCCCTATTAACAAACAATAGGGGTTTTTTTGCGCTTAATAAATGCACGGTATTTGATTACACTATACACTATGAAAAAAAACTTATTGATTCTTCTAGTTGTCCTCACAACTTCCATTCAAGCCCAAGAGAGCTATACTATTAACATTGACCTTACCGCAGCTAAGGATGACCGTGTTCCGGTTGAAATAGTCGTTCCCGCCATTGAACAAGATGAGGTTGAGTACCACATGGCCAAAGTGGTTCCAGGAACTTACAGCATTTCAGATTTTGGTCGTTTCGTAGCAGGATTTAAAGCACTCGATGAAGATGGCAATGCGTTAGAAGTAAAAAATATTTCTACCAACAGATGGGTCATTAAAGACGCATCAAGGTTGGATAAAATCACTTATTGGATCGAAGACTCCTTTGACGATTTCTTAGGATATGGCAGTAATAAACTATTTGAACCAGGTGGCATGAGCATTGAAGCAGATAAGGGTGTTTTCGTAATGAACACTTTTGGCTTTATTGGTTATGTAGATGGCTACAAATTCAAACCTTTCTATCTAACCGTCATTCATGATGAAGAAATACAGGGGGCAACGTCACTCAAAAAAACCTCATCTACCAGTACCTCGGATACTTACACTGCGGAGAATTACAATTTTCTAGCAGATGCCCCTATCATGTACAGTGAGCCTGATATTGTAAGTAAAGAAATCGCTGGTGCGACCATTACCGTATCAGTTTACTCTCCAAATAAAGTACTCTCTGCGGCCGATGTGATGGATACCATCGATGAATTAATGGAGGCTCAAGCCAAATACTTAGGAGGAAAACTACCTGTTGACAGGTATGCTTATCTCATCTATCTATTTGACAGTCAAACTATTTCGGGTTCATATGGAGCTTTGGAACACTCCTATTCATCTCTCTATGCACTTCCAGAAATGGATCCAGCAAGAATTAGTCAGACAGTAAAAGATGTTGCGGCACACGAGTTTTTCCACATAGTTACTCCCCTCAACATTCACTCAGAAGAAATTCACAACTTTAATTATATCGAGCCAAAAATGAGTCAACACTTATGGCTTTACGAAGGGGTTACTGAATATGCCTCTCAGCACGTTCAGGTAAAATATGGTCTATATGAATTGGACGATTTTCTAAATGAGATGAGGGGAAAGATAAATCAGCAAGAACGATACAATGTAAATATTCCGTATACCGAATTTAGCGAGAACATCCTTGAGCCTAAAAATGAACGCAAATACGGAGATGTGTATGCCGGTGGTGCACTAATTGCCTGGTGCCTTGATTTGACCATCATCAATTCCACCAATGGTCAGAAGGATCTTCAATCAGTACTAAGAGAACTATCGAAACAATATGGTCCTCTAAAAGCTTTTAAAGACGAAGAATTATTCTCTGAAATTGAAAAAATCACTACACCTGAAGTTGGCTCATTCTTAAAAAAATATGTAGGAGGAAGTGAAAAATTACCTTACGCTGAAATCTTAAGTTGGGCAGGAATTAAATATGCGCCTGATAATGATGAGATGGTCATAACTGCAGGAAAATTCGCACCAGGACTTAATGAGGATCAAGAAGTTTTTGTTGCAGGGACTGACAATTTGAATGAGTTCGGCAAAGATCTTGATCTTCAAGAGGGGGACGTTTTATTGAGTTGGAACGGAAATGTTGTTTCGCCTGAAACTTTTTCTGATGTCATTCAATCTTACTATGGAGAGGTGGAGGCAGGCGATAAAGTGACGGTAATCGTTAGAAGAGAAGTAAAAGGAAAAATTAAAAATGTAAAACTCAAGGCAAAAGCAAAAAAGGTCAAGTCCTCTCAAAAGCATTTGCTGAAAGCGGTAGAAAACCCAACACCAGAACAACAAAAAGTGAAAGATTTCTGGCTTGGTAGCAGTAACTAATTTGATTTAACAAGGTATACTAATCATAGAGACCTAACACCATGAAGAAAAATAACAAAATAGCATTAATTGGAGGTGTGGCCATAATAGCCATTCTCGTCCTGGTATTCTCTGGAAGTTCATCAGATGCTACAGCGGAAGTTGTAGTAGACGTTGAGCAAGGAGAATTTGTGGTAGATATAATGACTTCTGGGGCTCTGGATGCCAAAAATTCCGTGCCAATCAAAGGTCCAAATGGTCTTCGTAATTATCGTATTTGGAATGTCACCATACAACACATCATTGACGAGGGTACTGAGGTGAAGCAAGGACAATATGTTGCGCGTTTAGACCCATCCGAATTGACCGGTAAAATCAAGGATGCTCAATTGGGAGTTGATGAAACTCAGTCAAAATTTACTCAAACAAAACTGGATACTGCTTTGACCATGCGCCAGGCACGCGATGAGCTCATTAACCTTGGCTATACCGTAAGAGAAAAGCAACTGACGCTAGATCAATCTCAATTCGAGCCGCCCGCAACCATACAAAAGGCTGAAATTGAACTAGAAAAAGCACAGCGATCACTCAAGCAGGCAACAGAGAATTACGAAATAAAGCGTCAGCAAAATGTAGCTAAAATGCAAGAAGCATCTGCTGAGCTTAGAGGAGATAAGAATGAACTGGAAGGACTGATGGCTCTTTCGAAAGACTTCACAATCATTGCTCCTCAGACTGGGATGTTGATTTACAAAAGAAGCTGGGATGGTAAGCCGATCAAAGCAGGCTCTCAAGTGAGTGCATGGGATCCTGTGGTAGCTACCCTACCCGATTTGAGTAAAATGATTTCCAAAACTTATGTAAATGAAGTAGATATACGTAAGGTGAAAGCAGGGCAAAGTGTTGAAATTGGTTTCGATGCATTCCCTGATAAAAGTTTAGAAGGAAAGGTTACGAAAGTGGCCAATGTTGGTGAACAAAGACCCAATTCGGATGCCAAAGTTTTCGAGGTAGAAATTGAAGTTTTTGGTACTGATCCATTGCTAAAGCCTGGCATGACCACAAGCAACAAAATCATTACTAAAACAGTAGAAGACGCACTTTTCATTCCATTAGAAAGTCTTCACTCTCAATATGATTCCATTACTTATGTTTTCAAAAAATCAGGTGGCTCTACGGTAAAACAAGAGGTGATAATTGGCGATGCAAATGCAGAAAATGTTCACATCGTAGCTGGACTGGAGGCTGGAGATCGTGTAAACCTTTCTTCTCTCCAAGGAATGGAGAACAAAGAGGTAAATCTACTTCCTGAGATGGACGGTAAACGCAACAAGCAGGAAGAAGCCGCTGCTGAAGCAGAAGTAACGAATCCACAAGCTACACCAGGTCGTAGAAGAAGAAATTAAAATGGATAAGGAAAGAGTCTTAGCCAATCTCTGGATTGCTATTGAAGCGGTCCTTGCCAACAGAGTTAGGTCCATTTTGACCGCTCTCGGGATCATTTTTGGAGTGGCGGCCGTTATTGCCATGCTTGCAATTGGCAATGGTGCCCAGCAGGAAATCCTCGAACAAATCAAGCTTGTAGGTGTAAATAACATCATCATAGAGCCTGTAGTAGAGCAAACGGAAGAAAACCTTGCAGAAGACGATGAGGCAAAGGAAAAGAAGAAGTTTTCTCCAGGTTTAACCTTAGAGGATAAGGAATCCATCGTACAAATCATCCCAGGCATAGAAACCATAAGTGCAGAGATTCTCCTCGAAACTTATATCATCAAGAATGGTATTCGTAGGTCAGCCAAATTAGTGGGAGTTGAACCCTCCTACTTTGATATTTTCAATTTCACACTTTCAGATGGGAAAATGTTTAATCAAGCACAGTTGGAAAAAGGTGCGGCAGTTTGCATCATTGGAAAGTCCATCAAAGCAAAATTCTTTCCTTCTGAAAACCCGGTGGGCAAAATGATCAAGTGTGGCTCAAATTGGCTGAAGGTAATTGGTGTGCTTGACGAGAGGTATATCAGCGAGAGTAGCATTAGCAAACTTGGAATCAGAGATTACAACATGGATGTATACACTCCATTGCAAACCGTGCTGGTGCGCTATAAAAACAGAGCGATGCTCACTGAGGAAATGATCCAAGGTGCCAACAAAGGATCCGCTGGGTTTATAATCATCGGTGGAGGTGGCGGTAGTGGTTCAGACGATGCGCCGCAGCAAACCATCAATTACCATCAATTGGATCGGCTTGTGGTACAAGTGGCAGAGACAGAAAAGCTCAATCCTACGGCAGATGTCATCGTTCGTATGCTTGAACGCAAGCACAATCAGGTCGTCGACTATGAGATAGAAATCCCTGAACTACTGTTGAAACAGCAACAACGAACGAATGACATTTTCAGCTATGTGTTGGGAGCTATTGCAGGCATATCGCTGATAGTTGGTGGTATTGGAATTATGAACATCATGCTAGCTTCTGTTTTGGAACGGATCAAAGAGATTGGGTTAAGACTCTCCATTGGAGCGAAAAAAGCAGACATTGTTAATCAATTCATGTTTGAAGCAATGATGATCAGTATCAGTGGTGGGTTTATAGGTATTTTGCTGGGGGTAATAATGGCTCATGCGGTAAGTAGGTTCGCCGAAATACCAACGGTAATTTCCTTTGGCTCCATTTTAATCTCTTTCGGTGTGGCAACAGCCATTGGCCTAGTTTTCGGAATCGCCCCTGCCAGAAAAGCAGCTTTACAAGACCCTATTACTTCACTTAGATATGAATAAATTATTTGCAGGAATTTGCCTGATCGGACTTTCATTAACAGCTAGCTCGCAGCAGGTCTATTCACTTGAAAATATCATTGGGTTAGCACAATCCCAATCACCTCAAGCGAAACAAGCGGAGACAAGAAAAGAAAATAGGTTTTGGCAATACCGGTTGTTTAGATCCAATTATAATCCGCAATTGGCGCTTAGTGGAAACTTGCCAGCATACAGTAACCAGTTTATACCGGTTACGCAAGAAGATGGTTCAACACAATTCAGACCTGTAGAGCAAACGAACTCTTCGCTTAACCTTGGTCTATTTCAACCCCTCGCACCTACTGGTGGAAGCATCTCTGTAAATACACGAGCGAGTCAGTTTCAGGATATTGTAAACGATGAAACACGCTATAGGAGCACGATCGTGGACTTGACCTTAAACCAACCAATTTTTGCTTTCAATGAGCTCAAATGGGACAAAAAGACGGAGCCCATTCGATACGAGGAGTCCAGACGTAGCTATGTGGAAGAAATGGAATTTGTTTCAAGAAATGCAGTTCAGCGGTTTTTTGACTATTTGGATGCACAGGTAAACTACCAAATTGCTGAGTTTAACCTTGCCAATAATGACACCATTTACAATATCGAAAAAGGTAGATACAACATTGGAACAGCATCTGAAGACAAGTTACTGCAGGTAGAGCTTCAACTGTTGAGGTCCCAGCAAGATCAAACTCAGGCACAATTGGATTTGCAAACGTCCAGGCTAGCTTTAAGAATTTTTATTGGATTGAATGAAGATGAAAATTTTGACCTTGCGCTTCCTGAGGATATTCCAGTATTTCCCGTAGATGAAAGTATTGCTTTGCAATACGCAAAAGACAATCGGTCGGACTTTATCGCCTTTGAACGACGAAGAATTGAAGCAGATGCCCAAGTAGCTCAAGCGAAAGGTCAACGTTTTCAAATGAATCTGAATGCATCCTTTGGATTGAATAGTGCAGGAACTGCATTTGACCAGTCGTACCAAAATGCTCAAAGTCAGCAATTTGCCAACCTCACGCTCAACATCCCTATCGTAAACTGGGGACGTAATGAAGCACGAATGAAAACCGCGCTCGCGAACAAGCAGCTGACAGACTATGTGATTGCCCAAGAGGAGCAAAATTTCGAACAGGAGATCATTACACAAGTTCGTCAACTCGATGTTTTGAGGCAGCAGATCGAAATTTCAAAGAAGTCGGATGAGGTAGCACAAAAAAGATACGAGGTAGCTCAGAACAGGTACCTGATCGGAAAGATTGACATTACTAACCTCAATATCGCATTGACAGAAAAGGATACCGCTAAAAGAAGCTACAACAACGCATTGCGAAGCTATTGGATCGCATACTACGACCTGAGAAGGCTCACATTATACGATTTTGCAAACAATGAGCTGCTTTATACGATTGACGATTAGAAGCACCGTTTAGTACGGCGATGTTGCTGGTAGGGAAAAGGAATAGTTCGTCCCTTCTCCCTCCATACTTTCCACAGTGATTGTACCTCCATGTGCAGTTATGGCGTCTGCTGTGAGCATCATCCCCAAGCCGGTACCTAATTCTCCCTGTGTTCCTTTTTCACTATTCACTGTACCAGAAAACAGGTTACGCGCTTTTTCTGATGGCATCCCTTTCCCATTATCAGAGAAGTGAAAAAACTGAAATCCATCCACAGGTTCACCTTGAGCACTAACTTTAATGGAGCCATCTTCAAAGGAGAATTTGATCGCATTGGATAACAAATTTCGAATGATCATTCGTACACCGTTTTTATCTCCATTGATTGATAGACCGTCAGGTATCTCATTTACGATACTCAACGATTTCTTAGTTATTTCATCCACATAGAGCGCCGTATTTTCTTCTACAATTTCTCTCATAGAAAACTTTTCAAATGCTACCGTCTGACCTTTGATCTGGGTTGAAGCCCACCCCAAAAGGTTATCCAGCATTGCCTTGGTTGTTTGAAGTTTACTGCTCATCAGCGGAACTAGCGATCGTATCTGGTCAAAACCTGTTTCCTCATCACCGATGAGCTCCAGAAAGCTATTAATCGCAATTATCGGAGATCTCAAGTCGTGGGATACCACAGAAAATAATTTATCCTTATAGCTATGAGCTGCTTTCAGGTCTTCCACTGCTTTTTCAAGTGAATCTTCCAGTAGTTTATGCCTCGTATTATCATGGGCATTTACTACAACTACTCGTTCGGCTTCAATCTCGATTGGAGTATATGAAACACTGAAAAATGCCCTTCCTTCAGATACCTCAAACCAATCTTCGAACATGATGACTTCCTTCTCTTCGAGACACTTGTCAAAGTTGGGTTTGACCAAATGCCGAAAACCATCTTTGCCCAGAAGCTCTTCGACCTTTCTTCCTTCGATTTCTTCTGTCTTGCGGTTAAACCCTTTGGCATACGTTTCATTGACGGCAAGGTATTCGTAATCTGAACTGACTATCGACAAATAATCAGTGGAAGAATGTGCAATAATTTTGTAAAGTTGCTCTTTGGAGCTAGTCCTCATGTGGTTGATTGGTTATGAACATCCTATTAAATGTCTGTGAGGCTAAAAGGTTTTGCTTTTGGAAGTAGTATGTCGGGCAGTTTGCAAAATTTCAGGAGAGGCATTTCCAAATGGTGGTTGAAAATTACCTTTCTTTAACCTCATGAATCTCAATCAACAAATTGGTGTGCTCACCGTCCGTCTCTTATTAGGTCTCATCTTCCTGTTCCAAGGGATTGGTAAAGTCTTCAAGATTGGGATCGAAAATGTCTATCAGGGATTTTTTCTGGGAACATACCAAGAGCTTCTTCCTGAATTCCTACTCAAAGCAACGGCGTACTACACTTCTTATGTGGAGCTTCTTGCAGGTTTTCTGGTGGTCATTGGCTTATTTAGAAGCTATGCACTTTATGCCCTTGCTTCAGTATTGGTGATTGTCTCCTTTGGGCATGGGCTTGTCGATCCGATATGGGATCTGTCACACGTCATGTATCGCGCCATCTTATTGGTCGCTCTCTTATTTCTGCCAGCGCATTGGGACCGATTCTCAGCGGATGAAATGCTTGCTAGGATCAAACCTTAACGTTTACATTGCATCATTACGTCATCGCGAGCCTAGCGAAGCGATCTCTCGTTAGAACTAAATCTATTTTACAGTTCTAATTTAAAAGAAAACAATATAGTTAACTGAATTACGTATATTTAATATAATAGTCTCGAGCGGTTTCGAGACATAAATCAGTTAAATGTATTTTTTATGAAGAAGCTATGGATCTCACTATCCATTGGTTGTTGTTTTCTAATCCTTTCAGGATTTGATACAGTGTCAACCAACAATGAAGAAGCATCCTTTTGGGGATGTACACAAACAGTCAGAGGTTGTGATACATCGGGAGATGGACAACCTGATATTTTTTACAGTTTACAAGGAGGGCCAGCTCCTCTGCCGAGCAATTTCAATCCAGCACTTTATACCGTGCCCAACTTTGGATGTGCAAACATCACATTCTCAGTAACGTGTCCTCCTCCACCCCCTCCTCCACCTCCCGGAGGCGGAACAATTCAGGTGAATGCCTGTGACACTACCGGTGAAGGACAGCCAGATGTCTTCTATAGTCTTTCGGGCGGACCAGCTCCACTTCCTAGTGGGTTTAACCCAGCGCTTTACACGGTTACACCTGGAGGATGTGACATTATTAGCATCGTGCTCTAAAATTCAAATCACTAAAAGGCATGGGAATAGCTCTCATGCCTTTATTTTTTCCAATCTCTCCCAATGGACCTAGCAGTCTACGTCTAGTTGGGCTTCTTAGCAAACTGAACTCCCAGCTTAAAAACAACCGGACGTGCATTCAAGTCATTGCGTTGGTAATTGAAGTCATAGAGAATCAGTGACATCATTTGGACAAACCCAATCTTAAACTCCCTGCCGACACCTAGCATATGTGCTGACTGCCATTGTTTACTTGGAAGGCTCTCGGAGCTAAAAAATGATTTATTGATCTGTTGCTCTACTTCACCCCAAGCGAAGAATCCTTTGGCTATATCGTATCTTGTAAACAGACTGTAACCATGACCATCTCCTGTCAATGATCTGGTGGAATCGCTACCAAACTGCTCCCGAAGAATAAGCCCGACACCTCCCAACCATTTTTTATTTATCCAGTAACCTAACTGGAGGTTTGTATTTATGATTAGCGGATCAGTGGATTGAAGACTTAAATTCCCTCCTAAATACAACCTCTTCTTGAAGGGTACCTTTTCCAGTGAATTACGCCTGATTCCCTCTTCAGGATATCGAGTGTCGGGCAGCTTACGATATTTTTTTTTCAGCTTCTGAATGTCTGCCTGTGCTTCCTGAAATTGCTCCGGATCTATTCTTTCGAACAAGATCTTTGCTTGATCTGGCTTTATCAGATTGGGATTGGGTTTGGTTGGTTTTTTGAGTGATGTGAGACCCAAAGCCGGATTATTGAACTGACTCATTGGATCTTCTGCAAGCCCTGATTCGTTTGGTAAAAACTTGCGTGCTTCATCTTCCAGCACACGCGTAGCTTCGGCCAGCGCCAGACTGTCTGCATTTTCAGTAGCTATGTCCACATCAAAAACGGCTGAATTGAGGATGAGCTCTCTATACTCGGGAGGGAAATTCGCACTTTCTAAAATTTCTCTGCAAACCGCGACGGAATCTTCCTCAGTAAATTCAGGCATGGTCAAAGAGTCCATATCAAGTATTTCGACACTATTTCCAAGATGGTATGAGTTCTTGATGCTATCGTATCTCTGCTGATACAGCTCTCGTGCCTTTACCTGCTGCTGAAGCTTTTGAGCTTGGGCTCTTCGCTCCTTGGCAGTTTGTTTTGCTTGCTTGGCTCTGTTGATCGCATTTGCATGTTTGCCTGTTGCATTTGCATTGATTTTTACTTGGGCCGAAAGACTGAGAGTCAAAGTGGTGAAGAGAAGTAAGAAAGCTAATCGCATTGGAACCTATGAATGTTTGTCCCTTTATTGCATAAATGGCAAAAGTGTTTCCATTGTAGGTTAAAGTTTCTACTTTTTCTTGACCGAAACGATAGAAAAGCGTAGCATGCTACGCCACATGGCGCAAGCGTCCGCTTGTGCCTATTTAAAGTAATCTACTTACTGTTAACAAAAAAAGTCCAAGCGGACGCTTGAACCAGTTTTTTATTTAATACTTGCGCTAGATTGGGGGTTTTGGGATAGTAATTATCAATTTATCAATGAATGCATAAAATATTCAAGTTGTACTGGTACTATAAATTTTTGCAAACCCATAGCTTGCTTCTCAAACTCCTTCGATGCTTCCCAATAAGCTGTGCGATTACATAGGAAATCAACACTTTCGTAAACAGCAAATTCAAATTGTAAATCCAATTTAGATTTTACACTTTTCTTATCTAGAATTTGAAAATCTATATTACCAAATAATGTATTTTGATCTTCATCTATTACAGAGACACATGAATCCTCATTATCAATATTCTTAAATAGTAATCTGTATGGAATTTCTAGCTCAAAAAAACTATAGGGTTGAATTTTAATAAAATCATAGAGGTTTTGGTTACTAATCACCGCATCTCTTGCAACAAATTTTATTCTGTCTGAAGATATCGTCTTCAAAAATGGATTCAGTGGTATAAATGAAATCTTATATTCCAAAGAATTCGTATCAACTCGATGAAGATGCCTTGAAGAATAATATAAGTCTTCAAAATAGCTACTAAATAAAAATACTGTCTCCGAAGTTGTGTTATAGAATTGAAAAATTATTCTATCAACTTCTTCCCTCTGCCTAATAAGTATGGTATCATTCAACACATTCTCTCCCTGAGAAATAGACATTCCCCTTTCAGGATTAGAGCAATAGTTTCTAGGTAATTGAATCTCTTGAGCCAAGAGGTCTTGTTTCCAGAAAAATGAAATCACTACTAAAATAATATTAGCAATTCTTATTTTATTGTTCATTTATATTGTGATTAGTATCATACGGTTTCAAAGGAAGAGGTTTTAATACTGAACCCAAAGAATTAAACCGTTTATTGGCGCTCCTTGTGGCATTATCAAAATCCATAACCTTATCTTGAGTTTGTCCTCTAAATATAGCATGACCAATACCATGCCAAGTACGATTGTTCCTTGAATTATTAACCTCTACTGCACCAGTAGAAACTGGATTACTTGGCGACATTGGAGCATTTGGATTGAAATTCGGATTTAAAGGGAAAACGGTCGCTTTTACGCTTTCTGCTGGATCAATAATCACATAGTTTTCAGAAACGTTGGCATCTGATGTTGTTAAAGTTGCCTCTCCTCCATAATTAGCGGTATTGATAGGAATCTTATTTCCATCATTATCAATAACTGAATGTTGTTTTTCAAATACAATATTGGTAGTGGTTTTCTCATTTAACACTGTACTGAAATCTCCAAAGACAGCCGCCTCTTCTTTGCTGAGATCATCAGTACTCCCATTGAAAATCAAATTCCCCGCTTCTGAGTATGAAAAATCTGAAGCTTTTAATCCAAACACTGCTGACAATGCGGAGGTCATTTGATCTCTATATTTCTCAGCCACATTTACGCTATCTCCATTAACATCAACGTAGAGAATAGGGTTATTTAAAGTATACTGATATGGATTAAAATTCATATACTTTTCGGCATACCTATCTTGATTAAAGAACCTTCCAACTTCTGGCTGATACATTCTTGCCCCATAGTCAAGCCAATCAGTTCCCTCTTGAAGCTCTTTATTGTTATACAAGAACTTTTGAGGTGTACTTGCAGTACGACTAGTAGCATTAAACGTCAGCCCAAACGGATAGTAATCCTGTGTGCTCACCACGTCATTTACAATGGTGTGGTTGATCGTTAAGTCGTCAAAGTTGACTTGTATGGCCGCATTGTTTTCATTACTCAGGTACACCAAGATGTAGCCCTCTGCTTCCATAGTACCTACATCAAGGGTAATCAACTCATGCGCAGATAACCCTTTGGCAGCATTACTGATTTGCGCAAATCCTGCACGATTAAATGACATGTACTTATCAAAGTAGATGTAATTGAGGTAGGCTTTTGGTGCGTCCCCACTGGATGACTTAGCTCCTGCTCCACTTGTCATGGCCGTCACGGCACTACCTATTTCCAAATTTGTAGCTGAAGTCAATCCTTCCAATCCACTACTATTAGCACCATTGTTGTATGCATTGAAAATTGCTCCTCCGGCCAAACTTAACAAATCAGATGTTGATGGATCATTTAAATAATTGGCATAAACAGAGAAGCTCATCTCATCGTTTTTCTTCACGCGTATCAACGACATGACACCCGCACTTCCTGCATTCAACGTAGCTACTTCATCTCCTCCAATGCTTGTATTGGCATTAACATCCTGTCGAAATGGTATATTGACAAAATTCGTTGGAGATTCAGATTCCGTCATGGCATCATTTAAAGACTCCATGTTCTGTACCGTCACATACTCTTCAGGTGTTGAACTAAAGGTTAGTCGTACGTTTCCTAAGTGATCCTTGAGGTGGTATTGGTAGTCGTACGATTCAATAGCATCACCAGCAATGTTTCGCACAGGAATGATTCGACCTTCTACATGCTGGATTAACTCCAGGGTGTCGTTTTCATAAATAAACTCACCCACGTAATCAGTCATCTTCACCAAAACACCACTGTCATAGACGATTTGCTGTAATTTGATGCCAGCTGCGTCATATAAATACTTGATGCTGTCCTGAGATCCTTCGCTATTGCTCAGGATGACAGTGGTAGGTAGGTTTAAGTGGTTGTAGTAAATGGTATCAATGCCTTTGTTGCGGTCTTTGACCATGTTGCCATTGGCATCATAGGAATAATCCGCCGAGTCTAAATTGGCAGTAAATCCATCGTAGAATCCAGTAGTGTCCGAACCCACATCACTCACTTCCCGCAGTTGATTGCCTTCATAGTCATAGGTTAGATTGTCCATATCAGCTCCCGTAGCACCATTTCTGACCAGACTCTTAATATTACCATTCATCTCGTAGGTGATCGCAGATACATCAAAGTTTGAGGTTACTCCTCCATCAAAATGATCAGCATTTTTGATCCGGTTCAAGTCATCGTAAGTGTAGGCATAAGCGCGTGTATTGGTACCCATACTTGCAAAGTCACTCCACTCCATTGCACTGATATTTCCATTGAACAATTGCTGACTCGCCAGTGCTGCCACAGCCGTATCGTAGTACAAATTCATTCCGAACAAATCTGTATTGGTATCATTTGTTGAACTCAACGCTGGATCATTAATGCTTTCTAGCCAGCCTCGAATGTTGTAAGCATAGTCCAGGGATTGGGCGAAGACGCCCCCCGTCCCCCCATGTAAGTCTTTATCTTTCAGCTCGCTCAATTCATTGTAGTGATTCTCTACAATTTTTACAGAATCATAGTTATTTAGTAGATGCCAGGTATTCAATAACCGGCCAGCATGATCGTAGTTGAAGCTACGGGTGATGGTGAATGTGGTGTCTCCATTGTCGTGCAGACTGATGCTTTTCATTACTTGTCCAATGAAGTCGAAATGGTTGGTAACCACATCCTTGCCACCCAGGTGGTTGGTGCTTTGAACCTGTATAACTCGATACTTGTCGTCATAGTAGCTAGCACTCTTGATCCACCCTCCCGGGAGTGAGCCATTATCATTGACTACCTTCGTCAGCGTACCTGTTACTTGACCTTTTACTATTGCATTCAATAACAAACCAGTTGGATTACTAAATGAAAGTCCCGTAGTATCCCAGTCATAGTTGTCGTAATAGGTGACCGTCAGATACTCATCGATTCCAGTAGTCGGGTACGACTGGTTGCTGTATTCATTCACTAATGTGGTATTCAGTGTATCGAACCGTACGCTCGAGGCAGCTACTGCTGTTCGTTCGGTCGCTTCGTTTCCTCCACTCATCAGCCCGGTGATGATCGGTCTGCTGAGTTCATCATATTTTGTAAATAACCATTGACTATTGTCTCGCTGATTTCCATCCTGCGTGAGGACCAGTCTATCCCATTGGTCATATACCATAAACATACGTTCAGCCCCTGGTACCTTTTTCTCAGTCATTCTTCCTCTACCATCGTAAGCATATTGAAAGGCCCAGAGATCCAAAAATGCTTGACGATCGGTTGGAGTTTTTGAAACATGGAAAAAATCATCTTTGAGGCTTTTGGATCCCTCTGGTGGTAACACCACTACCAGTTGTCCATAAATGTCATAGATGTAATACGTCTCTGCCCAGGTAGTATCTAGCTGTGATTTTTTGAGAATGGTCTGCCCCTGCTTATTGGTGTATGCTACAGTTTGACTACTATCTTCATCAAAAGTGGTGTTTTTGTAGAGCTCCCCCAGGTCGTAAACCTCTTTTGGATTGCTAAGCAAAGTATCAAAGCTCAAAAAGTTCCAGTTGATCACTTCGGCTGAATCCGCAATGGCATACTCAAACTTCACAGTATGCTGCCCAATTTGCCAGCTATCACCAGGCGCTCCCTGTTCCAATGGACGGTTGAGCGGAGATGTTTCGAAACGGGTTTCGCTGTAGGCTTTGTTACTTCCTTTGTTGCCCAGATAGAAAGTGGGTTGGTCTACGAGTGCATCCGTTTTGTAAATAACGGACAAATCCGTATCCGAATATGGAAGGTAGTTTTTGGTTTGCCTTCCCAAATCATCGTATTCCATGGGCACCACAATGTCTTGTGCTAGTGGGCTGGCATTGAGCGATATCTGCTGAATAGGACGTCCAAGTCCGTCAAAAATCTGTACATCCACTGATCGGTCTTCTACACTGAAGCAAAAGGAAGAGTCGGGTGCTGTTGTTGGTACACGATAGGTGAAGGTAGTTACTGCATTATGGTCCAGTATGAATTGGCTTGTGACGTTAAAATTGCTGATCGTGTAGGTCGCTCCGCCAGAAGAGGTGATGGTTAATTTATAAACACCTGGTTGATCAATATGGAGCTCATGAGATGACTCGTTGGGTATCAATACATCATTCAAATACCATGCGTAGTTGGCGTATCCCTGTGTAGCGACAAGCGTGGTACTTTGACAGTCGCGGATGTTTGACAGACCTGACAAGTTGATACTTGGTGCAGGTAGTATGGTCACTTGTTCTGTAGCACTTACAGCCTCCGAACATATTCCACTTTTAACCACTGCTCTGAACAGTGTGGTGGTAGACACATTGCTGTAAGGATAAGTTTCGGAAACGTGATTTATGATGCTCCATGTAGCTCCTCCATCCGTGGATTTTTCCCATCGCTCCACTGTGCCCGTCTTTCCAAGAAGGGTTAAACTCCCAGTAGCCGACACAAACGACTCTTTGCCTCCACTCACTGAGCCCCCCACCGATTGAGGGTCAATGGATATTTGCTTTGTAGAGGCGACTTGGTTACACTCTCCATTTTGTACATAAGCTTTGATCTCATAGGTGCGTACGCCTCCTGCCCATTCGATAAGATTGGGACTCACTTGTAGCACATCATCCGTATCTGTGATTAGATCCCAGACGCTCCAACTTCCGCTTCCATCTTGATACCGACTTTCCCACTTTAAAACTGTACCCGTATGGCCGGAAAGGGTAAACGTCGATGTTCCGCTTCCACACCGTAGGCTATCACCTGCTATAGTACCGGCAACCGAAAGAGGACGAACATAAATATCTTTCACAAAGGTATTGCTGCCACATATGCCGTTTGTGTAAGTGTAGGTAGCTTGATAGGTCTGACCAGGGTTTAGTGCGGTCATATCCACTGCATTTCCAAACACAATGGCGGAAGGAGGGCCATTGATTGACCATGTTCCCGTGTACGCGGGTTCTCCTGTTAGCGGTACTGCAACTGCAGTTTGACAATGAGATTCTGAAGTACCGGTTGTATGCGTTGGTTGCTGAACGGTCACGGTCACTTGCGTGCGTCCACTTTCACAAAGTGTCGTTTCATTGTAGCGAGAAACATAGTAACTGGTGGTTGATGAAACGCTTTCATTGATGGAAGAAATGCCTGATGCAAATGCTGTACCTCCGCTAGAAGCTGTGTACCACTTAAAAGGGGCAAATTGATTTTGACTGTAGCCATCTACAACTAGAATAGCATTACCAGATCCACACATGCTCATACCTGATATGGATGGCGCAGCTGGTGGAAAATTTACAGTCACGCTCACCGAACTACTATTGGTACTCCAGCATCCGGTGGAATTGTTTCTTGCCCGCAAATACAGGTTTCCGGAAGAAGTTTTTGTGTATGTCGAATTGGCGTTACTGGTGCTTACACCTCCAGAACTCGTCTGCCAGTACCAGGTGATTCCCGATGGTGGATTGCCTCTTGTTATTGTCTTATTGCCACAAGTATTGCTCGACACAGAAGGTGTCGAAGGCGTCGAAGGCAAAGTGTTTACAGTAACATAAACGGATCGTGCTGTACTCCAGCATCCACCAATATCATTCTTAGCTCTTATATAAACCCATTGAGAATTATGCGCAACATATGACCCAGAGGAGTTACTTGTACTGGTTCCTGAAGCGCTGGTTTGCCAATAGTAGGTCTGGCCACCGGGTACACCTGGTCGAGTAACAGTCTTGCTTCCACAGGTATTACTAGATACGCTTAGTGCAGCTGGTTGGCCAGGACTTTGATTAACAGAAACAAATACCGAACGAGCGCTGCTCCAGCAACCCGACGAATTGTTTCTTGCTTTGAGGTATACGGTTCTGCTTGATGTAACCGTATAAGTAGAACTGGAATTGCTTGTGCTTACACCTCCAGAACTCGTTTGCCAGTACCATGTAATTCCTGATGGTGGATTACCACGAGTTACTGTTTTATTGCCGCAGGTGTTACTAGATACACTGGGTGTAGATGGCATGCCTGGCGCGTGATTTACTGTAACGTATACAGAACTAGAGCCACTCCACTGCCCTGTGGCATTTCTACGTGCTCTGAGGTAGAGATAGCCAGAAGAAGTTTTTGTGTATGTGGAATTGGAGTTACTGGTGCTTGCACCCCCAGAACTGGTCTGCCAGTACCAGGTAATACCTGAAGGTGGATTACCACGAGTTACTGTTTTGTTTCCACACGTATTGCCAGATACCGAAGGAGTTGAAGGAGTAGGTGGGTTGGCATGCTTGGTCACTGCTAACTCATGTGGAGTGAAAGCAAATCGACTCGGATAGAATTGTACTTTGCCCGTACCAGGAGAACCAGACCAAATAATGTTCACGGTTAGCCCAGAACTACTGGAAATTGTTCCTCCAACCACAGCCCAACGATACCCTGTCGAATAAGATCCTGAGTAGGTATATGTTTGGAATGTACTTACACCCACCTGCGAATTTCCATTCACAGTCTGCGCAAACACAGAAATATGGAATATAACTGAAAGGAATATAAAAATGTATAATGATTTTGTTAGTTTCATCGGATTGCGTGTTTAGGGGATGACTTATTGATTGGAGAAGGTGTATTGGAACTGTTTCAATGCATGGTCCTCATAATCTCGAATAAGGATCAGTCTTCCGAAAGTGTCATATTCATACTTCACAGATTTTCCATTGAAATCAATGATCTCAGAAGGACCGAATACTTCGTTAACTGCATCATATTTGAATATCCGCATGTGCATTGGAAGATCGAGGAGTGCCAGTCTCAGGGATTCCAATCGTTGATTTATTACCACATTATCCTCCAGGACATAGAGCTCAGCAATAGTATTGGGAGCCCAAATGTTATCGATCTCAGCCTGCGATGTATTGGTGATTTCAGCAACCACCCTGGCCCCATCAAATGCTCTCAAGTACACGGATGTTGTCCCGCCATTATCTGGAAGCTGTTGGTAGCTCATGACGTTTCCAAGAGCGTCTCTTACAATCACGCCTTCACGATTCATTGTATCTGATTGACGATTCCATACAGACTCTTCAATAGGAAGTCCCTCTTGATAACTCCATCTTTTTTGACTGATTTTCTCCGTTGCATTCGGCGTCTTCAAATACGCAATACTTTCGGTAACCAGGCCTGGATTAAGCGTATCTTCTCTTATGATGTGATTTTGAAGAGTGTCACTATCACTCGTTGTGCTTTTGATCCATTCAGGATAAGTGTGGTCGGATCCGTATTCAAACACCTGGGATTTTACAAGCTCATTTTGCCCCTCATAGGAATAGGTTCGGGTTTCTTTCAGTCTGTGCCATTTCGGCCGTACTTCATAAAAACTTGCAGCAAAGTCTTCGGTAAAGTCTGACCCGGAGCAATCATAGCAAAACTGCGTATGCTTACGCGATGCTTTCAGCCCGTAGGCCACGGTGCTACTGTTTACTTCTTCATATTGATTGGTAGTCAGCTGAACAGTGTCTTCAAACACACTTAGCATTACCTGGCTAAGGAGCTTACCATTGGTTATACCCTTGTCTACATAGCTCACAGGTGGGTAGTTAAATCCTGGGAATTCCTCATTGGTGAATTCATGCAGTATAAAGCCATTGTCGTTTTGCGTGCCTGATATGATTTCCTTTACTTGCGAATAGCCAAGGTGTGTACCGGAGAAAGTAGCAATCGTTGGGGATGAACTTACCGTTAACCAACTAGATACGTCTGCGCCTACACAATACTCAAGCCCTCCTTCATTTTCCGCTATACTACCGTTTAGTGTTGAAGTGATAAAACCACCAAACAATGGTGTGGAAAACAACAAGCCACTACTAACTCCATCTAAACCTTCGTATTCATATTCTTTTGTAAACGAAGTTTCACCTGCTTGCTTAAACTCAACTTTGCTGATTCTCAATCCTCCTACATAGTTTTTTTGAGGGCAGCTTTCCTCGTACTCCACACGCATGTTTAAGTCCTCGCCTATCTCGTGATTTTCAGAATATAATCTATAGGCTCCTGAATCTAGGAGGAAGCGATTTCCAATGGTAGTGGCTGGTGTATATGTGATGTAACTTCCATTATCCAACTTCTGAATTTCAAGAATGGAGTATTGGGTACCTCCACCATCAAAATCGGTATCAACATAGTTGGCATTTGTCCAGGTGAAATTGGTTGCTGTATTAACTGAAAATTCTATCGAATCTATTTCACCGGGTGGTGTCTGCACAACGTACATCTTCGTACATTCATAGGCTTCATCAAAATAGTCATGAAGCTCGTAAGTGAATACAGATTCTCCTCCTGTCGGATATGTAACGGACCGCAATGCCCCCACCTGGCTGCCACTCAGGTTTGGCTCACGATCTGAAGAAGTTTCAAAATGGTATACACCGGACTTATAGTCAGGTATAAGTGTGGTGTTATTCCTGTCATTATTGTACCCCCAGTAGTCCTGACTTTTCTCATTGATGTCAGGAAGTATCCCAGCATAATAATTGAATGTATGACCGGGTAAGCTTTGTCCATTTTCATCCACCTGAAATGCAGACAACAACCTGAGTTTTGTAAGACTGTCATCATTTTCCAAAACCATTCTTTTCTTAAATCTTCCATGCTGGGTCACTGTAACCGAATCCAATTTATGTCTACCAGCTAAGTCCGCTCTTCCTGATGAATGAAAATCCACTATGACCCCACTTGTTGTAGATATTTTCTTAAGATATTTTGTGTGATACTTTATCTCGGTTTGGCAACTTCTGGACTTGGTAGTCGATCCATAAAGTCCATAATCAGTTGTTTCACTATATAGTCGATCAACAGCCAATGAGTCATCTTCATACTCGAAAGTGACCGACTCGATTCCATTATGTATTTTGGTGATTTTCCATGCAGACTTTACTCCGATCAGAATTCTTGCACTATTGACATAGTACGCGCCGTTTGAGGTACAACCAGACTGTGACCTCATCGCTTCAAGCGCTTCGAATTCCATGGTAACACCATTTGGGGTTTTTATGATCCATTTTGTACCAATGTTCGATAAGTCCTCAAAAGGGTGCTCTTCGATCTCGATATCTGTATCCTCATATGGAACCATCTGCCGATTATGATCAAAGACAAATTTGAGATTACCCAAGGGTGAGGCCAGGTAAAACACATCCGGCTCAAAATCCAGGTAGCCCATGGCAATTGAATCCGGTACGGATTCGGGAATTTGCGGTGCGGTAAGAAAATCATCACCGCATTCTGAAAGGTCACTTACTCGTATTCCGTTTGCATCGAAAAATCTTGTATTGTGGAACAATCCTTTTGCTACAGATAGATTCTCGTCAGGCAGTCCATTTACGTTTCTACTGACTGCTCCTTCACCGGTCATGGTCCAGCCTGCTCCTATCCAGGATGCGGGTTCATCTACTTTGATCCCTGATGAATTGTATTGAAGTGCAATCGGAATCGCGAAGTGATTCATTTTGATCTCATAAATGGGGACGGACAAATTCATTTGCCCCGTATACAAACTGACTGGAACATCGACGAACTTATTCATCTGGGCCACATCAGGTGAGGGAAGCAGTGTATGGACTTCTTCTGTAAGGTTGATTTCCTGGGAAAAAAGCGCGCATGAAAACGTGCTCATTATGATAATTAGGAGTCCTTTAAATGAGCTATTCATGGCATGCTGTATTTAGGGTTGAATAAGTGATTGAATTAATTGATTGCATCAGTTACTTTTTTGAATTAGAAAAGCGTTCTTTGAATTTTAACACCTTAAGCAGGTTCATGAAGAAGGAAAAAAAACAGGGTTAGTAGAATGACCAACCAAATCGTTTTTTGCGCAATTTTCATTTTAATTAGGGTTAAGGGTTTAGAAAATTCACCCTTAATTGTATGTTGCAGGAAAATGTTACCCTTCGCTTGAAAAAAAATGACTACCAAAAATCTCATTTCCTTATTTGAGAATAAAAAGAGTCTGGAAGAGCTTTATAAAAGGCTTTTCCCGTCAATTGAAAAGCATGTACTTAACAACTCTGGAAACACTCAAGACGCCAAAGACATCTTCCAGGAATCAATAATTGTAGCCTATAAGAAAGTGCACAATCCAGATTTCAAATTGTCGTCAACTATTGACACTTTCGTTTATTCAATTGCAAAAAATAAGTGGCTGCATGTTTTAAGGAGTTCTAAGAGGATGATGAAAACTCCTGAGTCGGAAATCAGTGATGATCCAAGAATTGACGAAATTCTGTTTGAAGAAGAGCGACGAAATCTTTTCGTTGCTCATTTCGGAAGACTTTCAGAGGGGTGTAAAAATCTATTTGAGTTTTTTTTCAAAGGAATGAGCATGGAAAAAATTGCCGATGCGATGAACTTGGGGAGTGCTGGTTATGTCAGAAAAAAGAAACATCTCTGTCAAGAAAAGCTAATCGAAGCAATTAAAAAAGATCCATTATATAAAGAGTTAAAAAATGGATGAGTATAATAAACTGTTGGAAGAATATTTTCATGAGTCCACGACCGAAGAACGGAAGAGTGAACTCAGAAATGAAATTTCAAAACTTAACCCTGACCATCCTGATCGCATCCTATTTGAACTTGGAGAAGAAGTAACCCTACAAAATAAAGTAAGAACCCTAAACTCAACCATTGAGGAAATAGCAAATACAGACAAAGGAAGTTGGCCATATCTTAAGTTAGTCGCTTCGGTGGCCCTAGTGCTGTTAACAGTCTTTTCGATCTACAAAATCGTAGATTCGAATCAATCTGAGGAAGAACTCTTTACAGCGTACTTTCAACCATATCCTGAACTAATAAGCGTCCGATTGCAAAGTGAAAATGAGACTAGCTGGAAAAAGGCACTAAAAAAATATCAGGTCGGGAAGTATGCAGAGGGTTTAGAATTATTCAAGGCTGCATCACCGCCTATTTCTTATCAAGAAGATGTGACATTTTATCATGCGATGACCTTACTAGCTTTAAGGAAGTCAGGCGAATCAATAGCCCTGCTTATGACTATTGAGGGTGGTAAATATGCACAGCAGGTTCGATGGTACCTGGCACTAGCCCATCTCGAGAGCAACGAGCCTAATCAAGCCAAAGATTTGCTATTAGAGATCAATGAAAATGATTTTAACTGGTCAGATGCTCAGGAGCTTCTTCGGGAGATCGATCGCTCGAAATCCTAAGACATTCTTCTTTTTATTTGAATTGCTATAAATACAATAATCACAACTCCAAGCACCAAGAAGTAAAGTGAAAAACTGGAAGAAAAGTCCATGCTGGCATCACTTCCAAGCACGTAAAAAGACGACCAATAGTACGGATGAGAAGTCAGGTTATCAGCTTTATCCAAGTAGGCAATTTTGGCTAATCTAAGCGCTTCACTTTTGCTTTTTCCATTCACTAACTCTTGGTAAAAAGCTTCCATGATTTCGGGTGCAGTAGCATCAGGGATTTTCCACCTCGAGACTACCAAACTCTTAACTCCTGCGGAGCTAAAAGCCCTCCCTAAACTCATGATGCCTTCACCATTTACCAATGGTCCCTCTCCTGTTTGGCAGGCACTGAGAACTGCTAATTCTGCACCCAACTCTAGCCCATAGAGTTCAAATGCATGTAAAAAGCCATCTTCCATGTTGTCCTCATTATTGTAAAACGCGAGGCTTGAATTATTTGGATTGTCTTCTTGCGTCTCCCCATGCAATGCCAGATGCAGAACAGAATATTTTGGAGCCTCTCGCTTAAAGTTGGATTCATTGGCATTCTTTCCGAAATAGTAATTACCACCTACGTGTTTGGATATCCTACGTATTTCTTCGCGTGTTCCTGGAAGTTCACCTAAATCCGCAAAGTCTCTAATCAATGCCGTACCATCACCTTCATCTATATCTCCAAACGACATAGCCAGGACTTTGACATTTGTTCCTGCCCCCAATTCATTATCGGTAAACGTACTTGCGGAATACACATAATGTATACTCATCTGCTTAAGTAAGAATGGCCAGTTCTTCATTGGAATTTCCGGTTCGAGATTTTCACTCAGTAGAAGTTCGAAATTAACATTCCACAAATGCTTGTCTGGTATCACAGTCAGCTTATCAATTTCATCCGCCAATGCTAGCGGTTGAATCAATAGGTTATATAATTCGGAAAATGCTACAGAATTGAGTTGATTCGGCGCTTGAATAGAAGCATCTTTTATTAGCTCCTCCAGGTTGTTTGGAATAGTTCTCGAAGTGAATTCTACACCTTCTTTGCTCACGGATAGCATATGGATGGCGGAATCTCCAATAAAATATTGAACCAAGACATTGTTTTTTTGTAATCTTTCCTGGATCAGCTTTACAGAGGTTTCCTGTTTACCAAATTTCTTCTTATATGCTAATGGAAATCGATCCCTCACCACTGTTTCAAGAGAATCTTTCGTTCTGTTGAGATCAAAAATGATGGAGTTTAGTGAGTCAATTTTTAATTGATTGGTACTTGTAACAACCAGGGATTTGTGGTAGCCAATTGAAATTAAAAGATCTCTATTTCTCTCAAATATTTTTTCATCCAACCTATACACGTTATTCGAATGACGTGATTCTAATTCGAGTTTCAAAATCCTCGCCTTATTCCGTTCAATGGATTGAAATGCTTCTTCTATTAAATCTTCATTACCGGTACCTTCAAATTCGCTACTTATGGTTTCTAGTTTCAGTCTAGCCAATTCATTTTCATACCCCACCAGGTTAAACTGTTCTTCTGGACTTAAATAGTCTGATTCTAGCTTATCTAACAAGGTCTCGATCAGTGAGTAAGTAGGCGTAATCCCCAATCGGGAAACTTTTGTTAAACACATCACCGTTGCTTTAGCTAATAGCGCTTCAATTGCCTCATCCTCAAACCCTACTTTCAACTCTTTCATTTTAGGATTATCTTCGATATCCACTGGAGACCAATCATCACTTATCCTCATTAGAATTTCATTGTATTGAAGTATAGCACTGTCATATTGCGTCAGTTTTTGATACGCTTTCCCCTTTCGCATCAATATCTGAGTTAAAAAATGATTGGCACCATCTTTAATTTCACGCTCAATTGAGAAGGCAACATGGTAGTTGCGCAAAGCTTCATCGTACCTCTCTTCAGCACTTAAAAGCTGACCCAAAATATTATATGCATGTCTCTTATTGCGATGATTCTTCTCACCCAATATGGCGAATGACTTATTTAAGTAGATTCTTGCTGAATCATACTTAGATTCTTTAATCATTTGAGCTGCCACATTATTGTAATTTTTTGCGAGTTCCGGATCATCTGGATCCAGAATTCGTTCATTTAAGTCAATCAGCTTAGTGTAGTAGGCAGAGGCATTAGAATAATCATCCATGAGAAAATAGAGATTTCCTATGTTTTGATAGAAAAAACCAAAGTATGGATGATCTGGATTATACAGTTTATTACAAACAGAGAGACCTCTCAAGTAATATTCCATCCCACGCTGATAGTTCCTACTCTCTGAATAGGCTTGACCAATGTTGTTGTAAACAAACATGGAAAGCCTATTCTCCTTGTCTGGTTGAAGATTGAGGCAATTGAGAAATCCTTCAATTGCCTGTCCATAGTTTGATAGATGAAGGTTAATATTTCCTTCAATCAACAGCATTTTTGCTTTGTTTCCATCAGAAATTCTGGAAATATCGGCCAGTCTTAGCGCCTCATTTATTCTCTTCCTTGACTCTAAATACTTGCTTTGCCGCCAAAGCAGATTTGCATTGATGTAGTTTAATAAGGCAATAGAACTGTCATTGACTAAAGAACTATTCACCTTAACCCGGCTGTAAAGTTCGTCTATGATCTGGTCGGAATCTACTTGCTTTCTAGAGAGGAATGCAACCATTGCTTGATTAAGCTGCGCATCAAAATACAAATCCCACAGCTCATTCTTCTCGGAAATCTGTGACGCTTTATCGAAAGTAGATTTGGCAGAATCCAGCTGAAATTGTTGCAATGATGCCTTTCCTTTCTTCAACAATTCTTTGACTAATTCTTCATTTTCCTGTGAATAGGAAAAGTAAAAAAGCCCAATAAACGATAGTGCTAGTATTAGCTTAATTTTCATAATTCATACTTTAAAAAGTGCAATCAAATCTTAAGCTTGCGCATACCTTTGAAGTATAGCCACATCATCTTCAACTTCGAACCTCCCTTTTTTCGACCCATTTCCATCGCATCCCAAAGTTCTTCCGGGATGGCTTCCAGTCCATTGAACTCTCCTGCCCCCATCAGCCATTCTCCCCCATCAATGGTAATTACTTCGCCATTGACGTACGCTGAATAATCTGAAACAAGATAAGCGGCCAGATTGGCCAACTCTTGATGATCTCCCACCCGTTTCAACGGCACTTTTATAGCTGGATCGTATTTTTTCTTAAGGTTCCCTGGCAACAGTCTATCCCAGGCACCTTCCGTCGGAAAAGGTCCCGGTGCAATGGCGTTGCTTCGGATACCGTATTTCGCCCATTCAACAGCTAACGACCTGGTCATTGCCAAAACTCCACTCTTGGCACAAGCCGATGGCACCACATATCCTGAACCTGTCCACGCATAGGTGGTGACGATGCTCAGAATATTTCCTTTCTGCTTATTTTCAATCCAGTCCTTGCCCATGGCCAGCGTAAAATTGTAGCTACCCTTCAATACGATATCAACCACCGTATCGAAAGCCCTATTCGACAGTCGCTCCGTTGGGCTAATGAAGTTTCCAGCAGCATTATTGAGCAACACATCTACGCTTCCAAACTTCTCTTTTGCTTCTTTTATCACACGCTCTACCTGCTCATATTCACGAACATCGCACGCTACACAGTGCACAGGATATCCGGATTTGGCGGTAATCTCCTTGGCTGTTTCCTCCAACACTTCAATCTTTCGACTGGTGATCACCAGGTTAGCTCCAAGCTCAGAAAAATAAGCTCCCATTGATTTACCTAATCCTGTTCCTCCCCCAGTTACGATTATAGTTTTGCCCTTTAGCGACTCGGGACTAAGCATGCCTTGTGTGTGATTCATACGATATTGTTTGAAGGCAATATAATTAAAGGGCATAAAAAAAGAGGCCCCGGAATGGCGCCTCTACATTTGGCAGTGAATAGAGCGGTGAGTATCTATTAACAAAGTACTCTCATTATCAAATGATAATCAATACCCACTTTAGGGTATTTTCACAATTCACAGTTTCTTATTTTTTCCACCATTTGAAAATCAAAAAGATGGAAAGCCCAAAGATGAAAATCATCACCAATGCCAAGCCAAGGTTGCCATAGATGAGGCTGCCGATTCCAAAAAGAGCTGCATATGTGCCAATGGTACCTACAAATACACTTAACAAACTTGCGACTAAGTTTGACTCTCCTCGGTTATCAAATTTTTTCCACCCTATCCCTGGCTTCACTTGCAGAACAAAAGATTGTAACTTTTCATGAGATTCGGGTTGGGTAAGTAGCGTGGTTACAATCCAAACCACGGTGGTGATGCAAGTAGCAATGAGCAATTTTGCTGTAAAGCCATCAATGAATGCAGTAGCAACCATTTCATCAGGAATCCATAGAACCAACACAAATGCATTTATCGTCGCAACGATCATCCCAACGATTTCTGTTATCGCGTTGATTCTCCACCAAAACCATCTAAACAAGAAAATCGCTCCGGTTCCTGCACCCGAAAGTAGTAGTATACTAAAAGCTTGAGAAGCATTTTCAAGAACGGTAAGCGCCAGAATCCCGGCAATAATCATCAATAAAACCGTGGATAGTCTTCCAATATTCACAAGTTCGTTTTCAGATGCTTCTGGCTTTACAAAGCGCTTATAAAAATCATTGACCACATACGATGATCCCCAATTTAAATGCGTGCTAATGGTAGACATGTAGGCAGCTATCAAGGAGGCCACGACAAGACCTAGCCATCCTGGCGATAAGAGTGTAAGCATTACCGGATAAGCAATATCATCTCCCAGGTATTGATCATCGATATCAGGAAAAGCTGCTTTTATTGACTGAAGATCCGGAAACAAGATGAGTGATGCCAATCCCACAAGAATCCATGGCCATGGGCGCAGTGCATAATGAGCAAAGTTGAAAAACAAAGTGGCTCCAACGGCGTGTTTTTCATTTTTTGAGGCTAGCATTCGCTGGGCAATATATCCTCCACCGCCAGGCTCAGCGCCGGGGTACCATACAGACCACCATTGCACAGCCAATGGGATGATGAACATCGAAATCATGAGAGACGTGTTATTGATGTCCGGGATGATGTCCAATTTTCCTTCTAAAGATTCATGAGAAACCAAGCCTGACAATCCACCCACTTCTGGTTGACTAACAGCAACATAGGCTGCGTAGATAGCTCCTATCAATGCGATCCCAAATTGAAAAAAGTCCGTCCAAATGACTCCCTTTATTCCTCCAAGGGCAGCATACGAGGCAACAACAATCGAGGCTACGATTACGGTATAAATGGGCTCCACTCCAAACAGAATGGAAGAAATTTTAATAGCAGCCAAAGTCACTGATCCCATGATGAGGCAATTGAAAAATACGCCTAAGTACAATGCCCGAAACCCTCTTAAAAAAGAGGCCGCTTTACCTCCATACCTCAGTTCATAAAATTCTAAATCAGTCAAAACTCCAGACCTCCGCCACAGCCTGGCATAAATGAAAACCGTAACCATCCCTGTCAACAAAAAAGACCACCAAAGCCAGTTCTTAGCGATACCTCCTTCTCTCACAAAACCTGTTACAAGGTTGGGTGTATCTGCAGAAAATGTAGTGGCCACCATTGAAACACCAAGCAACCACCATGGCATAGATTTTCCTGCGAGAAAATATTCCAATGAGCTTTTTCCTGCTGTTTTACTTGCCCATAGACCTATTGCAAGGACAATAACGAAAAAGACTGCAATGACAAACCAATCCGAAAGCGTAAGAATCATACTGAAAACAAAATTTTATATTCCATGAAAATAAGTCAACATCTTGTAACTATATTAATTTAATGCAGTATTTAGGTAGATTGATGCAACTATAATCACCTGATTAAATCCTTATAGTATACTCAACTTCTTTTGCCATGCTCAAAAACTTCTTCCTAATCTCTATTCGCAACCTGAAAAAGAATGGATTATATTCTGTCATAAATATTTCAGGCCTTTCCATTGGTATCGTTTGCAGCGTTTTAATCCTTCTTTGGGTAGCAGATGAGGTGTCATATGACAAATTCCTTCCAAAGTATGATAATCTCTATCAGGTTTATGTTAGCTCTGAATTTGATGATAGGGTAAATAATTGGCAGTCCGTGCCCCTGCCGACCTATTCTGAGATGAAAGTGATAAATAGTAACATAAAAAATTCTGTTGTGGCTGGATGGGGAAGTGAGCGACTACTTACAGCTGGAGATGTAAGGATTATCAAACCCGGCTATTACGTGAGCGAAGAGTTCTTAGAAATATTTGAATTTCCTCTCGTATCAGGTACGCATGAAGAAGCATTAAAAGACCCCATGTCCATCGTTCTATCGGAATCGCTTGCTAAGATTCTTTTTGGAGATGAAGATCCGATGGGAAAACAGGTGAAGCTTTCAGATGAAGGAACGCTTCAGGTAACGGCTATTGTGAAAGATCTCCCCGAAAACTCTTCCTTTGAGTTTGACTATCTGGCTACCTGGAAGTACAGGGAGTCAGTAAATGAGTGGGTCAAAGACAATAAAACAAATTGGGGTAACTATTCCTTTCAAGTGTTTGTTGAGCTAAATGATCCTGCTCGTGAAGTTGATGTTGAGTTAAGTATTTATGATTTGTTGCAGGAAAAAGATGGAGAAGATGGAATGGCTAAACACTTCTTTCTTCATCCCATGTCTAAATGGCGCCTTTATTCCAACTGGAATGAAAAAGGTGAACAAGCTGGCGGGAGAAGTGATTATGTCCAACTATTCACAGCCATTGCTATCATTATTCTGATCATCGCGTGCATCAATTTCATGAATCTTGCAACTGCTCGATCTGAAAAACGCGCCAAAGAGGTTGGCATCCGAAAAAGCTTAGGTACCAGTCGTGTCCGGTTGATTTATCAATTCATCAGCGAATCCATTTTCATCACCTTCATTGCTTTTTTGATAGCCGTAATATTGACGGAATTGGCCTTACCTGCCTACAATAACTTAGTAGAAAAGCAATTAACAATCAATTATGCAAACCCTGTCTTCTGGTTTTCTTCCATAGGAATCATCATAGTGCTAGGTATCATTGCAGGAAGCTATCCTGCCTTCTATCTCTCCTCTTTTCAGCCCGCGCAGACGCTCAAAGGAACGGTCAAAGCAGGTAAAGGAGCGACCACTCCACGGAAAATACTCGTAGTTACCCAATTTGCTTTTTCAATTGTTTTGATGATCAGTACGATCGTGATCTTTCAGCAAATCAACCTCGTGAAAAACAGAGACTTAGGATACCAACAAGATCGCCTTGTTTCTGTTGAACAAACCAATGATCTCTCGGAAAATTATGAAATATTAAAACAAGAACTGATGTCCTCTGGATTTGTTGAGTCTGCCACACGCTCAAACTCTCAAATTACCCAAATTAACTCCAACAACTTTGTAGGGTGGCCAGGAAAGCCAGATGATCGGCGAGTAATTTTTACGACGATTACGACAACCTATGATTATGCTAAAACGATGGGAATTGAGGTTCTCATGGGACGTGACTTTTCAAAAGAATTTGCAAGCGACTCCAATGCCATGGTCATTAACAAAGCAGCTTTGGACATTATGAACCTGGAAGATCCCATAGGAACAAACTTGGATTTATGGGGAGACAAACGAAAGCTCATTGGAGTGGTTGACAATGTCTTGATGGGGTCTCCGTATGAGCCTGTCAAACCGATGTTTATGATTCTGGAAGATTGGGGAGGCTATATATCAGTTCGACTTAAGGAAACAAATGATTTGCAAGCGTCCCTGCAAGAGTTAGAACAAATTTTTAATAGGCATAACCCAGCATATCCTTTTGAGTACAACTTCGCAGATGTTGAATTCCAACGAAAATTTACAACGATCAACCTGACGCGAAAGCTTGCAAGTTTGTTTGCGACTTTAGCTATGATCATCACAGGTTTAGGCTTATTTGGTCTAGCATCGTATACGGCCGAACAACGCATCAAGGAAATTGGCATTCGCAAAGTTTTGGGTGCAACTGTAGCAAGCTTAATGAATCTGATTTCTAAAGATTTTGCTAGGCTTGTATTGGTTTCCTTTTTTATTGCTGCTCCATTTGCCTGGTATCTTTTGGATAAATACCTTGATCGATACACGATTAGGGTAAACATCGCATGGTGGATATTCCCTCTAGTGGGCTTTATTGTACTTCTTTTTGCAATTATCATTGTTTCAGATCAAGCAAGGCGTGCAGCAAAGGCCAATCCGGTGAAATCATTGCGAAACGAATAAGTTGATTTTAATTGACAGTTTGAATTGGAGGTGAGACTTGCTAAATTTGTTGTTATAACAACTACTGATAACAAACACCTCCATGGAGACCTCAACGCTAACATCCAACTCTCAAGAAACCATAGACTTCATGCCAATCAATGGCACTGACTATCTGGAATTATATGTCAGCAATGCAAAACAGGCGGCTCACTATTATCGTTCTGCTTTCGGTTTTAAGGCCTTAGCATATGCTGGTCTAGAAACAGGAGTCAAAGACAGGGAGTCTTACGTAGTAGTACAGGACAAGATTCGATTAGTCTTGACATCTCCCTTGAAAAGTGGTACAGCTATCGGACGTCACATAGACAAGCATGGGGATGGAGTAAAAGTAACGGCTCTTTGGGTAGATGATGCGACCAAGGCATACAAGGAAGCTGTGCAACGTGGAGCTAAGTCTTTCATGGAGCCAAATACACTGGAGGATGCGGATGGAAAAGTTGTGAGGTCTGGAATCCACACCTATGGTGAGGTCGTTCATATTTTCATTGAGCGCAGTGATTATAATGGAATTTTTCTTCCAGGATATCAAGCTTGGAACACGGAATACAATCCAGAGCCTGTTGGTCTTAAGTATGTAGATCACATGGTTGGAAATGTGGAGCTGGGTCAGATGAATGAGTGGGTCAAGTTTTACGAAGAGGTCATGGGTTTTACTCAAATCATGTCGTTTGATGATAACGATATTTCTACCGAATTCACTGCGCTGATGAGTAAGGTAATGAGCAATGGCAATGGTCGAATTAAATTCCCAATCAACGAACCAGCACCCGGACTTAAAAAATCTCAGGTGGATGAATATTTGGAGTTTTATGAGGGAGCGGGAGTCCAACACATCGCAGTAGCTACCGATAATATTATCCAAACCATCACAAACCTAAAAAACCGTGGCGTTGAATTTCTTCAGGTGCCTGATACCTATTACGATGTACTTTCGGAACGTGTAGGAGAAATTGACGAAGACATTGAAGCCCTGAGACCTTTGGGGATTTTAGTAGATAGAGATGATGAAGGATATCTTCTGCAGATTTTCACTAAGACGGTTCAGGCACGTCCTACCATGTTCTTCGAGATTATTCAGCGAAAGGGGGCTACTTCCTTCGGGAAAGGGAATTTCAAAGCTTTGTTTGAAGCATTGGAAAGAGAGCAAGAATTGAGAGGAACTTTATAGTCTAGCCTACATATTATTAGGCTATTTTGACCATTCCTAACTTATTCTGGGCTTGCCAAGGCTTTGATAAAACTTGAGCTATTATATTTATTTAAGAACTCAGTAGATTTTTCCGCGAGTTCAGCATGTCTGGCTTGAATGCGTCTAAGTTGACGTGTCTTATGTTGAGCTAAATCATAAGACGGCATAGATGGATCATATGAAAGCATAAAATCATATGTAAAATCCCAGAGTCCGATTAACCTATCGTACTCGACATAAACTCTGGCAATATCTGTATAAAGCTCATTTCCAAAATCTGAAGCCAGGCCAGTTGATTTTGACATCTCCCAAGCCAAAGAACTCAATTCAGGTCTGGCATACCCAAAGCTAAAGTTTGCAGAGTTTCCTTGTCTGTATCTTTCAATATTAACAATCAATGAATCTAATTGAGATTGATTGAAATCAAAAGCTTCGTATTGTTGAGTATAAGAGTATATATCGAGCCCAATATCAGCTAAAGCAACTTCAATCTCACTTTGCCTTATGCGATTCGCATATAATGCTTCTAATGCTAAAGCCAAAAGAACCGCAAATACAATAGGTAGAAATGTAGCTATTATCTTTTTCATCTTTTAAGCGAAAACCGAATTAATGATTAGTAAGCGATACACGGGTTGTTAATCCTTTAATCTGTATGAATAGTTTCTAGTTTTTCAAATCTAACTGCGTTCACTGTAATTGGTAAACACCTTATCAAGGGTAGCTATTAGCACCTGATATTCATTATCGGTAAGATTTGTCCATCCCAGTTTTCTTGAGTCTTCTACTGCTGGAGACGCTTTTTGAACGAGCAATTCCCCATTCTTGGTAATAGATACGTGGAATTTCCTTCCATCCATGGTATCTCGTGTTCGCTCTACTAATCCTTTTTTTACCAACAAATCAACTATGCGAGAAACCGTAGGTTTATCACGAAAACTGTTGCATGCCAGCTCTGTCTGATACATATCCCTTTCACTCAGCTTTGAAAGGATAACCCATTGTTCAGGTGTGATGTCTACTTTAGCAAGCTTAAATCTGTTGATCAAGTCCTGACGAACTACTTTATATGTGCGGTCTATAAATGATCCGAGTTCTTTGTACGGTGACATACGAGCTAAGATATTAAATTCCAATACTGTGCTAACTACCTATCATGTAAAAAATAGAATACAATACATCCAGATACGTACTAAAATGGTCAATAACTAAGTTATTTTTGAAGCAAATCAACCAATCGATTTGAAGAAACTTTTGATTTTACTAGCAGTTCTACTCCTTTCGGGAGCAGGATACTTCACTTACGAAAAATGGGTGAAACATTCCGACTTGACCGCTTGGAGTTTTATTCCTGCAGATGCCGCGTTGGTATTGGAAGGTGGGTTGATGAAAGACCTCCAGTCAATAAAAGGCTACCCTATTTCCACCATTTTGGATGAATCTACAGGATTTCAGAATTTCAGAAATGGACTCTCTTTTCTTGATTCAATCAATGGGGACGGAGGATTCTCTGCAATTTTCAAAGACACTCCTGTGCTAGCATCTGCGCACAAAGTATCAAGCAATAAGCTAGACTTCCTCTTTGTGATCGAACTCCAAAATATTTCCCAAAATACATTTGCAAATGCTGCAATTGGCCGTCTTCAGAAGAATGGGTATCGATTTAAGACTCGAAATTATGATGATTTTAAGATTAGCGAGATTTCCAGCGCCAATCAGACACTAACATTTATTTTCTATAGAAACTTCTTTCTGGCAAGCTTTACTCCCTATTTAGTAGAGGATGCAGTAAGAGTAATTGGAAATTCAGAAATGAACGCATTTAAAGATAAGTTTAGCCAATTTGATGAGATAGGAACCAACGGACTAGCATCTGTATACATCAATTACCTTCGATTTGGTGATTTACTGGGTGCTTTTACTAAAGACCAAGATCTTCCAATGACCAGTGGAAACTATGAACTCCAACTTGACTCATCATTCATGCAACTATCTGGTTTTTCCTATGTTGACGATGGATGGATTGCTACGCACACCGAACAGCCATCTACTTTTGATATGGCTGAGGTTGTTCCTGAAAACACCGCATTTTTCTATCACATTACCTCTTCGGTATTCTCCAATTGGAAGGAAAAGCAGATCAACTATTTACGATCCAGCAATACTAAAATAAAAGCCTATCAAGATTCATTGAAAGTTCAATATGACTTTAATACCGATCAGGTATTCGACCTGATTGACAATGAAATAGGACTAGCAAATCTTGAATCTCCCCGATCTCAGGATAGTCGAAAACTCCTAATCCTAGAGGTAAAAAGTACCGAGGAGTCACTCAATTTTTTTAGCCAGTTAACTGAAAGAGTTGCTTTTTCAAGAGGTGACACAGTATATACAGAATCTTATAGTGAAAACGAAATACGGTTTTTACCAGTTGGTGAGTTTCCTTCGACTATACTGGGGACGATAGCTGAGGGTTTTGAGCAATGCTTTTATATAAGTCATTTAAACTATATCATCTTTTCGAATGACTTGCAGGAATTGAAGAATTTCATTTCCTCGGTAAAGGAAGAAGAAACATGGGGTAAGTCTATCCAGATGAATAACTTCTTGGAAATGGCTAACAAAGCTGCCAATGTTAGCTTGTTTGTAAATATTCCCAGAGCCTGGTTTGATATTCAAAATCAGCTGAAACCGGAATGGGAAGATCATTTCAAAAAAAATGCTTCAATCTACAAATCCTTGGAGATGGCTGCTTTTCAATACAGCTACCTGGATGGGAAGTATTTCACCAATTACACCTTCACTCAGCCAGTTAAGAAGTCCAAAAACATCCCTAAAACGAATGCTGAAAATGGCGTTAGGTTCATCAGTAGCCTAACGACCAAACCATTTCTTGTTCGTACCCACGCTCATAAGAATTTTGACATCATTGTTCAGGACAGTACACATACTGTTTACTACCTTGATCCCAATCAAAATGCACTATGGTCTGAAACGCTGGATGAGCCGATTCAGGGAGACATCTACTCTATCGACTATTACAAAAATGGAAAGATTCAGTACATATTCGCTACCTCTTCCGAGGTGCACATCATCGATCGAACTGGCTCCTATATACCAGAATATCCGAAGGCATTGTCAAATAATGCAAGAATCGATCATTTAAATCTGATAGACTATGAGCGAAGTAGGAATTATCGAATTGCCATTACAGATATAGATGGAAATATCTACTTGGCTGATAAAAATTTGAAAATTTTGGAAGGATGGAATCCAAGAAAATTAAACCGAAGGGCACTTTTACCATTGGATCATGCGAGGCTAGGCAGAAAAGATGTGATGATTTCTTTGCAGGAAAATGGCACAATCAATATAATGAATCGCCGAGGTGAATTCATTCAGGGGTTTCCATTTAATGTAAAACAAGATGTGAGTCAATACTACCATTTGAGAAAGTCTAATGCTTTATCCAATTCATCGATAACTGTAATATCAAAGGGAGGTGAATTAGCCGAACTCAATCTCGAAGGTGATGTAATAAGGCGAGATCAACTCATAAAAACCACAGCTGACGCGTCTTTTAGAATCGTTCCTGATAAAGGAGGAGATTCCTTCATTATTGTTCGCAAAGAAGAGGGAACATACGAGGTATTGGATGATACAGGTAATTTATTGTTCAAAAAAGACTATTTGTCCGATGGACCAGTACTTATTCAATACTATCAATTTGGAGCCGGCAAAGACCTGGTAATATTCACGGACATAACTAGCCAAAGCCTATACATCTATGACAAATCCGGGAATTTGCTGACTGGCAATCCATTGAATTCGGAACATGAAATAAGCTTAATTTATTCAAGTGCAAAAAGAGAGTTCCAAGTTTTCACCACGTGGGGATCAAACCTGGAACTCTACAATTTTAGTTATTGACAATTTGATAAGTGACAATCTGAAAACCATCATCAAAGGACTGGCTGTATTCAACCTTTAACTTGTAAGGTGTACAACAGTCACCAAAAAGCTTCACTCCTTTGCCTAAGAGTATCGGATTGATTTTAAGCTTTATTTGATCGATCATTCCATTCTTCATAAGCCATCCTGCAAAAGTTCCTCCTCCGCAGAGGTATATGTCACTTCCCGTTTGATTTTTAAGAATATTCAGGTTATCCAAATGAATCGGAACAATGTTTACCTGTTCATTTCGGTCATCAAAAGAAAGACTATTTGAAAAAATATAGTGCTCCATATTTGGGTAAGCTGGTTCACCAGGTTTTAAACCAAATTGATAACCAAACTCATAGGTTTTTCTTCCCATGATTACCGTGTCAAAAGATTCAAGATCGTAAAAGTATTGCTCTACCCCCTCTCCCTCCTGCGCAAACATGCTGACGTCTTCATTTTCTCCTGTAATGTAGCCATCCAATGAAGTCGCCACATAGTAGATAATTTTTCTCATATGTTCTGGATTAGTCTTTAAACCTCTACTGTCTTCCATTTGCCACGCTTAAACAGCACAATCGCTACTATGGCATACAAGCTATGACAAAACGCTATGCAGAAAAAGACACCGTTAGGCCCCCAATCATACACGATTGCCAGCAAATATGTTAGCGGAATCTGTATAACCCAAAAGACCACAATATTGATCCAGAGAGGAGTTAAAGTATCTCCTGCTCCATTGAAAGCCTGTCCTATGACCATGCCATAAGCAAAGAATATGTACCCAAAACAGATGATTCGAAGTGCATTAATTGCTGTTTCAAGAACCACGCCTGATTGATTAAAAATCGCCAGAACCTGATTCGAAAATATGGAGAATAGGATCGCAACCGCAATGAGGAATATCGTATTCCATTTAGCTGTTCGCCAGACTGAAGTCTCTGCCCGATCCGGGCTTTTAGCTCCCAGGTTCTGACCCACAAGCGTAGCAGCCGCATTGGCCATACCCCAAGAAGGCAATAGTGTAAAAACAATGACCCTGAATGCCAGTTGATAACCAGCAACAGATTCTGTTCCAAACTCCGCTACTATTCTAACCAGAAATAACCAGCTAAGTGTTTCAACTAAAAACTGACCAATGCCAGCTGAACCAATCTTGACAATCTCGATAACCGTCTTAATGCGGATGACGAAATTTTTAATTGTAAGCTTTATCAGAGAGCTACCATTGAATATATGCACCAGTTGATAAATGACTCCAATTGATCTTCCTGTAGTTGTGGCAACAGCTGCTCCTTCTACCCCCATTGCAGGTATTGGTCCTAGGCCAAAGATGAAAATTGGATCCAAGAGCATATTTAAACCATTGGCCAGTAACAGAGATTTCATGGCAATTGAGGCATTGCCAGCACCACGAAATATTCCATTGATCAAGAAAATCAAAATAATACTCAGGTTACCTGCATACATGATTTTGGTATAGCCAACTCCTTCGGATATCAGGTCAGATTCCCCTCCCATCAATGCGAGGATATCCTCAGCAAAGAGAAAGCCAATAGCGCCAAATATTACACCGATAACGATGGCAATAACAATTGCTTGAAACCCAGCATCAGCTGCACGTCCAAACTTTTTCTCTCCTACTCTTCGTGCAACAATTGCGGTAGCAGCCATGCTTAGTCCAACAGCCAACGAGTAAATAATCATTAACGGGGTTTCAGTCAGTGCTACAGTAGCGATGGCATTTACACTGATTCGTGATACAAAAATCATATCAACCACCGCAAATAGTGACTCGCCAATCATTTCTGCAATCATTGGAATAGATAGCAATATGATAGCTCTGTTAATACTTCCTGTTGTGAATTCTGTTTCCTCTCCTTTTAGCGCGGAAACAAAGAGTTTAAAAACTCTCGATATAGAGAATGATTCTTTCGTCATTTCTAAAGAAAATTAAATGATGAAGCTTGTGCATAGACTGCAAAGCCATGAAATTGTTAAGAAAAAAACGGATAAGGTGAGATACCCAGCCTAGGGGTTACCCTCTGACTCGTGAGGGCGTGGTATTTACAATCTCAGTGAATAGAATCATAAGACCACAATTCTAGTGCTTTTTTTTAGAAAAAACGTCTTCCGTTTTTAAGTTTTTAATCAAAAAACTAAAAATTCTTCATTTCATTCAAAATTGTCATTCAAATAAGATGAAATGTCTTTTTGGAATCAGAATCACTTCCTGAGTCTAATAAACACCATTTATCTGCCCTTTCATCTGCGAAATTCAGGCTACTATATCAAGTTAAACATGAAAATAAACTGTCGATAATCTTCTAAAAATACAATTCATGTGTTTATAATTGATTATTTTGCCATCCCAATGGAACACGACTACAGCCTGCTAGTAGAAAACCTAAAAGGGAGAAGGTATGACGAAGCGCTGCGCGAGCCTGTGCTATCAGATGCCTTTAATCAATCTGGTTACTCTGATTGCCTTAAGTATACCTTGGAATCAATGGTTGAAATTGATCCCTCTTATGCCTATAAGGTTTATGCAAATTCACGAAGAATCCACGAGACGATTGGTAAATCGCTTAGAAAGCGAGGTTATGACATTGATTACAGATATCAGGGTGCGCTAAAGACGTATTCTAACATCCTACTTTATGGGGATGTAGAAATCATTATCATAAAGAAAAATGTTTCTGATAAACCACACAAAGACATGCAAACACTTGCAATGGATTTGATGGACATTCTCACAAAAGATACATCCTTTAAGTCTGTTGACTACAGCGATAAAACCAGAATCAGAATAACGGCTCAAAAACCAACATGCGAAATTGATGTGCTTCCCTCCCTTTGGGTCAACAGCGCTGAATTCGTAAAAACTAAAAATGAAATTTATCGAGGAATCGCTGAGTTTGACTTTGCCCACAAGAAAGTGAAAAAGTATCTGCCTTTTCTCAACATTGCACGCATCAATTCAAGAGACCAACATACCAACGGTAATTTAAAGTCACTGTCAAGACTTCTTAAAACCTTACGGGCAGATACGCACGACAAGATAAATCTCCGCGATTCTGAAATCAATTCTATATTGTATAACATTCCCGAGGTAGAATTGTCTATCTCACAAAATAAGATTCTTTCATTACTTCCTAAGGTCTCGGTGCTCCTTAATAAGCTAAGCACAGATACCAAATACTTTGCTTCACTACTCTCGCCATCGGAAAAAGACAGAGTCTTTGGAGGTAGACCTGAAAAGCAACAAGAAATCAGAAAACTAAGTACTTCCTTAGATGCACTGATTGCCGACATCAAAAAAGATCTGAGTGACAATGACAAGTCAATAGATTCCGAAATACCCTATCTAGAAAACTAAGAAATAAGTCCGGCTCGTTTGAGCAACGCTTCTGGTGTAGGCTCTTGCCCTCTGAAATTCTTATAAAGTTCCATCGGGTGCTTTGTCCCTCCTTTACTCAGCACATGCTCCTTAAAGGAATCGGCTGTCGCTTTATCAAATACTCCATTGGTCTGAAAAACCGAGAAGGCATCTGCATCCAGCACCTCGGCCCATTTGTAACTGTAGTAACCTGCAGCATATCCTCCCGCGAATATATGACTAAACTGAACGCTCATATTTGTTCCTTCCACTGCTGGAAAGAGTTCTGTTGCTGAAAAAGCATTTGCTTCAAACGCTCCAACACTGGATATCTCATTCGCCTCCTCTAATGAAAGGCTATGCCAGGACATGTCCAATAGACCGAAGCTCAACTGGCGCACAGTGGCATAGGCCTCATGATAAGTAGATGATTTCTTTATGCGGTCCACTAAATCTTCTGGAATCAACTCACCTGTTTCGTGATGCCTCGCAAACATGTCCAGACATTCCTTTTCGTAGCACCAGTTTTCCATAATCTGTGATGGCAACTCTACAAAGTCCCAATAAACACTTGTCCCAGATAAGCTTTGATACTTGGTATTCGCTAACATTCCATGCAATGCATGTCCAAATTCATGAAAGAGCGTTTCTACTTCATTGAATTTCAATAATGATGGATGTCCTGCAGCCGAAGGAGTGAAATTACAAACAATACTGACCTGAGGGATAACCCTGTTATCACCATGGTATTTTTGACTTCTATAGGATGTCATCCAAGCACCTCCTCTTTTTCCGTCCCTTGGAAAGAAGTCAGCTAGAAAAACAGACACCACCTCTCCTTTTTCATCCACTACTTCGTATGCCTGTACCTCCTCATGATACACCTCCAATTTATCACTTGGTCTAAAAGAAATGCCATACAATCGTTCTGCTGTATTAAAGACCCCGTTGATTACGTTTTCAAGTTTGAAATAAGGTTTTACAAGCTCATCATCCAATTCATATTTCTCTTTGCGCAGTTTCTCTGAATAATACGACCAATCCCATCGTTCAAGGGTAATATCTTCTCCTCTGGACTTGATGTACTCTTTAATTTCAATGACTTCTTCCTTGGCTTTCGGAAGGCTCTTTTCAAGGAGATCGTTTAAAAAGTCCAACACTTTGGCTGGGGATTCTGCCATTCGCTGTTCCAGTATGTATTGGGCAAATGTGGGATATCCAAGCAAGGAAGCAAGCTCAGCCTTATGTCTGATTGTTTTCAATATGAGTTCTTGATTGTCATGATCATTGCCTTTGAAGCATTTACACATATAGGCTCTGTACAACTCCTCTCTTAGCTCTCGTTTGTCAGCATATTCCATAAAAGGAATATAGCTTGGTGCTTGTAGCGTAAAGATCCACCCTTCCTTGCCTTTCTTTTCTGCTAAATTTTTGGCTCTGGCTATTACATCATCAGGAAGTCCCGATAGGTCATTTTCGTTGGTCAAAATCATTTCATAGTCATTGGTTTCGGCCAAAACGTTTTCTGAAAATGAAAGTGAAAGTTTTGATAACTCGATGCTTATTTCTTTGAATCGTTCTTTTTTGTCACCTTCTAACTCAACACCGCGTCGGACAAAATCAAAGTACGTTTCATGCAACAATTTTTGCTCCTCAGTCGAAAGGTGTAGCCTGTCTTTCTGATCGTAAATCTCCTTTACGCGACTAAATAAGTTACTATTCTGCTTTACCTCACTACCAAATGCTGAAAGTTTTGGAGATACATTTTGCGCAATTTTCTGCAACTCATCGCTTGTTTCCGCAGAGTTTAAATTGAAAAGAATTGAGGAATTTCGTTGGAGGTTTTCTCCGCTATTTTCCATCGCTTCAATGGTATTCGCAAAAGAGGGTGGCTCTGAATTATTGATGATTTTATCTATTTCCTCTTTTGCCGCATCAAGTGCGGCCTCTATCGCCTCTTCATAATGCTCAGCATTTATCTGAGAGAACGGAGGCATTTCGTGGAGCGTTTTAAAAGTGGAAAGAAGTGGATTAGCCATTGCAATGAATTTAAATTTAACCGTCGGCAAATGTAATGGCTTGAGCGGTTTACTTTTGCAGAAAAATGATCATATGAGGTACTTTTTTGTTGTGCTTATTTGTGTGTTGTCGACTTCACTGAATGCTCAGAATCCTTACTCAGATTTAAGCTCTCCCTATGCATCAGTCCGTACGTTTTTGGAAAATCTTCAACCCAACGCTGTAAATGATTCAATAGCCGCGCTTCCTTTTAAATCCAAAAACAGATCATTGGCAGAAGCAAAGAAGGTATCGGTTAAATTCAAACGAATACTTGATGGAAGAGGCATTTACCTGTACCTCGACGAGATCCCTGGCAATACCAACTTTCGCGATTCAACGAACAACAGAAATAAGTATGTTTTAATTGATGAGTACCCTAAAATATATTTGATAAAATCTGAAAATGGCCAATGGCACTTCTCAAATTCAAGTATTGACAGTATTGATAAACTGTATAAAGAGACATTTAGATTTGGGACTGGCCAGCTACTTAACCTCCTGCCTAAACTAGGCACCAAGAAGACCTTTGGTTTATATACCTACCAGTACATCATGATCTTTATCCTGGCACTTATAAGTACGCTAGTTTATAAGATCTTTGCGTTCTTCACTGAACGCATTTTTAGCAGAATTATTAAACGGTTCAAGTATGAAAGTGAAAACTCCGAGAAGTATTTATGGCAAATCGCCCGACCAACCAGCGTTTTCATCATTATTCTTTTACTCCTAGTCTTTACCCCTGCTCTTCAGCTCCCAATTGCCTACTCGAAATATGTCAATATTATCCTAAGAGTAATGGTTCCTTTGTTTGGTACCATAATCACCTACCGGTTGGTCTCTATTTCTAGCGTACTGCTTGCTAGAATAGCTCAAAATACAGAAAGCACGCTTGATGATCAGCTAGTTCCACTTCTTAGAAAGACGCTAAAAACTTTTGTCATAATAATCGGAACACTACTGATCCTCAACAACCTAAGAGTGCCTATCCTCCCACTGCTTACAGGTCTTTCGATTGGCGGTTTGGCTTTTGCATTAGCAGCTCAGGATACCATAAAAAACTTCTTCGGATCAGTCATGATATTCGTAGACAAGCCATTTCAGGTGGGTGACTGGATCACTTCAGACGGTGTAGACGGCACAGTCGAAGAGGTCGGATTTCGATCTTCCAGAATAAGAACATTTAGAAATTCATTGATCTATGTGCCCAATAGCAAACTGGCAGATAATACCATAGACAACCACGGGTTAAGAAAGTACCGCAGATTTTACACCCAAATTGCAATTACCTACGATACTCCTCCTGAGTTAATTGAAATTTTTGTAAAAGGGTTACGCGAAATCGTGGAAAAACATCCAAAAACCTGGAAGAAGAACTACCACGTTTATTTTAACGACATGGCCTCAAGCTCACTGAATATTATGTTTTACATCTTCTTCAATGTGCCTACTTGGGGCGATGAATTGAAATGTCGACATGAAATTCTGATGGAAATAGTGAAGTTGGGCAAAGAACTCGGTGTCAATTTTGCATTCCCAACACAAACACTACACATCGAAAACTTACCCGGTCAACCATCGCTATCTCCTTCATATCCTTCAGAATCTGATGCCGAGATGAAATTGAAATCTATGTTTGGGAAAAACTGAAAAGAGGGTCAATTGATCCGCGACCAATCTAGTCTTTCTTAATCCACCGTTGGGCAAGTTTTACTCTTCCAACGATAACCTCAATGACATAAATCCCAGATTTTTGCGTACTCATGTCAAGGTCGTAGGTCCAATTTCGCGTGTTTTTTTGTACATCAAATTGATGTACACTTCTGCCCGCAAGATCAACTACTTTAACATTCATCTCACCGTACAGGTCATTTTCAATATTGAAATTGATCTTATCCTGACCGGGGTTTGGATAAATACCTAAAACATTTCTGATCTCATCTTCTAAGCCTAATACTTCATTTACAGTAAGAGCAAATGATTGCTCAAAAGACTCCTCACCATCTGAAGCAACGATTCTTATGGAAAGAGAAGGAGTGGTATTAAACTCAAGCGTTTTTATTAATATGAGCTGATTTCCTTGTATGATGAATTTGTCATTGTCATCCGATCCTGTTCCATCTACAAGCGAAAAAGTATGCGTATCTGTTGTGTTTGGGTCAGTGGCAGAAATGTCTGCTATTGCATTACCGGGAAATACACTCTCATCTAAAGAAGTTGCGGATAATGCGATGGCTGTCGGTGCTTGATTGACGTCATTGACACTGATCACAAAAGCTTGCTCTGTGTTCCCATCAATATCTGACGCTCTAACATATATGTTGAATGATTCTTTGGTTTCAAATCTAGACTCAACATCGATTTTCAATTGATCCCCTTCTATTCTAAAAGATTCATTATCAGCATCGTTAGTGCCATCTCCATCTACTAATTCGAAAGTCAATGGCTCAATACTATCATCTGTAGCTGTTATTGTTCCAACAGTAGATCCGATTGCAGATCCTTCATCAATGTTATCAGCTGAGAGGGCGATTGCACTCGGTGCTTGATTGACATCATTGACATTGATCACAAACGCCTGCTCTGTGCTTCCATCAACATCTGCTGCACTTATGTAAACATTGTAAGAAGGTTTGCTTTCAAATTGTGAGTTTTCATCTATTATCAGCTGATCTCCTTCAACCCTAAAAGATCCATTGTCAGCATCGTTGGTACCATCTCCTGTAGCCAATTCAAAACTTAGTGCCTCTATGCCATCGTCTGTTGCAGTAATTGTTCCAATGCTTGTTCCAATGGCTGTTCGTTCATTGAAATTATCTGACGAAAGAGCAATTGCAGTCGGAGCTAGGTTCACCTGACTGACAGTTAAGGTAAATGCTTGTTCATGGATATTTTCACCATCATTTGCAGCTAATAATATGTTGAGCGTTGGAAATTCTTCCGCACTCACATCTCTAGTAAGGATCAGATTATTTCCGTTTATGGCAAAGAAATTATTGTGTTCGTCATTAGTACCGTCACCATCGGCTAAAGAAATGATATGAGCATCATTTGGGTTATCATCAGTAACAGAGACACTTGCCACCTGCGTATCTTCTGGCAAATGCTCATCCAAAGTGGAAGACGATAAACCTATACTTGATGCTGACACATTTGTATTGAGAAATACTTTCACTGCGTCATTGGAAGACGAATTTTCTTCTCTCAATACAATGTCAAGATCGTCATCGTTATCGACATCCATCAATTCTAATTCCACGCCACTCACGTTGGACAATGTCTGCTTCAATGTGAAAGTACCGGAAGCATCGTTTAGCCATAAGGTAATGTCATTTTGGCCGTTCATATCAGTAATGGCAACTACGATATCTAGTGATCCATCTCCGTCCATATCCCCAAGCTTCAAATCAGCAAGTTGCTCTCCATCCGTGTCAATTACGCCTCCTAAATCTAAGCTTTGCGAAACCGAGAACCCACCGCTTTCATCATTGATCATAATATCAATATCTACCTCAGTTCCATCGTATCTTAAGGTAGCAATATCGATAGACCCATTCAGATTCAAATCACCAATCTCAATTCTATTGAATCCGTTATCTGCATTAAATCCAGTTGCTGCTGTAGAAGTATCTGAAAAACCACTACCTGTCCCATTGAAGAAGGCATCTGTACCTGGATCTACGCCATCGTTTTCTGCTATAATCAACAAATCCACATTTCCGTCATTGTCAAAGTCCGCAATGTCAATATCGACTATTCTACCTGCATTTTGCATTGCACCTCCCCCAGCAGAAGGCTGCAGCGATATGTTTTGCTCTTGCGAAAACGATGAATTGTTTTCGGCTACTTCAAACCTCCTGAAGTAGGTATATTGTGATGAACTATATGATCTACGAATAAGCGCAACTTCTTCCAGACCATCTGAATCAAAGTCTCCAGGTATAAAATCAAAACTACCACTACCGATAAAATTAGTACCAATAGAGTTCCATCCTCCATCGCCACTATTTTCCACAGCGTACAATCCACTATTGTCTAACCCAAAGAGGTCTAAATCTCCATCATCGTCAAAATCAATAAAAGCAACTTCCGTTGCTCCATCTGAAAACACATTTATCTGATCCTTTACAAAAGTTATTCCATTGTTAATGAGGATGGTCTCATCTGTTACGAACAAGTCAGCGTCCCCATCTTGATCTATATCGCTGGATTTGAAACCCTCAATAACTCCGCTACTGGATTCTAACGTATAGCTATTAGAATCAAATAATCCATTCCCCTCTTCTGGAAGGTTATTGATTTTTATGTTGATTTTTTCTGTTCTGCTTTTATTACCATCTCCAAAGTTAAAGCTAAGATCAAGCGAACTTCCAGATTCTTCCCAGTCAAACGGTTGATTGGTTGACAAATCTCCTGTGGTCTCATTCCAGGTAAAATTGGAAGCATCGTCACCACTCAAATAAGATGTTATCGGATCTGAGTGAAAATCCTCAACAACAAGATTGGCAATAACTCCAGCTGGTTTATTCTCATCAATGATTACCTCTCCATTAAAACTGGAAATATATGGTGCCGACTTATCAAAATAAACAAACGGATCTAGAGATGTAGTGAGCCCTATGATATCATCCAATCCATCTGCATCAATATCTCCTACCGCTACAGAACTAAAAGCTCGTGCGGCATCTCCAATCTCACCATTCAAACTATGGTCTGAAGCGGTCAAATCGGCTCCATCAAAAACCGCAATTTTTGATTCTGAATTGAAGGCTATTAGTAAATCATCATTCCCGTCACCATCGAAATCGTTTATCTCTACGTCATTGACCGCCTCATTTGGCAATCCAGCATTTGAAATGGAATTAAATTGAAAATTCTGACCTTCATCATATCTGTTTTGATAAACAAAATTTTGATTGTAAGATCCATCTGAAAAGAATAAGTCAAGATCCTTGTCACCATCCATATCAAGTGCTGAAATATGCTGAAAGCTTGCATATTCATATTGAAGGAGGTAAGTATTTGCCCCAGAGAAAACCGGAACAGCATCAGCGTCAGCAGTATTCTCCTTTACATATACACGTGTATTGTCTGCACCATCACTTTGGTTGTGTATTAAATCCAGATCACCATCAGCATCCATATCTGCGAATTCGAATTCGGTCACCCCATCGTAGCGATTCACATATAAATAATTAACACCTGAAAAGGCGCCTGAACCATCATTGTCGAAATGTTTGAGGGAGTTGTCAGCATAGGCTATTACCAAATCCAAGTCGCCATCACTATCAAAATCTACTAGATCAATGTCGTCAGGGTTGGTTTCACGAGCAATAGCACCTGCTGTAGAACTTGCTGAATATGAGAATACTTGTTCTGTTAGTTCAAAATTTCCATCACCATCGTTGAAGAGCAAATAGAAGTAATCATTGCTCCTAAATACTATGTCATTGTCTCCATCATTGTCCACATCTCCAACCCAGAATTCTTCTCTCATCAAATCCAATGAGGAAGGTCTAAGCACCTCATAACCATTCTTATCGTTCCCTTCAATAATGAAACCATCACTCGTCGTTGAAATGAGTGTTTCCAGTTCAGGGTCACTATCAATGTTTGCTACTTCTATATGCACATTGGTACCAAAGACTGCTATATCTTTAGTGCCTCGCTCAAAACGCATCAGAGGATCTTGTGCTGCAAGTGCATTGGGAAGCATTACAGCTCCTATAGACCCTGCCAATACAGCTCCATTTTTAAGTTTAGCAAAACCTTCCAGCTGTGAACGAAACTTCTCTACTCTGGCGATGAGTGTGTTTTTCTTTTTTCTGGATAGTTTATCAAATGAGCCAGAAGAGATGCTTCTCTCAAGTCGATATTTAAACTTAAGATACTTTTCTCTCGTCTTTTGAAATGTGTGGTGATACATATTCATAGCAGTTGTGAATTAGGAAATATTATTAACTAAAAATTCATTCTAAAAAATTTAGCTCTAAAGCGGATCCAACAGAAAAGTCCTTTGGTGGTAGTCCTTTTCTATGTCTAAAAAGTGCCTTTCGATACGATTTTTCTAAATACTTCACTTGTAATTCAGTATCGAAAAGTATACTACTGTGTTTCGATTCCAGTTTCTCTCTCCATCCCTTTAGTTCGTTCCCTTCAGATGCAGCCAAAATCGACAGCTCAATATAATCATTCTTAGTTGAAATTGCACAATTCTTCAGTCCAGAATAGTGCAAAAGGCTTGACCCTAACCTGCTGTTGTGATTATCTCCTCTCAATGAAATCATGGGCACACCCATACGCAATGCCTCTACTCCTGTAACATGGGCGTTGTATTGAAAACTGTCCAGGAAAAGATCGGCATGCCTCATACGCTCCCAATGTGTATGGAGATCGACCGGCGAAGCAAATATGACTTTACTATGTTCAACATGATATGAATTGGCAAGATTGTGTATCGATACCCGAAACTGCTCCAAACCTCCATCAAATAGCCATAATATCGAATTAGGTACTGTTTGGATAATTTGCATCCAGGCATCAAGTGTCTCCGGATCCAATTTTCTTGGGTGATTGAAGCTGGCATACACAAATGTGTTTTGAGGCAAATTGTGATCTGCTCTTGTTGTGTTTTTTGTCTCATCCAAGGGGAGTTCACTATTGATGAGGCTTGAGCATGGGAGTGTTATCACCTGCTCTGTAAAGTTCTTTCTCAGCGAAGCGTCCATCATTGATTCATCTGAGAATACATAGTCAATAAATGAAGCCCCTGATGTCTCATGCGAACCAATCATCATCATTTGCACGGGTGCCGGCCTCAATGCGAAGACTTCCATATTCATGTTGGTGTTATAGCCTGCTAAACCGACAAGGATATCAATACCACATCGATTAATTAAATCTGCTATTTCTTTGGTTCTTAGTTCCGAAACATCGTGGTAATAATCAACATCGTTTTTAATGTCATTATTAATGAAATCACTGGATTGCACTAATGAGAAACCATGAATTTCAAATTGACTTGAATCATGAAATTCAAATAGTTTGCGTACCAATACACCTCCTGGATGCTTCCGAAAGTTCGGTGATAAATACCCAACCTTGAGCTTTCCAGGGCTCGATGAATGATCGTACAAAAGGTTCTGATATTTAACTTTAACCTCATCAGTTATTTTTTCGGCGTACTTTTCAGCTACGGCCCTATAGCGCTCATTTTCAACACGCATATAGCTCAGGGTGTAAGGCACGATTTCGAAAGGCAGGTTTATATTCCCCTCTAGGTATTCATCTATGATTTTGATCAAATCATTTTTGTCTTGCGAGTAATCTGTCCAATCAGCGATTATCTTTCTAAAAAGGATTTGATAAAACCTAAGTCCTTCCCTGAAACGCTCGTCCCCATGTTTGAGGCCATCCTCAATGAATTGCAATGCCCCCTTGTAGTCATTAAACTTCTTTGCTTGCAATTGCGACAAGTTGAAGTATGTGATGGAAAGCTTCGGGTTAATTTCTAAAGACTTTTCATAGCATGATCTTGCTTTTTCAAACAAACTTTCTTGCTCATACGCTCCACCAAGATTGCAATAACCAATTGCCTCATCTGGGTAGATATCTATTAATCGTTGATAGAAACGAATGGCCTCTTTATGGTCCCCTTTTCGTTGCGACAAATTTGCCAAATTGTTCAAAGAGGCTCTATGATTGGGATCTAATTTCAAGCATTCCTTATACTCGTCAATTGCCTCTTCAATTAGGCCCAATTCAGCAAGCGCTTTAGCAAAATAGAAATGAAATTTCCTATTCTTTCCCCGCACTTTCACTAACCTAAATACCGATATAGCATCCTCATATTTTTTCAGCTTTGTTTGTATAATACCGAGGCTCATCAGCAAAGAATCATCGGCAGTTTGTTTTTGACCTTCTTTCAATATGTTCTCTGCCAAATACAGTTGATTCTGCTTAGAATATACCTGTGACAAAAGGAGGTATGCCCCTACACGCTCTGGTTTTGAGTCAATTAGCTTTTGGCACTCCGACAGAACTTCTGCTTCTCGTCCATTTTGAAAAAGCTTTATTGCTTCATTAATCCTACCGATATATTCCTCAATATCCATCACACATGAAAATCTGTTGGCTTACTACCTGCTTCATATTTATACCAAGCCTGCTCAAACGCATCTTCCATTCTTTTGGTCAAAAGGCCAATATTGAAAAAATCACTACTACTCTTTGCTTCTTTCAGCTGTTTCTTAGCTCTCACAAGTTTCTCGCGCGTATTTACATAGCTCACTGCTTCTTGAATGTATTGTTTCTCATCATCACAAATCATATAATCCATTTCAACGGCGGCTAAAAAAGAACTACACAGTCTGGCACTTACCGTTTCGCCTCTTAATGTTAAAACCGGAACCTCCATCCATAGCGCTTCCAAGCAAGTGGTATGGCCATTGTAAACTGGCGTGTCGAGAAATAAGTCAATCAAAGTCATCCGTTTATAATGGTCACGATGATGTTCTCTTCCACAAAAAATAATTCGATCAGATGCTATCGCGTGTTTACTTGCAATTAATTGGATATTTTTTCTGAATGATGCAAACCCACCATCGTAAAGCCATAAAACCGAAGTAGGTGTCTGCTCCAATATCGTCATCCATGCGCTGATGGCTACCGAGTTTAGCTTTCGTGGATGATTTAAACATCCATACACAAAAGCATCATCCGGTAGTCCATAGTCAGATCTCTCAATTATTTTATCAGTAGGTTCTAACTCAACATTGAAAAAATGACTAGTAGGAAGGTAGATAATAGCCTCGCTGAAGGAAGCTCTATTTCGGTCAGTCATCACCATCTCATCCTTAAATACATAGTCGTAAAAATCACACTGCAAGGACTCATGGCAATCCATGGCTACCAACTGAATAGGTGCTGGCATTAGTGCGGGAATCTCTGATTTCATTCCCACGTTGTATCCCGCTAAGCTGATAAGAATATTAACTCCATCTTCATTGATTTTAGATGCCGCTTCCGCAGAACTAAGACCTCCTATTTCAGTGTACTGATCAGCGAGCAATTGAATCTCACCATTGATTTCATCTTCTCTGCAATTGATCGCATATGCAAAAACCTCGAACTTCTCCCTGTCATGATTTTTTAAAACTCCTTGAATCAAAACACCGGCAGGGTGTTTATTGAAATATGGTGAGAGGTATCCGATTTTGATTTTATCCTTTTTGCCTTGGTAATTAAAATCCAGTCGCTTTCTAAGGGGTTCGATTCTCTTGATTAGGGCATTTGAAAATTTGGCTGTGACCTTAGCAACCAACTGTGGATCGTAGGTGAAATATGCCAAGTTGTAAACGGGTATCTCTTCTTCTATTACTTGACTCGAAACAAACTTTTCCAGTAGGACAGATACCTCATGCATGATTTCATTATTCCTATCAACTCGTCCCATTTTTGGATAAAGCAATTGCAATGTCATAAGTGAACGAAGCGCAAATTCAGGATGCTTTTCAATTTTTCTGAGGTTGCTCTCGGCCTTCTCTAGATTATTCAACTGTTCATGCGCGATCCCCAGAATGTAGTATGATTCAAAGGAGTATGGATTGACATGAATATAGGCTTCCAATAATTGAACGACTTTATTCATTTCAGAATCGGTCATCCAAATTTTAGCAAGTTTGATGTATGGCTCTTCGCTCTTCACCCCAGACTTCACAAGTTTTTGTAATAATGTGGTCGCCTTCGTTCTCTCACCAATGCCATTCAAAACATTCGCGTAAGTACTCAAGTATTTGGCGTTATCTGGGGATAATTGTATCGCTTTTTGAAGAAATTCAAGTGCTTTCTTATGCTCATACTTCACACTTTGAATTACTCCCAGGTTATAATGTGCCAACGTATTGGTGCCATCAAGATTTAAGGCTTTGAGATAAAGACGCTCTGCTTTATCAAGCTGACCCATTTTTTGTAGTAACCCTGCCATGTTGCAGTGAGTCATAGGAGATTCATCATCTATTTCAAGCAATCGAGCATAACACTCCATGGACTTTGCATATTCATGTACTTGCTGATACAGATTTCCAAGATTATTTAATCCCTGTATATGTTGTGGTTCCATATCCAGCAATTTTTGATAATGCTGGATAGCACTCTCAAAGTGCCCCATTTTTTTCAGATTTCTAGCAGCGTGAAAGAGTATTCCAACGCTTGTTTTGCTTGAGCGTTTAAGATTTTCAAATGCAGATTTGGCTTCAACCAACTTTCCGAGATTAGTGAGCGATATTGCTCTTTGCAGTAAGAGTCCTTCATTTGACGGTTGTAATTCTGCGCCTTTATTGTAAAATTCCAGCGCCTTGTCAAATCTCTTTTCCTGAAACCAGGATTGACCCACCATAAAAAGACTTTCAAAATGGTCAGGATTGTGTTTTAAAATATCCGAATATAACTTTCTTGCCTGCCTCAGTTTTCCTGACTGGTGCATCGTCAAAGCAGTTTTAAAGTACGTCTGGATGTTAAATTTTGCCATCAGAATCAGCTAGCTTACCTTCTTCCAAATTTTCTTTTTTGCTATCCTTTTTTTTCGTTTTCTCTTGCCAGAAAATACGCTGTGGGGTAATGATTGCTCTGGAGTGAATTTCCTCATCCGCGTTTAAAATATTAGGTCTTTGAATGCCTGGAAGCACCTGAACATCGTAGAGTTCTCTCACAGCACCCTTGTATTCTAATAATCCTTCTACTTTTTTGGCTCTTAAATTGACTATTGCCACTCCCGGGATAGGTTTCTTAGAAGCAATAGGCATCATTCCAAAATCTTTGCTCTCTTCACGGATTTTGGACAATCCGATGAAAAGAAAGTTTTGATAAAACGACATACCTCGTGCAAATCCTGGCACTTCGCATATCTTTTCATTCGAACCTGATGGTAAATGGTATTTCCATAGCTCTCCGACTGCTGATTGGAGGTAGTAGATATCTTCACCGATCAATCTTGGACTATGAGGCATAGCCAGTCCATCCAGCAATATTTCCTGACTATCAACATCCATTAAAATTCCACCTGTCAGTTTATTTTCACGCCACCCTCCTGGCATATCAGATTTCCCGAGGGCTGTAACAAATTTTGGAAGACCGTTTTTCATCGCCATTCCATTTAGGTGACACTTATCTCCAGGTGTCACTTCAGAGATAAAGAAAGGCTTCCATTTGGGTAAAAAGCTGTAGCGCGGATCAATTTGAGCAATGCATGAAAACTCAGTAATCACGGCCCACAGTCCTCCTTTGCCATAGCTAATGTCATGCGTATCTACTGCTCCTGTATAATGAGTAGATCGCGGAAGATAAATTGAATCATAGACATCAGGCTTCTTGGGGTAAGTTTTGGCTGCATTCTGCGATCTATGTGTCAATACGATCTCATCCAAGCATGCAACTGCTAAATGCTTATCATGCACTGCGACTCCCAAAGGCTTACGAAAGCTTCTTGGCAACTGTATCATAGCCTGATCATCCTTGGGACTAAACATAACAATCTTTCCTGTCTGATAAGTGCTTAGGACTAAACTGCTTTTTAGCGAATGAAGTATCTGCGCAAAAGATCTCGTGTGTTGGTATTCGAAGGGATTTTCAATGTCAGTTGGCAGTATGTTTTCTTCGGGGTTATTCTCCTTTTTCATATAAAGACATTTGGCAGACAATTGCCTCTGTAAGCAATATTTAGAATAATTACTTTATGAAAGTACCAAACAAATCAGGAACTTAATTGATAAATTCGTCATTTTTCAAAGCCACATAAATTCCAATGAGGTGCAATGGCATTTATTGGAGCGTGTAACCAAAATATTTTAACTTCTAAATAACTATACCTATGAAATTTGGAACAAAAGCACTTCACGCTGGAATAGAGCCAGACCCTTCAACCGGAGCAATTATGACCCCGATTTTTCAGACGTCAACTTACGTACAAGATTCTCCTGGAGTACACAAAGGATATGAGTATGCAAGAACGCAAAATCCGACAAGAAGTGTTCTTGAGAAGAATCTTGCAGCGCTGGAAAACGCCAAGTTTGGGAGGTGCTTTGCGTCCGGGATGAGTGCAACAGAGACAGTAATCAAGACGCTTCGCCCCGGTGATGAAGTGATTAGCACTGGTGACCTTTATGGGGGAAGTTTCAGACTGTTCACCCAAATTTTTGAACAATTTGGAATAAAGTTCACATTCGTGGATATGCGCAATCCTAGGAAGGTCGAAGAAATCATCACTGATAAGACAAAACTTCTTTGGGTTGAGACACCTACGAACCCAATGCTGAATATCATTGACATTGAAGCTATAAGCGCCATCGGTCATAAACATGGAGTCAAAGTTGCTGTGGATAACACATTTGCTTCCCCATATTTACAAAATCCACTTGATCAAGGAGCTGATATAGTTATGCATTCCGTGACTAAATACATTGCAGGGCACTCGGATGTTATCATGGGATTTTTAGGAACCAGCGATCCGGCAATAGATGAGCAATTCGGATTTATTCAGAATTCAAGTGGTGCAATTCCTGGCCCTCAAGATTGCTTTCTTGTGCTCAGAGGAATCAAAACACTTCACTTACGTATGCAAAGGCATTGCGAAAATGGCGAGAAAATAGCTCATTTTTTGAAAAATCATCCAGCCGTAAAAAGCGTTTTCTGGCCTGGCTTTGAAGATCACCCAAACCATGCCATTGCGAAAAAACAGATGCGTGGTTTTGGAGGCATGATCTCTTTTACTCCCAAAGAAGATACCATTGAAAAAACAGAAGAAACGCTGAATAAATTTAAACTATTTAGTCTCGCAGAATCTTTGGGAGGCGTTGAATCATTAGTTGGGTATCCCGCGGGAATGACACATGCGAGTATTCCTAAAGAAAAACGTATTGTTGGTGGATTGACTGACTCGCTTATCAGGCTGAGCGTAGGAATTGAAGACATTGATGATCTAATTGCCGATTTGGATCAAGCCATTAAGTAATCATAGCTGCAGAGTAAAAAAACCCGCTCGTGCGGGTTTTTTTATGCTAAGTCGAAAAGACCTGTATTCGAAATTGGTTGTGAATTGTGGTATGAATTTAGTTACTATATTCGGATACCTGGTTGTTGATTCGATCAATCAAAGGTTATAGTCAGGGTAAGACTCGATTCAATCGATAAAACAAAAAATGAACAGAATCAAACTAGTGCTAGATCAGATATATCACTCCCTAATGGTGCAATTAGTGTTTCATCATTTTAAAAGGAATCTAGCATTGCTCACAGTTTGGGTCATAGTACTTGCTGCTTTCTCGGGCGGTCTGGGTAAAGTCTACGGCATTCATTACCTCTTTCTAGATCCTGAATACCTTGGAGAAGTTAGCTTTTGGAGTTTTTTCATTGTAGGTGTTGCCTTCGGAAACTTGATAATGGCTTGGCACATTACTAGCTACATACTTGATGGACACAGATTCAGATTTATTGGAGTACTTCAAAGGCCATTCACCAAATTTTCCCTTAATAATAGCCTCATTCCTGTATCCATACTGATTTTCTATATTTTACTTTTGATCAAGTTTCAGCTCAATAATGGCTTTGCTGAATCTACTGAAATCTTCCTCTATGTTTCAGGTCTGGTGCTGGGAATCGTTGCGATGCACTTACTCATGATTTTATATTTCCGATTTACCAACAAAGACATATTCATTTTTCTTGCTGGAACACTAGATAAAAAGCTAAGAAAGAATGTCTTAAGTAGAGATCGGGTAATGAAAAGAGTTCGTGAAAACAGAGCTGATGAGTACAATGTGACCAACTATTTAGATTTAAATTTTCGTAAAAAATCGACAGAAGAAATTGTCCACTTTGACAATAGAGAAGCCATCGTCAGAGTTTTTGACCAAAATCACTTTAACTCGGTCGTGGTTGAGCTATGCATCATTGGAGTAATTCTAATCCTGGGTTTTTTCACACATATTGAGTTTTTACAAATTCCGGCTGCTGCGAGCTCTCTTCTCATTTTTGCAATTGCCGTCATGCTTGTGGGAGCCATCAGTTATTGGTTTAAAGGTTGGGGACTGAGCTTTGCCCTCGGGATTTTTATTCTTGTAAATACTGGCGCACAAATGGGGTTTGGTAAGGGCATCAACCAAGCCTCTGGCATCAACTATGATACAACCAAGATTGAATACTCTGTAGAAAATTTAGCAGCCATACATTCAAAAGAGCAGTATGTTCATGATCAGTTGCATATGCTGGAAACATTGGAAAACTGGAAGGCAAAATGGGATCATCCCAAAGAGCAGAAGATGGTCTTCTTATGCGTCAGCGGAGGTGGTCAACGGGCCGCCTTATGGACAGTCAATGCCCTTTTGAGCGCCGATAGTGCACTGAACGGCTCCTTACTGGATCAAACAATGCTGATAACAGGTGCTTCTGGAGGTCTCATTGGTGCTGCATATTACAGAGAGATGTTTAGAAGAAATAATAGCATTGCGATCTCGAATAACAGACATGAACTGTTGGAAAAAATGGGCAAGGACAACTTGAACCCTGTGATTTTTGGACTTCTTGTAAATGATCTCTTTTTCAAAATGCGAACTCACGAATATGAGGGTCGTGATTACAGCATTGATAGAGGATTTGTTTTTGAACAAAACCTCAACAAGAATCTTGGCTACTCCCTGGATCAACAAATCGAAGATTATTTTGGGGAAGAAAAAGCCGCTGAAATTCCAACGCTAATTATGTCTCCCACCATTGCCAATGATGGACGGAAACTCTATATCTCTTCACAGCCCATTTCTTTTATGGGTATTTCTTCAGAGGTTTTGGATAAAACCAATCAAAAAATCAGAGGAGTTGACTTCCAAGGACTGTTCAGAACGAATGATTCCGGGAAACTAAGTTTTCTATCTGCTTTAAGGATGTCTGCCTCTTTTCCGTACATTACCCCAAATATTAGTCTTCCATCAGAACCGCGCATTGAAATAATGGATGCTGGTATTTCTGATAATTTTGGAATTGCTGATGCCATCCACTTTGCAGATGTATTTAAAGAATGGATTGCAGATAATACGGCCGGCATTGTATTCTTAGTCGTTCGGGATACCAAATCAAACTCACCCATCGAAAAGCGCCCTAACCCTTCGGTAATTGACCGTTTGACTTATCCCATTGCAAGTGTTTACAACAACCTCACAAATATGCAGGACATTAACAATGATGGGCGTATTGAGCAGATGAAGTTGTGGTTTGATGGAGATTTTGATATTGTAGAAGTTGCATACGATTCATTTGAAAAAAACGAATCTTCTACAGATGTGGAGCGTGCTTCTTTGAGTTGGCATTTAACAGCTAAAGAAAAGCAACATATAAAGGAAAATATCTCAATAGAAAGCAATAGATCAGCAATAAGAAAGCTGAAAGAGTTGCTTAAAAACTCATCAAATCCTTAAATCGAGAAGTTTGTCTTCGACTCACTTCCACTTCAGTACCGTCCTTTAAATACAAACGAATCGTGCCACTGAACCACGGTTCAATTTTGTCAATCCATTTCATATTTATGATTTGCTGTCGATTTGCTCGAAAAAAGACCTTTGAATCAAGCCTACTTTCCATGTACTGCAGCGTTTTTGGGATCATCGGCTTATGTTCTTCAAAATAGATTCGGGTGTAATTATCCCATATCTCAAATAGTCGGACATCTTTGAGTGTTACAAACCAGCACTTCTCGCCATCTTTTACAAAGACCTGACTGTTTTCGTTTAAAACATCCTTTGGCTCCTCTTTCTTTTCAAGATTTTCTATTACACGCTGCAATGCAAGCGTAAGCCTATCGTCAGTAACCGGCTTTTTTAAATAATCCAGGGCATTATAGTCAAATGCCTTGATGGCATACTCGCTGTAGGCCGTGGTGAAAATAATTTGAGGAACTTCATCAAGCATCTCCAACAACTCAAACCCGTCTTTATCTGGCATTTGAATATCCAGAAAAACTAAATCTGGTTTCAATTCTTCAATCAATAACTTTGCTTCATCAGCATTTTCTGCTTCACCTATTACTTCAACATCTTTATGATTTTTTAAAAGAAATTGAAGTTCTTGGCGAGCTAATCGGGTATCGTCTACTATTAATGCTTTCATTTTACTAGTGGTAGTTTTAATCTTGAGAGAACCATATCACCTTCCTGAGTCAATTCAAGGTCCGGTTCACTGTCAAACAATATTCTAATCCTATCTGTTGCATTTTTTAAACCAATGCCACTTCCTAAATTTTTCTTTAGTCTTCCGGTATTCCTCACTTCCAAAGCAAGGTCTTTCCCGTCCTTCTTAATAGCTATCAAAATGTCACCTCCATTCTTTACTTGGGAGATACCATGTTTCACTGCATTTTCGGCCATCAGCTGAATCAACATGGGAGGTATTCTATACCTTTCAAGCTGTTTATTTGTGGATATCTCATAGTGCAAGCGATTTTCGTAGTGTATGCTTTCCAACTCCAAGTACTTATTAACAATTTTAAGTTCCTCTTCAATCGTTACCTTCTCATTGTCATTGAATTGAATGGAGTAACGCAATAATTCAGAAAGATGAGAGACCATATCACGTGCCTTCATGTGATCTTCAAGTATCAAAGCTCTAATGTTATTCAGTGCATTAAATAAGAAGTGGGGATTGATTTGAGCTTTCAGAGCGATTAGCTCAGCATCCTTCACGGATGTTTGCAGTTGCCACTTCTCTACCTCTTCTTTCTTGTAATTTCTAAAAAAGTAAATGATGAGGTAGACAGCAGTCCACAGCGAGAAATACACAAAAGTCTGAAAGGAGAACAGGAAAAACACCAATATGCTAAAATTCTCAACGTCAATTATATCGGTCGTGAGTATTGTATACCCCACTACAACGCCATTCGCGAGTAATGATATAACCAGCAAGGCTGGTACTAAGCGCAGAATCAATTTTTGAACCTTTAACTTCAGCCACCCATCCAACTTCATTTTGTAGCGTAGCAAATGTGTAGACATTAGCATAACTATTGCTCCAAAAAACTGGGCGAGAATCACCCATACGTCAACACTATCATAGAAGAGAAAAGAGACGACCACTCCTATCATCGCATAGGTAAACCACCCAAATGATTGAAGGAGCCAATACGAATTATTTCTGGTCATCTTTTTCAATTTATTAAAACAAATAAAATTCTATGCCATCCCAAATTCATAGGCTTTGACGTGAATGGTCATAAGTACACTCTGAATGGAAAACAAAAAAGCCCATCCATTACCATGGATGGGCCAAATACTCAAGCTGGTGTTCTATAGAAATTTATCAACTGGAGTATATGGCATATCAAATGCCTCAGCTACTCCTTTGTAAACTATTTCTCCATTGATCACATTCAAGCCCAGCTTTAATTCCTTGCTATCGCTACAAGCCTGCTTCCATCCCTTATTAGCCAATTCAAGTGCATAAGGTAAAGTAGCATTTGTTAGTGCCAATGTTGATGTATATGGCACAGCTCCAGGCATGTTAGCCACACAATAGTGAACCACATCATCAATGATGAAAGTCGGATCTTCATGCGTTGTAGGTTTACATGTCTCAATACATCCTCCTTGATCTACAGCAACATCCACTAAAACTGTGCCTGGCTGCATCTCTTTCAACATATCTTTTGTAATGAGGTTGGGTGCCTTCGCTCCTGGTATGAGTACTGCTCCAATGATCAAATCATGAGACTTAATTAATTCTCTAATATTATACTCGCTGCTCATAAACGTATTCACGTTTGCAGGCATAATGTCATCAAGGTATCTCAGCCTTTGAAGGTTTAAGTCCATGATCGTAACATCCGCTCCCATTCCAGCGGCCATTTTGGCTGCATTTGTTCCAACAATACCTCCACCTAAAATCATAACCTTAGCTGGACGAACTCCTGGAACGCCTCCTAAGAGAATCCCTCTTCCCTTAAGCGGTTTCTCTAAATATTTTGCTCCTTCTTGAACAGACATTCTTCCCGCAACCTCGGACATTGGAATCAACAATGGTAATGATCGGTCCGAACTTTCTACGGTTTCATAAGCCAGGCAAATTGCTCCGCTCTCTATCATCGCCTTGGTCAGTGGTTCGTGCGATGCAAAATGAAAGTAGGTGAAAATAAGTTGATCTTTTTTACAAAGCTTATATTCAGGCTCTATTGGCTCTTTCACCTTTATGATCATCTCTGCTATATCATAAACCGCCTCAATGGTTGGAAGAATTTCAGCTCCTGCTTCAACATACTGATCATTCGTAAAGCCGCTACCATCGCCTGCCGTGGATTGAATATAAACTTGATGACCTCTTTTAGTAAATTCTACTACTCCAGATGGCGTCACTGCCACCCTGTTTTCGTTGTTTTTTATCTCTTTTGGAACGCCTATAATCATGGTAAATAAAGTTAAGAGACGGCAAATATAGGAAGTGCTTTTTATTGACCACCCAACATTTTTAAATACGAAATATCGAGGATAGTAATTCGATTTTTTTAAGAATAATATTCTTTAAAATTTTAATTAATAAAATTTTATTCTTCATAGAATAATAGTATTGGCACAAAACATAGTTTTATACGGATGACATCACTTTCAAAAGTGGTTGCTTTTTCATATTTTTGGAAGTGACTTTGGTCATCAACATTAAAAATTCATGCACATGAGTGAGGCGAAAAAAAGGACTAAAACTTTAATTTCAAAACAAGAAATACTTCAAGACTTCAGGCTTGCGATAGAAAGTAGAGAGGCAAGCTTAATCGGAAGAAAGGAAGTATTCATGGGTAAGGCTAAGTTTGGAATTTTTGGTGATGGCAAGGAAGTTCCGCAGATCGCTATGGCCAAATATTTCCAAAATGGAGATTGGAGATCAGGCTACTACAGAGATCAGACTTTCATGATGGCCGTAGGTCAACTGAATACTCAGCAGTTTTTTGCTCAGCTCTATGCACACACAGACGTAGAGGCAGACCCGGCATCTGCGGGGAGAATGATGAATGGACACTTTGCGACTCGGTACCTAAACGAGAAAGGAGAATGGCTTACTCAGACCGACAAGAAAAACAGCAGTGCAGATATCTCACCTACTGCCGGCCAAATGCCACGTTTACTTGGATTGGCCTATGCCTCTAAGTTGTATAGAGAAAACGAAGAACTTAGCGAACTCGAAGATTTTTCCATCAAAGGGAATGAAGTAGCTTTTGGCACAATTGGCAATGCATCAACTTCAGAAGGGCATTTTTGGGAAACAATGAATGCAGCAGGTGTATTGCAAGTACCGATGGTAATGTCAGTCTGGGATGATGGATATGGTATATCCGTACCGCAAAAGTATCACACCATAAAAGAAAGTATCTCAGATGCGCTTAGTGGATTTCAAAGAACAAAAGAAAAACCTGGCTTTGAAATATTCAAAGTGAAAGCATGGGACTACATAGCTCTCCTGGAAACATACAAGAAAGCGATAGACATTTCCAGAAAAAAGCACATTCCTTGCCTTGTTCATGTGGTAGAGGTTACACAGCCGCAGGGTCATTCGACTTCAGGCTCTCATGAGAGATACAAATCCAAAGACCGTCTCAGCTGGGAAAAAGAACACGATTGCATCTTAAAAATGAGGGAGTGGATACAAACGGAAAAGTTTGCCACCAAAGAAGAATTAGATCAAATAGAAAAAGAAGCAAAACAAGCAGCAAAACATGCAAAAGACATTGCTTGGAAGGCTTATAGTCACGACATTAAGAAAGAAGTAGAAGAAGCCGTTAGCCTTATCGAAAAAGCTGGCATATCCTCAGCTCGCAAAGCTGATGTTTCCAATATCACAAAAGAACTTGGAAAGGAATTAAATCCCGAAAAGTCACATATCGTGAGAGCTGCAAAAAAATCGTTAAGGTTTTTGAAAAACGAGCAATCCACTGAGAAACAAAATCTTATTAATTTTCTCTCAGAAAAGAGTAACCTGTATGAGGAACAATATAGCTCTAAGCTATACAGCGAATCCTCTGAATCTGCTTTACTTACGGACACCACCCCAGCTCAATACTCTGAAGAGAGTGAATTAGTAGATGGAAGAGAAGTCCTCAATGCATGCTTCGACTATCACTTGGCTAATGACCCTAGAATTTTTGCTTTCGGAGAAGACGTTGGGAAAATAGGAGATGTAAATCAAGGGTTTGCTGGTTTGCAAGAAAAGTACGGAGATCTAAAAGTGACGGATACTGGAATTCGTGAGACCACAATTATTGGCCAAGGGATTGGTGCAGCTATACGCGGACTCAGACCAATCGCAGAAATTCAGTATTTAGATTATCTGCTATACGCATTGCAAACGCTATCTGATGATCTTGCAACGCTTCAATACAGGACATATGGAGGTCAGAAAGCGCCATTAATCATTCGAACAAGAGGGCATCGTTTAGAAGGTGTTTGGCATTCAGGATCTCCAATGGGAATGATCCTTCACTCACTTAGAGGTATGTATATCCTCACACCAAGAAACATGACTCAGGCTGCCGGATTTTATAACACACTGTTGACCTCTGATGACCCGGCTCTGGTGATAGAATCACTGAATGGATACAGATTGAAGGAGCGGGTGCCCGATAATCTCACCGAGTTCAAATTAGCACTTGGCGAACCAGATGTTTTAAGAGCGGGCAGTGATGCAACGATCGTGACATATGGATCCACATGCAGAGTTGTGATGGAAGCTGCTAATCAACTGGCCTCCGAAGGAATAGAAGTTGAAGTTATTGATGCTCAAACACTTATCCCTTTCGATCGCACTAAGACAATCGTTCAATCACTGGAGAAAACAAATAGACTGATCGTGGTAGATGAAGATGTGGAAGGTGGAGCTTCTGCATTCATTATGCAGCAAATTTTAGAAAGAGATAATGGATACTTTCATCTAGACTCTAAACCTGTAACAATCACCGGGAAAGATCATAGAGCAGCATACGGAAGCGATGGTGATTATTTCTCTAAACCAAACGTTGAAGAGATTTTCGAGAAAGTTTATAATCTCATCTCAGAAGCTAACCCAGATAAGTACCTAAAAATCTATTGAGAAACGGTGATGTCTGCCAACACGAAATCGGCTGATGTGACTTCATTGCTTTTGTTTCCGGCACGATCGTATACGTAAAATTTGGCACGAATAACATCATCAAGAAAAGCCAGTCTCAACACGGTGGATTGAATGGCATACGTAATTGTACCGCTTTTTCCTTCAGGGTCATAAAGTGGTATTCTCCCATTAAATATGCCTATATCACACTTATCTGTTCCAAAAATTTGCTGGTAGTTTAAAGGGACATAATTCTCTCCAACCTTCTTTTGAAACTCAATAATGAAATTGTAATATGTTTCTACACGTTCTACCGGAATTGCGGTACGTATCACTTGTGAGCCCGCTGAAGCTGGAGTGAGATTTACTTCATCAACCAATACATAGGGCGTGAGAGTTATGCTTTCAAGGAAGGTGCCATCTTGATTTGCCAGATCCGGACAGGTTTGAGGAACATCTAAAACATTGTCTGAAAAAAATTCTTTCGTAAAAGAAAACACTGGATAGTCAGATTCTGACGCATTTACTATTATGGAAGTATTTGTAATTCGAATGGGAACAAAATTTTCTGTTATAAGTGCTGCCTTATATACAGGAGGAACGGCCATATCAATGTTACCAACAGTAATTACGCTGTCTCTGGAATCTAAGTAAACATTAAATTCGTTATACGGAGGTAAAATATCTCTTGCCTGAAGCACTCCCAGATCTCCATTTCCATCTTCAAAAGAAAATGACAGTATTAACGAATCAGTTGTCGTACCATCATAGAAAAGGATATCTTCAAAAGTTATTTTAGGAGTGTCTGGAAAAATATCTTTGTCAAAGCAGCTGGTAAGCACTAAAGCTATTAACGGTAATATATTTCTAAGAAGTTTACTCATATGTTGAAAACAAAATTAATCTACTTTGCCCCTAATAGTTCAGAACTATGAATTTTGCTGAAGAATTCAAACATACACTTTTCGAAATAAACGAAAAAACCTTTACTGAAAGTTCACTGGCTGCATTTGAATATCAGTACAAGGCATGTGATATTTATAAGTCTTACTGCAATTACCTGCATAAATCACCTGCTACGGTAAAAAATCTCACAGATATTCCCTTCATCCCAATTGAGTTCTTCAAAAATCATGCTATAAAAAGTGGAAATTGGAAAGAAAAGAAAATATTTAAAAGCAGTGGAACCACCTCGACTACTAGAAGTCAGCACTTTATACGTGACATTGATCACTATCACCGAGTAGCAAGACATACGTTTCAGGAAAAAATAGGACAGTTATCCGAATTTAAAATCTTCGCTGTTTTACCTTCCTACCAGGAGCAAGGGGATTCATCGCTTATAAGTATGGTTGACAATTTCATGAACTACAGCCATTCAGCATCCAACTATTTCCTTAACCAGGATTGGGATGACCTACTCAATCAGGCTGGTAAAAAGCTTGTGATAGGTGTATCATATGCTCTCTTAGATATTGCTGCCCAGAGGCCTTCTTCTAGCAATCTCACAGTAGTGGAAACGGGAGGCATGAAAGGCAGAAGAAAGGAGATAACGAGGTATGAATTACACAGTGAGCTCAAAGAAGGTTTTAAGGTGAATGAGGTTTGGTCTGAGTATGGAATGACCGAACTCCAGAGCCAGGCATATGGAAAAAATGGTGCATTCGAATTTCCAAAATGGGCAAAATGCATAATCCGGGATATAAATGATCCTTTCAGCTTTCAAAAAGAAGGGAAGACTGGTGGAATCAACATTATTGATCTTGCAAACATTGATACCTGCTGTTTTATTGAGACAAAAGACCTTGGAAGAATAGTTTCTAATGGCTTTGAGGTCCTCGGTCGTTTTGATAATAGTGACATTCGTGGATGTAACTTGATGATTTAGCGAAAATCATGAAATATTTTAAACGTTTCGCAGTTGAATAGTTGATTATTTCTCCTATTTTTGAAGGGTAAGGTAAAGAAATAGCCCTCACACTGAAATAAACCGCATATGAAACTAAAACTTACGATACTAGCAGTAATTATATTAGCAATGAGTGCATGTACTCAAAGAACATGTCCAACTTATGCTCAAGAAGATACTCAGGAAGTAAAAGCAGAGCAAGAAGCAAACGCTTAAGTCTCCACGTACTTTTTAACATCCTCTTTGGTAATTGTGTCTTGAGACATAATTACTAACCTTTCGATGACGTTTCTTAATTCGCGAATATTACCTGTCCAGCTATAATCTTCAAGTTGTTCAACAGCATCCTTTTCTATCGATTTCTTAGCTGATCCATATTCACTGGCGACCTGATCTAAAAAGTGATCAACCAATAAGCCAATATCTTCTTTTCTTTCACGCAAAGCTGGAACCGTAATAACCATTACACTCAACCTGTGATACAAATCCTCACGGAAGTTACCCTCTCCAATTTCGGCCTTTAGATTTTTATTGGTTGCTGCCAGCACCCTTACATCTACATTAATAGCTTTATCACCACCAACTCTGGTAATTTTTTTGTCTTGCAGCGCTCTTAAAACTTTCGCTTGAGCAGATAAGCTCATATCTCCTATCTCATCAAGAAAAAGTGTACCTCCATTTGCTTGCTCAAACTTACCGATTCGCTGTTTGTGAGCCGAGGTGAATGAGCCTTTCTCATGACCAAACAACTCGCTCTCAATAAGTTCTGAAGGAATTGCCGCACAATTCACCTCAACCATTGCGGCTTTAGATCTTCCGCTTTTTTCGTGCAGCCACCTTGCTACAAGCTCTTTACCTGTCCCGTTTTCCCCATTGATTAGCACTCTAGCTTCTGTCGGAGCCACTTTATCTATGGTATTCTTGACCTCAACAATTCCCTTGGATTCTCCAACTATATCAAGCCCTTTGCTTACTTTCTTTTTAAGCACTTTCGTTTCTGTGGCAAGCTTACCATTGTCAATGGCATTTCTCACCGTGAGCAAAATACGATTCAAATCTGGTGGTTTCTGAATGAAATCATAGGCACCCTTCTTTGTAGCTTCTACTGCTGTATCGATCGTTCCATGTGCTGAAATCATGACGAATGGAACATCCAGTCTTTCTTCGGAAACTTTATTCAGCAATTCCATGCCATCCATCTTTGGCATTTTGATATCACAAAGTACCAAATCAATTTTTTCCTGCTCGAGTTTAGACCATCCGTCTTCCCCATCTTCGGCGGTAAGCACGTCATATTTTTCTTCGGAAAGAATGTCTCTGAGAGCATCACGAATGCTCTTTTCATCATCAACTACAAGAATTTTAGCCATCTTATGTTTTTATTCGATTTAATTACAAAAAGCAAGCCAGTAAGCCGGGTTCTGTTTTATCCCATCATTTATCTAGCCTTGCCGTCACCGACAAGGTCTAACGACCTACCCAATTCTACTCGGGCGAGCAACCCTTAATCATAGAACCTATTTGGTCTTTCAGCACGTAAGGTTTACCATGCGGTTCATGTCACCATTCACCCGGTGAGCTCTTACCTCACCTTTTCACCTTTACCTGTCTAAGACAGGTAGTCTATTTTCTGCGGCACTTTCTCTATCCCAAAACAAAGTATTGGGATGCTTCCTTTTCAGAAGTACGCTGCTCTGTACTGCCCGGACTTTCCTCTTGTCAATTGACAAGCGATGAGTCGGCTTGCATCTGCAAAAATATCAATGAATGTCTTTACCAGTAATTTTTAATTCCCAGTCATCTGCATGATGAGCAATTTCCATAATCATTTCCTTCACCATATTTTCATTAAGATTCACAAGAAAATTTATGGCCTCAACTTTTAGGAAGTCATCCTCAACGATAAACTTGGTATATGGATATTCTTTTGAAGCTTCTAAGCACTCTTTGAACGGCACATCATAGGTAAGTTCACATACCTTTGATTTTAGATGTACCAATTCTCTTTCATAGCCCGAATGGGTTACGATGTGGCCTGTCACCGTTTGAAAGCGACCATTTTTCAATGGAACGATAATGACTGACTGGGTTTCGTCATACTCTCTAAACTCCCCTCCAATCTCCTCTGCATATTTTTGGCTAAACTTTCTGTAATCCATGGTAATTAGGTTTTATCTTCTTAAGATAACCATTCCAATTGAATTTGAACCTCTACTATTTCTTCGTAGAATCATTTCCAGTCTTTTTTTCTTCTTTTTTTTCTTCCTCTTCTTCACGACGAAGCAATGCTTCATCTCTCTTCAATGTTAATAACTCAGTTATGTCATCAAATGAATGAACAAAACGCAGACTAATTCCAATCTCCTGATTTTGCTGGTTTTCATTAACCTGAATTCGCTGATCAGAGTTACTAAATACTTTGGCTCTCAGCCTACCATCTTTTGTTAAGCTATATTCCACGGACCAATCACCGATCAGGTCATTGAGAACATTATTATTATCATCCTGACTTCCAAAGTCGCCCCCTCTGGTCACCTTAAGTCTTCCATTTAGGAAAGTGTATGCAAATCTTAGCTGGAATGTATTGAATGCTTCGTTGTTTAAATCAGCTAAATCTACTTCCACCTCTAAATTTTCATCGATTTGACTCACCAGGTAACTTACCTGTCCTGAAATGAACTCACTTACGCTATTCCCAACACTTCCTCCTCCGCTTAGCGTGAAGCTCTCTTTGGGAGAGAACCTTTTAAGAATCAGCAAGCTAATGACTTGCCTCTTTAGCTCCTGTTCATCATTTCTTATTTGCGACAAGGCAGGTATGTTTTCATTTGTCGCGTCAGATTCATTTTGAAGTTGCAAGTCAAAATCAATTTGTGGCGTTAACATTCCACCTTCAAGTTGAAGTACAACCAGAATTGGAACTTTTTGACCGATCAGAGTTGGATCCTGCTCTGTAGAATTCTTTAGCCCCTCGAAGGAAGCTCGTTGAAGATAAGTTGCGTCTAAATCAATGGTGGCATTATATGGATCTCCGTACCAAGTAATTCGACTACCTGGACTTACATCAAATTCCTTACTTAGCAGGTTAGAAATAGTGAAATTATAGGCACCTTCTTCTATTTCTAAAGGTCCAAACATATTAAAATCACCGTCTGTATCCAGGCGCAACTTGAGGTTACCTCTGCCTCTACCTCGAATAATATCTCCTGTTTTGATATCGAAAATTAACTCACAATATGCATCGGGTGTGACATCAATGTCGAATTCAAGTGTCAAACCAGAAATGCTAAACTCTTCTTCATCTTCCACTCGTGTAGTGTCTGAAAAATCAACAAAAGTGATATAGTCTTCTTGCCCAACATCTGTACTTTCTGAAATAGGTACAAAAAAGCGGGTATCTGCTTCGGTCTCTATTTTTGCTTTTATTAGCAAATCGTTTAGTGGTCCTGTAACGTTTATTGTCCCTGTTCCATATGCGGAACCATAATAGAGGCTATTGTCTAAAGAAGTTGTATTGAGAAACTCAAAATTATCAGCACTTATCGTGATGTCAGTAATAAAATTTTTAAAAGAAGCGTGCTGAATAGCCCCTGACACTTTTGCTTTTGAGGCTTTTCTATCCACGAGATTAAAATCTGTCAGACTGATTCGAGATGGATCAAAGGTTACGGAACCATCAAAGGAATATCTCGTATTGAGGTAATCAACGGTGATTCCTCCATTTTTCATTTCAAAATCACCGATCACTTTAGGTTCTGCTATTGTCCCCGTCAGTTTTAATGATCCGCTTGCCGCACCTTGAATATCTGAAAAGATTCCTTTCAAAAAGGGTTCTCCCATTTTAAGATCAGCCTCATCAAAGGTGACATCAAAATCGAGTTGATCCTGCTGGCTTGCTGGATAATAGTAACCCTCTACCTGCATGGCATTGACATTTTCTCTTTCAACCTCAACTTTTGTAAATACACTTCTATCAACAGGATTCCACTCGGAAGATCCACTTACATCACCAACACTGAGTTCATCATAGGAAAGGTTTTTTAATAGAAAAGCTCCGTCAAATTTGAATGCCTCTTGGCTATTCTGTCTAAACATCTCAAAACTTCCGTTTAGAAAACCTCCAATTGTTGCTTTCGAAAAAAGGCTAGCTTTATTCATGTTTAAATCTTCAGAAGAGATTACGATTGATGTTGCCGTAGAATCCGCATATTCCCCCTGAATCGCAATGGATTCACTTGAATCATAAATTTCAAGATTTTCAATTAAGGTCTTGTTGTCGGTGATAACTATTTTATTCGTCGGATTAAAGGTCCACTCATCATCCAGAAGTTTTATGTCTGAAGGTTTCATTTTTAGAATAATTGAATCCTCATACAATTTCAAATTACTCTCTATTCGAATATCACTGGCTGTTACCGGTTGGCCGACGTGTGTAGTAAAGTCGATGTTTTTGTCATACCAAACTCCTTCGAGGGATAATTTTTCAGTATCAGGTATGCCTTCAAGTGTCTGATTTTTAGATTCAAAGAAAAAGTTTGTGAGGATATCTGAAGCCTCTGGATCGCTAGAGGCATTAATTTCAAGCATTGGTTTATGAAATCTATTCTCACCCATTGAAAAGGTATCTGATTTCATATAGAATGAAATATTTGCATTCTTACTTTGCCTAAAAGTAGATTCAATTATGGTTTTACCCCCAAAAGAGAATGGTAGATCCAATGAATCTAAGTAGCTGGATACATTTTCAATTTTTGCATTCAGGGTCATCTTGTATGACTTACCACTGTTCTCTGCTATTAAGCTATCATCTAAAAGGTGTAACTCAGATGCATAACTTCTTACAATTGCGGGGATATCTATTAACGCATCTGAGACTTTGAAATCTCCCTTAAGCGTAGATTTCAATCCAGGAAATCCTAATTGCACAATCCTGGTACTATCTTCAAAGAAGGCGTTTACACGGATTGAATCTAAATTCACTTTCTTTTGATTTAGAATAAAAAGTGCTGAATCTACTGCTAGCTTTCCTTTGAAATCATCAATATCAAAATCGACTATTTCTACTTTTAACTTACCATTCGCTGAGATATTTTGAGGAGTTAGGTTGATGGATTTAGCATTCAGCACTTTCACCACCATATCCAATTTGAGTATTTCGTGTATTTGACGAAAGTCTATCTGAGCAATGCCCTTTAAATCACAATTTGGATCATCCACGGCAAACTTTCCTTCGAAATAGTTCTTCGCAAATTTTCCATCTACTTTAACACTGTCATAAACATATCCTTTGAGTCCGCTTGCAAAAAGAACAGCCTCCAAGTCAAATTCTGCATTTTCTGGCTTCACTCCCCTCCCATTAATTGCAGCTTTCAGATTAACAGTCTGTACAATATCATTTTGAAAAAAAGCTCCAACATTGACACTTCTAAATTCCAAATTACCCTCATATGACATGTTATTAAAGTTTTCAGGTATCTTCAAATTGATATCGGTATGTATGGACCCCTGATCTGTGACAAAATCACCTCTTGCTACAAAGTCTTTTAAAAATCCAGCAAAACTTCCGGTAAAATCAATTCTACCCATTTGACTAAGGTTATCAGCATAATCTCCAATGTAAGGCCTTAAATCTGATGGCAACACGTGTGAATCAGTCAGGTCTGCTAAAACAAATGTCTGCGATACATCAGGAAGGCCAAAGCAGCTTACACCACCTACAAAATATGATCTTCCGTAACCGAATCTTGTATTTTCAATATTAAAATCGCCGACTGTTCCCCAGACTACTCCATCGATGGTAATGTCTTCTTTTAAAGGATCATCACCGAGAATGATCTGTATGTCCTGCCTGGAAATTTTCGAATTGTTAAAATGAAGAATAAAGGAGACACTGTCGACAAAGTGACCTAAGTCATCCAATCCATTGTAGAAAAATTCTAAACTATCAGAAATGAAACTAGTGGGTGTTCTGAAATTTAAATCATCAACACTTAGTGATTCGTTGCTCAAATGAAAGTTTGTGGAAAACTCTTCAATTGTGAAACCAGAGTTCTGCTCAACGCCACGCATCTGGATGATATCTCCAGATATAGTATCGGACTCAATCGCCAATTGGCCTGCTATAAAATAGGGGATTGAAAAATTCAGGTTCGAAAAATCAAGTCGATTTTTCTCGGGTATTTTAGTCTTATCACTCAGACTAAATCTGAGATCATTCAAAGTAATTTGATTTACAAAAATTTGCGTTGATTTCTTTTTAAGCGTATCACTTTTAAGCGATTCTAGAAATATGGAGAGATTCAATTTAGCAGCGGAATCGTACTTTGCTAACTTTAATCTCAGGTCAGATGCATTAATTTCCTCAATGTTTAGATATGCGCCTTTAATCAAATCGAAAAGTGAATAATTAACGGTCAAATCATGGGAATACAAAAGTGTATCATTATGCAAATCTTGCACTAGGATATCTTTCAGCTCTGCTTGATCCAACCAGGAAATTTTAACCCGATCGATGGAAATAACATGACTTGTCTTGTCAGAAATAAGCTTCAGTGTTTTCTGCGCCAAGAATGTCTGAACAGGTCGGAGTTGCATAAGCAACATGATGATGAGTAAAGTAGCGATGGAATAGAAGAAAAACCCTGAAAAAAACTTCCAGAGCACCTTACGAACTTTTGATATGGTTATCTTGGCCTTCAAAAAAAAGTGGCGGTTATTCTAGGCATAGAGTCTTCTTGTGACGAAACTTCAGCATCAGTTTGTATAAACGGCAAAGTAATCAATAATGAAATTGCCAGCCAAGATATTCATACACAGTACGGAGGTGTCGTTCCTGAACTAGCATCACGTGAACATCAAAGAAATATCGTGCCAGTAGTTGATCATGTGATAAACAATGCTGGAATTGAGGTGAATGAATTGAATGCAATTGCTTATACAAGGGGGCCGGGATTATTGGGAGCTTTACTAATCGGCAGCAGTTTTGCAAAATCGATGGCTGCTTCTCTCAACATCCCATTGATCCCCATACATCACATGAAAGCACATGTACTTGCTCACTTTATTGATGATCCCAGACCAGATTTCCCATTCATCTGTTTAACTGTAAGTGGAGGACATACCCAGATATTGAAAGTGAAAAATGCTACTGATATGGTGATACTTGGTCAAACGCAAGACGATGCTGTGGGTGAAGCCTTTGACAAAGCGGCTAAGCTTTTAGGCCTTCCCTACCCAGGAGGACCTATGATTGATAAACTTGCTCTGGAAGGGGATTCTGATAAATTTCTATTTGCGAAATCTGAAATGCCTGCACTCGACTACTCCTTTAGTGGAATTAAGACTTCTATTCTATATTTTCTCAGAAAAGAACTCAAACAGGACAATGATTTTATTGAAAAGAATAAGCATGATCTGGCCGCAAGCATACAGAAAACACTCATTTCTATGTTAATGACTAAACTGGTGAATGCAGCTAGGCAAGAAGGTATTAGGCAAATCGCAATCGCTGGAGGTGTATCTGCGAATAGTGGATTAAGGAATACGCTTAAAGATGAGGCCGAAAAGAACGGGTGGGAAATATTTATTCCGGATTTTCAATATTGTACAGATAATGCAGGAATGATTGCGATGAGTGGTCATTTGCTTTTTGAACAACGTATGTTTGGAAAGCTCACTGATAGCCCGCTTCCAAGAATGCCTTTTTGATGACAGTACTATATATTTAACTTATGAGTAAGGATAAGAATAGGTTTTCCAATAATATTCAGATCAAAAATCGCAAAGCGAGCTATGAGTATGAATTCATTGAAAAAGCAGAAGCAGGAATAATGCTGAAAGGAACTGAAATCAAATCCTTACGTGAGGGTAAGGCAAGTATTCAGGAGTCGCATTGTTTTTTTAAAAAAGAAGAGCTTTTTATTAAAGGAATGAACATTGCACCCTATTCACAAGCCAGTTTTGAAAGTCATGATATGACACGTGATCGTAAACTTCTGCTCAAAAAGAGAGAATTGGAGAAATTCAAATCAAAAATGGAAGAAAAGGGACTTACCATCATTCCAATAAGAATTTACATTAACAATAGAGGTTTGGCTAAGTTGGAGATCGCTCTTGCTAAAGGAAAGAAAATATACGATAAACGAGATAGCATCAAAAAGAAAGATCAGAAAAGAGAATTAGAGCGGATGAAAATATAGGCTATGAATACGGTACTGGTACTAAATCAAGATTACACTCCCCTTACTGTATGTACAGCACAGCGAGCTTTTACACTTATGTTCTTAAAAAAAGCAGAACTAATCTCAGAAATCAAAGGCAAAAAGCTTAGATCAATCAGTCAATCATTCCCTTTTCCTTCCATTATCAAAATTCAATACTACATAGCCATCCCATATAAAGGGGTCGTAATGAGTCGTCACAACATTTTTAAGCGTGACGGTGGCAAATGTCAGTATTGTGGAACAAGCAAAGAGCTCACAATTGATCATATCATTCCAAGATCCAAAGGAGGCAAATCAACCTGGACGAATCTTGTCACGGCCTGTCAACGCTGCAATTCCCGCAAAAGTGATTATTCTTTAGATAAGGTAGGAATGAGGCTATTTAAAGCGCCAATCAAACCATCCTATTTGACATTTTTACGTATGAATGATAAGTATAGTGAAGACTGGGCTCCCTACTTAAGTCCCAAGCGTTTCAGTGCCTAACTTCACATAAATTTTGCTCATGAAATATTTACCCTTTATTCTTTGTGGATTAATTCTTATTTCTTGTTCGCCAAGTACTGAAGAAAGAGAAGCCGAACGTGAAGAAACACTTGAACAATTTGAAAAAAAGAAGCTTGAGATTGAAGATGAGATAAGTCAACTAGAAGAAGCTTCTCGTGAAGCCGCGGAAGATGCTAAACGCGATATTGAAACCGCCTTAAGAAACCTAAAAAAGCAGAGAAGGAAGGTGACTGATAAAGCCGAAAAGCTTAGGAAAGCCACTCAAAAGGAATTAGAAGAGGCGATTAAGGATGCGAAGAAGGAGTATGATGAATGGCTTGAGGAGAAAAAGAAACAGCTGGATAAAAAATAAAAAACCCAGTCTAAGGACTGGGTTCTTATTATATATTTGAAAAGTTATTTACTCTTGAATTCCTTTCAATGACTTGTAAAGGATTTTTCGCGCGTTGGACTTTCTTAGTGTTTGTTCCACATCCGAAACAATTCCCATCTTCACTTCAGAATCAATATTCAAAGCCATTGTAATTCTGTCCCGTTCCGCTTCAGAAAGTTTATCCTTTTCCTGATTCACAAAGAGGGTCAATTCATCTGCCTCCATGAATACATCATTTGTTTGTATTCGTGGCTCTTCACCATATGTGCCAATATTCTTTGGCTCTCCAATATAGATGTGGCTCACCAATGACTTCTTTTGAATCTTAGAAAGTTGCTCCGCTTTTGGAAGTACTTGCTTCACTAAAATCTCCTGCTCCCTCATCACAGTTGTCACCATGAAGAAGAAGAGCAGCATGAAGATAATATCTGGCAATGCTGCCGTAGGAATATCTTGTGATGCGCTTGAATTTTTCTTAAACTTCGACATAATTCAACTTATTTATCTGGTTCTGCAATTGAGATCGCCTTCGGAATTCCTGCCCTAGCTTGTTGATACATTCTCTTCTCCACATCCTTGCTCTGGTCGAGCTGAAGGAATTCATCTGCTGTAATACCCACACGCTCTCCATAGATCTCATTATATGCAGCTTGCACAGCATCTAACACATCTATGTATAGCTCGTAACTCGTACCTCTATTTGCTTTAAATGAAACTACCGCCTTCTTCGGATGATCAGAAGATTCTGAGCTTTGCTTGGCTCTGATTTTCATTTGAGAAGGAAGGCTATTGTATGTATCAATACCCTCCTGATCTGGATTACCAAAGTTTAAAACAAAAGCTTTCACCTCATCTTTCAGTTCCGACATAGGCTTGTTATAAGGCTCATTCTCAACCAAAAGCTGATCATTAGAGTTTGCCAAAATTTTAAAGATGTTTCTTTCCTGAAACTCTACAATTGGCTGATCTGGCTCTGGTGGAGGTGGCAGTTGCATTAATATTCCTTTATCATTTGCAATCGTGGTAGTAACCAAGAAGAAAATGAGTAGAAGGAAGGCAATGTCTGCCATAGAGCCTGAACTCACTTCTGGAGTGCCTCCTCTATCTTTATTCCTAGCCATTATTCAGCTGCTTTTTTAATTTCCGTATAAACGATACCGCCAATAGCTGCGATCGCAAGAATGTAAAAAGTTGTCAATCCTGCTCCTACGAGCTTAGCTGTTGTTTCAGAAGCATCTCCTGAGTTGTCTCCGCTTGCAGTAAAAAAAGCAACGAGAAAAACAACTATTAATGCTCCAACTCCCAATCCCATTTTTTTCAATGAGTCAGGATCTCCGAATGCCTTCACTAGTGGCATACCTACCGCGGTAAGGATGCAAACACCAATGAGTATATATGATATAAATAATCCTACATCAACCATAGTCTAATCGATTTTTAGATTATTTAGAAAGATTATGCTTCACTAGAAGGTCTACCAAAGAGATAGAAGCATCTTCCATGCTGTTCACGATTGAATCAACTTTTGATACCAAGTAGTTGTAGAACAACTGAAGAATTACAGCTACAATTAGTCCACCCACTGTTGTTAAGAGTGCTACTTTAATACCACTCGCTACCAATGCAGGAGATACATCACCAGCCTCTGCAATTGCATCGAATGCTTCAATCATACCAATTACTGTTCCCATGAAACCAAGCATTGGTGCTAGTGAAATGAAAAGTGAGATCCAAATCATGCCTCTTTCCAATTTGCCCATTTCGACAGATCCGTAAGCAATGATTGATTTCTCTACCATTTCAACACCTTCAGACATTCTTAGAAGTCCTTGTGTGAAAATAGAAGCTACTGGGCCTCTTGTATTTCTACAAACTTCTTTTGCTGCATCAGCACCACCGGCACTTAAGGCATCTTCTACATCAGCCAAAAGCTTTTTTGTGTTCGTAGAAGCCATGTTAAGGTGAATAATTCTTTCAATAGCGATAGCTAAACCAAGAATTAAACATGCAAGAACGATTCCCATGAAAGTTGGCCCTCCATCGATGAATTGTTCTTTTACTATTTGGTGAAATCCTTGCGAAGGAGCCGCTTCCTCTTGAGGAGCCACGATCTCAGCAATTTCTTCAACAGGCTCTTCATATACTTCTTCTGCTTGAGCAGAGTCTACAGCAGCAGAATCGGTTGCAGCATCAGAGTCTGAAAACTCTTGCGCTGTAGCGCTGAAGGTAAAAACACCTGCCAACATTAATAGAGTCAATAACTTTTTCATAATTCAGTCTTGTAAGTTAAGTCTTCGGTTTAGTTAAATATTTAAGTTTTAGTAAATCCAAATTTGCATTTTCATTCCCACAAAATTCGCACCATTTATATAAAATGTCGAACCTGAAAGTCTTTCTCTGCAAAAAAGCGCAGAGAGGAAGGGATTCGAACCCTCGATACCCTTTTGAGATATACACGCTTTCCAAGCGTGCGCCTTCGACCGCTCGGCCACCTCTCTGTAGGCCGCCACTTTTGACGGGCTACAAATAAATCATGAAAAATACCTTTATGCAAGTTTTATTCGAACATCAGGGTTATTCTCATTTTTTCATTCAATTGATGAATCCATTTCACCAACTAAAGAATGTGTTAGCTGTTGTTTAAGCTCATTGCTGCTAAATCCAGCCCCAAGCAAAAAAATCAGCTTTGTTATAGCAGCCTCTGTAGTAATGTCTCCACCACTCAAAACCCCTATTTGATTTAATTTTTTACTTGTCTCATATCGTCCCTGCTCAACCTCTCCTCCGATGCATTGACTTACGTTCAGTATCACCTTGCCATCATCAATAGCATCCTGCAGGCATTTAATGAACCAATCAAAGCTCATAGTGTTTCCAGAACCAAATGTTTCGATAACAACACCTTTGATATCGGGATCAGACAAAATCGATCGCACAACATGTTCTGTAATGCCTGGAAATATTTTCAAAATGGCCACATTGGAATCCATTTCATTCCTCACGATCAATTTAGCTTCCTTATCATAAGGCTTTAATGCAGGGTAGTTAAACTCTATTTCAATACCAGCTTCTGCCAACCAAGGATAATTTTCTGATTCAAAAGCAGCAAATGTGCTACTTCTCAATTTTTGTGATCTTGAACCTCTTAGTAGTCTGTAATTAAAATAGACACAGACCTCACTTACTATCGGATCTCCATTGTTATGAGCAGCGGCTATTTCAAGAGCGGTTATCAAATTCTCTCTCGCGTCAGATCGAATAGAGCCAATTGGCATTTGTGCCCCTGTGAATATTACTGGTTTGTTGAGGCCTTCAAGCATATAACTGAGCATGGAGGCGGAATATGCCATGGTATCTGTACCATGGAGAATCACGAAAGCATCATATTGAGAATAGTTTTCCTCGATGATGTATGCCATGTCTTTCCAATCCTGGACAAGAATATTGGAAGAATCGATTGGCTTAGGGAATGATATTACAGTAATCCTTATTCCGAGTTGACGCAGCTCAGGAACTCGGTCTACAACTTTTCCAAAATTAAAAGGTGCGAGTGCTCCGCTTGAATCCTGAACCATTCCGAACGTACCTCCGGTATAAATAATTAATACCGAACGCTCTCCGGTCTTATTGATATTTACAATCTTATATTTCAATGGCTAGCAATTTTATTTGGGAAAAATAGCGCATTTGCATTTGCTGTCGTCAATTCAACCAACGCTTCTTTTGAAGTATTCAAACATTCAGCCACCTTATCAGCAATGATGGATACGTAGGCCGGTTCATTTCGCTTTCCGCGGTAAGGGGCCGGGGTGAGGTAAGGACTATCTGTTTCTAAGATAATTTTAGTTTGCTCAAGGTGTGGAATTACCTGATCCATGCCACCATTTTTAAAGGTGCTCACTCCGCCAAGTCCCAGGTGAAACCCCATGTCTGTGATTTGCTTTCCTTGCTCTATTGTTCCTGTAAAACAATGAAATACTCCTTTCAAGCCTTTTCCCTGATATTTCATAGCCATCTCAATGGTTTCGTCAATGGTTTCTCTGCAATGAATAACTACTGGCAAATTATGCTTCAGTGCTAGCTCACATTGAAAGTGAAAAGCTTCTCTTTGCTGATTCCAGAAAGTCTTGTCCCAATACAAATCCGTACCCATCTCTCCTACCGCTAAAAATGATCGTTTATTCATCCAATCTTCTATGAGTCTCAGTTCTTTTTCAAAGTCTTCTTTTACAGAACAAGGGTGAAGCCCCATCATTGGATAACAAATATCAGGGTATTGGCTTTCGAGCTCTAACATTTGATCGATCGTTGAGCTATCGATATTGGGAAGTAAAATTTTATGGATGCCATTTTGAAGTGCTCGATCTATTACTCCATCAATATCTTCGGAAAAATGCTCCAGATAAATATGTGCGTGCGTATCAATCATCTTACGCTATCGAATTTGAAACCTTTTGCTGAGAAAAAAGAAAGAATTTCTGGAAGAATTACTTGCAAATTCTCAAATGCTTTAGCAGAATCATGGAAAACAAGTATGCTACCTTCTTCTGCCTTTTTAAGTTTTTCGATACTCTGTTGAGTGTTTGATTTTCCATCAAAATCCCAAGATAAATGACTCCACATAATAATTTTCCTATTTCTCAACTTCTTTATTTGGCTTTTTTTTATCCTTCCATATGGTGGACGAAACAGCTGATTATGTACCCCCAAATTCATTAATTCTTCATCACACTTAAGGATATCATCTTGGTATTCACTACTTAGGGTTTTCCAGCCGTCCAAATGATTTTGCGTATGATTTCCAATTGCATGTCCTTCCTCGATTAACGCTTTCGCCAAGTTTTGATGTTGCTGAATATTGCTTCCCAAACAAAAGAAGGTAGCCTTCGCATCGACCTTTCTCAATTCATTTATAACCCAAGGGGTTACGGTTGGATTTGGGCCATCATCAAAGGTTAAGTAAAGGGTATTTCTGGAAGGTAATTGCCACACCAATTCAGGATATCTTCTTTTAGTTATCCAAGGTGTTTTGTAAAACCGAATCATTTGTTTTGAATAAGACAGGAGAGCATTGTGATATCATCGTGAAATGCTCTTTCTCCTTTGAATTCATTCAATACCTTAAGAATTTCATCATGGAGGTGGGATAAATCTTTCGGACAATCTTGCTTTATGATCTTTAACAATCGATCAAAACCAAAGTCTTCATCTTTTTCGTTGAATGTTTCGGTAAGTCCATCGGTGTAGGCAAATAAGAAAAACTCATCAATATTATTCAATTGCTGTGTATCAATAAATGGAAGAGGGTCGAACATCCCTAAAACCGTAGTGCCATCATTTAGCAGCTCAATTGTGCTACCGCTCTTGAGAATAATTTCATTGTGTCCGCAATTGATGTATTCCAAACTTTTTGTTTTGAAATCGTAGATTCCAGCAAAGAATGTGATGAAATTCTCTGCATTTCCACTTACGAAAGTTGTATGATTTAATTCAGTGACAATCTCCAGCAAGTCTTTTGTTTGCCGAACCAGCGCTCTCAAAGAAGCTTGAAAGTTTGACATCAGCAAGGCTGCAGGAACTCCTTTGCCAGAAACGTCTGCAATACACGCCAGGAACCTGTGTTCATCTATTTGGATGTAGTCATAATAATCACCTCCTACGTCGTGGTGTGGAAGATAGAATGCCTCAATCTGTAATCGTTCAATCTTGGGAAGTTCTTTTGGGAAAAGGAAATTTTGCACCTTCTTGGCAATTTCCAGCTCTCTCCTATATGCTTCTTGTTCCATTTGCTGACGTGCAAGCCGCTTATTTTCAATGGCCACCAGAATAATATTCGTCAAAGCATTGAGAAAACGGTTTTGAACTCCCAGCTTCGCGTCTGATTTGATAAAAACGACGGAAAGAAGCTTACTCTTATGGTATACGGGAAAGACTGAATCAAACTCATCAAAAGATGTTTCCACTACACCAATCTCATTTTTCAATTTTAGGTATTTATCTGGTAGTGGGTTTCCAATCAGGTCGTTCTTTGTACCGAAATTCACTCTGCAGACCCAACCTTCCTTTTGCTCTGTGTAAAGCGCCAACTTATTGATTTTTAAATCTGCTAGTAGCGTGAACTTGTAGATTTTCAACAGGTCATCTTCAGGCAAATTATTATTCACTGCCTGTGTAACCTCTAACAGTGCATTGAGTTGTAAGTCTTTTATATCAAGCGAAGTTTCCTTCATTGCGAGTTGTGTTCAAATAGTCCCTTCTTAGATGCAAGGTAGTAATAGGATTGGAAGTCATTCTCCATGTCCAATTGCTCTAACTCCGATTCTTCATCCACTGATTTATACACTCTTACCCACCCTCTTTGCGCCATTTGAATTAAGTTGTCTTTCAGCTGATCATCTGTTAAATCTGTAGTGGCTTTTAAGTCACTGTAGGTTGTTACAAAATAGAGCTCATCAATGATCTCGAATTCCTCGTCTGTCATCCGTATTTTCTTCCTTTCCAGGTATAGGAACCAAAGATAGAGTTGAAACCCATGAATAAAACATGTAGCGGGTAAATTATTTGGAAGAATAGTAGCGGCCAAAAACTGCTTTTGCCTTTTAGGAAACTGTTGATGGGCGATACATAAATAAGTAAAGACAAAAAACGAACAATAATAACGAGAGCAAGAGGAACAGTATCAAGATATCCTGCTATTGCTAGGCCAATCGCCCCATAAAAAGTTAAGTAATCAAGAAAAAAGAGTATGGCACTAATCCGAACCTTCCGATTCATATTGTGCTTCCATTTGCTTGTCCATCTGGTCCGCTGATTTATAAAGGAATAGAACTTAGCATGTGCTGGGGTATTAACAATGGCTTTCTCAGATTTCAAAAAACGTGCAGAATTGGGAAACTTCTGCATAATGTTGAATAGCAAAAACTCATCATCTCCAGAAGGAGTAAATAGGTTATTGGTGTATCCCCCAACTTCTTCAAATGCTTTTTTTCTGAATCCAAGATTCGCTCCACTACACATACTTGGGTTTTCTTCTGTAATGGTTACCGCTCCAAAACCCATTAGGCCAGCAAATTCGACTTGTTGTAGTCTTGCGAAAAAACCTTGTCCCTCAATTACCACAGGCCCTGCGACCATATTGGTGTCTGATTCAAAGGCATCATTGAAAGACTTGATCCATTCTTTACCAAACCAGCAATCAGCATCTGTTGTAAGTATTGTTTCAAAAGATGCTTCTTTAACCGCTGCTGTAAGCGCGTGTTTTTTGCCTTGCCGTGCTTCATCCTTCAACTGAATTAATCGGATGCTTATGCTAAGGGATTCCATTGTTTTCTTAGCAATCGTGACCGTCTGATCTTCTGAAAAATCATCAACCACAATCACCTCGAAAAAATCTTTTGGATACTCCTGTTCATTGAGCCTGTTCAAAATTGCATCAATCGTATCCGCTTCGTTGCGTACCGGTATGATTACTGTGAATGGAATGAATGATTCATTGTTTTCTTTCATCACACCAATTCTACTCCACCCAACGGTCAATTTTAGGTAAAATAGTACGTGTAGAACAGTGAATGCGCCAATCAGAAAGATCATCGCGCAATGTTAACCCGAATATTTGAGTGAATTTTACTCGTTCGCTAAAATGATAGGGTACTTAATCTAAAAGTACTATTTCCGCACAAATTTCAATCTCCAAATAAAGATTAAGCCTATGAGGGAAGGTAAGACAGTGTTGATAATCCAGATAAAAAAAATGGGAACAATAATGGGCTGAACTTCTACATGGTATGGTTCAAAGAAAAAGATTCCTGAAGCCTCTCGAACGCCTATGCCACCAAACAAAAGAGGCAAAACCGATCGTGCAAGGAAAACCCAGCCGATTCCGGCGATGACTACCTGCGCATCAAGTGATGGAAGGAATGTTGCAAGTAGCAAGTAGAATTGAAAAGTGAAAACAAAGTAACGCAATAAAGAAATCGCAATCACTTGCAAAAACAAGTGCTTGGTAAGTAGCTCAAAGTAGCTTCTGAAACGTTCAATTTGATTCTTAAATAGAAGAACCAGTAATAGAACCCCGGCGATCACTCCGAAAAAAATCCACCAGTTCAAGGCGTATTCCCTGGTTAAAAAACTCATCCCATACAGCCCAAAAATGAGTGTAACACCAAGCATAATGCCTCTGCTAAATATGACTGCCGAAGTTGCCTGATACTTATCCTTCTGCTGAGAGATGCGTGCAATCAAATCTCCGGATGTAAACGGTAGCATCCAATTGAGAGCTAATCCACCAAGCACCGTTTTCCATGCCTCCTTGATAGTGATTGGTTCAAACAGACCAATTAATGCTTTCCAGCGCAATGCTTCCAAATACCAATTGATTACCATTAATATCAAAACTGTGGCTAGCACCAATTGAAACCCCTCCGGCGGACGCATTTCAATGAACGAAATGGTTTGATTGCGAAGCTTCGAATAAATGAAGAATAAACAACCAGCAAGCAGCAGTGCTTTGATCAAGGTAATGATCCATGACTTTTGAAGGTACTTTGAACGGTTGTTCTTAATTTGCATTTGTGGCGACTAAAGAGCGAATCATTTTAGGAATAGATCCGGGTACGAATGTAATGGGTTACGGACTGATCCATTGTAAGGGTGAAAAAATGAGCGTGATCCAATTTGGTGTAATCCATCTCAGCAAGTATAAAAATCATGAGATAAAACTGAAGAAAATATTTGATCGAGTTACTGAGCTTATCAAAGAGTATTTACCTGATGAGGTGGCTCTGGAAGCACCTTTTTTTGGTAAAAATGTTCAGTCCATGCTTAAGCTAGGTCGTGCACAAGGGGTAGCAATGGCCGCCGCACTTAACCGGGGAATGCCCATCCATGAGTATGCTCCTAAAAAGGTCAAGCAATCAGTTACAGGGAGTGGAAATGCCAGTAAAGAGCAAGTCGCGCACATGATTCAAATGCTACTCAAGTTTGAAGAAGCTCCCAAGCTATTGGATGCTACTGATGCGCTTGCGGTGGCAATTTGTCATCATTACTCCTCTAAATCAGTACTCGGTGGAAGTGGTAAAAAAAGTTGGAAATCCTTTATCGCGGATAATCCCGGGAGGATTAAGTGAGCAAATTGTGTAGTAATTGGTATTTAGTGATTAGGATCACATTACACTTAGTGGCTCCATTTTACCAAAACAAGTGAAGGAGTTGATTGAATCAATTTAAATGAAAGTGTTGCCCAAAGAATGATATCAAAAACTCATCTTTCGGTGGATTCAATAGCTAATTACTAGCCATTAAAACTAGTTGACGTAAGCTTTCTTTATTTTCTTTGCCACCTCTGCTAACTCTTCTTTGCTTGGAGAAAGCTTCATTTGACTGAAATTCATGTCATTGACGGCATTTATCGGGATCAGATGTACATGAGCATGAGGTACTTCTAATCCGATGACTGAAAGTCCGATTCGCTCACAATCAATAATTTCTTCGATCGCTCTGGCTACACCTTTTGAAAAGGAGAATAAGCCCGCAAGGGTTTGATGATCCAAATCAAATAGGTAGTCGACCTCCTTTTTGGGGATCACTAGCGTATGTCCCTCCACTAGAGGGTTTATATCCAAAAAAGCAAGATAGTTTTCATCTTCTGCTACGATGTGAGCAGGGATCTCTCGCTCAGCTATTTTCGTAAAAATGGTTGCCATTAGACGGTGATGTCCAAGACTTCAAATTCAATATCTCCTGCTGGCACCTTAATCATAGCTTTTTCTCCTTTTTTCTTGCCCAGTAAACCTTTTCCAATCGGAGATTGAACTGAAATCTTTCCACTCTTAAGGTCGGCCTCTTCCTCTGCTACCAGCTGATAGGTCACCTCCATGTTATTCTTCTTATTTTTTATTTTAACAGTGGAAAGAATGGAAACCTTAGACGTATCAATTGTGGACTCATCGATCACTCGAGCGTCACCCACTACTGTTTCAAGTTTCGAAATTCTTAACTCCAATAATCCCTGAGCTTCCTTTGCTGCATCATACTCAGCATTCTCGCTCAAGTCACCTTTATCACGTGCTTCAGCAATCTGCTTAGCCATATCTGCTCTTCCCTTGGTCTTGAGTTCGTTCAACTCAGCCTTTAGCTTGTCCAGTCCTTCTTTCGTGTAATAATTAATTGCCATAATTGGTGTTACCCCTTTAAACAAAAAATAACGGCCTCACAGTGAAGCCGTTTTCTTTGGATTGTTAATACAATGCAAATATAGGTAGAATATGGATTGATTTACAATATTTCATTTGACACGATTTTTGAACTCCGTGAAAATATTCCATAGAAATAAATGGCTCACTCAACGAGAATATCGGTCATCGAACGATTTTTCAAGTTTTGCAAGAATCAATAACAGAACTTGCACCAAAATTTAAAAGCTATCGCAATTATGAACCTCGCATTTACCGCAAAAATTTCCGAAATGAATCCCTCCATGATTCAGTCGAGCAGTTCTTTTGATCAAGGGGAAATGGAATTTCAAGTTTTAGCAGAAATAGAGGGTAGCATTTTTCTTGTTGAACCGAAACTAAAGATAGCCAAGATTGATTGGTCAGGCGTGGTGAGCAAAGACACTGCCCTTAAATTGCTAAGTATGGGAGCTGATTCAGTTGAACATCATAATTACAAACGACTGATCTTAAATCGCGCCAATCTCATTGAATTCGAAACTGAAGCGAGAATAGGGATAAAAAAATTCTTGAAAATGAGAGCAAAAAGAATAGCGCACCTGGTCAAAAAGATGGCAATCATAACTCCAACTTCGGTAAAGGGCAGTATTTTCAGTAATTTGATTACCTCTGCCATTAGCATCATTATACCGAATCTGCAGTTTCAGAAATTCAAACTTGAGCAGGATGCTTTAAACTGGCTCATTCTAAAGTAGTTTTGCAATTTTCTCGCCGAGCACCTCACTTATTCTTTGATAAGATTCATAACTCCAACCACCTACGTGAGGTGTGAGAACTACATTCTCATAGGAAGAGAGCTTTTCAAGCTGTCGTTTTTCTTCAGTTGAGTAGGTACCTAACTTTTCATTTTCCAACACGTCAAGCCCTGCTGCATATAAGCTCCCATCATCTAATAGCTTGATCAGGCTCTGGGTATCCAACACCCCTCCTCTAGCCGTATTAATAAGTACTTTAAGCTGTTTGAATCTTCTCAAATACGCTTCATTGAATAGCCCCTTCGTATAGTCATCCAATGGAATATGGATACTCAGTATTTCAGCTCTCTCAAATAAATCCTTTAAATCCACCATTTGTATGCTTTCATTGGCCACATCATCTTTGAACTTATCATAGCCAATGACCTCACATCCGAAGGCTTTCAGTTTTGAAGCGAATGACAATCCCATGTGACCTACTCCATATATGCCAACTACTTTTCCTTTGAGTTCTATGCCCCGGTTACCGTCTCTATCCCATATTCCATTCAATATCTGCTTGTGTCCAGATGGAATTTTATGAAGAAGAGTTAATAGCATCCCAATAGCGTGCTCTCCGAGAGAATCCCGGTTTCCTTCTGGAGCATTGATCGCTGCAATACCTTTTGAGTTCAGATACGATTGATCTACTTTATCCATGCCTGCTCCGGCTCGGGCTACAAATTTTAAGTTTACGGCCAAATCAATCATTTCCGTATCTACCTTAGTCTTGCTTCGGATGATTAATCCGTCAAATTCATGAATGATGTTGAGAATACCTCTCCTATCTATCTCGGGTGAATAGATAGGTTCATACCCTGCTTCAGTCAGAAGTGGAAGAATACATTCGTGCACGTCATCGGCGATGAGTATGCGCTTATTTGTCATCATAAATTGTATAAAAGGTGTGCTGTCGAGAAATAGACAGCTAAACCGAGCAAATCGTTCGTTGTGGTAATAAATGGTCCGGAAGCCAAAGCCGGATTGACACCAAACCGATTCAAAAGAAGAGGTGTAATGGTACCCATAAAAGATGCTAGTAATACAACAGCAAAGAGGGCTATCGCTACCGTAGCTGCAAGTGGCTGTTCTTGCATGAATAGAATTACCGCTCCAAAGACCATCAGTGAAAGAATGGCTCCATTCACGATGGCCACAAAGAATACCTTTAATAATCGCCTCCACATGGAATCGGCAAAGACATTTGGGTTAGCCAAACTTTGCACCACTATGGAAGATGACTGGATCCCTACATTGCCACCTGATGCTGTAATCAGTGGGATGAAGAAAGCTAAAGCTGGCACTATGATTATTTCCTGCCGAAAGAATCCCATAAACTGGGCTCCCACAAGTCCTCCCGCCATACCTATGATTAACCATGGCAACCGGGCGCGCGATATTTTCCAAACGGTATCGTCCTCTTCTACATCGGAGCTTACTCCCGTCATCAGTTGGCGTTCTTCTTCAGCATTTTCACGAATCACGTCAATAACATCGTCAATGGTGATTCTACCTACCAACCTTCCTCTGGCATTTACTACTGGCACTGCTTCCAGATCATATTTCTGCATGATACTGGCCACTTCCTCCTCGCTTGTAGATGTTTCTACAGAGATGATTTGGTCATCATAAATATCCGCAACCTTAGCTCCTGATTTACCTAATATCAGGTTTTTCACACCTACTTTGCCAATTAAGTTTTCCTTGTCATCTATCACATACACTGAATAGATTTTCTCTACATTCTCAGCTTGAAGTCTGATCTCTTCAATGCACTGAGATATACTCCAATTTAAATTGGCCTTGATCAATTCCTTCGCCATCAATCCTCCAGCAACATCCTCATCATATTCCAAAAGCTCCATTAGGTTGGACGCTTTTTCTTCATCGGAGATTTGTCGGATTACTTCGTTTCGATCCATCACCTCCATCTCATAGAGAATGTCGGTGCCATCATCGGAATCCATGAGCTCAACGAATGAAGCTAGATCATTGGCAGAAAATTTCTTTATGAAATCCTCACGTACATCCTCTTCCAGATCTTCGAGAATGCTGGCACCTACTTCGGGAGTTAGAAGATCGAAAACATACTTGCATTCTTCAGAATCAAACTCATCTAAGAGTGCTGAAATATCCGCTGGGTTAACACCATCTAAACTTGATTTGATAAAGGAAGTATCTTTCTCGTCCAGCGCTTGCTGAAACCGATCTTTGAATTCAACGGATAACTCAAAAGTCATTACTGGTTCCATGTCAGGAGATTTTTTCAGTAAGCGAGATAAATTCTTGAACAGACAACTGTTCTGCTCGTTGGTTCAGCACCTCCATGGCAACAACAGTGTCAGACAAATTTAGGTCTTTTAGTGCGTTGCGCAAGGTCTTGCGCCGTTTGCCAAAACCCGCTTTTACCACTCTTTTGAAAAGTTTCTCATCGCAGGACAATTGTTTCACACTATTCCTTTTCAACCGAATAACCGCTGACTGTACTTTCGGTGGAGGGTTAAATACACCCGGTGAAACACTGAAGAGGTATTCGATATCGTAGAATGCCTGAAGTAACACACTGAGGATGCCATACGTCTTGTTTCCATGTGGAGCACATATCCTTTCTGCCACCTCCTTCTGAATCATACAAACAACTTCATCTACTTTGCTGCGGTCGTCCCATATTTTGAAAAACAATTGTGATGAAATATTGTATGGGAAATTTCCGATGACATTGAATTGATCAAAGGGCACGTCATACTTTAAATAGTCTTGCAGTTGGAATTGATCACTATGCTTAGTGTAATTGTCTTTCAGAAAGTCTATGGATTCTGTATCGACATCTAATGCATAAAACTCAGCTCCCTCTTTTTGAAGGAGGTATTTGGTCAAAACTCCCGTGCCGGGCCCTATCTCAAAAACCGGAAGGTTGCATTCATTTTTCAGTGCCTCCACTATTTTCAGTGCAATATTTTGGTCTTTTAAAAAATGCTGACCTAAATGTTTTTTTGGTTTTACGCTTGCCAACTTATTCTCCGTTTATATATTGTATTTGTCTGACGCTGATTTCGGAGGAAATTTAATTTTGGAGAACCGTAGACGCTCCATTAAACAACTCCCAAATTTTTCGAGTTAACTTCAATTTTATAAATGTACTGTGCAAATGAGTGAATCGTCACACAAAAAAAATAAACCTGTAATAGGAATCACAATTGGAGATGTGAATGGAATTGGGCCGGAGGTGATCATAAAATCTCTTGAGGATAGTCGCATTCTTAAGCAATTCACTCCGGTGATCTATGGTTCGGGTAAAGTAATCTCTTATTACAGGAAAAATTTAGAAAAAGACAGCTTCAATTATCAGCAAATTTCAAGCATAGAAAAAATCGTACATCGCAAGGTGAATGTGCTTAATATATGGGATGAAGCTATTGAGATCAATCCGGGTCAGGCTAACGCAACAGGAGGTAAATATGCGGTACTTTCATTACAGCGGGCAGTAGCTGATTTGAAAGAAGGTAAAATTGATGCGATCACCACAGCCCCATTGAGCAAAGAACTGGTTCAATCCGATGACTTTCAATTTCCCGGACACACGGAATACCTAACGCAAGAGGCAGGAGAAAAAGAGAGTCTCATGTTTCTCGTTCACGAAGGATTGAGAGTGGGAGTGGTTACCGGGCACATTCCACTGAAAGACGTGAGTAGTAAAGTGACCAAGGAAAGGATTGTGACCAAGCTTCAAAAAATGCTCAAATCACTTCAAAAAGATTTCGGCATCAAAAAGCCACGCGTAGCAGTACTTGGCTTAAATCCGCATGCTGGAGAAAATGGGCTATTGGGTGAGGAGGAGGAGCAAGTGATCCTACCCGCAATCAATGAAGTAAAAAGTGGTCATCACATTGTCGCCGGTCCTTTTCCATCGGATGGCTTTTTCGGTATGGGTACCCATAAACAATACGATGGCGTACTCGCAATGTATCATGATCAAGGCCTGATTCCCTTCAAGACCTTAGCCTTTGAAGAAGGTATCAATTACACTGCTGGGTTACCGTTTGTGAGAACTTCCCCCGATCATGGGACGGCTTTTTCCATTGCTGGCAAAAATGAAGCCGACGAGACATCATTTCGCAATGCGCTTTACCTAGCCAATGACATCATCCGTCAGAGAAACGAAAATCAATTTGAGAGTGATTAGCATCTGAGGATGTCTATTCCTTTTGCCATGGGATACGAATATTATTTTCCTTCTCGATTTGCTTCCATTCTTCCACCATTTCTTCTATTCGTAATTGAGCATTGACACGAAGGAATTGCCAGCTACTTAAGGTCCACTTTTGTTTTACAAACCGTCCTTTTTTTTCTTCGAACCCAACGATTTCTTTTCCCAAAAAATAGGGAGCCTCCGGGCTTATATAAAATACGGTTCTATTCCCTTCGTCATTGAATTTGACACTCTTTGCCCCCGCCAATGTTGACTTACTGATTGCCTCTACTTCAATTGCCCCATGGGTGATGCCATTAACATCTTTGAATTGTGTATCACCCAAAACTTTAAAGGTGCAATAGAACTGGCTATTGGTATATGAGTTGAAACCTGGGAGAACAAATTGATTGCCTTGTTTTAGATCCATTGCAGCCAAGACATATGGCCAAATGATCGCATTGAACGACCTGTATTTTACTTCTTTTGATGGATTTTGATGGAATTTCCTTGCAGCAGGATATACGGTTTTTATTTCTTCGAGGTGTAACTCTACATCTGCATTAACTTCTATGCTATTTACCTCATTTTCAAATGCATGGCTTTCAATAATGTGACCCCATGGAAGTCCTTTTGGGGTTAACCTGAATACTACATCTAAATAATCCTTAGAGACAAAATTGATATCCAGGCCCGTCCCGTACTTAGTTACGGCTACCCATTCAATTAAATACATTTCCTTCTCAAATTGCTTTGCAAAATCAAAAGTTAAGTAGGTATACGACTCCAGGTACTCGTCCTCACCTTGATAGGAAATTTCTTTAAGTTCAATGCGGTGTGGTTTTATTTGATGGGTTTTAAGGTCTAGGTCACCAGGCTTATAAAAAGGGATATCTCCATTTTGGGCATTTGTTTTTATTAAAGGGGAGAGTGCAATAATCATCCAAATTATTCTCATGCTTATTCTCAAATAATACTTTATTTTCATCATTCCTGATTTTCCTCTATGCAATTAAAACTATCCGAATTTGACAGCCTTATTTATCAAAAAACCTTATGATTTTATAAGGTTTCCTTTTTAGCTAAAACAAAGTTCTGAATCATCGTAAGATTTGATACAACAATTCATTTCTAAATAATTAGTCCTAACCCATTGTAAAAAAACATTCTATTGTATTGGGCTTCTAACCGTTTAATTGAAAGTAGAATAAAAACAGTAAAACCAATAAATGCTCTCCATCTCTCAAACAATACGTGTGGTAATTCTCGCAGTAATGCTTTTCCCACAATGCCATGAAAAACAAAAGCTAAGCGAGCCACTATGTCTCCCATTCAGGCTCATCAATGACATCATTTATGTCCGAATAGGAATCAACGAAATCGATAGCCTAAACTTCATATTTGATACTGGTGCAGGCAGCACCTTGATCGGTTTGAGAACTGGAGATCTACTGGGTTTAACCAATGGCAAAAAGTCTACTAATATAGGTGCCGCTGGAAGTCATCCAGTACAAATATTTCATGGTAACTCAATAGCTATTGGTCAAGAAACAATCGATAACATCTCTCTGATTAAAAATGAAACCGAACTTTCAAGTGCTTTGCTTGGGGAGAGGTTAGATGGAATCGTCGGATATGATATACTATCTAGATTCGTCGTGACTATTGACTATGATAGAAGCCTAATTGAATTGCATGATTTCGGCAAGTACTCTGCTGACAGTTCATGGCATGAAATCAAATTCAAAAAAATATCTAATATCCCATCTATTTCACTGGCATTTACAATCGATGATAAAGAATACCTTGGGAAATTTCTTGTAGATAGTGGTGCAGATGCAAACATGATTCTAGGACCTTCTTTTGTAAAGGACAATGGAATTATGGAGGAAATTCATAATTCTTACTCTTTTAATAGCCGGATAGGTACTTCCAATGCCAAAACAGAGGTAGTAATAACCCGAATCTCAAATATGAAGATGGGAAAAGTAGATTTCAGACAAGTTCCGCTTGCTCTTATTTTATCGAACAGCGGCGTTTTTTCACTTCTCAATTTTGACGGTATTCTCGGCAATTCAATTTTAAAGAGATTCAATATCACATTTGACTACCGTAAAAACAGAATGTTTATTAACCCCAATAAATCCATTGATGAAGGATTTAGTGTAGACTGCTTGGGGATTCTTTTCAAGAAGGATAAGTCGGACGGTAAGTTGATTGTTCAAAATACAATTAAGGGATCTTCAGCAGAAAAAGCTGGACTCATAAGAGGTGATACGATTACCTCAATCAACAACATGGATATCAAAGATTTAAGTTCTCATGAACTGAGAATATTGTTTCGCGATGATGGAAGCGACATCACTTTCGAATACCTTAGAAGTGGTCAACCGTATGTGGTTAAAATGAAACTAAAAGCCTTGATTTAAATGAAATCAATAATTTCTGATAGCAATTAAATCACCGCTGTAGTTATTGACCTTTCCCAGATAAAAAATTCCTGAGTCTTCCAAGATAGCGAAAGAAGGATCGCTGGTTGGTACATTTATTTTTAGTTTTCTCAAAGTAGTCTCCTCGCCCTTCTCAGCGTCATAATAAATGATGGCGTTGATTGATCGATTGTAATAATATATACCTCTCGCTCCCACCTTCCAATTACCCCAGTCCGTAGCGGCAAGATTCGCTATAATTCGCTCTTCCGTCCCGTCCATTTTCACCTCCCAAATTCCATTTTGATGAAGCTTGCTTATGTATGTGCGACCAAACCCTGCCTCTTGCAAATAATATCCGCCAGAGCTCTGAATCTTTCTTAACCTATTATTTTTTAACGATTGTGCCCAAATATTCCAATCCTGATCTGTGTTTGATGCACAGTAAACAAAGCTTCCATCACTGGACCATGTAGGGTTTATATAATCCCCTTGTCCATCTGTAATCTGTTTCAGATTATTTCCATCTGCATCCATTACGTAGATTTGATGACTTCCTGTTGCATTGGATTCGAAAGCTACCTGCTTCCCATCTGGAGACCACTTTGGCTTACCACTAAATCCATTCGCTAAGGAAGTGAGCTGTTCGACTTGTCCGTCCTCAAAGGCATACTTCCATATCTCATATGTGCTACTTCGATTTGAGCAAAACACAACATATTTACCGTCACTGGAAATGTCAGGATGCAACTCCCATTGCGTTGAGGTCAACTCATTTGATCCGACTGAATCATGCAACAAATGCATTTGAATCAAGTCCGTATCTTGTATCCATTTCTCACCTATCAACAGATTGTTTTTTACGGTCGGATTCTGAATGCTCTCACCATATGGAATTTTTATGATGTTCTTTAGCGATGCGAGGCTCTCACCATCTCCTACCCTCAGTTTCCAGAGATTATTTGCGCCATCTATGTCTGATGAGAGCAACAGTGTCTGATTGTCTTCCCAATCAAATCCCAGGATATTCCGGTTTATACGCGTCAGTCGATAAATGGTAGAACTGGATAGATCCAATCTATATAAATCCTGATCACCCTCTGAGACCGTGCGCACAAAGGCTAGGGATTTTCCGTCGGGACTATATCTAGGCTCAGAATCACCCCAGGACTCTGGAGCTGTTTCTACGATGAGCGAGGACTGTTGATTTGCCAAGGTATATTTAAAAAGTGAGTGCCTGGCACTGACAGAATCATAGGCTACATACGATATTTCATTTCCGCTGGGTGACCATGACATTCCTACGTATTGGGTTTTAATCTCTATTACTTCTTTTACTTCTCCACTCTTCACGGAGATAATATGCAGTCCTTTTTTAAGATCCCGATTGCCATAAGCAGCTACGAATTTGCCGTCGGGTGACCACACAGGCTTTAAAAAGAACCCATTCGAACCCGTCAGGTTGATCACTGAATCACTTAAGGTTGATCTCAGAAAAATATCCGCAAAATCATTGTTTGACTGCCCGATGTAAGCAACCCACTCCCCGTTTTCGGACAATGCCGGATGGTATTCCCACCCTTTCTCTGTGGTTAGGGGTACACTAGAAACAGCAGGTGATGGGTCGGACTGCAAAAAGCCGAATACAATGGCTAACCCCAAAACCATGCTTCCTGCAATTGCGCCTTTCAGGAATCTCACTTTTTGAAAACCCCTTATTGAAGTAGAAACAGGTGCCACAAGTCGATAGCCTGACTTAGAAATGGTTGCAATGAACTTAGGATCTGTAGGCTTATCTTCCAGCACTCTCCTCAACTCCGAAATAGCTCTGGTTAGAACCATCTCTACAACTACCGTCTCTGCCCAAACTGTTTCGAATAAATACTGCTTGGAAACAACCTCCCCCTTCGCCTCAACCAAACACATGAGCACATGCATGATTTTAGGCTCCATTTTATGGCTCTTGCCCCTGAGGGTGATTGTGTTAATTTCTGGATCAACACGGACGTCATGTATGTAAAAAAAGTTTTTCATTTATTGATCCTGCTACTTGGCAAGGCTAACGCAGAAGTGCTATTGAAGTTAATCCATAAAGAAAACCTAACAAAAACCTAAGCTTTTATGAAAGCGCAAAAAGCACTTATAATATCTGAAGGTTTTCCTTCCATTCCCCTAAGGTAATTCTAGTCTTTGACGAGTTCATTTGAATGAAAAATTTGTGAATCAAAAAAATGAAATCAAAAATGAAACTCAAGAAAATGACTACAAGCAAAGTATTGATATGCTTTCTGATGGTAAATGCCATGAGCTGTTACTCTCAGAAAAAAGAGCAACTGGATTATCCAATCACTGAAAAGCAAGTGCAAACCAAAAATTATCATGGAACAAACGTTTTGGAGGAATACGCATGGCTGGCGGATGCAACCACCGATCAGACCAAAGCATGGGTTACTGTCCAGGATGATTTGATGAAAAGCTACGTTCGTTCCATGCCCAATTACACGAAGTTGAAAGAGACTGTACAGAAATACATGTCTATAAGTGAGCGTTCTGAACTTCCCACTATGGCCGGCGGGAAAATGTTTTATCTAAAGGATAATGCCGAAGGTAAGTGGGATTTTTACATACAGTCCGAAGGTGAAGAAAAAGGAGTGTTTGGTTCTACGCCTCCCTTCAATCCCCGCGCATTTTATTTCTTCATTCCAAGCCCCGATGCAAAGTATGTGGCTATGGCTGTTGCCACTGGAAATTTTGATTGGAAAATCCTAGATGTCTCCACCGGAAAATTAATGAAAGGGATGTTGCAAGGAACAGACATGGGTGACACCCGGCTAGTGTGGAACATCGACAGCAAGTCGTTCTATTATATAGGAAATACAGTCACCAGCGAAGATGGTACCAGATCAGGTTTTGTTGTAAAGCAACACTTTATTGATGGTTCAGGAAATACCGATGAAACTATTTTCACTCCAGGCAATGATGGATCTAAGCTCGAGCTTTCCGTTTGCAAAGGCGGCGATTACCTGGTGATTGCCGAGCGAGAAGGCGCCTCCACTCCCGCTAAAGTTCACTACGTAAATACGAAGACCAATCAAAGCACGACCCTGATAGAAGAGGCTACTGCTTCATTCATTTTTTTGGGGAATGACGGGAAGACATTCTATTTCCAGACAGATCATGAAGCACCTAAAGGCAAAGTCATTGCCATCAACATCGATCGTCCAGCGAAAGCAAGTTGGAAAGAAGTGATTGCAGAGCAGCAAAAACCCATCATTGGATACCAGTCTGCAGGAGGTACTTTTCTACCGCTCATGGCTGACGATAAATTCATCATTCCTTATCAGGAAAACTTGAAACAATACCTAGGTGTGTACAACCTCAATGGAAAAGCAGTGCGCGAGATCGAATTGCCAAGCGGTGGTCTTTACTTTAACACAAATGGACACAATGCGTTGAGTGGATCCAGGTCTTCTAGCAAAGTACTCACGCGATTTATCGGTATCACAGAACCAAATACCATCCTGGAAATCGATGTGAACTCGGGCGACATTAAACCATTCAGTAGAGCACAAACTAACTTTGATGCTAGCCAATACATGAGCGAGATTGTTTTTAGCACAAGTAAAGATGGAACCAAAATACCCATCTCGCTTACTTACAAAAAAGGGTTAATAAAGAATGGAAAAACGCCGTTGATGATGCAGGTATACGGTGCAATCGCCTTCACAAATTATCCATACTTTCAAGGCGACTATATCACCTGGCTTGAAATGGGTGGTATACATGCCGTGGCACACATCAGAGGCGGAGGAGCATTGGGATCCGGATGGCACCAAGCAGGCATCGCTAGAAACAAGCAAAATGGCATAGATGATTACATTTCAGCGATCGAGTATGTGACAGAGAAAAAGTATTCGTCTTCTGACCTAATTGTCGTCAATGGTGTAAGCGCAGGAACCATCCCTGTGGGTGGTGTACTCACGCAGCGTCCAGAACTTGTAGGTGGGGCGGTTCTTCATTACGGAATGTTGGATATGGTTTCTTATTCTGAGAGGTTTTTCGAAGACCCTAATCATGATTTCATGATACCGGAAATTGGTTCAGCTGCGGTGAAGGAAGATTTTGATGCGATAATTGAGTATTCGCCCTATCAAAAAATCGACCCCAACGTGTGTTACCCTCCTGTTTTGGCCTTGACGAGTGAAATGGATACCCCCATGGACACTGAGAGTTACCGCTTCATTGCAGCTATGCAGAACTTAAGCAGGCAATGCAAAAGTGAATATCTGCTGCAAATGGCATGGGGATCATCACATTCTACATTTGGCTCGCAAACACACTCCCCCGTAACCACCTTCGCAGATGAAATTGCTTTTTTGATTAAGTCAATGAATCTTGATTTTAAAATCGACTAGTGGAGCGTTTTTAGTTTTTGTACATGGTTTTTCGAAAATGGGTGCTCAAATTGGGCATCCTTTTTTATTCTTCTGGAACCACGTATACCCTGCGATTGACATAGTCCAACGTCAGCATGTATTCTTTAAGAAATGCATTGCCGATTGATGCTCTCAACCCCTGCCCATGTGAGGCTACAATAACCGAATCCTGCTCCAGGCTCCCCAAAGACAGTTTATCTATTCTGTGTAAAACAATGCTAAACTGTCCTCTTGTACCTTCAGCCTTCGCCTCCATTCCTGACATATCTACCTTAGGCAGCGAAAGCCTGGCTGCTTGACCATGCGATAAAATCATTCCGATATTGCAACCGGTGTCAATCAATGCATTCAAAGGTTGTCCATTAACCTTTAAATTGGGAATTTCTGGAATTTTACCCCCTGCCAGCTTCAAAGGAAATGCTACACTTTCCTCCCTGTTCTTATTCAACCAGAAGTCCTTTGGCCATTCGGTATAAAACCTCATTTCTTGCTTCTTATAGTCAATGGTTGTGACTCTGTTCTTTAGAAAACTATACCCTAACATCCCGTGCAGCTCTTTACCCTCCCCCTGGAAATGCTGCATCTCCACTGCAATAGCTTCCAAATCATCTATTTTTAGACTACCAACTTTAGCATTTTTAATACGTGTCGGATAATATGAGAGGTTTCCGGTACCAGCCCCCAGCACGTTACCGCCTCTGCTTTTGATATCGAGTCCCAAACGTTTGGCCAGGGTTAAAGAAATTTGGGATGGGTATAATCCCGTGTCTACCATGAAATTGAATGGCCCTTCTCCGTCTATATAGACATCCGTCAGAATTACATGATTCTCAAAAGAGAATGTTGCCATTGCTACATCCGCTTGCAGAATTCCTCCATCGAGCGACCTTAACCGATAGGATGCGTTCAAAACACCCACGCCTAGAAACACCATCACGAGGATGATCCATAGATTGATTTTAACCTTTTTCATGCGCCAAAAAAAATGGATCAAATCCTATCCGAAAGTCAAAAAAACTTAGGTTTTTGTAAAGCTTTCAATAAGTAAAAGTTTAGTTCATTTCTTTTGTCATCGTAAATTCGAAACATTCTTATCTCACCAGCTAAAAAGATGTTTTTACAACATCCCACAAATCATATCCCACAAATCTTTTGTAGTACTTGGATTCTATCTAAATTTGCGGGTCTTTACCGGGAAGTGGACGGAAATGCAGGATTTGAAAGCGTATAAAATCGAGATATTTGGACTGAGTAATAGCACTCACGACTTCAATTTCACGTTTAGCGACGATTTCTTTTCTCATTTTGAAAACAGCTTGGTAAGCAAGGGCAAAGGCTCTTGTGATGTGATTTTAGCAAAAACAGACTCAATGATTACACTCAATCTTAAGATTGAAGGGGCAATTGAGTTAGAATGTGACAGAAGTCTTGAACTTTTTGATTTCCCTATTTCAATAAATAAGGAGATCATTTACAAATACGGAGACGAAGAGCAGGAGCTGAGTGAAGATGTATTTGTAATACAAAAAGGGGAGCAGGAAATAAATATTGCAGCGTTTTTGTACGAGTCGATAAGTCTGGAAGTGCCGATGAAGAAACTTCATCCTAAATTCCAAGACGAGTCTGAGAATGATGAAATGATATATGTTTCTGACCCTCAGAAAGAATCACAAGAAGAGAGTATAGATCCCAGATGGGAAGCCTTAAAAAAATTGAAATAAGAAAAATTTAGATAGAGAAAGAAAGATGGCGCATCCAAAACGAAAGATTTCGAAAACCAGAAGAGACAAAAGAAGAACGCATTACAAAGCAACTCCTAAAAACTTTGTGATCTGTCCTACTACAGGTGAAGCTCACCTTCCACACAGAGCCTTCTGGCATGAAGGTAAACTTTACTATAAAGGTAAAGTGGTGATGGAAAAAGAAGTTTTAGCTTAAGCTAAGTACTGATGCCAAAAATTCAAGCTGCAATCACAGGCGTACATGGATACGTTCCTGAAGATGTTATCACCAACAAGGATTTGGAGAAGATGGTTGACACCAATGATGAGTGGATCACTTCTCGAACTGGCATCAAAACAAGACATATATTAAAAGGTGAAGACCAAGGCACCTCCGTGATGGCTGTAAAAGCTGTGGAGGGGCTTCTGGAGAAGACCAATACCAAAGCAGAAGATATTGATTTGGTACTGTGTGCAACGACAACACCTGATCTTGTTTTTCCGGCAACAGCCAATATTATTTCAAATAAAATAGGCGCTGTAAATGCATTCGGATATGATATTCAAGCAGCATGCTCCGGGTTTCTTTACGCACTAGCAACTGGCTCTCAGTTCATAGAGACCGGTAAATACAAGAAAGTATTGGTCATTGGAGCGGATAAAATGTCTTCCATCGTTGACTATACTGATCGAGCGACATGCATCATTTTTGGTGATGGAGCAGGTGCGGTAATGCTGGAACCTACCGAGGAAGATTTCGGCATCAAGGACTCCATTCTTAAATCCGATGGGTCGGGTGAGCCTTTCCTTCACATGAAGGCCGGTGGTAGCCGTAGACCAGCGACGGAAGAAACATTGAAAAAAAGAGAGCACTTTGCTTTTCAGGAAGGCGCTACCGTATTCAAGTTTGCTGTGAAAAACATGGCAGATGTAGCTGCGCAAGTCATGGAGCAAAATAACCTGACCGCAGATGATGTGGCCTATCTTGTTCCACATCAAGCCAACAAACGGATCATTGACGCTACAGCCAATCGCATGGGCGTTAGCGATGAAAAAGTAATGTTGAATATTGAAAAATATGGCAACACAACGAGCGGAACCATTCCTCTATGTTTGTTTGACTATGAAAGCAAACTGAAAAAAGGAGACAATCTGATCCTCGCTGCATTTGGTGGAGGGTTTACCTGGGGATCCATCTGGGTGAAATGGGCATACGATCCTAAATAACTAACTAACATCCTAAAAAAATCATGGCAACTACTTCAGACATCAAAAACGGACTTGTGATTGAGTTTAATCATGGTTTGTTTAGTGTAGTAGAGTTTCAACACGTAAAGCCTGGTAAAGGCCCTGCGTTCGTTCGTACAAAACTCAAGAACATAACCACCGGCAAAGTAATTGACAATACTTTTTCCGCAGGGCATAAAATCACTACTGCACGTGTAGAGCGAAGGCCTTATCAGTTCTTATACAAGGATGACATGGGCTATCACTGCATGGACACCAGTACATACGAACAAATTGCTGTTCAGGAAGACTTAATCAACGCTCCTAAATTCTTGAAAGACGGACAAGAAGTGGACATTCTTTTCCATGCAGAAGAAGAAAAGATCCTAGCCTGTGAGCTCCCACAGCATGTGATTGTGACCGTAACTCAAGCAGATCCAGGCGTGAAAGGAAACACAGCAACAAACGCCACCAAAAATGCGGTGGTAGAAACGGGAGCTACCATCCAGGTACCGATGTTCATCGAACAAGATGAAGTGATCAAAATTAATACAGCGGATGGCTCCTACGTTGAGCGCGTAAAATAATAGCGCTTACGCCAAAGAAATTTTATACCTTAGTTCTTAAGATTTATTAATCAACAATTAACCTATGAAGGCCAAAGAAATTCAAGAATTAATAAGCTTCCTTTCTGAGTCAGGATTGGAAGAAGTGAATATTGAGACAGACAACTTTAAGGTAAGCATCAAGCGAAGTGCTGAACAACACGTGATTGCATCTGCACCAGCTGCTGTAGCGGCTCCTGCCCCTCAAGCGGCGCCAGTAGCTCCTGCACCACAAGCAGCTCCAGCTCCGCCAGCTGATGGAGGAAGTGCTCCAGCTGCTAATAGCAACCTTGTAGAAATCAAATCCCCAATGATTGGAACATTCTATCGATCTGCAAATCCGGAATCACCCTCATTTGTAGAAGTGGGAAGCTCAGTAAAGGCAGGAGATCCTGTTTGTATCATTGAAGCCATGAAACTCTTCAATGAAATTGAGTCTGAAGTGTCCGGTAAAATCGTGAAGGTCTTGGTTGACAATGCGCAACCGGTAGAATACGATCAGCCACTTTTCTTAGTTGATCCATCGTAAAACATTACCCCTATGTTTAACAAGATTTTGATCGCCAATAGAGGCGAGATTGCATTGCGTATCATTCGTACCTGTAAAGAAATGGGTATCAAAACTGTGGCAGTGTATTCTAAAGCAGATGCTGATAGTCTTCATGTGCGTTTTGCCGATGAAGCCGTATGCATTGGTCCTGCAGCTGGAAAAGATTCCTATCTAAAGATTCCTAACATCATTGCTGCGGCGGAAGTCACCAATGCGGATGCCATTCATCCGGGATATGGATTCTTGTCTGAAAATGCTGAATTCTCTCGTGTATGTGCTGAAAATGACATCAAGTTCATCGGTGCCAGCGAAGAAATGATCAACAAAATGGGCGACAAGGCCACGGCAAAAGCAACCATGATAGAGGCTGGAGTACCCGTAGTACCCGGTTCTGAAGGATTATTGGAGTCCGTAGAACAAGGAATGGAGCTAGCTAAAGGAATAGGCTACCCGGTGATGATCAAAGCTACTGCTGGTGGCGGTGGTAAAGGGATGAGACTCATCAAAGAAGAAGGCGAATTCCAAAAAGCTTGGGACAGTGCTCGTCAAGAGGCAGCCGCATCTTTTGGGAATGATGGGATGTACATGGAAAAATTTGTGGAAGAGCCTCGCCACGTGGAGATTCAGATCATCGGTGATAGCAACGGCAAAGCCTGCCACCTTTCAGAAAGAGATTGCTCGATTCAGCGAAGACACCAGAAGCTGATAGAAGAAACCCCCTCTCCCATCGTGACGCAGGAACTAAGAGAGAAAATGGGTGCAGCAGCCATCAAAGGTGCGGAAGCTATCAAGTACGAAGGTGCTGGAACAGTCGAATTCTTAGTAGATAAGAATGGTGATTTCTACTTCATGGAAATGAATACACGTATCCAGGTAGAGCACCCAATCACCGAAGAAGTAACTGATTACGATCTGATCAAAGAACAGATCAAAGTAGCCACTGGTGAGCCAATCTCTGGAAGGAATTACTATCCTCAACTTCACGCGATTGAAGTACGAATCAATGCCGAAGATCCGGCCAACGGATTCCGACCAAGTCCTGGCAAGATCACGAACCTACATTTTCCTGGTGGACATGGTGTACGTATCGACAGCCATGTGTATGCTGGCTATACGATCCCTCCATACTATGACTCGATGATTGGTAAGCTGATTGTGAGCGCACAGACGCGAGAAGAAGCAATCATTAAAATGAGGCGTGCTTTGGAAGAGACTGTGATTGAAGGAATTAAAACGACGATCCCTTTCCACCTGAAAATGATGGAAGATGAGGCCTTTAAATCTGGAAACTTCACCACGAAGTACCTGGATACCTGGGATTTCAGTGTCCTGAAGTAATTAGGCACATATTGAAAAGTCTAAAACCCTTGCCGGAAACGGTGAGGGTTTTTTTGTTACCAATTTGAGTGGGGAGAGTATGGAAGAAATGAAGAGTCTGTTGGACAACTTGGTAGTTACGGATATATTTGAAAGGTAGATAAGCGACATTATGTCGTTTACACAAATGTTAGTGGCAACACTACCAAACTAAGAAAATCAATTATTGTGAGTAAGATCCAATATATAATCATCTCTCTACTGTTGTTTTTATCATGTGACGAACCGATCACAAACAACAATTTTATAGATGAAGAACTAAGACCCTATATTGAAAGTTTCATAGAAGAAGCAAACAGAAGAGGTGTTCAGTTAAATATAGATGACTTTGGAGCGGAAATCGTAAATGAAATTAGCATTGGTGGAGATAATACGTATTGTGGCTATGGCTGGTTCTTTTATAGAGGAACTCTAAAGAAGAGAATTGAAGTGAAAAACTCCGATAATTGCTGGCAAAGCCGAACCGATATCGAGCGAGAGAACCTTGTCTTCCACGAATTAGGTCATGCTTTGTTAGGTAGACCACATCTGGATGAAACTTTTCCAAATGAAAGTCCAAAATCCATCATGTGCTCTTCAGATGGACCCAATGGCTGTAATAACTTCAATACTTATCATGATAATGAGCTATTCCGAAGCTACTATTTAGATGAGCTATTTGATAGAGGCACTAAAGCTCCAGATTTCATCAACAAGGACAATTTAGTAAGGACAGTATTTCAAGAAGGCGGTGGTGAATATTATTCAAATTGGGAATTATTTATAATTGAGGATGAGATGAATGATTCTGAATTCGCATTTGCCAAAGATAATTCTGATCATAGTGTGACCTTAACAACCAATGGTTCACCATCTGATGACATGCGAGCAATAATCGTAAAGAGATTTGAATTAGAAAATTTTAACCAGTGTGATAATTTAAAGTCATTTATGGATATCACTGCCGAGGGAATAACTGATGGCTTTTTTAGAGTTTCTTTGAGTTTAAGAGAAAGATTAAGTGATGGCTCTCTTAGTCGAATTTATTTAAACAGTAGAAGAGAATCAGAGAATGGAACTTACAATAATTTTGTGCATGAACTTTATTGTTTATCTGAGAAGACGGAAATAGTTTCTATTTCATTTGCCTTACATTCCAAAACCCCTGCCTCAATTAATATTGAGAATTTGAATATTGATTTGTTTGAGTAACTGAGCTTTTTCCTTGAAAGCTATAGCCTTCCCATTTGATAGTTAAGACGGCATCTAACAAACAATATAGCACATACCTCTAAGAAGATACTTGAAAGTGCAGTGCAAATCCGCTAGCTTAGAGATATAAACAAAGTCCAGAGGCACGTGCTTTATCTGGGACGTTATATGTCACTTCTGCACTGAACTTATGAACCATGAATACATTTTACTTAAGGCCCTTGCAGACAACAAGCATAGAGAGCTATATCATGCAGATCTATATGCATTAGTCGAGAATCAGATAGGGCATGAGGATTTCAAAAAACTGCTAGATGACTTTTATAAGAAAGGCTATTTGGATGAAATGGCCGACCTTGAACGAATCAATAAAGTAGGATTAACAAGGTTTGCAGAATTAAAGACAAGTAAAAAAAACAGCACACGAAAAAGAAGACTAACTACTACCCAGTCTATCATAGCTATTGTAACTCCTATTGCTGGTTTAATTATTACAATTGCTACGCTTTCTCGAAGTGATAAAAGTCAAAAAACGAAATCTGAGGATCTATCGCCTTATCAGACTCAAATCACTTTGAACGCCGACACTATCTTCAACAACCAAGGATTTACTGTTGAACTCAAATCGACGCTTGAAGAAGAACACAGTGGATAAGGAGTGGCTGATGTCATACTGGAATGCAATAGATATAGATGAATTGGTAGAACTACTCACCTTGCCCGAACTTAATAACTGGAAAGAGCTAGCTGATGAAGATTCTTTGAAACTAATTAATGAGGCGTTGGCGAACATTTCCAGAAATGCTGTTTTTCAAAGGAATGCGGAAGCCTTAGAGCGAAGGTATTCTAAACCTGAAAGAACAGTATCAGGTTGGGTTTTTCATGAGGATATTGACGAACCAACGGAACTTCTGAACCTTCTCAAAAAGGATACAACTTTTTATCTCTAAAGCATCATTTAATGAAGAATGTGATAGCAACTTTAATCCAGAAGTATTCTGAAACTTTAGATAAATACATTCAAGAATTAGAGAATTTTGTAGTCAATCCTCCTAATTCGGAATTACTTGAAACTTCGACTTTAGAAGACTATCTCGGATTTCGTTCAAATTCATTATCTGAGCTTCTCAAAACCTCTAAGGGTTTAAAGACACAACTGGACAAATTTGGCAAGTTAAAAACCCTAGATTCAAAAATTATTAAGTCAGCAAAATATAACTCTTTAATCAACGGGAAATTCTATGACTTTGCAATTGGACACTACAATTTTATAGATACTGAACCTGAACTTTATGATTTGATTGACAGTCATTTTGCTACATTCTTCCAACTTTCCAAGGAACTTGAAAATGACGGTACACAACATATGCTATGAATGAATGGGGTTTCATCAGTGAGGATAGTTTTGTGGGGATTGGAAAGTCCGCCAAAAGTTTTACATTTAAATCAAGGCGTGGCTTTGAGGAGCAGGAAAGGTTAGTGCTTTCTAATCCCCACTCATCATAGCTGGGTCGTTATCTGCAACATGAAGAGTTTCATAGCTACCATAGCAACAATTATTTCAATTCACACCTTCGCGCAAGAAAATGGCGAATGGCGAACGATTGAAGGCAGAGTAATGGCAGACGGTGAGCCATTTCCCGCCCAGAGTATCATAGTAATGGGAACTACCTATGGAACTATGACTGATCTTGACGGTTACTTCGAACTCCAAGTTCCATCTAATGAGATAGTCTTCATCGATTTTGTCCAATGCTTTACACAGTCTATTAGAGAGATTAACTCTGAGACCCAATTCATACTTCTAAAAGACAATAAGAAGAACCGAAAACTAACTAATGAGGCTTTTGAAAAGTGGGGGGAAATCAAAAATGAGCTGGTTCCTAAGGTCGTAGATCTATATGTTGGAAAGGGCCTAATGACCAAAAGCAGATAACAAACGCTAAAGTGCATATCACTGCGCGTGCCGGTCAACTGCTTCTAGCTACTCTCCTGCTATCCGAACCGCAAAGCTTCGCCCCCGAATCAAGTTCGCGGCAGGCTTCTGAAAGTTCGATTCACTTTAGCGTTTTCCTGCTCTAGCCTCTACTTTCATGAGGTAGTTTTTCACAGGCAAGGTTGTGGGTGGGTCAAAGCTTTGCTAGCTTAGTTTTTCACAGCGGGTCGCGTAGACAGTGGTTCGGGACATACCTGTCTGCGGTAGGCACGTGCCTACCTGGGACGTTAGGTTTCATGCCGTGACGTAGACCGTCTACACATTTTAGCACATTTGGTTTTGCCACCAGAACTCCAATCATGAAAAAAACCAAAAGAGCTCAAATCTCCCTCCCAAAAATGACACTAATAATTATGTTTCATAGTAATTAAATCAGCTATAAGTTGACTTTTTTACTTTGAAACATAGTTAAGATTCTGGTGATAGTTTCAGGAAGGAATTCAAAGAACTAGATGCTCTCTTGAAAGTCGATTTTAAGAAAGAACAGCTTGTCTATCCAGAACTTCCAGTATTAATTTGGAATTTTAATTTTAATAACTGAAGGTTATTGATTGCAATTACTATATTCATTTATGAATAAGAATGTTTGCATCCCCTTATGGGCTTTATTTTCACTTAGTGTGGTTATTTCAGCGTGCGGTGATAAAAATGAGATGGACTCTTTGAATGATTCCAATTCACCAGCCGTCAGCTGGCAAAAAACACTCGGGGGTACAGGTCGTGATGTCGCTTATTCGATCCAACAGACAATAGATGGTGGCTATGTAGTTGCTGGATATGCAAATTCCAGAGATGGCGATTTGACGGATACAGATAGAAAGGGTGGCCATGATTCTTGGATCACAAAACTAGATGCTTCAGGAAATTTGACCTGGCAAAAAATACTCGGCGGAGATGGCCAAGATCATGCTTACTCCATTCAGGAGACGACTGATGGGGGATATATTATTGCTGGGCATACAGGCTTTAACTACTCCGTCACAAAACTAGATGTTTCTGGTGATCTGACATGGCAAAAAACATTCGGTGGATCTAAAAAAGACGAGGCTCAATCTATCCAGCAGACAACTGATGGGGGGTATGTTGTAGCTGGGTATTCATATTCTAGCGATGGAGATGTTACAGGTTCTAAAGGTTCTTCTGATTTTTGGATTACGAAACTAGATGCTTCAGGGAATTTGACTTGGCAAAAAACAGTTGGCGGCACTCTCGAAGATGAGGCTCAATCTATCTGGCAGACGAATGATGGTGGTTATGTTGTAGCTGGACATACTTTTTCTAGTGATGGAGACGTGACAGGTTCTAATGGTTTTTCTGATTTTTGGATTACGAAATTAGATGCTTCAGGGAATTTGACTTGGCAAAAAACATTTGGTGGGTCAGAATACGAATATGCTAATTCTATACAACAAACAACTGATGGAGGATATGTTGTCGCAGGAACTGTTAGATCCTTTGGTGAGGGTGATGCTGGCTTCTTTACTGAGTTCGACTACTGGATTTTGAAATTGGATGAGTCAGGAAATATGACTTGGCAAAAAACATTTGGTGGATCCGGTAATGATGTGGCTTGGTCTATCCAACAGACCATAGAAGGTGGCTATGTTGTAGCAGGGCATACCGGCTCCAGTGATGGAGATGTGACAGATCGCTCTGGGGGTCATGACTTTTGGATTGTTAAATTGGATGAGTCAGGGGAATTGACCTGGCAAAAAACAATTGGAGGAACTCTTAGTGAAAGTGCTTACTCAATCCAACAGACCTCTGATGAGGGCTATGTCGTCGCAGGATTTGCTACAGTGGAAGATTTGCCACGTTATTTCATTGTGAAACTGGAAGCTTATGTTCCTTAATCTGTTTAAGGATTTTTGAAAATCTCAAGGTATCAGTAGTTAATAAAGAAAATAGCTGAAAACCGACTTGTTATTAGGACATCACTGAGCTATGTACAAAACGATCAAATCAACACTAATCATTCTTCTTCTTACGGTTGGCCATTCATATGGACAGAACGACTTCAGAAAGGGCTTTGTAATAACGCTGGATAACGATACTATTCAAGGTCAAGTGGATTATTCCAACTCCTCCAAGAATCCTAAATCTTGTCTTTTCCAAGGCGAAGAAGGTAAATTCGATTATTCCCCAAATCTCATTTTAGGCTTTGGGTATCAAGACGATAAATTCTTTTCATCACAAATTATTGAGGACGCCTTCGTGGAGGTTCTCTTAGTTGGGGAAATCAGCTTATATAAATCGGAAGAGAAATTCCATGTAAAGAAAGACACTTCAGTGTTTGACTTAGAATCCAAAAAAGTGGAAGTGGTGAAAGATGGAAAAGTTGGATACCGAGAAACAAGTAAGTGGCGTGGTATCGTTAATTATCTCGTTAGTGATTGTTCAACCAAGGGTGTCGCCAATCTGAAACTTGATGAAAGGAGCCTTACTGAATTTTTCTTAAAATATAACAAGTGCAAAGGCACAGGATATACAGAATTCAAAACGAGTAAACCATGGACTAAGGTTGATCTTGGAGTGAGCCTGGGAGTTTCTTTATCAAGGATTCAACTGACAAGTCTTGGTTCTTATTTTTACCTTGATGAATCCTACAGTTCCGTAGATCCTACCTTTGGGATAATTACAACAATCTCTTCTCCGCGGGTCTCAGATAAATTAACTTTTCAAGCAGAGCTTAATTTTCGAAAATCAAACTATTCATCAACTTTTAAGGATGGAGGTGCAAACCCTAAGTTTTATTACCCTTCCATCGACCTTACTACATTATCAATTCCACTTTCTTTTAATTATTTGTTTCCTTCAAAAAATTACAGTCTATATATAAACGGAGGATTGAATTTAGATTTACAATTGAATTCAAGCACAAAACTGCCTAGTGAACAGGTCTTCGACGATGAAGTGATTACTTTACCTGAAAGCACTTTCTGGAGAATTAGACCTTTTCAATTTGGACTTGTAGGGGGAATAGGAATGTTAAGATCCTTCAAAAAATTTAAGGGAAGTGTGGTCGTTCGTTACTTTCAAATGAGTCCAATTTATCGGGAAGGGGCCATTTCTATGGTGGTAAATCCGAGTAGAATTTCTCTAACCCTTATTGTTTTCAAGAGATGAGTAGGAATTAAAGGTGCAGTAGGAATTCACCAAACTCGCACCCATTCTGAATTCAGTACCTCCCCTATGCTACTTGCTACGTTTTGGATTGAAGTACATCTAAACAAACGACACAGTATACCTCAAAGGTGCAACTTGAAAGTCCAGTGCAAACGCGCTAGCTTAGAAGAAGTAAACATGCCTTGAAGCACAATGCTATCTGGGCGTTATGCTCAATATGAATCTACTTATATTCGATTTAGATGATACAATTTTTGAAACAAGGTCTATTGGTCAACATCATGTAGCACCAATTCTTGATAAATTCAAGATAACCGCGGAACGTTTTTACAGGCCTGATAAAATAGAATTGATTATCTCAGACTTATGGCAGTTCCCTTTCGATTTTGTAGCAAAAAAATATCAGTTTGATGATCTGCTCAATGAACAATTTTCGACTTCTATAAATGAGTTAGAATATGAGTTGGATATTCAAACGTTCAATGATTTCCATCATGTGGAAAACATTGTTGCTAGAAAAATTCTGGTGACTACCGGGTTTAAGAAACTACAAAGAGCTAAGATTAAAGCATTGGGAATTGAACAAGAATTTGAATCAATTTTCTTTGATGAAGTGAACAAACAAAATCGAAAGCATAAAAAAGGAATTTTTACAGCAATTCTTCAATCAAGCAATGTAAAACCAGAAAACATCTTTGCTATTGGAGATAATCCTACCTCTGAATTGAAAGCAGGTCGTGAATTAGGAATTAAGACGGTACAAGTAGCAAAGTTTGGTCAAGTGCGATCTGAGCATTCGGATTACCGAATTACCGATTTCCAAGAACTGCTTCCTATTGTTAGCAACAAAAAACAATAACAATCCCATGACTGAATGGGGATTATGGGTGTGCCTAATTGGTGAAATATGAGGTTCAAAAATTTCTTTTTTACCATACAGAAACTCGAACCCTAAAATGGTAATCTCAGTCTTTGCTGGCCAAGATTCGAAGGCTACTGGAGATTTAGACAAGTATAACAATGGCTACACCGATCATTTTGAGAATAGTGAGGGTTTTTTACTGATATTTGGTTATTAAGGTAAAAGAACTGTGAATTGATGATGCATGTCAATTAGAAAAGCCTTGTCCATATGCTTCCTGATTTTTATTGGTACAGCTGCCATTGGGCAATTACGCAATAAGAAAATATTCGATTATGTGAGTCAAGCTCCTGCAAGCAAAAACATTGATGAGCTTGTCGAATATTTAGAAAATGGCGCTTTCTCAAAACAGGAGTTGGCTGAAGCTCTTGCCTATTGGATGATGCTCAACATTCAGTATGATATAGAAAGTTTTGTAAACAATACGCTCCAACCTTCCGATTGGCAAACAACCTTTTCCTCTAGGAAAGCGGTCTGCTCAGGCTATTCGGAGCTGTATAAAGAGCTCTGTTTCAGAACAGGTATTTGGTGCCAGGTGATCAACGGATATGCGAAAGGAAATGGCTTTGTAGACGATGGAATCTTTGAGCGACCAAATCATGCATGGAATGTCATTGAATTAAATGGCGTATTTCACTTGATGGACATTACCTGGGCAAGTGGATATGTAAATCTGGAAATGGGCCAATGGAAGTACGTCAAAATCTCACGCTCTAAGTTTTTGTTTGTAGAGCCAGAAAAGTTTATTGAAAGTCACCTACCATGTCAGCGAAGGTGGCAACTTCTGAACCAACCCATAACTATGAAAGACTTTAAGCAGTTTAAGGCTTTCAAGAAAATGAATGAGTCGCCGACCGAATACTATCACTATGAGGATAGCATTGCGCATTACATGGACCTAAGTCCCGTTGACAAAAAAATCAAAAACCTTCAAGAGATGATGTTAGTCAATCCTAAGGATGTAGACATTCCGTTTCACTATGAAAGGATTGCTTTTATCCTCTCGAAGAGGATCGAGTCCGAAGAGGAATTGAAAAAATCGAAAAAATTCTATCAATTAGCCGAAGAACTGCATCGAGAACCATTGGATAAATTTAGATGCAAACGCGGCATTGAATATGTAGAATTCTGCCTGGCCAAACTATAATCGCATACTATTAACGCTCCGATACTTTCTTTACCAACTCTTCGTACCAGCTCTCTCCATACTTTCGAATTAGCGCTTCTTTCAAAAATTGATAAACAGGAACTTTCAGTTCTTTTCCCAGATCACAAGCCGGAGAACATATTTGCCACCGATCGTAGTTGAGGGCTTCAAACTCCGGAAGCTTGGAAATACGGATTGGGTAAAGGTGACAGGAAATAGGCTTCTTGAAGTCGGTCTTTCCTTCTTTGTGGGCTTGTTCTATGCTGCATTTTAAGATTTTGCTTTCATCATAAAAAGCAAATGCACATTCTTTTCCATTGATTGTGGTGGTAGAAAGGTCTCCATCTTCGTCTAACAGATAGCCTCCCTCCTTTTCCAGTACATCTATCGCCTCCTGAGTGAGATAAGGCTTTACCAAATCTATTGCCTTATCAATTTCATCTAACTCTTCTTCCAAAAGTGGTGCTCCTAGATCTCCTTCCACACAGCAAGCACCCTTACACTTCGTGAGATCACAAACAAATGCCTCTGCTATTACATCATCAGAAATGAGCGTTTTTCCTACCTCAATCATCTTTTCATTTTTTTTTCAAAATTATGGAACAAATTCAGACTTGTGGCGTTTATTTGCTTATACATTATATGTACATACATTTATTTTGAAGAGAACTAGATAACTTAACACAAAGAACCATGATTAAAGCATTTATCATTTTAGCGGCACTGCTAGGTACAGACGCTAAGGAAAATTACAAGGTGAACACCACAGAGAGTACAGTAGAGTGGGTTGGTAAGAAAGTAACCGGTCAGCACAGTGGAGTGATCTCGCTGCAAGGTGGAAGTTTAGAAATGGAAGGCGGCCAACTTGTAGGTGGAACATTCACTATAGACATGACTACCCTGGAAGACACCGATCTATCTGGTGGATCTAAAGAGAAGCTGGAAGGTCACTTGAAGTCTGATGACTTTTTTGGTGTTGAGAAATTTCCTACTTCTACTTTCGTGATTACCAAAGCAGTACCTCAAGGTCCTGGCAAATACAAGATTGTCGGTAACATTACAATCAAGGGGAAAACAGAAGAAATTCAGTTCCCAGCGAGCATCGAAGAAAAAGATGGAAAGGTTATTGCAAAAGCAACATTATCTGTAGACAGATCCAAGTTTGATGTGAAATATGGATCAGGAAGTTTCTTTGATAACCTGGGAGACAAAACAATTTATGACAATTTCGACTTAAGTATAAGTCTGGTTGCAAATAAGTAATTAAGAAATAGTAGTAGTGATTAGGTGATTGGGTCGTTCGATTATTCGGACGGCCCTTTTTTATGACAGATCACGCATCTATTATTGCTCCTCTCCTTTCAAAAATTTAATTTAAAAGTGCCCCTAATATTTAAGGTAGATAATTAATAAATTAGCGGTAATCAAAACCTAAGATGGACAAAATCATGTGTATATCATTCTATTTTTTAAGACCAAAAAAATCGTTCCTTACTTTTTGACACCGCTCCAAGCTTCTTATAGAATTCAATGGCGCTTTTATTGAATGCCGGCGTCTGCCATTGCATCTGAAAACATCGTTCTTCTTCAGCATATGATTTTATCAACTGCATGAGTTTAGTTCCAACACCCTTTCCTCTTATCTCTTCTCTTAGGTAAATGCAATCCAGATACAAATAATGATCAGCTTCCCAGGTAGCAAACTGCTTAATGAAGGTAGCATAGCCTAAAAGGTTAGTTTGTTCTTCCGCCACAAGACATTGCACCGTTGCTTGCTCAAAAAGTTGATGAAACAGTTTATCTCGCTTTCCCGTGGCATTGTAATTAGCTTTTTCATGTGCGGCATGCAAAGCGCAGAGTTCAAGAATCTGATCAATGTCCCGTTCTTGTGCTCGACGTATCAGCATGCGCATTGAATTGCAGCTCCCTGAGTAGCCATGGATCCTTCAGTAGCATAACCATCGAACTTCCACCATTCTATTCCTCCTATGAGCTCTCTCACGCTAAAGCCTAGTTTTGCCAACTTAAGTGCGCCTTTGGTTGAGGCATTGCATCCTATGCCATCGCAATAGCAGACATAGGTTTTGGATGTATCAAGGTCTTGTGTGCTCTCCGGTGTAATTTCCCGATGAGGTAAATTGATCGCTGTAGGAATGTGTTCTTTTTCATAACCAAATGCCTGACGAGCGTCAACAACAACCAGATTGGTGTCCGTTTCTAAAGAAGCGAATAAATCGGATGGATCCATCTCATAAGTAAGTTTGCTTTCGTAGTACTTGATTTGCTCTTTCATCGTATTTTCATTTTTATCGTTTAGCAAACCTATTCGTATGCGTGGGCTTTCATTTAAAGAATGGATGAGAAGAATTTTGGTTCTGAATGAATGATTTTCATCCAGGGGTCAATCACCATCAGCGCGTGACTTATAATTTTCCACTTCTTCCTTTGTCATTTTCCTGATGTACTTTTTGTGAACAACTCCTTTTAGCGATCCATCCAGTTGTTTCACGTAGTACTTTTTCGAATTCTTTTTACCCGCTATTTTACCCACGGTCTGAGTGCCGTCCTTCAATGTAACATAAACGTATTGACCGTATTTAAAATCTTCATCACTCTTATTCAATTGGACAGCTTCAATACCATTCATGTATGTGCATGCGGATGCTGGCGGTACACTTGCTGAGAGCATAGCGATGGTCAAACCTAGTACCACGCTAAATCTTGATTTCCTATTTATCATCTAGATAGTCCGTTTAATTGTTCTAATTCATTTAACAAAAAACGTCTAGACTAGCTCAGGAGCAGGTAATTACATGTGTACAAAAGGCGTACAAACACAATTTTCACCAAGAAAAAAGTGATTAAAATAGAATTAAGACAAGTTATGCTCTAAAAAGTGCAATTTTTAAAAATGCTTCCAACCTTGCGCTTGAAGTTCTACTACATTCTGACTTCTGGTTACAAAGGTTCTTCCTTTTGATTTTGCCTGCATATAACCAATCGTATGGATATCCGGGTGATTCTTGATTTTCTCAAAATCATCCTGACCAATGGTGAAGAGTAATTCGTAATCCTCACCTCCATTGAGTGCGCATGAGTTTGGATCAATGCTAAACTCTGCTGCCGTCTCGAAAGATTGCTTCTCTATTGGCAGTTTATCTTCATAGATGGCCACTCCCAGCCCTGATTGTTTGCATAAATGGAATGCCTCAGACGCCAAACCATCAGACACATCAATCATCGATGTAGGCTGGATAGCCAGATCTTTGAACTCGTGAATGATATCCATGCGCGCTTTCGGCTTTAACTGGCGTCCCACAACATAATCGTAGGAATCAAGTTTAGGCTGCATATCCGGGTTGGCCATGTACTCAGCTTTTTCTCTTTCCAGGATTTGAAGGCCTACAAAAGCACCCCCTAAGTCACCCGTCACACATAAAATATCACTTTCCATCGCTCCATTCCGATAAGCGATTTTATCTCTATCTACCTCTCCCAATGCGGTAACAGAAATAATCAACCCAGAGGAAGAGGAAGTCGTGTCACCTCCAACAAGATCTACATTATACTCATCGCAAGCAGCCTTTATTCCGTCGTACAGTGCCTCTACTGCCTCCACAGAGAACCGATTACTCAAACCTAGGTTTACGGTGATTTGTGTCGGTGTGCCGTTCATTGCAGCGATATCTGAGATATTGACCGCTACAGCTTTATATCCGAGGTGTGGCAATGGCATGTACGACAAATCGAAGTGCACACCTTCTAGTAGCATATCAGAAGTGGTCAGGAGATACTTATCACCCAGATCAAATACAGCCGCATCATCTCCGACTCCCTTCACGACTTTCTCACTTTTAGGTGTAAATCGCTCGGCGATCTGGTCGATCAAACCAAACTCTCCTATCTCTCCTATTTCTGTTCTTTTTTCTTCGCTCATTTTATTTTTTTATCTCCTGGCATAATTCAACCAATACCCCATTGGCCGACTTTGGGTGTACAAAGCACACCAACTTATTGTCAGCTCCTTTTTTTGGCTCCTCGTTTAATATCTGAAAGCCTTCCTTGCGTAATCGATCCATTTCGGAGTAGATATCGTCTACTTCAAATGCAATGTGATGTATCCCCTCACCTTTCTTGGCAATGAATTTGGCAATCGCACTATCAGATCCGCCTTCAAGCAATTCAATTTTCGTTTCTCCCAACTGAAAGAAAGAAGTGGTGACAGATTCGGACTCAACAACTTCTTCTTTGTAGCTTTCTTTATTGAAAAGCGTTTCGAATAGTTGATTTGCAGATGACAGGTCCTTTACTGCTATGCCAATATGTTCAACATTTTTCCACATTTTGGTTTATTTATTTAAAAGCTAAAATAATGGGCCATGTGCCAGTTTTTTAACAATACCTGTGCAATTTGTCTTAATAATTAGGTTGAGCATCATGCTCAATTATTAAGTTTGCAAAAATGCAGGAACTTTCAGTCGATCTGAAAAGTTTACCCATTAATTAAAACAAATGGAGTTACGATCTGATATTCATGTAGAATCCGCGAAGATTCAAAACGAGATAAAAAACTTTCTCGGGCTGAGAAGCGATGAGGTGATTTTTGAATTTTCAAATAACGACGGAAAAGTCAAATTGGATTTAATCACGATCAATCCGCGCCATAATCAATCGTTCCTATTCAAAACCATCAATGGTTTTGATAAGACCGATGTACTGCACAAGATGCTTGACTATGTGCGTACGCACAAGGACAAGGAGAGTTCATTTACAATCCAATGGATGATGAAAGGCATGAACGAGCTGCAAACATCCTACTTCCGTGCGAAAAACATGTATGATGCCATGGACAAGCTGTACTATGGCAGAGACATTAATAACTTAACTGTATTTAGCATTGTATTAAACCCAGTAGCCTGATGATCAACGTAACGGATAAAGCACGAGAAGAAATTGTAACCCTACTTACCAGTGAAGGTAAATCACTGGATCACAACATTCGTGTTTCGGTCAAAGGAGGTGGCTGCTCAGGCTTGATGTACGACCTTACGTTCGATCCGGAGACTCAAGATGCTGATGAAATTTTTGAAGACAAGGGTGTAAAAATCCTGGTTGATAAAAAGAGTCTTCTGTATCTCTTAGGAACAACCCTTGACTTTTCGGATGGGTTAAATGGCAAAGGTTTTCAGTTTGTAAATCCAAATGCATCCCGTACCTGTGGATGTGGAGAAAGCTTCTCTGTTTAAAATCCCTTTGATGTGACTATTTTAGTTGCATGAAAAAATGGTCATCAGATAGGTGGTTAAGCATTGTTGCGATCACGGCATCATTGGGCACACTATTTACTATTGTATACCAGACAAATCTCATCCGTAAGCAACAGTATGCCTCTGTGCTTCCCTATCTCGAAATGTGGAATTCTAATCCAGGAAGAGAAGGAATGAGCTATATGTACGTCCTGAAAAACAACGGCATAGGACCTGCATTTATTAAGGATGTGAAAATTCATGTTGGCGATTCAGCATATATCGATGATCCGGCAAGTTTCGTTCATCGTGTCATAAAGCCAAAAGATTCAATTATCAACTTCTATTACTCAAATATTAAAAAAGGAACTCTTATACCCGCAGGCTCAAGAATAGAATTAGTTGGTGTAAAAAATGATTCCATTAATTCTCCTATTCTGAAAAGGTGGTTTTCCAGAACTGATTCCATTGAAGTAGAGATCATTTACGAGTCTGTATATGGCGAACGTTGGAGTTCCAGAGGAATAGCGAGCGAACCTAAACGCCTCAATTAAATTTCATAATGTATAGTAACCATGTGATTTTAATTTCGTAAAGTTGTATATACAACCATGAAATTTAAAAACATATACACTGTTGATCCCACCACGTGCCTGAATGGTAAAATGAATCGAATCAACCGGCTTACTGGAAACATCTTCAGAAAACACTTAAAAGATTTCGATCTGACCAACAGTCAACTGACCATTCTTTTTGTGATGCTAAAACGTGGAAAAGTCACTCAAAAAGAGCTCTCACACATTCTCTTCATGGAAAAATCATCTGTAAATAGAAACTTGAGAAGGTTATTTGAAAGGGGCTACAGCTCAAAAAAGGACTTTCCACTGATAGAAATCACCGCTAAAGGCAAAGAACTTCTCGAAACAGTAATCCCCTCCTGGCAGGCAGCTATGAATGAAATCAGAGAGGTGCTTCAGCAAGATGGTGAAGCTGCAGTTGATACCATTTTATCAAAACTTAAAACCACACACTCATGACACTACAACTCGGATATCTTCTTTTAACGTTGCTGGTCTGCTTATGCCTGATCCATTTTGGATTTACAGCAATCAATAAAACCTTTGAGGATGCTCAGAAAACAAAAAAGAAAGCCTTCCTTGTCGGGGGTATTGTCCTTTGGCAATTGTATCTGGCCATGATTGGATCTACCGATTTTATTCAATCCTATACCTTCCCTCCTCGTTTTGTTTTAACCATGATTATTCCTTCCTTCATTTTCACGGGTGTTTTTGTCTATCGCAACAGAAATGAACGCTGGATACTGAATTTACCCACCAGGCAAATTTTCTTTTTCCAATCGTTTAGAATTTTGGTTGAAAGCTTATTTGTTGCATCTGTAGCAGCTGGAATTCTGCACAAAGAAGCAAGTATTGAAGGATACAACTTTGATATGATTTATGCTATTACAGTTCCAATCATTGGATTTGTGGCCATGCGCAGGAGTCCAATGAATTTGAAGCTGGTTAGGTCTTGGAATTACCTGGGTTTGATTGTTCTGGCTACTGTCATTTTCGTTTTCATGACTTCCATTTACAAGCCTGATCTGTATGGAGCTGTAGAACCTTTACTGCCGCTGAAGGCTATGACCTATCCGTATGGGTTAGTTGCAGGATGCCTCATGCCTGTAGCTGTTTTCATGCATGTATTGTCAATAGTGCATATCAACAGGCTTATCCAGCAAGAATAAGTACTTAATCAGTACGCTCTTACTTCTACCCCTTTCATGTAGTTGACAAAGGCACGATTTACGACTTTATTTCCTCCGAAGGTTGGGTAATCACCAGTGAAATACCAGTCACCTCGATGATTTGGACATGCTTTGTGAAGGTTATCTACTGTTTGATAAACCACTTCTACTTCAGCTTTCATGCCTTCAGGTTTTACGATTTCTGTGATCTTATTTGAGATTTGTTCATAAGTGAATGGTTCATACAACTCATTCACATGATTTACAGGATTCTTGTCTGTCTGACTTGCCAAACACTTATCAAAAACTTCATCCAGAAGGTCTTCTTTGTTGTGGTCCTTAAGGAGTCCAAGTACAGCTCTGAAAGCAAGAAAATCCTTCATCTTGCTCATGTCTATTCCATAGCAATCAGGAAATCTAATTTGAGGAGCAGAAGATACTATGACAATTTTTTTTGGCTCCAGGCGATCCAATAAAGTCAAGATGCTTTTCTCCAGGGTAGTGCCCCTAACAATGCTGTCATCGATAATGACAAGCGTATCCTTATGCTTGTTGATTACCTCATACGTGGTATCATATACATGGGAAACCAGTTCATCTCTTGTGCTATCGTCTGTAATGAAGGTGCGCAGTTTTGCATCTTTTAAAACTAGCTTCTCGACTCTGGGCTGAAAGTTCAGCATTTCTTCTATCGAATCAGCCGATGGTTTTCCTTCCAATATTACTTCCTTGCGCTTGGCAATAAGGTACTTCTCTACACCTCGCATGAGTCCAAGGAATGAAGTTTCTGCCGTGTTTGGTATATACGAAAAAACAGTATTCTTAAGGTCCGAATTGATCGCTTTTAATACCTGAGGAACAAGTAGTTCGCCCAAAGTTCTTCGCTCGTTATAAATATCAGGATCTGTACCTCTCGAAAAGTATATGCGCTCAAAGCTGCATGATTTGCGCTCAATTGTTTCGATGAATTGCTTTTGATCATAGCTCCCATCTTTATCAATGATCAACGCATGGCCCGGCTTGATTTCGGTTATATCTGAGTACTCACAGCCAAAAGCTGTTTTAATGGCTTGTTTTTCTGAAGTAACCACTACAACTTCATCATCCGCATAATAGTAAGCAGGCCTTATTCCCGCAGGATCTCGTGCGACGAAAGAAGCCCCGTAACCGATGATGCCAGCCATTGCATATCCTCCATCAAAGTCCCTGCATGATCTGCTAAGCACTCGCTGCAAATCGATCTCTTCTTCGATTTTGTAGGTAATTTCTTCGTTGGACAATTCATCCTTGTATTTATCAAAGATTCGTTGATTTTCTTCATCCAGAAAGTGACCTATCTTTTCCATCACGGTCACCGTGTCCACTTTGTCTTTAGGAAACTGCCCCAACCCTACCAAAATATTGAAGAGTTCTTCCACATTGGTCATGTTGAAGTTACCGGCCATTACCAGATTTCTACTTCTCCAGTTATTCTGTCTTAAAAAAGGGTGACAGTTTTCTATGCTATTCTTACCATGTGTACCATACCTCAAATGTCCCAACCAGGATTCGCCCGTAAAAGCATAGTTCTCTTTCAGCCATTCCGCATCTGTCTCATCCCCGCTGGGGTCTCGTTGTGCTTTTAGGTATTTCTTGCTGATCTTCCCAAAAATTTCTTCGATGGGGTTCGAATTAATTGTTCGGTATCGCGATATGTACCTGTGTCCTGGTGGTAAATCGACTTTTATACTTGCTACTCCAACACCGTCTTGTCCACGATTACTTTGCTTTTTCATCAGCAAATACATCTTTTTGGCGGCATATGCAGGCGTACCGTATTTATCAATATAATATTGGAGGGGCTTTCTAAGGCGTAAGTGGGCTATGCCACATTCGTGTTTTATTGGGTCACTCATGGACGTTGTTAAGCAATTGTTGCATTACTATTACCAGCTTCGGTACAAAGAACAACAATAACAGGGCAATAGAAAAAAGAGTTGCAATAATTTTCGGCAATAGATTGAAATTGATCGACTGATTTTGCGAGTCCTTGGCGAGGAAAATGTTTTTTGGAATCTGCAGATAATAAAACAGAGAGCCAACAGTGGCTAGCACCGCGACAATTAAATAGGATAATACGATAGAAGATCCTAATTCAAGGTATGCTTCCCATAACGTAGTGAATAGCAAAAACTTTGCGGTAAATCCAGCCATCGGAGGAATACCCACCAGTGATATTAACACCAAAGTAAAGCTCACGCCCATCCAAATTGATTTGGATGACAATGCATAATCTGAAGTTGCCTCAATTCCTTTTTTCTCATATTGATCCAACAAATAAAAAGTAGCCAAATTCATACATGCGTATGCAACAGCATACCACCAAAATCCAGTACTTGATGTGCTTGAGTTTATCAAAGCAAATGGCAGCAAAAGTCCAGAATGCGCTATTGCACCAAAGCTTACCATTCTGCGTGCATTTGTTTGTCGGAAGGCTCCCAAGGTTCCTGCAACTATTGTAAGCATACCAAGGACCCATACCGTTTTGATTATCCAATGGTCAGAATCAAGCGCCTCCACCTGGAGCAGTCTTTGCATCAACACCAGTCCTGCAATCTTAGGTACAATCGACATAAAAGCTGTGGCATCCGTAGGAGCAGATTGGTAAGTACCCGGAACCCAGAGATGAGCAGGAACTATTGAAATTTTAAAAAAGAGGCCTACAAGGGTCATGACGACTCCTACTTCCGTCATCAGTTCCATGGATACTAGCTCTTTCAAATCTGAAATCACAAATACACCTGTGCTGCCATAAATAAACCCCAGCCCAAAGAGCATGATTGCTGAGCTTATCGCTCCAAATAGTAAGTATTTAATGCCTGCTTCAAAACCTTCTTTTTTAAACGAAAAGTTGGTAAGGATATAAGAAGAAAATGAGACGATTTCAATGGCTAGGTAGATGGTCAGCAGGCTGTTGGCTTTCATCATAAAGAGGCTACCTGAAAGCATTGCCAGAATGAAGAAATAGAATTCCGTGGCATGTTTTTTATTCCTCGGAAATAGAAGAATCAGTAAACCCACCAATAAAAAAAGTGTACCAAAGTAGTTGGTGGGTGCTGATATGATAATACTGTTCATCAATAGTCCTCCTTGCAGTTCTGAGGATATATTAAACCAATAGGCGATCAGAATTATAGCACCATAGAGAATCTTAGTTCCGATTTCATGAGATTTGATCAATCCAATCACCAGGAGCAAAATAGCTCCAAGAAGAAGACTGCTTTCAGGCCAAACCGCTTGCAAGTCATTCAATATGCCGTTCAGCTTCTCTGTTAAATTCATGGCTGAAAGTTGCTAACCTGCTGAATGAAGAAATTGATCGATTCATTGCTATAGTCTAGGATTAAGCGTGGAAATATACCCAGGAGAATGACCAGAATAACCAGTGGTATAAGCATCAGCTTCTCTCGAGCGGTCAAATCAAACATATTGGGCTCCCAATTAGGCTCTCTCACAAAATACTTTCCATAAAACATGCGCTGTATGGTCCATAAGAAATATGCTGCTGAAATGGCAATACCTAAGGTTGCAAGGATACCAATCCATAAAGAAAATTGTGAACTACCGAATGCTCCCATTAGCACCATTAGCTCACCAACAAATCCGGAAAGTCCAGGTAAGCCAAGGCCAGCAAAAAAGAAGATGGCCATGAAGAATGTATAGACTGGCATCTTACCGGCAAGTCCACTGAAGTTTTCCATTTGACGGTTCCCTGTACGATCGTAAATGACACCTGCAATCAAGAATAGTGCAGGAGAAATCAGTCCATGGGAGACCATGTGAAATAAAGCTCCGGCAAAGCCAACGGCTGTCAATGAAGCTAAGCCCACCAACACAAATCCCATATGCGAAATAGAAGAATAAGCGACCATACGTTTCAAGTCACGTTGCGCAAGCGCATTGAGGCCTCCATAGAGAATCGACAAAACACCAATCACCGCGACAAACAAGGCATATTCGGTTGCCGCATCGGGAAATATCCCATATGCGATACGTATCAATCCATAGGCGCCAACTTTGAGCAGCAAGCCGGCCAAAACTACTGATATGGGTGTTGGGGCTTCCACGTGTGCATCTGGCAACCAGGTATGAACAGGCACTGCTGGAAGTTTAATACCAAAACCAATGATCAAGAATATAAACGCCAAAACTCTTGCTGAATATCCAAAAATGAGCTGAGGGGAGTTCGGATCTAGTACGGAGCCTGGGGAGTAATTACCATCAAGCATCTGCACCAGGCTAAATGTATTGGCATTTCCATCCACAACGCTTAAGTACAGAACGATCATTACCACCAGGATAAAAAGAGATCCGAAAAGTGTATATAGGAAAAACTTGATCGATGCGTAAGACCTTCTCTCACCTCCCCAAATTCCAATCAAGAAGAACATTGGAAGAAGCATAAATTCAAAACAGAGATAGAATAGAAAGAGGTCCAACGCAATGAAGCAACCTATAATACTAGAGCTGAGCACCAGGTATAGAATGAAGTACCCCTTTGCCTTTTCTTGTATGTTCCAAGAAGAAATAACTCCAATCAGAAGCACAAAAGATGACAGTGCCACAAGTGGTAAACTTATGCCATCTACCCCCAGAAAATATGCTATACTAATGGAGCCTACTGATCCAAATGACATGGTTATCCAATCTGCCCTTTCTACAAATTGAAATCCTGTAGACCAGCTATTCGGGCTGAGGGATTGATCAAAGTTGACCATCAACATCACAGATAGCACAAGCTGCACACCTATGGTTGTAAGCGACAACCTTCTAAATAGCTTCCAACGCTCAGCTGGAATGAATAGCATTGCAACTGCTATAATCAGTGGTAATAGAAATATATATGTGAGGATGTTTTGCATGCGGCGCTAAAAAAACAGTATCCAACTTAAAATCAAAATGACACCCAACAACAACCAAGTCAGTTGGGTTTGAAGGTCCCGAGAGCTTAAGTCTGCCAGAAGCTTTCCAGTCAACTTTGAAAGGTACCCAACAAAGTTAACTGGGCCATCAATCAGAAATCGATCAGCCAAGGCAATAACTTTTGAAAGTACCACGCCTCCAACTCCCATGAGATGAATTGCACCATCCACTACTTTATGGTCAAACAGCGACAGTGCTTTAGTCACCTTTTCAGTACCCTTCCCTAGCTCATGATAGAGCGATGTTAGATAAAAGCCTTTCAAAATGGCAGGAAATCGATCGGCTGTCTCTAGGCTATATCGCTGATTGTAAGCCGAGCCCGGCTTGAAAAAGGAATACGCCAGAAGCAATCCCGAACCGGCCATCAGTAGTGATAGCAATGCAACAATCATTGCGACATGGTCAGAGTGGTTTTGGATTTCAGCTCCCCATAAAAATTGCAACCAACTTGTATGGGCGATGGGATTCCAATTATAAAGCATCCACGTAGATCCAATGGCTAGAACAATTAAAGGTATCTTCATAGCTCTTGCTTCAGAAAAACTGTTTATTTTCTTCAATAGCCTTGCCTTACCCCAGAAAATTAAAATTATCATTCTGCCAACATAGAAAGCGGTAAGAAATGCGGTGATTAACGCAATATCAGGTACGACATACGCCCAGGTTCCAAGCTCACTAGCCCATTCCCAAGCGGCGATAATAATGCCATCCTTTGACATAAATCCACTAAATAATGGGATTCCTGCCAATGCCAAAGCGCATATTAAAAATGTCTTGTAAGTCCAAGGTAAATGCATCCTGAGCCCTCCCATATTTCGCATATCCTGTGCATCTTCCTTTGTTTGGTAGTGCATAAAATGAATTATAGCTCCTGCTCCTAAGAACAAGCCTGCTTTAAAAAAGGCGTGCGTGAACAGATGGAAAAGCGAAGCATCTTGTGCTCCAACGCCAATACCCATGACCATATACCCAAGCTGCGAAATGGTAGAATATGCGAGAACCTTTTTTATATCATGCTGCATTAAGGCACAAAGTCCGCCATAGCATGCTGTCAATGTTCCAACTAACGCAACACATACAAGCGCATTTGCATGCATGAATGGTGAAACACGAAACAATAGGTATACCCCAGCTGCCACCATTGTGGCTGCATGAATAAGCGCTGAAACAGGCGTAGGCCCTACCATGGCTTTGGTAAGCCATCCTGAAAATGGAAGCTGAGCTGATTTCCCAAAAGCTCCAATGGCAATTAATAATGAAGGTAGAAATAGCAAGCTGTCTTCAAAATTGGAAATATTTAGTCCTTGCTTATTCAGCAATAGAATGCCCGCAAGTAATGCAACATCCGCCACTCTATTAACCATAAACGCAAGCCTTGCTGACGAAGGAACACCCTCCTTCGAATACCAAAATCCAATGAGTAGATATGAGGCTAGCCCCACCAATTCCCAAAAAACAAATAGCAGAATTAAATGATCTGCCAGGAGCAAACCAATCATTGAAAACGTGAAAAATCCTAATTTGAAAAAATACCTATTTCTCCCATCATCGTCCTTCATGTATTCTTTTGAAAAAACATGAATCAACATAGATATCAATGTCACGAGAAATATCAGTAGCAGTGAAACCTTATCTACCAGCATGTTCATTCGATATTCCGGTAGCCATTCCAGGGATGTCACAAATTCGACATCTGAAACCAGTAGGTAAATTGAAATTAGCAATGAAATAGAAACCCCAATAGTCGAGGGCAATCCCGCTCTGGATTTTATAAAAAATGAAATCCCACCTCCGACAAGAGGCATGAATAATAACGCATTGATCAATAAAAACATCATCAATTCCCCACCTCCGTTAATTCATCCAGGTTGGATGATTTAGATTTTCTGTAAATATTGAGAAGAATAGCTAATGCTATAGACACTTCGCAGACGGTCAACACCACTGCGAAAATGGCGAAAATCTGTCCATTTAAGTTGGGATCGTATTGCGAGAAAGTTGCCAATACAACATTTGCTCCATTTAGGATTAATTCTACTCCAATGAGTACAAAAATTGCACTTCGCTTTGTTAGCACAACAAAAATACCGGCGCTAAAAAGTAGTGCTGCAAAGTAGAGGTAATATGCTATCTGCTCTTCATTCATCAGCAGCCGTTTTAGCTAAATAAGCCGCACCCACGAGTGCCACTAACAATACAAAAGCAACGAGTTCGAATGCAACGATATGATCAGTAAGAAAGGATACACCAATTGACTTTACTTGATCTTGATTTTTCACCTTTGCGGGTGAAAAGGATGAATTTGAGATAACCCAGGCCAAAAAGGAAAATAAGCTAAGTGAAATAGCCGCTCCAACAATTGAATTACGCGATCCTGTCAAAACTTTCTCTCCTTTTAATCTATTGGTCATCATTACGCCAAACACAAGTAGTATTACCACCCCACCAGCATATATCATGATCTGAACAACAGCTAAAAGTTCTGAAAGTAACACGACATAAATACCAGCTATGCCCATCAAAGACAGACATAAGGCATATGCAGCGTGCACAATATTTTTGGTGAAGACAATAATGCCAACACCTAACAGGGTGAGCAGTATAAGCGCTATTTGAATTACCCCCATCATTTCTTTTTTGGAATTCTAGGCTTAAAAACAGGTTTTACAGCAGGTTTCTTCACCTCTTCATTCGCTTTCTTTATTGCTGGCATCTCTGGTTTCGCGGTGATCTTGGCGGCTTGGTATTCATCAAATTCTTTCTTCTTTTCACTAATTTCCTGATCTGTCATTTTGCTAAAAGAGAAATTGTGATCAAGGATATCTGTGGTGCTAAAGTCAAATTCGTTAGTCATTGTCAGGCATTCGGTAGGGCATACAACTGTACACAATCCACAAAAGCAGCACTTAGACATATCAATGTCAAATTTAGCAGCATGTATTCGAAGAGGGGTGCCATCTGAGGTTTGTCCAAAGACTTCTGGTGAACGAATGGGTTCTATGTCTATGCAATCAACAGGGCAAACTTTTGCACATTTATCACAGACAATACAGTCATCAATTTCATTATGCAATTGATACCTACCATGATCTGGAACAGGAATCTGTTCATGCGGATATTGTACGGTAAATGTTCCGTTAGCTTTATGGAAATAGTTGTCCTCTCCAACCCATTCTTTCTTACGTCCTTTTCTGGCCTGGAAAAAGTACTGTATTGAGAGCTTCATTCCTTTCCAGGTAGTCGCTATTGCATTTGATATGTTTCCAAGGTAACTCATATGCTTAGCCAATTATCCATAGCTTCCACAGCGCAGAGGCAAATAACATCACTATCGACAATGGGGTCAAATATTTCCAGGATAAACTCATGAGCTGATCTACTCTTAAGCGTGGCAAGGTCCAGCGCACCCACATTTGAACAAAAATTAATAGCATGGCTTTGGATAGTAGCCAAATTGTTCCCCAGACAGGGCCATTTCCAAAACTACTTAGCGGTGAACTCCATCCCCCAAAGAATAGGGTTGCTCCCAATATGGAGATCAACAACATCATCCCATACTCAGATAACATAAACATGCCCCACCTAAAACCAGAATACTCTGTGCTATACCCTCCGATCAGCTCGGACTCAGATTCCGGGAGATCAAAAGGTGCCCGATTAGATTCTGCCAAACCTGCAATAAGGAAAATGATAAAGGGAATAATCAATACCGGGTGATTGACAATGTTCCAAGACAGCAAGCCATTGTGATTTTGCTGCATGCTCATTTCATTCAGATCAAGCGTCCCGGATATGACTACCACACAAAGTATACTTAATCCAAGCGGCACCTCGTACGATACTATTTGAGCAACTGATCGCATGGCTCCATATAGGCTGTATTTATTGTTTGAAGCCCAACCCGCCATCAGTATTCCTAAAACATCTATTGAAACAATCGCAAGCAAGAAAAAAACTCCGCTAGATATATCAGACCCTCCCAGATCCGCATTGATTGGAAGCACCGAGAAACCAGTAAAAACAGCTGCAAAAACTATCAGGGGTGCAATTAAAAATGGAATCAGGTCAACAGCATTCGCTCGGATATCTTCCTTCTGAAGCATCTTAAGCAGATCAGCAACGGTCTGCAAAATCCCTTTAGGGCCCACTTCCATCGGGCCCAGTCTATTTTGGATGAATGCCGCAGTTTTTCTTTCTGCGTAGACGGCAAAAATTACAAATATCAGAAGAAAAGCCAGATAGAAAACGAATGAAATCACACTCGAATTTACGGCTCTTTATTGTTTAAGAAAACGTCGGTTTACCTTTTCTCCTTCTAATTCAAAATGTAAGATATAAAGACCTGTCTCCAAAGCACTTACATCCAATCTTTCTTCATATTGATATTCAAGAATCTTTCGTCCTGACACATCATTGACAGTAATCTTATTGACTTCCTTTTGAAGTTTGGACGGTAACGATATCGAGATGTAATCTTCCGCAGGATTAGGGAAAACCTTCAAATTAGAATCAACAGCATCCGCTGAAAGAACTAAGAATGGTTCCGAGAATACGCCGCACTCTCCATTTGAGACATATACAATGAACTTGCCTCCGGATTCGAATGAATAGCTTGCGCTCGTAGCTCCATCCAAATATTGTCCATCCTTGTACCATTGATAGCTTTTGCCTCCCGATGTGACCGTAATTTCTCCTCCAATCAACTCAATCACCGGAGTATCAGGAAATACGTTTTCAGAAGCAACTACTACCTCTTGAACCTCTTGATCTCCTAAAACATTTCTTACGATGACATTATAAGTGCCAGTAAAAAGGTTTTCAATGACATTTGATTTAACAAATTTCTCACCATCAATGCTGTAGTCTAACTCGGAGTTGGAGGAAGCAGAAATATCAATGGCTCCATTATTTGCATTCGGGCATGAGGTATTCGTGATTTGAATATCAAGTATTTCGAACGAAGGATCGAAAGTATCGATGCTGTAATTATCTAGGTATAAGTTGTTTCCGTAACCATTAATAGATTTAAAGGCTACCTCAACAACGTTTATAGATGGGTCTACTTCAAAAATCACGGTTTCAGTCTTCCACTGATCACTTGTCGGAGTAAACAAATTTTCCTGGCTGGCTACAGTTGCCAAGTCAAAACCTTCTTTTAACCACGCAGATTTCCATGTGCCACATGGCTCCCGATAAACTATTTCCAGCCCATCAAAATATTGTTCATTATAAGGCGCATATGCATAGTCAAAATTCAAAGCAAAAACTTTTTCTGTTGAAGCGTCCAAAGCATCAATCACCAGGTAATCGTTTGAACCTACACTGTTATAATCTGCAAAATTCATGTAAACAGAACTGGTGCCGTCAGAAAAAGCTGCAGTCGTTTTTTTCCATGTTTCTGATTCATCATAGTTATAGATGGTCTCTGTCAGGGTGGCTTCCTCAAAAGAACCTGCGATAGATGTTTTGTCGGTAGTTACTTCACTCCTAACCGTAACCAGGTTTTCGAAAGTCTTCGTGTCCATTCCTCCCTCAGCATCGGTGATAACTAATGTAACATCGTAGGTTCCTAATGTAGCGTATTCGATGGTTGGGTTAGCCTCACCAGAAACAGCAGGTGTACCTCCTTCAAATGTCCATTCATAGCTCGCTGCATTCACAGATTTATCTACAAACTCCAATGTACCATTCTGACAGACTTCTCTAGACACTACATCAAAGTCTGCTAAGTAATTTTTATCATACAAATAAGTTTTGTACTGTTGGTGGGCAGCTACAATCCTATCGGCTTGACCTTGGGTGAATTGATCTCTGCATTCCTTTCTTGAATAAGACATTAAATTTCGAGGGTTTGGACGGAAAGTTTCACCATTTGCATCCTTCGCATCTCCTGTATACGTACAGCTGGTAGATACCAAACCAGACAACCTCGGGTCTGCTGCTGTATCGCACAGATCATCACCTGCGGTAGCACAATTTGCACCGCCATCTCTTGTTACCAATTCATCTGTTGTACCATTGTTCGTTTTCCCATGGGTGTGGTATAGCGCAAAATAATGCCCCAGTTCATGTGGAAAAGTACTGCCATTTGTTGTGCAGCTATTAACCATTACGATACGGTCGATCCCACTTTGGGGAAATCGTGCATATCCACAAACGGAGTTTTCTCCTGATAAGGCAGAATTGAAAAAATACACATTGATTGTGTTCTCAACAAAGTGCTGTTCGGCCACCTCTAATTCCATCGAGGATGAAAAGTCAAAATACTTATCGCTATCGATGTAATTGATATCTCCAAAAATGAAGAACTCCATATTTGTAAGCGTGTAAATCTGATTTGCATCCGCAATTGCTGCAGCCAATTCAAATTCCGAAAGTCCTCCAGTACCATCAGAGCGTCGAGCAACGTGTGCCGTTATTGCAATCCTTATTGGATCAGCAGAAGAAGATCGTGCGTTGACAAAAGATTCTACATCCAAGTCCTTAAGCGCTTCGATATCTCTTGGAGTGGCTTCAGTACCACAAACAAGTTCTTGAGCGTAACTACTGAGTGCTAACACGAGTAGTATTGAGTATAATTTTATCCTGGCAGCCATCCTACGTTTATATTTTCGATTCGTAAATAATCTATTGAAATGGTCTCAAAAATGACTTTTTTGAGAACTATGGTTACATTGTAAGGTTCCTTATTTTCAGCCTTTTCCAACTGATAGTTTGTCACAAATACCTCAACCACACCTTCTGAAGCAATTTCTTCTAGCAATTCTTTTGGTTTATCCATCATCACATCATTGCATAAGGACGCATTCACGGCTGAAGCGTACTTTTTACGTGTCACTCTCACAACATCTGCTTTGCTTACGTTGTACACTTGCATCTCTTCAAGGTCGATTGAAGAAACATCTACAACAATGGAGACGTATTCGGAATTATCTTCGGAAAGTTGATATACAATGAAATTACCGCACCCCATACTATCCCCGGAGAAAGGATGAATATTATTGGTGGTTTTTGTCACTGAACAGCCAATCAAAATGACCGCTAGTAAAAGCGTGACTATTTTATTCATATCGTAAATCTAAGACAATTCATCCCAAATGGGAATTTGCTGCAGGTTAACTTCTTCTCCAAAAAACGTTTTGGTAGTGGTTTCGAAAGATTTTGTAAAATCGGAGACAAAAAATTTATCCTCTGATGAGTGATTTTTATTGCTCAATTGATGAAATGCTAAAAAGGACTTGAGTGCTGCGGCCACTATTTCAGCTGAATCAATTATTTCAACTTCATATCTTTCATGTTCATAAAACTTTCCAATTTCATCCTTGATGATCGGGTAATGTGTACAGCCAAGAATCAGCGACTTAATGTCTTCAAGTCTGGTATCATTCAAATATCGTTTTAAGATGTTTTGACAAATTTCATCGTCATACATCCCTTCTTCAATCATTGGAACCAAAAGAGGCGTGGCGAGTGACGAAAACTCAATGTTTTGACCCAAGTCAGTTATTTTATCTTCGTACACCTTTGATGAGACGGTTTGCTTTGTTCCTATCAAACCGATTTTGCTATTTGCATGATTCTCACGGATGAAATCAACCGTAGGATTTATTACATCAAAAACTCTGGCTTTTTTTCCAACATACTCCGTTACAAGCTCATAAGCGGCTGAGGATGCTGAGTTGCAAGCAATCAAAATAACCTTACACTCATGCTGGAGTAACATTTCAGCAATGCGAACCGAATAGGCTTGGATTGCAGCGGTGGATTTATCTCCATACGGAAGATGGGCAGTGTCTCCAAAATAGATGATCGACTCGTTGGGCAATCGGTTTTTTACAGCTCGTGTAACCGTCAATCCACCGATACCACTATCAAAAATACCTATTGGTTGATTCGATTTCATTCAAAAAAGCCCTAACGGTGACCGTCAGGGCTGCAAGTAAAGAGTTATATAATTGTACTTGTCAAATTTAATCAATTCGTCATGGCTACCAAAAGGTCACTTTGCGTGATTATGTGAACATCATTTTGCTCATCCCGCACAAGCAAAGCTTTCGTTTTTTTGCTTAGCATTGAGGACATAACATCAATGGTGTCATGAGGTGATACAAACTGAAACGCGCTGTCCATGACATCTGAAACGGGGCTGCTTTTCATTTCCGGCTTTTCAATCAAACTATTCAAAATCATACTATCAGAAATACTCCCTACAAAGTTGACTCCATCAATAACTGGAGCCTGGTCTATCCCTTCTGTATTCATTAATTGAATCGCTTCACCTACCGTGATGTTTTGATCAATCGTAATTAAGTTGGAAGAGCCATTCTTACGCAGGATGATATCTTTTGCGGTTGCAAACTTTCGCTCTTCCAGAAAGCCATGATCTTTCATCCAATCGTCATTGTATACTTTGCCTAAATACCTGGTGCCATGATCTGGAAGAATGATCACCATGACATCATTGCTGCTGAGATTCTCTTTTGCATATTCTAAAGCACCGTGAACCGCTGACCCACAAGACCATCCCACAAACAAACCTTCTTCTCTTGCCAACCTTCTGGTCATGATGGCTGCATCTTTATCGGTAACCTTCACAATGTGATCAACCATGTCAAAGTCAACATTCTTAGGCAGAATATCTTCACCAATGCCTTCTGTCAGGTAGGGATAAATCTCCTTCTCATCAAACACTCCTGTTTCCTTATACTTCTTAAAAACAGATCCATAGGAGTCCAATCCGACTGTTAAAACATCTGGATTTTGTTCTTTTAGATATTTTGATGTTCCACTTATTGTCCCCCCAGTTCCCATGCCAGCAGCATAATGCGTAATCTTTCCCTCGGTATCTTTCCATATTTCTGGGCCTGTGGTCTCATAGTGAGAGGCTGCATTGGACTCATTGTCGTATTGATTTGGGTAGAAAGAATTCGGAATATCTTCATTCAATTTTTTCGCAACCGAGTAATACGATTTTGGGTCTTCCGGCGAAACATTCGTAGGGCAAACAATTACTTCCGCCCCCATGGCACGAAGAACATCCATTTTTTCTTTACTCTGCTTATCGGCCAGTGTGAATATGCACCTATATCCTTTTGCAATGGCCACCAAAGCCAATCCCATACCCGTATTGCCAGAAGTACCTTCAATAATGGTTCCACCTGGTTTCAATACCCCATTCTTCTCTGCATCTTCAATCATTTTAAGTGCAATTCTATCTTTGATTGAATTGCCAGGATTAAAGTATTCTACCTTAACTAGTATAGTGCCTTTAATTCCCTCATTGACACTATTCAACTTCAATAATGGTGTGTTTCCGATCCCCTCGGTAAGGTTATTTAGATAATTCATCTTTTACTTATGGTATTGTATTGCAAAGGTAGAAAAAGCTATTCAACTGGGTAAGTAAAAGTTTTGTCGAGCAAACCTGTCTAAGTATCTAAATAGTTTCAAATTGGATCCAATAGGCATGGACACTTCGTATCTTTGTGAACAACGCACAAGGACACATGAAAAAACCTCTAATATTCTTATTATTTGCTTTGATGGTTTTCACATCATTTTCCCAAACCACAAGCCAGGATGGATCCTGGCAAGATAATGGCAATTGGAGCACCACTTATCCGGGGAGTGGCACAGATGCTGACGGCACCCTAAATCTCGATGGGGAAACTTTGAATTTCAATGATTACATCACCCTCGGAACTGATCTCAGCAATGTTAATATAGATGTGGCCAGTAGCAATTTCGCTGGTGAATTTATCGTCAATGATACACTTGTGATTTTCGGGAATGTGTCCTTTCAAAATAAGGCAATGGAACTCACAGTCACCAGTAATGGAGTCCTCATCATCTTTGGAGACCTCTCCATGAACAACAAAATATCGGTGGCTTCAGATGGAGTTATTGTAGCTACAGGAACTTTCGCCATGTCAGGATCTACTGGCAATAATGACTATTCAGGTGCTGGCAATGTTTATGCGGGTTCCTATGCCGGCAATGCTGAGTCTGAAATTGATGCGAGCGGTGATGGCGCGGGTGACTCATCTTTTCTTATCGAGGACTTAAGCACGGATGGATTTGAAACAATCGAAGACTTTGTGGGTGGTGGAGGCTCTACACCACTTCCGGTAACTCTTATGTATTTTCAATTCGAAAATACCGATGGTGTTAAGCTATCATGGGCTACAGCTTCAGAGATAAATAATCACTATTTCTCTGTGGAGAGATCTGAAGATGGTACGCACTTCTATGAAATTGCAACGCTTCAAGGAAATGGTAATACCAATAGTGTCCATACCTACAGCTACACGGATCGGTTTGCTTTTTCTTCCACTGAGTATTATAGGTTGAAGCAAGTCGATTTCAATGGCGAATTCGAATATTTTCAAATTGTACAAGTAAACACCGGACTTCAAAAAGAGAAAAGGGAAATAAGAGCATATCCAACAAAGATTAGAGATGGGATTATGAATGTCACTTCAACTAAACCTTTTCAAATTAAAAGCATTACGCTTTACAACTTATCGGGAGGAGAATTAAAAAGTTTTCTTGAAAAAACCATTCAAGAAAACTCATTAAGCTACCGCGCTGACTTAACTGGTCTAGAAAAAGGAATCTATTTATTGCAAGTAAGTTCATCAGAGGGGGACAAGCTTGTTTCAAGAATAATCATAGAATAAAAAAGGGCGTTCCGAAGAACGCCCCTACCACCAAAATTACTCCGCTTTTAGAGTAAATGTCTTCATTAATCAAAACCTAATATTCTTTTATGAAGACATGCAAATATCTATGGGATAGTCTCCTGAATCTATTTTTCGAGGTAGACAATAGGTCTACCAAAAGTATTTGCTTGATGACAAGAGGTGAACTTTAATTATGCTAAATGCTGAATTAGCGTTATACAGCAATTTTCAAATAGATATTGAATAGACCCTAAGCATTTGTGTTTTAGCTAACACTAAGTAGTAATGGAATTTAAAAAATCATTAACAGACATTTCTCCTGGCAAATTCAACTTCTTTTTTAGGCGATAGCGAGCTGTTTTTACACTTTCGGTCGAAATACCCATCATTTCGGATATCTCTTTTATTGAGAAACTCATTTTCACAAGCGCACACAGTTTTAAATCATTGCCGGTCAAGGTCGGTTCCTGAGCTAGAATTTTGTCAAAGAATCCCGTATGAAGGTTCCCAAACCTTAGTTTAAAATCTTCCCAATCCTTATCAACCTGTAGATGTCGTTTAATTGTTCGATCCATGTTGATTATCTCTTTTCTGATTTCATCGGAAGAGATTTTTTTTATAGCCGACACAGTAGTCATTAGCTCTTCAAACAGCTGGTTCTTTTGAACAAAATTTATGGTGTATGACACCAATTCCTTCTTTTTAAACTCAAGTTCTTTTTTGACTTCTTCTGCCTCTTTCAGAGCCTTCTGTTCTTTTCTTCGTGCTTTTTGTCGCTGATTTTTTGTAATAATTATGGCCGACGCTACGATGGTAATAATAACAAGAACCAAAATAAGGATTCTGATATGCAGGATGGCTGATTTCTGCTCTAAGACAATTATTTCATTCTCTTTAGCAACAAGCTGTCTCTTCTGCTCAGTAGTGGCAAGCTCTGTCTCTAAACGAGAAATATTTTTAAGTGTCTGCTCATTGAAGATACTGTCCTTCTCTAGGACGTACTGATCATAATAAAAAATAGCCTGCTCAAGATTTCCTTTCTTTCGAGATATGCCTAAGAGACTGTTATATATTTCTTTGAGCCATTTATGGGAGTGAATTTCCCTTGCTGTTGTCAATCCTTTAATCAGCAACTCTTCCGCCAATTTTGTATCATCACCTAAAAGCGCTACACGAGCTAAGTCAATATAATTTTTTGTGATTCCATCTTTATCTTCAATCCGTATGCTCAACTCTAAAGCATGCTTAAGATAGATATTGGCACTGTCATACTCTTTTGTCTCAATTTTAAGGAGTCCATACCTATTCAATACTTCAGACATGCCGTAGAAGAAATCTTCAGCTCCATGAATCAGTTCTGCTTTTCTTAAGAAATCGCTTGCCTGGGCTAGTTTGCCCTGCTTGATAAGCACGGCTGCAATTTTCACATATGTAGTCGCAGATCTGTTTTGAGCATTGCTTTTCTCAAATAACTCCAGTGCCTGTTGGTAATATTCCAATGCTAAGTCATTGTCCGAGCGATCAGCATAGATTAGTCCGATATTCATCAGGCAATTACCCTCTCCCAGACTGTTGTTGAGTTCACGATATTGTGATAAGCCATCTAAAAGGTATTCCAATCCCTTATCGTAACTACCCCTTGCCCAATGTGCAACGCCAATTACTCGATTCGAAAAAGCCAAGCCTGGAGCATCCTGAAGGATTTCAGCGAGTGCTTTGGCTTGCTGCCCATATATAATCGACTGGACAGGATTAATAATCCAATATTCATATCCAAGATTATTTAGTAGCTCTACTTTCCTTTTGTCCTCTCCTATATGATTGTAAAGTTCATTTTTTAAACTATCAATTTTTGGATTTGCCCAACTTGAAAGTGATAGTATAAGTAAGGAACATATGCATGAAGTTTTTATTGACATTTATCAGTTGCAAGGTTTAATTAATGGTGGCAAAACTTATATAGGTGTTTTTAGTTTTCAAGTATCTTAGACTCACACAATATAAATAACAATGAAGAGGGTTCTCATATTACCTATTATACTGCTATCATTTAAATGTGTTTCTCAAAATCCGTATAATCCGAAGATTCTTTCAATGAAAGAGAGAGCGGAGGTGGTAGATCAATGGTTAGAAGAGCGAGTGAAAACTACACTTCCTTCGATTATGCGTAGATCAGGAATTGATATGTGGGTAATTATCGCTCGGGAATACAATGAAGATCCGGTGATAAAAACTTTACTTCCTGCCACTTGGCAGTCGGCAAGAAGAACCACAATGCTGATCGCCTATGATCCGGGTGAGGGTAAAGATTTGGAAACATTCGGAATGTCACGCTACAATACTGGAAGTCTGTTCAAGACAATATGGAATAAAGAAGAGCAGCCAGACCAATGGAAAGCTTTAGCTGAAATGATTGCATCCAAGAACCCAAAAAAAATCGGAATTAACAAATCAGAAACATTTGCATTGGCTGACGGTATTTCATCTACTCATTATGATCAATTGATGCAAGTCCTTCCAAAGAACTATCAGGAGCGGGTTGTGAGCGCTGAAAATATTGCCATCGGATGGCTGGAGACTCGAACGGAAAGTGAAATGATTGTTTATCAAAACATCGTTAGGATTGCACATCAAATTATCGCTGAAGGGTTTTCTGAAAAGATAATCCAACCGGGAATCACCACAACAAATGATGTGGTATGGTGGTACCGGGATCGAATAAGAGCATTGGGATTCACAGCCTGGTTTCATCCTTCGGTTTCTATTCAAAGAAAAGATCCGGAGTCTTTCGATCACTTGCGATCCTTCTCGGAACGACCGGAACAGCAAGTCATTTATCCGGGAGACCTTCTGCATGTAGACTTTGGAATTACCTATTTAAGACTAAACACCGACACTCAGCAACATGCTTATGTTTTGAAGCCCGGTGAGAAAGAAGTACCTAATTTTCTTGAAGGAGCCTTTAAGCAAGGGAATCGAGTGCAGGATATTCTCACTTCCAATTTCAAAGAAGGAAGAAGTGGAAATGAAATATTAAAAGCCACTTTAGACCAATGTAAAGCTGAAGGCATTAAAGGTGTTATTTACACCCACCCTATTGGATTCCATGGACATGCTGCAGGACCTACGATTGGTCTCTGGGATCAACAAGGAGGTGTAACCGGGAAAGGTGACTACCCACTTTACCCTAATACTGCACACTCAATAGAATTAAACGCAAGTGTTTACCTGGATGCATGGCAGAAAGAAATTCGTATAATGCTGGAGGAAGATGCTTTTTTCGATGGCGAGAACGTCAGATACATTGATGGACGACAATTGGAAATAATGACTATTCCGAGAAAACTATATCCAAACTCAAGAAATTAACTGCTTATGAAAATGATTGGACTGCTATTATTGATTTTATCCTCTACCTCCCTTCTTGGCCAAGGAGATTCATTGGGCGTATTTGAAAACCTGGTAGGTAGTACTTGGATTTCGTCTGGTAAGCAATTGGGAGGGCATGATGGAAAAACTGTTAAGGAAATTTCATGGGGACTGGATGGAGAAATAGTAAAAGTGAAATCTTACACTACAGATCCCAAAACATTGAAGTTTGGGCTAAGAAATGAGGGAGTACGGATATACAATGTGCAAACCCAACAACTTGAATTTTATGAATTTGATAAGCTGGGAGGAGTTAGCAAAGGGGTTATAAAGACAGAAGGAAAGAGTCTTCATTATGAATATGAATATGGAGGGCTTTTGTTGAGGGATAGTTGGATTTATAAATCCAAGGATGAATACTTATTTCGGGTGTGTTCACTCTCAGAAAAAGGAGAATGTCTTCAGACCTATCACGAGGGAAAGTTTATAAGACAAAAAAAATAGGTTCTTGCGAACCTATTTTTTTAACCTATTACATTGCGGTTAAAATCACTCCCATCAGTACCAGAAGGACAACAAAGTAAAAAGCATTGATAAACCAAAGCTTAAGCGATATCCTAGAAAAAAGTGCATTTACCCCCATCGCGGCGGCAATGAAGAAAAGGCCAATATGTAGGCCATAAGTAGCTCCTTCTCCTATAGAAGGGTCGCTATTTCCGTGCCCTAAAAAGAATGCTAGTTGAAGAGCTATTATAAATTCAAGAATGAAAGCCGTTCCATAAATCTTGAGCATGTTAGCATCTTTGAGATCATCCTCAGAGTAACCCATTTCAGCCATCCAAGCTTTTCCGAAAATGGGTCCATACCAAAGACCTCCTACAACGAAAGCAGATACGGCCGCTACTAAAACAGCTAGCCAATTAATTGATGCAAAATCCATAAGTAGTGTAGTTAAGTTGTTTTATACAGATAACAATATAAAAATAATGTGTCATAAATTGATATAGTTGAATTTTTCAATGCGAGGGTAACACAGCCTTAACATTGATTCAATATTATTAATTTTAGCACCCAGTAAAATCACTAAATCAGATTCCACCGATCACCATTGTGAAAAAGTCATTCTTTAGAGCCAACAATCTCATTCTCATCATTGAAGTGATTTTATTTCTAGGGTTTTTAGCTTTCATCGTTTTGAACAAGTTTTTTCATTTTGTTGGTTGATTTAGCCTAACCAACTAAAAATCTGTTGATCAAATCAAATAGATTTGCCAGATGGCAGAAGCGCAGGCAGATTACCTTGACCAACTCAATCCCCCACAAAAAGAAGGCGTAGTAAACATTGAAGGTCCATGCATGATCATTGCTGGAGCTGGCTCTGGGAAGACACGTGTATTAACCTATAGAATTGCACACCTGATAAAAGCTCATAATGTAGATCCGTTCAACATCATGTCTCTGACCTTTACCAACAAGGCCGCCCGTGAAATGCAAAAACGGATCGAAGAAATGGTCGGAGGTGAATCCAAAAATTTGTGGATGGGCACTTTCCATTCAGTTTTTGCTAGAATATTACGAGCCGAGGCAGGAAGAATTGGCTACCCGAGCAATTTCACCATTTATGATACTGACGATTCTAAGTCGCTCATTAAACTTATCGTGAAGGAATTCAACCTGGACGACAAAGTATACAAACCGAATATTGTATACAATCGAATTTCCAGCGCAAAAAACAGACTAGTCTCCTGGCATGAGTATCAAAACAATCCTGTATATCTAGAAGATGACGCGCAAAATATGCGGCCAGAAATGGGACGTATCTATCGTGCTTACTCTGAGCGCTGTTTCGCAGCGGATGCCATGGATTTTGACGACATTCTATTCAACACAAATATTCTTTTTCAAAACCACGATGATGTCTTAAATAAGTATCAGCAACGATTTCACTATGTGATGATCGATGAGTTTCAGGACACCAATATTTCGCAGTACCTGATAGCCAAAAGACTCGCAGCGGTGCGGCAAAACATCTGCGTGGTGGGAGATGATGCACAAAGTATTTATGCTTTCAGGGGGGCTGACATACAAAACATTCTCAATTTCGAGCGTGACTATCCAGACCTGAAGACCATCCGACTAGAGCAAAATTATCGCTCAACTAAGACAATAGTCAATGCGGCCAATTCTGTCATCAATAAAAATACTGCTCAACTAAAAAAGAGTGTCTGGACAGCTAATCAGGATGGTGAACTTATTGATTTGATCAAATCTACTTCAGACAATGAAGAGGGCAAGCTGGTAGCTTCAGCCATATTTGAAACGAAAATGCACAATCATGCATCAGAAAATGAATTTGCCATCCTATACAGAACCAATAGTCAGTCTCGTGCCATAGAAGAAGCCCTTAGAAGAAATAATATCAAGTATCGTATAGTTGGCGGACTTTCCTTCTACCAACGAAAAGAAATCAAGGATCTCCTCTCCTATTTCCGATATACGGTCAACCCAAATGATGAAACAGCCATGCGCAGAATCATCAATTTACCTAAACGTGGTATTGGACCTGGCACAATTGACAAGATGGTGGTTGCCGCCAATGAAGAAGGAAAAACCCTCTGGGAAATCATGGAAAAAGCCAGCTCCTATGTGGGGGGTAAAGGCGGCATTCAAGTAGAGAATTTTACGACACTAATTAAGTCTTTTCGTTTGACGAATGAGAAGAAAGATGCCTATGATACGGCTTCCCAAATAGCAAAAACGTCAGGTTTGCTTAAGGAACTGTATGAGGATAAGACCATTGAAGGAATGAACCGGTATGAGAATACCCAAGAACTTCTCAATGCGATCAAAGAGTTTACCGATGACGCGGATCGAGAGGACAAAAGTCTTGGTGCTTTTCTTCAAGATGTGGCCCTTTTGACTGATGAGGATCGGAATCAGAAAACCGATGAGGCAGTTACCCTGATGACGATTCATATGGCCAAGGGGCTTGAGTTTCCTTATGTATTCATTGTAGGCTTAGAGGAAGAATTGTTCCCTTCTCAAATGATGCTAAGCAGCCGTGCAGATTTGGAAGAAGAAAGAAGGCTGTTTTATGTTGCGATTACTAGGGCAGAGAAGAAACTCTATCTGAGTTACGCCCTTAATAGGTATCGATTTGGTCGGCTAAAAAACTGTGAACCCAGTAGGTTTCTGGAAGAAGTAGATCCTCAATTCATCAAGGTAAATCGAAAGTTTTCTTCCAGTGACCCTGTCTCTCCTGGCATTAATTATGTGACTAAAAACTTTGTTAACAATGTCAAAAAGGAGAATACGAAACGATTTGCAGCAAAAATAAACCATAAACCGAGTCCCGATTTCGAACCAAGTGACACTACAAACCTTGCTGAAGGAATGAAAGTAGAGCATCCAAAGTTTGGCTTTGGGGTGGTAACCAACATTGATGAGCAGGGCGCAAACAAGAAAGCGAAAGTAGACTTTGAAAAAGCTGGTGAAAAGACCTTGCTATTGGCCTATGCGAAGTTGCGAATTTTGTAAACGATCAATTAATTCAAGGCTAGACACCCGCATTAAACTATCCGCCTGCAAGCTCAAGTAGTTTTTCGTATTCCTCGATACGTTCTGCATCTGTCAATCGTCTCGAAATCAACAATAACTCCTCAATAATTTCTTTTGAAAAAGGGTCATCGTATCTAGCAATCTCATAGTACTGAAGCGCTTTCTCATAATATTTTCTGGATTTTTTCAACTCCGTTAAGTCATTGCCTGCATTGTCGAATAATAAATCACCAGCGTACTTATTGGTTTGACCAAGCAGTAAAATCGGACGGGTGGAAACCTCCAATTTTTCAGCCATCTGCAGGTAGCCAATTCGAGTATCCAAAAGGGATAATTGTCCATTCAAAGCCTCCTCTTTTCTCGCAAGCTTTGTATAATCTTCAGCCTCATCTAAAATCAGTGAATGAAGTTTTTCATATGCCTTCTTTATTTGAGGCTCCCAATCGGGATCCATACTTAGCACCTGCGTAAGGTCCTGAAAGCTCATCTGCAGCGGATCTTCTTCAGCAAAACCGACAGCAGACTCTGCCTTATTCAACCAAATGATTCCACGATAATAGTACAGCTTTGCTTTGGACGATTCTGTAATCATACTCTCAATTTCCTCCGCATCCTTAAAATCGATTAATGCCTCATCATATTCACCCGCAGCAAAATGGCGAATGCCTGAATCGATATAACTTTGAGCATATAATAATGATGTAGCCAGGATGAATAATCCAACCAGAAGTTGCCTCATATACTTAGTTGATGGTGGTGCACTGTTATAATACTGCATATACACGTAGAGTAACCAAAAAAGTGGCTTATTTGATAAATGTCTAAAAATGATCCAATCATATTACCCGAAAAGTACTATTTAGATTACTTCAACTACTTACTTGAGTTTGTGGAACGTCAATATGATCATGTGCTGGATCAACCCGAGCACTTATTTTATCAATCATTCCGAGATTTATCTGAACAAGCCCAATGCCTATATCTCCGATTTTCAAATCGCAGAGGTGACTTTTTTCGAATTAACAAGATATCGTATGTCGAAATTCCAAACGTGCATGAAGCAAAAGAAGAGCTGACGCATCACGGCTTCATTCAAATAAATGAAAGCAATGATCCCAATCAGTTTAGACTTTTTACAAAATCGGAGTTAACATTTTTTTATGATTTTCTACTTCCATCTCAAAAAAAGGAAGATATCCTGGCAGAACTAACTGAATCAGACCTTTCACATTTACACGAGCAGGAAGAAATTGCTCAGGTGCTGAAAAATGAAGAGGTTGAGTTTATCAAGCTCCTTTTCTTTGGTCATAGAGGTGGTCGCATGACCGATTTTGTGATACGTGATGTAGGAAATATCAAAATAGAAAAGCTTGATGATGCTAATTTCAAACCCTGGTTTCAATCACGTGAAGAGGCATTATCAGTCATGCACGTATCACAATTGAAGCGCATGGTTTATGAAATACAGGAAGCAGACCTACCGCTTGAAGAGTATCTTGAAGATATACCCTGGAAAACGTGGCTTTCCTACCCAAGATCTGCAAAATCCGCAGAAAAGCTCCTTCTGAAAATCGCCTACTATATGGAGCAAATTCAAATGCCTGATCTAGCTCTTAGCTACTATTCCTATACAGATAGACCTCCAGCCAGAGAGCGAAAGGTGCGTTTGCTGGACAAGCTAGATCGCAAGGATGAAGCCGTACACATCGCTCAGAAAATGCTAGAAGGAGCAGCTAATGCATCAGAACTTACATTTGCTACGGACTTCTTAAATCGAAAAGGTCTGCGCATAGATAGAAGCATGACTCAGCGGCTCAAAAGTGCGGCATCTATAGCTATACCAACACCAACTGGTCGGGTTGAAAATGCTGTTCTCGACTACTATGCCAATGAAGGTTGGGATGGAATACATGCAGAAAATTTTCTGTGGAGGGGTTTGTTTGGGCTTGTATTTTGGCACATCATATTTGACACAAACCATGGCTCCTTCCATCACCCGCTCCAGCGGCAACCCTCAGATTTGAATGATGCCGTTTTCTTTGAGTCACGGCAAGAATTACTCCAGGATCAACTTAAAAAGTTACGATCAAGGAAGCAATTGGTGGAATATGTAACAACTGTTCATGATGAAAAAATGGGCATTGCTAATCGGTTTGTGACCTGGCATGAGGCACTCCTACCAGCACTAGAGGTGATGATTCAAAAACTACCCCTCAAAGGATTGAAAGTCGTGTTGATTGAAATGTCTAAAAATATGAAAGAGAACAGCGCTGGTTTTCCAGATCTATTCATCTGGAAGGATAAAGATTACCAGTTTTACGAAGTGAAGTCACCCAACGATCACCTTTCTGCGCAGCAGCTTTTTTGGCTTAATTTTTTAGCCTCAGCTAAAATCAAAACAGAGGTGTTGCGAGTCAATTATACTGATTAACTAAATTCAAAATAAAATAAATTACCGTGCACAGTCTTTGGGAAAAACAGTCCTTTCTTACACCTGATGTCTTAGTCATAGGAGCTGGTATTACAGGCCTTTCAGCGGCAGCTACTTTAAAAGAGCAATCCCCAGATCTAAAAGTGACGGTGGTGGAACGCGGTGTACTCCCTTCCGGGGCAAGTACAAAAAATGCAGGCTTTGCTTGCTTCGGAAGCGTCTCCGAGCTGATGAATGATGTTGCAGCACTTGGTGAAGATGGCATGCTTAAGCTTGTAGAGAAAAGATGGGATGGATTGCAGAAGACTTGTCAGCGACTGGGAAGACATATGATTGACATCCAGATGAAAAGCGGATATGAGTTGATGTCAGAAAATTCCGGGATGGAAGAAAATATTAATCAGATCAATAGCCTACTTCATCCCTTCTTTCAAACAGAGGTGTTCAAATTATCAGATTCAAAGATCAAAAGCTTTGGCTTTGGCCAGACCAATCATTTGATTGAAAACCACTTGGAAGGCCAGCTTGATACGGGGAAACTCATAGCCTCGCTTTGGAAATACTGTGCCGAGCTTGGGATTCATGTACATACGGGTTGTGAAGTTTTGGCTATTGAGGAAGAGGAAGCAGTTGTTTCCGTGACTTGCAAGGACGTAACCTTCAAAGCTCAAAAAGTGGCGGTATGCACCAATGCATTTACTAAAAAGTTGATACCTAGAAACCTGGATATAACCCCTGGCAGGGGTATCGTCATGAGTATTCAACCGGAGCAACCTTTAAAATTTGAAGGGACTTTCCACTATGAAGAAGGTTACTATTATTTCAGAGACTACTATGGAAAACTCTTATTTGGTGGCGGCAGGAATCTAGCTCTTGAAGATGAATGCACTACAGCGTTTGGTGTAAATGACCACATTAAAGAAAAGCTGATTTCGGATTTAAAAACCGTCATACTTCCAGCTCAGAAGTTTGAAATAGAAATGGAGTGGTCCGGCATCATGGCTTTTGGTCAAACCAAGGCGCCTATTGTTGAAAAAGTATCTGATCGCATCGCCATTGGAGTCCGTCTAGGCGGCATGGGGGTCGCCATTGGAAGTCTAGTTGGCGAAGAAGTAGCTGAATTGATCCAAAATTAGAAAATCCTAATCTGTGATTTTCGTCCCATAGTCTACGCTTCTATCAGGTTCAACGAACAAAATTGGAAGTGTTTTCCTTAATGAGTTACTTCATAATCGAAATCAAACACTACCAATCATGGCTGCACTTACATTCACTAAAGAACAAAAGAATTTCATCAACTTAAGTTTTGTGATATGCACGACGGGATTAGCCTTATCCTTACTAGTAGTAAATTTCCTCATAGGCTAATTTCAAGATTTTACTACCGTCAAACATTCCGCTTTTAGAAATGGCTACTCATTTAGAGTAGCCTTTTTTTATTCCTAATCTTCATCATTCGGCTCTCAGCGATTCCACTGGATTCACTTTGGAAGCTCTCATCGTCTGATAAACAATGACAATACCTGCAACCAAAATAGAAAGCAAAGCGCTTACTATAAAGAGTCCAATCCCAATGCTAGTACGATAGGCAAAGTTGTCTAACCACTTATTCATCAGTAAAACAGTAATCGGGATTGATAAAACAATAGCGATTAGAATCTGAACGGAAAACCCTTTTGCCAGCAATTTAAAAATGGAAATCGGAGATGCTCCCATTACTTTTCTTATACCAATCTCTTTGACTTTGCTATTCACCACCAAAAGTGAAAGTCCTAACAAGCCGAGAGAAGCTATGAGAATAGATAATACGGTGGCTACCGTTATCAATTTGTTCATTCTAGCCTCACTCTCATATTGCGACTTGATTCGCTCATCCACAAATTCATAATTCCAGCTTTCATTGGGAAATGACGCCTCCCACTCTCTTTGAAGTATGTCCGTAGCATCCAGCAAGTTATTTCCAGTGAATCTAAATACCAGTTTTGGAATAAAAGAATCATTAATATCTAGGTCTGAAATACCCATCAAAATTGGAACAGGGTTTTGAACAATGACCAGAGGTTCAATGGAATTGTGCAAAGAAGAAAAGTGGAATTCCTCCGTTACTCCGAAAATTTGATGATCACCAAATTCGTCATTGGGCAGCTGAGCTCCCACCGGATTTTCCAGTTCTAGCAAAGCCACAGCAGCGGGATTTAGCAGTACTCCCTGGCGTTCATCTAATGTATTGTCTTTCTCAAAAAGTCTTCCTTCTTTGACCTTTATATTAAACAACTCAAGGTATTCGGCATCAGCTACCAGCAATCGAAAACGTTTGAAATTTCCATCCTTGTCATTAAATCCATAATGCGCCCATCCATTACTTCCAAAAACATGACTTCCCATTCCTATTTGAGTAATCTCAGGGTACTTTTCTAACCTTGCTTTAAGTATTTCGCCATTTTGCATGGCAGTGCTTGTAAGCGCGGCGATTCTCTGTGCCTCTGGACTTGCATGTAGCCTCGCAGAAATAACTGCGTCGTATTTAACCCCTATGTCTTTGTTTTGCAGGTAGGTAACTTGTTGTCTTATGAGTAAGGATGTACTAATCAAGAAAACAGTAATTATGAACTGAAAAACGATCATCCCCTTTCTTGCCTTTACTTTATCCATTGATTGACCACCACTGTGAAGTACCGATATAGCCTTAAACCTGGATTGAACTAAAGCGGGATAAATACTCGAAGCAAGACCAATAATGATGGACATGGCTAGATAGATCATGATATGCCACCACTCAAATTCCAGTACCAAATCGGTCCCTGTAAGCATGTTAAATGTCGGAACTAAAAGAAAGGCAAGCGTGACTGCTATGATCATTGCGATCAGCGTGAGTAAAATACCTTCCATTAAATATTGTACTGTTAATGAGCTACCAAATGCTCCAAGAACTTTTCTTATTCCTACTTCCTTGGATCGCTTCAATGATTGACCGATGGATAAGGTGGCATAATTGATACATGCAATGATGATTACCAACAACCCTATCACTCCTAAGATGGTCACATATTGAGGATTTCCTACCGGAGCAAAACCTAGTGGAACATCAGGATTGAGGTGTATGTCAGTCAATAATTGAAACTCAATTCCATATTGACCTCTAAGTATTGGCTCCCCTCCCATGTCCAACTCTCCAAGCTGGCTCATCACCACGTCTTGCATCTTTTCGTTGAGACTGGCCGGCTTCACACCTTCACGTAGCAGAACATACGTTTCCGGAATGATATTAAACCAGGCTGTATACGAACGTTCACTGTACAGATCGCGACCCATTTTTACGGATAGCGCTATGTCAAACTGAATACTGGATTCTTTAGAAATATCCTTGAAAACACCTTCCACAACAAAATCCTGAATTTCATCATTAATCTGTATAGAAAAGGGCCTTCCCATGGGGTCATTTTCTCCAAAATATTTCTCAGCATATCTTCTAGACAGCAATACGCCACTTTTAGAAGAAAAAGGAGCTTCCCGCTTACCAACTACCATTTCAAAGTCAAACATGGTGAAGAAGTCATCACTGATTAGAGCAACAGGTTCGTTGATGCGTTTTTCTCCTCTACCGATGAGATGGGTTCTTCGTATGTACTGCACGCCTTGTTCTACCTCTGGAAAATTTTCCTCCAGCATCGACTCAAATCTCAGCGGCGTGGTGGAATTGTAAAAGGTACGTCCATCTCCATAATCCTCGTTTAAGATGAGGCGATAGATTCTATCTTTTTTTGTATGAAATTGATCGTAGCTAATCTCCTGCTTCACATACAAGCCCAATAAAAGGAAACATGTAATTCCTACTGTTAACCCTAGTAGATTAATGACGCTGTTAAATTTATCGCGGAGCAATACCCGCCATGCTATTTTAATGTTATTCTTTGTAATCATAAGTCCTGAGTTTTTGAATGTTTGAGGTTTTTTTAGCGCAGACCAGCGAAAAGATCGGATAACCAACCACCAATAAAGCACCTTCGCCTTTTGCTTTCCATTTTTACTTTTGCCTTCATATATCTCATGGAGGTCTCCCTGTAGATCCTCAATTAGGTAAGGATCACAAAACCATTCCAATAATTGATCTGCAAATTTTGGAGGCTGGCTCATCCTAGTCCGGTGAAAGTCAGTTTAGGTAATTTTTGGTAAAGCGAGTAGCGCAATTCCATTGATTGATCCAACACACTGCGTCCAGCTTTAGTCAGCGTGAAAAAACGCTTCCTCCTGCCTCCTCGTTCCTTAGACGCTCCCCCCATTTCTGAACTCACAAAACCCTTCTTTTCCAAACGCCGAAGTACCGAATGGATGGCTGTTACATCCATGGTTCGTCTTGTATTGCTTTTTATCTCTTCTAGAATCAAAACCGCGTACGCTTCGTGCATAAGCGATCCAACTGTCAGTAGGACCAATTCTTCTAATTCTCCTAGGTGTTCTCCCTTCATTTTTTCTTCTATTAAAAGTAGAAAGACTTACTGCCTGATGTCATTGCCTTTAGCAGTTGAATCAAGGATTCGTGTCTTAAAAATCTTTCCATTTGTTGTACAAACGCACAAGTTATCAAATTAGTTGTTGTTTTGTACAAGTTATTTAATAAACCTACCTTAAAGCACTATAAGGCTGGTTTAATGAATATTTTTCATAAAAACTGCAATTACGAATAATATTTGTAACTATTTTTACTGCAATTACGAATAATATAAATGTATACCGCTTGTCACGCTCAATTTTTGTAGTAGTAATAGGTGGCTGAATAGTTACTAACCTATCAATCGCAATGAAAAAAACTAAGCTTGGAGAATTCGAGGAATTGGTGCTGTTATCGGTAATCGTCTTACGCGAAGATGCGTACGGAGTAGAAATAAAGAAGGAGTTAGAAAAGCGAATGGAGGAGCGACTCAGTGTAGGCTCTATCCAGTCCGCTCTCAAGCGAATGGAGGAGAAGGGTTTTCTTACATCAGAGTTTGGAGAGGCCACTCAAAAACGAGGCGGGAAACGCAAAAGGATTTACAACGCCACACCGTATGCGGAAAAAATACTCAATGAAATAAAAGCAATTCGCGAAGGCTTTTGGTCAGAAATAGCTACCCAGGGACTTAAAACCATCTAATAATGAAGGAGATAGCGCCACCAAAATGGGCTCGCCGACTCCTTCGCATCTTCATTCATGGTGAATACCTGGAAGAGATCGAGGGGGATCTGGAGGAAGTTTTTTACGACGATCTGGAAACTCTTTCAAAAAAGGGGGCCCGCAAACGGTACACACTTGGTGTGTTGAAGCTCTTCAGGCTGAGCTTACTCAAAAATTTAAAATGGATTTATAAAATAGGGCTAATCATATCAATCATGAGAACAATCAGACTTGCATTCCGAAACTTATTAAAATTCAAAACCCACTCTGCTATAAACCTTATCGGGCTATCACTGGGACTAGCAGTAGGTGCGCTTATTCTTCTTTACGTTATCGACGAACTCTCTTTCGATAACTTTCATAAAAAGGGTGATCGAATTTACAAAGTTGTAACTGGCTCTGAAGGAGGAATGGAAACCAACGCCTGGCCAGTTGGATACAAGTTACGAACAGAGTTTCCTGAAGTCGAATCGGTCTTATATGCAAAGAATTTTCCTTCGAACATCAAATTGAACCATAAAGACAAGCGAGTTGATCAATCTATTTATTATGCGAGTCAGGAATTTTTTGATCTTTTCTCGTTTGACTTGGTATCAAGCAATGAAAAAGAGGCACTTACAGCGCCTTTCACGGTGGTTATCACAGAATCTCTTCAAGATGTCTATTTCGAGGGCGACGCACTTGGGAAAACACTTACTCTGGCTGACTCAATTGATTTTGAAATTACGGGAGTAATTGAAAATTTTCCAGAAAACTCGCACATTCAATTTGACATTCTTGTCTCGTTTCCAACCATAGAAAAGCTGCAGTGGTGGAGCTATACGGAGGGCTGGGGAAATTTCAACGTTCGAAACTACCTTCTTTTGAAAGAAGGAACTGATCCAGATGTGCTCCAGTCAAAGGTTAAAGACTTGTACAACGAAAACAATGGGGAGTGGATGGAAGAAATGGGTGTATCGTTTTCAGTAGAACTGATACCGCTAAAAGAGGTCTATCTAAACGAGACCTATTACAATGGGTTTGGGCCGAAAGGCTCCGGTAAAAGAGTAAAAACAGTCACCTGGATTGCGGCTTTTTTACTCCTTCTCGCATGCATCAATTACGTGAACTTAAGCACGGCTCGTTCTGCTTATCGTGCCAAGGAAGTAGGCATGAAGAAAGTAGCCGGCTCTTCAAGAAAAGCCATAATAAGTCAATTCATGACAGAATCATTCTTGCTTACACTCATCTCTTTTGTAGTAGGCTTGGTGTTGATGAGTGTGGCACTCCCCTTTTTCAATGATTTGATGGGTAAAAAATATGATATCGCGTCATTTGGTGCCATGGAATTCGTAACCGCGGTGCTTTTGTTGCTTATGGCGGTAACGATTGGTTCCGGTTTTTACCCTGCATGGATCATATCCAGTTTAAATCCTTTAAATGCACTTAGTGGCAAACTAAACAAGAGTTATCAGGGATTAAGTCTTAGAAAAATCTTAATAACCTTTCAATTTTTCATTTCTTCTGGGCTGGTCATAGCCACACTTTTGGTAATCAACCAGATCAATTACATGCGAACAAAAGATCTGGGATTTGAAAAGGAACAGGTTTTGATCATCAACGCTTCCGACGCGCCGAGAGGATCCAGAAGAGATGTTTTAAAAAGTCAGCTTCAATCAATCTCTGGTGTATATAATGTATCTCACACGAATGCGCTGCCAGGAAGACCTGGATGGCTGGGCCAGTGGGCTTACCCCGAAAAAGAAGGCGGAGAACAGGTGGATACCGAGTATATGGCCATAGATGAGAACTTTGTAGATGTATTGGAGCTTCAGTTAATTGCTGGTAGAAACTTTGACCTTGAGCGACCATCTGAACTAGAGGCCGGTCTGATCATCAATGAAACATGCGTTGAAGAAATGGGCTGGCAAAGTCCGGAGGATGCCATTGGTAGAGAAATTGTCTCCCCCTCTCAACGGCCGGCCGGCACGGTCATCGGAGTTGTGAAAGATTATCATGGACTTGGACTGCAAGATATTATTTGGCCACAAGCCATGGACTACAGAAGCTACAGTTATGGTAGATACTTCGCCATTCGATACGACACCAAGCAAACCTACGAGCTAACCAAGGGGATAGAGAATGCATGGGATGATGTCTACGGCGACTATGAATTGGAGTATTTCTTTCTTGATGAAGATTTTGATCGACAATACAGAGAAGAAAATCAGCTAGCCAGGGTACTCACCATTTTCGCAATCATAATTCTCATTGTTTCATCTATTGGGCTTTTTGGCTTAATCTCCTTTGTCGCGCTTAGTAGAACCAAAGAAGTAGGAATAAGAAAGACGATGGGTGCAAGTATTGGACAAATCATCTTCATACTTTCCAAAGAGTTTATGATTTTGGTTTTGCTCGGTAATCTATTTGTGATTCCACTGATCTGGTATTATGGTAATCAATGGTTAAATGACTTTGCTTTTCATACCACGATAAATCCGGCAATCTTCGTGATTGCGATCTTCGTTACAGCACTAATTGCTTTCATCACGGTGAGTATCCAAACCTACAAAACAGCCAAAATGAATCCTGTCAGTGCATTAAGATATGAATAGAAGTAATTAATAAGCATTTGCACCATTTCCTTACGAAATTTGTATAGTAATTATGGAGCAAATGCAAAAACTTGAAGTAGCAACCAGCTTGCATTGTCAGGGGTGTGTAGATAAGGTAGGCCCTGCTTTAGACGCAAGCGAAAAAATCTCACATTGGAAAGCCGATATCAATGGGGAAGTGAAGCTAATAGTTGAGGGGACCATTTCTAAAAGAGAATTGGATGCACTCTTGGGACAGAATGGCTATCATGTAAAAACATCGGATGGGTTTTGGTCAGATAAGACTAAATGGAATCGTGCTTCTTTCAATACATTGAACTGTTTGATTGGCTGTTCCATTGGGGACTTTGGTATGGTGTTTTTTCTACAAGCCTATTATCCATCCACCCCAATCATGTGGCAAATGATTCTTGCCATTGTAGCAGGACTCTGTACTTCCATCATACTTGAAACAATAATCCTCAAGAGCAGAGAGCATTTCTCCTGGTCATTTGCATTGAAAACAGCCTTCGGTATGTCATTTATTTCCATGGTAGCTATGGAAATAGCTATGACAAGCACAGATTTCATGATTACTGGCGGCAAAGCTGCCTTTGATGATCCGGCTTATTGGCTTGCATTGATTCCAGCTTTAATTGTTGGATTTATTACTCCTCTACCCTACAATTATTACAAGCTCAAGAAATTCAATCAAGCCTGTCATTAAACTAAAACAGTTAATATCCGTATCTTTGCAACAGTGGGCGTCTTTAAAAACATAGCGAATACTTTTTTAGCAATCACCTTGCTGGTAGCTACCACAGGCATTACCCTCAACAAGCACTACTGTATGGGTAGGCTGAAGTCTATCGCGGTGAATGTTCACGCTGAGCATTGCTTTGAAGGAGAAGACGAACAAATGCCTTGTTGTAAAGACATCAGCGAAGAACTCAAAGTAGAAGAGTTCACTACTGTTGCTTTTGATTTTGATGCCTCTCCCGACTTGTATCAACTGGCAATTGTCCATTTTGTTCTACGTGAGGATATTGACTTTTCTCAGCAATTAGAAAAGCAGTTTCGACACTACTCTCCACCCCTTCCTGACAAGGATATTCCTGTACTTATCCAGTCCTTCCTGATATAATACCGATTGTGATTACACCTTGAGACCGCTTTTTCGGTCACGGATAATTCATTTTTCACAATCAAATTTTTAATCATGTATAAAAAACTAGGCTTAGTGCTTTGCATAGCACTATCCATTTCAACAACCTACGGACAAACCGTCCGCGGGAAAGTAGAGACTATAAATCACGAAGCGCTTATCGGAGCAACCATACAGGAATTAGGAACTCAAAATGGCATAATCACAGATGCAGAAGGCATGTTTGAGTTAAAGCTCTCTTCACGGGATGCCTTTCTTGTCATATCCTATTCAGGCTTTGTTTCAGACACGGTGAAAGCTGATTTGTCCAAAGCCACGCATATCCAGCTTAAGGAGAATGCCGAGGAATTGGAGGAAGTGGTAGTACAAGCTAGCAGTACATTCATGGATGATCTCGAATCAAAACACATTGAGGTCATTACTGAAGCAGAACTTACGAAGGCTGCCTGCTGCAACCTCTCCGAAAGCTTTGAGACCAATGCATCCGTAGATGTGTCATTCACAGATGCCGTAAGTGGTGCAAAAACCATTCGCATGCTCGGCCTTGATGGTCGCTATGTGCAGATCAATCGAGAAAACATCCCCAACGTACGCGGGCTTTCTGGTAGGTACGGCCTCTCTTACGTACCAGGTACCTGGGTGCAATCCATTGATGTGGGCAAGGGTGCAGGAACGGTTGTCAACGGATTCGAGTCCATGACCGGACAAATCAACGTCGAACTCAAAAAGCCAGAAAACAGCGAAAAACTTTACCTCAATGGCTATGTAAACTCATTTGGCAGGTTTGAGGTGAATGCAAACCATGCTAGAGACATCAACGACAAATGGAGCACTGCCCTCCTATTCCATACCAACTACCTTAATAGTGAGATAGATCAGAATGATGACGGATTTTTGGATCTTCCAAAGTCTCGTCAAATCAATGTGATGAACAGGTATAAGTTTCGCGGAGAAAACTTGGTATCTCAGATTGGATTTACGCTTATGCGTGATGAAAAAGCCGGAGGGCAGCTTGGCTTTGATTTTGGAGATGACTTCAGTTCTTCCACGCAATACGGCTTCAAAAATGAAACGACCAGAGCAGAGGTTTTTGGCAAGACGGGTCTGCTGTTTCACAACAAACCATACAAAGGCTGGGGTTTTATATATTCAGCATCATACCTGGATATCAACGGAGGGTTTGGAAGAGATAATTACAAAGGAACTGAGCAGACGCTCTACGGAAATGTCATCTTCCAGAACATCATTGCTAACTCTTTTCATTCGTATAAGACAGGCGTAAGTATCCTTTTCAATGACTTTGATGAAGTGTATGCAGATTCCACATATAGTAGACAAGAGGTGATTCCAGGTTTATATTATGAATACACTTATTCACCAGGAGACCGGTTCTCGTTATTAGCAGGAGCGCGAACCGATTTCCATAACCTATATGGCACATACTTTACTCCCCGGCTTCATTCCCGCTACAAGTTTTCAGAAAATACAACACTTCGAGCAGCGATCGGAAGAGGCTATCGTACACCAAATGCCATAGTAGAAAATAGTAACGTTTTGGTTTCTTCCAGGCGATTAATCATTGAAGAAGCGCCGGCACCGGAAATTTCATGGAATATGGGCGGTAGCTTGACAACCGCCATTCCTGTTGGAGAAAGGCAATTAAACCTTATCGTAGATTACTTCTACACCACCTTCGAAAACCAATTGATCTATGATATGGATCAAAGTTCGAGCGAACTTCGGGTATACAACCTTCGGGGAGACTCCTATGCGCACAGTTTCCAACTAGAGGGCAATTATCAATTTTCCGACAGGTTTAGTGCGAAAGCGGCTTATAAATTTTATGACGTACGTGCTACAATCAATGGAGAGGTGAGAGAAGTTCCCTTCAATTCCAGAGATCGCTTTTTTCTAAATGCCTCCTACGCTACTCGATTTGATAAGTGGGAAGCAGATGCCACACTGCAATGGTTTGGCTCAAAAAGGCTTCCCGATACCTCTGACAAGCCGGTAGAATTTCAGCGTGGAGAAACCACCCCCGATTTCTTCTTGCTGAATGCTCAGATTAGCCGTACGTTCAGGTGGGGTAACTTATACTTGGGTTCAGAAAACCTGCTCGGATTTACGCAAGGCAACCCGATCATTGATTCGGAGAACCCATTTAGTAATAATTTTGATGCCTCTATCGTGTGGGCGCCAGTAGCTGGTCGCATGGTGTATGCAGGCTTTCGATATAAAATCAAACGTAATTGATATACAGAAATTGACCATTAAAATTAAAGATATGAGAATAGTACTTTCAATGATAGCAAGCATGACAATGCTTTTATCAATCGCTCAAAATGAGCCCATAGAAGTGGATGGAGGATTTAAAATTGAGATTAAAACCTCAGCGATATGTGAGATGTGTCAATACACATTGGAAAAGGATTTGGCTTTTGAAAAAGGAGTAAAAGAGGCCACGCTTAACCTCGATGATAAAGTAATGAGCATCACTTATAATCCTAAGAAAACGGATCCGGAGACCTTGAGAAAACGAATCACAAAGGTTGGTTATCATGCAGATACATTAGCAAGAAACCTCATTGCCTACGACAATCTTCCAATGTGTTGCAAAGATGGGTCACATGGAACACCTATTCCACAGGTTCCACTAAAGGCTAAAGATGGGAATTAACTATCGAGCTTGAACTTAGCATAATTTTTCGCTGCGCTGCAGTAATCAAGAAAGGCTCTGTTCAGCGATTCGTCATTAAGTCTGGAGATGTAGCTTGCAGCTGACTCATCAGTATCTGCCAGCTTATCACCACGCTTATGTGTTGAGTGATCAAGATTTGAGACAAGTCGGTTAATTGATTTCCTTAATTCACTTTGCTGAGAGGAATTCTTAAGTTGTATCATGTGTAGCTGGTTAACTCTGTCAAAAGAAAGGTAAATCTGGTTAAAACACTATCGGATTTACCCCTATTTTTTGGTATTATGCAAATTTAATTTAGCATAACGTTGCATTAAATATTTAACCGCAAACGCAAACGAATTGTTAGATAACAATTTCAATTTTCTTTCACTTATCATCCTTATTCAATACAAAAGCGGTGGCCTCCTCAGCATGGATGGTTGTTGTATTGAAAATTGGTACTGAAAAATCTTTTCCATTTAGCATCAATGGGAACTCGGTACAGCCCAATACAATACCTTCTGCACCTTCTTGTATCATGGAATTTACCACATCAACTACGTATGCTTTGGAGGAAGCATTAATCACTCCATAGGTCAATTCTTTCTGAATAATGCGGTGAAGCTCCTCAATTTTGTCGTCATCCTTCGGCACTAAAACCTCAATGCTTTTTCGAGAAATACGATCTGCTATGTAGGATTCCCGCATAGTAAATTTCGTGCCTATGAAACACACCTTATTTATTTCTTTGGCTGCAATTGCCTTGCTTGTGGCATCCGCAATGTGAAGAATCGGAACATGTATTGCATTACTCACTGCGTCGTAAACTTTATGTGGAGTATTTGCGCAAAACATCACAGCCTCTACACCAGTCTTTTCGAGATTCAGAGCCGCTTGGGTCAGGAGTTTTGCAATTTCATCCCATCGATCCTCATTTTGATATCGATGAATTTGCGATTGATTGAGGTTGTAAAGCATCAGAGGAGGATTCGTATTATCTCCAAAATGTTCATTCACATTTTCATTGATTGCTCGGTAATATTCAATGGATGAATGCCAAGAAGTTCCTCCGATCAATCCGAGTTTTTTCATATAACAATTGCCTTGATTTCTTTTTGATATTGCTCAATCAGGTTGAATACACAAACACCCCTGAAGGAACGCATGACCAATTCAAAGATAGCAGGTTAGGCCGTGATTCAATGCACTTCTTGATCTTGCAGAACAAATCCTTTGCCATGTACATTCACAATCTGAACGGCTGGGTCTGCTTTGAGATATTGGCGAAGTTTATGAATGAATACATCCATGCTTTTACGATTAAAAAAATCGCTTTTACCCCATACATGTTTTAGCGCTTTACTTCGATCTAAGACTTCATGCTTATTCTCACAAAGCAGCTGCAAGATTTTAGCTTCCTTCTCTGTTAGACGTTGCGCTTGATCACCTATACTTAATAGCTGATTATTGAAATCGAAATGATATTTTCCAATGTGGTACGAACGGTTGTTGGCTACCGTATCCTGATTTGTTCGTTTGATCAATGCTTTGATACGAGCGATGAGTAATTCCTGATCTATGGGCTTTACAATATAGTCGTCACACCCAAGCCTGAATCCTTTGAGTTTGTCCACTTTCAATGCTTTCGCTGTGAGAAACATGAATGGCATGCCCGGATCCAGGTCTCTTATTTCTTTGGCCAAAGTAAATCCATCCTTGAGGGGCATCATCACGTCTAAGAGGCACAGATCAAATGTATGCTCCTGAAAGGTTCGCAACCCCTCCTCTCCGTCCTTTGACAAAGTGACCGTAAAATCGTGAAGCTCAAGATACTCCTGAAGGATATATCCAAAACTCTCATCATCTTCTACCAGCAGTATCCTTCCCATATCAGCTAAATGGAAAATATAAACGAAACTCACTTCCCTGATTAAGCTTACTACTCAGGTCTATTCTTCCTTTGTGCTCTTCAATGATCTTTTTTACATAGCTTAATCCTAAGCCAAATCCTTTTGCATTTTGAATATTGCCTGATTCTGCGCGATAAAATTTATCAAAGATGTAACGTTGAATTTCTTCTCCAATCCCGATACCATTATCCTGAATTGCTATCTCAATTCCTTGTGGATGATCAGAAGTTGTGATGACAATTTCCGGAACATCTATGGTGTACTTAAGTGCATTATCTATCAAATTATAAATGATATTGACAAGATGAGTGCCGTCAGCCATCACTTCTGATTGCGTCGCATTTAGTTGGAGCGAAATTGCACCGTTGCGCTTACCTACCATGAGTTCCATGCTATCAACCACGCGTCTAATCACATCATGGACATTGAGGTTTTTCTTTTCAAGTGTAAAGTTACCAGAGTCAATCATCGCTATCTGAAGCACTTTATCTACCTGACCTTCAAGTCTTTTCGCTTCAAGCTCAATTAAATTAAGGTAGTTGGCTTTTTTTCTTTTTTCTATTTCCGGCTTATCACTTTTCAGCATGCTTGTAGCTAGTGCAATTGAAGCAATGGGCGTCTTGAATTCATGGGTTAGGTTGTTGATGAAGTCATTTTTGATCAGCGACAATCGTTTCTGCTTTCTGATGACGATCAACGTATAGGAGAAACATCCAATAAGGAGCAAAATAAACACCACGGACATCATAAGTGCTCCACTTGATTGAGCAAAAACATAGGCATCCTGATCAGGGAAGAATAATGCCAGATGCAGATTGCCACCTGATGAGCAAGTTAGATTCGCCCAACCGTGACCTCTTTCTCTTGGATTTTCACAACTGACCAACTCAAAGTCAAGACTTGCTCCATCGTCTCCCATGACAAAGTTGAATCCATCCGTGTGCTCCTTATGCACATAAACCGCATACTCATACTTGAGGTCAATACCATGCGCTGTGAAAATAGGCTCCAGGATGTTTTTCATGTGCTGATCCATAATGGGATCATTAAGTTTGTCGCTTTGCAACATGCGATGCTCCGCTTCTCTGAGTCTTTCGGCATGAAGAGGGTTGGTAAGAAACTCTTTTGAAATCTTGCTCGATGCGAGATCCACTTTCTGCAGGAAGATCTGCTTATTCGTGGTGAGGGAAGATCGCAGGTTCTGAATTTGCAAAGCAGAAAGCCCTAGCAAGGCTAATGAAGCCAAGCCGATCACAATGAATATCGCTCGTTTAGATAATTGCATCCGAATGCACTTTAATAAGGAACATTTAAATAACGGATTGTTTGTCTTTAAATCAAACCATTCCTATGTTTTAACTCTTTTTTAACCAATTTAACTTTTCGTTATCGCTATTTAACTAAACGTTATTCTTCTGGGTCTCAAGCATGTCGTATTGTTGAACAAACAATTTTGACTATGAGCATTTTTTTCAATCTAAGCATCCGGAATTTCTTAAAATCAATCGGTCTCAACAGCCTCAACATATTAGGCCTATCTCTCGGAGTTATCGCAGCGCTACTCATCATTGTTTATGCGGATCATGAGTACCACTACGATCAGTTTCATCAAAGTGCTTCCAACCTATTTCGTATGGAAGCGAAGACCAATGGAGATGCCTGGTTTTCTAATCTTGGGGTGGAGCATTCCAGAGAACTTATTGGGGGCGCATATCCTGAGGTAAAAAACAGGGTGTTAGTGAATAGAGCTCCAAAGGCATTCTATAGCTACAGAGACAACAAGTTCGCAGAAACCAACATCATCCAAACAAATCCCGGATCAGTTTTTTTTGACATTTTCGACTTTGAGGTACTAGAGGGAAATCCGGAAGGATTGCTGGAAGAACCCAATGCAATTGTTATCACCCGCTCAATTGCAGAAAAATACTATGGAGAGGCTTCACCCATCGGTGAAGTCCTAACACGTGACACCATTCAATACAAAGTGACAGGAGTCATTGCGGACCTTCCCACAAACACCCATCTGAATTTCGATTTGATTTATACCAATCCAAGTCTCTATGAAAGAGACCATCACCATTCTCAAATCTATTTCGAACTGTCAAACGATGTGAGCATTGGTCAACTGGAAGATAAGATACTTGCAATGGATGTCGCCAGAGATGAATTTCACAAGTTGTCTGAAGTACAATTAATGCCTGTTTCAGATATCTATCTGGAGTCTGATGCAGCATTTGGATCGGGAGGAAAAGGTGACCCTTTGCAGTTGAAGGTATTCCTAATTATTGGCGCACTGATATTGCTCATTGCTATCACAAACTATGTAAATCTTTCCCTGGCTATTTACCTGGGCAAAGGAAGAGCTGTTGGTATTCGAAAAGTATTTGGTGAATCCAAAACTCACATCGTTTTGGCATTCATTTATGAATCACTCACTACCATGCTACTTACCCTTCCCATTATATTGATCGGCTTCAGCTTTGCCTTACCGGCACTCAATATCATCCTGGATGTCAACCTCTCCAATGTACTGCTTAGTTCTCCATTATACATTTTTGGTACATTGGCTTTTTTAGCTTTGATAGGCATCATCACTGTACTCTACCCTGCAATTGCTCTTAGCAACACTGATGTAAACTCGCTCATGAAAAGTAAGTCAGCGATGAATATTACTGGTGGCACCAAGTATCGAAATGGGTTGATTTTCTTCCAGTTCATTTTGCTGTTTACGCTGGGCATTTCAGGTTGGTTTATGAATAAGCAAATCAGGTACCTGGACAATAAAGACATGGGGTTTGACGCCACCAATGTGATCAAAGTGACCAATGCTTTTGAAATCGGAGAATTTGCCAACTATGAGCTATTCAAAACCAAGCTATTGAGCTACCCTCAGGTTGGTGGTGTCGCTTTTGGCCCAATGATGGGTGATGGAATGAACCCATTAGCTTATAAGGTGGAAGGAGAAGATGAAACCTATGAAAACCTGCTATCCTATGGAGTGGATATCGATTACTTTGAAGTAATGGGCATGGATCTTACTCATGGAGACTTCAAACGTGTTTTGCAGTCAGCCGAGGCAGGACAAATAGTATCACTTGTCAATCATAACTTCATCGATCGCTTTGGCTGGCAAGATGATCCCATCGGTAAAAAAATCATTTTACGTCCTGGTACAGAAAACGAACTCAATCGAAAAGTATCTGGTGTTTTCAGAGACTTCCATTTTTATGCACTCAAGGAAAAAATCACTCCGCAGATTATTTCGCTGCGAACAGATCCACAATTTGTAAATACAAACATTCTGGTTAAGTCAAATTCTGATAACCTGGAAGAAATAATTAACCTCATTGAAGATCAGTGGTACACCATTCAGCCCGATGTGCCTATGGAGTATGACTTAATGGACGATGCAATCAAACGCATGTACGCAAAAGAACGACAGACCGGACAAATTAGCATCACTTTCTCCATGCTAGCCATCGGACTGTCTGTATTGGGTCTGGCCGGATTCATGATCTACATCATTGGCTTAAAATCAAAGGAACTGACCATTCGGAAAGTACTAGGTGCTTCTCTCCTTCGTATTATTGGCGTTTTGAATCAGGATCTTTGGTTCATAGTGCTCAGTGCTGCAATACTTGGAAGCCTTTTCAGCTACCTAGTCGTGAGTACCTGGCTTGAAGATTACGCCTATACCATTGACATGAATCCCTGGGTATATCCAATGGCATTGATACTGGCTTACGTCATGATTTTTGTGATAACCGCTACACGATCTATTAAGTGGGCGCGAACAAATCCGGCGCTTACGCTGAATGAAGAATAGTCAACAATTCAGCGGACTACAAAGATTAAATCATCCGTTTGCTTAACCTTAGGCACTAAGAATCGTTATCCTTGCTTTTCGAAGTGACTAAGTTGAAAGTATACAAGGATTTCATAGCATTCTATCAGGGATTGTCCACAGATCTATCGGCACGTGATAGGCGAATCAGTATGTATCGATTTACATTGATGCTTGCCGCAATTGCGCTTTCTTATCAATACTACGAATCGGGCAGGGGTATTCTCTTAACCGGCACGATTTTAATTTTGGTAGCATTTGCGCTACTGATCAGAAAACACAGTGCCACGCGATGGGAAAACAAATTGGCTAAAGCCAAAATCTCAATTAACGAAGAAGAATTGAGCTACCTAAATGAAGGCAAGTTGCCTTTCGGGAATGGCAAAGAGTTTGTCGATTCTACCCATGACTACTCTTACGATCTCGACTTCTTCGGCGATCATTCTCTTTTCCAACACCTCAACAGAACAGGTACAATAACCGGCAAAAAAGTACTGGCCGATTCGCTCCTTCACATATTGCCGAAAGAAGAAATCTTAAAAAATCAGGAAGCAGTAAACGAATTAAAAGATCAGATTGAATGGCGACAGGAAATACTTGCACTTGCCAGAATAAAACAGGATAGTACTGAGAGTCTTGAGGATTTGATACAATGGTCGCGAAAAAAACCAGCTAAGATTCCCGGCATCATCCACTTTATCTCCTATGTCAGCCCTGTAGTGATTCTCATCACGCTGTCTTTTTATTTGTTTGCTTCGAACGAAATGATGGGACGGATAAGTTTTCTTCTTTCACTCATCAATCTTGGTGCGGTAAGCTCCATGTTTAGGTCTATTAAAAATGAACTCATGACCACCACCCGGATTGAGCAAATACTCAAACAATATTCATTTCTTTTCAGACAAATAGAGAACACACATTTCCATTCGGAGAAACTGCAGCAATTGAAGCAGAGGCTCACCCAAAGTAATCATAAAGCAAGCTCAAGTATTCATCAATTGTCTCTCCTTTTTGGGAGACTTGAGCACGTGCAAAATGTTTTTGCCGCTCCAATACTCAATGGGTTGGCCTTGTATCATTTACACGTATTGAGAGGATTATCCAACTGGCGGAAAAATTATGCTGCACATGTAGAGGATTGGCTTAAAGTGATTGGTGAGTTTGAAAAGTATAGCAGTCTGGCAAATTTCAGCTACAATAATCCGGATTTTACATTTCCTGAGGTAAATGATAATCAAGAACTGAGCTTCGAAGAGCTGGGACATCCGCTCATACAGCAAGAAAGCAGTGTAACAAACTCGATTCATTTTCAACCCCATTCTTTCTTCATTCTTACAGGCTCAAACATGTCAGGGAAAAGTACATTTCTCCGTACGTTAGGTATTAACATGGTTTTGGCCGGAATTGGAGCACCCGTATATGCTAAGAAAGCAAGCATATTTCCATTGCCTGTTGTGGTGTCCATGCGGTTATCTGATTCACTCACCGATAGTGAATCATACTTTTATGCCGAGGTGAAGCGACTGAAATACATCATGGATCGTCTGAAAACGCAAGCGTGCTTTGTCCTTTTAGATGAAATATTAAGAGGCACTAACTCAGACGATAAACGAAATGGAACCATAGAAGTCATCAAGAAAATGGCCGACAAGAACGTCTTTGGAGGAATCGCTACACATGACCTTGAAGTATGCAATGTGGCTAGTGATTATCCAAAAAGACTGACCAACAAACGATTTGAAGTAGAAATCATTGATGATGAACTGGTGTTTGATTATAAACTCCGTGATGGGGTATGTCAAAACAAAAGCGCAAGCTTCATTATGAAAAAAATGGAGGTCATCTAATAGTACACCTTTCTTCGTAACTTTAGGTTATGCGATTCTTACTCACCACAATTCTTTGCGTAGCTACTAATTTCTGTTTTTCTCAGAGCGACTTAAAAAATGATCCCAAAATCACTGAGTTGGTAATGTCCATGTCTCAACGATCGTTGGTAATGCCCGGGTATTTGACTGACCTTAAAGCTTTAATTGCGAGGCAAGCCTACGAATTTTGGAAAAATGGAGAAACAGAACCCTACGTATCTCACCTCAATGTCTATCAAGCGTTGTACGAGGCAAATAAATATTTAGGGTATGATTCTGCAAGGAATCTTGCATACAATCAGGTTGGCTTCCACTCAAATACAGTTACCTCAGTGGTCTTTGGTGCAAACCCTGACTACTACTATTCCTCCTCCTCTGATGGACGAATACTGAAATGGAATGTTAAACAACCGGGAAGCATTCCTGAAGTAGTCTATGAATCAAAGAAAATTATCCAATCCATTGAGATGTCCAATGATGGAAAGGTGCTAATGGCAATTTTTTATCAGGAAGGACTGGCGCTTATACCTACTGATCAAAACATACAAGAAGACATTGCTGTATTGGAAGATCCACAGCCTGTTCAAACGGCTACTTTCATTCCTGGTGAAAGAAAATACCTGAGCGTGACCAAGGCTGGAGATTTGATTCTCAAGGGATTTGATTCCAAATCCGAAAATGTTGGAAAAACCGCACTCAAAGTAAACCAACTTAAGGTGGATGAAAACAACGGCACCATCTACGCAGGTACCGACCAAGGTGTGCTAGAAGCTTGGGAAAAGCCCTATGAGGTCAAAGAAAGCCCAATAGAAGATATCATGAAAAATTGGAGGCAGCAGTCTTATTTCGGATATGAACTTGGCACTTTCTCCATCAATTGTTTAGATATCAGTCCCGATGGAAACACATTAGCCATTGGTCGTGATCGTGGGGATGTAATTCTGTGGGATATTGAAAATAAGGAGCTCATTCGCATCATTTATGGTCATCAAAGCACCGTTACCGACATTCAGTTTAATCCGAAAGGTAATCTTCTCCTCACCACCAGTAGAGATGGCACGGCACGCATCTGGGATCTGAAAGAATCGCGCAAGCTTCCCATCATTATGGAAGACCACCAAGATTGGGTGCTAACTGGCAGCTTCGATCCAAGTGGCACGCAAGTGATCACTGGCGGAGGTGACGAATACATTCGTACATGGCCAGTAGACCCTGCCTATTTTGCTTTTCGCATATGCGCATTGCTTGAAAGGCAACTAACCCAAGAAGAGTGGGATGAGTTTGTAGGGAGTGATATTCCTTATGAGGTCGCTTGCAGCGAATAGTTATATCCAAAATTTTCAGTGCCTTATCGAAGTTTAGTTTTTTGTCTGAGAGGAAGGAGCTTTCTTGGCACACTCAAAATCCCTACCACTAACCAGAAAGAACCATGCTCAAGCAATTTTCACACTCACTACTCACATCCGAAGAATTAGTCGTCTTAGCAGAAAGGCTTGTTCAATCGCTCAATTCTTCTCCATTGAAAAGCACTTTGGAAAACAGAATTAAGAAAACCACCGAAGCATCAAATGTATTGTCGGAGGCACTCAATGAAAGTCTTTCCAACGTATACGCCTCACGCGTACAACAGGCAGATTTAGTACGTGATGATGCCTTTCAAGCCTTCAAATACGGCGTTTTATCTGCATCGTATCGCACTGAACCATCGATCAAAAGAGCTGGAGAAAAACTCGTGGAGATCGTAAGGAAGAGAGGGTTTAGTCTATATAACCTTGGTTACATCGCCCAAAGTGAAGCCATGAGAAGTCTGGTTGAAGACTTGAACAGATGCTCAGCAGAAATATCCCATGCAGGTGTAGCTGATTTACTTGAAGAAATGCTTAATGCCCATGAGCAGTTCAATCAGGTTTATCACGAAAAAATCAATGATGGCTCCACAAGCGAGACTCCACAAGTGGTGGTTTGGAAAACAGAACTCTCTAAGCAAATCACTTTGTTTTTAAACCATGTAGAGTTACTGGAAGAAGATAAGGAAGAAGGGATCGGAAGCCTTGTGGATAAGCTCAATGCCACCATTACCGACATGATGGAACAAGCTTCTGAAAGACAGCAAACAGCATAGTTATCTCTTTTGCCGTCTGTGCGACAAACCCTTTGACAGTCTTCTTACGTTTGGTAGTGAAATGAAAAAATTCGCTCTACTTATTCTATTGGCCTGGGCATGTGAAAGTCCCACGCCTACCGCACAGCAAGTGGTAGATAAAGCCATTGACGCTTCAGGAACAGCAGGTTTAAACAACGCATCTTCCCTGTTCACTTTCAGAAATATAAAATACGAATACTTCACAGATGGTGGGCGTTTTTCCTATGCTCGAACGCAGAAGGACAGTCTGGGCAATGAAGTAAAGGACGTGCTTAGCAACGAAGGCTTAAAGCGCTTCATAAACAATGAAGAAGCAATCATTACAGAAGAAAAGCGTACTGCCTATACGGCATCCGTAAATTCCGTGATCTACTTCGCATTCCTCCCTTTCTCACTCAACGATGCTGCTGTAAATAAGTCATTGGAAGGTGAAGTCAAAATTGCAGATAAAACGTACTATAAAATTAAAGTAACATTCAATGCTGAAGGAGGCGGTGAGGATTTTGAGGATGTTTTTTACTACTGGTTTGATACACAAGATTTCAGCATGGATTACCTAGCCTACAGTTACAATGAAGATGATGGAAAGGGTATCCGATTCCGTGTAGCTTACAATCCTCGGCAAATAAACGGCGTAACAGTTCAGGATTATAAAAACCTGAAACCAACTGTGAAGGATAGTGTGCCACTTGCCGAAATAGACGCAGCTTATGAAAATGGCAAACTCACTCAATTATCGCTCATTGAACTCGAAGATGTTGTAATTTCGATTCAATGAAATGGCACTGAAGCCCAGATTGGTGTCTTCACCAACTTATTGAATGTTTTTGAAATTGCCATTTCGTGGGGACGCGAACCATGACGAAGGCGCTGCAATCTGCTAGAAGATATCTAATAACAATAATGAAGCTCCGTTCAAAATCAATGCATAACTTAGTTTCATGAAGCTACCACATGCATCCGTTGCACTACTTATCCTTTGCACTTTTTGCAGTCAACCTAAAGAGAACGAGCCTGCAATCGCTCAGGATTTGACAGTTCCATCAAACGTCAACTCAAGCCTCCCCTATTTGATCAAAGGGAATGATGGGAAACTATATCTGAGTTGGATAGAAAAGGGAGATTCAATTCAATCAGTATTTAAATTTTCCTCCTTAGAAGCAGATAACTGGGATACGCCGGAAGTCATTGCACAAGGGAACAACTGGTTTGTCAACTGGGCCGATTACCCAATGATTGCCATAGATAATGTGGGAAACAAAATTGCTCATTACCTCGCCAAAAGCTCAGCTGGAACCTATTCATATGATGTAAATGTGGTGCTCAAGCATACGGACTCGATTAACTGGTCAGCACCAATCATCCCCCACAGTGATGGAACGCCCACCGAACATGGTTTCACTACTTTGTTAGCTGGTACTGATGGCTCTTTTACCCTTGCCTGGCTAGACGGCAGAAATACTGGCGGAGGTGACCATAGCAATCACGGAACCGGTGGTGCTATGACCTTACGAACAGCGCAAATAGACCTGGAAGGAAATCTGTCCGAAGAAGAAGAGCTTGATGGTCGGGTATGTGATTGCTGCCAAACAAGTGGCGTGATGACAAATGATGGCCCAGTCTTCGTATATCGCGATCGCTCAGTGGATGAGATACGTGACATGGCATATGTGACCAAGAAAAATGGCCAATGGCAAGCGCCGAAGCTTGTGGCTGAAGATAACTGGAATATAGCAGGCTGCCCGGTGAATGGACCAAGGATGGCGGCCACTGAAAATGGAACAGCTGTCGCCTGGTACACTGCTGCTTTGAACCGCCCCAAAGTAAAGGTTGCTTTCAAATCAGGAGCTGATTTCGACGAGCCAATAATCATAGACAATACCTCCCCTATAGGCAGGGTAGATATTGTTATGATAAATAATCAAACTGCGATTGTCAGTTGGCTGGATGGCGGGGATAATCCTGCCATCAAATACCGAACGGTCAATCAAAACGGATCCATGTCGTCGGTATTCCTGCTGGCCGAAACCTCTAAAGAGCGGGGGAGCGGATTTCCTCAAATGGAGGTTCACAATGGATCATTGTACTTCGCATGGACAGAAATGGGAGACGTTGACCTGATCAGAATGAAGAAAGTGACTTTGCCTTGATGTTTGTTATTCTTGCCTCAGTGAATCCACAGGGTTAGCGAATGAAATCTTCGCTACCGAAGAAACTACGCTTAGCAAAGCAACAAAAAATAAGACAAGGACAGATAGCAGAAAAGGCATGAAACCAAGTGGTGCCTGATACGAAAATTCAGCAATCCAACTTTGCATAAGTAAATAGGATACCGGTAATCCAATGATAACAGCTACAGCAATGAGTTTGACAAACTGTCCAAGAATTAGTCTGATTATTTGGCTTGAAGAAGCTCCCATAATCTTTCTCATACCTACTTCTTTCACTCGCTGATTCAGAATTGCGATGGCCATTCCTAACAATCCAAGACTCGCCAAGATCAACGCCACCATCGAAAAAATGGAAAAAATGGAAAGTGTACGTTCCTCTTGTGCATATAGGGCAGCTATTTCCTGATCTAAGAAATGGTATTCAAATGGAAGTTCACTATCAATATTCTGATTATAAACTTCCTTGATTTTTGCCATTGTTTGGCTAAACTGCTGTCCTTCAAGCTTGACTAAAATATGCCCCGCTGCTTGAGGGAAGAGCCCCATTAGCAAAGGCCGAATCTCTTGATGGAGTGATTGAAAATGAAAATCCCTTACGATACCTACAATTCTGGATTCGAACTCTCTGCCACTGGCATCTTGCACTAAAACCATTCCTATGGGATCATCAACATCCAACTGGTGGGCGAAAGACTCGTTGATGATAACTCCCCCCAGAGAATCATTCGTAAAAGATCTATCGAAACTCCGTCCCTTTACTATTTCAAGATCAAGGACTTTTTCTATTCCGTAATCGACCATAATCTCAGAAACATCTACTCGATTCTCGGGAAAATCCCTGAGAAAATAGGCGTGTTGATTAAACTGCCCTCCTGGTACGCTTGAAGTCAGTGAGGTGGAGTTGACCCCACTTATGGCCTCTAATTCCGTGAGGGTTGTTTCAAGTGCTTCATCATCTACTCCCCCTATTTTCACACTCAGGGGAACATTGAGTGATATAATAGCTTCCTTATCAAACCCCAGATCCTTGTTTTTCATGTATTGAATCTGGTTATAAATGATCAAGCTTCCGCTAATCAGCAGTGCGGAAATAGTAAACTGAAGAATAACTAATGCGCTTCTTAATCGTACCCCTTTCGAGCTTGATGTCAACTTCCCCTTCAACACTTCAGCTGGCCTGAAGGAGGATAGAACAATCGCTGGGTAAAAACCAGCCAAAACTCCTACTCCTAAACATAGCAGCAAGGCTTTAATCATGAATGCAACATTAAGTATGTCTTGAATTTGGAAATTTTTCCCGCTGATTGTATTGAATCCGTCCAGCATGAAACCCACTACTAAAAGTGAAATGATCAAAGCAGCAAATGAAAATACGATTGACTCAATGTAAAATTGAATGGACAAGCTTTTTGAAAAAGCTCCTAATGTCTTCCTCACACCTATCTCTTTGGCTCGTTCAATGGATTTTGCAGTAGTAAGGTTGGTGTAGTTAATTGCCGCAATTAGGATTAAGAACCCAAAGACCGCAAGGAGAATATAGATGTATAAGATATTGCCATTATTCTCCAGCTCCCATCTTAGGTGAGAGTTGAGGTGAATGGCTGATATGGGCTGAAGCTCAAATTTCGCTTCTTCAGCCAATAGCATTTCCTTGTCTGTTTCTGACCAATCCAGGTAGCCAACAACCCACGCCGGAATTTTGGATTCCAGCACTTTTGGATCAGTTCCTTCCTTCAATTTGATGTAATTAAAATGACCAAAGTCTGCCCAGGTCATCCAATTACTCTCCGGGTTTATCTGCTTGAGGGTTACATACGGAATGATTGCATTGAAATGGAAATGTGAATTCTCAGGCATAGGTTCCACCACTGCTGATACTTCTGTGAGCATCCCATTCATTGAAAGTTCTTTCCCAATGGCACTGGAATCTCCAAAATATTTCTTAGCAAGCGGCTCTGAAATTACCAGTGACCAAGGCTTGCTCAAAGCAAATTCATCTCCTTCCAGCACTTTCAACTGAAAAATGTCTAAAAAGGTAGAATCACCAAAATAAAAGTCGGGTTCTTCAAATAGAATGTTGGATTGAACATTCTTAACCCTAATCTTATCTTTACTTAAACCGGGACCGTACCACGGTGAAAGTGTTACAGCTGCCTCAACTTCTGGAAAATCATTGACCATTGCTTGAGCGAGTGGATGCGGGGTCCGTGTTTGTGGATTGTCATTCATCCATGCAATGCGATAGATACGGTCAGCATCCGGAATTGCTTTGTCATAAGAAAGCTCATCCTGGATAAAGAGGTAGATGAAAATGGCACAAGTGAAGCCAACACTTAATCCAACAATATTCAAGAAAGAGAATAATCGATTTCTTTTAAGATTTCTACTAAATATTTTTAAAAAGTTGAGAATCATACCACGTTTTATTTTGAGGTTAAAAACATGATTCAAACTAAAAAAACCTTGATCTATGGATGGTGCTTTCCGTTCGGTTAGACGTTCTTCCCCATAAGTCCGAACGTGCTTTGCTTCTCGATAATCCGATGGTGTCAGGCCTGTACGCTTCTTAAACGCCGTATTGAAGGCGGATTTAGAGTTGTACCCTACCATGGTCGCTATGTTCTCAATTTTAACTTGTTCATACTTTTCCAGCCGTAGCATCTGGCAAGCCTCACGAATTCGATAGCGAGCCAGCAAGTCTTGAAAACTAATTTTGAGCGACTCATTAAGCACTTGAGACAAATGATGTGTAGTAGCGCCAAGCTCTTTTGCTAGTTGCGTCAATGACGCATCATCTCTTTGATAAAATTTCTGATCACGCATCACCGCTTCCAGTTTTTCAAGAATAGAAGCTTTAATTTCTGGATTAAGTGTAGACTTCTTGTACTTATTGCCTATCGGGATGGGCGTGAAAAAAATCGATTCATTTAAGATTTGGAACAGTATCTGAGCTAAAAAAAGCAAATAAAGGGAGGCGTAAATCAGTGTGCTCGTTTCTAAAAATGAAAAAGCGACAAAAACAATGTTGAACATCGCAAAGTTGCGAAACCAAGCGATTCTAGCACCTGGATTAAGAAAGTAAGAAAACCCTCTGGATCTACTCTCATCTAACATCAGTTTCAATGTATTTGCAGCATAGCCGATGGTTAGTAAACCAGCAGCTGCCTTTACCAGTGACAGGTCAAATGCGATAAACAATACGCCTGTCATGCCCAATACGGGCATCAAATGAACAATCCTTACGCGCTTCTTTTGAAAGAAAAATGAGTGGCAGTATAAAAAGAAAGAAACTGCCGTAGGAACAATGAAAGCTGGTGTAAGATTGGGTATGCCGAATTGTTTCGATCCAAATATGCAGAGATATGCCAGCGTTAGAATCCCAAGCCAGCGACCAGAAGGATACTTGCTTAAAACAAGCAATAAACCTGTAAGCCCACCTACCAGGAGTAAGCTCATGGTAAATGTCTCTATCCATGGAAACGTAAGCCACTGATCCATTGACCAAAAATGGTGAATAAGTTGGAGTTGAGCGGCTTACGTAAACTATTTCTTTTTTCTAATCTTGTGCTATTCGGACCTTAATCCTTTTACGGGATTTACCACAGCGGCCTTGAAAGATTCAAAGCTTATGGTTGCGATTGCGATAATGGTCGTGATGATACTTGCCACTACAAACACAATCCATCCTATTTCAATGCGAAATTCAAAGTCTAGCAACCATTCCTGCATGAGGTAAAAACTTACGGGAATTCCAATTAACAATGACATACCCACGAGTTTCATGAAGTTAATTGTCAAAAGGCTGAATATCATTTTGATGGATGCTCCCAAAACTTTTCGAATGCTTATCTCCTTGCTTCGTTGCTCTACCATAAAAGCAGAAAGACCAAAAAGCCCCAAGCAAGCCACAAAAATGGCAAGTACGGAGAACCCAGTAAACACACTACCTGTTCGTTGTACATCTTCATACATAGAAGCAAATACTTCATCAAGGAAAGAATATCGGATGGGCTGATTGGGCATGATTTCATCCCATGCTGCCGTTATCTCTTCAAGCGTGCCCTTCATGTTATTTGTCTTAACTCTCACAGGAACAACAGAACCGAATCTACCTAGAGCCAGAGCCAATGGACCGATACCATCTCGCATACTTTCAAAGTGAAAATCTTCAATAACACCAATTACTGTCCACCCTTCCCAGTTTTGAACTCTCGCTCCAATTGGATCGTCGAGTCCCAGTTCTCTGGCCATTGTTTGGTTGATGATAAGTGAACTTGAATCTCTCAAAGAAGTCTTATCAAAATCTCTTCCTAACATCAAGTTCATCCCAAGTGTCTCAATGTAATCATCGTCTACATGCCAGACCTGAGCCCCAATAGCTTTATCAATTTTGCTTCGTCCCTCCTTCCAAAACTCATTTTGATCCCTTTTTGTACCAGAAACAGGAAGGTAATTACTAGCTGATACACTTTGAACATCAGAAAGATTGAGCAAGTTATTTTGAAGTAAATCCAGCTTATCACCAATCGAATTTACTCCTTGAAGAAGGACTACATGTTCTTTATCATATCCCAAATCTTTGTTGAGCATAAACTGCATTTGCTGATAAACCACAAGGGAGCCAACAATCAATATAACGGAACAAGTAAATTGGAATATCACCATTATACTCCTTAAGGTTGAGGTTTTTGCTCCTTTGCTGACCTTTCCACTTATCACTTCTATTGGCCTAAATGCTGAGAGATAAAAAGCCGGATAAATCCCTGCAAGTGTCCCAACCACAATGGCAAGAATGATCATCGAAGGAATAAGCCACCACTCTTCAAAAGGTATATCTAAAGTCTTTCCAGAAATCGTATTAAAAAAAGGCATCAGTACCCATGCCAGCATGATTCCGAATGCGGTTGAAATCAAAGTGACGAGAATTGATTCCGTTAGAAATTGGCCGATTAAGTTGCTCCTGAAAGAACCGACAACTTTTCTCAAGCCTACTTCTTTTGCACGATTAGCTGATTTAGCAGTACTCAGGTTGATAAAATTGATACACGCCAAAACAAGTACGAAAAAAGCAATCGCAGAAAACAGCCATACAATTCGTATATCACCATTTTTTAAAACATCATTAAGGTCTCGGGAATAAAGGTGAATATCGACTACAGGCTGTAGCTCATAACTCCTGTATTGCTCTACCGCCTCTGCATACAGATTTCCGCGCTCTCTCAAATAAGGAACATAATTTTCCTGCATTACTTTGGTCAACTTGGCTTGCAATTCCTCTGCGTTAATACCTTCGGCTAACTTGAAGTAAACATTGTAGTTGCTGCAACACCAGCTTGTTTGTTCACCTCTCCAAAACTCGCGCTCTGTCAATGAAATCAAAAAGTCAAATTGTAGGTGATTTTGAGGATCAGGATTTTCCATCACTCCACCTACTACTTTTGGGTTTTCCAAATCTTCATCCAGTATGAGTGTTTTGCCAATCGGGTTTTCATCAGGAAAGTATTTATCGGCCTTCGCTCGTGATATAAGAATCGAGTTTGGTTTTGACAAAGCGCTTTCCAAATCGCCATATACCATTTCAGGTCTGAGAATTTCGAGCAATTCCTGATCCATGAAAGCAAAGCTGTCTTCATAGGCATTACTCATACGATCTGATCTTCTTACCTGATTCTCCCCGCCTTCAAACCAATTATAAGGGATTAGCCTACCTGCCATCTCTATTTCGGGAAACTGGTTCTTCATCATTTGAGCCACAAGTGCCTGATGTGCTAACCATTTTTCAAAATCTGCAGGGTCGTTGCTTACATTGATCAATCGATAGATACGTTCAACCTCAGTGTAGTTTCTGTCATGACTTAACTCATCTTTGACAAAAATAGAGATGAGCAAACAGGCAGTAATTCCAATTGCTAAGCCTCCCACCTTGATTAATGAATACATTTTGTGCTTGACTAGTCCACGCCAAGCGACTTTTAAATTGTTTCTAAACATTGCGTTAGTGTTTGAGTGTTTTGACCATAATTTCCGAATTGCAAATGGGCGAATAGAGCTTATCACATCACCAATAAAACTGTAGTCCGCTTTCAGTTTCGATGATTTGCTCCTCCTTTTGGCATACAGCTCATAAAGGTCGCCTTGTAGTGTTTCTATGACGCGTTCAGAGCAAAACCACTTAAGAAGAACATCAGCCCACTTGGGTGGATGTATTTCCTTTTCAGGCTTCATCCAGGCCTAAGTTTAGTCCTTCAATGTTTTTGGAAAATTCAAGGCGAATCTTATTTACTTCCAGTATTGCTTCCTTTCCTGCGGAGGTAATCTGATAGTATTTTTTCCTCCTCCCTCCTCTTTCGGAGGTGGCTCCTCCCTCATGTGAAGTCAGACATCCTTTGTCCTCCAAGCGATAAAGAGCAGAGTGAAGCGCTCCAATACTTGGACTCTTGCCTGTCTTTTCTTCAAGCATTTCTTTCACCACTACGCCGTAGGCCTCCTCTCCCAGCGATCCTACTGCTAAAAGAACCAACTCTTCAAAAGCTCCAATTTTCATAATTCTATTATTTTCCTAAAACCAAATCAAATATAGAACGATTTAATTCCTAAAACCAAATTAAATCAAAAATATTTCATTCCTAAAACCAAAAGAAATACATATTATTGATTCAAAAGTGGAATAAATTCTGCCCATATTTTTTAATAAATCATCAACTCATGTCCTTATTTGCTTTCACTGACAAGGATGACGTAAGGATGTCTTAAACTTGTCGCAGTGAGTCATAAAAGCTGAAAATACCTTTGTAGGGTATTTAATTTAAACGAAAGAAGATGAAAACAACAGTGAATATTAAAGAGCTACGAAATAGAAAAGGATTTTCTCAGGATGAACTTGCCGAAAAATCAGGATTAAGTTTAAGGACAATCCAGCGAATCGAAAATGGTGAAACCGAGCCTCTTGGCGATTCACTTAAGAAAATAGCAAGCGTGCTGGATACCACTCCTGAAGAGTTGATAGACTGGGACATGGAGGAAAATTTAAACTTCATCAAACGAATGAACCTATCAGCACTTTTCTTTTTGCTTTTTCCACTACTTGGTATCATCGTACCGTACATGATTTGGCATTCTAAAAAAGGGCGCATAGCAAAACTAGATGAGGCTGGAGCTGCACTTATCAACTTTCAAATCACCTGGAACATATTACTTTTCTTTGGTCTCATATTTACGTTCACATCGCTTGTTTTTGGCGCTCCGGATCCTTCTCTCGCCATCCTTATCACAGCCGGGGCACTGTTCTGTCTTGGAGCCTACGCCTATAACTTGCTAATGATTATCATTAACACCTCGCTGATACAAAAAGGCAAAACGCTAAAATATATGCCAAGCATCAAGTTTTTATAAGACGTGACCAATACAAAATGGCTTTTAAGATGGCTCTTTCATCTAAGTAGTTGTGGCTAACTTGTATTTTAGCGAAGAACCCAAACTCTTATGAAAAAGCTAGTATTCTTATTCCTAATCACCTCATTCCTTTCTTGCAAAACAGATGATAGAAATGAGGTGCTTGTGCTTGGTTTAATCCATGGCAGCCATCTAACGCAGCAAGAGTTTTCGACTGATGTGCTACGCGACATGGTGAAAAAAATTGATCCTGATGTCATTCTTGCAGAAATACCACCGGATAGATTTGAAAAAGCCATGAGCACGTATGCAGAGACTGGAATTGTGAATGAATCACGGGTTGCACGCTTTCCTGAATACATAGATGTAATCATCCCGCTTACTAAGGAAATGGATTTCGTCCTTGTACCCACAGCTGCCTGGACAGAAGAAATGGCCAATGCAAGACTGGAAAAAATGCGAGAGATTCGGGATGATCCCGATCGTGCGTACGATTGGCAACTCTATGGGCTGGCCAGGCAAAAGGCTGACTCAATCAAAAAAGCGTCTGGCAGAGAGTTTGATCCTTATTGGATAAACTCCGATGCGTATGACAATGCCAGTGAGGTCGCTCTAAGTATTTATAACGACCTCTTCAATGAAGAATTAGGTCTAGGAGGATGGGACAACATCAACAAGGCGCATTATGCTTACATTGAAAAGGCCTTGGATGAATATGCTAATCAAGGTAAACGGATTGTCATCACCTACGGAGCTGGGCACAAGGGTTGGTTTTTAAGAGAACTAAAGAAGAGAAACGATATAAAACTCATTGGTTTAAAAGAAGCAATGGGCTTACAGCCTTCACAATAAGTCGAGATACAAACCAAAAGTGTCCGCATTGCCAACGTTGTTAAAATTCATAATCGGTCTAATTTAAGCCTATAAGACGTTTTTAAAACCTTTCTTTTACCCCAGCCGTACACGGTCGGAACTTTTGCAGAACACCTGTTTCGGCAAAAGTCAGTATTGAGTTTTTAAATCGATTTTATAATTAAAGATGAAACTATTATGAATCAGAAAACGTCAAACGCCTTTGTGGCAGCTTCATGGATTGCCATGGGCACAGGAATTGTTGGATACCTGATCGGGCTCTTCAGAGCTGAGATGGAGCTCAACGAAAAAGGTTACTATTTTACCATTTTAATGTACGGACTATTCTCCGTTATCTCCTTACAAAAAGCAGTACGTGACAGGCTAGAAGGAATACCGGTGACAGATATCTATTACGGGATCAGTTGGTTCTCTACCCTGCTTTCCATCCTACTCCTTGTCATAGGGCTTTGGAACGCCGAGCTGTGGCCTAGCGAGAAGGGATTTTATGCTTTTGCTTTTCTGCTCGCTATATACGGTGCGATTGCAGTTCAGAAAAATACTCGAGATAATCAAGTAGCTTTCGATTCAAAAGAATAAATGAAGCATCAATTCCTCTTTCTGCTTATTGTTTTTCTTGCATGCTCATCGGAGAAGCGCCAGTATGAGCCCATCACGGAAGATTACTGTGCAACACTTCCCATGCAAAGCGAAAAGGAGCTGAATCAACTCATGGATTTCACGAAAATCGATTCAACCAAGACAGGCGTATTGGTGCTCGAAGAGGGCGATGTTTCTATGATATTCAGAGCGTGGCTCAGCGAAGCAGCACAAGAAAGCATTGACATTCAGTATTTTATTTTCTCCGGCGACAATGTAGGATTGATCGCTGTGGACTACCTACTGAGAGCGGCAGAAAGAGGAGTTTTGGTTCGTCTGCTGGTGGACGACATCATGGTGGAAGCTGATGCAGATGAATTGTTGGCTATCGACTCTCACCCCAACATTGAGATCAAAATCTACAATCCTACAGCTAACATTGGCAAGAATTTGTCATCTAAAGTAAAAAGCCTGGCAACAGACTTTCGTGGCGTAAATCAACGCATGCACAACAAAACCTTCACCGTTGATGGTAAGGTTATCATCACGGGAGGGCGAAACATCGCTGATGAATACTTTGATTATGATCATAAATATAACTTCCGCGATAGGGATGTAATGCTCGTGGGTGAGTCAGTTGTTGATGTAACCAACTCCTTCTCCATGTTTTGGGAAAATGACTTGAGCGTGCCTATTGCTGAACTTATCAGTTTAAGTGAGGCCGAAAAGAATACAGAAGTCAAATTTGCCTACCTGCATCAATACGCATGTAGCCCTAATAACTTTTGGCCAGAAGTACGCAAGAACATCGAACATGTACCAGCGCTATTCAAGCAACTCCACACTGCGGGACAAGTGGCCTGGGTGGAAGACGTATCTTTTGTCTCAGATATCCCGGGTAAAAACGATGGCTCTGAAGGGTTGGGAGGTGGTGGTGCCAGTACCGACGCGCTTATTGAGTTGATTACTGAAGCACAACATTCCATTTACATACAAACACCCTATTTGGTAACTACTGAGCTAAGTCAACAATTGTTTAAAGCTGCCGTTGACCGAGGGGTTAAGGTGAAAATACTGACCAACAGCCTCATGTCCACAGACAACCTTGAAGCCTTCAGCGGGTATAAGCGAGAACGGGAAACCTTGCTGGACATAGGTATTGAAATATACGAATTCAGGCCCGATGCAGCCATTCGATATGAAGTAATGACCGGTGCACTTCAGCGAAAGATCAACTTCACTCCCACCTTTGGCTTGCATGCTAAATCCATGGTAGTAGATGATGAAATAGCCATCATTGGTACATTCAACCTGGATCCAAGAAGTGCCAACCTCAACACGGAATGCATTGCAATCATCCGCGATTCAACCATCGCTACCAACCTCTCCAACACCATGCTCATAGAATTGCAACCTGAAAACGCCTGGCAGACCACCACTGAATTCAATCCCGATGAGTATGCTAGCAGAAGCAAGCGATTTCAGCTTTGGCTCAGAGGCGTTGTTCCTAAGTCTATTTTGTAAAGGACAACTTGCCCAATATGTAAGGCTTTGTCATTAATCTGGATAAGTTGCTCCAGCTTAGGTTTATGGCAATTGATAAAATGATGCCATATACTCAAATTTCAATCGATTACTGAAATAATAATATTGATGTAGTACGATTTTATCTTTGTCTTTACTAGTTTGAAATATAACATCGTAATTTTCGCTTCCCACAAGCCATCCATCACGTGTTAAATAAAGAGGGCGATCCTCACTGTCAACTTCAGCGGATAATACATAATGATCTCCATTGGGTTCTATTGTGAAAGTGAAACTTGAATCTCTATCTGATCTAAATGAGATAGCCTCGTTGGGTAAAAACAATATTGAATCAGGGTTCTGGAGAAACAAGGAAGCCTCTGCAAGTTGATTGGCAAAATAATAAGCACTGTCTTGATTAAAGACTGAGGAAAATCGTTGATAAGCTTTTCGATAGTTTTTCTCTCTTAGATCCATAAGAGCTGAGTCTAATCTGTCATTACTTCTAAGAAATAATGTATAAGATGGTTCGTATTCAAAATTCTTTTCTGTCATTACTCCGCTGGAGTAGACATTATCTGAATTCGCCACTAAATTCAATGAACTTGTCAATTGTGATTCATAAAAAGGTGTGCTCCACAATACTGTGTTTTGGTTAGTTAAAAATGCCACCCGAGGTAATCTTCCAAAAAGTTCAACATAAAGAGAATTTTCATTTTGTCGAACCTTTAGAAGGCTCGATTTAGACCGAAAAGGAAAGTAATTCCCTATAGTTGCTGCTGTCATTTTACTTAATTCATCTTCATTTTTCGATCCCATAAATTTGGATGCTTGCGCTAAACTATCCAGACTATAAAAGTCTGGTCTATCCAAAAGTGCTGATTGGAAATTTGCCAGGGATTGATCGTAGTTCTTTTCTACTAGATTGGTAATTCCATATGCAATATCTGTATTGGTGGCATTCAATAGAATCGAGTATTTGTCTATGTACTTTCTTGCAACCTCTGTGAAGCCACCAATCATTGATAATTCGAATGAGATTTCGGCAAAACTTACATCGTATTCCTTGCTTATTTTTTTAAGCGCGATATCCAAAGCTTCTTCATAGAAACCATTTGATGATAGAAAAACAACATAATCTAAGCTTGCTTTGGCATCTCCGGGATTCATTTTCATATACTTTTGAAAAGTCGCCAGCGCTTTATCATTCTCCCCGTTTGCGAGAAAGTAATAGGCTCTAAATTTCAATTGATCTCTTTTGGGTATTCTACCAATTTTCGGCAATCCCGATGCTGTTATTCGTCTTTTATAGTCAATGCTTAAGTCATTCAAAAAAGCGTATTCGGTCTCAAACAGATATGCATATGCAAATTCCTTATCTACTTCGATTGCTTTGGTTTTATCCCCGAAAACAAAATATTTAAAGGCTTCAAGATTACTTGTCATATGTGATCTAAAAGGCAGGTTGACTTCATTTCTCACATTGGGATGAAGATCAATCTTATCAAGCAATGTATTTTTAATCTTATCGCTCAGAGTGAAAATATCAACACTTTGATAGCTACTTGAATTCACTACTCTGCCTTTCTTATCATAGATTTTAATATTGGCAAATATGCTATCATTGGTTAACCGAAAGTTACCAGTTAAGGCATAGTCAGCTCCACGAAGTTTTACCCATTCGATTATTTCTTGCAGGTTACTTTCAGAGGCGGTTCCAGAATTTTCGGTTTTTACACCTTGAAACTGGTTGAGATTTATCCCAATAGCTATTCGAAGACCATCTTCAATCCACTCATTATTTTCATCACATCCTTCTGTGCAAGCAATGTTATACACCTGTATGGTCTTCACAAAGGCAGATTTAACAACTGTTTTTGTAACGATATTGCCATCTTCATCCTGATACGAAATCTTTGATGACATAGAACCCAGTTCGTCACCCCAGTAAGAGATAGTTATAGTAATGATGAGCACTATGAGGTTTAGTATCGGAACCATTTTTTTTACCCGAGAAGTGCGACGTGTCGCGGAGAGGTTTTCTCCCAAAGCCAACAGAACAATACTAGGGATAAAACCAATCAATGCGAAAAGGAGAATATCAATCCATAATAAGGAAATATTTAGTCGAGTCAATAAGAAGGAGGAAAACTCAATGAAGGTCCACGCACCAACTATATATCCAACAATGAGCTTGAAATAGAACTTATCCCAAAAGTGCTCCTTATCCATTTTTTGAGATTTTTTTTTCATAAGAATTTATGCAACCCTAGCACCTAACATTTTTTAAAATAGGAGATTAATCAGTTAAGATACCTCACAATAAGCAAAGGTGGCAGATGCCTCTATTTTATTTTGATGCACTTACTTTACATTCTTCTCAATGGGACTTCTTGATTACATAGTTACAGCTATGCGCAAGCGAATCCATCTATTTCGATATTATTTGCAATACCAAAGCCTGATTAGCAGTTGATTCCAGAATCAAAATATTATCAGTGTAAACTTCTTCCTTAAATATTCTAAATTCAACAGTCAGTATTGAACTTGAATTACTTGCCATCACATGACAATCACATTCAACATATGGGTACTATTGTTTGGCTGTGGACTCGCAATTGGAGTCTTTTTACAATTCTTGTTCCTCTTTTTTAGAAAAAAGCATTCGCTACATTTCAAGAATGTAATTGCTGCATTTTTCATTATGAGTATCATGCTATTAGATGAAATTATACAGGAATCAGATGTGATAGATTACTACCCTTTTTTAGCGGATTTTACTTTGACTGCTGATCTTCTGATTTGGCCATTTTTTCTATTCTACATCCAGGCCATTTCAGGAAAGCGAAGCAGGTATAGCTATTTAGACATGGTTTATTTTCTACCATTTCTCATTGGCTTTATTTGGCAAATCCCCTATACCTTCTCGCAAGGTCTTGAAAAGATTGAATATTTCGAAAAAGGGATACCTCAGAGCATGGCCATATTCGTATTATTCAAGTCAAGTATTGCTTTTTTATTTCTCGGCTACACCATACACACCCTTACGGTACGGCTGAGCAAACTAAAAGAACTTTTCTATGGGAATAAAAAAGTGATTTTGCTTTGCAATTTTCGAAAACTTGTCATTGCAATATCAGTCGTTATTTTTCTTGTCTATGCTACTTTTTTCTTCAATTACTTTGATTTTCATATACCCTTTGAGTCGGACAAGGTCGGGAGTCTCTTGATCATAGGCATGTTCTATTTCATGGGGATCATTGCATTTAAAAACCCAGCCTTGTTTGAAGAAAATTCATACTCCTCCTTAATTGTTGATTTTTTTAACGGGGAAGAAGCCAGCCATGCCAATCGCCTCTTTACTTTCTTTCAAACCGAAAGGCCTTATTTAAATGAAAAACTCACACTTGGAGAAACTGCTCAGAATCTAGGCTTATCGAATCAGCAACTGTCTTACCTAATCAATCAATACTTAGGAACCACTTTTTTAGATTTTGTAAACACCTATCGAGTAGGAGCCGTAAAGCAGGCTCTCAAAAATGGAGAGCATAAAAAGAAGACTTTGCTCGGACTTGCATTGGAATCAGGATTTGGCAATAAAGCCTCCTTCAATAGAATATTCAAAAATCATGAAGGTATTTCTCCATCTACGTATGCTGAAAAAAAAATAAAATAGGTCTCAAAAAAGAATTGAGTCGATTATCTACCGCATTCCATATTGCTTTGGTAAAAACTCAATACTATGAAATTCAAAGGACTATTAATCGGAGCACTTTTAGTGCTTATTGTGAGTGTGTGCTATGCCACAAAAAAGGAAGAGATCGCTTTTGTCAGCGGTGATTTGCGTCTTTCTGGAACCGTGATGCTTCCAAAAGGAAAAGGCCCCTTCCCTGCTGTTGTATTTCTTCATGGTTCGGGGGAATCTACCCGAGACCAAAATATCTGGAGAGCTAAAAAATTTGTGAAAAATGGATATATCGCATTGGTTTATGATAAAAGAGGAACAGGAGAATCTCAGGGCACGAAAGATGATTGGCGATATTTTAGCTTTGACTCCCTCGCACAGGATGCCATTGCTGCTATTGATTATTTAAAAACAAGGTCTGATGTAAAAGCACAGAAGATTGGCATTGTTGCAGCTAGCCAGAGTGGCTGGGTAGCTCCTATTGTAGCTAACAAATCCAACGATGTATCCTTTTTAATTATGATCTCAGCCTCGGTGAGCACTGTAGCAGAAGACCGCTTATTCGAACGCGCCACTCGCCTGGCAAATGAAGGCTTCAACAAAATGGAAGTAGCAGAAGCAACGGAGATGCAAAAGCTTGATCAGGAACTTACACGGAACCACTCCAGGCATGAAGAATTCAAACAACTGTGGGAGAAGAATAAAAATAAGGCTTGGTTTTCACGTGTTTATGTGTCTGAATACTTCCTCGAGGAGCCAAGTTCCAATGCCTACAGAAGTTGGTTCAAAACTCTTATCGACTTTGATCCTGTTCCGTTACTTGAAGCGACAAACATTCCGATTCTTTGGCTTTTTGGTGACTCCCAGCTAGATCGTTTTGGTCCTGTGGAGCAGAGTTTGAAACGTATCAATATGCTGGTAGATAGTGGTAAAAACTTTCAATCCATCCAATATCCTGGTTCCGATCATAACTTGAAAGGCACTGACTACTTCTCAGACATATTTTCCTGGCTGCAAGCCTCTGCTAATAGCGACCAAAGGTAGTTGCATCACAGATTTACATAGATTTTTTCATGAAAGTAACGACAACTCGCAGGCGTGAGGTGAAGCTTTGTTTTAGAACATGAATAGGGATATTCGATCTAAATCAAACCAACAACCCATGAAAAATTCGATTTTTATTCCTCGTCGAATCCTGTTTTTGAGTTGTCAGTTTGTGTTCGCTTGAACAACAACAAGCACCTGCTTTAAAAGCTTAAAACAATATTTGAGAAGAAATCTCGGTTAATTTTTCAAAAAAAAGTGCAAGTTCGCTCAACATAAACTTGAGCGTATTTGATTACCACCGTGAAGGCTAAAAACCTACTTACTCTTCTATTATTTTCGACTTGCCATGTCTGCTTTGGGCAGACAAAAGCACCCGTAGATAGCACGATTATTAAAAAGACAGATAGCCTGGTGCGGCTGGCTTACAGCCTTTGGGATGTGAATCTAGACTCCGCTGAAACCATTGCTAAGTACATGCTAAGCTATTCGGAAAAAAACAAGCATCTGCGAGGAATTGGGCAGGCTTATTCAACACTTGGGACTATTTATCAAATGAAAGGAGATCAAGTTCAATGCTTGATCTATTATAAAAAAACAGCTGCCATTTTTGAAGAACTGGGTCATGAGCTATTTCTGGCCAATGTAAGCTATAACATTGGGGTAATTCTCATCGATGACCAAGAGTTCGAGGAAGCTTTACCATACATGCAGAAAGCACATGAACTTTACCTAATTCACGATAAGAAGAAGTCTGGCCTTGGCCACACCTACATGTCCATTGGTAGTTTGTATGAAAAACTGAATAAGCCTCTCACAGAGGTGTTGGATCAATTCAAAGAGGCTGAAATGATTGCGTTGTCCAAAAATGACACCCTACTTTTAGTCTCTATTTTCAATGGACGTGGAGAGGCATTCATGAAAAACAATCGCAATGTACCTGCCGCCCTTTCTTCCTTTTTGAAAGCTAACCAACTGTTGCAAAGAAGTCAGCCAAATAATCACTTCTATATGGGATATTCCTACAACTTATTAAGTGAAGCATATTATATCACCGAAGCATACAGCAAAGCACTGGTACATAACGATAATGCTTTATATGAATACAATACACTCCACTACTTAAAGGGACTTAGAAAAACATATGAAAACAGAAAAAACATATTAGCCAAGCTGGGGAATTTCAAAGAAGCATTTGACGCGTATGAGCTGTTTACCATCTACAGAGATACCTTGTACCAAAACGATCGGCGAAAAGAATTCAGGAAATTGAAAACGGAATATGAAACTGAGCAACTGGCAGCTGAAAAAGCTACTGCAGAAGCACAGGTCGAGTTAGCTGAAAGTAAAAGCAACCAGAACAGAAACTATCTAATCGCGGTTATTGCCATAGCCATACTCATTTTTCTTATTTCCATTTTCTTATTAGCAAGGTTGCAGGCTCGAAAAAAAATAGAGCTCATAGCCATGGAATTAAAAGAAGCTCAAAAGCGACTAGCCCTGGAAAAACAATACCGCGAGAGCGAACTCAAAGCATTGAAGTCGCAAATGAATCCACATTTCATCTTCAATGCACTCAACTCTATTCAAGAGTTCATCGTCACCAATAAAAAGGATGAGGCGAGTGATTATCTGAGTCAGTTTGCAGGTTTAATACGCACCTACCTGGAACACAGCGATTCAGGCCTGATATCTCTCACAGAAGAAGTTGAAAGTCTGACCATGTACCTGGATCTGGAGGTGATGCGATTTGAGGATGCTTTTGATTATTCTATCTCAGTTTCTGACACAATAGCACAAGACGCCACTTACCTGCCTACCATGCTGATCCAGCCTTATGTGGAAAATGCTATTAAGCATGGGCTATTGCACAAGAAAGGTAACAAGCGGCTCATTGTTTCATTTGAAACATTACAAAAAGAAATGATTCAATGTGTCATTGAGGATAATGGTGTTGGGCGAGACAAAACAAGGGAATTACAAAAGAGCAGAAACAAATGGCACAAGCCGTTTGCTTCTAAGGTAACTCAGGAGCGACTAGGACTTCTCAACTACGGCAAAGACAAAAAAATAGGTGTTATAATTGAGGATCTGACTGAGAATGAACAGGCCATCGGCACTCGGGTCACACTTACCATTCCTATAGGAAAGAGACAGACGACATGAAAGCAATTATAATTGACGATGAGCCCAAAGCAAGGAATATCCTTAAAGTACTAATAGAGGAAAACTGTCCAAAGATCAAAGAAGTTTTTCAAGCTGAAGATTTGCTTACAGGCGTTAAAATTATCCAAAATCAAGCTCCCCACATCGTATTTCTGGATATTGAAATGCCGGAACACTCCGGATTAGAAATCTTGAATTTCATTGAAAAAGAAGTAGTAGATTTCGAAATCATCTTCACCACTGCGTATAGCGACTATGCCGTGCAAGCCTTTCAACTGGCGGCCATAGATTATCTGCTAAAGCCTGTATCATCCAAGCAAGTGAAAAATGCAGTGGATAAATGTTTGGCACTTATTGGAAAGTCAAACATAAGCAGCAAACTCACCGAATTGAAAGCGAGTTTGGCTTCATCCAACTTTAAGAAAATTGGACTCCCAGTTTCTAATGGCATTAAGTTCGTTTCTTTTGAAGAAATCGTAATGCTGGAAGCCGATGGCATGTACACGAAAATTACATTAGAAAAAGAAGATGAAATTCTCATCAGCAAACCACTAAAACATTTTGTGGAACTTCTTAAGAATATACCCCTGTTCTATCGACCTCATCGCTCATTTTTGATCAATCTCAAGTATGTATCGCAATACATAAAAAGCGATGGAGGATATATCCTAATGGACAATGGCACCTCTGTCACCATAAGTAAAGAGAATCGTGACCAATTTCTGACGTTGATCAGCAGCATCTAAGCTGAGATACTCTATGGATAGCTGATTCAATCAAATACCCACCTTGTTTGGAGTGTCTGCTTCATTGATGTGCTTTAGCAACTCAGATCAACATCTCAGCAATTGCTATAACAATCGCTTCGATTCTGCTTTCACATTTGCCATCAATATTAAACAGAACTTATACTTACTATGAAAACAAGGAAAAAAACCGCCATGCTAGTACTCATCCTGATGGCGATTTCATGCGGAAAGGATGATGCAGTAGCTCCTCCACAGAATGCGGCTCCTAAGATTAGCGCTCAAACTTTCAGCGCATCGGAAGTAGCTTCAGACACAGATGTGCTCGGAACAGTAGTTGCCTCTGATGAAGACGAAGATGATGTACTTTCGTTTAGCATTACCACCAATGATAATGACTTATTTGAGATCAGCACTTCCGGTGAGTTGAGTCTTGCATCCGGGAAAAATCTTGACTTTGAAACGACTACTTCACACAACATTACTGTAGAGGTGACTGATGGAGAGGATGAAGTATCAGCCATAATCACAATCAATGTGGTAGATGTCGCTGAAAACATGGCGCCTGTCATAGCCAACCAGTCATTTACAGTGGCAGAGAACATAGGAGATAATGACTCTATTGGCGATATAATAGCTACTGACCCTGATGGAGATCAACTCATATTTGTTATCACTGTTGATGATGACAACCTTTTCGAGGTTAGAGGCGATGGTACATTCATCAATCTCAAAATAGGTGAAGGACTGGATTTTGAAACGAAAACAAGCCATACGTTCACTGTCTCCGTAAATGATGGCATTTTAACAACCTGTGCTGATGTAACGATCAATGTCACAAACGTAAACGAGGCACCAATCATTAATTCGGCAACAACTACGTTTACAGTAGCTGAGGATATTGTTTCCGGAACGGTCGTTGGAAACGTTACTGCTAGTGACCCGGAAGGAGATAATGTCACATTCAGATTAGTACCCGCTGAAACAGGTGGAAATAAATTCAGGGTTGGATCTGATGGCACCATAAGTCTTCACCCGATACATACACTTGATTATGAATCTTCTACGTCTCACACAGTCAAGGTAATGGTAACAGACGGTGATTTGAGCACTACCCAAAACATTACCATCAATGTAACAGATGTAGTAGAACCGTCAGGAATTACGGTAAGTACTTTTGCCGGATCAATGTTGTCTGGTTTAGTTAATGGAACTGGCGCAGCAGCCAGATTTAATACCCCAACAGGTCTGGCTATGGATGCTTCAGGCAATATTTATGTAGGAGATGGAAGTAACAATGTGATTAGAAAAATTACTCCAGCAGGAGTAGTTAGCACTTTTGCTGGTACAGGCGTGAGAGGTTACGTCGATGGACCGGGCAATACCGCACAGTTTAACGATCCTTTTGGCTTAGCCATTGATGCCGCCGGTAATATTTATGTAGCTGAGCAAGGCAATCACAGAATTCGAAAAATAACGCCAGCAGGGGTAGTGAGCACTTTTGCAGGCTCAGGCACACAGGGGTTTGTAGATGGTATAGCCACAGCAGCGCAATTTAACCGTCCTGTTGGTTTGGCAATAGACGCTTCAGATAACTTGATTGTGGCCGAATTTTCAAATCATGCGATTCGTAAGGTGACTCCTTCCGGAGATGTATCCACTCTTGCAGGTGATGGTACAGCAGGGTATGCGGACGGAGCAGCTTCACAAACCAGAAGACTCAATGCTCCTGTGGGGGTAGTAGTAGCCAATAATGGAACTATTTACATTGCAGATTCAGGCAATAATGCGATTCGTGCGCTAGGCACTGGCGGACCTTTGTCAACATATCTTACCTCTGCAAACGGATTTAACAAACCTTATAATCTGACAATCGATGCAAATGATAACATGTACATCACCGATTGGGCTAATCATCGCATTATAAGAGCTTTCAAAGATGCCAATAATAATGACGTATTGACTACTATGGTTTTTTCTGGAATGACGGGCAATCCTGACTTCATAGATGGACAGTCAGAAGCAAGATTCAACCGTCCTTGGGGTATCATAGTTGATAATTCTGATAACCTGTTTGTTGCAGACTATCAAAATCACAGCATCCGCAAGATTACGATCGAGTAGTTGGTGAAATAGAAGGGTGTGATTTAGATCACCCCTTCTTTCCTAATAGCCTACATTGGACCCAAGCATTCACTCTAGATGTAGCAACCCTAAGCATCCTCGTCAATGCTTGAAATACCGACATCCATCATTCCACTCGCTCAAAACGCATCGGCTTAAACGAATAGTCACTGATAGTAAATTCACTTTTCGTCTCATTGAAGCGTAAATATCCATGGTGCGTGGATTCAGAGCAGAATATGTTCGCCATCACAGGAACGTAATTCATGAGTTTTTCCCCCTTGACAAATATTGCAATCCCCTCTTTTTCGTCTTGCTTCAATTCGTAGGTAACCTCCAGTGCTTCATTCCTGTAGCGTCCCAAAAATGAATTGATATCTGGCGTTTTTGAGGGGACGTAAGATTCATATCTATAATTGATGATCCCCTCTCTGATCAAGTTCATTTTTATTGGCTTCCCTTTCTCCAAAGCAAATTGCAACGTATAGTCAGAGAGAGTACCTAGTAATTTGAATCGATCCTTACCTATTGGCATCAGTTTATATGCTCGGCCTGAATCTTCCGTGTATTTGTATACCAGTGTATCATTCTCAACAACAAGTTCTTTTAAGTAGCCATTTTTGTAGGCAATGTAATCCCCTTCATATTTCCTTAAATTTTTCACTGACATAGCATACGCCTTTGGTTCAACCGTATTTGGATTTTGATCAATGAGAAGATCAAGTATCTTATACGCATGGTTTGGTGCGGATATGCTTTCATTGTTGCTCAACGTCAACACCCAAAAATTTGCTTGTGGCACTTTCAAAAACATTGCACTAAATCCATCCCAGTAACCGGTGTGGCCATAAAAGGAGTAACCTTTTTCAATACCGTGCTCTACGCCAAGTGCATAGCCAATTTCACTTCCATCATTTAAAACGCCTCGCGCCTCTAGACGTGACTCAGCATCTTTCACCGGATGTGTTTTTTCCTCCAACGCATTCGCCCACGTCATCAGGTCATCGATACTTGTATATAAGCGTCCATCACCTGAAGAGGTGAAATATCGATTTTGATTTACAACATATTCATCTGCTATCTTGCTATAACTGGTTGCCCTATTTGGTAAAACAACATTGCCCAGCTCATAGTAAGCTGTATTCGACATTCCCAATGGTTCAAACAAGAACTTGGTTGCATATGCATTGATGGTTGTGTCGCTTAGTTCTTGAATGATCTTATTCAGTAAGACATAATTCGAATTACTGTACTCATATTCATTCCCAGGCTTGAAGCCCAATTTGGGATTCTTCTTGATCAGCTCGTAAGCATCCTCAGTACTGAAGGGCATCTCCCATACATGCCCCGTCATACCGAGCGCTACTAAATAATCCATGATACCACTGGTATGATGCAGCAAATGATTAATAGTTACCTCTCCTTCTTGGTATTTTGGAAGATCTTCAAGAATATCACTCACTTTGTCATCAAGTGTAAGCTTGCCCTGATCTTCCAACATAAGAATGCAGGAAGCGGTTATGTGCATGGTGAGGCCACCCACCTCGAAACGCGTCTTGTCCGTTATTTCTATCCCGTAATCAAGATTACTTAAACCAAACATTTTCTTGTATACATACTGCCCGTCTTTATAAACAGCCACAGCTATTCCAGGCTCTTCAGAAAACCCTTCAAACAAACTATCAAGCTTAACCTGTTGGGCATGTGAGGAAGTGAAAAGTAATAGTGTGACTACAATAAGCGAAAGTTGTTTCTTCATGTCTATATCGATTAATGATTAAATGAATTCATTGTCATCTTCAATAAATTCTTCTCAAGGATACCTTCCAAAGAACCTGTTTTCGGTAGTCATTTATAAGATAGAAGTCCTGTTTTATAAAGTAGGACACGTGCATCGTCCAATACAATCGTTGGAATCGGCTGGCCAAGTGGCTAGTAAATCAAAAGATCAAGAAAGAGGCATTATCGTTTATCTGAAATAAGTTTACCAAAACGAACAGCTTATGAACTTAGAACAGAATAAAGCAAACGCCATTGCCTTTTATAAAATGGCGTATGAGGGTGACCCAAGAAAAGCTGTTGAAGCTTATGTAGGCAATGAATACATCCAACACAATCCCGATGTTGCCAATGGCCTGGACGGTTTCATTGCATATTTCGAACGTATGAAGCAAGAGTACCCGGACAAGTCCATCGAGTTTGTAAGGTGCATCGCCGAAGGAGATCTTGTGGCATTACATACTCATCAGACCTGGCCGGGGAATGACCAATATGTTACGATGGATTTTTTCAGATTTGATGAAAAAGGATTGATATGCGAGCACTGGGATTCCATCCAGCAGATTCCTCCTACTTCTAAGAATCCAAACACCATGTATTAGTTTTTACTCTGCTGCGTATGCCCTTTAATAATAATCATGAAGCAGAAGATTTTACCTGTTTTGAAGCTATCTAATAAATGATTGAAGATCTTAAGTAATGAAAGCGCTCATATACGAAAAATTTCAAGGACCTGTTGCTGTCCAGCATGTCACTGATCCCTCACCAAAAAATCATGGAGTAGTCGTAAAAGTTACAGCTACGGGTCTGTGCCGCAGTGACTGGCACGGCTGGATGGGACATGATCCAGACATAGACCTGCCACACGTACCTGGGCATGAGCTGGCTGGCACAATTGAAGTTATCGGAAAAGATGTGAAGCGTTTTCAGGTTGGTGATCGGGTAACTGTCCCATTTGTTAGTGGCTGTGGGAAATGTCCTGAATGCCATTCGGGTAATCATCAGATTTGTGACAACCAAAGACAGCCAGGTTTTACTCATTGGGGGTCTTTTGCAGAATACGTAGCGCTCGATTACGCCGACATTAACCTAGTGAAGCTTCCAGAGGAAATTGATGATGTGACTGCTGCCATTTTAGGATGCAGGTTTATTACATCCTTCAGAGCAGTAGCGGAGCAAGGGAAAGTCACAGGAGGCCAGCATGTTGTGGTGCACGGGTGCGGTGGAGTTGGACTTTCCGCCATTATGATAGCCAGCGCTTTAGGTGCTCAGGTCACTGCAGTGGATATTGATGAAGAAACCCTGAGCCTATCAAAAGAGCTGGGCGCTTCCCAAACAGTCAACGCTTCTCAATCGGACGATGTAATTGCACATGTGAAATCGTTAACCAATGGTGGAGCCCATGTATCCATTGATGCACTTGGAAGCCAGATCACCTGCTTCAATTCCATTTCAAATCTCAGGAAAAGAGGCAAGCACATTCAGGTAGGATTGATGACGGGAGACCACCAGCACCCCAAAGTTCCCATGGATCGGGTACTTGCTGATGAACTAGAAATCATAGGCAGTCACGGGATGCAGGCTTTTAAATATCCACAAATGCTGGAAATGATAAAAAATGGTCTCCTTCAGCCAGAAAAATTAATCGAAAGGACAATTTCTCTGCAAGAAGCAACTTCAGCGCTACCCAATATGAACAAGTTCAAAAACAAAGGTGTACTTGTGATTGATTCATTTTAAACAAATCGGCTGTCCAAAACATTTTTAATCATTCGTCCATAGAAAAACAACGTAGATGAATAATTACTCAACCTCAGTGGAAATTGAAAGGCCAGCGACACAAGTTTTCGAAGCAATTAGCTCACAATTGGAAGAATGGTGGGGACATCAAGACCATACTATAACAGAATCAGGCACTGTTTTCAAAGTATCCTGGGGTGAACCTTGGTACCAATTCAAGGTCGTCAAGTATGACGAGAACAAAGAAATGATTTGGGAATGTGTGGACGCCAATCAGATCATCAATGGCTTGGAAGGCGTGCAAAAAGAATGGGTAGGTACCAAAGTGCACTGGCGGCTAAAAGCGCTGGATGAAGAAAAGACGCTATTAAATTTTGAACATGAAGGACTCATTCCTGACTTTATATGCTTTGCTGTTTGCTCCACTGCATGGACCGATTTCCTTCAACAACATTTAGTCGCATTTCTGGAAAAAAACCCTTGATTTGTAACAAGCGGAGACTCTCATGCATTGATTATTTTAGCTACAGCTAAAGTTTAGGTCATGCGTAAAATACAACTAGCTCACAAGGTCATAATGGTCATTGGCATAATAAGTATCCTTTTCAGTGCTTATAGTGCATTTACTGGTCGTCCTTTCGACGACTACTTCTTTGGGCTACTTATTGGCGCTATTTTGCTCGGCACAGCCTACAACAACGATAAAAAATGGAAACAGCATGAAGATGAAAAATAGTTACCTCTACCTGGTACTACTTCTGAGCTTTTGTTCGCTTACTCTGGCTGCACAGGAAAAAGTTCAGCTTCCTGAAATTGCCAAAGAGTTGAAGCAGATGCGTGATGAAGATCAAAAACTTCGTAACAAATGGGTTTCTATGCATAGAAAAGGGAAAACAGAGAGCGAGAAGTTCAAAGAACTAACGGTCAGAGCTATTGCGGCTGATCGTGCCAATACAGCTCGATTGCGCGAAATCATCGCTAAGCATGGATGGCCAACTTATGACCTTGTGGGTCCTGGGCCAAGTAATAATGCCTGGCTGATTGTCCAGCATGCAGATAGAAATCCACTCTTTCAAGCCAAATGTCTTCCACTTCTTAAGGAGGCGGTTGATAATGAACAGGCGAATCCAAGTAACTATGCCTACCTATATGATCGCGTCCGTGTTTCTCTTGGAGAAAAGCAACTGTATGCTACCCAAAGTTGGACGAATAATGGATTAGAAAAAGGTTCATACTATCCGATAGATGATGAATCAAATGTTCAAAATCGCCGAGAAGAGATGAGCGTGAGTAGAACAGCCGTTGAGAATGCCCAATCCATGGGTTTTCAATATACCGTTCCTACACCTGAAGAAGCTCAGCAAAGAGCTGAGCAGTTGGCAATCTCATATCAAAAAAATATAGCCAAAGCAAAAGAAGCTTTCGCTCAAGAAAAGTACTTGGAAGCTGTGGATTACTACATTGAAGTCACGCGCGCCTACGGACATGTGACAACAGAAGATTTCGTATATGCAGCCAAAGCCTTATCACTATCCAAGCACGCCGAAATTGGTGAAGGTTACACCTTTCTTACCAGGGCATTGGCCAGAGGATGGGACGGATTTGATCAGGTAAAGTCAAATGCTGATTTTTCTCACTTACGAGCGTCTAGTCCTGGTAGATGGGAAGATTTACAACTTACAGCGGAGCAGATACATCTCGACCAGTAGATTAGGAGACATCCTTTTGAAATATAACTTCTGGTTTTGAAGCTTCTAGCCCACAATATATCCGATCCAATAGAAGCTTCATTACGAAAACCCTTGATCACTATACATCGTTTCCGATGGAGAACAAACTTAATCGTATGCATTTCAAATCAATCATTTCAGCCGTCGTGTTGGCCATGGCTCTTTTTTCTTGCCAGCAATCAAAAAAACCGAAACCTCCAATGGTGGATGGAAATATTGCTGACTTCCTCCGACTGGGCGTAGAACCAATCAATCTCATGGATGGAGTCAACCTATACTTCTATCAAGATGAATACTTTGTCTGGCTCGCATATGATTATCCAGAAAATAGCTTTGGAACGATGGATTTGAAACTTCTGACGCCCAACCTTGCAGATACCCTAAACATCCACGTTTCAGCGCAACTTGGTGAATGGTACTTAAAAGAAGGCGCTCCCAGACCAGATAACCCGCTAAGTGAATTATGGTGGAATCATACGGGATGGTATGCCAACGAAGTTTGGTCAAATGGCATAGATCGAAGCAACGAAAACGCTCGCCCCAAGTTTAAAAATGGAAAAGCTCGTGAAATTCAACTGGAGAAAGATCGATTCGGAAAAGGTGAATGGATCATGAAAGCTGAAATTAGGGCCATTCAAACACCAAATGGGTTTGCAAGTGTTACCTTTCCGGAAGAAGGCATGCACACGCTCAATGTCTATTAATTCAAATGGTTTTTAACAATACCTCGAAATTCAGCACCAAACAACTTTTCTTCATGGATGGTCTTGGAGCGCTGGTTTCTACGGTTTTCCTAGGAGTTATCCTGGTCAGACTAAAAGACATCATCGGTATGCCCCCGGCAATTTTATACCTATTGGCTTGTTTGGCGCTACTTTTTGCCGCCTATTCCTTAACCTGCTATTATCTCAAGTCATCCGATAAGAAATACCTCAGAATCATTGCTGTGATAAACACCTGCTATTGCTTACTCACTCTTGGCTTAATCATTTCATTTTTTGAAAGTTTGACTTTTCTGGGACTGAGCTATTTTGTGATCGAAATGATCATTATCCTAACTTTAGTCAGGCTGGAGTGGAATCATTCCAAGTATTCTTAAGCAGAAGAGCTGAGCTTCGCACATTGCTTACCTCAGCTGCTTTCTTTTAAGACTCAAACCCAGACGTCTTTACCATACCCTACTTTCACCGTTATCAAAATCGAAAGCATTTAACTCCTCCCAAATGAGTGATACAACCTCCTGGTAATGAGTAGAAACAAGTTCATGTACCGTATTTGGAATAACATAGTCTGCAGGTGATTCCGTACCGTACATTGCCATATAGGTAATTAATCCTGCCAGAAAATAGATTGTTGGCCTTCCATGTGGAGCGTCATCCTCGTACAATTCAGCGAATGGAATACTCGCAAGCTCTGTTTCCGTAAGAATTTTGCCAATGATAGGTCCTACAGGAATCATTCTGATATCATCTTCAGGTCTGGCTGTCACCAAATGATCGTGATAATCGATCCACCACTCATGAAATTCTCCTTGTGTGTTTTCATGATAAGCGGCCAATTCTTCCTCAGTTGGTGGAAATTGTCCTCCAATAAAAGGTGCCATATCTGGCCAGTTTTCATACACATAAAAGGTAATTTCTGGTTCTTGTTCCTTCACCCAATCATGAATCGTTAGCGTAGCTCCAACGGGTGATACATCACCATTGAAATAGTTTTCATCAGAAGGCTGATATTGAATGAAGTTAGCTGGTGTGAGTAGAACGGTGTTAAAATCGGCATCTGCAAAAGATTCGTTATCGGAATCCCAGGCAGGTTCTGCAATATCAAATCCCCATTGTGCGATAGGTGGAAGATCATCATGCTGCTGCAAAAATCCGTACTGGCCTGCGACCGCAAAATCAAAATTGGCATGATTTGCTAAAGAAGCCATCCAGTGAGGTACAGAAGTTTCATCGCTCGGGGTGGGAATCAAAGGTGGATCATGTACAATCAGGCTGTGACCAAATATGAAGGTTCTCAATTCGGTCGTCAGCGGCTCATGGTTTTCGTCATCAGATGGTTCAACAGGTTCATCATTTTTACAGTTAATGAGAAACAGGCTAGCGAGCATAAATATGGCGGCAGTAAATCTTTGCATGTGAATGTTAATTGGTTTAATCTGAAACGCAAAGAGCAACTGTTCACCCTACCCTTAGCAACAATTCTTGCCCGTCCTAAACTTTCACCGAATGCATGAGTTAATAGTCCATGAATAAGAATTATATCATCGTTGGTGGTAGCTCAGGCATCGGATTTGAGATAACAAAACAACTCTCAGAATCAGGGAACAAGGTAATTGTACTTTCAAGAAGCAAAGGGAATCTAGATACTCTTAGCAACGTTAAGCACATTTCGTTTGATATAACATCCGAATTAATGCCTGAAATCACTGTAGATTCCATTGATGGATTTGCGTATTGCCCTGGATCAATAAATCTTAAGCCTTTCCACGGTTTGAAACTAGCAGATTTTCAGCAAGACTTTGAAGTCAATGTAAAAGGAGCAATCAAAACATTGCAACACTTTGTAAAACAAATGAAAAACCATGGTAATGCATCCATTGTCTTTTTTAGTACTGTAGCAGTGCAGCAAGGTATGCCGTTTCATGCTTCGGTAGCAGTAAGTAAAGGTGCACTGGAAGGTTTGACACGGTCACTTGCCGCGGAGCTTGCTCCCAAGGTGCGTGTAAACTGTATTGCTCCATCTGTAACTGACACGCCTCTTGCAAGTCGAATACTCTCTTCAGAGGAAAAAAAAGAGGCTTCGGGAAAACGACATGCGCTAAATCGGGTGGGAACAGCAGAAGAGGTGGCGAAATTGGCTACCTTTCTTCTCTCGAATGATTCCAGCTGGATGACAGGGCAGATCATAGGTTTGGACGGAGGTATGTCATCTATAAGACCACTTTAATGAAACTATTACTCACAGGCTCGACGGGTTATATTGGGCGTCGTCTGCTCCCTGACTTGGTGCAAGCTGGACACTCTGTCGTATGCCCTGTTCGCGATATGCGACGTTTCGATTTTGAGGACTTTGATGACCAGTTTCTGAAGTCCATAGAGGTCATAGAATGTGATTTTCTAGACAAAGAAAGCCTCACGCGTCTTCCAAAAGACATTGATGCCGCATACTATCTCATCCACTCACTTACCTCTAACAGCAAGGAGTTTAGCCAGCTGGAAGCCATTACTGCAAATAATTTCAAAGCATATGTCTCTGAATCCAATGCGCAACAGATCATCTATCTGGGCGGCATAGCCAATGATACCAAACTCTCAGATCATTTATCTTCCCGACAAAACGTCGAGAACATTTTGAAAGAAACTGATGTACCGTTGACTGTTCTTCGATCTGCGATTATTATTGGTTCTGGAGGGGCATCATTTGAAATCATCCGTGACATAGTAGAAAAGCTACCGATCATGATCGCTCCCAAATGGCTCAATAGCAAGTGCCAGCCCATTGGGATATATAATGTAATTGAGTATCTAGTAGGCGTTCTTGGAAATCAAAAAGCCTCCAATCAGATTTTTGACATAGGTGGTAAAGATATTCTTACATACAAGCAAATGCTTTTACAGTTTGGTGAAGTAAGAGGGTTAAAACGATACATACTTACAGTTCCTGTTCTTACCATTCGCTTATCCTCACTTTGGCTCTACTTAGTTACCTCCACCTCCTATCGCCTGGCCAGAAACCTGGTAGATAGTATGAAAAATGAAGTTATCGCAAAGGATGGCTCCATTGATGAAGTCGTTTCCATCAAAAAGCTTTCCTATAAGGAATCACTTGAACGTACGTTCAAGAAGATCAACCAAAAGCAGATTGTAAGTAGCTGGAAGGATTCAATTGCCAGTCCAAACTTCAATAATGCGTTTTTGCAACAAGTAGAGGTACCAAAGCACGGTTGTTTCAAAGACACTCAATCTTATGCTTTTGAGCGAAATCCCAAAGACGTGATTGAAAATATCTGGGCCATTGGGGGTGAGCGTGGATGGTATTATGGGAACTTTCTCTGGAAGATAAGAGGGTTTTTAGACAAACTGGTTGGGGGTGTAGGTCTGCGAAGAGGACGCAGAAGCCCCAACGATTTAAAAGGAGGTGATGCGCTGGATTTCTGGCGTGTATTGTATGCTAATAAAAAAGAATCTCACTTGTTGCTATTTGCTGAGATGAAACTGCCGGGTGATGCCTGGCTGGAATTCAAAATCAAATCATCCGGTAAAGAACACAGCCTGATTCAGACTGCTACCTTTCGACCGCTAGGTGTCTGGGGAAGACTCTACTGGTTCCTGGTGCTCCCTTTGCATGGCCCCATATTTAGAAACATGGCAAAGAATATTATAGCCTATAAAGCGTAAGCATTCCGAACTTTTTTCCAGATTCTAATCAATGAAAAGATTCAATAATCAAGAGATAAAAATCATAAAATGACCAAACCTCAAGTCACACTATTTTGGTTCAGAAGAGACCTTCGCCTGGAAGACAATTGCAGTCTCTATCATGCGCTTCAGGAAGAAAATCCTGTCCAGCCTATCTTCATTTTTGACACGCAAATTTTAGAAGAACTTCCGAAAAAAGATGCACGTGTTGAGTTCATTCATCAAGAGATAACACGTCTTCAAAATGAGATTTCAGCACATGGTGGTACCCTCGATGTGCGAATGGGAAATCCGATAGAAATATGGAAATCACTGATCAATGACTATGATGTAAAAGCTGTCTGGGCGAACCGCGACTATGAACCATATGCACGCGAACGAGACAAGGAAGTTTACGATTTCCTAAACGAAAGAGGCATCGAGTTTAAGGCAAAAAAAGACCATGTCATTTTTGAGAAAGATGAAATCGTCAAGGACAATGGAGACCCCTATGTCGTGTTCACTCCCTACAGCAAGTTGTGGAAAAAGTCCCTACTCGAAGAACATATCACTTCATGTAAATCTGAAAATTACTCCAACTGGTCAAGGTCAGAAGCACGAGAAATTCCATCGCTAAAGGAGTTAGGATTTGAGCCCACAGAAATCGAATTTCCCTCTCGTGAATTGGATGAAAAAGTGGTTGGAAAATATGACGAAACCAGAGACCTTCCAGCAGTCAAAGGAACGAGCAGAATGAGCCTTCATTTGCGCTTCGGGACAGTCAGTATTCGCTCACTTGTAAAGCGAGCAAATACACTCAATGAAAAGTATTTAAATGAGCTGATTTGGCGTGATTTTTATCAAGCTATTTTATGGCATTTTCCACAGGTAATTGACTCCAACTTCAATAAGAAATATGACGACATAAAATGGCGAAATAATGAGGAAGAATTTGAAAAATGGAAGCAAGGAAAAACCGGATATCCCGTCGTTGATGCAGGCATGCGCGAGCTCAATCAAACTGGCTTTATGCACAACCGCGTTCGCATGATTGTTGCAAGTTTTCTAACTAAACATTTACTCATCGATTGGCGATGGGGAGAAGCATACTTCGCAGAGAAATTGTTCGACTTTGAGCTGGCCAGCAACAATGGCGGATGGCAATGGGCAGCTGGAACAGGAGTAGATGCACAGCCGTATTTTCGGATTTTCAACCCTTACTCGCAGACAGATAAATTTGATAAAGACCGTAAGTACATCAACCGGTGGATACCTGAAATAGATACTAAGTATTACCCCAATCCAATCATAGATCATAAAGCTGCAAGGGAGAGGTGCCTTGAAGTGTATAAGACTGCATTGAGTTGAAATACTAATTATTTTAGTATTTAATCAAATATTATTTTAAATACCTGTAATTCAGCATTTTGATTAAACTTACTTATGGTAATTATTCAATCAATAAAGCCCGATATTAACTCCTATGCGTAAGCTGTAACATTTTCAGAGGTATGTCCATCAGCTACATAAACCTGATCATGGAAAAATACAGCAGAAAGAGAAAAATCCTATTCTTCATCTTCACATTTATAGCTGGTTACCTCCTATTTATATTCCCCAATTTATTCTTCGGAATTACAAAATGGAATGGCGGACTAAATGGAATTAATCTATTCTATACAGCTCTATTTCAATTCCTCACCGTTACACTTCTCGTTAAATTCGCTTTAAGTAAAGTCGGACATAAATTAGACTTCATCGGGATGAAATTCAAGGCAAGTGATCTTTGGATCGGTGTAGCAGTCGGTCTAAGTTGGACTGCTCTTCAATTCCTGATTATCATACCAAATACGGGTGGGGTAGAACGCCCAGATGTTGCCGCTATGATAGACATGCAAAAGGGAGGAATTATTGCATTATTATCATATATCGCCCTAGGTGTAATAGGTGGTGGAATCACTGAAGAAATTTTTAATCGAGGCTATTTCATTAACGCCTTAAAAGAAGTCTTTTACAATCCAAAAATAGGTCTTTATTTCGCTTCTTTTTTATCAATTATTTTCTTCATTGCAGGACATCTTCCTTCCAATCAAATTGCGTTGATTGATATCACTATTCCAACCTTAGCTTACACGCTTTTATTTATAACAACAAGAAGGCTTACCGCACCAATTATTGCACATGGATTGTACAACATGTTGGCGATAATTTTAGTCTATTATTTGTATGATTAGTTGGCAAGCATTCAGGTTTATTTTAAAAATAATACTCCTAGCATTAACTAAACCTAGGACTGCAATTTCGCATCGAAGACTATAACAATGACCTTGACCCAAGTCATTTATGGACCTGTCATTCATCATTCTGAATGGTCAATGAATCGCCAATCTTTATCGAATTAAAATTTTCGATTATGGGAGATCTTGGGGTTAAGTCCGCTTCTAAAAAAGCTGTGAAAAATCAATTCATCAAGCACCTGCTAAATGATGTGAAATGTCTTGAACTCATGCTTGAAAAAAATCAGATCGAATCAGGTATTAGTCGGATTGGAGCTGAACAGGAATTCTGTTTGATTTCAAAAAACTGGAGACCAGAAAAGAATGCAGACGAAATACTTAAAGCCATTGATGACACTCATTTCACTAACGAGCTGGCAAGGTTCAACCTCGAACTCAATCTCGATCCTGTAGAACTCAAAGGAAAATGTTTCAATGAAATTGAAACACAGTTGCGGGTCCTTCTGAAAAGAGCAGAGGACAAAGCAAAAGAAAGAGAAACACATCTGCTATTGACAGGTATTCTTCCCACCATAAGCAAGACCGAACTCTCATTGGAGTACATGACGCCCAGGCCAAGGTATTGGTCTCTGAATGAAATGGTGAAAGGAATGCGAGGTTCTGATTTTCAACTACACATCAAGGGGGTAGACGAATTATCCATCACCCATGACTCAGTATTGATGGAAGCTTGCAACACGAGCTTTCAATTACACCTGCAAGTAAACCCGGAAGACTTTGTAGATAGCTACAACTGGGCCCAAGCCATATCAGGTCCTGTCCTGGGGATTTGTGCCAACTCTCCCCTCCTGCTAGGCAGAGAACTTTGGAGCGAAACCAGAATCGCGCTATTTCAACAAAGTATAGATACTCGAAACTCTACATATGCATTAAAGGATCAAACTTCCAGGGTCAGTTTTGGGGAAGACTGGGAATATGGAACTGTAGCGGACATCTATAAAAATGATATTGCTCAACATAAAATCATTCTTTCAAAGCCCATCAGTCACGATTCGCTAAAAGACCTTAAAAATGGTAAAATACCCAAGCTGGAAGCGCTCAACACCCATAATGGCACCATTTATCGCTGGAATCGAGCATGCTATGGTGCCACAGCTACAGCAGCTCACCTGCGCATAGAAAACAGATACATCCCTGCTGGCCCAACCATCATCGACGAGATGGCCAACTTTGCTTTTTGGGTAGGTCTGATGAAAGGTAGATCTACCACCTACGGCGATATCACCAATCAAATGGACTTTCAGGATGTTAAAGCCAACTTCATCAAAGCCGCAAGAACAGGAAAACAATCTGTCCTAAAATGGAAAGACCGTTTTGTATCGGTCAAAGATCTAATTACTCGAGAATTATTGCCCTTAGCGTATGAAGGACTGGCAAATGCCCAGGTGGACGCTGAAACAGCCTCTCGTTTACTAGAGGTCATTGATCAGCGAGCCATTAAACAAACAGGGGCACAATGGTCCATTACAAATTACAGAAGGCTGAAAAGAACCACTCGTAAAGATGATGCACTGTTGGCCTTAACGAAAAGCATGTACGAAAACCAGCAGAAAGATACCCCGATTCATGAGTGGCCAAACGTACCCAATGTGTCTAATACACACGAGCACGCCTCACAGGTAGGTCATATCATGTCTACCCGTTTGTTTACCGTAAAAACCGATGATCTCGCAGAGTTGGCTACCCAACTGATGCAATGGAAGGATATTCATCACCTTCCTGTAGAATGCGCAAATGGACAAATATGCGGCATTCTCACTTGGACACACATGCGGCATTTCCAGAAAACAGGACCACACAGTGATAGTCTTACCGTTGGAGACATTATGAATGAAAATCCAATACTCGCTCATGCGGAAATGCAAATAAAAGAAGCCATCAAAATAATGAAACAAAATGAAATCGGCTGCCTCCCAGTCGTGCACAACCAGCACCTCATCGGCATTGTCACCATCAAAGACATCAAACAGTATGACCAAAGTAAAAGTGCATAGTAAAGCACTGGACAAAACCATAGAAGTAGACCGAATCATCGGACACATAAAAGGTGAAACTGCTGGCCCCACACTGATCTTTATGGGTGGCATACATGGCAATGAGCCAGCAGGTGTTTTTGCTTTGCACCACGTGCTAAAACAACTAAAACCAGAAAACATCAAAGGTTCCATCTATGGAATATCAGGGAATCTCTGGGCACTAAAACAAGGCGAACGGTATCATAAAGCTGACCTCAACCGGTTATGGACAGCTGAGAAAATGGTGAAATTACCTAAAGCAGGCGAACCCACGCTCCATCATGATCAGACAGAGCAGGTAGCTATTAATGAGCTTTTGGATGATATTTTAGAGAAGGAAAAAGGCCCTTTCTATTTCTTTGACATGCATACCACTTCCAGCGAAACCCTGCCGTTCCTTACGGTAAACGACAGCCTTCTGAATAGACATTTCACCATTCAGTATCCACTACCCATTATCCTTGGCATTGAAGAATACCTCAATGGTCCTATTCTTAGCTACATCAATGAATTGGGTTATGTCGCTTTCGGTTTTGAAGCAGGCCAACATGATGACATGGCCTCCATAGAAAACTGCGTTTCGTTTATCTATCTATCACTCGAATTTTGCGGCTGTCTCAACAAAAAGGATTTCGAATTTCAACGATATTATGACTTGCTTGCCAAAACGGTCGGAGACGTCCGGCACATATATGAAATCTATTTTCACTATTCCATCAGGGAAGATGAGCATTTTAAGATGCTTCCCGGTTTCTACAATTTCCAACGCATCAAACAGAACCAACATCTTGCTGAAAGCAACGACAATCCGGTAAGAGCGAAAGATGATGGAAGAATTTTCATGCCCCTCTATCAACCCAAAGGCACCGACGGCTTCTTTACAATTAAAGAAATCTGGTCGCCTTTCCTTGTACTATCAGAATTTCTGAGAAAGCACCGATTGGATCGAATATTAACATTTCTTCCTGGGGTGGAGTGGCTGGATAAGGATAAATCAGGTCTTCGGGTAAATAAACGCATTGCCCGATTTATGGCGAAAGACATCTTTCACCTGTTTGGATATCGCCACGTGTATTTAGATGAGCATCACCTCAATATGTACAACAGGGATGCCTCCGCAAGGACTCAAGAATATAGGAATGCCTCATGGCTTAATTAGCAACAACTAGCTCTTAAGGGTGTTTTTTGGACGTATAAGGCATCAACTTACCAACTCGATCCTCAGTCCTACGCCAAGCATCTTTTCGCCATTCACCCACTTCGCGGTGACATGAATCTCTGTATTGTTTTTCAGTGCTGGTAAAATGGTCTCTGCTATATCCTTTTTCAAATACCCAATTTGGTTGCCAAATTTTGAAAGTACCTGAATGGCATTCGAGTCATACGGGTTGGTGGGCTCAGCTGCTAAACTGAGCTTATCATCCTCCAGCACTTCACGCCGTATGATTTCCTGGCGAGAAGATCCATCTGCATTATCTTTAGACACACCTACCACTTTGGTATCATATACAAAAACGGAAGGTATTTTAATGATCTTAGCCACATCTCAAATTTAAAAAACGATGCGCATTATTTCTGCACTATTCATTCTGCTTTCTTTAGTCGCTCCCTGTCAGGACATAAACAAGCTTTCTGAAAAACACATCAAAGAAAACAGCACACAAATCTTAACCGATTTCAAAAACCTGCTTTCCATCCCGAATGTGGCCTACGATTTACCGAATATCAACAAGAATGCGGATCACATCATTTCTGAATTGAAGAAGAGAGGCGTGGAAACCAAACTGCTACGCATAGTGGGCACACCTCCCATTATTTACGGATACTACCCTGTGAAAGGAGCCAAGCGCACACTGGCCTTTTATGTACACTACGATGGTCAGCCTGCCGATAAAAATAACTGGATTAACGACCCATGGACACCTACCTACTACTCCAAGGCTTTGTTTGAAGGTGGCGAGCCAATGGATTTTCCTGTCTCCTATGATGAAATCGACGATGAGCATCGCATCTACGCACGATCTGCGGGAGATGATAAGGCACCTGTGATCACCATACTTACGGCATTGGATATGATTCAGACAAATAAAATCAAAGCCACATCTAATCTTGTCTTCTTCTTTGAAGGTCAGGAAGAAGCTGGATCCAGACAGCTGCAGCAATACTTGAATGATAACAGAGCACTCGTTGATGAAATTGACTTATGGCTGTTTTGCGATGGCCCGGTACATCAATCCAGAAGACCACAATTGGTATTTGGCGTACGTGGCGTAACAGGCATGGAAATAACTACCTATGGACCCAATCGTCCACTGCACAGCGGACACTATGGAAACTGGGCACCAGTACCCGGGCAAATACTTTCAGAGCTCATTGCCAGCATGAAAGATGAGGAAGGAAACATCATCATTGATGGCTTTTACGAAGATGTGGAGCCATTAAGTGAGCTGGAAAAAAAAGCTATGCAAAACATTCCTTCCATTGACGATGGTTTAAAAAAAGAACTTGGCATCAACAATCCTGAAGGCACCGAATCATACAACGAACGACTTCTCCGTCCTTCGCTCACCATCAAAGGCCTGAGCAGTGGAAATACTGGAAAATTGGCTAGAAACGTGGTGCCAGCCACAGCCACTGCAGCTATTGGCATGCGGCTGGTCAAAGGATGTGATCCAGAAAAACAAAAGAATCTGGTGGAAGCACACATACGTAAACAGGGGTTTCATATCGTCAGAGAAGACCCAGATCAGGAAACACGATTGAAGTATCCTAAAATCGCAAAAGTCACACGCTCAAGCGGCTACCCCGCTGCCCGTACATCCATGGATTTGCCAATCATTCAGGAGGTAATTGAAAGAACTAAACATGTAGCTGGAGATGACTTGATTCTTTTACCTACACTCGGTGGGTCGCTGCCTCTTTACCTTTTCACCGATGAACTAAAAAAACCAGCCATAATTTTGCCCATTGCCAATCATGACAACAATCAACATGCTGCAGATGAGAATATTCGCATAGGAAATTTATGGTATGGAATCAAGCTAATGAGCGCCTTGATGACAATGGATAAATAAATTGAGTTCTCAATGGATCACTCCTACTATATTTGACGAAAATTTCTCACTATGTACACATTTCTACTTCAATTTCACTCCGGATTACGCTGGTTAATACTTGTTGCTGTTGTCATTGCCGTGATAAAATCGCTTATTGGGTTATTTGCAGGCACCGAATATTCAAAGTTTGATAAAATCGTTGCAGTAGCTTTCGTAGGAATGATGCACTTGCAATTATTGCTTGGATTGGCGCTCTACTTCATCTATAGTCCATTCATCACCTACAACATGAGTGATCAAGTGTCCCGATTCTGGTCTGTAGAGCACTTGGCATTGATGCTATTTGCTGTAGCAGCTGCCCAGGTAGGAAGATCCATCAGTAAGAAGACTACAGATGCTCAAGTAAAATTTCGCTTTCAGTCCATTTTCTTTGGAATGTCGCTGATACTCATGCTACTAGGAATTCCTTGGGATAGAATTTAAAAATTAAGCTTCAAGTGACTAGCTGCTAGTAACTAGAAATTGGTAAATCTCCTTCCAGCTCTTTGGTTTTAGCGCTGCTTCAGTTTCGTTATCTGAATACGCTGAGGTCAGATAGATGGCTTTACATCCCAGGTTTCGCGCCAGCTGTACATCAGTCGCTCGGTCGCCCAGGACATAGGAGCTTTCCATGTCATAATCACCCGAAAGGTATTGATTAAGCATCCCAGTGCCTGGTTTACGGTTTGGATGATTATCCTTCTCAAAATGCTCATCGATATGCACTGCATCAAAATGGATTCCTTCGGTCTCAAGCAGCCGCATAATGAAGTTGTGTACTGGCCAAAATTCGTGATCAGGAAAAGCATCTGTGCCCAGTCCATCCTGATTTGTAACCATCACAAAAAGGAAGTTCGTTTCATCCTTCAGCTTCTTTAGGTAGTACAATGCCTCAGGTAAAAAATCCAGTTTTTCAATGGTTTCGATTTTCTCATCCTCTGTCTCCTGGATGATGGTGCCGTCACGGTCAATGAATAGAATGGGTTGCATGTTGCGAAGGTAAGGGCTGTTTAAGCTTTTTTAGCAAACGATTATTTGAATTATTTCCATTCGAGATCAAAACCTGGATAGCACCTCTTTTCACTTTCGCATTTTTTTGAAAAAAGGTATCTTACATTATACGTTTACAAAAAAAGATATGGCCAAGACAATCGAAACAGAAGTAAGTGTCCAAGATTTTATCAATTCTTATGTAGAGAATGATCAAAAAAAGGAAGACAGCCATCGTTTGATTGATTTGATGAAAGAATGGTCTGGTTTTGAGCCTAAAATGTGGGGGCCCACCATTGTTGGGTTTGGCGGTTACCACTACAAATATGCAAGCGGACACGAGGGAGATGCTCCGATCATTGCCTTCTCTCCGCGAAAAGCACAATTCTCACTCTATGTCTATTCGCAAACAGAGAAAAGTGATCTGCTTTTGAACGATTTCGGGAAGTTCAAAATGGGAAAATCATGCATATACGTGAAGAAGCTTGCTGATATCGACATCTCTGTTTTGGAAAAACTCTGTAAGGAAACCATTGCGTATCTAAATGAGCATCATGAATGTTCTTGTCACAAATAAACTGTTGCGTCTCACCTATTAAAAGGCATGAATCAAGATGATCAAAGGGCTCTATGAAACACATCTCAATGTGTCCAATTTGGATCGATCGATTGACTTCTATTCAAATGTCTTGGAGCTAGAACAATGCTACTATGAGGAAGAAAGACGAGCGGCCTTCTTTTGGATTGGCAAGCCGAAAGAATTCATGCTAGGATTGTGGGAAAAGCCCAAAGAACAGATTAATGCCATGCATTTTGCATTTCAATGCGATCCAAACTGGGTATTGAATGAATCGGTCGGCTATTTGAAAAAAAGAAACCTCGCCTGTCGCAATTTTTTGAACGATGGTACCGAAAGACCCATGGTTTTTGCCTGGATGCCGGCCATCTCCATCTATTTTGATGACCCTGATGGACATTCACTTGAATTTATTGGCATTTTAGCTGGTGAATCCAGACCTGAAAATGGCGTCATCTCTTATGAGCGATGGAAAGAATTGGAAGCAGGGCAATAGAAAAATCTTTACCACTTTAACCCATCAATCAATCATCATCTACATTGCTAAAAGTGGTGGCAGAGGCTGCAACGACTGCACGTTCCCACCCCACCGGTAGCTCTTTTTGGAGCAAATCTCCGGGCTTAAGCGCTGGATATATTTCCCCATAGTGCTTAATTTCAGTAAAATCAGTTCTACGCATTCTGTGCCAAGGCCTCAGTTCTGATGTAGACTTCAATCCCATAGAACCCAGCATCTCAGCTACGCCATGCATCGTAGCCCCGTGAAAGTTAGCCGTACGCTTAGCTTTGTATTTCACATCCAGTCCCTTTACCAGTTGGGGATCTTGGGTTGCTACACCAGTAGGACAATCGTTTGAGTTGCATCGCAATGCCTGAATACAGCCAATAGCCATCATCATTCCTCTGGCGGAATAACATGCATCTGCACCAATAGCCATATTTTTTATGAGATCAAATGCGGTAATAATTTTTCCGCTGCAAAGCACCTTCACTTTATCTCTAAGATTAAAACCGACCAACGTATTGTGAGCAAATGAAAGCGCTTCCACCAACGGCGTACCTATGCGGTCAGAATACTCAACTGGAGCAGCCCCAGTTCCACCCTCGCTCCCGTCAATGTCTACATAGTCCGGTTGTATACCTGACAATATCATGGCCTTGCAAATGGAGATAAACTCCCTTCTTTTCCCTATGCATAGTTTTATTCCTATTGGTTTACCTCCAGAAAGTGATCTGAGCAGCTTGATATATTCCATCATTTCCAAAGGAGTGCTAAAGGCAGAATGTCCTGGAGGAGAGGCCACCGTTTTACCGACGGGTACATTACGAATTTCTGCAATCTCCTCGTTTACTTTCTCCCCTGGAAGTATCCCTCCATGACCAGGTTTTGCACCCTGAGAAAGCTTTATTTCTATCATTTTTACATTTTGATGACAGGATTTTTCCTTAAAGAGCTCAGGATCAAAATCTCCATCGTGGGTGCGTGCACCAAAATATCCAGTTCCTATTTGCCAGATGATATCTCCGTTGTTCCTTAGGTGATATTGAGTCAACCCACCTTCACCCGTATTGTGTGCAAAACCTCCCATTTTCGCTCCGCTATTGAGGGCCTCCACTGCGTTTTTGCTTAGGGATCCGTAGCTCATAGCCGAAATATTGAGAATACTAGCATCATAAGGTTGTTTACAGTCTGGTCCGCCAATGGTGACTCGCAGTGTCTTAGGATCCACTTCGGTTGGGCTCAGTGAATGATTGACCCACTCATACCCCACATCATAAACGTCTTTCTGCGTTCCGAATGGCAGGGTGGAAAGCTCCTTCTTCGCTCGCTGATATACCAGTGACCGGGCGTTTCGTGAAAATGGAACACCACTTGAATTGGTCTCAATAAAGTACTGACTAATCTCAGGCCTTATGCTCTCAAATAAGTATCTCAGGTTGCCTAGCAAAGGGAAATTTCTCCTTATGGCTTGCCTCTTTTGAAGAATATCATTGAGCCCTATTAGAAAGAGAGGCCCTACTAGGATGAATGACCAAAGCATGGAAGTTACAAAATATGAAATCAATAAAATTCCCGAGATGACGATAACCGATATGACAATGAACTGATTTCTCATTTGCTTCTTGATTTTGTTTGGTGACTATGAACCAACAATCTATAAACTTTTTTATTTCTAAGATTTATCTTAAGGGTGAGAACATTGGATTATAATGATCAATGTCTATTTTCTTACAAATGATGCTTAAGATAAATCCGGCCATATCCATACTGCCTTAAGGTTACTCAGACTGGGGATTTACGGATCGCTAAACATATCTTTGGTTTACATAGGTAGCATCGAAGACTGTGTAAACATTCCTTGAAAGCCCTACAAGATTGTATGTCACACTAATGAAACTCATAACCTCTTCCTCCGCATCAAAAGCTGTTCACATCCTGACACAATCCTTCCAGACCAATCCAAGCGCATTGTGGGTAATCAAGCAGGATCAGAAAGTACAAAAGCGCCTCCGAGCGCTCATTGAATACGCGGTAAAAACAGGGTTGGAAAATGATGGTGCATTTCTTTCAGACGATGAATCAGCTGCTGCTATCTGTTTTGAAGAACCCACAGCATCAAGCATGAAGGCCTACTGGAACCAACTAATTCTCATACGAAAAGCAATCGGTATCTCACGTGTTCCTCATGTGCTAAAACGTGAAGGATATCTCAAAAAGTACCGTTCGAAAGAACCTCATCTCAATTTCTGGTTTTTAGGTGTCGATCCAAACAACAAAGGACGAGGCGGCGTGCATGATCTCAAGAGGGAGATTTTTAAAATCTCACAAGAAAAAAAACTCCCAATCTTACTGGAAACTTCAGTAGAGCGAAACAAGAATATCTACGAGCACTTTGGTTTTCGTACCTACCATACGTGGAAGCAATCTGAAGATTATACATTGTGGTTTATGCGCAGAGGTTAACCCCTTTTTGCTTCCGTAATCACTTACTTTACATTGTGAAAATCATCAGCCAAGTCATTGTACAACAGCGCAAAAAAAAGCTTCTCTCCCAAGAAGAATTGGCACATAAATCCGGGATTTCTCTCAGGACCATTCAACGCATTGAGAAAGGCAGCGTTAATCCGCATGGACATACCCTGAAGGTTCTGGCTGAAACACTGGAGTTTGATCTGACCGATCTCATCAAAGAAAAGGATCACGATTTTTCGAACGAACTTCGGACACTTAATGCCATTGGCCTACTCGCAATTATTGCCCCACTGATACATCTATTCGTTCAGCTATTTTACTGGAAAAGAAAGAAGGTTGAAGGTCAATACAAAACTATCGGAAGACGAATCTTGAGTTTTCAGATTATATGGCTTCTAGCCACATTGGTTGCTTTCAGTTTGATTCACATACTCTCCTTCATCATTGCGGGACAAAGTGTGATTGGCCATTTCCCTTACCGATTGATCACCTACATGATCCTTCTTCTTATCAATGTGAGTCTGGTTGGTATTACAGCAGTGAGGTTAAACAGCAATCGAACAAAAATCCTCACCTGGGTTCCACTATTGCTATAATGACACCAACATGACATAGAAATGGCGTAACGTATTCTTCATTTTCATTCTTTCTTGCCCGTCAAAAAGGTCATGAAAAAAACACTTTTAACCGTTCTCATAACGACAATACTCACAGCACTAATCGTACTTACAGTATTTGAGGTCATCGCACAGCAGCGGCAAATAGAAGCTGATGCATTGGTAGAGATTGACTCTGAAATATTGAATGAAAAACGAAACATTCTCATTCATCTGCCATATGCATATGATCCAGATGAGGTCTATCCTGTTCTATATGTACTCGATGGCTCTTCTCAGGATTTCAGAATGGCAGGAATTGCGGAGGTACTCAATATGGCCGGCACAGTTCCGGAAATGATCATCGTAGGAATTCCCAATACTAATCGCAACCGTGACCTTACACCTCACTACATTTTACAGGAAACCGATGGAGAAATATATGGTGAAGGAGATCATTTCCTTAGCTTCATCACAGATGAAGTAGCTCCATACATTGAAGGTAGGTATCCGACCAATGGCTACAAAATGTTGGCAGGCCATTCGAGAGGCGGACTCTTTTCCTTCTACGCTTATCTAGAGAGGCCAAATTCTTTCGATGCCTATTTTAGCTTTAGTCCAGCCTTTTGGAGAGACGAGTCCCTCGCTGTTAAAAAGGCCGAAAAAGAATTATCATATTCATCAACGGGAAACTTCATTTTCCTTAGTCTGGGAACGGAAGAAAATGACAAGATGAAAGCTGGATATGATGCCATGATCCGCTTGATGAATACTGGAACTATTGAATCGTACCACCACATGTATACGCCCAATGCAAACCATGGCAATAACCTATTCTATTCTACACCGAAAGCCCTTCAACTCTGGGCTGAATCATATGCAAAGTCTCAATCACAAGATCATGAAAAATGAACATGCTTAACAGTTCCTCTGCTTGATTGAAAATATTTTATGCGTCTGTAACAATTTCCCAAACATTGGATCAAAGGGAAAATTTTAATAAAACAGATCATGAAAAAGTTATTATTCATAGTTAGCGCAGTATTTATCATTCAGCTTTCATTTGGCCAATCTCCTATTCAGGTAGAAAAAAGTGGCAAAGGAAATCCGATCATTTTTCTTCCTGGATTTACAACTCCCGGGTCAGTTTGGGAAGAGACTATTGAGAATTTGAATGGCACTTTTGAAACCCATGTGGTTTCCTATGCAGGATTTAATGGCATGGAATCTATCGGGACACCCTGGTATGCCCCCATTAAACAAAAGCTAATCGACTACATCAAAGAAGAAAAGTTGACTAACCTCACTTTAATAGGCCACAGCATGGGTGGTAATCTCGCTACTGACCTGGCTGCTCATTTTGACAATGAATTAAGCGGACTAATCATCATAGAATCTCTGCCATGTATGCGGGAACTGATGATGCCAGGAGTACCAGCAAGTTCATTGCAATACGATAGCCCATACAATAATCAAATGCTGAATATGCCAGAGGATGCATTCAAAAATGTGGCTTTATCAATGGCTCGAAATATGACAAATGTTGAGGAGAAAATTGATGTGCTAGCCAGCTGGTCTTTAGCAGCTGATCGTAAGACGTATGTCTACGGGTACACCGATCTATTGAAACTCGATCTGCGACCGCAGCTAAATAACATTGCTACTGAAACACTCATACTTGGCGCTACTTTTCCAAGTAGAGAAATGGCTCAGCAAACATTCGAAAAGCAATATGCTAACTTGAAAAATAAAACCATTGAACTTGCAGATGATAGTAAGCATTTCATCATGTTTGATCAACCTGAATGGCTGTATGCCAAAATCAACGATTACATAGCCAAGAATGTCCAGTAACACCCGCCTCTTCGAATCCCTGCACGCTGAATACTATGGCATGGTACACCAAATGTGTATGGGGTTCATGAAGGGAGATAGAGACTTAGCGAAAGATCTAGCGCAAGAGTCGTTCATTAACACATGGAAATCTCTTGACAAATTTAAGGAGGCTTCCAGCTACAAAACATGGATCTATCGCATCACAGTAAATACCTGCTTAAAGTTCATTCGGGACAATAAGCACAAAAATCAGGTACCCATTGATTCAAAAATCAATCTGCTCGAAAATGCTCATCAGTCTGCTTATGAGGACACGCATCAAGAACTCTATCAGGCCATTGGCAAGCTCAGTGAATTGGATAGACTGATCATTGTGATGGTACTGGATGAGCTAGACTATGAAGAGATAGCCAGTGTCGTGGGAATTAGTGAAGGGAACCTGCGGGTAAAAATCCATCGAATCAAAAAGAATCTTAAAAAAATATTAGAAAATGAGTGATCCAATAGATAGTCTAAAAAACAAGTGGGATGCAGTGAAAAGCACGCCTAGCGAACCAAAGATCAGCTCGAAAGAGTTAATCTCCTTAGCCAAAAAGAAGATGAAGAGTGCAGTAATGATGCATGTGGGGAATATTGGAGTATTGGCTATCACGCTGATCGGAATCTCTGCCTTCTTCATTTATGTGGCTCCTTTGAAGAACACATTGAGTCACATCGGTATTTTTTTGATGGTCGGTGGACTCGCAATTCGCATCATCATCGAGTGTTACAGTATTTATCGATCTTCACATGTAGATGTGAGCGAATCCGTCGCTATTGCAAATGATACTTCCTTGCAGTTCTATAACTATCGAAAGCGCATCCATGGACCGATAACTGTTGTTATTCTGATCGCTTACACGATTGGTTTTTATTTGTTGACTCCTGAGTTTAGTGATTACTTCACTACCATCCAGGTCATCCTTATGGATGTTTCTTACCTGGGAGCTGCTGCCATATTTATCTATTCCATCCGTAAGGCAATTCAGAAAGAAATGAAATTACTGGACGAATTAAAGCTGCTTCAGAATGAATTTGAATGAAAAAAGCGGCTTTCGCCGCTTTTTTCTTAATTCCCTTTTTCACAAAGTTCTTTGATGGATTGCTCCGTGCTTCCCTTACCCCAACTTGGAGCAAATGGATTGTCAGATTTCTCTTCCTTACCGAAAAGAACCATCGCCTTAAACAAACTGCTACAAGCATCGTCGGTTCCACCACCCATAAACTGAGCCGTACCATACTGCATACGTCCCATCAGAAAGTGAGCCCTTGGGTTGTTGGGATTCAATGCTATCGCCTTCTGAAAAGATCCGAATGCCAATCCACTGTAAGTCATTCCTCGCGTTGCAGGGTCTACCGTCAACTTGATCATGTTTACATAACCTCGTATGGCTTCTAATTCGGAATCATTTGGATTGATTTCCTCTCCTTTTTCTACAGCCTTCATGGCTAAATCCAAATACTTATCCTTGTCCTCAGCTGTTTGGTACATCTCACTCATTTTCAAATAGCCAAAAGCCACGTAGTAGTAAGGTTCCCAACGGTTCTTTTCTGCCTCACCTATTCGATTGAGGTTGTTGATCGCTGCCTGCAAGTCTTCGGAAGTTTCAGCAGCAAACATCGCTGGCACATTTTTTCCCATGGCCTTTTCAAATTGACCATTTGCAAACGTTAAAGAGGTACAAAGCATGCATAATATGAGTATTAAATTCTTTTTCATAATTGATAATTGTTTTGATTTTAAAGATTTGGTAACTGATTAATTCCTTTGTTTTTTGATAGGGTGATAAACACACCTAAGAAGATGAATCGCTTGGCTGGTGGTGTAATGGCTCTACTCGTATAGACACCTGCATTATCCGGCTGATCCGCAAATTCATACCCGTATATATTGTTTATCCCCAGTACATTATTCACCATTGCATGCACAATGATTTGATTGCTATAGAGGTAGCTTATGTTGAAGCTCAAGTCGTGGTATGCGGGCGTTTTGCCACCAAGAAATTTTTCACTATTTAGATCATTGTAAGGTCTACCGCTGGCAAACGAGTAGGTCACACCTATTTGGCTTTTGATTTCATCAATGAATTTCTTCATCACGAAAGAGAAATTGTGTGACGAGGCGAATGCAGGTGTAAATGAACCAGGATAGTCTCTATATTCTCGCTCCGTTTGCAAGAATGAATAACTCACCCAGTAGTCCATATTCTTGAAAGTCTTATTGTCTCTCCAAAAAAGATCTACACCGCGAGCATATCCATTCCCATCAAACTGAAAAGTATTGCTTTCATAGATGCTCGCATATTTTACCAAATCATCATAGCGCTTTTCATAAACTTCTATTCTAAAGCTATGTCCTTCTTTTACCCATTGATAGTTGGCAATGTAATGCGCCGCCTTTTCAGCGTGTGCGCTGGACTCAGTTAATATAATTTGCGTTTGAGGTGCTTGATAAAATTGACCATAGGCCATGGAAATTTGGCTATTCGTTCCCGTTTTATACGCCGTTGAAAATCGAGGAGATAGCGTTGTCTTTCCATTCAAACTGTTCTGCTCCATTCTTAACCCTCCCTTAAAGGCGAGTGCAGATGATGCAAATGCTTCAGTTTCTAGAAAAGAAGCCGTCAATGTTTCATCAAAATTTTGAAGAAACGGTCCTGTCTCGTCAGACAATACCTGATCGAGTGATCTTTTGACCACCTCACCTCCAAAGAGAATGGCCAATCGATCAGAGTGCTGATAGTCTGCCACGAATTTCACATGACCACCATTCAACTTTTGATCCCTGCTGTTGTCAGAAATTGAAGCGAAATCTTGACTGGTGGTCATCGAGACACCACCACGTATGCCCCACTTTTCAGAAACCAGTTCACGATAAGATGCATTGACGTGTGCATAATCGCTGGAGACGGTTACTGGTAGTTCTGCTTCAGGATTTCCAATTTCGGACTCAAACAGTTCCATTCTTGATGTGCTGAGATTGGTGTAAAACTTCAGCAATCCCGTTTTGCTTGTTTTGAGTCGATAAGCAAAATTTCCATCCAATCCTGTAGGCGCTTTGTCCCATTTCAGATTTTGAGGTGCCAATTCAAAGTAAGGAGTCAGGTTAGTGTACTGAACCTTACCAGCCAACGAACTATTCTTAAATGCGCGTGTAGCTGAAACATCACCTCCTACAGACATGAGAGAGATGTCTGTTCGATTGTTGTCAGCCACATCCTTTGATTGCAGAATAAGTGCAGAGGACAGTGCTTGTCCATATTCTGCAGAATACCCTCCAGTTGAAAAACTCATCCCCTTAAACATGAAGGGTGAAAATCGGCTTCTGCTTGGTGTATTGGGAGCTGCAGGACCATATTCACCGTGCACCAACATGCCATCAATGAATGTCTTGGTTTCACGACCGTCACCCCCTCGTACAAAAAGTCGTCCCGTCTCTCCCACTGTTTGCGTTCCAGGTAGGGTATTTAACGCCCCGGGAATATCTGCAGTGGCGCCTGCAGTTGTCACTATGTCCAGTGGCTTCATTACCTCTCTTTGATTCTCATCCGAAGCATTGAAAGCCCCGGCAGTAATTATCACAGCGTTGAGAACGCTTACTTCTTCTTTTAGCATGATGTTGAGTTCTTGACTTTTGGATGCGATTGGAAGTATCGCGTCGTGAAAGCCGATGAAGGAGGCTATCAGCACCAGACTGTCCATTTCGGAAGTGGAAAATGAAAACCTGCCTGCTATATCGGTGGTGGCTCCATCATATGTCCCTTGTAGATAGACATTCACACCCAATAAAGGCTCACCAGACTTTTCAGTCACTTGACCAGTAATGGTAAGTTGGCCTTGCGAAACAATCGCTGAAATAAACAGAAGTAAAAAAAATCCGGTCCTCATGTTTCTGACTTTTAGCATGAGTCAAAAGTGAACATGAAGACATTCCTTAGCTAATAAGCTTCACCGAACTGTAGAAATAAAAGGATGAGTTGTAAATTATGGTTTCAAACTAAAGTAATTATGAAGAAAACCTATCTAACCCTATGTTCAGTGCTGATTACATCAGTCCTATTTGCTCAAAAATTTGATAAGCAGATCGAAAAGATGGTCGCTCAGACAGAGAAAGATGTCATTGAGTGGCGTCATTGGTTTCATCAAAACGCAGAGTTGAGCAATCGGGAGTTCGAAACAGCGAAGCGAATTACTGCGATACTTAAAGAAATTGGATATGAGCCACAAACTGGAGTTGCCAAAACTGGAGTGGTAGCTGTGCTGAAAGGCGGGAAACCAGGCCCGGTAGTTGGATTGCGCGCAGATATCGATGGGCTACCAGTAAAAGAACGTGTGGAGCTTCCATGGGCTTCTTCCCAAATGGGTGAGTACAACGGAGAACAGGTGCCAGTGATGCATGCCTGTGGCCATGACACACACATAAGTATTCTCTTGGGTGTGGCTAAGATGCTCTGGGAAATAAAGGATCAAGTGCCAGGCACTGTTAAATTCATTTTTCAACCTGCCGAAGAAGGAGCTCCTAAAGGTGAAGAAGGAGGAGCCCAACTCATGGTGAAAGAAGGCGTGCTTAAAAACCCAGATGTTGATGCAATCTTTGGCCTTCACATCAATGCTCAGACAGAAGTAGGCAAATTGAAAGTGAGACCAGAAGGCATCATGGCTGCTGTAAATAGCATGCGAATAGACATTAAAGGAAAGCAAGCTCATGGCTCAGCGCCTTGGGATGGAATCGACCCGATAGTGACTGCCGCACAGATCATTAATAACCTGCAGAGCATTGTGAGTAGAAATATGCAATTGACAGAGGCGCCGGCGGTAATTACCATTGGTGCAATCCACGGAGGAGTGAGATATAACATCATCCCTGAAGACCTTTACATGCTTGGTACCATTCGCACCCTAGATGCTGATATGAAAACTCAGATTTTACAGCGTATTCGCGAAGTAGCAACCAAGACCGCAGAATCTAATAATGCAGAAATCGATATATGGATCGATGAAGGTTATCCAGTGACGTACAATGAAGTATCGCTTTATGATCAGATGCTACCTACATTGAAGAGAGCAGCTGGTAAAGAAAATGTTGAAATTATCAAACCAATAACAGGTGCTGAAGACTTTTCTTTTTTCCAGGAAAAGGTACCGGGGCTTTACTTCTTTATCGGTGGATGCCCACCGGATAGAGATCCTGAAAAAGTAGCAGGCCACCATACCCCAGATTTCTACGTAGATGACACAGGCATGAACCTAGGCATGAAAGCAATGATGGGTTTAACACTTGATTATCTAAGCAAAAAATAGACTCATCTAAGAATAGTACTAATTCATAGCTGAATAATTACAATTCATAGTTAAAATGCTTACCATTATATATGGTACAATACCAATATATAATGGTAGTATTTAAATACACCTTTGAACTACGATTAACAAACATTAAGAGCTATGGGATATTTATTCAGTCTATTTGCAAAGAAAGATGCGTTGAAACTCTCCAAGACAAATTCAGGAGAATGGGTAGTAAAGAAGAATTTAAGAATCCTTTACATAGGACCTAAAGATAAGTGTCAAACCTATATGAACCAGCTAAAAGTGGCTTAGCGGTGAGCCAACTATTACGGTAATATTATTTAGGTGTGTGAACCCTGCTGAAAGGCAGGGTTTCTTTTTTTTAGTCTCTGTCTGCCCAGAACCCAAACAACCAGTTACCGGGAGATTTTTCATTGGTAGACCTAAAGAATTCATCAACAGCATGCATGAGTTCCCTTTTTGTAATGAAGTCATCACCGTCCCGATCCAACTTGATGAATGCTTTTGCTGAATGCTTGATTGGAATATGGTAACACATAAACATATCAGAATACTCATTGACCGAAATCACTCCGTCATTATTCACATCAAAGGAATCAAATATGGAGCTAATCATGTGAATGACCCAACTCTTATAAATGTGCTCATTCCCTTTGCTTAGCATGTTGTCACAAAACTCAAGGAAGTGCTCTTCATTGGCCTCACCGCCTTGATGTTCAAAATATTTCTGAAACATCTTCCAGCTTTTCACACTTCCATCAATCACTTTTTTGTATTCTTCAGTACCGGGTTTGTAAACCCAAAGAAGACATAGGGATTCTCCGATTTCCATGAAGTCATTGGCTTCCAAGATCCCGTTGCGGTCCTGGTCTAACACAACATGGAAATAGTGTGATATTTTTTCTTTCTGTAGCGGTGAAAGCATTTGATCAAAATTTGATTTTCAATAGATACAGTACATACCTTAATACACAAGGATATGTAAAGGTGACCAAAGAGTAAAGTCATACATAATGAGTCTACATACTGTATACCCATACAACCTTGCTCATTGACGGTCAAAGCCCAAAACTAATGTCTTCATTTTCAAAGTTTTAATATTTCCTGAAGCTTTCGACTAAAGTTTTTCGTTGCGATTAAATGCCGCACAGGGACTCGAATGGAAGCGTCCACCTGGCAGAATCTTCTGTCCGATCAAACCTGCTGCTTAGAAGCCGTAGTGAAACGAGCAGCTACTCTAACCGACTTACCATTAACTAACCGTTATTTCTTGTTGAAAATCGAATTATAACAAAAAAACCCGCTAAAAAAGCGGGTTTAATCGTGATTGCACAGGGACTCGAACCCCGAACCTGCTGCTTAGAAGGCAGCTGCTCTATCCAGTTGAGCTATGCAACCATATTTTGTTATACGTAGAGAGGGATTATTCCATGATCCCCTGATGGGGAGAATGAAACAAAATACTGATACTTCGTATCAGACCAACCTCCTCTAACCCTATTTCAAGTAAACTTGAATCGGGTTTCTCCGGTTGCTGCTTTTGCAGCATTTTGTTTGCGGAGAGAGGGGGATTCGAACCCCCGGTACGATTTCTCGCACGCATGTTTAGCAAACATGTGGTTTCAGCCACTCACCCACCTCTCCGTGGTATTAGCCGATGCTCATTTTCAGTCAGCTTTCTGACTAAATTCCCTTCAAAAAAAACATCCTCATATCGGGATATCCCTGAAAAGGAGTGCAAATATAAAAGTTACCTTCAAAAATCCATTTCGTTCATCCAATTCTTTAGTAATTTCCTCCAATTAATTTTTCAAGCATGAATAAAACCCAGATACTCATAGCTTTAGTCATACTTAGCATTTTTGGTGTAAGTGCCACCTACCTTGATCTATCGCAACTTATTTCCAGCAAATCAGAAAAACCTGCCACCGAGCGTAAAGTAAAACACGGTGAGGTGCGACAGTATACCAAAAGCAAAAAACTTCGGACAGTAGTAAACTACGATCAAGGGATCAAGCATGGCACTTCCTATTTATACCATGATGATGGTGAAACCATTTTGCTCGCCATGCCATACAACAAAGGAAAGAGAGAAGGTACCTCAATGAAATACTTCGAAAGTGGCGTGCTCTATGCCTCTACCTCGTATCAAAATGATCGGATGCATGGGCCAAGAAAAATACACTATTCATCTGGTCAACTAAAAGCCATTATCAATTACGGGTATGGGAATCCCGGAACAGGGACAAAAGAATACCTCCTTGACGGTACGCTAAAAAATGAAAATCGCATCCTCGCTAAGAAAAATGGAAACATTTACCTGCTTTCCACATCCGAGGAGTGTAAGAAGTCAAAGTTTTTCATAGGTAAGCTCATCGATGATCGCTACTTCAATGCGGTGCACAAAGATGTTAGGCTTTTACCAAAGGACAATGGAACCTATTTTGTGGACCTGAATGTGTATACGACAAGCTACCTCAAGCTACAAGACATCATTTGCGAATGTGAAAGCAAACAGGGAAATCCGATAATTTTAAAAACCAATCTTAACCCTTAAAAGGGATCAACATACTCTTATCCTTAAAAAATGTTAATCCATAAAAATCAAGAGCCTCTCATCCAATTGATCTGTTAGATTTGCTGCCGATGAAAACTAAAGACAGCTTGGTACATGAAGTGGGTTAACTCGATTAGCACTTTTGAACTTGTATTGGCAGGGATATTTCTCTTGCTCTATCTCATTTTTATATGGAGAGTCATTCGCACTACCAGGAGGTTAGGCCTTCCAGCCAGAAGAGTAATAATCAAGACACTCCTCCGAACCATTTATTTCGGGCTAATTGTTATGTCTCTCCTGGGGCCCAGTTTTGGCGATACTTCACGTGAAGTAAAAACTGTTGGAAAAGACATATTTGTCTGTATTGATCTCAGCCAATCCATGAATGCGGTAGATGTCCAACCATCACGACTGGAAAAAGTGAAATTCGAATTAAAAAATATTGTTGAAGCATTTAATTCTGATCGCATCGGTCTGATCATGTTTAGCAGTGAAGCTTACATGCAGTGTCCACTCACTTATGACAACAACGCACTCAACCTTTTCATTCAAACACTAAACACCGGAATGGTTCCCAACTTTGGAACTGACTTTGGTCCGCCGTTAGAAATGGCCACCGAAAAATTAATTGCCGACGATACCGTCATTACTCGATCCAAATCAAAAATCACCATTCTCATCAGTGATGGCGAAGATTTTGGTGACAACACAGACGAAATTGTTGATGATTTAGAATCCGAGGGGATAACGCTTTTCACTTTAGGCGTTGGCACCAAGCAAGGCAGCAAAATTCCCACTCGAAACGGTTTCAAAACGGACAGAAGTGGAAATGATGTCATCTCACAGCTAAATTCCACTTCCTTAGAAAAGCTGGCAGACAATGCAGGTGGTGAGTATTTCGAAATAAATGAATCAAGAAACGATGTAGCACGTTTGATTAATGCAATCAACAATGTAGAAGGTGAAATGAGGGATGCCAAGCAAGTAGATGCCACCCAAAATAGATACTACTACTTCTTAAGTCTAGCATTATTATTGATGGTAATGGATGTACTATTTAGCGTGAAATTGATAAAACTATGAGATCATTTTTAGTAATTATACTAGCGATTTTGATCAATGATCCTAAAGAGATCGCCAAAATCAATTCATTGAAAAGAGAAGCCGAAGCAGCCTATTTGGCTCAGGATTATGAATTGGCTCTTTCAAAATACACCATTCTTCGTGATTCACTTGGAGTGGACGACCCTGCCATCAAACTAAATCTTGCACATTCACACTATCATTTGGGAGATACTGCAGGCGCCAAATTGAATTACGGCAACTTGGCGAGTTCGGAAAGTAAACCCTTGAAATCCATAGCCCTGCAACAGTTGGGGGTGATGAGCAAAGAGGCCAACAAACTGGAAGAAGCACTTCAGCAACTGAAATCTGCTATCAAAGCAGACCCCACCAATCAGGAAGCCATATACAATTATGAAGTTGTGAAAAAACAACTGGAAGAGCAGAAGCAGCAAGAACAACAAAATCAAGATCAGGAAAACAAAGACGGGGAGGACGAGCAAGAGAAACAAAATCAAGATCAGAAAAAAGACGGAGAGCAGGAGAATCAAGAAAACCAAGACGGAGAAAATCAAGAAAAATCTGACGAGGAACAGAACGAAGAACAAAAAGAGCAAGAGAAAAAGGAAGGTGAAGAGCAAGAAAGTGAGAAAGAGAAATCGCAGGAACAGATGACCAAAGAAAAACTGGAGGAGATGGGTATCAGCGAGGAAAAAGCCCGACAACTGCTAGAGGCAATGAGACAAAGCGAAATCAAATACCTACAACATCAGCAAAGGAAACCAACCAAGCGTCCTCCTAGCGATAAGCCTGACTGGTAGTTTCAATTCTTTCGATTGCTACTTTTTCCAAAATGATTTTACGATCTTTGCGTCCCGATTTGAACCATCGGGACTTTTTTTTGATTTAAATACAACAAACCCTCAACAGAAATGAAATGAGCTAGTCCTTACATCTCATGTTTTCCAACAAGAGGTAAAAGTTTATAGCAAATTCCTTGAGACCCTTAAAAAAAATTAATACACATGAAAGAAGTATACATAGCAGCAGCTGTCAGAACTCCCATTGGAAGCTTCGGTGGAAAACTTGCTGGATTCTCAGCCACACAACTAGGCACATTCGCCATCAAAGGAGCACTTGAAAAATCAGGCGTTTCTGCGGATCAGGTAAATGAAGTATTCATGGGAAATGTACTATCTGCAAATCTTGGACAGGCACCTGCTCGACAGGCAGCAATAGGTGCAGGTATTGGACATAATGTACCATGCACTACCGTAAACAAAGTATGCTCTTCCGGAATGAAAGCCGTCATGTTTGGAGCACAATCAATCATGTTGGGGACCAATGATGTGGTTGTGGCCGGAGGAATGGAAAGCATGTCCAATGTACCATACTATATACCTAAAGCACGATTTGGGTACAAATACGGTCATGGTCAAATGGTCGACGGGCTGATGCACGATGGACTGTGGGAAGTATACAATGAATTTCCTATGGGTAACTGTGCAGACAATACTGCCAACGAAATGAACATTTCAAGAGAAGCACAGGACGAGTATGCAATCAACTCATATAAAAAAGTAGCTGCTTCCACTGAGGCTGGAGATTTCAAAGATGAAATTGTACCTGTTGCTATCCCCCAGCGAAAAGGTGATCCCGTACTTATGGATGAAGATGAAGAGTTTAGAAATGTGAATTATGATAAAATTCCATCCTTACGACCTGTATTTAGTAAAGAAGGAACCGTAACAGCTGCTAATGCTTCTACCATCAATGACGGTGCCTCTGCACTTGTATTAGTGAGCAAAGAAAAAGCAGACGAATTGGGACTTACATTGATTGCCAAGATCAAAGGTTTTGGTGATGCGGCGCAAGAGCCATTGTGGTTTACCACAGCTCCTTCCCTAGCTATTCCAAGAGCTTTGGATCATGCAGGTATTTCACAGGACGATGTGGACTTCTGGGAGGTAAACGAAGCATTCTCTGCGGTAGCGATTGCCAATCAGGAAAAGCTTGGGCTAGACGCTGATAAGCTTAACGTTTTTGGTGGTGCCGTGGCAATGGGTCACCCTCTGGGCACATCAGGTGCTAGAATCATCTCTACACTTGTAAATGTGTTGAACAAGAAAGGCGGCAAAATCGGCTGTGCTGGCATCTGCAACGGTGGTGGCGGTGCCTCTGCTATTGTGATAGAAAAGGTTTAGTCAGGAGGCGTCATTGTGAAGGCAAATCGAGGCAATCGCTACATTACTAGGACTGCTGCTGGTTTGCCTTCGCAATGACGTTTCTATTTCAAAATCTTTCGAATCACTCTGCCCTCTTCCAGATACTCCTCAATGGCATCCTCCTCATTATTCTCAATGAGCGTTTCCAGTTGCTCCAACTCCTTTTTGTAAGCCACTATCCCTTTTAGCACCATCTCCTTATTCTCCAAAAAAATGGAACTCCACATCCTCGGAGAACTTTTAGCTAAACGAACAGTCGACTCAAAACCAGAACCTGCTAAATCCAAAATCACTTCACCATCTTTCTCTTTATTGAGTACCGTATTGCTCAATACATAGGAAGTGATGTGACTAAGGTGAGAAATGTATGCCAAGTGCCGATCATGTTCCTTTGCACTCATTTTTGTCAAATAAAACCCTGCACTCTTTGCCAAATCCTCGAATAACATCAACTTATGCAAATCCGTCTTTTCAGCATCACAAAGAATCAGGTTTTTATCAACGAACAACTCTTTAAATGCGGCATCCGGACCCGAATGTTCCGTTCCCGCAATTGGGTGAGCCGCAATAAACTGATCCCTTTTTTCATGGCTATCTGCTGTTTCGCAGATGGTATTTTTAGTAGAACCAAAATCTACAACAAACTGATGCGATTCCAATTTATCAAGTATAACAGGTAAGAGCTCTTTTATAGCTTTTACAGGAATTGCCAGCACAATGCCATCTGCCCATTTTACTGCACTATTCATCTCACTGAATACCTCATCTACGAGCCCTATTTTTTTAGCTTTCAACAACGCTTCCTGATCAAGATCAAAACCTGCAAAACTTAAATCAGATCTATCTTTCAATGCAAGAGAGAAAGAACCTCCAATCAGACCAACACCCACTATTAGTATATTCATTCGATAAATTTTAGCTTTGAAGTAGACGAATTTACGTTGTGTATTTATTTTGTACTAAATACGTCTACAAATCGTTTGTACGATGATGAAAAACCTAACGACCCTAGCCCTTCTCACTTTCCTTGTATTTCAAAGCTCTGCGCAGCTAATTAAAACCTACTACGATCAGGGACAAATAAAAGAAGAATATAACATTCTCAATGGCGATAGCTCATTGGTGGATGGAACATACAAGATGTATGACCTCAGTGGTAACGTAATCGTCACTGGCGAATTCGATTCTGGTGAGAAAGAAGGCACATTCTATAATTACTATGCTGATGGCAGTATTCAAAGGCAGACCGTCTATATAGATAATCTTCGAGAAGGACTTACTCAGGTTTTCACCCCTTCCGGTCAGGTTATTCAGGAATCTACCTTTCAGCAAGACACCCTCGTGGGAGCTATCAAACTATACGATGAGAATGGAAATCTAAAAGGCACCACTTCATTTAAAAATGGAAAGCCCAGCGGGCCAGTTTTTTCATACTTTGAAAATGGTGAAGTGAAAGAGGAAGTTACTTATGCAGAGGGTAAACCCAATGGAATAACTCGCCAGTACTACAAAAGTGGAAAAATAAAGCTTGAAGCTAACTATAGCGCCGGTTTGCTTGACGGCACATACAAAACCTATTATCCCACAGGTAAACTGGAAATGGAGGTGGTGAATCAACGCGGTGACCGCACAGGATCAGTAAAAACGTATCATGAAAATGGCCAGCTTAAGGCACTCGGCACCTATGAAGAAGGGACACTGCAAGGTGAATATTTGGTCTATTATGCAAACGGCGACACCAAGAGTGAGTATAAATACAAAGATGGATATCGTACTGGGAAAAGCCTTGATTATCATGCAAATGGAAAAATCCGTTTAGCATCAAGCTTCTCCAATAGCGGTATGAACGCAGCAATAAAAGAATACAGCGACAAAGGGGTACTTATCTCTGAAAAAGAATTACTCAACGAGCTACCGCACGGCACATGGAAAATCTGGAACGACAAAGGAGATCCTCTGGCTGTTGAACGATATGAGAAAGGGAAGCTGCACGGCATGCAGGAAGCATACGAAAAAGGGAATAAGTTCTCATTGACGGAATATCGATTTGGAAACAAGTATGGCACCTATCAAGAATTCTATTCCAACGGAAGCCTCAAAATAGCAGCAACTAATGAGCTCAATAAGCTGCAAGGCACATACATACAGTATTATAAAAACGGACAAATAGAATATTCCGGCACATATGTAAGAAACAGACGTCATGCTGTTTGGAATTACTATGATAAGAAAGGCAATCTAATCGAGGAAGTAACCTATAAACATGGAGAGAAGATAGAAAACAACTAACTAGCTCGAAGATTTTCCGTAAATGAGGTATGTCATCAAAGTTCCTGACCACATTCCTCGCAGCACTCATACTTTTCAGTTGCTCAGAAAAAGAAATCGTTCCAGAAAGATTCTACCCCAGAAACGACCATGAAGCGTATTGGTATTCGCTGAAACAGGCCAATTTATTGAATACGGCGCTTGGCAAAGAATGGCTGACTGCAGCTCAAAAACCTTTTGATGAGCAGATCAAAGTCCAACTACCTTATCAGGAAGCATTCGAAATATCCAACTTAAAGCCAGATGCACTTGGCTATAGGTTCGATGTGAAAAGGGGCCAAAAAGTACTCATCGATATCAATCTGATCACCAATGATACCACCCAGGTTTTTGTTGATCTATTTCGGATTGATAATGATTCACTCGGCACGTATCGCCAGGTAGCCTCGGCGGACAGTGTATATGACTTGGCCTTCGCTCCGAGAAAAGACGCATCGTATCTGCTACGACTTCAGCCTGAACTCTTGCGTGGTGGACAGTTTACGATCACCATCGAGAACGTGCCAACACTCGCCTTCCCCGTTGCTGGAAAAAATGTAAGGGCCATACAGAGTTTTTTTGGTGATCCAAGAGACGGAGGTAGAAGAGATCATCACGGAGTGGATATTTTCGCAAAAAGACACACTCCTATCCTGGCACCGATTGCTGCAGATGTTCGATTCGTGGGAACCCGAGGGATCGGTGGTAAGGTCGTATGGCTTTACGATCGGAAAACCGGCAATCATCTATACTTTGCGCACCTTCAAGAACAAAAAGTAAAAAGATATCAAAAAGTAAATCCTGGAGACACCATTGGTACAGTAGGCAATACAGGCAATGCCAAATACACTCCCCCCCACCTTCACTTTGGCATTTATAATAATGGCCCCATAAATCCTTTTTCATTCATTGTGGAAGAATACAAACGCCCTTCCAAATTCGGAGCAGACACCACACTGCTAGGAAAAGAAATCGTTCTTAAAGAAATGCTTCCTCTCTGGAATCAAATGAACAAGTCGGCGCAAGTATCAGATACCTTATTCATCGGGGAGCAGCTTAAAATTGCCGCTGTAAACCATGTATACGTGCGAGTTACTTCACTTTCTGGCAAAAAAGGGGTTCTTACCAAGGATGTCATAAGGAAACTCTGATAAGGAATCAGTAATTTCATTGCATGATTATCATCAGTACTGTCAAGTCATTTCTGGCCGATAAAGAATACCGAGACCTTTTATTGACTAGTATAGCCATACTAGTTATTGGAACGTTCGTTTATCACGAATTAGAAGGTTGGAGCTATTTGGATGCTTTTTATTTCTCCTTCATCACACTCACTACAATTGGTTTTGGTGATTTTGCACCACAAACAGATGCCGGTAAGGTATTTACCATCATTTACATAGTTATTGGAGTCGGTATCATTTTAACCTTCATCAATACCCTCTACAACCATTACAATCAGAATAAAAAAAAGAAATCTAAAAAAGATTAATTCTGATATGTCACACGAAAGATGGTGCCGGCTAAGTCATCAGAGATTAGCATAGATCCATCTGAGGCAAAAATTAAATCAACAGGTCTCGCCCATGCCGTATTGGTTTCTTTATTCAGAAATCCAACTGCAAAATCTTCATATGCCACACCTTGACCATTTTCTTCGGTCACCAGGGTAATCTTATGTCCTGTATGTCCCACATCAGAATCTCGATTCCAAGAGCCATGCTCAGCAATGAATACCTTATGCTTATAGGTAGATGGAAATGATTCGCTTGTACAAAATTTAAGTCCGAGCGGTGCAACATGTGGACCAAGGGTCTGAGCCGGTTTTACAAAATCTGAGCATGGATATTTATCTCCGAATTCTGGATCTTTTACTTCTCCTGCATGGCAATATGGATATCCGAAGTGTTGCCCCTGTTCACTCACACGATTCAGCTCACATGAGGGGCTTTCATTGCCAAGCCAGTCTCTTCCATTATCCGTGAACCACATCTCTCCTGTCTCTGGATGCCAGGTAAAACCTACGGTATTTCGGACACCATGCACATAAACCTCTCTGTCTGATCCATCAGGATTCATCCGGGTAATACTTGCATACATCTCATTCTTACTTTCACAAATATTGCAAGGAGCACCTACTGGTACATATAGTTTGCCATCAGGCCCAAAAGCGATGTACTTCCATCCATGATGTCCGTCAGTAGGGTAATCATCATAAATTTTCACTGGCTTTGGTGGGTTTTCCAGATTTGCTTCTATATCGTCAAATCGCCAGAGTTTTGAAACTTCAGCCACATAAAGCGACCCATCTTTGAAAGCAATGCCATTTGGCATTCGCATTCCACTCGCAATTACATAGCGTTCATCTGCTTTCCAATCACCATCCGTGTCTTTCAATGCATAGACCTTATCGCCTCCTCGGTTGCTTACAAACAAGGTTCCATTATCCGTCATCACCATTGCTCTCGCATTGTTAACGCGGGCAAAAACATCAATTTTAAAACCTTCAGGAAGTTCAATGGCATCAAGGTTTAATCCTTCATAGGACACCAAAGGCATATCGTTAATAGGATCTTCTGTCTCATTTTCCTCTAGTGACTTAGAAGAACAAGAAACCATCAAAATCATCAAAAAAAGTGCAGAAAATCGGAACATACTTACGTTTTCAGTTCAAGTTAAATGATACAATTGACAAATACATATTGACATAGATCGAAAGATTTCACGGTTAAATAGAATAATTAAAATTCGTCGCTCTTTGTTCTATAGATTGTACTCACTTAAACCTAGTTCCAGCTTCTTTGATTCAAAGACTACTTATCCTTTTTCCAATTTTGTTTGGAAGCCTTTCCAGTCATGCCCAAGAAACGCCTATTATTTTCGAGGGGGATGAGATTTACCTTAAGGGTGAGTGGAATCTGGTGATGAACTCCTTTCTCTCCTATCCTGAAACAACAAAATCTCCAGATAAAGCTGAAATCGACATCCCCAGTACTTGGAATAATGTAATCTGGAATGGTGAAAAAGTTGGATCTTTTGGGTTCGGCACCTACTATAAAACCATCGTAATTGGTGAAGACATCTCAACGCAATATTTAGCGATTGAAGTGCCGGAAGTAAGCATTGCGTATCGGCTCTATGCAAACGAAAAACTCATTGGTCAGGTAGGTGTTCCCGGTAAAAACAAATCCCAAACTCGACCTAAAATAGATTTTCAGGTTTATGATTTTGAAATCCATGCCGGAGACACCGTAACGTTCACCTTCCACATTAGTAATTTCAGTAACCAGAGTGGTGGACTTTGGTATGCACCTAAGCTGGCTTACAAGAAAGATTTACAGGAAAAAATTGATTTGAATCGATCATTAAAACTCATCATCATTGGATGCATCCTGATCGGTGCATTATTTCAATTGTCTATATTTCTCAGAAAGCGAAACGAAAAATCTGCATTCTACTTCTTTCTCATATGCCTTTCTCTTTCAATGCTTTTGGTGACCAGAGGGGATTTACCAATCATCGATCTTTTTCCAAAAACCAGTTGGGTAGCGTTGAAAAAAACCCTTTACTTATCCATCATTCTCATTGGACCAGTCAATGCGCTTTTTCTTCGAGAGACTTTTCCTAAATTCTTCCATAAGAAAATCGCTAACGGGATGGGAGTTTTAGCGTTGGCACTATCACTCTTTACACTGGTTGTATCTCCTAGAATCACGTACTCTATCATTCCATTTTATCACGTCTACAATGTCTTCATAGGCATCTACTTATTTGTCTGTTTGGTTAGGGCTGCGATAGCCAACAGGTTTGGTGCACGATTTCTATTGGTAGGATATCTGGCCGCATTTTTAGCTGTTTTGCATGACCTACTTTCCAGCAATTATGTCATTCCTGCTTTTTCATTTGATATGATGCACGCTGGCATAGCGTTCTATATCCTCCAATTGATGTTCATGCTAACTGGGAGGTACTTGTTTGCACTTGAAGGCAAGGAACAACTGTCTGCTCATTTGGAGAAAGTAAATAAAGAATTAGAAGAGATGGTGGATCGAAGAACCAAGGCATTGAAAGATAAAAATGAAATAATTGAGCTTAAAAACGCAGAATTGGAACAGGCAATGAAAGAAAAGGATCATTTGATGGCCGTAGTAGCTCATGATCTGAAAGCCCCTCTTTCAAGTATTCAAGGAATTAGTGAATTGATGAAATCAGATTTGAAAGGTCAAACAGCTGAATTCAATGAGATGATTAAAAAGGTCACCGTTGATGGACGAGCAATGATTGAAAACCTCACAGAGCTAAAGGTTTTTGAACAAGATGACTTTGAAGTAAATAAATCCTCTTTTGATTTAGCCGATTTTTTTGAACAAAAGAAAATTGCGTTCCATCAACTTGCGGAAAAGAAAGACATTCAGCTAAATGCCTCCCTTGACCTGTCAAACAAACAGGTAATATCAGATTCAAATGTACTTGGGAGAATAACAGATAATTTACTTTCCAACGCTATAAAGTTTACATCTAGAGGAGGAAAAGTTGATTTTAACCTATCTAACAAGAACGGAATGCTCGTGCTTTGCGTCGAAGATAATGGCCTTGGATTTAATGATAAAGACAAGACCAAAGTCTTTCAAAAGTTTCAACGCTTATCATCCAGACCTACTGCCGGTGAAAGTTCTGCCGGCCTTGGATTATCCATTGTAAAAACACTGGTGGAAAAATTAGGAGGAACCATTGCGCTAGAAAGTGAAAAAGGAAAAGGTGCCAAGTTTACCGTCTCCATCTTACTTGATCAAAAATAGTTTTGCGTTTCAGGAATCATTAAAAAAGTATTGAAGTTACTTTTGCGCGCATGATCGATATCACGAATCTTTCTTATTATATAGGCGACCGTCCACTGTACGATGAAGCCTCGCTTTTTATTGGGCCTAAAGACAAAATAGGGCTGATCGGACTCAATGGTACGGGCAAGTCTACCTTGCTAAAAATGATGGTCGGAGATACCCAACCATCTGGGGGTAAAATTTCCATGAGTAAGGATACAACCATTGGCTTCCTAAATCAGGATTTACTTTCTTTCCAAACACAGGATTCGATCCTGGCAGTAGCTATGACGGCTTTCGCCAAAACCATGGCGATCCAGAAAGAGATCGACAAAGTGATCAAAGAAATGGAGGAAAACTACCGCGATGAGCTGGTAGATAAGTTGGCAAAACTTCAGGAAAGATTCGAAGCGCAGGAAGGATATACGCTGCAATCCAGAGCTGAGGAGATACTGGAAGGGATTGGATTCAAGACCGCCGATCTCTCTCGCCCACTGAGTGAGTTTTCAGGAGGATGGCGGATGCGCGTAATGCTGGCGAAGTTGCTTCTGGAAAAACCCAGCCTCCTGATGCTCGATGAGCCTACCAACCACCTTGACCTCCCATCCATCCAATGGATTGAAAATTATTTACAATCCTACGAGGGTGCATACATCATCGTCTCTCACGATAGAGAATTCCTCAATCGATCTGTCAATAAGATTGTAGAAGTCACCCAAGCCAATCTGCATGTGTATTCCGGAAACTATGATTTCTACGAAGAAGAAAAATCTTTGCGGAATGAGTTGCAACAAAACGCCTACGAAAATCAGCAAAAGAAAATAAAAGAAGCAGAACGCTTCATTGAACGTTTCAAAGCCAAAGCTACCAAAGCCAGTCAAGCACAGTCCAAGATGAAAATGTTGGAAAAAATGGATCGTGTAGAAGAGGTGATTGACGAAAACATGAAGGTCAATTTTCGTTTCAACTTTAAGACCAAATCTGGAAGACATGTGAAACGACTGGAAGATATTTCTAAATCCTACGGCGATCTTGACATACTGAGCAATGCATCGATCGGACTGGAACGAGGAGATAAGGTTGCACTAATTGGAGCAAACGGAAAAGGTAAGTCTACCCTACTCAGAATAGTGGCGGGCACTGAATCGCATGAAGGAAAAGTGCAAACCGGACATAACGTAATCAACTCATTTTATGCACAGCATCAATTGGAATCTCTGGGTGTGCAAAATGACTTACTGGAAGAGCTAAAGCTAGCTGGAACGGGTAAAACAGAACAAGAGCTGCGAAGTGTTTTGGGATGCTTCTTATTTTCGGATGATGAGGTTTTCAAAAAGATCAAAGTGCTTTCTGGTGGTGAGAAATCCAGAGTTGCATTGGCCAAGACACTGATATCTGAAGCCAATTTTCTATTGCTCGATGAGCCCACAAACCACTTGGACATGATGTCTGTGAGCATACTGGTACAAGCCCTTCAACAGTATGAAGGTACGCTTTTGCTTGTTTCTCACGACAGGCATTTCATTACTCAGGTAGCCAACAAAATCTGGTGGATTGAAGGTCAGGAAATAAAAGAGTATCCAGGCACATATCAGGAGTTTACCTGGTGGTGGGAAAAAAACAACAAGGGTGCAGATACCTCGGCTAAGGAGGTGAAACCAATAAAGAAAAAAGAGCATACGAAGCAGCGAAACAATGAGGAGGAACAAAAAGCTGCGAAAGAACTCAAGAACATCGAACAGAAAATTGAATCGCTGGAAGCAAGCATTAAATCACTTGAGGATCAGCTTGCAGACCCTCAGATTTATGAAAAAGCGGATGAGTATGAGAAAGTAAACACTCAATACAAGAAAGAGCAAGCTGAGTTAGAGGGACTAATGGAAAAGTGGGAGGAGTTAGCTTAATCAAGTATTTTTATTGAAAAATCAATCCAATGAATGCTCATCCAAAAGATCAACTTAATGTTATTCGAATTATCCACCTGGCTCTCATCGGTGGTATAGCTTTTTTTTCGCTAGTGGTAGCTTTTCTTATCCTTGGTAAAGAAACAACTTCGAATGAAATTGAGCTGTTTAATTATTTTTCCCCCGCCTTATTTTTCATTGTGATAATCATTCAGGCTCAGATGTTTAAAATCACAATTAAACCTGCCTTAGAAAAAGAAATCCCGCTCAGTAAAAAGTTGGCTACTTTCCAGACAGCTAATATCATCCGCATGGCACTATTGGAAGGATGTGGTTTGTTTGCTGCAGTTGTCGCCCTTCTTAACAATGAAATCCTGCACTTAGTTACTGTTGCACTTACACTAGGGCTAATGTTTGCAAAGCTTCCAACACCTCTCCTTTTAGAGACAGAGATTCAACTTTCCCGAAATGAAAAGGATCAATTAACTGAAGAAGGATGAAAACTCTTTACAGCCAACAGCCCATGCTACAAAACGTTCTGATAGCTTTTACTTTCAGAATAATTCTAGATAAAGACATGCTGGAACCCAAAATCATGTGATCTAGCCAATTATTTTTTTCATGGACTAAAAATCAGTTTTTTGCGTGATGTCATACCAGACTTCAAATCATTCGTTCAATCATATAATTATTAAATCATTCGTCTTCCTATCTTTGGCATTAGGATTGTGATTACCTCCACAAATAAATTTTTCAAACACATGCAGAAGCTAGCTTCCCTTTCATTTCTTCTCATCGCATTATTTCTCGTACAATGCTCAAGCGTTCCTCTCAGTGGGAGATCTCAGCTTGCACTCATCGATAATGACAAAATCTTCCCGATGAGTTTTGAGCAGTACGAACAAGTAAAGAAAGAAAGTGAGATCATTACAGGCACAGATCAAGCACGGATGATCAAAAGAGTTGGCGTGCGCATTCAGCGATCAGTCGAGCAATACTTTGCCGATCAAGGTGAATCAGGATACCTTTCTGATTATAACTGGGAGTTCAATTTAATAGACAATGACAGCACGGTAAATGCCTGGTGTATGCCTGGTGGCAAAGTAGCTTTCTACACAGGTATAATGCCTATTTGTAAAGATGAATTGGGTGTGGCTGTTGTAATGGGACATGAAATAGCTCACGCCATTGCCAATCATGGTCGCGAGCGGATCAGTCAAGGTTACGCTGCACAATTTGGACTATCCGCAGTTAGTATCTTACTGACTGGTGGTGGCACAGGACCATCAGTCCCTGCCGAATTGATTATGCAAGGAGCCGGTGCAGCCACCTCTTTAGGCATCCTTGCCTTCTCTAGAAAGCATGAGTCAGAAGCCGACAAACTAGGCCTCTACTTCATGGCAATGGCTGGTTACAATCCTCAGGAAGCACCTATATTTTGGGAACGCATGGCAGCAAATAGTGGTGGAGAAGCTCCGCCTGAGTTTGTTTCTACTCACCCTTCTCACTCAACACGCATATCAGACTTAAATGCGAATATGCCAAAAGCAATGGAGTATTATCGAGCAAGTGGGGCTAGCAATTAGCTTCCTTATACGTTTGAGTGATTACCATGATTGGATCACTCAAACTGACTCACTTCTAGTCCTGGGATGATTGCACAAGCATTCTTATAGTAAACTTTTTTAAGAATTTCATCAGAGAGGCCCAACCCATACATTCTCCAATAGGCGTGGTATTTCTTGTAGTATGGAAAATACTCATCCTCCGTCTCTAGCACTCGGAAATAAGTATAAAATTCCTCTGGATTATAGGCATCTTTTCCGAACAAGATTCGATCTTGATATTTCTCAAAAAAGGCGTTTGCTCTTTTAGGCTGGCGGCCAAACTCAGCGATGACTGCTCCTATTCCAAAATAAACATTCGGGTACATATCCAGGTGTTTCTCTGCCTTATCCAGGTTGTTTGCCATCCATCCCATGTGAGCATTGACAAACGTAGTGTTTGGATGCTTCTTGAAAATATTGTGCTGTTCTGCGATTATCTGTTCAAAGGGAGCTGGGTTATCTGCCCCTCTTTTTCTTCCAGGTCTAAGTTTCAATTCCAACCATCGTTCATTGTCTGCATTCATTGGATCCCAAAATGACGCTGGATCAGCTGCGTGGATCAATACTGGAATTCCCAACTCTCCGCACTTAGCCCAAACCGGATCAATGCGAGGGTCGTCAATAGCAACTCTATTGCCCTCAGCATCTTGATAGCTTAAGCCCAGGCTTTTATAAATTTTAAGTCCTCTGGCGCCAGCCGCCACATCTTCTTCCAGCTCTTTTACTGCTTTCTTTGTCCAGCCTTTTTCGCCTATGTCTTTGAATGAAACGTTGGTGAATACAATGATTCTGTTAGGCGCCTCACCTTCCACTCTTCTCACCATTCCTGCCAAATATTCTTGCGTTCCAATATCTCTGGTTTCTCGATTAAAACCCCTACCGCTAAGGTTGATCATCGCCCCCATATTCAACTCATCCATTTCTTCTACAAGCGTTGCTATTCGCTCTTTCGTCAGGTTCCATTGATGACTATGAATATCTACGAATGGAAATTTTGCTCTTTTTACAGGGTTTTCCGGAACTACTAGCGTAGATGTCGGATTGTACTCTTCAAAACTCATGGTTTGCTCAGGCGCTGATTCCTGGGCAAAAAGGGAAACGGAGATGATGGTAAAAAAGAAGGCTAGGTTTTTTTTCATGTTACAAGGTTTTTCTAATGACAAGTATACAACTGTCCACCCGCATCGAACGAGACAATTATTTATTTGGTTCGATTTCCCTTCGAGCTGTTTAATTTCGCCACATGGAGCGACCCGAATTTGACGATATTTTTATGGAGTTGGCAGTTAATCTTGCCAAACGATCACATTGCATCAAGCGCCATGTTGGAGCAGTGCTTACCAAAGACACGCGAATCATCTCCATAGGATACAATGGCCCACCTTCTGGAACACATAACTGCGACTTGGAGTGGCCTGACGAAGGTTGCCCTAGAGACTCAAAGGGGAGCTGTTCCCTTGCCCTGCATGCGGAGCAAAATGCAATTCTATATGCCGTGAAAAACAAAACAGATGTGGAGGGTGCTACATTATATGTTACCCTATCCCCATGCATAGCCTGCGCACGAATCATCTATACAATGAAAATCAAGAAAGTAGTCTACTTGAAATCGTATGCGGAGTACAAAGGCATTCCAACCGACGAGGGGATTGATTTTCTTCGCAAATTTGGAGTAGAAGCAGATAAGTATGAAGGTTCGTTGGATAATGTATCTGAACTGGTATAAGTAAGACTTCTTTGGATCAAAAGCTCATTCGGCATTTCATCTGACTACCAACTTTTTACGAAGTAAAATTTCTTCGGCAGCAAAGTCGTGTCCAGTGATATGGATGATGTAAACTCCTGCTATCGTTTTTTCAGGAAGATGAAAATTCAAAACTGAATTTCCTAATGGGGATTGCACCACTCGATGGGACAGTACTTCGCCGGAAAGATTCATTAATGAAATGTGGATTTCAGCATGGCAATTTCCAGATAATAAAAATTTAATATGATCATGCGTTGGGTTTGGGAAAAAACGAATGCTGGATTTGAATTTGACATTTACACTTTTCATCTCGGAGTAAGAAGTCCGTCCATCAAAATCTGTCTGCTTAAGTCGATAGTATGACCTTCCGCTCAGCGGTGCATCATCAACCGCGTGATATTTGTGCAGGCTATTGCTGTTTCCCATCCCGTCAATTCTTTTGATGGGAACAAAAACGCGACCATCTCTAGACCGTTCAATAGTGAAAAAATCATTGTTTACTTCTGATAAAGTCATCCAATCCAAAACCACAGTACCGTTACTTTCTAAAAAGTAAGCTGAAAAGCTTACCAACTCTACCGGAAGTGGTTCTCCTTGAAATTCATAGGCACCAATATCCGAATCATCATTGTAACGAGCTCTTCCCAGTATATCCGCGCTTACTCCAATATCCTGACCCGCATCGACCGCTGGTGAAAAATCTCCTGACTCACTCACTGTAAAGTGATACTTACGTAGGGAAAAATCTACGTTATCACCATCCTGAAAGAGTGGGTCTTCGTTGGCGATGTTATTGGATGTCCGAGTCTGATTGAAAGAGGCCACCTTATAGAGGCAGTTTTCAACATCAATATCTGTCGCCGTATTGCTCTCGCCTTCTCGAATATCCCGATCTCCCGAATTCGTCCCATTTATCGCTTGATTGTTCCAAAAAAGGGAATTGATAATGTTGATTGTCACATCGTAGCCCACGGCATTTTCTTTATACTCTATTCCTCCACCCGCTGTATTGCTGGCTATTGAAGTGGCTGTCGTTTCTGCATTGTTGTCTGCAATTGTGCAGTGATAGATATTACTACTGATATCATTCAGATATATGGCTCCACCAAGATCTTCTGCATTATTCTCATAAAACAAACAGTTAGTCAAATCGATTTGGCTATTTGTGTTTAAACCATGAGCATTAATGGCGCCTCCATTATCACCGCTAGTATTTCCATAAAATGTGGAGTTGGTAATACTCAACTGCAAACCTCTGAAACTGATAGCTCCTCCATCGTCAACACCTCCCCCATCTTGTATCGTGCTATTCGAAACAAATGTAGAATTATTTATAGTAACGGCATGGTCTACATTACTACTTGGTATCCAAATGGCTCCTCCGGCTCTAGTCTCTACGGTGTTACCTTCAAAATGAGAATTATTTATGGTCAAAGCTCCTCTGAATGCATAAATAGCACCTCCACCAACCGCAGCATTGTTTACAAAATTGCAATTATTTATCGTCAGAGAGCCAATGGAACTTCCTAAGCGAAATACACCTCCATTCTTCGAGCCTGAAAATCCATTTGCATCATAATCTAAGAAGGAAATATTCGACACGATAGCATCTGGTGAAGGAGAGTTGCCATTAACGTAAGCAAAACGATTTTGCTCTCCTCCTCCATTTGAAAAGACTGCAGTACTTGGTAAGTCAGGACCACTGATATGAATGTTGCGATTTATGGTAATATTTGTTTCTGAGTAAGCCCCAGCTGCAACATTAATAACATCTGTGATGGAACTACTTGTGCTGGATTGATCATGCGCGTATTGTATGGTTGCACAGGGTGCTAAACTGTTTGTGCAGTCACCAGTATCGGTACCAGATGAAGAAACGAATCGATCTGTTTGTCCCATTGTGGAAAGCCAACCGAACAAAAAAAAGAGATATAATAGCTGCCTGTAGTAAATAGTCATTCAATAAGGAGATGATAGTTTCTTAAAACTAGAAACCTGAATGACCACCCGTCTAAATACTCAGGTATACATTATGTGTACAGGCATACTTCTTGAAAAAGAAGGTCGAAAAAGCTAGCTCCGAAAATAGCAGTCTAGACTCAGTACTTCAGATCTAGGTAAGGAATCAGGCAATAGTTACTTAGTCGTGTTGAAACAAAAAAGGGTCACCATGCTGGTGACCCTCATTATCAACTACCCTACGATCACTCTACTATCAATGTGTATAAGGGGGTGGGATTTAAAGGGCAGAAATAAACATACTCCCCTTTGTCTAATACTACTTCTTGAGAACTTGCTTTTTCACCGTCAGCAATTGTTTTGTTGAGGTAGGCATTTTGTACATGGTATTCTTTCTCCGTTTTTCCTTTAGGAGCTATGACAAATCCTAATAAATGATCGACTCCATCATTCTCTACTTCAAAAACGTATGGTTTGCCTGCTTCCAACATTAGTTCTTTTTGTTTGAACTGTCCTTCTGTTTGAACCAAACTCACTGTCTGAGGTTCTTGTGCATTAGCGGCTAGTGTACCTAGTACGGAAAGTGCTAATAGAAATAAAATACTTATTTTGTTCATCTTCTTATTTGTAAATCGATTGCCTATTTATACTAATTCAGCTTCCAATTTTGGAGCTGCTGGGAAGTCCACTGCAAACTGTCCTGAACCATGGATGAAATTGCTAACAATCTTATCTCCTATCACCATGTTGATGTCAATCAAGTTTTCTTTTGTATAGCCTGCTTCGAATAGTCTCGTAACAGCCTCTGCACTTGGCTTGCTTCTGTTCACAGTAATGTCTCTAACAAAGTTTGCCAGCGCATCAATCTTAGCATCAAAAGCTGCTTCGCCAGTTCTAATCTCCAAGATTTGATCATCTGTAAAGCCGTTCATTTTACCTAGTGCTGTATGAGCAGCAAGGCAATACTCACACTCATTTACCTGGCTTACTACCAGGTTGATCACTTCTCTTTCTTTAGCTTTCAGTGACGACTTGCGATTCTGAAAAGTAAGGTAATCTCCAAGTGCTGTTTCACTATGTGCAAATGTTGCATACAAGTTTGGCACAAATCCTAGCTTGCTATTCAGGTTATCGAAGATGACCTGATTGTTTTCAGATACTTCGTTTCTTTCGGGTACGTTAATCGTTTCCATAATTCTATTTTCTTGTTTTAATTTTTCGTTTAAAAGATTATGGTTCAAAGAACGCAGGTCTGATACCTTTAGGTAGTGTCTATTCTTCCCGTAGGTTTATCAATTTTTCCCAATAAGGACTTTTTGTTGATTTTCACGGTACCTGGAGGGAGCAAATTGGGTGTGTTTCTTAAAAAAGCGACTGAAACCAGGGATGTCATGAAACCCTATTTCATAGGCTATTTCCTTGGTGGTTTTGTCAGTATAGCGCAGTAGTCTTTTAGCTTCTAGCAAGATTCGCTCATGTATTGTTTGCAGCGGAGACTTATCACTATACTTTGAAAATGAATTTGATATGGTCTTAGGAGATTTATGAATGAGGTCGGCATAATCTTGAACCTGATGATACTTCTTATAGTGCTGATCCACGAGTACGTTAAACTGTCGGATCAAATCCAACTCCACGTTTTCAAGTTTATCTAGGTTTTCCTGAGTCTTATACGTGCGGGTTAGTTTCACAATGAGGCGCTTCAGAACAACTCTCAACATTTCAGTTTTCAAACTGTCATCCTCCTCATTGAACTCGTCCAGAAAAACCTGAAATATGAGGTTGTGCTTTTCTTGTTGCAACTCATCGAGTGCTATGATGGGGTTTTCTTTTTTCCCGTAGAAGAGCAAACCAGCGCATGAAACTTCATGGTCATGATCAACAATGCAATAAAAATCGCGATTAAACTGCAATGCAATTATTCCGCTTGGATCTTCAAATTGAAAGGATTGACTTACGCTAAATACAATCACATGATTTGACTTAAGCAGTAATTCTTCATCGTCTACAAACACGCACTGATCATCAGCAGTATTCCAGGCGATGGTAAGCAGTCTTTCATCGCTTTCAACAAAAGAGTTTCGTCCGAACGTCTTCTCATCATAGGTAAGTCGCATGATGCCTTCAATGGTACGATCTGTATGGTTCAAAATCATAGGGAAAAATTGTGATTGGACTAAGCAACAAAAAAATTGAGATTTAGATCATTCCAAGTAGAACTTCTTTTCAAATAAACGCCAATGCGGCAGATTTTTGCCCAGTTTATCGTAATCAGGACATTTTCCACAAAACTAGCAGGTAGTCAATGCTGACTTGATCATACATAAAACTTCATCATTTCTTAACTTCAAAATAGCAAAAGCCTTACTAGCTTTCATGCATGAAAAAATCAGGTTTTGTTCTTCTACTCTGTCCCATGCTATTGCTTGCTCAAAGAGCTGATGTAACCACTCAGATGGATATTTCGCGAATTGCATTTGGCTCCTGTAGTAAGCAGAGTCAAACCGATGACCAACTCTGGAGCGAGATCAATTCCTCAAATCCGGATGTATGGATTTGGCTGGGTGACAACATCTATGGCGATACAGAAGATATGAGCATCATGAAGGAAAAGTATGATCTTCAAAAATCGCACCCAGACTATCAAAAATTATTAAAACGTTCTGATGTCATCGGAATATGGGATGATCATGACTATGGCGTCAATGATGGTGGTAAAGAATTCCCTGCCAAGGAAGGAAGCAAAGAAGCACTATTTGAGTTTCTCGATATTGATACGGATCACCCCGCAAGAAAAAGAAAGGGAGTTTATCAATCGTACACCTATCAAAGCGATAATGGAAATGTGAAGGTTATCCTACTGGATACACGATATTTTCGTGATGTCCTGGAATGGGAAAATCCTGGAACCAGAGAAAAGAGATCCATCGCAAATCCTCAAGGAGATATTTTAGGAGACGCTCAATGGGCATGGCTGGAAACACAGCTCCTGGACGAAGAAATTGATTTATTTATTGTTGCCTCTGGCATACAAGTAATCCCTGAAAAACATCGATGGGAAAAGTGGGCGAATTTTCCCAAATCCAGAGCAAAACTGCTAGATCTCATTGCAAAAACCAATGCTCCACTAATTCTTCTTTCCGGAGACAGACACCTGTCTGAGATTTCAAAAATGAACATCACAGGATACCAACATCCTTTGTACGAGTTTACTTCTAGTAGCCTCAACAGTCCTGCGGGAAAAGAAAAAGATACCAATCAGTATCTCATAAAAAAGAAAATCCATGAATCCAATTTTGCCTTGCTTAGTATAAGGTGGGTCAGTAATAACCCTGTCCTTGACATAGTGTATCAAGGCAAGGGTGGGAAAGTGCTGACTGAACATCGGATTCAATACCAATAAAAAACCCTCCCGCCATAAGGCAAAGGAGGGTTATCACCAACTTACTCAAAAAGTTATCTTAAAATTCTCCTCCGCCATCGTCAAAGTCTTCACTTCGATTACCTCTTCTTTCCCTTTGCTTGTTTTGGTTTAACCTATAGGTAAAAGATAAGACCACCGTTGGGCCTCTTCGCCATTGAAACTCCGAATCGGTCGTAAATGTTTCTGTGATTGTTTCTCCCCTATACTTTCGGGTATTGAACAAGTCCCGAGCATTGAAAGCAATTGTTCCATTGTTTTTTAGTACGTCTTTTGACAACCCTACATCAAGGCTTTGAATTGACTTACTGGTTCCTTGTGGTCTGTTTTGAGGTGCACGGTAGAACCAGGAAAGCTGAGCGTTGAAAAGTTTGCTATTTCTATAGAATGCACCCATTCTGGTGGAAACAGTTGTTGCTTGAGCCGAAAATGATTCGCCTCCATCGGTCTGAGAGTTAAAGAAATTTACGTTGCTGTTGAACCTGATCTTTTTATTCAGGTCGTAATTGATATTTGCTTCTACGCCTATATCATCCCTCACACCTAGATTTACTGGAAGTCTTTCCGTAATACCTTCATCTACAGTTCTTTGAATGCGCTGCACAACGTCTGTGGTGTATCTGTAATAAAGCCCTACATAAATACTTGCAGACTTTCTGTTCTGTAAAATCCCCAGCTCGTAGGAGTCTGTAAACTGGGGTTGCAAATCCGGATTCCCAGCGAACAAACTCAGGGGATTACTATAGGTGATAAATGGGTTTAGATTCCTGAATCTAGGTCTGCTAATTCTTCTGCTGTAACTCAACTGTAAGGATGATATTGTGCTGTACTTGTAGGTCAGGTTCGCACTTGGAAACAAACTGAAATAGCTCTGACTATTCGGCTCATATTCCTCACTTGAAGCCTCCACCTGGTTTCGCGGAATCAACTGAGTATCCAGGTTGGTATTTTCCGCCCTTAAGCCTATCTGCCAAGAAAACTTTTCATATTTATTACTCAGAATGCCATAAGCAGCAAATATTCGCTCTTCAAACGAAAAGTTATTTGTTAACGCTATCACCTCCTCAAAATTTTGTTCCAGACCAGAAGCAGAGGAATCGGATTCCACGATGTAATTATTGAAAATCGTTCGACCATTGTACCTGGTGCCTAATTCTAATTTAGCGGCTTTCCCAAACGGATGAACGTAATCCAATTGCATCAACTGGCGATCTTGTCCATTATCGTTTCTTGCTCGCTGAACCAGGTCAAAGGAAGTCCCATCAGAAAAGTTGGTGACATCATCAAACAGGGATTTTTCTGTTTCCTCGCTATCTTGCTGCTGAAGCGTAAATGTTAATTTCTGTCCCTTCCTTTTAAACTCTCGATTGTAATTCAACTCATACTGCCAGTTGACGTCATCTTCATCTTCGTTATCTACTCTGAATCGATCTGAAAATTGTACTCGGTTGCGATTCAGGAAGTTGTATCCCGTTTGTGTCGTATTGTCGCTATTTGAATTCCTATAGGATGCGGCAAGGGTTAACACATTTTTTTCAGAAAAATAGATATCAGAGCCAAAGCGTATATTCTGAGAAAGGCTCTTTCTTTCACGGTCATTGTCCTGGCTAATAAAATAGATAGTATCCGTTTGAGGGTTGTTAAATGAATTATTTGTAAAACCTTGGCCCGGTGAAGTCCTGGCAGTCACCCCATAGTTTACGAACCAATTGATCCAGCCTGTGCGATAATTTACATTTACACTTGCTCCATTATTAGCGGGGAAACCTCCTTGCAGCTGAAAGCTTCCATTGAACCCTTTCGCTTGATCTTTCTTTAAAATGATATTAATTATTCCAGCACCACCTTCTGCATCATACCTGGCCGAAGGATTTGTAACTATTTCAACACGCTCGATAAGATTCCCTTGCAACTGCTGAAGACCTCCCGTTCCTGAAAGTCCAATCAGTCCTGATGGCTTACCATCAATGAGTATTTGTACGTTTTCACTACCTCTCAATGCCACATTACCGTCTACGTCTACCTCTACAGAGGGGAGGTTGGCTAATAAGTCTGATGCGCTACCACCGAGGTTGCTTAAGTCTTTCCCAATATTGTAGACTTTTTTGTCCAGCGTAAGCTCCATTTGCGTACGCTCTGCCTGCACCACTACTTCATTCAGTAGCTTTTCATCTTCCTTAATTGAAACATCCCCTGCGTTGTATATTTTGTTTTTCTTGGTAATGGAAATATCGGAAAGGATCATTTCCTGAAATCCCATGAATTGTACTTTTAGATAATATTTACCCGGCACAACTGGAATGTTGAAAATTCCATCGGCGTCCGTCAATCCACCTGCAACTAACGATGAATCCGCTTCAGCAAAAACACTGACAGTAGCAAATTCAAGTGGCTGCCCTGTCCCATCAATGAGTAGCTTTCCTTTAATGGCATATGGTGCTGCAGCTTGATCTTTTAAAGCTTGGCTAAACCCGATTAAAACAATGAATAGCAAGCTGATAAATAAATGAATCTTAATTTTCATGATACAAGACTAACACCTATATCTGAAGTATGTTTGAGTGAAATTTGAAGCAAATCTGAAGATTACAAAATGTTTCTATTTACGGTCAAAACAGAACATGAATGGTATGTGATTCATCTAGATTTTCGTAGCACAATTCATAATCGTAGAGATCACAAATTTTCTTAACAATGGCAAGCCCCAGTCCCATGGATTTGGCACTTTGATTTGACTTTTTAAATCTTCGAAACAACTCACGGGTCGGGATCTCCAGTTGAGGCCCGGTATTGACGATCTTTAACTGATCCGATTTCAGGGAGATCTGAAGTTCACCCCCCTCCCAATTATGTCGGATTGCATTATTTATCAGGTTGGTTAAAAGAAGCTCTATGAGAACACGGTCTGCCTGCACCAAAACACCCTGCGTTACCTCCTCCACTTTTTTAATTCCCTTGAGTTCAATTAACTCCTTGAACTCCTCTAACATTTGCTCCAACGTAACCGAAAGGTCTATAGTCGCTTCATCTGCAAATTCTCGATTATCAATCTTGGTTATCAGCGAAAGCGCATTACCTAAATGACTGAGCCTTTTTATGGTGTTTTGAGCAAAACTGAGTTGCTGTATTTGCTCTTCGGTAAGGTTGTCACCATCCATCAATACCTCCAGCTTGCTCTGGACTATTGCAATTGGCGTTTGGATTTCATGTGAGGCATTCTCTGAAAATTCTTTGAGTGATTGATAGTCAGATTTCACCTTATTGGTCATATCCATCAGAAAGTCATTCAGTCGCCTAAACTCCACTACCCTGGAATTTGGAAAATTGAGCTCTTGATCTGGCTTGGTTAACGAGAAGCTTTTTATAACTGCCAATGTATCGTTGAATGGTCGCAAGACATAATAAGATGCTAGAAAGCCTATGATCAATACTGCTGCTAGCAAAATGAGATACATGGTTACTAATGACTCTATCAATCCATCTCTCACGTCATCGGCCTCAACAATAATATCGTAGAGACTTATCTCATAGCTTTTTCCATTGATATTTCTAATTGCGTTGAGCAGCAAATGTGGCTCCAGTCGCTCAAGCTGACTATGCATAACCAATGTGTCGGAAAAAGATTGCCGCTCTTGTTGAAAACTATCAAGAGGGATGACCATCATTTTAGTCCACTTCAAAGTGTCATCAGGAGGTTTTCTTTCCAGCCTTATTTGCATTCTATCCAGACGCTCGCTTAGGAATCTCTCCTGTTCAATGTTTACTTCACCTAAAAGGATATTGTAGCTAATAACACCACCGATTAAGAAAACGACCAGCGAAACCAGCACGAATAATACCGTTATTCGAACAATTAGATTCATGATTCTTCTTTCATTTTGTAACCCGCTCCATATACTGTTTTCAAATAGTCATTTCCCCCTACACTGATGATTTTTTTTCGCAGGTTCTTTATGTGCTGATAGACAAAATCGAATGAATCCATGGTATCCATATAATCACCCCAAAGGTGCTCAGCGATCGCTTGTTTGGTCAATAGTCGATTTTGATTTACGATAAAATAATGAAGCAATTCATACTCCTTCCGGGTCAAATCAAGCGCTGTATTATGAACCCTAGCTTCATGGTTCTCCAGATTCAGCTCAATCTCTTTGAAGTCAATCGTCCGCTTACCTTCTTGTTTTCTGCGTCTATAAACTGCGTTTGCACGGGCATTGAGCTCCGCTAAATGAAACGGTTTAGGTAAGTAGTCATCAGCGCCCCTCTCCAGGCCTTGGAGTTTATCTGTTAAGGCATTCTTTGCCGAGATAATGACTACACCCATTTCGGGCCAGTTTTCTTTCACCTCTTTCAGGAGTGATAAACCATCTCCATCCGGTAACATCAAATCCAATAGCAAGACGTCATATGAAAATGCATACAACTTATCAGTTGCTTTAGAAAAGTTGGCAGCTACTTCACACACATCACCTTCCTTCGAAAAATAACTGCAAACGCTGGACGCTAATTGTTCCTCATCTTCTACTAAAAGCAATTTCATGCAACAAACTTACTTGCTCATTCTGTAGCAATTCTGAAATTAATGATTTCACAAAGCATAAACTCGCCACATCACTCTTACACAAGCGGTCACCTAATCCACTAAATAATTTTTAAATTCATGGTTCAAACCAAATTAAACAGCTAGGACTATGAAAAAAATCATGAACTACGCGCTGCTCATCCTTCTTTCTCTTGGCGTTTTTGCCCAGGGAGGGCTTGGTTATCAGCAGCCTCCAAAACAAATCAAGGACTTGGTGGATGCCCCTCTCGCCCCTTCCGTACGGATAGACAATAAGGGTGAAAATGTAATTTTACTTTATCGAAATGCATACAAAACGATTGCAGAACTTTCAGAAGAAGAATTACGCTTAGGTGGATTAAGGATCAATCCTGTGACTAACATAGGAAGTCGAACCACTTTCTATAATAACATCAAAGTGAAGAAAGCTTTTGATCAAGATGCTAAGCAAGTGTCCGGCCTTCCTGAAAACCCGCGATTTGCATACTTCAGTTGGTCTCCTGACGAAACAATGATGGCATTTACACATACGACTTCAACCGGTGTAGAAATCTGGCTATTAGATGTCAACAAAGGATCAGCAAAGAAACTGACCAATGCAGGCGCAAATGCAAACCTGGGATGGCCAATGACATGGTATACAGACAGCAAAGCACTTTTAGTGAAAATGTTACCTGGAGATCGTGAGCCTTTAATAAATACTCAGACGGCTGTTCCTACGGGTCCAACAGTAAGTGTCAGCTCAGGAGAGAAGGCGCAAAATAGAACCTATCAGGACTTATTAAAAAATCCAGTTGATGAGAAAAACTTTGAGCAGCTAGCAAGATCTGAAATCTACAAAGTAAATATCGATGGAGGCTCCACCAAATGGATGGATACCGATATGTATCGAGGATTGGACTTTTCGCCAGATGGAAAGTATATCATCATGACGAAAGTGAAACGTCCATTCTCATACCTTGTACCTTACTTCAGATTTGCCTCGGAAACTGCCATTTATGACACCAATGGCAAACAAGTAAAAATGCTGTTGGATAGAGGTGCAGATGAAGTTCGCCCTAAAGGATTTATGTCTACTACAGACAAGCCACGAGGCTTCAACTGGCGTGCTGATAAGCCATCAACCATTGTTTGGACCATCGCTCTAGATGCTGGCGATCCAGCAAACAAAATGGAGTACCGCGATGAAGTATTTGAGTTAAATGCTCCTTTTACAGGCAAAGAACGATCCGTTATTAAGACTAAAAATCGTTTCTCTGGAATTACCTGGGGTACAGATAATACAGCGTTGGCTTATGACTATTGGTTTGACGACAGAAATACAAAAACCTACGTATTCAACCCTTCCGATAACTCGAAGGAACCAAAAATCATATTTGATCGAAACTATCAGGATGCATACAGCAATCCTGGCAACTTTGTCACTTCCAAAAACAAGCTGAATCAATATGTTCTATCCATGGACAATGGCAATGCATACTTGATGGGTGATGGATTTACCAAAGAAGGACAGTTTCCATTTGTGGATCAGATGAACTTAGAAAGTGGAAAGACAACACGACTGTATCAGTCTGCTTACACAGACAAGGTAGAGGATCTGGTTGACGGTATGAATATGAGCAAAGGAGAAGTTCTAGTTCGCATCGAGTCGCCTACAGAGTATCCTAATTATTACTTAAGAAACATCAAAAAGAAATCAGCATTGAAGCCAATTACGCAATTTGAAAATCCATTCAAAGCGATGCAGGATGTTGAAAAAGAAGTGATCAGCTATAAGCGAGATGATGGTGTTGAGCTTACCGGAACACTCTATTTACCTGTGGGCTATGACAAAGAGAAGAAGGAGAAGATGCCTATGATCATGTGGGCTTACCCTGTGGAGTACAAAGACAAAGCAAGTGCTGGTCAGAATACGACCAACCCGAACGAGTTTATTTATCCATGGTACGGTTCCCCTGTTTTCTGGGTAACCAGAGGATATGTAGTATTGGACGATGCAGCCTTCCCTATCATCGGAGAAGGAGACGAGCAACCAAACGATACATTCCGTAAACAATTGGTGGCAAATGCCAGAGCAGGAATTGATGCAGTAGATGAAATGGGATACATTGATCGTAACAGAGTAGCCGTTGGTGGTCACTCATATGGTGCGTTCATGGTAGCCAACCTGCTTAGTCACTCCAACCTATTTGCAGCTGGTATCGCCAGAAGTGGAGCATATAACCGAACACTCACTCCGTTTGGTTTTCAGCGAGAGGAACGCTCCTATTGGGAAGCACCCGAGATATATAACACCATGTCTCCATTCATGCATGCAGATAAGATGAAAACCCCTCTGCTGCTTGTGCATGGTCAGGCCGACAACAATTCAGGTACCTACCCGATGCAGAGTGAGCGCTACTTCAACGCACTCAAAGGACTGGGAGGTCCTGCGCGACTGGTTATGTTACCTAAGGAAAGTCATGGCTACCGAGCAAAAGAAAGCATCCTTCATGTGCTGTGGGAGCAAGATAAGTGGCTGGAAGAGCACGTAAAAAATCGCGATGCGATGGAAACAACCGTTCAGATGGACAAGTAACGTCTGATTACCAACCTAGATAAAGCCGGGCCGAAAGGTCCGGTTTTTTTTGCTTAAGCCCCAAGCAATCCAGCCACCAAAAAGCCAAGATACGTTCCCAGTCCAGAGCCTAATGATCCAGCTAAAATTGCTGGAAGTATGAGGTCGTTTCTTTTCACACTCTTCGCTAAAGCAAGGGCCGTGCTTGCGCCTCCAATATTTGCTTGTGAAGCTACCGCTACAATGGCCCAGTCAGCCTTGATAATGAGTGATGCTCCAATTAAGAAAGCAGCATGGATCAAAACAATCATTGTGGTAAATAGTAATATATCAAACGCATGAGCACCTACGTCTATCAGTGCTCCGATCTCGCAGAAAGCACCCACCACGGCCAAAAACAAGTAAACAGAAAACATTCCTAAAAGCTTCGCTCCAGGCCATTGCTGTACTCTTTTGGATTGTGCAAGAATCAACGCGATTGTAGTTAAAATCAAAATTGAAGGAACTTCCCAACCCCACCCGGCACTGAGGTCGGCTAAATAATCTGCAGCAAAAAGTGTAACAGCACCAAGAGTTAACATTAAGGCTAGTGCCTGCGGTCCAATTGATTCCTCCTCCCTATTCACCTCTTCCTCAGCATTTGAATCAGAGATCACCTTAGGATGGGGTCGCAACTTATGCATCACAACCGGCAAACTCAAGGTTGCAATCATCCAGATTGCCGTAATGATGTTGTCTGCTACAACAACACCGGTAAATATTGCACCTTCCCTGAATACCTCATAATGGAGAGCCACTGCATTGAAGTTGGCGCTACCTCCTGTGTAGGTACCAGCCATCATTCCAGCAATTGGAGCAAAGTTTTCTCCAAACACAACTTCGTAATCAATGAGTTGCAGTGCTGTCAATACGCCTAACATGGTCCCAGCGGAACCCAACAGAAAAGCCACCAGCATCGGTACACCCGCTTTTTTAAGTTCTTTCAGGTTTACTCCCAGCAGCAGAAAGAAAATGCTGGCGGGAGCCACGTATTTGAAAACTGAATCATATACAGGACTAGCATCCGAAGCTGAGGGAATGACACCAAGATTCGCGACAATTGCTCCCAAAATAATGACTAGCAAAGAGCTGCTTATGTGTTTCAAAAACGTGTGCTTGCAGAGCCATTCACTTAAAAAGACAAGAAAGAAAAGGACTGTTAGGATGTAAATTGGCTGATAGATCATCTGGCTAAAATACCATGACAGTAGTGGATTCCTAACAATTGCTAGGTATATTAATCTTGAAATAAGGTTGGCATGAAACACAACACAAAGCCTGAAAGGCTCGAAAAAAGTGATTTAAGAGCTGTTTTCATTTTTTTAGAAACCGTATTCAGCGATGAGCAACAAATCCCGAAGGAGCTGATACCGCTAACCAACGCTCAGCAGCATTGGTGGTGCATTCGAGAGGAGACAACCATTGTCGGGACGGTAGCTGCATGGAAAGAAGGTAACGAATGGCATTGGGGTAGACTGGCCGTTGATCCAAACCAACGGGGAAAAGGCTTAGGGAAAAAACTCGCAATTGAATCCTTCAAAGATCTTTTTGAAATGAAAATCGATGAGGTAGTAATTGACGCCAGAGACATCACCGTTGAATTGCTCAAGTCTCTTGGTGGAAAGGTGACAGGGCCAAGAAGTGAGTTTTCTGGTCTTCCAATCACTCAAATGAAACTCAGAAAAACAGACTTCTTACATGCTTTGTTCGGCTAGATTATGTTCACTTCACGTTCAAGTTCAATACCAAATTTTCCTTGAATAGATTTCATGATTTCATTGGAAAGTTTGAAAATATCTCTGCCCCTCCCCATTCCATGGTTAACAAGTACCAAAGCTTGTTTGTCGTGTACTCCAATATCCCCATCGCGAAATCCTTTCCAACCGGCCTCTTCTATCAACCAGCCTGCCGGCACTTTCACCTTATCATCATCTATGGCGTAGCATTTGATCTCTTCAAACTGCGCTTCCAGAGCTTCAAAATGTAGTTTTTCAATAATCGGGTTTTTAAAGAAGCTTCCAGCATTCCCGATATCCATAGGATCGGGCAGCTTGGATTGCCTGATATTAATGACTGCCTGGCTAACATTTTTCAAGGTCAGCTCTCCCACCCCCATTTCTTCCAACGTTTCCTTAATAGCACCATAGGTTACGTTGAATGATGGTTTTTTAGATAGCTTGAAAAAGACCTTTGTGATTACAAATTCATCTCTCAGTTCTCCTTTAAAAATGCTATAACGATAATCAAACTTGCAATCCTCCTTATAAAACGAAAGTGTCTTACCACTCTTGATTTCATAAGCTTCTAATGAATTAAAGACCTCTTTTAACTCTACACCATACGCCCCAATATTCTGCATTGGAGCAGCTCCTACTGTGCCTGGAATCAATGAAAGGTTCTCAACTCCTGCGTAACCTCTTTCAACACACCAAAGCACAAACTGATGCCAGTTTTCTCCAGCACCCACCGAAACAAGCACATCCTCTTCCGTTTCATTCTGTACCTGGATGCCTCGGATCTCATTTTTAGCTATAACACCCGTAAATCCGCGGGTAAATAAAACATTGGATCCACCACCCAAAATCATCTTCTTTTGGGAGCGGAATCTGCCCGTCTGATAGATTTCGTCCAGGTCTTCAATCGAATCGACAATTGCCAGATAGCCTGCATTCTCATTCAAGCCAAATGTATTGTAAGGTTTAAGTGAAATATTCTGCTGTACGATCAATGCTAATTTGTTTCTTACGAAAGTAATTGATCATTGCTTTTAAACATGGTTTTTGTTCTACTTCTCATAAACAATCTCCCCACCAATCACAGTCATAGCTACCTCTGTTTCCAATATTTCTTCTTCAGGTATTGTCATGATGTCTTTATCAAAAATGGTAAGGTCTGCCCATTTACCCACCTCAATACTCCCTTTTCTATCTTCTCGAAAAGCCGCGAAGGCAGCATCCAAGGTATAGGATCGAAGCGCCTGCTCACGTGTCATTTTCTCAGCGGGCTCATAACCTCCTTCTGGGTTACCTCCTAAGGTTCTTCGACTAACCGAAGCGTAGAAACTGGCAAGCGGTGTAATTGGCTCAACAGGAGCGTCGGTTCCGTTTACAATATGTGCACCCGACTGAAGTAACGTTTGCCACATATAAGCTCCCCACTCAATGCGCTGCTGCCCCAGTCGATCGATTGCCCACGGACGGTCAGAAGACATGTGTATAGCCTGCATCGCAGGAATCACCCCCATCTCTGCAAAACGTGAAATATCCTCTGGATGGAAGTGCTGTGCATGTTCTATTCTAAATCTAGGTTCATCTGGTGCTCCTTCAGGATAAAGTTGAAAAGTTCTTTCATAAATATCCAAAACCTCCCTGTTTGCCCTATCCCCGATGGCGTGAACGCAGACTTGAAACCCCGCTTTATAGGCATTTGAGGTAATGGATTCGATTTCACCCATCGGCATTACATTATGCCCATGCACGCCAGGCGCATCCGTATATTCTTCCAGGAGCCACGCACCACGCGATCCCAATGCCCCATCCGCATACAATTTCACAGATCGCACCGTCAATTGATTATCAAACAAGTCTTCCTCAATTCCATTGGAAAAATAAGTATCTAACAATTCCGGATCACGACCATTAAGCATTACATATAGCCTCAATTTTAAATCTCCCCTTTCGGCGAATTCCTTATACAGGTTAATGTCTTTCATTCCGGATCCCGCTTGATGAAATCCTGTAATCCCATACTTGAAGCACTGAGCCAAGGCCAGTTTGAGTGCTTGCTCATCGCTTTCTTTTGTCTGGCTTGGAATTGATCGCGTAATCAGACCTTGGGCTGTTTCATTAAATATACCTGTCGGTTGACCGCTTATCCCCATGAAGATTTCACCTCCATCAGGCTGAGCTGAGCCACCATCAATGCCAGCAGCTTCCATCGCCTTCGCATTGCCTAACGCTGCATGCCCGCTAGCATGCTTTAACCAAACCGGATGATTTGGTACCGCTTCACTCAGTAGATCATGTGTAGGAAAACCTTTGGTCATTTCTGGCTTTTCTGTCCATTTATCCTGATGCCATCCTCGCCCCAATATCCATGTCCCCTCAGGGATATTTGCAGCACGTTCCGCCACCATATCTACAACTTCCTGGTAGCTTTTCGCTTCTCGCAAGTCCACGTTTAGTAGGTTATAGCCCACTCCCATGATATGCGCATGGCCTTCCGTTAACCCAGGAATCATTGTTCTACCCTGGAGGTCTACCATTTTAGTAGAAGAAGCTTTAAACGCGTCGGCACCTGCTTTTGAGCCAACAAATAAGAAAGTATCTGCTTTGATCGCAACAGCTTCCACGGTAGGACTTTCATCGTCCATCGTATAAATGGGTCCATTGAAATAAATACTATCAGCGGCTACTTCCGGTTCGGCAGGCTCACATGAAAAGATGATTAGTGCAATCAGGAATAATTGAGAGAATTTCATTTTTGAATTGATTTAGTCAGGTTTTCTTTAATTCCTAAAGTTAATCGTATGACTGGTTTTTATAATCAAATTCCCTAAATTTGCGCTCCGTTCCAAAATGGAGCATTCTGGTGATTGCCAGGAGATGTTTAACAAAAATGCTGGTCAGTATCGACTCCAACTGACACAGTGTATGAATAAGGAGTCATTTTTTATTATGGCAAAGAAAGAAGAAACCGCAAAAGCTGAGGAAAAAGAAACCAAAGCAGAAGCACCTGCAGCTAAAAAGCCTGCAGCAAAAAAAGCAGCAACCAAGAAAGCAGACGACAAGAAAGAGGAAGTGAAGGAAGAAAAGAAAGCTTCCAAAACGACTGCAAAAAAAGAAACCAAAGAGAAGGCTGAAAAGAAGGAAGCTGCTAAAGCGGAAAAACCAAAAGCTGAGGAGGTAGAAGTGAAGGCGGAAGAGCCGAAAGAAGAAAAGGTAGAAGTGAAAGCAGAAGAGCCGAAAGAAGAGAAGGTAGAAGTGAAAGCAGAAAAACCTACCAAAATTGCTGAGCCGGAAATCGAACCAGCCGGAGCTTATGATTTCGACGATGATGGTTTTGATGATGAATACTCAGAAGCAGATCGCCAGGCAATGGAGAAGCTTTATGAGGATACATTAACTGAAATCACAGAAAAAGAACTCATTAACGGAACTGTTGTTGGAATCACCGACAGAGAAGTTATTGTAAACATTGGCTTCAAATCAGACGGCCTTGTATCTCTTTCTGAGTTTAGAGATATGCCGGACTTAAAAGCTGGTGATGAAGTACAGGTTTATATAGAAGAGCAAGAAAATGCGAATGGGCAGCTTGTTCTTTCAAGAAGAAAAGCAAAAATCGTTAAGGCTTGGGAATCCATTCAGGGTGCTCTTGATAACGATGAAGTCATTGAAGGTTTTGTGAAGCGAAGAACCAAGGGTGGTTTGATCGTAGATGTATACGGCGTAGAGGCTTTCCTTCCGGGATCGCAAATTGATGTGAAGCCTATTAGAGACTTTGACATCTTCGTAGGTAAATCGATGGAAGTGAAAGTTGTGAAAATCAACTACACGAACGATAACGTAGTAGTATCACACAAAGTACTCATCGAAAAAGATCTAGAGCAGCAAAAAGCTGAAATCCTGAATAACCTTGAGAAAGGTCAAGTTCTAGAAGGAGTAATCAAGAACATGACCAACTTTGGTGTATTCATCGATCTTGGAGGTGTAGATGGTCTACTTCACATTACTGATATTAGCTGGGGTCGAATCAACCATCCTGAAGAGGTACTTTCGCTAGACGAGAAAGTAAATGTGGTTGTTTTGGATTTCGATGACAACAAGCAACGAATTTCACTAGGCATGAAGCAGCTTACTGATCATCCTTGGGATTCTCTTGGTAAGGATATCGAGGTTGGATCTAAAGTGAAAGGTAAGATTGTGAATGTAGCTGATTATGGCGCATTTCTAGAAATTATTCCTGGAGTAGAAGGTCTTATCCACGTATCAGAAATGTCTTGGTCTCAGCACCTGAGAAATCCTTCTGATTTCATCAATGTTGGAGACGAAATCGAATCGGTGGTACTGACAATCGACAGAGAAGAAAGAAAAATGTCCGTCGGCATCAAGCAGCTTACTGAAGATCCATGGACTAAGCAAGACGTACTTACAAACTACGCTATCGGAACCGAACACAAAGGAACGGTTCGTAACTTGACCAACTTCGGCTTATTCATTGAGCTTGAAGAAGGAATTGATGGCCTTGTACACGTCTCTGATTTGTCTTGGACCAAGAAGATCAAGCATCCATCAGAATTCGTGAAAGTTGGTGATGAGCTAGAGGTGAAAGTGATGGAGTTGGATATCGACAACAGAAGACTCGCACTTAGTCACAAGCACCTTGAGGAAAATCCTTGGGATACATTCGAAACTGTATTCACCAAAGGCTCAACTCATAAGTGTACAGTGACTAACGTTTCTGATAAGACTGCTACTGTTGAGCTTCCATATGGTCTTGAAGGTCAAGTGATACCTAAGAACTTGAAGAAAGAAGATGGAACAACAGCAGCTGAGGGAGAAACTTTAGAGTTCAAAGTATTGGAATTCTCTAAAGATGATAAGAGAATCGTTCTTTCTCATACTTCTGTTTGGGACAAAGATGCGGAGCAACCAAAAGCGGCAGCTGCTAAGAAGCCTGCTAGCGGAGGTAAAAAAGGAAACACGCTAGATAAGATCAACAAAGAAGTTGAAAAATCTACGCTTGGAGACCTTGATGCGCTTTCTGCATTGAAAGACAAAATGGAAGATGCCGGAAAGGAGTCTACAAAAAAGCCAACTAAGGCAAAAGCTAAGAAAGAAGAGAAGTAATATATTAACGAGTCATCTGCAGGTCAGATGACTCGTTTTTCCTACTTTTGTGAAAACATATTTGGCGCTATGGCCGAGCGGCTAGGCAGAGGTCTGCAAAACCTTTTACAGCGGTTCGAATCCGCTTAGCGCCTCTTTCAAAACCGACCCCAGGGGTCGGTTTTTTTATGTCCATACGCGGATGAAAGCAAGAGGTTTGAGATTGCTTCACTGCACCTGCCTGCCGCAGGTCTCTTCGCAATGGCGATTCACTTTGGGCCAGCTTATTTTGTGCCTATTTGTGAATAAGGGCTTACGGTTTACAATCAGCGCAAGAAAAGAATCCAAATAAGCATTTTGCTTATTTATATATCCGATTTTACCCTATCGTTTGACTCCACTGAACTGCCGTAATATTGTAGTGTAACAATTAGTTATGACGACATTAATTTTCTCATTGATATTAGTAAGCGTGTTTGTAATAACAGAACAGGCATGGTTTACTAGGAAAAGTAAACGATTAGGGTGATTATTTGTAGAAATTGTTTTCCGATCTATAAGGGTCGGAAACTTTTCTGCAATACTTTTGAATCCTAATGAGAAATATCCTCACAGCATTTTTTCTACTCATAAGTCTGGCGGTCTCATCGCAAAACTTTCTTTCGTGGCAATTTAACGATCGCTATTTCTCATTTTCTGTTGGCACAGGCACCTCAACTTACTTTGGAGAACTCAATAGTCGAAACAGTATTAACAACAACCTCTCGCAGATCAATCTGGGAATTGAAGCCCGATTACTCAACAGAATTGGTGCTAGAATAGAGGCCGGCTATTTTGCTTTATCCGGGCAAGATAGCAACGCGTCGGATAGCTCATTCCAGCGACAAAGGAATCTTTCGTTTGACTCTCGAAACATTCATTTTCAACTGCATACAATCTACTATTTAAAACCCTACAAAGGAGATTACTATAAAAGATGGGTTTTTGACCCATTTATATTTTCCGGGGTTGGCTACATGAAATTTAACCCAACAACTACACTTGGTGGTGAAACCTATTTACTCAGGGATGCAAGAACTGAAGGTGTAGCCTACAAAAAGTGGGTGACAACAATACCCGTTGGAATTGGCGCAAAGTTCAAAGCCAATGAGTTTTTAAATGTGAATCTGGAAATATCTTATCACTTTACTTTCACCGATTATCTGGACGATGTGTCTAACACATATGCTTCTGAATTTTCAAATACTACCTCTGAATTATTAAGCGACCGGAAAGAGGAAATTGGTATCGTAAATCCCGCGTTTTATGATCAAATCCAACCAGGATCACAGCGGGGCAATCCCGATAATAATGACAGTTTTTTGCAGATCAGCATAAAAGCTGAAATTTTCTTGCCTCAAGACTTATTTAGCAGAAAGAATAAAGCGATCATAAAAAAACCGTCGGCTTATTGACTCAGCCAATCTTTTATTTTATCAATAACAAATTGTTGCTGATCTACAGTTAGTCCACAACCCGAAGGAAGACAAATTCCTCGTCGATAAATTTGCTCACATACACCTTCTCCAATAAAGACTGAGGCATGATAAGCTTCATGCAGATGAAGCGGCTTCCATAACCTTCGTGACTCAATTTCATGCCCATTTAGGTACACTACTAACTCATCGATTTCTCTTCCCTCTTCTTTCAGTAATGCCGTAGTTAACCATCTATTGGAAAACATAGAGGCTGGCTCTTGCAAAAAATCAAAATATCCACTCAGCTGATCTTCGTACATCTCGAAAATCATTCTTTTCCTTTTCACAAATGAATCCAGTTTCGTTAATTGAGCCAAGCCAATGCCTGCGAGCACATTACTCATCCGGTAGTTGTAGCCAGCTTCTTTGTGATCGTAACCAAAACTACCTGAATTGGCTTGTGTAGCTAGGTGCTTACCTCTCTCCCAATCTTCTGAGGAACAAATAAGCGCGCCACCTCCGCTAGTGGTAATGATTTTATTTCCATTGAAAGAAATAATACCATAATCCCCAATACCTCCAACATGCACTCCATCATCCATTGCACCCAAAGATTCCGCAGCGTCTTCAATTATTTTAATCCCATACTCCTTCGAAATGCCAGCAATACGTTTCATATCAGCAGGCATTCCGTACAGATGCGTGACGATCAAAGCCTTAGGAATTACCTCGGCATTGGACAAGTAGTTGAGTAAAACATCCGGATCGAGGTTCCAACTTACATCATCACTGTCTAGAAAAATGGGAATTGCACGTTCATACAATACAGTATTGGCACAGGCAGCAAACGTGAAGCTGCTTACCAGTACTTCGTCACCATCCCCCACCCCTGCTAAAATCAGTGCCAGGTGAAGAGCTGATGTTCCTGAATTAAGGGCGAGTACAGATTTGTCATTGTACTTCTCTGCAAGTTTAGCTTCAAACGCATCGATGGCTGGCCCTACCGGAGCAATCCATCCACTCTCAAAAACTTTGCTCACCTCATTCAATTCTGACTTGGAAAAATCTGGAGGAGATAGATATATGCGTTGTTGATTCACCTCTTTGATGCGTATTCTGAAAATTTGACAGTCTTTTGATCCAAATATGTGGTTTTATCTCTTTTCAATAACTGAAAACATGTCAAAAACAGAATTCTCATATCGAGATAAAAAGAAATTTGATTCACATAAAAAACATCCATTTTCATTCGTAATCCCCAATCTATCGTGTTTCGTCCATTTACTTGCGCCCATCCGGTAATACCTGGCTTTACCGCATGTCTCTTTTTTTCTTCTATGCTATAATGAGGTAAGTACTCAAGCAGAAGTGGTCTGGGACCAACAAACGACATTGCTCCTTTCAAGACATTTATCAATTGAGGAAGCTCATCCAAAGATGTAGAACGAAGAAATTTGCCCATTGCAGAAGTAGTGTCCTCATCCTCATCAATCTTCATCGTTCGGAATTTAAAAAGGTTGAAAATTCGCTCATCTTTTCCTACCCTCTGCTGGATGAATACCGGTGACTTCCTGAAATGAACGGCCAAAACCACACCAATAATCAATAAGATGGGTACTAGCAACACCAAAAGAAATAGGGCGAATACCCAATCAAAAATTGGCTTGGCTGCACTTACATAAAAATTACTTCCTGGCATACGGCTAAAAATAGGCATTACCCCAATTATTTGATATTTTTCAAGTTGAAATTAGTTCTTAAATCAATCAGCTTCGAAATTGCCTCAAAGGCGACTTGCACTTATGAAAACTTTTCGCTTCGTCCTTTCTCTTAGCATCACCTTGGCACTCGGAATCTCACTCAATTCAAAAATCGGATCAATACCTCCTCTGGGTAAATTTCTCAGCCCTTTTCATGGCTTCTGGCAAAATGCGGAAAATACTTCTATTGACATAGAATCACAATCAATTGAAGAGCTTCTGATAGATAGTGTCAACATACACTTCGATGAATTGATGATCCCACACGTATTTGCCCAAAATGAAAAAGACCTATTTTTTACTCAAGGTTATATTACTGCCTATCACAGGCTTTGGCAAATGGAATTTCAACTGTACTCCGCAGCAGGCAGGCTGGCTGAACTCCTCGGTCCAAAAGTAGGAAATACGAGCATTGTAGACATTGACCGAAGAATGCGAAGAATTGGACTCATGTATGGAGCCCAAAATTCCGAGAACTTGTTTAAGAAAGAAGAACCAGAAGTCTATGAGCTAATCAAGTCCTATACTGCTGGTGTTAATGCCTACATCAACAATCTTTCTTATGCCGAGCTTCCCATAGAATATAAGCTTCTGGACTATGAACCAGAGGAATGGACTCCTTTGAAATGTTTCCTCCTGATTTCAAACATGAATAACATGCTCTCAAGAGGTGAGCGCGATTTAGAACACACCAATGCCTTAAAAAAATGGGGAAGAGAAACTTTTGACATTCTTTATCCTGAAAGACCTGATACAATTGATCCAGTCATTCCAATAGGAACTACGTTTGATTTTGATCCCATATTGGTAGAAAAACCAGACATTTCTTTTCCACTTAAGTTTACTGAACCATTAATTGAAGCACCGAATCCAGATAACGGGAGCAATAGTTTTGTCGTCAATGGCAACAAGACAGCAAACGGAAGAGTCATTTTGACAAACGAGCCCGATTTGAGTCTAAACCTCCCTAGCATTTGGTATGTGATGCAATTGAATGCACCATCCATGAATGTAATGGGTGCTACTCTGCCGGGAGGGCCAGGCGTTATCATTGGCTTCAATGATTCCATTGCCTGGGGAAATACAAATGCAAAAAGAGATTTAGTAGACTGGTATCATATCCGGTTTAAAGATGAAGGAAGGAATGAATACCTATACAATGGCAATTGGGTACCAACAAAAAAAGTGGTGGAAGAAATAAAAGCCAGGGGTTCATTTAGCTACTATGATACAATCATATACACACATCACGGCCCTGTAGTTTATGATCGAAATTTCACAAGCAGCAAAAGTGAGGTGTCAAATCTGGCCATGAAGTGGACGGCACATGAAGGAAGTAAGGAGATTAAAGCTTTGTATTTGGGAAATAAAGCTTCTAACTACGATGAATTTGTAGAAGCTTTTAGTTATTTCAGCGGTCCTCCTCAAAACTACTCGTTTGCATCAGTGAGTGGCGATATAGCCTTGTGGGTCAATGGCAAGTTTCCTGTAAAGTGGAAAGAACAGGGCAAGTTCTTGATGGATGGCAGCAATATCGACCATGAATGGAAAGCCTATATGCCTCAAGCACACAATCTATATGTGAAGAACCCACCTCGAAATTTTGTGAGCTCTGCTAATCAACATGCAGCAGACTCCACCTATCCCTATTACCAATACGATTACAGTTTTGAACACTACCGAGGAAGAAGAATCAATGACCGATTGCGAGTGATGGACAACATCAAAGTTGAAGATATGATGGAATTGCAGCATGATAATTTTAACTACAATGCATCAGAAGCCTTACCCATGATGCTAGACAGCCTGGATTCAGCCTCATTCACAGACTTAGAATTAAGCTACTACAGCCAACTCAAAAATTGGGATTATTTCAATGAACCGGAATTGCAAGCACCATCTATCTACGAATCTTGGTGGAGAAAGCTAAATGCCAAATTGTGGGATGAAATAGACAGCAGCGAAGTAGCGGTCTATCGACCGAACTGGTACAATACCATTGAAATACTCAAATCAAATCCAGATTTTTTTATGATAGATATTCAGGATACTGAAACCAGAGAAACCGCTGGTGATCTATTCAGAATAACATTTAAGGAAACCGCCGCAGCATTGGCCAAGCACTCGCAGGAGGATGGCAATTCGCTGGAATGGTATGAATACAAAAACACTAGCATAAGGCATCTCCTCCGCATAAGTCCATTCAGCAAAGGTCGTATCAAGATCGGAGGAAACAGATCCATTGTCAACGCAGCTTCAGGTTCGCATGGTCCTTCCTGGCGAATGGTTGTTGAGTTAGGAGACGGAGAAGTAAATGCCTGGGGTGTTTACCCTGGCAGTCAGACAGGAAATCCTGGCAATCCGAAATATGGACACATGATTGAAGATTGGGCAAGCGGCCAATATTACAAATTACTGTTTAAGCAAGCGCTTACACCTGCTGATGAAGCAGTGGAACATAGCATAACTCTAAAACCAGCCAGATGAAATTAATTGTTCGAATCATTGTAATAGGTGCTTTAACCTACTTTATTTCTCCTTTTACGGTGTGGTGGTCAGTGATGGTTATCGCCTTTATCGTTTGCTATACATCTCCTTCCTCAGGACTAAACGCCTTCACCGCCGGTTTTCTGGGTGTCGGACTGGTCTGGATGGGGCATGCTTGGAATATTGATGTAGGAAATGGATCCGTATTCGGCAACACGATTGCCGAAATCATGCAAATAAGTGACCCAATACTCCTGGTATTCGCAACTGGACTCATCGGCGGATTAGCCGGCGGGTTTGCTTCCCTTTCCGGCACCACCTTCAGGCAACTGTTTGTTAAGCAGAAGAAAAGAAGTCTTTACAACTAATTAGCTTTCTTTCACCAAAACACCACGAGCCACGAATGTGATCGAATTCCTCATGGATTCATCGTATTCCTTGCCTCCATCTTCTGCATAATGGCGAGCGACATCTTCTTCTAGCACTTCCTGCATTGCTACACCTTCAATAATTACCTCACGACCACTGATGTCCTTGGGAACGAAAAAGCCGTAATCCTTGAAAGTTACCCGAACATTTGCACCCTGCTCATTTTTGAGTGTCATCCAGCATCCTTTCATCTGACAAACTTCCTCGATGGTACCTCTTACTTTAAAGGTGGTCTCCTCCTCGCTCACTTCTGTTAAAAACGCGGTGGTGGAAAGTGCTTCTTCAGAAGAAATTTCCTCTCCGTATGGAGCAAATTTCTCAGTAGGCGTGCTACATGCTACAGCAACAAGAATAAGTATTAAATATCTCATAGTATTCAGTTCTTTTCTGCAAAGATAATTGAGTGCGTTTTATTCAAATAAATTTTATCGGAATAAAATTTATTTTCACACATAACTGTCTTACAATCAATCATTTAATCGTATAAATTTAAAAAAAAATAAAAACACATTAGTTATGTGTAATTTATTTTTTTTTACTTATATTTGATTCATCATTAAAAACCTTATTGAGTTATGAAAAGAAAACTATTTACAGCATTCGTGATTTTAGGAGCATTATCACTAACCGCATGCCAAGAGGATGCAGCTATGGAAGAACTACTGCAGGATACCGAACTAAATGCCACTGATGGAACTGGTGATGGAGACGATGATGACAAAAACAAACCTCCTGGCACAGGCGGTTAAGAAAGTTATCTAAGCTTTTTCGATTAAAATCGATTTTGAGCCATACTTCATCCAAATAATATAAGCGCCATCATATATTTTGATGGCGTTTTTTTATATTGCGTACAAGAAACAGTTATTTGGAGTGAAATACATTTTCATCTTTTTTACAATACTTTCAAGTCACCTAATATTTGCAAATTCTATCGCTGATAGAGCTAGCTCGATTTCATCACTCATTGGGCAATATCCAGATTCAGCCTATTCGTTAGCCGAAGATTTGATGATTGAAGCTTTGAAAAGAAATGACGAATACGGAATCGTTCAAAGTAATTTCATACTTGCGTATATCCATGATGAGATTAAAGGAGAGTATGGCAAGGCTATCATCTACTATCTAGAGGCAATTAGATATGCGGAGGAATCAAGCTATGACAATGTTAGTAGAGATTTAATCTCTCTACATAAAAATTGTGGAGTCATCTTTAGGAAATTCAAATCCTATACATTGGCGGAGGAATATTACAATAAAGCCTTCGAGCATGCTTTAGAAACTGAAAACGAACAGGAAAAGCAAAGTATCAATTATAATATCTCTGGGCTTTTAATGGATCAAGAAAGATTTAATGAAGCCGTAGTTATTCTCACCAACCTTATTTCAAAAACATCTATCGATTCAAGAAATTATTGGAAGTACAACAATAGGCTGGGTCTTGCTCTCTATGAATTTGGGGATTATGAATCTGCCATTGAAGCACATAACAACTCGCTGGCATTTACCTCACTCTCTAATAAATACCATGCATACGCAATGCACAATATAGGTAGATGTTTTTCCTCGTTAAACAATTTTAATAGCGCCTATTCGCATTTTAATAAGGCATTGGAAATGAAGCAAAACCTGAGCAATCAATCAACGCTTTTTTCAACCTATAGTGAGCTTGGAAATCTTTCTTTGAAAAACGGAGAGGTGAAAAAAGCGCTTAAATATTTTAATCAAGCTGAAAAGTATATTGATCAAATAGGAAACTTAGATTACTATGAGCTTTTTAAATCGAAAGCTGATGCTCTATTTTTATTAAAAGACTTCAATGAAGCAAAAAAATACGAAGACCTTCACTCTGAGAGTCTGAATAAATATTTAGAAGTCCAAAAAGATATTCAAGAGATCGACAAACGTTACAACATGGATCTCATTACCAAGCGCTACTTTGATAAGGTTGAAAAACAAGAGCGTATTGCACATATTCTTTGGTGGTCTAAACTCATCTCGGGTTCTTTACTTGGAATGCTCCTATTTACCATTGGGTTTAACCGCTATCAGAAAGTTCAACTCAGAAAGAGCATTGTACAGGATTTGATCAAGCTGAAGGTCATCGACTAATAAGTCTCCCCCCCCCATTTTTGTTCTCAAAAACAAACACATCAGCATTGCATACATTGCATCCCTCAAGTACACGCCACGCACAAGAAAGATTTACCCCTTCACCTTCTTGAAAAGCATCCAGCTTTATATATGTGATTTGTTTTACCCTTCTTTAAAAGGCTATTCAGAAAATACAATGGATTTGGATTGAGCTAATTAGCCCGAAAGCTGTTAAGATTAAACTTTCAGTTTCAGCTTCTCTTTAAGGACATTCAACATGCCTTCTTGACGCTCATGCAAAAGGATCAATTTATTCTTCTGCTCTGCCGTCTCATCCATCATGTAGTTAACCAATTCTTCCAGCTCAAGAACTTCATGAGAATCTGGTTGATTCAACCTCATCTTCACAAACAACTCTCTAATACGTGCTTGAAGGTTTACATGTGTTGGCGCAATTTCAGCAGAAGTAACAATGTCATCGTTCCACATTGATCCCTTGCCCTTGATCAGCCATTCAGCATTGAGCTTGTCATACGTGCTGAGGATGTTAAGGATTAAATCGAAGCTTGGCTTGCTTCTGCGACCTTTGATAATATTAAATATGACCGTAACACTTACTTCCAAACTATCAGAAAATGAAGTGGGGTTCATATCCAAAACCCGAATAAGCTTGTAAATACGATCATTTATCATGTGATAAATTTAATAAAAAGTTTGGGAGAAAAAAAAGAAGGGTCACTTGACAGTAACCCTTCATCATTAAGAACCAGCTATGGAAAATAGATACTCACTATCTATACTTCGAATTTATATGCTTTCCTGCTTCTATCAAAAGATTTTGCGATTTTTTTTATCATTTGATAATGTAAAAGAGTTGTCGGAGATAAAATCAAATAAATTTTCAAATTAGAGTCTGATTACTATTTTTCCAACAGAATCTCTCGATTCTATGAATGAATGTGCTTCAGGCAGGTTTGAAAAATCAAACACCTTTCCTACAATCGGCTTCAAATTATTGTCAATGGTGAAGGTGTGTAGTTCTTCCCATATATCGGAAGTAAGCTTTTCATTCTCTGTCAAGTATCCAATGTGGGAAGCAAATACTCCTTTACTTTCGATCGCCATATTCATCATATTCACCTTTGGCGCGTCCAGATAAGTCTTTACCCACGATATTGGATTCCAAATCTTGAGATTCATACTTGCAAAACCAATGACCACAAGCCTGCCAAAGGAATCGAGCAACTTCAGGCTTTTCTTAAAAACGTCTCCGCCTACTGTTTCTAGCACACAATTGACCTTTCCCCCATCATTCATGATCTCATCATAGAAGTCTTTTTTTCGATAATTAACGGGGGTACCACCTAACTGCTCTATGAGCTTAAGCTTGTCATCTTTGCTTGCAGTCCCGTAAACTTTGCATCCGAGAGCATTGCCAATCTGGACTGCAGCTGTACCCACACCTCCAGCAGCGGCTTGTATTAATACTCGCTCGCCTGCCTCTACTCTACACAGTTTTTTCAAAGCCACCCATGCAGTCATGAAATTCACCAAATAGGCTGCATTCTCTTCTGAAGAAAAAGTGTCGAATGCTGGAAAGCACAGGTGTTCAGGAGCACACACATATTCCGCATATGATCCATATTGCTGCCCTACTATGACCTTATCACCGATTTTAAATTTTGATGCTTCACTGCCAAGCGTCACAACCTCCCCATAGCATTCCATTCCCATCACATAAGGCTTCTTTGGAGCCCAGCTATATTGTCCTTTTCTAGACAATATTTCTGCATAGTTTATGCCAATGGTCTCGATCTTAATTTTCAATTCATTCGCTTTCGGATTAGGCTCAGGAATATCTTCGATCTTTAAAACTTTAGGTTTCCCAATCTTTCTTAATCTATAGGCTTTCATGTGTATCGTTATCTTTTTAGTAGTCCAAAGCACTCTGCATAGTCAGACTTTCACCCGTATTGACCTTTGACATAATCATACTCCTTTTATATGTAAAATATGAGACGTTTTTGGTTATTGCACAAAGTGACAGCAAGTTAATGCCTTAACTTCACCAGAAAAATAATCTGAGTTTAAGCATATGGACAAGGTGCGAATAGGCGGGGTCCCTGAACATTTTAATTTACCCATACATCTTGCTGTGGAGAATGGTTGGTTCAGCAAGGAGGGTATTGATCTGGCCTGGTCAGACTTCCCAGGAGGGTCCGGGTATATGAAAGAAGCGCTGAGGAAGAAAGAGGTCGACTTGTGCATTCTTCTTACCGAAGGAATAGTAACCGATATTTTAAAAGGAAATCCGTCGAAGATTGTCAGCAGTTTTGTGAAGACTTCCCTGACGTGGGGAATTCACACCAGCGTTGATTACACTGAAGACAACTCTTCTATTTTTGATAAAAAAATAGCCATCAGCAGGTTTGGGTCTGGTTCTCATCTGATGCCTATCGTGAATGCCATGATGGAGGATCAACAAATTGATCTGGGTCAATTTGTTGAAGTCAACGATATTAATGGAGGAATCAAGTCCTTAAATAGTGGAGACGCGGAGATATTCTATTGGGAAAAATTTACAACTAAGCCCTATTTGGAGAAAGGTAGACTCAAGAAGATTGATGAATTCATTTCTCCCTGGCCTTGCTTCATGATCGCCGCAACGAATGATTTCATAGCATCAAAACCATCATTAATAAGCAAAGTTTTGAAAATCATTCACCATGCAAATCATCACTTCATGGAAAAAAGTAATGCCTCTCAACTGGTTGCAGAGCGCTATAACCTCAATGAAAAGGATGCTGAGCGATGGTACCATGCTACAGAATGGTCTGTAAATGGCTGGGTGAGCAACAAAATGCTTGAGGGTGTTTTATACTCGCTGAAGGAAGCAAAAATTGTAGATCAGGATTGTTCTACTCAGGGCATCATTTGGAAAAGGAATGAGCGTAAATAAAAAAAGCCCCTCCTAGTAAACTAAGAGAGGCTGTAAGTCACGCGTTGGTATCGTGTATATATAAAGAGAATTAATTTCTCGAGTTTATAAGGTAGTTAGTAAAGCTTTGACCATTGATCTTCGTGTATTTAGCATCAATGTCATCTCTTACATTCAGACCTGCGATATCAAATTCCCCCCTCGCTTTCATGTACTTGATATTCCAAGATTCTTCAAATACCGCATTTTTGAAGCTTGCGCCTTCATCAAACTCTGCGTACTTAAACGTTGCATCATCATCAAAGCGAGTATCAGAAAAATCTGCTTGTTCGTCAAACTCTGCATATTTGAAGGTTGATTCACGTTGAAATTGAGTTCCTGAAAAGTCTACGCTTCCGTCAAAGTCTGAATACTTAAACATTGCATTTCTGCTAAAATCACAATTTTTGAAAGTGACCCCTTTATCAAAGTCTGCCGTAAAAGTGTATCCAGAATCGTCATCATGAATATAGGCTAGTACATCATCTTCAAATTTGCAATTAACAAATGAGATGTTTACGTCAATGGATTCCTCCACTGTATTGCCTCCCCCATTGTTCCACCACTTTGATTTCTTTGGAAGGTCGGGCATTTTTTCCGCCATGTAAGTGAAATCCAGTTCACCTACTATGGTCACACCTTCGTAAGAGATGTCTTTTCCTTCTCTTACATCTTCCATGATCTTTGAAGCCGAAACGGTGTTCTGGGCAAAGGCTCTAAAAATAAAAATGCTGAACAGTAGCAGCATTGCTAGCCGGAGTTTTGTAGATAGTGAGTCAGATATTTCCATGTCTTTATTATATGGGTGTTTGTATTATAGATGCAGTATCTCAAAAAAAGTTGCATCATCTATATATAAGTACCCAACAAGTCCTGATTGGTTACAGCCGAAGTGGAGATCGGCATAAAATATCTGTCAAACGGTGTGCTGTTAAAACTCAAAGGCGAGGGTTACTCGCCTTTGAGTTGGTGTGGCCGACATAGCTCAAGGCTATTCGATCCAATCTAACCACCTAATGGACTTAGTTATGCTACTAAACCCTTTATTAAGTTACTTTTTTTCCGAATGAAATCAAAATTCTAAAGCGCGATTTATGATTTGATCTCCAACGATTTTCCAACTTCTTTTATCACATCGTCCAGGCTGGCTGCTGATATTTTTATCATCTGCATAAGCTCCTTCATCTTTTCACTGTCGTTCTCATCTTCCAAATGAGATGCTGCTCCTATAATATTGGCCAGCGGTGCTCTCACCATGTGAGAGTTCATGAAAGCATATTGCTTCAATTGCTCATTTCGCTTCTCTATGTCTTTGGTTCTTTCTTTGACAGTGTCCTCCAAAGACCCATTCATTTCTTTTAACTGACTAATGAGCTCTAGTACTTCTCTGTTCTTAGCTCTCAATCGACTATAAGATCTACCCAGAAGGTTGTATAGTAGCGAGAAACAGGCTACTAGGGTGATGGTGAAAAAAGTAGCAGCAAAGGCATAAGGGATGTATGGAATTTCTGGGGTATAGGACTTCCCATTCACTTGTATTCCATAAATGGTATCCATTCCAAGTGTAATTAATGTAATAACCAGCCAAATACGAGAGGTACGCAGATTCCCGAAAATAAAAGCCAACAGTGGAATGGAAGGCATCCAATACATAAAAACATGAAAAGTGTTGGGGAGCGTGAAAAAACTGACTTGAAACATGATGTATAAAACAAGCAGCTGAAAGTGCCCAATAATTGTTGACTTCCCAAATCGCTTTGCCGAAATGAATAAAACAATATTCACAAAAAGTAGGGTAATGATTAAGGGCAACGAGGTGGCTTTCAAATCCACCAAAATCTCACCCGCTGCGAGGCAAGCTATTAGAAAGGTGAGTATACCAATGGTTATAAATTGAACGCCCTCTGATTTAGGGACATTATAATCCTTTAGGAGCCAGCTCCTTAGTTTTTCTCTCATAAAGCCATAGCTGATGGTCAATGCCAAGATATAGAGAATAGTGAAACTAACCCCAATTCTTTTTTCCTATCAAGAAATAAAAAATCCTCGCTAAGAAGCAAGGATGTACGTATGAAATAGTTCCCATGGAACTCCACAATTAACCTTTTCAGATTAGTACTTCTGCATATGCTCGAAAGAAGAATATGGCGATCATAATCAGCATACCGATTCGAATTTTTATGGATGAAGATTTCGAAATTTCCATGACGTTTGCATTGTTCTCAGTGTGTTTCTCTACTAAGATGAACCAAGCAAACGAAAAGTTGCAGAAAGAGTTTACTATTTAACAAATTTTTAATAATTCATTTACACCAAATAATAGTTTTTGAATGATCGTTGATACAAACTTTAACCAAATATTATTTCGCAATAAAAAAGCCCCTGCTTAAATGAATAAGCAGAGGCCTCACCAACCTAACCTAACTCTACTACTTTTTATAACTAACTAATCATGCTGCCTGAATAATTACAATTAGAATGCCAGTATTTCTTAAAAAGTGTTAAAGAAATATTAAGCTGTAAAATTTCTAGCTAATCAATTACGAATTACAAGTTTTATGAAAATTTCCAAGGTCAAATTGACAATAGCCTCAATGAAAATTTCGGATCGACTACTTTGACTCTGGAATAAACCAACGAAATCATCAACGTTCACATATTCCTTTAAAATCGCAGAAGCTGCACTTTCTTAAATCATCTGTTTGACTGAACGGCTCCTCAGTACTGAAAATTTCTTCAAGCAACTCTTTCATTTTCTGCTCGAAGGGGAGTAAAAACGCTCTTGAATCCGCTATTGGCTGACCGTTGGCCTTTAAACGGTAATCAAAATCCGTCTGAAAGAATTGCTTTATGTTGATCAGACCGGGGACAATGGCATCTTCCTCGCCATATTTCGAAGCATATAGCCAGGCATAAAAAAAAGTCTGGTATCCAGCTTTTCTACCCGCTTGATACTTGTAGAATACGTCAGGATTGAAAATATTTTCGAAGGATCCAATTTCCGTTTCGTCGCGACCCGTTTTATAATCCAAGACGCGAATCGTTCCATCTTTTTTGTCTACTCTGTCGATATCCGCTCCCAGTTTTACCTGGTTGCTTTTGCCATTTGAATGGATTTCAAAAAATCGTTCATATTTATCCTCGGCCTCCAGGCTTACTATTTCAAATGGAACATACTCCTTATCCATCTTGATCACCTGTTTCACAAACTTTCGAATAATCTCGGCCATCACCACGTTTCGGTCTTTGAATTCAAAACGCTTCTTACCCTTCATTCCAAACTCTTCTTTAAATGCTTTTTCCATCGCACCATCAATGGAGTTTTCCATTCTAAAAAAGTCGTTCTCATCAATGAGTCTGGATCCTTTTTCTTTCATGGTATCTACATAGAGATACTCTAAGGTTCTATGGAGTGCATTCCCGAAATGACGCGCATTTAAATCGTCACTCATTTCATCGCCAGAAAAAAGTCGGAGTACGTAACGGAAGTAAAACTTAAGTCGGCAATCCAAATAAATATTTAAAGCAGACGCTGACAGTCTCCGTTGATCCATTTCCGGGACAGCATCTGTGTAGATGGCAAGCTTCTCTAATACCTCTGGCGTTGTCTCAATGCGAATAGGTTTGATTTCATTTACTTGAATTGAATTACTCAGCTTCTTCCGCTGAACCGTCAAACCACTTTCCAATTCAATTTGCCGAATGAATCTGCTCACCTCTCCACTCAAGCCAAAATCTGCATACATATTGTAGTAGAATGAGAGCTTATTTGAGTTTTGAAACAGACGGTAAAATAGATATGCGTAGATCGCATCCTGTGTCTCAAACGTAGGGAGGTGGAAAGCTTTACGTATTCTATATGGAATGAATGAACCGGCTCGCTGCGAAGCAGGAAAAATATCTTCATTCATATTGAGCATGAGCACATGCTTGAAATCCAGGTTTCGAGTTTCCAGCACCCCCATTACTTGCAGACCCTCTACGGGCTCGCCAGTAAATGGAATCTTTACTGATCTTGTCGCTTTCCTGAATAACCCTTTGAAGGTCTTTATGTCAATGATGGCTACTTGTTTGTCCAGAATTTCGCTAAGACGCGCCAATAGCTGCTCAAAATGGTATAAGTATTCTCTCTCCAAGCCAAAGCGCTCAACCACCTGATCCCCCAGGATTGAAACGATTGCTTGCAGGTATCCTGAAATAGGCTCGTGCTCCCCCACTTGCCTGAAAATAGTGTTAAGCACCGTAGATTGAATGACTTGAATTTCTTGCTGAAATACCCGAATCTGATTTTTCTTCTTAATCTGGCTAAGCAGCTTATCCAGCGGATTTTTATCTTCCTTATATAAGTATGGATGGCTGAGTATATCAACGGTTGGCTTATGATAAAAAGAGAGTCCATTTTCCGGAGAAAGGCTCGCGTGCTCTTGCAGTTCGATCGCCGCTTCGAGCAGTCCAAATAATGGGGTATCCTTGAGTGGATAACCCATGGTCACATTGAGTTTATCTACCTTTTCTGGTATCGCATTTAAAACAGGAAAAAGCATATAATCCTGCGGAAGAACGATCACAATTTCTTCTTTCTTAACCCCCTCAGACATCAGCCGATCTATCTCCTCTCCTATTAACTTGGCTTGCCCCACTTCCAGTGAAACCCCTGTAACTTCAACCTCTTTTGAGTCGGTGATTTTCTTAGGCAAAGGATGTGGAAAACTTGTACCAAGGATGGGATCTTTGGCATATTTTCTGAGAAAATCACCCGCCTCCTGATTTTGATCTTCTAGGTAGTAGGCATCCAAATCCCATATAATCTTCGCATTAAAATTGGAAACAAAATGCTTTATCAGCAATTCCTCGGCTGGCGTTAACGCATTGAACCCCGCAAATATCAAAGGCTTGTTTGAGTCAAATGTTATCTGCTGAATATTGTCTACCAATTCACGATAAACATGAGACGTATACCCGATTCCTTGCTCCTTGATACGTTTCTTGAACGTAGCGTAAACAGGCATAAGAATTCGCCAGGTTTCTACAAATTGTTCTTGAGTTTTCGTAGCGGTTGGTAAAAACTCTTGCCAAAATTTCTTAATGATTTTCTCTTGCTCTTCATCCAGAAAATAAAAATCCTCGGCTAGTTGACGGTCATCTTTAACATAGGTAAATAATTGTTCAGGATTGACTAGGTAATGGTCTACTTCTTCAAAGTCCCGAAGTAGCATTTCTCCCCAAAAATAAAATGACTCAAAACCCTCCGATTGCCCTTGATGTGTCTTGAATGCTTCGAATAATTCAAAAATAAGGGTCAGTGGATCTGTTTTCTTCGTCGGCGTAAAAGTGAAAAGGAAGTCTTCAAGACTCAATGTAGCAGGAGACCACACTGGTCTATCTACTTTTTGGGAAAGGTGTTTTTTTAAAAATAAACCTGCCCTTCTATTGGGGAAAATAACGGTACAGTCTCCCAAACGATCTTTGTGCTGAGTGAGTAAATGATCCGCTACTTCCGAAAGAAATGCCATGCAGCAACATTCTACAATTGCCAACTAAAAAACAAGGATTGCTACTAATCTTGAAGCAGTTGTATTGCTTTTAAGATTACCTGATCTTTCGTGGTGTCGGTACTCTCAGCGTACACATCGGGTGGAATGCCTTTGCCTTCATAGAGAACCATGTCGCGCGAGTACGTTCGCTTATTGGAGTAGTTGACCCTCCACCCATTCTTAAGCCGGTCAGACTCCACATGGGACATAGCTCCCATGGTAGGTGTGCCAACAATGGTCACATTCGATCTTCCTTTCAGCGATAGGGTAAATACATCACTGGCACTGGCTGTGAAATCGCTGGTCAATAATGCAATTGACTTCAAATATTGATAAGGGCCCTCCGGCTCTACCTTCCAGCTTCTTAGCTTGGTATATTGATCGGTTCCTGCTATTCGTGTCTCCTTATAATGAGAAATGTAAGTTTCATCTACTAAACGCCCTGCGATCCGATGGAGGGTTTCGTCATTCCCGCCTGGGTTGAGACGGATATCCAAAATGAGTCCCTCTTTATCCTTCACCAGCTCCAGCGCCTTTGCAAAGCCGCGATAGGTTCCGGACATAAGATTCAAGCGGATGTAGCCTAATCGTTCATTGAAAGAATAGAAGACATGTTGATCTATCAATTGAAGCTCGTTGAAGCCATTGGTTTTAAGCGTACTATCAGACACTTTCCAAAAGGCCTCCTTACTTTCAAAAGCTCCCAAAATAGATGGCGTATTGGAAAAAGAAAAACTGTTGCATCTTTCATCGCTAATGACATCTATTAATGATGTATGACCATCATTAAGTTCTGAAATCATCTGGCAGCACAAGTCGAATAACTCCTGCTCTGTACCGATATCGTTCAGTTGTGGTTTATACTTTTCCTTAACTGCTTGCCAATCTACCCCACGAGCTTCAAAGAGCGAGTAGCGCTCATCCAGCAAGGCCCACAATTCATTAAATGTTTCTCTGTTGGGATCGTGCTCCTGAGCACAGGAAACCATCGGAACAAAAAGGAACAGGATTATAATCTTCCAAAGATTTAGCATAGTAGCAGTCTAATTAAACATGATACTAGTCTACGTGCATGGCTGCCATCAAGTGTCACCATTCATGTAATCGGCATATTTATTCACACCAAGATTGCTTCGTCATGCTTCCTCACAATGACGATCCCAGATTCTTTTACTAGAAGATGCCGGATCGAGCCTGCCTACCGCAGGCAGGTCCGGCATGACAGGGGGTCAGACCTTCTTCACCTCCCCATTCATCAGATACAGTAAGTATCCTTTCGCATCATACCCCATCTCCGTCAATAACTTCACATATTCACTAAGTTGCTTTTCATCTCGAGACTTTGGCAAGCCGCTTTTAAAATCAATCACTGTTGCTGTGCTCTCATCAATCAACACGCGATCCATCCTTTTCACCTCACCGTCTTTGGGTAGCACGACCACTTCTGTCTTCACCTCTCCTTTTCCACTGAACCAGGCCTTCACCGTATCATTCTTCCATAAGTTATTGACCATAGACTCATACCGCTGACGATCTGAAGTAGTTATAAGCATCCCGCGCTCGTATTTATCCATCACATTTTTTGTGTCTGCATGATGAATGATCTCAGAAAGCATTTGATGCAACAGAATACCTTCGTTTCTACTTTTCTCTACTTCATCATCGTAATAGGCTTTTCCTGTTTTCCTCACCTTCAACTTCGCACTCCATTTGTTAGAGGCATAGCTATTCAGCTTCACCATTTCATCCTCAGATGTCCGGTGTTTGATTGGTACGTTCCCGATAGAGAAGGTGTTCGTACTAGCATCCCATCCTTCCATTGGTTGACCCTCAAAAAAGCTCCACAAAAGTTTGCTTGCCGTGCTGTACATCTTATCCTTTTTACTCGGAGGTGGGTCACAATGCACGTACAGTGCATTTTCTGCACGGGTAAAGGCTACATAGAGTACATTGAGGCTTTCCAGATGCCATTTAGCAAATTCCTTTTGATAGCTTTCAACAAACTTGGTGTTTTCCAACTCAGACTTATAGTCTACTGGTAAATTTTCTCCTTCTTTATATGGTGATTCGTACCACACAGGTTTGGAGCGACTATTCATATCAAAATTGCAAAAAGGAACGAAGACGATAGGATACTGAAGCCCTTTAGATTTATGAGACGTGATGACCTCCACAGCGTCCAGAGCTCCTGTTAACTGAACTGATCGTTTCTTCCCATTGTCTTCCCACCATTCCATGAATAACCGCAAGTCTGATCGGTTGTTTTTAGTAAACTCTAAAACCGCATCCTGAAATGCCTGCAGGTAAACAAACTCCGACGCGAGTGTATTTAGCTCAAATGTCCGGATGAGTACCTCCACCAATTCCAAAATTGGTAGGTGAAGTAAGTGTTGCTGAAATTTCGTGAAACTTCCTGGTAATCCGCCATTCGCCAATTTCGAAAAATCAGCATGGTGTTTAAACTCTTTTTTCTTAATTGTTTTTTGGTATCTAAACGTCAGATCTGCCTTGATGCTAATGTCATTTGGATTGATCAAATGTCCAAAAGCTGAAAGCATCAGTTGTACGAGAGCTGAATTTTCTAGAAGCATCCCCTCAGCGGATATTACCTCAATCTGGGTATTCTGCATCCTGCGGTAGTCAAGCACATGGTTGACAATATCTGTTGCCTCTCGGTTGGTACGAACGAGAATAGCCATGTCGTTGAGCCGGTGACCTTCTTTTAGAAGTTGCTCAATCTTCTCAACAGTTTGCTCCATCGAGCGCTGTTTCCATTCATTTTTTTCAGATGCTAAAAACGCCAAATGAACCAATCCATCTATGTCTTTATTCGCATCTGACACTTCTTGCTCTACTCCTTCATAGGTCTTGAGGATCGTACGTCCTTCTTCTTCCGAAATGGAATCTCCCATCTCGCCAACCATCAGTTCCGGGAGCTTAGAGAAGAGTTGATTATTGAAATTGACAATATTTCGCGTGCTCCGATAGTTGGTGCTTTTGGTGGGATCAACCGATGTTTGCGGCACTTCTTTCTCGACTGTATCTAGCAGTAATGTGGGATCTCCGCCTCTCCAACCATAAATGGACTGTTTGGCATCACCCACAATGATGTTGTCATTTCCGTTTGCCAGACTCTCTTCCAGTAGCGGCCTGAAATTATTCCATTGAAACTGCGAGGTATCCTGAAATTCATCTATAAGAAAATGTGAATACCATGTTCCCACTTTTTCATAGATAAATGGCGATCCCGTATCATCGATAATCTGAGAAAGGAAGTCTGGAAGGTCTGAAATCATGATTACCTCTTCCTCCTTTTTATAGTCTTGCAATTTTTGGGCGAGATCTGTCATCAACCCCAGCGTATAGAGATGCTTAAGAACTGCATTTGCCGTATAGTAATCCTTCTTGTTTTCTTCAATGTATTCGATTGCCTGATTCATCAACGGAATGAGTGAATCCCCAGCCAATTGAATGATTTGATCTCTTAAAGTACTGGACTTGGAGGTCCATGCAGAAGCATCAACACGCGCCGCATCAACACGCTTAGTCATTAAGCCATCGTATTCTTTCCTTAGCAACTTTGGAAAAAAGCCCCCCGGACCTGAGGCTTTGTAGTTGAGATCATCAATGGACAGCCCAGCAGACTGCATGACCGCTTCATACTTCTTCGAAATTTCTATCAGCTCATTCTCAAACACTTTCTTTTTTGCAAGGAGCTCACTCTTCAAGTTTTTGATTTTTTCTTTGATCTGATCATCTCCAAATTGCCCTTGAGGTAATTTCTTGAACTCTTCCTGAAAGAGCTGCTTCGCCAGCCTACTCACCTGACCTTTGGTTTCATATCCTTCACCCCCAACCAGTCCATCCATGGAAAATTCCACCAGCCAATCCTTGAGTTGCTTGTTCGTTTCCACGCCTTCATAGACATTGGAAGTAATTAACTCTGCAACTTTATCTACGTCCAGTTCAATCCCAAAGCTTCCCTGCAAGCCAATTTCTCGAGAAAATGATCGAATGACGCGATGAAAGAAAGTATCTATGGTTGTGATATTAAAATACCCATAATGGTGTAGCAGATGGGTCAGTGCGTCGTTGGCGGCTTCAATGATTTGGGCTTCCGACCTACCTAGATCTTTCTCAAATGCGGCAATCAATTCATGCTTCCCTTTTGAAATTTCAATGAGAAATTCCAGCACCCGTTCTTTCATTTCTTCAGCAGCACGGTTAGTGAAAGTCACTGCCAAAATTTTCTGATAATAATCTTTAGAACGGAGCGCTAGCCTTAAGTATTCCTTTGCCAGGGTATATGTTTTGCCAGAACCTGCAGATGAGCGATAAATATTGAGCGACATACTACTAAAATAGCAGGAAGCCCTCTATCACCTTTCAAAAAGCCTGATTAGTTATCCACAAAAAGAGATTTTAAAATATCTAACATCGCTCAGCGTCGAAGAAGAAAATCAATGTTACCTAAATGTTAACAAATGGTTGCTCAATTTTTGATTTAAGGTAAACTTTAGATAACATTAAGGAAACATTAAAATACGGAGACTATGAAAAAGCAATTATTGACACTTACACTTGTTCTATTTGTATTTGGAGCCCTGGCCAATAATGGTGGCGTAAAAGGTGAAGCAGAAAGCCCTAAACCAACAAATTACAAGGAAGTGATCTCTAAAATAGTCTATCCTAAAGTCTGTCAGGAAAAGGGAATTGAAGGTAAGGTCATCGTTACGCTGAAAGTGGACGAAACAGGTAATGTTATCAATCATGAATTTGATTCTTACCCTTGCTCTGATTTAAGAGATGCCGTGAAAGACGTAATTAAAGATTTGAAGTTCAAGCCTGCTAAAAATGAGGAAGGAACAGCCATAGTTGGAAAAATAGCAGTGCCTGTCAATTTTAAACTAACTATCTAATTTAACTATTAGATCAATTTGTAAGCCACCTCGGCAATGCTGGGGTGGTTTTTTTATGTCCAACCTTCTGATATTATTTACGTTTAGCAGTTTTATATTTAATTTACATTTAGAAATTAAAACAAAGGAATGAAAGAATATCAGTTAGGTGAGTTCGAAGAGATCGTCTTGCTCACGGTAGCAATCCTTCATGAAGATGCCTATGGCGTGTCTATTAAAGAGGATATAGAATCCAGACTTGATAGAAGTGTGAGTGTGAGTGCACTTCAGACTGCCTTGCGCAGAATGGAAAAAAAAGATTACCTAAAGTCTGAACTAGGAGAAGCTACAGCCATTCGAGGTGGCAAACGTAAGCGTTTTTTCAAAGTGACCAAGACAGGAAAAGCAGCATTGGACCATGCCAAAGAAACCAGAAGGAAGCTATGGTCAGCAATCCCAGATGTATCATATGAATACTCAAAAGCATGGATAAGCAAAGGTTTACGCCTCCCTCCTGGTCTACACAGTTCCTAGCCTGGTTTCTCAAAAAGGACTACTACGAAGATGTGCAGGGAGATTTGGAGGAGGAATTTCAACTAAAGGCTAAAGACACCAACCTGATCCGAGCTAAGCGTTGGTATACCTGGCAAATTATTCGGCTATTTAAGCCCAGTATGATTAAAGAAATAGAAGCTCAAAACTCAATTGAAAAGGAAACGACTATGTTTAAGAATTACTTCAAAATCGGACTCAGAAACCTCTGGAAATACAAGTCCAGTACTATTATCAATGTCATTGGCTTATCGACCGGTATAGCCGCTTTCGTCTTAATTGCACTCTTCGTAAAAGATGAAGTGAGCTATGATCGCCATCATGTTCATGCATCAGATATTTATCGTGTGACAGTCAAAAACTATACAAGGGACGGTGATATCAGCAGGCAATGGGCTTTCGCATCAGGAGGCCATGCCACAAGGCTCAAAGAAGATTATTCAGAAATCACGCATGCCACTCGATTCTATGCCTGGGCGTTTCCAGATCTTAATTATGGTGGTAAGGATTTTCTAGGTGAACAAGTTGTATTTTGTGACCCAGATGCCTTTGACATATTCAGTTTCGAATTTATAGAAGGAAGTGCTGAAACAGCTTTTCCAGACATTTATTCGTTGGTACTTACTCGATCGAAGGCCGTGAAAATTTTTGGCACAGACTGGCAAGAGAAAGGAATTGTTGGCGAAGCTGTCACGCTATCGAGAGATGGAAATGAAGCGCCTTTTAAGGTCACAGGCATCATAGAAGATATGCCCGATCAGCAACATTTTCACTTTTCCTACCTTGCTCCTATCCGTTTTGTCGAGTTGATCATGGGCGAAGATGCGGTTAATAACGTAAGTGGTAATTATAATTGGTTAACCTATATCCGTACAAGCGAGGGAGCTAACCTCCCTGGTCTCACTAAAGATGCCAATGATGAATTTTGGGATAAATATATTGGTCAGTTTCAGTCCGGAGCAAACGCCAGAGACTTCTATGATTTTGAATTCCAACCTTTGCTAGATATTCACCTTACCTCCAACCTCGAAGGAGAATTCGAAACAAATGGATCAATCGATCAGGTCTACATATTCAGTGTGATTGGCATCCTTCTTCTTCTTGTTGCTTGTGTCAATTACATGAACATCGCTACCTCACATTACTCTCGAAGGATGAGGGAAGTAGGTGTAAGAAAAGTAATTGGCGCTTTCAAATCATCATTAATTAAGCAATTCCTATCCGAATCCCTTTTGGTCGTAGTTTTATCTCTACCTCTTGCACTCGTACTTATTACGCTTTCCCTACCATATCTAAATGAATTTGTAGGTAAGCAGTTGGTTTTCAACCCATTGATTCAAACAGACCTCTTGGCTGGTCTTATCGTACTCATGATCCTAGTGAGCAGTATGGCTGGTTTATATCCAGCATTGTTCTTATCGAAGATCAATCTGGTGCAAGCGTTGAAAGGCGAACAGTCCATGAATGCCAGCAAATGGAATTTCCGGTCATTTCTGATAACATTTCAATATGTTGTAACGATTGGATTGATCTTCGCCATTGGAGTGATCGAAAGTCAAATGGGCTTCATACGAAATTCTGATCCCGGGTACAATCGTGAACAGATGGTGAGCTTGTCACTGCCGCGCGGTGATTACAGCAATGAAACTTTTCGCAATGAATTGCTAAAGCATCCCAACATTGAGAAAGCGGCCTTCTCTTCTCGCATTCCAACAGGTAGACTTGCAGATAGCTGGGGATCAAGGTTTTTTAGGGGAGACTCTGCAGTAGCAACGGGATTCAGATTGCCCGTAGTTTCCGTTGACAGGCATTTTCTAGATGCTTATGGCATTGATGTAGTAGCAGGAGATAATTTCCGAGACGGCATGGAAACAGTTCTAGCCCAAGACACTATTGCAACCGGCTACTACGTAATTAATCGTGCGGCTTCAATTGCACTGGGTTTCGACAATCCCGACGAGGTAGTTGGAAAACGATTAAACTATGGCCCTTCCAGTGGTCAAATAGTTGGTGTGATGGAAGACTTCCATTTTGAATCCTTGTATAGTGAGATTGTTCCTACGCTCTTTCTAGTGACTGATCGTTATCGAAGAATTAGCCTTAAACTAAAGTCAGAAAACATCAGGGAATCACTGGATCATATTGAAAAGGTTTATGCAGAATTTGATGCAGAAACTGATCCAAACTACAGCTTTGTTGATGACTTGTTTAATGATCAATATCAGAAAGAAGAGCGGCTGAGCAGTATGATCAAAGTTTTTGCAGCGATAGCTATCCTCATTGGTTGCCTGGGACTCATTGGCATGGTTGGTTTCATCATCGAAACCAAAATCAAAGAGATTGGCGTGCGAAAAGTGTTAGGCGCATCTTCTGGAAATATCTGGATGATTATCAGCAACCGCTTCCTTGTCCTTATCGGAATTGCTTTTGTTCTTGGCCTACCATTGGCCTATTGGTTTATGAATGACTGGTTAGAAAATTTTGTCTACCGCACATCAGTATCCACTATTTTAATTGTAATGCCTGCCATTGTTGCAGTAGTCTTGACGTTATTGGCTATAGCTTATCAAACCATGCGGGCAACGCGCGTAAATCCTGTAGAATGTCTCAAAGACGAGTAAAACTTTAACCATTGATCTATCAAAGCCATCTGCTATTCGTGGATGGCTTTTTTTATTTGCACATTAACAATAACTTCAAACCATGATTGACAAAGTAGTAGCAAACGCAGAAGAAGCAATCCGAGGGATAGAAGACAATATGACGCTAATGCTTGGTGGATTCGGGCTCTGTGGTATCCCTGAAAACTCCATTGCAGCATTAGTAAAAGCTGACGTTAAGGGCTTAACCTGTATTTCCAATAATGCAGGCGTCGATGATTTCGGACTTGGGTTGTTGCTTCAGCAAAGGCAGATTAAAAAAATGATCTCTTCATACGTTGGGGAAAACGCAGAATTCGAACGCCAAATGCTCAGTGGAGAATTAGAAGTTGATCTAATCCCTCAAGGAAGCCTGGCTGAGCGCTGTAGAGCTGGAGGTGCCGGAATACCCGCTTTCTTTACTCCGGCAGGTTATGGAACAGAAGTAGCTGAAGGTAAGGAAGTAAGAGAGTTTAACGGTAAACCTCACATTTTAGAATCTGCTTTAACAGCGGACTTTGCAATCGTGAAAGCTTGGAAGGGTGATCGTGCTGGCAACCTTGTCTTTAAAGGAACTGCAAGGAATTTCAATCCCCCGATGGCTATGGCTGGTAAGATCACCATCGCAGAAGTGGAAGAGCTGGTCGAGCCCGGCGAATTGGACCCCAACTTTATTCATACCCCCGGAATATTTGTACAGCGTATTTTTCAAGGTGAGACATACGAAAAGAGAATTGAACAACGAACGGTAAGATGAGTCGATTTGAAAATGTCTTAATTTGATGATTTATGAGAAATGAAAAAGAAAATTTGATCGTTGACTTGAGCTTTAGTTTTGCATTAAAAATCATTTCATTTTCGGAAGAACTGGAGAAAGACAAAAAGTTTGTCATTTCAAGACAGATTTTAAAATCAGGAACATCTATTGGCGCAAATGTCAGAGAGGCTCAAAATGCAGAAAGTAAAGCTGATTTTATACATAAGCTGAAAATAGCAGCTAAGGAAGCAGACGAAACTGAATACTGGTTGCTACTCTGTAAAGAGTCAGAAAATTATCCAAATACAAAGGAGTTGAGAAACTATTTACAATCGGTTATCAAAGTGCTTTCTAAAATAATTGGCTCATCTAAAAGGAATGGAGTAAATCTCCAAATCTATTAATCTCCAAATCCTCAAATTGATATGTTAGATAAAAACGGAATAGCAAAGCGAATTGCACAAGAACTTCAAGACAGGTGGTATGTGAATCTAGGCATTGGAATACCAACCCTTGTGGCCAACTATATCCCTAAAGGTATAAGTGTGGAGTTTCAATCTGAAAATGGACTGTTGGGCATGGGCCCCTTTCCTACGGAAGATGAAGTGGATGCTGATCTGATCAATGCGGGAAAGCAAACGGTAACTACACTTCCTGGAGCGTCTATTTTTGATTCGTCTACTTCCTTTGCTATGATCAGGGGACAGCACGTTCAGCTTACCGTACTCGGAGCAATGGAAGTGGCTGATAATGGGGATATCGCCAACTGGAAAATCCCTGGAAAGATGGTGAAAGGAATGGGCGGTGCAATGGATCTGGTAGCTTCAGCAGAGAATATTATTGTAGCGATGATGCATACCAATAGAGCTGGTGAATCCAAGCTCCTGACAGAATGCACACTTCCTATCACTGGCGTACAATGCGTAAAAAAAGTTGTTACAAACTTAGCAGTCTTGGACATCACTCCGGATGGATTCAAGCTACTGGAGCGAGCGCCTGGTGTTTCTGTGGAAGAAATTAAGAACGCCACGGCAGGGAGACTTGTGGTGGATGGTGATATTCCAGAAATGAAAATATAACTCTTCACTGAGCAGAGTTGATTTAACTTTACCACCATGAATGTAGGTACTTACCAAACCTTAGAAGTTGATCGAATCACCAATCCCGGCGCGTTCCTTACTGATGGTGAAACGGATGTCTTGCTGCCTACAAAATATATCCCGCCAGGAACCAGGGAAGGTGATGAATTAGAGGTCTTTGTTTATCGTGATTCTGAAGATCGAATCATTTGCACTACTCAAAAGCCCTATGCAAAAGTCAATGAATTTGCTTACTTGAAAGTAAAAGATGCTGGGAATGTGGGGGCATTTCTAGATTGGGGCATTGACAAAGATCTACTTGTTCCTTTTCGAGAGCAGAATAACAAGCTGCGAAGAGGGCAATGGTGTTTAGTCTACCTTTTTCTAGATGAAAAGACCGATCGCCTTGCGGCTACTGCAAAAATTGCCAAATACTTTAAATCTGAAGTAACTGTTCAAGAAGGAGAAGAGGTAGATCTTATCATAGCAAACACTACGGATCTTGGAGTAAATGTGGTCGTCAACAACAGTCATCGGGGATTGATTTATGAAAGTGAGCTTTTTCATGATGTACTGGAGGGAGATCACATCAAAGGATACATAAAGGCTGTACGTGAGGATGGGAAGATTGATGTCAGCTTAAGAAAAGAAGGACTTGAAAATCTTGAAATGGGAGCTCAGCAAATCATGGATGAGCTTAAGAAAAATGATGGATACCTCCCACTCCATGATAAAAGTGATCCTGACGATATTCAGGCTTTATTACAGATGAGCAAGAAGAACTTTAAGCGATCGACGGGGATTTTATACAAAAAAAAGCTGATAGAATTAGTGGACGGAGGAATTAAGAGGCTTGGAAAATAAAAAACCCTGCCAAAGGACAGGGTTTCATTAAATGTTCTGATCTGATTACTCGTCTGACTCTGCCTTTTTAGCACTTTGCTCTTCCAGTATGCCATCGTAAATGGCTTGGTATTTTGACTTCAACTCGGCATCTGTCTTTAACGCTTTCCTTATCTTGTTGTAGAGGCCATTCCCTATTTCTTCCTTAATCTTACCTTTATAGGTGGTTCTAAATGAATCGATCATTGAATCATACTTCATTTGAATGGTGTTGAATGCTGTTAATTCAGTATCGTTTACCTCAAGCATTTCAAGCTTAACAGAGTCGCCCTTGGCTTTTTTGATTTCAGAAAATCTCTTTGCAGCGAGCTCATCACTTTCACTAATCCAACCGTTGTAAATTCCAGTCATATTACTTTTTTCCAATTTGCCCCATACCATTACAGTGGCATACGAGGTTAGCTCTTCATCTGAAAGTGTGGTTTCTTCTTGTGCAATTACCACTCCAAATCCAGCAAATAGACACAAGGTTAATAGTACTTTTTTCATCTTTATTTAAAGGTTATTATTCATCACAATTCGCAAGTATATGTCATAGGTTTTTATAAAATCAATCTATCGAAACATCATTTTGAAATGAATGAAAAAAGCCGACTATTATGTCGGCTTGCTTAAATATGTAGTTGATAATTTTAGCAGAACATCTAAGATACTTGCACGAGAATCCTCGCCCAGTCTGCTTGATTTTTGATATGAAGCTTTAGCCGGATGTTTTTACGGTATCCGTCATAGGTATGAATGCTCATGGCCATTTTGTCTGCTATTTCACTTCTTGAATACCCTTGACTGAGCCATCTTATTAGTTGTATCTCACGATTGGTAAGTTCTTCTTCGATGTTTTTAGGTTCAACTTGCATTGGTTTTACTGGTTTGGTGTTACCCCTAATTAAAGCCCCCTAATTCGGTATCGTGAAGTTTTTGTCGCGAATGACACAATACCTAGCGCGAAATACAAATTATTTAGCAAGTCGTTCTTCCAATTTTGACTTATACGTTCGAGAGAGTTTTAGCTCCTCACCATTGTTGAGCAAAAGGTAATTACCATAAATGGTGCGTACATACTCCAAGTTTACGATAGTTGATCGGTGTATCTGAACAAACTGAGCTGGTAGAATCTCCAGAACCGCACTTAGTTTATTTCGATCTACTTCGGGTCTTTCTTTATCATTCAGATAGAATTCCAGGTAATGATCATCTGATTGAATATATCGTATGCGATGAGCATCCACCACTGCTTTACTTTTTAAAACAACGTAGGGAGACTCTTCTTCTTCTTTTGATTCATGCTGAAGCTTGTCTGCCAGGTTTTTTAATTGCGCATTAACAATCACAAGCTTGTTTTTCTCCTTGATGATACTCACCAATATGGCCATCATGGCATAAGACAAAACGCCTACTTCAATAAAAAAGCCAACAAATAGCGGATCTCCAGGTATCAGAGAGCTGTCTATCGCTCCGTATTCCATCAATATTTGGCTAAATACACCAAGGAAAAAAACCGAATAGCCGACCAAAAATGCACGAGCTCTTAAGACATCTATCTTCAGATAATTCGTGGCACTTGAGTATGCGAAAGCTATGACAGCAACGACAACAGCATACCTCATAGATATTAGCGCTGGAGCCACGGAAACAATAAATGATGGAAAGATCACCCAAACAATGGAGCTCACAAAAAACAATCCGAGCAGATAGTTCATGACACTATTGAAGCGAGGCATGGTCTTCTTTGTATCAAAATATCTTTGGATATACATGATCAAAAAGACAAAAGCTAGTTGAGTTGTAAATGGGAAAAAATGGGTGTTTAATTCCGGATAGTCTGATGTAATAAACTGGTAGCCATACCCAAGTTTGGCAAAACACCTGAGTCCGAAGGTGAGCACATAAAGTGAATACCAAATAAAGATTTGCATTTTAAGTCTGATTCCAACAATAATTGAAAGCAGGACCACTAAGGCTAGGAAACCAAAACAAAATCCATAAAAGATGGCTTCCTGATTGTACATTCTATAAAAAGAAATTTCACTGTAAAGTGTGAGTGGAAAGCGCGTGGCGGAATTACGCTTATCTACGTTGAAAAGAAGTCGAATACTATCGCCTCTTCTGATACTTACCGGAAATGCGAAATTTCTATATTGAACTGGACGAAGGTTAAATTCAAACCGGTCTCCAGTTTCATAGAGGTGGATTGCTGAATCTTTGCTTACCTCATATAATTGTAAATAGTCTAACTGCGGGTAGTCTACTTCGAGATAGAAATCTTCAACATCTGAGTTATTCACAATTGGTATTTGAATCCAAAAAGCAGAATTGGTAATACCTGGATTGGTACTTTCCGACAGCAACTCAATATCTCCACGAAGAATCTTGTTCCAAGCTGTCTGCCCATCCAGTGTATCTTCGGTACTGCTGACAAGCACATAATCATTTATATGATACATAGAAGCATCATTGCCCAATTCCAACTGAGCTTGGCTCTGAATAACAAGGAATAATGTAAATGCTAGTTGGAGAAAATATCTTACCACTTAAACTCACTCAATCATACTTAATTTCTAATATAGCACAGGATGCCTTATCGAGTTCATATCAATGCCAAATGATGTGGATATGTAGGGGCATATCTAAGCAACACGTCTAAAAATTTGACCAAGGTTCTACATGGTTAGACTTTCAATTGATCATTAATGGAATAATCAAGCTATGATAGATTGGTTTTTTTCAGGAGAATTGGTGGAAAGTGGTGGATCAGTATCTTCAAGAGTAGCTAAATCATACCGATTATTCAATTGTCTTCTTCCTTCTAAAAGGATCCAAACTTGAATACCATCCCTATATTAAATCCTGAAAGATCCGTGTCATCTAGATTATTTAAAGAACTACCAAAAAACTGTCTGTAAGAAAAGTTTATTCCAGGAATAAACGATCTAGTCAGATTGAACTCTATGTTCACACCTGGTTCGATAATAAAAGCACTAGAAGATTCAACGTCCAAGTCATTGTCTTTGATGGAAATGCCGCCCGCCATCAAGTTAATAGGCAGTGAATAATGAATGGTGTTCGTTATATGAGAAATATACTCAAGAAAAATTCCTCCGGCACCATAGCTAACATCTAACGATGCATTTGAATTGCCGCTAAAATTGTCCCCTACGAAACCATAGTCGCTTGCCGTTCCCATACCAATTCCACCTAAAGCAAACTTCCGATTGATTATGATACCTCCCTTACCTCCTATTGAAATACCCCAATTTCCATTTAATTGTGTTGCGCTAACAAAAGGGCCCCCATAAGCACCAGTAGAAATTCTATTAGAACTATCTTTTGAAAATATTGCATTCATCTCCTGAGAGAAAATCGCTGTTGAAATGAAGACAAGTATTATCGATAATATCGTTTTATGTTCTTTGACTGTTCTCATCATATACTATTCTTCATTTTATTCAACAGAATGAGTACTGACCGTGTCGCCTTCACTCATCCTTTTATTTCTCATAATGCTCATCCTCTTTCCTTTTTCAATTTTTCGATTTCCTTTTCAACAGAAAAAAGATTGAAGGGATTAAAAACACCGACATAATGGAAAAAAATTGCGATTCCCCAACCACCTGTTGGCCAAATAGGCCACATATATCCACTGCCTGTAGCTGCCCATATGGTCCATAAAAAAGCAATAATCACGACATAGATTAAAAAGTGATGTTTGAAATCAACGCGCTTCGTTGCATTCTCTTTCAGTTCTTCTTCAGTAAGATTGTTCATAGCCTTATTTTGTTTGATTTTCAGTACTGAGTTCTTTTTTCAAAATATTCCTAAACCGAGTTGCACTTATGTAATGGTCGTCTAATAATTGACCGTCATATAAAAGGTTGAAAACACCAAAGCCAGAAGGTGCCATTTTTGCTTCTTTTACCTTATTGATTTTAGACACTTTCAAGTCTATGTTGTAATCCATCGCCACGTTTAGTATGGCTGCTACGGACTTTTCGCTCCAAGGACACTGATCGGCATAGAGTAGATTCCAGCCTTTGTATCTTTTTTGTTGTTTAGTCCAATTGTAAAATTTAGGATTTCCAGCACCACCATTCCATGTTTTTGCCATTAACTCAAATCTGTCCTTTGCCTCAATTTGCTTGAAGCCATTTTTTTCAAAAAGAGATTTATTAGCCAACCAACCACCTTTACTCGTCATCACACATATACCATCCATTCCTTTGGCCTTCGCTTCCTTTTCGGCATCTTCAATTAGCATTGAACCATAGCCTTTACTCCTTTCCTTTTTAGCGTATATGTACGCACAATGAATAAACATGTAATTGTCCGCATCTATAGGTCGCCATGCATATTTAGCGGGCACGTACTCAATAAACCCGATCATTTTGTCCTCATTGTTTTTAAGGATTTTGATTTTTAAACCTTCTTTGTAGCGCTTTTCGAACCACTTAAGTTTATCTTCAAACCCTTGTCTTTTTGTGTCCTTTATACAGAAGAACGTTTCTCTAATCGCATTTTTTGGTGTTACCTCTACTATAGTCATGGCCTCTCTTTTATCATTCTATAAACTTAGCGGTATGACTCACGGGGATATCCCAGGCTTCTTTGATCTTACCCTCTACAATGCACCAAGTAACAACAGCGTCAATTTCCATTTCTTTGCCTTCGAGTAACATCTTGTCCTTAACATGTGTAATGACCAGTTTATCTCCCATAGGGGCTATGGATATAGGATTTACCTTAAAGGAACCGCTAGTACGACTGGCTACTCTTTTGAAAAAGTCTACCAAACCGGAGAGTCCAAAATAGTCTCCTTGCATCTCAGGTAGCTTAGGATTAATGTAATGCCAGACGAAATCTTCGGCTAACATTTGAGCAGCAGTATTCGGATTTGCAGGATTGAACCTCTTCAAAATACTGATATTTGGATGTTCCGTCTTCATATACTAATTGGTAACCTGTTGTTTTTTAGACTGAAGCACCTTCAAAGTCAAAGCTCCATAGGTGATTGAAAGGATCACTACAGAAAGTAATATTCCAACAAATGGAATGATTGTGAGTAGGCGCAAAAGGACTGCACACAATAGAGCCAGGAATGTAATACTCCAAAACCCCCAATCCTTTTCTTTTTGATGTTTGAAATAATAGACTACAAGTAAAGCAGCGATTAAATGACCGAAAAGAAGACTAAATATGAATATAACCGTCGCGAAGAGTCCCAGGGGAATGCCAATAATAATTAGCAAGGCAAGGATGATTAACAATGGAATTCCGATGAGATAAATCAACCCGAAACCAAAGCTTTTCAACAGGTTGTTTTCTATACTTTCAACGGCACCTGAAAATGCTTTTCTAAAAAGTGCGTGTAAAACCAGGATGACGAGAAAGGCTGATAATACGTAAAACACCCACAACTTAACTGAAGTGGTTCCAAAAGTGGTTAAAGATGATTCCGATTTTTCTTCCTTGAGATTTTCATTGAATTGGGCCTCAGTATTAACCAGGGATTCTTCAAAATCAATTTCTCCGTCACTATTCCAGTACTGAAGTTCCTTGTAGAATTTTGCACCTGACCCGATAGTGATATCATCGCCAATTATTTTTGATGTTTCTCTTATGGCTCCATCAATTAGAATATCTCCTCCTTTGATTTCAAGTTTCCCAATTACCTCGCCATTAATCTCTATATTTCCTCCAAAACATTTGAGATCCCCACCTACAACAGCCTCCTTGGTTAGGATGACCTCTCCACCAAAAACAACTAAGTCATCACCTATTTCTGAGTCGATGATTACTCTTCCTACAGCTATGCGTACATCATCTGCTACATAGCCGTTGAGAAATAACTCACCTCCAGCTGCTGTCAAGTCACCATTTATACTATCATTGACCACAAGATTTCCTCCAGCTATGACTAAGTCTCCTTGTATGGCAGCATTGACCTTTATGTTTTTTCCTGCCCGATAAGTATCATCTGGTTGTTCATTTTGGATAATTATTTCCTCAGGCTGTCCAAAAGACAATGTTGAACAACACATCATGATTAGAAGAGTTATAGCTTTCATTTCAAAGGTTTTTTTATTGTTAATTCATATTTCATCACTCAATCAATTCAATTGAATGAGTGCTTACTGTTTAAAATACCTTCTAAGTGTCAAGGCTAAGGTCATCGTTTGCAATGACCTCAATCAAATGAATTAATGACCCAAATCAAGGTGGATGGTGAGAATGGAAGCTCTAATTTCACAGATGCTGGGCGATCGATACCCATCGACTTACTGCTTTCAAATACCTATATATCAGCTTCTTATCTCGCTATGGCGAATTTTACCTCCATAGTTTCCCACAACCGTCATCACACCAAAGGAGATAAATGATAGCACTAGAATTGCTAATTTCAATCTATGATTGTTTCTGCTTTTTATTGTGGAAAGGGCAAGTGTAATCACTGAAAGAATACCCAGTGATATTGCTAACCATAAAGCTACTTTAGCCAAGTCCTCGTGCAATTCTATAAAATGTTCAGAAACACCAGACACCTGTTCTACAGACTCTTCGGATCCCTCACCCGTTAGAAATACGGGAACGGTTAGTATCGCAACAATCACAAAGGTTGTGAGACCCGCATTTGTTATCTGGCTTTTGTTCTTTACAATCCCAACTAGTAGAAGGCATAGGCCAAAGAGTGTACCAAGAATGGGAATGTGATTAAGAATAAGGTGCGTATGAGTTGCGTCCATTTTTATAATTTGAATGCATCTCGAAAATGACTCCACGCCTCAGACATTTCTTCTTTAAAATGATCCCATCTTTCTACAGCAGTTTCTTTCCCTTCTTCCAGTTTCAAGTTAATGTCATGCATCTTTTTTGATATATCATTCTTTCTTTCTTCCCAGGCATCATCGGTTTCCATTTTTGCCAGATGTGCCTGAAGTCTGAATAAATCAAATCTGGTATGAAGATCATCAAGCTGGTCTTTTGCATTACCTAAAATCTCTTTCGTTTTGCCTTTTGAGTGGCTATATGTTTCATTGACACGATGCTTAACCTCATGAATTTGCTTGCTTAGCTTATCTCTTTGTTTACCAAGAGCATCCTCTGTTTCTGCTTTTCCTAAGGCGGCTTGCACTCTTAGTTCTTCAAAACCAGACTTTAGTCTAACAGCTTTCTCCTCGGTTAAATCTTTAGCATGACGTAATTTTTCTTGTACATCTCCAGTCCACTCTTTTAGATGTTTCTTTTGCTTTTCAAACTCATCTTTTGCCTCCTCGAGTCCTAAGTGCATTTGGAGTCTTAAGTGCTCCAAAGATTCCTTCCATTCATCAATTTTTCTATGTCGTTCTTCCATGATCATTCATTATGTAATAAATAAATAATCAGCCTCGGGGATTTGGAATGACCACAATCACTGAAATAGCTAATTCAAATCACTTCATAGGATTCATGAATGATCTAACTCTGAATCTTGACCGTATCAGCTCCCAGTTATGGTTTATCCGGCTTCCGAAGAAATTCGCAATTCTCATCGAAGATCAAAGGGTCTTCTTCTAAACACACATCCTCTCCCTCCCCACGTTTGAGGTAAATATGATACTCGCATATCTCTGGAGTAATTACATAGAATACGTTTCCGACTGTTGCATCCTTGTAAGTATGTTTTATATAATCTCGAATGCAAAACATTAATTCTTTTGGTTCAAGGATCACGAGAGTTTTTAACCATTCTCCATTGTATCTAAAAACCGCGATCTTTTGCTGACCGAAATGTTCAAATGAAGCATGATAATGATCATCTACGAATGACCATGAAATACATTCTGCGCGGCTATATTTCTGATCAAAAGAATTCATCACTTTCCTTGGAGCTTGCGTCATTAGCCCAAGTCCTATTATGATCACACATATTCTCATTGTTCACTAATTGCAGGAGTGAAATTGCTCGAAAAACTTGAGAGTCAACATGATTTACATCATCCAAACCTATGACTGATTTATACTAATTTTCACCGTGTAAAAGGTCTATGCACATAGGATGGCTACTGCCACGCTGATCGCCTCAGTTAGCGCGCTAGGCAATTAATTATCAAGAGACTAAACTGATTCAATATAGCTTTTGAATTGACTATTATCATACCGTCTGCATAATCTTTTACCTACAATTGTGTTGCTTCCAAAGTAGCATACAATGAAAAAAATATTGATCATAGAAGACAACCCTGCCGTACGTGAAAACATTGCGGAGATATTAGAATTAGCTGATTTTGATGTAAAAACAGCATGTGATGGAAAAGAGGGAGTAGCTTTAATAAATAAAGAATTGCCGGATTTAGTGATTTGTGACATTACCATGCCAGAACTGGATGGCTATGGAGTATTGCACATACTTAATAAGAAAGAATCAACTAGAAATATTCCCTTTATTTATATGACCTCTAAAGCGGAAAAATCAGATATCCGAAAAGGTATGAACCTTGGCGCTGATGACTATCTGACTAAGCCCTTTGATGACATGGAGTTACTTGATGCAATAGAGATTCGATTGAAAAAATCAGAAACTGCAAAAATGGACTTTGGTCAAGGTCTTGAAGGTCTCAATCTTTTAATCGATGAAGCAACTTCGGTTCACAATCTATCAGAAATAAAAAACAACCGAAAAACGAGACTATATAGGAAAAAGAAAGACATTTTTCTCGAGGGTGATACTCCACTATCACTCATGTATATTAAAAATGGTCGTGTAAAAACTTATAAGACTAACGAAGAAGGTAAAGAACTCATTACGGGCATCTATGTTGAAGGTGATTTCTTCGCATATGAATCACTGCTAGAAGGCGTGTACGGTGAATCGGCTACAACATTAGAAGATTCTGAGTTAGTCTTGATCTCTAAGCAAGATTTCATGAATCTTATATATGGTAATCCTGATGTGTCCAAAAAATTCATTGAATTACTCTCTCATAAGGTAGCAAAAAAGGAAAATCAGTTGCTCGATTTAGCTTATAGCACGGTAAGGCAAAGGACTGCCAAGGCATTGATTGAGGTAAACAAAAAATTTGGGCAATCAGACTCGTTTTCCTTCTTAAACATCTCAAGGGAAGACCTTGCAAATATGATTGGAACAGCTACTGAAACCGCTATCAGAGTACTATCTGACTTAAAAGAGGAAGGTCTCATTCTTATTGAATCGGGCAAAATCAAGATCAAGGACTTGAAAAATCTTGAGACTGCTGCAGAAAAACACTTTTTAATTTGACCTCAAATCGACTAGGATCATAGATATTCTTGACGATTCTCATACGCATTAAATGACTCAATCCTTAGGCTTGGATAAAGCTTAAAGTGATGGGCTCATTTGAGATTAAGGCGGTTACAACAAAAAAAGAAAGAAAGAATCTCATTGATTCATTGACTCAAGACATTGAAGCTCTTGAGATCATGATCAAGAATAAATACATTGAATCATCCATCCAACGTATCGGAGCAGAACAGGAAGTATGCTTTGTCGATCACGATTCTCGTCCTGCTCCGGTCAACTCAATAGTACTGGACAAAATAAGAGATCCAAACTTCACCTATGAGCATGCCAGCTTCAACGCAGAAATCAATTTGGAACCATTGGAATTTACAGGCGAATGCCTTTCTACACTTGAAACGAACCTGAACAGGGATATTAATTTTTTAACCAACACAGCAAAAACCATTGATACGGACGTGGTACTAGTCGGCATCTTGCCTACCATTGAAAAAGAGCATTTAACGCCTGATTATTTCACATCAGAAGATAGATACCGCGTAATAAATAAGCTTTTCACTGAAAGTAGAGGAGAACCTTACGAATTCAGGATAGAAGGCGCGGATCAGCTAATCACCCGACATGACAATACCATGTTTGAGGGTTGTACCACCAGCTTTCAAGTTCACCTGCAAGTTGGTGCAGAGGATTTTGTTGAGAAATACAATTGGGCTCAGGCTATTGCCGGACCTGTCCTTTCAATGGCAACCAACTCTCCACTCCTACTTGGGAAAAGATTATGGAGGGAAACACGTATAGCATTATTCCAACAAGCTCTTGACTCAAGAAGGTCAAATTATGGCATCATCGAAAAAGCACCGAGGGTCACTTTTGGCACCAGTTGGATTAAGGAATCAATCACAGAAATATATAAAGACGACATCACCCGATATCCCGTACTTCTGCAAAGTCTGGAGCCTGAAGACTCTTTGGGATTGTTACAAAATGGTGAAATCCCAAAATTGAAAGCTCTTTCAATAAACAATGGAACTGTATATCGATGGAACAGAGGATGCTATGGGATCACGAATGGGAAGCCCCACCTGCGAATTGAATGCAGGTATATTCCTTCTGGCCCAACGGTGGTAGATGAGGTTGCAAATGCTGCCTTCTGGCTCGGTCTCATGAATGGCTGCCCACCTAAATATAAAGACCTGTCTCAGTTGATGGATTTTGAAGATGTGCGCTCAAATTTCATCAAGGCCGCCAGAATGGGACTGGGTGCACAATTCAATTGGATCAATCACAAAAGAATACCCGCAAAAGAATTGATTTTATCCAAACTGCTTCCAATTGCAGAAGAGGGGCTTGTGAAGGCAGGCATCGTGAATAAAGACATTCACAAATACCTGGGGATTATTGAGGATCGCGTAAGGTCCGAGAACACAGGGTCACAATGGATTTTGGATACCTACAAAGAGTTTTCGAAGGACAGCACTCCTTCCATTGCAGCAATGAAACTTACTACAACCATGCTCCATAAGCAGAAAAAGAATATCCCGATCCATCGGTGGAATACCAGCATCGCTGACGAAGAAATCAATCTCTCCGACAGCCTAAAAGCTTCTCAAATCATGTCCAGAGACCTATTCTCCGTAAATGAAGAAGATCCGGTTCAGCTTGCAAGCAACATGATGATATGGAAAAATATTAGGCACATTCCCGTAGAGGACAAAAAAGGAAAATTGAAAGGCCTCATTACTTCCAATCTCATTCAGAAAAGCCTTGGAAATGCAGATGATATAACCGTCAAAGAAATAATGCTGACAAAGCCTGTCACCACATATCCTGAAACGCCAATTACGGATGTGATACGGCTTATGACTGAACACGACCTTAGTGGACTACCGGTTACAAAAGATGGATACCTGGTAGGAATCATCACAGAAAGAGACTTCATGCAGCTCATTAACAAATGGTTGAACCAAAAGAAAAACTAAATGGAACCCGTAATTATTCCTGTCAATAACAACAGCAAGCCTAAACTCAAACGAATCATAGGATCCTACGACCAGAACTGCACAGGAACAACCATCGTTTGTTTTTGCAGCGTTCACGGTAACGAACCTGCAGGGAAGATCGCTTTTCAGCGTGTAATCGAAAGTCTTGGTCAGACAGAGATTGATTTTAAAGGCAAAATCGTTGGAATATGGGGCAACATTACCGCAAGCACCGAACATGAGCGATTTATTGATACGGATCTAAATAGAGCATGGACCGAAACGCGCGTAAAAATGCTTGAGGACAACTATGAAGATTTTCCTGAGGAGAAAGTGGAAGATCTGGAGCAAAAATACCTTTGGAAGGTAATTCATAGAGAAATAGGTAATAGCAATGGCTCTATCATATTCATTGACCTTCATACTACTTCCTCTGAAAGTCAGCCATTCATTTCCATTAATGACACGCTGAAAAACCGCTTCTTCGCCAGAAAGTACCCAGTACCAATCGTCCTGGGATTGGAAGAACACTTAGATGGAACTATTCTTAGTTACATCAATGAGCTTGGACATATTGCTATTGGAGTAGAGGCGGGTCAGCACGACGCGCTCTCCTCAATCGAAAATCACGAATCAATCATCTGGTCTACCCTAGCGTTTGCAGGCTGTGTCGACAGCAATATGATGCCTGAAGCAAAGAAACATTATGAGCGACTGGCCAGACATGTTATTGATGGAGAGAAGATCTTTGAAGTTCGATATCGTCATGAAATTGATGCGGATTCGTCGTTTAATATGAAGCCAGGATATATCAATTTTCAACACGTTAAAAAGCGCGAGATTTTAGCAGAAGACCTATCTCCGATTGGGTCACCGGAAGAGGGACGGATTTTCATGCCATTATATCAAAGGCTTGGGAGCGATGGTTTTTTTATTGTAAGGGAGATCAAGAAATTTTGGCTTGAAGTATCTGCTTTTCTTCGTAAAAGGCATTTTCATCGCTTCATTCAATTTTTACCCGGAGTAGGGAAATACAAAGAGCAAGATCATACCATAGTTGTCAATAAAAGAATAGCAAGATGGTATGTCGTTGAAATCTTTCACCTCCTTGGCTTCCGCAGAAAAGTAAAAGAAGGTAATAAGATCATCTTCATCCGAAGGCCACACGATATCTAAGTAGTTCCAGACTCCAGTGAGCAATAGCAATTGTTCAGATGAGTTCCTCATTACGATCAATCATCTAACTGACCCAGATCATTTCAATTGAGCGATCTCCAACCGTACTTCATTTCAAAAAGAATACGATTATGAAACGATTAGAAGGAAAGGTGGCAATAGTTACTGGGGCTTCTCTCGGCATTGGAGAAGCAACGGCAGAGTTATTTGCAAAGGAAGGTGCCAAAGTGGCCGTAACTGACGTGCTGGATGCAGAGGGGAAAAAGGTTGTAGACAAAATTGTGCGAAATGGTGGAGAAGCAGCCTACTGGCATTTGGATGTAGCAGACGAAAAAGAAGCGAGCTCAGTGATGAAGAGCATCTTCGATAAGTGGGGTAAATTGAATGTTCTGGTAAACAATGCTGGAATAGCTGGAGCAAATGCGCCTACAGATCAAATTACGGAAGAGGAATGGGATAAAGTAATGGCGGTAAACGTAAAAGGCGTTTTCTTTTGCACCAAGCATGCTATTCCATACATGAAGCAAAGTGGACTTTGCAGCATTATCAACCTTTCCTCTATTTATGGAATTGTGGGCGCTCCTGACGTACCTCCTTACCATGCATCCAAAGGGGCCGTCAGGGAAATGTCCAAGACTGATGCGATGATTTATGCCTCTGAACAAATCCGAGTTAATTCAATCCATCCTGGATTTATCTGGACACCAATGGTTGAAGGTTATTTAAGTAGTGGTGATGGAGATTTAGAAGAAGGTAAAAAAGCCACTGATGCTCTCCACCCAATTGGTCATATGGGTGAGCCCGATGATATCGCGTATGGGGCACTTTATCTCGCTTCTGATGAAGCGAAATTCGTAACTGGCGAAGAGCTGGTTATTGACGGAGGATATCTAGCACATTAAACCTAAAAATGGCATGAGAGAAATAGTAATTCTGGCTACCGCGCTTTTGATCAGCGCCTGTAGCTCCGTTCGTGTATTATCCGATTATGATCAGGAAGCACGGTTCGAAAATTATACCACTTTTGAGATGGCTCCATCGGGAGACAATTTACCCGTCGACCCTGTCATAAATGAGTTGAATGGTCGTCGTGTTAGAAAAGCGATCATACATGAAATGGAATCACATGGATATCGCGAAGCAACACAAGCCGATCTGGTTGTAAATATTTATGTCAAGGTTGAAAAGCGTACAGAGCGGGTAACGACTTATGACGGACCATACTTCCCTTATCGCATTAGGTATTGGTACTATGGCTACTGGGGATATTACAATTACTGGGGTCCTGGCTGGGGATATAGTTCTGAGCAAGTCAGAAACTACAAAGAAGGAACGCTAGTGGTGGATATCGTTGATACCAAAACCAAAAAATTAGTATGGCATGGAGTAGCTACTGGCAATCCTGATAGGTTTAAGAAAAACGCAGAGGAGCGGATCAATCAGGCAATAGAAAAGTTGTTTGAAGAATTTCCTTTTCAGGCAGGGAATGGAACTCCTGCACTCGTCAAAGAATAGTGATTCCCTGATCATGCTAAACCTTAAAAATCCCCAGGTCGTAATGGAGCCTGTTTGATGCAGGATAATCCTTAGCTTCCGTGAGATGTGTGCTTTTAAATACTTTGCTTTTGTATATCATCTCATCGCCTTTATAAACCTTGAAATAGATATCGGGATACTTTTCTAAAGCAGACCCACCTACTTTGAAGTCTTTTTCTGAAACGATTACCTGGGCATGACCAAAATCGTCAATGAGAGATTCTCCTAAAAAATCATCAACTACAACATCCTCATCGAAGAATCTCACCACATATTCGCCACCGCTAATCGGCTCCTTGTTTTCATCGATCAGTTTTACATGTATGTGAACATCTTCCTTCGTCTTCATAACTGAATTATTACCGTTTAGTAAAATCTATATTCATTTAAATAAAATCAGCATCTGTGCAAACTCTATACACCTTCCCATGTCCTTCAAACCAATGGTTCCAGCATAAAATTTTTGTTCATCATTGACCTCTTTTACCTTTTGATACATCTCTTCACAATCCGCATTTGCCACCTTTTCTGAACTGTCGTATCCTGCTTCTTTTAGCATGGAGGCAAACGTATGATTGACCCATTTAATCCTGGAAAGATCTGTTAGCTTCCATAGCCTATCCACTTCCCCTTCACCCAGGCCAGTATCCTTAGAAAATTGTGCTCTTTTTGAGGTATCACTGACGTATTCATATACCTGTAGTGTGTTTGTCACACCTATCTTTTTTAACCTCTCCGCACTATCCTGCCTTATTCTTGGAAAATCCTTAATTCTATTTGGTTTGGGATGAAAGCCATTGATCACTCTTCTGAGAACGTTGAGATACTCCTCCGGAAGGCCACTTTTGCTTGCAAATTCTTGTAGGTTAGACTTACTTCTTAACAGGATTCTCAATTGCTCAAGATTTTCTATTCCCAGTTTCTTTATGCTTTTTAGATGATCAATGTTATCCCTCAATATCATCCAGCTGGGAATTAGGTTTGAAGTCAGCAACCATTCCTTGAAGAACTCGATCGTCATTTTTTCAAGATTGATATAATAGCTCATTGATCCAATAGATTATAATGTTTCAGCACTCTAAGCGCTCTCAATGTATTCCATTTACTAGGCTTACCTGCCTTCTCCATATCGAAGTGAACTTGTCCAGGATGTTTAGCTTGTACATTCCAGGTTCCGTCTTTGTTTCTCTTTCTTGCCAGCACTTCGAGAGCCTTTTTCATTCGATTATCCCATGGTACTTTGGCATATTGAAAGTAATCCAAGGCTCTTAGGATATCGTATCTCCATCTGCTCGGGTATGATAATTTCAAGAAGTCTTTATGAATAATGTCACCTGTGTGATCAGATAAGAATAGTCGATGCTTTAGAATGAATTCGATAGCTTGCTTTCGAGCCCAGGCAAGTTCTATCACTCGATATTGGTACCCGTTCTTTTCATATTCAGTGATTCCCTCCAATACAGATACGGTGCTATGAAACGAGCTATGCACTGCCAAAGAACGATTGGAGCGACAGTTAAACCCACCGTCCTTCATGTGCTGAGATAAAAGAAAATCAACAACAGATGCCAAATCCCCCTCATCCGTATTGAAATAGGAAGCATAGTTGAGAAACATACCATTGACACACACATCACTCTTTCCATCTGGAGGTGCTGGTCCTATTCCGCCATCTTGAACCTTGCATTCATTCACAATTTTATCAAGAGATTCTTTGATAAGTTGATGAGTAGGCACAATGCATAGATTTCTTAAGTCAAGTAGGGTATAGTGAGATGAAGTCCACTTCGGTTGATAAAATTTTTGTCCCCACTGACCATCGGAATTTCGTTTGGATAAGAACTCCTTGCCCCATCCTTCTTCTGAGATTCTTTTTTGTAAATCTTTTCGATCCTCTTTCAGCAAATCTTTGTTAGCTTGATATTGGATGGAAACATCTCCATTTAAAAGCCAGCTTATGATTTGATCATTATTCATTGAACAAAAAGCTATGGCATGGTTCTAAATATTACATCCCATAAGGGCGAAGAAACCCCAAATGCCTTTTCAGGATTCTTATAATGATGAATGGCATGATTGACCCATAAAGTTTTCCAGAAGTTTTTGGGTGGGTTAAATGCATGAACCATGTAATGTATCCAGAGATAGGTGGCATAGCCGATTAAGAATCCAGGAAGAAAAGCAAATACAAGATTCCCTAAGAAAAGCTCAAACAAGAAAAAAAATCCCACGCTCAGTAAAGCGCTAAGTGGAATAGGCATTGCCAATCGATCTTTATCCTTTGGATAGTCATGATGGACTCCATGGATTGTATATGTAAACTTCTTGGCGCCTTCTGTTTCTATGGGTAGATGAAACAAAAATCGATGCATCAAGTACTCAACCAACGTAAAGAGTAAAAAGCCAAGAGGGAAAAGTAAAGAAGCGTTCCACCCATTGATGAATGAGTTATGAAGTCCATAAAACATGAGGCCAATAGATACTACCGAAAAAAATATCAATGGGACTGCTATATGCGTTCTCGTCATTTTCTCCAAAAGCTTGTTATTGAAAAGCTGTCCAGTACCTCTATTATGTGGTTGGTTCGTAATTTCCATAGCTAAATATGCAAACCATACAGCCTCAAGATGTATGATCTGGCTCAGAAAAAAAGATGCTTTTACTTATCACTTTTCCAATTAGACAGAGACCTTGTCCCGATTGCGCTTGATTTTTCCAATCGCTGGTAGTTTACTTGGCTCTGACACCGAAGTATTAAAATATTTCTCCATAATCAGCCTAGCCATCAGGTAACATACAGTGGACTCGGCTCCTTCATTGAGGTTAGGATGATTCTCTTCCAGACCATCGTAACAACCACCTGATATTGGATTATGAATGATTTGGTTCAAGTGGTTATTCCCAAGAAACCATTCAAATGCTGTCTCTAGGCAAGATTTGTATTTCTCATTACCCGTGATCCTATAAAAGTTATCCAGTGCAAGAATTGTATATGCCACATCAATTGGTTGTTCTCCAAAGTGCGCGTTTTTATCGCCCTTATTTAACCACCCTCTATTTGATATCACCTTGATCTTTCCATCCTTGAAGATTTTCGAAATAAGAAAATCAAAAGTCTTAATTGCAATCTCCTGATAGCTATCATACCCCGTCAAATCATAGGCTAGAAGAAGTGCTTCCGGCATAACTCCATTCGCGTAAGTCAAATAGCTTTCAAACCAATCCCATTCATCGTGAGACTCGCTTACATAATGCTGCACTAACCGGTCACTCAGCTTTTCTACAATATCTACGAGTGTCTGATTTTTCAGGTATTGATTATGATAATAGAGGCCCTTAATCACAAATGCAATCGATCGTGGCGATTTCAGTTTCATCATCCAATCTGCTGATTGGGATATCGCAATAATTGCTTTGGTCACCAAGTCATCAGGAAAGTAACTGGCATTGGAGACAAGGTAGCCCAAAGCCCAAATTGCCCGCCCGTTCGAATCTTCAAGGTTAGTGTACGCATTCTGCTTGTGGAACTCTCCTTTGATGTCTACATAATTATTAAACCTACCATTTGGCTTTTGGCAATACTTTATAAAAGTGAAATACCGCTCAATGAGCCGCAAATCCTCCAACCTCCCGGATTGGGCATAATACGTTATCATAGCAATCATTGCTCTGGCATTGTCATCCAGTGTAAAGCCAGATGCTTGACTCGGAATTCCCAAAGAGGAAAACTGAAGCATTCCTTCATCTGTAGTCATTCGCTTCAAATGACGTAAGGAGATTGGAGGAAGTGAGTATTTCAATGTATCACCCTTCGGCAAACATTGCTGAAAGCGTTGAGCATACTGGATCGCCACATTTTCCCAAATAGTCATGCGTGTTTTATGAAAAGCATTCAGGGACATTTCAGCACGTTTGTTGTGACTGGACAATAGCTTTCTTGTTTCAAGAGCTAAGTTGGTATGATCTTCAAATGCTACAATCTTTCCTACATTTTCATCTAGCATTTCAATGGCATGAGGAATAGGTGTAGAAACAATGGGACAAGCACAGCTTAAGGCATAAGCAAATGTGCCACTCACAGCCTGATTTGGATCTTTCGAAGTAAACAGGTAAACATCGGTCAACTGCAAATACTCTAACAATTCATCAAGCGAAAGGTATTTATTGATGAATAAAACATTGTTTTCAATATCAAGCCGTTTTACGTAACGCTTAAGCATACTTCGGTACTTTTCCCCCTCCTGCTTTACCAATTCCGGATGCGTTTTTCCCAATATCAAAAACTTGACACTTGGGTGAGATGTAATGATTTCCGGAAGTGCTTTGAGCGTTGTTTCAATACTTTTGTTTGGTCCCAATAATCCAAAAGTGGATAAAACTAAATGTCCTTCCAGTCCATACTTTTTCTTGAGAAATTCTGGTTTTTTCCAGTTCACCAAGTGCGTACCATGAGGGATAAATACGATCCTTTTCTTGCTTACCCGATAGGATCTGACCAACAGGTTCATAGCATTCTTTGTCATCACAATCACCTTGTGTGATTTGGAGGTGATCTGTTCTACCACTCCTTTCAACTCGATATCCGGTTTTGGGAGTACTGTATGAAAAGTTGTAAAAAGAGGTTTATCCAATTGTCCGATAAGATCCAATAGACTCTTACCATACATACCTACAAACAAGCCAAACTCGTGTTGAAGGCAGACTCCAACTACCTCACCATCATCGTTTATTTCGTGCAATACTTTTTCTACATCTTCGGGATCGGTGACATCTAATTGGTAACTCACATCTTCAGCATATACCCTTTCTGCTTTCCCATTTTCCAAGGCGCATACCTCTATCTTAAACGTCTCTCCGAATTGCCTTTTAAGAGCTGAGATCAAGTCAAAGCTGAAAGTAGCAATCCCACATTCTCGAGGTGGATAGCTCGTTAAGAATACGATCTTCTTCCTTCGGTCTTCCATAATCAATCCTGTTTTAGCTGGTTCAATAATTCATTTAATTTGATAGACGCTACCCCTACCCGTTGATCCGCGGCACCATAGTAGATATAGAGGTAGTCATTGTGCACAATAGCTCCAGAAGGGAAAATGATATTATTTACGATACCTTCTTTTTCCCATTTAAGTGTTGGTGAGATCAATGGAGTCTTCAATCTGGTTATTTCAATCTGCGGATCATTCAAATCCAACAAGGCAGCAGAGGCATGGTATTTAAATCCCTGGGGAGTATCCTGAGCTGCATGATAAATAAGCAACCATCCTTCTTTTGTTTCAATCGGAGGACAGCCTCCGCCAATATGGCTGGACTCATAGTATAGTTTGGGATCCATTACAATGTGCTTCTCCAAACTCATGAAGTAGTCTTTCCAAAACTCGTGGGTGAGGTCTTCAAAACGATCAAAATAGACAATCTGAATGCCTGGATGAATGCGATGGAGCAACGCAAAATTTCCATTTATTTTCTTTGGGAAAAACATGAGGTTCTTGTCCCATATTTTGAGCTTCCCTGCCACTTCCGGACCAAGTCCATGCTCCTTAAAAATCTTGTAATGAAAGAAGTATTTTTCGTTAAGACCGGGTGAGCATTCCACAAAGTGTTTGTATTCCCTGTAAGTAAATTGCGGAGTGATTACTCCCTTCTTTTCAAACTTTTTAAGATCAGTAGAAGTAGCAATAGCTCCTGCTGCGTTTATTTTGTCATAAGCTGTATAAGTCATATAGAATGTATCCTCAACTTTCGTGATTCGAGGATCTTCCATGCCCTGAGATTCGTATGTATGCTCGGGAAAAAGTAAGGGCTTGGTGTGTCTCTTCCTTACGCTATCAGGCTTATCCAATAGGCAATAACCTATCGAGCTATAATTGCCTGAACGTACCGCACGATAGAAAAGGTGGATAGCTCCTTCCTCTAAGATCACAGCTGGGTTGAAAACTCCTTCATTTTCAAAACCCAAATCCGTAGTATCCAGAAGCACTCCTAGCTTTTTGATTTTAAGCATAGTTTATGGTTTATGGTCTTAAACTAGAAGACTTAGTCCTGATCCACCATGAGTTAGATCAATCTTTTGGATGATCCTGAGGATTATTGTAGTACTGATCAAGGTTATGGATTTAACTGAGATAGTTCATGGAAAGGCCCATCGAAGAATCATACATTCAATCAATCATGCATCAGTCAATTGTAGTCGTATTCGGTTTACCTGGTTCCGGCAAAAGCTTTTTCGCAGAAAAGCTTGCGGAAGTTTTGGGTGCATCTTATTTCAGTTCAGATCAGCTAAGAGCTACCCTCTTTTCAGAGAAGAACTATTCCCTAGAAGCGAAGGAAGAAGTCTACAGGAAGATGTTGGGATTGGCCAATTCGGCATTAGAAAGCGGAAATGATGTCGTTTTAGATGGTACGTTCTATTTGAAAAAATGGAGGGATATGGTCACTGAGAATTTCAAAAACTTGGCGAGCTGTCATTTTATAGAAATACAAGCTTCTGAAGCTTTAATAAAAGAGCGAACAAGTAAGAGGAGGCCTTTTAGCGATGCGAATTTTATAGTATACAAGCAGCTGAGGAAAGCATTTGAACCCATGCAGGAGGATCATCTGGAAATTGTTTCCACGAATAGTAATATCGGGGAAATGATAAAGACCACATTAAATTATTTACAGCTAAAAAAAAGAGAACAATGGAAGCCAAGGAGATTAGATTATTGCTGAAATCGTACGGAAAAGAGGAAGACGTTCAACTGATTGAGACACATATTTCATGGGTGATTCTTACACAGGAATTTGCATTCAAATTCAAGAAACCCATCAGATATTCTTTCCTAAACTATTTCAAGCTTGCTCGCCGCAAATACTATTGTGAAAGGGAGGTTGAACTAAATAGCCGGTACAGCAACATCTACCTTGGTGTGGTACCTATCTATAGGTCTGGAAAGAAAATTCAATTTGAAGAAGGAGAAGAAATCATCGATTATGGCGTGAAAATGAAAAGGATCAACTCTGACTTTCAGATGGATCGCATGATAGAGGAAGATTTGGTGACCACAAAAGCGATCGGGACTCTGGCTAAAACCATTGCTCAATTTCATCACAATGCCAAGATCATAAGGACTCCAGTTTCGGTGAGAAACGTCTGTCAAAAATTTAATGACATTCTATCAGTCAAAAACTTTCTCTACCGTGAACTCGGTATAGAAGCTGTGAGCGAAATCAATGAAGCGATATTAGAAAGTAATCATTACATCAATAGCAGCGCGAGACTTTTGCATGATAGAATCAAGTATGGTTTTATCAGAGATGTACATGGAGACCTTCATGCAAAAAATATCTTTCTTCTAAAGGAGCCTATCCTATTTGATTGCATTGAGTTCAATGATGAATTCCGTCAAATCGATGTGCTTGATGAAATTGCCTTCCTATGCATGGATCTTGACGCAAAAGGCAAAGAAGACTTATGCAAAGATTTTGTAACAGCATACCTCAATGTATTTCCTATCATAAGTAACAAGGATGAGGAGAGGCTTTTTTCTTATTATAAATGTTACCGCGCGAATGTAAGAGCAAAAGTTAATGCGCTTAAAGCCAAACAAGCTCAAAAGATGGAGGATAAGCAATACTTCCTGGAAGAAACCAAAAAGTACCTCCAACTAATGTCAAAGTATGTGAAGGAATTTACGGGGAGCGAAACAGTAGAGGTTTTTGAGATCATTTATGATTACAATCAGCTTTTTACATGATGTGATATATTGAAATGCCGATAACTATACGATAAACTAATATCAATATATAGATCATGGCTCAGAAACTCTGCATAGGTCTGAGTCTAGCATCCAAAGGCGGTTAAACCCGCCTTTTTTTTGTGAATGATGGTAATCATTCATGATCCAAATGAGGATCATAAAACTGATCCGATATCTGGCCTATTATAAGCAAGTCTTTTAAAACAAGGTAGCCATGGATTTATACATTAAATCATTTCAAGACATCACTATCCATCAGATTGATCAGTACGGGGGTAAAAATGCATCGCTTGGAGAGTTGATCCATCATTTGAAACCAAAAGGAATTCATATTCCTGATGGATTCGCGCTCAATGCCAAAGCATATTGGCATTTTCTCCAAATGAATGGCTTCCATGCTAAACTATCAAAGATTCTTGCTGGACTTGACACAATAAATTTCACTAACCTTAAACAGGTTGGGTTAGCCGCAAGATCCCTTTTACTGCAAGGCATATTACCAATCGATCTAACGAATGAAATTCTCAAAGGCTTTAAAGAGCTAAAAGGAAGTAATCAAATACAAGTAGCTGTAAGAAGCAGTGCGACCGCTGAAGATCTGCCTGAGGCAAGTTTTGCTGGCATGCAGGAAAGCTATTTAAACATAGATTCTGAAACAGAATTACTTGAGTCAATTTTGAAATGCTATGCATCCTTATTTACCGACCGAGCCATTAAGTATCGGGAGGATAACGGATTTGATCACATGCAAGTAGCTCTTTCCATAGGAGTTCAACGGATGGTCAGATCTGATCTGGCATGTGCTGGAGTCTGTTTCACCATCGATCCGGAGAGTGGATTTGAAGAGATCATATTGATAAATGGCAGTTGGGGTTTGGGGGAGAATATTGTGAAAGGAGCCGTAACCCCAGATGAATTTTATGTATTCAAACCTACCCTAAAGGGTAAAAAACAAGCAATCATTTCAAAGAATCTTGGAAGTAAGGAAAAGACCATGGTGTATACTAAAACATCCCAGGATGAGGTACTAAGTGTCGACTCAAAAACCATCAATATCAACACTGAAATTGAAAAGCAACGTCAATATATTCTTACGGACTCAGAAATTTTACAGCTTGCAGAATGGGCTTTGATTATTGAAGATCACTATGGCAGACCTATGGATCTGGAGTGGGCAAAAGACGGGGTAGATGAAAAGCTATACATACTTCAGGCAAGGCCAGAAACTGTCCACTCCAACAGGGATGCTTATACATTCAAGGAATTCAAATTGCTACAGAAAGGGAAGGCATTAGCAGAAGGAAAAAACGTCGGCAGTGCCATTGCCTCCGGGCGAGCAAGAATTTTGTCTTCACCAAATGAAATTGACAAGCTAGAGCCCGGCGATGTGCTAGTCACCCAAATAACTAATCCTGACTGGGATCCCATACTGAAGAAAGTCTCAGCAATTGTTACCGACAGAGGCGGCAGAACGAGCCATGCAGCGATTGTCGCGCGGGAATGCGGTGCACTCGCTGTGGTAGGGACTGGTGACGGCACTAAGGCAATTAAAAATGGTCAATTGATCACCGTATCAGGTGCAGAAGGAAATAAGGGAATCGTTTATGATGACAAACTGGAATTTGACACAACAGAAATAGACACCTCCGGCATACATCTACCGGAGACGGAAATGAAATTCATCCTGGCAGATCCAGGCCAAGCATTTAAGCTAGCCAAACTTCCCAATAACGGTGTTGGATTGATGCGGCTTGAGTTTGTCATCAGCAATAGCATCAAAATTCATCCCATGGCACTGGTGGATTTTAAGCAAGTGAAGGATGAAAGAATACGAACGGAAATACAATCTCTTACCCAAGGGTATGAAAATATGGGAGATTACTTCGTAGATAAGCTATCCATGGCAGTTGCCACTATTGCAGCAGCATTTTATCCCAAGGAAGTAGTTGTGCGCATGAGCGACTTCAAAACCAATGAATATGCAAATCTGATCGGCGGCCACTACTTTGAACCAAAAGAAGAGAACCCAATGATCGGATGGCGAGGAGCATCGAGGTATTACCATCCGCATTACAAAGAAGGCTTCCGACTGGAATGTGAAGCCATGAAAAAGGTTAGGGATGATATGGGTTTAGCCAATGTTAAGCTGATGATCCCCTTTTGCAGAACACCTCAAGAAGCAGAAAAAGTGCTGAAACTAATGGAATCCTATGGTTTGATCAGGGGGGGGAATGGCTTGGAAATCTACATGATGGTGGAGATCCCAAGTAACGTCATCCAGGCCAAGCAATTTGCTGCTCTTTTTGACGGTTTTTCGATTGGCTCCAATGACTTAACTCAACTTACGTTAGGTGTAGATCGAGATTCTGAAATCCTGAGCAATCTATTTGATGCAAAGAACGAAAGTGTTCAATCCTTGATCGGTGAAACGATAAAGGCAGCTCATCATGCAGGGATCAAAGTAGGTCTTTGCGGGCAAGCTCCTAGTGATGATCCTCGGTTTGCTAAGTTTCTTATTCAACATAAAATCAACAGCATTTCTTTTAATCCTGATGCGCTATTAAAAGGAATAGAAAATGTGAATGAAGCGGAGATTGAATTAAACAAAAAAATTACCGCCTTGGTGTGATACTGATCTTGTACAGGATCAGCTTGAGTATTTAATTGGAAATGTAACAGTGAACGTGGTTCCTTCCTGAGGGCGGCTTTCAAAAGAGATTTTTCCATTAAGTAATTCTACATACCTCTTGACAATGCTAAGTCCTAAACCAGTTCCTTGAAAACTTCGGGTGTTATTCGCTCTGAAAAAACGTTCGAACAAATGGATTTGATCTTCCTCTGGTATACCTATGCCATTATCCTCCACCTCGCACACTACATCTTGTGATGAGAACTTGCATCGCAAATGGATGGGCTGGTTTTCTGGGGAGTACTTGATGGCGTTTGACGTAAGATTTACCAGGATATTTCTTACTAGTTTTTTATCAGTGTGCATCGTTCGCGTGATCCCGGAATGAGAAGCTTCCAACGTCTGACCAGGTTTGAGAATTGGAGAAAGAGTAGATAATACTTCCGCAAAGACTTCTTCCATTTCAAATGGTTCAGGATGACACCTTACCTTTCCCTCATTCAATCGATCCAGAGATAAGAAATCTTCCAAAATACCACTTAAATGATTCACAGAAGACTTAATGCGGTTCACATGCTTCAGTCTTTTGTCGTTGGTCTCCGTATCCGGATATTTAGCAATCAGAGCTGCTGATGACAAAATCGTACTTAGAGGTGTACGGAATTCATGAGAAGCTAGAGAAACGAATTTTGATTTCAATTCATTAAGGTCTCTTTCGCTATCTAGCAATTCCTGAAGCTCTTTAGTCCTTTCCACTACTTGCAGCTCTAAATCTTCACTGTAGGATCTCAGCTTCTCTTCACTTTCCTTTAAGGCATTCAACATCTGGTTCTTTTCTGTGATGTCCATGCCCGAACTCAGAGATCCGATAACGTTACCATCGTTATCCTTAACCACGGTATTCTGCCAATGAATGAGCTTTTTTTGGCCGGTTTTCGTAATTATATGATTGTTATACGCTTTGAATTGTTCTGCTTCACTCAACACACCTAAGAATACCTTCTGCAGTTCTTTCCTCTTTTCAACAGAAATTTCAAACCAATTTTTTCCGATCAACTCATCTGTGGTGTATTCTAATACCTCGCATCCTTTTTTATTGATATCAATGATTTCGCCTTGCTGATTCAAGGCAAGTAATATGACTTCAGCAATATCAAAATATTGTCTGCTGATATCATTTTGAACTATTACACTACTTTCTTTCGATCTTTCGCTTACAAAAAACAACAGTATGCCCTCACCCATCGGAACGTGAGTTAAGCTAACCTCTACAGGAAAACGTGATCCACTTCGATGAATGCCATCCAATTCCAATGCTTTGGTTTGGATTATATCTGTTCTATCTATATCAAAAGCATTCTCAATGGGAACCAGCATGTTGAACATTTTTCCATTCAATATATCTGCCTCGTATCCAAACATTTTGTATGCTTTTTTGGAGGCATAAAGAATGTGTCCCTTCTTATCGATCGCGATTATGGACTCCCTTGTTGAATCCAAAAAGGCTCGACAGAAAGGATCATCCATGAAATGAAAAGTATGTGAGGTGAGTACTTCCTTCATGATGACCTTCGTCTTATGAGATAAATCTCATTTAAGCTGCTGAATCAGTTATAGTAAAAATAGATCAAAAAAAGGTAATGCTCCTACTTAAAAAGCAAGCGAATCAAGGGTAAGATTGTAATGGATTTCCTGGACATTAAACTTACCATATATGTATTCCCCTTCAGGGTAGTGCCAGATGGCTTCTCCATAGGATGGAAGGTTAAGCCCATTGAATTTTCTGAACTTGCCAACAGGAGTTGAAAATCGATATTGAACTACTTCTTTACCACTCATTTCATATCGATCATCTGATACAAAATTGGTTAGCTGATGTACTTTATTGAAATGCAACGAAGCAGAAATACTCACTCCTTGATTAGTGAATTTCACCTTAGCCGTTGTATCATTCACAGCCTCCCATTCAATGTTTTTATCAATGAGCGCAGAAGGTGCTAGCAGACATAGGTCATTAAATAACGTTACTGTCTCCGCTTTAAAAAGCTGCTTTCCTTCAAGGTCGACCACAGGAAAGAGGGACATCATTTTGATCAACATTCTTGCATCTCCCTTTTGATAAGAATGATAACCGTAGGCAGGCAAACCCGTAAGTTTAGCTTTCATGAAGAATAATCGGGCGGGGCTGTCACCAAAGACATTGTGCTGAGCCGATGCAAAAGAAAACCAACCTCCACCTTTTTTCCTCATCTTTCCCACAAAGGTCACTTTCATGTTTTTTACTTTAGGCTTTCCTATCACACCTACATATTCCAGGTAATTCGCAACTGGCAGTGGGAGGTGCTCCAAATCTTCCTTTGTAATCAACTCTTCATCCATGGCCCCTTTCTTCAAGTTTGCGATTACATCTCGTTCGTATTGATGCTCGAATCTGTCTCCTGCATACTGAACAAGTGCTACGGAGAAAACCAGCAAGTTTACAATAGATGCAGCTTTTGCATCTTGCCAGAAAATGAAAATGAGACATTGTGATAACGCCACAGCCACAAATCCAAAGAAGTACCAGTCTTCATGAACCAGAAAGGAGAGCGCAAGGTAAACGAACAACATACCTATAATGAACCATAGAACTCCAAAGGGCTTTGAAATCTCCATCTTTAGCTGAGATACAGTTGCCAGCTTGAATGCCTTCACAAAACCAAGTAGATGAATCCATCCATGAAAAAGAAGCAGAAAGGCAAATAGATATCCCAGCATCTCCTAGTCTGTTTTCTTCACTTTCTGATAAACCACAAGGCTTTCCAAATTCTCATCGGCGAATAATTTGGCAAATCCTTTTCTGGTCGGATTCACAACCATTTTCACGGTTTCACCGCACTCGTTTCGAACCTCCCTTACGGTACCAAAATTCTTCAAAGAAGAGATATCATCCGGGATATTGAAACAGTAAAAAGTAAGTTGGTCACCTTTTAAATCCATTATATGGATCCCCCAATCTCCCTCTTCGAATTTGTAGTTTAGCAGGTATCTTTTCTTGTAATATTTCAGAATGTTCTTTTCGGAAATTGAAAATATTGTATCCTGTCGTGATTCTCCAAAATAGTATGGGTCTGCGCGTACGCTCTTTTCTGAAATAATCAAACCCATGGAATCTATAGGATCAAAATATTCTCCAATGAACCGGTTTTTAAATTGGTATTGCGGCTCCTTAAAGGAAGGTTGGGACGTTTCAAAAAAAATAGGTGCAGCGCAACTACTGAGCAAGCCACTTACCAGGATTGCAACACCACAGACAGTTATTAGCTTTTTCATTTTTAATTAAACCTAGCGCTAGGAATCCCCTCCTACCATGACGTGCATCAGTTAATAAGTTGGATTCGATCAGCCGCAAATACAGGTTTAGCATCATTAAAATAAATGAGACGTGTCATTGAAAACATATTCAATTCCAGGTTCTTTTATGGATAAATAAATACCATGTGTTATGAACTTGTATAGAAGAAAAAATCATGTTTTTGGAAGAATCGGAGATAGATATAGTTCCTTTATCGATCCTGATCATTTCATGGGCCGCAACGCATTTGAAGATAGCTGGATAGCTCGCCCCGTCACCAATATTATTAAGAAAGATCCAAGTCAATTTGAACTAGAGGTAGGCATGCCCGGATATTCAAAGAAAGACATCAAGATATCCGTAGATGGATATGTTTTGCGTGTGGTTGCTGAAAAGAAAAGCTCCGGTAAAGAGCAAAACACAAACTACATTCAGCGAGAAATCGATACGAATCGTATGGAAAAAACATTCTACTTATCATCGCTCATTGATGCAGACAAGATAGTTAGTCATTTTGAAAATGGGCTTCTACATATCACTTTGCCCTTCGTAAGCAAAAGTAAATCCAGAGCCATTTCCATTTCTTAATAGCATTCAAGCCATGACAGTTTTAAAATACATTCTCAAAGGACTAGGTATCCTCATTCTCGCATTTATCGCTTTCTCCTTTTGGTACACAAATACCTATTCTATGGAAGACATTGCATCGTATGAAATCAATGATCCCTCTCTTGAAAAGAGTGTTTTGATTGCTACACAAGGGAGTCTTTACAAAGATGAATTGGTAGAGAGCGTTATTGATTCACTTAAATCAAGTGATGTTTATATACAGGTAATTGATATATCCGGTTTAGAAGAATATTATAATGATCGTTGGGATGCAATTGTATTGATACATACATGGGAGTATTCACAACCACCTAAATCAATTGACTCATTCATCCCACAGCATTTTGACCCTGAAAAAATGCTTGTTATTACAACTTCAGGATCCGGAGAAGAGAAAATGGAAGGAGTAGATGCGCTTACAGGAGCATCTAAGAAGGGTGAAATAAAGAATCATAAGTCAGCTATTCTTCAATTTCTGGAAAATGAACTTAATATTGATTCCTAGTTCGAAACCTCAATTGCCAGTCTCGTTAAAATGCTGAACTAGTATAGGATAATCAGCCACTAAACTCATTTTTTTAGTCACGCTATCGTGAAAAATTTCCCTGATCCAGGAATACTTGTGCGTTACAAGAACCAGTAAGTCCGCATCATTTCTGGTTACATAACCATCTATAGCCATCGATACATTTTCGCTATGAATCTGATCAAACATGATTTTTTGATTTTTCAGTTTGTCCTGGTAAACATCTTGTAGCAAAAGACGAATCTCTTCATCTTTTTTTGATTGAGTTTTATTCACATGCAAAACTGTTAGGTAAGGATCAAATGTTTGAGTGAGTGCTATGAGTGAATTCAAAGCCGGTATATCCTCAACTTTATAGTTAGATGCGTAAACAACCTTCTCAATCTTCTTGAAACTACATCCAAACGGAATCACCATTATGGGTGCTGATATTTTTCCAATGATATGATTGGTATGGGTGCCTAAAAAGAACTGACTGATATCACTTCGACCATTCGTCCCCATCAATACGAGATCATATGTATTAGTTTCAATCTCCTTTCTTAATGCGGCTTCCATGTTAGGAGTATATGTGCCTACAATAGGTCGGCACTTTATCGAGAAACTATCTCTGACCGTTTGGCAATAAGTTTCGAGACGTTCCAACGCATCAAGTTCTTTCTTCCCTTCTACCTCTTGTCCGCCTACCGCGTCGGACATATCATCAATAGATGGCTCATTTACAATATGAATAAGAGCCAGCTCTGCTTTTAAACCAGAGGCCAGATAAGCTGCATACTCTACAGCGTTGTTGGCAGTTTCTGAAAAATCGACTGGGCAAATAAGTTTTTTCATAAATCCTATATTTCATTGTTGGACACCGTTTCTTTGGCCTTTTTCTTCTTAAAAACCCAAAAGAAACCTTTCACATCAGACTTCCATTCGGAAAACCAAACGATCAACATAATCTCTTCAACAGTTTCCAAAATGCTCAATACGATCGTTAAGTAAAACAACCAATACTCAATACCTATGAAGAATATCCACAGCATAAAAACTGCCTGACAAATAGCAGAGATCTTGGCCAGGTATGTATGAAAGCTGCTAGGCATGCCATATTTAAGGTAGGCGATAAATAGCTGCAGAATGTAGAAACTAAAAGCGAAAATGATCAATCCTGACTGTTCAATAATGAATGCATTTTCGAAACAAAAAATACCAATCAGGCCAATTGCAAAAGTTATCGCATCACCTATACTATCAAACTGAGCTCCCCGCTGAGAAACTAGATTCATACGTCTGGCAAGGAAGCCATCCAGCGCATCAGTAAGAAAACTGATCAGCAAAAAAATCCCGAAGTACAACCGCGCCTCTAAAAGTATCAGGATTAATAAGAAGGGTGCTGCAATAATTCTATAAAGAGATAGCCAATCAGGTAGCGTTAATTTTCGTTTGGGAGTTCTAATCCATGACATCATCATAACCATGATTTTTCTCAAAAAAGTCCTTAACCTTAGCCTTAAATTGATTCTTTGTCATGCTATCAGCCGGCTCTACCACAACAGATTTAAGTGGGAGGTTTTTCCTCTGAGCAATTTCTTTTTCCAAGGCGATCTTTGCCTCGGCAGGCCCAGAAATGTACAGCCTCTTTGCTGGAAGAAGTTCTTCTATAACCAGGTGATAATAGTTTTTCAACTGCTGTTCTTTTCTTCGATTAAGAGTTGTTTCTGATATTGCTTCTTGTGGTCCATACGGTGTGGACGAGCCAGACCCTCCATGAAGATGATATGTTTCTACTTCAGAGCCTACCGCCTTCAGGCTCACATGATTTCTATTTTGATATACGATCCATGCTTGTCGCTCATCTATCCAAACACCTTTGTCTAAGTTTTTCATATTTGTCATGTATTGAAAAGAAATGAGAGGAATTCATCCTCCCATTTCATCATTAAGAATCAGCACAACGCTATTTAAGAAATCTTAACTTCCTTTTTTTGAATGGTAGCTTCCTTTGTTTTGGGCAAACTCAGTGAAAGTATTCCCTCCTTGTAAGAAGCCTTTATCTTATCTTCATCTACATTTTCAGGTAGAGAAAATGACCTTGAAAAAGAGCTGTAGCTAAACTCTTTTCTGGAGTAGCCATTGTCTTTGTCCTCGGTCTCCTCTTCCTTTTCAGAACTAATGCAAAGCATCCCGTTCTCAATGTCTACATGAAAATCATTCTTTTCCATTCCAGGTGCTGCCAGTTCAATTACATATTCCTTTTCCCTTTCCTGAATATTGGCTGCAGGAACACTGGAACTCCATCCGTTTCCACTAGTGACTGGCCATCGGTCTTCATCAAAAAAATCAGAAAACACCGTTGGCATACTTGAAAATAATCTGGGTGTTCTTACTAAAAGTGACATCTTTAAACCTCCTTTTTTATTGTGATACAACTAACTTTTTTGATCCAAGGTAATTGTACTTAAGGCAGTGATCAATGATCCGACTCAAGTACTTTTCTGATCTGGATCAATGTTTCTTTCACCATAATGCTCATCTCATAGTCTCTGAAAAATATGCTGATTCAGCTATCGCTTAACTGTTTTGAAATCCAGGTCAATTCTAAATCTTAATCAGTAATGTCACTGATTTTGCTCATGGGTTAGGTTCAAACGTTCAAATAGATTTATAAAAAAAGAATTTATATGAGAAAGGTGCACCGAATACTTGTCGCGTTAGATTTTACGGAGATGGATCAACATCTCATCAATTTTCTTGTAAGGAATCAAAATCTCTTTACAGATCTGGAACAGGTTTATTTCACACATGTAGAACGTACACTCAATTCAGAAGAAAGCGATGAGCCGCTCGACGAAATGCTTATGCAAAAAGTGAAGGATGAGGTTTTTTCGCTGGACGATACATGGTTAAGATCTAAAGCAAACTTCCAAATCATCGAAGGAGACCCCTTGAAAAAGCTTCTGCATTGGTCAGAGATAAAGAAAGTAGACCTATTGATGGTTGGCCGCAAAAAACCTGAAAATGGAAGTGGCATTCTTATGCAGAGACTTGCTCGTAAAATCAGGACATCTGTGCTGGTGATACCACCTAGAGATATCGAAATAAACAAGATTCTGGTCTCACTCGATTTTTCGGAACACGCTGAATTAGCCTTAAAAAAAGCTTTGCAAATAGCTGGATGTACAACTAATCCAGATTTGACCGGATATCATCTATTTCAAATTCCGAGTGGATATACAAAAACAGGAAAAACATACGAAGAAATGAAGGTGATTATGGCCCAGAATGCTGAAACCCACTTCACTGATTTTCTAAAAAAGTGTAAGGTCAGTTCACAAAAAATTAAGCCTTGTATTGAGCATGCAAAGTTTGCTGACATAGCGGATAAGGTCATTCAGGCAAGCCATGAATTGAAATCAGATATGATTATCATCGGATCTAAAGGGCAAACCTTCGCATCGTGGGTGTTGCTCGGAAGTATTGCTGAACGCTTGATCGTAAAAAATGATGAGGCAGCCCTTCTCATTGTGAAAAAAAAGAATGAAAACTTCGGATTCTGGCAAGCTTTCAAAGAGTTTTAAAAATGATCAAATAATTGAAGAATCAAGGATTAACATCTAAAGAAGCCCATGAAAGACTGGAACAATATGGAAGAAATGAGATAGTTGATTCCCATAAGAGAAGTTTCTGGCTAATACTTGGCAGGCAGTTCAGTTCTCCGCTCATACTCATTTTGATTGCAGCAGCATTCATTTCCTTTGCTATTGGTTATCTACCAGATCAAGAGCCTCACCTGGTAGATACGATCCTCATTCTGGCCATTGTTCTACTCTCGGGCATATTGGGTTTCATACAGGATTATAAGGCTGAAAAAACCATCAAGGCATTGCAGCAAATGTCTTATCCCAGATCAAGGGTAGTTCGGGACCATACAGAGCAGATAATCCCATCGAATGAGATTGTACCAGGCGATTTGCTACTTGTGGAAGCAGGCGATATGATCACAGCAGATGGTGACGTTATTGAATCTTTTCATCTAGATGTAGATGAGTCCATTCTAACAGGAGAAGCTCAGGCCGTACATAAGAATATAGAAGATCTGGTATTTAAAAATACAGTTGTAAATGGGGGTATCGGTAAAGTATTGATCACCTCGACCGGGATGAAAACCAAAATAGGTCAGGTTGCTTCTGAGCTTCAAAAAGTAACAGAAGAGCAATCCAACTTCCAAATTGAACTTGCAGGCCTGAGTAAAAAACTATCACTCATCACCTTTTTCATCACCATTATTATTGGTGTCGTGGGGGTATTTAAGTTTGGTTTTTATACTTCAATTCTTACTGCCATCTCCCTTGCAGTAGCTGCCATACCAGAGGGACTTCCTGCAGTTGTCGTTCTTGCGCTGGCAATAGGCGCCCGGAAAATGTTTCGGAAAAACGCGTTGATCAGAAAGCTGCCAATTGTAGAAAGTGTAGGCGCTGTTGATATCATTTGCACAGATAAGACAGGAACGTTGACACTGAATGAAATGACTGTCACTACCACTTTTTTTGACGGACAAGAACATACCACATCTTCATTACAAACCTCCGACCTGCGAGGTACCCCTAAAATGCTTTTTCTCTGTGCAAATACTTGTAATAATGCTTCAGTAGTCTTTAAGGAGGACGGCTCTCAATTCTATCTTGGAGATCAGACAGAAATTGCACTAAAGAAGGCCGCCTGTCTCCAGTTTGGAGGCAAAGTTTTACCCACGTACGAAAAAGTAAATGAGCTATCATTCAACTCTGAACGGAAACGGATGACCGTAGTAGTGAAAGATCAGAAGAACCATCTTACTGCATTCACAAAGGGAGCTCCGGAGGTAGTATTGTCGAAATGCACCCACATATTGGACAGAGGCAAGAGAGTGCTTTTAACTAAGAAACTAAAGGATGAACTTCTTGATCAAACCCAACACTTTGCGTCCAGAGCACTTCGTGTGCTTGGGTTTGCTTACAACGAAAACCTTGAAACGGGTGATATCCTGGAAGATAAACTTACTTGGATTGGCTTACAAGCCATGATAGATCCTCCTCGAAAGGAGGCCAGGCAAGCCTTGGAGGATTGTAAAAATGCTGGAATCCGAGTGATTATGATCACTGGCGATAATCCCTCGACCGCCTCAGCAATTGCTGAGGCGGTTGGTATGAGTACCAATGGTGTCTTAACCGGTTTAGAGTTGGACTCACTAGGAGATCTGGAACTCCTGAATCACTTGGATAAAGGAACCAATATTTTTGCTCGGACGGATCCCTTTCATAAACTTAGAATCCTGGAATTGTTGGAAAAAGATCATACGGTTGCCATGACTGGTGATGGTGTAAATGATGCTTTGGCCATCAAAAGATCTGTTGTAGGTATTGCTATGGGTAAAAAAGGAACCGAAGTTGCCAAGCAAGCGAGTGATATAGTGTTGCTCGATGATAATTTTAGTTCCATCAGAGATGCGATCAAGGAAGGGCGTACCATCTTCGATAATACAAGAAAATTCATTGACTACCTACTCACCTGCAACCTGGCAGAAGTTGCCCTAATTTTCTTCATTACACTTTTCTTCTCTTTTGATGAACCCATCCTCTACCCCGTGCAATTGTTATGGATCAATCTTTTAACTGACGGTTTGGTAGCATTGGCTTTAGGTGCCGATCCACCGGCTAAGGACATTATGCAAAGACCTCCTAGGAAAAATGGAGAGCCACTCATTGATAAGCAACTTGCTTGGCTGATTGGTTTAATTGGACTTAAAAAAGCGATTGTGTTGGTTATCACATTCTTTTTGGTATTGCCATTTGGTTTGGACATTGCTCGATCAACCCTGCTTACTGGAATCGTATTGTTCGAGTTTGTACGAATTGGGGCAATCCGATATGGTGAGAAGCTAGGGTGGTTTGACAACAAATGGTTGGTCATGGGGCTCATTGTTTCGCTGATTCTTCAGGTAGGGCTCATATATTCTCCCTGGAATCACTTCTTTTATCTAACGCCGTTAGGATGGTTTGAATGGGTCATACTTATAGGAGGGGTAATCCTGGGTTACATACTAGCCATCTTGATCACACGTGTTGTTAAAAGAACCTTTGCCGCCGTTGAATAAATGAGGCTAATTAAGACAGCCAATCAGGGGTATAATCATCAGGGGATTTCTCGTGGCAGAACCGCACGCTATCATTAAAAAGACAGACATGAAAAAGATCAACTCATTCATTGAGCTAGGTCATTCCATTACTGAATGGAAGTAATCAAATTAGCTCGTGCATTAAGCTAGGAAGAATGAGCTATTATATCAACAAATCAGTTTCCAAAGATTTTGAAGAAACGGTGCAACGAGCCATCGATCTTTTACAAAGAGAGGGGTTTGGAGTCTTAACAGAAATCAATGTTGAAGAGGTTTTAAAGAAAAAGCTGGATGTGAGCTTTCCTAGATATAAAATTTTGGGAGCATGTAATCCAACTTTTGCATACACCGCTCTTGAAAAAGAGAATAAGGTTGGAACAATGTTGCCTTGTAATGTAATCATCCGAGAGGATGGAAAGACCACAGTAGAAGTAGCTGCTGTAGATCCGCTGGCATCTATGCAAGCCATAGAGAATTTAGAGCTAAAGGATATTGCTCAAGAAGTAAAAGAACGGCTATCTCGAGTTATAAGGGATATCTAATACAAAGACTAAAACCAAGCTAAGGAATCATGAAACAACTCACCATTACAGATAATATCACCAAAGTCGATTGCGACTCACTGAATAAGTATTTCAAGGAAATCTCAAGGGAGCACTTGCTCACCGCTGAAGAAGAAGTTGAGCTAGTTAGACGGACTAAACAAGGAGATCAAGCTGCCAAAAATAAGCTGGTCAAAGCCAATCTGCGATTTGTCGTTTCAATTGCCAAGCAATATCAAAATGGGTCTGTTCCACTCAGCGATTTAATCAATGAGGGGAATATTGGGCTCATTAAGGCTGCTGAACGTTTTGATGAAACAAGAGGATTCAAGTTTATTTCCTACGCTGTTTGGTGGATTCGTCAAGCGATTCTAAGTGCGTTAGATGAACAGTCAAGAACCATTCGAGTGCCTTCCAACAAGATTTCTAATATGTCACGAATCAGAAAGATCAAGGATGAGTGGGCTAAGAAAAACGGAAGATTCCCTACCATTGAAGAATTGGCTGAACTTATGGATATGGATGAGGATGAAATTGAAGAGATAGACAAGTCATTTAATAAAACGTCCTCATTAGATTCCATCTATGGAACGGATGGAGAACAATTATTGATGGAGTTCATTCCTGATCAGGAAACGGATGATGCTAATCAACAAACACGCTACTTTGAGCAGTTGAGAAAGGATGTCAGCAAGATATTGTCCAGGCTCGGCGAACGCGAAAAAGAAATTATCAAAATGGTATTTGGGATTGACTATCAAAGCGCGCACTCGCTTGAAGAAATTAGTCATCTGATGGGCATTTCAAGGGAAAGGATACGACAAATCAAAGAAAAAGCACTTAAGAAACTTTCTTACCATGCCGTGAGAAAGAAAATCCAAAAACTCGCAGAGGCTTGATGGATGAATTATTGTCATAAAAGAAGCCGATATAAGTCATGGAAATGTCTACGAAACCCCAATAACATGACTATATGAAAAAAAAGGTCCTTCTATTTGAGGATGACCTGGACTTGAAGGAAAACATCGCCGAACTCATTGAAATCAATGGTTATTCAGTTGAAACATTTTCATCGGATAGTCTGGTCAATACCTCAGTGCTAGAGAAAGACGCTATCGCCATATTCAATACCTCTACAGTACTAAGACCTGTAGATGAATTTATTCACTTACTTGGAGAGAAGGTCGATAGCCTAATAGTACTATGCACTGACGCTAACAATATTTTAACTGATCAAGCTGATGCAAAAATCGTCCTCCCATTTGAAGAGGTAGAGCTGATCAGTACTTTGCGCAAACTTTCCTCCTCCAATGATTTCTTTCGAAATAATGCGCTCAATGGCCTAGTAGGACTAGCATTGACAGTCATTTAATTTACTTCTCGACTAATACCGGATCTGGATCATCAGAACCCACTCTTTTTCCCAGCACTTGTTCCAGATCATGGATAAAAAGCTTTTCTTTCTCAAGTAGCTCTTGTGCCAAAGCCTCTAATTTATCGCGGTTTTTCTTCAAAATAGTCACTGTTTTTTCGGACATCTCGTTAACAAGTTTTCTCACCTCTTTATCAATTAATTGAGCTGTGTCTTCACTGTAAGGCTTACCTAAAAGTCGATCGCTCTCTCCAGTGGAATCAAAGTAACTAAGGTTTCCCATGGACTCACCTAATCCATAATAGGCAACAAGCGTATAGGCAAGTTTCGTTACCTTTTCAAGGTCATCTAATGCTCCGGACGATGCTTCACCGAAGATCAAAAGCTCGGCCATTCTTCCCCCTAGAGCAATGCACATTTGGTCAAGAAACTGTGATCTGGTATATATCTGATGTTCTTCGGGTAAATACCAGGCTGCTCCCAAAGATTTTCCTCGTGGAATTATGGACACCTTAATCAATGGGTCTGCGTCTTTCAGCATCCAGCCAACTAACGCATGCCCTGCCTCGTGCAAAGCCACTATTTTTCGTTCCTTGGACGATATTACTTTGCTCTTCTTCTCCATACCTCCGATGATTCGATCCATGGCGTGATGGAAATCCGATTTCTCTACCGCTTTTTTGTTATTTCTGGCTGCAATCAATGCGGCTTCATTACAAACGTTGGCAATATCAGCACCTGAGAAGCCCGGAGTCTGAGAAGCTAGAAAATCTACATCCAGGTCTTCAGCAAGCTTCAAGGGGCGCAGATGTACTTTGAAAATCGCCCTTCTTTCAGTTTTATTTGGTAGCTCAAGGTAAATATGCCGATCAAACCTACCGGGCCTAATCAATGCCCTATCCAACATATCTGCCCTGTTGGTTGCCGCAATCACGATAACACCTGAATTAGAACCAAACCCATCCATCTCTGTCAAAAGTTGATTAAGTGTACTTTCTCTTTCGTCATTGGATTGGAAGGCTTTGGCATTTCCGCGGCTCCTGCCTATGGCATCAATTTCATCAATAAAAATGATACAAGGTGCCTTGGCTTTGGCTTTGTTGAACAAATCTCTTACCCTGGAAGCCCCTACTCCAACAAACATTTCCACAAATTCCGATCCTGAAATGGAAAAGAAAGGAACAAGAGATTCTCCAGCCAAAGCCTTCACCATGAGCGTCTTCCCTGTTCCAGGTGGGCCTACCAAAATAACACCCTTGGGTATTTTCGCTCCCAATTCAGTGTATCTGGTTGGATTCTTAAGGAAATCTACAATCTCCTTCATCTCTGCCTTAGCCTCATCCAGACCAGCTACATCACCAAATGTTACCAATTGTTTACTGTTTGCATCACGAAACCGTGCAGTTGTCTTACCAAAATTAAATATTGACTTTCCTCCAGGACCTCCTTTCCCCATCCGGCCAATCATGAAAAACCAAAAAAGCAATAACAAACCAAAAGGTATCAAAAAGGTGAGTCCATCATACCAATTCGTCCTTGTCTCAAACTTTACCTCGATATAATCATCCTCTTGCTGCAACTGGGATAGATTATTTTCAAATGTTTCAATAGAGCCTATTTGAAAAAAGTAATGTGGTCCACTGGACGGTAAATCTTGAATATCATTGTGGTTATGTAGCGTTCCTGGCTTCATAAAGACTTCTACATTCTCCTTATTCACCACTATCAAATGATCAACGTCTCCAGAAGAAAGTATTTCTCTTTTGAATCGATTCCAGGTTATTTCTGTTGGTTTGGCGGTCTCAGTGACCCAATAATACAATGCCAGAAAAATAATGATCAGAAAAAGGTATGACCAAATGCCAAAGGATTTGTCTGTTTTATTAAGATCTGGCTTATCTCTTAAGTCATCAAGGTTTTGATTGTTCATAGCTGTAACATCCAAGTGTCAATAACGGAATTATAATGGAGAAAAGAGGTGATAATGCTCAAGCTAGAACTTGATTCACATCAGACTTACTGACCATTTTCAAACATTAGAATGACCCACATCATTCAACAAGTTTTGTTTTGGAGTTATGGTTAACCTTAGAACAAATGATGGCTTAAGATGTATGACCTAGGGTTTCTATTATTGGGGATAATTGGTTTATGGCTAGGGACTGAATTAGTCGTGAGAAAAGCTATCATTCTCACTCAACGATTCAATGTTTCATCCGTTTTCATCGGGCTGTCCATACTTGCATTTGGAACAGACCTACCCGAATTGATAGTGGCCATTAATGGTGCCATTCATAATTATCAAGGGATCGAAAGCTCTGGGGTGATCGTTGGAAATGCAATAGGAAGTTCCATCAGTCAAATTAGCATCATCATAGGGCTGACAGCTATTATTCATTTTTTAGCTGCCGGCAAAATCCAGATTCGTCAGTTGGCAGTTGAGTTAATAGGCGCTATAATTCTCCTGGCTTTAGTAGCTTTTGATTACGTGATAACCTGGAATGATGGAGCTATTCTCATTATTGCATTCCTTATCTATTTCATCACTCATCTGAATCGTGAACGAACAAATAAGATTGAGAAAGTAGAAGAAAAATCAATATTACTTAATACCACATCACATATCCTCATCTTAATTCTTGGATTGGGAATAGTGATCTTATCTTCTGAACTCACGATCAATAGAGCGCTCAAACTTGCAAATACCTGGGACGTAGATCAGTCATTCATTGGTGCGGTAATTATTGGGCTTGGCACCAGTCTTCCTGAATTAGCTATTTCAATAAGTGCCATTTTGAAGAACAAACCTGGTCTCTCCATTGGGAACATCATTGGCAGCAACATCTTCGACATTTTGATCCCAATTGGCATCAGCTCGCTCATATCCAACATCTATATTGAACCATCTATTCTACTATTCGATATGCCTTTCCTATTATTCATCTCCATTGTGGTCATCTACTTTTTAAGTAAAAAGAAAGGATTGCAAAAAAAAGAGGGTTTAGGGCTGTCTATTCTCTATCTCGTATATGTATTTCTAAAATATGTGCTTTGGTGAGCTATTGACTTTCTAGTCTTTCTTTCAATCTTTCCATTCGTTGTTTGGCCGGTAGGTAGCCCATCTCAAAAGATGTTGTAAAAGCGTTCAAAGCCTCTTCCAGGTTCTTTCTTTTTTTCTTAGGAGCTAGTTTTATTTTCCCAGCCAATTCTTCTAATCCTTCCCCTTCTGCAAAATAAATCTCAGCCTCGGTCAATTGGACCAATCCCATCAGCCCCATGACCTCCATCTCTGCAAGAGCAACATCCATACGTGAAAAGTCTAGGGATTTTTGTGTTTTTTGCAACGCTGATTCAGTGATTTCCAACCTCCCTTTGAGAGAGTCTTCTACATTTCGATATTGATTAACACTAATTTGCAAGCGGTTGATTTCGTCATTCTTCTGCTCTACGGTTGTCTTCAGCCGGTCTACTTGAATGGAATAAGTTCCACTTATATTTTCCAATTCTCTAATTGCCCATTCAGTTTTTTGAAAGTATTGATTGAGATGCTTAATCTTTTGTAAGTAATCCCTGTCTTCTACTCCTACTTCAAGGTCTACAAGTACTGACTCCCTCCTTAGATCAATAGAGTCAAGATACTGACCAACAACCTCCAGTAGCCCAATGGCATACTCTCCAGTTTCAAATGCTGCCTCTAAGGAATCTACTTTCATCTGCAATGCCTTGTTCTCTTCACGTATAGTCGAATCGCATCCTGCGCATAACACAAAAAATGAGGATACAATTAATGGCTTTAGTGATGCCTTAGCAAAGAGAGATATATGATGTTTCATGTTGTTATTGAATAGCTCTTAGGTTAATTTCTTCCTCTGCAAGCTCAGAAAGCCTCGCATCTGTTTGCTTTTCTTCTTCCAAAGATTCCTTGAGTAATACTGCTACATTATACTCTTCCAATTCGTCCGCATAGATGCTCAATGTACCATAACTAGCTATGTTATGATGATTAAGGTGTTGAATAGAAGTAATAATACCTGCATCTCTTACATCATCATCCGTGCATCTTTTTTCTAGTTCAAAAGCCTCCTCTATAAGTCCTCCTACTCCCATGTTATTTTCGCCTCGAATATTCCTTCCAAGAAGTGAAAAAACATCTTCTAGTCGTTCTATCTGCCCTTTGGTTTTTCCTATGTGAGCATCAATAACTCCTCGAAGAGTAGTTGAAGTGGTCTTTTCTCTTAGCTTCTTAAGTGCTTCCAGCTGCTGCCTCTCTCCATCTTTTTGCTCCTTGAGCTGTTCGACGAAGAGTCCCATAAAGTCAGTAATATTTTTCATAGCTCTTTTTCCATAAAGCAATGGCCAGCATCCTCTTTGTTCACTGATGAGCTTCACATAATTTGATGATCCTGCTCATACCAGGTAATCGTAAAGAGGCGTAATCTGATGATCTAAAAAACAGAAGATGACTCATGGTAGGTCTGATCATTGCTACATCTCTCTTCGCCATCATTGCATGGATTTTATTCACTCCGATCATTTTATCCATAGATTCGGAAAGTCATATTTATGAGGTAAGGTTTGGCGGACTAGCCCAAACATGGATCGATACAGAGGAGCATGAACTTACGTTTCATTTGAAGTTGCCGATCTATCATTATCGTAAGCAACTACTCGGCATTCAGTCCAGTGCTCAAAAAAAAGACAAGGAAACTAAACCACAATCATTTTCTTTCAAGAAGGCATGTCGATTCAAAAACATCTTGAAGTCGTTTCACATAGAAACTTTTGCAGCTTCGCTGGATACAGATAATTACATGCTTAACGCTCAATTGCTACCTATCGGAATACTTCTTACAAATAGAGGATTCCCTATTTATATCAATTTTCAAGGAAAGTCATACCTGATCCTGGAAATTCGAAATACACTTTGGCGAATCTTTTTGGCTTACTCAAATCTCAGAAAATATTAAATCTATGTTTCACATAAACTTATAAAATCATGGAAATACACATCGAAGAACTTCTAGAGAAGATCACCGCATTTATCAAATCAGAGGCCACCACTGATACCATAATGGGAGAGTCATTCAAGTTGGGTCAGTTTGAATGCGTCCCTGTTATCCGGGTAGGAATTGGTTTCGGAAGTGGTGCAGGAGGGGGCAACTCACCAAAGAACTCTCAAGGAGAAGGCGGAGGTGCTGGTGCCGGAATGGGGATTGAACCAATCGGTTTTTTAGTAACTAAAGGGGAAGAAATCTCATTCATAGGTGTAAGCAAATCCAGCAAGGGAATAGCAGCAGCCTTTGAGAAAATTCCCGATCTGGTTGAGAAAATGATCTCTAAAAAAGATAAAAAGGAAACTGTCAAGTAAGCAAGACTAAATGGAAAGGCTTTCTCTAAGAAAGTCTTTCTGACTTATCTGGCCTTTTTCGTGAGAATAGCGAGGTTCAAAATGGAATACAAGGATTACTATAAAATACTAGGAGTGGATAAAAAAGCCACCCAAGATGAAATTAAGAAAGCCTATAGAAAACTTGCCATCAAATACCATCCGGATAAAAACCCTGACGATACGAAAGCTGAAGAGCTATTCAAAGAAGTGAGTGAAGCAAACGAAGTGATTGGAGATCCGGTGAAACGTAAGAAATATGATGAACTAGGGGCCAATTGGAAACATTATGAGGAAACCGGCTTTGACTCTTCACGAGGATACACAGACCGATGGCCTGGAAGTGGACAATACGATGATTTTGAAGGAGATCCTTCCGAAATATTTGGTGCAAGTGGTTTTTCTGATTTCTTTGAAACGCTCTTTGGTCAACATAAGAGAGGGCATGGTTTCACGCAAGGCTTTACAGGTGCTGATCTTGCAGGAGAAATCACCATTTCCCTTCAAGAAGCATATTCAGGGACCGAAAGAATCGCCGACTTAGGTTCTGAAAAAATCAGACTAAAAATCAAACCAGGCACATACGATGGCTTAAAGTTGAAGGTCAAAGGGAAAGGTCAACGGGTAAGTGGAGGCAAATCTGGAAATCTCTTTTTAACTGTGAGAGTACTAGGGGATCAAGCTTATCATAGAAAAGGAGATGATCTATATATGGATGTTTCAGTAGATCTTTTCACAGCTCTTTTGGGCGGAAAAGAAGAAGTGAATACGATGGCAGGAAAAGTAAGCATTTCAATTCCCGCTGGCATACAAAATGGAAAAACCGTAAGGTTAAAAGGGAAAGGCATGCCTGTTTATAATAAGAAGACATTTGGTGACCTGTTTGTAAAACTGGCAGTTAAGCTACCAACGAGTCTCACTGAAGAGCAAAAAGAAATGGCCTTGAGGCTAAAGGAGAGTTTTCAAACAGCATATGCATAAGCTATGAAATACGCTATCATTAAATCAGAATTGGGCTTTCCAAATGAAGTTTTATCAAACTTAGCAGAAGCACTCAGAAACAAAGAACTTGCATACAGTGCGAGCTCATTGATGCAAACAAGCCTTGATCAAATATCAGAAACAGTAAATCGGGCCATAAAAGTGTGCCTGGCTCAAAAAATCCCGGTAAATGAACACTTCAAACGTGTTTACATAGTTGATGCAGAAACTCACGAAATCATTAGAGACTGGAAACTCTCCAGGCTTGGATATGCACTCGTACTATTAAATGGCAATACTGAAAATCCCTTAGTAGCGAATACTCAAATAGAATTGCTGAGGGTACTTCTTTAATTGCTTAATCAACATCAGATAATAACGTAAGCCAAATCATACCTAACCTTATCCATTCTTCTTTTTTTCATAAGAAAAAACTATGGAAACTCTTGTGAAGGATCTTATGACACGCAAAGTCCATTCGATTGGGCTCTCAAATTCTCTTATTGAAGCGCGAGATATGTTGTTGAAATATCACGTTCGTCATTTACCAGTCATGAATGATGGAAAGTTGGTTGGAATACTAAGTCGAACAGATGTAATGAGATTAAGTTTTGGTGATGTGTATGATGAAATAGAGACCCAGACAGATGCGGCTTTGTTCAATGCTCTGACGATAGAAGATGTTATGGTTAGCCAACTAAGAACGGTGGCATCCTCTGACCCTATAAGCGTGGCTTCAGAAATATTCATTGAAGAAGAGTACCATGCATTACCCGTGGTAGCAAATGATGAGTTGGTAGGCATCATTACAACTACGGATATCATAAGCAGTTACAATCGCGAACATAGCGACATGAAAATTCCTCAAAAGTATACCGAGGAGCGACCATGGGGAGGCTTTGTTCAGTTTTGTGAAAACAAGCTTTGTACAGTGAAGCTTATAAATGTCAATCCAAACGAAGAACTAAGTCTTCAATACCACCGAAGCAGGAATGAATTCTGGAGAGTGGTGCAGGGAAAAGGTCAGGTAATCATTGGAAGAAAAAAACTTGAAGCTAACCCTGGAGATGAATTTTCAGTGCCAGCAAAAACCAAACATCGCATCATGACGCAAGAGTTTCCCCTGCAAATCCTGGAGATCTCATATGGTATTTTTGATGAGAAAGATATTGTCAGATTAATTGACAAATACCACAGAATAGAGCAGTGAAGCTATATACTTATTTGACTTGAACTTCTTCTTCATTACTCTTAAAAAGGTCAATATTCTTTGCTTCTTTATCCAACTTGTAGGTCCATACCGGAATGCTTATGCGATTGATTGTATCTTCTGTAATACTCCCAGAAAGAAGGTGTGCGATTCCTCTTCGCGCATGAGTAGCCATGGCAATCATATTGGCTCTTGACAGTGTGGCATGAGCCAGAATCCCCTCTAGAGGAACCGTACTGCAGATGATACTTAGCAGGCCATTGTTAATTCCATATGTTTTCATCAATGAGTTGAACTTCTTTCGTACCTCGCCCTCATTTTCTCTACAGTGATTGGTTCGAACCCATACGAATTCCATGTCAGCTTCAAAAAATTTTTGCAAGCGAGCCAAATTTTTCATGAAACCATCTTGTATTTCAAGAATGTCAAGTGGTACAAGAATTTTGCTAATTGCATTCATTTCTACATGAGATGGCACGGCTATCACAGGACAATTTGTCCTACGAACTACTCTTTCAGTATTGGACCCTATAAAAGTCTCTTTAAGTCCTGAAGCTCCATGCGTTCCAACCACGATGAGGTCAATACCTTCAGAATCTACCATATCCTTCACAGCATCTATTAGATTGAGGCCAGATATCTTGGTTTCAACCTCTACTTTGTTACCCAATCGTTTTTGAAATGTTTGTAGTTTGCCCTCTATCGCTTTTTCAAGCTCATCAATGAATGGTTGTGGATTGATTGTAACTCCATATGAAAATTCATTAAAGTAATGAAAGTAAGCACTGTGTAACATGATCAAGCTTGCATTTGAAGCTTTAGCTATCTGCATAGCAAATTCAGCAGCATGAAAACTGACTTCTGAAAAATCTGTAGGCACTAATATCTTTTTCATTTCACAAATCTTTAAGTCAAAAATGCCTTTGAATGAGATAGAATAGCATGATGTGGGAATGATTAGAACATGATTTGCATCATGTGGGAATGACAGTTATTGAATGAGCTGCCAGACATCAAGCGTTGAGCTGATGCTTATCATCAAAACACTGGTTCAATCGATGGAACTTTGATCTAAATCAATCCTAAAATGAAAAAAGTAACTTCTGCCGTTGAGGCGGTCTCATCTATCCAGTCTTATGAGAATGTTTTTATTCACACCGGAGGAGCCGCTCCCCAGGCGCTGGTCAATGCGCTCGTAGAAAGATCTGATGAGTTAAAGAAAGTACGAATCTACCAAATGCATACTGAAGGGGATGCTCCTTATGCAGAGCCTCAGTATCATGAGAGTTTTGAAGTGGTGGCCATGTTTGTTGGTAAAAACACCAGACAATGCATCAATCAAGGAACAGGTGATTTTCTACCATGCTTTTTCAGTGAAGTTCCTATCATGATGAGAGATGGGATTATTCCAATTGATGTGGCACTTGTACAAGTCTCCCCTCCTGACAAACACGGTTTTTGTTCATTGGGCATTTCTGTTGAAACTACATTAGCAGCAGTAGATCAAGCAAAGAGAGTTATTGCTCAGATTAATCCACAGATGCCACGAACCCATGGCGATGGATTAATTCATGTCAACAACTTCCACTGCATTTTTGAGTGTGATCAACCTTTGCCAGAAATCACCCCACGAAAGCTTTCTTCCGTAGAAAAAAAGATTGGTGAATATGTAGCTGGTATCATCGAAGATGGGGCAACACTGCAAATGGGAATAGGTGCTATACCTAATGCTACTTTAGCATGCCTAAACAACCATAAAGATCTGGGAATTCATACAGAGATGTTTTCAGATGGAATCTTGCCCTTGGTAAACAGTGGAGTTATCAATAACAAGCTGAAGAAGAAACATCCTCATGTTATAGTTTCGGGTTTTTTGCTTGGTACTCGTAAACTATATGATTTTGTGGATGACAATCCTCTGGTTAGACTGCTGGACATAGAGTACGTGAATGATATTTCCATCATAAGAAAACAACCCAAAATGACGAGTATTAACAGTGCGATTGAAATTGACCTAACTGGGCAAGTGTGTGCTGATTCTATCGGGGAGCGAATGTATAGTGGAGTTGGAGGTCAGATGGATTTTATCAGAGGTGCTTCCCTCTCACCAGGTGGCAAGCCGATTATTGCGTTGTCTTCTCAGACTAAAAATGGTGAATCTAAAGTAGTATCTAATTTGAAACCAGGTGCAGGAGTCGTTACAACCCGTGCTCACATTCAGTATGTAGCAACGGAATATGGAATAGTAAATCTTTACGGCAAGAGCCTTAAAGAAAGAGCGAAAGAACTCATCAAAATTGCTCATCCAAACCATCAAGAAAGTTTAGAAAGAGCCTACCACGAAAGATTCTCAATGACTACCAATCATAGTTCATGGTAATTAAACCAAAAAGTATATGCTCTGAAACTTTGAAAAACAAAATAACCAATGGAAAATAAAAGCCTGTAAATCAATGACTTACAGGCTCAATTTAAGTAGTCCGTAGGGGACTTGTTTAGTACAACTCTATTTTATAAAATATGCTCTTATTTACTTTAAAAAGCAATTTATCAAATTCACCTATTGGTATAATACAATATATTATGCTATTTTACGACAGTAATAGCGACAGTAATGTCTACACTGAATTTCTTCATAGAGCAGCATCTTAACAAAACAACATACCCTATTTATATCAGGTATGATCACGCGAGTAAGAAGGTGCTTTTCTCAACAAACTTCAAAGCATCGACAGATCAAATTAATTGGTTAATGGATGGTGCAAGAAAAAAAATTAAAACAAGTGAGCCTCTCAATAAAAGATTCATTGGCCATTTGCGAGCAAATAAGGAGTTAATCAGCAACTATAAAGAAGTACAAGATCTTGTATTTGATGCTCGAGATCTAGGCGACCCATCTGTTCATAAGGTCAAGGAACTATTCAAAAAGAGTAAGGATCAAGTCGAAGTAAAAACCATCATTCATGGAATAGACTATATAGTCAGTAAGATAGAAGGATCTGGAATTAGTGAAAGGACATTGATTAATTATGACAAAAATCTAAGAAAGCACATTGACGGGTTCAATGAATATAAGAGTCGTGATCATCAACTTAATGATTTGGACAAAAATTTCGAGTATGAGTACAAAAAGTACCTTTACAATAAAGATCAACCTTTGAGTGATGGATCGGTAGATAATCAAATTAAATACCTTAAAAGTCTTTGTCGAAAGCTGATTGATCTTGGAATCCCTTGTAATGAACAAGTGCAGTCTTTTAGTAGAATATCCCTCACTTACGATATGGTGTTTCTAACTGCAGTTGAATTGAAGAGACTAATCGATTCTCGAATCACAAGCTCTGACACCTTAGATAGAAAAAAGGATGCCTTTGTTTTTCAGTGCTTAACTGGAATAAGAGTAAGCGACCTGAAAAAATTCAACAAAGATTTAGTTGATGATAAGTATAGATTAAATACTCGTTCTGAAAAGACCGGTACTCTGATAAAAATTCCTTTGGTAGATAAGGCAATAGAAATTGCTGAGAAATACAACTATAACATTCCAGTAGAATCTGAGCAGAAGTACAATGAAGCCATTCATAAATTCATGAAGGAACTTGGGTTTGATCGCAAAGTGGAAAGCAAGAATTATCGCCCACTTCATGAAGTGTGTACTTCGCACACGGCGAGAAAGACGTTTATTTCTTATGCATTGAACAATCTAGGCTTGAGTGTTGCAGAAGTCTCTTTGATAAGTGGCACAAGTCAAGGTACAATTCAGAAGCACTATGCTGGTGCCAATATTGAAGAAATTGAGAATAAAATACTACAAAAATCAACTCGTGAAAACCAATGATATTTTTTGGTATCTTTAAAATGTTCGGTAAAGACTAGCATAGAGCATAAGATCTCAAAATTCAAAGTCATCATTTTAACGAACCACAACATCGGCGGCCTAGCAGTACGCTTGGGGTGTTGTTGTCAAATCCTGCTACCAGGGTAACATGAGCAAAGCAGGAAGAGTTGGACGAAAGGGAGAAACTCGCTAAGGTCATCTATCAACAGATGGAAAATCTTCTAAGCCGGTAAGTTGAGATAAACGGCCGACCCATACTCAAGAATGAGTTTGATGGATAGTCCCCTCAGAGGGTAGTTTACTGAAGCTACGTTCCTAAGGGGAGGACTATCCTCCCCAGCCTAAGAAAGGTTACATAAGGGTATTAGTATATAGTATATATATTAGAGCATAAGTAGTAGAGTACCCGACAATAACACTAATGAGTAGAAAGGATAAATGGGAATAGAATGGGAATATATTAGAGGGTATAATACAAGAAGCAATAGTCAGATAAAAAATGGTAACTAGCTACTCTCGAAGAATTCTGATGGATGAACCTTTAGTTTTTCAGCTAGTTTTATCAAGTTGGCAATACCAGTATTGATATCACCTTTTTCAATTTTTACTATTGTACTGTAGGCAATACCGCTCATATTGGATAAGTCTTCAAGTGTAATGTCTTGGGTACGCCTGATCTTTCTAAATCGGTTTCCAAAATCAACTAAAATCTTCTTTTTCTCTTCACTAGTCACATTTTCAAAAGTGACTCACAGAAAAGATAATAATAATAGCTAATTAAATATATTATATAGTGTATTGAATATATTTAAGTCACAATACACTATAATGAAGTCATTAAAAGAAAAACTGCCTGCCTATTTGCTATTGGCAGTAGTCGCCTACATAGCAACCACAATCATACTTAAAGATCCAATGTTCTTTAAAAGACCATTTGAATCCCATCAGTTTAATGGTACATATCTCTCAGATAAAAAGATTTTTGGTGTAGGTTATGCCTGGGTAATTGATGGAAGTGAAATCAGAGCCTACTCAAACATCTCGGGTAAAAGGACTTTGAGTTGCAGCCAATCTAGACATTCTTTAACTGTAGTACAGTCAGGAGTATCCGAAACGTACTATCCCGATAAAGATGGGAATATAATCATTGCTCAAGGTAAAATGAATTTCATGTCAACATCAATTGATATGGGAATTAAAATGATCTTGGTAGATTTTGAATCAGATCATCAATACACTGAGATCATGACATTGTTAGACACAGCGTATGTGGATTAAACACTGCAGCGCTTATATAATCAAATTGCCAAATAGTGGTAATCTTATATAACAACTTTTTAGTTCAAGTACTTGCTATAGCCCATGAGACTCAAATCCAATTGGTAAAACGATATAATTCTGACCATCTCCATTGCGGATCTATCAAGTATGGTAACTGTGATTAAGCCTATTTTCATAAACCTAAAACATGTCATATCATGTGAAATAGGTCATGTGAAATAAGTACACGGATTAATGGGGTTTATTGGATGTACTGTATGAAATGTATGAGATCATACCTTGTAAAATCGTACACTATAGGCATAACGCTTGTAATGGTTATTCTAATTTTCGAGCATTTATCTAAAAAAATAGCTTCGTTTTATGAGACATCATAAGAATAAACAAACCTAGTATCTTTGAAATAATAAAACCCCTGCTACGAACAGGGGTCATTATGCGGGACAGGATTCGAACCTGCAATCTCTGTCCTTAGTTCAGACAGCGACAATCCATTGTCAGCCTGCATGAGAGTATATTTTAAGGAGCGTGTTACGTTCCTTTTTTTATGTGAAGATACGAAAAATGCAATCCATATTCTTCTGGATTTATCCATATGTCGCACTTTCTTCTTAATGTACAATTCATCTAATACAAGTCGCATCTAGATGCAGATTTCTGATGTTTTCTGCGAAATTTTGAAATTCTCTGTGATTTTGAATTTACAGTTTCTGCAGAAGGCTCATGACCGTCCAAATTGAAAGTTCTTCAAAAAATCCAATTACCATTTCACAAGTCCGCGCTTCGTTTTGTGAGACTAATCCTTTTGCTTATCAATTTCCGTTTTCTCAGCAACCCTCTCCTTCTTCCAAAACACTCTTTGCAAATATTTCCTCAAATGCTTGTGGCGTTCTGGTGACTTACTAAGCTGACCTTTCCTTTTTGTTGACATCTGTTCGTTTTTGTGAGACTATGCTACGCCATTGACACCAAAGTCATAAAATTGTTCTTGATCTAAATTGTATTTGACTTGCCAATATTGACTTCCCCCATCTGAAACGGTAATCCATTCTTCTTTCCAACCATCTGCAAATGAAGATTTAAGCCATAAGCAATTGATTAGTATTACCCTCTCCCCTTTTTCATTGATAAATCCTAGGTACTGGCGCACATACTTTCTTAAGTTTTTATGAATAGCAGGACCATATCCCTTCCCCTGATTAAGACCATCAGAGTTCAAATCATTTATTTCTAGCTTCAGTTTTACTTCTATCTTATCTATCTCCTCAGATGTAGGAGTAAACCTCTTTTCCTCAATCGTAAAAGTCCATGGAGGCATTGCATATTCTGAATTAAATATTGCTCCCCGGTATTTCTTCCCTGAGACCACTTCTGCTGATTGGCCTTGAAGACTTATTGAAGCAACAAGTAGGATATGGGTTATGATAAGTTTCATTCGTTTTATATGACTTAATTACCTGGCTTATATCCGTAGATAGTGTATATACCATTATCAAGTTCAAATGGTATGTTGCAAGATTTTAATCCTTGTTCTATGAAATCAGAATAGTCTGTTTCACTTGGTTCAACCAAACGTCCGACATATTCTTTACCAATAGGATCTATTTTAACCCATTCAATAATCTCAAACCCATCACGTTTGACATCTTCCCACCATACTGGTGTAAAGCTAGAAGTAATCTTATCTTCTTGAATGTACTTAATGATAACATTAGGATTATAATTGGGATCAGATGTAATCGCTGATACTAGCTCATTCCACTTTGTATTATTCATACAAGAATTAAGGTTTTTGTCACTTATTATTTTCAAAGTGTGAGCATCCATTTCATTCGTTTTGTGAGACAGTTATTTAATTTGGTCTTTCACTAGCTCAATAAATTTAGAGGTTTGGGTGGTTTGAATTACTAGCTCCTTTTCCAAATAATTCTCAGGCTTGAATCTCAGTTTAATTCTGTCACCTTTTCTATGGACGCTTGTAACCTTACTCAAAGGGATTTTGTGTAAAATATCGTATTTAGTCATGAAGCTGGCTATGAATTTATTTCCTTTTACCCACAGCTCTGTATCTGTTACCACCAGATCTACGCTATTACTAATAGCTCCCAATTTGGTCCACAATGACTTATTTGACTTAACCGATGCCTTTCGATCACGATATAAAACCTTAACTGTATCAATTGGAGGAAAAATGCTCAGGGCTTTTTGACCACGCCTGTAGGTATAATACATTAACGTTCCCGCAAACAACAACCAAATTAATAATACTATTAAGCCTTCATTCATTTCATTCGTTTTGTGAGACACCTATTTTTCAAAATCGCGTTTGACAATTTCTCCAAGTTCATCCATCATGTTTAGGAAACTATGAAGTTCATCAGTCTCTAGTTTAAACTTCCTTCCTAAGAAATGTTTGTACTGAGGAACTTTCTTTACAAAGTCATCATCAATAACACCGAGATTATGCTCGAAAACATGTCGCAATTGAAAGTACTTTAATAAATCAGGAAAATTGGAGTGTTGGTCAGAAATTCTATTGTTAAGCTTCTCATCTAAAACACTTAAGTTTTGAAACAAATTTCTAGGTCTGGCAGGATACAAGTTTGGTTTCCTCTTTCTCAATTCCTTTCCAAGTGCATCGAAAATTGCAATTGCTGATCTTAGAATATTGTTAAGAGAAAGCTCTCTGATTTCATTGGGAATGTCCGGTTTGGAGAAAATCCCTAGCTGATTTTTTACAATTTCAAGAGATTTATTAAAAACCAAAAAAGCATTTAACTCTTTACAATCAGGACACTTAGAAAAAATACCATAAACAGCAAATTCAAGTCCACAACTATCGCAAACTAGCTGAGTTTCCAATTCCTCTTCCGTGTAATACTCAACAGGAAAATCTATATCGTTTTTTCCCCTCTTGACCTTAATCTGAATAAAGCTATTCCGTGTTTCCCTCTCAAGACTTTTAAATGAGTCATAGAAATTGTCGAGCATAGGTCTAACTATTTGCTCATAACCTTGCTTCAAAGCAATACTCCTTGCATATTCAATCTGAGATTTTGTCCAGAAAGTGTCTGATTTTCCTTCATAGTCACAATACGGGCAATGGCAATGGTCTGTCGGAAGTCCCGTGCCCGGCTTTAGTTTAAAATATTGTTCACATTCTAAACACTCCCGTCCCATCATTCCTTTTTCATCAGTAGGAATTGTAACAGATACTTTCAAATCTCCCATATTAATTCATTGCTTTAGCCCCTCATTCCGCAAATACTGATAAAGTGTTGATCTACTTGTCTTGAGAGAATTAGTTATTTCAGTAATAGGTAATTCCCTTTTGTACAAAGTTACAGCAGCAGCAGCTTTGTTCTTGTCATACGATCCTTTTGGCCTCCCTCCTTTTCTTCCACGAGCCCTGGCTGCTTCCAACCCATGCTTTGTCCGTTCACTAAGAACTTGGACTTCCATTGCTTTTAAGATTGCAATGATTTGAAAGATCGCCTCTCCCATAGGAGATGTGGTATCAAAGACTCCCTCTTGAATGCTCTTGAATTGAATTCCTTTTTCCTTGAAATCTGATAGAAGTGAAATCAGCTCCTTAGAAGTTCTCCCCAGACGATCTAGACTGTAGACCATTACAACATCTCCTTTTCGAAGCTTACTTAGTAGCTCATTCAGCTTCGGTTTATTCTCGCTTCGCCCTGACAGCTTCTCAGAGAAAATTTCTTCACATCCCACCTTCTTGAGCTCATCAACTTGTAGATCCAAACTTTGATCTTTGGTTGAAACTCTTGCATAACCTATCTTCATTTAAGTTTTATTAAACGTCTATTTGTGAAACTCATTCGTGAGACGAGTTTATGAGACAGAATTTAATAGGATTTGGTAGGAATTAAAAGTGTTTCACTAAACCACCGTTTTTAAAACTGGTATTTCTACCTGCAGATTTGATTGTAGATAAATTTCTACACTTGGGCAAGTGGCTCATCAATTCCCCGACCAGAAGTGCTGTTCTTCGTGGTCTAACCTTTAATTTGATTCTGGCTTGCTTTTTTCATTATAAACATCAAACAATTGAGTTATGAGAAACAGACACAAAAGATTATACAGACCATCATTTTTTATCCTTCTTGTGGTAATCCTTTTAGTAGTACTTACATCAGGATGCGTAAGTCAGAAGAAATATGATACTGCTCTACAGGAAATTGCTCGACTTAGTGTAGACAGTACATTTCAAGAGTATGAGTTGTCTGAAGCAAAATTTGAAAAAGACGGAGTTATTTTCGATCAGAAGAATGAACTGATTGTCAAATCTCAAAAGTTGGATTCTCTGGAAAAGCTTGTGAATAAACAGAATGAAGAATTAGTCCAGCGTAAGGATTTAATTAATAAGCTTCGAAACTCAGACTGGGAGGTACAAGAAAGAGAAGGAGAACTGGTGATCGAGTTAAAAGAGGATCTAGTTTTTAAAGAAGGCAATAGCACACTAAGTTCTAATGGAAAAGAGGTGATCAAAAGTATCGCAAACTCACTCCAAAGCACTGATAGCCAATTCGGACTTTGGGTGGTCGGTCATACAGATAATCAATCATACGCGTCTAAAGAAAAAGACAACTGGGACCTTAGCTCGGAGAGATCATTGGTAGTGGTGAGAGAATTGATCATAAATGGTATTGAACCTGCTATAATTACCTCCTCTGCAAAAAGTAAATATGATCCTAGAGCTCCAAATAAATCAGGTTTGGCCAAGCTTCTAAATCGCAGAACTGAGATCGTTATTGTCCCTCAGGACTCTCCCTACCTCATGGTAAAAAGCCTTCTAAAGCAAAAGTAAACGGATCAATTAGTTGTAACAATCCATCACTCAAATCAAACCTGCTTACATGAAATCAATCCAAAACATACTAGTACCATACGATTTTAGCCAAGAAGCCCAAATAGGTCTTAAATCAGCTTGTGACCTTGCTCAAAGATTCAAAAGCAGAATCCATCTTGGTCACAACATCAAACCAGAAGAAGCTCATACGCTGCTCCATCCGAAAGATGCAATTCTAGAAAATAAAGACACTTTACATCATTTACAATTGGAAAAGCTGGTGAATCAAGCTGCTGTAGATCTAGGAAACGTTTTGGATGAATCTGTTCCTAAAGCCATGAAGGGAATTGTCCATTCAACTTCAGGCACATTTACAATACTGCTGGATGAAATATCAAAAAAAGTGAATGTAGATATGGTGGTGACGGGAACAGATGGTTCAAGAAGTTTTCTGGAGTTTTTTATGGGTAATGATACAGACGGGATCATAAGAAACGCGGATGTTCCGGTAATTGCAGTGTCAGATATCAAAGAGGTGAAGCTTGATAATATATTGATTGCTACAGACTTGAGTAGGGTCATCCCTGAGCGAATCTTTGAGTTGTGTAGGTTTTTACAAAAACAGGGAGCTATCCTTCACTTTGTCAATATTATCACCACAGAGTTGATTACAGTAGAAGAGGTGGAAAAGAAGATTAGTGCTGTTGCAAAAAATAATAACATAAATAACTACCGCTCTCACATCAGTCATAACTCAAATGCAAGTGAGGGTATTCAGCAAGTGGCTAAGGAAATCAGTGCCGACCTGATCCTAATGAAGACCTATGAAAAATCCAGACTATCCACATTTATCGAAGGTAGCCTAGCTGAAAAAATTGCAAGAGAATCAGATGCACCGGTGATGATTGAAAATGTTACCAAAAAATAAATAATCGAAAACCCGATCTACTCGTCGATCTACAAATTAAGAATGAAGTGAATCTATTCGGAACATCAAAGAATGAGAAATCTCTTGCGAAAGCAGGCCGAAAACATGGACAAAAGAACAATAAGGAAATTTCATGAAGGAGCTGGAGGCGTTTTTCAACTAGTAAATACTATCTTCTAAATAAAAAAATGAACCTTTCATTTAAGAATTTATTCTACGTATTGGCATCAGCAATTGCTGGAGTGATTGTTTTAAATTATGCAAAGGATCTACTAATTCCATTATGCTTTGCCCTACTATTCGCATTTATACTTTATCCCGTCATTACGTGGCTTACACGAAAGGGAATCAGCAAAATTATTTCGATCATATTGGCAATGAGTGGAGTCATCCTGATTCAAGCTGCAATTATTTTCCTTTTCTCCACTCAGATCATCGAGGTGACAGGCCAGTATTCAAACCTGACCAGCAAATTGAAGGAGGCTTTGGATGCGTCTATATCCTTCTTAAATAACAAGGTTCAAATTATTCCTGATATAAGATCAAAACAGCTTATTGAGGGTCTATCGAATTTTTTTTCCGACAATGGTTTTCTTATGATATCTGATACCGTTGGGGTTACTAGCTCTTTCTTATCATATCTCGTACTTTCCTTTATTTACACCTTTCTAATCTTACTCTACAGCACCCATTTGGCGAAAGCTGTAAGCCATCTCGGCCCAAAGAAAAACAGAAAGACTGTTAGGAAAATGCTGAAAGAAGTCCAAAAGGTCGGACAGAAGTATTTAACCGGCATGTGTCTTCTTATTATAATACTTGGACTTTTGAACAGCATTGGTTTATTTCTACTGGGTATCGAATACAGTTTTCTATTTGGCTTTCTAGCAGCCCTCCTTGCGGTAATTCCTTATGTAGGGTCTGCTATTGGTGGGCTTATTCCTACTTTATATGCGTTTGTCACGTACGACAGTTATTGGTATCCTCTTGGAGTAATAGCAATTTTTGGGTTGGTTCAATTTCTGGAAGGCAACTTCCTTAGTCCAAAAATTGTTGGCGGAAGTCTGAAAATTAATGCACTCTTTTCAATCTTATCATTGATAGCAGGAGGCTTTCTTTGGGGTATAGCAGGTATGATTCTATTCCTCCCAGGAATAGCTATGCTGAAAGTGGTTTGCAGTTACTTCGATAATCTTAAGCCAATATCTATACTGCTCGGCCATTTGAGCGATGATGAGGGTAAAGAAAAAAAACCTCTAATGAGTCGTCTTTTGAATTTCGGAAAATAGAATCCAGATTGATTTCACATAAAATATTAAATACGTGATGGAGAAGCGAAAACACACACACAAACTGTTGCTATACATTGTGCTTTTTACATTTCTGCTCTCAGTAGGCACATCATCAAGTGCTCAATCCTTTTTTCAAAAAGCAGAGAATAGTTTTGCCAAACGATATAAAAATTTTGATGGTACATATGCCAATAAATTTTATGTGAACAAAGCAGTAAGAGACTACAAAAAATCTGAAAAAACGCCAGAGACGATTGCTGCTCTTCTCAGGGCGTATGAGTTTAAGGCGAGTTACACAAAGCAATCCAAGATTATCAAAAAAAAGATTTATAAAAAGGCAGTTGATCTAGGTAAAAAAGGAATGCGTCAATATCCAGAGAACATTGCCATTAAGTATTACTATATGGCTAACCTGGGCAGGTGGGGACAGGAAGTTAGTATTGTCAAAGCGACGAGAAAAGGAGTTGTGGATGAAATCAGGACTATCAACACAGAGTTGATTGAAATTGACTCAACATTTGATGAAGCAGGTGCGTTGCGAATACTGGGAGCCATGCATTTAAAAATTCCTCGAGTTCCTTTCATAATTGATTGGCCGTCAGAGGAGAAAGCGCTGCTGCTTTTGCGTTCGGCTTATAGACAAGCGCCATTGAATGTTGGTAATGTACTGCTTTATGCTGAAGCATTAATAAAAATCGGTGAAGAGGAAGAGGCAAAGCCTCTGCTCGAAGATATCATGACTCGGAAACCAAGAAAGAGTCATCTCTTAGAAGAGCAAAAAAAGATCGAGGAAGCTACGAGACTTTACAATAAAACCTACTCCTAACAGATTTAAGGGTTATTGAACAGAATCCCTGTTGTGGTAGTGAATAAGATTTTTACAATTACCCTTGTGGGACATCAAACCAAATCCCTGATTAGCCCTTGGGCTTGCTTTCAATATAATATACTCACACCCTTCGATTTCGATGGTCTCAACCGTACCACTATCAATGTCTTTGATTATTGATTCCTTCTCCACTTCCGAGTTTAATCCATCTTCGCTATCCGTACGATCCTGAAGGCCATTGCAAGCGAAAAGGAAGATTGGAAGTATCAATGTGAAGTTTCTCAATTTCATACTGTAATTTTTAGTGTAGTTTTTATGTAATTTCTTTCTCTTTCATAGAATTGACAAAGAGAATATTTCCCAGTCCATTATAGTCTTCAAATACCTCTTTTCCGTGTTGTTTAATACTTTCCATCCTAAATCCTACGATGGACAGATCTGCCTCTTTGGATTTTTCCTTTATAATTCCTTTATAACTAACTCCCTTCTTACTTGGAATAAGCTCCACATTTCTCTTGGTGATTGGCAATCTCCCCTCTTCTATCAACTGAAGAATTCGTGCATTTTCTCCTTCAATTTCATCTTCGGGGAAGATTGCGAATATTTTTATTTGTGACTTCTTCCAGTCTGGATGGCCTGCGATTACATAGGAAAGTAAGATCATGAGCGAAGCATTATCAATGTCATTTTGTGTGATCCAGATATGAATTTGGGCATTAAAACCAAAACCTCTTTCTGAACTTGATAAAATACATATATCAAATCCACCTGCTTTCACTATTGGGAGATTATCAAGAATATCGGTTCCACACCCTTCACCATCTCTGAAAAACTCAAACAAAAAGGTGTTAAAATCTTTACCTGAAACACTCGGAAGCTGGATTGATTGCGCTATTGCAGTTGTTTGCGAAGGCGAGATCAATGTGTCAATGTAGACGTTGCTGTGGGTTATTCCTGCTCGTTTTATAAGATCCTCACGAACCTCATCGGCTTCCGCTAATGATTCCTTGGAAACGTAACCATTAACAAAGTGAAGGTAGGTGCCAAAACCATATCGGTGGGATATCCAGTTCATCAGCTCAAACGCGGACGTCCTTTCAAAGGAACTCTCAGAAACACACATCACCGAAGGTCTCCAGCTTTCAATCACTTCTTTATCCGCCTTTTGCAAAAAGATCTGTAGTTCTCGACTTAACTGAAAAATGACTCCTTGAAAGATTTTGGCCACTCCTTGTTTACCTCCTAAATGCTTAGAAATTCCCAGGTACAACAACACCATAAATAATATAGACAGGATAGCATAAAGCGGCTGCATTTTAAACATGAGAAAAATACAAAGGACAGCTCCGAGCAGAGAAATATACCACCTTGATCTAAAAGATGGTCGGTACGAGGGATCTCCAGCAAAATGTTGCAGAAATGAAATGAGACACAGCGCACCATATGTCACCATGAAGAACATGGAAATAACCCGAGCTACCATGTCTACATTTCCCAACGCGACAAAGATGAAAGCGATACCAAGACTTGCTAAAGTGGCATTCATTGGTTCTTTTTTTGGCCCTTTCCCAGCAGATAAAAATTTATTGACAGAAGCCTTCGGGAAAATCTTGTCCGTCGCGAGTGCTTGTAAAGTTCTTGGAGCTACAAGAATCGAACCCAGGGCCGATGAAACTGTGGCACATGCAAGACCGATTGGAATCATCGGTCCCCAAATCGCAATCCTCGACATGATCAGCTGATCATTGACCAAATCTTCAGGGTTTGCAGAAACTGAAAATTTGTAAGCTAGAAACACGTAAATCACCATACCAATTACGGTCGCGGCAAGTGTTCCCAAGGGAATGGATTTTCTAGGATTCCTAAGATCTCCCGAAAGGCCGACACCTGCTGTCATCCCCGTAAATGCTGGAAAACAAATAGCAAAGACAAAAAAGAAACCATCTCCCCCTTCAATTTTATCAAACAGACCATTGCTTTTATTGGCGGGATCGTCTATTGGGGAGCCAAGGAAAAACATGATAATCGACACAATCAAGATTCCTGCTACAACGTACAGTGCCTTTACTCCTATATCAGCTCCTTTGGTGAGCATCAAAACGCCAAGAAGTATCAATGCCGGAATGCTAACGATGCGTATATCGTGCAGCCCTAAATCGTACGTGTTATTCAAGAATCCAAGTACAGGTTTGAAAGCCTCCGAAAAAGCAATAACATAAAAGGCGACACTTATCGCCTGCGACAAGAAAAGTGCAACACCAATCGCAGCTCCGATGTTTAGTCCAAACGATCGTGATATTATGTAATACTCCCCACCACCTTCAACTTTTTCATTCGTAGCTATTTCTGCGATAGCCATCGCAGTGGGGATCGTTACCAAATGACTTATACCAATGATGGCCAAAGCTCCCAAAAAACCAACACTACCAACAACGAACCCAAATCGGAGAAAAAGGATGGCTCCCAAAATTGTGGATATAGCCGTTAGGAATACGGGTGCTGTACCGAAACCTGTTTTGTTTTTTGAAATCCCCATAGTTAACGTCAAGTTAGTATTAATATCAGTCTGATGTCCTGACTATCAAACAATAGTGCCAGAATTGAAAGAAGCACCTAATCCGTTTATTTGATTGTTAGGGAACTTTGAATCAGGTAACTTGTAGAAAAACTACACACCCTCTCTCCTGCTTATGAAAGTGCTGATTGTAGATGACGAAGAAGATATTGGAATGATGGTTTCGAAATTTCTACTCAATGAAGGCCTGCAAGTGATATATGAGGCTAGAATTAAAGCTGCCAGAAACAGAATCGCTTCGGATCACTTTGGACTCTATTTTTTAGACCTTAATCTTCCAGATGGTACAGGATTTGACTTGATACCGGAGATTAGGCAAAAAAACAAAGAGGCGAAAATTATTGTGATTAGCGCCCACGATGGAGTTGTGGAAATGAAGAGAGCCAAAGAAATGAAAGTAGACCTTTTCATAAAAAAACCATTTACAAAACGTCAGGTAATAGAATCAGTACGCCAAATGAGATCTTGAGATGAAAAAAATTCTAATCGTAGACGATGAAGCTGATATCTGCCTTTTGCTGAAGAAATTCTTTACAAAGAAAGGGTTTGAAGCTGTTACTGTTTCCAATGGTGAAGTGGCGATAAGTCACCTGAAATCGTATGAGACAGATTTAGTTATCTGCGATTTCAAATTACCTGACTACACGGGCCTTGAGATTTTGCAAAAAGTCAAGATCATCAATCCGAAAACACAAGTGATTATTATTACAGGATACTCCGATGTAAAGGTGGCAGTAGACGCACTGAAGAAAGGAGCCTATGACTATGTGACAAAACCTTTGTATCCGGACGAAATCCTGATGACTGTTCAAGATGCCTTGAAACAAGACCCGGGTGAACACTATGAAAAATCAAATAAGCCAGCTCAGGTGTCCAAAACGGAGTTCATCGTCGGTCCAAGTCAGCAATCGCAGACGGTGCAAAAGCATGTTAGCCTGATTGCACCTACAGAAATGTCCGTGATCATTTTAGGAGAAACAGGTACCGGAAAGGAATATATTGCCAAGTCCATTCATAAAAAAAGTAAAAGAGCGAATCAGCCATTCATTGCAGTAGACTGTGGAGCATTGCCGAAAGAGCTGGCAGGCAGTGAATTGTTTGGTCATGTAAAAGGAGCTTTTACTGGAGCCCATAATGACAAAAAAGGGAGTTTTGAATTGGCAAATGGTGGCACACTTTTCCTAGATGAAATTGGAAACCTGACGTATGAAAATCAGATCAAACTTCTAAGAGTTCTGCAGGAGCGTGTGATTAAGAAAGTGGGTGGAACAAAAAACATTCCCGTTGACATAAGGATTCTTGTCGCTACCAATGAGAACCTGAAAGATACCATTGCTTCTGGCGAATTCAGAGAAGATATTTATCATCGCCTGAATGAGTTCAGAATTGAATTATCACCAATAAGAGAAAGAGCCGAAGATATTTTGCATTTTGCTGGCCACTTTTTGCAATCATCCAACCAACAATTAAACAAGCAGGTGGAAGGGTTCGATGAGAACTGCATTAATGCACTTAAAAGCCATCATTGGCATGGGAATTTACGCGAGCTTCGCAATGTAGTTAAGCGCTCAGTGTTGCTGTGTCAGTCGTCTCATATTGATACCTCGTGCCTCCCAGCAGAGATTACCGATGGCTCGGTTCTCAAGGAAGGATCCATGGAAGTTTTTTTCAATGGAACGATTCCGGGTAGCCTCAAAGAAGTTGCCGAAGAAGCCGAGAAGCGAGCTATCCTAGAAGTATTGGAAAGAACCAATAACAACAAATCCAAAACGGCTCAGATGCTTGAAGTAGATAGAAAGACACTTTACAATAAGTTAAAAGCCTACAACATTGACATTTGATGCTAGAAGAATTTAAAGACAAGGGAACAAGTTCAACAGAAGCACTTCTAAAAAGCATATTGGATAGTGCATTCAACGGCATCATGACCTTTAAGTCTGTTCGTAATGAAAATAATGAAATCATTGATTTCGAATGGCTCTTCGTCAATGATGTTGCCGAAGAAATCACTGGGAAAAAATCAGATGAATTGCTCTGCTCCAAACTACTTGACATAATGCCAGCAAATAAAGAAACCGGACTTTTTGATCGTTATGTGAAAGTAGTTGAGACTGGAGAGTTTGACACGTTTGAGCAATTCTATCAAAGTGAGAAAGTAGACAAGTGGTTTAGAATATCCGTGGTAAAATTAGGAGATGGCTTTACAGTTAATTTTCAAGATATATCAGACCATAAAGGAGCATTACAAGAGACAGTTGCCAATGAACAAAAGTATCGGCGGTTATTCGAAGAGTCTATAGACCCTATTTTTCACGTAGATGAAAATTTTCAGATTCTAGATACAAACCCATCATTCCAACGGCTGTTCAACTATGCTGATGACGAATTAGTTTGTATGAATTTTCGGCAACTCTTTTCTGATCGTGCTGATTACAAAGTACTTCGGAAAATATTGCTTGATAAAGGAGCAACTGACGAACTCGAAGTAGAGCTGGTTCATCGGGTGGGAGAAAAAAAATCGTGCATTGTGAACTGCGCCTCTATACGTAATGAAGATGGCGAACAAACATTCATAGGGGTGATACGAGATATGACCAAAAGAAAGCAAGCAAATCAAGAAATGATTCAGGCAGAAAAGCTTTCGATGACCGGTAAAATTGCCCGTACGATTGCACACGAAGTACGTAATCCGCTAACCAATCTTACGCTTGCACTGGAGCAGCTAAAGGATGAAGTACCCGAAGAGCTTGAGGATGCAGAACTTTACTTCAACATTATAAGCCGCAATGCAGACAGAATCGGAAAACTGATTACCGATCTGCTGAATTCCTCAAAGCCAAAAGAACTGCAACTCAAAAGACACTCGTTGAATCAGCTAATAGAGGAAGCGCTGGATTTGGTGAAAGACAGACTCAACTTGCAAAGCATGAAACTTGGAAAGTCCCTAAGTGAGGAGCTACCATCTATCATGCTGGATGGTGACCAAGTGAAAATTGCTCTGCTGAATCTTTTCATTAATGCAATTGAAGCAATGAAACCAGAAGTTGGCAAACTATCAGTTAGTAGTTCCCTTGAAAATGAGTTGCTCACCATCAAGATTCAAGACAATGGAAAGGGAATTTCCAAAGAAAACATGAATAACCTATTCGAACCCTTCTTCACTGGGAAAAAGGAAGGAACAGGATTGGGTTTGACCACCGTTCAGAATATCATCCATAGTCACAATGGGAAAATTAAGGCAGAAAGTGAAGTAAGAAAAGGAACATCCTTTATCATCACATTCCTCACTTAGATACATCATAATTGACTCCAAATCCATTCTTGCTGTAGAAACTGTTCTACATCTGTTGAGTAAGAGCCCCATCCGATGGCTCATTATCAGCTACTGCGTCTTATATAGCTTTTGGTATTCTTTTTTCTCTATAGATACTATCAGAATGAGAACTAAAAAAGTTTAATATAATTATGAGCAATGAAATACATGAAATTAAGAAATCATCTAGAAGAACGTATACCAAACTTGGGAATACGAAATTAGAAACTGCCGAAATTGTAGAAGCCTTGAATAAGCTTTTGGCCAACTATAGCGTACACTATCAGAAGCTGAGAAACTTCCATTGGAACGTGAGAGGCGGAGACTTTTTTGAAATTCATGAAAAATTTGAAGATCAATACAACTTTGCTAAAAAAGCAATTGATGACATTGCCGAACGGATTCGAGTCTTTGGACAAACTCCGCTGAGTACCATTAGAGACTACTTGGAAACTAGTGAAATCAAGGAATCCGGCACAGACCTAACGGCAATGGAGATGGTAAAGGAGATCCTTAAGGATTATGAGATTTTGCTTGAGTTTATGTTCCACGCTATCGAAGAGGCTCTGGACAAAAGAGACAGTGGTACTGAAGATCTCATTAAAGGTTTTGCGAAGCAGACAGAGAAGAATCACTGGATGCTGACGGCTTTCTCTAAATAGGATTGTCGCCATCTAAGTACTACCTGACTTGATTCAGCTTATCTGCAGCTTCATTTCTATCATCCACGTCAGGCTTTTCGATGTTGGATTTGGCTTCTAGTGAGGGGGCATAGGTAAGCTCGACGTAAATGGGGAAGTGATCTGAATTGAAGTTATCAAGAAGCTCCATTTTCAAAATCTTAAAATGGTGGCTAAGAAATATATGATCCAAAGGCCATCTTAAAAGGGGATACTTTGCGTGATATGTATTGAAAAAACCTCTTCCCATCCGCGGATCGAGTAGTCCACTTATTCGGATAAAGAGCCGAGATGTATGAGACCATGCTACGTCATTCATATCGCCTGCAACGATCACAGGTAGGTCTCCCAACTTTGACTCCCTACCGACTAAAATAAGTTCAGCATCGCGTGGAGTAGACGTTTCATTTTCTGACGGAGAGGGAGGTTTGGGATGCATTCCAAAAAACTGAATATCCTGACCACTGTTTAGTGTAAAGACGGTCTTGAATGATGGCACATGCTCCTCCACCAAAAAACGTACCTCCGAATTCTTCAACTTTAGCTTTGAGAACATCAGCATCCCATATGTATTATCCAAAGGATGAAGTAGATTATATCTAAACTGCCCCAGAGACTCGCTGATACCATCAAGCCACTTTTGATCTGCCTCTACAATTAGCAAGATATCAGGATCCTTCTCAGCTACAATCTTCAAAAATCCTTCGTAGTTTTCATTGTACATCAGCACGTTTGCTGAAATGATTTTTATGCGATCACCTTCAACTGCATCAAGAACTTTTTTAGCGGCCAGATTTAGATATGGAAAAATGACCCATAAGCGAAAAATGACCGCAATAACCAAGAGGCCAATAAGAATTAGCTGGGAGGTTGTAAAGGTCAGTACAGGTATCCATGCTACTAAAGTGAGCAGTGTAAATACGGTAAACTGAACATATGGGAAATCAAAACCTCTTATAACCCAGTGACCAATTCTCAATAATGGAACCAGAATGGAAAGCAAAGCAATGATTGAAAGAACAGTTAAGATTGTAACAAGCATGGTCCTTAGTGTATGGACATAAAAAAGCCGATAGCTTAAAGCTACCGGAGTTATTTCAAAAGTCTGTTTATTTATCCAAATACATCAGATACAAGGGAGACAATTAAAAGTATCACAAAAATGAAAAAGAAAACCCTTGCGATACTAGCAGCGCCTCTTGCGATCTTGGTAAAGCCCAATACGCCGGCGATAACTGCAACGATGATAAAGATAATAGTGTAAGAAAGCATAGTTGTATAATTTATATAGTTAAAAGTGAAGTTGATTCTAATGCTCGTTTCAGTGCGATTCGCTCAACCTTATTGGTTATTTCCAGCCAATTGATCTTCATCGACCGGATATACTCCTGACCTGCCAGTGCGGTGGTAAAACCATGGATATCTGCTAACTTTTCAAGCACAACCTGATCTTTTACACGAACTCCTCTCACGAGTTTCTGAACTTCGGCAAGAATTGTTTCAGACTCGCCTAAAATAACAGGCTGGTTCTTTCTGTTTACAATCACAAAAACTCCCTTTATATCTGTAAGCCTTCCTATTTTATGTAAAATGGTTTTTATACCATTTCCTTCCTCGTAGAAATCCTGAAGAGGATACCCGTCCTTAAGCTTCTCGTGATAAAGCTTCAGTTTACGCTGTATTTTAATTGTGCGGTCACGAATTGTTTTTGGGTTGATCATAGCAAGTGTTTTACTTCCTTAGGTAGAAAAATCATTCCAATATGGAATCTGAAATTTCAGGGCACTATGATCAGTGATTGTGTAGAGACAATTCTACAGGTGTTGATGCTATGCTACGCCTAATGTGAAGAATTTACCCCTTTAATCCCCTTTATTGTAATGGCACACTTTTTCTACTGTTAGTGATGAATCAAAAAAGAACTGCATATGAAAAGTACATTATTTAAACATTCTCTAATGTTGGTGAAAAGTCTTACCCTGGTTGTCATCTTGTTGGTCCTGGCGGCTTGCTCAAACACAAAAAATGAAAAGCTAGCTTTGGAATTTGACCAGCAAAAGAAAGAAACAGTTCAGAAACTTGAGCAAATGGAATCCGAGATCAATGAAGCTATTGAAGATGTGGAAGATAAGCTCAATATCAATGAAGGTCCAATAGAGCGGAATCTTGAAAAAGCTAAATCAGGATTGGAAGACAAAAGAAAGGACATTAAAAAGTCACTTGAAAAAGCTAAGAACTCTACACAAGATACGTGGGAAGAAGTTAGGTCTGACGTTGACGCAGTAATGAAAGATGTTGAAGAGGGTTTTAATAGCCTCAAGAATGACATCAAAAACTCTCTTGAGGAGATAAGTGGTAATTAATAATATCCTACGATAATAGACGAGAATTTCATCGCAAAGATGAAATCTCAAAGATGAAATCTCAGTTTTTAAACTTAAAACAACAAATTATGAACCTCGAACTAAGTGGAAATTGGAATATCCTGAAAGGGAAATTGAAGGCAAAGTATGGAAATCTTACAGATGATGATCTGACTCTAGCTGAAGGAAAAGAAGATATTTTAATAGGAAACCTTCAAAAGAAGCTTAACAAAACCAAAGCTGAGATACTAACGGAACTCAGTGATTTAATTGAAGTCAAAAAATCTTAAAATGAAATTTGATATTAATGAAGGTATTAATATCGCGTTAGGGAAAATTGAAAGCTGGCTAGAGTCACTAGCCAGCATGTCTCCCAACCTGGTCGTAGCGATATTAATCGTGATTGCATTCTTTTACGTCGCGCGATTGACGCGAAAACTAACAGGCAATGTCTTGAACAGGTTTTCCGACAGAGTTGCGGTCAACAATCTCTTTACTACGATTGTACATATCCTAACGATCGGAATTGGAATAGTCATAGCTCTAAACGTATTGCAGCTAGAGCGGACAATCACATCACTCTTAGCAGGAGCGGGTATTCTTGGTCTAGCTATGGGGTTCGCCTTTCAGGATATTGCCGCAAATTTTATATCAGGAATACTGATGGCTTTTCGACAACCCATCAAGGTCGGTGATATTATCGAAACGAACGATTACATGGGAAAGGTTGAAAAAATTGACCTACGAGTGACGGGTTTGAGAACATTCCAAGGATTGAACGTGACTATTCCCAATAGAGATGTTTTCCAAAAACCGCTTACCAATTATACCAAGACCAATGATCGACGGATAGACCTTGAACTTGGAGTTTCGTATGGAGACGACTTGGAAAAAGTAAAAGAGCTAGTTGAGAAGACCATCTGCAGTTTGCCTTTTCTTCTAAAAGGTAGAGAAGTCAACTTGTACTACGATGAATTTGGCAGCAGCTCTATAAATTTTAAGGTGATGTTTTGGATTGAATATCCTGATCAACCAAGATTTCTAAAGGCCCGAAGTGAAGCGATCATTGCAATAAAGAAACTTTTTGATGAGAATGACATCACGATTCCATTTCCTATTCGCACACTCGATTTTGGAATAAAAGGAGGTGAGAAACTTTCAGAAATGGGAATCTCCCACCATAGTAATGGAAAAGAATAAATTAGTAAAAATTAAACTACAATAGTATGAAAAATAAGATCATTGTATCAATATTAATCTCAGCAACTCTTCTGCTAATCTCAACAGAGGGTTACTCTCAATTATTTCCAACCAAACTCAAAGTAACTGTAATAGATGGGTTGGGCAATTTCACAGAAAATGCAACAGTAACCTTATACTCATCCATCGATGACTATCGAGCCAATGAAAAGGCAGTAATGACTGGTAAAACTGATGAAAAGGGAAGAGTGAAATTCAAGGACTTAAAACCAACCATTTACTTTATTGATGCTAGAAAAGCAGATAAGAATAACTATGGAGAAGGTGTGAAAACTGGGCCCATTTCTAAGGGCAAAACGAATAAGGTGAACATAGTAATAGAGTAGAACGCAGGGTTTAGCTAAACCCTCGATTTGTGAGACTCATGAATCCCATGCGTTTTGAGAGACTCTCCTACTCCACCTCTAGATTGATTTTTTCTAGATTAGAAAACCACCGTTTTATTGGCTAATCTCTCTCATTCAGCAAAGCTCAATTATCACTTGCAGTCAACTCCTCCCCACAAATTCGACAATAATTGGAGCCCTCAGGATTGTCTTTTGATTTACATCTCGGGCAGCCTTGCTTTTCGGTATTTTTCTCTTTTACAGCCTGAACAACCCCTGCAGCCACCAGTCCGGTGGGAACAGCAATGACCCCATATCCCAGAATCATAATAATCATCGATATGAATTGACCAATGGGAGTTTGAGGTGAAATGTCTCCATATCCCACAGTAGTAAGTGTTACCACCGCCCAATATACTCCCCTAGGAATGCTTGTGAAACCATTTTCAGGACCCTCAATTATGTACATAACAGATCCCATGATGGTGCAAACAATAAGAACAAAGAATAGAAAGACAAAAATCTTGTTGGCATTGGTCTTAACGCCTTGTGCAAGCGAATTTGCTTCACCAAGAAACCTCACCAGTTTCAGCACCCTGAAAACTCTAAGCAACCTTAGTAAGCGAATTACACCCAATGAAGAAATATTGACAAAGATTAATTCCAGGAAAAAGGGAAGGATAGCAAGCAGGTCAATAATACCCATTCCACTAAAAACATAATTTTTAGAATTTGATGTTGTCCAGATTCGTAACGCGTACTCTGTCGTAAAAATGATGGTGATGATCAATTCGAAAGTGATCAATGTCCCTGACCAAAAGGCTGACAGCCCACCAACGCTTTGAATCATCACAATCCCTACGGACAAAACAATAAGCACTAAAATGAAAATATCAAAAAGAATTCCTTCGAGTGTTTTGGTTTCGAAAATGACTTTGTACACATATTTCTTCAGTGCTAGGTAGTCCCTATTATCTCGCAACGGAACTTTCTCGGGATTCTTTATCAGCCGGATAACAGTTCCCAATCTTTGCCGGAAAAATTGACTCTCCTTAGTCAAAATTGGCTTTACTCCCACCGTTCGGGTCCACCTGATAAAGAGCGCTTTTAAAACTTTGACCAGCTTTCGATAGCCAGTAATCCGAATAAGCGGATACAAAATCCGTACTTTATAGAAATAATCAAGTCTGATCATCCATCTTCTTATTCGGCTTGTAGATGGATCGATGGATGGGGTGAATTCCGTTCCTCTCCACTTTGGTACATACTCCTCCTCTTCATCATCTTCTGTGATACTATTTAGGATCAATCCGAAGGTCATCAATATCCCTGTTGCTAAAATGATAAACAATAAAATTCCAGGGTCAAATAGTTCGGTTTGAAAGGTGACAGGAATAGCATAGAACAGCAAGACTGTGATCAATCCTCTTGGAGCAATCCAAATCTGTGGCGAAAGATCCCGACCTACGAAAATCCTCAGGAGGATAAAACGAATGACAAAAATGGATCCAACAAGGGCAAGGCTCACTTTTAGAACTTCCAGATTGTACAAACTAGAAACCAGTATACTGACACCAAAAATCACAAAGAAAAAAGTCCGTACAATGAAGGCCGTTTCTCCTGTAAGTATGTGCAAGCCATGCTCCATTTCCTTGAATTTCTGCGGTTGAAGTATCCGTTTAAAAGGACCCCTGAAAAAAAGCTTTGAATTGCTCACCACCAGCCCGAAAACGAGGATGATTATGAGCGGAGAAAGGTGGAATGTTTTGGCAATCGCATAAAGAAGCATGAGTACCGAGATCAGCACAAAGAGTTTGGCGTCTTCCCTGATTTTCTGAAATATGATGAGAAGCAGATAGCTTACTATAATTGCTATTGCAATAGTAATTATTAGGTTCATTGCAAATGCGCCAACCGGATTCCCGGCAGGAAGTCCCTCAGCAACAGCGATTTCATTCTCAAAATATGAAATGAGAAAGTAGAAAAGCATGATGCCGATGATATCTGAAAAGGTGCTTTCATATATATGGAACTCACGTTTCTCTTCCGAGAGGTTTTCTACACTTGGGATTATGATGGCGCTTGAAAGAATAGAAAGAGGTGTCGCATAGAGGAACGATTGTGCCAGGGTCAGCTCGGGAACCATGTAGGAAAGAATCATTGCCGCAGCATAAGTAGATGCACCCAAACCTAGAATAGCAATCAAAAGGGATTTTAAAATGATACCAATTTTACTTCGGTGAAGTTTGAGATCAAGGGCGGCCTCTAGTACGATCATTATCAAACCAAGTATCCCAAGGACCTCCAGTACCGGAAAGAAGTCAGGGCTTTCTATTTCCAGGTAAGCCAATCCATACTGGATTCCAACACCAAGTCCAATCAGTAAGAGTACTGATGGAATATTTGTTTTCTTCGCAATTGCTACAAATAAGAAAGAGACAAGAATAATCACAGAAGCTGCGATTATCATGGTATAGGGTCCAAATTCCAGCATTAGTAGTTGGTTTAGTTTTAAATGTCAGGCAAAGTCACACTCAGATAAAAGACAATAACGGGCTCTAAAGCCACTTTTTCCTTTTAAAATAGATCGCCATTCCGATGAAAACCATTCCCATCACCCCCCACGTTACGAAGTAGCCGTACTTGTAGCCTAGTTCTGGCATGTTCTCAAAATTCATCCCGTATACTCCGGCAATGAAAGTAAGAGGAATAAAAATAGTGGCGACGGTTGTCAAGACTTTCATTGTCTCATTCATCTTTTGACTCAGAGATGAGAAATAAATATTAGTCAGCCCCTCGAGGGATTTTGTAGTTGACTCAATCTCCTCGATTGCGCTCAAGCAACTATTTGTAAGATCCAGAAAGTATTTGATATTATTCTCATCAATAAATACGGTCTTTCTATTTTGAAGTGCTCTTAACGCTTCCTTAAATGGGTTGAGTGATTTTTTGACCAGTTCAGCCATTTGCTTGAGCTGCTCCAATTTTACTAATGAATCTTGTGTTGGATTTGTGAGTACAATTTTTTCAATTTCATGTATTTCATCATTAATGGAATCAATGGTTTCAAAATAATTATCGAGAATAGCATCCAGCAATTGATAAAGCAGGAAGTCCGACCCCTTCTTTCTAAGAAGCCCAAGTTTCTCGACGATCTTATTTCGAATGTGGTTAAAATGATCTCCAACCTTTTCCTGAAAGGAAATCACATAATTTTTCCCTAAAACAAACGACAAATGCTCAACATCAAGCTGGCCGTTTTCACTCTTAAGTATTGATTTAATGCTGAAGAAAAGATAATGATCGTACTCTTCTACCTTTGGTCTGAGTGTAGTATCCAGCGTCTGACGAACCGTGATTCGGTCAAGGGAAATGCTTTTGGCCAATTGCTCAATGATCTCAACTTCATGTAAGCCATGAAAATTGAGCCAATGGTTTTTTTTATCGCTCAGTTTGTTAAAGAAATCAAAACTTTGAAGGTTGTCTTTAGATTCAACTTCCTCTAGATCGTAGATGTACAATTGCGTTTGAACTTCATCAATCTTTTGTTCTCCTATAAACGCGATTTCTCCCTTACCCTTAGCTTCTGTTTTAATCTCCAGCAAATTCAATGAAAAATCGGTCAATGATTTTAGTCCTGAAAGGATTATTTTGTCTGGTCTGATATCGAATTGTTTCATTTCTTCAGCTTATTCTAAAGGCACATTATTTCCAAATGTTAGATGGAGGATTCATCCACAAGAATCGTTAAAACTACTTTGGTAGCTCGTATTCCATCCACTTCTATTATTTCGGCATCAATATTTTTGTCCTTGCTAAGTTTTATTTTCTTTCCCTTTTCCAATTTATGGCCAGCTTTTTCCACGATTAATCCTGAAAGGGTGTCAGCATCATCGGAATCCAGGTCAATATCAAACCTAGTATTTAAATCATCTATCTGTACATCCCCATTAACCAAATAGGTTCCATCTTTTTGCTCGACAATGTCCGCATCTTCAATATCAAATTCGTCATGAACGCTTCCTACTAATTCTTCCAGAACATCTTCCAAAGTCACAATCCCAAGGATTGTTCCGTGCTCATCCATCACAAATGCGAGATGTTGCTTTGCTTGTCTGAACTCCTGAAGCAGCTTACCCAACAGAATGTTCTCTGGGACCTGCATTGCCGGTCGAAGTATGGATTTCAATTCCAGTTTATCTTCCTTGTCATAGCCGATCATGTCTTTGATGTGTACCACACCGATAACTTTATCAAGCGATCCCTCACAAAGCGGAAAGCGGGTATGCCTTGAAGTCCGAGCATACTCGAGGTTTTCAGTAAATGATTTTCCAGCATCCAAAAATTCAACTTCAATTCTGGGTTTCATGATTTGTCTTGCAACTTCATCATCAAAACGAAATACCGCCTTCAACAATTTGTGCTCATTCTTACTTAACTCTCCCTTGGCGTACGCAATCCCCAGGGAGGCCTGAATTTCTTCTTCTGTCAGCGGCGAATCGTGATCATCTGCATCCGTAATCCCTAACCATTTCAGGAAAACATTGGTGATACTGTTTAGCACATACATGAATGGATAGAGAACCATATAAAATCCTTTGAGTACCAACGCTGATCCAAGAAAGACCGGCCCTGGTTTTCTGATCGCATAGATTTTTGGCACCTGCTCACCGATCACAATGTGAAATGCAGTAATGGTTGTAAAGGCAATGGTAAATGCAATTCCATGAATGAGCTTGTCCGAAGTAACGCCTAAATCCTGAATCAAGGGCGTGATCAAATGAGCAATGGCTGGCTCACCAATCCATCCCAGCGCCAATGATGCCATTGTGATACCTAGTTGACATGCTGATAAAGCTAGGTTCTGTCTTTTGAATAACCACATGGCAGTTATCGCAAAGGGTCTTTTTTCTCTTATCAACATTTTGATTTTACTCTTACTTATCTTGACAAGCGCAAACTCTGCGGCTACAAAAAATCCATTCAATATTATGAACATTATCGTTAGCCCGATATTAATGCCATCCATTGCGTAGCTCGCTTCGGCTTCCATTATTATTATTTTTGGTGTTAAGTTACCTCCTAAGGAAGTATTTGGATTGAGACTCCTGAATTCGATTTGGTCACTTTTCAGTGAATGTCAGGTAGAATGTGACCAATCTTTCCTTTTGGGTCTAAAGAGCAAATAGAATGAATGTTATTGGAAGAAAAGATAAAATAGATTTGCCGGAACTGGAACTCTTCAATATTGAAGCAAAAATAGATACTGGTGCATACGGATGCGCCCTACATTGCCACGAAACCGAGGAAGTTCTCCGTGATGGGAAAAGAGTTCTTTCATTCAAAGTATTGGATCCGGAGCATCCAGAATTTGCAGAGAAAGATTTCCATACTGCCAACTATAGTTCTAAGTCAGTGAAAAACTCTTCCGGAGAAAGTGAGAACCGTTATACAATCGAGACCGTCGTTATTGCTTTCGGAAAGAGGAGAACGTTGGAATTTTCATTAACAGATCGAAGTGAGATGAGATATCCCGTTTTGCTTGGTCGAAAATTTCTTGCAGAGCAGTATCTGGTAAATGTTCAACTGAAAGACTTGTCCTTCACACAAAAAAATGAGAAAAAATGAAAATCGCAGTATTATCAAGAAATCCAAAACTCTACTCCACCCGAAGGTTGTTAGAGGCCATAGAGCAGAAGGGACATGAAGGACGCATCATCGACCACCTGAAATGTGACATTATAATGGAAGACTCTGGCCCCTCCATTTACACCGATGGGGAGAAACTCACCGACATAGATGCCATTATACCCAGGATTGGTGCCTCTGTGACCTTTTATGGTACTGCTGTAGTAAGACAATTCGAAATGATGAATGTTTTTAGTGCAGTGGAATCTTTAGCAATTACCAGATCAAGAGATAAACTGCGAAGCTTGCAAATACTATCCAGAGCAGGCGTTCGGCTTCCAAAAACGGCATTCACCAATTCCAGTAAAGGAGACAATAAAGTATTGAAGCACATTGGGCAGGCTCCCGTGGTAATCAAACTTCTCGAAGGAACTCAGGGTCTTGGAGTCGTTTTGGCTGAGACAGATAAGGCGGCTACTTCAGTAGTTGAAGCATTTGAAAGTCTTAAAACACGAGTGATTTTACAAGAATTCATTAAAGAAGCTGGAGGTGCTGATATACGAGCGTTCATCGTAGATGGCGAGGTAGTTGGCGCTATGAAAAGGCAGGGGAAGGAAGGTGAATTCAGATCAAACCTTCACCGCGGTGGTAATGCCAATATTATCAAATTGAGCCGCGAGGAAAAGTCTACAGCTCTGAAAGCGGCAAAAAGCATGCGACTTGCAATTGCAGGTGTTGACATGCTGCAATCAAAAAGGGGACCCTTGGTTTTAGAGGTAAATTCTTCTCCAGGCCTTGAAGGAATCGAAAAGGCAACCGGCGTTGATATTGCTGGAAAAATTATTGAATACATTGAAAAATCAGCGACCAAAAAAAGAAAAACAGACGGATAATTTGAATATGGAACCAATAACTATTGCCGGTGAAACGATCGATCCGGGCAAGGAAAAGCAGATTCTAGCTGTTATATCAAAACTTCCGACAAGAACAGAGATTGAAATTCCCATTATCGTTAGTCGCTCAAAGAAGCCGGGCCCGACACTGCTACTCATGGGCGGGATGCACGGAGATGAAATAAATGGAGTGGAGATAGTAAGACGATTGATTGCCAATAGGTATAACAGACCGGAGATTGGAACGGTTATTTGCATTCCGATTTTCAATGTCTACGGGTTTCTCAATTTCTCCAGACAGGTTCCCGATGGTAAAGATGTGAACCGATCCTTTCCGGGTACCAGGAGCGGCTCTCTTGCGAGTCAACTAGCTTTTCATTTCCGAAAAGAAATACTTCCTGTTATTGATCTCGGATTGGATTTTCATACTGGTGGGGCGAGAATAAACAACTACCCCCAAATTCGCGGACTCATGGATAATCCTAAAAACCTAGCAATGGCAAAGGCATTTGGAGCTAAATACATCATTAACTCGCCCTTAAGGGAAAAATCACTGCGAAAAGAAGCTGGTAAGCTCAATAAAAGCATTTTAGTGTACGAAGCAGGAGAGTCTCTTCGACTAAGAAAGCATGCCATTGATGAAGGAGTAAATGGAGCTTTGAGAGTCATGAAGCATTTAGGAATGAGGTCTGAGGCCCCGAACACCATAGGTGAGCCAATAATGATCTCAAAATCGAAATGGATTCGCGCCCGAGCAGCTGGTCTTTATTATTCCTATGTAAGGTCAGGTGAACAAGTTGAAATAGGACAAAAGCTGGGGCTAATTGCAGGTCCATTTGGCGAATTTGAAAGACCAATTAAAAGCACAGTTAAAGGCCATGTCATAGCTGTAAACAATAATCCGGTTGTAAATCGAGGAGACGCACTGATGCATATAGGTGAAGAGTAATTAACTCATATTCCTGCAAGTTGTGAATTAGGAAACCAAAAAAATATGCCTGTGATGAATATCACAGGCATTTCTAGTGGGAAGATTTAAATCTTCCAGAAATCTTAAGAGGGATTATTTCTTGATCTCGTCCAATATTTCTGTTGCTCCTTCTACTCCTTCTTTCAGCGCTCGTTTTACTGAGTTAGCAGCTTCATCCCCGATATCTTTTGCCGCTTCAAGAGCCGCAATAATGGAGTTTTTAGTAGCTGATACAGTATCACCGCCAACCTGTTTTACGGCACTAATTGATCCTTTCACCGCTTCTACAGCTACTTCCCCAATGTCAATTCCCAGTTCCTTACCAGCATGCAGTGCCTGGCTCACAGAGCCTTGAACTGCATCCTTTTGCTCAACTCCCGCGTCCATTGCTCCTTGAACAGCTCCATCAACAATTCCCTTGACCAATTTCACAACACTGGTTCCAATTGACCCAACTCCTTCGAATGCACCTTGAACAATTGAAGCAGGGATCTGAATGCCTTTCACAACCAGATCAGAGGTTCCTTTGATGGTATTAACCGCGAGATCCTTCACAGAACCTACAATGCTACCACCTAAGTCGGCAGTTCCTGAAAGTGCACCTTTTACACCCCCCTTAACGCCATTTACTAATGAAGAAAGAATATTTCCCATAATTTTTGTTGTTTTCGTTCCAACGGCGTCCTACCAAAGTGATGATCCTGCAGTTGATGATTTAATTTTTTTTTGTTTGATGTTAAGACTGTGAAAAGGGAATAAGTCACAGTTTTATTCCAAAGACTTGATTTTCTTAAGATCCGTAAGCAAAAATGCTCACCCAAAGTGGTATGTCAGAACAGGGCGATCAACATGTTCAGCTACAATCTCTGCCAGATCACCACCATTGATGAGTCGTCGTATGCCTGTCTTCTTGTGAACTCCTATTGCAATAAGATCCGCTTTCACCTGGTCGGCATAGTAAATGATACCATACTCTTCATCCTCGTGATTGTACGTTTCAATTGTATAATTTTCAATTTCGTATTTGTCAATCAGCGTTCTTAGATCTACCATAGTATCCAAATCATTAGCATACTTATCTCTGGTGTTAATTTTCACTATATGCAGCTTGGCATTGAACAATCTTTGAATTTGCTTCAATAAATGGATCAATCTGGGATGTTCTTCTTTCAGATCCGTAGCATAAACAATATGTTGAATTGGATTCTCCTCTATGGCCTGATTTACTGTAATTACAGGAGATTTAGATGTTCTTACAATTTTATCAGTCAGAGACCCTATAAACAAATCATTATCATCCCCCTGTCCTTTTTCGCCCATTACAATTAGTTCTGCTTTTTCCCAAATTGCTGTGTCGCGTATCTCTTTGTAGGGATCACCTATTTTTCTTACTATTTTAATTTTTACATCATCATGAGCACTTTTTAAAGAATGTAGTTCATTGTCTATTTTTCTAACAAGTTGAGCGACAAACACATCTTCCATTCCGTTTTCTAGATTTTCCCCTATTGAGGAAAACGATGCTGAAGGAGGTTCGATGACATGCAGTAAAATAATTTCCCCTCCTGATGCCTTTGCAAAATTTTTAGCAATGAAAAGTGCGTTATATGAGACAGTCGAAAAATCAGTAGGAACTATAATTTTCATTTATTAGTATTTGATTTTAGACAGGATTTTCTTGAAAGGTCACAAAATAATACTATCCATCTTCGGAATCTGAAGATGGATCAATCAGCTTATTTGCTGTCTTTGCCATATCTATAGAGAACAGCTTTCCGACATCTGTCATCAGGTGCGCATAACTAATTGTCGCCATTACCTCCCTCTTCAATTCAGGAGGCAGCTCATCTACCTTATTGATGAGCTTGAAAGGGTTGATGTCTTTATTTTCGTTCTTCATAAAGCTTAATCAGTTTTGCTTTCGTCCTTTTCAATTTCATCTTTACAGCACTTTCTCCGGCATTCAACAAACCGGCTATTTCCTTGATAGAAAGGTCATCCTGATACTTCATTAACAAGATGCTTTTCTCTGCAACACTCAACTCATCAAGCAACAATTTCAATGTTTCAATGTTGATCTCCATAATCTCCTGATCTGAAAGGTCGTCTTCAGACTCAGGCTGTTGTTCCTCATACTTGAGTGCTTCTGATAAATTTTGCTGCTTTTTCCTTTTTGCCTGATGATCAACGCAATAATTAAAAGTGATCGCATATATCCAAGTCGAAAATTTCGATTTTTTGTTGTACTTGGAAAGATTCAAATAAATCTTAACGATTACATCATGTGCAAGATCCTTCGCTTCAGATTCATCTTTAGTAAAACTTAGACACTTTCTAAAAATCTTGAGTGCATATCGATCATAGATTTCCTCAAAAAACTCAGGCCTTTCAGATTCAAGGATCAAATCTATAATCTCCCAGTCTGTAAGACTTTTAGTTTGCTTTTTTGTGTAAATCTGTGAGGATTCGATAAGAGAAGTCTGCTTGGTAAGTATCCACAAATTAGTCCAAAAAATGCTAAAGATGCCTCTTAGAAATGTTCGTGATCTTATCAAAACCATTGACTGTACCCTAGTTCAGTTTTAAAATTGACAATCGCATAAAAGTCTCGCTTTTGCGTGTTAGAAGTTCATGTCCTTCGATCTGAAACAGGAACCTCAACTGTAGTTCGCAAGTGCAGATCTCTTTGCGGAAATGGAATCTGTATTTTATTGTCTAAGAATTTCCTGTTTATCTGCATTCGTATGTCACTTTTGACATCTTCTATTCTAAACAGATTTTCACTCCAAAAGAGTACCTCAAAGAGTAACGCTGACTCTCCAAAATCACTAAATCTGGCCGTGGTGTTTCTAGTTGAATCAACGTCCTTGTGCTCGTTTGCAGCTTCCCTTAAGAGCTCTGCTACAAGGTCTACGTTAGATCCATAAGCCACGCCGACATTCAAAGAAAACCTGGCTTCTTTTTTATTATGAGACCAGTTGGTGACACTTTCATTAACAATCTTGGAGTTGGGTATGATCATGATGATATCACCCCGTGTCTCAATTTTTGAGGTCCTCAGTCCAATTTCCCTAACTTTTGCTACAAGGCCTTCTATCTCTATTATATCACCAACTTTTATAGTATGCTCAGTAAGTATGATAAAGCCACTAACAAGATCATTAAACAGTTGTTGCAGACCTAACCCAACCCCAACCAATAGCGCAGCAGATCCTGCAAGCAGAAAGGTGATTTTTATCCCAAAACTTTCAAGAACTAAAGAGATGGCTATAACAATCAGGACGTACTTGCAAATTTGATAATAAGCAATAGCCTGGCCTTCCTGAACTCTCCTAAACAACCTCCCTTTATATAACGATTTCCTGATGAGCACTAGCGCCAATCGGGTCAGTAGATACGCCAGGAGTACAAAGAGAATACTAGAAACTTTAACGGAATATTCTCCAAACCCTAACAGTTCATAATTCAGAATCTCTTGTGTTGACATATCTAATTAGCTTAATACTAACATCAATAATTCTTTGCCTCGCTTACTATAATTTTGACAAATTCACCCTATCTGTAAGCAAAGTTTTTACAGGAATCACTACCGTTCCATTCTTAGTTGTCAGAACACAACTGGTAATATCAATTTTTTGAATGACTCCTTTCAAATCACCAATCTCAATCTCCTGACCAGCATGAAAGTTGCTTTTTGAGTAAAAAGAAGACAGGATATTTGTTAAAATATCCCTGGATCCAATTCCGAAAGAAACCGCAAAAGCAAGTACAACACCTCCAACGATTACTGTCACATTAGAGGTCAAAACACCTGTATCGATACCAGCCTGATTGAGAGATGCTAATGAGATAATTACAATAATGAGGTAGAAGGCAAAACTACTGATGATTCTGGAGGATGCGACAGCCAATGTATCCAGAATACCTCGAAGACCCTTTTTGACGAAAGTAGCAATATAATAGCCAATGACGAAGACAACAATAGCACTAAATAATTGAGGAAGGTAGCCCAACAAGTCACTTATCGATTTCGATACTACTGCCCATCCTAACGTATCTGATGCGGTGACAAAAAACAACAAGATAATTACCCAGTAAACAAATTTTCCTACAACTTGAGATGGGGAAATTTCGATCTTGCTTTCGCGCATCATCTCATCAAGATTTAATTTTTTTGAAAGCTTGTTGAAGCCTATAGCTTTTAAGGTTCTGCGAACTATATATGAGGTGATTTTCGCTATCACCCATCCTAGTAGAATCAGAAAAAGGGCACCCAAAATATTTGGCAATGCGGTCATAAAGGACTCTCCCAGCGCCACCAGGGATTGAAAGCCCACTTGTGTTAGATCTGTGATCTTATTCATGGTATTGGTTTTTTTGTTAGAAGATAAGAAAGTTGTATTGTTGAGACCAGAAAGGTTGGTATTGGTCACTTTTTTCGTTACAAAGAAAAAAAACTTGAGCTCTTCTAATGTCTGTCAATCTAGAACCCTGCTAAGATCAGCATTTTGAATAGATTCATACCCGATTTCAAACAGTTCGTCTGCCTTCTTTATATCAAAAAGATCGTATTCTCTAATTCCATTCGGCTCGATAAAAAGGGTACAGTCTTTTTGAAGCTCATTGTTTTGAGCATTCACACTCAATTGAAATGTACGTGCAGATATTTTTACCAAATTGTCCAGATCATCCGTCTCTTCAATAGGGCTAATGCTGATCGCAATTACTTTGGTGCACTTTTCCAACAACGGCTTCAGTGGAAGATTATCCATGATCCCACCATCGGCACACTTACATCCATCTATCTCTACTGGCTTAAAAATAAAAGGAATGCTACCTGATGCAAGAACTGCATCGACAAGATTGCCCTTAGTTAGATACTGAACGATTCCCTTATTAAGATTTGAAACCGTTATTATTAGTGGCGTTCTCATGTTTTCAATTCGATCTATTGAAATCTCTTTTGCAAGAACTTTCCCAAGTCCGTCCAAACTAAACAGCCCTTCTTTGGGCCACTGAATTTTGGAGTATCCAAAAAGATCTTTTTCCTTCAATAAATCGTGAATTTCTTTTGGTTCTTTCCCTGATGCAATAAATGCGGCAACCATCGCACCGGCACTCGTTCCTGCTATCATGTCTGGTCTGATCCCTTGCTCGCTTAACCCCTGTATGGCTCCAAGATGAGCGAACCCTCGAGCCCCACCCCCCCCTAGGGCAATTCCTAATTTATGAGGCTTTGAATTCTGGTCACTTGATCCTAATTTTCTAATAAATGATTTAAAACTCATGGTACGAAGGGGTTGTTTGATTCCTATGGGTGTTACCCAACATTGATAAAAGTACTGCAATAAATATCCCTGAGTACGTTTGATCAACAATCACTCTCAACAAGAAAGTACATTTCTTTAGACCGTAAAACAGATTAATTGGAACTTACCAACTACTATCCCACCTGTACAATCAAATAATTCTCAACCTTCCAAAATGCTTTTTTTATCCTTAGTGGTTAAGATATTTCTCAAAGGATTTTTTCTGGGGATGATGTTAAAGAAGAGTATCCTCTTTGATTTTCAGAATTTTTTTAGTGAATAAGGTCCAGAATGGGCTGATAAGAATAGTAATGGAGATGATAATAATCGTCAGTTGGTAGCTGAAGGTAGACATGATGTCTGAATGGTATCCAAGAGAGGCCAACACAAAACTGAACTCCCCAATTTGAGCAAGAAAAGATCCACCATAGATGCTATGCCTCCATGAATTTCCAAGCATTCTTAGAGATATCGCATTGATACCATGATTACTCAAATAAACTCCCAGAACCAATAATGAAATGATCATCCAGTTCTTTATTAGAAATTCAATATCAATCAACATTCCTATTGACAGAAAGAACACGGAAATCAAAACCACTCGAAAAGCATGCAGACTCTTATTAAGCCATTTGGTTGCCTTGGAAGAATGGATGAATAACCCTGCTACAAATGCGCCCAATCCAGCAGACAGTTCAAATATGGAGGTAAGGAGTGCTAACCCAAAGCATACGATCAGACTAGCAAATACTTGAAGCTCGTGATCGTTCTTTAACTGTTTGCTGAAAGGCAAGGTGATGGTCTGCTTCTTTAGTAGGTAAATCAAAAAACCGACGATTAAAACTCCTCCAGTTAATTGTAATCCCACCTGACTTAGTTCAACTGATCCACCTGTAAGAAACGACATGATTATGATCATTGGAACGATCAAGATATCCTGCGTAAGCAGGATACTAATGACATTTTGCCCAATTCGGGTTTTGCCAATCGAATTATCCTCAATAAGCTTAATAACAACTGCCGAACTACTTAGAGAGATGATGAATCCTAGAAGTAATATTCTATTCAACGACCAGCCGAGATAATATCCGACAACCAGGATAAGAAGTATGCTTATCAAAACTTGCAGGCCTGTACCAAATAAGGCAATTCTCCACTTGGCAATGAAATCTTTCAGGGAAATTTCCATACCAATGAAGAACATCAGAATAATGAGCCCAAGCTCGCCGATGACCTCAGCTGTTTCATATTCGGTTACCAGCCCGAATCCTGATGGACCTAGAATAACGCCAGTAAGAATGTATGCGATGATATAAGGTTGATTTACTTTTTTCAACAACAATCCCAGTAGTAGAATCACTCCGCATACGGCGAGTAGTACGTTTAACTGAGTACCGAGCGCATTGAGTAATACCATATCTTATCTGTTATCCGGTAATATAATCTTTGCTTCAAGTAGTTTTTTAACTACAAGTTCTGTCACCTCACTTTTGAATTTGAATTCATCTCGAATATCAAGTACGTACGCTTTGATCTTCATTTTGAGCAAAGAGTTTTGCATTTGGTACTCATTATTAAAAATCACAATGATAGGCTTATTCAAATAAGCATAACGAGAAACTTTAGCCGCTTGTAATGCAATCGATCTGGACAAAGCGATGTCAGCATTTATTGGTAGATAAATCTCTGTTGTCACCTGACAATTTGGTTCTCCAGCATTGGCGTTTGAGACAGAATGGCTCACAACCTCTCCATTTGGAATAGTAACAAGGCTATCATCTGGAGTAACTATACGTGTGGACCTTAACCCAATTTCAACGACTTCACCATAATGATCGCCAATCTCGATTTTGTCACCAACCTTGAAAGGTCGATCAAATAGTATCATAACACCTCCAAAAATATTCTTTATTATATCTTGAGCTGCAAATCCAACTGCTACTCCAATGGATGCAGAAAAGGCCAAAATAGTTGAGGCTGGGGGTTGAAAGATGCCTGCCACAATTAAAAAGGTCAGTGAGGCCCAACCAAGAATTTTCACTACCGGAATGAAACTCTTGATTCTAATTCTATAATTAGTGCTTCTCTCCGCAAAAATCCCAAGAACTCTGGCAAAGAATCTGATAAATAAGTAACCTACAATGAGGAAAATAATTGACCAGAATATCTTTGAAAACGAAATTAGCTCTGAGATATCTGGTGGTCCGCTTGTAGACGAGATCTTATCAATAATCTTATTTTGATCCTTGGCTGTAGAGTCAATAGCCTGCTTGGCAGCTGTAACCGTTACATTGTTCTTATTTCCTTTATTCTGTACAGAATCTGTTTGCGCTGAGAGACTTGCAGTGATTAGAAGTGAGAGCAATATGATTGTAAACTTCTTCATGTCAATGAATCAAATTTTTGGCTTTGAGAAGAGTAACGATATTTCTAAATACAATAGGATTAACCATATGGATTTGATTTCGCTCGACGATGATACCATCTTCCAGAAGTGCAAACAAGGTCAGTCTCACTGTAACATTAGAGCTATTCAAAACCATTGCAAGGTGCTCTCCTGTAAGCCCGTCATGGATAATCAATGCGTGAAGCACGTGCAATTTCTCCATAGAAAGGAATGAAAGAAAATCTGGATTTGGATGCTGGAATGTGCCAATTGTAATCGCACTTTTGTCAACTTTTTTAGTTGACAGTAACCAGAAGATAAGAGCAAGACTAATATTACTCTTCGCAAAATCATTGAGTTCAGAAAAGAAATTTTTCTTCAAAAAAACTTGCTGTTCATCAAGGCTCATCTTGTCAAACTTTCCGTCAGAAATAGTTTGGTCTTGTTCAAAAAGAATATTGAATCCACTAATCCTATTTCGTTTCCAGATGATGTTGACTATTTGATCTTCCGTCAGATTCTCCATCTTGATGGTATAACTGAAAAACTCAGCAATATTGATCGATTTACATAAATAGTCCCACGCATATATGGTGGAGGTGGAAACCCAGAAAATGTCTTTGTGTGTCCTGCTAATTATTTCGAAAAAGGCATTCAGAGCATCGAATCCATGGATTTTTCTCAGGTAGATATTTTGAAGGTTTTCGAGAATAACAATTTGTCTAATTCCGTTCTTGAGATGATCGACAATATGATCAACTCCGGTGAACGAGTCATTTTTGAAGATGATTCGCATAAGACCAATCAAATCTTTTTTTGACGATATTGAATGGAGCGGCGAAAATCGAACCAACGGATATTTATAGTTGCCTTTGTTTACTGTAAAATTGATGAACGAAGTGATCCCTCCCCATTTCTCCCCAACTACGACAGTAGATGCGTATTTCCCTTGCTCCCAGTTAGTAAATGCTGTGGTCAACATGTTATATTCAGATGCACGTCCAACAAACAACTCAGGATCCTCTATAGGTTCTAATTCATAAAGTCGCCTATAAATCAAAGGCAGATTCTGAATTGCAGATTGTGATTCCAGTAAGAAATCAGAGATTTCTCGATCAATTGATTGAGTTTCGGTGGTATTAATATACCTGTTCTCAAATTTTTCTATTCGCGCTTTTAACTGATTATAACTCCTCCTGAATAGCGAGAAAATCATACGCTTTCGTACTCTTAGCTTCTCCCTAAGCTCCTTTTTCAGCTCTTCCGCCTGTTTAGCTGCTTTGGCTTTGGTGATTCGTATTCTGAGTTCTCCCACATTTTCATTGACTGCCAATTCAACTATTTGTGCACAGAACTCTTGAATTGCTTTTTCCAGATCATCACTGTTTTTGACAAGTGATGATTTTAATGCGTTTCTTGTGTCTTTAAGCCTGTTAGCCGCACGAGTCAAACCTTCGAGGGCTACTGCAGTTGCTTCTACCTCAGTTTTACCTTCACTTCCCAAAGCTGTCAGTGCAGAGGAAAGACTGAAAATAACAATTTGATCAAGATTGCTTGCGAACTCAGTAGTTTCTCGAAGGGTAGTAAATAGTTCTTTCTTAATCGCCTCAAGTTGAGTCTCGAACACACCGAGGGTTTCGAATGTGATCAGTTCGTACGGCGATACTCTCTTTAACTCACTAGTTTCAATTGGAGAATCGTACGTGTTGTTTTTAACGATTACGTGTTCATCAGACAGGCCTTCAATGTTTTGCCTGATGCTGTTTTCCAACTTAGCAATTAAACTGGTGATTTTTTGGCTTGAAAGCTTGTTGCAAAGCCTTGGCACCAGCTCCTTATCAAGTTTTACTCCAGCCAAGGCATGCAGTCGACTCAATTCTTTACCGACTCCTTTTTTGCTTTTTTTTATATAAGAAATTGCATCTTGAATAAAGACTTCTATTTCATCAATTTCAGGATCAATTTGATCACTAAACTTGCTGGTTTGTTCAGAAGTGAATTTTTCTAATTCTGCAAGTGTCAAACTTCTTAATGTATAAATATCAAGTTCTGAACGCCATTCTTCAAACAGCGAAAAAAGAGTATTCTTCCAATTAATGTTGTTTTCCACCCATCTGGTTTCAGACAGGGACAAGAACTTTGAAATATGAGAACCTGATAGCATACGCCCTGGAAGCTCAATGGTCCCTGCTTTTTTATAACTATCTGTGAACTCCTCAAAGCAAGTAGATAATATATTCTCTAGAGATGTCTCGATTTCTTTTGGCAATTGGGCCAGAAAAACTTCAATCTCGAGGTGGATGTCTATGTCGCTAGTTTCTGAGTTCGATATCGCTTTTTCCCAGTTTTTAATCTTTACATATTGCGCACAAAGTTCCTTGAAAAATCGATCCGTGATCAAACGTAACTTAAGAATAGTCTCTGCCTGAAAATGTCTTATTACTAGGTTTTTAAACGGTATTGAATGCTTCCAATAAGCAATTTTCTTTTTCTCTCCTTTGAAGAGATTCAAAAAAGATGCAGGTATATATCTGACTCTAAAGACTAGCCATTTAAGTGACTTCAATACCTTCGTTGTAATTGGGTCCTCTGGATTAGCATAAAAACGATCTCGTGTTTGCTCAAGGATATGCGTATCGTCGAGCTGATCAAAAATTTCCTGTAGACTATCTGAGAGTTTCTCGTAGAGTAGAAAGAACTCTTTTTTCTCAGGGAGAATCCAAATCTGATCAATTAACTGATGGATCTTAGATTTATGCTTAGCAATGGTTGAATTATCCTTCTTTTTGCTCTGTGCAAATTCAGAAAACTCTTCAATTATTCTAACCAACGTTTGCATTTGGTCTGCTTCATGCACTATTTGTTCGACAATTGGCTTTAAATAGTGAGCAGCATACGAACTTTTGATAGCAAAAAAAACTTTTCCGTCTGTCTTCATTTTTAGATTAGAATTCAGATTCTTTGAACAGGGATTTCATTTTCAAAACATCGTTAGCCAAAACATGGAGTTGGTAAGAATCTCGATCGATTTTCATCCTTTCTGCAGTCATCCTTTGTATTTCTCTTTCTGTTGCTAAAATGTTAGCGAGCGATTTTGAAATATTAAGATAAAGCTTTCTTGTTTGTATCGTCTTTTGAAAAAAATCGATGAAATGTCGATTGTAGGTGAAGTAATGTTCTCGAGATGAAACAGCTTCCTTCTTATCGGCAAATAGTTTTTGAACACCATCCTGGATTTCCCGATTTGTACTATCTATTTTAGGAACTGCATAATGATCAATGTACGACTTTATTGAGGATAGACACTTGCGAAACTCTTCACTTTGACTCTGGAAATGAGTCAGTATTTTGCGCTCCTTGGCATTAGTTATCTCCACAGTTTTATCTGGCAAAACTGATGATGCTACAGATCCAAAGCCAAAAATTCCCACAATTGATTCTGTGGTTCCCTTGAAGGCTTTGTAGATATTAAATCCATTTGGAACCAATACATAGTATCCTCTGATATAGTTGTCCAAAAAATCAACCTGGGACAGGATTGTATCTGGAAGTATCAAATTAGTTTCGTACTGATTAATTGCTTCAAGTAAGGCTTGTACTCTAAGTGAGTCTGACGGATAGAGTGCACTTCTAAGATTATCTGATTCGAGCGAGAGTTTAGCAGCACGCTCATTCAATTTTCTCACACTTCCGGGATAGATCGTTAGGGTGTTGTAGTAGTTTCCAATTAGTCTTACCTGAGATTTTCTCAGCGGACTACAGCCCATAGACATAAAAAAAATGGCCAAAGGCAGAAAACACTTAAAAAATGATCTCATTTATAACTATTTGAATTCAATCCAACTAAGATAACTCCTTGTAGATCGTAGTTCAATTATTATTTAATAGACTCCCAATTAGAGAATAAGTCACATTCGAAAAGTAACTTGCTATCAATATAATTCCAACTATGAAAACTCTGGAGAGCCTATTAGAAACACTTCCACTTTTCCAAATTAGTGTCACCTTTGGTGTCCTGCTTGCATATCTCATTGTTAGAAAGATTATTTTTGGAGTAGTCCTGAGACGCGCGATGAAGCACAATTTTGAGGAAGCGAGAGCGGTCTACATTCGGAAAGCGGTGAGCCTTGGAGTTGCCTTTTTATTCATCATTTTTATTGGAATGGTTTGGGAAATTTCTCTTAAAGGCTTGTCTGTATATATCGCTTCTTTCCTAACCATTGTTGGAGTAGGACTGTTTGCAAACTGGTCGATCGTGAGCAATATCACCGCCTCGGTAATTTTGTTCTTTTTCTTTCCTTTTAAAATTGGGTCAAAAGTTAGAATTCTAGATGGCGATAATTCTGCTGAAGGAGAGGTGATTGACTTGTCGCTTTTTTCAATAAGGCTAAAGAAGGATGACGGAAATGACATCTACGTCCCCAACAATATCGCGATTCAAAAATCCATTGTGCATTTGGGTTGATTGTCAAATATTTCTATAGAAAAAGCTACAAAAGTCTCAACCGATTATTTTAAATATCAAATAACCCTCGTTTTATGGGCCTCACGAATCAAAACCCTTTGATGAGACTTTGCTTCATTCACTAGCCTTCGATGATTTCATCCAAATGTATGGCTTATCAATTGACGGAATAATTAGAATTTCTATATTCTTCGCCCTTCTTTTACCGGCAGCATTTCTTGCTATCTGGTTACCTCGTAAACTAACTCCTGAACCAGATGAAAAGCGAGAATACTACGAGAACGAATATGGTGAACAAAGAAGCAGGATGACATATCAATTTGCTGACCAATAAAGCATGTAACAAACGATGATGGCGCATGGCCTTACTTAGCTATCTGCAAGGTACTTGCTCAACATCCCGCTTATCTACCGCCAAGAAACTGATGTGCTTTCTAGCACCAGCATCTCTTGGGAGTTTTTATTGCATGACGCAGTGCCTCTCTGATACTTTGAATGCACCGGCAGATAAGCTACTTTTATCATAAAAAATAAAGCTCGGAGGCCACAGCGCCATATCTGGGCGTTATGTTCAGTTATTTTAGCTGAGACCATCTCCTCCCATCCCAAGACCATAAATCGCCTAACTTTTTTCGATCTTCATTTCTTCCTCCAAACAAAACAATCCTGCGTCCATTTTCATCAAACGCCCCAGATGTCATGTCACGTGCTTCAGGCCCGGACTTTGATAATCTACTCCATGCCTCACCATTCCACTCCCATGTATCTCCAAATAGAATTCCCTCTTGCCTATTCTTGCCACCAAATAAAACCACATGTTTGCGATGTTTATCTGAGACCATAAGATGATTGTTTCTGGCCGGGGGCACATTCACCTGCAGTCTAGTCCATTCTTTCCCATTCCACTCCCACATATCGTCCACAGATTTTCCTTCTGCATATCCTCCAAAAAGAATTACAGTCTTCCTGACATAATCATAGACCATCTGTGAACGTGTTCTTGCCAAGGGTCGGTTTTCTTGATTTAAAGAAATTTGTGTCCATACACCGTCTTTCCATTCCCACATTTCATCTTCACCTCGCCCTGCTCCTGAAAATAAAACCAAAGTTTCCCTAAACTCATCATAAGCAATTGCTGGTGAATATCTCGGAGAAGGGCCCTCTGCAACGGGTGTCCAGCTCTTTCCGTCCCAGAAGCCCATATCAATAAGATATTCTCCAGATTTTGATATTCCGCCTATCAGCAAATTTTTATTTATGTTAGGAATAAACACGATAGCATGACTGCTACGTTCAGTCATTTCGGACTCATTCACTTTCCGCCATGATGTATTATCCAATTCCCATAGATCAGAGAAGTATTTGGATTCACCAGAACCATTTCCTCCGAACATAACGATTCGCTTTCTGGCATTGTCGAACGTCATTGCATGATGGTCACGAGGTTCTGGAGATTCTTGAGCCAAAAGCTGGTGAGCAATTACTAAAAAGAGAACTGAGGTAATTACTTTCTTCATAATACGGTTCACGGTTTTAAGTTCATAAGGGTTTTAGTCAGACTCGCTATTCCTATAGAAAAGACTCTTTAAGAACTGTCACTTAAGATCATAACAAACGATATAGCACATTGAAAATTGTTGCACAATGTAGAGCTAGAATTCATTGAAGTTGTAGCACACAGAAACCATTTCTAGAAACTCTCGTTTTAAGAGACTTTACATTCTACAACTGCATCAAGTAGTTCTGATCTTAGGTAATAAACTCGACCTGTATCTGGAATACGATGACATTTGATCTTTCCCGACTTTGTCCAATCGTTTAATGTAGGTAATGAGATACTTAAGAACTCAGCAGCTTCCTCTCGAGTCATCAATCTTTCATCAGTATATCTAAGTTGTTCCAACTCTTCTTTGAGGACAGCCCTAATTTCATCAACTGTAGGTAAAGTTATTTCCATCGTAGTATGCTTAAAATCAATTTTCTAAAAATACTAATTGGTTCAACAAGATGAACAGTTCTTTCAAATAGCGACAGTAATAACGACAGTGTAAAAACAAAAAAGCCTGTAAATCAATGACTTACAGGCTAGTTAAGTAGTCCGTAGGGGAATCGAACCCCTGTTACCAGGATGAAAACCTGGCGTCCTAACCCCTAGACGAACGGACCATGTTGTTTTGGGTCTGCAAATATAGAATCTCACTTCAGTTTTGCAAAGAAGAGGATAAAAAAAAGCGAAGATTTTCTTCGCTTTTTTTTGTCTTGGTGTTGAAGTGATTTACATCACCCCCACATCCTTACCATATTTATCTACCAAAACAGGATCACCAGGTCCATCAACTCGCAGTTGATCATACTGTGTAGCCCTATCTCCAACAATCACAAAGATGTAATTGCTAAGATCAAAATATTCATTTGCGGTAGCTTGAATACTTTCTATTGTAGCTGCAGTAACTATTTTTTGTTCCTGATCAATGTAGTCTTGAGGTAAATCATAGGTACTGATGTTTTGAAGAATACCGAGCAGATTAAATAGCGTCTCGAAGTTTCTCGCATTCTCCTTAATCATGGCTGTCTGCGTTTTCTGCAGGTCTTCATCAGTATACGTATCTGCATAACTGCCAATCACTTCTTTGAAGGTATCTAGGGCATCCTTCGTAGTGGAAGACTTTACACTAGAGAAAGCTGTAAATGTTCCTGGCGCCATTACGCTTCTACCAGGAAAAGAATAAGCTCCATAAGTAAACTGCTTTTCTTCCCTTAGAATCTGGAAAAGTCGCCCTGAAGAACCATCTCCTAATCTATCGTTAGCAACCATAATCTCGTTGTAAGCAGGATCATCTGCATCCACAGTAAGTCTTGCAATTCGAATGACAGATTGTTTTGCATTAGGAACATCCACAAAATAGACCTGCGGATCAGAAGGTACGGCTGGTACTTCGTAGGTAGGCATAGCCACCTCTTTCTGGCTCCACTCCTTTGTCAATCTTCCCAGAGCCTTAATAGCGCGTGATTGCGAAACATTTCCAGCAACGTGGAAATTAGTTACGTTCGGAGCAAAGTTCTCAGCATAGAAAGCCTTCAGGTCATCTATTGTAATGCTCTGCACATGATCTTCATACCCAATTGCTGGATGACTCATGATATGATCGTCACCATAGAGTTTCTTGTTCATAACAACGGTAGCAATGGAGTTAGGATTGGTTTCTCTCTGCTTGATGCTCTGAATTGTCTGATTGACAATTCGTTCAAATTCTTTCTCATCCCATCTTGGCTCAAGTAAAATCTCCTGAACCAACTCCATTGTCGCCTCGAAATTTCTGGAGAGACAGTTTCCTGAAACCTGGATGTATTCATTTGCTGTGAACATATTCAGGTTTGCTCCAAGCTGTCCAATGGCATCCTCTAGTTCTTCAGGGGTCTTATTGGCTGTACCCTCCATCATGATGTCAGTCATCAAGTTGGCAACTCCTATCTTATCAGGATTATCCAGGTAATGCCCTCCCATAATTCGCATAGAAAAGTTTACAAGTGGAAGCTCATCAGCCTCTACGCCATATATACTTATTCCATTCGAAGTTTCATCCGTCCAAATGGTTGGAGGAATGACAAGTGGTGCTTCCCCGAAATCTGGCTCTTGAGATCTATCAAATGAAGACTCGGTTTTAACAATGGTAAAATCTCCTTCTTCTTCAATCACTTCACTCTGTCCGAATTCATTGATGCCCTCTTCTTTAATATCGGCCATTACAGCTCCTTCCATCGCTAGGTCCGCGGCACCTTTAGGAACAAAATTGGTAACAATCATATGCTTGTTGAGAATATACTTTCTGAACACTCGCATGACATCTTCCTGAGTGACAGCTTTGATATTTGCTATGTCCTGTTCGATAAAGCCTGGATCACCCGCATACTCATTGTATGATGCCAACTGAAAAGACTTCCCGAAAACACTGCTGATTCCATTGTAGAAATTGGTCTCAAGACCGGCTTTAATTCTGTCCAAGTCTTTGATATCAAATCCTTCTGCATCGAAAGCTGCCAAACTTTGATTAACTACTGCTCTTACAGAATCCAGATCAGTTCCTCCGTTTGCTCTCACACGAATCGTAAAGGTTCCTGCTAATTCATTGGAACTGTTAAATGAAGAAACGCCAGGTGCCAATTTAGACTCCTCAACGATAGATTTATAGAGCGCTGCTCTTTTACCATCAGACAAAATTTGTCCCAATGCGTCTAAAGCCCACTGGTCAGGATGGTACTGCTCAACGGTAGGAAAAGTCATTCTAAGCTCAGGAAGCTGAGCGAAGTTGTCTTCATAATAAAAGATCTTCGTTTCATCTAAAGTTACTGGTTGAGGATCCATTGGTGTGTCAATTCCCCGTGAAGGAATTTCACCAAAGTACTTATCTACCATTGCTTTAACTCCCTCTTTGTCTATATCACCAGCAATAACCAAAGTGGCATTGTTTGGGCCATACCATTGCTCGTAGAATTCCTTTACATCATCCAATGTAGCATTTTGAAGATCTTCTAGCTCACCGATAACTGTCCAGTTATATGGGTGACCTTCCGGATAAAGTGCTTTTAATATTACACTTTGTGTATGACCATAAGGTTGATTGTCAACTCTTTGTCTTTTCTCGTTCTGAACTACAGGCTTCTCACCTTCAAGGCTTGCCAAGGAAACAGCATTGATAAAGAATCCCATTCTGTCAGATTCCATCCAAAGTACTTTCTCAAGTGCATCCTTTGGAACCACTTCAAAGTAGATCGTTCCATCGGTCCAGGTACCTCCATTGAAAGTCCCTCCCCATTCATTGATGTTTTTGAAGAATCCGCCATCAGGCACATTTTCAGATCGTTGGAAAAGCATGTGCTCAAAGTAATGAGCAAATCCTGTTCTTCCTGGCTTCTCTCTATTAGAGCCAACATGAACTAAAATAGATACTGCCACGATTGGGTCAGAATCATCTTGATGAAGAACAACATCTAGTCCATTGTCTAAAGTGAATTTCTCATAGTCCAGGGATAGTTTATCACTACTTTCACCCCCACCTGAGGTACAAGCTGAAACAAGTACCACCAAGACAAACATGATGGTAGCTATACTTTTAATATTTTTCATATTGTGGTAAGAATTTATTTTAACCCGCTATATAACCAAAGAAAACACCACATAAAAGTTTTTTAACATTAAAGGCTATCCTCACTACACTAGCGGTCTCTTTGCGAATAAAATTGATTAGCTCGAAAAGTGGTTTTACTTTTGCACCTCAAAAATCAAAGCAAGATCTCATGTCAACGAAAATTGGTATTAACGGATTTGGACGAATTGGAAGACTAAGTTTCCGAGCGCTCCTCGAAAAGAAAAATGTAGAAGTAGTGGCGATCAACGATCTCACAGATACGCACACACTTGCTCATCTATTAAAATATGATTCTAACCATGGCAGGTTTCCTGGAACTGTCGAAGCTGATGATAACAACATCATTGTGAATGGCAAGTCTATTCCAGTAACTGCTGAGCGTGATCCTAAAAATCTTCCTTGGACGAAACTTGGAGTTGAGATTGTCCTTGAGTCGACTGGTTTCTTTGTTGACGAAGCAGGAGCCGGTGGACACCTGGAGGCTGGTGCTAAAAAAGTTGTGATTTCTGCGCCAGCAAAAGGGAACATCCCTACAGTTGTTTTAGGTGTCAATGAAGATACCATGACTGGCAATGAAACCATTCTTTCAAATGCTTCATGTACTACCAACTGCTTGGCCCCCATGGCCAAGGTACTGGACGATAACTTCGGCATTGAAAAAGGTTATATAACGACTGTTCATGCTTATACATCAGATCAGCGAATCCAAGATGCTCCTCACAAAGATTTGAGAAGAGCCAGAGCTGCTGCAGTCTCTATTATCCCAACCTCAACTGGAGCTGCAAAAGCTGTAGGATTGGTGCTTCCTCACTTGAATGGGAAATTAGACGGCATTGCTATGCGAGTTCCTACTCCTACTGGTTCATTGACAGACTTAACATGTGTGGTAAGTAGAGATGTAACTGCTGAAGAAGTAAACGCTGCAATGAAAGCCGCAGCAGAAGGTCCGATGAAAGGGATTCTTGAGTACACAGAAGATCCAATCGTATCCATAGATATTGTGGGCAATCCGCACTCAAACATCTTTGACTCAAAACTTACTTCATGCCAAGGTAACCTGGTGAAAGTTGTAGGTTGGTATGATAATGAAGCGGGATACTCTGCAAGAGCAGCTGATTTAATCAGCAAGATTGCGTAATCCAATTTCGTATTGAAAACAAAAAAGGGAGCCAATGCTCCCTTTTTTTGTTTCTCGTAAGACCCTAACAGCTAAGCGATGTTTGTATAAACCGCCTGCACATCATCATCATCTTCAATCTTGTCCAGCATCTTCTCAATCTCTTCAAGTTGCTCATCCGTAAATTCTACCGGACTTGTGGGTATTCGTTTAAGGTTGGCTTTTTTGATTTCAATATTTAATTCTTCGAGAATCTTAGACATATCTCCGAAATTCGTATAGTCCGCATATGCATAGATCATCCCATCATTCTCTTCTATTTCTTCAAGCCCGCCATCTATTAATGATAATTCCAATTCTTCAATATCCGTTTCTTCTGTTTTTTCGAACTCGAAAACAGATTTTCTAGAAAACATGAATTCCAGAGACCCAGAAGGAGCAAAACCCCCACCTGCTTTATTGAAGTACGACTTCACATTCGCAACAGTCCGCGTTGTATTATCCGTGGCACATTCAACGAAGACAAGAACACCATGTGGCCCTTTGCCTTCATAAGTTACCTCACTGATATCTTCACTATCTTTTCCCGCAGCTCTCTTTATGGCATTGTCAATATTGTCCTTAGGCATATTTTCTGCCTTGGCATTCTGAATAGCCGTTCTAAGCTTAGCATTCATCTCAGGATCAGGTCCACTCTCCTTTACTGCCACAGTTATCGCTTTGGCGAGTTTAGGAAAGACCTTACTCATCTTATCCCATCTTTTCTCTTTAGCAGCACGCCTATATTCAAACGCTCTTCCCATGATTTTCTATGTTAGTTATCAGTGCAAATAAATACGAAGCTCAGATTAAAATCAAGATTAGGTTCGCTTCCAGACAACATTCAAAACAACACCTGATAAAACTAAAGCCATTCCCCCATAGGTCACCAGATTGTAGGTCTCATCAAAGATGAAAAAGCCAAAGGCCAATGAATAGATAATACCAACATAGGTAAGAATGGAAACCTTACTCAATTCCTCTTTCTGATAGGCCTTGGTCATCAAAAATTGAGCGATCTGAGTAGTAATTCCTACCAATATCAATATCAGCCAGTCGATACCTTCCGGCTGAACCCAAACAAAAGAAGCCCAGATACCTGAGATTGGTAGCATAATCAAGGGGAAATAGAATATGATTACAAGCGGATGCTCGCTCGTCTTCAGCTTCCTGATAAAATTGTATGCCAGCCCCATAAATAACGACGCAGCAATACCCATCACAACATGGACAAGTGAGATTCGGGAGTCAAATCCTTGTATCACCATTATTCCGGCAAAACTCATGGCAAAAAATAACCATTGGATATGCTTAACCTTCTCTCCCACTAAAAATATCCCAAGAACGGCAGTAAATATTGGTGCTAAATATTGTAGAGTAGATGCCGTAGCTAAAGGAATTTGTTGCAGGAGACTAAAGTAAATTACCAAAGCAATTGCACCTGCAACCCCTCTACCAACTAATACAAGCTTATTATTTCCCCAAATCGAAACACGCTGCCTGGTCAAGAAGAAAAGGCTTATCGCCATTGATATGACCGAGCGAAAGAGGATAATTTCAATTGCCGGGATATGAGGAACAAGTTTAACACACACCTTCATAATGGTGAAGGTGAATGAAGCAAAAAGCATGTATCTAACTCCCTGACTCAAATGTTCAAGTAGTTATGATTCCATCTTTTATTTCGAGTTTTCTATCTGCCATCCCAGCGAGTTCCATATTATGAGTCACTATGACAAAAGTTTGGCCAATTTTGTTTCTTAGATCAAAAAATAGTTGATGTAAATCATCAGCACTTTGTGAGTCTAGATTTCCGCTTGGCTCATCCGCAAACACAACAGACGGCTCATTAATCAAGGCACGCGCAACAGATACACGTTGCTGTTCTCCACCTGATAGTTCAGAAGGTTTATGCTCTTCTCTTCCAGAAAGACCTAAAATCTCCAAGAGATGTCTTGCTCTTTTATCCGCATCGCTATCCCCTCTGATTAGCGCAGGTATGCAAACATTTTCTATGGCGGTAAACTCTGGGAATAAATTATGAAATTGAAATATGAATCCTATCCGCTCATTCCTAAAAAGTGCCATTTTCTTTTGATTCAAAGACGACACTTCAACGTCATCAAACAAGACTTTTCCTTCATCCGGAACATCCAGTGTACCCAAAATATGTAGAAGCGTACTTTTTCCAGCCCCCGATGTACCAACGATACTTACCACTTCTTCCTTATCAATGGAAAGGTCGATTCCTTTTAAAACATTTAATCCGTTATACGATTTATGAATATTTTCCGCCTTAAGCATGCCGGCAAAGATATGCTTATCTACTTCAATTGAACTAACTCAATGGCCTTCAATCTTGGTTATACGTCTGCGATGATTTAGCTTCGCAGAAAATTTATTTCCCATGAATATTCACGAATACCAAGCCAAAGAAATTCTCAAGTCATATGGAGTAACCATCCAAGAGGGTGTTGTTGCAGACACACCTGATAAAGCAGTGGAAGCCGCTAAAGAATTGAACAGAGAAACAGGTACAGAATGGTATGTAATAAAAGCTCAAATACACGCGGGCGGCAGAGGAAAAGGAAAGGTGAACGAGACTGGCTCAAATGGTGTAGTACTTGCAAAAAGCCTGGATGAAGTAGCTCCTAAATCAAAAGATATCCTAGGGGGTACTTTGGTAACTCACCAAACTGGTGCTGAAGGAAAGAAAGTGAATAAAGTGCTCATCGCACAAGATGTTTATTACCCTGGTGAATCTGATCCGAAGGAGTATTATCTATCAATCTTATTGGATCGTGGTACTGGTAAAAATGTGATCATGGCCTCTACTGAAGGCGGGATGGACATAGAAACCGTGGCTGAGGAGACTCCCGATAAAATTGTGAAAGAGTGGATCGATCCTGCGGTTGGTCTTCAGGGATTTCAGGCAAGAAAAGTGGCTTTTGCATTAGGTCTGGAAGGCGATGCTTTTAAAGGAATGGTTAAGTTTATCTTTTCTCTGTACAAAGCTTACGAAGGGACTGATGCTTCTCAGTTCGAGATCAACCCAGTTTTGAAAACTTCAGATAATAAAATTCTTGCCGTTGATGCAAAAGTGAACATTGATGACAATGCACTTTACAGACATAAAGACATTGCTGAATTAAGAGACCTTTCCGAAGAAGATCCACTAGAAGTGGAAGCTGGGAAATCTGGATTGAATTACGTGAAGCTTGATGGAAATGTTGGTTGTATGGTAAATGGTGCTGGTCTAGCTATGGCTACCATGGACATCATAAAGCTCTCAGGTGGCGAACCTGCCAACTTTCTTGACGTAGGTGGTGGGGCTAATGCTCAGACTGTTGAGGCCGGCTTCAGAATCATTTTAAAAGATCCAAATGTTAAAGCCATACTTATTAACATATTTGGCGGGATTGTTCGATGCGACAGGGTAGCCAATGGAGTAGTTGAAGCATACAAAAATATTGGAGATATCACTGTGCCTATCATCGTAAGACTGCAAGGAACAAATGCTGAGGAGGGTGCGAAAATCATAGAAGATTCAGGATTGAAAGTAACCTCTGCAATCGTATTGAAAGATGCTGCAGATAAAGTAAAAGAGGTACTTTCCTAAGCTGAAACCGACCTTTCCTCTTAGGGGTCAATTCATAAAAACTTTCCATAGTTGTAAATCACACAACTATGGCTTTTTTACGTTTAATCCTTCTCTCTTTTATTGTCATCAGCTGCGCCGATAGCAGCCCACGCCCATTGAGTAGGTCCGATCTTTTTTCAGGTCAGGATAAGTTTGGCAAGACCTGGCAAATTCAGCAAATAGAAATTGAGCTAGGCACGCTACTACCCAAATCTTGCGTTACAGATAACTTCATTACTTATTATCCTAATGGCACGTACGAGATCAATGAAGGAGCTACCAAATGCAATCCTGAAGATCTTCCCGGTGTTATCGGTCAATGGTATTTGGATAATGAAGAAGATAGATTGTTCATTGAAATAGATGATAGCCTTCAAGTATGGTATATAGATGAAACCAGAAGTGATTATCACAAAATCACCTCCGATTTTAAAGAAGGCAATAGAACATACACATTCTCTTTATCGAAATAATTGACCTATTCAAAGAAATAGTTGGGGGTATCTAAGTCAGTACTGGCCTTACTAGCGACAACAAAATGATATCAATTATGAGTTACGTAAGATTTTTCCTTTCCATATTAACGGTGATTGTTTTGCTTGTCATGTTGAGCTAATAAAAAAAGATAACTACCGCAATCACCACTAAAAAGGTCCTCTCAGCATGAGAGGACCTTTTTAGTTTTATGGGGTCACGGTCTACTACAAATGAAGATACTAAATGTGCACTCGGAAGGATTACTCATACCCACAGCCATGCGCCAAACCCCTCGTGAATTTCGCTTCGCTTCATCTCGAAGATTCTCATCCTTCCTGTTTTCATCTCATAAAGGAACGTAAATAAAAAAGCACCTACTAAAAATAAGTAGGTGCTAAATGTGCACTCGGAAGGATTCGAACCCTCAACCCCCAGAGCCGAAATCTGGTATTCTATCCAGTTGAACTACGAGTGCATTTTCTGAGCGCAAATATAGAATCAACTGGATTAAAACGAAATCTTATCGATGGAACTAAAATTCATTGATTCGCTCTTGCCGGAAGTATTCATTCCCTCGAGTTTTACCAAATCAATTTCAACTTCCAATTTATTATTGTCAGACTTTACCAGTACAACCCGATAGGTTGTCACTCCCTTTTTTTTCTTCAGCGTTTCCTTAAAACTGATTCGCTTAATATCTCTAAATAAAACGTTGTAGCTTTCTCCTCTATAAGTATAGCTGAGTTCATTAGGCGAGCTGTTAGTCTCATTTTGATAAATTTTTACACTGCTCAAACTCAACTGATCTCCGTTGTTTTTCACAACTGTTAGCGAGTTCTGGAAAAGTGATAAAACAAGAGTTATTACGAGTAATTTCATAGATTAATACAATTCTAAATAAGTAAGTTACAAAAACAAATACTTAGATATCATTTACCGTGCTATATTTATGCCAAAAAAAGAATGCAAGAAACAGAATCGACGAATTTCTCTGAATGGATGGCATCTCTCACTGTTACTGATGCGGTAAATATTCTCCTGATGACAGTATTTATCATAGTGATTGTGTGGCTTGTGATTCGAACATTTAGAGGAAAGTCTTCCGCTTAAAGCTTCGCAGCGCAATTCTTGCAGAAGATTGCATCTTTCGCATGTCCTATTTTACCGCATGCAATGCATTCTCTTTTTGCTGCAGATTCCTTTTTCTTTCGATTTTTCTCTGCCTGAGCTATCTCTGTCGTTACAATTCCAGTGGGTACAGCAATAATGGCATAGCCCATCAGCATCAGCATTGACGCCACTGCCTGGCCTAAAATAGTTTGTGGTGCAATATCTCCATATCCCACAGTAGTAATTGTCACAATCGCCCAATAAATACTTCTAGGAATGCTTGTGAACCCACTCTCACCTCCTTCTATCATATACATGAGTGTTCCCATGATCATGGCAAGCGTAAATACAGCACCAAGAAACACCAAGATTTTGTGTCTGCTTGCCGCCAACGCATTAGACAAAACAGAAGCTTCCCTTAGATATCTTCCTAATTTGAGAATTCGAAATATTCGTAGCAATCGTATGGATCGAATAACGATCAGGTAGCTTCCCCCTGCAACAAATAGTGTTAGATAGGTTGGTAGGGTGGCTAAAAGATCTATGATGCCGAAGAAGCTAAAAGCGTACTTCTTAGGTTCTGCTGTAATAAAAATCCGAAGGGAATATTCAATGGTGAAGAGGATTGTGAAAAACCATTCTGAAATAAAAAAAAGATCTGCATACGCCTCCCTTATCTCGCGTACACTTTCAAGCATTACACTTAGCACGCTCAGCACAATTGCCCAAAGAAGAACAATATCAAAAAGTTTCCCTGCTCTGGTGTCTGTGCCAAACACTATCACAAAGAGATTCTTTCTTAGTTGAGGTAAAAATTTAAAATCGGGGTGAGACATGCGTTAAAAATACTATTAAATAAAAAACCTCGCTTGATGCGAGGTTTTTTATTTTCTAATTCTACCTTAAAACTTTAAGAATGAATTAATCCTAAATGTTCTTAATAGGGAATTGGCAAGTTATTGCCTGCATAATCGTTCGGATTGCACAATGGAATTTGTGATCCAAACTCCGCATTTATTGCTGAAATGAAAAGGTTGGCAATGTATGCGTATCCTCTTTTGTTCGGGTGCACTCCATCCAGGGAAAAGCCTCCAAAAGGTGGCTGAAGAGTAGCATTCATTCCGGAACCGTTGATAGAAACACCGTTTGCAGCTAGCGATGCAAACTCTGCGTTAACGTCCACCAAAACCAAATTTGGATTTGCATCGACAGCCGTTTTAATATGGCCATTAAATGCAGCAATTGAGTTTGCAACCTCTGCAACTTCGGAGACGCTTCCGTTTGGATAAGTAACTCCTGTCAATACCCACTGATCCGCGGCAGGACCTGCCAAAGTACCTAGACCTGTCGGCAATTGAGCTGCCGCTGGAAGTATCACTAAATCACCTAACTGTGTTTGTCTGTAGTTTGGCAGACCACCAGCCGTTAAGTCAGTCAGAAGATCATCCTCTATAACAAATCCATTATTTCCTACAACAAAATTTATCGTTCTCAACGCTTTTTCTTCAGCTGATAGCGGAGATGCGCTAATACCCGCATTGTAAGCTGCATAGTTAGCATTAAGGGCATCTGCACTTGCCTGATCCAATGGAACTGGATTCCATGAAATGGTAGTGAAATATGCAACATCCGGAACATTGGGGATGTTAGCAACCGCTCCTTTAGCATTGCTGTTTGCGGTGGTTAGCGCCCCAAGAGCTAAACCTAAGAAAGTATTAAAGTCACCATCGCTCGTTAATAGTGCTGGATTTGAAGCTCCACCGGTTGCATACCCTAACACATCAATATTACCTAGCCAAAAGGTGAAGAAAGTGCCGCCATCAGCCAAAGCTGCCGCAGCATCACCTATTTGAGTAGATGTTGCCGGGTCTGCAGCAAAACGACCAAAGAGTGCCGCAGTTCCTTCAGTTCCTGGGGGATAACTGGCAATAGTGGCCAAAGACATTCCAAGACTCATTCCTGGCACACCGAAATTATTTAGTGCAGATTTATCGCCCGTATATGCAGTCGGATTTCCCTGAGTTGCATTAAAAGGAGCTGGTAAGCCAGCGGTACCAGCCGGAGTTGGTACAGGACTTGCATTTGGATTGGCGGATACATTCTGTGCGAGAACTAATCTACCATCAGGAATTTCCAATCCAACATCTGGCGCGTTGAATTGTCCACCGCCTACTGCCTCCATTTGAAGCGCTATTATAGCTGGGAATGAAGCATCCTGACCAGATTGGTATAAGGCATTATCTAAAAATCCAGACGTTAATGAATTACCCACTGATACCATTTTAGTAAAATCGGCTGATCCTGCATCTGGTTCGTCAACAGGCGGAAATTCATGCGTACATGAAACTGCTATTACAGTTACTAGGGCTAGTGAAATGTTCTTTATATAAAACTTCATGATAATTCTTAGTTTAAAAATTCATCGAATGTGATAGAAACATAAAATATTGAACCTAGAGAAGGTCCTCCATAACTAAGCGTATAATCTTGGTTAAGTATGTTGGTACCACCTACTTTCAAAATAGACTTCAAATCTGACAATTTATAGCTAACCTGAGCGTCTACTGTTGAAACTGAAGGCATGTCACCCTGACCAAAAGATGATTCCCATCTAAAGTCTTGCTGCCATCTATACGCAACATTGAATCCTAACTTATCTGTCAGTTTGCTATTTGCGATAGTGAAGTTCACTTTATTTTCAGGAGTATTGAATTCATTCAAAAACCCTGAACCTAACTCTTCATTCAATTTATTCCAATTGTAATTGGCACCTAAACGGTATCCATTACCCAAAATATACTCTAGACCAAACACGAATCCTTGTGCACTGACCTCTCTATTTACATTGGTATAAGTCTGGAATGTATTTTCAGGCTCTGAAGTTGGCGTTAATAGCCCTTGAGCGTTTCTTAGATTTTGCTCAGTAGGAACTGTCGCATCTAGATCCAAAGTACCTGCTGCTTTTCTTATTTGAACCTGAGCAATGAAGTCGGAATAAATGTTTCTATAGTAAGCCATATCAACGAACAACTTATTACCTATTAAACCTTTATAACCAATCTCTATTGACTTAACCTGCTCTGGCTTAACTGGTTCAAGCTCAGTTGCAGCAACCAATACATCCAAATATGCAGGGTTTGCTAAGGCCAGCGCCGGATCAGGATCACTTGCTACTAGGCCAATGAATTCCTGTACCGATTGTGCGGTATACGCATTTTCATAAATGTTGTATGCTTCTGCATATCTTGGCAAACCTCCTAAAAGTCTGGCAGTCACAACATTTAAATCAATGTGTTGTCCTTGAGTTGTCGGATTTCTAAAACCTGTTTGGAAAGAAGCCCTGATGTTATGATCATTAGCTACTTTATATACCCCCGAAATACGTGGATTATATTGACCATCAAAGTTTTCATTTTTATCGTATCGTACAGAACCTGTTAACTTCAATTTATCATCAAGCAATCTTTTGGAAGCCTGAGCAAAGCCGCCAAACTCCTGTATTGTGATATCGTTCCCTACTGAATCTGCGAAAATGGTACCATTGGATCCTAGATCGTACAGTTTATAGCTTGCTCCTACCTGAAGATCCATGAAGTCAATCTGATTTTTCAGGTCGTACATCCCTTCAAAGTGATAGAATTTGGATTTGTCATTGAATTTGGATCCTCCTGGAATTACGGATTGAGTTGACTCCTGCAGAGCCGCTTCAAATTCGGGAGTACCTGGAATTAATCTACCAACGTCAGCAGTAGCACGGCCATTTAAATGAGCGGCATCCCGCTGTGCAGCTGTGGGTCCATTTGTGAAATCAAACTGACCAGCACCTGCGAATGTTGCCAAAGAGGTCAGATATCCCTGAGCATATTCTCCAAACCACTGTGAATCTCCTTTCCATGCTCTATTAATTAATACCCCTGACAAATCAGCAATGTACGAATCTCCTGAATTTTCAATCGTTGTATATCCTCTGACGAAAAAATTGTCTGCTTTCAACTCAAGCTTGTGGGATTGAATATTGAAGTTCTTCAAAGAATAGCGCTGAGCTCCTGTGTATACTGTTGTACCAGCTCCGTAGTTCAAGGTATATGAAATCTCTAGATTATCATTCAAACGGTAGTGAAGACCTGTGTTGAACTTTATGTTTTTTGCTCCATAATCAACTAGGAATCTTTCTTCATATGGTGTTCTAGAAACAACTTCTGTAGGGAAGTAATTCAAAAATGGCTCTAGTGCAGTTCCTTCAAAACTAGATGCGGCACTAATTTTTACTAAGCTCATGGCAGCTGAAACTTCATCGCCGTATCCGTGTACTAAGTTAGATCCTGGATTATGACTCAATCCTGCTGGCTGAATCGCCGAACTTTTATCTCTTAAATCTGTACCATACCAATCTTCAGCTCTGCTGTAAGAAGCATTGATCTTAAAAGCAAACTTATTATTGTATGCCTTTGCATATCTAACTGAAAACTCATTCATCATCTGAGCACTACCAGGTCCTATTTCTTGACCTTCGGTGTTCAATTCTGAATCAGCAATATGATTTACACCTACTTTGGCATACGCACTCAATCCCTGGTAGTCAAATGGACTTTTACTATTGATTAATAAAATACCATTGAAAGCGTTGGGTCCATAAAGTGCAGAAGCTGCACCAGGTATAAGTTCTACACTTTCCACATCGATGGCGGACGGTCCATTTAAGTTACCAATTGGGAAATTCAGTGCAGGAGCCTGAGTATCCATACCATCTATTAATTGGACGAAACGTGTATTTCCAGTAGAGTTGAAACCTCTTGCATTGATGATTTGGAAATTCACACTACTTGTTGTCATATCAACACCTTTCAGATTGGCTATTGACTTATAATAATCGTCTGATGAAGTGTTTTGAATATCTCGTATATTCATTTTTTCAATTGATACAGGTGATTCGAGTATCCCTTCTTCTACCCTAGACGCCGAAACAACTACCTCCTGACCCAGCATTGTTGACTCTTCCAAAACAATTTTGATACCTGACATATCTGAATTGACCTCAAGTTGCTGCCTTTCGTATCCTACATATGAGATAACTATGTTAATTGGAGGCGATGCTTGCACAGCAAGGCTAAAGTCCCCGTTAATATCTGTGATTGTACCTAAAACGGTACCTTCTACTAGAACGTTTACGCCAATCAGTGGCTCTCCTTCGCTATCTGTGACATTTCCACTTATCGTGGTTTGGGCATAAGCAGTGACAGACAGGACAGTCAAAGCCAACCCAAAAATCATCTTTGTCAAATTCCTAATCATAAGGTTGATGTTTTGTGAATTAAAATTTTGATACTAATAATACTTAAAAAAGCCTACAAATACGCATTTGCAACGAACTTATTGAGGCAGGTTTATGCAAATTTTTCAAAAGAAAATATTATGCATGCATAATATTAATGATTTTTCATGAAATAGAGAGGATTCTATTAAAATGAAAATATCTCATCATCCTTCATTTTTTACATGTTCTACAAGCTTATCGCATAGCTGAGATATTTCTTGATTCATGTATTCATCGCCAGTGGCATTCAAAACACTCTGAGCTAATCCACCTAGACAATCAATATAGAAATGCTTCATTTGGTCCACTGGCATGTCTTTGGACCATAGGTCGATGCGCATGGTATTTTTATTATCATGATCCCAAAGAGATAGACTAATGGATTTAGTTTCGGAGGGTCCTTTTTGTTCTTTTTCGTCTGCATCCCACATAATTCTTTCGGGAATGTTTTCGTCATCTAATTCTACCACGAATTTGATTTCTGATTTTTTCATTTGGTTCTAATTACTGTTTTGAAAAGTGATTTCTATTCCTTGATAAACTATGGTAATGCGTTTCGGAACGACCGGAATCTCGAGCCTGACTGATCATCGACTGTAACATCACAGCCTACGGAAGAGGCGAAAGTACTGATATCTTCCAGTCGCGATTCTTGTAATAGATGTGCTGCAATCAAAGCTGCTTGATTGTTGGCCTGCACATTCAAGGTTTTTTCAAAAAAGAGCTTAACAGACTCACATGACTGCTCCGTCTCGCTTAGCATTGAAATGGCTAAAGTATCCGCTTCAAGCTCATTTCCTCTGGAGAAAGGTAAAAAACTATCTGACAGATCTAAATCGTCGATAATACTCTTTAGTTCTGTGACACCTCCAGAGGTTGACAGATTTTTCAATCTGTTCACACCATATTTAAAGAATAGTGCCTGAGTAATGTGGGATTGATCAATATGGGCTATCAAATGCGCTAGCAATCCTGAAAACTGATCCTCGTTATCCAAAAAGAAAATCATACCTGTGGTAACATAAATATGCCCACCTGGTAAAGCAAAGGCTTGTCGCTCTGGGTCATCCAATAGATAAATGCGCCAAATAAATTCATCTCCTTTGGAGATCTGTGATGCAGAGGTAATTTCCAAAATGCGGGAATTGACATAGCCATATGGTATGCTATTTCCTTCGGTTGGAAGAATGCTAAAACCCTCATCTGCTGCAATTGCTTCTGCCAATTTCTCACCCAATGCTATTTCATCCTCCTCTGTAAAATCTATTAACTCTTCGGTTTTCTTACACGAAGAAAGCACATGGCACATTCCTAAGAATAAAATCAATATGGATAAAACATTGAATTTCATTTCAAAAAACTTAACGCTAATTCTTTGTCTTTATTCAATTGCTCCTTCAATGCCTCAATACTGGAGAACTTCATTTCCTTTCGAAGAGCTTTCACAAATTCTACTTTCATTTCCATTCCGTAAATGTTCTCATCAAAATTAAACAAGTGTGCCTCTATTGTTCTTTCTCTACCATCGACAGTAGGTTTAAACCCAATATTAAGCATTCCATCAAATTCTTCTCCCTTGAGAAATGCTTTTATGGCATATGCACCATCAGCTGGCAGAAGTTTGTAAGCCTCATGCACTTGAATATTTGCGGTGGGAAACCCCAGTGACTTGCCCTTCTTATTTCCATCAATAATCTTTCCTTGAATGGAATAATTTCTACCTAAAAGGGAGTTTGCAAGATGAATCTCTCTGCTTTCTAGTGCATTTCTAATTTCGGTCGAACTTATTCCTATGTGATCAATCTCTTGCTTGGAAATTTCATTCACCTTGAAACCATATTTGGATGAATGCTCTTGAAGGAATTTTATGTTTCCTTCTCTATTGTTACCAAAATGATGGTCATATCCAATCAAAAGCTGTTTTGTTCCAACATATTCCACAAGCACATTTCGTACGAATTCATCTGCGCTTAAATTAGAGAATTGTGGTGTAAATGCAATTTTAAGAATGTAGTCAACGCCCAAATCATTAACCATCTCCACTTTTTCATCAAAAGTGGTAAGAAGCTTAAGTTTATCTGCATCCTTGTTAAGTATAAATCTTGGGTGCGGCCAAAAGGTGATCAGCACGCTCTTACCATTATTTGCTCTGGCTTCTTCAACTAGCCTTTTTAAGATTGTTTGATGTCCAATATGCACACCATCAAAGGTTCCAATGGTCACCACGGCGAAACCTGGTTTTTCGAAATCTTCTAAGCGATCAACTACCTTCATTGTGTTGAAGAATAAACTCATCTAAATTTACCGCATCTGATAACTGATATTCCCCTACGCTGGTTCGGACAAGTTTTTTTAAATACCCGCCAACACCAATTTTTTGTCCAAAATCATGGGCTAAACTCCTGATGTACGTGCCTTTCGAACAGGAAACACTGAACTTAACTTCGGGCAAATTAGATGCGTCTATTTCGAAATTGTGAATAGTTAGTAAACGTGGTTCAAGTTTTACGACCTCATTTTTCCTAGCTTTCTTATATGCTCGTTCTCCACCAACTTTTACAGCTGAATGCGCCGGTGGAACCTGAGAGATGTCTCCCAAAAAAGCTTTCCTTGCTTCTTCTAAATCTTCGCCAGTGATATGTGACCATTCTGATTCAGAATCAAACGCTGTCTCCAGGTCGTACGAGGGAGTAGTTTTACCAATTTCAATAATCCCTTCGTAGGTTTTATCAAGACCTTGCAGTTCATTCAATTTCTTGGTGAACTTGCCTGTACCAATTATCAAAAGGCCAGTAGCCAGTGGATCTAGTGTACCCGCATGACCAATCTTCTTGACTTTGAGGGTGTATCTTAATTTTTTTACAACATCAAAAGATGTCCAGTCAACAGGTTTGTTGATAAGCAGCAACCGTCCTTCTTCGTAGGGATTTTCCATTTTCTTAGGCAGCAATAATAGCAATGAGGCCAACTATAAAGCAATAGATCGCAAAGTATGTCAGCTTGCCTCTTTTCACTATTTTAATCATCCATCTGCATGCGATATATCCCGATACAAATGCTGCAACAAACCCAACAATGAGACTCAAAGTATCTATTGAATGTCCTGTCGGATTCTCCGTATAGTCCAGCAACTCAAGTAAGCTGGCACCCATAATGGGTATTAAAACCATCAGAAATGAAAAACGAGCAGCTTTTGATCGCTCCACTCCTAAAATAAGTGCGGTTGCTATAGTCGAACCTGACCTGGATATTCCAGGAAGAACAGCGAAAGCCTGAGCCAATCCAATCAGTATTGCAGCTACAAAACCAACAGGCTTATTTCCATCATTTTTGAAGTGAGCGAACAATAGTAATCCCCCGGTGATCAACAGCATAGAGCCTACAAGCAGTAAATTTCCTACGAACAGCTCTTCGATCTGATCCTTAAAAAAAATAGCCACAATGAAAACGGGGACCATGGAAATGATAATCTTAGCGGCAAACTCCGTAGATTCATTCCACTGAAACTTAAAAATATCTTTTAGCAGGATTGATATATCATTCCTGAAAACAGCGATTGTTGCCAAGGCAGTGGCTAAATGGACAGTAACTGCAAAAAGTAAGTTGTCTGTACTATAGACCTCTAATAGAACCGATCCTATTTCTAAGTGACCACTACTGCTGACAGGGAGGAACTCTGTGAGCCCTTGAATAATCCCTAGAATTAGGGCTTCAACCCAACTCATTCAGTATCTGATTTTGATTTAGGCTTATAGAAAATTGCAACGAACTGGATAATAAAGCCAATCATTACAACTACAGGTCCAAGTGTAAGTCCTAAAAATCCAAAACCATAGGGTTCTGAATCCATGGTCATTATGATAAAACCTAGTGCTAAAACAATAACACCAACAATCATTATCATATAGTTAGCTTTAGTGAAAGCTAGTTTTCTTTTTTCTGACATTGCTTTAATAAAGTTCGTCTAAAGACATTTTTAAATATTTTCTGATTGCTCTCAATGAACTAAAGTAGCCAACAATTATTCCCATGATCAATATTAGACCGAATAACATCAGGAAGCCATTGGTATCTTGAAGTTCTTCAAGTCCATCTATTATCGAATTCATATATTGGGTGAACCCATAAATTATTCCACATGAGAGGATACCAGCAAAAAACCCATAAATCATTGATCTGTAGAGAAAAGGTCGTTGAATGAATGCGCTTGTAGCACCTACCAATTGCATACTTCGAATAAGAAACCGCTGAGAAAAAAGTGCCAGCTTAATTGTGTTATTAATCAAAATAATCACCACAATTAGTGCAAAAATAGCGATCCCCAGTAGGATGAATCCAATCTTCGTAAGGTTCTCATTAATGCTCTCAATAAGGCTTTCTTCGTATTCTACTTCAAAAACACCTCGGATACTTTCAATTTCTGACTTTATTTGATTCAGGCTATCCAAAGCCTGATACGTTCCTTTTATCTTCACTGCGAAAAGATCCCTAAGTGGATTGTCACCCAAAAAATCTTTAAAATCCTCTCCTGTATCTTCAATAAATTGCTGTGCTGCTTCTTGTTTGGTTATTAGTGCTATTTGTGGCACTTCTTTCACCAATGTGTATGGCTTATTAGCAATGGCAGTTCTAATTTTGGTAATGTCGGATTGACTGATATTTTTATTTAGATAAACCTGAACTTCTACACTCTCCTGAATTCGAGTACCTAATCTTGAACTGTGAAGTAAAAGCCATCCAAAAAGACCTAAAACCAACAGGGCTACGGTGATACTAAATACCACGCTTGCAAAAGGGTAGCTCCCTAGTTTTCTTTTCTTCCTGGTTTTCTTTTCTTCCATTAAGCCACGAATTTAGACAAAATGGAGGGTTTTGAAATGTAATGAGCGTTACTTATTTTCTCTAAGCAGCTTAAGCTCACTAATGACATCTGGATTAGTAACCTTCGGCAATTCAGTCAACTTATCAGCAATGTCTACTTTATAATAGCTCCCTAAGTGGTACACATAAATGCGCCGATCTCTTGCGCTATTAATTTCCAAAATTTCGTAAGGAGCTTTGTCGAAATCTCCATTTAGGAACAATTTCCCATCGTAGTACTTATACCTTATTTTATTGCCTTTCGATAATTCTGTTTGAACATCAATTGGTTGCTCATCTGCCGCATTATCGCTGCTCTCAGATAATTTATCTAGATCTGTTGCTGAGAACTCAGCGTCATCCTCCACAGATTCTGCATCAGGTGCTTCAAAGACTGGCTTAAACACTTCCGTTTTCTCACTGTCGTTGTTTGCTATTGCAGTAACTTCTTCATTCACCACATCCGATTGTTCTTCGATCTGGGGAACAGCTTCGGCAATCTTCTTGCTAGCTTGATCCGTTATTTGCTCTGGCTTTTCAAGTGAATTATTGCTTTCGGCTTCTTCCTCTCCCAAATCCCATACAAATTCAATGGACTCGACTTCAAGTGCCTCTACTGTAGCTAGCTCGGCCGTACTCAGAACTTCCATTCTTTCACCATATAGATAGATTCCAGTCCCTATAATTGAGGCTATAATAACACCACCCATTGATTTCATCAGAACAGACTGCTGTGCAAACTCCATCCATGTGGGGCCCACATCTATGGCATCTAGTCTCGATTTGAGCTGATTTTTTCTGTATTCTTTAAGTCCGCTAACGATATCAGATTGCAAGTTGCTTTCTGACTTCATTGCAGGATCAGACTCAAGAAGATTTTCAAAGTCTGCCATTTCAGACTCGTTCATCCTTCCTGAATGATAATTATCGATTTGCTCTTGAGTTAGTTTAGTCATGGTTAATCAAAAAAGTCCTCAGTGGTGTACTTGCTTTTTATTAAGCTATCTAGTTTCTTTTTGCACTTATACTTCTTCGTTTTGGCGGTATCCGTATTGGCAAAATTCATTTTTTTAGCAATTTCCTGCATTCCCATCCCGTCAAAATAATAATGTGTCAAAACATTTTTACACACATCTCCCAACTCTCCTATGCATTCCATTACAATCTTAAGTCGCTCTTTAGCGTCATGCGTTTGATGCTCTTCTCCGTCTACCGTCTCTGAGCTCAAACGGCTTTTTCTATCCAATTCCTTTCTCCACTGATTAAGGCAAATGCTGTATAGATAAGTGCTGATTTTTGAAGTCAAAACCAGTTTACCACTAGCAGCTTTCTGCCAAAAAGCGAGTAAAGCTTCTTGATATACATCTTTCGCCTCATCCTCAGTGCCATTATTGGATAGCACGATCTTGGTCATCATTCTGTAATATTTCTTATACAGATGATCAAGTACGCGTTCGTCTCCACGACCAATTCGTTCCAATATCTCACTGTCCTTCATACACCAAGCCAGTTTTTAATACGATTTAAACTAATTAAGTAACCCCTCAAGGGTGAGTGTTAGGGTTACAAATTGTAAAATACGATAAATCTTACGTTAATTCAATGACTGCTCCTTCAGCAATTCCAAATACATTATCCTCTTTAGCTGGCCAAATTTTTTTTATCCCTGTAAATTGACCAAATGCTGGTAATATCCCGTATCCCGTTGAAAAATAGAAGCACGGCATTGTAACGGTTTGTCTCCCCTTCCCTCTTAGCGCAATCCCGGGGTGAATGTGTCCTGAAATATTAAAATAGGAAGATTCTTCCTTAATATGACTGAATGAAAACGGTGGGAGTTCGAGTAATCGTGTGAGGTTCAGAGACGTAGGATACTCATTTAGAATATCATGATTGCCCTCGACGAGAACAAACTTGATAAAGTCGTATATGTTAATAAATTGAAGGAAATCCTGCCATTCATTGTTCTCTGAACTATGAAACAAATCTCCAAGTAAAATTACTTGCCTAGGCCTACGTGTTCTGATCAGGGATTCTAGTATTTGAAGATCTGTTACATGAATTTTCCGCGAGATGGGGATTCCATGCTTTCTGAAATGTCCTGCTTTTCCTAAATGAAGATCTGAAACAAGCAATGTGTTTTTTGCTTCCCAATAAATCGCTCGTTCCGGAAGTAAGATGAGGCGTTCCCCTTCAATTGTTATGCTACCACTACTCACGGGTGTAAGGCAACCAGGTTTGTGTACGATAAAAGAACAGCAGATACCCTCTCACTTTTAGGTTACCATCATCCGCAACCCAGAGTTTACAATCGTAGATGTTTCCGTTCTCTGGATCCATGATTTCTCCTTTGTGATATTCGTTCTCTTTTTTGTTGAATTTCATATCACTAATAATCTCCATTCCAATGATTTTTTGACCCTTGCGATGATCTTCACATTCATCGCAAACTGGATCCGGGTCTTCGTCCTCCTCTCTAAACAACTTCAGTATCTTACCATAGTATCTATTCTCTTCCTCATAGATTTCGACAATTGATCTTGCTTTTCCACTTTCATCATCAATCGTCTTCCATGTCCCCACAATTGTCTGCGAATAGGTTGATGTGGAAAATAGCAGCATCAAAGCAAATGGTATCATTCTTTTCATGTGTATTATATTTTATTTTCAGCGGTCACGTGGAATTCGTAATAACCTTTAGGTACCTCAAGCTGGTATGCTTAGTATCCCTAAAATGTACACTCATTTCATATCGTCAAATTTAATCTTGACTTACTGACCTTTCAAGTTGCATCTGCATTTTTAATATACGATCCGTCACATCTTCAGAACTTAGACGCTCCCTTCGGATCATATCTACCAAAATTGGAAAGGCAAAAGGTGTGGGTTTTTCTGTTTGTCGAAGTACGATCTTCTGGCTGTTAATCCGGCGGATGGCCTCCATAAACCGAGATTGATCTAACTGAAGGGTCATCACTTCCTCTACTGACTGTTTTAAAAGCAAGTTGTTTTCATCATACTCTTTAAATGCCTTGTAGAGTATACCAGAGGAAGCTTGCAAGTGCCGGGCTTTTATGTTTTTACCTGGGTAGCCCTGGAAAATCAATCCTGCAATGGTGGCCACATCCCGGAATTTTCGTTGTGCCATTTCGGTCATATTGATGGATTCATTGATGTCCTGATAAATATGCTCTTCTGAAAATAGATCAAGTTCTAATCCTTCTTCAATGGCTATCTCTTGATCTGACAAGAGCTCAAATCCATAATCATTCATCGAAATAGAAAACGTGATTTTCTGAAGTTTACTCATTCGGTAGGCTACCAACCCAGCCAATACCTCATGGACAAACATGCCTTCAAAGGTGAAGAAGAACAAGTGATGTCCGTGCTCCGTTTCTACCTTTTCAATCAGCAATGATTTACTATCAGGAATCATTGACATTCTACTCTGCAAGTCCAGAATGGGTTTAATTTTCTGCAGCTCTACATCTTCGTAATTACCATCGATGGCTTGCTGCAGTTTGTTTCTGATTTGATCCGATAGCAGCGATGATAGGGGCAGTCTGCCTCCTCCCCAGGCAGGAGTGAGACCACTTTTACGTTTCGATTTTTTTACCAGAACAGTTAGATCCTTGATCATCATAAACTCCAGGTTTTGGCCTGCAAACCAAAAGGTGTCCCCAGGATTGAGTTTGGAAACAAAACTTTCTTCTACGGTACCCAAATGTCCTCCGGTGATAAATTTTACACTCATTGCGGGATCGCCAACTATGGTACCGATGGAGAGCTTGTGCCGTTGCGCAGCTTTTGCATTGATGATTTTGTAAATACCAGCATCATTGTATACACGCGAAAACTCATCATACTCGCCGAGTGTACTTCCACCTGTGGTAATGAACTCGAGCGCCCAATTCCACTCATCCGCACTTAACAGTCGATAGCAATAGGTTTGCTTGACCTCTTCCAGAATCTTCAGTGGACGAAAACCACCACTTACTGAAAGGGTAACCAAGTATTGAACTAAAACATCCAGGCATTTTTCTAATGGCTTACGCTGCTCAAATTTCCCATTTTGAATAGCTGTACGCAAAGCCGCGCCTTCTATTAACTCAAGTGAATGGGTAGGCACAAAGAATATTCGACTCAGTTCGCCTGGACCATGTCCGCTTCTTCCTGCCCGCTGTTGAAAACGAGAAACTCCTTTGGGTCCGCCAATTTGAATGACGGTGTCAACCGGGCGAAAATCTACACCAAGATCCAAACTGGAAGTACATACGACTAATTTCAATTTACCATCATGCAAAGCATCTTCGACCCAGTTGCGAATATGTTGATCCATCGACCCGTGATGCATGGCCATCACCCCCGCCAAATCAGGAGCTTCTTTGAGGACTGCCTGATACCAAAGCTCTGTTTGCGAACGGGTATTTGTGAAAAGTAAAGTGGTGTTACTTTTTTCTATAATCGGCAACACCTTATCAATCAACTTTATTCCGAGATAGCCAGACCATGGAAATTTCTCTACCTCATCTGGCATTATCGAAGAGACTTCAATCTGTTTTTCAATGTTTGATTTAACCGCGACTGCTTCTTTGTATAAATCCTCCCCTAGTAAGACGCGCTTCGCTTGAGGTAGATTACCTATAGTAGCTGAGATTCCCCATACTTTGAGTTTATTCTCGGTTAATGCTTTAAGCCTGGAAATGGCTAGCTCTGTCGCGACCCCTCGTTTTGTTCCAATTAATTCATGCCATTCGTCGACTACAATGCTTTTTACATTTTTGAGGTAGTTTGGATAATCGCTTTGACTTAATAATACGTGTAAACTTTCAGGAGTAATGACCAATGCTTGAGGAGCGGTCTTTTTCTGTTTTTGACGTTCAGTAGTTGTAGTATCGCCTGTACGCAGGCCTATTTTCCATCGTACATCTACATCATCACAAAACAGCTGCATCGCGCTTTGAATGTCTTTTGCCAATGCACGAAGGGGGGTAATCCAGAGTATCTGTACTTCAGGCTTTACATCAAAAGGCTCATGATCTCTTAGAAATTCCAGCACGCAGGGAATCCAAAGGGCGTAGGTTTTTCCAGATCCGGTTGGCGCGTTTAAAAGTCCACTTTTACCAGACAGATAAGCTTCCCAAGTCTTTCGTTGAAAATCAAAGGATTTCCATCTTTTGGATTTGAACCAATCCTCAGCAATCTGAAAAAGCTTCTCATCGGACATGGAGGGAAGTTAAGGAAAGGCACAAAAAAACCTCGACCAAACGGCCGAGGTTTGTTAATATTTCTAAGTAAATGTTATTCTACAATACTTGCTTCTGCTTTTACCTCTTCTACTTCAGCAACTTCTGCTTCGGTCAGCTTGATTTCTTTTGCTTCTGTATCAGCAGATGCATGTCCACCAGAACCGTAAACTTCTCCTAAGATTGGAGCAATTACTAATCCAACAAGGCAAGTCAACTTGATCAAAATATTCATAGATGGCCCTGAAGTATCTTTGAATGGATCTCCAACCGTATCTCCAGTCACTGCAGCTTTGTGAGCTTCAGATCCTTTGTAGGTCATCTCACCTTCAATCATCACACCTGCTTCAAATGATTTCTTAGCGTTATCCCAAGCTCCCCCTGCATTGTTTTGGAAGATTGCCCAAAGTACACCAGAAACGGCAACACCAGCCATGTAGCTACCAAGCGCTTCAGGTCCCATTGTAAAACCAATCAATACCGGAGCGATAATGGTAATGGCTCCAGGAAGCATCATTTCTCTCAGTGCTGCTTTTGTAGAAATATCAACACATTTGCCATATTCGGGCTGGCCAGTTCCTTCCATGATACCTGGAATCTCTTTGAATTGCCTTCTTACTTCTTTTACCATTTCCATTGCAGCTTTTCCAACAGATCTCATCGCAAGTGCTGAAAATACCACTGGTACCATGCCTCCTATGAAAAGAGCTGCTAGCACTTTTGCTTTGAATATATTGATACCATCAATTCCTGTGAATGTTACATAAGCTGCAAATAGTGCTAACGCGGTTAATGCAGCGGAAGCGATTGCGAATCCTTTCCCCACAGCTGCAGTTGTATTTCCTACTGAATCAAGGATATCAGTTTTCTCTCTTACATCGTCAGGGAGTTCGCTCATCTCAGCAATACCTCCTGCATTATCAGCGATTGGTCCAAATGCATCAATAGCCAATTGCATTGCGGTTGTGGCCATCATGGCAGAAGCAGCGATCGCTACTCCATAAAATCCTGCAAATTCATATGCCCCCCAAATGGCTCCCGCAAAAAGCAAAACTGGTGCGAAGGTTGAAATCATACCCGTTGATAAGCCTGCAATTATATTAGTCGCTGCTCCTGTTGCAGAGTTTTTAACAATATCTAAAACAGGCTTTTTTCCAAGGCCTGTGTAATATTCTGTGAAGTATGAAATTAATCCTCCTACGGCCAATCCAACTAACACGGCATAGAAAACTCCCATTGGAGTAATTGTTTTGAGTCCCTCACCAAAGAAATCCATCTGCATAGTAGCTGGTAGCATCTCAGGAAGTAAGAAGAACAATGCAACTCCAGTCAAAATAATCGCGCTCCAGTTTCCCTTATTTAGAGCTGCTTGTACTTGTGCCTCTTTTGCACCATTGTCGGTAATTTTAATAAATAGTGTACCGAACAATGAGAATACAATTCCAAGACCAGCGATCACCAGTGGAAGAAGGATTGGGCCAATACCATTAAATTCATCAGTAACAGATCCGCCCATATCTCTGATCACGTAGTTACCAAGAACCATAGATGCTAACACGGTGGCTACATATGAACCAAAAAGATCTGCTCCCATACCTGCAACATCGCCTACATTATCTCCAACGTTATCGGCAATTGTAGCTGGGTTTCGCGGATCATCCTCAGGAATTCCTGCTTCTACTTTACCTACTAGGTCCGCTCCAACATCCGCCGCTTTGGTGTAAATACCACCTCCTACTCTAGCAAAAAGTGCGATTGATTCAGCTCCTAAAGAGAAACCTGCAAGTGCCTCTAGCACTATCGTCATATCGTTTACTCCATTGACTGTCCATTGACCGCCCATGAAGAATTGAAACAAGAATATAAACAGAACACTAAGCCCAAACACTGCAAGTCCTGCGACTCCAAGCCCCATCACTGTACCTCCAGTGAATGATACTTTCAATGCCTGTGGAAGGCTTGTTCGAGCTGCTTGTGTAGTTCTTACATTTGCTGCAGTAGCAATTCTCATTCCGATGTTCCCCGCCCAGGCCGAGAAGAAAGCACCAATGACAAATGCTACGACAATGAACCAATGAGTGGTTTCAACCATCATTGAGATGACTCCTAAAAGTGCGCCGGCAATTACAACGAAAATTGCTAGAATTCTATACTCAGCACTTAGGAATGCCAATGCCCCTTCTCTGATGTATCTTGCAAGTGTTTGCATCTTCTCATCACCAGCATCTTGCTTGTATACCCATCTAGATTTGATGATCATTACAAGAAGCCCAAGAAGTCCAAGGGCAGGCACTAAATAGATTATTTTATCCATGATTTTTTAAATGGTTTTCAAAAACAGTGCGCAAAGATAGGTCATCAGGCTTTTATAGAAAACCTTGTTTTTAAGTGAAATTTAAATGAATGGCTAGAGGTCTGAGGAATCCGTATTGATGTAGTTCAAAAATTCGTTTTTAATATCCTGATCTTTGAATTTTCCGTCAAAAAAAGCAGTTCCTGTCCTGCTGTTGGTATCATTCACCCCTCGTGAAGAAACGCACATGTGCGAGGCATCCATAACCACCGCAACATCATCAGTCTGTAGAATAGCTTTCATTTCATTTCCAATTTGAACAGTCAATCTTTCCTGAACCTGAGGGCGTTTTGAGAAGTACTGAACGATGCGATTAATTTTGGATAGTCCTATCACCTTCCCACTAGAAAAGTATGCTACATGTGCTTTGCCATATATTGGCACAAAATGATGCTCACAGTGAGAGTAGAACGTAATATCCTTCTCAACAAGCATCTGGTTGTAATTGTACTTATTTTCGAATAGACGAATTTTAGGCTTATTCGCAGGATTGAGTCCGGAGAATACTTCCTCTACATACATTTTAGCTACTCGCTTGGGTGTCCCGGCCAGACTATCATCCTCCAGGTCAAGTCCCAATATTTGCATAATCTCTCTGAAGTGTTTCGATATCAGTTCGATTTTCAGTTCATCGTCTTGCTCAAAGGCATCTGGACGCAACGGAGTGTCGTAAGAAGTACCTACGTGATCATCTCCAAACTCATCTACCTTATGTTGGGTATTCAACGAAGTTTCTTTCTGTTTCATAAAGTGTTATTTTCATCTCGTAGCGGTCTTCTATTTTTGGTCTTAACAGATCATAGATGACTTTGACGATGTTTTCAGCTGTTGGATTCAAATTTTCGAATTCAGTTACATCTAAATTCAAATTTTTATGATCAAATCTACTAAGCACCCGCTCTTTGATAAGATCACTCAATTTTTTCATATCATAAACGTATCCTGTTTCCGAATCCACTTCGCCAGTTAAGCTTACAATGATTTCGTAATTATGTCCATGCCAGTTCGGATTGTTGCATTTATCAAATACTTCTTCATTCTTTTCATCGCTCCAGTTCGGGTTATACAACCGATGTGCAGCATTAAAATGTTCTTTCCTGTTGACAGTGACTCTGTGCATGTTGCAATATTACGAGAACTCGTAACAACGAATGTATGTGAGTTGTTCAATTACGCTTCTCAATTAGCACTAATTTCGCTTATCTGTAAAAAAACATGCCAAATCGAGTGGTATTCTATTTTCATAGAATAACTTCTTAAAGGTAAAAAAGGGACCTTATCTTACCATCCACCTCTTATTACACGCTGGACTAAACTAGTTACCTAACAGAACGAATTGTGTCCACGGATAACGATATATTATACTCAGATCCACTTGAATTAGCTCATAAAATGGAGCGGTACAAAGCTCAGAATGAGCTGTTGATCCAAGCGTATGAGAAAATTCATAAAACGCTTGATGAACTTAAAAAAACCGAAGATCTTCTCGTAGAATCGGAGAAACTAGCCTCTTTGGGTGAACTAATCGCCACGATCTCTCATGAGATAAAATCTCCGCTGGGTGCCATTTCTGCTGCCAACAACATAATTAGCGAATTTGCCTCAGCAATACCGATAGACACCTTCAAGGTGGCAAGGATGCTATCTGAAAAAGAATTCAAGGCTGTCCTTCCACTAATGTCTTTTGTGATAGATAAGGAACAGATTTATAAGCAAGGTCAAAAAAACAATAGAGAACAATTGGAGAATAGCCTCCGCAAATTGGGTGTAACGCTAAGTGATGATTTAACAGAATTAGTCTCCGAGATTGATGTAGAGCGTCACATGCATATAAAGGATTTTCTACCTGTATTAAAATCACCCAATGCAAAAGGAATAATAGAGTATTTAGCGAGCTATCTCATGCTAAAAACTTCCATCTGGATTGCTAGAAACTCAATTGACAGAGCCGTGAAATTAGTCGACGAGCTAAAAAATTATTCCTACAGAAACACGGGTCGACACGTTTTGATTAGTCTCCCTAAATCAATCAATAATATCCTGACAATTTACCGATCCAAGCTGAATTCCATTGAGATAGTCAGAGACTTTGATGATGTAAAAATCACCGGGGATCCCGACCGATTGTCACAAGTCTGGACCAACATAATCATGAACGCGGCACAAGCATCAAATTTTGGGGGGAAAATTGAAGTGAGCATCAAGGAGGACGATCAAAAAGTATCTGTTTCCATCAAAGACTATGCAGGAGGTATACCGAAAGAGATTCAAAACAAAGTATTTCAAGCATTCTTTACTACAAAGGAAAAAGGTGAAGGAACCGGCCTGGGTCTTTCTGTGGTCAAGAGAATCATTGAAGAACATAAAGGCCATATCCACTTCGAGGTGGAAGATGGTATTGGAACAAACGCGATTATAGAATTCAAAAAGAGAAAAGAATGAAAACATTATTAGAAAACGAATATCAGGAAATCCTACTCCATGAAGACCTTGGAGTTTTCGAAGAACGATTCAAAGAAGCCTCCTCTCACATCTTTGGAGAGGATTACATCCGAGAAGTATCCTTTTTTGGAAAGGCGATTGTGGAGAATCAATCCAAAGAACAACCGTTTTCAAAGCTTATCATAAATACCCTTGCAGGAGGTCCTACCATGGAGCCGCAAGTGCAACAATTCATGCATGAGGAGTTTTATCCCATGATCTTGAAAGCCGGGATAAGGCATAAGGCATACTGCCTAGGGCCAGAGATCATTGCAAAGCTTTCCGTTGAGCTTACAGTCGATAACGATCCTAGACAGCAATTCAACTATCAATTTTTTGCGACGTTGGAAGAAAGTATGGCATGGCTGCAAACGATCAGGCAATAAACAGTTGAGAAATTATGAATTTATCTCCATGCAATGTTGTTTTGCTTTGAAATTTAGCCAATGGAGATACCAGAAATCAGAAGGAAAATTGAGGAATATAGATCGAATGGTAAGAAGATATTCACTACTTCTTCTTTCCAAACGCACAGTATTCCCATGCTCCATATTCTCAGTGAAATAGACAATTCTATTCCTGTTTATTTCATCAATACAGGATACCTCTTTCCTGAGACTGTCTCTTTTCGGGATGAGGTAACTGATCGATTGGGTCTTCAGTTTGTTGACCTAAAGCCAAATACACCGAAATTTATGCAGCGAGAGACGAACGGTAAGCTGATGTTTACTACTGATCCTGATCATTGCTGCTACCTTAACAAAACCCAACCCATGGAATCCGTACTCGCAAGCCATGATGTATGGATCAATGGAGTACGAGGAGATCAAAGTGCTGTCAGAAAAGCGATGAAAGTTGAGCAACCGGCTCCTTTCGATAGCATTCGTTTTCATCCCATGCTGGACTGGGACAATCGCAAAATTTTCGCATACATAAAAGAATACGACTTGCCGAAACACCCGCTGGATGCCAAAGGATACATCAGCATAGGGTGCGAGCCCTGTACCCGAAAGATGGATCTAGATATGCAAGATCGAGAGGCCAGATGGTTCGGACTCAATAAAGTAGAATGTGGGCTTCATACAGACTTGGTTAAATAGTTGATTAGTTTTTAAAGTAGACTAATTGATTATCACGCTTACTAATTAACTCATTACAAATTCACTACAATAATGAAAGTACTCATAACCGGAGGAGCCGGGTACATAGGAACGAAACTGGTAAAGCATCTCGTTTCCCAAGCTGGGATAGAAAAAATCAGCATCTATGATAACTTAAGCAAAGGTCATCACAATTTTTTCTTGGGTGATGAGTATGAACATGCTGAAAAAATCCAATCCGTCCAAGGAGACATCCTTGACACTCGTCAGCTAAAAAAGCTCATGAAGGATGCTGACGTGGTTGTTCATTTGGCGGCAATCGTGACTACTCCTTTCGCCAATACGGATCCGCATTTTTACGAGCAAGTCAATCATTGGGGAACTGCTGAGGTCGTTTATTGTGCAGAAGAATCAGACATCTCAAAATTCATTTATCTCAGTAGTACATCTGTTTTTGGAGCGAGTGAAATGATAGCTGGTGAGGATACCATCCCATCTCCTTCTACTTTTTATGGCATCTCCAAGCTACGTGGGGAAGAGCATGTGAATCGGTTAGCAGAGAAGAAAAATGCCATCAATATTCGAGGAGGAAATGTCTATGGCTATAGCAAATCCATGCGTTTTGATGCGGTAATCAATCGTTTCATGTTTGATGCCAATTTCACCAATCGAATCCAGATCAATGGAAATGGAAAGCAATCAAGAGCTTTTATTCATGTAGACTCTTTGTGTGATGCCTTAGCGCAGACGGTCACAAAAGAGGTGGAAAGTGGAACGTATAACTTGGTGGATAAGAACCTTCAAATACTTGACATTGTGGATGTGCTCAAGGAGGTTTATCCAACGCTGGAATTTCTCTTTACCAATCAGCACATGAATTTACGTGAACTGAAGATCAGTCCTGATAGTAAATTATTTAATCAAATAGAGCGATTCGAGTCGAGGGAATTGAAAGTAGAATTGGAGGAGTTTAAGGAACGGTTTGCCTTTTAGCTAGCTTTCCCCATTCGTATAAAAACGGGAAAGGTCACTTCAAGCGTTCCTTCCTTCCAAATTTTCTTAAGATCAGCCCTTAGCTTATCGACGGGGTGATGTCCATTCGCCTTGATGTAATGCTGAACTGCAGACCAGGTGCCGATGTATCCTGTGAGTTGCTCTAAGGTCATTTCATCAATGATATCAAAATTTTGATCTGCCTGAATCTCTTGATAAGGAAAAGGGATGGTTTGATATTTTTCCTCAATGTGATTTCGTTCTGGATCCCAGTAAGGTTTAGTTACGCTCCAGTAAAAATCTTGAACGATTTGGCCAACTTCCCCTTCAATTTTCACCAACCCGTATCCAAAGAGTGCAACAACTCCATTCGGCTTCAACACGCGCTTAACCTCTCTGTTAAACTTTTCATGATCAAACCAATGAGCAGCTTGTGCGACTGTGATTAGATCAAAATGCTGATCAGGGAAATCAGTTAGCTCAGCCGGTTGTTTGGAATATTCAATATTTGGTCTCTGAGTTGCATTACTTAGCTGCTTCTCGCTGATGTCTGTAGCATGGACCTTCTTAAATTTCTCAGCTAGCGCCACTGCTAACTGACCATTACCGGTTCCGCAATCCCAACAAGTGTCATGGCAAGATGTAAGAGATAGCAAGAAATCGATCAGTTCTTGTGGGTAAATCGGACGAAATTTTGCATAGTCATCGGATTGGCTGGAAAAGTTGTCTTTCATTTAAGAGTTGCAAGTAATTAGCTATAAGTTGCAAGTTGGTCGCTGGAGATCTACAAATGTGAAGTTTGCGGGACTGAGTTAGTAGATAAATTCTACTGTTGCCTGGCAACTATCCTATCATCAACACTCTCCAGGCTGTATCTACCTCACCCTCATTCAGTAAATCAGCTGCTAACTTATGAAGCTCCAGTTGGATGTTTTCGTCATCATCGAATGAGTCGAGGATTGACCGAACTTCTGGTTCATTTTCAAAATCTTTCACTTCTTCTGCCGAAGGTAAAGCTTCTACATTGCCCAGCTGTCCTAAATGATTGCCGGTGAGAACCGTACTTGTCCGGATTCTGTCAGGTATTTGGTCTACGCCTATGCCCATGGTTGTCAGAGGTTTGGTTACTTCAAATATAGCATCTCCTTTTGCTCTGGAATACCAATTTCCTCCCATTCTTGCCACCAAGTCGATTTTGTTCGGATCGATCTTGCCATTTTCATCCAATACACGATCTGCAATGTGCATTAGCAAAACCTCGCAAATCACCAACTGCCCTGCTCCTCCTTGCTCACCCAGTGACTTTACCTCTATGACTTTACATTCAAAGGAAACCGGAGCTTCTTTCACTCTTGGGGGAGTAATGCGTTCCGACTTCACTTCTGTAAATCCTGCTTTCACAAACTCATTAATTCCTTTTTCGTACTCTGTACTGCTCAGTGACATCTGCTGCACCATGTCATAAGAGACCACATTCACAACTACTTCTGCATGTTCTTTCACATTTTCCAACGTGTGCTTCGTCGTATTATCTCGCCCTCTTCTGGCAGGTGAGAATATCATCACTGGAGGATTGGCGCTGAAAACGTTGAAAAAGCTGAATGGACTCAGGTTTACATTCCCTTCTTTGTCTACTGTACTGGCAAATGCGATGGGTCGTGGCGCTACTGCGCTGAGCAGGTGTCCATGCAGCTGAGGGACTGGGATGTCTTTAGGGTCAATTGTCATAATTCCAATTCGTTCTTTTAATGAGATTCTTCGCTGCGCTCAGAATGACACTTCTGGTTAATTTTCCTTCTTAGCTGGTAACACTTTTGTTGATACCTCACCAAAACCAATGCGCACGCCATTCTGTTCAGCGTGTCCGCGCATAATCACCGTGTCACCATCCTGAATGAACTTACGCTCAGTACCGTCAGCCATAGCTACTGGCTTAGTTCCTTTCCAAGAGATCTCCAGCATGGAGCCAAATTGACTCGCATCTGGTCCTGAGATCGTTCCACTTCCATACATATCTCCGGTATTGATGTTGCATCCATTGACTGTCTGATGGGCCAACTGCTGAGCCATATTCCAGTACATGTATTTGAAGTTGGAATTCCCAACAACCTTTTCTTCGCCACCTTCAGGTTGAATAGCCACCTCCAGGTCAATATCAAAGTGCTTATTCCCTTCATACTCCAAGTATGGAAGCACTTTAGGATCTTGTTTCGGACCCGGGATTCGAAATGGATCCAATGCATCCAAGGTCACAATCCAGGGAGAAATACATGAAGCAAAATTCTTGGCGAGAAATGGCCCTAATGGTACATACTCCCACTTTTGAATATCTCTTGCTGACCAATCGTTGAATAGCACCATGCCAAAAATGTGGTCTTCAGCTTTGTCGACGGGAATGGATTCACCCAATTCATTTGATCCGCAGGTAATGAATGCCGTTTCTAGTTCAAAGTCCAGCAGCTTACATGGACCAAAAACTGGTGGTTCGTCATCATTGGGCTTCTGCTGACCTTTGGGTCTGTGGATCGGTACCCCTGATTCGATGATTGAAGAAGACCTCCCATGATAGCCAACAGGTATATGTTTCCAGTTGGGCATCAATGCATTGTCCGGGTCGCGAAACATGCACCCAACATTGTAGGCATGCTGCTCACTGGAATAAAAATCCGTGTAGTCTCCAATCTGAACAGGAAGACACATTTTCACTTGATCCTGCTCAAACAAGATCGATCCAAGGGCGTAATGACTCTTCAATTCCTCATTACCTTCCTGTAACAATTCCGAAATCCGATTTCTAACTGCCCTGCCCATCGGCTTACCCAACTTCAAAAAACTGTTAAGTACTTCTCGATCAAATATGCCTTCAGGTAATCCCAGGCCGTCTAGCAAACCATGATCTTGTAACCCGGCAAGGCTCAAGACTTTATCTCCTATGGCTACTCCTGCCCGTTTTTTTCCACTCTCTTTGAAAATACCGAACGGCAGGTTTTGGATGGGAAAGTCCGAATCGACAGGTACTTCTACCCATGATTTCAGGTTGGGATTATTGGCAGCTATTTCCATTTTTTATTTTTTTATTCTGGTACTGCAAATATGCACGGCATAATTGCATCCACAAAGCGGTAAAGAAGTAAGAGAGCTACTAACTTTGCGGCTTCAAAAAATTTAACGAGACGAACGAGCACTCATGAGTATTTCTGCACAATACGACCCGACCAAAGTAGAGGACAAATGGTACAAGTACTGGATGGACCAAAACTTCTTCCATGCCACACCCAAGACTGGCAAAGAAGCGTACACCATCGTAATACCTCCCCCTAACGTCACCGGCGTCCTACACATGGGACATATGCTCAACAATACCATTCAGGATGTGCTTATCAGAAAAGCACGCATGGAAGGCAAAGAAGCGTGCTGGGTTCCCGGTACGGATCATGCCTCCATTGCTACAGAGGCAAAGGTTGTGCGCATGCTACGAGAACAAGGCATCAAGAAATCAGACCTTTCCAGAGAAGAATTCATGAAGCACGCCTGGGAATGGAAGGAGAAATATGGAGGCATCATTCTTGAGCAATTGAAGAAGCTAGGGGCTTCGTGTGATTGGGAGCGGACAGGGTTCACCATGGATCCTAACTATCATGATGCCGTAATCAAACAGTTTGTAGACCTATACAAGAAAGGCTACATCTATCGTGGCTTGCGCATGGTTAATTGGGACACAGAGGCACAAACGACCATCTCCAATGAAGAAGTGATCTACAAAGAAGATGGTGAACAGGCTGTTCTCTATCACGTAAAATATCAGATCAAGGACTCGGATGAATTTGTAACTATCGCTACGCAGCGACCGGAGACCATCATGGGTGACACAGGTATTGCTGTCAACCCAAGCGACGATCGTTTCAAACATCTGATTGGCAAAAAAGCTTTGGTTCCATTCATCAATCGGGAGATTCCCATTATCGGGGATGACTATGTAGAGCTGGATTTTGGTACCGGTTGTCTGAAAGTAACGCCCGCACACGATCCCAATGACTATGAAATTGGTCAGCGTCATAACCTGGAAACAGTAGATACCATCAATCTGGATGGTACTTTGAATGAGAAATGTGAGATAGACAAGTATGTCGGCGAAGATCGATTCAAGGTGCGTAAGATGATCGTCAAAGATCTGAGGGCAGCTGAAATCCTGGTGAAGGAAGAAGAGTTTATCACGAAAATTGGACGCTCCGAGCGCACTAATTCTGTGGTGGAGCCTAAGCTATCGTTGCAGTGGTTCATCAAAATGAAAGACATCTCCAGACAAGCGCACAAAGCAGTGATGGACGATGAAATTCAGTTGTTTCCTGCCAAGTTCAAGAATACCTACAACCACTGGATGGAGAACGTACGTGACTGGTGTATTTCTCGTCAGCTGTGGTGGGGTCAGCGCATTCCGGCATACTACTATGGTCAAGGGGAAAATGACTTTGTGGTTGCACACAACATCGAGAAAGCGATTGAGGAAGCAAGAAAAGCTTCTGGAAATGATCGTTTGACTGCTGATGACCTGAGGCAAGACGAAGATGTGCTGGATACCTGGGCATCTTCGAACCTGTGGCCCATTGCAGTGTTTGATGGGTTCAATGATAACTGCTTCGACAAGGAAACCGGGAAGATTGACAAGAGTAAGAACGAAGACCTGAGGTTCTTCTACCCTACTCAGACACTTGTAACCGCTCCAGAGATCCTATTCTTCTGGGTAGCGAGGATGGTGATTGCCGGGTACGAATACCTGGATGAAAAGCCGTTTGAGAATGTATACTTGACTGGAATCGTGCGGGATAAGCAGCGACGCAAAATGTCAAAGTCATTAGGTAACTCACCCGATCCTTTAGACTTAATCAAACAATTCGGTGCAGATGGTGTGCGAACAGGCATGCTGTTCAGTTCCCCGGCTGGAAATGACTTGCTGTTTGACGAAAAGTTGGTGGAGCAAGGGAGAAATTTCTCTAATAAAATCTGGAATGCTTTCCGATTGGTGAAAGGATGGGAAATAAGTGAAACCGAGCAGCCAGCAATAAACACTCAAGCCATCGCCTGGTTTGAGAGCAAGCTCAACAAAGGCTTGACAGAATTGGAAGATCACTTCTCTAAGTTCCGCATGTCTGATGCATTGATGACGGCCTACAAGCTGATCTGGAATGACTTCTGCAGCTGGTACCTGGAGTGGATCAAACCTGAGTATGGTCAGCCGATCGACGCAAAGACACATGCAGCTACGGTAGAGCTCTTTGAACGAGTATTGAAGCTACTTCACCCATTCATGCCGTTCATTACGGAGGAGCTGTGGCATGAGCTGAAAGACCGAAAAGATGGGGAAGCGATCATTGTATCCAAGTGGCCAAAAGCTGAAAGTTTTGATGAGGCTGTGTTGAAAGAGGCTGATCTCTTGTTTGAGATTACCTCCGGTGTTCGCAACATCCGAAACTCTAAAGGTATTTCTCCCAAGGAATCCCTGGAACTAACCACGGATTCAAAAGCCATCGCTAAGGTTGGGGACTCCTTGATAAAACTCAGTAATCTCTCGAGTATCCAAAGCGGCGACAAGCCGGAGAATGCCTTTAGCTTTGTGATCGGGTCGGATGAGTTCTTCATTCCTGCGACAGAGAACATCGACATTGAGGCGGAGAAGAAGAAAATCGAGGAAGAGTTGAACTACACTAAAGGCTTCATGAAGTCTGTAGAGAAGAAGCTATCCAATGAGAAGTTTGTGAATGGCGCACCTGAGCAGGTGGTAGCCATGGAGCGTAAGAAGCTGGCAGATGCTGAAGCGAAGGTGAAGACGCTGGAGGAGAGTTTGGCGGGCCTTTAGTTTCTAGTGATGAGTTACTAGTAATTAGTTTCAAGCGATCCTATCATTATCTTGGTGTCATTCCGAAGAACGAGGAATCTTTAAAGCCAGATCAAAGAAATTTCCTTGAGTTGCAGAGTCTTTAGACTTTACTTTTTGTCCAACATTCATTGAGTTCATCGATTGAATTTCTGTTCATAACTTACAAACTGTTAGCAATACAGGTATAAGCATGAGTATCACTTAGGTATGGTCCCAAATCATACTTTAGTGGAATGATTTCTCAATAATTTTTGAAGAACCGTAGGTTCTTATGAAGGTTTTTGACTGATATTCCTCAACGGAAGCATCTTTGAACCAATCTTGAAGGTAGAAGTTATCGCTAACATTATAAATATTCTTGATGTACTCTAATTCCCCATTAACCTTGTCCGAGTATGATGGGCCTGTAAAAGTGTCCATTACAATCCACCATTTCTTTGAATCTTTTGGATCTCTTACTATATGCAAATCTTCACTCCAAATAGGGTAGTTACTAGAATCAATTGCATCTCTTAAGTCCAACAACTTCTCAAAAAGTCCTTCTGATTTTTCATAACTGCGAATCCATATAACATATTCATCAAAAACGTCCAACTCAGATCTATTTGGATTACCAATGAGCTGGCTTGCATATGCTGTAGTCCTTGAATTTCCGCTTGTTTCAATAAATCCAATCAACAAGTCTAGTGATATATCATAAGGCAGCGCAAAAAAAATGGCATCTATCGCTAATCTCTGTCTCTCTGCCCTTGAACTCGACAAATCTTCAAGGAAAGATTTGATCAATTCTGCTTGTTTAACTTTAGCTTCAGATTTTATTACTTCAATCTTAGTCTGATCCAATTGGAATGTCAGGAGCGACCCAAAAATCAAAAGTAAGATAGGCGTAAGCCCTGAGAATATGATTTGCATCTTGTCCCACTTATCCTTTTTTGAAGATTTTCTCTTGCGGTTTTTCTTATAATATTTTAACATCATTTGATGTAAGTCAATGAGTCATTTCGATAAAGTTATTTAATTATTATTTTATTCGATCCATTGGTTCTGTATGACATAACGTGAAGCCTTTAATAAGTCTATTAACAATATCCTACTTCCCTACTACAGTTAATTGACAAAAACTTGAGAAAAGCGTATATTTGAATACACCGTTTTAATTTATCGCCGTGCCTGTTATCGCCAACAACACATGTTTATTTAAGAATTAGGGGTTTGGTATTGGGGAGTTTGGAGGGAGTATATCGCATAAGGTGCGGGATAGATTGATGCTGTATTAAGTTATTCGCCACTTAAAAGAGAAATAATGTTGAATTTTTTTATATCGAATAGGAAAATTTTCAAGTCGAAATCTTTACCTGAAATAAAGGATAAGGCTAGAGTTCTTTTTATATGGGCCTCTAATCAAACATCCTTGGTTTAATCCAAAAGATATAATTGTACTCTATATTTTCAGAAAGAGGCTGCTGAAAAATCAATGGGAAATTAATGCTGAAATATGTTCTGAACAAAAACGAGGAAATCGATGTAAGCTTATTGTTGATTACGAACTTCAGGAAAAATTGCAAAGAGGCAATGTTTATGAAATCAGAATTAAATCAGTTTTAAACCACCATTTCGAAATTTACAGATCACTTAAAAAATTGAAGAAAGAAGAATGGCTTGAATAGCTATTGTGGCACTTATCTATTTTACATTTCTTGGAATCTAAGATTACAAACTCAAACGCTCCTCAAACCAAATCCTTAACCTCCACCTCCAACCCCTTACAAATATTCCAAAGTGTACCTATGGTTATGTTCTTGCCCTCTTTGGTGATTTTGACCAGATTGGATTTTTCAATGGTCGCGCGATTTGCGAGTTCTGGAAAGGACAGGCCTTTTTCTTGCCTGATTTCATCTATGCGTTTACCTACTTGTCGAAAGAATGCTTCTTTAGAAGGCATAGCCTTTTAAATTATCCCAACAACTCCTTTACACTAACTCCCAATCCGTCAGCTAGCTCAAGCAAATACAGATAACTGGGGTTTATTTTACCTTTTTCGACGCGATTGATGGAAGGTTGATCTTTACCGATGCTGTAGGCTAGCTGCTCTTGCGTTAAACCTTGCTTCTCGCGTGCCTTTTTTATTCGCTCTCCCAATAAGATCAGCTTATCATTTTCCATACCGGAATTTGGTGGACTAAATTCCAATATCTTATAACGTATCCGTTATATTAGCGTTTTAAGAATCAGCACGTCAACATGGAATCAAAAAATCTTTCGCAACATCAACTGCAATCTCTGGGAAATCTTTTTGAGTCCGTATCCCCCAAGGACTTGCATGCAAGCATCGAGGACCTATTCTTTAATTACTTATCTGAAAAGGATGTGGTCTACCCTTCTCATGAGATGGTGAGGCATGTGTATTACTTGCTGTTGTTTTTGAGGGAGGTTGAAGGTGCCGGATCGAGCCTGCTGCCGAAAAGGTAGGTTCGGAATGACGTTCTCAATTTGATCCGTGCGTCATTTCTGATGGAACGCAGTGGAATTCAGGAATCTTTGATTTTGATTGAGAGTCAAAGCGGAAGATGCCGGATCTAGCCATGCATGACTAGTGATCCGGGCTTGGTTGTAGAAAAGTGTCTATGACACAAAAAAAGCGACCCTCCTCGAGGGTCGCCAATGCAAAACTGCCTTTAGTCCTGCTGCCTTAGTTATTTCTTAATGATGATGTGGGTGGAGACTTCTCCGTTTTGTTCCTCGAGCTGAAGGATGTAATTGCCTTGCTTCAAATTACGGACATCCATGGCATTGACTCCTTGTATCGATTGGATCAACTTGCCCTCCATGGAGAGCAATCGCATGGTTGCTACTTCGGCTCCTTTCACCAACAACCTTTCCGTTGCAGGATTCGGGTAAACAGTAAGTTGGACATCATCCACAGTTAGCACAGACTCGATCGTCAAGGTGCCATTGATCAACGTCAACTCATACAGGTCATCCGAACCTCCTTCGAGTACAATTGGATAGTCTCCTGCAGCACTCGAAGCAGTGGCAGTGGTGCTGATCGCTGGTTGCACCTCCAGCACCGATTCATTATCCGCCAGCTTAAATCCTGAATAGGTAAAGGTTAGTTCGGGGATGCTTGCTCCCTCCTGAATGGACAAATCATCAGCAGTTACCGTCAAGGTAGATTTTACCACGCTGAACTGCTGGGTCACAGCCACCGCTGGATTGAAGTCTTTGTCCCCATCCTGACTGGCCACCACTTCATAGTCTCCGACTCCTTCAATGGTGAGTACGCCGTTGGTAATTGATCCAGCTCCATCTGTCAACGTGTAAGTGATGGAAAGCTCACTGGAAGCTGTGGCGCCAAGTGTCAATTGATCCCCATACTCTTGCGCTTCAATGGCACCAAATGTGATGGTTTGATCGGTTTTTCGTGAATCTGTAACTGTAAAGGATTGTGTCACCGCATTCGAAACATTGTAATTCACATTGCCGGGCTGAGAGGCTGTTACCTTAAAGGTTCCTATTCCATTGATCGTTAAGACATTATCCACCAAATGACCATCCCCTTGATCCAGTGTGAAGTCAACAGCCAATTCGGATGTTGAGGAAGCTGAAAGCGTAATTGTGTTTGTTTGTGCAAAATCAATATCCGAAACGGATGAAAACATCACCACCTGATCGGCTTTGTTGATTGTGAGTGTGCCGCTCACATATTCGAATGCATAGTTATTGTCACTACCATCGCCCACTTCAATCTCATAGCTTCCTGCATCACTAGCAGCTGAAGCTAACGACTGTGTGCCCGGCAACCCGTCAATAGCTGTCTCATCATCTCCTTCAACAAATCCTAAATAGGAAACGGTAAATTGGGGTATGCCTTCTCCAAACGTAATGGTCTTATCGTCTGCAGTAGCCGTCAATGCCTGTTTCGCTATGGTTAAATCGATCGTTACAGGATCGGCCGGATTGTAGTCTCCATCTCCCGATTGGATGGCTGTCACACTTGCATTCCCCGCACCCAGGACACTCAGCGCTGTACCATTGATTTCAACAGGTCCTGTCGTGTTGTAGGTCACTTCCAGGTTTGAAGAAGCAGTAGCCGTTAGCGGAATCGAAGCGGCACCGTAGGTCAGTCCAGATAGGTCATCAGTAAATGTGATGGTCTGATCAGTCTTCCTACTGTCTAACACATTGAAGGAGACGGTCACCGGTTGTGCAGCGGCATACGTCTCATTTCCAAGTTGACTAGCCTGGACTTCAAAAAAACCTGTTTGATTGATGGTAAGTATATCATTGGCAAGGGAGCCGTCACCTGATATCAATGCAAATTGAACCGGTAGTTCTGAATCAGAAGATGCTATCAAGCTTACCGTATTTTGGAATTCCAGGTCTAGATCTGGAATCGGATTGAATGTAATAGTTTGCGAATTTTTGGCCACCGTCACAATGAAGGTATCGGTGACTTCTCCTCCTGTGAAATCTGCCAACGTAACACTTATCTCAGTAGACCCGGCACCTGCAGCTGTAACACCAAAGGTCAGTCGAGATTCGACTTTTGAGGTGGAAACAATGGCATTATTAGCTTCAATGATGTATTGTAGGTTCTGATCGAAATCCGGATCAAAGAAGTAATCGCTTAGGTTGATTTCAATCGGATCATCATCGAGCAATAAGTCGAAATCCGGGATGGGCTGCGTGAGCGTAGGTACCACATTGTCTGTGAGCGTATAGGAAGTTTCAGTTTCTACCTGATTGATGCTAAATATGGGATAAGGGTCCAGGAAAACATCGTCGCTGAAACTCATGGTCCAGGAATTGACAGAGTTTTCAGCTTCGTGAAAAATGGCTTGTCCATTGAAAACTAATGTGGCAGATCTTCCATCAGGTTCTACTGTTAATACCGGATCTAATCCTGAAAAAAGATTATCAAGGATGGGTTCTCCTCCCGGCTCATTGCCAACTACCACAGGATAATAAACATCGTATAACATATTATCAACAACACCTCCGGGATTTTTAAACCTATTACCGGTGATGGTAACTTCCATTCTACCGGCTATCTTTCCACCATTTCCAACGGTCTCAGTGAACCCTTCGCTGCTAGAAGAAAAGCTAAGCACTCCCGGAAATCGATAGAAAAAGGCATTACCTTCAAGGGAGCCGTTGAAATTGTTGCTGCCATTGTCGTAAGCAGTTGTACCCACGCTTTCATCGAAGTGCCAAACTCCGCTCAAACCAGCGGTGTTTCCAGGAAGTCGTATATCCTTTGAGGCATTGATCTCTGCACCGGTCAGTTGCGTGGACCATATGCGTAACTCATCAAACGAGCCATCAAATGGTGTCCAGAAACTATCCGGACTGAGCCCAATTCGGAGTGGTTCATCCGAAATACTGATATTGGAAACCGACTGGGTATCTTTCAGTTCTCCGTCTACGAATAGTTGATTTTCTCCATTCCAGTTGTACACCAGTGCGACGTGGTGCCATTCTCCATCTAGCAGGTTTTCATTATCGGAAAGGTTAACTGCTGTTCCGGCCTGTTTGATTTGAACAAAGAGATTGGAAGCAGTATGAATAAAGTTGAATCCGTTGTTCGACCCGGACTGATTATGCCTGTTCAAAATGGAATACGATTCACCCGAAGGTGGAGCATCCTGCCCTTTGAACCGGAATTCAATGGTTCCGGTCTGATTATTCAGCAGCGTTTCGCTAATCTCAACATAATCGTCACTGTTGGACTGCCTAAGAAATAGTTCGTTTCCAAAGCCATCTTTTATTGAAATGACGTCCGACACACTAATAACCGTCTCGCCATTACTTTTGGCTTCCACCACGTATTCATACATGCCGCTGTATATTGGGTTGATGTCAGTAAAACTGGTGGCAGTAGCTGTTAATACTCCCAATTGTTGAGAAGTTTCATCATCTAATCGGTTACGGGTAACAACATATTGATCGATCACCTCAGTCGCCTCAATTTCCCAGTTAAGTACGACTTCTCCGTCATTGTAGTACCCATGCATACTGCCTGATGCAGGTGCGAGCACTTGAAGATTACCCAATACATAGCCGTCGTATTCATTTAAGCCATCATCGTAAGCTATTCCGTCATCTACCAGAAGATCAAATCTCCAGACACCTTCCAATCCAGCTTGATCTCCGCTGACACGGGTGTCTTTAGCTGTCGAGACTTCAGTATCGCTCAACACTTTACTCCAGACACGTACTTCATCTACGAATCCTTTGAAAGGTTTCCAAAAACTATCAGGACTCTTCCCTAAACGCATGGGTTCAACCGAAAAATCTATGTTGGGTGTCGCATTTGATACGTCCTGCTCTACCCCATCGATGTAGAGTTTAGTTGTACCTCCAAGTACATAGGTGAGTGCCACATGGTGCCAGGCATCATCTGCAAGATTATTACTTGTTGAATTCAGGGCGACACTGGTCCCTCCAGAACCCTTGAGCTGAACAGTCAGGTTGGAGGGTTTAAGAATGAAATTGAAACCATTGTCGGATCCACTACCGTCATGCTTATTGAGAATGGAGTGACCGTTGGTAGACATAACATCGTCGAATGACGCTTTGAAACGGAATTCGATTGTGCCTCTGTCCTCGGGAAACAAACGTGTATATGGAAACTGTACTTCACCATTGCCATCTAGCTTTAAGCTTTCTGCAAACGTCTCATTTGGCATGGCAATGTCCGTATTTGAGATAGGAAATGGCCCCGGTTTCACTGCTCTTACCTGATACTCATATGATATGCCATCCGATGCCTGAGTATCTACGAAAGAAGTGTCGTTCGCATTGACGGATGATAGAAAAGTCAATGCATTAACTTCAGATCCTCTCCACACTTCGTATCTCTGAATATCCGGCTCGGGATTCCAACGGGTTAGGATTCCAGTTGGATGACTGATAGCTGCAATATTTTTAAAGTTGGAGAAACTTGACCCTACCCCATTTTCTTTAACCATATTTTTATTTGAAGCAAGTGAGTTATAGGCTTTACTTGTGTTTTGGGGTTCATCAAATCTCCAATGATGACGAAGGTTGTTTCCCTGGAGGAGTTTGACGTCATCTACCGCTCCCTTTAGCGGAGTGTAAGTGGCTGTCGATTGTCCACCGATAATCATCTGGTGTGTGCCAAAGCTGTAGGAAGCTCCATCTACCGGAGTGCGAAACTCCGGGATGTGATGTACCCTACGAAGTGTGTATTCAGTTCCATCTACTAATACACCCGTATGTGTCTCCCCCAAGTTAAAAACGACTACCGAATGCCAGGCGCCATCCGCAATATTCTTGGTTGATCTCAGGTAGGTTCTCGTTGAATACCAGTCATCTCGCTCAAACAAAAATTCCAATTTATCTGCAGTATGGTAAATGATAAATAAGTTGTTGTTAGGCTCTACTCCCGCCTGGTCATTGATCCTCAGAATCTCCATATTCTTCCCGGATGGAACTTCATCAATCCTTATCCTGAATTCCAATTTATTAATGGGGTTAATTATACCCGTACCTCGCACAGCAACAAGATCATCTACACCATCAAATACGTAGTGGTTTCCCAGATCAGCAATTGGTACGGCACCAACTACATTGGAAAAGCTACTTACACCCCCTGAGTTTTCATCACGTGACCTGACTCTGTAGTAATACATGATCCCGTTCTCTACGAGCGTGTCTTTCCACTGAAAGTTGAATCCAGCGACGAACGTACGGTACAAATCAATGGGAGGATCAGATGTTCCGCGGTATACATCATAGTGTGTTGGATTGGTAATGCCTCCTCCTGATCCTACCAGGGTCAATTCAGCATCACCCGGAGTGATGTAAAAAGGAGGTTGCTGTGCTTGTAGAGCTGAGGTCATACTCAGAAATACAATTAGTGTGATAAACTTTTTCATGGCAACTTGACTTTTAGCTTTATCTCGAAGCTACAAGTGGCCTGAAGGCATTTCAATGATCAGGGATGAACGAAGAAATTATGTGTATGGAGACCCAAAAGAAGATGATGGGGATTCTATTGCAACTTACGCAACTGACTGAGCAAGACATCTCTAAAACTCTTACCCAGAGGTATTTCATTCCCGTCAACAAACACGTTGTTGCTATTGATGGCAGATATCTGCTCTACATTCACGATGTACGAGCGATGAGTCCTGAAAAATCGATCTTTGGGTAATTGGGCATGAAAATCTTTGAGCGGCATTCGCACCACAAATTTGTTATCGCCTTTCAAGTGAATAATGGAATAGTTTCCTTCCGGGCTCACCCACATGATCTCAGGGAAGGTCACTTTTTGATACACACTACCTTCTTTGATAAATAAGGCATCCTTCATGATTAGATTTTTGACGTCTTGTGAATGATCGTCTGATTCCGGCTTGATCGAGAAGTTGGATAAGGCAACTTCAATTGCTGAATACAGATCATCTTTATCAAAGGGTTTAATCAAGTAACCATTTGGGTGTAGGTCTTTGGCTTTGGTAACAGTACTCTTATCTGCGTAACTGGTGCAGAAAATGAATGGAATAAATATGTTTTGGTTGATGAAATCAGCAACATTCAATCCGCTTTGATCCTTTCCTAGGGTAATATCCAAAATGGCCAAATCCGGCTTGGTAGCTACCAACATTCGCTTAGCTTCCTGTTCATCCGCAGTAATTCCGACAACAGTATACCCCAGATCCTCAAGGATATCTTTCATATCCTCTGCAATGATGAGTTCATCCTCAACAATAAGTATTCGTACTTTATTCATGGTGTAGCTGGTCCTCCTCATGTGGCACCCTTCAAATAACTTATTACTGATAGGATGTCCTTTTCTAAGATAAGGAATTTAAAAATTTTCCAAAAACAACTATAAATCAACTGCTCTGAATGAGATAGTAAAGCAAGCTCCATTTCCATTTTTAAATTCCATTGTTCCCTTTAATTGTCTAGCCAATATGGATACAAGTCGTAAGCCAAGCGATTCACTTTTTTCCCAATCAAACCCATCAGGAAAGCCTTTTCCGTCATCACAATATTTTAATTGATAGCTGCCTGAGCAAGTTTCTGCTATCTGAATAGAGATATTTCCTTTTCCTTCGTCAAAAGCGTATTTATATGAATTTGAAAGGAGCTCATTCAAAATCAATCCGATGGGGATGGCCGTATCAATATCCAAGTGGATATCTTTAGCCATCACCTTATTCACTATCTGACATTCTTTTTTGCTGTATAGCTGGCTAATTTGACTGATTAAGCCCTCGGTATAATCCTTGAAATCAATGGCATCCAGTTTGTCACTTTGATAGAGTTTTTGATGAATCAAGGACATGGTCTTCACCCTGCTTTGTCCATCATTGATGAGTTTTTTTACTTCATCTGTCCTTGCCTCTTTCGACTGCATATTGAATATGCTTGAGATGACCTGCAGGTTATTTTTCACACGATGGTGAATTTCACGAAGTAACACTTCTCTTTCTTTCAGTGCTTGTTCGATGGTGGCTTTTTGAGCAATAATTTCAGATGTCCGCTCAGATACTAGTTCTTCTAGTTTATTCCGTTCATCTTCCAGGTAGCTGGATCGCCATTTTACGAATCGCCAAATAAGAAGACTCGAAAAAACCACATAAGAAATGTATGCCCAGTATGTACGATACCAAGGCGGCAAAATTGTGAACGAAAGAGATGAAGATATGACTGAACGATCAGGCGTCTTTGCCTCTAGCATTAGGTTATAATTGCCTTCAAAAAGGTTAGTGATTTCCATATAGTTCTGCGTGCTCCATTCAGACCATTCATCATTGTAGCCATCAATTTTGTATCGATAGTAGTTTTCACCAAATGAGTATGTTGCTTTTACGCTGAAATCAAATCGCAACTGATTTTGCGTATACGGAATATCACTCACCTCCAGAAGCTTGTCTGAGTGAATTGAAGCCAACTCATTTTCCGATCTCTTATCGGTAGTGTTGATATCATACCGAAATATGTCTGCTCCATTGTCTATGAACAAAAATCCATTGACTAATTCAATGCTTATGTCTTCCTCTAACCTTGCATCAAAGAGAGGTAATTTTTTAACTAATTGATTACCAGCATAGACGTCCCCTGTAAGTACTTTCTCAGCATTGAAATAGAGTAGCCATGTGCTATCGCCCTGAATGTAAAAATCATCAACTTCCACAGCACTTTCCGGAACAAGTGTATCCAAGGCTAAAAAGGACTCGAATTGGTCATTTACAGCATCATAGGAGTAAAAACCTTCGTTAGATGTTGCAATCAGTTGGTTTTTGTATTGATCAAGTGAGTGAGCACCCTCAAGATCGTAAAAGGTCACATTTCCGTCATTATATCTAAAGAGTCCTCTAGAAGAAATGCCCCATATTTTTGCATCATGAGTTATCAGGTCGGTCACATTTTTTACAGTTTCCTCATCTTCATAGATAATCCGCCATTCAGGATCTTTCTCAAAAAAAATAAGTCCTTCCTGAGTACCCCCGACAAAGTCATAGTTTTCATTATCTGTCTCAGCTATGCTTCTTAGAGGCGGATAAAAAATCTTAGTCGCCATATCCTCTTCCACTATATACGTATCACTCAGATCGGTGGCCATAAGGATCCCGTCCATTTCAAAAATGCGATTGACAAGATTAGGAAATCCTTGAACTTTTTGAGGAGTTTTATTTCCGTCTTCCAGTGCATACATCCCGTTAATTGCTCCGAAATAAAACTTATTATCAAAATATTCATACGACATATTTTCAGTCATTTCTTCCAGTTGATAATACTGAACAGGGCTATTGATATCTACACGTGCCATTCCCCTTTTAGTACCCACCCAAAGCCCGGAACGGCTATCCTCAAAAACATATTGGGTACCTTCATGTATACCGTAGTTGGACTGTTTGATTAAATGTACCAATCCGCCGTTTTTATCCATTATCAAAACACCTCCTGTCAGAGTAGCAAAGGCGAAGTGGCCATTGGAAAGTGTTGCAGCATGATATACTGGGTATTCTTGAAGATAGTCATTAACCTCTGCATCAAAAGGCTGCACGATATGATCCTTATATAAAAAGAGTCCACTTGAACGGGTCGCAATAAGGATTCCTCCAGGGTGTGGAAGGAATGCATTTGCCTTCTCATCAAATTCCTCCGAGTCTGCCAATACCTCCAATTCTCCATTGTAGATAGCCACAAGACCAACATTCCTTATTTTGGTGATAATTGTATCATTCACCGTGAACATGACATCAAATCGTGAGTTATTTGGACTTAATTTGTCAATTCGCGAAAGCTCGTCTTCGCAGTACCTGAAAATGTATTTTGAAGAACGAAAGTAAACTCCATGAGAACTCAGGTCTACCTCCCAAATAGGTCCAAAATCAGAGGTGTTTGTATCTAATCTGTCACTTAACGAAAAATATGTAAGTTCAGAATCAAAATACCCAAACTCTCCATTGGACCCCAAATAAATCCGACCACTAGCATCATCGACCTTAATCCAATAGATGACTTTTTTACCTGGAATGACACTTTCCTGCCACCTTTCACCGTCATACACCAACAGAGAAGTACCTGTACCAAAGTACATTGTCCCATCTTCTGACTGATCTATGCTCAGAATCTCACGATCTGACTGGTATTCTCTGGGATCAAAATACCTGTGCGGGTACTTGAATTGGCCAAAAAGCATGGCTGGTATCGTCCCAAGAAGGAATAGCAGAATATATCTAAATCTCAAAGGCATTGGTATGAGCTAATCTAGATATTTTTTGCACTATACTATTTAAGGTTGGCCTCTAAGGTCCGAAATCATCAAAAAACAGCAATTAATCACTCAGTTTAAGACGTTGGCCACTTGTAGTTTACTTTGGTATCAAGTCATCCTCCGATACTCTGCTCCTTTTCTTTCAGCGTAAACCTGCCCGTTTTATCTGTTAAATCTTCGGCTATCTGCGAGATGTCGTAAGACAGATCATGGTAACTCTTCATGATGTCTGCCACTTGCTTAGCAGAGGTAGCCGCTTCCTCAGATCCAGCAGCTGTTTCTTCTGAGATCACCACTATTTGCTCGATCAGCGAGACAATCTGTTTGACATCCTGCGTCTGCTTTTGTGTGGATTGCACTATGTCTTTTGAAATATCGAACGTCACATTGTAGCTCTCCAGTATCTCTTTGAATGATGCTTGGGCATTTTTTACAGAGCCTTCACTTTCTTTCACTACGCCGTTCATGTCAGAAATAAACTTGCTCGTTTCTGTCGCTGACTTCTGAACATTTCCCACAAGCTTTTCAATGTCTTTCGCCGAGCTTTGAGACTGCTCTGCCAGCTTCCTGATTTCATCTGAAATTACGGAAAACCCTTTGCCGGCATCCCCGGCCTGCGCAGCTTCTATCGCGGCATTCAAGGCTAAGAGGTTGGTTTGTGAAGCTATGCTTTGAATGATATTTAGTATGCCGGAAATCTCCGCGGAGTACCTGCTCAGGTCATTGATTGAGGCTGTACTTTTATCAAAAAACAAGAGGATGTCCTGAAAGCTATTCCCTACCTTCTCAATGGTCTCCACACCATTCTTACTTTTATCCAGCCCTCCTGACGAAGCATCGTTGATTGAATTTGCCTGATTGTTGATTTGCCCAGAAGAAGTCATGATGTTTTCGATCAAGACAGATGTATTGTTTACCTGCATCACTTGATTGCCCGCACCTGAACTAATCTCTGAGATCACTTGAGACATCTCTGAAATCTGCACACTTACCTGCTCACTATTTTCATTGCTTACGTGTGCAATGGACTTAATCTTTTCGGCCTGATTCACTATGTCATTGATGAGCTCCGATACATTGTCAAGCGCCACATTTAAATTTTCCGCTAAGGCCAACACCTCCCCTTTGCTTTCCTTACTGTATCGCTCTTTCAGGTCACCGGACGCCAAATGATTAACAATCCGATCAATTTCTTTGAAGGGTACCAATAGGGAATCGAAAAGTCCATTGATTGATTCTCCCAATTTCTTCCATGCTCCTGTATGCGTTTCGGTTTCCATTCGGATGCTGTAATTTCCTGATTCCACCACGTGACTGATGATTTGCTCAGTCTCACCTACCGCATTCAGTAAGTTCGATTGTTGATCTTCAAGCTCTTTGCGTTGAACATCCGATTCATTGCTTTTCACCTGAAGTTCTTGCTGCTGCTCCAGGATGTTTTGCTCAAATTTCAAATTGATGGATACCAGGAGGTACAATTCAAAAAGTATAATAAACGCTGTGGCGGTTGTAGAAATATTGTATTTCAGCAGAGAGGGGTCTTGGAAAGGCAATTCTGAAACCGGAAGTCCCAGAAGCGCTTGAATGTTTTCAAAGAATATGAAATTCAGAAACATTCCAATCAGGGTGATATTGAAGAAGAGTCTCTCTCGCTTGAAATCGAAAATAACGGCTGTACCCACGATCACGGGCCACAAATGCAGTTTGGTGGTCGGCAGTCGCATCATTCCTGGGTCAATACCTTGTGCGATAAACTGCAGGTTGAAATAATAGAAAGATAGCGACAAGTAAAGCGCCACCCCGTACAACAGGAATAGCCTCCCATACTTATGTAGACCTACTCGATTTAGGATGAAACTGATGATCGGAACGGGCAAAAGCACAAGTGTCTCGGTCGCTGCTTCCATGACACCAGAAGCAATCTGAACGAGGCTGAGCAGACTCAACAGTGGAATCAGAAATAGATTCAGGCAATTGGAATAGAAAATTCGATTCTTAATGATATCCTCCATATCGGAATGTGTACCCGCATAGAGAATTTCCCTTTGAAACCAGTTCATAAAGAAGGTCAGTTTTAGTGTTATAGTATAGTGAGGCTTTAAAAAAAAGCAAAGTTTCTCGAATCTCCTAGCCTATCGAAATTTTAAACCAGTATGTATGAGGATTTATCGGCGAAGTAGATTCCAGCTGACATAAACATGCCAAGGTCGTTCGAAAATGATACCTAAATCCTAGCGGCCATGAAAAGGCTAATGTCTTTGAAGGCAAGGTTGAATCGCTTTGCCAGCGATAGGCTTGTAAGTGTTCCTTTATAAGAATAAACACCTTTTTGGAGCCAAGGATGCGTGTAGATCATTTCATCAAAACCGCCACAGTCTCCTGCTTCCAACAAGATGGGTGTGAAGATATTGGATATGGCTAAAGAGGCCGTTCGCGCCACTCTGGAGGCAATATTGGGTACACAATAGTGTGTCACGTCATGTTTCACAAAGACTGGCTTCTTGTGATTGGTCAACTCGGAGGTTTCGATGCATCCCCCTTGATCAATGCTCACATCTATGATTACCGATCCAGGCTTCATATTCATCACCATATCTTCAGTCACAAGCATCTTATTCTGACCTTTTTCAAAGCGCACAGCACCTATGAGTACATCTGCTTCCTTCACTTCTTTTTCAAGCAAAGTATGATCATACGTTGACGTATAGATTTCTTGTCCCAGCGTATGCTTAAGTCTGCGCATTTTATAAATCTGATTATCAAACACCCTCACTTCAGCTCCATGACCAAGCGCAGCGCGTCCTGCAAACTCTGCTACAGTTCCTGCTCCAATAATTACTACTCGTGTGGGTGGCACCCCAGTGATTCCTCCAAGGATCACACCCAGCCCTGCATTGGAGCTGCTGAGATATTCTGCGGCAATCACCATAACCGTACTTCCAGCCACTTCGCTCATCGCGCGAACAAGCGGGAGACCTCCTACTTTGTCCTGGATAAATTCATACCCAATGGCAATCAATTTCTTCTTATTGATCGCTTCCAGGTACTTTGCATTTTGCTTGCCTGCCTGAAACGCCGAAATGAGCGTACTCCCAGGCTTCATCAGTTCAATTTCTTTGATAGTTGGTGGCTCTACTTTCAGTACCGTGCGACACTCAAAGATCTCCTTTGCACTGTAAGCGATCTTTGCTCCTGCATCACTATACTCTTTATCTGAGAAGTTGGCAGAATCTCCAGCTCCAGATTCGATGAGCACCTCATGACCGTTGGCCACCAATACGCCCACGGAAGAAGGCTGTATAGGCATGCGCTTTTCCTGATGGGCAACTTCCTGAGGTACACCTATCTGCATTGATTGATGCTTTTTTGAAATCTTAGCTGGAGCTTCCTGAGGATACAAGGTCTGTTCCTGAGCCAGCTTCGCAAATCCGGATTTAGACGTCTCGTTCATTTAGGGTGCGCAGTTAGTGATCGGGTGTAATCACCTACTAATTTAATGCTTATTTGGAGGTATTCATCAGGTAAAAGCGGCTCAATGATTGCTGGCCACTCCAGCAAACAGCGATTTCCTGAAAATAAATAGTCCTCTACGCCTATGTCAATCGCCTCTTCAATATCCTTAAGTCTATAGAAATCAAAGTGATAAATATCTTTTCCATCTCTGGTTTGATATTCATTTACTATTGAAAATGTGGGGGAACTCATCTCATCTTCTACGCCAAGTTCTTTGCATATTTTCTTGGTAAGTGTTGTTTTACCTGCTCCCATCTCAGCATCAAAACACCATACATTGATGCGCCCAAAATTGCTGATTAGCTTCCTGGCCACCTCTTGCAATTCCTCCTCATTGTAATTCGCTATTGTCATTTGTTTGCCAGTACGATAAATGGAATCATGATTTCTTCCATAGAAATTCCTCCATGCTGAAAAGTATCCTTGTACATCCTCACATAATGATTGTAGTTGTTAGGATAGGCAAAGAAATGATCGTCTTTTGTAAAAACATATGATGAGCTTACGTGCTCTTTGGGAAGTCCAAATTTTTCAGGCTCGCGGGTATAAAAGTGAGCCTTCTCGTCAAAAGCCAGATTTCTACCAACTTTGTATCTAAGATTTGTATTGGTATTTCGATCACCGACAATCTTTTGTGCTTTATTCACGCGAATGGTTCCGTGATCTGTGGTGATCATTACTTTTACTTTCTTCCTGGACAGCTCTTTCAGTGTATCATACAGAGAAGAATGAGCAAACCATGATTTGGTCAAGGAGCGATAGGCTGATTCATCCGGAGCGAGCTCTCGGATCATTTGCATATCTGTGCGTGCATGGGAAAGCATATCCACAAAGTTGAACACGATTGCATTCAACTTGTTATTCATCAAATTGGGAACATTTTCGCTTAGCTGCTTCCCTTCGTCCGCACGTAGAATTTTATGGTAGCTAAATTTCGCATTCAACTTGTGGCGAGCCATGTTAGCCTCGAGTAGGTCTTTCTCCTTCATATTCTTCCCTTCATCAGCTTCTTCCCCCACCCAAAGGTCTGGGTAGCGTCTCGATATCTCTAATGGGGTGAGCCCAGCAAAAAGTGCATTCCTTGCATAAGATGTGGTAGTTGGCAGAATGGAAAAGTACATCTCTTCAGAGTCAACGTTAAAAAGCTCCGCTACTTCTGGTTCTATCATTTTCCACTGATCATACCTCAAGTTATCAATGACAATCAGAAATACAGGCTCTTCACCAACTTCAGGAAAGACTTTATGCTTCAGCAAATTATGCGAAAGCATCGGTCGATCAATGTCCGGATCTGTAATCCAATCCTCATAATTGGATGTGATGAAATTGGCAAAATCAGCATCTGCTTCCACTTTCTGAGCATTCAGCACTTCCACCATGCTTTTATCTTGCGTTTCATCCAACTCCAACTCCCAGTAGACCAACTTACGGTAAATCTCCATCCAATCATTGTGATCCTCCGCATCCATTACTCCCATGGACAGTTGCTGAAAATCCTTTTGATACCCCTGATTTGTTTTTTCAGAAATGATGCGCTTATTATCCAAAATCTTCTTGACAGAAAGCAATATCTGATTGGGATTCAGCGGCTTAATGAGGTAGTCAGCAATTTTAGCACCGATGGCCTCTTCCATGATTTCCTCAGCTTCATTCTTGGTAATCATTACCACTGGAAGATTGGGATGCGTGGATTTGATGTAATTCAGCGTCTCCAAACCCGTCATACCAGGCATGTTTTCATCCAGAAATACAATATCAAAATAATTATGGTCGATTTCTTCTAACGCGTCAGCTCCGCTGTTTACCGGAGTGAGCTTATATCCTTTCTGTTCGAGAAATAAAATATGTGGCTTTAGTAGCTCAATTTCATCGTCCGCCCATAAGATTTTAAATTGCTGCATTAATTCAGTTTTAGCATTGGTTTGCTAAGTAAATCACAAACACTGTTGAACAAAAAGAAAATTCTAAATGATCCGGTTTACGGATTCATCAATATACCCAACGATCTCATTTTTGACATCATTGAGCATCGTTATTTTCAAAGACTGAGGCGGATAAAACAACTGGGCCTAACAGATCTGGTATATCCAGGTGCACTTCATACTCGGTTTCATCATGCACTTGGCGCGATGGATCTGATGAGAAGAGCACTCAATGCCTTGCAAGACAAGGGAATAGAAATTTCGGAGGAAGAGCGCCAGGCTAGTATGCTTGCCATTTTACTTCATGATGTGGGCCATGGTCCTTTTTCCCATACGTTGGAGTTTTCATTGTTCAAGCACGTTCATCATGAACAGGTCGGTATTTGGATGATGGAGCGCTTGAATAAAGAATTTAATGGAGCGCTTGACTTAACAATCAAAATCTTCAAAGACGAATACGACCGACCCTTCTTTCATCAGTTGGTATCCAGCCAACTGGATATTGATCGATTGGACTATCTGAAGCGAGATTCTTTTTTTACTGGCGTCTATGAAGGCTCTATCGGTTCCGAAAGGATTATAAAAATGCTTAATGTAGCAAGCGAACATCTCGTGGTTGAAGAAAAAGGCATTTATAGCATTGAAAACTTCCTGAGTGCACGTAGGTTGATGTATTGGCAAGTTTATCTACACAAAACTGCGGTAAGTGCAGAAGTCATGCTCATCGAATTGATAAAAAGAGCTAAAGAGCTAACGCAACGAGGTGAAAAAGTGATAGCAACCCCCGCGCTGAGCATCTTTCTGGAGCAAGACATTACTAAAAAAGATTTTGAAGATGATCCTGACATTCTGGAGGTCTACTCTATTTTGGATGACAATGACATATGGGGTTCCATCAAATTTTGGCGGGATCATGAAGACCCTGTACTACGATCCCTGAGTGATATGCTCCTGGATAGGCGACTGCTCGGAATATCCTTTTCAAATGATCCGATTGGTAGAATCGTTACAGACGATTTGATTCAAAAAGTGATGAAGCATTATGGTATTGATGTGCATGAAGCAGGATACTTTATGAAAACTGGTTCGGTTAGCAACTCCGCATACATTGCCTCAGGACAATCTATCAAGATTCTAAGAAAGCACGGAGATGTTGTAGATGTCGCAGAAGCCTCAGATCTCCCAAACATCAAAGCGATGAGTAAAATTGTGACAAAGCATTATTTGTGTGCACCAAAAGGCCTCTTTAAGGATTAAAAATGATCATAGCTGGAGAAGATATTGGAAAGAAGTTTGGAAAAACCTGGATATTCAGGCATCAAAATTTTGAACTCCAATCAGGTGATCCTACTGCGATAACCGGGAAAAATGGAGCAGGAAAGTCAACATTACTTCAAATTATAGCAGGGTATCTTACACCTAGTGCCGGCACCATCCTCCTTGACGGAAAAAAAGTAGATGACCAATCCCTTCAAGCTGTATTGATCGGACCTTACACCGAAGTGATTGAAGAATTTACCCTGAGCGAATTCCTGAAATTTCATCGCGAATTCAAAAAGCCACTTTGTAGCATTGAGGAGATGGCCGACTCGGCAACACTACCGCTAAACAAAATCATTGGAGAGTTTTCTACAGGAATGAAACAGCGAGTGAAACTCATCACTGCATTTTTCTTTGAAAACGACGTTATTTTGATGGATGAACCCACCTCAAATCTCGATAGTGAGGGCTTTCAATGGTGGGAAAATCAGCTCAATACAAAAACGGATCAACTGCTCATTATAGCTTCTAATGATCAGAATGAGATAAAACATTGTTCCAAACTGCTTAATCTTTAAAAAAAAGGTAGTTAACGAATAATTTCGACGGGTTTTCGCTGTTAAGTAGGTATAAAAGTTAAAAAGTTCTACTTTTGGAATGAACTTATATCTAAAATCAGACAATAATTAGATTCAAATTTTATGAAACGATTATCAAACTTACTTGCTGCCTTAGTTTTTGCTTCCTTAGTTATTTTTATGTCGTGCGGCGGTGGTGGTGATGATCCAGGACCAAGTGTTGGTGAAACCCAAGCTGGAATTTTCGAAGGTACATGGGCTGTTTCAGGCGATCCAATTTTTGGAGATGGCCCTGAAGCCGATTGGACCGGTTTTACTCTTACAATCAGTGGTGCTGCTGAAGGCGCCAACAGTGTTTGGGGTGGAAATTATAGTGCATCTGGAATTCCAACAGGTTATGGAGAAGTTTGGGGTGGAACCAGTACGGAAACTTCCGTTAGTGGTTCTTGGGCATTTCAAAGTGCTACAAATGTTTCAACTGTGATTCGTGGTGGTGACAATGTAGAAATTGTAATTACTCCTTCTACTTCAGCATTATCCATGCAGTTTACTGTAGCTAGTCCTGCTAGAACTTCTGGAATTTTTGATGAACAATGGACATTCCAGTTCACTAAGTAATTCAAAAGAATTTTAATAAAATTTAAAGGGCGACCGTAGGTTGCCTTTTTTTTGTCCTAGCTTCAACCCCAATGCCTCTGGACCACCCATACTCACATCAATGTAACATCCTCATGAAAAGGGCTTGTGCTTAAATCCAACAAACACTGTTCTTACTTACAGGGTTATATGGCACAATTCAATATCTTTGCACTGTGCTAATTGAAGAAAAATACTTCTCGCAGGATAAGAATTATCTACTAAAATCCGTTCAAGCGTTTTCGAAAGACAGCTTATTGGATCAGTGGCTTCAGCAAACCTTATCTACCTATAGCCAGCAGCATAACCCGATGGGGTTGGAAGATGACTTCATCATAGAGCTCAAAACAAAGATCAGTACAGGAAAAGCGCTACTGTTAAGCAACTACGATATTCTTGCTGCCATCTATCGTCACAATCACGCGGACAACCAACTGGAAATCATGTGGGATGGACGTTCACACATGGAGGCATATGATTCCGATTGGAAGCTGATGTTTACTCAATGGATTCAGGAATTATCCCTGATTAAGGAAATTCAGCGACCGATTATCAAGTATGCAGTTTCAGAGGGTGGTGTGAATCACACATTCTTAGCTCAATCCATTCGCCGAGCCATTCTTTCGCATTTTAATTTAAAAATGCGTTCGCAGACGATTTATAGCGTGAGTGCTTAATATAGCTGTCAAAACAACATTTTTCATTTTTTGGCTTGTCCCAAAAAACGAAACAAAAAAAGACAAGGCTGTGAATAAATATCTAAAATTCAGCTTGAATACGGAATGAAATCCAAACTCACTTCGCTCAAACAATGGATTTCACAAGCATTTCACCATTAGCTGAATTTTCTAACGACATTTTTTCAAGGCCTGGTTTAGAATAGGTGCTCGTAATGTTCAAATTTAGTGCTTCATTTTACACACTTTACAAAATTTCTGCTTGCCTACCGGTCGTTTCTTCGGTGGACGTTTATGTCCAAAGTATGATGGGTCCGAATACTCAGGCTTTTTTGCTAATTTTTCCTCCTTTGCCTTTTTCTTAGATACTGCTTTCATTTTCTTTCTAAAAGCAGTGACTTCTTCTTCTTTCGTAGAATAGAATGGATTTGGCTTTTTATCCTTCTTCTTCAAAAACGACAAAAAGCTTTTCTTCTCTTTTTTTGCCGCTTGATACTGTGGCTGAGGTGGTTTCGGTGTTTCAGTGCTCCTGGTGTTTTGACCAGTCACATCAGTAGCAAACAAACAAACAACAAAAATGATTAGATAGACCTTTTTCATAAAATTGAGTTCCTTACTCCCAAAACGTTTACAGGAAATTTTATTGCCAAAACTGTCAAAAGATTGAGGGTAATCACAAATTTGGTTAATCTTTTGCTATAAGAAGGTAGAAGACCGACAAACCATTTTAATTTTCCGGTCGTTATCAATGCTGCAATTGATAAACTTAAGCTTGATTAACTATAGAAATTTGAAAAAATTACTCTTTTTTCTCCTGTTTGTTTCCACACTTGTCTGTCATTCGCAGATTGTACGTGAATCTGAGTTGATTGGCAAAATGGAGAAAGGCGCTGAGTTGATGGCGCTAGGTAAATACGATAGTGCTCAAATTCTTTTTCAGTTCGTTTTGCAAAACATGGAAAAGCTTCCTTCTGAGATGGCTTATCTTTTTGGTAGAAATAGCTTTCATGTTAAAAAATATAAGCAAAGCATCAATTGGCTCAACAAGTATATTCAGCTTAAAGGGACGAAGGGAAAATATTATGAACCTGCGATTCAGTTTTTACAATATGCGGAAGATGAGTACCTCAAAATTCAACGCTCTCAATCTAAGCAACTAACGAAAGATCTTGAATCCGCGGAATATGATTGTGGCGGATTGGAAAAAATGCTTTGCCCAGTTTGCCATGGATCGGGTGTAGTCGTTCAAGCGGGATTATTCAATGAGGTGTATAAAACTTGCCCCTATTCATTGGGTGAGGGGTACCTTTCCTGCGAAGAGTACAATCAATTCATGAGAGGGGATCTTAAAGCAAAAATCGGGAACTAAGAAAGGCGGTCTTTGAAGTCTTCATAGCCAAACTGCCGAATCAATTCAAACTCACCGGTCTTCCTAAGTATACCAATTGAAGGGTGCTTCACTCCGTTGAAAGTGCTGGTCTTGACCATGGTATAGTGGATCATATCTTTGAAAATAAGCTGATCTCCTGATTCAAGTGGCTTTTCAAACCAGTATTCTTCTAGAAAATCTCCAGCTAAACAACTAACACCTCCCAAGCGAAAGGGATGCCACCCTGCTACATGCTCATCCGAGCCATTTTCTAATTTGGGACGATAAGGCATTTCGAGACAATCAGGCATGTGACAAGTAAATGAGCCATCAAAAATGGCAGTCTTCTTTCCTCCACGATCTACAACATCCAGCACTGTCGCATGAAGGTCTCCGGTTTGCCAGGCAAAGGCACTTCCGGGCTCGAGAATCACATGTACATCGTATTTTTTCTTAAAATTCGAAAGAATCTTGATCAAATGATTGGTGTCATACCCTTCTTTTGTCATCAGGTGGCCCCCACCCATATTCACCCACTTGACCTGCGATAAAAGATGTCCAAACTTACTTTCAAATGACATCATTACCTTTTCCAGGGCATATGAATCCGACTCACACAATACATGAAAATGTAAACCCTCTATTCCGGCGGGCAGTTCTTTTAGGCTCTCATGTGAAATCCCCAATCTAGAAACAGGACTTGATGGATTGTACAGGTCTGTTTCAACATCCGACCACTCAGGATTCACTCTCAGACCGACACTAACACCTTCAGGAACCTTATCAACAAACTGGCGGTATTGGCTCAAAGAGTTGAATGTGATGTGCGAAGATTGACTGGCGATCTCGGGAAATTCATCATTTGCATACGCTACACAGTACGTATGAGATTTGACCCCCATTTCTTCATTGCACAGTTTCACTTCATTGAGTGAACTAGCCGTTGCGCCATTTGCATATTGCTTTACCAGAGGAAAAACACTCCACATGGCAAAACCTTTGAACGCGAGTATAATTTCAACATCGGCTCTTCGCTGCACATCATTAATGAGCTGAAGGTTCCGAAGGAGCGCCTCTTCATCCAATACAAAGCAAGGAGATGGTATTTTCAACTGGTATATCGTTCTTGAATCACATTCATGTGGTGAATTAAATGCCCTGAAATTATATATCCCAGTACTTCTACACTCATTTCCACACCACTTGCCACGCCAGACCTTTGCCGTAGCTCTTCACTGAAAGACGAAAACATATCAACGGTCGCGGCTCTCACATTGGTGAATTCCGAAAGTAGATTATGAATCGTTCGCTCATCAGCCTTGCCCTCAGGAGCATAAATATTTTGATCAAAACCTGAAAGCTCCGTCTTATCATTTCTCGCAAATCGCATGGCGCGGTATGCAAACACTCTTTCTGCATCGATCAGGTGAAGGATAATGTCTTTGATACTCCACTTATCTGGTGCATACCGATAGTTTCCTTGCTGCTCAGTAAGACTTCTACAAAAAGTAATGAAGTCATCTCCTGATTTAAGCAGAAGAGGTACGAGCTCTCCGCTTCCTGCAGCTTTTACATAGCCTCTGTAAAATTCCGGTACCTTTTCTATATCTACCATATTAGTCCATTCCTAAGTCTAAATCTTCCTCTTCATGCCAAGGTAAACCCGATGTTGCCAATTTTTCCAGGAATGGGTCAGAATCAAATTCTTCAACATTGAAGACGCCCGCCCCTGTCCATTTGCCAGTGAGCATCATGTATGCTCCGGTCATTGCAGGTACGCCAGTGGTGTATGAAACACCTTGCGCTCCTGTCTCGCCGTAAGCTGACTTATGACTGCAATTATTCCAGATATAGTACGTTTTTTCTTTCCCATCTTTCACGCCTTTTATTCGACAACCGATGGAGGTTTCCCCTTCATAGTTTTCTCCTAAATCTCCTGGGTTTGGAAGTACGGCTTTTAAAAACTGAAGTGGCACAATTTCCTTTCCTTCATAATTTACAGGCTCAATGGAAGCCATACCAATGTTTTGGATTACGCGTAAATGCGTCAAATACTCATCCCCGAATGTCATCCAAAAACGAGCACGTTTTATTGATGGGTAGTTCTTGACCAGAGATTCTAACTCTTCATGATATAGCAAGTATGATGGACGCTTGCCAATGTTGGGATAGTCCAGGTCTTTCTTAAATTCGAAGGGATTGGTTTCTATCCATTCTCCATCCTGCCAATATTTTCCTTTTTGCGTGATCTCGCGAATATTGATTTCGGGATTAAAATTAGTAGCAAATGCTTTTCCATGATCTCCCGCGTTGCAGTCTACTATATCTAAATAGTGTATCTCATCAAAAAAGTGCCTTGCTGCTCTGGAAGTGAAAACGCCTGTCACACCTGGATCGAATCCGCATCCTAACACCGCTGTAAGTCCTGCTTGCTTGAAACGCTCCTGATATGCCCACTGCCATTTGTACTCAAACTTAGCCTCCTCAGGCGGTTCATAGTTTGCCGTATCAAGGTAGTTCACTCCCGCTTCGAGGCAGGCATCCATGATGGTAAGATCCTGATAGGGGAGTGCAACATTGATGACCAATTTTGGATCGTGTTTTTTAAATAAAGAAACAACTTGATCTACATGATCTGCATCAACCTGATCGGTCTTGATTGAAACTCCAAGTTGGTTCTTGATATCTTTTGCGATATCATCACATTTTGATTGTGTACGAGAGGCCAACACTATTTCAGTAAATACATCAGGGTTTTGAGCACACTTGAATGCGGTGACTCTCCCCACTCCTCCAGCTCCAATTATTACAACTTTAGGCATATTTGAATATTTGAATTTGCCCAAAGTTAGTAGGAAGAAGCCTTACAAAATAAATCGATAAGTGTATTTTACCAAGAAGGTATTGGTACCAGTGAGTCCGGTAAGTTTAGCAGACAAATCGCTAAAGTCATTTTGCCTGGAATTATCAGAATAAGAACCACTTCCAGCCCAAACTAAAAAGAGTGTAGACCCTGGAATGTACTCCCATCTCATCACGAAATTGGATCTAAACTGCACAATATTGAAGTCGGGATTACTGAAGTTATAATCTGATTCTGTAGATCCGGATTCATACACTTCATACTTTTCATCTTCCTCATTGTAATCGATTTCAGCTTCATCAAAAAGGATAAATCTTTGATTGTAATTTTCTGCATTTGGTTCGTTTACGCGCTTAAATTGACTGTATTCACCGCTTGCAATGAATGGTTGCCCCCAAAACTCAAGGGTTAGGTTCGGTGTAATGTTGTAGTTCATTCGAACAGACATGCTATACGTTTTTTGTTCGACCCTTCCCAAAACATATCTATCCTCCCCGTTAAATTCAACCTGAGAAATGTATTGAAGATCATCCCGATTCCAGTTAATGTTTGGAGAGATTGATATTTGCATCGCATCAAGAGGGCGTACATCAATCCTTAAAGAAACGCCTGAGCTCTTTCTGGAATTATTTCTACCCCAATTGAACCAATTATTGAACGTAACTCTTACCTTTTTTCTACTATTTGATCCCAGCCAATACCAGTAATTAATGTTCCCCGGATAGGTAATGGAAGGACCACCACGAAGGTCCGCATTAGACACTCTCTTTCCACCAATCCACAAGCCCTGATTAAACCCCCAGTAATTGATAAACTCCCAGTTCATGTTCATGTTCATTCCCTTGCCCGTGGTAACACCTCCAAAATCCATGTTTTGTTCCATATACATGTTGTACTGCTGAGATCTGAACAGATTCGTTACCTTATTGACCCGATAGGAACTCCAGAGCCAATTGTTGATATTATCAGTGACACGCAAGAACCCAATGTCGTTGAGTGCAAGTTTAGGAGAGCGATAATTTGATCCAAAGGTCCACCTCCAATTTCCACTTCTTTTACCAAAGGATAAGCTAGCAGCAGAGCCCACAAGTTCAGTTCTGGAAGAATCTACCTCCTGATAATTATTGTCGGGTCTTTGAAAGAAACGTACCGAAGAGGTCTGCGTCCGATACAGAGCACCTTGAGATCCTTCTACTCTACTCGTAGCGAATCGAGCTTCCATCCCATACTTTCTATCTTTAAAATTATGATTAATGTCCACACCTGCACTTTGCGCGTTGTTGTGAGTTAATTCAAGGTTGTAGCCTTCATTGTCTATTCGATTCATATTGGTGACCATCGCACCAATTACCGTCTTGCCTCCATTAAAATCCTGCTGCACTCTTCCTACCAAATAATTGGTGTAAGGTTCGACTTGCTCTCTTCTTCTTACACCTAATGTATCTACTACATCAATCACTTCTTTATTGGTAAACGATTCCAGCAGACCCCAAGAAAAGCCTTTTGCATTTTTACCTGTAAGCTTTGCGGCACCTAAGATCTGCGTTTGATTGGGGAAATCTGAATACGAAACATCGCCCGGCAGCCGGCCAATTGGTCTACCTCCTATTCTTCTGGAATAAAAAAGATTATTAGGCCCTCCGCTGGTGCCAAAAGTTAGTAAGCTGCTCCCTTCAAGGAAAAAGGGTCTTCGCTCTCGAAAAAACAGCTGAAAAGCAGAAAGATTAACTCTGGAAGGGTCTGCATCTACCTGTCCAAAATCAGGATTTACCGTAAGATCTAATGTGATATCTGAAGTCAATCCTATCTTGGCATCCAAACCCAGGTTACCCTTCATTTCTTCACCTGTATCTCTGAAAGGATTCTCTGGTTCTCTTGGGTACTTTTCAACTGAGGCTAACACATATGGTTGAATTTCCAACTGTTTTTGAGGTTTTATGCCTTTTAGTCCGTTCAGTTCACCAAATAGATGTACCCAGCCAGGAGCATTGGGATCCACTGGTTGCCAGGTTGATCGCTCCTCCGTTCTGAAAATTCTTCGTGTAAATTGAATCCCCCAAGTGTGATTCTCTTTATTCGCAAATCTTAGCTGTGAAAGTGGAATTTTAAATTCCGCAATCCAACCTTGGTCGTCAATACTGGTTTTAAGGTACCAGATAGGATCCCACGTACTATCCCAGTTGTCTCCATTATTCGAAACATATTCATCGCCTTTAACTCCTGACACGGAGGCTGAAAAGGAAAAAGCGGTTCGTTTATCACCGTAACTGTCGATATTAATTTCAACGAAATCTCCATCAAATCCATCACGCCTTGACATTCGTTTCACAATTTTCTCAGGCTCCTTGTCAAATGCACGAATTCCAACATACAGGTATTTTGCATCATACAGTATCTTGAATTGGGTTTCCTGGAAAGGCGCCACATTGAAATCGGGTCGGTGGCCTACAAAGTCGCCACCCCATTCTACTTGATTCCATGCTTCATCATCTAATTTGCCGTCTATTTGAATTTCTGACTCAATCCGATTTGTCGTGTATGATTTGACTGCTAAAGAGGTTTCTTGTGTAAAGCCGCTATAAATAACACATAAAAAGAAAGCACAAAGTAGCTCTTTGAGTTGCATGAAGTAGAGTTAGTTGACAAGCGCGCAAAAATTGCAAAAGCTTATAACAGCAATACTCTCTTTATGATGTATGGTTGCATCTTTTATGCGAAACAGCCCTTTTATTGGATAGATGGCTACTTAAGTGTATACCTAAAGCCTGTCTGGATGACAAATCGTGAAGGCGAGTTTACCACATCACTTATTGGTGTAATGGAATGCCTGTAGTTTGGTTCAAGAGTAAAATCAAATTTGTTAAAAATAGAATATCCCAATTCCAGTCCCCCTACTCCATCAAATGACCAATCATTGTAGAAATTTAGATTCTCGCTATTCAAAATTTGTTTAGAGGGGTCTGAAATATTCCCGGCAACAAGGTAATTGGCTGAAAATCCTGCATTTAGACGGAGGCTGAATTTTCTATTGACAACAAAATACCCTGCTTTTAAGGGTATGGAAGCTATTTGAACGTTGTTATTGAGCTCAACTTCGTGATCGAAATTCTCTCTTACTTCAATGGGCGCTTCTCGTGAAGCCAGACCAAAACTGGTTCCTCCATCAATACCACCTCCATTGGTAATGAAATCATTGTTTTGTATGGTATAAACATCAAGTACACTTATTGATGCGGTACCTTGATTGTCCATATTCGTATAGGCCAAGCCACTTTCCAGCGTCCATTTTTTGGTCAACTGTACTCCAAAGTCAACACCAATAGTTGTGGTGACCCCTTGATCCATCTCCTCCGAAATATTGGTTGTTGGATTGACAAAATTGGAGGAACCAATCGCAGAAGCCAGCGCTCCGGGATTTAATGAATTTGCAACGGTTCCTGATCCTTCGAAGCTTGAATTAAAAGTACCTGCTCCTGCCTCTAATCCTGCCCACATTTTAGTTTCAGAGTCAATGTTTCCTTTGTGCTGGACTATGCCTGCACCTACTTGGTAATAGCGATGGATGTCTTTTGAAGACACAGCCGCATAAAGAACAGGTCTGCGTCTATTCACTCCTTTAATCTCAAATACAGGACGTTCTTCAGGAATTAAAACTTCTTCATTTTTCGCGTTGGGAATTATTTTATCAAAAGTCAAATCCATGGACTTTACACCAGTTAGTTTAGGTGTGAGGTAACTATCGAAATCAATATCCTCTGCGAGGAAAGCATTGTAGGATGCAATTTCTTCAGAAGTCTGCTTCGTGAAGGAGGGCGAATAGATTATGCCTAAGAGAAGCACCACTATTGCCATTGCTGCAACTGAAACCCACTTATATACCACATGCCGTGATGCATAAACAGATACAAGCTCAGCATTCAATTCACTATCAATGTGACTCCAAATACCATTTGGAGTATGCTTCGTTTGTCCTTCAAACTTTTTCCGGATGTTATCTTCAAACTTCTCCGGACCCATACTTTATCTTTTCTCTCTGCATGACCTTTTCTGCCAAAAGCGATTTAGCTCTCGAATATTGAGATTTTGAGGTTCCTTCACTTATTTGCAATTTTTCTGCAATTTCATGATGCTTATAACCTTCAATGGCAAATAGGTTGAATATGACTTGACATCCTGTCGGGAGCTCTTGTATCAGTCCCAGTAGCTCTTCATAGCCAAGTGCGGAAATCACCGACTCTTTTTCTGACCAATCTTCCAGATCACTCACATCTACCATAGGGTATAAGTAGAGTTTGCTTCTTTGGTGGTTCAAGGCAGTATTCACAACTATTCGTTTTATCCAATATGCCAGTGATGAGTCTTTTCTGAATTTTTTGATATTCTTAAAAACCTTAATGAAGGCTTCTTGAATGATATCTTCAGCTTCTTGCTGCATTTTAGAATACCTAAGCGCCACCAAATACATACCATCACAGTATTTGTCGTAGAGTGCCTGCTGGTACTCTTTTTTGCCTTTCTGGCAGCCCTTAATCAATTTCTCTTCAGTTACCGACATTACGCTGGTATTTAATTAGACCCAAAGCTGAATATTATAGTTGTAATATCTAATTTGGGCTTTTGTACTCCATAAAGTTATGAAGAACCTAGTCATAATAACAATTGCCCTATTGTTAGTCAACTGCGAACCGATTGTCCCCCAACAATCGACCTCCAGCAAACAAATCATTTATGACAATTACGACTATGAAGACATTGTTGGAACAACCAAAATCACACCTTTCGAGAATGGACAGGAAAAAGAACTGGAGCATCCAATAATTGGATTGAATTCTTCCAATCAACTTGTACTTTCTTTTGATCTGTTGACTGATCAATTCGAAAACTTAAGTGCTAGAATCATCCATTGCAATAAAGACTGGAATAAGTCGCTTTTGAGAGATATGGAGTTTTTAAGTCAAATAAATAATTATCGGATTTCTGAATTTGACTACAGTGTCAATACTGTTCAACCATACATCAACTATCGACTACCCATCGCTAAGCCTACTTTATCAGGTAATTATGTAATAGCCATTTTCAGAAGGGCTAATCCTGATGATGTACTCCTAACCAGAAGGTTCCTGGTGACGGATAGCAAGGTGTCAATTGATCAAATTGTAAGGGTAAGCAATACCATCAGTAAAAGAGACAATAATCATCAAATTGAGTTTAGTCTCAATTATGGAAATGTTTTAGTCAACTCACCTTCAAGGGATATCAGTCCAATATTGCTCCAGAATCACAATTGGAATACAGCCATCGATGATATTTCTCCTACGCTAATAAAGACCAATGAGGGTTTTGTAGAATATCGTCACGTTGATTTGAAAACCAATTTTCCCGGTTGGAATGATTTTAGATTTGCAGACTTAAGAACTTTTAGTGTGTCAGGTAGGAATGTTAGGAAAATCATAAATACCGGAAAGCAAATAATAGCTCCACTCCAATTGGGAGGATCCAGAGGCGACTTAACCTATTCCCAAAACTTCCAGGACATCAACGGAAACTTCATCATACAAACCACGGATCTTGGGGAAGGTTTTCTAAACGCAGATTATGCCAATGTGCAATTCAATCTCAAAGCAGATGAAATTCCTGGTGAGGTTTATGTCTGGGGACAGTTTAACAATTGGCAGCTAAATGACATGAATCGCATGCGATTCACGAATGAAAATGGCATTAACAGATACACTGCTTCCATCCCTCTCAAACAAGGCTACTACGAATATCTTTACTATGTAAAAAGTGATGAATTACCTGCGACCTATTTTGAAGGAAGTCATTTCCAATCCGAAAATCAGTACGAAATTTTGATCTACTATCGAAGACCTGGTAATGTCAATGATGAATTGATTGGCTATAAAAGATTTCGATCCATTGAGCCTTAATCAGACATTGAACCTGAAGTGCATTACATCTCCGTCTTTTACGATATATTCCTTCCCCTCAATGGATAGCTTGCCCGCTTCCCGACATCCGGCCTCCGTTTTGTATTCCTGATAATCTGGTATTTTGATAACCTCTGCTTTGATAAATCCTTTTTCGAAATCCGTATGTATCACTCCTGCTGCTTGTGGTGCCTTCCACCCCTTTTTAATCGTCCAAGCTCTTACTTCTGTTTCGCCAGCAGTGAAATAGGTAATCAAGTCTAATAGTGAATATGAAGCTTTAATCAATCGATTTAATCCGGATTCTGTCAACTCATATTCATCCAAAAACATTTGCTTCTCTTCCGGATCTTCAAACTCTGCTATCTGCTCTTCGAGTCCTGCGGAAACAAGAATGAGCTGTGCTTCTTCATTTTTAATGTTCTCTTCGAGTTTCTTACTCCATTCATTTCCTGTATTCACCGATTCTTCATCAACATTAGCAACATAAATGATTGGTTTGTCGGTGAGCAGTTGGAGGACTTTAACCCAAGATCGATGTTCCTTATCCATCTCTAGGGAGCGTGCATTCTGTCCACTTTCCAAATGAGTTTTGAACTTCAAAAGAACTTCATACTCTGCCTTGGCTTCTTTATCTCCTGACTTAGCGATCTTTTCCACACGCTGGATTCGCTTATCGACAGATTCCAAATCTTTTAGCTGCAGCTCTGTATCTATGACTTCTTTATCTTCAATGGGGTCTACCTTACCGGAAACGTGGACGATATTATCATCGTCAAAACACCTGATTACATGGATAATTGCGTCAACTTCCCGAATGTTGGCTAAAAATTGATTTCCAAGCCCTTCCCCTTTACTCGCTCCTTTTACTAACCCCGCTATATCAACAAACTCCATTACGGTTGGCAACACTTTCTTGGGGTTGACCAAATCAGAAAGAATCTGAAGACGTTCATCCGGCACCGTGATTACGCCTACGTTTGGCTCGATCGTGCAAAAAGGAAAGTTTGCTGCCTCAGCTTTCGCGTTTGACAGTGCATTAAAAAGTGTGGATTTACCTACATTCGGTAACCCTACAATTCCACATTGTAATCCCATAGGAGATAATAATTTTGAGGTTCTGAAAGCTCGAAAGTCTTTCGCCAGGCAAAGCTAGTTGATAAAATAAAAAAGCCCTCAGAAAATTTCCTGAGAGCCTCTCTCTTCATACATACTAAAAAGTATTTTTAATCCCATTTAAGATCAGAGTCCGAATCTGAAACGTCCGCATTCGCTACCGTGTGCGTTTCTTCGTTATCTCTGTCAAATTGGGTGAAATCCACTTCAGGCATTAACTCGTCCTTCACATGGTTCACAGTGGAATTTAGCGCATCTACAAATTTATTGAAATCTTCTTTGTACAAGAAAATTTTATGTTTTTCATAGAAAAAACCATCGTCTTTAGGTTTTCGTTTACTCTCTGTAATTGTCAGGTAATAATCATTCGACCGTGTCGCTTTCACATCAAAAAAGTACGTACGCTTTCCCGCCTTTACTCTCTCAGAATAGATCTCGTCTCTTCCTTTTTCGTTATTATCTTCCACTTGCTTAAATATTAGTGTTAGGTGTTAGTTTTTTACTAAAATCGGGCTAAATATACGGCATTATCTTTTTTATCTGCAAAATCAGCTTATGATTAGCACTCGAAACATGCATATGAAGACAAACATTTCAGAAATAAACCAATTTGATAACCTCGGATTAATCGCCAAGCAACTGGTGGATGGCTTCATAACGGGGCTACATAAGTCACCATATCATGGCTTTTCAGTTGAATTTGCAGAACATAAGCTTTACAATTTCGGAGAAAGCACGCGTCACATGGACTGGAAAATCTTTTCGCGCACAGATCGGCTATATACCAAGCAATACGAAGAGGAAACAAACTTGAGATGTCGCATATTGGTAGACAATTCTACATCCATGCACTACCCCGCTCCTGGAAAAGACAAGTTAAAATTTGCGGTATTCGCTGCTTCTGCCCTTTCTTATCTACTCATGAAACAAAGGGATGTAGTTGGTCTTTCTGTTTTCTCAGACAAAATTGAAGAGGAGACAGACTTGAGAAGTACAAAAGCACATTTAAGCACCATTCTATCGAAGCTATCTGTCTTGGATCAGCGCAATCCAGAGTCCCAGACGGATATTAGCTCTGTGCTTCATGAAATGGCTGAGAAAATGCATAAAAGATCACTTGTAGTCATATTCTCAGATATGTTTCAAAATCACAATGAAGAGGATTTACTAAATGCGCTACAACATTTAAAGCATAAAAAACATGAGGTTATTCTCTTTCACGTTTCTGACTATTCCAGCGAATTAAATTTTGACTTTGAAGACAGGCCTCACAAATTCATTGATTTAGAAACAAAAGAATCAGTGAAAGTAAATCCCCACGAAGTAAAGGATCTCTACAGGGATGAAATGTCAAAGTTTTATCAAGACCTAAAAATTAAGTGCGGAATGATGAAAGTTGACTTTGTACCAGTTAACACCAACGATTCATATGACAAGGTTCTTGGAGCTTACCTTATCAAGCGAAAGAAAATGAGATGACCTGCGAATTCACAAGGCCACCAAAGCGCAGTTTCTTCAAATCAGAGATGTAGCCACTCCTTCTTTGCTGCAAGTTCCTCTTCCGTCTCGACATAGTCAGGATCAGGTACGCAGCAATCCACAGGGCAAACCGCGGCGCATTGAGGTTCTTCATGAAATCCGGTACACTCAGTACACTTACCTGGAACGATATAGTAGAATTCATCCGAAACCGGTTCTTGAATTTCTTTTGCATCTACCTTAGATCCATCCTCCATTTCAATATCCTTCAGATCTGTACCATCTGCCCACTTCCACTCTACTCCACCTTCATAGATTGCGGTATTTGGGCATTCGGGTTCGCATGCTCCACAGTTGATACATTCGTCCGTAATAATAATTGCCATAGAAAAAACGCTTTTTTCGTGTTACAAATGAGTGAACAAAATTAATCGCAATATGTTTGTAGCCAACCAGCAGAGACTAACAATTTCACTTTTTCATGAACATTCAAGACAAAATCAACGCTTTTGCCAAACTAGGAGAAAAAATAGCTCAACTTTCAAGCGAAGAAGTTGAACAATTGGCAACTTCAGCGAAGGCTGCCAATGGTTGGTTTTCTACAGAAAGTGTACAAAATGCGCTCGAAGGTATCAGCTTCATGTTGAAAGAAGATAAACTAAATGAGTGGGTCAATCACTACGCTGTTGAGATTGAAACGCCCAAAGTAGTTGGCATTGTCATGGCAGGAAACCTTCCGCTTGTCGGATTTCATGACCTGCTTTCTGTCTTAATTTCTGGTCATTTTGCTGCCGTGAAACCAAGCAGCGATGATCAATTCTTGACTAACACCTTAATCGACTGGATCATCGATATAGAACCTCGCCTCAAAAAGAACATTGAAGTACGCGAAAAGCTCACCAATATTGATGCGGTAATCGCCACAGGAAGTGACAATACCGCTAGGTATTTTGAGTATTATTTCAAAGAGGTACCCAACATCATTCGCAAAAACAGAACCTCAGTTGCCATTCTCACAGGCAAAGAAACTTCCGATGAACTGAGCGCATTAGGAGAAGATATTTTCTCTTATTTTGGCTTAGGTTGTAGAAATGTATCGAAGGTATTTACGTCAAAAGGATATGATTTCAGAGAAGCATTTCCACATTTTGAAAGGTTTCAGGAAGTGGCCAACCACAACAAGTATCGAAACAATTATGACTACTACAAGTCAATATATCTAGTCAACAAAACACCTCATCTAGATACCGGGTTTCTTTTAATCAATTCGACAGATGAGTTGGTATCGCCAATAGGTGTCCTTTTTCATCAGGAGTATGACTCGCTGGAGAACCTTGAGTCCATTCTGGATACTAAAAAGGAGAAAATTCAATGCATTGTCGGTAAGGACTACATCCCATTTGGAAAGGCGCAAAGACCCGAGTTATGGGATTATGCCGATGATGTCGATACATTGAAATTTTTGACAAGTTTAGCCTGATTTCTTTGAGCAAATTTTTGTTAACAAATCAGTCAAAGAATCAATTATCTTTGTCGACCCTTAAAAAAAGAGGAGACCGAATACCTTTTTTAAGGCAGCTAAAACACTGAAATAACTTACTTAATGAATACATATCAAGATTACATCAAGGAGATAGCGGAACGAAAAAATCAGGGTCTGCACCCAAAGCCAATTGATGATGCAGCATTACTAAGCGAAATCATTTCACAGATAAAGGATGAAGACCATACACACAGAGAAGACTCTCTTAAATTCTTCATTTACAATACCTTACCTGGAACTACCAGCGCAGCTGGGGTAAAGGCTAAATTCCTGAAAGAAATTATTCTCGGACAATCGGCGGTCTCAGAAATTACTCCGGCATTCGCTTTTGAACTACTGTCCCACATGAAAGGCGGCCCTTCAATCGAAGTTTTACTTGATTTAACGCTTGGTAATGATTCTTCAATTGCTCAGGAAGCGGCTAAGGTGCTAAAAACTCAAGTTTTTCTTTACGACGCAGATACGGCCCGGTTAGAAGAAGCATATAAAAAAGGTAACGCAATTGTTAAGGATATTTTGGAGAGCTACGCCAATGCTGAGTTCTTCACTAAGCTCCCGGAGGTAGATGAAGAAATCCAAATCGTCACATTCATCTCTGGAGAAGGGGATATTTCTACAGATTTACTTTCTCCAGGTGCTGATGCACACTCCAGATCAGATCGCGAATTGCATGGTCAGTGTTTGTTCGAACACAACAAAGACATGCAGAATGAACTCTCAGTTTTGAAAGAAAAGCATCCTGATAAGCGTGTCATGCTTATCGCTGAAAAAGGAACAATGGGAGTTGGTTCGTCACGGATGTCAGGCGTAAATAACGTTGCCTTGTGGACCGGAATAGAATCTAGCCCTTACGTCCCATTCATCAATATCGCACCGGTTATTGCTGGCACTAATGGCATTTCGCCTATTTTCCTTACGACTGTTGGAGTTACAGGAGGAATTGGGATTGACTTAAAAAACTGGGTGAAGAAACAAGATGCAGATGGCAATACAGTTGTCAATGCTGATGGCGAGCCCGTTCTTGAAGAAGCCTACTCAGTGGCTACCGGTACTGTTCTAACCATCAATACCAAGAAGAAGAAGCTATACAATGGTGACCAAGAGCTCATTGATATCTCAAGTTCGTTGACGCCACAAAAAGTGGAGTTCATCAAAGCTGGCGGATCTTATGCGGTGGTATTCGGGAAAAAGCTGCAGACTTTTGCCGCTAAGACTTTAGGAATTGAGGCTCCTCAAGTTTATGCTCCTTCAAAAGAGGTTTCAATCGAAGGTCAGGGATTGACCGCTGTTGAGAAAATTTTCAATAAAAATGCAGTAGGTATAACTCCAGGTAAAACCTTGCATGCCGGCTCTGACGCACGAGTAGAAGTCAACATTGTTGGTTCGCAGGACACCACAGGACTGATGACTTCACAGGAATTGGAAGCAATGGCAGCTACCACGATATCACCCATCGTAGATGGAGCCTACCAATCAGGATGTCATACAGCCTCTGTTTGGGACGACAAGTCAAAAGCCAACATACCTAAGCTCATGAGATTCATGAACGACTTTGGATTGATCACGGGACGTGATCCAAAAGGCGTGTACCATGCGATGACAGATGTTATTCACAAAGTGCTGAATGACATTACGATTGACGACTGGGCCATCATCATCGGTGGTGACTCGCACACACGAATGTCTAAAGGTGTCGCTTTTGGCGCAGATTCAGGAACCGTTGCGCTTGCATTGGCCACAGGCGAGGCTACCATGCCAATTCCGCAATCTGTGAAAGTTACCTTCAAAGGAAAGATGAGAAGTTTCATGGATTTCCGTGATGTGGTACATGCTACACAGCAACAAATGTTGAAGCAGTTTGGTGGTGAAAATGTATTCCAGGGACGAATTATTGAAGTTCACATAGGAACATTGACTTCTGATCAAGCTTTCACATTCACCGATTGGACGGCAGAGATGAAGGCCAAAGCATCCATCTGTATTTCAGAAGATGAGACCTTGATCGAGTCACTTGAGATTGCGAAGGGACGAATTCAGATCATGATCGAAAAGGGAATGGACAACCAGAAGCAAGTGCTTCAAGGTTTGGTGGATAAGGCAAATGACCGAATCCAGGAAATCCAGTCGGGTGAAAAGCCAGCACTCAGACCTGATGCCAACGCAAAGTATTATGCAGAAGTGGTGGTGGACTTGGATGAGATCGCTGAGCCAATGATTGCCGATCCAGATGTAAACAACGATGACGTATCTAAGCGATACACCCACGATACCATCCGACCACTCTCCTATTACGGTGGTGATAAGAAAGTGGACTTAGGCTTTGTTGGTTCTTGCATGGTGCACAAGGGCGACATGAAAATCCTTGCCCAGATGCTCAAGAACATTGAATCTCAGCAAGGTAAAGTTGAGTTCAAAGCGCCTTTGGTGGTTGCACCTCCTACCTACAACATTGTAGATGAATTGAAAGCTGAGGGAGACTGGGAAGTGTTGCAGAAGTATTCTGGGTTTGAATTCGACGATGATGCGCCTAAGGGAGAAGCACGCAAGAAATACGAGAACATGCTTTACCTGGAGCGTCCGGGCTGTAACCTGTGCATGGGAAATCAGGAGAAAGCAGCCCCAGGTGATACGGTAATGGCTACCTCGACCCGATTGTTTCAGGGAAGAGTGGTAAAAGATTCCAATGAGAAAAAAGGAGAATCACTCCTTTCATCTACTCCTGTGGTAGTGCTCTCAACCGTTCTTGGAAGAACACCATCCATGAAAGAATATGAAGACGCTGTTGATGGGATTGTGCTTACACGGTTCGCACCTTCCAACAAACAGCTGGTGAGGTAAGTAGCACAGCAAGTAGCACTATTACGCCAATAAAATCTCAAAGCCCAGGTCAATGACTTGGGCTTTTTTTGTTTGATAAAGGTTGCTTTGTGCGAATACTACAGAAGACTATTTCTATCAGCAGAAAATTATATATTCTATTTCGCAAAGAGGCGTTATGTGACTATCGAGATGGAATAAACTATATTTGAAAGGCAGATAAACGACATCTGTTGTTACATAAATGTTATGTGCAATATGTAAAAAACGAAAATCAATGAAACAAGTAACCAACTTCTTGAAACTGCTTTCTTTCATTGTGGTAACCTTTCCCCTCTTAACATCCTGTGATAATGATTTACCAGACCCGAACGTCTCAGGTGAACTGATTATCGATGGAGAACAATTCAGCATAAAATATACTGAGATAGATTACTATGAATGTTTCCATTTCGGACCGCTTCGGGACAACTATGATTTTTACTATGACATGAAAATATCTGATTTTCCATTCTTTAAGAGATTTCAGGAACGGAAAATGGAAATGCACATTGCTTTTTACCTTGAGGATTTTGAACTGGGTACAGGAACGTATGAATTCCTTTTAAATGAAGAGTCAACAAATCCACCTTTTGCATGGTTTTCACATTACCTATCCAATAATGGTAACCTCTCTGCTCCCGCAGGTGGTCAGATTTCGATTTCCGAACAGGGAGGAAGATATGTTATAAATTTCGATTTGACATTTGAAGATTACGAATCAGTATCAGGTAGCATAGAGACCAACCTGGCGATTCATGTAAATGAACCAACGAACGAAGACGACTGTAACTAAACGGATAATTAAAGCACATAACAGACGCTCCCCTGCCCAGGTTCGTGTCCTCACGAACCAATTCACCGGAAAAAACAACTCCCCAAGACTTGAAGATGCCGTGTCAAGCACGGCATGACATGGTACTTCCCTACGCCAAGGTTCGTGTCCCCACGAACCTACATTCCAGCCTTGATAACATAATTCCTATCTTTCAAAGATGAATTATTTCGAAAAAATCAGAAAGTCGTACACTGAAACAGGGAAGATCTATTTCTGGACTGCAACCATTCACAATTGGAATCACCGCTAGCGCAAGTTTGTGACTTGTGCTCCTTACACAAGACCATTTCCAATAGTCGCTTTTTCTAGCTACTTGAAAGTGCTGTGCAAAATCGCTAGTTTAGAGAACAAACAAAGCCCGGAGGCACTTGGCATATCTGGGACGTTATCAGCTACATAAATCGCGTTTCTCTATTGCGAACAAGTTTCTTTAAGTAGAATATCACAAAAAAAATGAAAATCGTATTAACACTGTTAACCCTTCTTCTGAGTACTATTTTAATGTGCCAACAAAGAACAGTTTATTTATCCGATATTCTCGAAGAAGCAATATTTTCAGGAAGAGAGAAGGTGATCTATCAGGATGTTGAACTATCACTGGACAATATACCTGAAGTCAAAAATTTAAGCTATGGTTACCCTTACCAGTATCGTTCTACAGCTAGTTATCTGAAATCCAAATATCCTAGCATTGCTCTGGACAGCATCGGTAGAGTCATTGTTCCAAGTTCTGTTGAATTAATATCCTATCTCGGTGAGTTGCCTTTAGATAGTTTAGTTTTTGAAAAAGGATTGATTGTCACCAACTCTGAAGACAAATTATTGGAGCCTTCAGATGTAAGCATTAATGATTGCCTAATCAATGGACTCGATATTCGAAGCAATATCATTGGCTATGTTACAATTGAGGCATCTCAAATCAATTCAAATTTAGAAGTCCATGTAGCGAATGGAGGTGTAGGAATATATAGAAGCAATATAAACGTTGAAAAAGGAATTCAAATTTTTAGTGGTAGTATTTGGCTTGATAGAAATACTTTTCAGGTGACAGATAGTATCCAATTACGTACAGGTAAAGCCAAAGAATCCGATTTTATTGATAAGCTTTCTTCAACTAACCATTTCATCTTCCAAAGTAATGAGAACATTTCTTTTACCAATAATATATTTAATTATGGAGTAGTGGATTTAATTGAGATGGACTTGCAAAATCTATATATGACAGGAAATTCATTTACTAATACTGTCACTTTAGATAGGGCAATCATAAAAGATAGAGTTGTTATTTATGATAATGAATTTGCGAATGGATTTTCTCTATCTCAAACGGTATTACCCGAACTACTGGTAAACATTGATTGGGAACAACTTAAGGGTAATAAACTATATATAAACGCAGATCAAACCGCTGCTGAGACAACTTCAGGTTTTGCCTGTCATAATTGTTTACCATATTTTGGTAAAACAAATGAAGAACTCGCACGGAAGGATAGGTTTAGAGAGTTAATCACTGTTTACACAAAACTGTACCGAATTAATAAAGAAGATGGTGATATAAGCTCCGCAAACGGGGCATATGCGGAACTGCAAGGTTTGTACACAAGGAGGTATGAATACGTATCCCAAACAGAGGGGGGCTTGGAAAACTGGTTCAAATGGCAACTTAATCAACTGCTTGAGTATTATGTGGTTTATGGTACAGCGCCTGCCAGAGCACTAGTGGTCTCCTTCTACATCATTCTTGCTTTTTCCATTTTTTACTTTTTTTTCCCTTCAGAATGGGACACTACGTCTAAAAAACAACTATTGGAACAATTCAAGCTTATATTAGATAAAAAACACAAGCAAATTGCTCGTCCTCTTATGAAAACTACTGGGCTATTTGTCTTAAGCTTTGTCAACGCATTCACTCTTAGTATTAATTCGCTTGTAACTCTGGGATTTGGCACAATTCCTACGAAAGGTCTGGCTAGGTACGTGTGTATAATTCAGGGGTTCATTGGTTGGTTTCTCCTGAGTCTGTTTACAGTTGCATTGATTAATCAGGTGATTTTTTGAACATGCCCCAAGTCTATAACTTGTGCCCATTCAACTCTTTCCAATAGCCGCTTTTTGCAGCAACTTGAAAGTGCTGTGCAAAATCGCTAGTTTAGAAGGCAAACAAAACCCGGAGGCATGGAAGTTACGGCTGAAAAAAATGAACAGGTTGCCAATATGATATTTGCATCCATTTACCCACATTACCTGAATAGACTAGAGAAAAATGGAAGAACAAAAGAAGAACTTGATCAAGTAATTCAATGGTTTACCGGGTTTGATCAAGATGCTTTACAAGCACTTATCGACGAAAAAGCCACGTTTGGGACATTTTTTCAAAAAGCTAAAATACATCCGAACGCACACATGATTAAAGGAGTCGTTTGTGGTTATCGAATTGAAGAAATAGCAGATGAATTTGAATTGTATAAACAATGCAGACAAATGGAAAAGCTAATTGATGAATTGGCCAAAGGTCGTAAAATGGAGAAAATTTTGCGTGAAGAAAAAAAGTAGGAAATGGTGCCTTCTTCGATAAAGAATCCTTATCAGGAATTCACACCAGCCAACCAGACTTTAAAGATCGTTCCGGTAGGCGTCGTATTCACAATTTCTAAACGCCCTCGTTTTTCTTGAGCAGTTCTAATCAGATATTCATTTCAGCTAAACATTATCTCCGCTAGCGCAAGTTTATAACTTGTGCTCCCCAACAGAACCATTTCCAATAGCAACATGAAAGTACAACCAAATCCCCTAGCTTAGAAGAAATAAACTAAGCCCAGAGGCACGTGCCATCTTGGACGTTAGCACCCAATTACCACCCACTAAAAAATGATTGAAATCATTGAATTTTCTAAAAAGATCTCACCTCTTGATGAAAAATGCATAGCTGATTTAAACTCCATTTTGAAATTAAAAAATGTGAAAAAAAATGAGCCCTTATTGAGAGTTGGTTCTCATTCGAAAGAACTTTTTTTTATCAAAAAAGGAATTACAAAATTTTGCTTTAATGCAGACGGGAAGCAATTCATCATGCGGTTTTTTAATGAAAATATATTGTTCACTGATATAGAAAGTTATTTCAACAAGAAAGCCTCCAAATATGAAATAGTTGCCTTAGAAGACACGGAATACTACTCTTTACCTTTTTTTCAGTTTGAACAGCTTTGCACAAAACACCATTCACTAGAAACTTTCTTTCGGAAATTTATGACAACTGCCAGCGTGAATATGATGGCACGCATAAGCGAAATTCTTGAAGAAGACGCGAAAAAAAGATATACCAATTTCACAACTAAAAATGCGCATCTAATCAATAGAATAAGCTTGGGGGATTTAGCTAGCTATTTAGGAATTACTCAGGTTTCGTTAAGTAGAATTAGGGCTAGTAAATAGCGTTTTTATCATTTGTTAAAAGTTTTAGTAAAGCCACATCATACTTTTGTTGACGTAGTTATAAAACAGCAACAAATGAGTGGAGAATATGATTTGAACGTAGTAAACAAGCATCTGAACTACGATAAGGTCTCATTAATAAAGCCATCAAATTCGAGCTACATTCACATAGTCGCAGAAATTGATATACAACCTACTCCTCTATTTTTAACGACAAGTTCGAAAAAGAAAAAACTAATTGAACACTGTAAAAACTGGTGTAAAGTTTTAGAGCAAATCAATGGCGTAATCGAAATCAGTCTTTTTAAAGCAACACTAATTCCCCCAGGCATGGGAAAGTATGTCAAGGAAAATTCAGATGACATACACTTAGCAAAATTTGATTTTGTCATATTGATAGAAATTGTCAATGAAAACATAATCGCTGAAATAAAGCACCATCAAGTCTATGAAGTGATGGTAAATGAGATTGAGCAAGTGGCAAGCTATTCTCAAGTCATGCTTGCTTCAAACATAAAAAGAATGGGAAAAGTAAATCATAAAAAGCAGGGGGTTTTCCTCTTTAATTACTTCTCTGCTCAAAGCAGACAACAAAACCTGAAAGTCTGGGAATACACTGCTGGCTGGTTTGAAAAGGAAACCGGATTAGATAATTCTACTTTGCTATTTCCTTTAAATGAAAAAGACACACATTATTCAGTAGTCAACCATTGCAGATGGGATGGGTACCTAGATATTTTACCTTCTCTAGTTTTTAAGCGTTCATTCAAGAAGTATGTGCTAGACAACTTCTATTCGAATAATGTTGGCGCTCAACCGATATTATACCAGGTGATCTAATGACCAATTGCGATAATGACTTGGGCTTTTTTGCCGGTTTTAAAATCACCCTCTAGCGCAGAAGTTACTTCCGTGAAAAGCTAAGGCATTCTGCTATAGAGAAACCTGAGTCAAATTATCTGGAACTCACACCAGCCAACCAAACTTTAAAAATTGTCCCAGTAGGTATAGCATTCTCAATTTCCAACCGACCATCGTTTTTCTTGAGCAGTTCGTAACAGAAGCTGAGTCCGATCCCCGAACCTGACTCACCAGCTGTCCCAAATGCAGATTCATTCAATTGCCCCTTGAGAATTCGGTCACGGATTTCTTCATCCATGCCCATTCCGGCATCTTCCACAGATATGCAAACTTCTGTCCCCTTAGACACTGCGGAGACTTGAATACGACCGTCTTTGGAACTGAACTTAATTGCATTATGAATGATATTCCTCAATATGATGATCAACTGATTTTTATCTGCAAAGACTTGAGAATCATCTGCATCATAATTCCAGTGGATATTTTTCGCAGCAATGGCACCAGAAAACAGATCCCCTATTTTCTCAATTTCGTCACGTATGATCACGGTCTCAGGATGCACCGTCAAACTATCCAACTGTGATTTTGCCCATCCGAGCAAGCCATTCATTGTGTCTTGAAGATTGTCAACCTTCTCACGTGCTGTTTCCGCATATTTGAAATAATCCTCCTTGCTCATGGATTGAATGACATCCGGCTGAAGTAATCCTTGAACTGATGTCAATGGAGCCCTTAGATCATGCGCAATGATGGAAAATAATCGATCTTTTGATTTATTAGAATCCAATAACGCTTCCTCCTTATCCAACAAGTCAGCGTTGAGCTTCTCCGTATTTTCCAGTGTCCTAAAAAGTTGGTTTTTGAAATTCACCACAAAAAAATAGACCATCAGATAGGCAGCAAACAGAATCAGTGTCAAGCGGAAATAGGTCGAAAAATCACCCGTATCGTAGTATTCAAATCGGACGTAATTCAGAATTGTGAGCATCACAAAATTTAGAAGTACGCCAATGTACTGCCCTGCTCCACTTACTAAAAGTATGATGGCAATTACCCCAGGTATGAATAAATATTCCACTCCATTCTGACGTCCCTCAACGATTGTATGATACGTCCCAGTAATCAATGCAATGTGAAATCCCAGTAGAAATAGGTAGATGGCGAGCTGATACCTCTCGAACTTGTTGAATAAAAGTACCGGAAAACCCACAAGAACGGCCGCACCAACATCAATAAGAATGCCTGTATAGTTTTGAAAAACAAGATTGATGAGGATTAAAATGAGGGCAACCCCTATGCAAAGAACTGCCAGCCTATTGACAATCTGCAACTTGAAAGCATCATATGTACTCAGCGAGTCCGAAAAACCCAGTCTATAGATTGTACTTAGCTTTTTAAACATTCCCAGCGGTAGACTTTTTTAAGAAATGGTAGGACTGCAAAATTACAGATCTTATTTGGTACGATCGAATAAATGGTGCAATGCGTCAAAATTCCTTGTGTGGTGAAATTTCTAAAATCAGTTGCGGCTTGCAATACAAGTGAAAGGGTGTCCGGTCGGAACTTTAAGACCGACATAATGTTTATATTTTACAGATTATTTAACCTTTAAAACACCATTTCTATGCCTCAGGATTTTCTTGGAATCGAAAGACAACTCACTACCCAACTTGGCACCCATGGCTATTTCAGCCTTAGCGAACTAGCAAAAAGGAAAGAAACGGTAAACAAACTCCCCTATTCCATTCGAATTCTTCTCGAAAACACCATACGCAACTACGATGCTTTTGCGGTTACGGAAGAGCACGTGGAAACGATACTGAATTGGAAAGAGACTGCCGGAATTAAGGATATTCCATACAGTCCAGCAAGAGTTTTGATGCAAGATTTCACCGGAGTTCCCGCTGTGGTAGATATCGCCTCCATAAGAGCGGCTGTTGCAGCCAAAGGAAAAGATACAGCAAAGACTAACCCAGTAGTCCCTGCAGATATGGTCATAGATCACTCAGTGGTTGTCGATCACTTTGGTGGCGCTGATTCCTATCAGAAAAACGTAGATCTTGAATATCAAAGAAATGAGGAGCGCTACAAACTGTTGAAATGGGGAAAGCAGGCATTCACAAACTTCTCTGTAGTTCCTCCCGGAATGGGCATCTGTCACCAGGTAAACCTGGAATATTTAGCAAAAGGGGTTATTGAAAGAGATGGCTATTTATTTCCCGACACGCTCGTAGGAACTGATTCACACACGCCAATGGTCAATGGCATAGGTGTACTTGGCTGGGGAGTTGGGGGCATTGAAGCAGAAGCGGCAATGCTTGGACAGCCTATTTACATGATTCTTCCACAGGTAATTGGATTAAAGATTACTGGAAAAATGAAAGAAGGAAATACCTCGACGGATCTTGTATTGACCATAACCAGACTATTGCGAGATTATGGAGTGGTTGGGAAAATTGTTGAAGTCTTCGGCCCGGGACTTGCAAATCTTGCCGTCACCGATAGAGCGACGATTTCCAATATGTCCCCCGAATTCGGCTGCACAGACACCCACTGGCCTATCGATAGCCAAACGCTGGATTACATGCGAAAAACCAATCGCCCAGCCGCTCACATCGACATGGTAGAAGCGTACGCAAAGGAAAACCTGCTTTGGAGGGATGACAATGCTCAGATCGAATATACAGATGTAATTGAGCTAGACTTAAGCACAGTAGAGCCAACTATTTCTGGTCCAAAGAGACCTCAGGATAAGATTTTGCTGCGAGAAGCTAAACCTCAAATGGATAAGCTTTTAGATGAGTATAAATCAAAAAGGCAAAGCATTGAGATCAAAACACAAGATCATGGCGATTTCACCTTGAATGAAGCCGATGTGGTTATTGCCGCAATCACATCATGTACCAATACCTCCAATCCAAAGGTAATGCTAGGTGCCGGGCTTGTAGCTAAGAAGGCGCATGAAAAGGGGCTCGAAGTAAAACCTTGGGTAAAGACTTCACTGGCTCCCGGATCAAGAGTCGTAACAGAGTATTTGGAGAAATCCGAGCTTCTGCAAGAATTAGAAGCACTTAAATTCTATGTGGTAGGCTACGGCTGCACAACCTGCATCGGTAATTCAGGAGACATGATACCGGAAGTACAAAAAGCTGTAATTGATAATGACATGGTCGTTTGTTCGGCGCTTTCTGGTAACAGAAACTTTGAAGCCAGAATACACGCTAACATAAAAATGAACTTCCTGGCCTCTCCCATGCTCGTGGTAGCTTATGCCATTGCAGGGACCATGGATTTTGACATGAACAATGATTCTCTTGGCGATGATCAAAATGGAAATCCGGTCTACCTAAAAGATATCTGGCCTTCAAATGCAGAGATCGAAGAAATAATGAGCAAAGTGGTGACTCCTGAGGATTACGCTAAAACATATGCGGCTGCTTTTGATGGTGACGATACCTGGAAAGCACTGGACGCCCCAACAGGTCAAACGTACGATTGGGATGCCAAATCAACGTATATTCAGGAAGCGCCATTCTTCGATGACATGACTGAGGAGGTGCCTGAACCAAAAGATATCCAAGGAGCTAATGTACTTCTCCAGCTAGGCGATATGGTTACCACGGATCACATTTCACCTGCTGGCAAGTTCTTGCCAGAACACCCTGCCGGACAATACCTGGTAGACAATGGTGTAGAAAAGCGGGACTTTAACTCCTATGGCTCCCGCAGGGGAAATCATGAAGTAATGATGAGGGGAACTTTTGCCAACGTTAGAATTAAGAATAAGCTCGCTTCAAGAGAGGGCGGCTGGACAAAATACATTCCAACAGGTGAAGAAATGCCTGTATTCGATGCCTCAATGAAATATCAACAAGAAGGAACTCCTTTAGTTGTAATCGGTGGGAAGGAATATGGCTCAGGGTCTTCCAGAGATTGGGCTGCCAAAGGAACTCTGCTACTGGGCGTGAAAGCTGTGATTACTGAAAGTTATGAGCGTATTCATCGATCCAACTTAGTAGGAATGGGTGTACTGCCCCTTCAATTTCAGGAAGGAGAAACACAAGATACGCTTGGCTTGACTGGAGAAGAGACATACGATATCTCAGGAATAGCATCAAACCTTACACCTGGTAAATTGGTACCTGTAACCGCTACCAAAAAGAATGGTTCCAAAATCGAATTTAAAGCACTTGTCAGGCTAGATTCGGGAGTAGATGTCGAGTACTACAAGCATGGAGGTATACTAAATTATGTACTGAGGAATTTCTTGAAAAGCGACAACTAATACGTTAACTATATATTATTTCTTCAAAAAGTCTGTTTTTATACCGAACAGACTTTTTGTTTGCAACCTTTTTGGTAGTAAAATTATCCTTGAATAGAACCTATATTTAATCAAACAGAACAATGAAAAAATTACCCTATCTAATTGTTTTGGTATTACTTCTGTCAGCTTGCGGAACCACAGAACAAGCATACAATACCAAAACAGCCACTGAAGATGGCTACACTCATGAATATGTGACAGGCGATGCAATGAACACGCGCATCTACACACTTGACAATGGACTAAAAGTTTATCTGAGTGACTATGAAAATGCACCAAGGGTGCATGTTTTTTTACCTGTAAAGGCGGGAGGAAAAAACGATCCTGCTGAGAACACAGGCTTGGCTCACTACCTGGAACACATGATGTTCAAGGGAACCAATGAATTCGGAAGTACCGATTACGAAACAGAGGTTGTGATGCTTGATAGCATTGAGCAAATGTTCAACCATTACGCCACCCTTACCAGCGACTCAGACCGAAAAGATTTTTATCAAAAAATAGATGATTATTCGAATGATGCAGCAAACTATGCCATTCCAAACGAATACGATAAAATGATCTCGCTGATCGGTGGTAAAGGACTCAACGCCTATACGACTGAAGACCGTACGGTCTACACCGTAGACGTGCCTTCCAATGAACTACCTCGTTTTCTGGAAATTGAGGGGGCGAGGTTCAAGAAAATTGTCAACCGACTCTTTCATACGGAACTAGAGGCCGTTTATGAAGAAAAGAACAGATCGTTGGATAACGATCGTTGGAAAGTATTTGAGTCCATGTACGGAACCATGTTTCAAAATCATCCATATGGCACTCAAACGGTAATTGGTACCATTGAGCATCTGAAGAATCCATCAATTACTGAAATCAAGAACTACTTCGACACCTACTACAAGCCCAACAATGTGGCCATATGCATGAGTGGAGATATTGAATTCAGCGAAACAATTAAGCTCATTGATCAATATTTTGGAGATTGGGAACCAAATGAGAACCTTCCAGAATGGAACAAAATTCAAGAAGATCCAATCACTGAGCCAAGAGTAGTCGAGGTATTTGGGCCAGATGCTGAATTTTTGAACATTGGCTTTCGGTTTGACGGAACCAATTCTGCTGATTACATCAAAGTTCAGCTCATCGACATGCTCTTAAATAATTCAGAAGCAGGATTGATCGACTTAAACTTAAAGCAAAAACAAGCAGTTTTAAATGCAGGCTCTTATGTAGATAACATGAACGACTATTCCGTTCATACCATCTATGGAAATGCTAAACAGAATCAATCGCTTGAAGAAGTAAAGGATTTGGTACTTGAGCAAATCGAACTTTTGAAAAAAGGTGAGTTTGAGGATTGGCTGCTTGATGCCGTTATCACAGACTTCAAAACTTCAAGAATGAAAGGACTTGAAAGTAACTGGTCGCGTGCAAACGATATGGTAATGGCTTATACCAATAACATGGAATGGAGTGATTATATCCAAAACATCGACAAGATGGAAATGATCACAAAAGAGGAATTGGTCAAGTTTGCCAACGATAACTATGGAGATAACTATGTAGTGGTCTATAAACGAAATGGTGAGGATCCCAATAAGCAAAAGGTGGATAAGCCAACCATTACAAAGGTTCCTCTGAATAGAGAAACAAAATCTGATTTTCACTTAGCCATCTCAAAGAAGGAAGTCAACAAGCTCACGCCGAAATTTGTTGATTATGCTGCAGATATCAATCAATTTTCTGTGAACAATGTCTCTGTGCTTTCACGAAAGAACAGTGAAAATGAGCTATTTGAACTAACCTATCTGTTGGATTTAGGAAAGAATGCGGACCCTAAGTTGTCAATAGCGGCTCAATACCTAGAATACATTGGCAACGATCAGTACACTGCGGAAGAATTCAAGAAAGAGCTTTACAAACTTGGCTGCAGCTTCAATGTGTTTGCTTCCACTGAAAGAACATACGTGACACTTTCTGGACTGGATGAAAACATGGAAGAGGCCACCCAGCTATTTGAAAGTTTGTTGGCTAATCCTGCAGCCGATCAGGACGCCTTGGATAAAATGATCGATAGAACTTTCAAATCAAGATCCGACGCTAAAAAGAATAAGGGAGCAATCTTATGGAGCGGTCTATACAACTATGGCAAATTTGGTTCTGACAATCCATTCAATGATGTATTGGCCAATTATGAGCTCCAGGAGATACGAGCTGAAGAGTTAACAGATATCATCAAAGGGATCACACGACTCCCTCATAAGGTGCTGTACTATGGCCCCAGAGAAGAGAGTGGCGTAAGCAAATTCCTGGCATCCCATCACCCGGTACCCGGAGAATTTGATCCCATTCCTACGCTAAAAGCCTATGAAGAACAAGACATGAATGATCCCAAGGTTTATTGGACAGATTATGACATGGTTCAAACTGAAATAGTTTTTCTGGCCAAAGGAGAAAATTATGATGCGAAAAATGCGCCAGCTGTCAGGATGTTTAATGAGTATTTCGGGGGTGGAATGAACAGCATAGTCTTTCAGGAAATCAGAGAGGCACAAGGTCTGGCTTACTCAGTATTTTCCAGTTTCTCTCAACCATCTAAAAAAGAAAAAGCCAACTACGTGCTTGCTTATGTAGGGACACAAGCAGACAAGCAAGCAGAAGCAATGAATGCGATGATGGATCTCATTAACAACATGCCTGAGTCAGAAGGCGCATTTAATATTGCTAAAGAAGCTATTCTAAATAAAATCGAAAGTGAGCGTGTCACTGGATCCAGTGTAATTTGGAACTACATAAGTGCGCAAGACAAAGGGCTCGACTATGATATCCGAAAAGATATCTACGAGCAAGTGAAAGGCATGACTTTCAGTGACCTTTCTTCTTTCCATGAAAAGTACATCAAGGACAAAAACTATGTTACGGTTCTGGTGGGTTCACGAGATAAGATTGATTTCGAAAGTCTAAAGAAATATGGAGAAATCAACGAAGTTCAATTAGATGAACTATTTGGGTATGAAGATCCTGTTGAAATCATGGCAAAATAAGAATCAAGCCCCGGAAACGGGGCTTTTTTTATATCAACCTTGCGAGTGTAAAGGAAACACTCTTTATCTCCCCTCTCCGCTCGACTTCCATCTTTACACGCTTACCTTCTTTCTCCAAAAAAATCCTCAGCAGCTCATTCAAATTGTCTTTTGTAAGTATTTCACCTTGCACGCTCACAACACGATCGCCAACCTGAACACCTGCTTTCGCTGCAGGAGAGTCTGAAACAATATGCGTAACACGAAATGTGTTTTCACTTTCAGCGTCTACTCGCATTCCACTCAAATCATATTCAAATGAATTGGTGAATTCCCGGTTTCGCTTAATGTAAATGCGGCTGCCTTGGTAATCGAGGAACATATCAAATCGAGATAAAATACCCATGCCTATGGAGCCTGTCTCATTACTTTTTCCGACCTCACTTTTGGTAAATGAAGCAATCACATTTTCAAATTCATCATCTCCAATTCTTAACTCGCGCACTCGTCCCACATACCCCTCAACAGGCCCACTGGGACCCATACCAAGAGGTATTTCCAATTTTCTGGCAGGAAGATGAAAAAGATTGGAGTCACTGTTGAACAAAACAGTATGTGTTGCTCCGGTTTTAATCTGAAACTTCTTCGTTTCTTCATCCCAATTCTCAAAAACAATGTCCGCTGGGAGATACGCTTTCCTGGCCACAACATCAAGGGGCACTTCATCGTACCCCCTTGGAGGTTCAAAAGAAGATCGAGGATGAAGAATGATCATATCATCCGAGTAGTCTATTTCCACTACAAAAGCACCAAACAAATCATACCCGATCACTCCGTCAACCGGCGTTCTGGCAGCGTTCGAAAGATTCATGAAATCCGTTTCCAGAACTACCATTGAATGGTTTGTGCCCGTACTGGCCGCACCCAATGACAACTGCGCACCATTCGCTGAATACCCAAAGTTTGTCACACCATTGGTGCTTCCAAGTCTTATTTTACGGAGGTAATTCAATCCTAGCTCATCTCCTATTGATTTTTGAGACAAAATGCTATACTCTACAGAAGAATCTAAAATGAACTTCAGAGTAACTTTCTTGTTAATGGTAACAGGAATGATAATCAAGTTGTTGGATCGCTCAAATGGGATTTCGACTTTACCAGAATCTGCTGGAATTGAAAAACCAAGCTGACTGTGAACAGAAGTGGAAATGCAGAGAGCTAAAAGTGAAATTGCTGATAATCTTTTCATGGCTGATTGAAGTAGAATTTAACAATAAGTCTAAAATTTAAATCCATTACCTAAACAATTGGAACAAATAATAACCATTACCTTTAAGAATAGATATAATCAAAATTATGAAGACCAACACAACTAAAACCTTAGCGCTTCTGCTCATTTCATTTGCCGTATTTTCATGTACTACGTCGCAAAAAGTAGAAGAAAGTTCTGCCGAATCCTCCGAGGCGATGGAGGTACAATCAAAAATCACATTGACAAAAGCTCCTCCTTCTCCTGAATACCCAGATGCGGTCTTAACCAAAAATAGTGTTTCAGTAGTTGAAAATGATTCCATGTTCACCGTTGACTATGGTTTTGATGTGACTAATTACGAGTTGGGAATGCAAACAGAAGATGCGGGAAGTAGAGGGATTGCAAACTCCGGAAAAGGTCAGCATATCCACTTTATTGTAAACAATGGTCCCTATTCTGCACACTATATGCCAGGTGTAAACAATCAACTGAACGAAGGAAAATATGTCGTTCTGGCATTTCTTTCGAGATCCTATCATGAAAGTGTCAAAAGTGAAGGTGCATACCATATCGAGAATTTAAATGTTGGGAATGCCGATGGTGAAGATGCAGATCTAGAAGCTCCACACTTATTTTACAGCAGACCAAAAGGAACTTACAAAGGCGCAGACACCAAAAAAGTAATGTTGGACTTCTACTTACTGAACACTTCTATTTCACCAGATGGCAATAAGGTGAGAGCTACAATCAACGGTAACGAATTCATCATAGATGAATGGGCTCCCTACTACATTGAAGGGTTGCCATTGGGGAATGTAGCTATCAAGCTAGAGTTATTGGATGCAGATGGAAACGCTGTACCTGGACCATTCAACTCTGTGGAACGGTCTGTTACATTGGGAGAGTAAGGATCCTTTAGAAATTGATGAAAAATCGACCCACGGTGGGTCGATTTTTTTTATTAGAGTGGTTCTTGAAGACCCTTGGAACTCAGTAGCGTCTTTCGTCTGGGGCTATTCTCCAGCACATAGTGCATACGAAAAGCCTGATCATTCGTAAACATATTCATACAATCATCAGGACTCCAGTTCATGTAATTCTGCACCTGTATTTCTTCGCCATCACAGCCAATTGCAGGTGTGCATGATGTCACAGGTACATTCACCTTAGGTGTATCAGCACAATAATCATTAAAGTCACAATCACCCAAACCCCATGGATGAAGTAGACCCAGATAATGTCCTACTTCATGAGTCAATGTTCGGCCAAGATTATAGGTTGTTGAAAGGCTACTTTCTCCAAAGTGGCCTGCATTGATAATCACTCCCTCAGCTTGGAAAGGCTCACCTTTAGCGAGGGCATCTTTTCCTGGAAGATCCGTCTCAGGGCCTGTTCCAAGCCCAAGAAAAACATCTGTTAATTCCAAATACGGAACTGTCCATATATTCAAGTATTCTTCAGGGTTCCAGTAGCTATAGTATGCACAATAGTCAAATGTTGAATTAGATTCCATTGGGTTGTCAACATCCAACATATTGATCCGAACAATACCATTGCTCTGTTTCCCTTCTGGTGTTTGACTTGCTAAAACGAACTCAACTTTAGCATCTGTGCCATCTGGATGATCGTTAAATCCATTCGTCCCCTGTCTTTTACGGTAGTCGTTGTTTAAACTTTCTATCTGCTTCAAGATTCGCGCTTCAGATAAGTTTCCACCCTCTCCCAATGGCTCGTCATTATGTAAGATGTGTACCACAATCGGAATGGAGTAAACGCCATTAGAGGGATTTTCCAAGTCAGGTTCCTTGTCAATTGGAATCACATCATTGTCCGAACCGCATTTACTAAATAAAATTAAAGCCAGCACGTATCTAAGTATGTTTTTCGTCATGCTCAAGAGAAACGCCAATCAAAGAAGAGCGTTGAGCAAAACGGTAGACAAAAGGTGACGAGCTCTATTTTAATCCAGCCATTCCGCAACAAATAGATTGGTATCGCGAGTTCCTCCATTGTTACGATTGGAAGCCCATACAAGGTACTTGCCGTCAGGGCTAAACATGGGGAATGAATCAAAAGTCTCATCGAAAGTGACCTGCTCAAGTCCAGAACCATCCAGATTTGCTATGAATAGGTTAAAAGGAAATCCTCTTTCCGATGCATGATTCGAGGAGAAAAGAATTTTATCACCATCCGGCGTAAAGAAAGGTGCCCAATTGGCATTTCCTAAACTCGTGATTTTCTTCGCATCTGACCCGTCAGCATTCGCAACATACAATTCCATTTCTGTTGGCTGAACAAGACCTTGAGCAAGCAATTCGGTGTACTCTGCAATCTCTTCTTCCGTTTGTGGTCGAGATGCTCTCCAGACAATTTTACTTCCATCAGGCGAAAAGAAAGCACCGCCATCGTATCCCAATTCATCGGTAAGCTGAACAACCTCAGAGCCATCTAAATTCATGGTGTACAACTCCAAATCACCCGATCGTGTCGAAGTAAAAATGATTCGATCTCCGTTTGGAGATACTGTTGCTTCGGCATCATATCCTTCCTCATTCGTCAGTTGATTTACAATCTCACCACTCAAATTCGAGACGAAAATATCGTATCCTTCATAGATTGGCCATACATACTTTCCGCTATTTCGACTAGGTGTAGGTGGACAAAGGCTATCTGCTAAATGGGTCGATCCATAGACAATCAGGGAATCACCTGGAAGGAAATACGCGCAGGTTGTTCTTCCCAATCCGGTACTTACCATGGGTGGCTTCACACCTTGCTCAACATTTGCAATGTCTAATGTGAAAATTTGATCACACGATACACCCCATGCTGAATAATCTGATTGAAACACAAGACGCTTTCCATCGAAACTCCAATATGCCTCAGCATTGTTTCCTCCCCACGTCAGTTGCCGCACATTCTTCAGGTGCACCTCATTTTCGTACCTCAGTGAATCTACAACAGCTTCTTCCTTTTCTTCCTTGGAAGGTTGAGCACATGAAAAAGCAATGAGCAAAAGTGTGAAAATCGTAAAATCCTTCATCGGTTGGTATATTTAACCCTGCGAAAGTAACTCACAAATCAAATATGAAAAAGTATCTACTCCTGATCCTACCCATCCTCACGTTTACAAATTGTGAACAACCCCCTTCTTATGATGCCATTTCTCAAATTGAGAATGACATTGAGGTTCTCGCAAGCGATTCGTTGGAGGGAAGAGAGGTAGGAACACCTGGAGAAAAGATGGCAGCTGATTATATCGTTTCTCAATTCCAGCAAGCTAATCTTACCGCTCAAGGAACTGATGGCTATTATCAGTCATTTTTTGTCAGTGATCCGGACAATCCCCATGCACAACCATCAAATGATGACAGCTCCGATGGTATAACCGGATATAATGTAATTGGAATGATTGACAATCCTGGGGAAGAAATGGTTGTTGTCGGCGCTCACTACGATCATTTAGGGATGGGTGATTTTTCCTCACTCCACCGAGGCGAACGTGCCGTCCACAATGGAGCCGATGACAATGCAAGTGGTGTTGCTGCCATGATGCATCTGGCAAGAGTGCTTGCTCCAAAAAAACTCAACAGAGACATTGTCTTTATTGGCATGTCTGGTGAAGAAAAAGGACTATGGGGTTCCAATTATTATACAAAAAACTCAACGGTGGATTTAACCAAAGTCAATTTCATGATCAACATGGATATGGTCGGTCGGCTGGATAAAGAAAAAGGGCTGGCAGTGAATGGAACCGGTACCTCCCCCATTTGGAACTGGCTACTCGATGAAGTGAATACGGACAGCCTTAAGCTCATAAAAAGTGAGTCAGGCGTTGGCCCCTCTGATCATACTTCTTTCTACCTTCAAGACATACCCGTACTTCATTTCTTTACAGGTCAGCATGAAGACTATCACAAGCCGGGAGATGATTTGGAAAAAATCAATGAAGCAGGAATACTCAAAGTTGCTTCCATGATTGAGCGGATAATCATCCTCATGGATGATGACGAAAAAATTGCTTTTACTAAAACAAAAGACCAATCTGATAATCCCCGATTCACCGTGACATTAGGTGTTGTGCCTGATTATATGTTTGACGGTGAAGGCATGCGCATAGATGGTGTTAGTGAAGATAAACCGGCCATAAGAGCAGGCATACAAAAAGGCGATATTGTCATTCAACTAGGTGACAGCACTGTTACCGACATGATGAGCTATATGCGTGCCTTATCGACTTTTAAGAAAGGGGACGAAACGATCGTTGTGATCGATCGAAACGGTGAAAAACTAAATTTCAATATCGGATTCTAATCATTTTTACAAGTGGTTAGTGGTTTGATATTCTTTGCCTGTTCTGGGGTTGTAATTGAAAAGAACATGCGGAAAATAATCTATACACTACTCACTATTTCGTACTTAACCACCTCTGCGCAGGGATTAAGAGAGATTTACCAAGAAGGCATCAAGGCTTATGAAGATAAGAACTATGAGCTTTTCAAAGAGAAGATGCTCACCATCGATACGTTGCGACCAAACTACCCTGCTGTTGTGTACAACCTTGCCAGCAGTTATGCGCTAACGGATCAAAAAGAGCTGTCGCTAAAGGTTCTTGAGAAATACATCCTGATGGACGCAACGCAGGACTTCACAAAAGACGAAGATTTCAATGCCATATTGGAGTTACCTGGATTCATCCAAATACAGAAAAAGCAAAAGGAGCTAACAAAGAAAATTGAAGTAAAAAAGGCATATGAATACCCTGTCTTAAGCGCACACCCAGAAGCTATCGCCTATTCTGAAAATAAAGACATGTTTTTTATCGGAGGAGTGAAAGATGGAAATATATGGAAAGTTGAAGAGGGAAAAGAACCGGAAATTTGGGCTGAGTCTCCTAAAAAATCATGGTCAGTCATGGGATTGGAGGTATCAAAGGATAACGAATTTTTGTGGGCATGCACTTCCGTAATGAGTTTTTTTGAAGATTACGACCAAAACGAGGATGGATTTGCAAGCGTATTGAAATACAATTTGAAAAATGGCGAGTTGTTAGAAACTTTTGCCCTGCCTGGCGGACACAATTTTGGAGATTTGATATCTGATGACAATGGTAACATTTACATTTCAGACGGTTCTGCCAATAAAATTTATTGGGTTCAGTCGAAAGTCAATAAGCTCGAAGTTTATTTAGATCTCTCCAATACTGTATTTAATCTTCAGGGACTTTCCTTAAGTAAGGATCAGCAATCACTTTATCTAAGCGATTACATTGACGGCATCTATAAAATAAACCTTGCAACCAAAGAGGCAATCAAACTCAAAGTGGAAGCCAATGAGATCCTCCTGAAAGGAATAGACGGGCTCTACTATGACAATGGAACCCTTATTGGACTTCATAATGGAACAAACCCCAATCGAATAGTTCGCTACCAACTCTCCGAAAACGAATCAAGCATCGTAAGCAAAGAGGTTTTGGCTCAAGGAGGTACGCTTGGTGAACCTACCCAAGGTGTTTGGAGAGCGAAAAAGTTCTATTTTATTGTTAACAGTCCTTGGGGCTCCTACGATGGAGATGGTAACTTTAACCCTGAAGGTCAAATGCTAAAAATTGGCGTCATTGAATAGTCCATTTCTTATCAGCCAAATCGTCACATCTTTATGAAAGAATACCTAATACTCATAGCCGCTCAAAACCAACGGGGGCTGACTCCATCAGAAGAACAACAGTGTATTCAGGATTATGGAAAATGGGCAGAAAAACTTGCGGATAATCATCTGACTGCCAGAAGGCTTTCATTGGAACCTGGAGAGTTAATTCCAAGCAAAAAGGGTGTAACCACAGATGGTCCTTTCATCGAAGCAAAAGAACTCATAGCTGGATTCGTTCTAATCAATGCAAAATCCGATGAAGAAGCAAACAGTATTGCTGCTTCGTGCCCACTCAATGAGCACTTTGATCTATACGTGAAGAAGACCAACTAGCTTACCCTCTCTCCGATCTGTGATAAGACCAGAAATTTAGGCTCAATCGTAACTTCCAAGCTATTGGTGCGTTGTACTATGCATTAACAAGTACTAATCAATACAATTAAAGTTAACCTTCGGTGCAACCTTTTGTCTTTAGGTAGCATCAAATCAAAAAAAGGAAACCTAAACTCAATACTTATGACACGATTTGCGAATTACCTAAAACTACCTGGAGCGGTCTTGGCCTCTTTGCTATTCATTACTGCAGAAGCTCAAGATGAAGGATTTATCTATGGACGTGTAACCACAGAAGATGGTGACACTTATGAAGGCCCGCTAAGGTGGGGCAAAGAAGAAGTATACTGGACAGACATGTTCAATGCTTCGAAAAGAGAAAATAAAAATTTGGACTACCTCTCGAATCGAGAGCTTGACGATCTTGAAGATCGATACGATAACAGGAATGACAATATCGTTTCTCGATTCGTCAATATTTCATGGGATGAAGACAATAACGGAAGATTTGTACATGAATTTTCAACCGAATTTGGTAATCTGAAATCATTAAAGATGCGCTCCAGTGATCGCGTAGAAGTAGAATTAAAAAATGGTGATTTCCTGCGCGTCGACGGCAGTGGATACAATGATGTGGGAGCTAAAATCACCGTCCTGGATCAGGAACTGGGAAATGTAAGAATCTCGTGGATTAACATTGATAAAGTTGAATTTCTTTCAACGCCATCCGATCTCGATGAAAAGTTCGGAAATCCTCTTTACGGCACTGTGATTTGCGATCTTGGAGAATTTACGGGATATATTCAATGGGATCATGATGAGCGCGTAGGTACAGATGTGCTTGATGGTGATGAAGATGGTGATGACTATGAAATAGCTTTTGATAAAATTGCGTCAATTGAGCGCGATGGGTTTAGCAGCAGTCTCGTCAAACTTAAGTCTGGGCGTACGCTTGATCTAAGAGGATCCAACGATGTTAATGATGACAATAAGGGGATTATTGTTACGGTTAAAGGACTCGGCCGTGTAGATATCGATTGGGATGAATTCGATAAAGTGACATTCAAAAAAGCACCCAATAGTGGTCCATCATACAACTCCTTTGCATCTCCTTCAAAAATCACTGGTACAGTAGAAGTAGATAATGGAGACACACATACCGGTGAAATTATTTTTGATCTGGATGAGGAATACACTTTCGAGCTGCTCAATGGAGAAGATGATGATGTAAAATTCATTATTCCTTTCAGAAACATTGAAGAAATAACTCCAAGAGGCTCCTATGCTGCAAACGTGACCCTTAAAGATGGAAGCAAACTTTCCCTTGAAGATGGACAGGACGTAAGCGAGAAAAATCTTGGAATGCTCATAAAGACTAGTGGTGACCGAGTTTACGTACCGTGGGATCGAGTCGAAAAAATAAAGCTCGACTAACCGCAAGGACTAAGGACTAGACTAACTCAAAGGACAAAAACTCAAAATCATGCTAAAGAACTATTTCAATGTTGCATTGCGCAACTTATTTAAGCATAAATTTTATTCGCTCATCAATGTCTTAGGACTCTCAATTGGGCTTACATGCTTTCTGATGATCTCGTTGTATATAGTAGACGAGCTCAGCTATGATAAATTTCATTCCGATACAGATCGCATATATCGGATGGATTTCACCGGAACCATCAATGGCGCTGAGTTTATTACGGCACTTGCCAGTGCCCCAGCAGGACCTACCATGCCCAATGAATTTCCTGAAGTAGAAGAATCGACGCGACTAAGGGGGTCGGGCAATTGGACCATACGAAGAAAAGCAGAGGACAATGCCTACAATGAGGAAGATGTCGTTTTTGCGGATGCAAATTTCTTCACGTTCTGGGATTTCAACTTAGCCGATGGAGATGGTAAAACGTGTCTTGAAAGACCCAATACATTGGTTATTGCTCAATCAATAGCAAATAAAATTTTCGGTGACGAAAATCCGGTTGGTCAGATTGTCGTGATGGATAATGATGAGGATTGGGAGATCACAGGCGTATATGATGATATGCCCTCCAATTCCCACTTCCGATACAACATCATCCTAAGCATGGAAAGCAGAGAGGAAGCAAAACAAAAGTTTTGGATGAGTTTTAATTTCAACACGTATTTAAAACTCCAGGAAGGCGCTGATCCTAATGCCTTGGAGGCCAAGTTTCCAGATCTAATACAAAAATATATTGGTCCTGAAATAGAGCAATTTATGGGTGCTTCCATGGATGAATTTCGGGAAGCTGGCAATAGTGCCGGATTTGAGCTTTATCCACTCGCAGATATCCACCTTAACTCTGACAAGCTTGGAGAATTGGATGCAAACGGAGATTTTAAATATGTATTAATTTTCGGAGCTATTGCCCTATTTATACTGATTTTGGCCTGCATCAACTTCATGAATCTATCCACCGCCAGATCAGCAGGTAGAGCGAAAGAAGTGGGCGTAAGAAAAGTAATGGGTGCTCATAAAAGTCAGTTGAGAAAACAATTTCTGACAGAAGCATTTCTAATCACGCTGATTTCGATCCTCATTGCCTATAGTCTATCGTTCTTATTGCTCGGTCAGTTCAATGTCCTTGCTGATAAAATAATGGATTTTAATAGGCTGCTATCCACCCAATTCATTCTCCTAATGATCGGTGTCTTGATAGTGGTTGGATTTTTAGCTGGTAGTTACCCTGCCTTTTTCTTGTCCCGATTCAGACCAGTGGAAGTGCTCAAGGGTAAGCTGAATTTAGGTCTAAAAGGTGGCGGGCTAAGAAGCGCATTGGTTGTGATTCAATTCAGTGTGAGTATCATCATGATCATTGGAACTGCTATCGTGTACCAGCAGCTTTCTTACATACAAAATAAGAAATTGGGATTTTCAAAGGATCATGTGCTCTTGGTTCATAATCCGTGGATGATGGGAGATAAATCAGAGTCCTATAAAAACGAGGTATTGCAGTATGCTAACATTAAGTCAGGAACTCTTTCCGGATTCCTGCCTGTGCCAAGCAATAACAACAATAACTTATGGTTTCCAGGTGCGAATCCCACCAAAGATGAAAGCTATGTTTTCAGTGAGTTTAGAATAGATCATGACTACTTAACTACTCTGGGCATTGAAATCAAAGAGGGCAGAGATTTTTCAAGGGAATTTCTAACGGATAGCTCAGCTATTTTGATAAATGAAGCGGCTGCAGAACGATTAGGATGGGAAGATCCTGTAGGGATGAAGTTGTCTACTTACAGCGGTTCGCAAGAAAACCCAACTGTTGACACATATACCGTCATAGGTCTTGTCAAAAATTTCCATTTCCAAAACCTTAGAAACAGCATTGAACCCTTGATCTTCGAACTCTCCACTAGTCGTGGTTTCCTTAGCTTAAAAATTGATTCCGAAAACATTCCAGCTACTATTGATTACTTGCAGGAAAAATGGACTGAATTTGCTCCAGGCCAGCCATTCGAATACAGTTTCCTAGATCAGGAGTTTAATGATATGTATGAAAATGAACAGAAACTGGGTAAAATTTTCGGTGTATTTGCTTTCCTAGCGATCTTCATTGCATGCTTGGGTCTGTATGGATTAGCAGCCTTCACTGCACAGCAAAGAACAAAAGAAATCGGTGTTAGAAAAGTGCTCGGAGCATCAATCATGAGTATAATCACGCTGCTGTCAAAAGAGTTTTTAAAGCTTGTAGCGATTGCGTTCTTATTTGCAGCTCCTATCTCCTACTATTTCATGGACAAGTGGCTTCAGGATTTTCAAAACAGAACGAATATCAACTTTATGATTTTCCTATTGGCTGGGACACTAGCTCTGGTGATTGCATGGGTCACCATGAGCTTCCAGTCATGGAATGCCGCAAGGGTAAATCCTGCTAAGTCCTTAAAAGACGAATAATTTCATCTACTCTACTATGTTGGCTCGCTTTGTATTGACAAAGCGGGCCTTTTTATGTGAAGCAACCTTTCGCATCCATATGCATCAATAGTATAACTAACTTCTACTACTATGCTCAAAAACTATTTCAACATCGCGTTAAGAAATCTTCTTAAGCACAAATTCTATTCTCTTTTAAATGTGATAGGATTATCAATTGGTCTTGCATGTTTTATGCTAATCTCTCTCTTTGTAAAAGATGAATTGAGCTATGACTCTCATTTTGATGGAGCTGAGCGCATTTACCGGGTAGATTTTGCGGCCACCCTTAATGGATCAGATCACATATCTGCGGCCGTAGGAGCACCCACTGCTTTGGCACTTAAAACAGACTACCCTGAAGTAGAAGATGCCGTCCGATTCAGAAACAGTGGAAACTGGTTTGTAAAGCGTAAAGGACAAACAGAGACCTTTAAGGAGGAGCATGTAGCCATGGCCGATTCCAACTTCTTCAAGTTTTTTTCTCTTGATCTGATTTATGGAGACAAGGAAACAGCTTTGAATCGACCCAACACCTTGGTCATTGATCTTACGACCTCAAAAAAACTATTCGGAGACATCAACCCTGTTGGTGAAGTCTTAGTCCTGGATAATAGAACAGACTATGAAGTAGCTGGCGTCTACGCAGATATCCCCGACAATACACACTTCCATCACAACATGATGCTGTCCATGAGCACCTTTGAATGGACAAATAATCAAAATTGGCTAAGTACCAACTTCAATACGTACGTAAAACTTCAGGAGGGAACGCCCGGTCAGGTTCTGGAAGATAAATTTCCCGGAATGATTCAAACCTACTGTGCACCACTCATTGAACAATTTCTAAACATGAATATGGAAGAGTTCAAAAACAGTGGAAACGCCGTTGGATTCTCTCTCTTTCCTCTGACGGAAATTCACCTGAATTCCAATAAAGAAAGCGACCTTGAAGCCAACGGAGACATCAAATATGTTTTCATATTTTCTGTGGTTGGCCTTTTCATTCTGATACTTGCTTGTATTAATTTCATGAACCTTGCTACCGCAAGATCTGCCAACAGAGCAAAAGAGGTTGGTGTCAGAAAAGCAATGGGTGCACGCAAAAATCAGCTAATTAACCAGTTCGTTTCTGAAGCTTTACTCATTTCCGTACTTGCTTTCTTCATCGCATACCTCATGGCTTTTTTGGCCATTCCTGCCTTCAATACACTTGCGTCAAAAGAACTTAGTTTCCTCAACCTTCTCGATGGATCATTTGTGTTTTTCATGCTTGGAGTTATGCTCTTGGTTGGGCTCTTGGCTGGTAGCTATCCCGCATTTTACATGTCCATGTTTAAGCCAGTGGAAGTACTGAAAGGAACCGTAAGACAAGGCATGAAAAGCGGTCCCATTAGAAGTGTATTGGTCGTCTTCCAGTTTGCCATTTCCATCATCATGATTATAGGAACTGCCATCGTCTTTGATCAGCTTTCGTTCATTCAAAATAAAAAACTTGGATACGAAAAAGACCAAATCATCATGGTAAACGATGCATGGATTTTGAGGGATCAGGTCGATGCCTACAAGGATGAAGCTTCCCGCAATTCCAACATTCTAAGTAGCACGGTAGCAAGCTTCACTCCTATGGGAACAACCGACAACTCTGATTTGTACTTTAAAAATGCCAGTGCAGCATCCGACGAAAGTTTGGTCATCAACATCGCAGTAGTTGATCATGATTTCATCAATACCATGGGAATTGAAATAAATGAGGGAAGGTATTTTTCCCAAGAGTTTGCTAGCGATTCCACTGCGGTGTTAATCAACGAAACCGCCGCAAGAAACTTTGGCTATGAAAATCCAGTTGGATCCATGATTTATAACTACGGAGGTTCCAATGAAAACCCTGTGGTTGAAGGATATAAAATCATTGGCGTTGTCAGTGACTTTCACTTCAAATCTTTGCGCAGCAATATCGATCCACTTGTCATGCACCTAGGACAAAATTCAGGATTTGCTTTATTCAAAATTCAGATGGAAAACGCTGATGCTACAGTTGATCATTTGGAAGCAACCTGGGATAAGTTTGCTCCCGGACAACCTTTTGAATATCAATTCATGAATCAAGAATTCGATGCAATGTATGAGGCAGAAAACAAGGTTGGCGGCATTTTTACTGTTTTTGCTGTTCTGACAATATTCATTGCCTGTCTGGGACTGTTTGGCCTAGCCGCCTTTACAGCTGAACAAAAAACAAAAGAAATCGGCATCAGAAAAACGCTCGGAGCAACCATTCCAAGCATTGTCAACCTTCTATCGAAAAATTTTCTGAAGTTGATCTTCATTTCGTTGATCATCGCCATTCCTGTCGCATCAGTAGCGATGAACTACTGGCTTGAAGCGTTTGCCTATCGAACAGGCTTAAAGCCATCTACCTATATCATCTCTGGAATCATTTCGATAGCCATAGCATGGATCACTATTAGCTTCCAGTCATGGAAAGCAGCACGCGTGAACCCGGCTAAATCGCTCAAAGATGAGTAGAACGAAATTGAAATAGCTTACATATCAACAAGTTATCCACAGTCCCGATTCTTCGGGGCTTTTTTATTCGTACATCGCCCGGCTTTGTGTTATTTTGAAAAGAATATAAGCCACTCCTATGTACCTCATTTTTGACACTGAAACGACCGGACTTCCTCACAACAAAAGCGCACCCGTTGAGGAACTAGACAACTGGCCCCGATTGGTACAAATTGCTTGGCAGCTCCACGACCATTCTGGCAAACTGCTTTCCACAGGCAACCACATCGTAAAACCGGAAGGTTTTACGATCCCCTTCAATGCTGAAAAAATACATGGAATCTCCACCAAGCGTGCATTAGAGGTCGGTGAAAACCTTGCGGAAGTTCTTGATATCTTTTCAGAGGATGTAAAGCGAGCTGAAGTCCTTGTTGGACACAACATCGAGTTTGATAATAAGATCATAGGGGCTGAATACCTACGAACTGAACGTGACAATTTGCTGGGTGACGCCAAAAACATAGACACGGCGCTGGATACCAAAGAATTTTGTCAGCTACAAGGAGGTATCGGTGGCCGTTTGAAGTCCCCAAAACTTATCGAACTCTACGAAAAGCTCTTTGGTGAGCCATTCGCGGATGCTCATGATGCTGCATACGATGTGGATGCAACGGCCAAAGCTTTTTTCGAGTGTCTCAAACGCTCCATCATCCCCACGATAGATGATACAAAGCCGAACGAAATAACATACGAAGCTCCAGATCTGGATGCAGCCAATTTTGCGAGTAAGAGGGAAAAATCTAGCGGAAAAATTGGAACGGAAGAAGTAAAAGCAGAGGACATTAAAGGGGATTTTTGTCACTTACATGGCCACTCTCAGTTCTCGGTATTGCAGGCCACTCCAGATGTAGGAGCCATCATCGCTAAGGCCAAAGAATATGAAATGCCTGCTGTCGCTATGACGGATCTCGGCAATATGTTTGGAGCCTTCAAATTTGTGCGTGCAGCCAAAGGAGCCGGCATCAAACCTATACTTGGATGCGAGTTCTTTGTGGCTGAAGAAAGGTTAAAACTTCAATTCACCAAGGACAATCCCGATAAGCGTTTCAAACAACTTTTGTTGGCAAAGTCAAAGAAGGGCTACGAAAACCTGATCAAGCTCACCTCAATCGCATACAAAGAAGGGAACTATGGGCTCTTTCCCAGAATAGATAAAGCACTCATTGAAGAATACAAGGAAGACATTATCGCTTTGAGCGGTAGCCTTGGAGGTGAAATCCCCCATCTCATACTAAACGTTGGTGAGACGCAGGCCGAGGAAGCAGTGCTGTACTGGAAGAACCTATTTGGTGATGACTTCTACTTTGAAATTAACCGGCATGGACTTGAAGAAGAAAACAGACTCAACGAAATATTGGTTGACTTTGCCAAAAAACATGACATCAAACTAATTGCCGCAAACGAGTATTTCTACCTCGATCAAGAAGAAGCAAAAGCACATGACGTGCTCATATGCATTAAAGAAAACGAAAAGCAAAGCACTCCAATAGGAAGAGGCAGGGGATTCCGCCCTGGACTACCCAACAACAATTACTATTTTAAGACGCAGCAAGAGATGAAAGAATCTTTTGGTGACATCCCGGATGCCATCGAAAACATCTCCGAGCTAATTGATAAAGTTGAAGAATACAGTCTGGAGCGTGATGTTCTACTTCCTGCCTTTGACATACCAGCTGAATTCGTGGATCAGGGAGATGAAAAAGATGGTGGTAAACGTGGGGAAAACGCATACCTGAAACACCTCACCTACCTGGGAGCTGAAAAGCGCTACGATGAAATTACCGATGAAATACGCGAGCGAATCGATTTTGAACTAGAAACGATAGCCAACACAGGCTATCCTGGCTATTTCCTCATTGTGCAGGATTTTACGGCAAAAGCCAGAGAGATGGGTGTCGCCGTTGGACCTGGACGAGGCTCAGCGGCTGGCTCTGTAGTCGCCTATTGCATAGGAATCACCAATGTCGACCCAATCGCTTACGACCTCCTATTTGAGCGTTTCCTGAATCCAGATCGTGTATCCCTGCCCGATATTGATATCGACTTTGATAATGAAGGTAGAGAGAAAGTGATCAACTATGTCATTGATAAGTACGGAAAAGATCAGGTTGCTCAAATCATCACGTACGGTACGATGGCTCCTAAATCTGCTATTCGAGACGCAGGAAGGGTCATGGAATTACCCCTTCCCGAAACAGATGCTATTGCCAAACTGGTACCTGAGCAACCTGGAACCAAGTTCTCCAAAGTTTTTGATGAGGTTAAAGAGTTAGAAGACCTCAAAAAGGGGAAAGATCTCCCCTCTCAAGTATTAAATCAAGCGGTTGTTTTAGAAGGCTCTTTAAGAAATACAGGAGTCCATGCATGTGGAGTGATTATCACCCCAGATGATATGAGCAAATTCGTACCACTGGCCAAGCAGAAAGATTCTGAGATGATGGTTACGCAGTTTGATAACAGCGTGGTAGAATCTGCAGGAATGTTGAAGATGGACTTTTTAGGACTAAAAACGCTATCCATCATAAAGTCCGCTGTAGAAAACGTAGAAAAAAGGCATGGCATCAAAATAGATATTGATCAGATCCCATTGGACGATCAAAAAACCTACGAGTTGTATCAACGTGGAGAAACCAACGGCACATTTCAGTTTGAATCTCCAGGGATGCAAAAACACCTTCGAGCGCTGAAGCCGGACAAGTTTGAAGATTTGATTGCCATGAATGCCTTGTATCGCCCGGGCCCCATGGAGTACATTCCAAACTTCATCGCACGAAAACATGGCAAGGAACAAATCAGTTACGATGTTCCTGCAATGGAGGAATACCTTGCCGAAACGTATGGCATTACAGTTTATCAGGAGCAAGTAATGCTTTTGTCTCAATCGCTGGCAGGCTTTACCAAAGGAGAAGCTGACGTCTTGCGTAAGGCCATGGGCAAGAAAAAACGAGATGTTCTTGATGAGATGAAGCCCAAATTCATCGAGCAGGCCAAAGAAAAAGGACACCCGGAAGATAAACTTGAGAAGGTTTGGACAGACTGGGAGGCATTTGCTGCATATGCGTTTAACAAATCGCACAGTACTTGCTACTCCGTAGTAGCCTATCACACTGGTTACCTCAAAGCCAACTACCCTGCTGAATACATGGCTTCTGTTCTTACCCATAACCAAAGCAGCATTGACAAGGTCAGCTTCTTCATGGAAGAATGTAAAAACCGCGGCATCAAAGTACTAGGTCCTCATGTCAATGAATCAGCGAAAGATTTTGCAGTAAATGCCGATGGAGAAATACGATTCGGAATGGGTGCCATTAAAGGAACTGGTGAATCTGCTGTGCAAGCGATCATCGAAGAGCGAGATGAAAACGGTCCATTCCCAGATATTTTTGACTTTGCAAAACGAGTAAACCTACGCACGGTCAATAAAAAATCATTTGAAAGTCTGGCAAAAGCCGGTGGGTTCGACTGCTTTGAAGAATTCCACAGAAGACAATATGTTGAACCTGACGATGAAGGCTCTTCCTTGATTGAAAAATCAATTCGCTATGCCAATCGTATGCAGGAAGAAGAGGCCAGTAATCAATCTTCGTTGTTTGGTGGAGCCTCTGGCACGGACATTACCAAACCTAAGGTGGGTCGCATAGAACCCTACGGTGATATAGAGAAACTCAACATTGAAAAAGAAATGGTCGGCCTGTACATCTCAGGGCATCCGCTGAATCAATTCAAATTTGAGATGGATCATCTGACAAATGCTGGCATTCATCAGCTTTCAGAACCTGAAAAATTGCAAGGACGAGAAGTTCGTATTGGAGGAATTGTTAGCGACGTACAGCATCGTACCTCTAAGAAAGGTAATCCGTTTGGTCAATTCACCTTAGAAGATTTTAATGATAACTATACGTTTTACCTCTTTTCGCAGGACTATCTGAAGTTTAAACCAATGCTTGAGAAAGGCTGGTTTTTGTACCTGACAGGAAATGTCCAAAACCGATGGAACAGTGAAGAATTAGAATTCAAGATTCAAAACATCGAACATTTGAGTGAGATTCGTGAAAAAATGACCAGAGGACTTGAGCTCAAAATGAGACTGGAAGACGTAAATGCCATCATAGTGGACGAAGTGGAGCGTATCGCTGAAAAATTTCCCGGCAAATCATTGCTCAAAATGTCCCTTGTTGGTGTTTATGAAAACAGAGCCATCAACTTAGAGATGCTTAGCAGAAAGTTCACTATAGACCCTACAGATGAGCTAATAAAGGAACTTCAAGGCATCGAAGAACTGCATTTTAGAGTGTTGCTTCAAAAGGGCTAATTGTCAAGACAACAACAAACTATTCTTTTATCAAAAGAGAATAAACTATTCAAATTACTTTTGTGTTGGAATCACAAGCAATCAAAAATTTCAATTATTAATAAAATGGCAAAAGCAGTAGAAATTACGGACAACAATTTTGAAGAAATCATCAATTCAGATCAACCAGTTCTTGTTGACTTCTGGGCAGAATGGTGTGGTCCATGTAAAATGATCGGCCCTGTAGTGGAAGAACTTGCAGGAGATTTTGAAGGAAAAGCAGTAATCGGCAAAGTAGATGTGGATGCAAATCCAGAAGTATCTGCTAAGTTCGGTATCCGATCCATCCCAACCTTGTTGGTATTCAAAAATGGTGAGATTGTAGACAAGCAAATTGGCGCAGTTCCAAAAACGGTTCTTAGCGACAAGCTTACTGCTCAAATGGCCTAAGGATAAAAATATTCATATTGAAAGCCTTGATTCTTAAAGAATCAAGGCTTTTTCTTTTTTAACCCATGCCTATCCATCCAAAATAACCTTTTTCAGAAGTTTCCGTTGACCTTATACCTAACACTATTAAGTATGAGTTCCAAAGAAATGATAGGAGCATCCACCACTCCGATAATCCTCACCATACTCCTTGCAGGAGAAGATTATGGGTATGAGATCATCAAAAAAGTGAGGCAATATTCTAGTGGAAACCTTGATTGGAGTGAGCCCATGCTCTACCCCGTCTTACACAGACTGGAGAGAAATGGTCAAATTAAATCTCAGTGGAGAATACTGGATAATGGTCGCAAGCGAAAGTACTATTCCATTACTTCTGAAGGCCGAACTCTGTTGGCAGAGAAAAAAGAAGAATGGGAAAAAATGATAGAGATGTTAGCGAAAATGTGGAATCTGAAACTTGATTGGTCATGAAGTTCCATTTAGAAGAGAGCATTAAAAATTGGAGAGCCCAATTGCGCAAACATTCCGGTTTCGAGGATGCAGATATTGATGAGCTTGAAGATCACTTCCGGATTAAAATTGCTAACAAAGTTCGCGATGGCTTGTCTCCTGATAAAGCATACGAACAAGTTCTTCAAGAGGATTATAAGGACTTGGATACCATTGCCAAAAATTATCTGCATAGCAGATCCAACACCTTTCTTAATCGTGGGCTATTTCAGAATTACCTCAAAGTAGGTTTACGATCATTTGCCAGAACCAAAACCTACTTCGCTATGAATCTCTTCGGATTGATCGTAGGTCTGACCAGTGTTTTTTACATCATATTCTACATTCACTATGAATTGAACTACGATAGCTTTCATGAAAATAGCGATCAAATATATCGGGTCAACACCCTTATGGAGCGGGCTTCAGGCAGTATCAACTATCCCATCATTCCTCCAGCGGTAGGACCGGCTTCAAAGGAAGCGTTTGCAGAAATCGAAAAGACCGCACGCGTCAGATATGCATACGATGTATTAATGCAACATGAGAATCAATCCTTTTATGAGGAAAAGGTCTTTTTTGCAGAACCCACTTTTCTGGAAATGTTTTCATTCCATTGGAAAGCAGGCCGCCCCGCCAATGCCTTATCGGAAATCAATACGATAGTCTTGACAAATGCGATGAGTACCAAGTATTTTGGAAATGAAAACCCACTGGGAAAAATCATCACGTACAATAATGAAATTGATTTGAAAGTGGTTGGGGTCATTGAAGATGTGCCTGAGCATTCACACTTTTCTTTCGATTTTCTAATCTCATTCGAAACATTCAAACCAGGGCCAGGAGCTTTAGAACCCATGACAAGTTGGCGATGGCTGGGATTTCTCACATATGTCCAACTCGTACCAGAGGCCGATCCTGAAGTAATTGAAAAGAAGATTTTGGATTTGTTTGAGGAGCACAGGAATCCATCAAACACCAGCCTAGCAATTCAACTTCAACCACTTAGCAAAATCTATCTGACTTCTGGTAATTTGAGTAACCCACAGGGAGGATTGTTCAAAGTAAACGACATTGACAACCTCATAAGTCTCGGTGTGATTGCTGTCCTCATTATTCTAATTTCATTTTTTAACTACTTCAACATCACTAGCGCACTCATGCGAATGAGGTCAAAGGAAATTGGAATACGAAAAGTGTTTGGTTCGTCCAGGCGCAAGGTTTTTGCACAGATGGGGTCAGAGACATTGATCATTGTTGGCTTGGCTGTAATTTCAAGTTGGCTCGCCATCATTCTCATGAATCAAAGCAATATGTTCAAATTTCTGAGCGATGGCATTTCAATATCCATTCTAGTCTCAATAGGCATCGTGATACTTTTCACTTTGCTAAGCGGCATCCTTTTCGGAAGCGCCTTCTCCTCGTACTCAGCCATGGCACTTTTAAAAAATAAGTTTATTAGTGCTCCACGAAATCGACTGTCTGCTGGTAGCCTGATTCTTTTACTGCAATTCAGCATTTCAGCCTCGCTCATTATGGTCAGCTTGATCGTGATTAGTCAGTTGAATTTTTTCTCAAAAAAAGATCTCGGCTATAATGAAAACGGAGTGCTATTAGCAAAGTTTGGAAGCGAAGAAATGAATACCAAGCGACAAGCCTTCGTGGACGCCATGTTGAAACTGCCGGAAGTTAAGGCAGTCAGCTTTGGACCATCACTGGACGGAAGCACAAGTGCCAGCCCTCTTAGATTGAAAGAGTGGCCAGAAGAGCAAGTAATCCAAACTTCATACTTTGGAGTAGACTACCAGTTACAGGATGTCCTTGATTTGGAAATCAAAGAAGGAAGATTTTTTTCATTAGACTATGCTAGAGATTCTGTGGAATCCATTCTCATCAACGAGCGGCTTGCTGAAATGCTTGGAGTTGATAATCCCATTGGACAAGTGGTACAGTTTGAGCGAGCGTACAAAATCATCGGCGTTTTCAAAAACTTCCACTACAAAAGTCTGCATCACGAAATTGGACCCATGGCGTTACAAATGTGGTTGGGGCAGCACAGAAACATACTCATAAAGTATCAAACTGAAAACATTGGTCAAACACTTCAAGACATGGATGCAACATGGAAAGAAGTGTTTGGGAATACTGGATTTCCTTTTGATTATCGGTTTCTGGATGAGCAGATTCAATCCATGTACCATAAAGAAAAGGAGTTTGCCTCACTCTTGAAAGTATTTACCGGACTTGCCATTTTCCTCTCATTGTTAGGGCTCTTTGGTCTTTCGTCCATTAACATCCAGCAACGAATCAAGCAAATTGGCATCAGGAGAATCCTAGGTGCAGAGTTACCGCAAATTGCCAAGGTGGTGAGCATAAACTACCTCCTGACATCTATACTAGGTATTTTGATAGCTATCCCCTTTGCTTATTATTTTATGAATAGGTGGTTAGAAGGATATGCGTATAGCATTGATCTCGATCTTACATTTCCGGTTTTCACATTCTTCATTGTCGTTTTAGTTACCACTGTAACACTTGCCTATCAGGTATACCGAGTGATGATTGTCAATCCATCTACGATATTAAGGGACGAATAAAACCCAAAATTTCCGCATTCGTTAGTTAGCTACAGCAACAAAGCAGACTACATGAAAAAAATCCTCATCCGCCTCGGTATTACAATCTCAATACCGATGCTTTCCCTGATTGCATTCATTCTTTTTCCAGGTCTTTCCTATGCAAAGAAGGTACAAGTGGAAAATATCTCTATCCATTACAATACAAGCCTTGATGTAGAAGCAACATCACTTCTGCATGAAAGCCTGAAAATGATAAAAAAATCTGAGCTATTTGATCCTGATTTCAAGATTGACCTTTGTCTGGATGACGAATCAAACTATGCCTTTCTATTCGACAAACTGAGAGGTCCTGCCTTTGGTTATGGGGTGGGCAACAAGGTGATATTAAAATGTGAGGCTGATTTTAAGACAAATAAAGCTATTGGCTATGGTCAGGCTTGGGATCTCGCAGAACTAATCGCTCATGAAATCATCCATACCTACCAGTATCACCACTATGGATTTGCTACGCTAAAAACGCCATCATGGAAACTGGAAGGATATGCAGAGTACATCTCCAGATCCGAAAGTTCTTATAGCGAATTGAATACCAGTATTGACTTGCTACTATCAGAAAGGGAAAAAGTTGGTGAATCACACTGGGTTTGGATAAAACTGGATGATGGAACAGGCTTCCCTTCCCAATATCTTGCCGACAAAGTTTTAGTCCAATATTTAATCGAGATTGAAGAACTCAATTACAATCAAATCAGCAATGACCGTAGATCAAGAGCCTCAATAGAAGACTCAGCATTGAACTGGTACCATGAAAAACAACTATGAAACTATTCTCCCACGCCTCCATCATTCTTCCGGTGGCCGACCCATTGGAATCCGCTGAATATTACCGAGATGTTCTCGGCTTTTCAATTTCATTTCTCTGGGAAGATCCGCCCACCTATGCAGTTATCAATCGGGAAGATGCAGTGGGTATCCACTTTGTGAAGACCGAAAAAAAACTTACTACGGAAGATTCTCCTAAGCTTTTCATATTTGTGCACGATGCTGATGCCGTTTATGAGGAATATCAAAAATCTGGTGCTAAGATTATAGAGCCCATCAATGATACCGACTATAAAATGCGAGAATTTGTAATCGAAGACATAAATGGATATAAATTGGTCTTAGGAAAAGGAAATTAGAAAATGATAATCAACCTGATCTCTGGTCCAAGGAATATCTCCACCGCGTTGATGTATTCTTTTGCTCAGCACTCACAAGTCAAAGTTGTAGATGAACCATTTTATGCTCACTATTTAGTTCATACAGGCATTGATCATCCAGGCAGAGAGGACACAATTGCCAGTATGTCTGCTGGGGCCGATACTGTATTGGAAGAAATCAACAGACTAGCGACAGATCATGAAGTAGTTTTCTTAAAAAACATGGCTCATCATCACGAGGGGCTTGATTGGAATTATTTGAAAGATATGTGCAATGTCTTTTTGATCCGTGATCCAAAACAGCTGATCGCATCATTTGCACAAGTAATTGAAAACCCTACAATGCAGGATATCGGGCTGAAACACGAGGCTGAAATATTGGATTTTGTCAACGAGCACGGCACTAAACCTGTCATTGTTATTGATTCAAATGACATCTTAAAAGATCCTGAAAAAGGCCTTTCTAACTTGCTCCATAAGCTTAATCTCCCATTTGAACCCAACATGCTTTCATGGGAAAAAGGACCAATTTTGGAAGATGGTACTTGGGCCAAATACTGGTACAAAAATGTACACAATTCTACCGGTTTCTCTAAGCAAAAGACCAGTGAAAGGTCCTTACCTGATCAATGCAAGGCACTATATGCTGAGGCATTGCCTTACTACAAGAAACTTAAGAACTATATTCACGCATCGCAATAAATGATTATATGCTTCAGAAGTACAATGCAAAAAATGACAACATACAAGTCTGGGTAGGCGACCGTCTGTATCATAGAAATGAAGCTAAAGTCTCGGTATTTGATAGTACCGTACAAGGTGGAGACGCTGTATGGGAAGGTTCACGTTTATACAAAGAAGGTGTTCTTCATTTGGATCAACACATTGATCGTTTATTTGCCTCAGCAAAGGCTTTGGCTTATGACCATATCCCCACCAGAGCTTTTATAAAAGACGCCATTAAACAAACGTTGGAGGCAAATAACATGACCGAAGATACGCTGATGCGCATCACGTTGAGTCGAGGGGAAAAGATCACATCAGGCATGGATCCAAGACTGAATCAAAAAGGGAGCTGTTTGATTATACTCGCCGAATGGAAGCCGCTGGTCTATGACAATGATTCTGGTATTCGGGTGATCACATCCACTCAACGAAGAAACGGGCCTCAATTTTTGGACAGCAAAATCCATCACAATAACCTACTCAATAATATTCTCGCTAAGATTCAAGCCAATTTTGCAGGTGTAGATGCGGGTGTGATGCTAGATGAACGCGGTTTTGTTGCAGAGCTCAACGACACGAACCTTTTCATGGTAAAGGATGGCACACTCTACACTCCTTTCGCCAACGCATGCTTGCATGGCATCACCAGAGGATTTGTGATTGAGTTGGCTCAGAATAACAACATCCCGGTTCAAGAAAAAAATCTAAGTTTAGTCGAGTTCTACAATGCAGACGAAGTATTTGCAACAGGAACCATGGGTGAGCTTACTCCCGTAATGGAAATTGATGGGCGTACCATTGAAAACAATGCTGACTCAGCCATTAGGCAACAACTGAATGAGCTAATGTATGCCAGTCTCAGAGAGCGATGTGAAAAATTGTAGTCACTAATTTGAATACCAATCTCTCAATCGTACTTCTATTGGGATTCCAGCGGCATCTACTTGATTTTTGAAAGATTCTACATCACTTAATCCACCCTTACCTCTGTAGTGATAGGGATAAACAATGGATGGTTTGAATTCAATAACTGCGCTAGCTGCCTGATCGACATCCATGGTATATGGAAGGTTCATACAAACAAAGGCCACATCGATGCCTTTTAAGCTTCGCATTTCTGGAATATCCTCTGTATCACCTGAGATGTAAATGCGCTTTCCTCCTATGGTGAGCACATACCCATTGCCTCTGCCCTTGGTATGTCTCGAGTCAGATGATTCTGGCAAATTGTACATCGGCATTGCCAAAATTTCCATTTCTTGAAAAACCACCGTTTGTCCGTTCTCGATTGCCATTGTCCTTTTTTGCATCGATTGTGGCAATTTCTTCATTACTGCTTGCGGAACAATAAAAGTGGCTCTCCCAGTGTTTATCTCATCAAGTGTTTTTTGATTCAGATGATCGCCATGAATATCGGTGATCAATATCAAGGTTGGCGGCTCCAATCCCTCAAATTTCTCACCACCACCATATGGGTCTACGTAGATTGTTTGATTATTCCATGTTAAAACAAGTGTCCCATGTAAGATGGGTTGAATAGAAATAGCTCCATTTTCGGTTGATATCGTATCCACCTGACCATGTACTGCTGTTAGAGCCAGGTCAAAAATCAATATGGATAGAAGTATATATTTCATCATCCCTTTTCAATTATTAACCACAATCCTACGCAAGATGTTTGCGCCAAACAAAAAAGCTCGCAAAATTGCGAGCTTTCATTTCTTATATGGATACTTACTTATTCATTAACAACGACCTTTTCCATCACATCATCCTCACGAATCTGATCTATTACTTCCAATCCTTCTACCACCTTTCCAAATACGGTATGATTGCGATCCAGATGAGCAGTATTTTCCCTGCTATGACAGATAAAAAATTGTGATCCTCCAGTATTTCTTCCGGCATGTGCCATTGACAAGACTCCTCTATCGTGATGCTGATTCTCTCCATCCAACTCACAATCTATCTGGTAGCCAGGACCACCGGTTCCATCTCCCTGTGGACAGCCTCCTTGAATCACAAAGTTTGGAATGACGCGATGAAAAGTCAATCCATCGTAGTATCCATCATTGGCAAGATCAATGAAATTCTTTACGGTATTCGGAGCATCTTCCTCGAAGAATTCGATTTTCATCACTCCTTTCTTGGTATGTATTTCTGCTGTTTTCATAGATCGCAAAACTACCTCCTTAATGACATAAAATAAAAAAAGCAGCTCATCTCTGAGCTGCTAATAATAGCCACCATAGCAGTAGCCACCCTAGTTATCAATCATGCGTATTAAAAGATCTTTAGGCGAACCATTTACTCAGTGACCATTTATTTGTGTTCAATGCAAATAAGCGTTGAAAATGCAGGAATGCAGGAATTTCCGGGTATACTGATGGTGTACAAAGGGCATTGTTTTAAGTGATCGGGAATAAAAAAGGACAGTCCCGCACCGGACTGCCCAAAAGCTACCTTAGTAGATAGCCGCCTAGTATTTTATGATACGTTGTGTGATTTCTTCCCCTCTCACTGTTTTGATGATGAGTATATAGGTACCATGCTCCCATGTGGATATGTCAAGGGTTTGTTCCGTCAAAATACCGTCGTGATATGTCTTTCCGGACAGGTCACTGATCTTGAGGAAGTGCACTTTTAGAGAAGGATCAAAGTGAAGGTGACTCATCGCCGGGTTAGGGTATACGATTCCTAACTTCTCAGAGGTCGTAGCTGAAAGAGGAGTTGGTAATATCTCGAACGACCTTTGAACAACCTCTGCTGCCAGGTAGTGCTCATTGCCGTCTTGTCTCGCAATGACTTGAACATTTCCTATTTCGGTAAATACTATAGTGTTTCCATTTAATTGGGCGGGACCAATAACCTCGTAAAAAATAGCCAGACCTGATGTAGTCGTCGCTTTAGGGTTTACAAACCCTTCACCAATCCTGGTATCGGGTATCTCAGGGAAAGTAATTTGTTGATCTGCTTTGGTAACTTCAAGAACTCTTACCACTGGATTTGCAGGATTAAATAGTTCGCTACCCGATTGATTCGCTGTTATTTCAGAAGAGCCCATCCCAACAATAACCAACGCTTTCCCATTTGATGTAGCTACTTCTTCATTATCACTTGTAAAAGTGACGTCTAATCCTGATGTTGCTGAGGCGGTCGGAATGTATACTTCACCCAGATCATCGTAATCCCTTTGTTCAATTTTAAAGGTTATTTCCTGCTCCCCTTTTAGGAAATTAAACCCTGTAACATTCCCATTATCAACAGATGCTATTGCATTGAATGTTGCTGTTCCAGTAGCCTCTATATCCTGCAGTGTTACTTGACTGATGCTAATTTCCTGACCATCCTTGATCAGGGTCGCCTGCACTCCCTGGTTATCCGATCGCAAATAGATTGGTGCATCAGGTTTGCCCTCCGCGACCAGGTCTTCAAACTCAACTCCGGCAATTTCATCATCAATAAGTAATTCAACACCCGGTTTTACTTCTAAGACATTGAATATAGGGGGGTAAGCTTCAATGGTGTGATCTTCGGCAATAATATACTTTTCAAAAAAAGAATATTTAGTCTCCGATTTATCGATTTGCGTTGTTCCACCAGGTCTGTCTATTACTAAAGTTGAATTAGTAGAGATTACTTGCCCATCACGAGGATCATAATTCAAAGCTACATCCTGAGCGTATACGGTAGAATTAGTAAAATCAAGTGTTGCATTTAGCGTACGACCTGCCCTAAACACAGAAGTATTTATCGAATAACCATTTGTAACAAAACTTGCATCAGAAACACCATTCGCCTGAATTTCCAAAGTTTCCACACTGAGAGCATCTGCAAGAAAAATTATACCTGAAAATGCTTCGATCTTTAAAAAGGTGTTGGTTAAGGATAACCCATTTGGATTGACTATTATAGTTTCTCTTGATTGATCTGGCCTTATCCAAACCTGATCTACTCTGAATTCCATCTCAGGATTAAGAATAAGCGAACCGGAAATAATAATCGATTCTACATCATCTCTGTAAAACTCCGGTGCATTGGCTTGCGACCAATCCATTCCTGGTGCATATTGAAATCCTTCGAGATCAAATGTCACAATCTGACCTGGCTCGCTAAACGAATTCTCATCAAAGTAGGCATCGTCTTCTCTTCCAGGAACAGACGTATGAAACTCACTTCCTCCTGAGGTCGTCGCCCAGTGGTTTGCAAAGTCGGACCAGTCGCCCGTGCCGCCTACCCAGTAGTAGTCCTGTTGGGCATGCGTCGCAAAAGATAGCATCAGGACGAACATAGCCAGGGTGTGCTTCAATAAATTCGTCGTTGATCGTGTCTTCATTGTATGCATGTTTTTCAAGGCTACAAAAGATCATCAATGGCTTCACAATCGATTATTTTCAAGGTATACAGATGGTATACTATGTGATCTTTAATGTCTGCTCAAATCAGAAAAAACCCCTCTCATCCCCTCAAGGGGATAGTGGTTTGGGTGATGGGATTGACGTGTGGATGAAGGATGGTCAGGATTGCGCCGCATTTTAACATAAAGACACCCCTCTCATCTTATCAAAGGGGTAGTTAGTTTGGAGAATCCCTCAAGTGTCTGAAGGTTACTTCTGGTTTGGCCTTTATTCCTCCAAAACCTTCATCGAAATGATGTTCATTCATACAGTATACCCAATGTTAAATATTCTTAATTGTGATGAGTGGAGCGTATTTAACCTGCACATTTTGTTACTTTTCTTTCGTCAAAAAACTCAAAAACCAATGCTAAAGAACTATTTTCTGGTGGCTATCCGTCACCTCAAGCGTCAGCCGGGCTATGCTTTGCTGAATATTCTAGGACTAACGATCGGTATAGCTTCTGCTTTATTGATTGTGTTATACCTCAATCAGGAGACCAGCTACGATAAGCATCATGCAAATGCCAACCAGATTTATCGCATCTCTGCCGACATTACCGAGCCGGACAATGCTTTCCGCTGGGCCGTCAGTCAAGCCCCACTTGGGAGTACAGTGAATACGGAGTTTCAGGAAGTGCGACAGTTTACCCGCTTCGCGGGTGGGGGAAATTCGCGTTTCAGACATAACGATATCAATTACGAAGCAGAAGATTTGTTCCTCGTTGACTCAACGGTATTTGATGTCTTCTCCTTCACGTTTGTTCAGGGTGATCCAGCGACAGCACTTGATGCTCCCAACAGCATAGTTTTGAACGAATCGCTGGCTAAAAGAATATTTAAAGGTGAAAACCCATTGGACCAAGTGCTTGAAACCGAGCGCTTTTCGTACAAGGTAACGGGAGTTTATAAAGATGTTCCAATCACCTCACACATTCGCCCGGACGCGATGGTTTCATTCAGCACCAATGAACGGTACGCCAACTCGCAAAGCTGGGGTGGATTTGGATTGTATACCTACATCGTGTTGAACGACGGGGTAGATCCTGCCTATGTAGAGCAGCGCCTCAACGAAGAAATCATTGAAAAATACGTAGCTACGGTCTTCGATCAATTTGACATCAAGGTCAAGTATGAAATGATAAACATTCAGGACATTCACCTGTACTCGGACTTTGAAGGGGAGCCTACATCCCTGGGTAACATTGATTACGTGTATATCTTTCTTGTAGTAGCCATTTTCCTTGTGCTGATTGCTTGCATCAATTACATGAATCTAGCAACTGCTCGTTCGATGAGAAGATCTTTAGAGGTCGGCATACGTAAGGTGATGGGAGCCTATCGAGCTACGCTGATTCGTCAGTTCATTGTGGAATCTGTCCTCATAGCATTGGTATCTATGCTTATTAGCATTTTACTTTTGCTGGTAGCTGTACCGGTAATCAATTCTGCCGCCGGCACTTCGCTTTTGATCAATGATTTACTCTCGCCAAAAATTATTTGGACATTGGTCGGAATCTTAATTTTCACTGGACTTGTCAGTGGATCATACCCCGCATTTTACCTGTCAGGTTTTAGTCCTATCAAAGCAATCAAAGGAGGATCTGGAAGTAAGCGTACTGGAAACGTCTGGTTGCGGCGCATATTGGTTGGTCTTCAATTTTCGATATCTATTTTCATGTTGATCGGTACTCTTGTGATCTATCAACAGATGCAATTCGTTAGAAACGCCGATCTGGGTTTTAATAAAGATCGTGTGGTCAATTTCACACTCAACAGAAGTACCAGCGAAAAATGGGAGACTTTCCGAACCGCACTTTTACAAAACCCGAACGTAAGTGATGCGGCTACTGCCACCAACGTCCCAGGCAATGGATTTGGCAAAAATGTGATGCAAGTAGAAACCAACAAGGGAGTCATGGAAGATTACGGGGTGGATTGGTATGGAGCGGACTATGACTATGTAAGTGTGTTGGGAATTGAACTGGTGGAAGGACGTGGTTTTTCCAGAGATTTCCCTAGCGATACGGCCACATCTGTCCTTGTCAATGAATCCATGGTAGAACGGATGGGCTGGGACACGCCCATTGGTATGCGATTTCAGTTTGATCAGGATAGTACGGTATTTCATAAGGTGGTAGGTGTGGTGAAAGACTTTCACCACCGCTCGCTCTACAATCCCATAGAGGCCTTCATGATCTTCCCTAACTTGAACAATCGACAAGCCATGGTGAAGATTGGTGGTGACCTGGAAGCGGGCCTTGCACATCTTGAAGCTTCCTGGACGGAGCTCTTTCCCAATACCCCGCTCGAATACCAATTTCTGGATCAAAACTTCCTGGAAGCTTACGAAAGTGATCAACTGAGAGGTCAATTGTTTCTTGGGTTTGCTTTGATGATGATCATCATCTCAGGGCTTGGACTGTTAGGGCTTGCCTCATTTACTGCGGAGCAGCGCACAAAAGAATTAAGCGTACGCAAGGTGCTAGGTGCCGATGTGAAAGGATTGATCCTGTTACTTGTGAAAGACTTCATCTGGCTGGTGCTCGTTGGCGCACTGCCGGCCTTCATTATAGGATACAAAATCATGAACAACTGGCTCAGCGATTTTGAATATCATACAGAAATCAATGTGATGATTTTCGTTGCTGTTCTCTTAATTGTAGGAGCTTTTGTGATCTTGACCACAGGCTTTCAAGCATATAAAGCAGCAACTGCTAATCCTTCTGAAAACTTAAAATACGAGTAAAAAGAAAAGCCCAGGTTTATGCCTGGGCTTTTCTATAAACTTCAACTATTCTTATCTCAAGAACAATAACTCTCTGTACTTAGGGAGTGGCCAATCTTCGTCATCAACCATGAGTTCCAGTTTGTCTACTGCATATCTCAATGGCTCGAAGTACTTGCCTTTTACACTATCACAGTATTCAAATGCTTTTTCTCGTATGTCATCAATTTGATTGATCCGTCTGCGTTCATCAGTCATTTCGTGGGTCAGCCTTCTCACATTGTTGATGTGGGTAGATACTTCTTCAATGGTCTTTTTGATTTCATTGGCATCCAAGCCAAGGTCCTTGAGACCTTTTGCATTTTCGATTAATTTGGTCTGATATTTAGTTGCCGTAGGGATGATCATGTTACTGGCAATATCTCCCATCATTCTAGATTCAATCTGCACTTTCATCACATAGTTTTCCAAACGAATTTCATGACGTGCCTCTACTTCCACCTTAGTCATGACCTTGTGTTTTTCATAAAGTTTTATGGCTTTATCCGTTACCGAAAAGTCAAGTGCGCGAGGAGTTGTAGGTTCATTGGAAAGCTTACGTTTAGCGGCTTCTTTCACCCACTCATCTGAATACCCGTCGCCTTCGAATCGAACAGCTTTAGACTCTTTGATATAGTCTCTCAACACATCAATGATCGCCAGGCGCTTATCTCTACCTCCGTCCATTAATTTGTTTACTTTCTTGTAAAAATCTGCCAGCTGTTCTGCCATGATTGTGTTCAATACCATCATAGGATCAGAAACGTTGGCATCAGAACCTACTGCGCGGAATTCAAATTTGTTTCCTGTAAATGCAAAAGGAGAAGTTCTGTTTCTATCCGTATTGTCTAAAATGATCGAAGGAATCTGATCGATACCCAACTTCATGTATAAGTTTTCTCCCTTCTCAACTAAGATGTCGCCCGACTTCTCCAGCTTATCAAGCACCTGTGTCAGCGTGGAACCTATGAATACTGAGATGATTGCTGGAGGTGCTTCATTGGCTCCTAATCTGAAATCATTTCCGGCAGATGCAATGCAGGATCTTAACTGATCCGCATACTCATGAACTGCTTTTATGGTAGTCACGAAGAATGTTAAAAACTGCAGGTTTTCTTTCGGACTGCTGCTTGGCTGATACAAGTTCACACCTGTGTCCGTAACCAGCGACCAATTGTTGTGTTTCCCACTTCCATTCAATTCAGCAAATGGTTTTTCATGGAACAGTACCCTTAGGTCGTGCTTGTTGGCTACTTTTTCCATTACATCCTTTAAAAGCTGATTATGATCTGTTGCCTCATTTACAGCACCATACATCGGAGCAGCTTCATATTGCGCAGGAGCAACCTCATTGTGTCTGGTCATTAAAGGGATACCCAGTCTATGAGATTCGATTTCATATTCTTTCATGAAATCATAAATTCTCGTTGGTATGGTTCCAAAATAATGATCGTCCAACTGCTGCCCCCTTGCCGGGTTGTGCCCAAAAAGTGTTCTTCCGCCCATGACTAAATCCGGGCGTGCGTTGTAAAGGGCTTTGTCAACCACAAAGTATTCCTGCTCCCAACCAAGCGAAGCATTCACTTTGGTTACATTTCTATCAAACAGACGACAGACTTTAACAGCTGCCTTATCCACAGCTTCCAGTGCTTTGAGCAAAGGAGCTTTGTGATCAAGTGCTTCTCCAGTATACGCTACGAAAATGGTAGGAATACAAAGTGTTTTTCCGTAAATGAAAATAGGTGAGGAAGGATCCCAAGCGGTGTATCCACGTGCTTCGAAGGTGCTTCGAATACCTCCATTCGGAAATGAAGATGCATCTGGTTCTTGCTGAACCAACGCCTCCGCTTTGAAGTTTTCTATCCCTTTGCTCGGATCAAAAAACGAATCGTGTTTTTCAGCTGTGGCGCCCGTAAGTGGCTGAAACCAGTGAGTATAATGGGTAACACCTCGATCCATTGCCCAATTTTTCACAGCAGCAGCTACCGCATCGGCTGTTTCTATGTCAATTTTCTTTCGATTTTTGATGCAATCAGTCACTCTTCTAAATACATCTGGTGAAAGAGCAGTCTGCATTTGAGCCTTCGTGAAGGCCATTTCTCCGAAATAATCAGAGATGCGTTTCGAAGGAGCTTTTACATCTACCTTCTTTCTTTTTTGCACTAAATTGAGCGCTTGGTGTCTAAGTTGTGCCATGGTTTATAGTTTTCAACAAATTCGATACCCAAAAGTACTGATATTTTGCAATTCAATATCAATACGGATTGATTTTTAACCTAAAATTAATATTTGTACGTAAAAAATTGTTTTTCAAGTATAAAATTTAGCCTATATGACCATTTTTTATCAAAAATCCGTTCTAACGGGTGAAAAGATGCTTTCGGAAGAGGAGTCAAAGCATTGCGCTCAGGTACTTCGCCATCAAAAAGGGGATGAAATACTTATTTTTGACGGGAATGGAGGGAAACATAGGGCTGTTTTAACCCAGGTTTCTAAAAAATCATGTGTATTTGATCTAATCGAGTCTAAATATGCGCCTAAAAAGAAATTCTTCATCCATTTAGCTATTGCTCCTACTAAAAATGTGGATCGCATGGAATGGTTAATTGAGAAACTGAGTGAGATTGGTGTCGACAAAGTGACCTTCCTTCAGACTCAACACAGTGAACGCAAAAAACTACGGCTGGAAAGGCTGGAGAAAAAAGCCATCAGTGCCATGAAGCAATCAGGCAATCCTTTCCTATTGCAAATCAATGAGCTCACACCAATTGACCAATTTATATCAGACACGAGCACCGACATTAAGCTCATTGCTCACGTGGATGATTCCTACGAACACATTACAAGTAAGCTCCAAGCTAATTCGTCCACAACACTGCTGATTGGTCCTGAAGGAGATTTCAGCATGGAAGAAGTACAAAAAGCAAAGAATGCTGATTTTCAAACTGTTTCGCTTGGCGAAAACACCTTACGAACAGAAACAGCAGGCTTTGTAGCCTGCTGCATTGTTAATTCTATCAATAGGTATTAATTGTCTATTTCTTAATGACAACTTTACTTTTTTGTACCTGATCCCCTTGCGTCACTATCATGAAGTAAATGCCTTCAACCATGCTCTGCTCTGGCAAAATCTTATTGTCAAAATTGGATCCATCCTCAATCGTTTTACTATAGTAAACATTACCTCTCAAATCGACAATCTTAATGCTTACTGGCGTGTGTCGATCTACAGATATTATTCTCACATTGAAGTTTTCTTCTCGTGCAGGATTTGGATAGACATAAGCCGACATGGTTGTACCGTCATTGTTATCAACTAAGATCGTCTCATACATATATTCGGTGTTATCAAAGTCTACTTGTTTCAGTTTATAATAATTCAGCCCCAAGGCAGCCTTGGTATCCATCATTGAATACTCGATGGCAGTTGACGAATTTCCATTGCCGTTAATAATTCCCACAGTCCTGAATGTTTCCCCATCTAACGACCGCAGTACTTCGAAATGACTGTTGTTGATCTCACTTGCAGTTTCCCATTTCAGTAGTACTCCTGAATCGGTCACTTCCCCTATGAAATACAGAAGTGTAACTGGAAGTGGCACTGGTTCAGATTCAGCTGTGAAGTCAGAAAACGAATCATAACCAACATTTGATATGGTATTTAATGCGACATCTACGGTTCCGCCAATATCATCTCCTGCTCCAGAAAACTTGCGTGCCATCAGAGATCCTTCGACTCCCACTACATCTACGTTTTCATAGATATAGGATACGTCATAGTCCAGAGAACCTGTGATATTTTCATTGTCCAGTGTCCAATACCTTGTGATGAAGTTATCTTCCGTAATGTTTGTGTGCTTGGCATCTCTCATGTTGATGGTAACGCTCGAGCTGCTCAGCGTGCCTGAGTTTAGGGTAAAGGTAAATGGCGCATATTCATCGCTATCACCAATAGGAAACTCATAAGCTGTGCTTAAAGCTGTGATTGCATGCCTCAACACACCAACACCATCCACGATAAAGTACGCATCTGCGTCACCTCCAACGATGGATGATCCATTGTTGATCGTCACATCAAAGGCATTTAAATCAACAAAGCCTCTAGTCATTGTCAGTATGCCATTTGTAGCTATACCAGACCCTAGACTTACAGTACTATCTGCCATATTAACTGCACCCAACTTATTAATTGTCAGGTTATTGAATGTTTCACCACCTGATGTGTTGATTGTCTGTTGAGCTGTACCATCAAATGTCACAGATCCAGTTCGCGCAAGGAAGGTAATTTCACTTATCCAATCCCCTTCTATTTCGATATCATAGTCATTCGCAGTTCCTGATTCTCTGGTGTCAAAGACTGCTCCTGCACCACCACTGCTTTGCAAGTTCATATCTCCCTGAACAGTGATATTCCCAGTGAGGTACTTGGTAGATCCAGAAGGCCCGTCGGTATACAGGTTGTTATAAATCATGCCCGTAACACATTGCTCTGTCACGTTAGGATTCACATACCCAATGGTAGAGCCAGGTGTACTAACATCCACAGAACCTGATCCATTGAGCACAATGCAATCGCCAGAGAAATCCAGTGTAAAACCAGCTAAATTAAGAGCTCCCGTTCCTTCGAGCGTCAATGATCCTACAACTGCATCGGCAGATAAGAATAAACTATGACCATCCACAATTCTGGCGTTTGTACCCGCAGTTGGAACGACGCCTGTCGTCCATGCTAAAGGATCACTAAAGTTTGAACTGACTCCAGTAGACTGATATTCTATTAAAGCCAAAGAGAAATAGTCACCATCTGCGAAACTTAATCCATCGACTCCAACAATATCTCCTGAGACAGAAGTTAGCGGATATGTGCTATCAATATCAGTGAAATCACCATCTGATGTCACAATGAGTGCCCATGTAAATCCATCAGAAGGAGGGGCTGGTAAAGCCGTCGTGTCCACTTGGAATGTAATGGTACCCACATCTCCTGTATTATCTACTCTCCACTCTCGAGCTACTTTTCTAGTGCTTCCGTTGGCAGGAGCTCCTGTAAAAGTCCAGCTCGACATATCTGCACCATCATTCGCAATCATCATGTATTCTGAATCTCCCAGATTATTCGGATTGGAAATCGTTAAGAAATCTTGAGTGGTAGCCGATACATGAATATTATTTGCATCCGTTCGTCCTATTCCTATAAGGTTGTAGAAATAATCATTCGTCGCAGTTCCATCATCAAACGCGAAATTATCATTTGGAATGGTGATATTATATCGTGTAGACAAGTAGTTATTTACTATGATGTTTTGAGCGTCATTGAGTGGACTATTATAAACCAACACCTCGCCCATTTCACCGTCGAATCCTGAACCACCTCCTGTCAGTGATCCTAAAGTACTCGCACCACCAATGGAAGTAGCTGTATAGTCAAATGGAACGGTAGGTGTATCTTCTGTTCCATTTAAGGAAATGGCAGCAAGACCTGATCCACTTTCAAGATTGTACTGAATAATGGAAGGTGAGCCGGTTCCAGTGGCTATTTCATCTCCTTTCCATGTAGCATCCGAATCCTGAAATCCTCCATTGGAATTTTCAACTCCAAAGAAAATTCCATCAGCATCATCAAAAAGAATTTGATCTGTAGCTACATCAGCGTCAGTTACGAAGAACACATCATAATCACTGGCTGTGCTACTGATAGCCGTTGCTAATGTCAAGGATTGTGCTCCATTGAACTCTACAGTACTTTGGCTATTGATACCTGTACCACCCGCAGCTGGGCCAGCCCCTGTGAAATTATTGGAGTTTCCAGAAACATCTGTCCATGTACCCGGAGTAAAATTATCTCCCACCAACCAGAGCAAGTTAGATGATGCATCACCGACTCCTCCAGGACCTGTGCTACCCGCTTGATCATTGTCAAGAATCGTGAGTACGTGAACAGTGGTACCTCCAACCGTAGCATTGGTGCCAGTGGTAAGTGTTACGGTAACGTTCTCTGCAGCTTCTGTTACAAGATCGTCTACAATGACCGCTTGAATATCTTCACTCATCGAACCTGCTAAAATTAATACTGACCCATTGCTAAGCGTATAATCTGCACCTGACGTAGCGGTGGAAGTTACTGTATAGTTGATGGTCACATCGTTCACTGAAACTGCGTCAAGCGACACCTCCATTGCAGCAATGCCCGCGGATTCATTGATGAAAGATGAAGCTTGTGTAAACCCTGCAACCGGTTGTGCATCGTCATCGGTGATGTTCAATGTATACTCTGTCACAGTTCCCAGGTCAGCATTTACAGGGTTGGTGAGCTGAATAGTAATCACTTCAGTTCCTTCAAAAATTGCATCATCAACTACTGTAATATCAAATGACTGGGCAACGGTTGTATTATCCGCCGGGAATGTAACCGTAGATGTGCTTAGCACAAAGTCATCTGTTTCGTCAGCTGCATTCGCTCCGCTACTTATTACCTGTAGGTCAACAGTAGTGGCTACATCATCGTCCGGTGTATTTAGATTTACGAATACAGAGGTTACGCTAGGAGTAGCTTCATCTCCTGCACCAGGACCAGCGGTTGCAAAGTCTATGGTTCTACCCTCCGGGTTGTCATCATCATGAATTGTGTAAGTAAATACCGTATTGCTGCCCAAGGCAACGTTATCAGACGGTGTTGTCAATGTAATTTCAATTGTCTCATCACTTTCCACATCTGTGTCGTCGATTACACCCAGACTTATATTAGCAGCAGATTGACCTGCGGTAATGGTAAGTGTCCCACTCGCCAGCAAATAATCAACATTTCCGCCGGTGGCGCTCCCACCTGTAGCAGCGTAGTTGACGGTTGCATCTTCTCCCAATGTAAAGTTCAATCCAACCTCAATGGAAGGGTTAGTTACATTTTCATCACCGTCATTTTCTGTGAGTGAAAACTGAATCACGGGTTGTCCTACTCCAATCGTAATGAACGTGCCATCAGAAACCACTACTTCATCAGTAACGTGGAATCCAAAGACTGCCGAATAGTCTACCTGATAGGTGGTTGCTCCAGATCTAAAATCTCCGTCTTCATCCGTATACACAACGTATTGATCATAACCACTTGGTGGTGTTGGCAATTGAGTGGTATCGATTTTTATAATGATAGTGCCTGGTGCACCAGTCAAATCTACCCTCCACTCTCTGGCCAATCTTCTGACATTTGATCCTCCACCAGGAGCCTCGGAAGTGGTCCAAGTAAGGTCATCGCCACCATCATGTCCTGCAAATACGAATTCATCATTCTGCAAATCGCTTGCACCACTAATCATCATCAAGCTGTCTGACATAGACTGCAAATGCTGCTCATTATTTGTTTGTCCAATACCGACAATGTCATTACCATATGTACCTTCAAAACTGTAGTAATCATTTGGAATGGTGAGATCATATTTATTGGCGAGGTAGTTTTCAATGATTACTCTTTGGGCATCATTAATAACATTTCGGTACATAATGAACTCAGAAATATTCCCTGCAAAATCACTAGTTGCTTGTGCCTGATCAGCATTCCTACTACCTAAAGCAAAATTGTTGTCAATAGCCATGACTTGGTAATTATTATCCGACAGCAAAGCCGCACCATTTCTAAATACCTCCGCACTTGTCCCACTCTCACTATTGAACCTCCAGGTAGTTATGTCTGTATTGGTACTTTGACTTGGCAAGTAGTCTGTGTCATTGATGGAGTATAGTCCATTGGCTCCCTGACTTAACCTAAATTCTGACCGTGCAGCAGTATTGGTTTCCACCAAATAGTTTCCACTTGACTGTGACATCACAGAAATGAACGAATAATTGGATAGCGCATTACTAAAGCCACTTGGTGCTTGAAATCCTTGATTTGTAGAAGATATGATTACCGTATTCTTCAAATTCAAAGCATCTTCGTCAAAGGTAGGTGCGCTTCCTATTGCTATAAAATCAAATCCATTCCCTGATCGATCCACCCACGTGGTAACGTTGCTACCATCCGATAGATTAGCTACGCCTTTGCCATTCACTGCAGTAGCATCTAACCATACCATGTTGCTTTCCGCATCGCCTACTCCTCCTGGACCGTAATAGCCAAACTCAGCATCATTGTCTGAAATAGTCACCGTATGCGTATCCTCACTTCCTAAAGTAGCACCAACTTCGCCGCTCAACGTGATGGTAAATGTCTCAGCACTTTCTTCAATACCATCATCTGTAAGTGCCACATTGATACTTCCTAGCTGACTACCTGCTGGGATGGTCAGTGTGCTATTTGCCAGCGCAAAATCAACTCCTGATCCCGTTGCTGTTACTTCTCCGACCGTATAGTCCACAAGAACGTCCTGACCAGATGTACCAGAGAGTTCCACAATTACCTCAGCTATACTTCCACCCTCATCAATGGAAGTAGTGGCATCCTGAAATTCAACAGTAACCAGGCCATCATTATCTGTAATTGAATAGGTGTGCATCGTATTGGTTCCCAAGTTGGCGTTGATTGGGCTGCTCAGGCTTACGACGATTGTCTCTGTGGCTTCACTTAACACGTCATCCAGAATCGTAAAATCTATTGTTCCTGAAGTTTGTGTAGCTGCTATTGTTAAGGTGTCGGCAGTGAACACGTAATCCGGAGATGGAGATGCTTCAGCAGTACCGTCGGTAATTGAATAGTAGACTTTGGTGTCATTCGTAGCATCGACCAAGTTCAAATCTACTTGTAGCGAAATACTGGTTACACTTTCTGCACCAGATGAACTTGCTGCATTGAATTGAACATTTCTTCCATTATCATCATCATTGATGGTATAAGTGAATACCGAATCTGATAATGTTACTCCTGCTGGTGGATTACTCAGCGTAATCTCAATTGTTTCATCACTTTCAATATCTGAATCATTGATGATTCCTAGTGGAAGGCTGACACTTGTTTGTCCAGCGATGAATGTAACCTGTCCGGTTGTTGCCAGTGAGTAGTCATCATTGCTTCCTGTAGCTGTGCCATCTGTGATTTCATAATCCAATGTGATGTTGCTACTGCTTTCAAGGCTCAATAAGATGGTAGCATTTGCAGCAACTGTCTCTGAACCAGAAAGTGTGATTGGGTCAAATGATATATTTCTTGTTGCAATGCCAAACGTAACATAGTCTCCCGATGCAATCGATAGGTTACTGGCCTTGTACTGGCCATCTACCAGCACTGTATTAATGACTGTTGCACCAGAAGTGAAATCTCCATCTGTATCTTGTATAATGATGTAGTCTTCATCTCCATTTGGTAAAGCAGGGAGTAAATCGCTGCTAATCGCAATGCTGATGGTACCTGGTGCTCCTGTGTTATCAAACCGCCATTCCCTGGCAGTTCTTTGAATACCAGCAGCAGGAATCTCAGCTGTGGTCCATGAAGAAACATCACCATTGTCATGACCAAACAATACGTATTCACCGTCATCAAGATCATCGGCATTGCTAATTGTTACAATTCCTGCCCTTGCAGCAACATGCTGATTGTTGGCATCTACCTGACCTATCCCTGCAACTTCAACACCATGTGATACTTCGAAATTGTAAAAGTCATTTGTAATGGTCAGATTGTATTTAGCAGCCAGGTAGTTATTGATAATGTTGCTTTGGGCAACATTCACATCTCTACTGAACATGATTACTTCTGCAATGTCTCCCTGGAAATTATCCGCTGCTCCATTTTTTCCTAAATAAAAATTGTATGCGGTATGGCCCGTAAACGAAGGATTTGCATCATCTCTATTGACAAGCACTCCATTGTTTCGGTAAACTAAGAACGTATCTGAAGAAACAATGTGTGTGAAAATACTGTGGCTTCCTGCCCACCCTGTCTGATAGGTTGTGCTGAAATTATCACCATCCAAATCAAATTCAACATTACCTGAACCATTGGGTATAGACGCACTAACACTGTTTGCATCCACCGCTCCATTTTCACTATTATCTGTAGCATATGCGTAAGAATCCTGAATCAAATTATCCGTTTCTGCTACTATGAAGAAGGACATTTCATTGCCCGGAAAGCTTGCTGCAGATAATGTGCCTTGTGAGACCAGTGCATCACTCACATTGTTAAAACTAATTTCTTTATGTCCATTTACTGCTGCATCGACTACATCAGGAGCTGTTCCCACAGGCACCATGTCATAATCGATACTTACGTTCTGAATGAGGTTATTCCAACTGGTGACACTTCCACCTGAGAAGTTTACAGAATCGGCTATCAACCATAACTTAAGTAAGTTCTCACCTAGTGCATTTTCCACATCTCCAACACCGCCCGGGCCTTCAAATCCGAGATCATCATTGTCGGCTATGGTAAGTGTATGCACATCAAAATCGGTTTCCAACGTACCATTTATAGGGTTTGAAATTGTCAATTCGACTGTTTCCGGTGATTCAATGATTGCGTCATCAATGGGTTGAAAGCTGATGGTAGTTGTAAGACTGCCTGCTGGAACAGTGGCTGTACCACCTAAAGCAATGTAATCTGTACCGGCTATCGCATCACCGGCTGTGACAGCATAGTCAACGCTTACATCATTTCCTGATTCAATTCCTAATTTGAGTGTAATAGCTACAACACTTGTGCCTTCATTAGCTACCGAAAGAGTATCTACAAACCCAATTTCAGGACCATTATCGTCATCAGTTATGGTATATGTTTGTTCGCTTACAGTTCCAAGTTTTGTATTTGAAGAAGGTGTATTTATGTTGAGAACTGCTGTCTCGTCTTGTTCATCGGTCAAATCATTTACCACGTTGAAAGTAAATGACCCTAGCTGTTCTCCAGCAGGGATTGTAACAGTGGCAGGCGTTAGCATAAAATCCTCAGAAATTATTGCCGTGCCAGATGCAGCATCACCAAAATCAACTGTAGTGGCTTGAGCGTCATCGACTGGATCTACTCTTACAGAAACGGTAACTTCATTTATATCTTCTGCTAGGGTCAATTCATCATTTGCATTTTGTGTTGGATTGATGGTAACAAAAGTGCCCGGATTACTTTGATTTTCATATTCAGTTGCTATCCACTCTGGTGAAAGCACTTCATTTAAAACCCTCACTTCGTCAATTGTTCCAATGATAGCCCGGGCAATCGCTGCTCCGCTGGATCTTGATCCAATGGTAAACGCTACATTAGGGCTAAGCGTCCCAGTCAGAGTTGCATTTTGCGAACCCATTGCATTTGCCCCATTTCTGTAGGCTATTCCACTTGTTCCATTATAGGTAACAACGACATATGTCCATGTATCATCATTGATTGCTCCTCCTGCAGAACCTCTAATGTAATTTTTAGCCCCCGAATCATCTCCTTGCCATCCGATTAAATAATTGGAACTAGAGATATACAGATCATATCCCTGCCCATTGCTATTATCATCAACTAAACCCGCTATTGTTTTTGCTGCATCAGTTCCTTTATACCATGCGGATATTGTGTAACTATCAGAGACTCCAAATGAAAGATTACTCACATCCGTTACCTTGACACTACTAATACCATCAAAGGAAGCACCACGACCTATTATGCCATCCGCATCATCAGCACCCTGATCAACACCATTACTTCCATTTGCCGTACCATCATCGTAATTATCTTCTCCCATATGCCATACCCCTTGATATGATGACTTCCAGGTATCTGAAGATGATTGATCGAATGTTATTCCAGAATTGCCATAGAACATTGTCAAATCCACATCCGTAGCAGCCGCTAATGCTGGTATTCTAATCCATATGACAGCCTCTCCAGTAGAAGCATCATAGTACTCAAGCTGGTGGTCCAACCACGCACCATTTAGTGAATCATAGAACGCAATATCATAGCCATTGTCATTTTCAACGAAACCGGCATTCCCTGTTGTTCTTAAATCATTATCTGTAAAAGAGATCATTACAGGAAAATCTGCATGTGCCCCTGTAACTTGAGATCCATTAATTGTTACTTGTTTGAAGTATTTGAAGTGATCAAAATTGATGGATCTGACAATGTCATCATCATTGATTGTATAGGTGAACACTGCATTAGATCCTAACACTGTTCCTGAAGGTGCCGCCCCTAAAGTGACAATAATTGTTTCATCACTTTCCTCAACAGCCTCATTCAAAATTCCTAAATCTATTATTTCTACGGTATTCCCAGCACTGATCGTGAAAGACCCGCTTGCAGCTAACGTATAATCTGCGCCATTTGTCGCAGAACCAGTTATGGTATAAGGAATTGAAACATCTGTCCCTGAAGCTAATGAAAGGCTTAGTGAAATCGTGTTATTCGTATTTTCAAAATCTTGAATAGCATTTCCAACAAACTCAATTGTCCGTCTATGAGTACCAATGGTAAAATAAGTTCCCTGACTAACGGACACATTATTCGCTATAAATTCTCCATCAACTAAAGTCATTGAATATACTGTAGCTCCAGAACTAAAAACTCCGTCCGCATCTGTTAGCAAAACGTATTCAGTATAGTCTGTTGGCAAAGTAGGCAACTGATCACTATCAATTGCGATTGTGATGGTTCCCGGGGATCCTGTAACATCAACTCTGAATTCCCTCTCCACTCGTTGAATGTTACTCAAGTCTGAAGGTACATCTGTCGTTGTCCATGCTGACACATCCAAGTTGTCATGTCCCACCATCACATACTCAACATCATCCAAATCACTCGCGTTCGAGATGGTCAAAAGGCTACTCTGAGCAGCATTGTGAAAATTGGTTGCATCTTCCTGTCCAATCCCCACTAATTCAAAACTATGGGTGGTTTTGAATGCATAGTAATCATTTTGATCTAGTGTTAGGTTATATTTCGCAGCCAGGTAATTCTCCATAATGATTACTTGTGCACTGTTCAGCGGGCTCGTAAACATGATATATTCCAGAATATCTCCTTGAAAATTAGAACTTTGTGTCTGCCCTAAATTGAAGTAATAATCTGAATGATTTTGGAAAATATCCGTTCCTGCATCAAAATCCTGCTGTGTCGCATTTCCTCTTACGGTCTTCCCATCACTACTGCTTGCGGTGTATGAGAAAATAGTATACTCTCCAACCCAATCTGTGTCATATGTGAATTGTGACCTCCCGTCTGTCCCACAACAGTTTCCAATATCGTAATATACGGTTCCGTTCCATGGCATATGCGCGGAAAACCTGTTAGTGGCTAGTCCTCCTCCCAGAGAGGTAGAAGTACCATATGTATTTGATTGTTGCGTCAAATTATCATGTCTGGTAACAATAAATGTGGAAGCCTCATTGTATGGAAAATAGGCAGTACTCAACCTGCTACTCGTCGAAAGCACATCGTTTACATTGGCAAAACTTATTTCTGCATGGCCATTTCTTGCATTGGAAACTAATGTTGGTGCCGTTAGCGGTGGAGTCAAATCCAACTCGGAAATACCCACTTCATTTTCCCAGGAAACTATATCAGAACCAGAGACGTTGGCCGAATCTGCAATCATCCACATCACCAATGTACCACTGCCGTCAGCATCCCCAATTCCTCCTGGTCCATCGATACCAAAATTGTCGTTATCATTTATGACAACTGTTATTGAATCATACGCTAGATCCAATATGCCGTTGATTGGGTTTGATAGCTTAATGGCAAATGTTTCTCCTGACTCAATCGTTTCATCATCAATGATGTTGAAATTAACATCAACAGAAATACTATCTGAAGGTATGGTAAGTGTTCCACTACTGAGTATATAGTCTAATCCTGAAGTTGCCGAAATTGCAGTAACGGCATAATCAACCATAATGGGTTGTCCCGAAGAGGTGTTTAAATCAACCGACCATGAATTGATCGTGGATCCCTCATTTACATACAACAAGGTATCTGATGCAGTTATGGTTGGACCACTATCATCGTCAAGCAATGTGATCTCTATTTCATTGTTAGCCCCCAAGCTAACATTTGATATTGAGGATGGATTCGAGAGCGACACAGTGAAATTTTCATCGGCCTCATCCAATGCATCATCTGTCAAGTCCACGGCAACAACAGTGCTTAAATTTCCCGAAGTTATGGTAGCTGTTCCTGAAGCCAATGTATAATCAGCCCCGTTAGTAGCGGATCCTGAAGTCACGGCATAATCTACGCTAACATCATTCGTTAAATCTACGCTTGTCAAGGCAATCGTTAGATTGATTTGATCAGTAGACTCCGCTATGTTGAAGCCAGTGGTGGCTACTGATGCCACAGTTGTTATCAGAACACCTGCATCAGTCATGTTATTATATTCTGTTTTAATCCAATCTGATGTAAGCGTTGAACGAGCTATTCTAGCCTCATCAACCAACCCACTTAGGAATTGAGTCTTGCCGGCTCCATTTGTTCTGCTTCCAATACTGAAATCGGTTCCAGGATCAGTATCTGATCCACTCAGAAGCGTATTATCCACAATTGAACCAAAGGCAGTGGCGTCTCCATCTTTGTAAATGGTAATTCCTCCCGCATCAACTGATCCATCATACGTAACAACGATGTAGTGCCATGCATCATCGTTCACATTTTCAGTTGCATTAGCTCTGAGACCAACACGTGAAGCTGACAAATAATCTTCTCCCAATAAGTATGAGAGATCTCCTCCAAAGTATCTTATGGAATACCCTTGAGCACCATCCGCTTGATTCATCATCGACATAAAGTCCCCTGCTGTATCAGTTCCTCTATACCACAATGACATTGTCATATTATCTGTAGGAGCAAATACTAGACTTGATATGTTTGAAACACTTAAATCATCATTAGATCCATCTAAAGAAAGAGCGTCACCGATAAATCCAGCTGCGTGTGTTGCCCCACCATTTACCGTTCCGCTATGATTATTTGATGAACCATCAGTTGCATCTCCCAAATGCCAAACTCCTTCATAAGACGGGCCGCTAAAAACAGTTGATACTGAGGGATCGGTAGTAGCCAGAGCATTGCCATAATAGATATCGATCTCTGTATCTGATGAGGCGGAAAGTGCTGGAATTTTCACCCATGCTATATATTCATTGCCAGCGTCATAAACTTCAATTTGGTGTTCTAACCATTCTACTGAGTTTGCATAGGTGAAACGTATATCAAAAGCATCTCCACGTATTCCATCTCCTTCTATTTCCGTAAGATCAGCTCCATCAATTCTGACCATCAAAGGAAAATCTGTAAGATCACTTGATCCTGAAATCATGTCCTTATCAATCGTTAATCGCTTAACAAATCCATAGCTAAAAGGTGCATCATACTGAATGGTATTTGTAGCACTTGCTCCATCGTCATTCACGGTGTAGGTGCTCACGGCGGAGCTTCCTAATACTCCTGCCGATTGTGATCCTCCAGTTAATGTCAATATAATGGTCTCGTCTGCCTCAAAACCGTCACCTGAAGTGATTGCTTGTACCAGTGTGGTAGTGGTATTTCCAGTAGAAATAGTAAAAGTCCCAGCAGCAGGTAGATCTTCAGTGCATGTTCCTAACACCGTATAATCAACCGTAATGTTAGCATCTACAGCATAATCAACATTGACTTCAAAAGTTGCGGGTGTAGTTGTTTCTAATCCTCCAAAACTGGTTTGGGTAAAGTTAATTTCAGGTCTGTAAGCAGCAATGGTCACATACATACCGTCTGTAACCGTAATTCCAGAAGCTTCGAATTCTGCTCCATTTTGAGTCAATGGATATTGTACTGCTCCACTAGTAAAGTCACCATCATCGTCAATCCAAAGTGTATAAAAATCAAAATCAGTATTGAAAGCAGGAAGGTCAGTTGGATCGATGCTTATTGTGATTGTACCAGGGTCACCACTTGCGTCAAACCTCCATTCTCTAGCAATTCTTTCCAGATTTGTATCTCCATTAATCTGTTCGCTAGTTGTCCATGCAGCTGCATCTCCATTGTCATGTCCTGCAAAAACAAAGTCTCCATCTGTATCGATTGATGAAGCATCTTTTATCGTAATGATGTTTGCCGACTTGGCTTCCAATTTAGTATCTGTACCATCCTGTCCTATCCCAATGACATCTACACCATGTGACGTCTGAAAAAGATAGAAATCATCCGTAATATTCAAGTTATACTTCGCTGCGATGTAGTTATTGACGATGGTTCGTTCAGCATCGTTAATTGCATCTTTAAATACAAGAATCTCTGCTATGTCTCCTTGAAAGTTATCACTGGACGAGTGACCAATGTAAAATCTCTGGCTTCCATGAGAGGTATAACTAGACGCCGGAGTACCTGATGGGCCTGCTACCGAAGCATTATCTCGCCAGACTTCCATTCCATCCACAAGATCTCTCTGATATGTAAAAACCCCATAATTTCCTACCCAGCCAGCGTCGTAGGTTATTTGTATACGAGAATCTCCTGTTCCACAGCAATTTCCTAGATCATAGTATGCAATGTTATTCCAGGGTAAATGAGAAGTGAAACGATTGGTTCCTATACCCCCATTTGCTGCTGTTCCTGTCGTGTATACTGAGGACTGTTGAGATGCATTATCATGTCTGGTCACCACGAATGTAGTGGCTTCATTTGTAGGAAAAGTTGCTGAATTTAAGTTAGCCGCGGAAGAGATCAAAGCATCAATTTGATCACCGAAACTGATTTCAGCATGACCGTTGATAGCAGATGATACCCAAATTGGCCTTACACCTGTGCCAAGTTCAACTAATCCATTGCCTGCTATCGATACTTCGTTTTGCCAGGCTGTCACTTCGCTAGATCCGTTGACTGTAGCAGAATCAGCAATGAACCACATGACTAGTTCCCCAGTGCCGTCTCTAGTGTCTACCCCCCCAGGTCCGGTTTGCGCAGAAAGTGATGATAAAATTCCAGTAAATGCCAATAGCAATAAAAAGCGGATAATTCTCATGTGTGGTATATAAGGTCTTGAACCTGAAAATTACCAAAAGAATTATAGCTAAATGCTACATTTTCGTCAAACTACCATATAATACTCTGTGAGAACCCATTTTTATGTTAAGCAGTCAAATTCTTCGACAAACCATTAGTGGCGATGGAGGGGAATTGCTCTATTATTTAGCTAAACCACACTTTGAGGACCTTTATTTCACTATGAGTCTTTTATTGACCACCTTATTTCCTTGCTTGAAAGTGGCAATGTAGACACCGGCTTTGAGGTCTAGGTTTTGATCCATTTTTTGATCCAAATTGGTGGCCGCTTCAAATGTTTTTTTAAGTACCACTTTGCCATCAAGATTGATCAACATGAGTTCGATTGGTGTATGGTCATCGCCAGATACAATCTGCACCTTCGCATCGCTACTTTGCGACGGATTAGGATAGATGGTCACATCCATTCCGTTGTAATAAAAATCATTGTAAACCTGAATGATTTTATGATACTCATTGGCCCCATTAAAGTCTACTTGCTTGAGCCTATAGTAATTGTATCCCAAAGCAGGGTTTTTATGTTCATAGTGATAGTCCGATAGGTGGTTAACCGTACCATTCCCATCAATCATATCTATTGTTGTAAATACATTACCATCAATCGAATGCTGCACTTCAAAGTAATCGTTGTTTATTTCTATGGCAGTGGTCCAGTCCAGCGTGATTTTGTCACCATTTGCTAGTCCGCTAAATGTTAAGAGCTCTACCGGTAGCGGTGTGACATCTCCGAAAATCACAAAGTTGTCAAACGCCACTCCTACATCTGTAGCAAATCCATCACTCTCAAAGGTTACTCTAAATTGCACTGTTGCATTATTCTCTAAAGCGAGAGGTAAATCAATTTCTGCAGTTTCCCAGTTGGAATTATCTCCGGACCAGCCATTGGCATTGTTAGCAATGGCATCAACATCACTATCGTTGTACCAATTAATTCCTTCTGAAGTGGATCCTAAATCAAACCATGTTGTTCCTCCATCGGAACTGTATTCTACCTGATAGCCATCGAAGGCATCTTCTGTATCATACCTTACATCCATGAATAGGGTGAGTGAACTCTCCCCTGTTAAATCTAATGTTCCGCTTTCTAAAGTTAAAACAGCACTATTGTTATATACACTTGCAGGGGTCGTGTGCCAGTATGATCCATCGGCACCAGTATTCAATATGCCTGTCCCTCTAGACCAATCGCCATTCGTGTTTGAGGTGACAGTCCACCCTTCAGTGCCACTATCAAAGTCATGAAAAATAATTGCATTGTCACCGTTTCCGGTAATATTGAAGGTAAAAGGATCTTCATCTACATCATCACTTGCAATTGATACGGTTGCATTTCGTGTTCCCGAGGCTGAAGGATCAAATTCAATGATGAAAGTGGTAGATTCAAATCCAGCAAGGCTAGCTGCCGGCTGGCTAGTCACCGTGTAATCCGCCGAAGCGGCCCCACTAATTGTGACAGGAGTAGCTCCTGTCAGGCTGAGCGTAGCAGCTCCTATATTGGTAATGGTGTATGTTTTAGATCGGGTACCTGATGTAACATCTACACTTCGAAAATCTGTATTGGCCAAAGCATCTGTAGCTGTCTGCCCGTCAACAATTTCTACATCATTGGACTCAATGTAAATTTCCGGAAATCCAGTATAAACCATGAAGTTGTCAAATGCTACACCTGTACCAGTAACAGAGCCATCGCTCTCAAAGAGTACGCGGAACTGTGCATTGGAAATATTTTCAATTGCGACTGGAAGTCCAATCTGTGCCGCTTCCCAGGCTGTATTATCTCCAGCCCAGCCATCTTCATCGTTCGCAAACGCATCAACATCGGTCTCATTGTACCATCCTACTCCACCTCCTACCGTGCCTAGATCAAACCAGCTTGTACCTCCATCATCACTGTACTCCACTTTAAATCCATCATAATCTACCTCGGTATCGTAGCGTATGTCCATGTACAATGAAAGGTCAGATTCCCCAGTGAGATCAATGGTCGGACTTTCAATGGTCAAAACAGCATCGTTATTATAAGTTCCGTTGGGAGTGGTGTGCCAGTAAGATCCATCTGCTCCGGTACTTAATGTTCCAGTTCCCCTGGACCAGTTTCCATTGGTAGCCGTTGCAACAGTCCATCCATCGTCAGTAGAATTAAAATCATGTACCAAGACGGCATTTACTCCTGTTCCCTGAATATCAAAAGTGTATGGATCTTCATCTGCATCATCACTGTCGATTGACACGGTGGCAACTCGGACATCAGAACCGGAGGGATCAAATTCTATGGTAAAAGTTGTGGATTCAACGGCATCTAAAGTCGTTGCTCCAGGCTGGCTTGTGATACTGAAATCGGCCGCATTTGTACCGCTCAGTGAAACTGAGGTAGCCCCATTCAGTGTCAATGTTCCCCCTCCGATATTAGTTATTGCATATGATTTGGAACGCGTACCTGAAGTGACGTCTACATTTCCGAAATCTGTAAAGTCCTTGAAAGACGGACTTGCATCAGCGTTTGTGATTTCCTGACCATTTCCAGAAACTTCCATCTCAAAACCTGAGGTGATCACCACATCATCGAAAGCCACACCTTCATCTTGCACGGAAAAATCACTTTGGAACCTCACGCGAATCATCGCATTTGCATTATTCTCCAAGGCTACAGGCAGGCCTATTTGAGCTGTTTGCCAGTCCAGGTTATCACCAGACCATCCATCTGTATCTGTAAGTGCACTCACATCGGCATCATTGTACCAATTTACGCCTTCACCATTGGCGCCAAGATCTGTCCAATCAACTCCTCCATTGGAACTGTACTCTACCTGAAAGCCGTCGTAGGTGGCTTCTGTACTATGCCTTATGCGAAAGGAAAATAACAAATCAATTTCACCCGTGAGGTCAATGAGCGGGCTCTCCAATACGATTATAGCATCATCATTGTAGTTAGAAGGAGAGGTATACCAATAGGAATCATTTGCACCTGCGCTAAAAATATCAACTCCTCTGGCCCAATCTCCATTGGTATTGGAGGTTGCGGACCACCCTTGGTCTGAATCATTAAAATCGTAGGAAACGACAGTGGTTTGTGCTTTGGAAAAAGCGCAAAGACACACCATACAGATTGTAACTAGTTGAAAGCGCAGCATTTGATGATAGTTGGTTGATAGTATCAGTAGCAAATTTCTGCAATTATTTCAAACGAAAGCAAACATTTCGATGATCAATACAATATCATCCAAGAAATGAAGAAATTTTCATACTAACTATTCTATCGTCTATTCTACGAGGTAATTAAGGCTTTCAACGTCCATTGTCAACTGCATTTGCTGTGAGGTAATACCATTAACAATCCAATGGCTTCCTGAACTGAATATTAAGGAATCAGAAAACAAATCTATTCCCTCAACACTTGCGGCATTTGCTCTACCAATTAGGGTGGTATCAAATGAAGCACATCCAACACTTCTTACAATTCTAGAAATATCAAGTGAATCACTACTCGACACGAAAAGTAAAAAAACAGAATCTGAGCAATTTGTAGAATTAACCTGTTGACTCCACATCTTAGTACCTGACTGACCACTCAGAAGTCGTTCAACCTGATAATCGTACAATCCATCTGGAAGATCTTCTTCAGAGCACGAAACAAGGCAAAGAAAAATGAGAAGTGTAAATACCTTATCTCGCATTTCCGGTTCTATCAATCACCACATACCCAAGTTCGTCAGAGTCAAGCGGGAGCTGTTCTTCCGGATACAGCAGAATGGTAAGTTCCTGCGTTAGGTCATCAAACTTAAAGTCTACTGGCTCTTTATTGATAGAAACGACCGTGCCCCAGTTAAGCCGCCCATCTGGGGTATAGCTTACAACGACGAAATTATTTTCCTGAATAGATGAATTGTATATGTAAAAGCTTTCGGATCCGGCAATGGTAGGAATCGAATCACTTGCATAGTTGACTGCCTCTACTCCAGGTAAATCAAATTCGAGTTTCCACTTCACAATTCTATCAGGACCAAATGAGGCGATGAATCCTTTCTTGGCATTCAGGTCAGCTCCATATGCAACTACTTCTTCTGGGCTTTTTACAGGGACGTTCATGGTCATCAAGCCACTTTCTGGTGAATCTTGTACAAATAGTGGGTATACCACTTCTTCGTTTTCAGCATCAATCCCCCATTGATTTTTCTCAGACCAAAATTCAACTGCATCTCCAAGCCACTTGACATGTCTTCGGGACCAATTCTGCATTTCCAAGACATACTTTGACGCTGTAACGTACGTCTGAAAGAAACTTTCGATATAGTCGGTATATTTTTTCTTCGAGATCTCAAGGTCCTCTGAAGTAATGGACTCCACCAAAACATTCATCTCTTTTGCATCTGCGAAAGCTGCTTCATAGATTTCCAATTGTGAACCAATGAGTGATGAATCCATTAGCGAAGGATTCAGTTGTAAATCTACCTGCTTGATAATTCGAGCTTCATACATTTCGATTTTTAACAATTTTTCTACGGTAGATTCAGGGTCATATTTTGCAAACTGCTCTTTTAAGTTATCTGGAAAATCGCTGATATCTTCTGATTGACTTTTCTTCACTTTCTCTTTCTGTGATCTTAGTTCATCTGCATGGTTCTTCACCATGGTTTTGAAAAGCGCCACTCCTCCTAATATCTCTGATCTGGCTTCACTTGCCCAAGATTGAAAGTTCCATATCTCTATTGGACCCGACCTTAAGTTTGCTGCATTCATGCCATCAACTCCAAACTGATCTATGCTTTTCAACATGGGATCCTGGCTATACTTGTCTGAGCCAAGCTTTACGGCTAGCTCTTGTACACTTTTTGCATTTTCCATTCCAAGTGTTCCACTCTCCTCAATTTTTGAAATAATCTCTTGTACAGCTTGATCTGCTCCAATAAGCATATTACTGTATACTGCAAATTGAGTTGTCAGTGCTTTGTAAGACTCCATCGCTTCCGACTGGTTATTCTCCACTCGGACAACCTTTCTATGCATTTCTTTGACGTCAGCTATTCTGGTCTCAATGGCTTCTACTTTCTTCTCTATATCCAGATGAACATCAGAAACCTTGATTCCAAACTCACCAGTTCTTAAATCTCTTCTAAAAAAGGCCTGGTAATACTCATCTTTCTTCTTTAACTCTTTCTCATCAATTTGGCCTTTTGCTTTTTCTAAATAAAAGACTGCAGAATCGCCTACCTGATAAACTCTTGACGAATCATTCACCACGTCGTAGCTTAAAAATCTACTCTCCAGCCACAATCCCATTTGTAGATTGGCGTTTGCTTCTTCCTGATTTTTGATATCAGAGAGAAACTGGATAAGTTTTGGACCTCCCTCCTCATAGTTCTTGGCAGCCAGGATAGGGTACAAATCCTTGTACTTGATTTTCTGAGCCTGCGCTCCAAATAAAAATAGGATGAATAGAATGGTAGCTGTTGACTTGATCTTCATCGTGTGGTGAAATTTATGTGCATGCTAATTTATAAAAATACTAAGTGAGATTATAAAAATTTAAGGAAGAGACTAGTTAGCTAAAAAATGAATCTTTTCGTCAATTTGAGTGTAATACTTGCTACATCCCCCAAAAATGAAGCAAAAGATTAGAAAAGAACTCATCGAATGGATTGTTTTAATTACGGTAGTCGGTGTGATTTACTTAGGAGGCTGGCATACTGAGGTACTCGGCCGAATGCAACAGGTTGTATTATCAACAGGCCTCATCAAACCTACCCTGCTAGCCGAAGAGCGTAAAGCTTCGTACAATTTTTGGTTGGAAGACTTGAAGGGCAATCGAATTGAGTTTACTGAATTCTCTAATGAGGTAGTGTTTATGAATTTTTGGGCGACATGGTGTCCTCCATGCGTAGCGGAAATGCCTGATATTTATGATTTATATCAAAAACAAAAAGATCAAGTAAGCTTCGTAATGATATCGCTGGATCAAGACGAGGCTAAGGCTCGTAGATTTATCGATAGAAAGGGATTTGAATTTCCCGTTTACTTTCTAAGATCCAGCCTACCCACCACATATGATACACACTCGATTCCAACAACCTATGTATTGAGTAAAGGGGGCACGATCAAAGTGGAAAATCACGGGATGGCCAAATACAACACTGATTCCTTCAATAAGCTATTAACTGATCTATTTGAAAGTCAATAAGCTATTTGATACCCCGGCAAAGGTAGCTATCCGATAAATTATGCGAACGGCTACATTTGCATCCCATGGTTTAGCGCCGGTTTCGCACACATCAAATCCTATTATTTTTCTACCTGACCTGACCACTTGTTCAATGAGGTAAATGGCTTCATTGAATTGCAAACCGCCAGCTACTGGAGTGCCTGTATGAGGGCAAAGTGACGGATCTAATCCATCCATGTCAAAGCTGATATACACATTCTGAGGAAGATGTTCTACGATTGCATTCACTTGTGTTTGCCAATTCACCCCAGATAAAGTCTTTTTAAAAATGTCTTCATCATAAAAAACACTGATCGGTTTTTCTGAATTTGCGATATAATTCTCCTCTTCTTCGCAGAAATCACGAATACCTACCTGAGTCAACGAGGTTACAGCTTGCTCCTTTAGTGCATTATGCATAATACTGGCATGCGAGTATCTAAAATGCTCATAGGTTTCCCTTAAGTCCATATGCGCATCGATTTGAAGAATTCCATATTCCCCCTTTTTACCTAGTGCTCTCATCAGACCCAGCGGCGAAGAGTGATCTCCTCCTACTATTCCAACGATTTTACCTAAATCCAAGAAGGAACCAGCCAACGCTTCAATTTTCTCATGGGTGAGGTGACAAAACTCATTGATGAAATCGACCTGCTCAATATCGGGTTCCTTACCAGCCTCCAAGTCTTTGATAACATTGGTTGCTCGCCCTCGGTGAATTTCGTTTTGACCGGCATTGACAATTCGATCATACATGGCCATCTTCAGCTCCCATGGCCTATGGATGGATGGCAATGATAAATCCAGTTGAGATGACTCGCTTAGAATTATGTCAGGAGCTTTGGATGTTCCTTGTCCATAAGAAACTGTAACATCGAGATGAACTGGCAACAGCACAAGCTTAGACTCTTCCAAGTTGTATGGCAACCCAAAAACACTCCCCTTCTTACCTACGTCGCTTGGGTTGTACATCAGTGATTTGGATGAAAATAACTAGAAAAAACTCCTGTTCCTTGGGACACTTCACTCCATTTTAATTTATCGAATTTGATGGTAACCACTCCAGCTGGCTCCATATTTCCAATAGCAGAAGCTGATAAATATTCACCAAAAAATGTGATGGTCGGATTGTGGCCAATTATGGCAATGGACTTTTGACTATCAGAAAGATCATTGAGCAAGGCTAAGAGCTCCCGGACTGATGCATTGTAGATTACTTCCTTGTATTCAACCGCACCCTCATTCATTCCAAGCTCTTCAACAAGGTTTAAAGCTGTCTGTTTAGTTCTGGTAGAAGTGCTGCACAAAATAACATCCGGATTAAAATTTTCTTTGATCAAATGTCTTCCCAAGGCACGAACAGTGCTTTGACCTTCTAGTGTCAACTCACGTTCTATATCTCTTTTACCATTGGGCTCTTCGGCATAGGAATGTCGGATCAGGTAGATTTTTCTACTCATCAGTTTGGAGGTTTGGTATAAATATAAAGCATGAAAAAGAGCCGAGACAAATAAAGTTTTTCAATTGTGTGTTGAACAGGATTTAAATAGTCGTGTTATGTTTACGCGCTGAATGGGTTTCCACCTGTCACTATTATCTTATAAAATTTACCATGGGAAAAAATCTCGTCATAGTTGAGTCGCCTGCCAAGGCAAAAACAATCGAAGGATATTTAGGGAAGGATTATGAGGTTAAATCATCATATGGGCACGTTCGTGATCTCCCTAAGGATGATTCAGCTATTGACATAGAAAATGGGTTTGCTCCAACATACGAAGTATCCAAGGACAAGAAAGAAGTAGTAAGAGAGTTAAAAAAATTAGCCAAAAAAGCTGAAACAATATTCCTTGCTTCGGATGATGACCGTGAAGGAGAGGCTATTTCTTGGCACTTGTCAGAAGCCCTTGACCTTGACAATGCCAAAACCAGGCGAATCGTTTTTAGGGAAATCACAAAAAATGCGATTCAAAACGCCATTAAAAACCCCAGAGGTATCGACATTGATTTGGTAAACGCTCAGCAGGCAAGAAGAATTTTAGATCGTCTGGTCGGTTTTGAACTATCACCTATACTTTGGAAAAAAATTAAAGGTGGTCTCTCAGCAGGAAGAGTGCAATCTGTTGCTGTACGTTTGGTAGTGGAACGCGAGCGAGAGATCGCCAAGTTTAATCCGGAATCATCCTTCAGAATTACTGCCGAATTCAATCTGGAAGGAGGTAAGATTCTAAAAGCGGAACTGCCTAAGAAATTTAAGACGGAAGAAGAGGCTATGGGCTTTCTTCAAAAATGTAACGGTGCCGATTTCTCCATTGAGAACCTGGAAACAAAGCCCGCAAAAAAATCACCAGCTGCTCCATTCACGACTTCTACGCTCCAACAGGAGGCAAGTAGGAAATTGGGGTATTCTGTGGCAAGAACAATGTCTGTTGCTCAGAAACTCTACGAAGCTGGAAAAATCTCCTATATGAGAACTGACTCGGTCAATTTATCGGATGAAGCTTTAAATGGGGCAGCGTCAGCAATCAAAGCGAATTATGGAGATGAATATGCCTTCAGACGAGTTTTTAAAACAAAAAATGCCGGAGCACAAGAGGCTCACGAAGCAATAAGGCCTACAAACTTTGGTATACAGTCTGCAGGAAAGGATGATGCAGAAAATAGACTGTATGACCTTATCTGGAAGCGTGCTATCGCATCGCAAATGTCAGATGCACAACTTGAAAAGACAACTGCGACAGTCGGCGTTTCAACAACGGACGAGAAACTTATCGCTAAAGGTGAGGTAGTCAAGTTTGAAGGATTTCTAAAAGTTTATATTGAGTCCACAGACGAAGAGGGTGTCGAAGAGGAAAATACCAATATGCTACCTCCACTCAACGTAGGTCAGGTACTGGATCTCAAGCAAATACTATCCAAGCAAGGATTTACTCGACATCCACCAAGGTACACCGAGGCAAGTCTGGTTAAGAAGCTGGAGGAAATGGGAATCGGACGTCCGTCCACTTACGCTCCCACAATTTCTACCGTTCAAAAAAGAAATTATGTAGAAAAGGATGCTCGGGAAGGGCATGAACGCATCTCTATCGAATGCAGATTGCAGGATGGTGCTATCAAACGAGAAGAGGTAGTTGAAATAACTGGTGCAGAGAAGAATAAACTCTTCCCAACGAATACTGCAATGGTCGTGAATGACTTCCTGGTTGACCATTTCCCTAACGTCATTGACTATCATTTCACTGCTGATGTAGAGCAGCAATTTGATGACATTGCCCATGGAAAGACCGAGTGGAATAAAATGATCCACAATTTCTATGGTGGGTTTCACTCCACGGTTGAAAAGTCCGCTGACTTAGACAGAGCTGCAGTTAATCAAGTACGCGAAATAGGAGAACATCCCACATCAGGAGAAAAAATCTATGCACGTCATGGAAAGTATGGAGCTTATGTTCAAAAAGGTGAGTTAGTAGAGGGCGAAGAAAAGCCTCAGTACGCAAGTTTGAAGCATGGTCAATTCATGGATACCATCACTTTGGATGAAGCTTTAGAGCTATTTAAACTTCCTAGAGAGGTGGGCACTTTTGAAGATAAACCCATGGTCGCCGCGGTAGGACGCTTCGGCCCATACATCCGCCATGACGGGAAGTTTGTGTCCATTAAGAAAGAACAAGATCCTCTCACAATCACAGAAGAAGAGGCTGTTCAACTCATTCTAGATAAGCGGGAAGCTGATGCCAACAAATACATCAAGACCTTTGATGAGGATGAAACAGTAGCTGTATTGAATGGAAGGTGGGGGCCGTACATCAAGTTTGGTAAGAAAAATGTAAAAATCCCTAAGGATATGGTTCCAGAGGAACTCACATTTGAACAATGTAAAGAATTGGCAGAAAAAGCTCCAGAGAAAAAAGGAAGAGGCGGCAAAAAAGCTGCTGCCAAAAAAAAATAGCGTCTCGATGAAATAAATCGAACGTTTTAGCCACTAACACAAAAGTTGCGTGTCAGAAGACTTCTTCAAATCGTACGTAGAGGAAAATATGCCATTGATCATGCATATATGCAGGGCATATGCGCGAGATGAAGAATCACTGAAGGATTTAGTGCAGGAAGTCAGTTTGCAGCTTTGGAGGTCTCATGAATCCTTTAAGGGCAACTCTCAACTTTCGACCTGGGTCTACCGTGTCACACTGAATGTCTGTCTCTCTCATTCCAAAAGAATGAAACGCAAAGTGGAGACGGTTCCGCTCGAATGGAAGGGTGACTCAGCTATTGAGGAAGATGGAGAAAAAGAACAGATCGAGAAACTGTATTCGGGAATCAAAAAATTGAAGGAATCTGACCGAGCCATCATACTGCTTTATCTAGAAGATAAAAGTTATAAGGAAATGAGCGAAATATTGGGTATTACCGTAAGCAACGTAGGTGTTAAGGTAAATAGGCTCAAAGAGAAGTTAAAAGAGTTAATTAATGGCTGAGGAAATAGATATACGGTCAGTCTGGAATAAAAGTAAAGCAAAGGAAAACCCTTCGTCGCTTCAAATAGATAAGCTGGAGCGGAAAGGAACCAGAACAACCCTTTATTGGATCAAGATCATCCTTTGGGTAGAGTTTTGGATAACGATCGTTCTGATCCCATTAATGACCTATTTGACGATCAAAAGAGGCGATTCTATAGGCCTAATCATATTCTATGTACTGGTAACCATCGTGTATCTCATCTACTATCAATTTCTCATTCGCCAAATACGGAGGTTTAGTTACGATGGCAATGTTCTTCAGAGCTTAAAAAAAGTGTACGGCTATTTGAGGTTTTACCTACTGCACTACAAGGTGGTCTTTTGGATTTCTGTTGTCATGGGATTCATCTATGGGGTTTCAGATCCCGCCAACCATGCGGATTTATCAAAAATAGAAAGCACTGAACAATGGGCCGCCGTTATTGCCGTATGGGTCATTTCCCTATCCGTAATTGGAGGCTTGTTTCATTTGCTCCTCCACTTGATCTATGGAAGAAAAGTCAAGCGGCTTAAAAAAATGGTGAAAGACCTGGCAAGCGAACAATAAAAAAAGTGATGCCGCACAGCATCACTTTTCAATAATTTCTAATGATTCGAATTACTAAACCTGATTGTTTAGCATTACCGGCATCACAAGCATCAAAATGTCTTCTTCCTCATCTTTGTCGTGTGGTGTAATTATACCTGCCTTATTCGGGGCACTCAATTTCAAGGTGATGTCCTCCGAATCAATGTTACCAAGCATCTCTACAAGGAACTTAGCGTTGAATCCAATTTCAAGATCTTCTCCATCATGCTCGCATGATAGACGCTCATTTGCCTCGTTTGAAAAATCCAGATCTTCCGCTGAGATCATTAGCTCGCTACCTGTAATCTTCAAACGTACCTGATGCGTTGTTTTGTTAGCATAAATAGCAATACGCTTCAAAGAGCTGAGCAGCTCATCTTTCTTCACAACAACATTATTGTTGTTATCCAGCGGGATTACATTTTCATAATCAGGGAATCGCTCGTCGATCAACCGGCAGATCATTTTTACCTGATTGAAATTGAAGAACGCGTTGGAAGCATTGAACTCCACATTCACGTTGGTCAACTCCGAAGGTAAAGTGGCTTTGAGAAGCGTCAATGCTTTTCGTGGGATGATCATGCTATGTCCCATATCTGCCACTACGTCTACTCTTCTGTATCTGATCAAACGATGACTATCGGTTGCTACAAAGGTTGTATTGGTTTCATCGAGTTTCACGAACACACCTGTCATGGCGGGTCTTAGCTCATCATTGGAAGTAGCAAAAATGGTGTTGTTAATTGCTCTACCTAGCACTTCGGAAGACATATTCACAGAATATCCATCAGACACTGTAGGTATCTTAGGGAAGTCAGTGGCATTCTCTCCTGCGAGCTTGTATCTTCCGTTATCAGAGTTGATCTCAATACTGTAGGTGTTGCTATCTATGGAAAACGTTACTGGTTGCTCTGGAAGGTTCCTGAGTGTCTCCAATAAAATTTTAGCAGGAATCGCAATACTCCCGTCTTCTTTTGCTTCTACCTGAAGCTCTGTAATCATACTTGTTTGAAGGTCAGAAGCAGTAACGGTCAAATTGCCATCGCTTATTTCAAACAAAAAGTTTTCAAGAATGGGCACTACCGGGTTTGTAGTAATTACGCCATTGATGGCAGATAATTGCTTTAATAGGTAAGATGAAGAGACAATGAATTTCATATATTGTAAAGCTTAGTGAGTCAAGGCAATTGCCTTATTTTTTCGGGCGCTAATTTAGTCACAAATTGTGAGATAAACAGCTGAAATAAGATCAGTTAAGTCTATCAGGATTTGATAAAATCTGTCGGACCCTCCTTGCGTCTATTACCATGCGTTGACCATCCTGATCTTGAACTAAATGATACGGTTGATTTGGCTTATTTCTAAAAATCTCTAAACGAATAGGCGTTTCGTATTTGATGTCCTCAATGGATAACCTGGCAAAAGGCTCAGTGCCAGCAATGCTGTCCATCTCATTAAACCTCCCTGTCGAGATCATTTCATTGGCCTGAAACCGCTCAAATTGATTTAAGTATCCAATCACTGCCGAGCTATCGGCGGGTTGATTGCCATTGATAAGAAAGAATTTTTCATCAAACAAGATCTGAAAATTATCTCCTTCTTCGTTCTCAATAATTATTTTTTGGATGGTTCGCCAGCTACCGTCAAAGATGGTTCGATCTCGCCATTGATCCGGGTGTAGAGTGAAAATATCCACCACATTGTCGCGATATCCTGGTACGGAAACTTCTTTGACCCCAGCATCGGTTAAAAAATAGGATCTGGTTTTATTCGGATTGGTGGCATATTGAAATCGATACCTTGAATTGAAATCAAATTCAACTGTCACACTGCCCAAAATCTGCGTTTCCAAATTTCCAAGTGTACTTTTCACCTCCACCCGTTCCAATACTGAAATCAAGGTATTTATAAAGCCTTGATCAGCCAGGTATTGATCATTCACAATCCAGCCTTCGCCGGTTTTAGAAATGTTAATGGTATCCAGATCGTACGTAAATTCAAATGCACTAACGCCTTCCAGGTCTTCAGCGTTGAAGTACTTTTCGGAAGATTTGACTTCCTTACTCCCTCCTGAAAAAAACAACCAAAAATTGGCTATTAAGAGCAGCAGTATCGCAACGATATATTTTACTGACTTACTCATTGTCTGGCAAATTTATTTTTTCGTAAATACCATTTCAACCCACCGATGAGTAAGACCAGAAGTACTGGAACTATCAAATTGATCAATTGCCACTTCGTACGTTCTTGCTGAACTTTCACACGATCTAACGGTCTAATTTTTACCTCCCGAGCTCGTGTTTCTATCAAGCCTGAATCATCAACCATGTAGTCCAGAATGTTCAGAATGAAATCCTCATTGGCATACGTGGTTTTGGTGAAAGGCTCCACTCCTAAACCTAGCGGTTCGCCCGTTTCAGGATCCAGGTCGTTTCGAATGATATCACCATCACCTACGACAATCACTTTACCTGGATTACCCTTTTCGATAAACTTAGCTTTGTCAAATTCTTTCGGGATCAAACGGTTTGCATACAGCGAGGTGAAAGAACCTTCCAGCAGATATCCTACCGTTTTGGGACCGTCTGTAAATCGCTCAGGTCGAAGTTTATCTCTCAGGTCATTGAATGCAACCCTGACCGGCGGACCCAGCAACTTGGTGTATGGGCTTGTGGTCATCAGTGGAATTTTTTGAATTCCAACTGCTTTCACTGTATCTATCTCAGACACAAATCTCCCTAAGATCGCATCTAAATTTCGAACAGAAGGATGCTTGCTGAAATTGGTGAGCACGGGGAAAAACGGCCATGGGATCATTTGAATCTGAGGTTGGCTTCCAACATTTCCAGCAACCACAGGAAACTGTCCGCTATTTACGTCCAGCACATAGTTTTGATTAATTCTTACGCCATACCTAAAAAGCTGATCCTCCAAATTCGTTTGATATGGAATTGCCACTGTCCCTTCTCCGGATGCGCTATCCATATTAACGCTTAGTGCATCAATGAAATAGATTAGATTTCCTCCACGCATCAAATATTGATCTACCAAATATTTTTCGCGTTCCGTAAATGGTTGTGTGGGTTTGCCAATAACTACCGCGTCGTAACCACTCAATTCTTTCCTTCCTGAAAGTGACACATTATACAATTCGAACTTGGAAAGTACCGTATTTCTAAACCCAGCTATTTCCAAAGAGTCTGGCGACCCGTGACCAGAGATGTATGCAATACGCTTGGTAGCTCCATCAATCAGCTGAGCAATGGAAGCAGCTAATTCATATTCAAGCCCTTCAATGCTTTGGTTTAAAACTACATCTACTCCGGCGGTACTATTCCCCTTGATCAAGTTGATGCTGATTTCATTGATCCCCTTAGATACAATCGCTCCAGGAAACAGCACTTTTTCCATCTTGTCACCATCGGCATTCTTATAATTTAAGTTTGATGGCTCTATTCCTTTATCTATGAGTGACTGATAGAATTGATTCCTTGCTTGAACGTTTGTGGCTTGTGCAGGGTCGGTAAATTTGTATTTCACCTTATTTCCACTTTCAATTGAAAATTGCTCTAGCATCTCTCCAATTGAATTTTGAAAACGTTCAAAATTAGAAGGTAATTCTCCGGCGAGGTATACCTCAAAATACACCTGCTCATCCAGTGATTTTAGGAGATTTTTTGTAGCATCTGAAATGGTGTAGCGCTTTTCTTCCGTCAGGTCAAATTGCACGCGAAAGCGATCAGCCAGTTGATTTACCAGCCATACCGAAAGAAGCACTGTTATGCTTTGAAGAATGACTATTTTCCTACTCCGACTCATCCTTTCTGCACGTTTAAAATGATACGTGTGAGATACAAAAAGAGGACTATCATGGAACCGAAATAAACGACATCACTCATGTCTATCAATCCTTTGCTCAATGTTTCATAATGTGATAGAATGCCTACCTGCTCAATGATGTAAGACGTTTCGGACCAGATATTGATTGCTGCTATGGAATCAAAACCTGCATAAAAAGCAAAACATAGGAAGGCTGCTAAAATGAAAGATACAATCTGATTGCCCGTGAGTGCTGATGATAATACTCCTATTGCGGTAAAAATCCCTCCCAGCAATATCAATCCAATGTATGATCCTATGATGCCAGCAGTATCAATATTACCAACTGGATTTCCCAAGTATGATAGGGTGAAGTAGTAGATCAGCGTAGGCAATACAGAGAAGATAACCAGAAAAAATCCAGCTAAAAACTTACCTATCACTATCTCAATGTCTCTGAAAGGAAGGGTATAAAGCAATTCAATGGTTCCTCCCCTTTTTTCCTCGGCGAATGCCTTCATCGTGATTGCTGGAATAAGGAACATAAATACATAAGGTGCCAATGAAAAAAGTGTTTCCATGCTGGCATAGCCATAATCCAGCACGTTGGTTTCTGGAAATACCCAAATCAGCAAACCAACTCCTACCAGGAACATGCCAATCACTACATAAGCGATTAATGAATCGAGGAACTCGTTGATTTCTTTTTTTAGAATTGTAATCATTCTCCTTGTGTCAATTCCTGAAAAACTCCTTCGAGCGACTGCTCTTCTTTTGCAATATTGATTAGTGGAAGTCCGTGCTCTCCAGCCACTTTCATGATGGCTTTGCGCGGATCCTCTTTTGCATGGATTTGATAGCGATTGTCTTCCATGTCAACTATTTGCAAACCTTCAGCTTCAAACAATAAAGGATCAATGTTTTCTTCAAATTCTACCCGATAGGCTACCTGATCAGACTTCATCGACTTCAGGTTTTTCACCGCATCATCCGCAACAATTTTACCTTTATTGATGATCACTACTTTATCGCAAAGAGCCTCCACCTCTTGCATGATGTGGGTGGAAAGGATCACAGTCTTATCCTTACTCGCTTCTTTGATCACTTTGCGAATTTCAACTAGCTGATTGGGGTCTAATCCGCTTGTAGGTTCATCCAGTATCAACACCTCCGGATCGTGGATCAATGCTTGAGCAAGCCCCACTCGCTGACGATATCCTTTGGAGAGTGCTCCAATTCTTTTGTGCTGTTCTCTTTCCAGTCCACACATCTCAATCATATTCGCAATTTTCACTGCTTTACTATTCAATTTGTAGGCTGAGGCCACAAAATTGAGGTATTCCTTTACATACATTTCTAGGTAAAGGGGATTGTGTTCGGGTAAATAACCCGTGATTCGTTTGACTTCAAGCGGTTGTGAGGAAACATCAATCCCATTGACCTGAACAGAGCCAGAAGTAAGGCCAATATAACCTGTGGCAATCTTCATCGTGGTGGATTTACCTGCACCATTTGGACCAAGAAAACCCGTAATCTTACCTTTTGATGCTTCAAAAGAGATTGAATCTAGTGCTTTTTGAGCTCCGTAGACTTTGGTTAGTTGATCTACTTTGATTGACATTGAACTAAAAGTCGTTCTTAGAGTTAATTGGTTTGATGTTTTATTTGCGTTCTGATCAATGGATCTGAAAACGCAATTATCGGGCAAATATTTCTATATGCGCCCACATCTACAATTTTGATTTACAAAATCGTCTATGATAACAATCATTAGTGGTACCAATCGCAAGCATTCGGTTTCCAAGCAAGTGGCACTTCAATATCAGCAAATACTTGAAGAATTATCAATTGAATCTACGATAATTGACCTGGAGGACTTACCGTCAGATTTTATTTCAACGGCGCTTTATGAAAATCAGGGAACGAATGTAGTCTTCAATCCAATCAGGGAGCATATGAAAGCATCTCAAAAATATATTTTCATTGTACCTGAATACAATGGGTCTTTTCCAGGAGTCCTAAAAACTTTTCTCGACGCCTTGGAATTTCCAGGAACATTTACTGGAAAGAAGTGTGCCATGGTTGGACTTTCGGCAGGCATTCAAGGTGCGGCCATAGCCATGAGTCATCTCACAGATATTTTCAACTATCTTGGCATGCATGTATTTGCTAACAAACCCAAGTTGATGAGTATCAACGCTATGATGGAGAATGGCAAAATCACGAATGAATCGAATCTCGGAATACTCAGGGATCAGGCTCAAGACTTTATTAAATTTTAGTGTATGATTGAAAATCTGGTAAAACTCCTTCTTTACTATAAATCGTTGGGTGAACAAACATTTGAATCACTTTCCGATGAGGAATTGCACCTCATTCCAGCCGATGGCTCCAACAGTATCCCAACCATGGTTAAGCACTTGTGGGGAAATATGCTTTCCCGATGGACCAATTTCCTTACGGAAGATGGAGAGAAGGATTGGAGAGATCGTGAGGGCGAATTTGAAACCACAATTAAGACTCGGGAAGAAATGTTGAACAAGTGGGAGGAAGGATGGACGACTTTCATAAATACCCTAAAGGATTTGAAAGATGACGACTTAGGTAGAACCATTTATATTCGAAATGAGGGACATTCCGTCATTGATGCCATTCATAGACAACTCGCCCACTACAGCTATCACATTGGCCAAATCGTTTACCTGGCAAAAATGATCAAAGGTGAAGATTGGGTCTCTTTATCAATTCCCAAAGGTGGTACTGATCAATACAATCAAAAGAAGTTCTCAGAAGAAAAGTCTGAAAAACATTTCACCGATGAAGTATGACAGGCTAGTCATAGCCCTTCATCGTTTTTGAAGTATGGTTGGTAGGAAAAGTAAAAGGATCATCTCAAGAATGTTGTATCCTTGTTAACTTCAATTGACCACCAAATTGATCTATGCTTAAGAAAAGCTTTGTAATTATACTTTCCGCTCTCTGCATTTCTCTTCATGGGCAGACCTGTCTCCAAAAGTTGGATAGTGCAGAGCGTTTCAAATATACATTCCCTCTCAAATCGAAATTTTACGCCAATTCATTGCTAACAGATTTGGACTCAGCCAAATGTGTGACTGAAATTGGAATAGCGGGGCTCTACAATAATGTTGGTCTGATTCTTTGGGAAGTCAATGACCGGCAGCATAGTCTGAATGCACTACACAGTGGTCTTACGTCTGAGGTCGCCAACAAAGATTCACTGCATCAAGATTTACTCGGCATCTATTATAATTTATCAGCTTTTTACCAGGAGTTGGGCGAATTTGCTATGGCTGGAAAATTTTTAGGTTTGGCTGGAAGAGTCACAAATAGTCGGCTCAGCAATGACTCAAACGCTCAACTTCGCTACCTCTATCGGCAAGGCATATATCATCGGGAGGTGGGTAACTTTCAGCAAAGTTTGGATGCACTTAATCAGGCTTTAGCATCTGGAAAAGATTACAATGACTCCATCAGCATAGCCCTCCAAATAGAACTAGGCACCACCTATCGTCACTTTGGCGATTTGAATAGAAGTGAAACAGAACTTCTTACCGCCATTGAAATGGCTAAAGGAAGAGATGAGATTCAATACTTTCGAGCCATTGATAGGCTATCTGCACTCAAGATAGAGCAGGGAGAGTATTCTGATTCAGAAAACTACCTCCTCCACAACCTTGAGAAAAAAAGCAACAACTATCAAGATGATAAAGTAATGCTCCTTGAAACGCTCAATGGGTTAAGTATTCTTTACTACCGACTCAATGACCTAAAAACTGCCAATAATTACATGGAACAGGCATTGGATGTGGCAGGTGACATTCGAACCATTCGGCCGTACATGATTAATAATCTGGGCACAATTTATAAGCGGCAAGGAGATGTCGAAAAAGCGGAAGAATGCTTCCTCGAAAGCTCACAGGGTTTTTTAGACTTGTTTGGATCCATGAATCCGGACTATGCGAGTAGCTTAAGTAACCTGGCTAGTATCTACAAAGACAAAGGAGAACTGGGAAAAGCACTGAATCTCTACATGAAGGTGCTTGACATGGACAAGGTGATCTATGGTACTGAGCATGCAAACTATGCTACATCGCTCAACAACGTCGCCTTACTGTATCTTCAATTTGGGAACTTCTCATTGGCAGGAAAGCTACTTACTGAAGCAAAAAAAATAAGAGCCAATACACTCGGAAATTATCACCCACTCTACATCAAAACAGTGAATGATCTTGGTCTGTATTACATGATCGTAAAAGATTATCAATCAGCGATGGAATCCTTTGATCATGCGCTATCAGCCGAGATTAAACATATGCAGGATATATTTCCTGTACTGACTGACAATCAACGAAAACTCTATTTTGATGAAACCAGGTATAATATTGGTAGATTTTGTGCGCTCGCATTTAGTGACGAAAACATTGACTCTAAGTATGCAAGCAATGCGCTTAACCATTTCTTAAACACACGAGGCATTCTCTTTTATGCATCAGAGAAAATGAGAAAGCTGATTCAAAATAGCGATGACGATAAAATAAAAAAGGATTACAACACTTGGCGAGAAAAGAAATATAGTCTAGCTCAGGCCTATTTGCTAACAGAAGAAGATCGAGTAAAACAGGGAATCTCCATTACTCTCCTGGAGGAAGAATGTGCGAATCTCGAAAAAGACCTCTCCCGAAAATTTAAAGTTTTCGCAGATCAGGAAAAGTCAACCTATCATCACTGGTCAGAGATAAGCGTAGTGCTTGAAGACAGTACGGCTATGGTGGATATCATCCAGTACAAAAACTATTCAGTTGAAGTTGTTGATGAAAAAATAGATCAGGGATTTGAAGACGAATCTCATTACATGGCTTTCATCATCAAAAAGGACAGTGTCTTGGAAACAGTAAAGCTAACATCATTGGATATTACCAAGGGTTTTGCTACCTATCGAAATGCATTGAGGTACGGGGTTAAAGACAAGCTTAGTTACAGCATCTTTTGGGAGCCTATAAATGAGCATTTATCAGATGTCAACAAGTTATACCTTTCACCTGATGGTATTTACCATAAACTAAATCCGGTGGTCTTCTACGATGAAGCCAACAATCAGTACATGTCAGACAAATATGATATCATTAACATCACCAGCGGAAAAGACCTACTCTATCGTGATACACCAGAGCTCGTGAAGGATGCCAAAATATTTGGTAACCCTGACTTTTCCGGAATTGAAGGTTTTACACTGCAACAATTACCTGGAGCAGAAAAAGAAGCAAACGACATTAGTGAAATTCTCGACGTAAGGAGATGGGACACTGAGACTTACTATTTCTCGGAAGCAACAGAAGATCGAATAAAAAATTTCACAAATCCAGGAATTATTCATATCGCAACTCATGGATACTTTATAGATGACCCAAACTATACCGATCCATTGCATAGTTCCGGTCTTTTTTTAAGTAAGTCTGCATCGAGCACCAATGACGGATTATTGTCTGCTTACGAAGCGATGAACTTGGTGTTGGATCAAACTAATTTGGTGGTGTTGGCTGCCTGCGAGACGGGGTTGGGTAAGGTCCAAAATGGTGAAGGTGTGTTTGGGCTGCAACGAGCATTTTTGGTGGCCGGAGCACAAAATGTTCTTCTCTCACTCGTCAAAATAAATGATGAAGCAGCTAGAAATTTCATGAATTTATTCTACAAAGAATTGCTGGTTGTCAAAGATCCCCAGCTCGCCTTTTTTAATGCCAGAAGAGCGTTTCGCAAGGTTGACTCAAATCCGTATAATTGGGGAGCCTACATTCTGGTTTCCAAAGGCTAGTTTTTTGCTGAAAATAAATCCAGATTTTCTTCTCCCACAAGTAAGCGAATGGGGCGATCTGTTTTAGACTCCTCGTATATCCTTATGGTGCTGCCCGCAGCAATGGCTCCTTTCACATTGCCATTCCATTCCTTTAATTGCTCGTAATCAACATTTAGCATGTTGGCAATCTGCACCAAAGAGTTTGGTTTCCTAATGATATACGTTTTCGCAGTTCGTAGTTTTAATCCTGCACTTGCCTTTACAATGACCTCCACCCTTCTTCTAAAGACTCGTCTGAACCAGTGATCTGCTCCCTGCGATGGAATTTCGCCACGAGGCAATACATTTACTCTTCTTGAGTCAATTCCCATTGAAACCAGGTATTCTTTAGCTGATTCTCCCCTTCTTTTGCTTAGCAGAAGGTTGGATGAATCCGAACCAATGCTATCCGTAAATGCCAAAATATCTATCGATTCAAATGATTGCTCCTTCAGTTGTAAAACAAGGTTTTGCAATGCCGCTTTTGCCTCACTTCTCAGTTGGCTATCTGCATAGTTGAAATAGAGCTTCTCAAACTGATATTCATCTGTCTCAACGTCAGCCACTGCCACACTATCTTCAATGATTTTCGGCTTTGGCTTAGCCGGTCTTATGGGTTCAAAAAGGTCATACCCTGCATAATCTTCCACGCGAAATGTGACAAGATCAAGTGATTCAATGTCTCTAAAGCGTGACGCAAGCCTGGAATCAATTAAGGATTCTCCGGAAATCAAAAGTGATAAGAAAAGACGTTCATTGTTTACATCAAAACTGTAAATGTTCAATATTTCGTGATCCGCCCGATTGGAAGACATGAATCCGACAGTATCAGAAATGGCAAAGTATGTATCGTCCCAGGTAGAATTGAAAGGATCCCCCAGGTTATAAATCTCTGGCTCGAAAAATGATTCTCCTTTAGCGGCATACATGTCGTAGCCCCCGTAACCAACATGTCCATCGCTGGAAAAGAGAAGGCATTCAAAAGCGGACGAATAATAAGGTGTTATTTCATTTTCAGGTGTATTGATTACTGCTCCCATATTGATTGCAGGTGTCCAGGATTCCTTCTCCAAACCTTTCAAACTCATCCATATATCGCTACCCCCATTACCTCCTGATCTGTTGGAACTAAAAAACAGCGTATCTCCTGTCGCTGAAATCGCAGGCTGTTTGTTCTCTGATCCAGCTTCATTGATGTAGCTGTTTAGTTTAACCGGGGCACTCCAGTTGCCATTTTCAAGATAGCTTACCATGATATTGCAGGAGGAACCCTCACCCTCGCTGCACGAAGAAAAGTAAAAGATATTCCCATCTTTCGTGAAAGAGCCTGATCCTTCTGGCCATTGCGTATTCAAATCGGAAAAATCCTGATTAGACGTTGACATCCTCCATCGTCCATTCCCTCGATTCTCGAATGAAACCAAATCTGGCCATAACCCTTGGTACTGAAGGTTTTCATATTGGGTGCCCGGTAAATTTCTTGTGGTCGCTAATACAACATGATTGCTGGATGGATTTATCACAGCTCCAAAATCATGAAATTTGGAATTGATTCCGTCCAGGTAACTAATAGCGAATCCTCTATCCGCTTTTTTCTGTCTAAGTGCCAATTGACATCCCTCACTTTGTTTCCGTGCCAGCTCTACCAAATAGGATTCTGCTCCAGGAATAGAAATAAGAACACCGTAAATAGAATCTGCTTCCTCAAAACTTGTTTCGTGCTTAAGTAGACTGGCGTAACTATACATTGAACGAGCTCTGTACTCTTGATCTGGGGTATTACTTAGCTGGAGAAAAACTGATTTTGCCTCATCATATTGCAAAGTTCTGTTATAACATTCCGCCAATCGAAAACGAGCAAAATGATTGTCTTTGTCAATCCCGACAATCTTATCATAAAACTCAATTGCATCATCGTATATGCCATTTTGGTAACGATCATCAGCCATTTTCAACAGCTTGGGTACAGACTGTGATGCACAAATGAAACCAAATAGCAAGCAAACAATGGTAAGTAGTTTTCTCATACTAGTGATCAGAATATTGGGCTTGAAACGTTTCGGAGTGGAGTTGATAAGTCCAGGTTGTAAGTTAGTGAAACCTCGTAGGTTGGGAGGTTTGCGCCAAGCTGATCACTGATATCAAAAGATTGGGTGTTTAGGTCAAGACTAAAGCCAATCTTCAGGTTATCTATTTCGAATCCAGCCAAAACAATAATTGAATCCTCTACCCGATACCAGGATCCCACTTGCAGGTTAACAGCTGTATTGGATTTGGGAGAACTCACCAATGTTGAAAAGTACAGGCCTGCATTGATTTGCTTGCTCCCCTGTGAATAAAGCACATATGCAGATGGATGAATGTACCAGCGAGGAGCGATGTTTAATTTCGAAGAACCGAAGGCCTTGAACAAAAAGCTCTTCCTAGCTCCTTCCAACCCATCTATGGACACTACCGCCCTGTTAAGGTTGTCAACACTTAGCCCAAACATGAAGTTTCTGTCCCTGATGTATCTATTTTCATTGTCAAAAGCGGTGTAGATAACTCCAAAATTGAAGGTTGGATACAAAACTGGGTTAGATCCTATTTCCTCGCCAGTTCTCGTATTATCAAATCCTATGTATTTATTGAACTGTGACCCCCACGTCAGGCTGGTTCCATCAATGCGATGTTCGACAATCCCTCCCTGCAAACCAAACACAATCGTTTGATTGGATAAGCGACTCAAGCGGATAGCATAGGCTCCGGTGAGCAATATTTTTTTAGAAGAATAAATACCTTCAAAGCCTCTCTTTTCCTGAAAGAAAGTGATTCCTGCTCCTCCGATCTGATTGTCCTTGCTTGTTGTCTTTTTGAATGGATAAGTAAAAGTCACCTGCATCAATTCGAGAAATGAATCTGAGCTTGGAGAGCCTCCTCGCTTGTAGTTTGAGTTGAACGATAGATTGGGAACAGTTCCTGTAAAGGCTGGATTAAGCACACTTGAGCTTGCAAAATATTGCGAAAACTGTCCTTCCTGGGCTGGTAAGATTAACGTGTACAAAAACGCTATTGAAAGTACTACGAATTTCCTCATTTGACTAAAAGTACCGATCCGGTTTTACTATACTCTTGCGATTCCGCAACAATCCTGACCTGATAATAATATACCCCTTCTGGAGCATCAAGTCCCGAGCTCAAGACTCCATTCCAGCCGTATTGTGAAATATCTAATTCAGAGCCACTATCATTCAAACTATACACTTCCTTATTGAAGGAATCGTACACCTTAATGGATATTGAACTTACCAGAGCTCCTGCAAAGTAGGCTCTGAATATGCGATTATCTTCCTGCAGTGCTTTAGGTGCAAAGGCCTTAGGTATGAAAAATGTAGGCTCTACAATGATTGGAATCAACGCAATACCTAATCTTCTGCCACTGTCGTTTATCCAAATATTGTCGGTAGAGTTGATTGTTCCTGACGAAAAGTTCGCATCTGCATTTGTAACCGCACCACTCAATGCATGATATAGCGTATCTTCCTTCGAGAAAATTACAATTGCGGGTTCATAAGCCAACGACCTTATGGGCTCTCCATTGGAAAGGTTTTGGAGATCAACGCCCGAAAAATTCACGGAAACTTGTGCTTCCACAGAGTCTCCCGAAACTTTTAGTATCCACTCCACCTCATCACTGATTCCAACCATATCCTCATCTGGAAGCAACTCATTTTGAATCGGAACTTTACATTCTACGCTTACTATACTACCGGAAGGTAAATTGGAAATGGTCATGTAATTGGGAGCTCCATTGACTCCCATCGGGAAGGTAACGGGATTACCTCGTGATATTCCTAACAGTTTACCATCTACATATCCATCTCCTCCGGACGGGAAACTCCCACTGACCAATAGCTCTTCTTCCGCAGCATCAACCACCCCGTTGATCGTCTCCAAACCTCCCGAGACAATCACTTGATCAGTAAGCAGGTTAAGTCTGCCTTGTTTGTCCACGATGAAATTGCCCACATCAAGTGTATCACCACTTAATTCTTGATCCAACACTCCGTTGAATTTGATGTTTCCAACGTTTCTGTTTGTGGTAAAATCCAGATCTGAGTAGCTAACAATCGTCCCAGAATTATTCACAGGACCCTTTAGGCTTGTGTTTCCTCCAAAGAAGAATATCGTTCCATCACCCAGATAAAGATCTGTTTGATCACCAAAAGTGATCGTTTGTGCCGATAAGGCGACCACTTGAAATAGTAATATGAAATGAATAAAATATTTCATAATTCCCTTATTTGAGTGTTCTACTAATTTCGACCCACATGGATCCAATGTATACCAAATGCAGTGTGCTATTTGGATTACCAGGATTAAAAGAAGGAGTTGCTAAGTCAATATTACCTCCCTCATTTACAGCAGCATCACTAAGAGTAACCAGTATAATTTCTTGACCAGCAGTGCCTGCCGCAATATTTGTGATGTTTGCACTTGCTTCAAGGGTAATAATTCTTGATAATGGTGTAAACCCTTCCGCCGCAGCTGCTGCTACATTTGACACGGAACTTACAAGGTTTCCTGTTACTTCAAGGCTGTATCTTGTTCCGGCAGCATCCCCAAGCGTAACCGTATTTAAGCTAGTTGCTCTAGCGCCTGTTCCAATGGCGACTGATCCTGGTGCTGTTGCTCTTGCATCTGAACCAATTGCCGTAGCGCTGAGGGTAGCCTGTGCATCTGTACCAATGGCAATATTATTTGTAGAGTTGGTTGGACCACCTGCAAGAATTGCCCTAGTACCAATTACAATGTTATCTCCTCCAGATACCATGTTTGTCCCGCCTGATTGAATACCGATGGATATATTTCCCCCTGCTGTTGTGAGCCCTGTTGCTACTTGATTTCCAATTAAAATATTTTCATTTCCAGTAGTTATCGCGCCTCCGACTGTTCTACCCAATAATACATTGTCTGCTCCGGTAGATAAAGCCCCCCCTGTACCTGCCATTTGAGTTACCAGATTAAAAGAGCCAATTACGCTTCCAAAGTTTTGCTGCCAGGTTCCAATACCAGCAGCATCTGAAGTAAGAACGTATCCAATATTTGCTCCATCAAAAATCTGAATTGGAGCAGTAGTATTGTCAATTAAAATGGCGGGGTTATTAACTCCATTCATATCATAAAATACACCGCTACCTGTTGAACCTCCTACTCTATCAAATCTGGCTAAATAGGAAGTTGCGCCATCTCCATTGGAACGGACTTCTAAAGCTGGACTATTGTGACCAGGGTTAGTAACTCTAAACAAGCCAGCCCTACCTGCCCCCGTTTGTTCTATATCGAAAAGTGATCCACCGTCTGCAAAGCTGCCTAAAAATGGTAATGTTAAATCATCTACTCCATCGGCAATGCCTGCCGGTACATTCTTGAGTTGACTCCAGTCTAAGAGGTTAGCCGGGGTGTTGATCACTCCTGCACTACCAATCGTTGCACGGTCGCCTAACCATACAGGATCCAATTCTGTCACTATGCCATCGTCTGTGTCGTCAGCAAAGCCGGCAGGAATTCCTGTTAGTTCTGACCAGTCTATTCCATCTTTGATATTCGCTGGCACTGTAGGGTCTGTTTCAGCGGTGAGGAAACCTGCATCGTTGGTCAATAGAGTGATATTATCCCCTGCTATTAAATCATCACTCGCATCAAGGTCAAGATTAGTAGCTCCATTCACAATGGCTACTGCGGAAGCAATGTCGGTCGAAGTTTCTCCTCCTACTTGATCCACGATAAAACCGGAAGAAAAACTTCCAGAAACATCAGCCGCAGTTGGATTTGTAGTCGTTGCAACATCATCGCTAGCGTCTAAATCAAGGTTTGGAGCGCCGGTGATTTTGCTTACATCTACATCATTGATATCTACATTAGTGATTGTTCCATCCGCAATTTCCAACGATGAAACCACTCCAATCGCTATGTTTAGTCCACTTTGATAGTCGCCCTCAATGTCTCCTAATGCTGGTGCTGTATTTAATGCAATATCGTCTGTCTGATCTAAATCAATGTTTGCAGGAATGCCTGTCAATTCAGTAAAATCTACTCCATCCTTGATATTTGCCGGAACTGTTGGGTCTGACTCTGATTGCGTGTCAACATAATTTTTTGTGGCAACATCCTGGGCCGCTACCGGATCTGCAACATTCGTTATTGCAACTCCCCCAGCATCATTCCCCTGATTTAGCACGTTCGCAAGGTTTTGGTTGTCGGTATTGGTTGTCTCCACCCAATTAGGGTTGACCCAGAAATAAAAGGCATTTTCATCACTATCGAATACCATCAAACCATTGTCAGTGGCAGTGAGTGTGGAGTTCATTCCATTTCTCTGTACTGTAGTTATACTTGGCACAAGTAAGCCTTGATTTCCGTTGGGGGCTACCAAGTGCAAGACCGCATTGGGATTGGGGGTTTCTGTGTTTATTCCTGCTGTAAATTCCTGAGCTGTAAGAGATATGCTTATTAAAAGGGTAAGGGTAAGAAGGTTAGCTCTCAAACTGGTTTTCATGACTTTGACTTTAGTGGTAAATTCAAAAATAGGTATTAAATGATGCTGAAAACCGCTGTCTTATTGTCAATTCGACATAAGGTGAGTTTCGTTAGACAGGTTCCCAATCACGACAAATGAAATTTGAGTCAAAAAATCTAAAAAAGTGTGTTAGGGTTTTAAACTGGAAGAAAATTACGTCTTACCTGCGATTAGAATCAGGTGGTGTTTTGCACGTATTTTCAGAATACTTGCATCTCAGAATTGGTTCATTTCTTGTAAGAAGAAAGAACACCTTCCATGCATCTTTCACCATCCATTGCCGCTGAGACGATACCCCCGGCATAACCTGCGCCTTCAGCACAAGGAAATAATTTTTTGATCTGAACATGTTCACAAGATTCCCTATCCCTTGGCATGCGAACAGGTGATGATGTGCGACTCTCCACACCAACAATTTGAGCATCATTTGTGAGGTATCCATTCATCTTTTGTCCAAAATATTGAAATGCCTGACGTAATCGCTTACCAATAAAATGTGGCAGTACTTCCATCATGTCAGCAGGTTGCAAACCTGGCTGATACGAAGTGTCCAGGAGTCTTGAGGAAACTTTACCGTTCACAAAGTCAACCATGCGCTGAGCTGGGGCTACTTGCGTTTTACCTCCCATTTCCCAGGCCTTTTTCTCAACACTTGCCTGAAATTCCATGGCGGCTAGTTCCTCGTATTTCTGATACTCCGAGATATCCTCAAGTTCCACAGCCACGACCATGCCTGAATTGGCAAATTTGCTATCTCGTCTTGAAGGGCTCATACCATTTACAACCAATTCTCCGGGGGAAGTTGCTGCTGGTACAATGAAACCGCCCGGGCACATGCAGAAAGAAAAAACTCCTCTTTCCTTACCTTTTAAGGTAGTCTGCGATACCAACGAATAAGCGGAAGCAGGCAGGTACTCGCCTCTGTCTTTGCATTTGTACTGTATCTGATCAATCAATGGCTGTGGGTGCTCTATCCTCACTCCAAGAGCGAAGGGCTTTGCTTCGATCTTAATCTCTTTTCCCTTGCACAATCGAAAAATATCACGTGCTGAATGACCTGTAGCCAACACTACGGCTACTCCTTTCAATCGTTCTCCTTCTTCTGTTTGAACCCCTTTCATTTCACCATCCTCAATTACGAAATCCACCACTTTGGTATTGAAATGTACTTCTCCGCCAGCAAGCTCTATAGTTTCCCTAAGGGCGGTAACGAGTTTCGGAAGTTTGTTGGTTCCAATATGAGGATGCGCTTCAAATAGTATTTCTGGTGTTGCTCCATGCGCGACCAAAATTTCAAATACCCGACGGATGCTTCCTCTCTTCTTCGAACGCGTATACAGCTTTCCATCTGAGTAAGTACCGGCACCACCTTCTCCAAAACAATAATTGCTTTCCGGGTTCACTAAATGATCTTTATTAATCGCTGCAAGGTCTCTTCTTCTTGCCTGCACATCTTTCCCTCTCTCAAGAATGATTGGCTTGAGCCCTCCTTCTATTGCTTTTATTGCTGCAAAAAGTCCTGCAGGGCCTGCACCGACAATTATTACCGGGTCGCTATTCCTGACATCACGCTCTTGTTTGAAATATTCTACGTACTCAACTTCCGGCTGACTATCTCTTACTTCCACCTGAAGGTTTACCTTGATGGTTTTTTGCCTGGCATCCACTGATCTTCGCAAGATGTTTACAAATTGACCTTTCTTTAGTTTTCCATCGTTCTTCAGGTGTGTTTCAAGAGATTCAGAATTGAATCCAATTTCTGGTGTTACTACAAGGTCATGAATGGGCATGGTGCAAATATCAGTGGAAAGTGATTAGTAAAAAGTGATCAGTTGCTAGATTTATAGAATAATTCACCAAACCTATGACCAAAAGAGATTTCTTCATTCTTCTTATCAAAATATTTGGGCTTTACTCGCTAATCGTGTCTAGACTATTAACTAAACCCTCCATCAAATGAATATTCAAGATTATCTATCTCAGGTCAATCAGTACTTTTCTCCGAAAGTCATTGGGGAAGTAAACGACACCTATGTCAAGGTGGCCAAGATAAAAGGTGAAGATATTCCCTGGCACAATCATACCAATGAAGATGAAGCATTCTTTATCCTCGACGGGGAACTACTCTTTGAGGAAGAAGGGAAAGAACCATTTACGATGAAAAAAGGAGACTTCTATGTAGTAGGTAAGGCTGTCAATCATCGTGTTTCATCGGCAGAAGAATGTCAGATTATGCTTATAGAAAACAAGAGTACAGCTCATACAGGTGAGGTGGATTCTCATGTAACCAAGAGCATTGAGGATCAGCTCAATTAATTTTTTTCTGCTTGTTGTAAGAAATTCTCTTTTGCCTGGACTAGTGGGGTAACGATTCGAAAATGAAAGAAAGCGAACAGCGTAAAATCTTTGACGAATGGCTGGCTGGATACCGGGCGTTACTCTTTAAAATCATCAGGGCCTATGCCTATACCTCCGACGATCAGAACGATCTGTTTCAGGATGTATGTATTCAAGTATTCCGTTCTATACCAAACTTCAGAGGTTCTTCTGCTGTTTCCACGTGGCTTTATCGGATTGCACTAAACACGGCAATCAAATGGAGCACCAAGGAAAAGAAGCACGTAATGGGACATCATGAAGTTGAAAAAATGACGAATGTGCTAATAGTCAGCGACGAGGCGAAAGATGAAAGGGTAGGCTGGCTATACAACCAAATAAAGCAATTCAATGAGATTGATCGCTCTCTGACACTTCTACTTCTTGATGGATATAGCTATAAAGAGATGTCTGAAATGATGGGGATATCCGAAAGCAACATCGGTGTGAAGATTCATCGAATCAAAAAGCAATTAGTAACTAACTCTAAACAATACGAATATGGAGTTTGAGGAAATGCAAAAAATCTGGGATGAACAAAAAGGAGAAACTATGTACGCAATAAATGAAACTGCACTTCACAAAAGCGTTACAAGCAAAAAAAAAGCAGCCAGCAGAAGAATTAACATTGTTGAGATTAGCCTAATGATCATTAACAGCATTGTATCTGTAGTACTGATTACTGATGCAATCCTTGACGAGGAAGGCTTGTGGGATTATGCCGGAGCTGTAATTATGGCGTTGACGGTAGTCTTTTTGATTGCCTTTAGAGTTCGGAGGAAGAAAAATGAGCAAAAATTTGACCGATCAATGCTGGGTGAATTGGATCATGCCATTGCCAATAGCCATTCGATTATTCAAATAGCGACCATCATGATTTACTATTACCTGATACCAGTCGGCTTTTTCACGTTAGGTAAAATGCTCTACTTCGGAGCTTCTTTGGAAAAGTGGTTTTTAATCATAGGGATGTTTGCACTGGCTTTTTTTCTCGTTAGATGGGAACGAAAAGCTCTTCATATCCCAAGAAAGACTCGCCTTGAAGGAATAAAGCGGAAGTTAATGGAGGAATGATTGGTGGTTTTACTGGTCAAAAGTGACTAACTAAAATAAGGTTAGGACTCTTTCTTTCGAATTGCCGTTGCAAGACAAAGCAAAACTTCCATTATCATAAATTCCAGTTTTCGAATTTCTCTGTTCTTTGAAATATGTGCAGCTTGGCTAATCAATCCGACATAAGCTATAAATGATCCTGCAGCAATAACATTCATAAGGAATCTTTTTTAACAAAATACGTCTGCCAATCATCAAGTTTTACCTTCACAAAAACATCACATAAAAAACAGGTTCAATTCTTTTCCACAAAGATTCAGTGACCGAGATTTATTGTGACTAATCATCAATGAAGCTCCTTATTTCGCTGGCCTAAGGTTTATATAATGATGAAATAAATGGATGGTGGTCAAACTGGAGTCGTTTGAATTCCTAGAAGAGAACTAAACGTAGTTCATTAAAACAAAAGAATGTTCCATTAAGTAAATCTTATGAAAAAAATCATATTTAAGAGAAGAATCTGGAAGCGCGTTGGTATTTCTATTTTAGGACTCATGGTCTTACTTGGTCTGGCAATCTTTGCGTTCTGGTTTAGGTTCATGTACTTTCCAACACCGACAGAGGTCGTGCACTTTGAAAGCCAGGGCGTAACACTGGAGGGAACATTGCATTATCCAAGTGATCAAAATGGTCCGTTCGATGTTGTCATCGTTTTACCAGGTTCGGGAAGAGCAACGCGTAGCGCAGGTCCACTGACTGTACAGTCCAAAGAATTTGTGAGAAGGGGGTTTGCAGTCCTCACTTATGACAAACGTGGTATCGGAAAGTCTGGTGGGACATTCAGGAATGAGAACTTCGACAAACTCATTGCCGACATTTATAGTGCAATAGATTATTTGAAATCGAATAATAAAATAAAACCACAAAGCATTGGATTGGCGACAAATTCGGAGAGTGTACTCTTTGGACCCCAGATAGCAAGCGAGAGGAATGACATCTCTTTTGTACACGCTACCGTAGGGTCTACAGTGAGTTTCAAAAAGCTGGCAATGTATCAGATGGGTCATCTGATGCGAAAATGGCATTCAGACCCAAAGGACGTTGAGAAAATCATGAGCATTTATCATGATGTTCTTACTTTCTATAGTAAGTCAGATGGAAATCCTGATTACTTCAACAAAGCAAAGGATGATCTGAATCAAAGAATGTCTGCCGCCTGGAATGAATATGGCGGATCAACGCTTCCTTTTCTTGTTGGTGTGGGTAATTACAATGAAGCCTACGTACATCGAAGAGGTCACAGCAGTGCATATGATCCGCAGAAATACTTCGAACAACCGTTTGAAACACCATTCTTTTATGCCTTTGCTGAACTTGACATCAATATTCCAACAGCTGAGTGCGTGGCTGCTATAGAAAAAATTATGCAAAACAAAAAGCATACGATTGAATACAAAGTATGGGAAGGAGCCGATCACAGTTTAGGGAAAATATTATGGGCTCCATACGGCATTTATCCGCCGGGATATTTATTGGAAATGGGTGATTGGGCTCGTAAAGTAGTTGATGAAGCTAATTAAATAATCAATGGGTGAATCAAGGGAGTTTTGAAGTCCAGTTTGCTTCAAACAAAAATCAAATCAGCTAACTATTTTAAAACTCAATCAGTACAAATTTCTCATCTTCCCTTTTACCTCCAGCAGCAAAATATGCTTTCTGTGCTGCTAAATTTGATTCGTCGGTTAAGACCCATGCTTCCTTGCAATCCAGTTCTTTTCGAGCATATGCGACAAGTTTTTTTACTAGTTCTCGCCCAATCCCACAACTTTGATAAGCATCAACAACTCCAACTTCATCTATGAATAAGCTTGGATCTTTATCAGGGTGAACGTAATGGAGTCCAGAAGCCATGCCTACAACCGCTTGTCCATCATAGGCAAGGAATAAATGATGACGAGAATCGTTCAGAAATTCCTTTGCCCGATGCTCTTTTACCGGATAGTCGAACAACTCATCTCCAGCCTTAATTAATGCCGCTAAATCTGAAATATCTCCTAGTTTGTATGCGATAGACATTTTTAAGATAAAGGTAGCAACTCATCCATTGCACATACCTTCATTTCATTGGAGGGATTAGTAAACCTCTAGGTTTCCAGGTAATCTGGCTTGCAATCCTTTGAGGTTTTCTAGCTCTTTGGCTCCTTTCAGCAACGGATCAGCGTCTAAGCCGAATAGTGTAAACTGAATCTTTGAGTTCATTTTTGACAAGATCTCTTCGATGAATGGTTTCTTCTTTGGATAGTAAGAAACACTGTAATCATCTTCAATATCCGCAGCTCGCGCGGCTATTTCAATTGCATCATTGAAATCACCTAGCATATCCACAAGTCCATTTTTTGCAGCTTGTTCTCCACTCCAAACTCTTCCACTGGCAATCTTTTTCACATCGGCCTGTGACATGCCTCGTGCATCTGCTACTTTCTGTGTGAAAACTTCATAGCCTTCATTTACTCCCCTTTGAATAATCGCTCGTTCCGCATCTCGCAAAGGACGCGTTACCGTATAAATGTCTGAGTACTCTCCAGTCTTCACCACATCGTGGGTTATTCCAATTTTATTTTTCAGAAATTCACCAAAATTGAACCACATCCCAAAAATTCCTATGGATCCGGTAATGGTATTGGGCTGTGCAATGATTGTATCTGCTGGCATGGCGATATAGTAGCCGCCTGAAGCAGCAGCGCCACTCATTGAGGCGATAATTGGTTTTTCACCTTTTGTCAGCATCAACTCTCTCCAGATCATATCTGAAGCAGTCATACTCCCTCCTCCTGAGTTTACTCGCACAACAATCGCCTTAATCTTGTCATTATTGCGGGCTTTTCTAATTTCTTCTGCAAATGTGGCTCCCACAATCCCTTCGTCACCGCCCATGACTATATCACCTTCAGCTACAATAACTGCAATTCGATTGGATGAATAGTTACTTTCTGCAGCTGTTGCCTGAATGTATTTGCTCATCTTCATCGTGCGAAGATCTCTGCTATCACTCAATCCAAGTTTTTCTTTCATGACACTTTTTAGCTCATCTTCATAGCCCAGTTTGTGAATCAATCCCACATCGACGGCATCTTGCGGCAGACTTACCTTCATCTGACTGGAAATATCTTGCAGTTTCTCTACCGGTATCTGAATTGAATTGGAAACATTGCCTAGATAGGTTCCGTACATTGAATTCAACAGTTCGGTATACTGCAACCTGTTTTCAGGGCTTAGATCCTTACGGATATAAGGCTCTACATAACTTTTGAAATCCCCTACTCTAAATACTTCTGGTTTGATGTCCAACTTATCGAACATCCCCTTCATGAAAGTAATATTCGCAGCTAGTCCATTGAATTCAATAGCTCCAGTCGGGTTCAAAAACAAGCTATCTGCAACAGATGCTACATAATAATCCGATTCACTGATGTACTCTCCATATGCATATACAAATTTTCCAGACTCTTTGAAATCTAAAAGTGCATCTCTAATCTCCTGCAGTCCGGCATAGCTGCTGGCTAAATACATTGGCTCGATATAAATGCCTTTGATCCGTTCATCCGTTTTCGCATAGTTAATAGCTGTAATGATATCAAGAAGACTTAGGGGCTTGGGTCCATTTCCAAAAGCATTCAGGAATGGGTCTTCTACCGCTTTCTCCAGAAGGATACCCGACATAGGAAAATGAAGCACAGCGTTTGATTTAACAGTTGGCACTTCATCTGAAGAAGCAGAAGCTACAACACCCACGAGCATGAAGAAACCAATGAAGGTAAAAATGATCAGTCCGAGAATGGTGGCTAAAAGATTTCTTAAAAAAGCCATGTATTTTGATTTGGTACGTTTAGTTTGTCTTTGAAACCCGCAAAAGTAAGACGAGGTTCCTAAACTTTGGATTAAGAAAGTGTATGAACGGAATTTACATCCTGTTAGGCAGTAATATGGGCAATCGGTTGGAATACCTTCGAGAAGCCGAAATATTATTAATTAAGGCTGGAATTGACATCTTAGATGAGTCTTCAATCTATGAAACAGCGCCTTGGGGCAACATAAATCAAGATTGGTTTTTAAATGTAACACTTCAGATAAATACCTCTAAAGAGCCTGAAGCCCTTTTGTCTACATTGCTCGATATAGAACAAGCGCTAGGGAGAATACGAAAAGAAAAATGGGGTGAGCGATGCATTGATATTGATGTACTATACTATCACGACCAACTGATAGCAAAAGAAAATCTAACCGTTCCCCATCCAGGCATACCTGATCGGAGGTTCACACTTATTCCTCTTGTAGAAATGTGCCCCTTAGAATGTCATCCAAAAACCGGAAAAACACAGATGCAAATGCTTGCTGAATGTTCGGATGAATTAGATTGCAAACTCACAGACTACAAGCTCTAACATGTCTTTACTTGAGGGTATTCTTTTGGTTGCTGCTGGTGCATTTGCCGGTTTCGTGAATAGCATCGCGGGAGGTGGATCATTGCTAATTATGCCATTACTGATTTTCATGGGATTGCCGTCAGCGGAAGCTAATGGAACAAATAGAGTAGCCATTTTCATACAAAACATCTTCTCAGTAGCTGGATATCGAAGTAAGGGTATTTACGTTTTTCCATTCGCGATCTATTTGGCCATACCGGCAATCATCGGTGCAATTATTGGTTCAAACATTGCTGTTGACATTAGCGACCAGATCTTTAATCGGATACTTGCAATTGTCATGCTTGTCGTTATGGCCATATCCATTTTTCGCCCACCCATTAAAATCAATCCTGAGGAACTGCTTTCAAAAGGTAAGATTTGGACAAGTGTTGTGGTCTTCTTTTTTCTCGGCATCTATGGAGGATTTATACAAGCAGGAATAGGCTTTCTCGTTATTGCCACACTCACGAGCATTCATGGCTTCAACATGGCTAAGACTAATAGCATAAAAGTTTTCGTGATCTTATGTTATACCGCAGCAGCCGTAACGGTATTTTACATTGAGGGTAAGATTCAATGGGAATATGGATTGGTGCTTGCGGCAGGAAATTCGGTAGGCGCCTGGGTCGGCAGTCGCTGGTCAGTAGGAAAAAGCGACCGATTGATTCGACTGATTCTTTTGGTGATGGTCGTAGCGCTTTCCATTAAATTGTGGTTTTTCTAAATAGTCAATGTGGGAGTAGTAATTAAGCAAAGTTTTTGGGGGACGGTCATTGCCTATATAGGAGTCATCGTTGGCTACTTAAATGCGCTTTACTTTCGAGCAGAATATTTTGACCTAGATCAGATTGGTTTGTTTACCTTAATCACAGCCAATGCCATGATTATTTCTCCCGTATCCTCATTTGGAATGGGGAGCTCTCTTCTTAAGTATTTCCCGAACTTTCAAAATGAAAATAGAAATCGATTTTTCACCTTTCTTTTACTCATTACACTTCTGGGCAATGCATTGATCCTGGCCATTGGATACTTGATGCGTGATCTAATTGCAGCCAGATATGCTGATTCTGCCCCCACATTTATCAACTTCCTATCCATTACTGCCATCATTATTGTTTCTAACAGCCTCTTTGAGCTATTCTTTGCCTACAGTCGTATCATCTTGAAAATTGTATTTCCATCATTTTTACGAGATATATACTTAAGAGTAGCTTCACTTCTACTCGTCTTTGGTTATGCCGTACACTGGTGGAGCTTTAATGACGCGATCATGGGATTAGGTCTCGTCTACCTTCTAGCATTTATCATATTGTTCCTTCAAATTATTTTGATTCATAAACTAAGATTCGATTTCCATTTTGGAATTATCACAAAAGAGTGGAGAATAAAATTGATGAAATTTGGCTTTTACTCAATGTTAATGGCAGGGAGTTTTGGCGTGCTGAATAACATCACCTACGATCAGATCACAATCACTTTGGGATCAGAAATGAATGGCATTTTTACCACCTGTTTTTTTATTGCCATGATAGTAGAGATGCCAAGACGAAACATGGCCAATATAATTGCGCCCATCATATCTAAGCAATTGAAAGAGCAAAACATGGTCGAGGTTAATAAGATCTATAGAAAAAGTTCTATTACCATGTCAGTTATAGGTTTACTGCTTTTTATGGGGATAGCAACCAACCTAAACGACTTGTTTGATTTTATACCTAAAGGGGATTCTTTCCAACTTGGATTTTGGGTTGTCATATATGTCTGCACCGCAAAATTGGTGCTAATGGCGTCCAGCTTTGCCAGCGAAGTAATAAATTTTTCGCACCTGTATAGATACAATCTGCTCTTTCAAATCCTCGCAGCAATAACTCTGATCTCTTTAAATGTAATATTTATACCAATCTGGGGATTAAATGGGGCGGGAATCAGCTACCTGATAACTATTCTATTTCACAATATTTTGAAACTGACCTTTGTAAGGTATCACTTTGGGATACATCCCTTCATGAAATCTCATGTTCCTCTGGCAATAATTGGAATCGTTGTTTCAACTATTGCATTTCTCATTCAACCTCAATTACATCCGATAATTAATATTCTAATTCGTTCAATACTTACCTCAGTTGTATTTATTTCGCTGATATATCGTTTCAGAATATCTGATGATATCAATAGGCTGATTCATGCTACTTTTGAACGTTTCCTTAAAATCAAGCTTACAAAATGAAAAAAATTACTAAGGATCTTTTCCCTCATTTACTGTCTTTTCTCATATTCTTCATTCTTGTAGCGGTGATTTTTCACCATGGTCTATTTTCGGAAAAGGTGCTGAATCAGCACGACATTTTGCAGTGGAAAGGAGGAGCTCAAGAAGCTATCGATTATCGAGACACCAATGAAGAAGAAGCTCTTTGGGTCAACTCTATGTTTTCGGGAATGCCGGCATATTTAGTTTCAACAAAATATTGGGGTGATTTAACACAACATGTTCAAACGCTTATAAGCTTGGGCATACCTAGGCCGTATAGTCTGATTTTTCTTGCCATGGCCTGCTTCTATATTTTACTCAAAACATTCAATGTAAATAGCCTTGTTGCTTCGCTTGGGTCCATTGGCTATGGGGTATCAACTTTCATGACCATTGGCATAATAGCAGGGCATAATTCACGCATTGCTGCCATTGCGTTTCTTCCTTTGGTAATAGCTGGAATACGATTGGTTTTTGATGGTAAGTATAAATGGGGGTTTGTCCTCACTGCGCTAGCCTTGGCTCTAGAAATACGCGTAAATCACCTTCAAATTACGTACTACTTATTGCTAATTATTGGAATTTATGGAATCAGTGAATTAATACAATCTTTTAAAAAGAAGGATATCAAAAGTCTCAAATTAAAAGTTCCAATTCTTTTGCTTGCAGCTACTCTTGGCATTGGTGCCAATTTTGGAATGCTGAGAACGATCACTTCATACTCAAAATACTCCATGAGAGGTCCGAGTGAATTGGACAATCGATTGTCAGGTCTTGAGAAGTCCTATGCATTCGAGTTTAGTAACAGTATCGCCGAGCCCTTGGTTTTGTTCATTCCTAATTTCTTTGGTGGAGCTTCAAATCAAGAATTATCCGATGGATCTAATTTGGCTAAGCAATTAAAAAAGAGAGGGTTGTCTCGAAATCAAGTGAAACAAAACATACAATCCGTTCCTACCTATTGGGGAAAGCAGCGCCTATCCGCTCCATACTACATTGGTGCCACCTTGATTTTCTTGTCCGTACTTGCAATTTTTACTGTAGAAAAAAAACATCGAAACTGGATTTTGGTTGTCACTGGCTTAGGTATAGTATTAAGCTGGGGAGAAAACTTTCAATTGGTCAATTATTTTTTATTCGATTACTTACCGGGCTACAACAAATTTCGATCCGTCACTTTCGTGATTATTCTTTCCATTTTTGGAATTGCACTTCTTGGTTCATTAGCACTTCAAAAGGTGCTTATTGAAGATAAATTGCCAACGTTTAAGCAGTTTGTGATAGCTATCGCCATAACAGGCGGATTCGCTTTAGTCGCTGCAATTCTTGCAGGGATGGGCTCATATAAAGGAGCAGCAGATGATCAACTATTAGCACAACAAATTCCAGACTGGTACTTAGATGCTATTAGAGACGATCGTCAAAGATTGCTGAGGATTGATGCGATGAGATCGGCCTTTATTGTGTTTATTTCTGCGACGATCGTTTGGCTACATCATAAAAAGAAAATGGCTTTCAAGACCGCAATCTTTATACTTATTGGGGTGGTATCAATTGACCTTATTTCAGTGAATAAACGATATGTGAAGAAAGAGGCCTTTCAAGAAAATGCAATTAACAACTACTTCAAACCCACCCCTGCTGATGAGGTGATCTTACAGAATAATACTTCGGGATCTCGAGTACTCAACCTTCAAGGTACATTCAACGAGTCAAAAACTTCATACCTACATTCTTCAATTGGCGGTTATCACGGAGCTAAACTCGGAAGGTATCAAGATTTGATCGTGAGAGGAATTAGTCCAGAAATGAATGAACTCATAAATGACCTTCAGTCCGGGAGTCCTCAGTTCTCATCCTACCATATCCTAAATATGCTGAATACAGGGTTCTTAAAATATGGCCCGAATCCGGAAAATGTAATTCAAAATCCAAGTGCCAATGGAAACGCTTGGTTTGTGTCTACTATAGAAAAGGTATCGTCTCCTATCGAAGAGATTAGCAAGGTGATTGAAATTGATACCAAAACAACAGCCGTCGTGGATGTGTCTAAGTTTGACATTCAATTAAGTAAAATAATAACAGGACAAGGAGCAATCAATTTGGTTGAAAAATCACCCAAAAAACTTACTTACCAATCTACTAACTCAACAGATGCATTTGCTGTTTTTTCTGAAATCCACTATCCAGATGGATGGAAAGCCTTCATTAATGATGAAGAAGTTCCGATAATTCGTGCTAACTATGTTTTGAGAGGGCTAACGGTTCCTGCAGGACAAAATGAAATCGTTTTTACGTTTGATCCTAAAGAAGTGGCCACAGGCAATTTGATCATGCTAATTTTCAGCTCAATTATTATTCTATGTTTTGGATCTATGATTGTGTTTTCGTTGATAAGAAAAGATGAAAGCAAAGGTTGAATTTCGAACAGAAAAGTATCACTTAAATATTTCAAAAGAATTCATTCATGATGATCTCTATGAGGACAATCAGCTGATCGTTTTTGTAAGAGGTAATGGTTATTGGACTAGTCCTGCGAAGTGGCTCAATTCAAAAGACATAGCCATTCTTCATCAAACTGCAAACCTCAAACTTGATGAAATTGATGGTACTTTCTCCATTGCAATTCAGGATAAGAAGAATGGTGAGCTTAAACTGTTTAGTGATCATTTAAATTTTTTTCCTTTTTACTACAAAAAACTCAAAGGCTCATTCGTGATTTCGGATTCATTGGCATCTTTCAAGGATGAAGAGTTAAACGAGCTTGGTGTTACAGAAATGGTGGCATTAGGGAGCGTATTAGGTGAAAAAACCATTTTCAATGGTGTAAATAAATTTCCAGGAGCATCTATAACGATAATCGATAATCATGGGGATTTAAAATTCAATCAGTATTGGAAGTGTACAACAATACCCACTTCGGAGAAAGAGTTTAGAGAAGTATTTTCGGAAACACTTCGATTGATCCCTAAACTATCATCTTCTGCTAGCCTTACGCTAACGGCGGGGTTAGATAGCAGAATGGTACTTTCTCAATTAATAAAAGATGACATAGAAATCAACACTTTCACTTTTGGTCACCCCAAAAGTGACGATATGAAAATTGCCTCAAAAATTGCTGAGAATTTTGAGATAAATCATACCGCATATAAGATGCATGCTCAAAATGATGAATTTACTCATTTACTCCATACCCTTCTAGAAGAGAATCAGCAATACACGGATGGTATGATCAATAGTCTCAAATCTTTGCATACGAACTATTGTACGCGTAAAGAAGCTGAGGCGCATGACATGATAATAACAGCCGGAGGGGAATTAGTCTACTCCCATTATGCAGAAGTTCCAACGATTAAGAAAAAGGATAACTCCTCAATTAAATCCATTGCCAATTTCCTGATCGACTTCAACATCGAAAGTAAACTGATATCTTCAGATATTCTAAGAGAGATAAAAGATGACCTCACTAAAATACTTTCAAGATATAATTTTGATAACAATCAACTTTACTATGATGCCTTCTATCTAGAAAAACTCACTTCATTAACCGCTTATACCCTACAAATCATTTCAGCTAAAACAAGAGTTTTCAATCCGATTTTTGCTAAAAAAATGATAGGTCACAGTTTAGGATTACCAGCTAGATCCAGGAGAAAACGAAATTTTCAAAGACGGTTGATTGTCGAAAATAATAGTCTGATGAATAAATATCTCGTCAATGGTTTCAAAGTCGTAATTCCAACGCTAAAAACGTACACTATTGCTAAAATTGCCTATGCTTTTAGATTGTGTAAGAAGGGGATTAACAAAATAATGAAAAGAGAAGTTTTTATGATGAGCTACATTCAATACGCTAACTTTATTGACAAGAACGCTGCATTAATGGAATTAGTTAAAGGTGATTTATCTCTTGAACAACTCATTGATTTCAAAAAAAATAGACTTAAGAGAACTAACCTAAACCTTAAGATTTTGAATCACTGGATAAGTAAAAATCACGAAGATCCCGAGAAGTAGATTCAAAATTTAAACTCAGCATGACTGCATTCTTACCATTCTCCCCCATTTCTATTCTTCCTTTTCCATTATTATACAGAGCTATTACTTTTTCAGCAAAATCAGCAACTGAATCAGCTTCGTGCACTAAGCCACACTTGTTCTCTTCAGCAATTCGTTTTTGCGGTGGACAATCGCTAACCAGTATTGGCTTCCCAATAGCCATGTACTGAAATATCTTATTTGCAAAAGTAGTATCATGATGCAGGTTTCTTTTTAGCGGCGATATACACACATCTGATGCGGCAATGTATGCTGGAAGTGATTCAGGAGGCATCCATCCACAAAAATCAACCAAATCCAAAAGGCTATTATCTTCCGCGTAAGTCTTTAATGTTTGATCTTCCGAGCTTGCTCCAACTAGCAAAAGTTTAACCCTTGGGATTTGTTCTTTGATCAATCTTAGAGACTCTAGTGCCAGAAGTGTTCCTCTTCTTATTCCAGTATTCCCTATATAAAGGATGGTGAAAAATGAGTCATATTTTTTTTCTTGATCTTGGTCTTCCACCTTAAATACATCTGGATGAAGTGTGTTAGGAACTACTAAAAATTTCGAGTCATTGATGGGAATCTGTTTAGCGTAATAATTCTTTGCTTCTTCTGTCACGACAACTACCCTATCAAAATTTTTAATCAAATCAAATTGAGCTCTTCTCCACCTGTTTAGATTGATCAAAAGCGATCCTGGAATTTTTTTTGTATGAGGGTAATATTCCATTATTTCAGGTCTATTCTCATGTAAATCAAGGATCTTAACAAGATCCATTTTCCCAGTAGCTTCCAATATACTCTCCGCTATTACCATATCGTGAACATGTATCGCATCAGGATTAACTTGTCTCAAAAAGGACCTTATCTTAGGCTTAACTAACCATTTGTAGAACGGTAAATCATAAGCAAGAGCAGAAAACTTATAGATTAACCAACTCGCTTTGAATCGGTGAATGGTCAGAAAACCAAAATCTTCTAAATCAACTTCGAATGATTTGTAGCAAAGAGAAAATAGATGGATATCATGTCCATCTTTGGCAAGGCTTCTTGCTTCATTCTCCACCCTTGCATCAGGTGGAAAATCCATATCCAAAATCATTGCAATTTTCATCTATAACATCTTTGCTTTAGCCAGTAAAATAGGCCTACTATATTCGATTACAAATAAATGGTTTTCAGTTAAGAAGATATGGTTAATTAAGAATCAAAAAAAAGAAAGTCGAGAAGCGGAGGTTCAAAATTTCATTAAAATTGTAAGACACAATTGTCAAAAATGCTTCAGCTTATATATAAAACCATTTATCATCCTTCAATTAATTATTTGCTTAGGAATTTGAATAAAGCATTGTTTCCTCGCTTTTTCAAAATACCTCCATCTGGGAAAATGAAGGTGGAAATTGGAGGTTTTAGTTTCACCTTCCACATGAATCAAACAAGCTATTTAGCCAAACTTATTTTCTGGAATGGTCCTGAGAATTTTGAGTATTCTGATTTGTTCGTCAGTCTGGCAAAAAAAACTAAACGATTTTTAGATATTGGATCGAACATAGGATATTATTCAATCATAGCTGCAAAGTCAAACCCTCACATAGATGTTATTAGCTTCGAACCAGCAGCAGGACCACTTCATTATTTAAAAAAGAATATAAATATTAATAAGATTGATCAGAATGTTAAAATAGAATCTTATGCCATTGCTGATCATGAAGGCACAATAGAGTTTCATGTGGTGTACAATACAAAATATCGTTTTCTCAAGCACAATTTAGCAGGTGAAGGAAATGCAGGTTCAAAATTAGACCCATCGAGATTTACACCCATACAAGTTGAAGCTATGACGCTAGATCATTATTGTAATATCAACAGCGTTGATAGAATAGACCTCATCAAATTGGACACAGAAGGGACTGAAGTGGATATTTTATTGAATGCTAAGGACACCATAGAACGAAATCAACCGATAGTGATATGTGAAACACTATTCAATACAATAGAGGATAAACTAGAGGAGGTTATGCTATCTCACAATTACCTGTTCTTCAATCACACCTCAAAAGGTTTAAAACAGGTAAAAAGTATTAAAAGAGATGAGGATGATGGTATTCGAAATTGCTTTTTTGTACCAAAGAGTAAAGTTGATTTAATTCAAGAATATGTTTTCGAGTAGGCTATTCGTTAAATACCAAAGCAATTTTCTTTAAGGTAAAATATAGAGGTAGCCCATTCTTTATATCCTATCGGGCCGTGACCTACGAAATCAATTCTTTTGAATCCCTTTTTTATTAAATAATCGTATCCGTCCTGATATTCTTTGCGATCTGAATTATCCCAAATAATCACGCCATCACTCTTAAGCGCATCCACTGCATTAATGCCGCAATTGACACGATCTGCTCCGTCTACTATAACAACATCAAACTTCTCTTTATACGGTAGTATACTTTCACTGAATTCACTATTTTCTGAGTTCTTATACAGATACTCAACATTTTTTTTTGAAGATAACTGCGGCTGAAGTAATTCAAAAAAGTCTCTATCGCTTTCAACCGAGATTATCAACTGAACCCTTTCACTAAAAAAAAGTGTAGAATTCCCACTTCCAAATTCGAAAATCTCGAAGTTCGATTTGAGTCTCTCCTTTACAAATTCAATAGCGGGGTAGGTAAGCCACGGAAGGCTATCGCCATCTTTTGTCACTGGTCGTTTGGTTCTTCTGCTTCGCGTCCATCCCTTTTCATCCAGGTAAAACTTTGTAATAAAGTAAACATCCAAAAAGGATGAAGTCATGATATTCTTACGAAGAATACTCTTGAACTGCCTTTTGAGCATAAAGCGATTGAATTTTTGGTAGTATAGGAATGGCTTTGACCTTTCCTGCATACAAAGTTATTCACTCTTGGTTGCTCTGAATCAGTAATTTTCAATTTTCACGAAAAATTATTGAAGTACTTCATCACCCGATGTACCTAGCAGAAGAACAGTTACAATACCTCACACACCCAACCCACCTTCTCTTCGCTCAATTCAGCAAACATTGGCATGGACAAAATCTCCTTGCAAAGCTTCTCTGCCACAGGAAAATCCCCTCGCTCATGCCCTTTGTACTCGTAACTCTTCAGATGTGGCAATGGGGTTGGGTAGTGAATGGAGTAGCCAATATTTGCTTCTTTGAGTTTCAATATTAGGTCTTCCCTTCTTGTAGATTGAATAACATAGAGATGAAAGACATGCCTCATATTTTTAGGCACTATAGGTTTTACAACTCCTTGAAGTTTAGCATCGTACCATTTTGCTATTTGAATTCGAGCATTGGTCCAACCTTCCAAATATGGGAGCTTGGCTTTCAAAATAGCCGCTTGCATGGTGTCCAACCGGCTATTTCTTCCCACAATCCGATGATCATGTTTACTAATCTGACCATGGTTCGCCAACATCCTACAGGTTTCAGCTAACTTATTGTCATCTGTTACAATCGCGCCAGCATCACCATAGGCGCCCAAGTTCTTTCCAGGATAAAAGGAAAAAGTAGCAATATCACCAAAAGTACCTACGCTCTTACCATCAATTTCTGCACCATGAGCTTGAGCGCAATCTTCTATTACAAATAGCTCATTCTTACGAGCTATTTGCATAATTTTCTCTATTCTGGAGGGAAGACCATAAAGGTGAACAGGAATGATAGCTTTGGTTTTCGCTGTGATTTTTTTTTCAATCAATGCAGGATCGATTGTTCGCTCATCCTCCAGCACATCTACAAAAACCGGCTCTGCTCCCACGCCATTCACTGCTCCCGCTGTACTCATCCATGTAAGGGCAGGAACAATGACTTCATCCCCCTCTCCAATACCAAGTGACTTCAAAGCAATTTCAATTGCATCTGTACCATTGGCCACTCCTATACAATGGTTGATGCCAACATACTTCGCAAAGTCAGATTCAAATGATTTGACAATAGCTCCACCAATAAAAGAGGTCTCATTGATCACTCTGGCAATAGCTGAATCAATATCTTCCTTAATGGACTCATATTGAGCCTTTAAATCAACAAAGGGTACGCTCATAAACTTCTTAATTTCTTAGCAGGATTCCCAGCATAAACTCCCGATTCGGTGATGTCCTTGGTGACAACCGTTCCCGCACCGATCACCACATTATCACAAATAGAGACGGGCAATACGGTAGCATTTGACCCTATGGAAACATTGTTTCCGAGGGATGTTCTTTTCCATTTGGAAGTATCACCTCCTGCTGGCCCTCCAGATGAAAACAGATCGTTGATAAACATAACACCATGTCCGATGAAACAATCTTCTCCTATCGTAACAAGCTCACAAATGAACGCATGAGATTGCACCTTGGTCCTGGCGCCTATTCGTACATTTTTCTGAATCTCAACAAATGGACCAACAAACACATTTTCCGCCAGCTCGCAATCATACAGGTTGCTCGGCATCACCACTTTTACACTTTCATGTGCCCGTACATTCTTTATTCCTGATTCGATAATCTTCATTTGGTTAGCTGTCCAATCACCTGTAATTTCTCAAAAACTTTTGTATCGTGAGGAGCATCTTGCAATTCTTCAGTCAAATCCTGTCCAGCCCAATGTTCATAATGTTGTCCGTTTTTCCATAATTTGGAATCCGTGACATCATAAATGATCCCTTGGTAAGCAATCCAAATCTCTTCCCGATCATTTCCATTTCTCAAGGCCAGTTGGCTGCTACTAAATTTCTTCATTGTAGTTTAATCACAGATATACCTGCTCCACCTCTATCAGCATGTTCGTCCTCAACACTCGCAATGCTGGTATGTCCCTTAGTTACGTTTCTCACAATCTCACGAAGAACTCCATGCCCTTTACCATGAACAATCCGAACTTCATCAACTCCTACTAAAAGAGCTTCATCTATGAACGTTTCAACCTTATTCATTGCTTCATCTGCTCGCATGCCACGTATGGAAATTTCGTGCTCAAAATTGGCCATCTTGTGACTTATGTCAATCCCCAGTTTCTTTACTTTCTTTTGGTAGCTGACCAGTGGATCAGCATTCGCTTTTTGCAGTTTGTCGGTTGAAACAATTGACTTCATTGATCCAAAGAGCACCTCTGCTTGCTTTCCTTTAATCTTTTGAATGACCCCAGTAGTCTCCTGCCCCATCACTCTAACAGGATCGCCTACTTTTAAACTAGGCTTAGAAGAGGTGTCAGACTTTTCTTTGAATTTGGATTTTTTCTTATCCAATTCCTGCCGGGCTGCTTTGGTCCGTTCCTTAGACGCTTTGCTTTCCTTGATCTCGCGAATTACTCGCTCTACATCTTTATTCGCATTCTCCAGAATATGGTTTGCTTCTTTCTTAGCTTCCTTGATGATCCGCTTCTTATCTTCCTCAAGCATGCTTCGTAAATCTTCATAGTCTTTGCGAACCTTTACAATATCAGATTGATCCTTCTCAAGTTTCTTGGTTAGTTTCTCAAAGCGCGCTTTTTCCTTCTCCAGCTGATTGAGCAGCTGATCGTATGCGACATGGGAACTTCCTATTTTCTTTCGCGCTGATGTTATGATATCAGCCGGAAGTCCAATTTTGCCAGCTATTTCAAAAGCAAAAGAGCTTCCCGGCTTTCCTACCTCTAGTTCAAACAGTGGCTCCAAAGCATCCAAATCATACTTCATAGCACCATTGATTAAACCTGCTGTCTCATCGCCCACCTTCTTAAGGTTTTGATAGTGAGTAGTCACTATTCCAAAAGCTTTCTTCTTGTTCAATTCAGAGAGAACAGACTCCGCGATGGCTCCTCCAAACTGAGGTTCAGTTCCCTTTCCAAATTCATCAATCAAGAACATGGATTTCTTATCCGTATGCTCAAGAAAGTACTTCATTGAAGTCAAATGAGAACTATAAGTACTGAGATCGTCTTCGATGGATTGCGTGTCTCCAATATCAATAAAGATGGATGAGAACACACCCATTTTACTTTCCTCCTTGACTGGGACAGGAAGACCTGTTTGAAGCATATACTGAAGCAAGCCTACTGTTTTTAAGGCGACCGATTTCCCTCCTGCATTTGGTCCCGAAATGATCAAAATACGTTTTTCATGGTCTAGCGTAAGATCCAATGGCACCACCGACTTTCCGCTTTCTTGGTGAGCAAGAAGCAATAGAGGATGAAACGCGTGTTTCAACGAAAATTGAGTTGAATTGGTCGTTTCGGGTATTACTCCACCAATCAATTCGGCTAAAAGTGCTTTTGCATGGATAAAATCAAGCTTTTCCAAAAGCCCTGCTCCTCGTTTAAGTTCAGAAAGATTGGCGCGCACATGATCAGATAAGGATATTAGTATGCGAATTACCTCACGCTTTTCAGCATATTTTAATTCTCGTACTTCGTTATTCAAGTTTAAAACTTCTCCAGGCTCTAAATAAACTGTTTGCCCAGTAGCCGACTCATCGTGAACAAATCCTTGGATTCTCTTTTTATGCTCTGCTTTTAGCGGAATGACCAAACGTCCATCTCTAACGGTAAGCGTACTGTCGTCATCAGTGAATTGATCCTCTTTTGCTTTTTTCAGTATTTTCTGAATTGCTGAGCGTACCGCTCTCTCAGATTTAGCAATTTTTGACCTTATTTCTGAGAGTTCTCGAGAAGCAGAATCTTTAACCTCTCCTCTATCGTCTATGGCTTTATCAATATGAATGGAAAGATTGGGATCAATAGCTATGCTGCTTGATAAAGCAAATAACTCTTGAAAGTCATCTCCTTTTTTTTGAAAAAAATGAATCCAGGAAGTAAGCGTCTTTACTCCCCTTTTCAATTCGTGAAAGTCTTGAGGGTCGAGAAAAGATCCAGGAACCTTTATTCGGACAAGGTAGTCGTCCATATCTGGGAATTCGAATGAAACCTTCTCATCGGAGCTCCCCTTAAGCTGAATCATTTCTTTGGCTTGACTTAGCCATTTCATCAACACATCATAACTCTCAGTTGGCTTAGCTTTTTTAGCAAGTTGCTCGCCTCGTACACTTTGACAAAACCCAGCTAATAGAGTTCTTATCTGATCAAAACCTAAATTTTGCTCGATATCCTGTGGATATACTTTCACTTTCTATACAATTTCTCTTTTGCCATCAAAGAATCTACCACAGCATTATAAATTTTTTGAAATTCATTGGCATTGTCAACATAATAATTAAAACTCCGCTCATACTGATCTTGGTTAATTTCAAGATCCTTAAACAAAAGCCTCTCATAATGATCATAGACGGCTTGTGCACTATCGCGTGGATCAATCGTCAGCTTGCTGATTCTCGCTTCCAGCAGATGAATTTCAATCATCGCTTTCGTCATTTTTTCCTTGCTCAAAAGATCTTCAGGTACGTCAGAAGTTGAACAAGCACAAAGTATTACAAGAGCGGTTAAAAAAATGTTTCTCAAATCAGTCATTAAATTCGTGAAAATATAATTTTGAAGGTCAAAGGTTGTTTGATCATTAGCAAAGATCATACATGCATAGCAATTATCAATAATGCCATATTAATGCCAAACTTGATAAAGCACAAAACTTGAAATGAAGGAAATCCTTAAAAGGCTCAGACGGTACGAAATACGCATAAGAAAAGCGATTAATTCGCAAATGCAAGGAGACTTCCATTCCATCTTTAAAGGATCCGGTCTGGAATTTGATGACGTACGCCCCTACCAATGGGGGGATGATGTTCGAAACATTGACTGGCGCGTAACCGCCAAAGGACATGGTACATTCATGAAAACATTCATTGAAGAAAAGGAACAGACTGTTTTTTTTCTCTTAGATGTTTCTGCATCACAAGAGATTGGCAAGGACAATCGACAGAAAATTGATCTGGCCAAAGAAATGACGGGCCTTTTAGCTCTTTCAGCAATTCGTGAAGGAAGTAAAGTCGGTCTTTTGTGCTATTCCGATCAGGTAGAAGATTATGTGAAGCCAAGCAAAACAGTTAAACACGCCTATGAAATAATCAATCGCATGTTTACGCTAAAACCAAAATCCAGAAAAACCAATTTGGATGAAGGCATCAAATACACATTAAATCTTCTCAATAAAAAAACAATCGTTTTCATTATATCAGATTTCATTGATGAAAATTTCACGCATTCAATGCGTGGCCTTGCGAGAAAACATGACCTTGTAGTTGTCCATATTTCTGATAAGCGAGAATCTGCTGTCCCACATCTCGGTATCGTTCCACTTTACGAAAAAGAATCGGGTAAAACTGTGTGGTTAAATACCTCTTCAAAAGAATTTAAAAATGCTGTTGAAAAGACACATGGGAAAAACAAAGATTCGCTGGAAAACTTTTGTAAGCGAAATGATGTCAACTATGTTTCCATTGGTACTGAGGACGATTATGTACCTAAACTAATCAAACTATTTAGACACAGAAACAGAAGCAATGCAAGAAGGACGAAGTAAAAATTGGTTAGCGCTAATTGCTTTTGTGTGCTCAGTAAACTTAAGCGCACAAGAGGTTGCTGTGAGAGGTGGATTTCTAGAGGATAGTCTGGTTATTGGCCAAAATGTGAATTTTTGGATATCTGCAACTTACCCACCTTCTCAAGAGATGGTATTTCCGGATAGCCTTTATGCTTTCACTCCATTCGAAATAAGTGGAAAAAAGTTTTTTCCAACCGAAATCAGAAACAATCTGGCCTACGATAGTACCATTTATACACTACAATCATTCGAGATTGACAAGGTTCAGTATCTAAAACTACCAGCCACGATACTTACGGGTGGTGATTCCACCATCATCGAAACTTCGCTGGACTCCATATTTTTGACAGAATTGGCTCCTGTGGTTACTGATACTACCACACTAAAAACAAACCTGGACTATCAACTGGTGGATACTGAATTCAACTATCCACTGATGTATTACATATTAGGAGGGGTGATCATTTTGACCATCGTGCTCCTTCTCATTTTTGGTAAACGAATCATTAAATGGTTCAAGTTGAGAAGGCTACGTGGACAATATGAACAATTCTCTGAGGTATTCAGCGGATACATCAAAAGACTGAGCGTTGATCCTGATCCAGATTTGGCTGAAAAAGCGCTGGTACTCTGGAAAAGGTATCAACAGCGATTAGACAAAATTCCTTTTTCTGTATTTACAACAAAGGAAATCCTGCGTCAAGATTTCACTCAAGAATTGGAGGAACCTTTAAAATCTGTGGATCGCGTGGTGTATGGAAAACGAGTGCAGGAAAACGTGTTCCAGGACTTTCAACAAATTGAAGACTTCACACAGCATCGTTATGCTAAGAAAATAGAGGAAATCAAAGATGGAAAATAAGACAGCTAGCTGGTTTTCATTTGAATGGTTTAGCCCTTCAAAATTTCAAAGTTTCGATTGGGCCAATCCGCTATGGTTCTATGCAATGTTGGCCATACCATTGATTTTCATTCTGCGATGGCTCATCATCAATCAGTTTAGTCAGAAGCTGCCCGTAGCCTTGACAAAAAAAGATTTAAAAAGTGATCCTATCACTTACCTCAGATTCATTCCCCCGGTCTTTTTTGTTCTCAGCTTGTTACTCATTATGACCAGCTTGGCACGCCCTCAAACGACCAACGAACAAATAGAGCAGTGGAGTGAAGGAATCGACATAGTGCTGAATATTGACATTTCAGAGTCTATGCAGATCATGGATTTTCTACCAAACAGATTAGAAGCTGCAAAAGAGGTAGCAAGAAATTTTGTTGCTGGAAGGTTTCAAGATCGCATTGGGTTGGTGATTTTTTCCGGAGATGCATTGCCCTCCTGTCCGTTAACAACCGACTATGGTTTGCTTTACGAGTTGATTGAGGACATTGATTTTGATAAGATTGAAAGTAGAGGAACAGCCATTGGAAATGCGGTCACCTCTGGAATCAACTTTCTGCGTGAGTCCGAATCGGAATCAAAAGTCATGATTTTACTGAGTGATGGGGACAATACTGCCGGTAATGTCGATCCCATCACTGCCGCAAATTTGGCCAATGCTTACAACATCAAAATGTATGTGATTGCCATCGGGAAAGATGGGAAAGTTCCTTTCGGGACAGACTTTTTTGGCAGGCCTAGGTTGGTGGAAAATACCTTTGACGAATCTACCCTCCGTGAAATTGCCAAAATTGGAAATGGTAAGTTCTATCGAGTTTCAGACAAAGAAGCCTTGGTACAGGTTTTTGATGAGATTGATCGACTTGAAAAAGCAGAAATCAAAGAAACCCGCTACAAAGATACGAATGACTTTTACTATGTTTATCTCAAGTGGGCAGCCGTATTCTTATTGCTCTGGCTCCTGTCCAAGTCCACATTTGTAACAAATGTGCTGACTGACTAATAAATAGTTTAAACTAATCTGTAACTTTTCATTCAGCCGCTACATCATCTAGCTGAATGTCACAAAACCTATACCATAAGCACATACTCCCAGCCTCTGACGGCATGTATCGGTACGCGTTATCGATTGTACATGAACCAGAGACTGCAAGAGATGTTGTACAGGACTGCCTCACGAAAATTTGGAGTATTCGTAAGGACCTGGACAAAGTAGAAAAAGTCAACGCGTGGGCTTTTCGCATTGTCCGAAACAGATGCATCGAAATCTTGCGAAGAAATCGGTATGCAGACCTGGACGAAAAAGTGGTAAATATGAGATATTCAAGTTCGGTTGAAGAGCAAGCCATCACTGACGACTTCATGTCATTGATGAAAGAAGTGCTCAAGAAGCTACCGGCCAAGCAGCAGGAGGTTTTCCATCTTCGCGAGGTGGAAGACATGAGCTATCAGGATATAGCTGAAACATGCGGAATCAGTGAAAGTGATGTAAAAGTCAATATTCACAGAGCCCGAAAAAAAGTGAAAGAAGCCATGCAAAAAATAGACGCATATGGGATCGCAAATTGATAAGCTACTGGAAAAGTACTGGAATGGTGAGACCAGTCTGGAAGAAGAGAAAGTGATAAAATCACATTTCAAATCTAATCCGGCTCTCAACAATGAAAGTCACTACTTCCGATTTCTAACAAAGCAGAAGTCGCAGAAGTATGAAGGATCAAAAGTGACCAGCAGAAAAAAAGCTTGGCTGTCTGCGGCAGCAACTATTACGATTGGTGTGGTAACAGCAGCGTTGGTATTCAATGATGCAAAGAAAGATCCATTCGCAATAGATGATCCCGAGAAAGCATTCCAAGCTACACGTGACGCTTTAATGATGATAGGATCTGAGTTAAATCAGGGACAGAACCATACAATGGAGCTTACGAAGATCAATAAAGCCAAAGAAGAACTACAGGAAGAGTCCTAAAGTCCTTCTAATGAAGAAAACCAAAACCTCGATTTTAAGACCTTAAAAAATAAAACGATGAAAAAGATTGTATTAATAGTAATGATTTTATCCATAGCCGGAACGGCGTTTAGCCAAGAAGTGGTTAGCAAATACATGGATAAGTATGAAGGTGATGAAACATTCACAAAAGTTTCAGTTAGCAGCAAAATGTTCTCGCTGTTTGCAGAAATGGAAGGCAATGAAGATGATGAAAAGTTATTTTACGACATCACCAGCAAACTCAAAGGCATGAAAGTAGTGGCAAGTGAGAAAGTCTCTAATCCAAAATCATTGTATGATGGTGCTGTTGCTGATGTAGACAAGGCTGGGTTTGAAGAACTAATGACTGTAAGAGACGCCGAAGAAAATGTAAAAATATCCATCCGTGAAAAGGGTGGAATAATTGAAGAATTGATTCTTGTTGCAGGAGGCAAAGAGAAATTCGCAATGGTAAGTCTATATGGAGAAATTGATCTAAAGCAAATCTCCAAACTGGCTAGCCTTATGCGAATCAATCAACTGCAATATTTAGAAAACATTGATACTTCAAAAGATTAAAATAAGTTAGTTGACCTTGGGCAGGCATAAGTTTCTCTTGTGCTTGCTCATTTACTAAAAAATCGCTTAATGAAGAAATACCTACTGTCTGTTCTATTCGCACTATTTATTTTAACCTCCGTTGCTCAAGAATCGATCATCAAGGATTTTGCTGAGCCTCGCAGACCCACCAGGTGGATGAATCCCATCTGCATGTATCCAAGCACTCTTCGAATGATCAACCTCTCTCAGGATCCGAGCTTCAATGAAATGGTTAATGATATTGAAAAGGTATTGATCTATACCCTGGATTCTGCAACTGCGGTTTCTAAAAGTTACAAGGATATGCTACAAGCATACGAAAAAGAGGGGTTTGAAGAGTACATCACAGTGCTGGGACTTCAAGAAATGCGGATCATTGGAAAAGAAGAAGAGTATGTGGGTATTGCAGCTGCTGAAGGGAATCTGATTGCTTTTTACTTGCGTGGCAACATCCCATTCGGAAAAATACCTACCCTGCTTCAGAGTTTCCAAAAATCGGATATGTTACCATTACTCACTGACCAATTCAACTTCAAATGAGCGTATTAAAGATTAATAAACTCACTAAGAAATTTGGTAAGCTTACAGCCGTAAGCCAGCTAGATTTAACCATAGAACAAGGACAGGTCTATGGAATACTTGGACCAAATGGCAGTGGCAAAACTACCACCTTGGGGATGATACTCGAGGTAGTGGCTCCTACCAGTGGTGGCTTTGAATGGTTTGATGGAGTAAATAATGTCGGGGCAAGACAGAAGATCGGCTCCATATTAGAAACTCCTTGTTTTTACAGTTACTTGACTGCCAAACAAAACCTAAGAATAGTTGCTCACATCAAAAAATGTGGCACCAACAAAATAGATGACATTCTAAAGCAAGTCAATCTCTATGAAAGAAGAAATGACAAGTTCAAAGCTTTTAGTTTAGGAATGATGCAACGCCTATCATTAGCTGCTGCACTCCTATCAGATCCACCCGTATTAATGTTGGATGAGCCTACAAACGGCTTAGATCCAGAAGGAATTGCAGAAGTAAGACAGCTCATCCGGGATATTGCCGCTCAAGGCAAAACCATCATTATGGCGAGTCATCTACTCGATGAAGTTCAGAAAGTATGCACTGATTTTTGCATCCTAAGAAAGGGTGTAAAGCTTCACGAAGGTTCCGTCCATGATATATTGGGCGAAACAAATGCCGTTGAAATTTCAGCTTCGGATTTGGACCTGCTCTCCGGAACCATTGAAAAGTACTCAGGCTTAGAAAAAGTAGAGAATCGGAACGGATCCCTTATTGCTTACCTGGCTGAGGGACAATCCTCAGCAGATTTAAACAAATTTTGCTTCGACCAGGGGGTTTTATTGAAAAAACTGGTTCCACAATCCAAATCACTCGAACAGGAATTCTTAAAAATCTTAAAGGAAAATGATTAGAGCTTTTACACTTGAATGGTTAAAACTAAAGCACTACAGGGTTTTCTGGATTCTGTTTGGTCTCTATTTAATTTCACAGCTGATAATCACCAATGGAGGCATGTTCTTTTTGGAGTGGCTCAAGAGCAAAGGGGCAGATTTTGATGGAATTGATCCCACAATAATTCCCATCTACGATTTTCCAGACATTTGGCAAAACTCGGTATGGCTAGCCTCTTTTGTTAAAGTACTCATTTCCTTTATTGTCATAGTCTCGGTTAATAATGAGCTATCATACAATACACTTAGACAAAACATCATAGATGGCATTAGCAAGCGTGAATTCTTGCTATCCAAGCTATCACTAATCCTTTTTTTGGCAGGAGTTTGCACACTCGTACTTTTTGTGTCAGGCTTGCTGGCTGGTTTAATGTACTCGCACGTAACCGACTTAAAATACATTTTTACAGACCTTGAATTCCTATTGGCTTATTTCCTACAGCTTGTTGTCTTCTGCCTCTTCGCATTCAGCTTAGCAATGGTGATCAAAAAGGCAGGTTTTGCAATAGTTATTACGATGCTTTACAGTCTTGTTTTTGAACCCATTGTGACTTCCATTTTAGAGTTTGCACCCGTTGTAAGGGATTACACAGCCAGCTTCGTGAAATTCTTCCCCATCTATTCCATCGAAAAGCTCTGTGGCAAAGTTTACGAAAGTCCATTTGCACGCTATTTATTTCAGGAAATAAAAGATCACATATTCTGGTATGAATGGTTGATTGCCGTTGGTTGGGGTGCACTTTTCATGCTCTTCATCACCTGGTTTCTCAATAAAAGAGACTTGAAGGCCTAAACGACATATTTCCGCTTTTCAACTAGTATTTAAGACTACTTAACTAAAACTCTGATACGAAATCAGGGTTTTTTTCGTTTTTTGTGTTGTATAGAATAAAGAAAAGCAGCTATGATAAAATTTGTGTCAATTCTCCTCTCGGTTTTTTCTTTCAATTTCGTTGTTTCCTACAGCAGTATAAAACAGCCCTCAGATGTTGCCATTGAATTCAGCAAAAAGGCAGTGAGTGTGGAAAGCGGCCAACCTGTATTCACCAAAGGAACCAAAGTCTGGTTGTCAAATCCAAGAAAGCAAGAAATCAAGATTTACCTCAACGAGGAAGTAAAAGAAATCAATGGTGTAAAAGTCGATTTATCAAAAATCACAAATCTGAATGAAGGGACTTACACTTTAGTAGTAAATACCAAATCTGAAGAAAAAGTATTTGGTTTTACTATTCAGTAAAAGCTAAAAAATTAGGTTAGGTTTTTAAGATTGAAACGTGTTCCAGCTCCGGAGCACGTTTTTTTATGCGTAGTTATTCAGGAGAAAATATAGTATCTGAAAAGTGAACAACACAAGGATAATGGCCACTGTCCTATTCATGTTTCGGACAAACCTGACAGTTATTAGATGCTTCAATCTGTGGGCAACAAAGGCCTTAGCCACATCCATGCTAAAAATGGTAATGAGCATACCTCCAAAAAATTGAACCTGCTGACTAAATCCATACTCAAAGTTGATCGCAATAGCACTTACCCAGGTCGCCCATGATACTATAATAAAAGGGTTCAACCCATTCAACAACAGTCCTTTTGCAAACTGCTTAGCATAGTTGGAGTCATTTAATAGAGCCTTCTCGTTTTCGATTTTAGGGGTCTTAAACCATGAATACAACCCATAAGCGCCAAGCATAATAGCTCCAAAAATCCCCATCCAAAACTTGAAATCATCCGTTTCTAGCGCCTTAGTCATTCCAAAAAGGACAACCACTACATAAAAAACATCACTAATAGAAATACCAACAGCGAGGAAGATAGCTTTCTTCAAACCTTGCTGAATACTTGTTTGGATGAGAGCAAAAAATGCCGGTCCAATGGCAAAAAGGAAGATTAGGCCGAAAATCAGACCATTAATGATTGGGGGCATCTAGCTAACTTCTCTATTTAGTTCGTTTAGAAAATTTCTCCAAAGTTGGGCTTTTTCTTTCTTAAGTACACGAGGAAATTTATTTTGACTTCCCACCTTACCTTGAGACTCCATCCACTGATAAAAGGTCTTGGTAGATAAAGTGCTCAATCGAACCTCTTTCAATGCCGAACCGCGCTCTACTTTATAGTCGTCATTTAAGGTCTTTAAGTGATGATCTATTCTTTCCCCCAATTGATTTTCGTCTACTTCATCATCTGTACCTATGTACCAGTGATGCGCAAACAAACTATCAGATCTGTCTCCCAGCAATGTAAACTCTCTGACATCAATTTTCAGTTCTTCCTCAACCAGCTCTATTGCTTTATTCATATTATCCAAACTGAGGTGTTCACCACACAAACTCATGAAAAGTTTTGTGCGTCCAGTGATTACGATCTCATTCTCATCCACGGACGTGAATTTTATCACATCCCCTATCATATACCTCCATGCACCAGCATTTGTGGTAATCAGCAGTGCGTATTCCTTATTCTCCTCAATCTCATCTATTTTCAACGTTTTAGCACCATCTTTCAATTTGCCATCAACATCAAAATTAGCCTCTATGAATGGGACAAATTCGTAGAAAATCCCATTGTTGAGTACCAAACGCATGGATCGTTTGTTGGGATATGCCTGAAAAGCAATGAATCCTTCAGAAGCAAGGTACGTCTCCATATAAGTCAAGGGACGACTGAGAAGTTTTTCAAACCCTCGTTTGTAGGGCTCAAAAGAAACTCCGCCATGAACAAAAATCTGAAGATTAGGCCAGATATCATGGATTGTATTCAACTGGTATTTCTCTATTACCCTCTCCATTAGAATTTGAAGCCAGGCTGGAACGCCAACAATGATTCCAATATCCCAATCCGGTGCTTTCTTTACAATCTCCTCTAATTTCGAATGCCAATCTTCCGTCTTAGCGATTTTCTTTCCTGGTTTATAGAAATGCTGAAACCAAAAAGGAATTTGTGCGGCTGTAATACCACTTAAATCTCCCTCAAAGTAGTGTCCGCTCTTTTTAAGATTTGTACTTCCTCCCAGCATTAAAATTCCTTTCGAAAATAATGATGCCGGCAGGTCATATTTACTCATCGTCAGAATCTGCCTCATTGAAGTCTTTCTAATGGACTTAACCATCTCACGAGTGATTGGAATATATTTCGAAGAAGCTCCAGAAGTTCCAGAGCTTAAGGCAAAATATTTAATTTTTCCTGGCCAGCAGATATCCCTTTGGCCAGCTTTAGCTAAGTGCCACCAATCTTCATAGATCTTATCATAGTCGTGTATGGGCACATTTGCTGTGAAGCTTTTGTAAAACTCATCCTTTCCTTTTTTGAATGAGTTAAGGATTGCATTAAATGAATGAAATTGACCAAACTTCGTGGACTGACATTGAATAAGTAAATTTCTCAACTCCTGCTTCTGCAAATCAAGTGGGGAAGTATAGAGTTGCTCTAAACTTTCTCGCAACATGATTCCCTTCTTGAGTAATGTCCCTAAAATTGCCATTCAATCAATTGAAACTTATTCTTGAGTTTTCAAATTAAGAGATGTAAAAGAGACAATAATGAGCGAAATATCAAGTCAACTAAAAGATTTAAAGGAAACTTTACCAGAAAACTGCACTTTGGTTGCGGTTAGCAAAACCAAGCCTCATTCAGCTATTCTAGAGGCCTATGAGACCGGTCACCTGGATTTTGGTGAGAATAAAGTTCAGGAGTTGACGCAGAAGGCAGATCAACTTCCAAAAGATATTCGCTGGCACATGATTGGTCACCTCCAGCGAAACAAAGTCAAGTATATCGCACCGTTTGTCCATCTGATACACGGAGTGGATTCTCTCAAACTATTAAGAGAAATTGATAAGCAAGGCAAAAAGGCAGAACGTGTGATTGATTGCCTACTGCAGGTTCACATAGCGGAAGAAGAAACCAAATTTGGCCTAGATAAGCAGGAGCTGAATGAAATACTTCATGGAGAAGAGCTAACCAAACTGTCCAATGTGCGCATCGTAGGCCTGATGGGTATGGCAACCAATACCAATGATGAGGCTCAGGTGAGAAAAGAATTTAATGGACTGAACCTACTTTTTGAAGAAAAAAAGCATTCTGATCATGACAATGTAAAAATCAATACACTCTCCATGGGAATGAGCAGCGATTATCCAATCGCTATTCAAGAGGGAAGTAGCATGATCAGAATAGGAAGCGCCATTTTTGGCGCAAGGAATCATTAATTGTTTGGATCAGCAGCCATTACATTCGTCACAATCTTCACACGCTCTGGGTTATTTACAGCGTTTGACATTACCGTAATCACCTTATTCTGCATTCCCATTTTTCCTGAACTATTGAATACAACCTTCAATTTGCCTGTTTTTCCCGGAGCTATTGCTTCTCTTGGCCACTCTGGGGCAGTACAACCGCAGGTGGTCCGTACATCTGATAAAATTAATGGTTCATTGCCGCTGTTTTCGAAAGTGAAAACATGCTCAACCTTCTCTCCTTGTGTAATTTCACCAAAATCGAATGATTTCTCCGTAAACGAAATCTTAGGACCTGTCATGGGTTCCTCTTCTTGTGCAGTAGCAAAAAACGATAAACCTACTAAAAGCAAAGACGCTAAATATTTCATATCTAATTTTATTTTATTGTAGTTTCTTTCGAATTCAAAGTTAACGAACATCCGTTTCAAATGTTAAACAAAAATCGAGCAGAAAATCCATTTGAAGGCAAAATACGAGTGCGAGCAGTCGGTATTTTAATGGAAAATGATAAAACCCTACTCCTGAGGCACGAAAATCTGGGATCTGCAGGTCATCTGTGGTCACCTCCTGGTGGTGGTGTAGAATTCGGTAAAACAGTAGCAGAAACATTAAAAAGGGAGTTTTTAGAGGAAACCAATCTTGAAGTTGAGGTGGGAGAATACTTATTCACCAATGAATTCATAGGAAACCCTTACCATGCCATCGAGTTGTTTTTCGAGGTAAAACGCATCTCAGGAACCCTCAGACTAGGATCAGATCCTGAATTGGCGCCAAACGCACAAATCTTAACAGAGGCAAAGTTTTTTTCGATGGAAGAAATTTCCCTGTTACAAAAAGGCACCATTCATAATATTTTTAATACCACTGGCACAGCAGATAAAATTACCGATCTTAGGGGTTTGTTTACTTTTAAGCATTAATAGTTCTAGTGCTTCAAGAATCACTATTAAATATTTATAATTGCAAAAACCTAGCGAAAAAGAAATTTAGCAATGAGTAAAACGAAGATTGTTTCTGTGGTCATGCTCGTAGTGTGGGTGTCACTGGCCTTTTTTTTAGTATATAGTATCAAATCGTCCATTGAGGAAGCGAAGCGAATTGAAAACGCAGAAGCCAGAATCATTGAACAACTGAAAATGATCCGTGAAGCGGAAATCGCCTACATGACTGTGAATGGACAGTACACAAGTGATTGGGATAAACTTCTCTCCTTTATCGATTCAGGTAATTTTTACCTGGTTGAACGAAGCGAAACGATTATTCCTCAACCGTATGGAAAAGATAGTATCTATGTTGAAATAGACACATTGGGTACTAGATCTGTAATTGACTCACTATTTGGGAATAATAAGTGGCCAAGATTTGATTTAACATCTCTGCCTTATGTTCCAGGCACACAGGTAAAGTTTGACGTTTGGGCAGACAAAATCCTGAAAGCTGGACTTTTGGTAAATGCGATTGAAGTGAAGAACCCTAGACCGGTAGATCCAAGCAGAGATGAAGATAGCGAATACAACACCAGAAAGCCGTTGAGATTTGGATCACGAACAAGCGTGACTACAGCGGGTAACTGGGAATAAATATTTTGATTGCACAAGACACATCGACCTATAAGCTGATTAAGCGAGTAAAGGATACCAAGTTTACCATTGATGAACTTGACCATTACTCGCTTATCATGCAGGTTGGGATTTACGATTTGCAGTTTGCTGTCGTAGACTCTCAAGATAATGTGGTCATGGGTCTTGAAGACTACCGCCTCGAAGGAATTAAAACCGTGAATGGCCGACTCAGGCTCATCAAGGAAATTCTTGACAATCATGAATATTTGACAGCCGGATTTTGGAAAGATGTGAAGCTATGTCTCAAGTCGCACAAGTTTTCACTTGTTCCAGCCAACATGTTTGTTCAGGAAGCTGCAGCAGACTACCTGGCTTTAAATAGCGAAATCAAAACAGCATTTGAAGAGGTTAATTATTACAAGCAAATAGCAACTGATTCGGTCAATGTATTTGCTGCCGAAACAAAGCTGTGCAGATGGATTGAATCCATATACAAGAAAAAAAAGGTACACATTATCCATCAAGGAAGTGCGCTTATTGAAGGATTCATGAAGCATGCTGATCACATTGATCAAAAAAGCATGTACGCCTTCGTTGACAGAGGAATTCTTCATTTAGTAGCAACCGAAGGCAAGAAACTTCTATACTACAATCAGTTTGCAGCTCGCAAAAAAGAAGATTACCTCAAGTACATCATGCTGGTTTTCAATGAGCTCAAAATGAACGGTAAGGAAAGTCATGTATTCATTTGGGGCTTCATAAAGCCAAGTTCTGCGGAAATGACCCTTCTAAAGAAGTACATCCGAAATATTTCTTTCGGCTCTAAGCCGTCATTCTTGAAGTTTAGCTACCTCTACGATGAAGTAGAAGATCACCAATACTTTGATGTATTGAGTGGGTATCTTTGTGTTTAATCACAATAACCTGTAGCTATGAAAACAGCCATTTTTCCTGGTTCATTTGACCCTTTTACGAAAGGTCATTTTGATATAGTAATGAGAAGTTTGGATCTATTTGATCGTGTAATTATTGCTATAGGACATAATAGTACAAAGAATAAACGGTACTTCGAATTGGATTGGATGGTCGGTAAGATCAGAGAGGCTTTTGCTGATGAAAGGAGAGTTGAAATAGAAGTATACGACGAACTCACTGCCTTTTTAGCAAAAAAATATGATGCTAAATATTTGATTCGAGGATTGCGAAATACGACCGATTTTGAATATGAGAATAGCATTTCTCAAATCAACCGCTCATTGAATAGTGACCTGGAAACAATCTTCCTGATTACCTCGCCTGAACTTGCCCCAATAAGCTCAAGCATAATTCGCGAAGTTCACCGTTATGGTGGAGATGTTAATCCATTTCTACCCTATGAAGTATAACCTATTTGCACTATTTCTGATAGCGACTTCCTTATCTCTCCCATCGAGTGTCTTTTGTCAAAACTTTGAAGGCAGCTTATCCTATCGTAGCTATAGTGTTTTGGAAAGTGGAGATACAATAGCATCGTCCACAATGAATTATTGGATCAAGGAACATCTTTTCAAGTACGCTGGATACGTAGTAAAGGCACCGCTACTTGACTTAGGAACCCTTTATGCTGATGCCAACAAGATGATTCGAACCAATATCAATCATTCTGGTAAAGTTGATAAAATCCCTATATCGCAAGAGCCGAATCTATTAACATTGGAAATTAAAGCAATAGATGAATACGAAGATATTCTTGATTATAAGTGCCAGTTGTGGAAATTGATAGATATCCGAACAGATAGTACCATTTCAACCATTTGGGTAACCAAAGAGATTAGAAATTCCAATTATGATCAGTTTGTAAAACTCTTTAACTACCAAAGTACCCTCTTTCCCTGCACGGGAATTAATGGATGGATACTCAAAAGGGAAGACTATCGTAGGGAAGGTGAAATTTTTGTTTCTGAAGCTACAGAAGTGAAAGAAGTGGAATTAAATATTGCAGAAATGGTGGCTTACTAAGCCTCTCCAATCTTTTTAGTGTATTCCTGCATTACATATCGGATGGAACGATATGAATCATGCAAAGCCTTGCGCACTTCCTCTAACCCCATCCATTCAACTTTTTTAATTCCTTCTTCTTTTTGAGGTGACATTTTCCGATCGTCAACACACCGCATCGCATACCAGTGAGTTTTCTTGAGAATATATTTTTTCTTGTTCGTGTATGTATGCCATACAGCATCAACCTTCCAGTCAATCTGAACTTTAACGCCTGTTTCTTCTTCTACTTCCCGAACTGCGCATTCTTCAATTGTCTCCCCCTTATCCAACTTACCTTTGGGTATATCCCATACCTTGCGCCTATAAATCATTAAAAGTTTTCCTTTCTTTTCCACAACTCCTCCGGCTGCTTCTACGACCTTGAATTTGCCCTTCAAATAATTAATTAAATCCCTCTTCTCTCGTGAAGAGATAAAAATCGAATGAACCTTCTTCAATTTCTTATCTGTCATCAGTCTAAGTAAACTATCTATCTGATCAAAGGAAGCATTCATGATGAGTACGTCATCTGCTAGCACCTCAGGCACAATATCCTCAAACTCACGCACGACTAAACCATAGGCACGATTCATGTTTATCTTTTTCTCTGAGAGTATGTAGACAGGGATATCGTTAATAAAAATCTTCATCGATGGGTTTGAACTAGCAATTAAGTGATAAAATAAAAATCAAACAAGGCATACATATTATTGATGAGTAATACTTGCGTTTTATTTTTGCATTCAATGAGCATCAAAATCTACAATCCCAAACTTGCCGCTGAAGTAGCCGCAGATTTATTAAAAATTGAAGCAATTAAGCTAAGCCCGAAAGATCCCTTCACATGGGCCTCTGGCTGGAAATCTCCCATCTATTGCGATAATAGGCTGAGTCTTTCCTATCCGGACGTACGTTCTAAGATCAAAACAGCACTGGGACTGGCGATTTCAAATTCATTCAATGGAATCGATGTGATTGCAGGAGTGGCTACCGCAGGAATCCCTCAGGGGGCTTTGGTGGCTGAAGAACTGGGGCTGCCTTTTATATACGTACGGTCAAAATCAAAAGGACATGGTCTCCAAAACATGATCGAAGGCAGGATTGAAAAGGGTCAACGAGTGCTTTTAGTAGAGGATCTAGTCTCTACAGGTGGTAGCTCTCTGGCGGCTGCAGACGCATTGGTAGAAGCAGGGGCTGACGTTGTAGGCATGGTTGCAATTTTCACCTACGGCTTCCCTGTCTCAGAAAACAATTTTAAGGAGAAAGGCGTGGACCTAGTCGTACTCAGCGACTACAACCACCTTCTGGAGCATGCCCAGGATGAGCGCATGTTTGAAAATGACGTCCTAAAGACACTTAAGGAATGGCGAGATGATCCTGCAAACTGGGGTTAACTACTTTGAATCTATAAGAGATTTTGCTTTTTCCAAGACTGCATCTACACCGGAGACGTATTCCTCCCAACTTGTAAAAACAGGGTAGTCGGGAATAACTCCTCTTCCCATATATGCATGACCTACGTTGGCCGTTGTATACATCCACATGGGAATGCTTACGGAAATCTTTGAATTCGGTAAAATGATTGATTTGGACCTACCACTGGTATTTCCATCATACCCTCCGCCGGTCTCTTCCCCTAAAAAGGTAGCCCAACCATGATGATGGAGAACAGTCGCTACATCTGCACAGGTGGAGAAACTAAATCCATCAATCAAAACGTAAACATCCCCATTAAATCTATCTTTCTGAGGCTGCCAGACAGAAAGACCTTCATGACTAGTCATAAAATAGGTGTTTCCTACTTTGGTCGATCTTCCGGGATAGTTTTCCGTCACCTGAATGTTATCAAAATATCCATATGAATCCTTCGCCAGGTACGAAACCAATAAGGCTCCATAATTGTCCCTACCTCCTCCATTTCCGCGGAGGTCAAGGATTAAATTGGCAGTCTCTTTATTTTTTAATTCTTTAAAGCTGGTTTTTAAAAATTTCTTATAGTCATATCCATCTCGCTGGAGCGACTGAGAGCCAAAAGTTTTTATCCGCATGTAGGCAAAATCCCCAGAATATTCAAGGGACAGTAAATCACCTTTGTATTGCTTTCGAATTCCTTCAATCTGATCATTAGGAACACCACCAACAGTAAACACTGTTTCTTCATCAAGCTCATTTTTTACCTTTAGTTCGTAAGACCTAGCTGTTGGGTCTACATACAATTGATAATATCCATCAAACAGTAATTCTGCCATCCGAAGTTTACCAGTTTCTATGAATCCATCTGAAGGAATGTAATTGCCTATTTTCTTCTTTATATCCTGAATTGAAACTCCATTGATTGAGATGATTTCCTGGCCCGACTGAAGTTGACTGTCCAACGTTTTATCAATAAATACCTTTTCTCCTATTAACTTGACCGTCAAAGGCATAAAGACTTGATTTAACTCAATATCTCGACCCATCCGATCCGACATTTGCGCGCGGGTGTGACCACATCCAATCTTACCAAGTAAGAATTTTACATTTGCATAGAGTCCCAAGTCACTCATTCCACCATTCGCGATAGCTTTTTCAAAAGCGTCAGCCATTTCCATTTTCGAAGTGTATCTATAAAATCCTGGATGATAAGTTTCTAGTTGAGATTGGAGGTAAGTCAAATCTTCTTTTACCTCATGAGCTGGGTACTGACCTTCGCCAGCCAAGCAAGACATAAAAAACAGTGTTAGCGTAATCAATTTAGCCATAATGTTCATACGATTCTCCAGTAGCTTCAGGTTGAAATAATGAAGGTTGGATCATATGTTATGCCAAAGGCTCAAAACTTCTCCTCCACTCCCAGTCCGAATAGGGCAAAATCATATTTGACAGGATCATTGTGGTCTAACTTCCTTAGGTTCTCAGTAAGTTCAATGGCTGTTTGCCAATCCGTTTGTTTGCGCCGTATTAAACCAAGTTTTCTTGCTACCCGATCCACATGAAGATCACATGGGCAAATCAGTTGGTGAGGGCTCATGGTCTTCCAAATCCCGAAATCTACTCCTGCCTCGTCCTTTCGAACCATCCAACGTAAAAACATATTGATACGCTTACAGGCTGACTTTCTTGATGGATTAGGAATGTGCTTGTAGGTTCTTTCAGGATGATCTGGCAAGGAAAAAAATAGATTAAAAAAATTGGTTAAACGCGCTTCCATATGGGCGTCCGCATCTAAGCTGCCAACAAAAGCTTCTTCGAGCGACTCATGCTGCCGATAAAACCACCGGAAGAAATGGACAAAATAAAGTGCGTCTACACTATTGAACGTACGATGTTTAAAATCTAAAAAAGACTTCAAATCCTTCTCCGAGTGAGTGAGCACAAATTCATGTGGTGCATGATCCATCAGCGTTAAGAATTCACGGCTCTTGTTGATGATGGTTTTCCGTTGACCCCAGGCAAATACGGCCGCCATGAGTCCAGCAATTTCTATGTCCTGTTTTTTTGTGTATTCATGGGGAATACTTACTGGATCATTTGTGATAAAATCCGCTCGATTATACTCTTTGACCTTTGCATCAAGGAAAGACTTAAGCTCTTCTCTATTCACTGCTTGTTGTAGGAAACTTCTACTCGAGACTTTGAATCAAGAATGCCCAGCTGATCGAAGGCAGGTTGAGACAATCTAAGCAACAAATTTTTGTTTAAGCCCGTGTTTGGAAGTCGTCCTACTACTTTCACATGCACAATTTGATTATTCATCAAATTCCGTACTTCTAGGTTTGTGCCTATAGGTAGGCTGCGATGGAGAGCTAAGTAGCGTGAAGTTTTCATCGATTGTATCACAGAAGCTACACCCTCCTCATACAATCGCTCAAAACCATTCTCATCAATCTGTGAACGAACTCTCTTCTTCGGTTCGTTGATTGCTGTGGCTTCCACTTCATCAGAAGGTTTATAGAATAGTTTCTGTCCAATTTTTAAACGGTCTGACACTAAAGCATTCCAAATTTTCAAGCTATCAATGCTCACACCAATCTTTCCCGCGATAGTAGAAAGGGTCTCACCTGTTTGAACTAAATATCGATCAAAATCAGCGAAGGGATCCACTTCTTCAACTTGGCTACTATCCTCTTCCATTAAGGCAGCAGAATCATAAAGGCTATTTTCTTCTATGGGTATCGAGATTTTGGCCTCTGCGCTTAGTTTCAGAGGCATACCGGGGGAAATATTATTATCCGCCAAATCATTCCACTTACGCAACTCTTTCAACTTCAGGTCATACTTTTTGGAAATACTGTAAAGCGTTTCTCCAACCTCAACATAGTGTATTTCCATATCCGCAACTCCTACTGAATGATTCTGAGTCACCTCCTCGGTTTTTTCACCTTCTATTAAAACATAGATAATTTGGCCAATCTCGATACGATTGTCTACTATTTCATTGTGTTCTACGATACCAGCAACGGAACCACTGTATCGTTTTGCAATCGAATAGATCGTCTCCTCCTCCTCAACTTCATGCACAACAAACATACCTTGCTCACGCCTTTCAGCACGGATGCTATCCATGGGACTGGCATAAGTTAAGAAGATCATCATCAGACTACTCAGTGTACACACAAACCTCATTTTGATCTTTTATAAATATTAAATAGTCTTTAAAAACAAAAAATGAGCCAGGTGAGAATCCCTTCATTCTGCTGTCCTGACAAAGCCTCCACTCCTTCTCCTCATTCTTCAGCAAAAGAAGGTGTCTTTCAAATTCATTATCAGAACGAAGATAGTAGCTGATTATGATTTTTTCCTTCCATTCCAAATATTCGCATGAGAGGGGTAAATCCAACGACAAAAACTTTGCTACCGTTTTATGATAATCTGATCCATGCTCATAGATAGCTGGATGAAGAGCAGAATTGCTCAAAGAAGACATGGTTTCCACCGCTTTCATTTCTTTACTTGACCAATCTAAAGCAGAATGTTTCTGCGTATTCGGATTATGGTGATCTATGTATTCTACGAAATACAGTTTGCCATCTGCCGCACCTAAAAGCTGTGTCCATCTCGAATGCTCTACCTTCACCTCCTCATAAATCATCGAAGAAAGATCTAGTTGGACAAGCTCTATGGTTTCATTCCCTTTCCGAACATCTAAGTACAACTTGCCTGAAGCTTCATCTATAGCAGAATTCCAAATATGATCTCCAAGGACAACATGCTTGATAGATTCTGGCATCATAGATAAAAATATTTAACGATGGTTCAATTTTAGAATAACTTTAGACCAACAAGAGGAGTTTCAAAGTTGGAGCTTTTGTGCGGACTTTAGCAATCGAATATGAGAAATTTATTTACGCTTTTTAGTGTAATTCTTACCTTGAGCCTATTTGGTCAGGAAAGAGAAAAACCCTTGGTTCTTCACTTTAAAATCAGTGATGTAATAGATCCTAGAACCAACAGATACTCTGAGCTTGCACTCGAAAAGGCTCAGGAAATTGATGCCGACTATGTGATTTTGGAACTTGACACATATGGAGGTGCTTTGAATGATGCTGATGATATCCGTACGCGAATTCTAAACTTCGATCGTCCCATCTACACATTCATTAATAAAGACGCTGCTTCCGCCGGAGCACTAATTTCGATTGCCTGCGATAGCATTTACATGGCAAAAGGTTCAAGTATTGGAGCAGCTACAGTCGTCACACAAGACGGAGCTGCTGCACCGGACAAATATCAATCTTACATGAGATCTATTATGAGATCTACAGCTGAGGCCAAAGGGCGCAACCCTCGCATGGCAGAAGCAATGGTTGATGAAGATATTGACTTAGATAGCATCGCAACTGAAGGAAAAATTTTAACCCTCTCTACATCAGAAGCCATCAAGTTTGGTTTTTGTGAGGCCGAAGTGAATAATATAGACGAAATTATGATACGCTCAGGTATTGAGGATTATGATTTACAGGAATACAAACTTGGAGCCACAGAAAAAATCATTGCTCTTTTTTTAAACCCTTTTGTCAGTGGAATTCTAATCTTAATCATTATTGGTGGAATATATTTTGAGCTTCAAACACCCGGTGTAGGTTTCCCCATTTTAGCCTCTTTGGTGGCCATTATTCTCTATTTTGTACCCAATTACCTGAATGGACTCGCCGAGAATTGGGAAATAATATTATTTGCGGTTGGGATCATTCTTATCGCATTGGAAGTATTCGTAATACCCGGATTTGGTGTCGCAGGAATTCTCGGCCTAATATGCACCATAGGTTCGCTTGTTTTAGTCATGCTCAATAATGACATGTTTGATTTTTCCTTTGTAGGAGGCGATGAGATTTTCATTTCATTTGCAACCGTAATCGCAGGGCTTCTAGGTGCAATAGTCGTCATGTTTTTCGGTGGAGCACGACTACTCAATAGTAATGTTTTCAGACGAATTGCACTGCAAGATGTGCAGGATAAAGAGCAGGGCTTCACCTCTACTTTTTATAAAGAGAAATCCATGGTTGGTCTTAAAGGGAAGGCATATACTCGCTTAAGACCAAGCGGTAAAATTGAAGTGGAGGGAGCCATATATGACGCGTATACCAGGGGCAACTTCATTGATGAAGGGGTAGATGTAGAGGTAATATCCGATGAAGGTACAAGCTTGAAAGTAAAAGAAGCTCAATGAAATTATTCCCTACATTAATCTGGGTTTTCACCATCCTGGCTTTTGTCTTTCTTTTCTTCTCGCTGAGAACAGAAACCAATCAAATCCTTTATAGTTTTATCGCTTTAGGATTATGGGCTGTCGCATTTTTACTCAACAAGTTTAAACCCGGTGAAAAAGAGAAGGAAACATAAGTCTTGCCTCAACTGCGGTGAGCTACTCAATCAAAAGCATAATTATTGTCCAAATTGCGGACAGGAAAACACCGACCATCAGATAAGCCTCGGCCTATTATTGAGAGAAGTCACCTCAAATTTCTTGTCGCTTGACTCACGATTTGCTCACACAATTAAGCCTTTCCTGTTCAAACCGGGAAAGATCACAAACTCTTTCATTGATGGAAAACGGGTATACTATGCCAATCCAATCCGTTGGTACATCGTAATCAGCATTTTTCACTTTTTCTTCATGGCCAAGATGTTTGAGCCGACAGTTAAGGAAAAAAAGCAGCGTGGATTCAGTACTGAATTGGAATTGTCTGAAGCTAAATACGACAGTATTTACAACTTGCCCGACTCAGTGCATACTGGATGGCCACTTTCTAATCCAAGACAAAAATTGGTAAATCATCTCATAGAGACCACCAATTTGGATGCTGAAGGTATTGTGGATTCGCTGAGCTTAAATACGGGCACCTGGGCAAATGATTTTGTCATTAACAGATTCGTGAAAATTAGTCAGGAAACAACTGCTTCTTTAAATGATTACTTGATGAGGCAAATTCCCCTAATCATATTTTTCATTCTTCCAGTCTATGCCTTTCTTCTAAAGTTGTTTTTCTGGAGAAAAGGGCTTTACATCAAGCACCTCATACACTCGATACACCTCCATTCTTTTCTGTTTTTCATTTTAGGCTGGACGTGGATTCTGGCGCTGGTTATTGAAGGTTTTGAAGACTATGGAGGGCCGATTTGCATGATTCTCACGTTCATTTATGCCGTCATTAGCTTTCGCAATGTGTACGGAATAAAAATTGGGTGGAGTATTTTTAGAGCTACGATGCTCGGATTTATCTACACGTACTTTGTCTTGCTTGTTCTAGTGATCGGCGTACTCATATCCCTCGCTATGATTTAAGAAAACTATCAAATGAAGAGACAATCTTCTTAACCTCCTCGTCTCCAATGCTATTCGAAACAAACAGTGTCTCAAATTGAGATGGAGCTAGGTATACTCCGTGTTCCAACATGTGGCGAAAGTATCTACCGAATTGCTCGGTATCGCATGTTTTTGCAGAGTCAAAATCGTTTACTTTTTGCTCCGTGAAGAACAGACTAAACATACTTCCGATTTGATTCATTGAGTAGTTGAGTTTGTGCTTCTTCAAAGCTTTCTCGTACCCGCTCACGATCTTCTTGGTAGTCTGCTCAATACTTTCATATACTTCTGAATGCTCATTGAGGTAACTCAGTTGTGCATATCCAGCTGCCATAGCTACAGGGTTTCCTGATAAAGTTCCAGCTTGATAGACCGGTCCCTGAGGTGAGACAAAATCCATTACGTCTTTTCGACCTCCATAGGCTCCCACTGGCATTCCTGCTCCGATAATTTTTCCGAGTGTAGTTAGATCAGGTTTTACATTGTAAACCTCCTGGGCTCCACCTTTGGCCAAACGAAAACCAGTCATGACTTCATCAAAAATCAATAAGATATCATCTTCATTGCACGCTTCTCGAAGACCTTCCAGAAAGCCTCGCTCAGGTAGCACACACCCCATATTCCCTGCTACTGGTTCTACAATAATTGCGGCAACCTCTCCCTTGTTGGCCGCCAAAACCTCTTTTACTTTTTCAATGTTGTTAAAAGGTGCCAAAAGTGTGTCCTTAGCTGTTCCTTTCGTTACTCCCGGGCTATCGGGCTCGCCCATTGTCATCGCACCACTGCCCGCGGCAATGAGGAAGGAATCGCCATGCCCATGGTAGCAACCTTCAAACTTCAGTACCTTATCACGCTTTGTGAATCCTCTAGCCAATCGAATGGCTGACATGGTAGCCTCTGTTCCTGAATTCACCATTCGCACTTTTTCAATAGAAGGTACCATCTCAGTAATTAGCTCCGCCAATTCAACCTCCATCCTGCTAGGTGCTCCAAAGGAAGGTGAGCCGATCACGGCTTTGAAAATAGCTTCTTCAATTTGCTTATTGGCATGCCCCAGAATCATTGGCCCCCAGCTGTTAATTAAGTCAACGTAGGAGTTTCCATCCTCATCATACATGTAGGCTCCTTCTGCCTTTACAAAAAAAATGGGGTCACCCCCCACTGCCTTAAACGCACGAACTGGAGAGTTTACGCCCCCAGGTATATAGTCTTTAGCTCGATCAAAAAGTTCTTTACTTGTCGATATCTTCATTTGCTTGGTCAGCTTCTTGTTTTATGTTCTGATTTCTTAATCTCAGATTTTTTAATTGAGTGATGGGCACCAATTGGTTGTCCTTATAAGGGCCATACCTTAAACCTTCCATGATGTGTCCTGATTTTACTTCACCATCTAAAAATCCTCTTTGAAAATACTTGCCATGTTCTTTCATCAATTGTCCCAGATGCCAAACCAGTTCATAGCCATAGACATGATACTCACTGGGCGTTTTTCCGAAATGCTGAATGAATTTCTGCTCTATGCGATTATATTCATCGCCCTCTACATCATAGTATGATGGGCTTAGAAAGTCTACTTGCAGTCGTTCCAACTGTGCATAGGAAAGAAGTGAAAAATTTAACCAGTCTTTGTAACCTATGATTCCGATGCTATCGCTGCGGACCTCAACAGTGCTGATGAAATTGTTAGCCAACAGATTACTAGAAGTAGCGGCGAAAACGTGACCTATACTGTCAGGGGCAACGGTGAATTTCACTTCATAGGATTCAACAACATCTTCTCCATTTCTATCCCGTACAATTTTTCCTGAATCTTCCTCTCTCAAACTCCTTGTCCTCACAAATCTTCCCGGTATTAAAGCAATAGAATCAATTTCCTCTTGTGAGTACATCGTATCAAGCCTTACTTCATATTGTTCGGTAAAGTCAATTTGAATTTGTTGAGCACTTTCATTTGTCAGGCGTTCGAAACGAACCACCAAAAAACTATCTCTTTCAATTGTTTCTTTGTAAGCATTGGCGATGATGCTGTCTCTATCAGTTTCATAGAAAATGAAGAGGTTTTTATTCTCTGTGAACTTACGAGCAGCATATTTAGCCGCTTCCCTTCCCTGTGTAGAATAGGCCGGTTTAAACAGGTATGAGTAAGGGTTATCTCCTACAATCCCTTCATTGGAAGAAACAGGATTTATCATCGTAATTTTGTTCTCTTTCGAGAATTGAGAAATGTATTTTGATGGGCCTGAGTAAAGGGGGCCTATGATTGCATCTGCTTTCTCAAGTTTTCCATCTTTGATCAGATCATAAGTAACCGATCCCTTCTTCTGCGTGTCAAACGGAAAAAGATTCAATTTTATTTGTTGACTTTCCAGTTCTTCTTGAGCCAAAGTCATCCCTTGATAAAGATCAAAAATGATCGAATTTCTAATCACCGTTTGCGGATTTTCGAGTGATTCATACATGAATGGAAGCACCAGAGCCACCGCGTATTGATCCTTCTTCACTAACGGTAAGTTTTCATCTGGAACCATTGAAAAATCAAACTTTTCAGCCAACTCCATGAGCAGAAACTGATCACGCTCATCATATGGTTGATTTTGGATTGCCTTCGCGTAGTACGTGCCTATGTAACTGTTATTGGCATTGAGCGCATACGCTGAGTCCAGCCCAGATAATGTCATCTTGCCTAGAAAGGTATCTATGAGGTAATTCCTCCATGTTTCGGGCAGTTCTTCGGCTTGACGGAATGCCTGCCAAAGTTTGCCTTGACTAAATGATAGATGTGTCAGCCAATAATCTACTTCTTGTTGCTTATTCCAATCCGGGTACTTGGTTTGGATCTGCTTAAGCATATTTTCAGCAACCCTTTCCTGTCCCAATTTCAACGCAGATAGTGCATAGTAAAAAGAAGCGTATTCTGCGAATAGGTTGTCATCGCTTAAATTTCTAAATGCTTGCTTGGCTTCTGCGTAGTTTCCAATCCCAAATTGACGCTTGGCTTCCAGATACTCTCCCTGACTCGACTGAGCAGAAATGGTAAGAACAGAAATAAGTAAAAAACTAAAGATGAGCGTTCTCACAGTTGGTTGTTTTTCTTTCAAAGCTAATTATTATTCCCACTCGATGGTTGCTGGCGGTTTTGAGCTGATGTCATAAACCACGCGATTCACCCCTTTTACATTGTTAATGATTTTGTTGGAAACCTTTCCAAGAAATTCATACGGCAAATGAACCCAATCGGCAGTCATACCATCTAAACTAGCCACTGCTCGCAAAGCAACTACATTCTCATAGGTGCGTTCGTCTCCCATCACTCCTACAGATTGAACTGGCAGCAACATGGCCCCTGCTTGCCAAACTTCATCATAGAGGCCTTCTTCCTTCAGTCCATTGATAAAATGAGCGTCCACTTCTTGCAGTATTCGTACTTTCTCTTCCGTAATATCACTGAGTATTCTTATCCCTAATCCAGGACCAGGGAAAGGATGACGACCTAGGATAAACTCAGGGATTTCTAGTGTTCTGCCTACATTTCTCACTTCATCTTTAAAAAGTGTGTTCAGCGGCTCTACCACTTTCAGGTTCATTTTTGCTGGCAGTCCGCCTACATTGTGATGAGATTTGATGGTAACAGATGGGCCATTCACAGAAACAGACTCAATAACATCAGGATATATGGTTCCTTGCCCCAACCATTTCACCTCTTTAATACTTTTGGCCTCCTCATCAAAAACTTCGATAAATACCCTTCCAATAATCTTTCGTTTTCCTTCAGGGTCGCTCTCACCTTTCAGCTCATCGTAGAATCGGGACTTGGTATCTACACCCTTTACATTTAGTCCAAGCCCTTCGTATGATTTGAGCACCTCATCAAATTCATTTTTTCTTAGCAGACCATTATCAACGAATATGCAATACAAGTTTTTTCCAATAGCCTGATGAATAAGCATAGCCGCAACAGAGGAGTCAACTCCACCAGACAATCCTAATACTACCTTATCATCTCCTAGCTGATCTTTTAATTGAGCAACCGTCTCCTCCACGAAAATATCTGGCGTCCAATCTTGGGATGCATGGCAAATGTGAACAACAAAATTTCGAAGTACTGTTTTACCATCGGTACTATGGGTAACCTCAGGATGAAACTGGATGCCATAAACAAACTTGTTTTCAATTTTAAATGCGGCTACAGGAATTGATTCAGTTGCTGAAATCAATTTAAATTTTTCTGGCAATTCGGTAATTGTATCCGCATGAGACATCCAAACCTGACTTCCAATCTCTACTTCTTTCAACAAGTCAAAATGGGAATCAACCGTCTTTAAATTTGCTCTTCCATATTCTCTATGATTGGATTTGGCTACCGTTCCTCCATTTTTCTTTACCAGTAGCTGGGCACCGTAGCAGACTCCTAAGACTGGCAAGTCACCAAGATCATCCGTATTTATATCTGGTGAGCCCTCATCTAAAACTGAGCAAGGTCCTCCAGAAAGTATTACTCCTTTTATATCTGGAGTGATCTTAAATTTGCTGAATGGATGAATTTCACAGTAAACATTAAGTTCACGTACACGTCTAGCTATCAATTGAGTGTATTGTGACCCGAAATCGAGAATTAGAATCTTGTCTTGCATGGCCGCAAAATTACAGGCTTATAGTCAACCGCTAATGCATTTCTTTATCGAATATTTCATAAGATGATTCAAAGAATTTAATACTGGAATAATTTTGGTTTAATACCTTCACATATCAGAACTAAGCTCACAGATGAAGAAATTACTTTATTGCCTATTTATTTCACTTGTCTCAATACTTACTGCACAAGAAAAACCAAAGTTGGTCATAGGTATTGTGGTAGATCAAATGAGGCAAGACTATATACTTCGCTTTTCAAACAAATTTTCGGATGGTGGTTTCAAACGGATGATTGGTGAGGGGTTCCAGTTTAGAAATGCCCATTATAACTATGTTCCTACCTATACCGCTCCTGGTCATGCTTCGATATACACAGGAACAACACCTTCCAATCATGGCATTATCGGGAATGGATGGTATTCTCCGGAAACCAATTTGAACGTCTATTGTGTTTCTGACCCTGCTCAATCCGGTATCGGAGGTAGCAATTCTAGCGGTAAAATGTCTCCTAAGAATTTATTGACCTCAACCATTACCGACGAACTGCGCATAACAACCAATTTTCAAGCAAAGGTCGTCGGAGTTTCTATCAAGGATCGAGGCTCAGTTCTTCCTGCGGGGCATAGCCCGAATGGAGCATATTGGTTTGATAGCAAGACAGGGAATTTCATGACTAGTACCTATTACATGGATAAACTACCCAACTGGGTGAAGAAATTTAATGGAAAAAACTTGGCAGCTAAGTATTTGGAAAACACCTGGTCTACGCTCCTGCCTATTAAAGCATATGCCGAAAGTACCATGGACAATGCTCCGTATGAACGAAGTTTTAGAGGTAAGGAGGAAACAACGTTTCCTTACGACCTAAAGGAGCTTGCAAAAGAAAATGGAGTGGGACTGGTTCGATCCACCCCTTTTGGAAATACCCTCGTGTTGGATATGGCATTGGCAGCCATTGAGGGAGAAAAGCTAGGTGCTGACGAAACCACGGATATGCTGGCAATCTCGTTCTCATCGACAGATTACATTGGACATCAGTTTGGTTCAAATTCCGTGGAGGTTCAAGACACCTATTTGAGACTAGATCTGGAATTGGAAAGATTGTTCGAGTATTTAGATGCAAATTTTAAGGATGAGTACATGGTATTTCTGACCTCTGACCATGGAGTTGTCAACGTACCTCAATTTCTCGAAGACAATAAAATGGTAGGTGGGTACTTAGAACAAGATAAATTTGCTGCATCCTTGAATGACACCATTACTTCTGTGCTGGGGGCTGGTGAGTGGGTTCTGAATATCGGAAATGATCAGGTTTTTTTAAATCGTGATTTAATTCAAGAAAAGGGACTAAATATTACGGAAGTAAGAAAAACGATAAGGGATATAATCATTGGTTTTGATGGAATATCAGACGCTTACACCAAAGAGGAAATCATTGAAAGAAAGTCTACCGACATCTTCAAAAAAAGAATTGAGCATGGTTTTAATGCTAAAAGATCTGGAGATATAGCCGTTAGACTCAGTCCTGGCTTGCTTTCAGTATCAAGTACTTCTGACCGAAAAGGTACATCTCACGGATCTGGATATACCTACGATACACATATTCCTATTATCTTTTTTGGCAAAGGAATTAAAAAGGGAAACAGCGTACGACCTGTTGCTATTATAGATATCGCTCCCACGCTTTCAATGCTATTAAACACTTCTCTACCAAATGCCAGTACAGGTATACCATTGCTAGAATTGTTTGATTAGAACTATTTATGTTTAGAACAGTATAACTGATCAATGAGAAATCTTACTATTCTTTTATTAGTTGCTTCATTGGCCTCTTTTGCACAGCCTGTTAAGATCGCTAAACTTAAATATGATGGCGGTGGTGATTGGTATGCAAACAAAACCGCATTGCCCAATCTAATTGAATTCTGCAATCAACAGATCAATACCAATCTGGCAATATCTGAGGATGTGGTAGATGTAGGAAGTCCTGACCTTTTTTTATACCCATACATTTATATGACTGGGCATGGAAATGTTGTATTGAATAATGCGCAAGTTGAAAACCTTAGGAATTACCTCACTTCTGGAGGGTTTCTTCACATTGATGACAACTACGGCCTAGATCAATTTGTAAGATCGGAAATGAAAAAAGTTTTTCCAGAACTCGAGTTTGTAGAGATTCCTTTTGACCACTCCATCTACCATCAGAAGTTCGATTTCGAAAATGGGCTGCCGAAAATTCACCAACATGATGGGAAACCGCCAAAGGGATTTGGATTGATTTATGAAGAAAGATTGGTTTGCTTTTATACCTATGAGTCAGACTTAGGAAATGGATGGGAAGACCAGTCCGTGTATAATGACCCGCAAGAAACTAGAATTGAAGCATTGAAAATGGGAGCTAACATCATTTCATATGCATTCACTTCAGCACTATAAAAAAGTAGAGCCCCAATCATCCGAAGGAATCATGGGGCAATTACCTACCTGAAAATTTTTCAGTTTGCTGATTATCTTCTGCCTTTAGGAGTAAGTGTTTTGGTAACGGGATCACCTCCATTTACAGTTATCGTCACCTCATTGTCGCACGTACCATCGCCATAATCAACTACTGCGATATTATCTCCAGAAGTGTACTGCTTGATTCCCGCTACAGGAATAAATACCCTGTTGGCTCGACAAGCTCTTTTGTAGATGATACGACTAAGTATTTCCACAGAATAGCTTACTCCATCTCTTCTTGTGCCATTTGAACCACCTTCGATGCTAGTTTCGTCATTGAGCGGATTGCTCGCTCTGAACCAGGTTCGGGTTCTTTGAGACTCACGCGTAGCTGTAGTCTCATCTTCAAATGTAAGCTTGCCTCCTACCAGAGAAATACTGAAAGCGGGGTCTGCATCAAGGCTTTCAGAAACATTTTCCACCGTTCGTGTCCCCTCTACGAGTACTTCATCCACACTAAAACCATCGAAAGTTGTAGTTCTGAAAGCACCTGGAACAAGTCTGTGATCACTGTAAGAAATTCTGATAATCCCTGCACGTATTCTTCCGCCAGGTCCCTCACATCCATCACCATAATCTATTGTTACAGTCTTATTCTCTTCATCATGTGTGACAGTGGCACATTCAAGTACAGCATCCTGACTTATCCTGCCCCCGGTCTCCACTGTTTCCATTCCAGCCTCAACAATCAAATCTATGTCCTCATAATTAGCTTCTTGAGTAATTTCAGAGTCGATATCCAGAGATGCTATTAAATCTGTTCCTCCATCATCATCCTTACTACATGAAGTTAGAAAGACTGCAAATACCAATGGTGCAATAAAAAGTAGCTTTTTCATAATCGTTTTATTTATTGTAATTGTTTTTTCAAATGATTTGGCTCTTTGACAGTACTTCTTCAAAAAGGTTTAATCGACTATGAATTTTTTATATTGATCGAATAAAAGACATCAAAAGGTAGACATTCCCATTTCACAACAATTATTCTTCTAATAGTGCTAACTGATTGTTTATTATTGTAATGCTATAAACTACACACGTATGAGAACCCTAGTTGCTTGCATCGCTCTTTCATCGCTCTCTTTCTTTGGCTACAGTCAAGGTTGTAGTGATGCCGGTTTTTGCACCATGGGAGCAATGAAACCAGATCAAAATTACAGCAAGCGAATAGCGATCAAGCTGCGATCGATCGAGTTCAATTATTATAAAGGAACCAGCTTGCTCACTCCAATCATCTATGCCGCCACCGTCGATTTCACACTCGGAATAAATGACTTTAGCTCATTTCAAATTAAACTTCCCTATCAATGGGTAAAGGGCACTCTGGGGGAAACAGCCGGACTTGGAGATATTTCTTTGAGCTATACACGACTACTCAAAGCATCTAGTAAGTGGAATATCAATGGAACTTTGGGGGCCAAAATCCCATCCAATGATGGTAACAACACAGTGAACAATGAAAACACTGGAGGTATTGATGCCCCGGTTCATATGTATTATCAGCAAAGCCTTGGGTCATATGACGCAATTGCCGGTGTTTCAGCGATCAGTAGAAATTGGCTATTTGCAGCCGGTGTTCAAGTAGCTCTTACTAAAAACAACAATCAATTTGTCTGGAGCGGATTCCCAAATTATCCCGACCAAGAATATGTTCGAAAGTATAACATTGGACGTGAATTGCTTAGAGGTATTGACGTGATGCTCAGGGTAGAAAGAAATTGGCGATTCACCAACTTCAACTTTTCACTCGGTGCTCTGCCAATCTATCGAATTACGCAAGATGAAGGAATTCCGGCTGGTTCAACCGAACGAGCTAAACTTCCCAACACTACTGGGCTGGCACTTTCAGTACTGGGAAGCTTTGGGTATCATTTTGATGTAAATAATAGCGTTAAGATCATTAAAGGAATAAAACTGGTAGATCGAGACTTTAACCCAGATGGCCTCACACGAGATGAAGTGTTAAGCATCAGTTACGTCTACAAATTCTAAAAATGAGAAAGCTACTGACATTCGTCTTCACTCTTATTTCTCTAGGATCCAGTTTAGCACAAGAGATTCAACTCAAGCAGGCGCAGCAAGCATATGCCAATAGCCAGTTCGAACTCGCTTACAACAATTATAAAGATGCCGGGGATATTTATTTCACCAAGGGGAGTTATGACCTATATGTAGACACTCACATCAATATGATTGACTGTCAACTGCAGCTTGGGGACCCATTTCTTGCCAAGAACCTAGCTCAAAGCACACTCGATTTCATTACAAAGGAAGTCCCTGATCAATTAATTCTAAAAGCCAGATGTCAAACCAGACTTGGGTTAAGCTACCTAAACCTTGGTCACAATGATGACGCATTGGAGAGTCTTTTAGCAGCTGAGAATAGTTTTCCAGAAGAAAATTCAAAGGAAAGAGCCAATTGTCTGGACGCGATCGGACAGGTCTACAATAACAACGAAAACAAGCAATTGGCCACTCAGTACCTGGAGCAAGCATTCAAGATGCGCAGGACTCTTTTTGGATCTCAATCCATAGAAGCGGCTAATTCATACAACAACCTCGGACAAGTCTTCCTTAAAAGTGACCCACTTCAGGCCATCATTTACTTCAATCGGGCAAAAGGAATCTACGAGGAGCAGTTGGGAAATAGTAGCAGAAGAGCACTTAGAGCCAATCTCAATATAGCATTCGCTGAAATAGAGCAAGGAAATTTTGACGATGCACTGGAACAATTAAACAATGTAAAAAGCATCTACGACGCAACCTACAGTGAAAACCATCCCAATAAAGCTTATATACTATCGATCATCGGGAGAGTTTATCTCCTAAAAGGAGCATATGAAGAAGCCCTGCTCAATCAAAAGGAGGCACTTCAAATGTATATCAGCTTATTTGGAGAGAAACATCCGGATGTGGCGAATACCTATTTCTCCATTGGAGAAATCTATAAAGCCAAAAGCGAGTTCAAAGTTTCTGTTGAATTTTATCAGCGGGCGATTTATGCTAACCTTCCCGATCAGGTTTATGATGATATCTACAATTTACCAAAACTTGAAAACTACTTTAATGCGGATATTCTCTTGAGAACGCTGCAAGCCAAAGCCATAGCATTGGGTGCGCTGCATTTCGAAAAGTCACTCAATGTGAGGGATCTCGTCGGAGCAATAGATACCTATAGAAAATGCGATGATCTCATCACAATCATTCGCAGAAAGCGACTAAACGAGCAAGACAAACTAAAACTAGGACAAATTGCAAAAGAAGTTTATGAGAATGGAATTCAGCTTTCTTTGATTTTAAGTGATCAAAGTTTTAACCGCAAGAAACACCTTCAAACCGCTTTTGATTTTTGTGAGCGAAGTAAGTCATCGGTATTGCTGGAAGCCATTACAGAATCAAAAGCGAAGAAGTTTGCAGGCATTCCTGACGAACAAATCATACTAGAAGATAGTCTGAAGGACGAAATTTCCTACCTTGAGCAACAACTCGCTCAGCCTGAAAATAGTGATAATCAAGAAATGAAAGACTTGCTTTTCACTTATCAAAACACCTATAGGGACTTCATTGCAAGCCTGGAGACAAACTATCCTGAGTACTTTAAGCTAAAGTATGATCAATCAATAGCATCTATTGAGTCCGTTCAAAAGCACCTCACTCAAAATATGGCCATGCTATCCTATTTCTTAGGAGATGAAGAACTTTACATTTTCATTATTACCCAAAAGGGAGTAAAAGCGGAACGAAAATCAAAAGGAGATGATTTTGACAAGCTTACTTCTGCACTAAGAAATGCAATCAAATACAATAGTAAGAGTGCCTTCCTGAAGACTTCAAAATCTCTTTACAGCCTATTGGTTCCAGAAATGTCGTCAAGCATTAATGAATTAGTCATTTTGCCGGATGGTGTATTGGGCACACTACCCTTCGAATCATTCATAAATCCTGATGATGAATCTGACTCTTACGCCAATGCTGATTTTCTCATTAAAGATTATCACATTTCGTATGACTACTCCGCCACGTTATTCAATGAAAGACATGCCGATGAGCAGCAAATAAACCCAGAGATTCTTCTCATAGCACCCATAAGTTTTGAGAACAACGAGGTGAGAATGAACGCTCTTCCCGGATCAGCAAAAGAGATTGAGGAAATTAGGTACTTATTCATGGGAAGCAATTGCGAGACCAAAGTACAGTCTGGAAATGACGCAAGTGAGTTTAACTTTAAAAATGAAAATTTGGGTAAATATCGTTTCCTACACTTTGCAACTCATGGGTTGGTGAACGAATCTGAACCAGCGCTATCCAGAATTTTCCTCAAGCCCGGTTCTGACGAAGACGGAAGCTTATACACGGGCGAAATCTACAACCTAAACATTGATGCAGACCTGGTGACCTTGTCGGCTTGCGAGACAGGACTTGGAAAGGTAGCCAAAGGTGAAGGCATTGTAGGCTTAAGTCGAGCATTGCAATATGCTGGAGCTAACAACATCATTGTATCGTTATGGCAAGTTGCTGACGCATCCACCGCTCAAATGATGATCGAGTTTTATAAATACAACTTAAACAACGAGCACCATGGATACAATACTGCACTCAGACAAGCGAAGTTGTCGCTACTCAATTCAGAAGAATACGCAAGACCCTATTTTTGGGCTCCATTCATCTTGGTTGGTATGTGATTATATTTAATTGTGAATCGCAAAATCTCAATCGCACTTATTTCATTCATTCTTTTCCTGATCTTCTTTGATGCCGTTCAGCAGAAATACTACATTGAGACCTTCAGCTTAAGACCCGAGGGTACTGAGTTATCGCTGATCACACTTTTCAAACATCACTTTATCCGATGGCTAATTTGGGGTACCATCAGTTTTCCTTTTGGAGTTCTTGTCTGGAGACAATTGCTAAAGCGAAGTGAAAACGTTTCCAAACGCATCCTGATCTTAATTTCAGTAGCTATACCACTCAGCACATTCGTTTCACTGTGTTCAATCAGCATTCAAAGTATTGTTGATCAAGAATTAGTTTTTGAAGTCGATCTTTTTCTCGAATTTTTGACCTTCTTCACTTTTCAGAAAGGGCTTACTTTTCTTATGGCTTCTATTACGCTCACTTTATTGCTCTATAATCAATCCCGTGAAAAAACCATAGCAAGTCAGTTCATTGAAATCAAAGACCTGAAAAGGAAAAGCTCAAATCTGGAAGAAGCACTCAATTTTACCACACAGGAAGAACCTCATCTTAACATAAAAACGGGTCATAAATTCCAACCAATAGCCTTGAGCGAAATCATATGGATTCAATCAGATGATTATTGTGTAAAAATTCATACCGAAAATCAGGCCTTTACCTTGCGAAAAAGTATGAAAGCATTGGAAGAACAGCTGGCACAATATGGTTTCATACGGATTCATCGGGCGGCCTTGCTAAATATGAATTTCTTTCAACAAGTGAACTTTGATTCTTCACGCGTAAAACTGATCAATACCGCAGAATTACCTATATCCAAAGCTGGAGCGAAGGCCTTAAAAAAGAAATTGGAGGAATCCTCACTTTAATTCCCTGCAAATTCGCCATCGCTTACTGCAAGGAGTAGGGTTATGAAATTTTTCAAGGGTTTAGTTTACCAAAACAAAACAGCATGAAAAGTACAATCCTAATTCTCATTTCATTATTGTCCGCATCTTTCCTTTTCGGTCAGTCTCAATACGAGCCATCCGAGAAAAATCCATTCGGTAAACTCAATCCAGATGCGCCTGAGCAAACTGCCGATTTTGCTCCATTAATTGGAAAGTGTAAATGCAAGTCTGTTGCTCGAATAGATCAAAACACGTGGGCAGACACGGTGATGATGGAGTGGACATATAAGTATATCATGAACGGTATGGCAGTACAGGATGAAACCATAAAAGAAGACAATGCTCACTCGGGCAGCATTCGTCAGTATAATGCAGACAGTGCCAGGTGGTATGTTCACTACTATTCATCAACTACCGCAACTCCTACATTGTCCGCATGGGAAGGAAATAAAAATCAAGATGGGGATATTATTCTCTACAAAAATCAGCCTGCTCCCAATGGTACTGAGGGTTTCTACAAGATTACATTTAAAGACATTGCCGATGATGGATTCAACTGGGTTGGTCAATGGGTGAACAAGACAGAGACGTTTGTCTACCCTACATGGAGGATTTTCTGCAAAAAAATAGAATGAAATTTCACAAATCTTAACAAGTAACGATTTAAAACTGAAAGTTCTTTGCAAATTATTTAGCACCTTGCTCTTCCTAATACCTGTAATCGATAAGTATGAAGAGAGTAAGAATCGGTGACATGGTGGAAAGTAATTATGGCAAAGGACGTGTGATTGCTGAAACGCGAGAGTGGATCATACATGATAACTCGGCGAACAATAATGACTCAGAATTTGCTATTTTGAAGTCTGATGATTTCTATCAGGTGGTAGAAGAATTAGAACTTCAAACTTCCTAATTGTCAAAGAAAGCTATTCGGCGACAAGCGCATCAATTATTTGATTGAAACGCCGATCAAAAGTTCGGTAATACTCACCAGTAGCCGGACCATTGAAGTAGCTATGAACATAGCGCACATACCCTTGCTTGTCCAATATCACAAGCGTAGGAAATGCTTCTATGCGTTGCATAAAAGTAAATGGCATTGCTGCACCCGTTTTGCTCAGCTTACCCCCTAGTACTAAGTCATATTCAATTTCATTGACGGCTCTGTATTTTTTTAGCCTTTCCAAACCATATTCCTGAGAATAGTTTGCTTCAAAGGAGGAAGCTAAAATAGATACCCCTCTGTCCCGATTCTTTTTGTACCAGTTCACCAAATACTGTGTTTGATCGTGACTGTTGGGACACCATGTGCCAAAAAGTTGTATAATAAGCACTTCTCCTTCGTATTTCGTCGGATCGATGGCATCCTTTCCTTCCCCTGCTGCTAATAGATCATAATATGGTTTCTGAGTCCCCGGCTCTACATTCACCATTTCAAACGGATCTTTCAGCTCAGCATCGGCATCATAATTTGCCTCCCAAGACTCACTGTATCCATTGCCATATATCATTTGTCCAGACCACCCGCTATCGGTGCGTTTACCCATAAAGGCAAATGCGTGCGCACCATCAAAACATGAAATTTTAATCGAATCACCGTCCAGTATTCCTTCAAAAAATCGATAATCACTAACCTCTGTCATGATTGTCCCTGACACGATGTATCCTCGTTGCTTAAAAAGTCCCACACCAGCTGACATACTCGATGAACCCGGAGAAAAGGTAATTGCCCATCGATCCTCAATGGGAGCAAAACTCCGAACGCTATTTTTTGACATCCGAGCCCGTCCATAGTCAGCTACGAAGGGAATCGTCAAATTCCTGTAATACTTTTTATAAACACCTGTCATCCCCATGGCAGTGTATTTAGCCCGTATTTCTACATCAAAAGGATCGAGTGGAATAATGATACTATCACCCAATACCTTAGCATTGCTAATTACTCTGCGATCACTCCCATTGATAATTGTAATTTCCGGCACTTCCCCTCCAGGATAACCAACTTCAAAGATGAATGGAACTTGTAGGCTATCATAAACGATTGCCCCTCTCCATTGACCTGATTTTATCATCTGAGCAGAGGTGAAAAGGGAGAATAACAAAAGTAAAAAGGCGAATAAAGACTTCATGAACTTGAATATAGAAAGTAATCAGCTCTCTTCTGTTAAATTGGTATATTTAATGAATAACTAACCTAAATTAATTATGACAAATGGATCTGTAAAACCACCTACCTGGTTTTGGGTAGTCAGTATCATTGCCCTTGTTTGGAACCTCATGGGAGTTGGTGCTTATTTAGCGCAAGCTTTCACCCCAGACGACCTCATCTCACAGATGGAGCAAGCTGTTCAAGATTTGGTAAATCAAACACCGGCATGGGTCACTGCTGCTTTTGCGATTGCTGTATGGGCTGGAGCTTTAGGAAGTTTACTACTTCTTATGAGAAGAAAATTAGCTCACACAGTGCTAATCATATCCTTAATAGGAATAGTTGTTCAGATGTTTTACAACGTCTTCATTAGCAATTCCATAGAAGTATATGGTCCTGGAGGAATGGTTATGCCGATTATGACCCTGTTAATCGGGATAGGGTTAATCTTTCTTGCCAAGAAAGGTATAACTGTAGGCTGGCTTAAGTAGATATACGATTTTATGTGCGACTGTTTCAGTTTGATATTGCGCTAACTGAAACAGTCTTTTTATTTAAAGGATTAATGCATCTTTGCCATACATGACATTTAATGAATTCAACCTGGACGATCAACTCACAGAAGCGATCGATCACATGGGCTTCTCTGAAGCTACTCCCATTCAAGAACAAGCCATTCCGGCAATACTACAAGGAAAAGATTTGATAGCCTGTGCCCAAACAGGAACAGGAAAAACTGCTGCTTTTGTAATTCCCACACTCAACTACCTGGCTCAGCATCCAAGTGACGATGTTAAAGTCTTAGTTGTAGTTCCTACACGTGAACTCGCCATTCAGATAGACCAGCAATTTGAAGGATTTTCATATTACCTGCCCGTACATTCGATTGCGATTTATGGTGGAGGAGATGGATCTGATTTCGCTCAACAAAAGAAAGCGCTGACTCAGGGCAGTAACATTGTTGTAGCAACTCCGGGAAAACTCATCTCACACCTCAATTTGGGATATGTGAAGTTTGATCAAGTCACTCATCTAATCCTTGATGAAGCAGACCGCATGTTGGATATGAACTTTTATGATGACATCAAAAAGATCATTACTTATTTGCCCAACCTCTCGCAAACATCCATGTTTAGCGCAACGATGGCTAACAAAATTGAAAAATTAGCCCAAAGCATTCTGAAAGATCCGCTCAGAATAACACTTGAACTCGCCAAACCTTCAGAAAAAATCAGTCAAGAAGTGTATCGTGTGGAAGAAGGCTACAAAACTGAGCTCATCAGCAAGCTGATTAGTAGGTATGAGGCATTTGAAAGCATTTTAGTTTTCAGCTCTACCAAGAAAAAGGTCTCCGATATTGTCAAAAGCTTAAGTAAAGCAGGCCTTGAGGCAAAAGGCATTTCCTCTATGCTGGATCAAGACGAGCGTGAGCGTATTTTACTGAAATTCAGAGCGAAAAAGCTTCGCATTCTCGTTGCTACAGATGTGCTTTCACGAGGCATTGACATCAAAGACATCAACTTAGTGGTCAACTATGACGTGCCCAATGATGCAGCAGATTATGTGCATCGCATAGGCAGGACGGCAAGAGCTAAAACCAGTGGTGTTGCCATTACATTGGTAAACAAAGACGACAACTATAAAATGAAGCGAATCGAAAAGCTCATCGAGCGAGAACTGGAGAAAGTAGACTACCCGATGCGTCGGAGGTAACAATACTCTTCGCAAATGCTAAAACAACCTGTAATCAAGTACCAGATTTTCTTGTAATGAATTGAGGACGTTGGAATATCTCAATTAAGCTGGCTCCAGCATTGAATAGAGCTCCAATCCACGCTATATCAGGTTTCCCTCCTGAGTACCTCCATGGGTGATTGACGTACCACTCCGCGACTGTTCAGCAATCCTATCAGCACGCTCATTCCTGTCACTGATACATATACAATGCCTATTTGAACTGGATTTGGAACAAACGTGAACTCAAACAGAAACTGCCCGAGCAGTGTACAAAAAAGTGCTGCAAGGAAGATCCCACTGATCGCCCCTAGGCTACCCAGAAAGAAATATTCTGCGATGGTAATGGTCCACAGTTGTTTCTTAGAAGCGCCCAATGTGCGCAAGAGCACATTTTCCTGCATGCGTTGAAACTTGCTAAGAATGATCGAACTAATCATTACAATGATACCTGTACCAATGCTAAAAAAGGCCATGAATTGGATTACAAAAGCCACCTTCCCCAGCACATCTTCAAGCGTTTTTAAAATTAATTCCAAATCTATGATTGATACATTGGGGAATCGTTTCACAACTGCCTGTTGATATTTTACGGAAGTCAACATTTCATCTATACGCGTAACCAACACATGAAACTGCGGTGCTCGCTCCAATGTCCCTGATGGAAACAATACCAAGAAATTGGTTTGAACCCTTCGCCAGTCTATCTCCCTGAAACTTCCTACATAGACCTTCAAAATGGCTCCTTGAACATTGAAAACAAGCTCATCTCCTAGTTCGATATCCAGATTATCCTTGAAGCCTTCGGATACACTGATGTAGATACTGTCATTTCTCACCTCTCCTACCCACTCACCTTCTACAATTTTTTCCGAGTCAATCAACGAGTCCCGATACGTCACCCGATACTCTCGACTGTACGCCCAATCGGAAATGGAAACGGTGGTATCGTTGTAAGCTTCATCTTTCGTAAACCCTTTCACCTCAAGCAAACGCATGGTTACCACAGGAACATCCTGAATAACCGGCAGTTCGAACTCCTTCGTTAATTTTTTTAGTTCATCGTGCTGACCTTCCTGAATATCAAAGAGGATGGTATTCGGTCGGTCATTGGCAGCAGTTAGAGAGACACGCTGCACTAACAAGTCCTGCATGAAGTACAATGTTGCAAGAAATGATGTACCCAACCCCAATGCCATGATCAAAATCACTGTTTGATTGTTGGGACGATATAAGTTCGAAAAGCCCTGCCTCCAAACGTATGTTAGGTTTTTAGGCATGAGTTTCCTTGTCAGCCAACTCACTCCTTTCCCTATACCTCCCAGAAATAGGATCGCACCAATGAGTATCATTGAAAACACTAAAGCTTCGCTTAAAGATTGGATCTGCCAATAGACAGACAAAAAGATGAACAAGGCTATTCCGCCAATGATAGGAATAAGCAGTTTATCAAACTTGAACTTACTATCACCCAATCCCAAGCGAATAGCCGAAAGTGGACTGATCTTTCTCAAGCCAACAAGCGATAATAGACCAAAAAGAAGAGAGATCACAATTCCGATAAGTACACCAACAAACAATGCGGGCCAATAGGGAACTGGATCCAGGTCAATGGGCAAAAAATCTTGAACCACCACTGGCAGGTACATATGAATGACCAGTCCCAAAATGCTTCCTATCAATGCTCCAATGAATCCAAAAAGAGTCACCTGTATGAGGTACACACTTACTGCTTGCTTCGCTTTCATCCCCAGACACCTAAGCACTGCCACGGCTTGCACTTTGCTTTTTGCATAGACATAAATGGAACTTGCCACTCCGAGACATCCAAGAAGCAATGCGGTGAATGCAACTAGCTCAAGGAAGTTGGATAGATTCTCAAAATCCTCCCCTGTCTCACGTTTTTCCTCTTCTACCGTTTCTACATCAAACCCTTTACTTTCTGTGAAACTGGCTGTTTTACTCCACTGCTTTGCGGTATCAGCCGGATCATCTGAAAACATGAAATAGTGTACATAGTTGACTCGACTGCCATTTTGGATGAGGCCTGTTTCCTTCAAGTATTGAAAGGGAATGTATACGACTGGCGATACAGATGAAGAAACATCCGTTTGCCCAGGAATCTGAGTGATTGCTCCAATGATCTCGAAAGTGACTGCACCTACACGGAGGCTATCTCCAACTTGCGCTCCGTATTGAAGCATCATTTTTTCGTCAACAAGCACATATTTGTCAGACTGAAACCGCTTTGAAGCTTCAACTGGTTTGGTGATAATTTCACCATAATACGGGTACTCGCCTTCCAATGCTCTTACCTGAACCAACCGTGTTCCGCTTGTTTTAGGAAACATGACCATGGACGCGAAATAATTTTCCTGAGAATAGGCTTTGGTCATATCCTTAAATGACTGAAGTAACGTATCTGCCAATACTCTCCTACCTTGTACTCTTACATCCGAACCAACCAGTCCTTTGGCCTGCTTATCAATCTCAACCAATAAATTTTCTCTGAATGAGGTGATCCCCACCATTGCCGCAATGCCCAGTGAGATGGAAGCGATGAAGAGTAATAGCTTTCCTCTACTTTTTCTACTGTCTCGCCAGGCCATTTTCCACGGCCATGACCGACTGTATTTTGATGGCTCAATGGTTATTCGCTTATCCATATGCTACGAAGCTGCCGATCTCATTTGTGCGACATTGTTTCCTTTGCGCTGATCAATGATCTTCCCTCCTTTCAACTGGATGATCTGATTGGTTTTTTCTGCCAATTCCAAATCATGTGTCACCAGAATGAGCGTTGTTCCCTTTTCCTGATTGATTTCAAAGAGTAAATCCTCTACAGCCTTTCCGGTTTCCTCATCCAGGTTTCCTGTCGGCTCATCAGCAAACAAAATTTTAGGTGCATTGGAAAATGCTCTCGCAATTGCTACACGTTGCTGCTCCCCACCAGACAATTGCGACGGATAATGATTCACTCGTTCACCCAAACCCACTCTTCCTAGAAGGTCGTTGGCTTGTGTTCTCGCGCTTTTTACGCCTTGCAATTCAAGCGGGATCATTACATTTTCCAGTGCCGTCAATGTCTGAATTAACTGAAAATTTTGAAATACAAAGCCCACATGCTGATTTCTTATCTGAGCCATCTCATCCTCTGATAACCGATCAAGCAAAATATGGTTGAGCGTTATGGAGCCAGACGTAGGTCGATCCAATCCTGCGCAAAGACCTAACAACGTCGTTTTGCCACTACCAGAAGGGCCAACTACTGCTACTGAGGATCCTTCAGCAATCTGAAAATTAATGTCTTCCAGAACGCGGACTTCTCTGGTTCCATTCTTGAATGTTTTAGAGGTGGATGAAACCTCTAAAATGAGTGCTTCGTTTGGCATGTATAAAATTTTAGAAGTGTAAACGCAAAGCCGTGGTTCATGTTTGTAACTTAGGCCCAACTTACCATAAATGAACTAAGCGGCGTATATGTTACACCACAATAGTCATCATACTACAATACAACAGTCTATGTTCAGTCAAGTTCGAAACTTAATTATTTTAACCTTACTATTCAGTTGTGGAACGGCTAGTGAATCAACTAATGAAAAATCAGAGACCCCAGTTGACAAGAATGAGCCTGCTCAGCCAATAAGTGATTCTGAAAAGATCATACTGTTTTTTGGTAATAGCATTACCGCTGGCTATCAATTGGACATGGATCAGGCATTTCCAGCACTCATTCAGGAAAAAATTGATTCGTTAGGGATCAACTACAAAACAATCAATGCTGGATTGAGTGGCGAAACATCGGCAGGTGGAAAAAATAGAATTGAATGGGTCCTTCGTACTACTCCAGATATCTTTTTCCTTGAACTTGGAGCGAATGATGGACTTAGAGGATTGCCTTTGGATCAAACCATTCAGAGCCTCCAGGACATAATCGATGCAGTGAAGAAGGAAAATCCTGAAGTAAAAATCATCATTGCCGGGATGATGGTACCTCCAAACCTTGGAGAAGATTATACCAACCAATTCAAGAACATTTTTTCAGATTTAGCACAGAAAAATGAAGCTGTATACATCCCCTTCCTGCTTGAAGGGGTAGCTGGAATTCCAGAACTGAACCTGAGAGATGGAATTCACCCCACTCCTGAAGGACATGAGATTGTTGCTGAAACTGTCTGGAGCTACCTATCGCCGTTACTTTGAAATTGTTTTTTCATTTGAAAAAAGCGATATTGAAGTAATTAAAACCTAACCTTATGAATAACATTTATTACATCATCCACCTCGTTTGTGCAATTTGGGTCATTTACGAAGTGTGGGCCAAATCAAAAATGGGTGGCGGAGCTAAAATCCTATGGACCATTTTAGCATTGCTTTTCAGCATCATCACAGCCATCATCTATTACTTTATGAAGAAGAAATAATGATAAGAAGCCCACAAAAAATGTGGGCTTCTTGCTTTTCCCCAAAAGCAAAATTCTTCTTTTTAAGCATAATGTTTATTTCCTCTTAACTTTGCGTTTCCAAATGAAATTGGCGGTGATATGTATTGACTAACATATCTAAAGTTGAGTCATCGCAAATTCCATGTGGCTGAGAAAATCAGGTAAAAACACATGAAAAAGGTTGCGTTCTATACGTTAGGCTGTAAGCTGAATTATTCCGAGACATCCTCCATCTCCCGGATGTTTGAGGAAAGAGGCTACATGAAAGTTGATTTTCCCGATCAGCCTGATATCTTTATTATTAATACCTGTTCTGTTACTGAGAACGCAGACAAGAAGTGCAAAAAAATTGTCAAAGAAGCTAAAAAGATATCCCCAAATAGTTTCGTCACCATCATTGGCTGTTATGCTCAGCTGAAGCCGAAAGAAATCGCTGAAATAGAAGGAGTGGATGCTGTGCTGGGCGCTGCTGAAAAATTTCGCTTGTTCGACTATTTAGATGACTTTACAAAAGGCGGTGTATTTGCATCAGAAATTAAGGAAGCAAATACATATAACGCATCCTATTCCATTGCAGACCGGACGCGTACCTTTTTGAAGGTACAAGATGGATGCAATTACGGATGTGCTTTTTGTACAATCCCTCTTGCCAGAGGCAAAAGCAGAAGTGACACAATTGAAAACATTGTGTTGCAAGCCAGGGAGATCGCTAAGACTGAAGTAAAGGAGGTGGTGCTTACAGGAGTAAACATTGGTGATTTTGGTATTCACCAAGGTAGAAGGAAAGAAAAGTTTATCGACCTCATTGAAGCATTGGATCAGATTGAGGGAATTGATCGTTTTCGCATCTCATCCATCGAGCCAAATCTGCTCTCCAATGAAGTGATTGAATTTGTAGCACAATCGAAACGTTTTGTTCCTCATTTTCATATCCCTCTGCAATCTGGTAGTGATGACATCCTGAAAAAGATGAATCGACGATATTTATCCGATCTCTATCAAAGTCGAGTGGAAAAAATAAAATCGTTGATGCCCAATTGTTGCATTGGTGTAGATGTAATTGTGGGGTTTCCTGGAGAAACAGAAGAAGAATTTCTTAAAAGCTACAATTTTCTCAACGAGTTAGACGTGTCCTACCTTCATGTATTTACCTACTCAGAAAGACCAAATACCAAGGCCATTGAGATGACGGAGGTTGTGAGCCCAGGAGAAAGGAGTAAGCGGTCAAAAATGCTTAGAGGTCTTTCTGAAAAAAAACGCAGATACTTCTACAAGCAACAGCTTGGGAATACTTCAGAGGTACTTTTTGAGGAAGATGTTCAAAATGGATTCATGCACGGATTCACTGAGAATTACGTTCGCATTGCAGCCAAATATGACCCTATTCTCATCAATGAGGTGAAAAAGGTGACGCTCAAGGATATTAATGCAGATGGAAATGTCGAAGTTGATGAGCCAGAAGAAATATTAGCGCACTAAAACAGCCAAAACATTGGTCATCTGAACTTGTTTCGGAATCTTTACTCCTACGAACAAATGCACAGGTCCCACCCAACAAACTGGGCTTCATGTCATAACTTAAGTGGAATTATGAAAATCATTTGCATTGGCAGAAACTACGCCGAACACATAGAAGAACTTGGTAACGAGCGTCCGGAACATCCGATTATTTTCATGAAGCCGGACACCTCACTTCTCAGAAACAACGATCCGTTTTTTTATCCTGATTTTTCTCAAGACATTCATCATGAAGTTGAGGTTTTAGTCAAAATTAAAAAAGAAGGAAAATCAATTGCTAAGGAATTCGCTCATCAATATTACGATGAGATTGGTTTGGGTATTGATTTTACCGCACGTGATTGGCAAACGAAAGCCAAAGAAAAAGGCCACCCTTGGGAGATCGCGAAGGCATTTAACAGCTCTGCTCCTGTTTCCAATTTCCTACCGAAGGAGGATAAAGATATGACGGATGTGAATTTCAGACTTGAAATCAATGGTGATGAAGTTCAAAAGGGAAATACAAGCTTAATGCTCTGGCCCATTGATGAAATCATCGCCTATGTATCCCAATTCATTTTGTTGAAAACTGGTGATATTATTTTTACAGGAACACCTAAGGGTGTAGGTCCAGTAAAAATTGGAGATCGTTTGGTAGGATTTTTGGAGAACAAACAGATGTTTGATTTTGAGGTTAAATAATACGTGAAATTTTCATCCACATTTATACTGAGTTTAATGGTTTTTAGTCTTGCTGGACAAGATTTCAAAGCCATCGATTATCAGTTTCCAATTAATCCGGGTCAGCAAAATTTTTTAGCTGGTACTGTGGGAGAGATACGTAGTTCTCATTTTCATACAGGTATTGACGTGAAAACAGGAGGACGGACAGGCTTACCCATTTACGCGGTGGCAGATGGCTATATTTCACGAATAAAAGTATCACCCTCTGGATATGGTTATGCACTTTACATGAAACACGTCAATGGGACTTTTTCCGTGTATGCCCACCTAGAAGCTTTCGATCCAAAGATTGCAGCTTGGGTACTCAAGGAGCAGTACAGAAAAGAATCTTTTGACATAGATCTTTTTCCGGAAGAAAATCAATTCGCGTTCAAAAGAGGAAATATCATTGGATACTCGGGCAATACGGGATCGTCCAGTGGACCGCATTTACACTTCGAGATACGCGATGCAAATCATCAGCCAATAGATGTACTCACCCTCGGATTCAAGGAGATTCGTGACAAGAGGGCTCCAGTGGTACAAAAAGTGGCCTTTATTACTCTGGATGGAAAAGCCAGGATAAACGGATACTTCGGACGATACGAATTTGATCTAATCAAAACTGAAAGTTGGTTCCAGACCAAAGAGCCTATCCACCTACTAGGAAACATTGGAGTAGAAATATACTCATACGACCCGATGGATGGCATTCCGAACAAAAACGGCATTGTAAAGACCACTTTTCAGTTGGATGGTGATACCCTTTTTTCTGAGCACAAAGAGCTTTTTTCTTTTGGCAAGCAGCGAAATGTACTCGTTCATTACAACTACCCTGCTTACAAAAAGGGCAGCAGAAGATTTAATAAGTTGTATCTGGCTGATGGAAACGAACACAACATGTACACGGTTGTGAACCGAGGAATCACTTTTACGGATCAAAGAGAAATCCTTATCAATACTGAAGATAGCTACAAGAATGCTTCTACCACACGCATCTTGTTGAATGCTGAAGAAGTGATCAACACTCCTACGTTGAAGGCGCCCGAGCAAATTGGAAATTTCCTCCACTTTAAATCCACTCAACAAGCATCTGTCATGCTTGATGAATGGGTGAATCTACAATCATATACTGAATCTGATGAATATCAGTACTACCTCTGGGATCTGAGAAACGGTACACCTGAAAGTCTCTTCATCGATGGCGAAACCATTAAGACTCACCTCGTAGGTTTGCTACCCTCCAAGCAAGAAATAAGCTATATCCAACCCGAATTCACATTGAATCTCAAAAGAAGATCCCTCTTTGATACGCTGTATTTGGCATTTGAAAAAGAAATTGACTCAACAAGGAATCTGGAATTGTTTCAATTCAAAAATCCTACCCAGCCATTCCGATCCGATATGAACATTACTTTGAATCCAGAAAAAGAATATAATCAAGAAAAGGCCATGGTGTATTCCGTTTTTGGAAAACGGTTTAACTTCATGGGAGGAGAATGGGAAGATGATCGAATTACGTTCTCAACACGCGATCTCGTTTCATATACCATTTTAGAGGATAGCATTCCACCTTCCATTGAATTAAAAATGGCCAATCCAGATATGCTTAAATTTAGAATCGATGATGAACTTTCGGGTATCAAGAGCTTTAAAGCATCAATCAACGGTGAATTTATTTTGATGCATTATGAACCCAAACGGAAGCTTGTATGGTCTGAAAAATTGAATAAAAACATTCCATTCAGTGGACGGTTTATGTTAGAAGTAATTGACAATTCGAATAACGGAACGATATACATTAAAACATTATGATCACACTTAAGCCTGGCGATAATGCGCCAAATTTCGAAAGCAAAGACCAGGATGGAAATCCAATCAAACTATCTGATTACAAAGGAAAAAAAGTGGTCTTGTACTTTTATCCGAAAGACAACACACCAGGATGTACGGCAGAATCTTGTAACCTCAGAGATAATTATGAAGCACTGAAATCTCAAGGATATGAGGTACTAGGTGTAAGCAGTGATGGTGAAAAATCACATCAGAAATTCATCACCAAGTATGAACTACCCTTCAAACTGATTGCTGATGAAGATAAGTCAGTACATGAAGCGTTTGGCACCTGGGACTTGAAGAAGTTTATGGGTAAAGAGTATATGGGTACGCTCAGATCTACTTTTGTGATCGATGAAGATGGGAAGATAGAAGAGGTGATTGAAAAGGTTAAAACCAAAGATCATACAGCTCAGATTCTGAAATAATAGAAAACCCCAGTAACTGGTTTAGTTAGGGCTATCACATTTTTTCATGAATTCCCGATAAGAGAGATCACCATCAAAACACCATTTATACTTACCGTAGAAAATTTCAATCACACTTCGTGGTAGAAATTTCTCCAATGTTCTGAGCATAATTATGTCATATTTTCTATGGAAATTTATCCAGCATTTATTGCAGTTATTCACGTAGGATTTTTGAGTCTGACATGATTGGGACGAATTGAGTACTTCGTCCAGCGACTGCTCATAAATATTTCCCAGCTTAGTATCTAGGTTTTGACAAATGGGCACATCTCCATTGGGGTGAATGACTGCACTATCCAAAATACTGTAGCATTTGAGTTGCGCATGCCCCTTCCTCCACTCATCATATAGGAATAGAAAATCAAGATTTTCAGGTGTATCCCTCACCGATTGAGGAATTTGGTCTTTAAAGAAATCCTTGTATTGCAAAGTGCGTTGTTTTTCGGATTCATCTAAATCATCAGCCCTTTCAATTTCTACTTTCTGTTTCTTTTTAACTTCTTTGACCGTTGCATCTTTCAAATTTCTGGCACTCCCAATTTCCATTTCATGCGCTTTTTCAATGGTGTCGAAAAGTGCTATATCATTATAGATTCCTACCCTAACATCTATGTCGTTCTTCTTACACAAGCCTATAACATGATCCAGATCCTCAAATGAATTGTAAGGAGACAGGGTGAACATTGCAGATATTGGCACAAGATCTTTACAAGCCTCAATCACTTCGATTACTTTGTGATAGCCATCTTTTCCACGCATGTATTTATACGTATCTCGACCTCCATCGAGGGAAATGAACAGCCTCTGAGGAGGATATTTTTTAACTGCCTCAATTACTTTTTCCGGCTTTAAGCAATTACTTAACAAATCGAAATTAGGATGATTCGTATAAAACCAATCAAGGATTTCAAATGCCTCAGGATGCAGCAAAAACTCACCTCCTTCCAGACCAACGGTTGTGGATTTGGTAACACACTTCGATTTCATGATTTCAATGATTTGTTTTTTAGGTAAGTGTTTTACTGGTCGCTTAGCCCAAATCAAACAATGCTTACACATGGAGTCACAAATATCCGTACCGTAAATCATCAATGTGGACAATTTCTTACGCCCAGGTCTCATCGTATTGTTAATGAATTTAACGCCTCTATTTACGTAATTGGATGTTGTATACATGGGCTATGAATTATTTAATTGATCAAGAATTTGATAGGTGTTTAGCAGTGTGAATGGGGCAGATTCGTTTTGTGAAGTTCGACCCTCGCAGCAATCGATAAATGTTTTGACTTCTGAAAAGAAGCCAGCCGTATAAAGTTGATTGTCATACAAACTCGAACTGTAGTTTACCCTGGCGGCCAGGGTTTGCTCAATTCGAGATGCGGCGAATAATTTCTCTTTTGGCATACCTAGAATCGAATTTGACTGAGGTATAAATGAGAGGTCCGTACTATCCTTTATGCTAAAAAGCCCTAGTTTGGTTTGAATGGAAAGAGTTTCTTCTATATGCTGCCAACTGCCACAGGTTGATAATTCCACACTTCCAATAATTCCATTGGCATGCTGAATTTGTAAAAAAAAGGTGATTTGAGATTTCGTTCTCCTCTTCAGTAAGGATTTGATCTTGCCCTCTCCAAACAGCCAAATACATAGATCAATCGGGTGAATGAATAAATCGGTAATTGGATTCCCTTCGGGATACCCGCCTGTGATAAAGCGATAGTTATAGCTGCGTATCGCTTTCATTTTCTTTTTTAACAAAATATTGGCAGGGGCATATCGTTTTTGCAACCCTACCAGGCAGGTTCTTTGATTTTCTTCAACCTTTCGAATCAGCTGATGTAACTCCTCCAGATTCTGGCAGGGAGGCTTCTCTACAAACACGTTTTTACCAGCTTTCAAAACTTCACTGGCCAGATCCAAATGAGAACTTGGATTGGCAGAGATGAGTACCCCCTTAATATCTGGGTCATTCAGCACATCTTGCAATCGATTTGTTCCGATCGAATGAGGAAAATTCTTGCTAATCTTATCTGCATTCTTTCGGCTGCTGGTAACAATGTATTTGATTGGTATGCGATAAAAATTAAGTATAGGGTACAGGTTAGTCAGGCTGTGATACCCAATACCCACAAAAGCAAATTCTGCCTCATTTTTGGTATTCAAAAAATGCTGTTTCCGAAAGTTTTTTACTTTCGAAATGATCGTCTGCATATGATAGGCCATTCTATAGTAGATTTCCCCTGAGCTGATTTCTCTCTCAGAAAGAGCATAAAAAACTCAATATTAGGTGGCCTTCAGAATCTTAAGAGGGATGAGATGTTCTAGTACACCATTTGTATACCTAGATAGAAAATCACAACAAATACCTAGCATCAATTCTTTGATGTAGGGGATTATAAGCAGGAAAAAACGTGAGCACATAGCCGCAGTATGTTGAGTAACAGGCGTTGCGGAAAAGGGGGCAACGAAAAAGAGCTAACGCCTATCTGAAAATAGACGTTAGCTCTTCATTTTGTAAAAAATCTGAAATGAAAGCAAGGATAATCAGGTGAACATTGTACTTGATCCTGATTCTGACCTCATCTTTTTACCTCGCTCGGAAATACCACCATGCTCTCATTGCCATCCATTCCAACGGCAGAAACTCCAAAGAAGTAATTATCAATTACGATTCCTTTCAAGGTAAACTCGGTTTGGTCTTTATCTACTTCATAGGCCATATCCCAGGTTGGGGAGGTGGTTTCTCTGAAGTACACCTTATATCCTGCCAAATTGGAATCTTCGCTTTTATCCCAATATAGCGTTGTAGATGGTTTAACTGCCCCGCTAATGGCAACATTCTCAGGCTGTGGCGGAGCAGAAGCTAAGGCTGCCAAGGTTATGGCATTCACAGCGGTCAATTTCTTAGCATACTCAAAGTTTACTGCTTCAATGACATCTCCATACTTGATTCCATCCTCTTCTCTAATATCCTGATGCTGCTGTGTGTAATTTTCATGTGCTTCCATGATTCGCACACCTGCAAAGCCCGCATCATTGAACGGTCTGTGATGGCCGCCTCTTCCGAATCGGTCTAGCCGATAAATCATCATCGGATTCATTTCTGGCATGTAGGTCTTTGTCATTTTATGCACATACCTGGCCAACTGTCTGGAAACACCATCCACTTCGCCACCATAATATCGCCTCATCCGCTTTTCAAAGTCTGTATCTTTTGGATTGGTTGGTTCAGAAAAAATGCGAAACGTTCGATTGTCAATCACACCATCCACACCTTGAATATTTCCAATCATGTCATTGTTGAGAATCCCAACAATGTTCCATCCCTCCTCCGTGGCTTTCGCGGCTAAGTGCTTGCCTCCATAAAGGCCTTGTTCTTCTCCTGACAATCCCACCAAAAGGATCGAACTCTCGAATTGATATTTCGAAAGCACACGAGCAGTTTCTATCACCCCAGCCATCCCTGAGGCATTGTCATTGGCTCCCGGGGAATCGTCCGTGAAATTCAAAGGATCAGACACTCTGCTGTCTATGTCACCGGACATGATCACATACCTATTGGGGTATTTTGTTCCGCGAATCACAGCCATCACATTCACAATTTCCGTGTCCTTGGTAATCCGTGTTTTCTCGCTGCCCTTCTCGAGGGTTCTCTGCGTAGATACTTCCAAACAGCCCCCACAATCTTTACTTATTTTTTCAAATTCAGCTGCTATCCATCGACGAGCGGCTCCTATTCCGCGGGTATCCGATTCAGTTTCAGACATGGTATGTCTGGTACCAAAAGATACCAGTTTTCGTACGTCATTCTCTATCCGTTCTGCACTTACATCTCCAATAATTTCTGCAGGTGTTTGTGCAAAAACTTGCGTACTTAATAAAAGAAAAATGGGAATAATTAGCCTCATATCTAGTAGGTTTGATTTTTTTGTAAAACATTTACTAAAAGTAAAAGTTCGGAGAACTTCGGTTTTGTTCTTCTTTCAAGCTATCAAGATATGAGAAAAATTATAATAACATTCTTTTTGACGCTCGCTTTTTCATTTTGTCTGGCTCAAAATGACAAAGAATTTGACAACCTGCCTTCAGGTGTAAACGTCAATTTTCAGAAAAACCCCATTCGCAAAGACATTGAAGGTAACCCCTACTATTTTGAAGACTGGAGGAAAGGCATCATCCGATATAGCAAGGATTCTTATAAAATCGATACCCATGAAATGAACATCAATTTGCTTACCAGTGAAGTGATATTCAATAGGCACAACAAAACCTATGTTGTCTCAAATAAGGAGAACATCAAGCAAGTTGAATTTGAAGAAGACACGTTTAAGTTGGTTGAACTAAAGAGCAAATTGTATTTCTCCAGAGTAGCTTACAATGGGAAATATTCCGTTCTTGAATTGGTTACCTCAAAATTTGTGGAAGGAACTCCTGCCAAAGGATACACACCGGCCACCAAGGATCGATACGAGCGAAAATCCCGTTTTTACATCCAGTTTCCTGATGAATCCCTGCAAGAAATTAATCCCGGCAACGGCAAAAAGATTTTTAAACTATTGGATGCCAAAACTGCTGAACTCAAGCAGTATGTTGATGACAATAAGATCAAACTCAATGAGCTGAGTTCCTTGATAAAGGCAATGGAGTATTACAATAGTTTGATTTAGGAAGGAATACAAGATAAAGGGATGTCTAAGACATCCCTTTTAACTTCAGAACTAACCTTTACTGCACTTGCGTTAGAACCACGTCAAAAACGTATGTTATTGTTGCACCTTCATCAAAAGACCAATCTGCATTCCAACTAATCGTTCCATCAACTGGGTCAGTATTGAAATCATAATGCAATGCTTACGCAGAAGGACTAAATAATTCTGGAATTGCTAAGTCCGAGGCATCTAAAGTTTCTTGTCTTGTTTCTCTTGAGTTAAAATTGTAACCTGCAAGAGTTGTTAGAGAAACATCACCAAAGTTTGTAGAATAGTCCGCAATTACATCCCAGTTGAACTGCTCTCTTACAAAATTATCAACCGTATATGTGCCAGTTAAAGCAGTAATAGTTCCTACTTTATTGGTTAGTAATCTTCTATCAATGTTATAGTCGTAACCAATTCTACTTGTTATGTTAACGTTTTCTATTGGAGTAACAACCTGAGTTAAACTCGCGATCATCCTGTCATCTTCACGTCTGTTGATATTCTCAAATCGAGTCCAGAAGGGATTATTTGATCCAACGATATTGTTGATTTGGTTGCCACATCCATCAACCCATGGTTTAAATAGATTAAAATCCGTCGTTGGAGTGAAGGTAGTCCACCCTAGAACGTTCAAATCATTTGCTCCTTGAGCACCTGTCCCTTCAACATCAGATGAAATGTACTGAATACCAAATCTGGTGTTCAGCCAATCGTTGTGTTTCACACCAGCATTCATACTAACTGTTAATCTATCAAGTGATGCCCCCGGAAGAACCCCATCTTGATTAAGAGATGTAACGCTAAGTCTATAATCACCTCTCTCATCTGCATCTGCGATAGCAATATTGTTTATAAATGTTTTCCCTGTTTCGTAGAAATCCTTATAGTTCTCTTCATGAGCTTTTAATGCTACTTGGTCGCCCAGATGGTTATTTACCAATTGTCCATTAATTCTGGATCCAAATGCATTGACAACAACTGAGGAATCATACTTTGCAAGTACTCCGCCTGCGAACTCATATTGCATATCTGGCTCTCTGAATAGTTCATCGACTCTAAAAGTCGAATTAATAGAAATCTGAGGACCTCCATTATTCTTTTTACCTTTCTTTGTAGTAACTATAATCGCACCAGCAGCAGCCCTTGAGCCGTATAGTGCTGTTGCAGCCGCTCCCTTAAGAATACTCATTGATTCAACATCATCAGGGTTGATTACAGCGGCACCATTAAACGTATCTCTGTTTCCTGAAATTCTTGAACCAGTTACAGTTTGGCTATTAAAAATCGGAATACCGTCTACAATCCAAAGTGGGTTATTGTTGCCTGCTAAAGAAGTAATACCTCTAATAATTACCTGACTAGAACCTCCTGGATTACCACTTGTATTGTTAACAATCACACCAGTAGTTTTACCTTGAAGGGCGTTAACAATGTTAGTCTCTCTTGCAACCGTCAAGTCTTTTCCGTCTACTTGTGATATCCCATAACCAATAGACCTCTTTTCTCTTTCAATAGCTGCAGCTGTTACAACAACTTCTTGCAGCTCTGTTGCACCACCTAATGTCACATCAATTGCAGTTCTGGATCCAACGGCAACTTCCTGCGTCTCAAATCCCACGTAGGAGAAAGTCAGCGTTGTGCCATCCTCTACTGAAATCTGATAGTTACCATCTAGGTCTGTGGTAACACCTGTGGTTGTGCCTTTAATCACAACATTCACTCCTGGTAACCCTTCACCCGAATCATCGGTGACTTTACCTGAAATTGTTCTTTGTGCCATCACACATGTGACCGCAAAAGAGAACAAAGTAATAAGCAGTAAAAACTTCTTCATACTTTACTTTTAATTGTTAAAAAATTATTTATTAAGGCTTAATGTTAGGTTGCGTCAGCGGTCATAAAAGACTGAAAAAGTGCTTTAATAGCACTTGTATACCATTTGTACACCTGATGTGCGAAACATGAGGTCGCAGATTGAAATGATCATTTTCCGAGAGGCCTCACATATTCTCGACGAAAACAATAGTTTTGCACACCTAAAATTTGATTTATGGAAAATCCTCCTAACCTCGATCGTCTGCAAAAAATCTGCTCACAAGTTCGCCGCGATATTGTGCGAATGGTTCACGCCGTAAACTCTGGTCACCCAGGAGGATCGCTGGGGTGTACTGAATATTTTGTAGCACTTTACAATCACCTAATGAAGTATGATCCATCTTTCAATATGGATGGAAAAAATGAGGATGTTTTCTTTTTATCCAATGGACATATTTCACCGGTATTTTATAGCACACTTGCACGATCCGGATTCTTCGAAGTGTCTGAGTTGGCCACCTTTCGAATCATCGGCTCAAGGCTTCAAGGTCATCCAGCAACTGAAGAGGGGCTGCCAGGTGTGCGGATTGCTTCCGGATCACTTGGGCAAGGATTATCAGCAGCGATAGGTGTAGCTCTTGCAAAAAAACTTGACGGAGATGATCACAACGTATTTGTGCTGATGGGTGACGGTGAGCAACAGGAAGGTCAAGTATGGGAAGCGGCTTTGTTTGCGGCTCACAACAAAGTAGATAATTTGATTGCTACCATCGATTACAATGGTCAACAAATTGATGGGCCGCTGGAGGAAGTAAACGGACTTGGTGATTTGAAAGCAAAGTATGAATCCTTTGGATGGCTGGTGCTGACGTGTGACGGAAATGATCTCGAAGACTTGATAAGCACGCTTGAGGATGCACGAAACAAGACCAATGGAGGCCAGCCGATTATGATTTTAATGACTACTGAGATGGGTAAGGGTGTAGACTTTATGGAGGGTACACACAAGTGGCATGGAGTTGCTCCGAATGACGAGCAGCTTGCGGACGCACTTAGTCAATTGGAAGAAACTTTAGGCGATTATTAAACACCACATCATTCAAACTACGATGAAAACGAAACTAACCTACACAGCTAAAAAAGATACTCGATCAGGATTTGGTGATGGTCTACTTGAAGCCGCGCAAAACAATTCCAACGTTGTTGGTTTATGTGCTGACCTAACAGGTTCCTTAAAAATGAACGCTTTCCAAAACGAATTTCCAGATCGTTTCTTTCAGGTAGGAATTGCTGAAGCAAACATGATGGGAATTGCAGCTGGACTTGCCACGGCTGGGAAAATACCTTTCACTGGAACATTTGCCAATTTCTCTACGAGTAGAGTGTATGATCAACTGAGGCAATCCATTGCTTACTCCGATAAGAATGTGAAAGTGTGCGCTTCTCATGCTGGCCTTACCTTGGGTGAAGACGGTGCTACACACCAAGTATTGGAAGACATAGGCATGACCAAAATGTTGCCAAACTTCACGGTAATAAATCCATGCGACTATCATCAGACAAAAGCTGCAACGATGGCTATCGCAGCGCATCACGGGCCTGTGTATCTCCGCTTTGGTAGACCTGGATGGCCCATGTTCATGCAGGATCAACCGTTCGAGATAGGAAAGGCAATCACCTTAATCGAAGGGACCGATGTTTCGATTTTCGCTACTGGTCATTTGGTATGGAAAGCCATTGAGGCGGAAGCGATCTTATCAGAACAAGGGATATCCGCTGAGGTAATCAACATTCATACAATCAAGCCACTGGATGAGCAAGCTATTTTGAAATCCCTGGCAAAAACAGGGTGTGCCGTTTCTGCTGAAGAGCATCAGATTGCTGGCGGACTAGGTGAAAGCATTGCGCAAACCATTGTTCGTAACCACCTTGTCCCACAAGAATTCGTTGCTGTTAATGATCAGTTTGGTGAAAGTGGCAAACCAGAAGATCTCCTTGACAAGTATGGCTTGGGTGTTAATGACATTGTAGAAAAGGCCAAGAAAGCAATCAGCAGAAAAGGTTAACTGCTTTCGCTAATCGGAGCTTTGCTGAAGCTGAGAATACCTCCGAGCCTTGGCACCATTCCTATAATGGCTATAAACACACTTATGAGTGCGTTGAAGTTCTGAAAGAAATCCGGATTTCCTAAAAACAGGAAAGCAAAAACTCCAATTACTGCAAGCACCAGTACAGAACTAATGGTACTCCATGCTCCTTTGTCTCGTACTTCTTTCTCCATTTTAAGCGCCTCCTCCTTTTTGATAATGGAAAGCACAAAATTGGTAAAGCTCTCATTCATGATGCTCAATTCATTGTCATAAATGAGCAGCCCTTTTTCCAGCAGGCTTCTGATACCATTTTTATTGTTAATGTTGACAAAGCGATCTTTGGCAAGGTCGTATATGATGTATTTTTCTTCTTTTGATAAGGTATTCCAAAGACCTAAATAATAGCTCTCCGCAAGCAACTGTATTCTCAAGATGATATCTTCTTTGTCAATCTTAGCTTCGTTGTTTCCGGCATTCTTCTTCAACTTCACAAAGTAATCTTTTATTCCAGGTAGCAGATTGGGTAAAAAGCTTCCTTTATTTAATTCCAGCCTAAAAAGTTGTTTGAACACTTCGCTTTTAATCCAGGAAGATTTTAGATAGCTGTTGATTTTTGAGTTTTCTTTAATCGGATTATGCACTACTATGAACCCGCCCAAAATATGCCTCCAGGTCTCCAACGAATAGGTGTATTCTTCGAGTTTAATCTCATCTTCCACGGATGTATTCAGCCTACTTTCATAAAAATCCGTAATGAAGCTTGGGTTTACATCCGATGAAATAATCAATTGGATCGAATGATCACAGGTAAGCTTCTCAAGCAATTGCAATCGCTCTTTGTTCAGCCTATGCGAGCTGATGCCGTATTCAAAATTTTCAAGAATTACTCCATCACACTCTGTCAGGTCTAACTCCTTTGTTTTTTTCCACTTTTCAGCATAATTGACCCACATCATGTCAATATGGATTAGCCCTTCGATTGATTTGATCAGGTTGCTTTTATTTGATTTAGGCAAACCGAGTAAGAAGATCTGTCGCTGTTTATTGTGCGTAATGCTGTCATCTCCGATGGAGATTTTCTTGAAATTTTCTACCGTAAGCGGTAGCGTATTTTTAAAATTCCTGTACTCCCGACCATAAATTTTATTGGTGCAGTAATCAACCAAAGCGTAGATAGAGATAAGAATCAATGCGATGATTAATCTAAATATCCATTTATAGTGAATTGGCACAACCTCCTCAGCGCTAGCTTTTTGACCAAAGGTTAGCAGATTGAGATTCGTGGTAATATAAATCTGACTGTTCGTTTTCCTTCTCAAGGGTGATTCGATTTCTGTATATGACAGTTTCATCCCTGATTTATCCGATGCGTCGAAAAAACACCATCTTCTATTCTTTTCCTCAGATACATCAAAGACAAGGCCTTTGCTCTCCGTAACGATATCGCTGTAGTGTGGCCGTATTTTACTTAAAAGAACATCTCCTCTAGAGCTACTGTCTACACAATGCTTGTACGTATTGGCAGTAGTATCCACAGTGGATAGGTCAGAGTTCAATAAGTAAATACTACCATACAGCTTCGTGTCAAAAAAATCTTGTCTCAACGAGTCGACTTCTTGTAGTGCGTCTGTCCGCCGATCCAATTTTCGTACTTTCTGCTCGTATTGCTCAGCCACTTTCAGCTGATTATGCTTCTGCCAGATCATTTCCTCCTCATTGTGGGATACCATAAAAATGAAAAAGATGGGTAGTACGCTACTGATCATGAGCCAGCTAAATAGAAATAGGTTATATGCGTTTTTCTTAAAAACTGCTTGTAATGAAACTAATGGAGGTATTTTTTCATAAATATTTCTAACTACTCGTTCCAACGTATGACTGAATAAGACGATGATAGTCAGGAAGAGCTGATAGACAATCCACCACTTGGATCCGTCTGCTTGAGGTGCATAAACAATGTCTGCTACGACGATGAAAGAGATGAATGCAAAATTAAAATTTCTCCTTTCGGACGGTCGCTCCGTATACCTCACGGTTTGTTTTGGAGCAATCCATGTGAAACTTATCAGAAACAAATAAGCATTCGTGATGACGAATGTGAAAAGGATGTCCTGTTCGGCAATTCTATTGTTGCCAATCATCAGCATCAATCCACCTCCAATAACTAAAAAAAGGATGGTCAGAAATTGATACTCTAAAGATCTACTTTCGTTTGGTTTGATCCAGTGAAACAGAAAGTTGTTTATTCTCAATTTAGATTTCCTTCGCTGCATCACCCACAACAACAGAACCATCAAACAAACACCGGCAAAAGTCCCAAATAGCAAAATGATGGACAAGCTTACTACGCCTTGAATTTTTGCGTTTTTATATTCATTGTCATACAGGGTAATCAGATAGAGAGGCATTGAATTGATTGGCTGTATAAATGCCCGGTGATCGACATTGTGATACTTGATGTTAGTTTCCATGCCCGTGCGAGAGTAAATAGCTGATCGTATATCTGCTGAATTTCTTGTTTCTTCCAAGAAATTCTCCTGAAGGATACGGTCTTTATCGCTGTGAAATTTGACTTGACCTGCCTCATCAATGATCGCGAATTGATATCCTTGTGGAAGTATGGGATCCATTACGGACCTGAGCTGACTTGTCATTACAGCCACAGGGTATTTATCTGTCAAAAACTTGTTTTCTATGAGCTTGGAAGGAATAGAAACAGCTGCCTCATTTGTGAAGTCGTTCCAGGAGACTATTGATTGTAGAAAGAAATTAAAATCGAGTGAATCCTTCTTGAATTTCCACATCCGATCTTCGACAATTCGCTGAAAATATTCCCGTGAGGAAACTTCAATTCGAGAAGGCTGCAAATTGAGCAACGTATGCTGCATATTAGCTTTGGCTACACCTTGCTCATCTATCCAAAAAACATGATTAAACTCAACGTATGGTGAGAAATTTAGGCGGTCAAGGTTATCTGGATTTTCATCAAGCAGGCTATCAAACTCATGAAGTTTGGCGAGCATGGTTCCAATCTCTCTTTCAAAATTTTCTTCAATATTGTTTGAGAGTTGCACGAGGTTTTCATCTATTTCCTTGTTGCCTTTGACTACAAACTCATAGATGCTGAAAAGGATGAGAAGTACGATTGGGATGCCTAAAACCAGCGAACCTCCTGTCATCACCACATTTCTAACATGGAGTCGCTCTATTGAACTCATGAAAGCCAATTTCATAACAGGCATGGCGATGAGCAGCAAAAGAATGAATAGAATGGATAAAACAAGTAAAGAAATCTCCACTTTTTGGGACTCTTTTTTAAAGACGGAACTCCTCACAAACCCTCCCAAATAATAGCTTGTGCCATCCAACTCTAGTCTGTGAAATAACAATTTGTAGCCATTGTTGAAAAGATTGATATTCATGGGTTTCACCATCTTAGGACCCATTGCGAGGTATACAGAATCTCCAGATGTTAGATCAAGCACATTGTGCTGAAGTTTAGGCCCAATGGATTCCAGGTCAATTGGATTATTGAACGTCTGAAAAAGCATGTTATAGCTTAGCTCTTCATTTCCCCCATCACCGTAAATCGTTTCCTCTTTTAGCAAGATGTATTCTTCAAAAAGCCCATTTTTGAGAAGAGAAGAAACAAAAGATTCAGCATGCTCGCTAAACGAAACATAAGAAGTATCTGCGGTTTCTAAATGCCACATAAATCCATTCCCTGCATAAGAATAGTCGGTACGCTCATAGCTGACCTCTCCTTTAAAAAAATAGTCCAACTGAACATTTTCAGGAGTTGCATCCTCTAGTACTTCCTTGATTCGAACCTTGACCTTCGAATCAAGTCTACCGGTAATCTGGTTGATGCTTTTCTCATAGCGATCAATTTTGTCATAATCCGCATTGATTGATTCATAGTCAATCTTCTCTGCGCTGTACCTGCTCTCAATCCTGGAATTGACCTCCTCAATTTTTGCTGTGAGCTGCTTAATCCTGCTTTGTTCGTCTCCTCCTTTTGATATGATATCGGTGAGTTCAGTTTTAACAGAATTGAAGACGAAGGTGAGATAGCTTTCATACCCGGCATACTTGTTCTCGATATTGGTTGCTTTCCGATCCAATACACGGTACGCTCTATCAATGAACCGTGACTCATTCGTTTTCACAAAAACCAGAAAATAGTAGGCAAACGTGGCTAAAATAAGAAGCAGGGTGGTCAGTAAAACTGCATTTCTTCTTCCAAGCTTAGGAATAGATAGTGACATGGTGGTTAGAACAGATTAGTGAGTAAGGGTAAGGTAAACATCATTGAACTTAACTCAAAGGCGATCGATTGCAAACTTGAGATAATCAAAAGCGCATCAAACAGTTTAATAGTTATCCTTTTGCATCTTTGCACTATGCCTTCACAAAGACAACTTTTTTTAAATCACCTGGCTCAAACATCTGACGCTCCGCTTATGCTTGAGATGGTTTCTGCGGAAGGAATTAACATGCTAGATGCATACGGCAAGAGCTACATTGATCTGATATCTGGAATCGGTGTATCAAACATTGGCCATAGGCATCCGAAAGTGGTAAAAGCGATTAAGGAACAGGTGGACAAGCACCTGCATGTAATGGTGTATGGTGAATTTGTGCAGACCCCCCAGGTTAAGCTGGCAACAGCACTATCAAACTCACTGCCAAAAAACCTAAATTCTGTTTATCTGGTAAACTCAGGGAGTGAAGCAATTGAAGGTGCGATGAAACTGGCAAAAAGATTTACTGGCAGATCTGAAATCATTGCCTGCCACGATGCTTATCATGGATCCTCTCATGGCGCACTATCTCTAACTGGAAGCGAGACTTTTAAAAGAAATTATCGGCCACTCCTTCCCGGCATTTCACATATCAGTTTTGGAGTAGCTGATGATCTGAATACAATTACGGAGCAAACAGCCGCTTTCGTGGTAGAAACTGTACAAGGTGAGGCTGGAGTGCGGCATGCTGACCAATCGTATTGGAAAGCCGTGAGAAAGCGATGTGATGAGACGGACACTTTACTCATCTTAGATGAGATACAGTGTGGATTTGGCAGAACAGGTAAATTCTGGGCTTTTGAACATTATGGTATTTCTCCCGATGTGGTAGTAAGTGCAAAAGGAATGGGTGGTGGTATGCCAATTGGCTGCTTTGTGGCAAGCAAAGAACTCATGCATGTATTTACCGAAAATCCTGTGCTTGGTCACATCTCTACTTTTGGTGGTCATCCGGTATCATCTGCAGCAGCTCTTGCGACGATCGACGTAATCATGGAAGAGGAATTGCTAACCGACATTGCAAGCAAGGAGCAATTGTTTCACGAATGCCTCACGCATCCAAAAATTAAAGAAATACGCAGCAAAGGATTGATGATGGCTGTTGAATTTGAATCGTATGATATCTTGAAGCCAATCATTGATAAAGCCATTGAGTTGGGGGTTATTACGGATTGGTTCTTGTTCGATGATCAATCCATGCGCATAGCTCCACCACTGATTATTACAGAGAAAGAAATAAAAAAAGCCTGCAACATTATCCTGCAGGCTATTGATACCGTCTGAGCTTTCTAGATCAATTCATTCAGATTTAATGTGAAGGTCTTTACCTCTCCCATTTGTCTGAGCACCAAATCTACTTTCTCATTGCTCTTCTTCAGCAATTCACCCAGTTCAGGAAGTGAATACTCGCTTATGTCTTTTCCATTCACTCGGAGCACTTCAGCTTCTTTCATTATCCCTGCAGTTTTAGCTGGGCTGTCATCGTAAACACGATGAACCAAAACTTTACTCATATCCTCACTTAATTGCAGATATATCCCACTTGCATTTACCGTAAATGGCTTTTCAAAATTTTGGTTTTTGACAAAGTAGATTTGCTCACGAGAATAATCGAAGATGATATTGAATCTTTTCAAAACCTTATTTCCAAGGATTCCTGCTACTTTCTTATTGTTTTGAATCCCATGCTTCGCAGTACTTATCCCAATAGGCATTTGCTCAAAATTGAATGCACCAAACACAAAATTTTTGACACGACCCTCATAATGCACTGTTTCTTTCGCCCCCAACCCGGCTACCGGATATGAAAAATGCTTTCCTGTTCTGTCAATAGCATTGTTTTTGGTTGCAAATCGTGTATTGAAATCCAGCGTGGTTCCAGCTCCTGTATTGAGGAAAAAATCTCCTTCCAATACTTCTCCATCATTTAAAGTAACAGCACCTGTAATATGAGGAATGTAGTTGTCTAGCCTGAACTCAAAGCTTTCTCCTGACCCATCATGCATGTATTTTTTCTGGCTATAAAGCTCAAACATGCCCTTGTCATAGTCTAGTTTAACAACGTAATGGTGAAGTAAATCATAGCCAATGATGCCATCAATATTTCTTCCGATACTCATTTCCAAATGGCGAAGACTTGTTGCGTAAAGTTGAATGTCCTTTTCAAGTTGGATGCCATTAAGCTCTACCGTATTGTGATCTATCAGTGCACCTTTTATTGCACCTTGAGCACTGGTTTTCGATGCAGAATGGTTTAAGTCTAAACCAAGCTTCTGCGCAATATCCAAATCAATCACTGGCAGACCATCTCCTGTGTCGAAGATGAAATCCAATGGTTCAGATCCATCTACACTTAAATGGATGAAAATATGATCTCCAAAGAGTTCCATCTTTGTTGAAGTCAAAAGGTCTTGCGAATAGCCGACAATACCAGCAATAAAACAGGAGGCGAATAGAATTTTTTTCATTGTGATTGGGAGTCTATTTAAATTCAAGTGAATTTAGAGCTTTCTAAGAAATACCGGATAAAAAGTACCTTCCATAAGATGCAAATGATCGAAAAAGTAAGCGCAGCAGTAAAATTCTTAAAAGAAAAAGGGTTCGATGATCCTGAAGTTGGAATAATCCTTGGGACCGGCTTGGGTGCACTTGCTGATGAAATAACAATAGAGAAGGAATTTGTTTACTCAAATATTCCGCATTTCCCGATTGCAACGGTAGAATTTCATAAAGGCAAATTAATCTACGGAAGCTTTGAAGGGAAGAAAGTAGTGGCTATGCAAGGTCGGTTTCATTATTATGAAGGACATAGTATGGGTCAGGTAGTATTTCCTGTACGAGTTATGCAAAGCCTAGGAATAAAGAAACTCATCATCTCCAATGCGGGCGGCTGCATGAATTTGGAATGGAAAAAAGGAGAGCTCATGTTGATTGAAGATCACATCAATTTGCAACCAGACAATCCCTTGAGGGGACATGAAGCTGCTGCGTTTGGTCAAATATTTACCGATATGAGCAACCCCTATGATTCAGAAATGAATGAAAAACTCTTGGCCATAGCGAATGAAAAGGACATCAAACTAAATAAAGGTGTTTATGTCTCCGTCACTGGTCCAAGTTTGGAAACAAAGGCAGAGTATCGCTTTTTAAGAATGATCGGAGCGGATGTTGTAGGCATGAGTACCGTACCTGAGGTGATTGCAGCCAACCAAATGAGCTTGCCAGTATCGGCAATTTCCGTTCTTACTGATAATTGCGATCCTGATGATTTACATCCCATTGATATTGAGGATATCATAGCTACAGCGAAAACAGCAGAAAAAGATCTTGTTGTCCTGATGTGCGAATTGATGAAAAATTTGTAATCACTGGCAGTTGCTCTTCAAGGGTAATTATTTGCAAAGCGCTTACTCAGATCGGTTATCCGTCCTTGCGCATTGTCATTAATTCTTTCTCTAATTCCAGCACAAATGGGTCTGCTTCGCTGATGGTTTTTGGAAATGGCCAGCACTCATTCAAATTCACTTTTGACACGTTGGTTTTCACACCTTTAATTGCATTCATCTCTGCTTGTGGAGTCCGATTTGTCCTTGCCTTCGCTCCTGCCAAAAGTAAAACAAGGGATATCGTGAAAAACTTAATATTCATAAGCGGTACGTCAACTATTATTCCAGGCAAGCTATCCAGGAACAATTGGAAAGTAAATACCCAAAAAATGGTATTTTTCTTATCATCTGATAATAAATGGCACTAAACGCTACCCTTTTCTGGGTATTTTTTTCAGATTTTATGTAACACCACCATTATGTTTGACAGAAAGTGATTAACCTCGAGTTACAATCATTTGAAAGAGAAAGAGAAGGTATCATAGCCTTCTCAAAAAAGCTATCTAAGGATAGTTGGTTGGTCCGACAAATCTCATCGATTAACGTCGGACCTTTTTTAATTCTAACTCCCATAAATTCATCAGAGTCACCAGGTAGAGGAACAAAAAAAGCCATCTTTTCATGAGATGGCTCGTTTTATATACTTTTTTTCAATGTCATTTAAATGATGGAATGCCGGTAATTTCGGCTCCCAGAATCAGCAAATGAATATCATGAGTTCCTTCATAGGTAAGGACGGATTCCAAATTCATCATATGTCTCATCATTGGATATTCACCCGTTATTCCCATACCACCATGAATTTGCCTCGCTTCACGGGCAATATTCAAGGCAACCTCCACGCTGTTTCTCTTAGCCATGGATATTTGAGAAGTACTCGCCTTCCCTTCATCCATCATTTTTCCAAGCTTCCAGTTTAGCAGCTGAGCTTTTGTAATTTCAGTAAGCATCTCCGCTAGTTTTTTCTGAATTAACTGAAATGCCCCGATAGGCTTTCCAAACTGCTCTCTTTCCAAGGAATACCTTTTTGCCGAATCATAGCAATCCATTGCGGCACCGATTGCTCCCCATGCAATTCCATATCGTGCTTTATCCAAGCATCCCATTGGAGCTCCTAAGCCGTTTTTGCCAGGTAGTAGGTTTTCCTTAGGAACTTTCACATCGCTGAAAACCAGTTCTCCCGTACATGAAGCCCTGAGTGACCACTTCCCATGCGTCTCTGGTGTTGAAAATCCTTCCATCCCACGCTCAACTACTAATCCATGAATTCTTCCTTCTTCATTTTTAGCCCAAACTACAGCAATATCTGCCTTGGGCGAATTAGAAATCCACATTTTAGCACCATTCAGCAAATAGTGATCGCCCATATCTTTGAAGTGAGTTTCCATGCCACTGGGATTCGATCCATGGTTTGGTTCGGTAAGTCCAAAACAACCGAGCATCTCTCCAGAAGCCAACTTTGGTAAATACTTTTTTCTTTGCTCCTCTGAGCCGTAGGCATAAATGGGATACATGACAAGTGATCCCTGGACAGATGCTGTAGACCTCATCCCTGAATCTCCTCGCTCTACTTCCTGCATGATAAGGCCATAAGAAATATAGTCCAGACCTCCTCCTCCGTACTCTGCCGGAACCGTAGGTCCAAATGCTCCCACTTCTCCAAATTTTTTCACTATCTCTTCCGGAAAATGATTTTTCTCCGCCCACCCTTCTATAAATGGGGTAATTTCTTTCTTCACAAAATCACGAACAGACGATCGAATCAGTTTATGTTCATCCGTTAACAAGTCATCCAGGGCATAAAAATCTGGTGATTCAAATTCATCTACAAAGTTTCGCTTTTCTACACTCATCTGATGGAAAGGTTTTATATCAGTTGTTAAAATTTTGGCCAAATTTACAACCATATAATTCAACCAAAACATTACGATGGGCGAAAATAAAATAGGTCAAAACATTCAGCATCAACTAAGCAGACTTGAGGAGAAATATGAAGCCATGGGGCAAGACTTATCTAGCTATTTAGATGGTTTATTGTATTCAGACTACCTCACCTATTGGGATTACATCCATTTAGATACGCTCTTAAGTCTTCAATCGCCACGTACGGCTATTCCAGATGAGAAAATATTCATACTGTATCATCAAGTAACAGAACTCTACTTCCGGATGATTCTCAACGAAATGGAGCAAGCAGTTTTCACTGATCCAGTCGGAGAAGCTACTTTTCTGAAAAGATTAAAGAGAATAAATCGTTATTTAGACCATTTGATTGATTCTTTTGATGTGATGACCGATGGAATGGATCAAGATCAATTTCTGGCATTTAGAATGGCATTATTGCCCGCCAGCGGCTTTCAATCTGCCCAATATCGCAAACTGGAAATCTACTGCACTGACTATATGAATCTTGTGAATCTCGAAAAGAGAGAAGATTTAAAAAATGAAGTGGATGTATCCAAGCTATATGAGTTCCTATATTGGAAAGCTGGCGCCACCGAATTAGCTACAGGGAAGAAGACCTTGACACTTCGCCAATTTGAAGCAAAATATGGTAAAGAATTTGTTGAACTTGGAAGGGAGGTTGAAAAATGTAATATCCTCAGAAAATATGAGGAGCACTACCTAGGTCATGAAGAAATCATTTCAGAAATGAAAAAGCTGGATCAAAAAGCAAATGTGGACTGGCCATTGCAGCATTTAAAGTCTGCCACAAGGTATCTGCAAAGAGATCCGAATGTAATCAAAGCATCCGGGGGTACAAATTGGCAAAAATATCTACCTCCACGCCGACAGAGAATTATTTTCTATCCACAATTATGGACACAGGAGGAAATGAAAGAATGGGGTCAGAAATTCAAAAGAGTGTTTGAAAAACCCAATGAATAAGCTAGTTGGCTATATCATCACCTTGTTTCTGGCAACATCCTTGTCTTCTCAAATCAAGCAGGGGAAAAATTTTTTCGATGCTGATAGTCTCAACATAAGCGAGATCTACAATTATTCCATCAAAGACTCAACACTCCAAGGTTCCTATGAAGCTTTCTATTTGAATGGCTCATTAAAAACTTATGGTTGGTATGCGAAAAATCGTCCCGATAGTGTTTGGCACTATTACTACGAAAATGGAAGAAAGAAAGCTGAAGGTCGATTCAGAAAGGGTGTACCGAGGGGAGATTGGAAATATTACTATGAAAATGGAAATATCAAGTCCGAGGGAAAACTAAATGGCACGGACAAAGTAGGATTCTGGAGGTTCTACTATGAAAATGATGGAGAGAAAAGCAATGGTAATTACGCCAAAAACCAGAAAAATGGAATTTGGAATTATTTCTTCGAAGATGGTTCAATCAAAGCTCAATCAATCATAAAAAATGGCATTGGTGAGTACACTGAATTTTACCCGTCTGGCAGTAGACGCATGGATGGAAGAAACATCAATGATAAAAGTGACGGTGAATGGATTTATTACTACGAGTCTGGAGAAATAGAAGCCGTTGGTTTGTTTGAAAATGGTCTTAGATCTGGCGAATGGATATATTATCACAAAAATGGCGAGAAAGCAGCTACTGGGAATTACACTCAAGGTGTTCAGAATGGAGAATGGGAATATTTCCACGAAAACGGAAAACTAAGCCAATCGGGGACTGTTCTAAACAATCAAAAAGATGGCTATTGGAAACTCTTCTATCCTACAGGCGAAGTGCTTGGCGAAGCACGATTTGCTGAAGGCGATGGGAAGTTCAACGAATATTACCCCAGCGGTAATCAAAAGGCTAAAGGTCAAATTATCAATGGGAAGAAAAATGGGAAATGGTATTACTTCAGCGACAAAGGACACCTTGAAGGCGAGGCTGATTTGGTTGATAATCAAGGGAGCTACATAGGCTATTATCCTGATGGCAAAGTGAAAATGAAGGGTCACATTAGTGATGATAAGCGCACAGGTGAATGGATACTCTACAATCCAGATGGAACTACCGCTGGGACTTATCACCCGATATATGAAGACGAAAAACCTATTTTTAAAACAAGAATTACTTCAGACATCATAGAGAGGGAATCTCAAGACAAGCCAAACTATCATCCCGAAAAGCGTGGGTTGAGGTATTTCTTGCCCAGAGTAAATGAGTATAAGGGTTTTATTATAGGCGTTGGGCCTGCCTTGTTGCTCGATGACCAGTTGCCGATCTCCGTGGAGTATTACATTCAAGAGCGTCTGGGTTACGAATTGCAACTTGACTTGATCCGATCACCTTTTTTCACTTCAGATGGTGAAATAGGAGATTATCAAGTCTACCGTAGAGGTATGAGGATTCATTTCAAACAAAAATTTTATCATACGGATACCAAACTAGGCATGCTGTATTTTGGGCACGAAGTAAATTTCAAATACCTAAACAACCAGGTGAATCACACGGACACACTGATCATACAACAGCCCAGAAGGTTTGGAAACCTTGTTGAAACCTCCTATGGCTATGGATTATTCGTAGGATCTAGGTGGATGAAGGACGTTGGAACTTCTGGACTTACCGTAGATGCATTTGTAGGTGTTGGCGTTTCTGGTCGATCATTTAATAAGCAATATGAACCTATTCAGGTTTTAGACAATTACTTTGATCAAGAAATCAAATCCTCAGTATACTTTCCTGTCATAGTTGGATTGAATATTGGATTTGCGATCACGAAAAGTAAAAGTAAAACTCAATGAAAAAGAAGACTGCCATACTCGGTGCCACCACAAACCCTGGTAGGTATGCATACTTCGCTGCTGAAAGACTTGTTTCAAATAAGCATGAGATAGTACCAATTGGAATTAAAAAAGGAGAAGTCTTCGGGAAAGAAATTCTTAACATTAGAGATCGCCCCTCAGTAACTGGCATTGATACAGTTACCATGTATATCGGAGCCCAGAATCAAGGTGAGTGGGAAGATTACATTCTCGCCTTGAAACCAAAAAGGATCATATTTAATCCCGGTTCAGAAAACCCTTCGCTAGCCAAAAAAGCACTAGAGAAAGAAATTGATGTCCAATATGCCTGTACCTTAGTCATGCTTGGCAATGGGCTATATTAATGAATAGGGATATCCCTTTCCTCCCTGTGCCTATTTAAGTGAAGATCCATATGGTGGTATAGGCTCAATCTAAATATATGACGTTTCTCATATACAAATGGGGAACCTTTATGTCTGAAAGTAAACATATAGCCTCCCTGAATTTGAAACTGCTCATTTAAGTTATAGCCCAATCCTGCAAAGGCTCTATTGTCCTCAAGGTGATTGTATACGATGGACTTACCCGCTTGAATAAAAATCTCATTGTACATGGATAGAAAAAGGGTATGGTTTTCAAAAGCTGGTTTATTCAGTGGTACATATATGGTCATTTTATACCTGAATCGGTGAGTTAGTTCAAAATTTGATCCTTTTTCATAATCTCTTTTCCAGCGCTGCTCCACCCGAATCTGATGATATAGCTTGATGTGATCAAAAGGTGTTGCCAATACAGCCTGCTGCCATAATCGATATTGGGGGACAATTTTATCTACATTGGGATCATCCTGATTGGGAGCCCAATAGAAAGGATGTACAAATCCTACGGTTACGTCTAGGTATTTTTTTAAGGTATAGGTAGCACCAAACCTCAGATACACCTGAGCCATATCATCAAAACCATTCCGTTTTCTTACATGATACTCACCATAGTATGCCCACTTGTCATTGAAGTGATACTTGGTGTAAAAGCCAAGCCATACTCCGGTACTTGACTTGATTTCTTTTTCCGCAGGTGGTGCTTGCGGGCTCAATTGAGCATACAGGAGGTTTGCATTGAAAAAAAGAATCAATGCAAAAAGTCGTAGTACTTGATTCATAGCTGGGTCTTAACGCAAGTAAATTGAATTTTTTCAAGTTAAAAAATTCATTTTCCAAGATAAGCATCTACTATTTCCCAGACAACTCGTGCATTGAGATATTTGGAACCACATTGGTTCCCTGCTCCATTAATCGAATCAAAGCATTTGCTGACTGCCTATTGCCTAGGTCATTCAGGTTGATTTCAAGGTTACGCCAATAGAGAGTTTTAAGCTTCAATTTGGTTATATCGGATGGTATCGACTTAATATCAGTATCAGAAATATCTAAGTCCGTCAAACTGTTCATTTCTAAAATATGCATCGGGAAATTGGGGAAATAATTATGCTGAAAGTGAAGCGTCCCAAGTTTTTCGAGCTTTTGAATGCTACCTGGCAAAGTACTCAATCTATTGTGATGGATATAAAGCTCTTCAAGCTTTCTCAGTTCGCCAAGTTTATCCGGTAGATCATATAACTTATTAAATGATAGATACAGAATTTCCAGGTTCTTCAGTTTTCCAATTTCTTCAGGAATTTTCTCCAATTGATTGTAGTATAAGTCAACCACACGGAGTTTTTCCAGGCTGTAAAAATCAATCGGCATTTCTTGGAGATTATTTTTATAAAAAGACAGCTTAGTCAGATTCTTTAAAGCAGAAATACCCGCTGGAATACTATCTAGGTTATTCACCTGTATTTGAAGTTCCTGTAACCCTTCCATCTTATAGAAAGAAGTGTGCAGAGCATCAATTTCACATTTATTCAATTTTAAAATCTCAAGATGATCGATAAGTCTGTACCATTTCCGATCCAGTTCAATTGGATTCTGGGATAGGTCAAGCTCTTTCAAGGCCTTAAGCCTCCGCCCTTTCCATGTAGGTATTTTGGTAAATGAATTTTTCTCAAGAACTAATTCTTCCAAACCGTCCAATCGATTCACCTTTGGCAATTTTGAAAGGGAATTACCTGTAAGATCCAGTTTCTCAATCCCAATTAATTTGGGAATCTTAATCTTTCCATTCCCAAGATAATTGTATCTCCAATAAATTCTTTTAAGCGATTTTAACTCAGCAAGTTTCTGCGGTAGTACGTTAATTGCATTATTATCCAATACCAATACTTCCATATTCGTCGCCTCGAAAACCCAATCTGGTACCTCTTTCAATCGCGCGCCAGTCAGATCAATCTCTTTCAGTTCAGATATGTTTTGTGACTGCCGATAGGCGTCAATTCTAGCAGAAGCTTTTTCAAATCTTTTTTGCTCTCTGATCCGTGTAATGGAGTCTGCATATCCCTCTGGATCTTTCTCTCTTCGCTTCTTCATTTCTTCAATGAATTTGAGCGTTTCTTCATAGCGTTTCCTTCTCTCTACTGCGGTGGAATCTTCTTCATTGTTATCAAAATTGTGATTTTTTTCTTGAGAAAAAACAGCGCTTGTTATACAGTATAGAAGGAGAAAATTTAGGATTAGATTTGGTCTCATTACAGGTTCGGTTGTAGCATGATTTTAAAGGTCTATTATAACCATCAAAAACCTCGCCAAATCGATATATTTTTTGTACTTTTGAGGATTGAAAATTACATCATTTTAAACAGTAGAGAGCGATACAGAAAAATGCTGAAAACAAGCCATTTAAGCTCTTTTACCTGTTTTTTAATCACTGCACATGGAAGAAAATAAGCAAATGCAAAAAGGGGATTACTCTGCAAGTAATATTCAGGTTTTAGAAGGACTAGAAGCGGTAAGAAAAAGACCTGCTATGTACATCGGAGATATTGGCTTAAAAGGTCTCCATCACATGGTTTGGGAAGTTGTGGACAACTCCATTGATGAGGCTCTTGCTGGTCATTGCGATACCATCACTGTTGAGATCAACACAGATGAATCCATTACTGTGACTGACAATGGACGCGGTATCCCTACTGACCTTCACGAGAAAGAAAATAGAAGTGCCCTCGAAGTTGTAATGACTGTGCTACATGCTGGAGGTAAATTCGATAAAGATACCTACAAGGTTTCCGGGGGTCTCCATGGTGTGGGGGTTTCATGCGTCAACGCACTCTCCTCTCATTTAACAGCGACGGTGCACAGAAACGGGAAGGTTTACCAACAAGAATACAAAATTGGTGTACCTCAAGAGCCTGTAAAAGAAATAGGTAAAACAGACATTAGTGGTACGATTATTCATTTCCAACCGGACATGGATATCTTCAGTGCTAATAAGTATAACTCTGAAACCATTGCTTCCAGACTAAGAGAGCTATCATTCCTGAATTCTGGAATTACCATCCACATGATAGATCATAGGGAGCTGGATGAATCCGGGGATTCCGTAAAAGAGTCTTTCTTTTCTGAGGGCGGACTTGCCGAATTCGTAGCATATCTTGACTCTACACGAGAAAATTTGATTCCTGATCCAATTTATATAGAAAGTGAAAAAGGGATCGTGCCAGTGGAAGTAGCGTTGAGCTACAATACGTCTTATTCAGAAAATGTGGTTTCGTATGTAAACAATATCAATACGATTGAGGGCGGAACACACGTTTCAGGCTTTAGAAGAGCACTCACAAGAACACTTAAGAGTTACGCAGACAAGTCCGGACTCCTTGATAAGGTTAAAGTCGAAATCTCCGGCGATGACTTTCGTGAAGGACTAACGGCTGTGATTTCGGTAAAGGTTGCAGAGCCTCAATTTGAAGGTCAAACTAAAACCAAGCTTGGTAACTCCGATGTAATGGGAGCGGTAGACACATGCGTAAGTGAGATACTTAACGAGTATTTAGAAGAGCATCCAAAAGAAGCGAAGCAAATTGTCTCCAAGGTCATCGTAGCAGCTCAAGCACGCCATGCAGCTCGCAAGGCTCGTGAAATGGTTCAGCGAAAGAATGTTCTCTCAGGCACTGGCCTACCAGGTAAACTGGCAGATTGTTCTGATAAAGATCCAGCAGTGTGTGAGATTTATTTAGTAGAGGGTGATTCAGCAGGAGGATCGGCCAAGCAGGGTCGAGATAGAAAGTTTCAAGCCATACTACCACTTAGAGGTAAAATTTTGAACGTAGAGAAAGCCCAAGAACATAAAATCTACGACAATGAAGAGATCAAAAATATGATCACAGCGCTTGGTGTTTCCTTTGGTACTGAAGAAGATGAAAAGGCTTTGAATATGGAAAAACTCAGGTATCACAAGGTTATAATCATGACGGATGCAGATATTGATGGAAGTCACATTCGGACACTTATTCTGACTTTCTTCTTCAGGTACATGAGAGCCCTAATTGAGAGCGGATATTTATACATAGCCTTACCACCTCTTTATTTGATCAAGAAAGGTAAGACTGAGAAATATGCCTGGTCGGAAGATGACAGAGTTAGAGTGATAAAAGAAGTAGCGCCAGAAGGCAAAGAAGATAGTGTAGGTGTGCAGAGATATAAAGGTCTGGGGGAAATGAATCCGGATCAATTATGGACTACTACTATGGATCCAGAGCATAGAAGTCTTAAGCAGGTGACAATTGAGTCAGCAGCTGAAGCCGATCATTTGTTCTCTATGCTGATGGGTGATGAAGTAGCACCACGTCGGGAATTCATAGAGAAGAACGCTAAATACGCAAAAGTTGACGTATAGCTTATTTTGATGTAATGACCTGGTACATTGCCTGGAGGAACTTCCAAAGTATTGCAAACGTGAATAGAATGGCTGATCCAAAAGCAAATATTATCAGGAGGAAGAAGTCTAAAATTTTTTCCATACTCTTAGGGTTAATTGATATAGAAATATACGCTTTAATTAACCGATTTGAGTATAAAATGTTTAACTAATTTTCGAATATGAAATATAATTTTATTGAGAAAGCCATTTTCACGCTTTTATTTGTCGGGATGGCGTCATTTGGGTACTCCCAAACTTATTGGCAGCAAAGAGTAGAGTACACCATGGATATCGATTTTGATGTAACCAATCATCAATTCACTGGAACTCAAACATTGAAATATTCCAACAGCAGTCCAGACACTCTTCGGCGTGTTTTTTATCACTTGTACTTCAATGCTTTCCAACCGGAAAGCATGATGGATACAAGAAGTCGTACAATCGAAGATCCTGACGGCAGAGTGCAAGATCGTATTTCGAAATTGGATGATTCTCAGATTGGCTATCATAGAGTCCAGTCGCTATCTCAAGATGGTAGCACCGTGGAGTATAAAATTGAAGGAACCGTTCTTGAGGTAACACTCAATGAACCCATACCTCCTGGCTCTACTACTGTTTTAAATATGAATTTTCAAAGTCAGGTTCCTATTCAAATTCGAAGAAGCGGTAGAGATAATAGGGAAGGCATAGACTACAGCATGGCTCAGTGGTATCCTAAAATGGCAGAATATGATGAGCGAGGGTGGCATAGTCATCCATATGTAGGCAGAGAGTTTTATGCGCCTTGGGGAGATTTCAAAGTAAACCTCACCATAGACAAAGATTACATGGTAGCTGCTACAGGAGTTTTACAAAATCCGAATGAAATTGGATATGGATATGAAGATGAAGGAACCAAAGTAAAGAGAAAAGGAAAGAAAATAACCTGGAAATTTGAAGCGGAGAAAGTTCATGATTTTGTATGGGCAGCAGACACCGACTATACGCATACCTCTATTCCTGTAGAAAATGGACCAGAGCTTCATTTCTTTTATCAAAAAGGAGAAAAAACAGCAGCCTGGGAAGAACTACCCCCGCTGGCAGCAAAAGCCTTTAAATTCATCGGAGAAAACTTCGGAGAATATCCATATCAGCACTATTCCATCATTCAAGGTGGAGATGGCGGAATGGAATATCCAATGGCCACTTTGATCACCGGAAACAGAAATATTCAAAGCTTAACGGGTGTTACCGTACACGAGGCTCTTCACAGTTGGTACCAAGGGCTATTGGCAACAAATGAAAGCTACTACGCTTGGATGGATGAGGGTTTCACAACTTACGCATCTGCAGAAACTATGGCTCATGTTTTTGGGAGTGGATCTAGCAACAATCAACAGCGTAATTTCAGGGTTTACTTTTCCTTAGCCAAATCAGGAAAAGAGGAACCTTTGAGTACCCACGCTGATCATTTTGAAACCAATTTCGCTTACGGTCGAGGCTCGTATTACAAGGGTGCCATTGCGCTAGCGCAGATGAATTACCTCATTGGTAAAAATGCAACAGCCCGAGCGCTGAAAAAGTATTATTATCAGTGGAGATTTAAGCATCCTGACGCCATTGACTGGGTACGTGTTTTCGAAAAAGAATCAAACATTGAACTAGACTGGTATCTGGACTATTGGGTAAATACAACACACACGATTGACTATTCCATAGACAGTGTAGCCGAAGAAAATGGCAAGACCCTGGTCTCACTCAAGAGAGAAGGTAAAATGCCTATGCCAATGGATGTAAACGTTACATTCGCCGACGGCTCCAAGAGGATTTACTACGCACCTCTGGCCATTATGAGAGGTGAAAAGGAAAACGATACAGACCTAGATCGGGTAGTACTACCAGACTGGTCCTGGACACATCCCTCCTATCAATTCACCATTGATGCTCCATTGAGTAGCATTCAGTCGATTGAGATTGATGAGGCTGGTTATATGGCTGATGTAAACAGAGAAAACAACAAGTGGGAAAAGTAGGAGTTTCTTACTTTACCACCTTGCCTTTAATGGTAATGATCTGCGTTGGGGTCACCGGATCATTTGAGTAAATGGTCATGGATTTGTACTGATTCCCAAGCATCTCGGAGGTATCAAAAAACACTTTAAGCGTTTGGCTTTTTCCTTTTTTGATGCCTCTGTTTTTTAGCTCATAAGTCATACATCCGCAGTTTGATTTCACACTCCTAAAAAGAAGTTTCTCTTTCCCAGAGTTAGTCAGCACAAATTCCATTGACAATTCTGTTCCTGCTGTCACTTTTCCAAAATCATATGACCGGTCTGAAATAGCTAACTTCGGAGCGTTATCAAGCTCTTCTGCTGTCATTTCAGGGAAAAATTCTTCTACGACAGCTATCACAGATAGATTTTCTTTAAAATCTCCCCCTAATTGAATATTGTCACTGACATATCCATAGTCTCCTTTTTTCTTAGGATCGTAGCTTAGTTTCAACTCACCTATCTCTTTAGGATTTAAAAATTCTGGAGCCAGAGAAATGCTGATGTGATCTGGCAAAATCATATTGTCGCCATTTAAGGAAACAATGGTATCTGAACCGTTGTAAACATCGAAGGTTTTAGTCACCACTTTTTCATTCGTAATCTTTCCCAGATTTAACCCCCGATACTTCAATCGTAAATCGCCTGAACTTACAGGAAACTCCTGCTCTGGCGTTTTAGGCTTAGGTTTTACAAATCCAGAAATATATAAGGTTGTGTTGGAAGCGACACTGGTAGTTGAAATCCTGAGAGATTTCCTAAACTTACCGGGTCTATTGAGCGGATTGTACTTTGCTTTAACATACCCTGAATCTCCAGGCATGACTTCTTCCTTTGTCCATCCAGGAGTAGTACATCCACATGAAGCCTTGACGTTGGTGATTCGAATGCCTTCTTCACCATTATTTATGAACTGAAAGGTGAATTCTACTGCACCGTCCATCTCTCTTATTTCACCAAAATTATGATCAACCTTGGTAAACTTAATTGTTGATTGTGCGATTCCCGACATCAAAATCATCATTGCGGAAATAGAAAAGATTACTTTCATCATTAATTTCATTTCGTTCATTTTTAACACGATAGACAAAGCCTCAAATTATATAGGTTTGCACAAATTTTTCAATAATGGCGCGAATATTAACAGGTATCCAGAGTTCAGGAAAACCACATTTAGGCAACTTACTAGGTGCAATTATACCTGCTATTGAGTTGTCTAAAAACAAAGACAATGAATCCTTCTTTTTCATTGCTGATCTGCATTCCCTTACTACTATAAAAGACTCAAAGTTACGCATAGAAAATACGAATGCAGTAGCAGCCGCTTGGTTAGCGTGCGGTTTTGATACCAATGCGAACACTTTTTACAGGCAATCTCGTGTACCCGCCTGCTGTGAGCTAACCTGGTACCTCAATTGCTTCACGCCATTTCCCATGCTCGCCAATGCACATTCCTTTAAGGACAAATCCGATAGGTTATCAGATGTAAATGCAGGTCTTTTTGACTACCCAGTCCTAATGGCATCAGATATTTTGCTATATGACGCGAATTTGGTCCCAGTTGGGAAAGATCAAAAACAGCACTTGGAGATGACTCGGGACATGGCTTCTTCATTTAATCATCAATTCGGTGAAGTCTTTACGATACCTGAAGCATTGATCGATGATCAAGTCATGACCATTCCGGGTACAGATGGGCAAAAAATGAGCAAAAGCTATGGAAACATTATTGATGTATTCCTTCCAGAAAAGAAATTACGAAAAAACGTAATGCAAATCATAACAGACAGCACGCCGCTGGAGGAACCTAAAAACCCTGACACCTGTCATGTTTTTTCGATCTATCAACTTGTTGCTTCATCAGAGCAAACCGTAGAAATGCGGAAAAAATATGAGGGCGGAAACTATGGGTATGGCCATGCTAAACAGGAATTATTTGAATTGCTGCTTGAAAAGTTTGCTGTAGAAAGGGATAAATATGACTACTATATGAATAACCTTGAAGAACTTGAGGAGCAATTAAAAAAAGGTGAAGAAAAAGCCTCAGTCATTGCCAATGAGGTGTTGAATAGAGTGAAAACAAAACTAGGATTTGCGTAATGACAAAAGCCGAAGAAAAAGCAACTCAGTGGTTGAATGCCGTAAATATTGATGAGGATTCGAAACTTGAAATTCAATCGCTTTTAAAGAATCCCAATAATCTTGAAGAGTCATTTCACTTAGACTTAGCCTTTGGGACTGGTGGACTAAGAGGGGTTATGGGTATTGGAACCAACAGGATGAATAAATACACTGTTGGAATGGCAACTCAAGGATTTGCTAACTACCTAAAACAGCAGTTCAGTACTGATATCAAGGTAGCCATTGCTTATGATAGCCGAAATAACAGCAAGCTTTTTGCTCAAACCACCGCCGATGTTTTTTCTGCAAATGGAATCAAAGTCTTTCTTTTTGAAGAACTCAGACCTACACCAGAATTATCCTTTGCAATACGTCATCTAGGGTGCCAGGGAGGTGTTGTACTAACTGCTTCGCACAATCCAAAAGAATATAACGGCTATAAAGCGTATTGGAGTGATGGTGGGCAATTGGTTCCCCCGCATGACACAAACGTTATCAACGAGGTGAAAAAAATCAAATCGCTCGATGAGATCAAACATGAATCCAATTCAGACCTCATTCAGTCAATAGGTGATACGGTCGACTCTGCTTACCTCAATATGATCAGTGATTTATCTCTTTCGCCAGATGTCGTTAAATCACACAGCGATTTGAAAATCGTTTTCTCATCAATTCATGGAACAGGCATCACTATGGTTCCTCAGGCACTTCAAAAAGTTGGATTTACAAACATCCACATTGTTGAGGAGCAAAAGACACCAGACGGTAATTTTCCAACAGTTGTGTATCCCAATCCTGAAGAAAAAGAAGCACTCTCTATTGCACTAAGAGAAGCGGGTAAAATTGATGCTGATTTGGTAATGGCGACAGACCCAGATGCCGATCGTGTTGGAATAGCCGTAAAAAATTCAAAAGGAGAGTTTCAACTTCTCAACGGTAATCAAACCGGCGCTTTACTTGTTTATTATCTGCTGAAAAAATGGGATGAGAAAGGGCTGCAAGGAAATGAGTACATCGGCAAAACAATAGTTACCACGGAGCTGATAAGAGAAATTTCGAAAAGTTTCGGAACGAACTGCTATGATACACTTACTGGGTTTAAGTGGATCGCCGATATGATTCGAAAGAAAGAAGGGACGGAAGTATTTATTGGAGGGGGTGAAGAAAGCTATGGCTACATGATAGGTGAAAAAGTCAGAGACAAAGATGCCGTAGCAAGTAGCGTGATGATCGCTGAGATGGCCGCATGGGCTAAGGATCAAAATCTAAGTGTATTTGATCTCTTAATACAGATATATAAGGAATATGGCTTTTATTATGAAGAATTGAAATCGATCACAAAAAAAGGATTGAAAGGGACAGAAGAAATAAGGAAAATGATGGCTGATTTCAGGACTAATCCACCATCCCACCTTGCAGGTTCAAAGGTTAATGTGGTGACAGACTATCTCGAAGGTGTGAAAGTTCACAGCAGTGGGAAAAAAGATACCATCAGCTTTCCAAAATCGAATGTACTTCAATACCTTACTGAAGATGACACCAAGGTGAGTATTCGACCATCAGGCACGGAACCTAAAATAAAATTCTATTTTTCGGTTGTAAGCAAACTTGATAACGAAGACTTCTTTGATGCCGAAAATCAATTAAAAAATAAAGTACATAACTTATTGAATGACTTGAATTTGTGATCGAATCGCTAATTATTGGATTAAATAAATCAAAAGTGTTAATTTGCGAAGATTAGAAGGAGAAAAGTTAATTAAGCCCTTCAAAGTGAGTCACCAATCTAACCTGATATTGAATTGAGTAACGTATTACTAAATTTTTTGCTTGTAATCGTGGGTTTTGTCCTCCTTATCAAGGGAGCGGATTACCTCGTAAATGGAGCTTCTTCTTTAGCCAAACGTTTTAATGTTTCTGATATTGCTATTGGACTCACAGTGGTAGCAATGGGTACCTCAGCTCCCGAATTGGTTGTAAACATAATTTCAGGATCAGTACAAGATGGCGGCAGTGGTGCCAATGAAGTTGTCTTTGGCAACATCATTGGATCAAACATCTTTAATATCTTTCTTATTTTGGGTGTCGCAAGTATCATATATCCGCTTACGGTAGAGCGAAATGCCCTATGGAAAGAAGTGCCTTACTCGCTTTTAGCAACTTTCATTTTCTTCATCTTAGTTAACGACGCATTATTTTTTGGGTCAGACACAAGTTCGCTTGATGTAAGGGACGGCATCATTCTACTCATAATGTTTGCTCTTTTCATCATCTATATTTTCATGAACCTCAGCCGAAACCCGGAAGCTGAAGTAGAAGACATTGAACTATATGGCAGTCTTAAGACTACCATAATGATTGTTTTAGGCATAGTAGGTTTAGTTTTTGGTGGTAACCTAATTGTTGAAAACGCGGTGACCATTGCTAAGTTTTATCATGTAAGCGACAAGATGATAGGACTCACCATTCTTGCTGCTGGTACCTCACTACCCGAACTTGCCACATCCGCTGTTGCTGCCTTCCACAAAAAATCCGACCTAGCAGTTGGTAATATTGTAGGATCCAACATCTTTAATTTGCTACTAGTATTAGGAGTGACATCTATAGTTCATGCTCCACTTGTATTCACACCTTCGCTAAATACAGACTTATATATAGTAATGCTAGGGACACTCATGTTATTCCTCTTCATGTTTACATTGAATAAATTTAAACTTGATAGAGCTGAAGGAGTGGTTTATATCATTGGATTTTTAATCTATTCTTATTATCTCTTCGTTAGGGAGGATATCCTCCCTGGATTATTCTAAAACCACTTATTATGTTTCCAAAGATTGATCCCACGACAACCCAGTCATGGGCAAAACTCAGCGAACTTGCTTCGAGTAAAGGCAGTATTCAATATTTGCTAAATGACGCCTCAAGAGTAGACGACTTCTCTTTTAACCATCAGGATTTTTATTTCGATTTTTCCAAAAATGAAGTTTCCGCTGAGGTTATGTCTGAGCTAATTAGACTTGCTCAAGAATGCCAGCTGCAAGAAGGGATTCAGTCAATGTTTAATGGAGATGAAATCAATGAGACAGAGAACAGATCAGTTCTTCATGTAGCGCTTCGCGGAGGTAAGAATCTTGCTGTTAAAGTAGAATTGGAAAAAATTAAAAAATTTAGTGGTCAGCTACTGAGCGGTGGATGGAAAGGTTATACCAATAAAACAATCAAAAATGTTGTCAATATTGGCATAGGAGGCTCGGATTTGGGACCCAAGATGGTGACATACGCCTTGAGACCCTACTGGAAGGCGATTACACCTCACTTCATCTCCAATGTGGATGCCGCGCAGATGGTTGAGACATTGGAAGATCTAGATCCGGAAACCACGCTTTTCATCATCGCGTCCAAAACATTTACCACGCAAGAAACACTTACCAACGCTTTGTCAGCAAGAGAATGGTTTCTGACAAATGGTGGAAATCAGGATGATATTAGCAAACATTTTGTAGCTGTGAGTACAAATGAAAAAGCAGTGAATGCCTTTGGAATTTCCAGTGAAAACATGTTTGAGTTTTGGGACTGGGTTGGTGGCAGGTATTCTTTATGGTCAGCCATAGGACTCAGCATCGCATGCACCATCGGATATGACCATTTTGCAAAACTGCTCGAAGGAGCTAAGGAAATGGACGATCATTTTTCCCAAACGGATTTACCTCAAAATCTGCCCGTGATCTCCGCAATGATTGGCATTTGGTACAACAACTTCCGAAACTACGATTCGTTGGCGATTTTGCCATATGACCATCGACTGAGGCACCTTCCCGCGTATCTACAGCAGGTGGACATGGAAAGCAACGGCAAATACATTGATAGATCCGGAAATGAGGTAAATCATCAGACAGGCCCAATTATCTGGGGCGAGCCTGGAACAAATGGACAACACGCTTTTTATCAGTTAATTCACCAAGGCACTAAGATCATCCCCTGCGAATTCATTGCGGTTGCAAATTCTGATCATGATCATATCGATCATCATGAAAAATTACTGGCCAATTTCTTTGCACAATCTGAAGCCCTTCTTACGGGGAAAACTGAAGATCAAGTATCGAAGGAGTTAGGAGAAACTGCTGATCCTATTCTGAAAAAATCAAAAATATTTCAAGGCAATCGCCCTTCTACCAGCATTCTTATCAAAGAATTAAATCCCTTCAATTTAGGAAAGCTTATTGCATATTATGAGCATCGTGTATTCGTCCAAGGATGCGTTTGGAATATTTTCAGTTTCGATCAATGGGGAGTGGAGCTAGGAAAGCAATTATCCAAACCCATTCTAGCAGAGATTAAGGAAAACCATGTGGGTACTCATGATTCGTCTACACAATCGCTGATGAAACGCTATCAGGACATGCGAAAATGACTAGCAATAATTCCCGTCGCAATTCCAACATTTAGCGACTCAGCCTTTCCATGCTTGGGGATTGTTACAAATTCTTTGATTCTTTTTCTTGAACCATCACTAATCCCGTGAGATTCGCTTCCCATTACCATCACTGATGGTGAATCAAAATTCCTTTTCATCAAATCGGATCCATTCATATCAGCGGCATATACAGGGAGTTGATTGACCTTGAAAAACTCTCCTAAATCAACTGTTACGCAATTAATTCGGGTGAATGAACCCATGGTGCTGTTAATCACTTTAGGGTGATAAAACTCAGCGCATTCAGGTGATAGGACGAGCTGATTAAAGCCAAACCAGTCCAAGGTTCTGATTATTGTTCCAACATTACCCGGATCACTGACTCCATCCAATACAAAAAGATGATCATTGAATTGAAGGCTACTCAATTCATGCTTTCTGGTCTTTGCAATGGCAATGCAATCCTCATTGGTCTTAAACGTACCCAATTGAGCCAGAACGTCTGCATTTACGAGCTCATTGCGATGATTACCCGTCTTCATATTCAATGAAAAATAGTTCTCCGTACCGACCACCATCTCCACTTTAAAGTGAGAATCGAGTAACTCCTGCACATTTTTTGCTCCTTCTACTAAAAAGCACTCCTCGCGAGTGCGGTACTTCTTAACTTTGAGCGATTTTATAAATTTCTGGTCCTTCCTAGAGAGCATCTAATTTGAAGCGATTTTTTAAACTAAGTCAAATATCACTATTCGCAGGCATATTTTTCACCTCCTGCCTGGGCTCGAAGTTTTTAGTCGAAGATCAACGAGCATTAGTGAAGCAAAACATTAACGGTCTTCCATCCTCTTTGGAAGATGGTGCCAAAGGTTTATATGAACAAGAGGTCAACAGCAGAGTTCTTTTCGGATACCCCTTTACCCACTTGGCACACTTTCATGAATTAGGCGAAGAAGGCATCGGGTATAAACGAGATATCGAAAGGCTCCAATTGCGAAAAGATAACTTGATTACCACCTTTTCTCATCGAATTAATAAAAGCGATAGTAGCTCAAGGTCCGTGCTAGAAAATCGTTTGAAAAACAGGCTATCTAAGCGTAACTCTAAAATTGAAAGGGTCAAAAACAGACTCGAAAAGAAGGTAAATAAAAGAACAAATAGACTCGGAAAATTAGAGAAGCGTCGCAACAAAAGAATTGATAAAAGCTCCAAGGAAAAGAAAACAGAAAGAATCAAAAGGAAATTTGCCTGGAAAAAACTCAAAGAAGAGCAGAGGATAAATAGGCTAGAAAATGAAGAGTGGATTGGTCTATGGTATTTTGATTCGGAAATGGTAAAAGCTAAAAGAGATACGCTCATTGCAAATTATGACCGTAAGATTGAGGCTGCGAAAACTGAGAACCAAAGGCTAAAACTAAGGAATAAGAAAGCTAAGAAATTTGATAAGAAAAACAGGAAAGTAAAGGAAGGAAATCAGATGATGCGGTGGGGAGAACCATTGGCCATCTACAACCACGCGAGTGCAAGAGTATCAGCACAAAAGATGCGTCAATACTTTGCTTCTCATGGATATTTTGATGCTGAGGTGAAAATCGATACAGCAAATTATGATAGCTTGGGTACATACAAAAAACTCAATAGAAACTTTCGTAACTGGGTGAGTGGGTGGTTTGGTCACAAAAGCAGATACATCAATCTCAACTATGATGTAACGCTTAACACTCGGTACGTTATTGACTCCATCCAGTATAAGGTAGCTGACACGGTACTTCAAGCATTAATATCAGACAACATCAAAGACTCTCCCTTGAAAAAAGGCTATTACGATCAAGAAATAATCAGTCAAGAACGTGACTTCATATTTGATCTTGCAGAAAACAATGGCTACTATGAATTTTCTAAACAATACATTGAGTTTGAGCTTGATTCAGTTCAACTAGGCAGAGACACGATCATCGTGCGAGAAGTGATCAAAAATCCCCCAGGAAGAAAAGAACACAAAATATTCTATCTGGATTCAATTGTATTCATTACAGACGCTAGTGTACAGGAAAATTATAGCAGGACGCAAGAGAAGTATCGGGACATAACGTTCAGCTTTGGTAGAAGCAGGTATTCAAAGAAAGTACTTGAATGGAGAGTTCCACTAGAACAGGATGACCCATACAGTAGAGATTTAACCATAGAAACGCAAAGACAGCTATCGTATCTCGATAACTTCAAGTTTATCAACATCAACTATGACACTACAGGAAATCACTTTGTAGCCAATATTTTCACATCCCCTTTTAAGAAATATCAAACATCTAGTGAATTTGGGCTCTCGAGATCTCAAGGGAGACCAGGTCCTTTTGTAAACATTAATCTGAAAAATAGAAATACCTTCAGAACACTTGAAATACTGAGTTTTGACGCCAATGCTAAATTGGAGGACTTACAATCCGTAAGGGAGGAGACAGGTTTTGACGGGAATTATACCTCACGACAGTTTGGTGCGGAGGCTGCTATCACATTTCCTCAGTTCTTATTCCCATTGGGCTCATACTATAAAAATAAAATTGGACGGTTTAACCCTAAGACAAGAATCTCTTTTGGTTTTTCTTTTGAAGATCGGGTGAATGAATACAGACGTCTGACCTATCGCGGAACATGGGCCTATAGCTGGCAAGTCAGAGATCAGATAAAATACACCCTCACTCCTCTTCAACTTAGTTTGACAGACGCAACAAAGACCGATGAATTTCAGGCTTTTCTAGATACCACAATAGCGGCAACCAATCCTTATGCAATTGCATTTAACTCTGCCATTGTCAGCAGTACAGCTTTTAGGCTTGACCTGAACCTGGGAGAATATGCGAATGGTCAGGATGGCGGCTATGTCCAATTTAACGCTGAACTCGGCGGAAATCTCAATAACATACTCGGCAATTCATTATTTGGCGACAGTCTTGAAACTTTCCAATTTGCCAAATCACAAATTGACCTTCGAAAGATCGAACGGTTGACTCGAAATACCAATCTTGCTTTTCGTCTCAATGTAGGACTAGCCTATCCATATGGTACAAATAAGTCGCTGCCCTACGAAAAATATTTTTTTGCAGGAGGTAGTAGCAGTATTCGAGCATGGAAGCCGAGAAGACTTGGACCTGGCTCTTTTGGTGCTTTAGAAAATGACGGGGACGGCAACCCAACTGAATTCATAGACTACAGCAACGAGCAGCGTGGTGAACTCTTGATTGAGTCAAGTTTAGAATTGAGGCAAGACCTTGTCGGCTTTTTAGAAGGTGCAATTTTTGTTGATGCTGGAAATATTTGGACAGTTCGCAGCTCGTTGGTCGATGTTGAGGATGATCCCGAAGGTGACGATGGTGTCTTCAAGTTCGATGAATTCATGAATGAAATGGCTGTCGGTGCAGGTGTGGGTCTGCGCTTCGATTTACAGTTTTTGATCTTCCGAGTGGATCTTGGAATGAAATTATTTGACCCCGCTCAACCTAAAGGAGATCGATTTGTTGGAAATGAAATCTTCTCCAACTTCAGTAGAAATTCGGAAATAAATATTGGTATCGGATACCCTTTTTAGATGAAAAAAATCACCAAAGAAGAAATAGCAGATGGGTTTAAAAATCTTCAAGATGCTATCTGCAAATCAGTAGAAAAGCTAGATGGAGGCTCTGCATTCAAAGAAGATGTATGGAGCAGACCGGAAGGTGGCGGTGGCAGGTCACGCGTGCTAAAAAACGGTGAGTTGATAGAGAAAGGCGGGGTGAATTTTTCGGCCGTTTCAGGGGCTACACCTGACAAAATTCTGAAAGCACTTAATTTATCAGAAGCTGATTTTTTTGCTACCGGTGTTTCAATTGTCCTGCACCCCAGCAACCCTTGGGTGCCGATTATTCACATGAATGTTCGATACTTCGAAATGAGCACTGGGGTTTGGTGGTTTGGTGGTGGAATCGATCTAACTCCCCACATTATCATACCGGAAAAAGCTAAAAACTTTCATCAGCACCTGAAAAAAACATGTGACAATCACGATGACTCGTTTTACCCCAAATTCAAACAATGGGCAGACGACTACTTCTTTGTGAAGCACAGAGATGAAACTCGCGGCATAGGCGGGATTTTCTTTGACCGTCTTTCTGATAAGGAAGGGAAAACCAAAACAGATCAATGGAAATTTGTACGAGAAGTAGGAGAAACTTTCGTTCCAGCTTACTCAGATGCTGTTGATGAATTGAGAAACAGGCCCTACTCAGCGTCGGATAAAAATTGGCAAAAGATCAGACGAGGCAGATATGTAGAGTTTAACCTAGTACATGACAAGGGTACAAAATTCGGATTGGACACCAATGGGCGTACTGAATCGATACTAATGAGTCTTCCACCAGAAGCCAATTGGGAATATGATCACAAACCGGAAACCAAGGAGCAAAAAGAAACTTTAGAACTATTAAAAAAAGGCATTGACTGGATCTCATAGACTAGTCAATGCCTTTTTATTTCTTTGTCTGGACAGTCTAGAGCAGGTTAAACTTCTCCATTAGAGACTCTTTATAAGATGCTCCAATGGAAAATGTCTTTTCACCAATGTGAACCTGCAAATCTTCTATTTTGAATATTTTATTGCGATTGATGATATAGCTTCTATGGACGCGACTGAAGATACTTTCAGGGAGTCGCTTTTCAATGCCTTTCATTGTGTGATGAACAATGTGTTTCTTACCGCTTTCAGTATTGAAAATCACGTAATCAGCCAATGCTTCCACAAACAAAATATTATTATAACTCAACCTAAACAGCTTACCATCACTCTTGACATAAATATGATCTTCCTGCTCTGCTATGAGCTTTTCTTTTTCAAGGTTCTCCTTAACCTTGTTCACCGCTTTCATGAAGCGTTCATACTCTACCGGCTTCACTAAGTAATCGGCCACTGAGTCCTCAAAGGCTTCTATTGCATACTCCTTCTTAGAAGTAACCAGAATAACATTGTAAGCATGCTGAAGTGATTTCACCAACTCCAGACCACTCATTCCTGGCATCTCAATATCTAGAAATACTACATCTACGTCATTTGCACTCTCTCCCAGAAGGATGTCGTGTGCTTCTTGCGTATTGTCTAAATCATGAGATAATACGAGTGAGTCTGTTTTATCTATGAACTTTTTAATAACGAGACGAGACATTTTGTCATCATCTACCACCATGCAATTAAGTGCCATTTATTTTCTATTTAGAATTAGGTGAATGTACTTTCCTATAATATCAAATTCAATATTTACAACACTACCAACTGCGAGCTGATTGAAGTTGGTATATTCAAATGTATATGGAATTATCGCGACAGAAAAGAATTTTTTATCAACGTTGAAACAAGTGAGGCTGGTACCGTTAATACAAATGCTTCCTTTTTCTACCACAAGTCCCTCCTCTTCAAGCTCAAAAGTTAGCAACCAACTTCCATTTTCATCTTTAATTGAAATCACTTTTGCCAGGGCATCCACATGTCCTTGCACAATATGCCCATCAAATCTACCATCTGCTTTCATGCATCTTTCCAGATTCAATCTGTCACCAAGATTAGCGTCACCAAGATTCGATTTTTTTAATGTCTCATCAATAGCTGTCACCCAATGCTTTCCATCTGATACTTTAGTCACTGTAAGGCAAACACCATTGTGTGACACACTTTGATCAATTTTCAGCTCATTGGATATTTCTGACGAAATCGCATAGTGAACATTTGATCCTTGCTGATTTATTTCTTCTACTTTCCCTACGGATTCGACTATTCCTGTAAACACGCTGATTAAATTTAAGCTTCAAAATAAGTGAATTGGAAGATACCTACAAGCATAAAGGGTTACGTAAGCAATTGGTTTTGGAAATTGCAAAGAAAGGCATCGCTGACAAAGGTGTTTTAAATGCCATTAATAAGATTCCAAGACATTTCTTCTTCGATAAAATTTTCGATTCACATGCTTATGAGGACAAAGCTTTTCCAATCGACTCTGGCCAAACAATAAGCCAACCCTACACGGTAGCATTTCAAACGCAGCTGCTTCAAGTCAAGTCTGGCGATAAGATTCTGGAAATAGGAACAGGGTCTGGATATCAGGCATCCGTTTTGGTGGAACTTGGCGCAAAAGTCTATACCATAGAATATCAAAAGAAATTGTATCAAAATGCCATTCGTTTCTTACCCAAACTTGGCTATCAGCCGCATATGTATCAAGGGGATGGATCGAAGGGTATCCCACGTTTTGCTCCTTATGACGGCATCATAGTGACGGCCGGTGCACCTACAGTACCCGAAGAGTTAATCCAGCAACTCAAAATTGGAGGTAGATTGGTGATACCTGTCGGGAACAATGACACACAATCGATGGTTTTGATCCAAAAAGTGGATGAAAACAAAATCAAAAAGAAACATTACGACCATTTTAGCTTTGTACCTTTGCTTGGCGACAAGGGCTGGCCCGCTGACTAGCATTAGAAGCAATTATTAATTCAATTACAAAAAAATTAACTGCTCTCAATCAAATGAAAAAGGCAAAAAACTGTAAGGACTCATTTGTAACGATGACTGAATTGGTGCTCCCAAACGACACAAATGGGCTTGACAATCTCATGGGAGGACGTCTGATGCATTGGATGGATATCGCCGCTGCAATAGCCGGACAAAAGCATTCCAATCGAATTGTGGTAACTGCTTCGGTGGATAACATTTCTTTCTCTGAGCCAATAAGAAAAGGTAACACGGTGACCATCTCGGCGTTTGTAACACGTGCATTCAACTCTTCAATGGAGGTTTATTTAGAAGTGATTGCAGAAGATATTCCGGCCGATAAAAAAGTACTCACCAACCGGGCTTTTTTTACATTCGTTGCAGTGGATCAATCCGGAAAACCCATTGACGTTCCACAAGTTGAGCCTGAAACGGACCTAGAAAAAGAACTGTATGAGGGCGCTTTAAGAAGAAGACAGCTTAGATTGGTGCTGGGCAAACGCATGAAACCGAGTGAGGCTAAAGAATTAAAGTCCATCTTTGAAGACTGATCGATGGAACAGGAAAATCTGCATCTGCTAATAACCGAAGAAATCTACTTGCTATCGCAAGATGAAAGTGCAACTTCTGATCAAAGACCTGCAGTAGAGGATGCTGAGCCAACAACAACACCTGAGAAAGAGACCGATCAAGAAACGCCTCAAATTGCTGAGTCTGAATCCGTGACAAGCCAAGAAGCTCCAGTTGAAACTGAAACACCGACAACAGAACCTATCCAACCTGTTGAAAAAGAACAGGAGCCGGAATCTCCTAAAATTCCATCCAATGAAGTAGAAGAACCAAGCGAAATTCCTTTTGCTGTATTTCATAGCAGCACGAATGCTTCTGATATTGAACTTCTTCACAAGATCATACTTGCTTGCAAACTTCCGGAAGATCAATACAAAATTTTTAGTGGTGGTTTTGATCAATCCGTTCAGTTCAAGAAAGCGCTCGTTTTCGTACCAGAGGCCAAAGCTTTCTATACACCAATTCCTTACAAGGAAAGTGAATTCCTATGCTCCAAACCACTCCATCAGATATCTGGAGACGTACAGGAAAAAGGCAAGCTTTGGGAAGCATTGCAAAAATTTGTTTGATTTACATCAATGAACAACAATGACATCCTTCGCCGGTTACGTTACACTTTTGATCTCGGAGATGACAAAGTCATCAAGCTATTCAAGAACGGTGGGAAGGAAGTCACTCGTGCTCAGGTCAGCGATTGGCTTAAAAAAGACGAAGAAGATCAAAAACCGATCTATGATGTAGATCTTGCTGCTTTTCTCAATGGGCTCATCATCAAACACCGTGGCAAGAAGGAAGGAGAGCAACCCAAACCTGAAAAAAGCCTCAACAACAATCAAGTCTTTAGAAAAATTAAGATTGCCTTAAACCTCCGAGACGAAGACATAGTAGAAACTTTGGATTTGGCAGATTTCGAAGTAAGTAAGCATGAGATCAATGCTTTCTTTCGTAAGCCCACTCAGAAGCAGTATCGAGTTTGCAAGGATCAGTTTCTTAGAAATTTCCTTCAAGGACTTCAGGTGAAATATCGAGGAAAGAAGGCTGAAAACGAGGTGACGGAAGATTCACAGAAAACGAAACCTCCCATCCGAATCATTACACGTCCGAAAAGGGATTAATCAATTTGTGAATTTTTTCTCCTTTGCTTTTTTAGCTTTGTTCACCTTTGCTATTGAATCGAAACTAAGGCCTATAGAGGTAGCAACCATTGCACCTCCAACGAAGTAAGGTCCTTTGATAACCTGATATTCCTCCCTCCCATCCCGATCTTCATGGAAAACGCTTCCCACCAAATTTGCACATAGGCCAAGCAAAAGAATTGTTCCTCCTGTTACACCCATGATATTTGAAGTAGTTCGCCTTTTTACCGCTTTCTCTAGATAGAGATTGATAGAAGGATCACTCCAATCATAAGATTCCGTGATGAATCCATTACTATTCAGCCATTTCGTTCTGTTCTTTTTGTAAGGATTTTGAATCTTCAAAACGGTCTCTGAAGCAGTCGTATCGGGCTCTTGCCCATTTGCTAAAAAGAAAGAAAAAAGGAATAGCGTAGTTAACAGCTTTGTGGCGAGTGTAGATTTCATGGTGGTAAGCTTGGTTTTGTACTTAATTTGTCAATTAATGGTTCGAATACCCCTAGTCGAATTAAAAAAACTTACTACTTCTCCACATTTCGCAAATCAGGATACAGAGGCTAAGAAAGCTTTTGAGTTTTGAAAAAAACTCAAAACATATGAAACAGAAAAAACTACTTTTTATGCTCACGCTTATTTGCAGCAGCCTGCTATCCTACTCGCAGTTTCACACGATGAAGATTCCAAAGGCAAGTAATCATGTAAGCGAAACGCAAACCCTGGGTGTGACGGATATCACACTAGACTACCACAGTCCAGCAACACGTGGCAGAGATGTCTGGAATAACCCAAACGTTATCCCCACAAATGGAGAGCCTATAGCATGGCGAGCGGGCGCAAATATGAACACGACCATTTCTTTCACTACGGATGTGATGATCAATGGAAATAAGCTATCAAGTGGCACTTACGGCTTTCATGTCATTCCCAGAGGAGACGTTTATGAATTAATTTTTGCGCATCATTCCAACCAATGGGGAAGCTACTATTTGGATTTAGCTGAAGATGTTTCTTTAACTGTAGAAGTCCAGAGTGTGGAATGCCCGACATCAGAGAAACTTGATTTTGAATTTTTAAATTGGAAAGAAGATGAAGTCACACTTGCGCTAGAATGGGCCAATCGCAGATTACCGTTTATCGTAAGCGTAGATTTAAATGAAACTGTTGCTGCAAGCTTCAGAGATGAGTTAAGAGGAATTAATACATACCACTGGCAAGCGTGGAACGACGCTGCTCGATGGTGTCTCAATCATAACACCAACCTGGAAGAAGCCCTGGCATGGGCTGAAAGATCCATAAACGGAGGCTATAACGGGTTCGCTTCAAACAAAAATATCACAAACCTCACCACTAAAGCTCAACTACTCAATCGTCTAAAGCGAACCAATGAATTAGACCAAACGATCACAGAGATTTCATCTTTAAACTTGTCGGTCAATGACGCAAATGCGTTTAGTATTTTTTTACTCGGAATAGGAAAGCCTCAACCTGCACTTGAATCACTTAATGAGAGCATTAAGAATTATCCTGATGTCTGGTATCTCAAGCTCAACCGTGGGTTGGCATATTACTTTATGGACAATAAAGGTAAAGCGATGAAGGAATTGAAAGCAGTTAAGGAAATTACTCCCGATTATTTTAAGAAAAGAATGGACGAAATCATCGAAGAAGTCGAAAACGGTACATATAAAATACCCGGCACGTAATGGCTTTTAATCTGGAGTCATCATGAAGTTTAGGCTGACATTAATTCGGCATCCTTCTGATAAGATGTGGGTGTCTGTCCAGTAATTTTTTTGAATGCGGCATAAAAAGCCGAAGGGGAAGTGAAGCCAACATCATAAGCTAAAGACTCTATCTTCAAATGCTCCTTATCTGGATCGAGGAGCATTTGTTTTATTTCCTCCACCCGAAAATAATTCAGAGCCTCAGGAAATGTTCTGTCATACAATTTTTTCACGCTTCGAGTTACGAGATAAGGTGGAATACTCAGTTGCCCCGAAAAGGTTTGGAGGGTTATTCCTTGCTTGCGATATAGGTTTTGATTTTCAAATGCCTCCCGTACTTCAGCCAAGGTCTGATCTGGTAATTTAACAGATAGTCCTTTGCTAAAAACAGCTGATTTAAAAGACTGATAAAAAATCCAATAGAGAAAAACAGATGCGATGATCGCCCCAAAAGCATAGTGCATCATGGAGTTTGCCAGGTGTTGATACACCAATGCCACCCAAACGCCTGTTGCCATGATTAGCACTTTCCTATTCCATATTGAAGGTTGATTTCGGCTGATTGCAAACATCCATGAGACGATCAAGTATATCATCAGTATCGCAGTACCTATTTGGTAAAAAGTCGTTTCAAGCGGGCTGGGTGTTACGATGAAACAGGAAACAGCCCCAGTAATGGGAATGATGAAATGCCAGGCATTTTTGAATGTGAGAGCAGCTGTATCCTTCAATAAAAACCAAACGAATGGTCCAATACACGCCAAGCCAAAGAAGCCGAGAGATAGACCAATCGGAGCAATTTCATTTGCCAGAAAATAGATCACGGATTTACCGATGCGAAGACCTATGGCGATTAGAATCAACCCAAGCCAGACATGTCTGGAATCTTCGCGTCTTTTGATCCCCAGGAAAAAGGAAGCCAGAAAGAAAGCCAATGCTACCGCACTACCAGACAATACTCCAAAAAGGCCAATTGCATTCACCTTAGTGCTTACGACAAATCAATCAATGAGTTTAAAATACGTGTTAACCAAAAATCTCCTTCAGCTTAGCCGCGAGTGTAACACCACGTAAATTTTTGGCGATTATGATTCCATTTGGATCAATGAGAAAGGTAGCAGGTATTGCTCCGACCTGGTAGTCCACCGCCGCTTGGCTCTTCCAGAATTTAAGATCCGAAACATGAAGCCAAGGAAGTCCATCTTGGTCTATTGCTTGAAGCCATTTTTCTCTTGTTCGATCCAGTGAAACACCCAGTATTTCAAAATTGCTATCTGAATACTCGTTGTAAAGACGCACGACATTTGGATTTTCCGCACGACAAGGTCGACACCAGGCTGCCCAGAAATCGATGAGTACGTAATTTCCTCGTAACGAGCTTAATTTAATGACTTCACCATCAGGGTTTTGAAGGGCTATCTCCGGTGCTTCTTTACCAATAGCCAAACTCTTCTTTGCAGATACTTGAGAGATTAGGTTAACTACATGAAAATTATCCGGCATCTCAGCTTGAAGTTGCGATGCGATGGAATCAATGAAGTATACATTTTGGCTTGCGTCAATCATCTGTATGCCATAAAAAGCAGCCAGAGACGGGCTAGCCTCACGTATCAAATCCTTGAGCACATTTTCTGTGCTCTTAGCCAGGTCCATCATCCCAACCTGCGCTGTTTGAAATGCTTGAGCATCTTGATCTGCCCGAGCCTGTCGTTGTACTTGCTGCATCCCCTGAATCTGTCCACGGTACTTTTGCATTATCTCATCTATCTGACGCTTATACTCTGTATCATAAGAACCGGATATTTCGGAGAAGCCACGTGGATCATTACCATCGGCATTTACAACAACTTCGGTTTCCTCCCCTGTCAGAATTAATGTGATGATCTGACGTCCATTAAAATTCACACGATAAAATGCAGATTCCTGAACATCCAGATTGGTACTGAACAATCCGTTGGCATCGACTTCGATGGTATCCAATGACTCAAGCCCATTCTCGGTTACTTTCTCCAGGTACACCAAACTCCCGTCCCCAAATTGTTCGAGGCTTCCAGAAAGTTTGACACCATCTTGAATTGACTGACCACACCCACAAAAGGTAAGAATTATGGCTAAAATCAACGTATTTTTCATCATCACTCTTTAGTTCAATTGGTCCAACGCATCTCGCAAAAGTTCGTTCGCCCTTTTAGGGTCCACGGTTCCATTCGTCTGCTTCATTACTTCTCCCATAAACATGCCCATCAAGTTTTTCTTCCCATTTCGATAGGCTTTTACCTTTTCCGGAAAAGCATCAACTACCTGTAAAATTACATCCGATAGTTCATCTGGCGAATCTGAAGTTAAATTCAACTCATCCAAGGTTTCTTTTAGGGACCTGGATTGATTGATCAAAGCGGGGAAAATTACTTTGCTGGCTACAGAAGAGTTTACTCCTCCACTAGCTACCTCGTTTACTAAATCTGCCAACTGATCCTCCGTAAGTGGCATTTCTGTAACATCTTTTGACCGCTCATTGAGAATGGACTTAATTGGACCCATCACCCAATTTGCAACCTGTTTGAAGTGCTTTGTTTTCTGACATGTTTTTTCAAAAAAGAGTGCAACTTCCTTTTTGTCGGTCAACACCATTGCATCATATTCTGACAATCCGTACCTACTTGTCAACTTTCTTCTAAGTTGGCGGGGTGTGGCAGGCATATTCATCTTTATCTCATCAAGCCATTCCTCTGAAACCTGAAAAGGACTAATGTCTGGCTCTGGAAAATAACGATAATCGTTCAGTTCTTCTTTGGTTCGCATACCAGATGTGGTTCCCTTACTTGCATCAAACAATCTGGTCTCCGAGATAATCTTTTCTCCATTTTCGATCAGACGTATCTGTCGATTGGTTTCAAACTCAATCGCTCTTCCCACATTACGAATGGAGTTCATGTTTTTAACCTCCACTTTTTTCCCTAGCTCAGAACTCCCTGCTTTTCTCACGGATATGTTAGCATCACATCTTAGGGAGCCTTGTTCCATATTGGCATCACAAATATCCAAATAACGCACCATTCGTCGGATTTCTGTAAGCAGCGCCATGGCCTCATCTGATGAATGGATTACAGGCTCAGTCACCAGTTCGATCAACGGTACTCCTGCACGATTCAAATCAATCAAGGAGTCTCCCGACGCTTCATCATGGATGGACTTTCCTGCGTCCTCCTCCAGATGAATTCGATTGAGTTTTACGACGATTTCATTCCCATCTTTTAGCGGTACCGGTACTTCTCCTTCCATGCAGATGGGTGTTTTATCTTGGGTTGTTTGAAAGCCCTTGGGAAGATCTGGATAGAAATAATTCTTACGATCAAAAATGCAATAGCTGGAAATCTCAGAATTGCACGCAAGTCCCATCCGGATGGCATACTCAACAGCCTTTTTGTTCAACTTAGGCATACTTCCAGGATGGGCCAAGGTAATAACGCTTACATTGGAATTGGGCGGCTGGCCATAAACTGTCGTATCTGCTGCGAAAAGTTTACTCTCTGTCAATAATTGAATATGAACTTCAAGCCCAACCACCAGTTGGTAGCCGATGTGATCCTCGCTTTTCATCTAAGAAGCTTCTATCATTTCCTTGCCAAGCTTTAATGCATTATCGAGACCTGTCAGGTCTTTTCCTCCGGCAGTTGCATAAAATGGCTGTCCCCCTCCGCCCCCTTTGATGGCACTTGCCATCTGGCGGATGATTTCGTTGGCGTTCATACCATTTTTTACCAAGTCGTCAGAAAGCATAACAGTTAGCATTGGTTTATCATTGACATTGGCAGCTATCAGTAGCACTAGATGATCCACCTCATGTTTGAGATCAAACGCTACTTGTTTCATGCTGTCAGCTGATGGGAAATCTCCCTTGTAGGTAATGAGGTTTTTTCCATTTACCTTTTTGGCAGAACCTTTCAAATCGTTCTTTATATTTCCTGCCTTTTGCTGATTCATTGCATCGATCTTCTTTTGATTGGCCAGATTTTCCTTGACCAGATTTTCCACGGTCTTTTTCAAATCCTTAGGATGCTTCAGCACCTCTTCCAATTCCGATAATAGATCCAATTTTTGCTGGTAATATTTCTCTGCCTGCAAGGATGTAACCGCCTCTATTCGCCTGACGCCTGCTGCAGTTGAGGCTTCACTCACGATCTTAAGCATACCGATATTACCAGTCCTAGGTACGTGGGTTCCTCCACATAATTCCACAGAATAATCACGATCAAACGTAATGACTCGCACAAAGTCTCCATACTTTTCACCGAAAAGTGCCATTGCTCCCATTCCTTTAGCTTCCTCTATCGGCACATTTTGTTTTTCATCGAGTGCGATGTTTGCTCGTATCTTTTCGTTGACAATACGTTCCACTTCTGCTATTTCTTCTTCGGTCATTTTAGCAAAATGTGAGAAATCAAAGCGAAGGAGCTTATCGTTTACCATTGAGCCTTTTTGTTGCACATGATCTCCCAGAACTTTTCGAAGAGCCGCATGAAGCAAGTGGGTCGCTGAGTGATTGTTTTCGGTAAGTCTTCGCTTACTTTCATTTACCACTGCGTGAACTTTACCACTTGGCTTGGCTGGTAATTTCTTCACCAAGTGTACAATCAGGTCATTTTCTTTTTTGGTATCTATTACTTCAATTTTCTCTCCTTCAAATTGCAAGTAACCAGAATCACCTACCTGCCCACCACTCTCTGCGTAAAAAGGGGTTTTCTCTAAGACAATTTGATATTGTACTTTGTCCTTTTGCTTCACCTCTCTGTATCTGAGTACTTGCGTATGCGTCGTTATTTCGGTGTAGCCCAAGAAACTTGTTTCTTCTCCATCATTTACCACATTCCAATCTCCAGTAGTTTGTTTTCCAGCACTTTTAGATCGATTCTTCTGCACTTCCATTTCTTTTTGGAAACCAGCTTCATCCACATCCATGTCATTTTCTCTTGCAATGAGTGCCGTTAGATCCAGCGGAAAACCGTAAGTATCATACAGTTCAAACGCAGTAGCTCCTTCAATTTTCTTAGCATTTCCTGATGTAATCGTATCTAATTTTTTGAGCCCATTATCCAGCGTTCTTAAAAAAGATAGCTCTTCTTCTTTTATCACTTTTGCTATGAAATCTTTCTGCCCGATAAGTTCTGGAAACACCCCATCAAATTGATCAACCAAAATATCCAGCATTTCGTGAAGAAATGGTTCTTTTATATTCAGGAAGGTGTATCCGTATCTTACAGCTCTTCTTAGAATTCTTCTGATTACGTATCCTGCTTTGTTATTACTAGGCAATTGCCCATCAGCGATGGTGAAGGAAATTGCTCGTATATGGTCAGCGATTACACGAATAGCAATATCTGTTTTTTCATCTTTCCCATACACCACATTAGCCTTCTTTGCTACCCATTGAATGAGCGGCTGGAAAACATCTGTATCATAGTTAGATTGTTTTTTCTGGATGGCCATCGCAAGACGTTCAAATCCCATTCCAGTATCCACATGTTTTTCAGGGAGATTTTCAAGTTTTCCGTTAGCTAGTCTGTTGTATTGGATAAATACCAAATTCCATATTTCCACTACTTGCGGGTGATCTTGATTGACCAAATCTTTCCCGGGCACCTTATCAACCTCATTCTGCGGTCTTAGATCTATGTGCAACTCAGAGCAGGGTCCACAGGGTCCTGTATCACCCATTTCCCAAAAATTATCTTTCTTATTTCCATTCAAAACTCGCTCTTCTGGCAAGAATTTTTCCCATATTTCCTTGGCTTCACTATCCTGCTCAAGACCTTCGCTACTATCACCTTCGAAAATTGTGGCGTAAAATCGCTCTTTTGGAAGGTTGAATTTCTCCACCAGTAGCTCCCAAGCCCAGGCAATGGCTTCTTCTTTGAAATAATCTCCGAAAGACCAATTACCAAGCATCTCAAACATCGTATGATGGTATGTATCTATACCAACCTCCTCTAAATCATTGTGTTTGCCAGAAACTCGTAAACATTTCTGTGTATCCGAAACTCTTTTATTTTCCGCAACCTTATTACCTAAAAAATAGTCTTTAAACTGATTCATCCCTGCATTCGTAAACATAAGGGTTGGATCATTTTGCACCACTATTGGAGCAGAAGGGACGATTTTGTGCGTTTTGCTCTCGAAAAAGTTTAGGAAATTTTTCCTTATTGATTTAGCATCCATTGAGGAATAAAAAATTAGAATGTTACTGTAAAATCTTGTAATTATGAAAAAAACTCAATTATCCGTAAATTGCACCGGTATTTTGTAAACCACCTGCAAAATTTATTTTACAAAATTACGACAATTACCCTATCAACCCATGGCTAAAATTAAGTACTACTATGACACTGAATCCTGCCGGTATGAGCGCATAAAGGTCTCCTCTTGGGACATTGTGATCAACTTGCTTGGTTTCCTCGTAGTTTCTTCCATCATCGGATTAGGCATCTTCTTTGTTACAGATCACTACTTCGAGTCTCCGGCCAAAGCTGCCCTTAGAAAAGAAAATGATGAATTAAAGCTTTACTACAATCTCTTAGAAAAAGACATTGCTGAGGCAAATGAAGTTCTGTCTGTTCTCGAGGAACGAGACGATGATATATATCGTGTTGTTTTTGGCGTAGAGCCCATTCCAGATGAGATAAGAACTGCTGGTACAGGTGGGTCTAATAGATATAGAGAGCTTCTGGAAAAAGGATTGGAACGTGAGGAGCTCATCCTCAACAACATGCAGCGAATAGACAAGCTGAAAAAGCAGATGTACATCCAAACCAAGTCATATGATGACATCATTACTATGGCGAAGGATAAGGAAGCATTGCTTGCGAGCATGCCAGCAATTCAGCCAGTTTCAAATAAGGAATTAAAAAGATTGGCTTCCGGCTTTGGATATCGTATGCACCCTATCTATAAAGTAAGAAAGATGCATACAGGTACAGATTTCTCCTTACCTACAGGCACTCCTGTTTATGCTACCGGTGATGGACAAGTCGTGTACGCAAAAACTAAATTCTCTGGGTATGGAAAGCATATCAAAGTGAAGCATGGATTCGGGTATCAAACACTGTATGCGCATTTAAGTGAGTTTTTAGTTAAGCCAGGACAAAAAGTAAAAAGAGGCCAAGTCATTGGATATTCTGGAAATACTGGAGGTTCAACAGCGCCGCACCTACACTATGAGGTCATCAAAGATGGTAAAAAATTGAATCCGGTTAACTTCTTCTACCAAGATTTGAGTGATGAAGAATATGCTGAAGTTCTGCGACTCTCGTCTTTGGAAAACCAGTCCATGGGTAACTACTAACCATCGCAAAGAATAAAAATTGAAGCGGTTGGTCATTTTTGGCTAGCCGCTTTTTTATTTTGCAGCCTCATGAAAGCGCACCACCTCATCTTACTCTTTTGCTTAGTTATGGCTTGTAAGACGACTAAACCAATATTGGATAGTCCACAGTCTGAAATACGCGATAGCATTCCTATTGTAGAGGAGCCAGACTCAGTCTATTTGATTACACAAAAGGGTGATACGCTGCGCAGTCTGACCGAAGAAGTGGAAATATCATTGAAGCGAATACTACCCGATACGGTTACTATAGCTGCCGTTGGTGATATCATGATGGGCACCAATTTCCCGAACGAATCCTATTTACCTAGAGACAGTGGAGCCTACCTGTGGGACCATGTACGGACTTTCCTCCAAAACGCAGATGTAACCTTTGGGAATCTTGAAGGAACCATCTTAAACGAAGGAGGCGAACAGAAAGAATGTAATAATCCGAAATTATGCTATCTATTCAGGTCGCCTGAATACCTCGCAGAAAATTTTAGGGCAAATGGATTTGACCTCTTGAGTGTGGCGAACAATCATGCCAACGACTTTGGAGAGACGGGAAGAAAAAACACACAACAAGTACTGAATTCACTTGCTATTGCCCACGCAGGATCTGTTGACCAGCCTTACGTGGTTGTCAAAATTGGCCGATTGAAAATCGGCTTTTGTGCTTTCGCACCAAACAGGGGGACTGTCAGTATTCACCAATACGAAAACATCAAATCAGCAATTCAGCACTTGGACTCAATTGCTGATATTGTCATTGCTTCATTTCATGCGGGTGCCGAAGGTTCTAAACATCAGCATGTGACTAGAAAAAGGGAATATTACTATGGTGAAGATCGAGGAAATGTATTTGAGCTTTCACATATGATGGTAGATAATGGTGCCGATATCATCCTAGGCCATGGACCACACATTGTCAGGGCAATAGAAGTGTACAAAGAGCGGATAATCGCTTACAGTTTAGGTAATTTTTTAACCTATGGAAGATTTAATTTGAGGGGGTTGGCTGGAGAAGCTCCTCTACTTAAAGTGCAAACAGATGCTTCAGGGAGGTTTTTAAGAGGCCAGATTCATTCTTTTCGACAAAGTTATTCGATGGGTCCAAGAAATGATTCTAATCTTTCTTCGATAAAAACAATCCAACGATTATCTTTGGAAGACTTCCCTGAAAATCCAGTGGTGATTGATGATAGTGGAAGTATTGTTTTTAAAGAAAACTAAAAAGCCTACTCACCTACAGTGCCCTACAAGGAAAAGGAAATTGAAAAGAAGTACTACACCATCGGCGAAGTTGCCGACGAGTTGGGTGTAGCCACTTCCCTTATCCGTTTTTGGGAAGGAGAGTTTGATAACATCAAGCCCAAGAAAAATCGTAAGGGCAACCGTCAATTCACAAAAGACGACCTGCAAAACGTCAAACTCATTTATCATTTAGTCAAAGAGAAAGGTTACACTCTTCAAGGGGCAAGAGATTTTATCGCCAACGGTGGTGAAACAGCTTCAGACAAAATGGAGACGATAGAATCTTTGAAAAAAATCAGAAAATTTCTTTCCCAACTTAAAAACGAGCTTCCATAGGAATGTCCGAAGAGTTGGTTTTCCAGATTTCGCTGGAACTAATTCCAGGTATTGGGAGTAAAGGAACTAAGCAGCTAATGAGCTATTGCGGCTCGGCTACTGATGTATTTAAATCAACAAAAAGTAAACTTTTAAGAATCCCTGGGGTTGGTGAAAAAATGGCGGCCGCCATTAAAAATGCAAATCCTTTCAAGGAAGCCGAATTCATATTAAACTCAGCAGAAAAAATAGGTGTTGAGGTTCTGCATTATACCAATCCACTGTATCCTAAGAGGCTCAAGCAAGTTGTAGATGCCCCAAACATCATTTACAAAAAGGGAGCTGGTGATCTAAATCCAAAGAAATCCATTGCCATTGTGGGCACACGAAAGGCTACCGAATACGGAAAAGGAATTACCGATAAAATAGTTAACGATCTAAGCTCATTAGGAGTAACCATCGTAAGTGGATTGGCTTACGGAATAGACATTCAATCACATAAGACTTGCTTGAAAAACAAGGTTCCTACCTTTGCCGTTTTGGCTGGTGGATTAGATCGAGTGTATCCATCAGTTCATAAAAAGTATGCTGAAGAGATGCAGGAAATGGGAGGAATTGTCTCAGAAAGCATACCTGGAACCAAGCCTGATCCTCACTTATTTCCAGCACGAAATCGGATAATAGCCGGAATGTCCGACGCTACAATTGTTGTTGAAGCTGCAGCAAAAGGAGGTGCACTTATTACCGCCCATCTGGCAGATTCATATGATCGAATCGTCTTTGCTGTTCCTGGTGACGTTGGACATACTTATTCAGAAGGAACCAATAAATTGATAGCCACTCAGAAAGCATTGATTTATACAGGCGTTGAAGATTTAGTTTATAACCTCAACTGGGAGATCGACACCGAAGATAAAGAGGAAGAAAAAAAATCTCTCCCTGAGTTAAACGTACCCGAGCTTTTGATTTATCAGCTACTGGAAGAAAATAGATCGCCCATCGAGATAGATACGATCGCACTAAAAACGCAGATTCCTGTCAATCAAGTGGCCTCTCACCTACTCAGTCTCGAGTTTAAAAACCTAGTCAAAAGCATGCCAGGCAAGAAGTTTACAGTTATCAAATCGGCCGGTTTTGCGTTCAATTCTGGACATCCACAGAAATAAAAAATCGATGTAATCCTCTGATTACCTGTCACTTTTATCCTTTGGCACAGTATTCTTATATAGAATCTGTAAACCATCCTACTATGCTGAAGAATTTCTTAATTACCTCGATCAGATCATTGACTCGGAACAAAGTCTATTTTTTTCTGGGTACGCTAGGGCTTTCACTTGGAATTTCGTGCGTGATTGCCATTTATACCATCTTGAGTTTTCAGAACAATTTTGACAACCACCAGGAGCACTACGGTGATATATACCGTATCGTTGGCACCTATCACATTGGCGATGAAGAAGGGAAAACGGCTACAGTTCCTCATCCATTATCGCAAGCTTTGAAACCAGAGCTTGCTGGAGTTGCCGCGATGACTAACACGTTCCTCTTATCGGATCAAGTAAATATTCCTGAAGCAAACGACAAGCTAAAAAAGATCAAACAAGAACGGATCGGATTCGCAAATCAAGAAATTTTTGACATCCTTTCTTTTGATTGGATTGCGGGTCAAAAAACCGATGATAGTCCAAATGCTGCCTACTTATCAGAATCAACAGCAAGAAAGTTTTTTGGAAACGATGACTCATTAGAGTCATTCATCGGAAGAACCATTGTTCTTGCCAACAAACATAATTTGATCGTTACAGCGATCTACAAAGACCTACCTCGCAATACCGATTTTCCTTTTGAAATGCTGGCTCATTATGATAAGCAAGATGGGGTAAATCCTTATTTCGGAGAAGGAAAGATTTGGGGACGACTTAATGGTGGTACGCAATGCTTGGTCAGATTAAAAAAGGGGACAGACCCAATCATTTTTGACGCCAGTCTCAAAGACGCTTTTGCAAAATTCAATCAAGTGGAAGGGTATGATTTAGAGCTGCAGGCACTTGCCAATGTTCACACCGACCCTATTGGAAATTATAGTGGTATTTCATTTGAACCAAAATACACCACCATTTCTTATGCAATCGCGATACTATTGGCAATCATTGGCAGCATCAATTTCATTAATCTCACAACAGCTAGAGCGCTGAAAAGGGCACGTGAAGTGGGCATAAGAAAAGTAATGGGAAGTCAGCGACTCGATCTTATTTTTCAGTTTATTTTGGAGACTTTCGTGATTGTTTTAATCTCTCTTGGCGTTGGGTTTCTTTTGGCCTCTCAGATTCTGATTCTTTTCAACACCCTGATGAGTACCACCTTGGAATTAACTTCAGTGATTCTAAGCGACTGGGTTGTCTTCTGCGCTATTGTCCTCGTATCCATGACCTTCCTATCCGGGCTTTATCCTGCTTTGGTTCTGTCAAAATTTTCTGCTCTTAACGCAATCAAAATCAAGATTTCAAACATAGACAGACAAAGTAAAATACCGATGAGAAAGTTACTTGTGGGTGTGCAATTTGGATTCTCAATTATGATGATCATGGGGGCTATCATCATATTTTCTCAGCTTGGATATATGAAGAATTATGACATGGGATTCGAATCTGACAATGTCATTTCACTTCAATTTCCCGGACCAGACGCTGAAAAGCAAACACGACTGAAAGGACAACTTGATGCCCTACCAGAGATCGTACAGACTTCACTTCACCTGGGTAGCCCTCTCGCAAACACAAACAACACTGATAAATATTTTAATCCTACCATTGGTAAGGATGAAACATTCACCGTGAATTCGAAAAGCATTGATGAGCACTACATCGATCTATTTGGTCTCGAATTGCTCAGCGGAAGGAACTTAACTTCCAATGATCCCAGTGACCATGTCTTGATCACTGAAATAGGTTTATCAAAATTCAACCTTGGAAATCCACATGAAGCAATAGGCATGGAGCTTGAAGCAACCTGGGGCGGTAAGAAAAAGATTGTTGGCGTTGTGAAAGACTTCAATGCAAACTCGCTTAGGTCTGAACTGGTACCTGTCATGTTATTTTATCAACCCAGAGGTTATTATGAACTAGCATTTAAAGTTGCAGAAAACGCCGATCAAACGGAAACTTTGGCTAAGGTTGAAGCCATTTGGGATCGGGTATATCCAGAACTATTAATTGAATACAGTTACCTAGATGAACGCATTGCTTCGAGATATAAATTTGAAGAGGTGATGGGAAAAAGCATCAGTTTTTTTGTTCTCATAGCACTCGTTATCAGTGTACTGGGACTTTATGGACTTACAGATTATATGGCAAATGCCAAACGAAAGGAAATCGGTATTCGCAAAGTAGTAGGTGCTGAATTACATCAAATTCTTAAGCTTTTTGCAAAAGAAGTGGTATTGCTATTGATCATTGCTTTCGCGATTTCTGCCTCTGCTTCCTACTGGCTAATGAACAGTTGGTTAGAAGGCTTTGAATATCATATCGTAATCGGTTGGGAAATAATTACAGCCGCACTGATTAGTACTGGCCTCATTACAGCAATTACGATGGGGTCGAGATCCATTGCAGCCGCTCGACTCAATCCTGTAGAAATATTAAAAGACGAATAAAAGGTGACTAGCTAAAAATCGAGGGGGTCAGTTTCATGGCCTCCTCAAATTGCTCCATATCCACGCCTGTCATTACCTCTTTCGATTCAAAATAGGCGAGCATTTTTTCTGTTGCCATGTTTCCAGTTAGATCATCTTTTGCCATCGGGCAACCACCAAATCCTCGAATGGCTCCATCCATTCGCCTGCAGCCAGATTCATAGGCAGCGGCTAATTTTTCTACAATCGTGTCTGGTGTTGAATGTAAGTGTGCTCCAAACTCAATGTGGGGAAACTTTGGAATTAAGGTTTCGAAGAGCATCGAGATATTCTTTGGATCAGAAACACCAATCGTATCTGCCAATGAAATGATCTGAACCTCCATGCTATCCAACTTGTCTACGAACTCGCCAACATAACCCATTTCATAGGGATCACCGTACGGATTTCCAAACCCCATGGACAGGTAAACAACCAATACTTTTTCATGATCTTCAGCGAGTTCTTGCATTTCTGCCAGGTCATTGAATGCATCGTTGATTGACCGATTGGTGTTGCGCTGTTGAAATGTCTCTGATAATGAGAGTGGATAGCCTAAATAGTTGATTTCATCAAACTGACAGGCATCATGAGCTCCACGAATGTTAGCTACAATAGCTAACAATTTAGACTTTGTCACCGAGAGATCAAGGCCAGCCAATACTTCAGCTGTGTCACGCATCTGAGGAATGGCCTTAGGTGAAACAAAGCTTCCGAAATCAATGGTATCAAACCCGACGTTCAAAAGCTGGTTGATGTAGTTAATTTTTGTTTCCGTCGGAATGAAATCATGCAAGCCTTGCATGGCGTCACGGGGGCATTCTATGATTTTCATGAAGTTACTTGAGGTATTGTTTAGAAGATCAAAACTAAAAAAACTCTCTGGCTATGCGTTGAATTGCATCTGATTTTCCCATGCTGTAGAAATGTAGGACTGGCACACCAGCATCTATCAACTCACGGCATTGCTGTATACCCCACTCGATACCCAACTCCCTGACAGCTTCATTGTCTTTGCACTTCCCTATTGCTTGCTCAAGCTCTTCTGGTAAGTCTATCTTAAAAATTTTGGGAAGAGTGGTTAGATGTCCCTTGGTTGCCACTGGCTTTAAACCTGGGATTATTGGAATATCAATACCAATCGCTCTACATTCATCCACGAATTTGAAAAATGCCTTATTGTCAAAAAACATCTGGGTGACAATATATTCAGCACCTAGGTCAACTTTTTTCTTGAGCCACTTCAAATCAAAATTCATATTGGGTGCCTCGAAGTGCTTTTCTGGATATCCAGCAACCCCAATGCAAAAATTCGTTGGAATGGCATTCTGCAATTCTTCATCCATGTAGTCCCCTTTATTCATCGCCGCGACCTGCTCTACTAGTTCAGAAGCATATGAATTCCCGTCTGGCTCTGGAACGAAAGCCGGTTCAGATTTAATATTATCACCTCGAAGTGCCAGTACATTATCTATCCCAAGAAAATTAAGGTCAATTAGTGCATTTTCGGTTTCTTCCTTTGAGAAGCCTCCGCAAATGATGTGAGGTATTGCATCTATTTCATAATGGTTTTGAATAGCAGCACATATACCAACGGTGCCAGGCCTTTTTTTAATACTCTTTTTTTCTAAAAGCCCATTTTCACGCTCTTTATACACATATTCCTCTCTATGATAAGTTACGTCAATAAACGGAGGTTTAAATTCCATTAAAGGGTCGATCTGATCAAACAGATTCCTAATGCTATCTCCTTTTTTAGGTGGAATAATTTCTAAAGAAAACAATGTGTTTTCGGCTTTTTTTATATGTTCTGTTACCTTCATTTATAATTTAAGTTAGGGGCCAGCCACTTTTCAACTTCCTCGATTTTCATTTGCTTGCGCTTAGCATAATCTTCGACTTGGTCTTTGCCAATTTTTCCTAGACCAAAGTACTTGGCCTCTGGATTTGAAAAATAGAATCCACTCACAGAAGATGCCGGGTACATCGCATAGGATTCTGTAAGCTCAATACCCACATTTCTTTCTGCATTCAACAGGTCAAACAGGGTTCTCTTTTCGGTATGATCCGGACACGCTGGATACCCTGGAGCCGGACGAATACCATCATACTTTTCTTTTATCAAATCTGCGTTTGACCAAGTTTCATCACTGGCATACCCCCACAATTCTTTTCTTACTTTTTCATGCATGAGTTCGGCAAATGCTTCTGCTAACCTGTCAGCAAGTGCTTTTACCATAATTTCTTTGTAATCATCATGATCGGCTTTGTATTTATCGATCAACTTTTCAATACCAATACCTGCAGTTACAGCAAATCCACCCATGTAATCAGGTCCATTCGGGTTAAGGAAGTCTGCCAAGGAAAGATTAGGGATTCCAGGAGCCTTTTTTCCTTGCTGTCGCAAAAAATGAAATTCGTATGTTCGATCATCACAGAGTGCTTTCACATCATCACTCGTCCTTTCTGCCTGAAAAAGACCAATTACTGCTTTTGCCATCAATGATTTTTGAGTGATAATCTCATCCAGCATTTCCTGTGCATCATCAAACAGTTTTTTTGCTTCCTTTCCTACGGTTGCGTTATCAAAAATGCTGGGATACTTTCCTTTCAGCATCCAAGTGGAAAAGAAAGGAGTCCAATCAATATACCTCCGTACATCATTCAAGTCAAAATCTTCATAAACCGTAAGTCCTAACTTGTTTGGCGTTTGCTCATGTTTATTTTTTATAATCAACGCATTCGCTTTGGCTCCCTCATAGGTAAGGTAGTTTTTCGATTCAGTCCGCGATGCATGAGAAGCTGCGAGTTCCTTATATTCAGACTTGATCAGTTGACTAAATTCAGGCGAACGATCGCTCAGTAAGTTGGTAGAAACTCCGACACTCTTAGATGCATCCAATACATGAACGACCGTTTGCTCATACTTCGGAGCAATTTTAACTGCTGTATGAATTCGGGAGGTGGTAGCTCCTCCAATGAGTAGTGGTGTTTTCATTTGCCTTCTACTCATCTCCTCTGCCACATTTACCATTTCGTCCAATGACGGTGTAATGAGCCCGCTTAGTCCTATAATATCAGCATTTATCTCCTGTGCCCGATCCAATATTTTATCAGCCGGAACCATCACACCCATATCCTCAATATCAAAATTATTACAGGCCATTACAACCCCGACAATATTTTTCCCAATGTCATGAACATCTCCTTTCACCGTTGCTAAAAGGATTTTTCCCTTCGCACTCCCGGAGGCTTTTTCCTTTTCCAAGTATGGTGTCAAATGAGCAACTGATTTCTTCATCACCCGCGCACTTTTCACTACCTGCGGAAGAAACATTTTGCCACTTCCAAACAAATCGCCAACGATATTCATCCCATCCATTAGCGGGCCTTCTATCACTTTAAGGGGGCTACTGTACTTTAGTCTCGCCTCTTCCGTATCCTCATCAATGAAATCAACGATTCCTTTGATCAGTGCATGCGAAAGTCGTTCTTCGACACTTGACTCTCTCCAGCTAAGATCTTCCACCTTCTGTTTACCTGTACCTTTTACATTTTCTGCAAATGACAATAATCGCTCGGTTGCATCTTCTCTCCTGTTGAGCAATACATCCTCCACATGTTCCAATAAATCTTTGGGGATTTCATCATAAACTTCAATCATGCCAGCATTCACGATACCCATATCCATACCGGCTTTAATACCGTGATAAAGAAATGCCGAGTGCATGGCTTCTCTAACAACATTATTGCCACGAAAGGAGAATGAAACATTGCTTACACCACCACTTACTTTGGCTCCTGGCAAGTTTTCTTTGATCCATTTGGTCGCATTAAAAAAGTCTAAAGCATTGTTGTTGTGCTCCTCTATACCCGTAGCAACGGGGAAAATATTAGGATCGAAAATGATGTCCTGAGGGGGAAATTTAACTTGATCTACCAGTATTCGATAGCTTCTTTCGCATATTTCAATTCTTCGCTCATAGCTATCAGCTTGTCCCTTTTCATCAAAAGCCATCACAATTACTGCAGCTCCGTATCTTTTCACTTTGGTAGCCTGCTCAATAAATTCTTCCTCCCCACCTTTCATGCTAATGGAGTTCACAACCCCTTTGCCTTGAATGCACTGAAGTCCGGCCTCAATGATTTTCCACTTGGATGAATCAATCATAATGGGAATGCGCGCAATTTCAGGCTCAGAAGCAATCAAGTTCAGGAACTTCACCATGGCTGCTTGCCCATCGAGCATTCCTTCATCCATATTCACATCCAAAATCTGGGCTCCACTGCGCACCTGATCAAGGGCAACATCAAGGGCTTCATCATACTTATCTTCTGCAATTAGCCTGGCAAATCGCTTAGAACCAGTAACATTTGTCCGCTCACCTACATTGACAAAGTTGGTGTGTTCTGTTACAATCAAAGGTTCAAGTCCGGAGAGTATTAGTGGCTTCATACGAGTTCCTCCTTTCTTCTGGGCTCATACTTAGAAACCAATTCTGAAATGGCTGAAATATGATCCGGTGTAGTCCCGCAGCAACCTCCTATGATGTTGATAAGACCTTCATCTAAAAAATCTTTGATCTGATCGGCCATCATTTCCGGCGTTTCATCATATTGGCCAAACTCATTGGGCAATCCGGCATTTGGGTGAGCACTCACCAAAAAATCTGACTTACTGGACAGGACTTTCAGATAGGGTCGTAATTGTGCAGCTCCCAAGGCACAGTTCAATCCTACACTTAATAGATCCATGTGAGAAATCGAAATCAAGAAGGCCTCCGTTGTTTGCCCTGAAAGCGTTCTCCCCGAAGCATCTGTAATGGTACCTGAAACCATTACAGGAATTTCAATTTCTCGTTCTTCTTTAATCTCTTCTATTGCAAACAATGCCGCCTTCGCATTCAATGTATCAAAGACCGTTTCTACCAATAGCATATCAACTCCACCATCAATGAGTGCCTCTGCCTGTTGTTTGTAGGCTGTTTTCAATTCTTCAAACGTAATCGCTCTAAAACCAGGATCATTTACGTCAGGCGACAAAGATGCCGTTCTATTGGTTGGACCCATTGCCCCTGCCACAAACCTAGGTTTCCCGGGCTCATTTGCTGTGAATTCATCTGCCACTGCTCGTGCTATCCTCGCGGACTCATAGTTAATTTCATACACCAAATCTTCGAGACCATAATCTGCTTGTGCGATGGTAGTTCCTGAAAATGTATTTGTTTCGGCAATGTCAGCTCCAGCCGAAAAATAAGCCGCATGAATTTCTTTGATTATATCCGGTCTGGTGATGGATAAAAGGTCATTATTTCCTTTTAATGATTTGTCATGATCCGCAAGATCTTCGTTACGAAAGTCTTCTTCCTCCAATTTATGGCGTTGAATCATGGTACCCATAGCACCATCAAGCACCAGTATCCTTTTATGTAAAGTATTAATTAAGTTCTTCATTCTCCGGTTTATAGCTTACTTACCAGAGAAAGTTCCGAATGGATCTGCTCATCTACCCTGCCGCTGCAGGTTGGGAAGTAGCACCGAAAATTGCTCACTGGCAATCAGGTTGCTAAGACGTCATTGGGCCCATTCCCTCGGTCTTTCTTGATAAGTGAAGCAAATATAATCAGCTTCTCTTCATTTTCTTTAATATCTGATTTTCACTCAATCATTTACCCATTCACTGAGCAATTTGAGAATCAGTCAAAGTTGATGTCTATTAAAAAAACTACTCGGATAAATCAATCCAGGCAAGGTCTACTAATTCAAAACCCTCCACTTTAATATCCGAAGTAATCAATTTCATTTGTATCCATCCCATTCGATCAATATCATTTCTTTCAATCCTAAATGGAACGAAAAACCCATTAAAAGCATCCTGAACAGTTAGAAACGCATTGTCTTTTCCAAAAAAGATTGTTTGTGGACTAAACCAAATGAATTCATCAGAACTGCTTATGGTCTCACCTTGAAATATAGACCCAATAAGAAACAAATCTTGAGATGCTGTCACATTGGGAAATTTGACTTCCTGATCAAGGTCAATTAAAGATGTTTTCATTGATGTGATATTGAGATCCAACATCTCTTCATCTATGTCATTCGAAACGCTGAAGCCAATTTTTTCTTCAGAAAACAACTCAACTCTAAAGACTTCATCAGATGTGCGATTGAATAAAACTCTATTATTCAAAACAAGATGGTTAGATGGATTTGGGATTTCGCCTGCTACTATGGTATTCAAAGACTCATCTATTGGCTCTACCGGAGTCTCATTGTTGGAACAACCCATGGATAGTGCAATGATGACTAAAATTCCCAAATGCAATTTATTAATTTGCAGATGTCTCATAAGAACAATATTTATACATAAGTAAAACGATCAAATTTACTTATTGTTCAAGACAGTGTTAAGATCGTGTATGTTCTAACTTGAACCGATTTGGTCTATTAACATTCTTGAAAAATGAGTCAATCGATTGATTGGATTTCAATCAAAAGACATTACACTTGTTTTAATGAAGTTGGCTGCAATAGATATTGGATCAAATGCCGTGCGATTACAAATCACGCGCGTCTTGGAGTACGAGAAAGTTATTACGTTCAAAAAGCTTGAGTATGTACGCTTTCCTCTTCGTCTGGGTCATGATGTTTTCTCTACAGGAAGTATTAGCGAGTATAATGAAGCACGTTTTTTTAAGTTGATGACAGCCTACAAAAACTTGATTGATCTTTATGAAATTGATGCTTATTATGGCTGTGCCACTTCTGCGATGCGAGAGTCTGAAAATGGACAAGAGATTGTCGATCGAGTGCATGATGAGTTAGGCATCGATATCGAAATAATCTCTGGTGATGAAGAAGCCGAAATGATCAACAAGGTCATCCTTCAGGGGCTAGACAATGGGCATTATATCCACATAGATGTTGGCGGAGGAAGTACGGAATTGAATATTTATGAAAATCACAAGAAGGTTCATTCGCATTCCTTCAAAATTGGTTCCGTCCGAACCCTAGAAGGTGGAGATACTTTGGAAGCCTGGCAAGAAATGAAAGAATGGGTAGGAACGGTTGCCTTTAAAAGTAGTGGAAAAATTGAAGCTGTAGGTACTGGAGGAAATATCAACAAACTCTTTGAGCTCTCTGGAAGTAATCTTAAGAGCAAAAAAATGAGTCTTGAAACACTCATGAAGACTCAAGATGTTTTGAAGAACCTCACATTGGAAGATCGGTTAAATAAGCTTCAATTAAACCCAGATCGTGCCGATGTAATCATTCCTGCATCAGATATCTATGTAGGAGTCATGCAAGCAGCTAAAGCAAAAAAGATCATTGTCCCCGATGTAGGGCTAAAAGATGGCATAAACTACCACATGTATCAAACGCATTTTCCGGATAGCGACAAGGTTTTCGTTAAGAATTGATTACTACTTCTTTTCACCAAATAGCGACATTTTTAATATCTTTCTTATTATTCTCCTTTAATTTGATTGTGAATGTCACTTTAAAAAATGAGACCAATCTGCTTTTTCTTCTTCTCAATTTTTGCACTCTTTTTATTTGGTCAAGTAAGCGATGTAGACTTGCTCGATTCAGCTTATGCTGAGAATAATCCCAAAAAGACATTAGATATTCTGCTCAGTATCGAATCTCCTAAAGACTTTACTGACAGTCTTCAAAGCAAGTATCTACTTACAAAGGGCATAGCTTATGGTAAAAGAGGGATAGAAGATTCAGCCCTTTTTTATTTAAATCGCAGTATTGAGATTTCGGAATCCCAAAGTTTTAACTACTTGATCACCAGAGCTGGCAATGCAAAAGGGTTAACGCTTTTTCACGCAGGCAGATACGAGAATGCTATCCAGACTTATCAAGAAGCACTAATGGTTGCAGAAGAAAATGACTTTAGAGAGGAAGAATCAACAATACTTGGGAATATGGGAGGAGTCTACTTCCAAATGGATGATTATACTGCAGCTATTAAATATTCGCAGAAAAGCTTAGACATTGCCATCGAAATCAATGACATTGATGATATCGCTTATGGCAATCTTAGATTGGCCGTAGTTTATGAAGAAATTGATAGCCTTGAATTGAGCATCCTTCACAATTCAAAGGCAAGTAAATCAGCGGAAAAACTAAAAAACTACGTACTATTAACTTATATCGAAAAAACTCTTGGCAATATTCATAAGAAGCTTGATCGGCTAGATTCGTCTCTCTATCACCACAAAAGAGCCCGATATTTTGCAGAATTGGAAGGTGAGCAAGAAAACATCGCAAGCACCACAATAGAAATAGCAAGAGTACACCTTGAAAATGGACAATTTGAAATGGCCGAATCTGAGGCTTTAAATAATCTTGCAATATCCAATGCAAATAGTTATCCATTGCAAGCAAAGCTTGCACATGATGTGTTGTATCAAATTGCATTAAAAAGGAATGATTACAAAAAAGCTCTGAGGGAACGTAATGAATATCTAATCATCAATGACTCCCTTAATGCTGTCGATACAAAAGAACGAATCGCGGAACTGGAAATCAAATACGAAACTGCAAAGAAAGAAAAGGAGATTATTGAGGCAAACACTGAAATTGAAAGAAAGGAGCGGTTTCAACAATTTCTTTATATCATTATAGCAACCGTTGTTGTTTTTAGTACAATTGGTCTTCTTCTCTTAATACAAAGATTTCGTCTTAAGAAAGCTCTTCTTTTCCAAGAGATCAATACGCTGAGAGTCCAGATCAACTCCATCTTTGGTGGTGAAACCCAAAAGCTTGATCTTACGCTTGATCAAATTAATGAGGGACTTTTTAAGCCGCTTTCAGAAAGAGAGTATGAGATTCTAAACGAAGCAATCTCTGATAAGACGAATAGTGAAATCGCAGACACGGTCTTTGTTTCTGTTAACACCGTTAAAACGCATCTTAAAAATATCTATTTGAAGCTTGGCGTATCCAATAGAAAAGAAGCACTCGAAGCACTTTTGGCAAAAGTATAGAAACCACAACCATCTCTTTTTCAATATCTTAACATTTTCCCGAGTCAAAATCACCCGGGGTGGGTGAAAGAATAATTTGTCTATTTTCTGAGCATTGACATTGTAATTAATCAATAATCGCAATGCCATGAAAAACTATCACACTAATTCAAAAAACAGGCTCATCGGCCTTCAGTTATTTTTCTTTCTTTTATGCCTGCTCATAGCTTCACGAAGTGAAGCACAGGATGTAACACCACCATCCGTTGTTTCAATGAATCCTGATGATGATGCAACAGAAATTGCTGTTGACAATTGGGTGTTTGAAATCACTTTTGATGAAGATATTCAACTTGATCTGCTTGCTACAAAAGGAGTCGTTATCAGAGATGCCGGGGATTTTACCGTTACAAGCATGCTTCCCAACTCACCAGGGATGACTGTATTGAATGGAACTCTCACTATGGATTTCAATCATGATGGAGCACTTAACATAACTCCCTTACATGAAAATGCGGTCTACCATATTGAGATCAGCTCCAATATTATCCAGGATCTGTCAGGAAATGGATACGGCGGTTTTATCGATGATACAACCTGGAATTTCGCTACTGTAGACACACAAGCCCCCGGCATTGTGCAGCTTAGCCCTTCCGATGGATCAACTGGAATTCTTATCAATGAAAGTTTCGGAATCACCTTTGATGAACCAACAGTTAAACTAACAGGGACATTTGATTTGTATGAGGGCACTAACCTGATAGAAAGTAATGACATCAACGGAGCTGATGTCACGTTCAACAGCAGTTCCTCCACCAGCTTACTTTCTACCACCTTTTCAAATTTACAACCTGAAACAACCTACAATCTCAGAATATCAGTTGGCGCTGTAGAAGATAATGCGGGAAATGACTTTGCAGGTATTCTAGATCAGACCACCTGGACATTCACTACCATGGATGATGAATCCGTCTCTCCGGTTCTGAGTTACGTATTCCCGGACGAAGATGAAGTAGATGTCATTGTTGATGAACTGGAAGAGGACGGGCTTTCATTTGGGTTTAATGAAGATGTAATTCCGGGCTCGGGAAACATAGAAATCAGACGTGTTGATGATGAGTCTCTTGTCCAGTCGATTTCAATAGACAGTGAAGACATTGAATTTGAATCCACCGATGTGCATGTATATGGTCTCACAGGGATTCCATACAACTCCGAACTCTATGTCTTAATCTGCTCAACGTGTATAACAGACGTGCTCGGAAATCCTTACGCTGGAAATTTGACCGGAGACTGGAATTTTACCACCGAATTAGGTCCGCTCGATATCGAGTCACTATCTCCGGAGGATGATGCGGTCGATGTGGCCATAGATCAGACACTGTCAATCACTTTCAATCAGGCTTTTCAAATTGGAATAAATGGAGCTTCCAAACAAGCTGTAATCAGACGTTCTGGTGGTGGTCCTACTTTTGAAGTAGTCCCTCTGGATGCTGGAAATATCAGTGGAAACACGCTCAATGTTCCTCATGCTGATTTCGAATACACTCAGGAATACTATGTGACCTTAGGCCCAGGAGTGGTCACAGACCTTTCAAATACCAATTTCACCGGTATCACTTCTGATACAGAGTGGTCGTTCACTACAGAAGATGAACCAGACGTAACCGCACCAACTGTCACAAGTTTTACCCCTACACCTGCTTCGGCAGATGTTCCTATTGACATTGGACAAATTCAATTGACCTTCGACGAACCGATTCAGAAAGTGAGTCAGGGAAACATCATTGTCAGAGATTTTTCCAACAACATTTTTGTTCAATACTTCCCTGCCGTCAGCGACGATGATGTGATTGTAAGTGGAAATGTGCTGACCATGAACCTTCCAACAGATCTGGCTTATTCGACCAGCTATTATGTTCAGTTTTTAAGTGGCACTGTGGCTGATCTTGCAGGGAACAATTACTTCGGTTTTAACGATGCAAGCACCTGGATATTTACCACAGAGGAAGAACCCGATTTAACAGGCCCTTCCATAAGCTCTCTTGGTCCCGAGCACCTATCTACCAATGTATCTGTTTCTGAAGATCTCGTCATCACCTTTGATGAAGACATTAATCTGATACCCGATCAGTTGATCTTTATAAAATTCACTTCGAATGATGCTGTACGGGAAACGATCAGCACTACATCAGGCCAGGTAAGTGTTAACGGGAATGAGCTGACAATCAACCCTGATAATAACCTTCTTGCTGAAACTGGTTTTTATGTCCAGATTCCTGCTGGTGTGGTTGAGGATCTTGTGGGGAACGGGTTTGCAGGATTTAATGATGCCTCCACATGGAGCTTTACCACCGGCACACCACTTGAGATAGAAACGGTTTCGCCGGATTTCAACTCTTCTAACGGTCATGTCCTCTATCTCAATGCCACTTTTAATAAGGATATCGTTCTTGAAGGATTACCCACTAATCGTGCCCTCGAAGTTTATCGCTATTCTGATGATCAGTTTTTGTCATTCGCAACTGTTGAAAATGTAACCGTAACTGGTAATCAACTGGAAGCAAGACTTACCGTGGATGTTCCTTCAGATGTCGAGGTGTACGTATCCATTGTAGACAACCGAATCAAAGATTTGAATGATCATTTCATTGAACCATTAAGCAAAGACTTCTGGAAATTCACCACCAGTTGGGACTTTGTTGAACGGATGGAATTTGTCCCTTCAAATTTCTCAACAAAGAATCCGATCGACGGGGAAATCAAGATCGTTTATGCTGAAGATGTAAAAAGAGGATTTAACGGAAATTACACGTTCAGAAAATATACCGGAAGCGAAATAGTCGAAGCTTTCGATTATGCAAGTGATCGCATCACGATCGATGGCAATGAGGTGATTTTTGAGGTGAACGATTTATTGGAATACAACACACGCTATTTCATCACCATGCTGGGCAATCCGATACGATCCTTAAATGACGTTCCAGCGGACGGATTTAACAACAACAGCACGTTTGTTTTCACCATTGAACCTGATCCCGCTCTGTTTGCCCAACCCGTAACGTACACTCCGGCTCATATGTCTACAGGAGCAGCTATTGATACGGACATCAGTATTGAATTTTCAAATCCGGTCACAGCTGGAAACGGGATACTGACATTTTACAACCGAACCACGGGTTCTTTTATTCAGACTGTGAGTACCTCTGCTAATATGACAACCTCCGGAAACACTGTCACGATCAGCCTCAACAGTGATCTCCCCTACGGCACCGAGGTGGCAGTTCGAGTATCAGAGTTTGCATTTCTTTCTGAAAATCATGGCGTGATGACCATTACAGATAATGATACATGGTATTTCACCACTGAACCTGAGCCTGATTTTATAGCTCCTTCCATCGTTTCCCTGACACCTGCCGACAATGCCACTAATGTGCCAAATGACACAGAACTGGTCATTGAGTTTGATGAAGAGGTCTTGCTGGAGAACAGCACTTTTTTGATCAAATTCTACGATAACAATGTCAATCAGTACAATGTCAATTATGCATCAGAAGACGTTGTTTTGGATGGAAATACGATCACCATCAATCTGCCTGGAAGTCTTCAGGGAGAAACACACTACTGGATTCAGATCAATGCCAATACCATCACAGATGCTGCTGGAAACGGATTCCCTGGCATTTTACTTGAAAATCGGGACGATTGGGATTTTACAACCGCTGGTAAGCTTGACCAGACCATTACCTTCGAACCGTTGGCAGATAGAACCTTTGGGGATGAACCTTTTACACTTTCAGCATCTGCCTCTTCCGGTTTGCCGGTAACATTCGATGTGGTCAATGGCCCGATTTCAATTGATGGAAATGAAGTGACCATTCTGGGTGCTGGAAGTGCTTCGATCAGAGCAGACCAGGAAGGGAACAATGACTACAATTCAGCTATCGTCCAAATTGTCTCCCTGACCATCAATAAAGCAGAGCAGGTGATTACCATTGAATCCGTTGAAGATAAGGTAACGACAGATGCTTCCTTTAATATCGTCGCTTCTGTCGATTCAGGACTTGAGCTTGAGTACACAATCCTCAGTGGTCCTGCTACTATTTCAGGAAGTACAATTGCTCTGGATGGTGTTGCCGGAGCGGTTGTGGTTGAGGCCATTCAGAGTGGAAATGGTAATTACCTAGCTGCATCAGCCACCACTTCATTCATTGTGACAGACCCTGCAAAAACAAATCAAACCATCAGTTTTGATGACATTGCTGACGTCACTTTTGGAGATGCATCTTTTAGTTTGTTAGCAACCTCTTCATCGGATCTGCCAATAACCTATAGCGTGGTGAGTGGTCCTGTCTCTGTTAGTGGCGCCACGATTTCTATCAATGGGGCCGGGGTTGCCACCATCGCTGCGAATCAGGCTGGGAATGATCAATTCAACCCGGCTCCTGAAGTCACACAATCATTCACTATTGCTAAAGCGGATCAGATAATCACATTGGAATCCATTTCTGATAAATTGACCACAGATAATTCATTTGATGTTACTGCTTCGGTGAACACAGGACTATCGCTTACTTATGAAGTAACAGGTCCGGCCACTATCAGTGGAACCACCCTCTCGCTCACAGGAACAAGCGGAAATGTGACTGTAACAGTAAATCAGACTGGAAGTGAAAATTACAATTCTGCTACCGTATCAACTTCATTTAATGTTTCCGATCCTTCCAAGTCGGACCAGACCATCACTTTTGAAGCGATTGCAGATAAAATTTTTGGTGCCTCCGTTTTTAATCTGATAGCTACTGCTTCTTCAGATCTTGATGTAGCCTTTAGCATTGTAAGCGGTCCTATTTCGATCAATGGAAATACTGTTACTATTGACGGAGCGGGGATTGCCGTTGTAGCCGCCAATCAGGCTGGTGATGCTAGTTTCAACCCTGCCCAAGAAGTGCAACGGACCTTTGAGATTGGGAAAGCAGATCAAACCATTACCGTAGAATCGATCGATGATAAGCTAACTTCTGATGCTCCTTTTGACGTAATCGCATCAGTAAGCACTGGTCTATCACTTGATTATTCCGTTTCAGGTCCGGCAAGCATATCGGGAGCCACAATAAACCTAAATGGTTCGGTTGGCACTGTAACAGTGACCGTAGATCAGACAGGAACCAGCAATTATAATTCTGCTGCGGTCACTACATCTTTTGAGGTTACAGAAGAACAAGCACTCGCACTTAAAAACACACATGATATACGTGTGTACCCAAATCCAGTAATCGATTTCTTGATTATCGATAGCGAAGAGTCTATAGAATTGAGTGTATTTGATTTGAATGGTCGAGAGATGCCATTTAAGCAGATCGATGAGTATAAAATTGACATCTCTGAGCTTAATCCTGGGATGTATATCCTGGAGGTAGAAACAAGCACTGGTCGCACAAAATCAAGGATAATAAAGGCAAACTAAGGCAGCATTAGCTATGGCTATTGCGATTCGGGCGGCTCTAGGAGTCGCCCTTTTTTATGTTACAACATCTCCTCCCAATGGATATTTCATAGCAATGGCAAACCATTCCATAAGGCAATGAAAGCACTTCACTAAAATATTTTCAAAAAAAAATATCATGATTTTTTTGATTTGAATGAAACATATTTTAATGTTGTACTGTATTAGTATGATAGTACACTAAATCAATAGTAATGATTGATATTCATAAACTCGATTTCACGTATGGCCGGAACCAAGAATCATTGTTCCAAAACCTGGACTGTGAGCTTCAGCCAGGCAGTATAGCAGGTTTGCTAGGAAAAAATGGTGCCGGAAAAACAACACTCCTGAAAATAATGATAGGCTTGCTTCATCCAACTAGTGGTCAGGTTAAGGTCAACGACCACCATCCAGGAAAGCGGCAACCTTCATTTCTTCAAGACCTGTATTTTGTTTCAGAAGAATTTCATATTCCGGGTATCTCCATTGACAGTTACGTCAAAGCAAATTCAAAATTTTATCCACGGTTTGATAAAGTGCTATTGGATAAGCTAACAACAGAGTTTGAGCTGCCCGAAACAAGAAGTCTTCAAAAGCTTTCTTATGGTCAAAAGAAGAAATTTCTGATTTCGTTTGCGCTGGCTACCAGATGCAGGCTACTTGTTTTGGATGAGCCTACAAATGGACTAGATATTCCATCCAAAGCTATTTTCAGAAAAATCATGGCTGGCTCACTTGATGAAGATCAATTGGTCATTATTTCAACGCATCAAGTGAAAGATGTGGAGAATTTGATTGATCGAATTCTGATGCTTGAGAATGGGCAGTTTATCATGCAAAAGGACATGATTGACATCTCCTCAAGTCTGAACTTTGCCACAAGTACGACCAGCGAAGGAGATGATGTGCTGTACAGTGAGATGGTACCGGGCGGATATAAAGTCATTACTCCACAAGTGAACGGAAGTTCCTCAGTGGATATAGAATTATTGTTCAACGCTGTTACCCAGGGCAGTCAAAAACTCAAGGATTATGTCAATTAATAACACGTTTAGCTGGAATCGGTTTCTGTTGCTTTGTCGACAGTATCAGATTCATAACGGCAAATTTCTTATGTATGCAATCGTTGGATACTGCGGGGTGGTTTTTATCATTCTAAGTTTAGGACAGCTTGGAAATGATGCAGAGGCTTTTGGAATCAATGTATTTCTCCAGCTTCTGCTAACCTTTGGTGCAATTTTCGGTGTACTCTACACCGGATATTCTTTTTCTCCTTTTAGAGCGAAGGAAAGTACGATAAGCTATCTGACCATGCCAGCCTCTGCGTTGGAAAAATTTCTTTTTGAGCTTGTCAGCAGAATCGGTCTGGCACTCTTCTTACTTCCATTTTTCTATTGGCTCACTTTCAATCTTCAGGGTCTCTTTTTTGAGTTAGTGAGCGAGGCAGATTTTGATCCCATCTGGTTTTCAACGTTTGCAGAGATGGACATTTCCCCTATAGATGAAAGCTTCTGGCTACCAGTGGTTATTATCTTCTCGTCTCTTTTGGTATTCGTTCTTCCTTTCACCGGGGCAGCCATATTTTCAAAGCAGCCATTGATTAAAACTTTGTTTTCAGTGGCCATCATTATGACATCCTTTGGGTCTGTAATATATGTTGTGATGGAGCCGCTAGGACTGAGTAATTATACGCCAAATGATTCGCTCTTTTTATTGCCAAACAAAGAAGAAGCGGCAGTCCGCTTCGCTGCGTTGACATTGATCTTGATCAATGTGGTTATGCTTTTTACTGCCTATTTGAAAATCAAAGAAAAGGAGGTATAAGATGGAATTTCAGAACGGAAAAAGCATTTTTCTTCAAATCGCTGACACCATTACAGATAAAGTTGTGAGTGGCGAGTTTGAATCAGGAAAGAAAATACCTTCTGTGCGTGAATTAGCCTCAGAAATGGGAGTTAATCCAAACACAATTATGAGAACCTACAGTGAATTACAATCCATGAACATCATAGAAAACAAAAGGGGAATCGGATATTTCGTAAACCCGGAAGCACAGAAAATCATCATTGATAGTAAGAAAAAGGACTTTTTTGAAAAAATACTGCCTGAGTTTATCAGACATGCATCGATGCTTGGAATTACAACTCAGGAACTCAAAAATCATCTGGAAAATAAAAACTCAAAATCATGAAACTGAGCAACAAACTACTCATAGGATTCTTTGGTGGGGCAATGGTTTACATGCTTTTAGCATTTACAGAAGTAAGGCTAAGAGGCGATGATAGAAGACTTACCGGAGAAAATGCAACGGTTGAATCTCAGTCACTCAGTGGCATAAGATATATCAAATTGAATGACATTGGTAAGCGCATTTACATCAGCTCTTCTGACACCTCCCGCATCGAAATGAGAAGCAAGGACGGCAATGTGTTGTCAGGGCTTAGGTACAAGATCAGCGGCGATACACTTACGCTAAATCAGCTTGAGCTGGACGAAGATGTTCGTGTTTCTTTGACCATTTTCATCTCGAAGAGCAGCTTCACTGGATTGCATTCGAATGAGGCACGTGTTTACTTCTCTGATCTGGATCTACCAATCATGGCCATCATCCAGTCCGGGGGTAATATCGTCTTCGAGAATAACATCTACCTTGATCGTTTGCTACTGCAGGCTTCGGCAAACGCATCATTCAGGATGCACAACGGAGAAATTGACACAGTAACACTCAATATGGACAATTCGGATGCAACCATCCGATCAAGAATAGGACGACTTGAGGGTTATATGGCAAACAAATCGGATTTGTTTGCAGGGAGTGTCAATGACATTGAATTCAAAAAAGACAAAAGCAGCTCAATGAGGCTTATTGACTAGCCACAATATTTCTTCAATAAGAAAAAGGATTTTCGACAATCTGTAACAAATCAAAAGCGGACTTGCTCTAATAGCATAACCGACATCAACTGAACATAACCAATCAGAGACACCAGCTCTATGAACATCGAAATCAAAGAACTATCTAAGGTTTATCCAAACGGGCATGCGGCCATCCAAGGCATCAACCTTGAAATCGGTAGTGGAATGTTTGGCTTGCTTGGGCCTAATGGAGCGGGTAAGTCAAGCCTAATGCGAATTCTGGTGACGTTGCAGAAGGCCACTGGCGGAAGTATTCATATGGACGGACTTGATATCAATCAGCATCGAAAAAAAATTCGCCCCTGGATAGGTTACCTCCCACAGGACTTTACCTTTTTCAATAAGCTTAAAACATGGGAATTTCTCGATTATGCCGCCATGCTTTCTTCTGATCTGGGAAAAAAGAAGAGAATAGCAGAGGTAGATAGCATGTTGGATCAGGTTGGTTTGTTAGATGTTAGAGAACGCCAGGCCAACAAGCTCTCTGGTGGAATGAAGAGGAGACTCGGAATTGCACAGGCATTGATCGGGAATCCCCGATTATTGGTGATCGATGAACCTACCACCGGACTCGATCCGGAGGAACGCATTCGCTTCAGAAATATCCTCTCTGATCTGAGTCAGAAAGATGTAACGATCATTCTCTCCACGCACATTGTGGGTGACATAAGTAGCACATGTAATAATATGGCCATGCTCAATAAAGGTGAGGTAGCATTTAGCGGCGCACCCGAAGGGATGATTGATCAGGTGAAAAACCATGTATGGCAAGTTACTGTCGAAGACGAGGATTTTACTGATTTAAAAAGCAAGTACTCTGTGGTATCTACCATACCCGTGGAAGGTTCCTGGGAAACACAATTAATCTCGATGGAAAAACCCCATCCTGAAGCATTCAACATTCAGCCCAATCTGGAGCACGCTTATGTATTTTTTATGGAAAACGAACTTGGAGTTTCACTGGTATGATTTCCATTAGCAACATATTGACCATCTCAAAGTATGAATCAAAGGTGCTTTGGAGAAATTGGTTTTTCCGCATTTTTTCCATTGGCATTCTCTTCTTCTTGTTCATCTTCGATATGGCAGCCTTCTCGCCTATTAGTGATTCGCCTTGGTTCATAAAGTCGAATAGTTGGGGGCCCGCCTATACCAATATGTTGATGTCTGCCATCCCGCAGGCCGCTGCAATCATTTTCCTGGCCACAGGTCTGGTGAAAAAGAATAAAAAAATTGACACCAACGAAGTGTTTTTTGCAAGAGCCATTTCCAATGCTGATTATGTTTTTGGCAAAGCACTGGCACTCTTTAAATTGTTTTTCTGGCTGAATGTAGTCATCCTCGTAATGGGCATGATTTACAACCTCACCAACCCCATCACCTACTTCAATCCACTCGCTTATGTTTTCTATCCACTGCTGATCAGCATGCCTGCCATCGTCTTCACAACTGGGCTAGCTTTCCTTTTGGTCACACTTCTGAGAAATCAGCCGGTAAGTATTGTTCTTTTACTTGGCCTATCTGGAGTCATACTCATTTATTTCTTCGGTAAATATTCCAGCATTTTTGATTACATGGCATTTCGGCTGAATTTGATGGCTTCCGATATTTCAGGCTTCAGCAATTTAAAATTCATCGTCCTTCAGCGCGCATTTTATTTTACCGCTGGGGTCGCATGTCTAGTTGGATCAGCTTTCTTCCTTGACCGGCTTTCGAATCATGTAAGAAATAAAATTTCTCTGGGAAGCATCATGCTGGTCTTCGCTGGTTTTGCCGGCTACATCATGATGTCACTGTGGGAATATAGAAACGGATCAATTGACCTTCGAGAAGACATGGTTGAGCTAAATGGGCGTTGGGCGGAGGCTCCGAACATCAGTATTCTATCGAATCACCTTACGCTCGAACACCAAGGCAACGAAATCAAAGGAACATCGAAAATGCTGGTGACCAACACTACGCAGGTTCATCTCGATACTCTCTTTTTTACACTGAACCCTGGACTTGAAGTAACCGGACTAACCATCAACAATGAAGAAGTTGAATTCAAAAAAGAACTTCATATTGTTTCCATTCCCTTCAAGCAAGGGATTGGAGCAGGGGAAAAGTCGGAGGTAGAGATCAGCTATCAAGGAACTATTCTGGAAGAAGCTGCGCATCTAGAAGTTGAGCAAAAACGCTACGAAACCATAGATGGAGATTTCATCTACGCTATAGAAAAACGCTATGCTTTTTTGCAGCAGGACTATGCGCTGCTCACAAAAGATGTACTTTGGTATCCAAGTAATATGGTTGGCTATAGCCTGTCATCACCCGTAAAAGAGCTGGGATCATTCATTGATTTCAAACTCGATGTAAAAGTGGCTGGAAACCATACGCCAATTTCCCAAGGAAATGTTGAAAAAGTAGGTGATTATCATCAGTTTAGACCAGAATCGCCACTGCCACAGATTTCACTGACTATCGGAGATTATGAAAAGAAGGAATTGTTTGTTGACAGCACAACTTACTCAATTTATTATCACAGGGGTAACGATTATTTCTCACAACATCTTAATGAGCTAGGTGACACCTTAGATATTCTGGTCAAAGACTTGGTCAACAGTTACGAGCATGATCAACAACTCGACTACCCGTTCCAACGACTTCTATTTGTAGAAGTGCCTATCCAATTCAAGGCTTACAACAAAATCTACGAAGGTCATCAGGCTTTCGTACAGCCTGAAATCGTGCTTTGGCCTGAAAAAGGAGGAAACATCCGGGATTTTGATTTCAAAAGACAATTTAGAAACATGGAACGCCAGGCCAGGCAAGAAAATCAAGTATTGAGTGATAAAGAAAAACAGGCCAATGTATTCAATACATTGATCAAAAAAGTATTCACTAAGCAGCTAGGAGATAATTGGTTTTTTGATGGTAGAGATGAAGATGTAGCGAATTATTCCATCTTCCCCAACCTCTATGCCTACAACTCCGGCATTGTAAGCAATGAATGGATCTTATTGAACAAAGGCATCGCCGAATATCTGAATGAAGTGCGATTGCCTGAAAATGATTTTTCCAGAAATATTAATGGAATCTCCTTCACGGAAGAATGTAATCAACTGATGCAGGAGACCCCTTTGATGGATCTGCTGACACAAGAAACCGACTTTTCGAAAATTCAGAAATCTGTTTCACTCAAAGGACAATACCTCTTTTCCTACCTCGAGCAATTGATTGGAGAAGAAGAATTGAAGGAGTTTCTATACCAATGGATCAACAGCAATCAACATCAACTCACTTCCTATATTGATTTTCGCAATCGTATTTTAAACACGTTCCAGTTAGACATCGATCCGATCATCAATCAGGTGTATTCAGAAACTGATCAACCCTCTTTTGAGATAAACAACATGGATCAATATGAATTGCTAGATGGAGATCGAAAGCGATATCAAGTATTGTTTGATGCAACAAATACTGGTCTAAATGATGGAGTTCTTACCGTGACATTTGACGATGAAAGTGATTCAGAAAATTTCTCATTCAGACGAAGAAACCTGGAAGCAAAGACTGCTCAATTGGAATACACTTCTCTGATCAAAGCGGGAGAAACTCGACAGTTCGGATTCATCCTGGATACCGAACCGACCCAAATTGCTATCAACACCTTGGTATCTAAAAATATCCCATCGGTCATTACACTTTCGCCAGGTCAATTCATTTTAAAAGAGAATGCTATTCCATTTGAAGGAGAAAGAGTCATTGAAGAAGCAACCAAGCCTTCGCAGTATGAGGTGATCGTTGACAATGAGGATGAAGGGTTTTCTTTCTTCAGTCCAATCAAAGACACTTACCTACGCGCCTATCTTGATAAGAAAAACCCTTCCAACAAGAAATACTATGGAATCTGGAGACGCTCTTATTCAAAGTGGCGATTGACCACCGGATCAAGTTTTTATGGCCAACACATCCGATCTGCTCATTTCACCCGATCCGGGAAAGGAGAAAAAATTACCGAGTGGACACCTGACCTTAAAGAAGAAGGATTTTATGACTTGTACACCTTCATGATGGGTAAAAACCAGAACCAGTTCACCAGAAGAGGTAGTTCAGATCGGAGGTTCACCTACAAATACATCATCAATCATGCAGACGGAAAGGATGAAATCAATTTCAATCTTTCGAATGCTGAAAGAGGATGGAACTACCTGGGATCTTACTATTTCTCAGGTGAAGGCGGAAGTGTAGTCTTGACAGACGAATGTGATCTGCGAACCGTGTATGCCGATGCTATTAAATGGGTAAAGCAGTAATTGTAAAAGAATTGTAATCGAAAGTAAAATGAATCAACGCTCAAAAATCAGTTTAAAAAGGACAATCATCCTTGCCCTCACCTTCAGTACATCTGTGATCTGGAGGCCAGTAGCAGCTCAAACTGTACTAACACTGGAAGAATCGATTGAAGTTGCAAAAATCAGCAGTCCTGACATTCGAAAATCTGTCTTGAACTTGCTCAGCAACAGCAAAAGCCTGGACGCTCAGCGCGCCAGTCTGAAATCACGCTTTGCACTAGATGTCACACCCATTGACTTTAGTAGAAGCCGTGTCTTCAACGACCTTTTCTCTACATGGAACACAAGTGAGGATTATAACTCTTTTGCAAATTTTTCCATTTCACAGCCTGTCACCGTGACGGATGGAACCTTATCCTTAAACAATCGGCTAGGTTATCGGGATAATTTCAGTGAATTTCAGGACGTAAGAACCAAAACTTACAGCAACAACCTGTACTTACAATTTGATCAGCCCATTTTCACATACAATCGTAATAAACTTCAATTGGCGGAGTTGGAACTGAATTTTGAAAATGCTCAACTCAATCATGCGATGCAGTTGCTCAATCTGGAGCGTAACGTCACGCAATCATTTTACAATTTTTACCAAAGTCAAAATAACGTTGAGATCGCTCAGGATGAATACGACAATCAGCAAATAAGCTATGAAATCACCAAAAATAAGGTAGAAGCGGATCTGCTGGCAGAGGAAGAATTATATCAGGCAGAGTTAAACCTAGCCACTTCTAAATCTACCCTGCAAAATCAGCAAGTAACACTCTACAACGCTGCAGATGATTTTAAGCTTCTGCTGGGCATTAGCCTTGAGGAAGATATCCAGGTAAGGGTTGATGTCAACTATGTCACCCAAAAAGTCGATCTCAATAAAGCGATTCAAAACGGAATCGATCAGCGGATGGAATTGAGGCAAAGATCCATAGATATTGAACGGTCACAATTTGAGCTTGTCAAGACCAATGCACTCAATGAATTCAAAGGTAGCGTTGCCCTCTCACTCGGAATTTTCGGTGACAATGAACGTCTCACCAATGTGTATAGCACGCCCACTAACCAGCCGCGTATTGCTGTTTCTTTCAGCATTCCATTGTGGGACTGGGGAGAAAAAAAGGCGCGACTGGCGGCTTCCAATGCTAACCTGGACATGACAAAAATTGATCTGGAAAATCAAAAAAATGACATTGTGATCAATATCAGGAAGGTGTACCGGAACCTACAAAACCTAGAAACCCAGATCGAAATTTCACAGCAAAATGTAAGAAATGCTGAGCTGACTTATGAAATAAACCTGGAACGCTACAAAAACGGAGATTTGACGAGCATGGATTTGAACCTCTTTCAGAATCAACTTTCTGACAAGAAAAGCGCGCTGGCGACAGCATTAATTAACTACAAAATCGAACTCCTAAATCTAAAAATTCAAAGTTTATACGACTTTGAAAACGACGAACCAGTGGTTCCACAAAAATCTTTTTAAAAAACATGAGGCCATGATGGCCGCTAAATCAAATAGCTAGTACCAAATGACTCATTCCACAAATTCTACTAAAATGAAAAAACATCTCAACTTACTGCTCTCCATTCTACTGCTGGTTGCCTTGGCCGGTTGTGGTGACGAGCAATCTTCCATTGACACGGAAATTAAAATTCCAGTTTCCGTTCTCAGTTTGAAAGAAGGGTCCATTTCCCGGTTCATTGAAACAACCGGAACGGTCTACTCTTCAAAAGAAGGAATCCAGAAGTCTGAACTCACCGGAATCTATCGATTGCGAAACAACCCTGCCACAAACAGGCCTTTTTCGCTGGGGGATTTTGTGAAGCAAGGACAAGTGGTGATCACCCTTGAAGACAAGGAATACGAGAATAATCTCCAGCTGGACGGTAAAAAACTCAACCTTGAGCTAGCTGAGAACAATCGTGACAAGCAGCAATCACTGTATGAGAAGGGTGGTGTTACATTAACCGAACTAAAAAATGCATCGATTGAATATGTGAATGCTAAATACGCGTATGAAAATGCACAAATCCAATTAGGGAAAATGTCCATACGAGCCCCTTTTGATGGGATCATCGTGGAGCTTCCTTACCGTACAGGAGGTGTGAAAGTTGATCAAGGGCAAGACATGTTCAAAGTGATGAAATTCAACCGACTGTTGCTGGATATCAAATTGCCAGAAAAACACCTGATAGAAATAAGAAAGGGTCAGATGGTAAACATTACCAACTACAACCTTAAGAAAGATACGCTTACCGGTCAGATCAGTCAGATTTCGCCGGTTATTGACCCTGAGACAAGAACCTTTCAGAGTGTACTTGAAATCAAGAACGACGAGCTGATGCTAAGGCCAGGCATGTTTGTGAAAGCAGCGATTCTTTCAGAGAAACGCGAAAAAATAATTGTCATTCCTAAAGAGACCATCATTTCCAGGCAAAATGGAAAAGTGGTTTTCATCGTGGAAAATGGAATCGCTGTTGAAAAAACCATCAAGACGGGGCTAGAAAATCAAGACCTGATAGAAGTCATCGACGGGCTCAAGGTAAACGATCGGCTTGTGGTAAGCGGGTTCGAGACGTTGCGAAACAAGTCTAAGGTCAGTGTCATTCAATAATTGTATCAGTAAACCCAATCAATCGTGAAAAAAATTATTTCACTGGCGGTAAGCTACCCGATTTCCATATTGATGGTTGTTTTAGCTGTCATATTACTCGGAACCATTTCATTCAGCAAGTTGGGAATAGAGCTATTCCCCAACCTAAAAAACCCTACACTCTTTGTAGAGTTGAAAGTGGGGATACGTCCACCATCCGAAGTAGAAAAACAGTTTGTTGAGTCCATCGAATCCGTGGCTATCAGACAAAATGGAGCAACAGAAGTTAGTTCCATTTGTCAGACTGGGTATGCACGCGTTACTGTGCAGTACGATTGGGGCAAAGACATGGATGAGGCATTTCTGGATTTGCAAAAGGCGCTTTCCAACTTCTCACTAGATGAGGAAATCGAGGAATTTGTCATCTCTCAGTTTGATCCGAACGCCACACCCATCATGATACTGGGAATCTATAATCCCCAAAATGAGGATTTTGATGCACTGAGAAAAATTGCAGAAACCAATTTTCGTAATGAACTCATCCGCTTACCCGGTATTGCAGAAGTAAGATTAGCCGGAGAGCAAGAAAAGGAAGTGGTGCTGGAGACTGATCCTAACCTCCTTGCTTCATTGGGGCTTACTGTCGACAATTTGGTACAAAAAATTCAAAGCTATAACCGGAACGTTTCTGGTGGATTTATTGAAGAATTAGGCAAGAAGTATGTCATAAAAGGACTTGGGATCATTGAAAAAACAGAAGATCTGGGAGATCTGGTTGTAGGGTATACTACCCAACAGCAGTTAGCCGTCGGGGGAACTCCTCAGGAATCTCAGACCGAGGAGGCTGCCTCCTCAGATCAGGTTCCTATTCTCCTAAAAGAAGTGGCTCAGATTAAAATCCTAGATAAAGAAGCTGGGAGTATTGTGCGCGTAAATCAACAGAGAAGTCTCGGGCTCTCCATATACAAGGAGACCAAGTACAATACGGTCAATGCAGTGAATGAACTGACGGAAGCTTTGGACGAACTCAAAAAGACCGTTCCCGGATATGAATTTGTTGTCATTCAAAATCAAGGCAGATTCATTCAGGGAGCTATTGATGAAGTGAAGGAGTCCGGTCTGTATGGCGCCTTATTTGCCATGATTGTCCTTTTCATCTTCCTCAGGAGAATTGGCACTACGGTTATCATCAGCATCGCCATCCCCATCTCGATCATTGCCACATTCAACCTCATGTATTTCAATGACCTGACCTTGAATGTAATGACACTTGGAGGACTTGCGCTCGGAGCAGGAATGCTTGTAGATAATGCCATCATAGTCGTAGAAAGCATTTTCAGAAAGAGAGAAGAAGGCCTTGGCGTGATCGATGCTGCCATTCAGGGAACAAGCGAGGTAAGTGGTGCCATCACGGCCTCTACCCTCACTACCATCATCGTATTTCTACCCATTGTCTATTTGCAGGGACCATCCGGTGAACTCTTCAAGGATCAAGCCCTGACAGTTGCTTTTTCACTCGTTTCTTCTCTGGTGGTGGCCATTTTGGTCATTCCTATGCTTTTTTCCAGGGTTTTCAAAAACACTAAAAAAGTCATTGAGCCAACACCTCTGAAGTTTCAAGGATATAGAAATTTCCTCAACAAGGCGCTAAACTATCGCTTTGCTTTCATCGCTATATCATTCCTGATGGTTGTCGGAAGTTATCAATTGATTTCGGTTATCGGAAGTGAGTATATGCCAAAATCAGATACTCGCGCCCTTTCTGTCGACATCAAACTGACCGAAGGCACCCCACTTGAGCGGACTTCAAATACGGTCGCTCAGATTGAAAAGCAGTTGTTCGAATTGTTTACTGAACACCTCGACAAAGTATACAGTCACATTGGGCCAATGCAGAGCCAATCAGGAATAGAAAATGAAAATGTTTACGAGGAAAATCAAGCAAGCCTCAAACTCATATTCAAGGATGAGTCAACATTGGAGATTGCCAAGATCACTGATGCCCTTTCCAACTATTTCGAAAAAATACCTGGTTTGACAGCTTCATTTTCCAATGATGAAAGTGCGCTTACAGCAGTGCTGGGAGATGAAGAAATGCCGCTTGTTGTTGACATAACGGGCACTGATCTACCGACACTGAGACCAATCGCTGACTCGGTGCTACTGATCTTGAGTAGGCACAGAGATGTTTACGAACCATTGTCCAACATGGAGGCAGGAATTCCTCAAATTCAGGTAGATGTTGATAAATATCGTGCTGGGCTCTTCAGTCTATCCATTGAAGACGTACTTGGTCAAATCAAGGATCAACTGCAAGGAAAGAAAGCGGGCACCATCGAGCGAGGTGGAGAAATTCAAGACATTCAGATTAAAATACCAAAGTTGGCACTTCATGAATTAGAAAACATGAAAATAAAAAGTGCGCAACAAGAATTGCGGCTAGGAGAAATCTGCGACATCAGCACACAAATGGCTTCCAACTCAATTTTCAGGAAAAATCAGAATCGAATCGTTTCTGTAAGCGCACGTGTCAATCAGGATCGACCGTACGACCAAATTGTTGGGAATATTCAAGATGAATTTTCTAAAATGTCTTTGCCCCCTCAGTACAAGATTGATGTGGTCGGGCAAGAATTGAAGCGTAAGGAATCCATGAAAAACCTGACGTTTTCATTAATCCTATCTGTGCTTCTTGTGTATATGGTGCTTGCGTCTCAGTTTGAATCATTGATTCATCCATTTACCATACTGCTAACGATTCCACTAGCAGGTGTAGGTGCTCTTTTATCTTTCTTTATTTTGGGAATGCCATTGAATATGATGGCATTGATCGGAATCATCATGCTCACAGGAATTGCCGTCAATGACTCCATCATTTTGGTAGATAGCATCAATAAAAACAAACAGCTGGGACTCGATCCACGAACCGCTATTCTAGAAGCAGGGCAAAAAAGGTTCAGACCGATTATAATGACAAGTTTGACTACCATCCTTGCTTTACTGCCTTTGACGCTTGGTTTTGGAGAAAGTGCTTCACTTCGATCTCCAATGGCAATAGCTGTCATCGGTGGATTAGTCACTTCCACCCTTTTGACACTGATTATCATCCCGTGTTTCTATGAAACCATTGAGAAAGGACTAGCGAAATTAAGAAACGTCAATCTCAGACTAACTGGCAAGTCTAATGGGTAATAAAGGACTACTACATACGATCATACACCGGAAAGTACTGGTTTCCATGCTATTCATTGGATTCTCAGTCATGGGCTATGTTTCCTATAAGAAATTGCCTGTTGAGCTATTCCCTAATGTCGAGCTTCCCGTACTCATCGTACAGATCGCCTCATCGGGTGATGTTGACCCTGAATACATGGAGAGCCAAGCCATTGTGCCGCTTGAAAGTGCAATCAGTACGCTTGAGGGTGTAGAAAAAATAAATGCTTCCGCTAATAGTCAACGTGGAATCATTTTCATCTCTTTTAAAAGAGGCACCAATCTCAAGTTCGCTTACCTGAAGCTTGAACAAAAAGTGGGAGCTGTAACACCCACACTTCCTGATGAATTTAATGTTCGAATCATCAAGATTGACACGGAACAATTCAGCAACGCCTTCATGGACTTGCAAGTGCTTGGCGGTGGCGGAGTGGATCGCGTGAGAAATGTAACCGACCAATACATCACAAGCAAGCTAAGCGACATTGATGGAATAGGTGGTGTTGAGGTATTTGGAGGCAGGCAGAAGACCATTGAAATCATCATGGATGATGCCATATGTGAAGCCAACGGGATCACACCTGGCACCATCAGCAGTGTGTTAGCTCAAAACTCAAATAAGAGTGCTTTTGCCGGGCGGGTTGATCAGAACGGACAGAAACTCTTCGTTAACGTCACAGCAGAATTAAAAAACATCAAAAACATTCAAAGTCTTGTGGTTTCTGAAAAAGGGCCATTATTGCTCAGTGATGTAGCAGATGTCTTTTTCGGGGTAAAAGAGCAATCAACCTTAAGCCGAGTCAATGGAAAAGATGCCGTATCTATACGTGTTTCAAAAGCCTCTCAAGCCAATCTTATCTCCATATCTGAAGATGTTTTAGCCGCCATTGAAGAAATTAATGAGGAACTCGCTCCTTTAGATGTAGAGATCACCGTAGAAAGCAATCAGGCAGAGTTGATGACAGAGAACATCAATCAAATTAAGAACCTGGCATTGCTTGGTGGCTTGCTTGCGATTTTCGTACTGTGGATATTTTTACGCCGGCTCAAGTTTATTCTAAGTATTGCGCTGGCCATCCCCATTTCTGTATTCACTGCTTTCAATTTCTTTTATGCGTATGACATTTCCGTCAATAGCCTGACGCTGATAGGCATGGCACTCGCCATCGGAATGCTCCTGGACAACAGTGTAGTGGTCATCGAAAACATTTATCGTCACGTGATAAATAAGAAGTCTCCAGAAGAAGCCGTAGTAGACGGAACCAAGGAAGTCATGCGGTCAGTTACTGCGGCCACACTCACAACCGTGACGGTATTCCTTCCATTCATTTTTTCCACCAACTTCTTAGTCACAATTATAGGTACACAAATAGGCGTATCCATCATTTCCACATTGGTTGTCTCCCTGGTGGTTGCATTGGTATTGATTCCAATGCTGGCTCACGCGACCATCCGAAAAAACGGAGAAGATGAAACACCGCTCATAAAGAATGCATCTATCCGACAAAGAATCATTCAGGTCTACATCGTTGTGCTTAAGATGTGCTTTAGACGTCCTGCAGCTACGATTATCGGTGGTCTAGTGCTGTTTTTCATCACCATAGGTTTGAGTTTTATTGTAAGCGCTGCAAGCCTAAACGAAGTAGAAACTGAGGAAATGACGATGTATGTCAATATGCCTCAAGGAGCTACCCTTGCTTCTACCGATATCAGGGTTCAGAAAATAGAACAACAGATTCTTGATATCAATGTAATTGAGAAAGTAATCAGCCAAACTTCGGAGGGCGAGGCAGTTCTTCGCGTAAAATTGATCGAGGACTTCAAAGAGCAGGACACTGTTTCCATTTCTGATATCAAAAACATGCTTAGCAGCATTTCAGATGGGTATAAAGAGCTCGATATTTCGATGGACAAGCCGCCAAGCACTAGCGAAGGTCAGCCAAGCGGTCCATCTGCTTCCGATAACTTCGAACGCATGCTTGGACTAGGAAGTGCTTCTGAGAGAATCGTGATTAAAGGTCAGGATTTTGACTTAATGCAGACCATTGCCAACGATATCAACACGTTTGTAAACGGGCTACAATCCATACGCAGGAGCACGGTCAATTTAAGTCCAGAACGTCCCGAAGCTCACCTTCAATTTGATCAGATGGTCATGAGCGAATTCGGGATCACGCAAGAAAATGTCATGAATGCGTTGAATGACTTTCAGCCTTCATTTCAGTCAGGCTCAAACTTTGTAAGTGGGAATGAAGAATACGAAATAACCATCAAAACCACCAATCAAATAGATCAAGGCAACAAGGAGATGAAAGACCTCCGTGAAATGCAAGTGGTCAACACCTCCGGTGCTATTTATGAGCTCGATGATTTTGGCTCTGCTATTTATTCTTCTGGTAAAAGTGGCATCAACAGACTCAATCAGGAAAAGCAGATAGAAATCACCTATTCCTTCATTGATGAAGTGTCGAGTTCCGAATCTCTGTTAGAAGCTTCTCAGCTAGAAATTGATCAGATTGTGGGCGGAGTAAATATCCCATCAGGCATTGTGGTGGATGTCATTCATGATGAAAAACTTTTTGACGAGTTCTACTTTTTGATCATTGCCGCCGTGGTAATCATATTCATGATCCTTGCCGGAATTTTTGAGTCGCTTTACTTACCCGTGGTGATCATGTTTTCGATCCCTCTTTCTGCCATTGGTGCTTTCTTAGGTCTTACCCTTTCAGGAAACTCCTTGCTAAATGCAAATACCTTGATTGGATCTCTCATTTTGCTTGGAGTGGTTGTAAACAATGGAATCATTCTAATCGATTACTCAAGAATTCTAAGAAGAAGAGGGTTTTCCAAGTATCGATCATTAATGATCAGCGGAATTTCGCGCATCAGACCGATTCTTATCACTTCCATTACAACAATTGTAGCGATGCTTCCGCTCGCACTCGGAGATGCAGCATATGTAACTGGTATTGGGCAACCATTTGCCATTACTGTAATGGGCGGACTCGCATTCAGCACCCTACTTACATTGATCTATATACCAACCATGAGTGCCGGTCTCGAAAGTGTGATAAACTGGTTTAAAAACTTAAAGCCATCCATTCGAATCTTTCAGATCTTACTTATGGTGGTCATATTTACCATTATTTACCTGGAAATAAGTGGAGTTCTTTGGCAAATGATCTGGTTCCTCTCCACACTCATTCTGGTGCCGGGCACAACACACTTTGTCATGACTTCTTTGAGGCAAGCAAATACTAAAATGGTGGATGAAGATGAGGAAATGCACATCGAAATTCAAAACCTCACCAAAGTATACGGGCGGGATAAAAGATGGCGAAGAGAGTGGAAAGGAAACAAAAGATTGTTCGAATCGAGAGGTGAGTTTGTAATTTCCGCAAAATACGTTTTACAAAATCTTATTTGGCAGGTAGCCTTGATAGGGCTGCTGGTGTATTTGATCTATTTCTTTTTCGACAAGGCATTCTGGCAGTTATGCTTCATGATAGCACTGCACACCCTACTACTTTCAATGACTGGGGAAATCTCACAATTGATCAGTGAAAAGCGAAGAAGACTGTCACGTATTTTTCACCGCCTTCTTTTCTGGGGATTTCCGATTATCAGCTCTAACTATCTCTATTCAGACATTGCCCAGGATATGCGTCCGTTTGCAGTTTTCCTCATCATCTTATGGTTCATTGGTTTGATACTAACCAACTCAGGAAGACGACTATCGGAAAAGCCGGTTGATCTTGAGCAGATGAAAGGTCGCTTCAAAAAAATCAGAAGACTTTACTACCGCATGATCATGGCTCTCCCTATCATCGGAAAGAAGAAAGAACCATTCAAAGCGCTGGCTGGTGTGAGCCTGAACATTGAACAGGGAATGTTCGGATTATTGGGCCCCAATGGTGCTGGGAAAACAACGCTTATGCGTATACTTTGTGGAATCATGGATCAGAGCTATGGCAAGATCTGGATCAATGGCCATGATACCACGCTAAGAAGAGAGGAACTCCAGGGGTTGATTGGCTATCTCCCTCAGGCATTTGGAACTTATGAGAATATGACTCCAAAACAATTCCTTGACTATCAGGCCATTCTGCGCAAGATTACCAATAAAGAAACACGAGAGGCGCGAGTTCAATACGTTTTGAAGGCCGTTCACATGGATGAGCATCAGGACAAGAAAATTGGTTCTTTTTCAGGAGGGATGAAACAGCGAATCGGTATTGCTCAAATTCTGCTGCACCTTCCTAAAATACTTGTAGTTGACGAACCCACAGCAGGATTGGATCCGCTGGAGCGTATCCGATTTAGAAACCTGCTGGTAGAATTGAGTCGAGAACGAATCGTCGTATTCTCCACGCATATCATTGAGGACATTGCCAGTTCTTGCAACAACCTGGCCGTGCTCATCAAAGGAAACATTGAGTATATGGGGAGTCCTTCTTCCATGGCGGAACTTGCCAAAGACACCGTGTGGGAATTCTACATGTCTGCTGAAGAGTTTGAAAGCCGCAAAGAAGATTATCTAATCGTGCATCACATGCGGGAAGGAGACCGAATTAAAGTGAAGTGTCTTGCAGAAGAGAAGCCTGATACAGAGGCAACTCAAATCCGTGCAAACTTGGAAGATGCTTACCTGTGGTTAATGAAAAGTAAAACGAAAACGAAAAATGAAGAGCTATCTGATACTGGTGCATAAGCTGGTCACGTACAATATACGGGTCATTTTTGCAAACAAGTTTGTGTACTTCGCACTGGCCGCTCTGCTTTTTTTCGCAGGGATTATCACCATTACCATTTTTGAAGACCCCAACTTTAGCGAAGAGGTTATTTTCGGATTCCTTGTGTTTCCCGGACTCCTCCTCATCTTTTATCCAATGGCATACGGGATTCAAAATGATGATGATTCTAAGATGCTTGAGACCATTTTTGGCATTCCCAACTATCGATACAAAGTCTGGTTGATTCGATTCGTACTTGCACTTTTGGTGGCTGCAGTGATGCTGTACTTTCTGGGGATCATCTCCAACTTAACACTCTACCGGGTAGACATACTTCCCATGCTGGGTCAGGTCATGTTTCCCATTACCTTTTTAGCTTCGATGGCCTTTATGCTTTCTACAAAAATCAAAAATGGAAACGGTACAGCCATTGTAGTAGTGATTGTGAGTTTCATCTTTTTCGTCTTTGCCGAGGAATTAGAATACAGCGCATACAATGTATTCCTAAATCCCTTCAGCGAGCCGCGTGGGATGAGTGAATTCATTTGGCTAAACGTCATAGTTAAAAATAGAATCTACCTGTCTGTCGGCACTCTTTTATTTCTTTTATATGGAATGTTTAACCTACAGTACAGAGAAAGATTTATATAACCAGCGTTTTTGAAAAGTTTTATTTCAAGTCAAAAAACCATGGATATTATTTAGATAAGAATCTTCAATTCCATGAATTATTCTAATTAACTGTTTAATTTTTGTCCAATTATCTGGGACAATAATTTCTTTATATTGGCCGGTTATAAAGGTAAAATTGCTGGATAATTACAAGGACTATAACGACCCCATTTCTCTTCTAGAGCTTTTAAAAAAAGGTGACGCAGTAGCACTCGAAACCATTTTTAGGCTCTACTATGATAAACTATTACACCTTTCTAAAAATTACTTAACCTACGAAGCAGACGCTGAAGAAATCGTACAGAATGTTTTTTTGAAACTGTGGGAACAACGAGATAAGCTTAAGAACATATCCAGTATCAACAGCTACATCTACATCATGACTAAGAATAGCTGCATGGACTATTTAAAACATGAAAAGGTCAAGCGCGGCTATCTGGACCAAAACCTTCAGAATAAATCAGCAATCAACTATCAATTTTTGAAAGATGAGGCAGCATCCCTACTTCTGGAGAACGAGCTCGAACAAAAAATACTTGAAAGCGCCGAACTACTTCCTGAGAAGTGTAAAGAGGTCTTTATGAAAAATAAGATGGAGGGTTTGAAACGAGCTGAAATAGCACAGGAATTAGGGATTTCGCTTAAAACAGTAGATAATCATATCTCGAAGGCAGTCAAACACATGAGACTACATTTGCGAGATTTTCTAACACTCTTTTTATAATTCTTTTCTTTCGGAGTAGGTACAAAACCCATTCTGGTCGTCTTTAACTCATAATCTATTTTATGAAAGATCAGGAGATTTTAAAATACTTAACGGGAAACACTTCCGATACTGAAGCAAAAAAGGTAGAAAATTGGATCATCGAAGATGAGAAAAATGCCAAAAAATTCAACCTTCTCAAAGCCCAATACATAGCTTCTACCTTTGACGAGACTGCAAAAAGCGTTCATATCGAGAAAAAATTCTCAGATTTTTTAAGAACCATTGACTCTGCTCCCAATTCCAAACCCAGTAGACGTTTACAATTCTTAAAGTACGCTGCAATGATCAGCATCATCTTTGGACTTGGGTACGTTTACTTCACAGATTTTTTCAACAATAAACCAGCTAAACTTGTCATTCCCAATGAGGCAATTACCCTCAATTTGAGTGACCAGGAAGTAAAAGTCATTGCGTTTCGGCAAAATGCGAAGATCGTAGATGCTACAGGTAAGGTTTTGGGAGCACAATCAGGTAACACAATCGTTTACAATGAAAATTTAGACGCTACCGACACCACTTTAGTATACCATACGCTGACTGTCCCATACGGCAAAAGATTTAAGCTCGTACTATCGGACGGTACCAAGGCGCAGTTAAATGCCGGTAGCTCCTTAAAGTATCCAGTGAAATTTATTGCTGGTTCAACCCGTCAAGTTTTCCTCAATGGTGAAGCCTTTTTCGATGTAGCAGAAGACACAGCTCACCCATTCATTGTAAACGCCAACGAATTAGATATCAAAGTGCTCGGCACACAATTCAACGTGTCTTCATATCCAGAAGATGAATTCATAAGAACTGTGTTAGTTGAAGGTTCCGTCAGTCTCTCAGAAGATGCAGGCAGTGCTGAGGCAACAAGACTTGAACCAGGACACCAGGCTATTTGGAACAAGGAAGACAGAAGTATTTTCATAGAAGAAATAGAAACCTCAGTTTTCACCTCTTGGATTGATGGCAGAATTGTTTTCAGACACATGCCATTCAAAAACATCCTCAAAAAACTGGAGCGGCATTACAATGTGGATATTGTGAGCAACAATGAAGTCTTAAATGAAGAAACATTTACCGCCAGCTTCGATATTGAAAGCATCGAGCAAGTCTTAGAAACATTTAATAAAAACTATGCTATTGGATACACCATTAAAGACAATCAAATAATCATCAATTAACCAAAGAGTGCCTATGAAACAGTAAACAACAAAAGAATCCTTAAAAGGTCACGCGCTTTAATGATTCATCAAAACGGTGAAAAAAAGAAGCATAAAAAAATCGGAAAATGCTGCAACATTCTCCGACTTAAAATGTGATCAAAATGAATTAATCACAAACCAAATACAAAAGTATGAAAATTTTTATTGAGCTAAAGAAGCTTGCTTCTTTTCGATTCAAAATCGATCTAAAAATGAAACTTACTTCTCTACTAATTATCAGCTCGCTATTTCAGGTTTATGCCAACAACACTTTTGGTCAGAAAACCATTGTGAGTATGAATCTTGAAAACGTTAGTGTAGAGAATGTGCTGAGCAAAATTGAGTCGCTCACGGAATACAAATTTCTCTATAACGACAAAGAGGTAGACTATAAACGAAAAGTCTCCGTAAACGCTAATGAAGAGTACCTTTCAAACATCCTCACTAAGCTTTTCGAAAACACCAATACCTCGTTCGAAATTTTCGAGGAGCAGATTGTATTAAAACCGAGACCCCCTGTCAAAAAGAAAATTGTTCAAGTCGCTATATCTGGAAAAATCACCAGCGAAGACGGCGAAGGGCTACCGGGAGCAACTATTTTAATCAAAGGGACGACAAATGGTGTCCAATCAGACATTGATGGCAACTATAGAATAGTAGCCAATGAAGGCGATATACTGGCTATTTCCTATGTCGGCTTTGTTTCTACCGAAGTAGTCGTTGATAGTCGGACAGTCATCGATGTGGTATTGAAAGCAGATTTAGCCCGTCTTGGTGAAGTCGTTGTTGTTGGTTATGGAACCACCACTCGGGAGGCTTTGACCGGTTCAGTGGGTACGATAGAAGCTAAAAGCATCACTAATCAAGCGCCAACAGTAAATCTGGATTATGCACTTCAAGGCCAGGTTGCAGGAGTTTATATTTCTAGTGCTACAGGACAGCCTGGCGCAGCATCCAGAGTTAGAATCAGAGGTACTTCTTCTATATTCGGTTCAAATCAACCTTTGTATGTTATTGATGGAATACCGGTGGTGCCAAATAGTAACATCCCCGTTGGTGGGCCGGAAGGCGGAGTATTGGGAAATCAATTGGATCAACAAGGACTCAGTACCCCACTTGGTAACATAAACAACGCAGATGTTGAATCCATAAGCGTACTTAAAGATGCTTCGGCTGCTGCAATTTATGGCTCGCGAGCAGCAAACGGTGTGATCATCATCACCACTAAGAAAGGGGCTTACGCTACTGCTCCAAGGTTCAACGTTGATTTTGCTATAAGCTCACAAGAAGCAAATACGCTTTCTGTGCTCAACGCTGACCAGTTTAAGCAAGTATGGACAACTGCAGTAGAAAATGGAAGTTCAACCGACGCATTTGCTACCAGTGTTTTAGATGAAAGCTACTTTGGTGACGCTGATACGAATTGGGAAAATGAAATCAGCCCTAACAATCCGCTCACATCCACTTTTAACCTAAATGTACAGGGAGGGTCTGCAAAGACAAGATACAGCACTTCAATCGGGGTCAACAATCAAGATGGGGTGCTTAGCAACACAGGTTTTGATCGATACTCCTTCAACCTTAACCTGGACACAGAGCTTAGCGATATTTTCCAATTTGGGTCATCCATGAACTTGTCGCATACAGATCAGAACTCTGCAGATCGATCACTCATTCAACTCATGTATGATTTCAGACCAGATGTCCCGGTATTTGATGAGGATGGAAATTATTCATTTTCAGCGCAGTATACCCAAGAAAATCCGGTAGCTCGTACAAAGTCCTTTACTGGCAATAAGACATTGCTCTTTTTAGGCTCATTCTACACGCAAATCAAAGTAGCTGAAGGGTTAAACTTAAAAACCCTCTTTGGATTGAATTACAACAATGGAAACCAAAAGTCCTTCTATCCAAAATTCACCTTTCGCGGTGGCTGGGATCGAAGATTTGGTGATGGTGATGGCTATGCACAAGAAAGTAGAAGCAGATTCACAAATACCCTTTTTCAGAACACATTGACCTATGATAAAATCATTGATGTACATAACATAAATGCTGTATTAGGCGCGTCATTTGAAAGAACCAGTTCGTCTTTCAATAAGGCTTGGGGAGAAGGATTTTCTAACGATGTATTGAGTAACATATCCAACGCCACAGTATTTACAAGTGGTTCTTCAGATCAAACCGGTTCAGGATTAGCATCTTATTTCGGTCGCATCAACTACGGATATGACAATAAGTATTTAGTGACACTATCTGCCAGAATGGATGGTTCATCAAAATTTGCAGTTGATAATCGGTATGCATTTTTTCCAGCAGCGGCGGTTGCGTGGAGGATTTCCGAAGAGCCTTTTCTCTCTAGCATCAGGCCAATTGTTGAGCTTAAATTAAGAACCAGCTTAGGTAAAACAGGACAACAAGATTTTGGTCCATACGCTTGGCGGACACTTTTTGAATCCTCAAACTATGGTGGGCAGCCATCTGTGATCCAATCTCAACTTGGTAACGATCAGCTGAAATGGGAAACAACTAACCAATTCGATGTTGGATTGGACTATACACTCTTCGATGGCCGATTGTCAGGGGTATTCAATTATTACATCAAAGAAACCCATGATGCACTTTTCACAGCAATTACTCCTGGAAGTTCTGGAACAGCAAGAGTCATTGCCAATGTGGGAGATACCAAAAACACGGGTATTGAAATAGAACTCAGAGGGGACATTATTACGAAAGACGATTTCAACTGGAATGTCTCTTTTAACATTAGCAAAAACCAAAATGAACTTACTGCCATATCAGACGACTTCAAAGATGAGAATGGATTTCTGACTGGTTTTGGTGGTGGAGGTAGATTGAGAGTAGGTAACCCAATTGGCTTAATTTATGGTTATGTAGCGGAAGGAATCTTTCAGACACAAGATGAAATTGACGCCCTAAACACTGGCTCCCCTACTGGGTTTTATCAAGATGATGAAACATCCCCTGGTGATTTAAGATTTAGAGATATTACTGGTCCTGATGGGGTACCTGATGGTAGAATCACAAGCTTGGACCAGCAAGTCATTGGAGATACTCAACCAGATTTTTTTGGAGGTTTCAACAGTGAGTGGAACTACAAAGGATTTACTTTAACAGCCTTCTTTACTTACTCCATTGGCAATGACCTGGACGCTTTTGCTTTGGCAAGAAGTCAAAATTTCGCGAGTACTTTTTTCGGAGAGAACAAAGTAACGGATGTTTTAAACGCATGGACTCCTGAAAACAGAGACAGTAACATCCCAAGAAGTGTTTATCGTGATCCAAACAACAACGATCGCACATCAAGTCATTATGTCTACGATGCTTCATATGTACGATTGAAAACACTGAGTCTGCGATATACACTATCTCCGACAATGACTGGAAAGATGGGTATAGTAAACAGTGCATCCATATACTTGACAGCCCAAAACTTGTTTACCATCACTGACTATCCGGGAGCAGATCCTGAAGCTTCCAACTTGTTCAATAATGACATAAGTGCAGGAAGAGACAACAATCGCTTTCCTATAGCTAGAGTTTTCACCATGGGCGTAAATATTGGTTTTTAACAAAAAAAGAAGAATCATGAAAAATTTAATCATATATATAGGAGTGTTGTTTTCAATCTCCGCATGCGAGCTAACAGATGTTTTGGAAAATGATCCTCCAAATAATCTAGTACCAGAAAATGTAATTGAAAATGAACGTGATGCTGAAGCACTACTAAATGGCGTTTACAGCCAAATAATATCACGAACAAGCTCATATTACTACATGAACTACGAGCTCATTCCGAGTGCACTTATTGGATCCATGAGCCGCTCAGGATTTGGAAGTAGTCATGATCAATTCAGAGAAAATGATTTGTTCTTTGACAATTCACACGTCAAGAACTTTTGGCTAGCACTGTACAAAGTAGTAGATCAAGCCAACAACGTAATCAAGCTTACTACTGAATTTCCTGACAGTGAATTTTCAGGAAATAACAAAGCTGAAATTCTAGGAGAAGCTTACTTCTTAAGAGCGATGGCAACTTTCGATGCGCTGCGATATTACGGACAATTTTATAACCAATCGAGCAGTCTAGGCATAGTTCTAAGAACTGAACCTTCCAACTTTGTAACCAGAGCAAAGGAAAGAAGTTCAGTTGTGGATTGCTATGCGATGATTCTGGGTGACTTGAACTTTGCAATTGCCAACGCACCTGATTTTTCAGTCACTTACAGGGCTTCGAAAACGGCCGCCAAAGCGCTGAAGGCAAGAGTATTGCTATTTCAGGGAGATTATGCACAAGCTGTCGCTCTGGCAAGTGAAGTCATCACTGATGGTACACGAACACCAGAAGCAGGTTTTGCTTCTGTATTTAACAATGGGTTAAACTCTTCTGAGATGATTTTGATGACGCATAGAGATGAAAACTCAGATGCAGATCAAAACAACAGAAAGCGCTTTTATACTGGTAGAGCTGGTACCACATGGTTTGCTACCCTAATGGCAGGAGACCCAAGACAGCCACTCACTTACACAAGTGCATTATCAGCAACTGGTTTGAAAGTAAACAACGTGGATAATTTCCGGCCTACATATTACATCCGCCTTGCGGAGATGTATCTCATTCAAGCAGAAGGATTGGCCTTTAGTGGAGCGACTTTGGCAGATAGCAAAGCTCCCTTGGATATCATTCGCAACCGTGCAGGCATTGGTGACTCCCCTGCCACTACGATCGAAGAACTAAGAGATGACATCTTCGATGAAATAGTGAGAGAACTTGCGTTTGAAAATGGTAGTGAATGGTTTGCTGCTATTCGCTTTGGCAAGGCAATGACGTTGAAACCATCGATTACAAGTGTCAATCAATACATTCTCCCAATACCAGAGGAGGAAATCAACGGCAATGCGAAGATTTCATTAGCAGATCAAAACCCAGGTTACGAATAAATAGAATCACTCTTCATATGCAAAAACAGGGCATTCCTGCCTAGCAGGGGTGTCTTGTTTTAAACTCACGCAAATGCCTTTGTTGCTGCCGTTCAAAGCATCGGTGATTGCCTAAAAAAAATCAATTCGACATTTAAAATATCTCTCAAAATGAAAAAAATCAACGTACTCCTCTTCGCGTACATGAGTTTTTGCGTCCATCTTTTGATGGGTCAAACCTCATTTGATCTCAATCAACAAATTCCTATTGATCCCTCGGTGAAAATTGGAAAGTTGAGCAATGGACTCACTTATTACTTACGATCAAATGAAAAGCCTGCCAACAAAGCAGAACTGCGGTTGATTGTCAATGTCGGCTCAGTCGTAGAGGATGAGGATCAACTGGGTCTCGCCCATTTCGTAGAGCACATGGCCTTCAACGGCACCACCAATTTTGAGAAAAATGACTTAATTGATTATTTACAAAACATGGGAATCGAATTCGGAGCTGACCTAAATGCTCATACTGGGTTTGATGAAACAGTATACAAACTCTCCATCCCCACAGACAACCAGGAAGTATTTAACACCAGCCTTCAAATACTGCGTGATTGGGCCGATGGTATTACATTTTCAGATGAAGAGATCGACAATGAGAGAGGCATTGTAGCAGAAGAAAAGCGCGCCCGTAGTGGAGCAGGTATGCGTATGTATTATCAATCAATACCCATACTGGCAAACAATTCAAGGTATGCAGAAAGATCGCCAATAGGCACACTCGATGTAATCATGAATTCTGAATATGATGCAATGAAACGATATTATCGAGACTGGTATCGACCAGACTTGATGGCACTTGTTCTCGTCGGGGATTTCAATGTCGATGAAGTAGAAGAACAAATTCAAAAAATATTCAAGAGCTTAAAATCTACCAATAGAAAGAAAAGAGAACGAATATATTATGGCATTCCTGAAAACAAAGAGCCAGCTGTGGCGATCATTACAGACCCAGAAGCAACTAGTGTAAATGCATCCATTTACTACAAGAAAGAGAAGAAAGAGAAGAAAACGCTCCAAGAATATAAAACTCAGGTACTTCAGCGGTTGTACACAGGGATGCTACGTCAAAGACTATCAGAAGTAGAGCTAAGCACGGATGCTCCTTTTCTTTCATCAGCTGCAGGCATTGGTAGTTTTTTAGCTGATAAGGACTGTTACTTCCTCAGGGTCAATCTTAAAGAAAACAACGTAATAGCAGGAATTGAAGCACTGCTAATAGAAAGTGAGCGTGCCAGAAGACATGGATTTGCCGCTTCCGAACTTGAGCGATACAAGGCTGTATTGTTGAACAACGCAAATACCCTCAGAAAAGAAACAGGAAAATTATCCTCTAGGTATTACCTCGAGCAGTATACTGATCACTTTACTGACAAGAGACCAATTCCGGGAGATGAGTTCAATTATAACTTCTATGCAAGCGTTTTACCGGACATTACCATTGAGGAAGTGAATCAGATCGGCAAAAAATGGATCGGAGAACAAAACATAGCCATGGTTTTGAACGCTCCAGACAAAGAGTCAGTGGTTCTTCCCAATGAAGAACAGCTCATCAAAGCGCTAAAAAATACATCGACGAAAGAAATTGCCCCTTACGAAGATAAGTTGGCCAACGTTGCCTTGATGGCAAATAAGCCCGAGCCAGGCACCATTGTTGAAACAAGCTATAACCATGTAGTTGATGCAACCAAATGGAGATTTGCCAATGGAGTAACTGTCATCGTGAAACCCACCGAATTGCAAAATGATTTGATATCTATGAGCGGTTTTCGACCAGGTGGTAGCTCCGTAGCTCCAGATGATTTGTATGTATCTGCCAGGAACGCGAGCGGCATTATCGGAGCAAGCGGCGTAAATGGCATCTCTTCCATCGACCTTAAAAAACTCAACATGGGAAAGACCGTACGTGTCACCCCATACATCAATTATTACGACGATCTTTTCAGAGGCTCAAGTTCGTATGCTGACCTAGAACGAATGTTACAGCTGACACATCTTTACTTCACCTCACCAAACAAGGATCAGGGTGTCTTCGAAAGTAGGAAATCAAAAATGATTGCTATTACAAAAAACACCGATGACAACCCAAACACAAAGTTCGAACATAGAATAAGTGAGGTAATGTCTCAAAATCATTTAAGAGCGGTTTCACTGAAAGAAGAGCAAATCGAAGAAGGATTAAAACTTGATCAGGTTTACGAATTCTACAAAGAGCGCTTTTCTTCAGCCAATGGATTCACATTCATATTCATAGGAAATTTTGAAGTGGAAACACTTAAAGCTTTCGTAACGCAATACCTGGGGAGTCTTCCATCAAATACCGAAGAAATGAGCACCTGGAAGGATATAGGCCTGAGACGTCCAGAAGGAATAATAAAAGAGACCGTAATAAAAGGGATTGATGACCGGAGCAAAGTTGACATGCGATTCACTGGCAAGCTTAATTACTCTCTGGAGGAAAGAAGTAAAATGACATTCCTTGCAAAGCTCTTACGAATCAAGCTCAATGAAGAAATGAGAGAGAAAATGTCCGGCGTGTATGGTGTACAGGTTTCGGGATTTGCAACAGACAGGCCATACCATTGGTATCGCATGAATGTACGCTTTACCTGCGCACCCGAAAACATTGACGCTTTGAAATCAAAAGTGCTGGAGGAAATAGATAAAATCAAGCAGAATGGCCCCACAGTTGTTGATTTGGAAAAGATAAAAAAGGCTGAATTGACCAATCTCAGAGATAGAAAGAAATACAATGGCTACTGGGAAAGTATTCTCAAGAATGCTTACGTATATGACACCAACCCAGAAGATGCGCTCAATGCAGAACAGAAAATCGAAGATCTAAGCTCTGAAGATTTGAAGAATGCGGCTAACGCTTATTTTGATGATCGCAACTATGCGGAGTTTATTCTACTGCCTGAGATAAAAAAGTAGTTTTTCTCATACGTTTAAGTTAGAACCAGCGCCAGTGGTAGCTGGTTCTTTTGTTTTCAATCAGCTATCACCAAGGTAAAAATTTGCTCTAACTCGCTTAAAAGACACTTTCTTATTATGATCTGGGCATTTGGAATTCGACTTGAAACAACAGCAGCCAGGCTATATCACCCCCTCCTCCTCAAGCATCTTTCGGATCTCTTTATGCTGCGTCCAGAAATTCTCTGAGATCGTTTGCATGGTTTCGTTAAAATCAGGATGCCCGGAAAGTTGAAGGATCACCGGGTCTTTATCTAGAAATAAAATCAACCAGTAGAAATAGCTTCTTTCGCTTGTAAATGCCTTGAAGTATTCCATGGCTTCTTCTACTTCACCGTTTGCAGCATGGTAAGCGCCTATACTCAACGGTCTGTAGATGGTCTGATTATTCTTCGCATTTTCCAAATGGTTGTCGTAGAATTGTTTTGCCTCTTCCGATCTACCAAGCTGATCAAGGACGTATCCAATGTTGACATCTTCGCTTTCGTAGACCTCCAGCTTATACATTTCTTTGATCACGATAAACTTTTCGTAGTACTTCCACGCTTCGTCATAATCTTCCATGGTATAGCATATCTTTCCTATTGACTGCAGGATGTCTAGTCTCGATGTATCCTTAGCTAAGAGGGCGATAAGTTCATTTTTTGTCCTTTCCAAATCAAAATTCTGCGCTAATTTGATGAAAGCATACAAGTGTTCTGAAAACAGATTTTCAGGGTTATGATCCAGTGATTTAATGACAAACACTTCGGCTTCCTTAACAAAGCCTGTTTCTATCAGGGCGTTGGCTAGATGGAGATATGTATAGCTAGCTTCCGTCGAATCCTGATCAGAAATGGCTACTCTGATCCCTTGAAGTGCGTGTTTCAAATACTTTTCCGTATTAGGAATATAGTCGTTGTAGATATCTGACAACCTGTTGTGCACCCAACCAGAATTCGGACTATAGGAAAGGACTTTCTCAAAGTAACTGGCAGCCAACTCATACTGCTGATCCTGCATGTAAAACAGGGCTTTGGCGATTAAACTTTCAGGCTGTTCCTCATCGTACAGAAGTGCTTTGTCTGCATAGGTATTTATTTCAAGCCCAAACTGCTTATTTGCCTGATAAATATCCAGGTAGTAATAGCATATTGCTATGTAGGCATAGGCAAGTGCAAACTCGCCATCTTCTTCAATCGCCTTTTCGAAATACGAAATAGCTGTATTCAAGCCATTAGCACTTTCGCTTTTCAAAAATTCTTGCCCCTTGAGATACAAGTCGTAGGCAACCAGATTTTCTGTTGGAATTTTTTCTATCCGGAGCTGTTCATCGAGCGTAACAATTGCTTCAATCTTACTGGCAATAATTTTTGCCACTTCCTGTTGCAATTTGAATATATCGCTTACTTCACGCTTGTACTGCTGAGACCAAATGTGTCGATCGTTCTTTCCATCAATCAACTGAACAGTCAATAATATTTGATTTCCAATCTTCTGACCACTCCCCTCTACAAAGTAGCTCACTCCGAGATCCTTTGACATTTCAGGAATCGTTTGAACAGCGTTTCGGTATTTCTCAACTGTCGTGCGACTAGTCACATCCAGATCTTCTACTTTTTGTAGGTTGTTCAGAATGGTTTCCATCAGTCCATTGATGATGTAGACATTCGAAGAATCATTGCTGTCATTTTTAAATGGTAGTACTGCAATTGACTTATCCAACTCAACGAAAGTTGCAGACTCTCGGGTCAGAAGTATGGTCGAAATACTAGCTATCAGTGCCCCAACAATGACCAATATCTTCGCTCTGGATCTCTTTTTCGTAACAGCTGAACTCTTCGGAGATTCAACTTCTGTCGTTGGCTGACTTCTCTCCTCACCCGGCGGATATCCAAACAACTCACGAAAGCATTTTGTGAAATAAGACGTGCTGTTAAAACCCACCCTAAAGGAAACTTCGGAAACAGTAAGCAGCTCTTGTTTTAAAAGTTCTTTGGCATGCTGCAGCCTCACCTGTCTTATGAAGACACTTACTGATAGACCGGAAAGGCTTTTGACCTTACGTAATAGATTTGATCTGCTCATGTTTAGCTGCGAAGCGAGATCAGTTACTTCAAAGTGCTCATCCGCTAGATTTTCTTCAATAATGGCTATCACCTTTTTCAGAAAATCGTTTTGCGGATGTAAAAAATCACTCATAGGTTCTTAAAAATAAGATGCTACAATATTCGCCAAATAAACTGGTTCAGCAACGAAAAAAACAGACTCTTGCGTCATAGTTTATAGTCTTGAACCATAGTTTCAAGAGATAATTCATAGTTGACAAATCTTGTCACATAGCTCATAACTATCCGCTCTTCCTTCCTCAGACCTTTGTGGTATCAAAATTTTAAAACACAAACACTATGCATTTTTTATCGATGAATTTTATCAGAAAAAGTTATTTCTCCTGTATGCTATTATCACTATTTGCTTTCACTTCCTGTGAATCCAACAGCCAAGAAACGGAAGAAGCATCTAACGACGCACCTAAAATGACCATTCATGAAGCCGCTTTTTTAGGTGATGTGGAAGCACTTAAAGCGCACATTGCCGCCAAGACAGATTTAAACCAAAAGGACCAATTTGGTTCTGCTCCCTTGACCATTGCTGCAATATTCGGAAAACCTAAAGTTGCCAAACTGCTAATCGAAGCGGGGGCGAATTTGAACATCAAAAGTGGTGATGGATCTACCCCGCTACACTCTGCCGCTTTCTTTTGTAGAAAAGAGATCGTTCAAATGTTGTTAGACAAGGGCGCGGACACTTCAGCCCGAAACAACTACGGATCTACAGCGATGGAGTCAATTGTCGGTCCGTTCAATGAGGTTAAGCCTTTTTATGATCAGGTTAGTCGAGACTTGGGACCATTCGGTTTGAAGCTCGACTATGCGGTGATCGAAGAAACACGTCCGGTTATTGTGGAAATGATCAAAGCAAGCAAGTAATGGTGTCAGGAAGAAGATATGATATCGATTGGTTGCGAGTCATCGCCATTGGATTGCTTCTCGTTTACCATGTGGCAATAGCTTTTCAGCCCTGGGGCGTGTTCATTGGTTTCATTCAAACTAATCAACCCTCGGAGGCGATTTTCCTCCCCATGTCGATGCTGAATGTGTGGAGAATCCCTCTTTTGTTCTTCGTTTCTGGGATGGGGGTGTGCTTTGCTATCCAACGGAGAAGCTGGAAACAATTGATTATCGAACGATCTAAGCGAATTCTTCTTCCATATGTTTTTGGAATGGCTGCAATCGTACCCATACATGTGTTCTTATGGCAAAAATATTACCATCAGGAGCTCGCCTACAGCTTCAGTCCGGCGCATCTGTGGTTCCTTGGAAACATCTTTATTTATGTTCTCCTTTTGTCACCGATCTTTTTCTACCTCAAGAAAAACCCGAACGGGAAGGTTCGCATTTTCCTTCAAAAACTACTAAGAAATCCTCTGGGTCTATTGGTGCTGATTGTTCCCTTCATCCTGGAAGCCGAAATAGTAAAACCCGAAAGTTTCGAGATGTATGCGCTCTCCATGCACGGGTTTGCGCTGGGTATGATTGCTTTTCTTGTTGGCTTCTGTCTCGTCTACAGTGGTGATACATTTTGGGAGACGGTGACCAAATGGAGGTGGCCATTATTCACAGCAGCTTTCGTTCTTTACCTGGTGAGGTTGCTTGCTTTTGAATTACGAACTTCCGACTACCTAATGGCCATTGAATCAAACCTGTGGATATTCACCGTCTTCGGCTTTGGGTACAAGCACTTGAACCATCCAGGTAAAGCACTGACCTATCTAAGTCAAGCGGCCTATCCAGTGTATATCATCCACATGGCATTCATATACTTAGCTTGCTTTGTGCTGTTTCCGCTTAACATGGCTTCTTCCTTCGGGATATTTCTCATAGTGAACATTTTCACTTTTGCAGGAAGCATGCTTACCTATGAGTTTGTCATCAAAAGAATCGCTTTTATCAGGCCATTATTTGGATTGAAAACAGCGAAATCCATTTCGAAAAATCGCAAAGAAAATGCTGACTTAAGCAAAATCATTCATTCTTAGATAAACGACTTTCGGCCTCAGACATCCACTCTGAGGTCGAATTGAGCTTTTGCACTAGGTATCTTCATTGGAAAAAACAACCATTTACTTTTATCTTCGTATTTGTTTTACAAATGGGTAATAAAAGATGAGATTTAATTTAGGTGAGTTTGAAGAAATCGTTTTACTGGTAGTAGCGGCACAAAATGAGGAAGCCTACGGGCTATCGGTTACCACTGCAATAGAAGAAGAATTGGGAAGATCAGTTACAATGAGCAGTGTACATACAGCATTGTATCGGCTGGAAGAAAAAGGATTGCTAAACTCTAAAGTCGGCGGAACTTCTAAGACGCGAGGGGGAAGACGGAAAAGGAACTTTCTGATTACCAGTGCGGGGAAAGAGGCACTGATAGAGGCGAAAAATGCAAGAAACCACCTGTGGTCTAAGATTCCCAAAATAGTAATTGATACACCATGAGAAGCCCAAAAGATCTCCAACCACCTAAGCTGGCCGATCGATTTTTCAGTGGGTATTGTAAAAATGAGCTCGCTGAATCCATCATGGGAGACTTGCATGAACGTTACGAAATGTATCGCGAGTCACACTCCAAAATTATCTCTGATTTCAAATACTGGATGGACATCATCAGATTCATCAACCAATATACACTCAAAAACAAAACGACTAAAAGGACTTTTATCCCAATGCTTATGTTTAAGAATTACACACTTGTAGCACTGAGAAACATCAGAAGAAACAAAGCCTTCACTGCCATTAATGTGGTGGGGCTAGCTATTTCTATGGCTGTATGTCTCCTCATTTTAGCTACCATTGACGATCAGAACAGCTACGATGAATTTCATTCGCAAAGGAATGCCATCTACCGAATCACACATGAACGTTTAAACTCGGAGATAAACCTTGCCATCGCTACCACCCCCATGCCATTGGCAGACAAACTAAAAAACGAATATGCTGGCATAGAACAGCTCGTGCAGTTTGCCCGTGGGTTTGGCGGAGAAGTGGTCGAAAATGGTAAAACCTTAGCTATTTCCGGTTATTTCACTACTCCAACTTTCTTTGAACTTTTCGATTTCAAACTTGCAAAAGGAGATCCCAAAACAGCTCTCTCAAATCCAAACTCTGTAGTCCTCAGAAATGACATTGCAGAGAAGTTTTTCAAAGACCAAGATCCGATTGGTCAAGATTTGGCTATAGAAGGACTTGGCCAGTTCAAGGTAACAGGCGTTTTAGAGGAGATTCCTGGAAAAACACACATCACATTCGAGTCATTGGCATCTTTCAGCACCAGGGCTGCACTAGAAAAACAAAAAATCCTCAGCGAGTCGCTTCCCGACTGGGAAAAACTGTCCACCGGATGGCTCTACTTCAAATTTAAAGACCGTGTAAACCTAAAAGAGCTTCAAAACGCACTGAATCGAATTGCTGATGAAAACTACAATGAAGACTCAGAATATGAAGTGCGATTTGGTGTCCAAAAAATGACGGACATTACCCCTGGGCCGCTGATGGGCAATCAAATTGGGCAGTCAATGCCGAAGTTTTTCATCTACGGACTTGTGGTACTTGCCATTTTGATCATGACATGTGCCGCCTTCAACTATGCAAATCTCACCACGGCAAGGTCGCTCACCAGGTTCAAAGAAATAGGCGTTCGGAAAGTAATGGGATCTACAAAAAAACAGATCGTCATGCAGTTCATCATTGAAGCGGTACTGATCTCACTCTTCTCCCTTCTCCTGGCTATCGGTTTGCTCAAATTGCTCATTCCGGCATTCGAGAGCTTAAATATGAGCTCGATGCTAAACTGGGAACTAAATCCCGATACCATGGTATACCTCCAGTTTTTGGTGTTTAGTTTGGTTACCGGGCTAGTCACTGGTTTTTTTCCGTCTCTGTATATGTCTGCAGTCAAGCCAATCAATGCCTTGAAAGGAATGAAAGGTCCAAAGATGTCAAAAATTGGTCTCAGAAAATTCCTCATTGTTTCTCAATTGGTCATATCAGTGGTTCTCATCATATCTGCGACTTTGGTACATCGTCAAATAAAATACATGGCAACCAGAGACTATGGATTCAGAAAAGAAAACATTGTCAATATTTCTTTGCAGGGACAGGCCTTTGATTTGCTAAAGCCAGAGCTCGAAAAGCTCGCTTTTGTAGATCTTGTGTCTGGTGCCAATAACATCCCAAGCACAGGCACTCACGACGATATTGAAGTCAGAAAAAGCATCACTGATGAATCAGATAAATACAATTATTTCTCAGTAGATGAACGCTACATCGACAACCTCAAACTGGAGCTTTTAGCGGGGACCAACTTCACCCCTGACCAGCAAGAAGAAAAAGAGGTTATCATCAATGAACAAGCGGTGGAAGCTTTGGGGTTTGCAGACAATGAAGAGGCAATAGGGAGCAACATCATCCTTAGCGACAGTACGCATGTAAACATTGTGGGTGTTGTCAAAAATTACAACTACATGATCTTGTACATGGAAATACGCCCCATGCTCCTGCGATACAATCCAGAGGAATTCACGTACGCTCAAGTCAAAGTTGCTGGCTTGAATAGCATTGAAGAACTGAAAGCATTGGAAAGTACTTGGTCTGAATTTGATCCGAATCACGATTTTGAATACAAGTACTTCGATGAGCAAATAGAAGAATTTTACAGCATGTTTTATGACATTGTATACATCGTTGGTCTCATATCCATTCTCAGCATTGTAATCGCAGGCATGGGTCTATTGGGCATCGCCACTTACACCATACAAACACGACTAAAAGAAGTTGGGATTAGAAAAATACTTGGCGCAAACGGCAAGAACCTCATGATTATACTCGGCAGAAGCTTTTTCATAATGATCATCATTTCTACCGCAATAGGTGGACTCATTTCCTTCTTTGGAAACAGAGCCTGGCTTGAATTATTTGCTTATCGAATTAGCTTAGGATATGACATCATTGTCATCGCCTTTCTCTTCATACTTGTGATCGGAGGGCTAACCATCGGTACACAAACATGGAAAGCAATGCGGACTAACCCTGCGGATATTTTAAGAGATGAGTAAAGCTGTGGGTGGGTATTTAACCACCAATCATTTGCCAGACTACCTGCTTTCTTTGGTTGGCTAGTTCCCGCACTTCTATTCGCAGAGGATTCATTTTTATGTGTACGCTGATTCTAGGATTTCCTGAACGGTCTTGTTCAGCGTACACTCCTTCATCATTCAAATAATTATCCAAAGGGCTGAGTTCCTCAAATGGAAAATGGTTTTTATAAACGGATGAGAGTCTTTCTCTCAGATAGTTTCCATATTTGGAAAGGATGAATTTGTGCCCAGAAAAAGTTTTATCGGCATTTGTTGTCTTAGCGTTCATAGCAGTCCTGTTGCGTTTTTACATGAAGAAGGCAACAGGTAATGTAAATCCCCCTAAAATCCGTTCACAACAAGTGACATCAGTACCTCACTCGGATTTTGAATTTGAGTACCAGAATGGGAAGCAGGAATAAAAACAAAAGAAGTAGGTAATTGGGCTTTCTTTCCATTGAATAATTACTCCCATAATGAACGAATGCTGCCCAAAAAACCGGGTGTCTGTGAAATGCATCTGTTTCAGCGAGGTATTTAAGCTTGGACTGTCTCAAGCTTTTCCCGCTGGACATTCCCTTGTTCAGATAGTCGAAATACTGCTCAATCAAACGACCAGTAGCGTAATCATCCACTGACCACAAACTAGATATGATACTCTCAGCGCCTGATTCATAAGCTCTATTCCCAAAGCTTCTTGCATTTTCGCCTGACGTTAACCGACCTCTAAATCCCGCACACATACTCATTAACACACCCATGATATCGGGGACATTAAACCAGTCACTTCGAGCCATTGAATCTGATTTATTCAATAGAATATAAGGTTCATCCTCTACCATGATTTGATGTGTGCCCAAGTGGAGCAAAGAGTTATCTGAGGCTATTGCCTTAAATCTTTTAAATGATAATTCGTTATATCCAGTAAATCCGGCAAGTCTTAGCTTGCCGTCAAACTCACCCTTGACGTTGTAAATATCTTCCAAATGAACCATCTCGTTAGTTTCTTTGAAATCAAATTGATACATAATTTCATGTGATTCAAACAGGTATTTATTTTCATCTGTCATCAACATTTCGAATGGAAAAAAACACAACTGACCATCTGCAATGATGCGTATCTTATCATCAAGTGTTATTTCGATGGGTTGGATAATGCTGCTGGACATAGACCTCAATAACCCTTGCATATGTTTCAAAGAATGTGCACTTCCACTGAATTCAAAAAGTGCTTGATCCATTTCTTCTATGACGTCAGTGACACTCTGAGCTATCATGCACTTCGAATGCTGGATCAACTGAAACTTGCTTGAGTTCTCAACATATTGATGCGTATAATTTTCTCCTGAAAAAAAAACGATAGTCGTTGTTTCTAAGTTTTTCGTAAGCCTATCCATTGATTGATTTTCCTTAGGACTCATTGATCGAATGATCTTCAGGTATTTTTCTCTTAGTCCGTTTATTATACGATGATATTTCACTAGGTTATCAATGGTATTCTTTTGATAGAATGGCTGTTCAACTGCTTCGATCTGAGCCAATAACTCAGATAAAACACCAGAGTAGCCACTACTCAAGGACAAAGCATGTCTGTTACTCGCTACCTCACCTTGCCTGCTTACTTTGAATATCTGCTTGATCAGGAATTTGCGATTCTCTATTGCATCAGACTGATGAATGTAACCAAGCATCTTCTCCAGCAGATTGTGCTTTTCTGTTTGCTCATTTTTCCGAAAGGCGTTGATAAGACCCGAAGCATAAAATCCATCCAGAAAATGGAGTACCACCTTAAAGAAAGACGTCAGGTCACGCTCCTCCATAAGCCCATCTGCTACCCCATCAATCATCCAATCAAGCATAATAGCGTAGTAACTGCTTTTTCTATCCAAGTAAGCATAATCCATTACATAGGGAGATAGTGGATCACTGGTACACAGTTCATCCAACAATGCAATATCTATTTCCATGCGTTCAATTAAATCCCCTAAAAGCATGGCGGACTCAACATCTCTAGAAACTGAAGATTTAAATTGTCTTACAGTGGCCAGCAAGTCCAAAAACTTATTGATCATCCTTTCTTCATTCGCCACTTCAGAAATTTTCATTGATCCATCCATTTCAATATCAAGGATGCCTTCAAAATATAGATGTGCTAAGTCAAGCATGGATGCTTTTTCCGTCAGACATTCATCTAAATACAATCCAGATAACGTAGGATTTGATTTTATTTCAAATAACGGTAATATTATAAATAGACAGAGAGATAGTGATCCTCTCCGGACAATAAATATTGCCGGCAGATAGTGAGTCATGGCGGTTCAGTTTTGGCGATGTGTGTCTTACAAATTATTGAAAATAGTTTGCAACTGAAAGGTTATTGGATTAAAATCACATACACATCTAATTGAATCGCCACCGTTTTGCACTATTGTAATGATTAGTATAGAGTTTTTAAGAAATAACTCCGACGATACCATTATCGACGGATTGAGAAAAGGCAAGAAAAAAACCATCAAAGAGGTTTATGAAAACTTCTACCCTTATGTAAAAAGTCACATCCTCAAAAACTCAGGATCAGAAGATGATGCCAAAGATGTCTTTCAGGATGCCATGATGGCCATCTTCCAAAATGTATCGAATAAAGAGTTTGAGCTCACCTGCCAATTCAAAACCTACTTGCACGCTGTAAGCTCAAATATTTGGAAGAAGCGCCTACGCGAGCGAAAAAATCATCCAATGGGTACTTCTGACGAAATTCACAACATTGCACAGGAGGAACTGGAGGATACGGTACTTAAAATTGATCGCTACAACTTTTATATCAAGAAGTTTAACGAGATCAGCGAAAAGTGCCAGGAGATTCTGAAGATGTTTCTTAACGGCATAGACATGAAGCGTATCGCAGAGCACTTTGGGTTTGCAAGCGTATCTTATGCTAAAAAACGTAAGTTTCAATGTAAGGAAAGTCTTATTAAGGCCATTGAAAATGATCCTGAGTATAAACTATTGGTGAGCAATGAATAAGGATACTATCGATCAAATCGAAAGGTATTTAAACAAGCAACTGGAAGGTATAGCGCTGAGGCGATTTGAAGACCGTCTAGAAAAAGATGAAACACTACGCAAAAGGGTGAAGCTGGAGCGTGAGTTTTCTGAAGCCATCAGTGATAAAAGTGACTTGAATATCTTTCGGAAGATTGTAGACGAAACCAGTGAGGACTATTTCAATGGTACTACCTCTGGTGGTTTCAGTCCATTGAAGATTGCAGCAACTGTAGCCTTGCTCATCTCTGCTTCCTGGATTATTTGGACCATTGCCAAACCAGCTTCACCAAATGAAATCTATGATGAGTTTTTCGAACCTTATATCATCCAGACTACACCAAGAGGCCTAATCGAAGATAGTGACAACTACATGATGGGAACGATACATTACAGAGACATGGAGTTTGATTCTGCCATCTCAAAGTTTGAAAAACTATTGATAGAAAAACCTGATGATTATCGAGCCCAGTTGATGTTGGGAGTTAGCCATTTCGCATTGAAACATTTTGATGCCGCCGAAGATGTCTTTGTTCAGTTGGTCAACGATCCCGATCACCTGTTTCAAGATCAGGCCAGATGGTATTTAGGGTTGTTGTATTTGACAGATGAAGATGAGGGAAATGATGGAAAGGCTGAGGAGATTTTTAATGAGATAGGAAATGAAACGTTGAAAGAAAATGTACGGAAGTTGAAATAATAAATTAATTGATTCGTCAGCCTAGCTTCATTATGAGGCTACATACTAAATAGATCGTCATCAGAGTCATGACCAAATCCAGTGCTGCTCCCAGTTAGATTATGAACTATTTTATCGGCAAAGGACTGACAATCTCCATGAAAATAACATGGAATTGCGTCGTGCGCTTGTCTAAATGCTTTTAACGCATCTTTCACGGTTTTTTTAGATGAGGGGGCAAAAACTTTTATTGTGGCCATTCTGCCAAGGTCAGCTCCAAATTGTGCTGTATCAGCTGCTTGATTTCTAGAAAAACGTAAGTTCTTCCCAGACGAGAGTGTGCAAATCACATCTTGGTGTTCTCCAGTTTTTGTAGATCCTTGTAGAATTACTTTATCTATCTTATCCTCCAAAGGGAAATTCCCTTTAATATCCAGAGGCAATTCTTCCTTGTTACCTTGCTCTTTGTCTGGCTTGATAACTTCGTTTCGCATGAAGGCACTATCTGCCATTCTTTTCTCCTTTGCCTCTTTCTTATCCCAAAATTTTCTACTTTGTTCTCTTTGAGCAGAAGTCCATCGTTTCCGATTTCTCCTAACTAGTTGTGCTAAATCGGAAAAAGGTGATCGCAATATCAACTTATTAGAGGCCGCCTTTTGAAGTACATGATTAGAAGCTTTAGCCCCCATCACATCCGCTTCATGCTCCAATCCCGGATCGTCATTGACTGGTACACTTGACTTTAATTGCATCGTTGGCTTCACCCTCCCCTGTTTCTGTTGCACCACGTGCCAGGCTTCATGTGGCAGATGCTTTTCCTGCCCTGAAGCCAAATGAATCTGATTCCCCTGGGCAAAAGCATGCGCTTGTAACTGGGCTGGACGTGAAGAGTTATAATGGACCTTCACATCATCCATGGAATGGCCTGACAATCCTTCGATTCCTGATTTCAAGTTGTCTGGAAGGCCTGTATTGTTGGCCTTCCGCTGAGCAACATGGCCAGCGACAGATTGTGTTTTTGATGCTTGAGTTTTGTTGGTGCGCAGGTTCACAGGGGTTAATACCAAAATTAGAGAAAGGTTACCCGTAGTTCTCACGAATAAACCAAAGCTGCATCAAGGTGTAGGAAATGTTAAAAAGTTATCAAGAATAGCTCTATAAGCTGCCGCGTTTGGAACATGCGTATAATTTGCTGTGACCAAATCTCTAATTTTATTAATCCTGGTGCGTTCGACTTGAGCCAAGAGATTACCGACAGGAGCGGGAAGTGGTGCTGCTGGTACTGGTACGACAGCACCTGCAACTCGATTGATTAATGCATGCAGTTCGTGCGTTGACAATGGGTGTGAGGCATCCTTTCTATCAATTGCAATGGCCCCCGTTCCCAGATAGTTATTAACCGCAGTTCCAATGGTTGCTCTGTCTGCTGCATGGAATGAGCCTACCCATGGATTACCTCCTACCGTCTCTCCAACGCGCTGATGCTTGACAAATACTCTTCCATAGTCTGTTCCATAGGCCTTTTCCAATTTAGATCCTCTCTCCCAGCCTTTTGAGGTGTTTCCTTGTTTAGTAGGAGAAATGTCAATCGAAACTATTTTTATTCCCGCAAACGCGAGGCTATCCATAATACCACTTCGCATTCCAACTGCTCCTGTTATGTTATAGTTTTCATTGAGGTACCTAAGTAGGCCGGCTTGCTTTTCTCGCGTGTTGATTCCAGGCCAGGTCCAATAATCGACTAGGTTGGCTGGAAACGGGCCGCCGCCCGCCGGCAAAAGGTCACCCATTGGAACAATTGTGGCTCCGGGGATATGATGCCTTACTTGTGCAATTATCTCATCATATCCTGTGGTCCCTGTATCTAGCGCAGGGGCAGTACCTGCTCCATGTCCTGAATTTCTAAAGTTTACCAAGACATAGTTTTGTCCATGACTGAACCCATGATTTCTTAGTGCTAAACTGAAATCAAATTTTTGAAATGCATTGCCAATAGGCGCTGTTCCTTCCCTGACTACTCTTTTTTCAGTAGCTCCATGATCTCCAGAATTTTCATTGGCGGCCATAATCATCGATGTGCTCCTCCCTTCATCTATCCATCGGTGCCAACCAATGGCATTACCGTGAGTCACCGCTCCAAGCTGCTGATTGGTTGGCGGGTTTCCGGTTGTAGGTTTAGGGAGATCAGTGTAGTAGCAATGCCCCTGATTGTTGATATAACTCGCTATTTGAAAGGCTGAATTCAAAGTAGCGTGATTATTTGCTTGGGTTACGCCCCAAATCAAGACGTTGAGGTTTGGAAATAAGGCTCTGGCTGCCTTTAGGTGATACATATCCCCTGTATGAGTAGCCCTAATTACGAGTGTCGCATAGTTGTTTTTTATTTGGCCCAGATTTGCATGAGCACCAATCCGAGGTTGTGAAAAAGCATTTAACTCAAGAATGGTCTTCCGCTGGACAATTTTTGGTATCGAAACAGATTTCAAATGATCGCTAGAAACTGCCTTCATTTGCAATGCCTTCTCACCCATCACATCCGCATCCTTCTCCAAACCTGGATCGTCATTGACTGGCACGCTTGACCTTAATTGCATCGTCGGCTTCACTCTTCCCTGCTTCTGCTGCACTACGTGCCAAGCTTCATGTGGAAGGTGTTTTTCCTGACCAGAAGCAAGGTGGATTTGGTTGCCTTGGGCAAAAGCATGCGCTTGCAGTTGAGCTGGTCGTGCAGAATTATAATGAACCTTCACATCATCCATGGAATGACCGGATAGGTTTTCGATTCCAGATTTTAAGTTGTCAGGAATACCGGTATTATTGGCCTTTCGCTGAGCCACATGGCCAGCAACAGATTGGGACTTTGTCGTTTGATTTTTGTTGGTGCGTAGATTCACATAGGTTTATACCAAAAAGGGAGAAAGGTTACCTATAAATCAAAAGAATCATTGCTTGCCAAAGCAGAAGGAGGACTATAGTTGGTGGAACTAGCGGCAGCTGTAGCAGCACTGTTTGTTGCCGGCTGTGGTAAGCTAGAGATTGTTCCTACAGCAACTTGGTCAAAATAGTAAATGCCATGTTCATGCTTTATAAATTTGAATTTTGAACCAGGAGAGGTTGCATACTCTGTACCTCTTTCGTGAGACGAAAATAATTCATTGGTGTAAACTACCGCCTTGATAAGGTTGACTCTCATCGTTAACAACCCACTTCCGCTAACATTTTCCGCTCCTTTCTCACCAAAAAATGTCCATCCATGATCAGTCATTACTTGTTGATTGCTTACGTTTTTGCTGCCATCAAAAAAAACTAATGATTTATGCAACTGGTTTCTAGCACTGGCAAATTTTAATTCTTCATTTGGATAAAGCCTACTGCTATGTTTATAATCCGAAATGGCCATAGCAGAATTAAGGTATGCCGCTTTAACTACAGATGAACTAGGTCTAGGCTTTTTGCTATCGTGTATATCACGAAGGGTCGCATTCGGAAATCGACCAGAAGGTAATTGACCGATTGGTCTTTCTTCAGAAGGTCTATCTATCCAAGGTCCTCCACTATGCTCTCGTGTTCCATCATTATCAATTAATCTTTGCATACTGGCCTGTAATTCGCTCTCTTTTAATAAACTCACTAAATTAGTTTTCCAGCTCTCGTAACTTTTTTTTCTGCTTTTATATGCCTCACTATACTCCTCCTCTTTTTCTGGTGTATTAATTTCCTTTTCTATACTTGTCAGTGTTTTCACTAGAGTGTCATAGTACACTTGATCGTTCGTTGGATTATGGGTTGCTAAATTCTTCAATTGATGTGAGGCCCATTCCCAGTATGACTTTCTTGAATACCAACCCCAATTGAGATCTTTCTCTACTTTTTTGAGGAACTCCTTGAGATGATCGTTAATCAGCTCTCGCTCAGTCTTGAATTTTGCTGGCTCTGAACATGAAAAAAGGCAATCAAATATGTGTCTCTGAACAATGTCGACATCTCTATCTCCAGAGTTGCCTTTCAATTGCATTGTCGGCCTCACCCTTCCCTGCTTCTGTTGTACCACATGCCAAGCTTCATGTGGTAAGTGTTTTTCCTGACCAGGAGCTAAATGAATTTGGTTGCCTTGGGCGAAAGCATGGGCCTGAAGTTGTGCTGGTCTACTGGAATTATAATGAACCTTCACATCATCCATGGAATGTCCGGAGAGGTTTTCAATTCCAGATTTGAGGTTGTCGGGAAGTCCTGTTTTATTCGACTTCCGTTGAGCCACCTGATTGGCTGCAGACTGAGTCTGCAACTTATTACCCTGATCTTTCTGAAATTCCGTATCCATTGTAGGCTTAATTATTATGCATCTTCTTCCTCACTGTCCGTATCATGCCCACGTGCGTCTCGAACACTCTCTTGTCCCTGCACATATGTTTCATGTGGTAGTCGAAACCTATCTTCATTGCCCGCTATCCATTCATTCACATATCGATTTACAATGCCAGTAACATTGTCTTTTGTTATTAATAATCTCACTCTCTCGGGAACAACTCTGCGCGATATTATAGGCAAAGCAAAGCGTTCGATGGATAAACTGGCTGCTTTGGTTGTCCAGAGCTGGCCTGTATGATCGTAAAGTGCATGAGCTCTGCCTTTTAGTTGGAAATTGATTCTGCAGGCGCCGCAGGGACTTCTTAGTCCGCCATAAATTGCATTTGGATCTCGAATATGGTCATCGATTCGTGTTTCGGCATGCTGATTTTGAACACCTGTGCTCACAATCTGAATATTAAAGTTGTCTCTGAGTGCGGCTATTTCTGCAATGGCTTTGCGACTGTGTCTTTCTAATCGAGTATTTCCTAAACCGTCAAATGTTTGTGCTCTGTCCCTAATTCCATCCCAATTGTCAATCAAATCTCTTTCATGGGCGTTGGCTGAAACGTAAACGGTTCCCTGTGTCCTCGCTTCATTCGAAAAAGTAATTGCTGCCTGGACTTCCACAAAATTCTCCATATTGCCTTCAGCAAGTACTGTACTTAAATGCCTCATCATTGCTTGATAAGGATTCCTGGCATGAGGAGCTACTCTTTCTAGTCTGCCCGTATGAAGAATATTGTTTGTTTCCTGACCTCTTTGCCTTAAATCGCCTCTATCGTGTTGTGGGTTCATTTCAACCATTTTCCTCCAAACTTTTGATTCAAGAGATCGTCTAATCGCTGATTCTATCCTTGGCTTTGAGAGGATTTTGACAATAATATTTTCTTGTCTACGGAAAGGATCTCTTACTCTCCTGCCGCCTACTTTTCTGGCTGGGCGTGGCAATTTACCCCGTGCTAGTTGAGCTACATAAGGAGCTACTGAAACCTGTTTTAGTGAATCATTTTTTGCTTTTAATTGTCCAACAGCGACACCCCTAATAGTCGACTTTTCATCATTGCCTATTTTCAAGGGATATTTCATAACCCTTTAATTCCCACTCAAAAACACCTCCACATCTTCCAAACCCATGGGTCTCCATTCGAAGAACTCCCCTGCATTGGAAGGATTGATCTCGATGCTGGGCACTAGGTTGTGCAGATTTTGTTCGATAATCTCTGCGATATACTTTTCAAGATCCTTGTTTTCCGTATACTTTAACTTCTTCATGATTTCATCTTTGGCCTTTAAGGAAAGGGACATTTTAAGAGCTCTGAAGGCAATGGGGCCTCCTTTTTCTCTTATCTTCAGTTGACTAAGACCCTCTGTTTTTTCAATACCTAACGGAATTTCTGAGGACGTTACATCCATGATATCTCCATTATAGAAATTGTCCAATGACATAATAAGCTTTGCATCTGCTCGCTTACTGATACCCATTGAAAAATTAGGAAGAATGGCCACCTCCGTGATAAAGTACACCTCACTATAGTTAAAAAATTGGGTTGCCAGTATTCGGATGATTCGCTTATGCAGTTTATGAAAATCTAAAACCTTCTTAATACTTGCCTCTTTGGCACTGAAAAAGAAATTGGATTCATTTTCAAAATGCGTGATGTACTGATTCACATCGGGCGGCTGCAACTTACTCTTATGTGGTTTCAACATCTTGTTGCTCACATAATCGGATGCGCAACCTTCCATCATCCTCCATGTCCAGGCATTTGCAGGAAACGTTCCAGTATTTTTGCTGCTTTTCTTATCGGGAACTGCCGCTGGGACAAACACCTCTAAAGGTTCTTCATCGTAAGATTTTTCAGCATTGAGAATATCTACCGGAATATGTCCCACCACACTTAGCTTGTTAGGTTTTAGGATAAAGAAATCCCCAACATCTACATGCTGACCAATGGGCCAATTGAGCATGAACCCATTGGTCTGTAGAAACATTTTCCGATACAGATGTTCAAACGTTTTTAATTCCATCACAAACTAGGCTTTTAAAAGTTTAGCTTCCTGCTGCCGCTTCTGCTGCATTAAGTGCTGCTTCAGCATTTGCCAGATCAGCAGCTGCTCTTGTCATCTCATTTTTAGCCTGAATGGTAGCCTGAGTTACTTCATCTAATGCAGATTGAGCTTCCTTCTCTAAACTTCTTGCTTCCTTATAATTCGACTTAGCGGTATCTTCAATGGTATCAGCATCACCTTGCTCAATGTTTTGCAACGAGCTGACCAATACCTGCAATAGATACTCTATTTCAACCTGCACGATTCCAGCTGTATTTTTTGCTTGATTACTTGCAGATAAGGCATTGAATGTAGAAGTCAAGGTATTGATGATCAGTGAGATTGCTTTATTGGCATCTGTCGCTGCCTGCGATGCATCTGTTACCAACTGTGATGATATCAATGGATTGGAAAATTTCCGATTCATGATAAACTCAGCGGTGAGCGTTATCTGCGTGGCAGCCTCTAACGTAGCTTCTACGACTTTCTGCACCTGAGACAACAGGCTCTTGGTGTCGGCATAGGTATCGTCGGCAGTGGCTGTTGCGACCGAAGCAGTCTGGCTCAGCGATTTTGCTTTCTGACTTGCATCTACGGCCAGGTTGTCCTGCATCGTGGCAACGCTAAGTTTGTTTTCAGATTTAGCAAGTAATTGCTCAAACAACTCTGATTTAGCCTGAAAAGATTCGTAGCCTGCCTCTGCCTGGGCAAGCTGCTTTTTTGCATCTTCTACCAGTCTTTTGAGTTGTTCAATTCGGGAGGTTTTTTCAGCAGTTACATCTTCAAATACTTTTTTGTATTCCGGTTTTGATGGTGCTGAGGAAATTGGATGTATCGTACTCATATCTATAATGTTTTAATGATTCTATTGTGTTTTGTAAATGATTGATTGTTCTTCTGAATAATCCGAATGGGTGTTTTTATACTCTTTGGCATCTTGTATATATGCGGATGCCAAAGCGGATAGTACTACTGCTTTGTAGCTAATTCGAGGTGTCTCTAGCAACTCATTTTTCATACCCTTAGGGTCGTATTTTTTCACTAGCTTCTTAAATTCATCCGCTCTATCTTTTGCATTTTCAATATTGATGAGATTCAAAAATTCAGCAAGTGCCTGACTCATGAAACTTGATTGATTTTGAAACAATGGCTCTCCGTAATTGTCCGTTGCGTCATTGCCAATTTCAGTGTACATCAATACAAGTGGTAACGGCTCTTCTTCGGGCTTAAATCTTTCTTCAGGAATAATTACTTTAGGTAGTTTACCTTCCTTCAGAAGCTCTTCAATTTTATCGATTTCATCCTTGAGATTGAGATAGTCGAGGATATCATCGAGTAGGTCTTCAAATTTTTCTTCAAACTCTACGATTTCACTATTTACATAATTGGTTCTTATCAACTTGATGATGTTCCGATACATTTCCATGTCATATTTCGTGGCTATCATTTCATTGATAAGCTTTGAAATCTTAGAAGTAGACACGTCCTCTTGCTTCTCTCTGGCTACTTCTATTTGACGATCCAGGTCATTCAGCCTGTCTTCCTCTTTGGTGAGGTTGTTCTTGGCATTCCTTAGATTATCCTCAGCAACTTTCAGCGCTGCTTCAATCTCGGCTTTTCCATCATCTGATTTTGGCGTTTTTTCATTCAAAGCCTGGGCATCTTCCAATGCATTCTCTTGTTCAACCAATACAGACTGTGCTGTTTCTACTTTGGCCAGTTGCTTCGTGTAACTACCCCTGAGTTTTGTTACCGCATCCGGCTCATCGTTTAGAATCATCTGGGATAAGTTGAATTTGGCTATCTCATGAGAAATCCAACTTTCTGCCCACTTGATACCTGCCGTTTCAGTATCCCATTTTATCGGCTCTGCAACATAGTAATTTGCTGCTGTCACAGTCATCATCAGATCAGTATCAAAAATGAAATCATTGATCTTTTTTCTACTCATCTCGGCTTCCTCTGTCTTGGCTTTTTGGTACTGTTTTTTAGCCGCTTTTGTAACTCCATCCTGCGTATCTTTCAACTCCTTCATTGCATCCCTTTCGCTCTGCGCCTGACCTTGTTGCTTAATCAACTCTTTGAGATCGACATTTGGATCTGGGTTTGCCTTTTGCTCCTCTATTTGATTGCTTAGACTCATAAACCTGAGCCTTAACTCATTGTATCTTGCCGTGTACTGAATCAGCTTATTATTCTCAGCATTGTAGTGATATTCTGCTGCTTCCAGTTCATTGATGGCTTTTTCAATCTGCTTATTGATTTTTTCAGCCTCAACATTCTTAGCTTCTACCGCCATAATCCTGTATTCCAATCTTTTAGGCTCGTATTGCTCGATTGGCAATTGGAAAGACACGGCCAGATTTCGGGAATTGAAATACGGATTAAATACGTTTACTTTTTCGGGAACATATAACATTTCCTGAAGTGTCAGCCTTTCTGATGGCTGGGACAGGTCTCCTACAGTACTGTCTATGCTATGCTGATAATTGTTTTTGTAAACAACATAAACATATGCTACATAGGGAGTTCCTTTATCAATAGGCTTCCCTTTGTAATCAACGGCAAGGTGATGTACTACATTGTTGAATAAAACAAGCGCATCCTTATCCGTATCGACAATGCGCCAGGTGTTTCCTTCTTCCTTTACAACCTCCAGGTGATGACTTGGAATGGCATGCTGTTTTGCATCCAGTAAATAGAACGTATGGGCGTAGGTTCTTTTTTTATCATTGCCGTGTTTTGATGGAGCAAATTGATAATAGGTACCTGGCTCCAGATCCTTGGCTATATTGATATCAAAAGCTTCAGCATCGTCATATTTTGCAACAATCAGGCGATAGTCTTTGATTTTATCTTCATTATCATAGCTATCGAAGCTTATCGTAAATGAATCCCCTGCTGGAATCGCTGAAACCAGAGAAGACTCATTTTTACCCTCTTTCACCTGCGGATCTATCATTGTAAGGTTGTGATTAGATACCTTATTGATTTGACCTCTGGTCGTTTTGATGGCCATGTCTTGCCTTTTGGTAACATCAAATTTTGCTGAAGCTAGTTTTTCGTTCTTTCTTGCAGTGGTGAGGTTTTCGCTATCAGTGACTGTAAGCTCCTGTAAATTGCTGTAGTTTGAAGCGGTAGATGAATGAAGGTTTTTAATCGCATCTAAGCTCGCATCAGCATTGGTCACCACAGTACTTGCTGTGGCTTGTGCTGCCTCAATGGTTGCTTGCATAGAAACCAGACTTACCTCTTCAGCTTTTTTAGCAGCATCTTGTATCAGGTCATTGGCCTTGCTGGTATGCTTCAATATTTTGCTTTCATTCGCTGTATTTTTTGCTACAGATTTTAAGGCTGCAACATCACTTGCCAATTTTGTAATGGCATTGGCAGCAATCTGCATATTTGCTGCAGCTGTGGATACATTGCTCGTAGTACTACTCGAATCCTGCAGTGATTGCTTTGACGCCAAGACCACATTTTCAGTCAGGTTGGTAGCTTTTACGGTCTTATCATTGAGCGCTTCTGCGGACAAGCTATCCTCTTTGGTAGAGATGAAGCTATTTTCCGTTTTTTCGGTTTGTCCATGACTATAGTACAACGACACCTTCGAAGCACTTTTTTTATGGTCCAGCTTATACTGTTCTTTGATGAACTCCTTGTTGGAGTTTTTAATTGAACTACTCAGTTCTTTGTTGTATGCATTGCTCATAATATTACTTTTTTATCGTTCATCAATTTTTTAATTAGTGTTTTATATGGTTTTTCCATCTTTCTGAAATTCTTTCTTTATTCCTTGAATGAGGTCGTCTTTTCCAATCTTGGTTGATCCTTTTCTCACTGCTTTTATCGCACCGTACCGAAAGACATTTATGGCAGCACCACCGGATATTTCATAATCCTGCGCGAGTGATTGCATGTTTATTTCCGGATCCAGTTCCAATGGGCCTTCGAAAATTTTCGACCAGAGGACTTCCCTATTTTTAGCATCAGGCATTCCAAAGAATACCGTGGATTGAAACCGTCTGGAAAAGGCTTCATCAATGTTTGATTTGAGGTTGGAAGCCAGAATGACGACTCCTGGAAAATCTTCTACTCGCTGCAAGAGATAAGAAACCTCCTGATTGGCAAAGCGGTCGTTGGAGCTGGAAGTCTGTGTGCGCTTTCCAAATAGGGCATCAGCTTCATCAAAAAAGAGAATCCACTTCTTATTTTCTGCCAGGTCAAATATTCTGGATAGGTTTTTCTCCGTTTCTCCTATGTATTTGGAGACGATGGAAGACAAATCCACTCGATAAACATCCCTTCCCGTGGTTTTACCTAGTAGGCATGCAGTCAGTGTTTTACCTGTTCCCGGAGGCCCATAAAAGAGGCATTTGTATCCAGGTTTCACTTTGCTGCCTAGATCGAGATCATTCATAAGTAATTCCTCATTGTCTATCCAGCATTTAATCTGATCGATATCATCACGGATGGAGGCATCTATGACCAGGTCACTCCATGACAAATGCGTGGAAATTTTGCTGGCAGGAAAAGTATCTGTGCGCTCTTGACTTAATTCACTATTGAATAGAAAGTGCTGGATGTAACTCTCAGGCATGAAAATCGGACTGGATAAGGGTGGCTCATCCATGCCACTGCTACCCACGTTAATTGCCCCTTCGCGCAGAAACAGGTGGTCTGAACTTAGCAGACGGTAGACGTCAATTCTTTTTTGCACACTGCCGCATGCTATGAGAAAGGCTGCTGTTTCTCCAGTAGGTAAAAAACCACCATGGAACTTGCCCAAATAGCCTCCAAATTCTGTGAATCCTCTATCAAAGGTGACATTCTTGGTAAAGAAGATATCCAAGAGATGTGGTTGCACATGTGGCGCAAGCGCAAGCATGAGCAGTAAGCGCTCATCGGCATTCAGGTTGTTGCTTGTTACAAATTGTGCATAGCTGGCGTCTTCGTTTTCAAATGAAGGAGGAAAAATATCTTTTCGCTCTTGTTGCTCAAAGTAGGACTGAAACCTTGACTCAAGCACTGAAGCAAACCATTTCAGTTCATTTTCTATTGTTATGATATGGTGTGAGTGCGCATTCATCTCCATTCTACGATTAATGGTTTTTCCATCCAACTGAGCTTGATCGGTGAGAGCGTAAATGGCAGCCGATCTAAAAGCATGTCATAGGAGTTTTGCTCTACCTTGAGCTCCCAGCACTCTTCCTTATTTTCCAGCTTTCCTTTTCTCCAGAGCCACGATCCCTGAAATCCCTCTATGGTGCTGTGCCCTATGGCAGACCAGTAACCTATCACCGCATCAATAAGTCCATGAATCACCTCGCGATCTTTTCGGTTGATTTGAATATCCGTACGAATGGGGTGACCAACATCTAACCCACACAGTATCTTATTGAGTGGCAAATGGTGTTCATTTAACGGTGGTTCATCCAGCATGAGGTATTGCAGCAGCAGCACAGCCATTTCCTGCTTATTGGAGGATAAGAACTTCCCATTTTCCAGTAGCGACAATCGCTCAAAAAGGATGGAGAAGTAAGAAGACAATATGACCAGGCCTGCATTTTCAATGTATATCTCGTCATAAACCACATCAGCAGTCTCATCAAAATATGGAATGATGGTCGACTCTTTTTCTAAGGATTGGCCGAAATATTCTTCGATAATGAGTTTGGACAACACCTTTTCATCCATCTGAAAGTTGCTATCGTCTACGTGATAGAGCTGAGCTTCCAGATTGGTGATGACCTCATCTACATTCCCTTTTGCCGGTAGGCTAATCATAGAGATATTCTTAGAAAGCACAGGAATGACCTGGGTGTAGATAGCTGGAGATGAGTCCTTGATGAGCTGCACAAAGTCGTCAGTAAAGCTGCCCGGACTAAATGTCTGCTCAGATAATCTATAAAGTGCAAGCGATCTTGTGATATTCAAGAAGCGATTGATCGATTGAGATCCTTCGTTCAATTGAATTTCTAGTTTTCTCAATATGGTGATCACCTGCTTTCCACCGGTACCATTGAGCATAGAAAGCAATGCGTAAAAGGTGGAAATTGGTATTTCTCTGCCAATTCCAAGAAATGATTGCCCCCATGCGCTAAGAGCGCATAGTTTTTCCTTGAGCAAGCCTGGATGTGCTTTCATCAATTGTCTTAGAACTTCGTCGGCAGAACGAAATCCGAGTAACTCCAACTCTTCCCTGTTCACTATGCCGTTGATCGCGGAGAGTACAATAGCCAGCTGTTTTTCCAGGTATTGATTTTCGGATTTTCCTAACTGTGCATCAACCTCTATTGATAAATGCTCTTTAGCACCTGATTGAATACCGAGCTTGTTTGCGATGGTCACAACTTCATCTTTCCAGTCTCGAATCATCGTTTGATCGGAAAGCTGAATCAGTGCTTTTAGTAACAGGTTGAAATCAACACCAAATTCACTGGAAATACGCATGAGTGCGTTTTCTGTATTTGTTCCATTTGGTGTGAATGCACCATACATCCATTTCAGTGTCAGTGACCTCAACGCTAGAACCAGCGCTTTTTGATGCAAATGTTGAGAAGGAGGTATTTCCTCGATGGATCGAAATAGTTGCTCCCAGTCTTTCTTTTTATTTATAAAGGCTGGTTGAAGCTGATGGAAGAGATTAGCGTCTAAAATTTCAGAAAAATTCTCTATAAACTTCTTTTTATCTAGCCTTTGTTTAATGAATGAATCAAATGCTTTATGATCTTCCTTTGCAAAGAATTTCAAGACATCCTGAATCGATAGGTAGCCTTCTTTTTCTAAAAGTGGATGAACCTGACCAGAAACGATGCTTTCTTCAATCCATGTGACATCTATCTCATTGATTCTTAGTGGTTTCATCCGAGTGCTTTGCTCACTCATCTCTGATAGGAGAAATTTTTCGAGGAATCTACCCGTTTGCGTACCACCAAGTTTGACATTGTCCAACTGGAGCCTTTCATAGACATGTTTTACAACCATTTGGTAATCACTACCCGACTGACTGGCTATTTTTTGAAGTAGATTTTTCAACAACCGCTGATGATTCAGCACATCATTCTTTGTTTCAGAAAGTGTTTGCACGAGGATGGAAGTGAGGTTATTCGCTGTTCCTCTTATCGAAGTGTCCAACACTAGCTCTCTGAAGAATTGATCGTATGCTACGAAGGCTTCATAGCTGTGGGGTTGCATTAGGGAGTAAAGGCTCATTGAACGTTGTTCACCAAGCAGGTTCACCATTTTATCGAGCTTGGACAAATCCTTTGCTACTTCATTTATCAACCGTATCAAATTTTCTGGCTCGCTAGCTGCCAGATCAACAAAAACTTCAGCAAATGAGGCATAAGTATCAACACTGGAAGGCCATTTTCCATTTTTCAAGTAATGGGAAAGATCTGAGGTTTTAAATCGTTTTGTATCCTCGTCCGTAGATTGGCTCTCAACATCTTTTTCCAGAGTGGCCACATCTAGTTTGAGCATTTCCTCCAATAGATGATGTAGATTATTCGATCGCGTATTTGCCACTTCCTGGTGTACAATTCGCAGGTGGCCAATCACCTCCTCATAGGAAAGGTTGAAATGACCTGCGATCTGCTTAAGTGTACTGATCAAAAAGGCCTTGGTATTGAAATAAGATCCCCTCTCCTCATACAAGTAATTGAAAATGAATAACCAAAAGCTTTTGGATAGTTGATTTGTGCTTTCTCCAAACAAACTATGCTTTCTTTCGGTGGTCATCCAGTTTTTGTGGTAATTCAGAATAAGCTGGCTTTGAGAAGGTTCAATCCTTTTTACCGTATTTTGTATAGCCTGTTCTTCCAGCTGATGAATCAAGCGTGTTCTGGATTGAACAGCTGGTAAAAGCTCGTTTAGCTCATTGATCAGTGCATTTCCATCAATTGCTGCAGCATGTTCATACATTTGGTTGAAAGACTCCCAATTGTTTTCATCATAATTCCAGGGCATGTATCCTTTGAGTAGGAAATGACGAATCATGAATAGAATACTCGCTGTAGAATTTTCTCCTTCCTCTTTGTCTGGCCCTTCAAACTCCAGCTTATTGAAGAGCGCATGCATTAGCGCTTCTTCATACCGCTCCATTAGAATCTTCTCGTATCCATCATAAGGAATATCACCCAAGTTGAGTTCAAGCTTATTGATGATTTTGAGTGTAGGTCCGTCGTATTCAGAAAGGCACTTTTCGGTGATTTCTACTAGCTCATTTCTGATGAAATCGCTAAACGACTTTTGAAACCTCAAGCTTTCGCTTTCATCATTGAAGGACACTTCAAAAACCTTACTCTTGATATGGTGCGCTGACGGCTTCATTCCGGCGTTGATCTTTTTTGAGATTGAAGAATGAGGTCGAGGAGAATCCCATTGGCCACACTTCCCATGTATGATTTCGATACGGAAGAACCAGCATTACCTTCTTGAATTGCTTTAAGATCCTCGAGCCATGTTTCCCTAACTGTGAGGAGGTCCTCCATCAGGTTGGCTGGTATGCGATGAAATGAAAAGTCCAGGTACACAGGCCCTTCCCTGAAACATTTGTTTTTAAACAATTCATGAAAAGCGGGGTCCCTCAGTTTGCTTACCCAGGATGGAAGAAAGATGGAAGAAGATGGTCTAAATACCGGATGATTTGAATGTAATTTTTCAACAGGAAATTTTCTGATTTTTCTACTGGTAGCAGATAGTCGGATATGTACATCATCTTCGATCCAAACGGTCTCGTATTTATTCGCGAGATGTATGGCGGTCTGCATGGTAAAATCCATTATTCGCTTGCCGCCACTTTTAAACTCCTGCACTTGCTCTTTCCTTATCACATTCCATTTGCACCCTTGCAGGTTAGTGATTAACAGCTGGTGATCGATCAGAACAAATCCTTTGGTCTCGTCGCAGAGCCGCTGAAGCACGTCTAAATGATAAAGTATCGTTTCATGCAGCGTATCTTTTATGAAAGGCATCCTGAGTATCTCCTCTTTTTGATACTTCACCACAATCATATGACCCTCTGCTGTCCGTTCAGGATAAATTTCCATATTCATCTCACTCTCAATTTTTTTGAGATTTTCTCGCACCAAATCGATAATTTCCTGATAGTATGCTGTGAGCTGGAAAAGAAGTTCCAGCCTTAGCTCTAAACCTGAGAAGAGGTTTAATTCTTTCGCTTCCTCCTGCTTTGATTGATTGAAATAAGACCTTCCAATGTTTTCACTATAAACTGGAAACTTCCTCAACAATGAGCTGATAATTTCCACCTTAGCCAGTGAATAATTTCCATAGTGTGGGTTTAAGATAGGAGCACATGATTCATCATATTTTTCTCCATGGCGCGACAGCAGATGCTCCATGATCTTACTCTTCCGATCGATATTCTTATCTACTTTGTTCTTATGATTTTCCAGGAACGACTCGTAGACATTGCTTTTATCTTTTTTGAAAAGCTCCCATGTTTTCTCAGGGTGCTCTCTGAGGTATTGATTGTCTCTCTTATAATTATCGAAAGCTTTTAAAATGAAACGAGCGCCTGGCGCTTTGTAAAGCCCTTGTGAGTAATACGTCTTACACAATCCTTTTCCAACTTTCACTCCTGAATCAAAGGAAAGTAATTCGCCCGCATGAGCTAATTGAGCCTGATGATCTGCTATCAGCTGCTCAAATAACATTAAATAAGCTTTTAGTTGCTTAATACGTCCTTTTTCCGAAGCTGAAACTCCTTCAAATGACCGATCCACATTCAGTCCAAACTGCTGAGAGAAAAGGTATTGGGGAGAGTGGTAGGACTTAATTTTGCGATGCTTTCCCTTTGGCAGTTCAGGTCCCAAGTCATTTGGAAAGACATTTCCACCAATTGCCTTCCTGTCCGCCAGCAGGTTATAATAGGTATTGACTTTTGCCTGATCCACCCTTCTGACCAATTGATCTCCATTGTAGAATTGAAGCTCTTTGGTGTTTTGGATGACTTCCGAAGCTCGGGTGTAATCAAAAAATGGAGAGGTCCCCGAAGGTATCGCTATTTTGCCGTTGGCTGACTTGACATTGAGCGCATCTATACCGAATGAAAATACATTAGATAGGTTTTCAACTTCTGTCAACGAAGACTTCAGCTCTTTCAAATCAAAACACCTTGTTAGAGGCTTAAGATCCTCATCCAGGATAAACCCATTGTCTAACCTCGGACCATTCAAGATTTGATCCACACTTTTTCCTTGTTCCTTAAGCTCTTCATAGGTATGGAAATGGATGTAAGCAGACCAAAAATCATTTAGCTGATAGTAGATATTGGCAATTTCACTTTCAATATCAATGCCGGAGTTGAAGTAGAATTTTCCTTTTACGTTCCAGCTTACAGGCGTTAGCATGATCGGCTTTAAAAACAGATCTCCCAGGTTTCTGTGCTGGTAGAGCAGGCCGTTGATGCCACGCCAAAGTTTTGTCAATTCTTCACTAAATGGATCAGTTGCTTTTCCAGAAGATGTTTGAAGATGCTTTTTGAGAAAGCTAATTTTTAGTTCATCACATAATTCATAATATGTCTGGAAGCTTCCTTGAAACAGCTTTTTTGAAGCAGGCTCAATCCAACAATTTTTTATGGCATCTGATCGATCAATCAGCAACCTTCTAAAGTCTGGCAGTGTGACGGGATTCGTGAAGAGTACTTCTCTTGCAGTGTATAATTTATCAGCTGTCTGAATCTTGCCATCCTTGCCAGAAAACAGATCTTCGATAGGAAAATCTGACTTGTATCCAAGGTCAAGCAAAGCAAAGCAGAGAATATCCAGAATCGTTCTTCCGGGATCTGAAGAATTATAGTTGGACCACTTTTCACCGCCTGATTCCTCGATTGCATCAATCGCCTCCCAAATCATGTTTTTGTAATTCACATGATTGGAAGAATCAATTGACTCTGCTATTGTATCGATATGTGAAACATCATTCATATAGCTACTTCTTCAAATTCAGGTTGTTGAAAATTTTCGGTGACATTCGCTGTAACATCTTCTATGTGATGTTTTTCTGCTGAGGCAAGTACACTCAAAGGGCTGGTTGGTAAAAGCTGATGTTCGTTGTACTCTCTGGTCACTCCATCTATATGAAAAGTTCCATATACACGCTTCTTTCCAATTTTGATTTTTAGGTTTTCGTAGGAGGTGATGTATGATCTTGATCCAATGAATTGCAAGAGGTCATTGACATAGAGTGCCTGATGTGAATATGCCAACTCATTGTCTTCTATCCAGGGAGATAAGTAATCTTTCAAATCTGCATTGAGCTCTTCTTTATAAGATCTCCCAGAAGTAGAATCCGAAAACACTGCTTCCAATGATACATGTATCTTATCAAACCGCATATGTTCTACTTCCAGACGCACGTGCGGAGATACCTTGTCTTGCAGTTGTAGTTTTACTTCATTTAGCAGATTGACTGAAGCGATTGGATGATACGGATCTAACTGTCCTCCTGTTAGTGCCTTAGGCAAAATAGCAATGCGAACATTGGGAGCCGCTTTTGATTTAGGCTTTGCCTGATGAACATTCACCTGATAGATTTGCTGAAAAGAATCCAAAACAATCGATTCTAAATAGGTGATAGAAACGCCTCTGTCTTTATTGAAAAGCCGTCTTGCGACACGATGATTAAATACTTCATCGTTTTCAGGATTTTCTCCGCCAAATGATGGAAAAGGTTGCACAACTTTTGTCACAGGAGGAATTGGCTCTGCAAACTTTGTGATTGCACCTGCCTTGAGGTTCGTCAAGGCATTATTGCTATTTCCACTATCAATGATTCGTCCCGCTGAAACGGCATTTGTCCCAATCATTCTCAATTTGCAGGTCTCCACGCTTTTAGCAGAGGCCGAAATTCTTAGCCAGTAGCTTTTCAAAGGCATGATTGGATTGGAGCTATCGGGTTGCTTAACTATAAATACGCGTAAAATTCCTGCCTTCTTTAAACCCAAAGTGGTGTCCGATAACAGGCGCACTTTTTCCCATTTTTGATTACCCAAGACCTCTACTGATATGCTTTCATCGCTCCCCGTAATCACCGTTTTCTTCAAGTCTTCAACAGCTAAAAAAATGGAAAGCGTAGCTCCTTTATCTAACTGAGAAAATCCAAGCAAAGCATATCCGTCCTTCTGGTATTGCGGAAGCAAATACTTTTCTTTGGCATCCATCTCTTCAATCCCAAAAGGATGAATTCTGAAGAGTTTGTTTTCTGAATCAGAACCGGGTACAATTTTGAGGCATGAGCAATAGTCAATGGTTACGCCTTTAATTTTTGGAACATAAGGCTTATTCGGCATTGGCTTAAAAGCTAGAACCTCTTTCTCTTTCTTCTTAAACCTTTTAAGAATGGTCTGAAATATTTTAGAAATCCAGCTCCAAATTGGACTTAGCTTTTTAAGAATTTTTTCATCAATCCATCCAAGAACGACCTTCATTTTTTTTAAAATCGGGCCAAGATTTTTTTGAAAAAATTTCACTATTCCCCCAAGAATTTTTCCTAACCATTTTTTCAATCCTGATTCGGTACGTTTTACTCGTGCATTTGCTGATGTGCTGTCCTGAACCATTTTATCAACAGTTTGAACTGAAGCCACCTTTGAATGAGGGGCTTTTACAATTTCTACTTTTACTGTTTTTCCTGTGGCCTTCTTTGCAGCTGTTATGGTATTCTGCAAGGTCACTTCTGAGACAATCTTCGGATAAAGGTTATGTCCAAACGTTTCCTCGGGTCCGCTCAACTCAAGGGAAACAAATCCTGACCTGCTCTTATCAGAATAGGCAAGCGGGTATTTGAGGGTATAGTCCGGCTTAACTGGGATATTGAAAGCATAATTAACTTCTGTAAGCGGACTTTTTGTTGCCTGCTTTTTTGTCAGTTCTTTGCTACTGCTTATAGGTTTGGAGGAACTGCAAGGAGGCCCACCACATGCAGAGCTAAACGACAATCCTTGATCGTTTCCGCTAAAAAGCCTTACATCTTCTTCCGCAGTTTCCCACCGACCCAAGTCAAAGTTTAGCCATGATAGTACACAGGTAAAACTTTTCTTAAAAAAAGTAGGTAGAGAAATGTGCTCAATTTGGTATTCATTGTAAGCGAAATAGTATTTCCAGAACTTTGGAAGGTTCAACCAGTTGACATTTACTTTGAGCAGCTTTGTATGCTTTATAAATGCTTCGTAGCAGCCGATAATTAGTTGAGACCCAGGGGTCGGATTTCCACCAAATGGTGCAGCCACACCAGTAGAAGCAGCCTTTCCTGTTCCGGTAATGAGGGAAAGAATACTTAGCTCTTTTGTCGTTGTTTTTATTTGATAAGAAGTAAAGGACAGTTTGCTGAATACAGCATATGGATTTAAGCCGTTTGAGTCCGCCTGATTTTTCAGGGTTAACACAACTATTGGCCATGAGGCGCTGTAACCCTTTCCATGCAATTTTTCATTGTAGTTAACAATCGCAGCACTGGACTTCTTAAGGCCAAATCGTATTCTAAGGCTTCCATTTACGACCTTAACTTCTTCATAGTCAGGAGCTATCCACCCTTTCGATCCTGTGATTTTCAGTTCTACAAGGTCATCCAACAATATTTTAGGCTTTTGGCAAAAATCATCAGACTTAGATCCATCATTCAAAAATTTGATTTCAACCCCACGCTTGCCCCCTTCTAGAAATAACTCCGGTGAGGAGACAGCAAATCCAATCTTAGAATCAACAGCGGTCGCATTTCCTGTCGATGCATCCCCGAACATATTGAATGACTCGTATACTCCAGTTTCTTTACTTATTACTGGCTGATCAAATCCTTTCAAACTAAAGGTCTTAAATACTTCTTTTGAATGTTTTGATTGATCTAGAATGAGTGTGCGGTAATCAGCAATCACCGAAGGGGTGACCTGCAGGTTATTTGCGGTCTCGAATAAAATAGGCTTCCCGCTGGTATCGGTTCCACCCATAAGAGGAGTCGATTTAGGAACCATTATGGCGTTCTCGCCTTTGCCCAGCTTCATCAAAAGAAACACATCATCCCCTATTGCTCCTCTTTTTTCAAATTGTAATGCATCCTTGTAGTAGAAATTTAAATGCCTTGGCAAGATTTGATTGATGGCCTCTTGCTGAAAACTATAGGCCTTCAAAAAACCAAGAATAAGAGCAATGTGAGGTTCCGTATTTTTGGTATTCAAGCTTTTTGAAAAGGCAATTTTGGCTTCTCTCGAGATTGCTTTTTCATGGTTATGTAGGTTCTTTACTGCTTCTCTTAAGCCATTCAGGAATCGTTCATGGTTCTCAAAATCGAACATTTCCACCTTCGATTTAGCAATGTTTGGAAAAGGATTGAAGTTCCAGAGGACATCTAAATCTTGGAATTTCTTAAACTCATTGTCTACTTTCTCCTTATCATCTAATAGTCCGGCTTGTACTGAGAAATAGTAAAAAGCATAGAGATCTCTAAGGCCAAAACTGAGCTTTCTCCAGATAAGCTCTTTTAGATATGTATGAAAGTCCGTATCTACATGAAGCCTGGTAAAAGTCTTATACCAATCATTGATTTTAAAAATGGGTTTGAAGGCCTGATGAAAAAGCTCCCATAAGGTCACTGACAAATCTTTGGATTGCTTGTGATTTTTCCTGCTTGCAACTTTCTCTATGGAGTTGATGAAATCAAGTACAATCCTGTAGTCGTTTTCATCATATGATTCGCTGATGAGTGCTAGCAAGGAGGTCAAGTCAGTCTGAAAAAAACTGCTCCAGTCCCCATCTCTATGACCGTTTTCGTTGTAATACCAGAATTGTTTTGAAAGCTCAGCCATAAAACTCAGCAATTCCTGAGTGGATCGGTCATCAATCTTGATCGATGATGGATCTAGGTATTGGCTGCTGAGCGTGCGTTGACTTGCAGCGAATAACCGGACGATATGGTTATTGTCCTGCATCTAGATATCAAGGTTTGAGCCTTCGTTTATATAGAAAGGATATACAAAATTGTGTCTGGAGTTGATCTTTCGGATGGTGTAACTCACATGTATGGCTATGAACCCGTCCTGTTGACTGGATGAATCGATGATAATATCATCTACTAAAATTCGGGGTTCGAATAGCTTGATAGCTGTAGTTAATGATTCCTTTACCTCAACTTCAAGCATGATGTCCTGCGAACTAAAAATGAGATCCTTTAGACGTGTCCCATACTGATTGTCGGATATTCTTTCACCAGCATGTGTTGAGAAGAGTGTTTTCAGATTTTCATTGATGTTCTCCACATCCTTGGTCATATGAACTTGATTGGCCCCCTTAAAAAACCTGGGCGGGTTACTCCATCCAATACCTATCAATGCTTCGCTTTCGTTTTTAATTATCATCTTATCCTCCTATTTCTACATTTGGTGCTCCTATAAGAATGGTTCCTCCGTGAGCAGTTTCATCACCCATTCTGGCCGCAGGCCGTCCTTCTATCATGACCGTGGTGCTTCCTTTCACAATCACATCCGGTGGACCTACGCAAATCAGCTCATCACCCATCACCGAAGCTGGCATGCCCCCAATCAATACTGTAGGTGCTCCCGGTCCTACAATTGGTCCCCCAACATGCGGGATCGGAACCGGCGCAGGGGTCTGCATCGGGCATTCATGAAAATCTGCTATTCGTGCTGCTGGGGGCATATTCTTTAATTTATCATTACCATTGCTCCACTAATTGATACTTCTTCCCCTCCCGATACCATTGTCGTCATTCCTCCCTGTACTTGAGCTTCCTCATCGGCTTGTATGGTTACACTCGCGCTTTGAATGGTGGCTGATTCTCCTGCCTCGGCAGAGAGTGTTGTTCCTGCTTTGATTGAAATAGCCTCAGCAGCCTGAAGTGTCATGTTGGAAGCACTTTTTATCGTGATTCCAGAGGAATCCATGACAATGGAATTTTCATTCTGATCCTGGATCGTAATGCTTTCATCTTTGTCACTCCAGATCATTTTATTTTCTCCGGGAGTGGTGATGGTGGTTATTTTATCTTCATCATCGAAAATCAGTTTCAATTGATTTTTTGTTACAATGGCTTTCTTACTATTGGTCTCATCTGGGGTGAAGGGAGCCACCTTGCTGTTGCTGTTGTAAAGCGAGCCTAGAATGACAGGGTATCGTGGATCTTCGTTTAAAAACCCTAAGATTACTTCGTCTCCAACTTCGGGGTAGAAAAAGGAGCCTGCAGTGTTGGTGGCATAAAAATTTGATAGTCTGGCCCAAATACCATCTCCACCTTCCTTGATGATTGGTACATCTACCAGCACCCTGAATTCTCCATCCGGATCTTCATTTATCTGCTTTACGGTAGCATTTTGTAAACCCTGAATGCCGGGCAGTTGTCCTGAAGCTAAGGGTGCTTGAAGGTCTACCCTAGAAGAAAACCACTCTGCAGACATTCCGGTGGAAACTTCAGTCACCCAGTTCCCATTTCTTAGGGTGTGCCTTACACCGGAGACAAAGGCTTTCCCATTGAATCTTTTGCCCATGCCCTGAATATCTATCAGCTTTCCAGGTAATAGCGTAGCGTTTCCCTGAAAGCTCAGGTCTCCCAATATTTTTGAAAACTTTGATTTTGTAGCCTGTGCTTTTGCCCAAGTATTGAGGCTTCCTTCATCTAGTGGAGCAGTCGTTTGCAATTCAAAATCGCTGATTCCAATAACATCCGTCAGAGAACTACCGGAAACATTGCCTTGCTCATAGTTTGAGGTCGAAGACTGGCCTGTTACAATCTTTTGATTCTTTAAATCCCAGGCATTGCATTTGATTGACTTGAACTGATTGGTAGCATCCAAACTTGCTTCAAATCCCAAAATATCTTCACCATAGGTCACCTCCACAACAGCATCTGATTCATTATTGGGATCTTTTACAGATAACTTGCCTCCGTCATTGATCACCACCATTCCATTAAACTCTGCTCTGGAAAGGACAAAATCCCAGTCAGTAGCATAGTACTGGACCACCTCGGGAAGTTCACCAGTAGTGCTATCCACTTCTGAGCTAAGTCCACTATAAGTTCCAATCACCTTTGTGATGAGATCGCTATCAGTTGTTTGCTTGAAATAGGCATTTTTCCTACCCACAGTCATTTTGATGGCCTCATCCTTGCACACCACTTCAATAACAGGTCCTTGACCACTTTGTACTCTCAGAGCTTGACGAAGAACTACTCCTTTAAATACAGATTCATTGGTTTCATCATACCCTAGTTTGACTTCTATTTCGGCACCCGGAAGAAAAGTCTCTGAATCACTTATTGGGAAATCTTCTTCTGATACACTTCCATCGAGTAACACAATTTCACATCCTGAAATACGATTTACACTTTTGATGATGGAAATGGATATGACGTTGTACGTATCCTTGATCGGACTGCCACCGGCTAGCACCTCGTATGAGACCAAATTTGTTTTTTCTGTGACTGGTGAAGCTAGCATATCATCAATTTTTTAGTGGTGGAAAGTAAAGCTTAGCGCCAGGGGCCAGGTGTAGTATTGAGTCTAGCTTATTATGCTCTGCTACTTTTAGCAAGTGACTTTCATCGCGATAGACATCATAAACCAACGATGGCAATAGGTCTCCGGCGACTACTGTTTTCACATGTGTCATGTCCGGAGAATTCTTATCCAATGCAGCTGATGGCGTTTGGAATTCTTTGAAGGCTACAGTCAGCTTTGCTCTGAGAGGGGAGCCGTCCGGTTTAAAAAGTGTATAGTTGATTTTTAGGCTTGTAAGTCTGCATTTGTATAGCATTGCCTTGCCCCATATGAGTTTGAGATAGTTGGGGCTGTGTATATTTCCATTGTAGTCATACACGACTTTTTTGAACTTCGAAATCTCACTTGCCAGATTGGTGCGCTTACTATTTACAACGCCTGTGGCATCAAATATCAAGTCAAAATTGACGGTCGATGGTGTGGATTTTTCATACTTAATCGTCGCGTCAGGCGTCCCCTGCCCCTGCTCTACATTGTACTGAACATCAAAGTTTTGCGAATAGGTTTCAGGGTTGAGCATAGCGGTATAAGCGCCAACTTTACTACTAAAGTTTTCGTCCTTATACCCTACGACGGTCATCTGCTGAAGCTTCGCTACTCCCATTATCTTTCGTTTTTCCTTTCCATCGCTTTCATTACCTGATGCACACAGTCATCCACGATGCTGCGCATCTGCTTTTTGGAAATCACACCTTCCGGCGTTTGTTGATTCTGTCCGGCATCTGAGACGATATTGGTTCGAATGATCAGTTCTTTTATTTCAACTGGCATATCATACTTTTTTAAATGAGTTATAGGCAAATTCGAGTGACTCTATGGCCAAAGCGTTCTCTTGAGACTTGAAGTCAGACAAGGACCACTTTACTGGATATGCATTTATGAAACTCCAAGTCATCAAAGGCTTGTTGTCAGGTCCAAGCAAAAACAGCATGATTGATTTTGGCTGGATTGCTGTGGTAAAATCTGAATTGAGGGTATCCTGGCACCATTTTGCCAACTGAGAACTGGCTGTAACCAGCCCTCTTTTTAGCACCAGATTCCCATACTTAGCCTGCTTAGGTAGGCGATACTTGAATCGGTTTTCACCTCCACACGCAACCTCCTCCACTGCTATTTCTGTGCTTAATCCAGTGGCTTCCTGAAAACCTGCATCTGCTTGCCCCGAAATCCCGCTAAAGGATAACCGAAAGAAAAAAGTGGGTGGCGGATAGTATGTGGCGCTCTTTCCCATTCAATTACGAATTAGCAATGGTTAGACCCTCATGCGCAATTTCTATGGTATCTACTGCTACCTCGTTTCCGTCCGATTTGAGATCTGTTCCAGTGATTTTGGTAGGCCACGCGTTTTTCAGCGTCCAGGTCATGGTAGGCTTTCCATTTTCATCGAGCAGTTTGATCACAACAGACTGTCGTTTGATGGTATTCATCTTGATCTGATTGTACCAGCTCCAAAAACTGTTGTCTTTGACAAACACGCCTCGCTTCATGGTCACATTGCCATACTTCGCAATACCGGGCATTTTTACCGTACTAAACACGGTGCTATTGCTCGCTCTGTACTCAATGATCTGTGTTTCTGCTTCTAATCCGGAAACTTCCTGAAAAGCGATGTTTTGCTTGATGGTTCCCCAATCAACAGAGAACCGGAATTTTGGCATTGGCCAAACGTTGTTTTCCTTACTTCCATCTACAGCCATAATTATAATTTTTTAAGTTTTAGAATATTTTAATTGATTAAGATTTTGCCATTTCCTGCTCTACTTCGACAATGATGAATTCTGCAGGATGTGTTACTGCGAGTTTCACAGCCACCTTCATATTTCCATTCAGGATGTCTTCTGCGGTCATCGTTGTTCCAAGCCCGACAGCAACATTAAATGCATCCTCAGCTTTGGCTCCTTGCAGCGCACCTTCCTTCCAAATAATGGTGAGGAAGTTTTCAATCATACTTTTTACTGACACCCAGGTATTGGCGTCATTAGGTGCAAACACATAAGTTCTTGCTGCCAACTTCACAGATTGTTCAATCATGGTGACCGTTCGTCTCACGTTGATGTACCTCCAATCCTGGCTGTTACCATCGAGTGTTCGTGCCCCCCAAACCAAGATTCCCTGGCCATTGAAAAAGCGAATGCAATTCACAGATTTTCCACTTACAGCATCGACGTTGAGCCCTGCTTGCATCTGATCGTTAATATTTAGCGTTAGGCCTACTGCCCCCAAAGGGGTCACATTTGCAGGTGCATTCCACACCCCTTTTGTATTGTCTACTTGTGTATAGACTCCCGCCATAGCTCCACTTGGGGGAAGCGTATTGATTCGCTCCTGAATAATGCCCATCACCTGCTTGTAAGGCTTGCTGGCCAACATGAGTGCTTCGTTTAAGCGGCTTGCTGTCATTCCTGCCGGTGGGCTTTTGATATTGCCCAGGATTTGTTCCGCTGCTGGGTTTGGGGCTGCTGGAGGATTTACCAAATCAGCCAAGCTTCCTGCATCTCCTCCATTGACGTTCGCATAGCTTATTTCTCCAGCTTCGGTTACTGTTGTTTTTAGAAAAGGGTAATAGGAAACTCCATATTTGAGTGAGTTGTTGCCTGTACTGTTTCTGAAATTCTGAATATCCTGTGTGTACAGAATCGGATCCGGCTCATGGCCTCCAATGATATCAAAGATGGAAACAGTAGTACCTAAATCTCCACTCTGTAAAAGCATTTCTTCCATCAGCGTGCTATTTTCATCAACAGATAGCAGGGTAGCTTCTGGAGCGATATACATGGTGGCATCCGGAACCTGCTTCAGTTGTGCCAGCCCTCCTAATAAATCCGAGAGTTTCACATTGGGGTTTATGATGTTGTCACCTGGTGTAATTGGCGCTTTGGTTGGTTCTCCATATGAACCAACGGAAACTATGTAGGCTGTCCCTCCACCATTTTCATAGAAGAGACGCACACTGTTGTAGAGGTAGTAAATAGTACCTGGATCGGGTTCTATCGTGTAGATATCTCCATTTATTTCATAAGATTTCCCCTTTTCGGGTTTCTTCTTTTGCTGCGCTACATAATATTCCGGCAGGTATTGAGACGCTGGATCTGCTGGTGCAGGTAGGTTTGGATTGAGAAAAAAAGCTTTGAATTCGTTGAAAGAAGTAATCTTAACGGCTTGATTGTAATAAGATTTCCCCTCATATGAGGCGCGAGGTGTGTATCCTATAAATGCCGGTATGGCGGTGGCCACCTCTACGACTGAATTCGGAAAGGCATTTACTTCGTCTATATAAACGCCGGGGGTTTGTGATGCTAATGGAGATACGGACATAATTTTATTTTTTTAGATTTTTATTCATAAATAGATATATACTGATGAGCACGCTACTTGCTCGTTCTCATCCGTTTCGATTGTGGTTATTGCTTGTGGCGATGGTACCGGAAGGTTTTGCAGCAACGTTTCATTTTGACTCGCCCCATCTTCTTCATCATTAGATACCACCAAAGATTTCTTCTTGAGCGAGCAAAAAGATTCTGGCCTTTCTCGAAATGGAAACACCATATTTCCTGAGCTAAATTCAAACGCTGACTTGCCTCCAGGCATTTCTCTTCTTACAGGTCCTTCAAATCGACTACCCGTTGAATCTTCAATGACTAGCCTGTCAGCCTCAGATTCTGCAACATTCATTACATAATATTTCCAGCGCGTGTTTCTTGCTGAAAACATGATGATATAATCTTTCGATGAGATTTCTTCCTGATGGAGAAATTCACTTAAGTAGAAGTCAACTTCTCCCAGCGGACTCTGAGAATACAGTCTTTGCTCCAGCTTTGGAAGCATTAAATGTGTAGAAGAGGATTCCTTCGTGTCCCGGTTGTTGTATTTGTATACCACCAACCTACCCAAAGGGGAATCCGTATAATTCATAAAATCAGAGGATTCACCAAACAGCTGAAAACGAAGCAATTGATTATTGAAAAAGCTAGTGATCTCTTTCAAATAACTGATATCAAATGGGTCGCTGTAGAATATAGAAAATCCAGTATCTGTCAGTCGAAACAGCAGACCAGCATTCCACATAAATGTCTGCGTCACTTTATCCGGGACGATCCGGATGTCACGAAAAAAACCATCTTCGAAATAGTTGTGAAGTAGGGTCACTTCAGCAAGCAGTGTGTACTTCTGGCTTTTCATGAAGTAAGGGCCCCCACTCCCTGACTAACAATTTTGGCTGTCTTTTTAGTAAGCTCATCTCCTTGGAAGGTCAACATCCTCATTTTGAAAGGAATAGACGGAATGTATTTTGCCCCCAGTGATGCCCATAGGTTGTAGGTTTCACTGTAGTTCAACTTGATAACCTCCAGGGATAGTTGGAAAATTCGTTCATCCAATCGAGGTGAGTTTTGCGCGTTAAACAGTGATCGTGCTTGAAAAAAGTAGATCGTATCTGATAGAAATTTCAGGCCTTCCTCATATTGATTGAAGAGACTTGAAAACATGATGTTCACATTGAAACTCAAGGGTGGATTGACTCGGAAGAAAGAAGAACTACTGTTCAATCCACTTATCGCATTTTGAGTGACGGCCTCATGCTCTAAACTCAAGAGTGAAAGAATGACCTTATTCTGATTAGCTTCAGGGATGGATCCATCCTGATCAAGAATGTTGGCAAGCTTTACTTTGCTTTCGGAAGAATTGTATTTCTTCTTCAGATGAAGGTCAAGATCGGTGGCGATATACTTTAGTGATTCAAGGATCATTCACAATAGATTCTGACCCTCTATACCCAAATGAAGAAAAGGTTACCCTGCTAACTCAAAAAAAATCAGAACTCAGGGTTTTGCTATTTTTCAAACTCTCACTAGGCTTTCTTTGCTTTTTTATGTCGCAATAACTTGCCTTTTTTAACTGCTTGCTGAATCTTTTGTCGCTGTTTCTTTCTCCAGGTTCTAGCTGATGAAGTATTAGAAATACCTCCTAAGACACTATTATTACTACTTATTCCATCAACGCTTGCTCCATCCTTCGCTAGAATTGCCATCGAGTGTATAGATGATTGCTCAGCCTTTTTGACCTTCTTTCCGTGATAAATTCTCCATACTTTTACCTTCAAGTGGACTTTATATCCATTGATTATTTGACCATTGAGTGTATTCAGAACATTTGTGCAACTAACCTTTTTACTTCCTCCAGCCTTGGGTACAAAAGTTGCGTTATTGTCAGCATCTCCTCCATAACATGGTGATTTAGAAACATAAAGTGTGACGTTCTTTTGGGTTAGTACATTGGCAGGATTAATATTCTGTAAATAATTCCTAACAGCTGAGACCGCTCTATCTTCTGCATGCCATCCATCACCACTTTGAAACTTTTCTGAGTAATTATCTACAAAAACTGCAGCAACCGTATGTTGTGCTTTTCTACTCATGTCAGTCTGACTTAATTTCGTTTTCTTTTTTGCATCTATTGGCTTCTCTTTCTTAGCAAATTGAAATATTGAGGAAGCTACAGACCTATTATGGGATCTTTCATCTTTATAGCGATATATCATAATTCATTTATATCTAATTCAGTAAAAGGTTACCCTGCATATTTTTTTCTCTTCTAAGCATACCCTTTCTTCGCCATTTCAACTTCAGTCCTTCCTGGGGCTGGTCTTTGAGCTCGAATCATTGTCGCTCCCCGGTCTGTTCCAACTGCTTCTCCCCAACCTGAGGGTGTTCTTATTGCTACCCAATCCTCAGCATTATTATCTTCATGGGCTTTCATAAGGCTATTTGTAGATGCGCTCGTCATCACAATGTTATCGGCTCGGTACTCTCTCTTTCCCGCTGCAGCTGCCGAATGTAAATGCGCTCGATCTTGTCCCCAAGCAGGGCTTCTCGAATCATTATCAAAACGTTCGCCAGCACGGCCCACATGATCTCCTACAGCAGGATGGGCTCCATGTACGATTTCATAACCATGAAACCATCTGGACAAACCCGATACTAGACCTCCTCCAATACTCTCCATTAAAAGAAGCCCTCTGTTTATGATGGATCTTCCAACCAATCTTCCCAACATTCGTGAAACATAGCCAAATCCAACCGGGCCCAACAGATGCTGAAGCTTACTGAAAAGACCAGCAATGTGCCCACCAATGGCATCAGACAATACCCCTCGAGAAAGAAAAGGCTGCAATTTGGCTGGCACCCACGAGGTTATTCCAGCAGGCAGAATTCCAACATATGCTGCAATAATGAAGATCTCAGGATGGTGCTGTAAATACCTGATTATTGCCTCCACCTTTTGATGAAATTGTGCTTCGGTATCTTGTAGCTCAAAATAGAGCCGATATAAGTCACGGTAATTGCCCAACAAACCCATATTGATTAATTCCTCTATCCAACTCCAATTATACATCTGACGGTACTCCTCCCTGTCATCATGACGATCTCCAATACTTCTTGCTCCTACAAATTGAATGGCAGCTAATTGGATCGACTCTGAATTACTGGTTGCATGCAAATAAGAAGCGTGATCAGGTCGTGACTTGTGAACAGAAGTATCTACCGTTTTTTGATGGTGTGCCAATTGAGCCGCTTGAGGACTCATGTTGGCCACTCTTTGAAAAATAGACTTTTGAATCGCTAGTTTCTTAAATGTGTTTTGACTATTTGCAACCGAGCGATTACTCGTTTCCTTTTTATCTCTAACAAATTGACGCGTGAACATAAAGCCTTAAGTGTTTCGATCTTCATTGTATGATTATCGAGGGGATCTCAATCCGCCCAAATCTTTTTAATCACACGTGTATTACACTGACCAATACCCAAATTTCAAAATGGTTACCCTGCTAACCCAATATTCTATTCTTAATAGAGGCCGAATCAAGCGTATATTTGATTTTCTTAACGACTTTAAATTCAAAATCAGGATGATTAAATACACCTTACTTGCAATCAGCCTATGCTTCAACACCATACAGGTACTTAGTCAAGAATCTGTTATTAATGATGGCCCGTACCTATTCATCGAGCAGGGTAAATTGATTAGTCGATCCATTGTTGCGGGTGAAGTGATTACAAAAGAAATCGCAATAAATGCATATGATACATCCTTTATGCCTCAAAAGTCCATTTTTAGCGGTGTTGAAGAAATCGTTGCACTTAGTGACATCCACGGTCAGTATGACCTGGCGGTAGAGATTCTTCAAAACAATCAGGTAATCGATGAGGAGCTGAATTGGAATTTTGGTGCCGGGCATTTGGTCATTGCCGGAGATATATTTGATCGCGGGCCTAAGGTCACGGAAACGCTGTGGCTGGTTTACAAGTTGGAAAAGCAAGCCAAAGAAGCGGGTGGACTGGTGCATTTCATACTGGGAAACCATGAATACATGGTCCTCCACAAAGACCTCAGGTACTTGCATGAAAAGTACGTCAAGGCATCCGATCTCTTAGGGATAAGCTATGATGAGCTCTTCGGTAAGCAGACGGTCTTGGGGAGGTGGTTACGCACCAAACCAACCTTAGTGAAGATCAACGAGCATGTCTTTCTACACGGCGGAGTTTCCAATGATTTCCTTTCAGCAGTTGGCTTTGACATTGAAGAGATCAACAAAACCATGCGTGAATCCATCGATCGCAGCAAAGAAGAAATGAAGTCTACTGATTTCTATAGCACCTACTACGGGAGTAACGGCCCTATTTGGTATCGTGGATATTTTTACGGAAACCTATCCGATCAGTCAATAGATAGTGTTTTGAATCGAACCAATAGCGAGCATATGGTTGTAGGTCATTGCTCCAACGATGAGGTGGTCAGCTTGTTTGACAACAAAGTGTTTGGAGTGGATTCGAGTATTAAGCGAGGAAAGTACGGAGAGGTGCTTTTTCTGATAAAGGACAATTTTTATCGAGGGACAAAAGAAGGCGAGAAGGTAAGGCTTGAGTAAACAAAAAAAGCCTCAGATTTCTCTGAGGCTATCCAGTAGCGGGGACTAGACTCGAACTAGTGACCTTCGGGTTATGAGCCCGACGAGCTACCAACTGCTCCACCCCGCGATATGAGTGCAAAATTACGTCGCTTATGTTTTCTGACCAAATAGAATTGAATATATACTTACACACTTTTGATACTATTCCAAATATCCCTGTTAAATCACCCCGCTTCCATTTGCCTTTTTCGCGAACTTCCTTATTCTGTCCATTCCGCAGAGTATTGCAGGTAGTGCTAGTATGCTAAGCATTAACCGCATAATTTTGTTTTAGATGAAAGACACGCAAGATTTCAAAGCTGGGTTTGTGAATATCATTGGCAGACCAAACGTGGGCAAGTCCACCCTGCTCAATGCCTTGATGAATGAGAAGATTGCCATTACGAGTAGTAAAGCGCAGACCACCCGCCACCGGATGTTCGGCATTTTGAATGATAAAAGCTATCAGATCGTTTTCTCGGATACCCCTGGAGCCATTGACCCTGCGTATAAGTTGCAAGAAAAAATGATGGGCTATGTCCGCACAGCTTTAGAAGATGCAGACATCATTGTGTTCATGGTCGCTTTGGAAGACAAAAACGACTATCCGCAACTGATTGAAATGGCTCAAAAAGCCGAAGCACCCGTGCTATTCCTCATCAACAAAACGGATCAGAATAAAGGCTCTCAAACCTTTGACAAGACCGCCTATTGGAAAGAACTTTATCCAGATCTCGAAATCATGTCTGTCTCAGCGCTCGAGCAGCATGGCACCAATGAACTCCTTGATCGAATCCTGGAGCTTCTCCCAAATCATCCAGCCTTCTTCCCAGAGGATGAGATAACAGATAAAAGTGAACGATTCATTTCTGCCGAAATCATTCGTGAAAAAATTTTCATGAACTACCAGCAAGAAATTCCCTACAGCTCCGAAGTAGTGGTGACCTCATTCAAAGAAGAGGATAAAATCATTCACATAGATGCAGAAATTTTCGTGGAACGAGACAGTCAGAAAGGAATCATCATTGGGAAAAAAGCAGAGTCGATAAAAAAGGTGGGCATGGAGGCACGCAAAGACATGGAAGTCTTTTTCGGCAAGAAAATTCATCTGCAGACCTTTGTAAAAGTGGAGAAGGATTGGCGAAAAGATGACCGAAAATTGCGTAGGTTTGGTTACTAATAAACCTTAAAGCCATGCGTCAGCTGTCATTATTTACAATCCTCTTTTGTCTATTTCTCACGAATCTCACGGCTCAGCCTGCACCGCTCGAGAAAGAACAGAGCCTATCTAAGATTGATCGGATATACTATACCTGCAAGGTTTGGGGTTTTTTGAAATATTACCATCCCCTCGTGAGTCGAGGTGCATTTGACTGGGATGATAAGATGCAAAAGGTTTTGGGTTTTACGTCAAATTTTCAAACACATGCTCAGCTCTCCGACTACATGGCTCGTTGGATTTATAACCTGGGTGCAATCAAGCCTTGCACCAGCTGCCAGCCAGCTCCTTACGATCCATTTTTGAAAAATTTTGACCTGTCCTGGACACAGAGTAGCGTATTTACTGATAAGCTGAAAGAGACCTTGAAAGGGGTTGAGGAAAATCGCTTTCAAGGAGATCACTATTATATAGGACAAGGGAAGATTCAGGAATTTGAACCAAAAAATGAGCTTCCACAGCAAGACCTCAATTGGAAAGATGAAAATCAGCGCCTGCTCCCGCTCTTCCGCTATTGGAATTACATCGAATACTTCTATCCATACAAATATCAAACTGAGCAGTCATGGGATGATGTGCTGAAAGAAATGATTCCGAAATTTTTAGCAGCTAAAACTAAGCTGGACTTTCACTTGGCCATGCTGGAATTGGTAGTAAAAGTTGATGACAGTCATGCCGGATTTATGACTCCAACGCTCGAGCAAATGCCCTATTACAATTACTTGCCCGCACGTTTTGACATGATTGAAGATCAATTGGTAATCACGGAAATCATCGATGAGCAAAAGGCTCAGATGGCAGATTTGCAAGTGGGTGACATCATCAAAACCATCAACAATGAATCGGCCATCGATTTGCATGATTCGAATAAAAAATACATCTGGGGATCCAACGAGTCTGTAAAAAACAGAAGCCTCTATCATACACTGTTTATGGGTATTCAAGGACCTGTACAAGCCACTATCGAACGGGATGGATCTACAAAAACCACCAGTCTTACGCTCTACAAGTATGCTGATCTCACCTACACCAAAACCGGTCCTAAAGCTAAATGGACAACCCCTTCTGATTCCATCGGGTATGTAAACATGGGGGAGCTGGTCGTTGGAGACGTGGATCAGATGATGGGTGAGTTGATGGATAAAACAGTCATCATTTTTGACATTCGAAACAGTCCAAGAGGGACTTACCGAGCCATATCAAAATACCTAAACCCTTCGGACACCATCTTTGTACGCTATACCAAACCTGATTATACCTATCCAGGCAAGTTCGTGTGGCAGGGTGAAGCTTCCTGTGGAGGAGACAATCCGGACTACTTCAAGGGGTTGGTAGTACTGCTTGTCAATGAAAACACACAAAGCCATGCTGAGTTCACATGCATGTGTTTACAAACTGCACCAAATGTGGTGGTTGTTGGAAGCGAGACAGCCGGAACTGACGGCAAGGTTTCCAGATTTGCACTGGTGTCGAGGTTGTACACCGCCATGTCTGGAATAGGAGTTTACTATCCCGACGGAAGCGAAACACAACGTGTAGGCATTGTTCCTGATATCTATGTTGAACCGACACTTACCGGGATCATTGAAGGCAGGGACGAAGTACTCGAAAAAGCCATGGAAGTAGCCAAAGAGCAAATTGCAGAGGAGATGGCAGCTTTTCAAGCGGCTCTGGCCAAAGCCAAGATGGATTCAATAGCAGTACTGGACTCACTCGCACTACTGGATTCCATGAGAATGGATTCGCTTCAAATGAACACACTTCCCATGGATTCGTTAGGCATAGATTCTCTCAAAGTGGACAACCGTAACGGAGATAATTAGCCCAAAGGAGATCGCTGATTATCTTGTAAATTGATTCAGTATAAAATTCAATCTCATGGGAAAAATCATTTTTTCTTTCGCCGCCCTACTCTTGCTCAACTCTACGCTTTCGGGCCAGTCGGATAAGAAGCTCAACAAGCTTTTCATCGAAATAAGGAAGGTAAACACCTCTTACGCTATCGAAAATTCCATTTGGAGCGGTCAGCACCCAAAGGAATACGCTTTTCAACACATTGATTCACAAATCAAACAAGCGGATCAGCTTCGTGAAAAGCTTCAAGCACTCATTGCAATACCTGATGAAAAGCTATCTGAACAGGGCAAGATCAATAAGCAAATAAAAATTCTCCAACTGCGAAATGTCATCAGTCAAATTGACTTCAAGATTTACCTGATCCCGTTCAATTCAGAAGGTGGTTTTTTCAACTCTCCTTCTTTCTTCTTGCCCAACCTCTCATTCAACTCAGCTCAGGATTTTGATGACTATCTGGAATGGTTGCCTTCATTTGCTACTTTCATCCAATACAATAAAGGGCTGCTCAAAAAAGGAATGGACGAAAACATTCAAGCTCCGCAAGTCATTGTCAAGAACATCATCTCTTTGCTTGATCCCTGGACGGCTGCAGACCTTTATGCAAACCCATTCTATCAGCCGATAAAAAATATGCCATCGGGCATTTCCGCTGGAGAAAGAAAAAGAATTGAAGACCAGGCTCAAGCAATCATCAGGGATCAAATCCTCCCCTCATACCTCGAGCTCAAAACATTTCTCCAAGAAGCATATTTAGCTTCAGCTCCGGAGAATATTGGCATCAGTGGAATAGCGGGCGGCAAAGCATATTATGAAAACAGAGTGAGGCATTTCACCACCTTAAACATTTCGCCAGACTCCGTATTTTCCATCGGTGAGGCTGAAGTGCGCAGGATACGCAAGCAAATGGAAGACATCATCAAAGAATTAAATTTTGAAGGTTCATTTGCCGAATTTTTGCAATTTCTTCGTACTGATGAGCAGTTCTTCCCTAAAACCCCGCAACAATTGCTAAACTATGCCTCATGGTTGAGTAAGAAAGCTGAAGGGCAGCTACCTAAACTATTTTCCAAGCTTTATGAACTCCCATTTACGATAGCACCGGTACCTGATGACATTGCACCAAATTATACCGGCGGAAGATACCTTGGTGGAAGTCGTATACAGAATAGACCAGGAACCTACTGGGTAAATACCTACAACCTACCCAGTCGCACCCTTTACACCCTTCCAGCACTTTCCTTACATGAAGCAGTACCAGGGCATCACCTCCAGATTCAAATTGCTTCAGAACTTGAGGGTATTCCCAACTTCAGAAAAACCTATTACATAAGTGCCTTTGGCGAAGGCTGGGGACTATATGCCGAATACTTAGGGGAAGAAATGGGCATGTATGAAACCCCGTATGACCTATTTGGAAGATACACCTACGAGATGTGGCGTGCCTGTAGACTGGTCGTAGATGTTGGCATGCACTACAAAGGCTGGACAAGGGAAGAAGCTGTTGATTTCATGTCAAAAAACACCGCTCTTTCTTTGCACGAAGTAAATACAGAAATCGATAGGTATATCGGATGGCCCGGGCAAGCGCTGAGCTATAAGATCGGTGAGTTGATGATCAAGAAGTTGAGAAGGAGAGCTGAGTCCGCACTTGGTGAGGATTTTAGCATCCAAGAGTTTCACAATGTGATTCTCCGCAATGGTTCGGTGCCATTGCCGATTCTGGAAGAACAGGTAGCTAAATACATATCTTTAGCTCAGGGAGACTAACTGGCGGCTGTTTTGGTTATCTTCGCGTTTTAATACTTATCCTTCAAATTAATGGCTAATATTCTAGCAATCGTAGGTAGACCGAATGTAGGGAAATCGACACTTTTCAACCGCTTGGTAGAAAGTAAACAAGCGATCATGGACAATGAATCCGGCGTGACCAGGGATCGTCACTATGGTTATGGCGAATGGAATGGTAAGAAGTTTACGGTCATTGATACTGGTGGATACGTTGAAGGATCCGATGATATATTCGAAGGTGCCATCCGCACGCAGGTGAAGGAGGCGTTGGAAGAAGCAACAGCCATTCTGTTTATGGTAGACTGTGATACCGGACTTCATGGACTGGATCAGGATTTTGCCAATGTTGTGAGAGAAATCAAAAAACCTGTTTTCCTGGTAGCCAATAAGGCCGACAACCAGGAAAAGCATCTGGCCTCCAACGAGTTTTACAACCTTGGAATGGACGCTGATCTATTCCCTATCGCCGCGGCTAGCGGAACCGGCACAGGAGATCTTCTTGATGAAGTGGTGAAAGAATTTGATGACGAGGAGCTTCAGGCGGATGATGTTCCAAGAATTGCCATTCTTGGGCGCCCGAATGTAGGTAAATCATCCTTTGTAAATGCTTTGATAGGCAAAGAAAGAAGTATCGTGACCGATATTGCTGGAACCACACGTGATGCAATAAATACGAGGTACAATCTATTTGAGAAAGATTTTATTCTTACAGATACTGCGGGTATCCGAAAAAAATCCAAAGTAAAAGAGAACATTGAATTTTACTCGGTTTTGAGAGCGCTTCAAGCACTTCAGGATTCGGATGTATGCATTGTGATGATAGACGCGGAAACAGGACTGGAGTCCCAGGACATGAATATCATCGGGCTTGCGCATAAGTACAGGAAAGGGATAGTCCTCATGGTCAATAAATGGGATCTACAGGATAAAGACTCCAAGACTGCTGACACCTACAGGAAGTTTCTTGAGGAGAAGCTGGGCCCATTAAACTACATCCCTGTCATATTTACTTCGGTAACCAATAAACAGCGAATCATGCAAACGCTCGAATTGGCATTGACCGTATTTGAAAATAGATCGCGAAAAATTTCTACCTCAAAGTTGAATGAGATCATGGGGAAGGAAATAGAGCACTATCCACCTCCAGCGGTTCGTGGGCATTACATCAAGATCAAGTACATTACCCAGCTGCCGACCCACACGCCTACTTTTGCCTTTTTCTGCAATTTCCCGCAGTATATCAAAGAACCGTATCATCGCTATTTGACTAACAGAATGCGGGAGCACTTTGATTTTAGGGGTGTGCCTATAAAGATGGTTTTCAGGAAAAAATAGGTTACTTCTTTATCAACCTAATTTGATCGGTACTTTCGCCAACTCTTGCGGAGAGGGTATAAACGCCAATTGGACCTTCCGCTATCTGCTGCGAGATCAGTCTTTCGGCTTCCACTCGTATGATGTTTTTCTTTTCCAGCAAAAGTTTGCCTTCTGAATCATACAACTGGAATTCCGAGAGTTCATTTAGCTTCCTGACACGACCAATTGAGGGGTCTGGATAAACGGCTAGCATGCTGGAATTACCTTTTTCATCGATCCTAACTACCGGGCTATACTCATATTGACCGTCATATTCTACTTTGCGCAACCTGTAATAGGAGATTTCCTGAGCTGCATCATTGTCTGTAAATGAATATTTACCAGCCTCTGTTCTATTCTCATCACTCGGAGTCCACCCAATTACTTCAAAGTTTTCACCATCCCTGCTTCGTTCAATTTCAAAACCATGACTATCTAATTCGCCAGCTGTTTGCCAGTCAAGTATGATATTCTTTTTCTCTTTTCTACCAGTAAAGTCCGCGAATTCTACTGGGAGCAACGTTCCGTTACATATTCCTAAATAACTGGAAGCATCCCCATTATCAATGTATTCTCCTCCTACCATCAGCACTCCATTGCCCTCAACCACGCCGCCTCCGGTGTTGGTAAAATCGCCATCCACACGCATATCCCCATCAATCGCAGATATGCCAACTCCTCCCGAAACAAAACTACCCCCCACATAAACAGAGGCGCCAAAATCTACTTCGAATGCGGCATAAAGTCCTGATCCAGCGTTTTGAGAAATCGCCATAGAGCCTCCCTGCTCTACGGTAACTGCCGACCCAAAACCGCTTATCATGCTCACCACACTCACAATTCCACCGTTTTTAATAATGACAGAAGACCCCTGACCAGCATTGAAAGCGCCAACCACTGTTAGTTCCCCATTCACAATCAAGGTTTCGCCGAGTACATTCAAATCACCATTGATGGTAAGGTTTCCATTTACGATCAGGGTTACTTTACCTTCTCCTTGCAACTTGATGTCGCGAGAAGATTCACTGCAGATTCCTGTTTGTATATTGGAAGTGGAGTAGCTGGGACATTGACCATATGCAATACCAATCATACAGATTAATATTGCAACGGTGAGTGATCTAATTTTCATTCTGGTGATTGTAGCTGGCTGATAAATTTAACCAATCCTTTTGCAATTACATCATAAGGTTTTGATTTATCGGACAAAACTGCATTGCTTTATTTAGGTGTTAAAACAATCGAATTTATGACTTCAAAAGAAGTCTTTCAAAAATTTGTGCCTGAGTCATCTGTAGACTACTGCGTTAAGCTTTATCAACGGCTTGGTTTTGAATTTAAAATCAAGAAGGCCAGACAAACGAAGCTTGGTGATTATCGCTTCAATCCAAAAACGAATAGGCATACCATTACGGTAAACAATGATCTTAATCCATATGCCTTTCTGGTTACCTACCTGCATGAGGTGGGCCACCTGATCGCATTTCAGAAGTATGGGAGAAGAATTCAGCCACATGGGAAAGAGTGGAAGCAGTCATTCAAAGAAGTATCCGAGCCCTTGCTCACGGAAAAGAATTTTCCTAAAAACGTGCTGTCTGCACTTCAGAGATATTTCAAAAACCCAAAAGCTTCGAGTTGCTCAGACCCTGTATTGTATCAAATCTTGAAACAATTTGATGAGCCTTCTAATAAAGTACTCCTCAAGGACATACCCATTGGTGAGGCATTTGCATTTAATCATAAAACATTCGTGAAACTTGAAAAGAAACGCACAAGGTCAGTATGTCAGGAAGTAAAGTCTAAACGGAAATACCTGATTTCAGACTTGGCGGAAGTTGTTGTTGCCGATCCAATATAAATCTGATCTTAGGATCATTTTGAGAAAAAATCCGTATTTTAACATTCCAGAATCACCGCTTTTGGAGTGTATGTTTTAAGAAAAGAGGAATGTCACAAACAATTGCGGTATATAATTTTAAGGGAGGTGTTGGTAAAACCAGCACTGCACTTAGCTTAGCACACAGCTGGTCCAGGTCATTTAAAACACTGGTGATTGATTGTGACCCTCAGGCTAACCTTTCTCAAGCGCTTGCCGATCAAGAATACCCGCAAACCTTGTTCACCATCACCCGGGAATTGATGCACAATGAACAACCGGATATTAATCCCATAGAAATTCATCCATACTTGCATTTGATTCCAGGAGATTACCACATGGGTGAAGTGGAGTCAAACACGCAGTTTATCTCTTTTGGTCATATCATTTTTTACAAGCTGCTCTCCACCATCCGTCATAAGTATGATTTCATCATCTTGGATTGTCCTACTCATTTCGGGATTACCGTTAAGTCATTCATCACCAATAGCAACAGCATTTTGATACCAGCTACACCTGGTTCTTTTTCCGTATCGGGCTTCAAAAAATTATTGACGTACTTGAACGAAATCAAAAAGGAGAAGCCGCTGGATATATTGGGGATTTTCTTTAACCAATACAGAAAAAATACCCGCCTCCATCAGAAAATCGTACGGGTCGCAGAGCGTGAACTTGGCAGTTTAATTTTTGATCAGCGTATTCGGCAATCCATTCGAGTAAGTGAAGCAAATGAAAATTGCGACTCACTCTATTCGTTTACGGATCAAAGCTCAGTTGCTGAAGATTTTTTAAAACTTAGCGAGGAAGTAATCGCAAAGATGAATCGGCTTAACCTGGAAGATGTGCTTCATCAATTGGATCAGCAAGAAGTGAATAATTAAATGGCAAGTCGTCGGGTGATTAACCCGTTGATCAATTCGTAAAAACGCATCGGAGGCAATGTTCTCCATTTCTCTACTTGCAGACTTCCAGACATATTTACATAGTTGTCGATGTTATAGTTTTTCATCTCATCAATGATGAATTCGCGAAAATTGACGCCCGCTATCCACCCATCTTCCACATCTTCGAACCATTCTTCGTAATAGCAATCATCACTTCCATGAAAATTCATGATATTTTCTCCTATTATGGCAAATTTATCGATCCCAAAACCCATCATGTGCTCAAGAATGTTTCGCTTAAACTGCATGATATCGTTGTTGAGTGCATCATTCCACTCTCCTATCATCTCAATTGTAGCAAATCCCAAATCATAATCTGCGAAAAGGATTTTCATATAGAGGGTCTCCGACCCAAAAAAATCCCACGCTGGATCTATGTAGTATCCATAGATATTTTCGGAGTAGAGATCGTAATTATACTCCTTTCCTGCAAACGGAGACCGATCATCCAAACTGGAATTGTAGTATTGATTCCACCGATCATATGGAGCTATGGTATGCATGCAACAAATGTACTTTTTGAGAATAGAAACAAAAAAACCCTGACCTCAGGTCAGGGTTTTCATCAATAGAAACTAATGAGAATTAGTTCCCTCCAAAGATATATCGTAGGCCAAGTTGCATTCTCCAGATTGAAGGGGCATTGTCAATGGTCCACGCTTCATCTCTATCTGAATAGTTATAAACCGGACGACCTGTTCCAGCTTCAAAACCTTCAAGTTGCAATAGGTTATACGTGTTGAATCCAACAGTATACTGCCTTCCCCAATCGTTGTTAAGGAAATTAGCTACGTTTTCAATGTCCAATGAAACCTGAATACGGTTAGTCGACTTTCCTGTTTGCAATTTAAATTCTTGCAAGATTCTAAAATCGATCTGAGCAGTCCAAGGTGTTCTTGCAGCGTTTCTCTCTGCGATTTTACCTCTGTTTTCTCTTAAGTAATCATCCCGCTCAATGAACGCATTCAGCTGTGCCCAAAGTGCTGCTTGAGTTGCTGCATCTGCAGGTATATCATCCGTACCAAAAAGTATCTCATCGCTTGAAATCGGAATGTACGCTTGATCATTTCCTCTTGACCCATCTCCATTCAAATCACCATTAACCATGTAAGTAAAAGGGGATCCAGACTGTGCGTTGAAAAACACTCCGAATGATGTTGAAGCGAAATCAGAATATTCCAATTTATAGTTCACGTTACTCACTATTCTGTGTCGAAGATCCCAAACAGAGAAGCTTAAATCAGCATCGTTTGGATTGCCCGGCGTAGGGTTAAACTCCCATCCAGAGTTAGCAGTAGTGTGTGTACCACCATTAACATCTTTCGAAACTCCATATGTATAGGCCATCATCGCAGACAGGTTTTTATCCCAGGTCTTAGTTAACTGACCCGTAAAGCTGTACTGATGCCCCTTATTTGTGTTCGTCAAAAGATAAACATCATTGAAGTTAGCGTTTATCTGATTTGATGAATAAGTAGGCCTGTTATTTTCAATGGCAATTGTTCCATCTGGGTTTGGTACTTGCAGGTTTTGGTACTGTATCGCATTGATTGTCTTAGAGTAGATCGCTTCGAAAGTACCTGTAAGTCCACCAGGCAACTTTGCATCAACTGCCAAGTTAAGTCTGAAGTTTTGTGGCAGCTTGAAGTTATCATCAAGTGCATCAATCTGTGAACGAGGAGCATTCGCTTGTCTAGACTCGATTTCTTGTCTCACCAATGGATCATCAACATCTACTCCAAGAACCTCAGCTATGTAGTACTCATACGTCCTGTTTCCATCATCAAAAAGTGAAACATTGTTCGTTCCTCCTTCTGATCGAACACTCACGAGTGAGGTAGTCGCTCCTGCGTTGGTGTAGATGTTAGAAATCCAAACAAACGGTACTCGACCAGTAAATATTCCGGCTCCTCCACGTATCTGTAGTGTTTGATCGCCATTTACATCGAAGTTAAATCCTGCTCGCGGGGACCACAATAACTGCCCACTGGGAAGGTTGGTAGTACTTCTTCCGAATTCTTGCTGAAACAATGGGTTTGCTTCCGGCTTGTCGAGGAAAAATGGAATATCAACTCTTAGTCCTGCAGTCAACCTCAACCTGTTGTTAACTTCAAGTTCATCCTGAACATAGAATCCACTTTGAAGGAACCTAAGTTCAGCCGGTTGGAAACGATCATTGTAATAATCCAGAGAGTATCTTACTCTAAAGCGTCCTCCATTACCAAGGTCATCAGCTAAGAAACTACTCAGTCCGTCATACTCGTAATGTCCTGGATATCTATTAACAAATGAGTTGAAGATATCGAACATCTCGTTATGCGTTCCGAAAGTGATCGTATGCTTACCGTTGTAAATCGTGAAGTTGTTCGTCAATTGAGCTATTCCTTGCTCCAGAATGTTTCCAACTGAACTTCTTTGAGATCCAGCAATAATGGTGGTTCCGTCATCTGTATCAATTTCTACCTGAGGAAACAATTCTCCATATGCATCAAGGTTTCTCTTTCTGTTGATGGATGTATATCCGATGATCAAGTTATTGGATTTGTTGTCTCCGATTCTTGACCTCAGTTCGAAAATGGTTGAATTACTAACCACATCATTCAGGTAACCATTATTTGAAAACTGTAGAAAGTTCTGATTTCTGCTAATGTTTTCATCAGTAGCCTTCAAGTAGCTATGTCTTAAGCTCATCTGATGGTTTTCATTCAAATTGAAATCCAGCTTACCAAAAATCTTTGTGTTTTCCGTTTTTGGGGAAAGAGAACCAAATTCTCCCGCATCGTAGTTGTGAGTAGCTAAGAGGTAATCACTGACAGACTGAGCTGTTTCTACACTAATGTTTGAAACATTGGAAGGAACGTTCCCACCAAAAGCATCTAATTCAGCTTGCGAAACAAGGTTTACCTGTATCGGAGTTTCTGCTACTTGTCTCTCAACGTTTGTGAAGAAAAACAATTTATTCTTGATGATTGGTCCCCCTACTCTCGCTCCATATTGTCTATTGAAAAATGGTGCTTGTTTTTCAGGATTATCACCAATGGTTTTTCCCGCTAAGTTCTCATTTCTCGTGTAGTAATATGCCGAACCTTCAAATTCATTCGAACCACTTCGAGTTACAGCGTTGATGCCTCCTCCAGTGAATGAACCTTTTGTTACATCATACGGAGCAACCAAAATGGAAATTTCCTCAATTGCATCCAAAGAAATAGGCTCAGCAGATGAACTACTCCCAGGAAGACCATCGGCATTCAAGCCAAATGCGTCGTTGTTGATAGCTCCATCAATTGTTACGTTGTTGTATCTACTGTTGCTTCCGGCGATGGAAACTCCTCCATTACCCACACCTGATGCAGCTTGAGGAGTTAACCTCACAAAATCTTCAATGGATCTACTAATAGAAGGGTTTTGATTGATGGTCTCGGTAGAAACATTCGTAGATGCTCCCGTTCTACCTGAATTGATCACGTCATCAGTCTGAGCTGTGACAACAACTTCAGCCAGTGCTTGTGCATTTTCAGCTAGGGTAAAATTCAAATTTCTTTTTTCTCCCAAACCAAGGTTTATTCCTTCGATTGCTTGAGTGTCGAAACCGATGTAAGAAACCGTTACCTTGTAGGGACCTCCAATTCTCATATTAGGAATTCGGAAGTAACCGTCTACATCAGTAATGTTTCCATATTGGGTACCAGAAGGCTGGTGCAAGACAACAACAGTAGCTCCTATCAGAGCTTCACCGTTACCGTCAACTACTTTTCCATTCACAGAAGCTGTGGTGACCCCTTGTGCAAAGGCCGACACTCCAAGTATGGAAAGAACTAGGACTAGTAAAACTTTTTTCATTCTATCTTTCTATATGGTTTATATATTGATGTCGCAAAAGTAGAATCTTCTTCCCAACTAAGCATTCTTTCAGGTTTAAGTTTTCCACATTTGGCTTAACAAAAAGATAACAAACAAAATTTTGTTATTTCAAGGAAAAGTTAATTTTCTACAGAATCAATCGCATTTCGCACAGAACCGTGCTTTAGGATCATTTTTTCCGCTTCCGAATGGGAGATCCGCAACTTGTCCATCACCATTTGTATTCCGCGCTCCACCAGCTTCTCATTACTGAGTTGCATATCAACCATTTTATTGCCGGCCACATGACCCAGCTGTATCATTACAGTGGTAGAGATCATATTTAAAATCAGTTTTTGAGCAGTGCCTGCTTTCATGCGGGTACTCCCGGTAACGAACTCCGGCCCAACCAACACTTCGATGGGGTATTCACTTGCGGCTGCCAAAACTGAATTTTCATTGCATGTGATGCATCCGGTCAAAATTTGATGTTGCCTCGCTTCCTTTATGGCTCCAATAACATAAGGCGTTCTGCCTGAAGCAGCAATCCCAATGAGACTATCATTCTCACCAATGGTGCATTCTTCCAAATCCTTCCAGCCTTGCACTGAATCATCTTCGGCAAACTCAACTGCTTTTCGAATGGCTTCATCACCGCCAGCAATCAGCCCCACTACTACCCCATGATCTACCCCAAACGTTGGAGGACACTCTGAAGCATCTACAATTCCCAACCTTCCGCTTGTACCCGCTCCCACATAGAACAGTCGGCCTCCCTTTTTCATTCGAGGTACAATTTGCAGCACAAAGGCTTCAATTTGAGGGATGCATTTTTTCACGGCCAAAGGGACTGTTTGATCCTCCTCGTTGATGCTCATCAATAACTCATTTACACTCATCTGCTCTAAATGATCGTAGTGAGAATCAGACTCGGTAAGTGGTTTCTTAGCCATATTGTTGATGATATAAAACTAGTCCTGAAATTGGGGACTGTACGATATGTTTCGTGAGAATACCTCTATCAGCTCCTACTTGACGCAGAATGTCCGAAAAGTGAAAAGCAATTGACCCAGAGAAACAAAAAGGGGTTTCTCCTCCTTGATGATTACTGAAAAAAGCATCAAAAAAATCATCAAAAGTGGATCTGATCAATTCATGAACCTCTGGATGATTGCGATTTTCAAAAATGAATGGCGCAAATGATGCTAAAAAATGATTGGGTTTCGGCTGATCATAAATACGCTGAATGACTTGATGTGAGGTGAGATTAAACTGCTCATTGAATGAATCAATGATGTCAATAGCTAGCTGTTTTCTAAAAATACCTTTAAGTAATTGCTTGCCTAAATATGCACCGCTTCCTTCATCGCCAAGCACATAGCCAAGAGAGGCGCTTACCTTATTTACCTTTTCACCATCGTAATAGCAGGCATTCGCTCCGGTACCGAGGATACAAACATTTCCTGCTTCTTTGCCAAAAAGTGATCTGGCCACTCCTACTAAATCATTATTAGCAGAGACATTTTCACCAAAAATATCTGTGAGTGATTTTTTCGTATCGACAGATTGCTCGGTGGTATCAATTCCAGCGGCATACAAGTATGTGGGAATATCAAAGGGTATTGTGTCACCAAAAGTACTGCGGATACTTTCTTTGAGATCGTCCATGCTGTGGGTGTATGCGTTGAATCCCACTGTTTCAAATTGAGCAATGGAATCTCCATTAACAACACGCCATTGCGTGCCTGACCCTCCGGCATCTCCCACAATGAATGACTGATTAGCCATGTGCTGACTTATATATTTTTTCGATTATTTCAACGGTTTTTAACCCTTCAAGTCCATTGGTAGCAATGCTTCCTCCGTGCTGAAGTACATCAATCAAGTTTTCATATACACGATCGTGATTGCTCATGCTCCCTTGATATTCACCATATTCATTGGCAGGGTTTCCTTTACGTAAATCGCCTATCTCCTCACCTTCCAATGACTGATATTCGAGCTTATTCAGGTACTGGCCTCCAACTTTTACTGTTCCTTTCTCTCCAAATAAGGTAATCGATCCTTCCATATTTTTATCGAAAGCATTGACCGTGTAATTGATTGTACCCAACACGCCATTCTTGAACTTCAATGACACCACTCCTGTATCTTCAAATTCAATAACCTCCTCGTGAGCATAATTCTGGATCATTGCTGACGATTCTTCTACATCTCCCACCATCCAGTAGAGTAAATCTATGAAATGACTAAACTGGGTAAAAAGCGTACCTCCGTCTAATCCTTTAGTTCCTTTCCAATCAGATTTTTGGTAATAATCAAAATTTCGATTCCAAAAACAATTGAGTTGAACCGAGTAAATTTTTCCCAAGGCTCCCTGATCAATTTTTTCCTTAACGGCCTCAATGGCCGGATTGAACCGATTTTGTTTGACAATAAAGAGGCGCTTGTTGCATCTTTCAGCGGTCTTGATCATTTCTTCGCAATCGGAGGAAGATAGTGCCATAGGCTTTTCACACAACACATGAAATCCGGCATTCAATGCTTTGATGGTATGTTCTGCATGCAATCCATTGGGCGAGCATACGGACACAACATCCATGTTTTTAAAATTCAGAAAGGTTTCAACATCCGTAAAAAATGGAATCTCGTGTTCTTCGCCTAACCTTTGAGCTTTTTCAATGTTTACATCACAGACAGCAGCCAATACACCCTGCTCTGCGATGTGACCTGCATGCCTTTGAGCAATCCGTCCGCAACCAATCAATCCGACTCTTATTTTATTCATTTCAGTAGTAGCTTCTCCAATTTTTCCACCAAGTGCTTATGTGAAAACTGATCCAGCAATATCTCTGAGTCTTCTCTCGTTGGCAGCCGATCATTTTCAAAGATATCTTCAATAAACCCTCTAATGCTGGAAATTTCAGAATATGCCAAAATTTCCCCTACATCCTTATCATTCATCAAATCACCTAAATCACTTTTACGCTCACCTAAACCCAAAATCAACCGATGAGCTGCCAGGTATTCGAAGAATTTTACCGGTAATATCCATTCAGAGTTATCCGATTTGTTTAAAAGCAAAAGCAGCACATTACACCTTCGGTATTCATCTTGAATACCTTCATGGGGTAAATAACCCAAAAACTGAACTTTGTCTTTTAGCTCATTCAATTCGTTTATCTCGCTTTTGATAGATTCGGAGACTATGCCTCCAATTCTGATTTTAAGTTTGTTAGCGAATACCTGACTCTCCCGACACATCTGATCCAGCAAGTGCCATAATTGACGAGGGTTCCTCATCTCATTCAGCATTCCAAAATAACCAATGGTAAAGTGTGATTCGTTAGGTTCGACATTAGACTCATTATTGACTGTAATCCCATTGTGTAGAATATCTATTCCTCCAAATGCACTGGCCAATCTTTTGCTTACCGTGGTTGCAATGGTTGACTCAGACAACACGCTCTTCTCCAGACGTTTGTGTATGCTCAATACGTAGGTGGAGGTATTCAATTTTTTCAGCACATCCCACTTGCTCCAGGGATCTCTAAAATCAGCTAGCCACTTTACACCAGTTGCTCTTTTTGTCTTTCTGCCAATTAAATGAATGCTATGAGGTGGACCTGTGGTAATGATCGTCCCAATACCTTGCTCCTTGATTACCTCAATTGCTTTTTTAGCGGCTGGCCTCACCCAGAAAGTACGTGGATCTGGAACCAATAGATTGCCTCGAATCCAAACCATCAACTTGTCTTTCAAGCCCTTTTCAGATTTTTCAAGCACCAACCCTTGCTGCACATTTTTTCGTTCCTTATTGCCGGTAAGCTTATGAAAAAGATTAAATGGTTCCCAAATTGGGAGTCTAATTGTTTGAATGTCTTTCACCCGCTCCAGCAGCTTCTCGTCTTTGATTTCAAATTGTGGGTTTTCCGGAGTTAGCACGATGGGTTCCCACCCTCGCTCTTTCAACTGTAACGCAAAGTTCATCCAACGCTGGACTCCAACACCTCCGCTAGGAGGCCAATAATATGAGATGATGAGGATTTTGCGGTTAGGTTCCATGATTCAAAGGCAAATCAACATAAATCCGGTTACTCAGAGAAGTGTCTTTGAAATTAGATCTTTTATCTCCTCAATTTTATCTGACTCAAACCAATGAATGTCATCATAACGTCCAAACCAAGTCAATTGTCTTTTCGCATATCTTCTACTATTTCTTTTCAATAGCCTGATCGCCTCGTCTTTGTCGTATACTCCATCCATGAATTCAAATATTTCCGAATACCCGACAGTTTGCAGCGCATTGTGTGCTCTGTAGGTGTGCAGTCCTTGTGCTTCGTCAAACAGGCCTTGCTCAATCATCTGATCCATGCGGAGATTTATTCTGTCAAACAGTTTTTCTCTATCCATATTCAAACCAATTTTTAAATTGGCATACGGCAACTCATTTTTCTTGTTTTTCCTATAAAAAGAGAATGGTTTACCTGTTCCTCGGATGACTTCCAGCGCTCGGATGACGCGCTGACCATTGTGCTGATCTACTTCTTGAAAATAGGCCAAATCCCTTTTTTCCAGCTCCTCAAGTAAAGGTGAAAGACCTCCCTGCAGCAGTTCTTTATTCAACTTCTCTCTCACCTCAGTGGCTATTTCAGGCATCTCATCAAAACCTTCCCATATGGCTTTCAAGTACAACCCAGAACCTCCGACTGCAATTAGGGACTTGTTCGTACGGTGCAATTCTTCAATCTTTTGTATCGCATCTCTCCCAAATTCACCCGCGCTGTAAAGTGTTTCGATGGAATGTGTATTAATGAAATGATGAGGCACTCTCTCAAGCTCCTCCACGGTTGGTTTAGCGGTTCCTATAGTCATTTCCTGATAAAACTGCCTGGAATCTGCGGAAATGATCTCCGTGTTAAGCCATTGTGCTAAATCAATTGCCAATGCCGTTTTACCGACGGCTGTTGGTCCTACAATAGATATTAATAAAGGTTTGCTCGAAATACCCATCTTTTGAATGGCTAAAATGCCTAATTTTATTCGATATGGCCGAGGTGGAAAACGATATTGATGAACTAAAGAAGAAAAATGCCAATCTTCAAGCTCAATTGGATAATACCCAGCGTGACTATTATACACTGGTAGAAAAGACCAATCAAAACCTGAAAGATCTCTTTGACAATTCAAACGATCTTATCACCATATTCAGAAAGACCGGAGAAATTCGTTTTGCTAACGAGGCTGTAAAGAATAAGCTCACTTATACCGAGGATGAAATAACGGATCTTAAATTTCTAGAGGTGGTTCATCCGGACTACCGCAGAGGTACTCTTCAAAATATTCTTAAAATAACCGCCGGCAGCCGATTCGAACGCTTCGAAACCGTATTGATCTCAAAAACAGGAAAAAACATTTACGTAACAGGCAAATTGACCTCTGTTTTTGAAAATGGGGAACCTGTGGAATATCGATGTGTATTCTATGATATTACCGAAAGAATCAGAGCTGAAAGTGCTCAAAGTCTGTATTATCAGATTGCCAATATTACGATCACGGAAAATGACCTTGAGCAGCTTTATAAAAATATCTACAGTCAGCTAAACCAGATGTTGAAAGTTCAAAACTTTCATATTGCTCTTAAAGAAGGCAAAGACTATCGCAAAATCTTCAACATCAATGAAAAAGCAGAGACGAGTAATTTCGCTTTTGACGTAGACCATGAGCTAATGGAGTATACCGTGCAGCGGGACAGATCGCTCATTGTATACAGTGACGGCATTGAGAAAATAAGTCAGCAAATCGGGGTTGAATTTCAAGATCCAATTCCAAAAATCTGGTTAGGGGTAATCATTAGGACCGCCTCTGAGATGGGAGTCATGTCCATATGCAGTTACAACGATCAAAGTGCTTTCAACAACAAAGATTTAGAACTTCTAGACTACATCGCCGGTCAAATTAGTCTGGCAATGGAACGGCAGCACAAAGAAGAAAAAATCGAAAATCAAGCTGCGACTTTAGGTGCAATCTTCGATAGTAGTACACATGAAATATGGTCCGTTGATAAGGAATTCCGATTCACTTCCTTCAATCAGAACTATGAAACAGCATTTAAAAAATACTACGGACTCAAGCCTAAACTAGGCACCAGTATAAGGGAGGTCTCCAACGAGGTGCCTGATGAAGTTCGGGATTTTTGGGTGGCTAAATATGAGGAGGCATTTACCGGCAAGTTTGTAAACTTCCAAACCAACACACTGGATAAATCTGGCAAAATGGTCTGGCGTGAAGTATTTGCAAATCCCATTTTCTTGCCGAATGGTCGCATAGAAGAACTCTCCATTATTGCAAATGACATTACAGAGAAAAAAGAATCTGAAAGCGCACTGATAGCCAGCGAAGAAAAATTCCGTACGATTTTCGAATCCTTTCAAGACATCTATTTCAGGTGCAATACCGAAGGTAAAGTGACCATGATCAGCCCCTCTGTGCAGGAAGTACTTGGCTATGAAACCAAAAAAGTGATCAACACCAATGTCCTGGATTATGCGGTAAGAGCTCCACAAATACTGGAGATTGGAAGACGGATTAACAAAGAGAATAAAATACAAAACGTCGAGGGTACGCTCAAGACAGCCGATGGTAAGAGGTTGCAATTCTTCTTCAACATCCGGCTCATCAACAAGGATGACGGCACAGATGAAATTGAGGGCGTAGCGAGAGACATCTCTCAGCTCAAGAAGACCAACGATGAGCTTAAGCGTGCCAAAGAAATGGCGGAGAGATCCCTAAAGATCAAAGAGCGGTTTCTAGCAAACATGAGTCATGAAATACGAACCCCGATGAACGGGATCATTGGGATGATCGACCTTTTGGCCAGTACCAGCCTGGATGGTGAGCAATCCGAGTATGTGAAGACCATCAATAAATCATCGCAAACGTTACTCAACATCCTCAACGACATTCTGGACCTATCGAAGATAGAGGCAGGAAAAATGGACCTAAGACAACAGCCACTTCATTTGGTAAAAACCATTGAAAAGGTCTACGATCTATTTTCTCAGCAAGCTTCATCCAAAGACAATAACCTTTACTACCACATAGACGAAAAAATCCCGGATTGGATACTTGGCGATGAAACCCGACTCATTCAGGTTCTTTCGAACCTAACTTCCAATGCAATTAAATTCAGTGAAAGCAAGGGAAACATCAACATGAGCATACGTCTGGTGAAAAAACGCGGCAAGCAGTTTGTGTTTAAGGTCACCATCAAGGATTCAGGAATCGGCATATCGGAGGAGGATCAAAAGAGCCTCTTCCAAAGCTTTCATCAACTGGACAACAGTAGTTCCAAGAATTTTGGAGGGACGGGGCTTGGTCTCGCTATTTCGCGGGAGTTGGTGAAATCCATGCGAGGTGAAATCGGGGTAGTGTCAACTCCTGGACTGGGTAGCACTTTTTGGTTCACCTTTATGGGTCAAGAAGTATCTCAAAGTGAGGTTGAAACCATACAACCGGACAAACCTTTTACTAAAGAGTTTACTGGTAAGCAGCCCAAAATTCTTTTGGTTGACGATAATGACGTGAATCGGAAGGTGGCAAGTAGCATCATGATTAAATCAGGTTGCCAGATCGACGAGGCATACGACGGGTTTCACGCCATTGAAAAGGTGAAGGAAGAAAATTACGACCTCATCTTCATGGATATTCAAATGCCAAAAATGGATGGTATAAAAGCAACACAGGAAGTGAGAAAACTTGAATTTGGAGGCAATACACCGATCATAGCAATGACGGCCTACTCGATGGAAGAAGATCGCGAACGCTTTCTCAACGCTGGCTTAGACGATTACCTTGCAAAGCCAATAAAAGCGGAAATGCTCATTGATAAAATTAAAAAGTGGGTAGACTTTAAGCCAATAGAGGTTTCCATCGATTCCATTGTTGAGAAGGCAGAAGATCTTGTCATTAATCAAAACACACTTAATCAGCTTGCCAAATTTGGTGGTCAGGAGCTGATAGAAGCAACACTATTGGAGTTTGAAGAAGAGGCAGTGCAGCTGGTAAAAAACACCGAAAAATATTTGAAAGTGAAAGATTATGAGAAAATGCGGGGTGAACTTCATACGCTTAAAGGCAATTCAGGCACATTAGGTGTAGAAAAGTTATCTAAACAAGCCGCCGACATTGAAAAAAGGTTAAAAGAAAATAAATTTGAGGAACTGGAGAGCAAAGTGCAAGACTTGAAGGCACTGTTTCAGGAGTTCAAAGAGAGTAGCCAAAACCTATTAGTCACAGATGAGTAAAAAAATAATTGTAGCCGAAGACAGCAGTGTAATTCAAAATCTTACGAAAAAGATACTTTCACAGCTGAACTATGAAATCTCTTCTGTGAAAAATGGACAACAGGTCTTGGATCTGCTCGCCAAAGAAAAATTTGGACTCGTACTGCTTGACATTCACATGCCCGTAATGGATGGAATGGAATGTGCTAAACAAATCCGCAGCACAGCCGGGAATAATCAAAAAATTCCAATAGTGGCAATCACAGGAAATGCAAATAACTACTCGATGGATGATTTTGAAGAGGTAGGAATCAATGCGTTCATTCCTAAGCCGCTCAACTATGATTCGGTAGTTGAGATGGTGAAAAAATATACGGATGACAATTAAGTATACCAACCATTTTTTGAACAAGCTGGAAGATATTATGTCTGAAACAGACTATATACTTCGGTACGAAAAAGGAAACTTCCAATCAGGATATTGTATACTCAATGAAAGCAAAGTTGCAGTAATAAATAAATTTTTTGCCCTGGAAGGAAAGGTGAATAGCTTGATTGAAATCATTCGATCCATCAAAGTAGATAGCGCTAAACTCAGCGATAACAACAAAAAACTCTACGCAGAAATAACCAATAATCAGCTGCAGCTGTGAGGATTGTTTTCCTCGGCACAGGCACCTCACAAGGTGTACCCGTCATTGGATGCAAATGTGATGTTTGCATATCCGTAGACTACCGAGACAACCGCCTGCGTTCCTCCATTTTCGTTGAGCTAAACGGCGTAAACATCGTAGTGGATACAGGACCCGATTTTCGTCAGCAAATGCTTAGAGCGCGAATCGATCAGCTGGATGCCGTACTTTTTACGCACGCACATAAAGATCATACCGCTGGCATGGATGACATCCGGAGCTACAACTTCCTTCAGAAAAAAGATATGCCGATCTATGCGAGGACGGAAGTACAAGATCAGCTGAAGCAGGAATTCTCCTACATCTTTTCTGAAAGTCAATACCCTGGCATTCCAAAGGTAGCCCTCAACACACTCACCGGAGAACCCTTCGAAGTGCAAGGTCAATCAATCATTCCTATTGAAGTTATGCATCACAAGCTTCCTGTATATGGCTTTCGATTTGGCGATTTCACCTACATCACGGATGCAAATCACATTTCTGAGGAGGAGAAAGAAAAGATAAAGGGCTCCAAAGTAATCGTACTCAATGCCCTTCAAAAAGAAAATCACATCAGTCACTTCACACTTGATGAAGCCGTGAGCCTCATGCAGGAATTGAATCCAGAAAAAGGGTATCTCACTCACATCAGCCATCGACTGGGCCTACACATGGAGGTGTCCAATGAATTGCCGGAGAACGTTGAGCTAGCCTGGGATGGGTTGCAACTAGTGATCTAGTTGCCGGTTTCTAGTTACTTTCATGCCATAAAAAGCTACAGGAACTTGATATCTATAAATCCGCATGTTTCATAACTACTTTTTTCTAAAGCGCCTTACCCCTGAACTAGCAAAAGAACTTATCGGGTTGACCTTACTCGAATGCTTTTCGCAAAACAAGGATGAGTTGATTCTCGGATTTGGTGATGGAGAGAGGGAATTTTACATCCGAGCAACTCTTGATCCTAACGTATCACTCCTCTCCTTTCCTGATGATTTTGCGCGTGCAGGGAAAAACAGTGTGGATTTGTTTCCTGAATTGCTCGACCAGGTCGTAACAGGGGTGTCTGTCTTTAGCTATGAGCGATCATTTCAGATAACTTTTAATCAGCAAGCGCTCATCTTCAAGATGCATGCACGAAGGGCAAATATTTTGCTTTCCGCAGGTGGCGAAATTGTCAAACTCTTCCGGAAAAACTTACATCAGGATTTAGAAATCAATCCTGCAGACCTTCATAAAAAGATATCCGTTACTGAGCAGCAATTTGTTTCCAGCGCATACGATCCGATGATGCTTATCCCGGCTCTGGGCAAAGAGGTAAAAATCGTTTTGGAACAAAGCGAATTTTATGGTCAACCGGATGAGCGCAAGTGGAGATTATTCCAACAACTACTCACTCAACTCGATGGAAAGGAGATTTTCCTGCACGATGATCCGTCACTCAGCTTGATCAAGGAAAGTCCTGAAAAAACAGAAAGCGCAATAGCCGCATGCAATAGCCTTTACCATAAAACCGTACGCAGTTTCTATTTTGAAAAAGAAAAAACGGAGGGCATCAATAAGCTCAAACAGCGAATAAAAAAATCAGAAAATTACATTTTCAAAACCAAAAGCAAGCTGGCGCAAGTAGCAAATGCAAGAAGTCCGGAGGAAGTCGCCAACATCCTCATGGCCAACCTGAATAGCTTACAAACAGGCCTTTCCAAAGCCGTGCTCCATGACTTTTATACCGATCAGCCCATAGAGATAAAGCTCAATCGCGAGCTAAGCCCACAGAAAAACGCTGAAAACCTGTATCGGAAATCAAAAAACAGGCACCAGGAAATTGACGCTTTGAAAGAAAACATTTCGGCCAAAGAAGCCCTCATTGAGAAGTTAAGTAGACAAATTCTGCACATTCAGGACATTGAAGATACCAAGGAACTCAGAAAATATTTCAAGGATCATGGCCTGACTAAGAAAGATGCCGTAAAGGAAGAAATCCTTCCGTATCACACGTTTGAAGTTGACGGCTGGCAAATTTTGCTTGGCAAGCACGCCAAAGCCAACGATGAACTCACGCTGAAAGTCGCAAATAAGAATGACCTTTGGCTCCATGCAAAAGATGTAGCCGGTTCGCACGTGGTTGTGCGACAAAAGCCGGGACAAAACTATCCCGATCACATCATCGAAAAAGCGGCCGCTCTGGCAGCAGCCAACTCCAAGCGCAAAACAGACACCCTCTGCCCGGTGATTTATACACAGAAGAAATTCGTCCGGAAGATGAAAGGCACGCCTGCAGGCCAGGTGATTGTAGAAAAAGAAGAAGTGGTGATGGTGGAGCCGCAGACGTTAAGCTGAGGATTTTTAAGAACCGTTATGTTCTGAATATGAAAACTCTTAGTTTTCCATTTGAACGTTATGGATTGTGTAAAACAATTATTTGCACGGGTTTGTGGTGTTTACATTATAGTTGGGCTGCATCTCCTCTCCCCGAAACCAAGATGATTTTCTTAAACAATAACTTTTTACCTACCTTTAACGTTAGTAACGCATGGAGTTAGTATGATTTTATCTTTTGGATCTAAGGAAACTGAAAAAGTATGGAACGGAGAACGAGTACGAAAGTGGCCCTTTGAAATACAAACTGCCGGACGAAGAAAATTGAGAATGTTAAACAACTCTCAAAACATTTCCGACTTAAGAATTCCACCATCCAACCGACTTGAGAAACTAAGTGGAAACTTAAAAGACTTCTACAGCATCCGAATTAACGACCAATGGCGAATTATTTTCCAATGGGAAGATGGAAATGCTAACAACGTTGAAATAATTGATTATCACTAGAAAAATGAAGAATATGGAAAAGCTACCGAACATACATCCAGGCGAAGTTTTATCAGAGGAATTTTTGCGACCTATGGGAATTTCTGCTTATCGATTATCCAAGGATTTGCATATTCCCCAAACAAGAGTGAGCGAAATACTAAAAAAGAATAGACGTGTAACTGCTGACACAGCTTTAAGATTGAGTAAGTACTTCGGAACAACTCCGAAATTCTGGCTTGGTCTTCAAGATGATTATGATATTGAAGAGGAACTTGGAACGAAGACTGACGAACTAGAAACAATAGAAAAAGTGACGACAGCCCAACAATATGTATGAGGCATGTGCTTGAGTGCTTCTAGCAAACTTTCTTGCAAACATCACCGTGAATCTCCCGCTGAGGAAAGTTTTGTGCTTCTATAGAGTATAGTTCGCAGGAGTTTTCATTTTTCTAAGCGCAGTGCTTTCTGATACTTTGGAAGCACCGGCAGATTTCACTATTTTGCTACTTCGATCCAAGTGTGAGCACACGCCTCATACATGGACGTTATCAATAATCGTTCTTCAGTAACTCCATATGGCTGAATTAACAACAACTTGGTGTAAATTTGCACCAAAGTATAATTATGGGACGACAAAGTATATCTTTCACAGAACCAAATGACGAATGGTTAAAAGCTCAAATTGAAAGTCGAGAATATTCTAGTAAAAGTGAACTTGTAAACGACCTAATTCGTCAAGCAAGAAAACAACAACAAGAAATTGACTATATCCGAATGAAGTTAGAGAAAGCAGAAAAATCAGGCTTCACTAACGACTCCAGAGCTGATATTCTTAGACAAGCAAAATCTCAATAATGGCTGAATATAGAATCAGTAACATAGCCAAGGAGGACTTGATAAGAATTCATCGATATGGAGACGAAAAATTTGGACCCGAGCAAGCAGATAAGTATTTCAACGCTTTCTTCGACAAATTCGAACTAATAGCAGAACGACCATATGCTTTTGAGTCTGTCGACTTCATTAAATCAGGATATAGAAAATGTGTTTGTGGTGTTGATACAATTTTTTATCGAGTTAATAGTGGCGTAGCTGAAATCATGACGATAATTGGAAGACAGGACCGAATCGAAACATTGCGTGGATTTGATTAGGCTATGACTATTGGTAACAGTTGCTAGCACGAATGCGCCTGAGTGCTTTCTACAAATTTCATCTGATCTTCACCGCTCCGCTACCCACCTGCCTGCCGGCAGGCAGGTTCTGCAAGCATCTTCTCTCTTAGCAACTGTCTTGCTTCTGGATTTGATCTTCTGAATGCACTTCTTCGTAGATGCCGTTGTGGGTGTTGGGTAGCTGCGCTATCTTCGTGTCTTTCTGCTAGTTCGGGCGCACTCCTGCTAGCTAGTAGTTAGATGCCATGGAGCCAGATCATCAGGCATCAAGTTCCCCAAAGAAGTCCTCCATTTTTGTGTCAAGTGAGTTGAGAATTCTCGTCAACGTTTTTAAAGTCAGATTGACTTCTCCTTGCTCTATATTCCAATAGTGTGATCTACTGAAACCATTTTGGATCGCAAACTTTTCGTAGTTCTTGATTCCCTTAGACTCTCTAAGTGAGCGAATTCCTTTTCCAATCTTTCTTTGAAGTTCAAGTGCATTATTTGGGTTCTCTGAATTCGCCATAAGAACTCAAAGGTAGACTCTAGTGGAACCAAACCTGTCTTCGCAACGCCCAAATCAATTTCTGCTTTTGACGACTTCTTAGGACTGGTTGAGATTCCTAAGTTCAGGAGACGGCTCAGAAGTTTGCTTCTTTACTATTTGACAAACGAGCATGAAGAATTACCCTCTGACTATGGCGAATTCATTGAAGACATGAAGTTCCTGTTTGACTTTCTGGATGAAGTTTCCACCACAGAATAGTTTCAAAAGCAGTTTTCAGTAATTAAAGAATACTTATTTGTATGTTTTTATATATTTTTATTATACATATTTGTATACTTTTATATAAAATTTTATACTAATACGTATTTTATTTAAAGAACGATGAGAAACAAGAAACAACTTCTGATAGAACAGTTGGATCAAAAATTGGAGAATTTTAAAAATTCAGCAATGGTACTGGTCCCATCCAAGGGATGGGTAAATGCTATTCGAACCAGTCTTAATATGACTCGGGACCAGTTAGGAACCAAACTTAAAATGACAAAAGGAGCTATACAAAAGATTGAGGAACGAGAAGCTTCAGGTCAAATAACCATTAACAAAATGAGGGATGTGGGTCAAGCATTGGATATGAAATTTGTTTATGGGTTTGTTCCAAATAAGGGATCCATTGATAATTTAATTAGTGTACAATCAGAAAAGTTGGCTCGAAAAATAGTCATGAGAACCAATCAAAATATGAAATTAGAGAATCAAGGAATTGGAGATGAAAAGATAAATGAAACAATTAAAGACCTTGCTTATGAAATAAAAAGAGAGGTAAGAAAATCTCTATGGGATTAGAGCTAAAACATGAAGGTGGACAGACCCCCTTAGATGATGAAGAAAAGGAAGGCCTAAAAATCAAGTCGATTACAACTCAAGGAGAACTGGATGAATTTGAGCAGTTAAACATTGAAAAAGCCGTAGAATGGACTATCCATGCTAAACTAAATCCTGAGAAAATATTGACTGAAAACTTTGTGAAAGGTTTACACAAAAAAATGTATGGCGATGTATGGAAGTGGGCTGGAGAATTCCGTAAATCTGAAAAAAACATCGGCATCTCATGGATCCGAATAGGAATTGAATTAAAAAACTTGCTGGAAGACACGAAATATTGGATTGAAAATAACACCTATTCCCCAGATGAAATAGCCATAAGGTTTAAACATCGAATAGTTTCAATTCACTGTTTCCCGAATGGCAATGGAAGACATTCCAGAATGATGGCTGATATCATTATGGAGTCTATTTTTGATGAAGATTTATTTGCTTGGCATCAATCAAATATGGTTAAAGAGGATGAAACTAGGAAGGAATATATAAATGCCTTGAAGGAAGCCGATAATGGGAATGTAGAACCACTAATAGAATTTGCAAAAAACTAAAGCCAACAATGTCCATAAGTCATTAAAAACGACTCATATGCGAGAACATAGATGTCACCTGTCAATGATCAGGCATCAAGCCCAAAGAAGTCTTCAATTTTCGTATCGAGGGAGTTTAAAACTCTAGCAAACGTTTTCAAAGCAGGTTAACTTCTCCTTGCTCGATATGCCAATAATGTGATGGGCTAAATCCATTTTGAATCGTAAACTTTTCATAGTTCTTGATTTCTTTAGATTCTCTCAGCGAACGAATTCTTTTTCCAATTTTCCGTTGAAGTAGTATCTGAAAGATTAATCCTCTTTGCGCTCTTGCTTCTTCCCTTCATATTTCTATCCGAGTTTTTACATTACTTAAACATTTATTAATCATATTCGTATCCATAACTTAAACATTTATTAATCTAATGGAATCAATCGGATCACTAGAAGAAATTGTATTGATGATTTTACTCGGCAATGAGAAAATCAATAGTGTAGATATCGCCAAAGAATACGAGGGCGCACTGAGCAAAAACATTTCTATTCCTGCTATCCATGTGGTGCTTAAGCGAATGGAAAAGAAAGGCTGGGTCCGATCCGAATTTGGTGAACCTACCTCAGAACGAGGCGGAAGAAGGAAGCGTATTTACTGGGCCACACCAAAAGCCTACAGCCTCATAAGTGAGTTGAATGAAGCAAAAGCGAAATTATGGAAAGGTGTCACTAAACCATCCCTTCAATATGTCCACATATAACCCGCCCAAATGGGCAGATTGGTTAATTAAGAGACTTTGTGCTCCTCATCTGCTGGAAGAAATCCAGGGAGACTTGCATGAAGCCTTTCATTGGAGAGTAAAGCAACGGGGAATAACGCGTGCTAAATTTCTCTTCGTCTTCGAAGTAATCCGATTTCTTCGATTTTCTACTCTCAGACCTACTAACTATCTAAATCAATATCTCATGATGTATCAAAACTATCTTAAGACTGGCTGGAGGTTTCTCAAGAAACACAAACTCTATTCTGGCCTAAATATTCTTGGCCTCTCGCTCGGCTTATCTTTTTGCTGGCTAGCTTATTTGTACGCCAATGATGAGATGAGTTACGATAGGCATTTGCCAGATTACGAAAGGGTCTATCGGATTGTCTCTGACTTTCAACGAGGAGACGACATCCATTACATCGGAGGGAGTTCGAACCTAATGTCCGTTCAATTCCAGGAGAAAATACCTGAGATCGAAAGCATTGCCAGGTTCAAGTCGGATTACGGCTTGATAAGGAAAGGAGAAGAAGCTGTCGGACAATCATTCATACTGGCAGATTTAGCCATGGTGAATTTTCTCGACCTTGAATTTCTTGAAGGCACGGCCGCCACCTTTGACCAACCTGATGATGTCATCATCTCTGAGAGCCTCGCAGGTAAACTGGATCTTCGTGGAAAAGCGGTTGGCTCAATCATTTCACTCATCAGAGGTGAAGCTTTTGAAGACTTCATCGTGCGTGGGGTCTACAAAGACATCCCGGAAAACACATCGGTACGCAGAGACCTCATCATGTCCTACACCAACTACCTGGTAAACGCACCTGAGCGAAGGCTAACAACCTGGTATGACATAAACATGAACACGTTGGTAAAGCTTAAAGACCCTGCGGCTCTCGCGGTGGCTGAAGAAAAAATGAATGTTCTGCATCAGGAAAATGAACCAGATGTAGATGATGCCACAGTCAAAATCATACTTCAACCAATTACTGAAATCCATCTCAACAAAAAATATGGACACTACAATGGCATCTCGCGAGGTGGCAGCACAGCCATGATCAAACTTTTTGCTGGAATCGGACTCATCTGTTTGGTTATTTCCATGATCAACTATTCCAATTTCAATATCTCGCTATACATTAATCGTGCAAGAGAAGTGGCACTGAGGAAGGTCATTGGTGCTGAAAAAAGAAGTATTTTCAGTCAACTTATTACCGAGTCTTTCATGTCTTCACTACTTTCCGGAGGCCTTGCGCTGATCCTCATGATATTCCTCCTCCCTGGTTTTTCATCCTTTGTGCGAAAAGATTACGATCTGTCCTATCTCGCCGAATGGAATTTCATTTTAGGAGCGTTTGGCATATTAATAGGAGTTGCTTTCATCAGTGGTACCTACCCTGCTTCCGTGCTTTCCAGGTTTAAAATCATTAAAAGCCTGAAAGGTGAACAAAAAATTAAGTCCAGCAAATGGATTACTCAATCGCTGCTGGGCTTGCAGTTTATCATTGCCACGGTGTTGGTCGCAGGGATGCTCACCATGAAGAATCAAATTCAATACCTCACGACTTTTGATACCAAGATTGATCATGAGAATGTGATATACATGGACTACATCCAGGCGGAGGAAAGCCAAATAACCCCATTTGTACATGAACTGTCGCAAATGCCAGAAGTAGCAAGCGTGGCAGCTATTTCTAGCTACAACGGCACCCGAATGAAGGGTGAAACTCAATTTGATGTTCGCCATTTACGCATACACAATGATTTGATGAATCTGCTAGGCATCAATATTATAAAGGGCAGAAATTTCGATCCAAACATTGGCTCTGACGCCACTCAAGCTATTTTAGTGAACGAAGCTTTTGTTGCCAAAATAGGCCTTGAAAATCCAATCGGTGAAATAGTTCCTTTTGAATATGGTGATTTGAAAAACCCAAAAATCATCGGAATTGTCGAAGATTATCATTTTGAGTCGGCCAAAAATGCCGTAGACCCCCTGGTAATCTATCAAGCAAATGCATACCCTTTACAGTCTGTCTACCTAAAGCTCAGCGAGGGGACGGTGTTCAATCAAGAAAAGTTTGAGGCAGTATGGGCAAGGCACTTTGATCCATTCCCTTTTGAGTTCAACTTCCTAGAAGAAGTATACATGCAGGCATATCGTCAAGAACAACGCATGATGCAATTATTGGCAACCGGTTGTTTCGTTTCCATCTTCTTGGCTGCAATGGGTCTCTTAGGAATTGTCGGTCTACAGCTCAATCAACGATTGAAAGAAATAAGTATCCGAAAGGTGCTTGGGGCAACTTCAGGAAGTCTTTACAGGGTATTTACCAAGAAGTTTCTGCTCATCATCACCATCGGGCTGACTGGCGGACTGCTCATTGGCAACCTATTGATCAATAAGTGGCTGGAAAACTATCCTTATCATGTGGATCTGGGGATTGGAATCATAGGGCTTACCATCGCGATTACAATAACAATCGCTTTGATTGCTATTTTTTCGCAGGTTTTCAAAGTGGTAAGGACCAATCCTGTTCAATACTTGAAGGACGAGTAAGTATAATTCCAAAAAAGCGGCCTACTTTCGCCATTCAACGATTCGCTTATGTCCACATTAGAACTCATTGGATGGCTGGGAGCCGCCTGCTTACTCATTGGTTTTGCGTTAAATCTATTTCAGAAAATCCACGCAGATTCCAATGCCTACCTCTTTCTGAATCTAATTGGCTCACTTTTACTTTTGTACAATGCCTATTCGAATGGAGCTTTTCCTTTTGTGGCAGTCAACTTTGTATGGGTGATTTTTTCAGCTTATAAGTTGATCCAAATGAGAACCAAGGCTTGATGGACGGTACAAAAAGAAGCAACATCCACGTTGGATCTGAAGTAGCTGTGGTCCAAAAACACCATCAGCGTTCGGGCGAACTCACTGAAGGGATCGTGAAACGAATCCTTACCAAATCATCCGATCATCCACATGGAATCAAAGTAATGCTGGATGACGGAATTGTTGGGAGAGTTAAAGAAATTTTGGGGTAGTCACACATACCCTTTGTCGTAATATTCCCCTATTGGGTCGATGCGGTCTTTCAATCCGTCTTATAAAAAAAACGAAGGCCTCCTCTCCTGTATATATTAGTGAATGAATACCACTAAATAACCAAAATTAACCATGAGTTTCAGAATCATCAGCCTGTCAATACTGACACTACTTACCCTCGAATTGTTTTCACAAGAAAGCCCCATGCACGAGAAAAAGATTTACAAAAATTCGGAAGGGAAAGTATATGTAAATAAAGATCTCCCGGTTTACTTAAGTATCTCAACAGATCGAGAAGGAAGTGATAGCGAAATATTAGAAGGCAAAAACCCTACCTATAGCAGTCCGATGTATCTTGATTCAGAAGGCTACAATACCATCCGCTCCCCATGGCAGGTAGATCCTGAAACAAAAGAGGTTGTATATCCAAAAGCTGAAGTCATTTTTGAACTTTACGCCGACAGCAAGCCACCAAAAACCACAATCAATTTCAACTCTGAGAGCTTGGCAAACATTGAAGAAAAAGTTGTGATGCAAGCGGGTAACGTATCATTTTCCGTCACTGATGAAACTTCAGGAATTGAAGCAACCTACTATTCCATTGATAATGGCCCTTTCACGAAATATGCGGAACCTATCAATTTCAGTAATGAAAAATCGACTTCAATCAAGTACTATTCTGTAGACAATGTTGGCAATTCTGAGGAAGTATCCACAGCCTTGATTTTGATTGATAATTCAGCTCCTGTAAGCTCACTGGCCATAGACGGTGACCTCTCAGAAAATGTTTTATCTGAAAGGTCTGCCATCCTTCTGGATGCCAAAGACAACACATCCGAAAAAACTAAAATTTTCTATACCCTGGACGGTGGAAAAACCTACGTGTATTCAAGACCGATATCAATTGCCAATCTAAGCGAAGGAGAACACTCCATTTCGTATTTCTCAGTTGACGATGTAGATAATAATGAAGAAAAGAAAACCTATGATTTCTTTTTAGACAAGTCAGCACCAAGAGTAATCGACGAAATCATTGGTAACACTTTCATTGCCAATGGCAAAGAGTACTATTCTGGAAGAACCAAATTGAAGTTGGTGGCAATGGACAACAAGGCTGGCGTAAAAGAAATTAGATACTCCGTAAATGGAGGAGAGTTCAAATTGTATGAAAATCCATTTTATCTAACTGAGCCTGGAAATCTAAACATAGAAGTCTTGGTAATGGACAATGTGAACAACCGAACCAGAACCACTGAATTTTCAGATAAAAACAACTTGCTCAGTTATGTTGATTTGGCTGGGCCAAGTCTTCGCCATTCCGTGACCGGACCTTCTTTTACGGTAAAGGATACCATTTACATTTCTAAGGATACGCGTATCAACCTGAGAGGAACTGACAATGATTCAGGATTCAAAGAGATAGATTATCAAATCGACAATGGGGCATCAAGCACATACACTGAGCCGTTTAGTATCGAAAAAAGTGGTTTTCATGCCATTACATATAATGGATACGATAACTTATCTAACTCCAGCACAGAAAAAATGGTCTGCATTGTTGACAATGAAGGACCAGAAGTCTACAACAGGTTTAGCATCAACAGCAGCAAAACAAAAGATGTAGACGGAGAAAATGTGAATATCTACCCACCTCATGTGGTATTGTTTCTTTCCTCAACGGACAAAGGTGCTGGCTTAGACAAAATCAGCTATCAGATAAATGATGGCACCATGCTTCCATATCGCAGTTTGATTGAAAGTTTCAGAAAAAACACACTTTACCGGATCAATGTGTCCGTTGTTGACAAGCTCGGAAATGAAAATCAAGAAGAAATTGTATTCTACGTCGAATGATGGTATTAAATTTACCCCATGCTTAATATGAGTAAGTCCGCATTTTTATTCGTGGCTTTCTTATACATCGCCACCTACATCGCCGCCCAAGAACTGAACGAGGATGCTGCCAATCAGGTAGATCAATATGAGCAGGCTCTTCAAATGGCACTTGATGAAGGAAAGTATGACAATGCCGCTGGTGTGTGTGGGAAAATTGCCTATATCTATTGGAACAATAGAAAATTTGATGAATCAATATCATTTTTTGAAAAATCAATTTCCTACAACCAAAAAGTAGGAAACAATAATGGTATCAAAAGCGCGTATTTCAATCTGGGACTTGTACGGATTGACAATGAGCAGTATGAAGAAGCGCTGGAGTCGTTTGACCAAGGCATTGTACTTGCCAAAGAATTAAATCAAAAAAACTATGTCCTTTCCGGACTCATAAACGCTGCGTCGGTGAGTCAGAGCTTAGGTAGAAATCAGGCAGCAATTGATTTTGCAACCGAAGCATTGGACATTGCGCAGGAACTTGAAAACATCAATCTGACAAAAAGATGTTATGGCATTCTCTACGAATGTTATCAAGAGCTGGGTAATTCGGAAAAATCAATAGAATATTTCGACTTGTACTCCACAGTGGACAAGTTTCTGCGTGATGAGCAAGCCAAGAAAGTTCAATCTGAATCACAGCAAAAAGTAGCTGCTATAGCTACCGAAAAAGCTAAAACTGACCAAGCGCTCCAAAACAGGAACATTCAACTACAAGTAGCTCAGGATTCATTGCACAGAGCTCAGGAAATCGCTGAACGCCAGCAGCTTCAACTCAAGTTGAACGAGGTTACGCTAAGAGAACAAAAAGCGCAGCTCGAAAAAGAGCGACTGCTCAGAATTGGATTAATCGTAATCATAGGACTGACCCTTACTTTCCTAATTGTGCTTTATATCCAATACAGGCAAAAAAAGAAGAAAAACATACTTCTCGCGGAGCAAAATCAACAAATCAATAGGCAAAAAGAAAAAATTGAAAAGCAGGGCAACAACCTGTCTATCAAGAATGAAGAATTGTCGGCAGTAAACAAAGAGAAAAATCTAATGATGAGTATGGTGGCGCATGATTTAAAAAAGCCCATCAATGATTTAAGCTCGTTATCTCAAATTTTGGAGCAGTATGAAGACAAATTACCAGAAGATTTCAATCACCTGGTAAGCGTACTTAAGAAGTCTTCCAAAGGATACCGTGACATGGTTCACAAGATCTTGGATGCTGGCGCCATTGAAAGCAGGAAACTGAATGTAGTTCAGGAAAAGCTGGACATTCGTGATGTACTCGAAGACAATGTGCAATCACAAAGCTTGTCTGCATCAGAGAAAAAAATATCATTTGACCTTACGCACATCCCGGATGAGTCGTTTATCCGTGGAGACAAAATCTACCTCACCCAGGCTATTGAAAATGTCTTGTACAATGCGGTGAAGTATTCGCCTGAAGCTTCCACCATCTACTTAGGTGCACAAAAAAGTGATGAATCTTATGAAATATTCGTTCGGGATGAAGGTCCTGGTATGGACAAAGAAGACCTCACTTATCTATTCGAGACCTTTAGACCATTAAAAAACGGGGACTTAGAATCCACTGGTCTAGGACTTACCATTTCGCAGAAATACATAGAAGCCATGAATGGTGAAATTCGCTGCGAAAGTGAAGTAGGAAACGGTACGACTTTCTACATGGCTTTGCCTATCTGGGATAATTGATTTAGCCACTTTCTTTGCTGATTTTCATTCAGATTGAGTACTTCCTTAATAATTAATTATTTTGCCGGTTGCGCGCTACTGCAACTCAGCTATGGATATTAATTACGGACCTCTTTTTATTATTTTCATCATCGCATGGCTAGTGCCTCTTTTCCTCTCCTGGTTGGAGATATCAAAGGTGCCGGCAGTAGTCGTGAAAATCATTTTAGGGGTAGTCATCGGACCGTATGTTCTGGATCTCATGACGGAAACTCCATACATGGATTTTCTTGCTCAGACTGGCTTTCTGATCCTCATTTTCCTCGCAGGGTTAGAGATCGACATCAACAAAATCATCTCGTCATTTCCGAGAAAGTTTAAAATGTTTGATATGGTCAGCAACACCCTGATCATGGCGGTCATCATCTATTTCGGATCCCTCCTGCTCTCCTTGCCAGTTGCATGGCTCATCAATCAATTCATTACAATTGACATTGTCTTTTATACCCTCATACTTCCAACAGTCGCTGTGAGTATCACAGTACCTATCTTGAAAGCAGAAGGGGAATTAACACGCAGGTTTGGCCAGGTGCTTTTAATGCAGGGAGCCATCGCCACAGTGATGAGTATCATCCTGATAACCATTTACTCAGGCGTCCTGAAGAATGGCTTTCAAGTAGAACTCCTTCTTTTTTCAGTCATTTTTCTAGTCTTTGTGGTGACGTACATTCTAGGAAAGAAATTGCTGAAAGTTCGTGCATTTCAAAAACTGCTGTATACGTTGGAACATGCAGCCAGTCAGATCAGAGTAAGAGGTGCAGTGGTATTACTTCTACTATTCGTCGTAGTTGCCCATGTGATTGACACCGAATATGTGATGGGAGCCTTCTTTGCAGGAGCACTCTTAAGCATGTTTGTGAGCAAGGAACGTTCAGCATTGCTTTTTAAGCTGGATGGTATGAGTTATGGATTCTTCATTCCCATTTTCTTCATTATGGTAGGTGTCAACCTGGACCTTTCTGCCCTGACCAATTTCCAGGAATCCATTCCATTGATCCTCACGTTGATATTCAGTTTCTACTTCATTCAAATAATTCCTTCCCTTATCATGACCCGCATTTTCGGGATTAAAAAAGCGATTGCTGGTGGGGTGCTGAATACTGCTCGAATGGGACTAACCATTGCAGCAGCCCAGGTAGGATTATCGCTTGGCGTGATCACCACAGCTGACAATGCAGGCATCGTTGCGTCTTCCATACTCGTGAGTCTCATTTCTCCCTTTGTCTACCAACTATTTAACGAGGAAAAAGAGGAACATCATGGGATTTATATATTCGGAGGAAGCAGGGCAAGTCTATTTTTAGCGGAAAGGCTTCATCTGCACGATTCATCTTCAATCACCTACCTTCAAAATAAAGATATCGTTCCTGAGTTTGACAGAAAGGCGATTAAGCACATAGACGTTGAAAAAATCGACACCCAATTTCTGAACACACTCCACTTCCGACCAACCGACCTGATCATTGTATTGATGGAATCGCGCGTGTTGAATCTGGAAATCACGCGGTTTATCAAAAATGAGTTAAATCACAAAAAGATTATCACGCGTAAGCAAGCTGCATCTCACGACTTAATAGATCCGCAAGGTGATCTGAAAATAGTAGACCATGATGAAGTTCTTGCAAGTCACATTGAAGGAATGGTGACCCGACCAAACTCTGTCGGAACTGTGCAAGAGAGTTTCGGTATGTATCGGGTGGAAGAGATCCAAATCACAAAAAAAGAAATCCACAGAACCCTTGTAAAAGAAATTGCATTCCCCCATTCAGGATCGCTCGTTATACAGCGAAGAAAAGATGAAATATTCATTCCGCATGGAGACACTCATTTGCTTTTAGGTGACGTAATGACGGTGATTGGAAACACTGCGGCGCTCTCGGATTTCAGGAAGATTTTGGAAAACTAACTACTCTCTTCGGATTGCTTCAACAGGATCAAGCTTCGAAGCTTTCATGGCCGGATATGTACCAAATACAATTCCAACAAGTATTGACACGGTCATGATCACAAAAAGGGTATCAAGCGTATAGGCGGCCTCAAAAGGCATCTTCGTCAAGTATTTCACAATTGGTACCGCAACAAGCGTGAACAACACACCGAGAATTAAGCCCAGAAAGCTTCCAATAAAGCTGATACTCAGCGATTCTGATAAGAATTGAATCACAATGTCTTTCCGCTTCGCGCCCACTGCTTTTCTTACGCCAATTTCAGCTGTTCTTTCTGTCACAGAGATAAGTAAGACATTCATCACGCCGATACCTCCTACCAATACAGATATTCCTACAATCAATCCCATAATTATCCTGAACACCAAGAAGCCTTGATTGGCCTGCTCAACCCTGAATCCATTCGTCACTACTCTGAAGTCTTCAGCTCCATCGCCAAATTTTTTCTTCAGGAACTCTCTCACCTTGCCTTCTACCTCAGGAACTTTCACAACAGAAGGTGACACCAGAACGGCTCCAGGAGGCTTGGCCATCAATTGCTCATCCGATATCAGAGAAATTGGACAGAAGATCTCCAAATTAGTGGCCGGCGAATCAATGACTCCCACAATTGTATATTCAGTTTCTTTAAATGTGATTTTGTGCGATTCAGCAAACGCCAGTGTATCGATTGACATTGCTATGGCAAGCTCTCTTGAGATTACTACATTATTCAATTCCTGTTTAAGATCATCTCTTGTTAGAAACCTTCCTGCCACTTGTCTTAAACGGTCATTCCATTCATCAACTATGCCTGTAAGCAATACTCCCCGCTCTGTAGTATCGCCCAATTGAATAAACCCGGAATCCTGATACCTCAAATACCCTTCTACATCCTCCACGTATTCCATCATTTCTTTGAAAACAGGATAGTCAAAATAGTGATAGTCGGTTTTCTTCACGTTGATGTTATCCACTCTGCTGGTTGTGATGGTGGAAATCATAACACTTTCCAATGAAGTGGTCTGTGATATTTGATCATGTGCATACTTTTCCATGCCATCGATAAGGGATAAAATCGCAACAAGTGCACCAACACCTATCACCATCCCTAAAACCGAAAGTAGGGTGTGAAAAAGATTACTGCGTGCGTTATGAAAAGCAGCCTTAAAGGTGTGGATGATCTTTCGCATACATTCACGATGATGCAAGCATCAAAAATGTTACGTTTCCTTTTCGAAAAAAGAAATTCTTATGATCTCCGAAGTATTCTCAGAAATCTTGAATGCTTCCGAAATGCGTCGATTGATTAGCCATGCTACTCTGCTTTCGCATTCTAAAACCAATACTTTTTTCTTGGCAACAAGTGGAATCTTCGCATCGATTAAATAATCGCTAACCTTTTTTGAACCCCTCATGCCAAAGGGTTGAAATTTATCACCTTCTCTCCAGGGCCTTATCAGAAAAGGATATTTGAGTATATCTGCATCAAAATACGCCACATGAGATGCTCCAAAAACCACCTCTTCGTTGGTTACGAGTTCAACAATAATTCTGTGACCATTTAACTCATATTCTCCTGAGGTTTCAATCAGTATTTCCTCGGCAGGCTCGACATCTACGGCACCAATGAAAAGTGCATTCCTATCCATCGTGACAAGCCATTCATTCGTGGGGAAGCTTTTGCCTGATTTGCCTCGCGCTTCAAAAATCTCTTTGGACGTAACGTAGTTGACATCAAAAACAGCAAGAAGTTCTGCCAGGATCAATTCGTCTGAAGAATTCTTGATCCAATTTAAATCCAGCTCAAATCCGTTCTCTTTCTGCGTAAGAAATTGAGACCTTATGTCATCTACTCGTGCATTGACAATTGCTGATGCATGGGTCAACCTCTCGATAGTAAGTCCGAAATTTTTAAACAACGACGGGTTCAACTTGAGTAACTCAGGCACCACATCATGCCGTAGAAGATTACGATCATAATCTGTTTTGGAATTGCTTGAGTCTTCCCTCCATTCAAGCCCTTGCTCCATTGCATAGTCATACAAGTGCTGCTTCTCAGCAAAAAGCATTGGCCTGATGATATGGGCTTTTTTCATGGATATCCCGGCAACTCCTTTGATCCCCGTGCCTCTGGAAAGATTGATCAGTATGGTTTCCAATGAATCATTTAGGTGGTGTGCTGTAGCGATTTTGTCAAAATTGTGTTCGGCAACCAGCTCGTCAAACCATTGATACCTTGCTTTTCGAGCCTCTAGCTGAATGGAGCCCATGAGGTCGAAAGCTTTCACAAAACAGTTGATGCCGTTTTGATCTGCCCATTTCATCACAAAAGCCTCATCCCCGTCAGACTCATCCCCTCTGAGACCATAGTTGCAATGTGCCATCTCAAATGGTATTTTTTCGGCAAGAAATAGATGAGCCATCACCATTGAGTCCAGTCCTCCACTTACAGCCAATAACACTTTTTCACCTTTCTTTACCAAATGCTTGGCATGAATGAAATCATGGAACTGTTTTTGTAAAGAATGCACGTCTTGATCAGTTAATTTTGCAGAATGTGGAAGTTAGTCCAAACCTTATTTGTTTTAATGATTCTCACCACCGCTATGAGTGCAGAAGCTCAAAAAGTGGATAGAATCAAGTACAAAGCTGACGATTTATTTGAATTTCAAAAAAATGGCGAAAAGATCAGACGCCTAATTGGCAATGTCGTTTTTGCGCAGAAAACTTCTACCATGTACTGTGATAGCTCCTATTACTACGTAAAGGACAATGTGATGGAAGCATTTGGTCATGTCCGAATCATTGATGATTCTGTGACCATCACCTCACGAAAGCTAATCTACAACGGGCAAGACAGAACTTCTAAACTACGCGAGAATGTCATTTACACCAAAGGAGACCAACGTCTGACAACTGATTTCTTAGACTATAATATGGATACAGAAGTGGGAAACTACTTCAACGGTGGAAAACTCCAGGATTCTGTCAATCTACTTACGAGCAACAGCGGCTATTACTATGGCGTACAGAAATACGCCATGTTTTATACCGATGTGGTGCTTACAGCTCCAGATTATGTTTTAAAATCAGACACGCTGAGATACAACACGCTTCCTAAAGTTGCAGTGACCGAAGGTAAAACAACCATTATCACAGAAGATGAATCCATTCTTCATTCAGACGGAGGTATTTTTCGCACCCAAATTGATCAATCTGAATTTGTAAGCGGCACCATCGAAACAATCGATTATTATATGGAAGGTGACGAGCTTTTCTTTGATGACCTCAGAAAATATTACGATGCTGAAGGAAATGTGAAGCTGACAGCAAAAAATGAGGACATAGTTATCACCGGAGACGATGGTTATTATGATAAAAGCAATGGGATAAGTAAAGTTTATGGAAGAGCCCTGATGAAGCGATTTCTTAAAACAGACACGCTCTATTTAGCCGCTGACACGCTGGTTTCGATCGAAAGTGAATACGATTCAGCTAAAAGGATTTTAGCTTATCACAATGTTCGAATTTGGAAAAACAACTTGCAAGGGCTTGCCGATTCCACCTCCTATTTCTTAAAAGACTCTCTTCTCTACTTTTATTCAGACCCCATTTTCTGGAATTTAAACAACCAGTTGGAAGGTGATACCATTGTCATGGAAGTCACTGAAAAAGAAATCAAGAATATGTCCTTGCTTCAAAGCGCCTTTTTAGCGACAGAAGATACCATTCAAAACTACAATCAGATAAAGGGCAGAACAATGAAGGCCTATTTCAAAGCTTCAGAAATAGATAGAATCAACGTCAATGGCAATGGCGAAAGCATCTATTACGTTTTAGATGATGATGACTCTACCAATATATTTACGCTTGGCATGAATAGAATCCTCTGCAGCGACATGACCATTCGTTTTAAAAATGAAAAACTTGACAATATCTCCTTTTACATTAAACCAGAAGCCCGATTCATACCACCCCATGAACTGACAGATGATGTTCAAAAATTAGGAGGATTTGAATGGAGGGGAGATCAGAGACCTCAATTGATCGATTTGATGTCTGACAGCTCTTTGCCCAGAAAAAAGAAGAAGAAAGCAACAAGTCTTCCGAAGGACATCCCCTTAAATATGGAAAAGCCATCAGGAGAGGATAATATGTTAAAATCTCCTAAAGGTGAGAACGAATGATTTGCAGCATGTTAATGTTTAAGATATAAGTCCTTAGTTTTGCCGTCCTATAAAAAAATTATGAGGGAATTTCGAATATTTTTCTTGCTTATACTGGCAGCAACCGTAGTAGGCTGCACTAAATTTCGCAAGATTCAAAAGAGTGACGATTGGAAAGTAAAGTACGAAGCAGCCCTGGCTTACTATGAAGAGGCAGATTATCACCGAACGATTCTTTTACTTGAAGATATTCTGCCGATTATAAGAGGTACAGAAGAAGCAGAGCTTGGTAGCTTCTACTTGGCATATAGCTATTACTATCAAAAACAGTACATTCTTAGTGCTCACCATTTCGAAGAATTTGTGCGTATTTATGGCCGATCTGATCATGTAATAGAAGCCACGTACATGAATGCTTATTCCTTGTATTTGCAATCTCCAGACTATCAATTGGATCAGACAGTAACCTTCGATGCGGTTACGGCTATGCAGAAGTTCATCAACCGTTACCCAAGTTCAGAGTATGCACCCGAGGCTGATCGAATCATCGATGACATGCAGCAAAAGTTGGAAAAGAAAGCTTACGAGCAGTGCAAACTCTACTATAAGTTGAGAAGGTATAAGTCAGCACTCATTGTATATGACAACTTTGCAAAGGACTATCCAGATTCGGACTATAATGAAGAAGTAAGCCTACTTCGAATAGAAACTTCCTATGATTATGCCTCTGAAAGTATTAAATCTAGGCAGCAAGAACGCTATAAAGAGACGATTGATCACTACTTGAAATTTATTGATAAATACCCGAATAGTAAATTTTTGAAAGATGCAGAGAAGTTTTATGCCAATAGCATCGAAGAAATAACTAAATTTGCGGATTCAAATTAAAAAGAACGAAATGCAGCACATTACTTCGTCACTTATTACCAGAGACAACCAGGACATTTTAGAGCCGACAGGCAATTTGTATGAGTCTTTAGTAATTATCGCTAAGCGAGCAAGACAAATCAGCGCCAATCAAAAAGAGGAGCTTAATTCCAAGCTTGCTGAGTTTGCTTCTTCCGTTGACAATTTGGAAGAAATCTTTGAAAACAGAGAGCAAATTGAAATTTCAAAGTTTTATGAGCGCATGCCAAAACCAACCACATCTTCAATCGAAGAATTTTTGAATGGCGAGCTTAATTTCAGATTACCTGAAGAAGAAGACGAGTCTAGCTCGGATTTAGCATAAATTAGTCGCCATGTTGGCGGGTAAGAAAATATTATTAGCGGTTTGTGGGTCAATAGCGGCCTATAAGACCGCTTTTTTTGTGCGTCTTTTGGTAAAAGAAGGCGCCGAGGTGAAAGTTATCATGACTGAGAGTGCAAAGAATTTCATTACGCCTCTGACATTAGCTACTCTCTCCAAAAAACCAGTACATTCCGAATATTTTGACAGTGCCAGCGGAGAATGGCACAATCACGTGGAGCTGGGGATGTGGGCAGACCTCATGCTCATCGCCCCGCTGAGCGCCAATACCTTGGGTAAAATGGCGAATGGAATCTGTGACAATCTTTTACTTGCCACATATCTATCCGCAAAATGTCCGGTATTAGTAGCTCCGGCAATGGATCTCGACATGTACCAACACCCGACCACACAGGAAAACCTAGCTAGACTCCAATCTTTTGGAAATGAAGTGGTGGAAGCACGAGATGGTGAGTTGGCAAGTGGATTAACCGGGCAGGGCCGCATGGCTGAGCCAGAAGAACTGATGGAAGTCATAAAAAAAAAGTTTGCTGATTCAGTAGCACTGAAAGGTAAAAACGTATTAATCACATCCGGTCCCACATTCGAAGCTATTGACCCTGTCAGGTTTATCGGAAATCATTCTTCCGGTAAGATGGGCTCAGCTATAGCAGCGGCTTTTCAAGCAGCAGGGGCGCAAACGATCATGATATCAGGACCAGCTGCCCACCTTCCCGCCCAAGGAGAAGTCATCAAAGTAAGCTCTGCGAATGAAATGCTTGCTGAGACAGAAAAACATCACTCAAATGCGGACATAGTAGTTTTTTCAGCAGCAGTTTCTGATTACAGGCCTGATAAACCTGCGAAGGAAAAGATTAAAAAAACGGAAAGTTCATTCCAGATCAACCTTGTGAAAAACCCAGACATAGCGTCTGAGTTAGGTAAGAAGAAAAAGAATCAGTTCCATATAGGTTTTGCTCTCGAAACCAACAATGAGGAAGTCAACGCAAAAGAAAAACTCCAAAAGAAAAATTTTGACTTAATTGTTCTTAATTCTCTTAAGGATGCTGGAGCTGGATTTCAACAAGACACCAACAAAGTAACCTTCTTTGATAAGAACAATAATGCCCACAAATTTGAGTTGAAAAGTAAGATCGATGTAGCTCGCGATATCGTCGATTATGTCATAAAAAAGCTTAAATGAAAATTTACGGACTCGTTGCTCTTTTTATCACAACAGTTTCTTTTTCTCAAGAACTCAACTGTCGGGTAATTGTCAATGCCCAACAGGTACAAACGACGGAACGTGCCATTTTTACAGAAATGGAAACAGAGTTTGCACAATTCCTAAACACCACAATTTGGACGAACGATGTATACGAAGAAGAAGAAGTAATCAGCTGCAACCTGGTTATTACCATATCCGAAATGCCCAGCATTGGGGTATTTAGAGCCTCCGTACAAGTACTCTCTAGCCGACCCGTATATGGCTCAGGTTATGAATCTGTGGTTATGAATTTTGCTGATAGAGACTGGGATTTTGAATATGTGCAATCGCAACCCCTTCGATTCAATGAAAACACCTTTACCAGTAACATCACCTCCATGCTGGCATATTATGCTTACATGATCATTGGCTTTGACTATGACACGTTCTCTGATCTCGGAGGCACTCAATATTTCCAAAGTGCATTCAAAATTGTCAACAATGCTCAGCAGACAAGTTTTTCCGGTTGGCAACAATTCAATAGTGTGAGAAATCGATACTGGCTGGTAGAAAACGCACAAAACCCTCAACTAGAGCCTATCAGAAAGGCCATGTATGAATATCATAGAAATGGGCTCGACATCATAGCAGAAGACCGAGAGCAAGCAGAAAAAACAATATTGGCAGCATTATCCGATATTCAACGCGCCAATCGGGCACGTCCCAGATCTATTCTTACCATCAGCTTCATGGATGCCAAATCAGGGGAACTGCAGCAATTATTCTCAAAATCAAGCCTGGCTACTCGCAGGCAGGCCTACAACTTACTTAGCAACATAGATCCTTCAAGAACTGACGAATATAAGGCGTTGATTGAATAGTCTCTGATATCTTTGTGACCCATTTATGATTAAGTCGCTCCAGATAAAGAATTACGCCCTCATCCAGGAATTGGAAATGTCTCCATCTCCCAGGCTGAATATCATCACCGGTGAGACAGGAGCTGGAAAATCCATAATGCTAGGAGCCGTTGGATTACTCCTTGGGAAACGCGCCGACACCAAAATCCTTTTAGATGAACACCAGAAATGCATCGTAGAAGGTGTATTTGACATTTCATCCTACCGCTTGAAAAAGATCTTCGAAGAAGAAAATCTGGATTACGAATCGGAATGCGTTATCAGACGGGAAATAAGCCCTTCGGGCAAGTCAAGAGCCTTTATAAACGACACACCAACGAACCTTGGCACACTCAAGGCAATCGGTGAAAAGTTGATGGATGTACACTCACAACACGAGTCTTTGCAACTTGGAAACAACTTTTATCAACTAAATGCACTTGATGCATTTGCGTCCAATCCAGAGCTAATTTCGGATTATCAAGACTCTTTCAAGGGCTACACCCAAGCAAAAAAAGCGCTCTTCAAGTTGGAGTCCCTTGCGACAAAAAGTGCAGAAGACGCTGACTACAAGCAGTTTCTATTGACTGAACTTCAAGAAGCACATTTGGATGATTTGAATCAAGAAGAGCTGGAAAGTACACTCGAAGTTTTGGAGAATGCCGAAGACATCAAATTAAAATTGGCTCAGGTCATCAATTTGTTGGATGAATCAGAAGTTGCCATACTACAGCAGCTGACAGAATCTAAAACGATAATCAACACCATTGCATCCTTTTCGAAAGATTTAGAAGAATTAAGCAATCGACTAGAAAGTGTATCCATAGAACTCGCCGATGTTTCGAACGAGATGCAGCGTGTACAAGATAAGGTCGCGCATGATCCTGAAAAGATTCAGGAATTGAAAGACCGCTTAGATTTACTTTTCAGGCTACAAAAAAAGCACAGCGTCCCGACCGTCTCGGAACTCATCGCAATTCGTGATGAGTTAGATCAAAACCTGAGTCAGGTGGCCAATTTGGATAATGATATACTACAGGCAAAAAAAGCCCTTGAAAAGGCTGAAAAGGCCATGCTCCGGCGTGCCGGTAAATTGACAGAATCGCGAAAGCTTTTTGCATTGAATTTTGCTGATGAAATCGAGAAAATCATCCACCAGATAGGCATTGAAAATGGTACGGTTGAAATAAAAGTAAATCCTTCAGAACCCTCTTCTTCGGGCATGGACTTGATTGAGATGCATTTCAGTGCCAACAAGGGAATCAAACCACAAGAATTGAAAGAAGTAGCATCAGGAGGTGAATTTTCACGTTTGATTTTCGCTGTGAAATACTTAATTGCAGACAAGACCGCTATGCCCACAATCATCTTTGATGAGATTGACACCGGTGTTTCCGGAGAAGTTGCGCTCCAAATGATCCGCATGATGAAACACATGGCTAAGAATCACCAGGTCATCAGCATCAGTCACCTTCCACAGTTTGCTGCAGGTGGTGACGCTCACTACTTTGTTTATAAAGACCACAGTTCTGATCGTTCGGTCAGCCGAATCAAGCGCCTTGCCGATCAGGATCGAGTCACAGAAATTGCCAAGATGATAGGTGGTGAAAATCCAGGGGCTTCTGCGGTCGAAAGTGCAAAAGAGTTACTGCAAATTGGCTAATTTCGAAGTTCTAAAATCACGAATAAAAAACAACCAAGACATGTCACATAATCTACTGAAAGGAAAAAGAGGGATCATTTCTGGTGCATTGGATCAAAACTCCATTGCCTGGAAAGTAGCAGAAAAAGCTCATGAACAAGGTGCAACATTCACACTTACCAACGCCCCTATCGCTATGCGAATGGGTGAAATCAATAAGCTGGGTGAGCAGTGTAATGCCGAGATTATTCCTGCTGATGCCACTTCCATGGAAGATCTGGAGAACCTATTCAATAAGTCTGCAGAAATCCTGGGAGGAAAAATCGACTTTGTGCTTCACTCCATCGGCATGAGTCCAAATGTGCGAAAAGGAAAAGATTACGGTGATTTGAACTACGACTGGTTTCAGAAAACATTGGACGTTTCAGCACTTTCTTTTCACAAAATGATGCAGACAGCAGAAAAGTTGGATGCAATGAATGAATGGGGCTCTATCCTGGGACTTTCTTACATCGCAGCACAGCGAACATTCCCTGATTATTCCGATATGGCACAAGCAAAAGCATTGTTAGAGTCTATTGCCAGAAGCTATGGCTACCGCATGGGGCGTGACAAAAATGTGCGTGTAAACACAATTTCTCAGTCACCAACCATGACCACCGCAGGGTCGGGCGTTCCAGGCTTTGATGTGTTTTTCAACTACGCAGATAAAATGTCCCCGCTTGGTAATGCAGATGCAGAAAGTTGCGCAGACTACTGCATCTCCATGTTCTCTGACCTGACACGCATGGTCACTATGCAAAACTTGATGCATGATGGCGGATTCTCTGCTTCAGGCATCACAGAAGCAATGGTAGAGGAATTGTCTAAGTAACAAGCTGCAAGTAACAAGCTGTAAGTTTGATATGCGGAACTTCAAGGAATTATTGATATGGCAAAAAGGGATGGATATATGGGAAGAGTCTTACAAGTTTACTCGATTACTTCCTTCGGATGAACGATTTGGTTTGGTGAGTCAAATAAACAGAGCCTCGTCCTCTATTCCAGCCAATATAGCAGAAGGAGCAAGCAGAAAGGGTGTAAAAGATCAGGCAAGGTTTGTTCAAATAGCACTTGGCTCTACTTTCGAACTGGAGACTTTCTTTGTTGGAATATTGAGATTAAGACTTGCTGAAAAATCTGAGATTGATCGAATCTTGCAGCTCATCATTGAAGAGCAAAAAATGCTTTCAGGCTATTTAAAAAAACTTGGAACGTAAAACTTGAAACATATCCCCCTTGAAACTTGTAACTAAATCATGATCACCTTCCCCAACGCTAAAATTAACCTTGGGCTCAACATTGTGAGCAAGCGGGAAGATGGTTACCATGACATAGAAAGCTGCTTTTATCCCATCCTCTGGAACGACAGCCTGGAGGTGATAGAAGCAGCTTCTTTTGCTTTCCATAGCTATGGCATGAACATACCTGGAGAGGTCTCGTCCAATCTATGCGTGAAAGCTTATGAGCTAATCAAAAAAGACCACAACATCCCTCCTGTCGAGATTCACCTCTTAAAAAACATCCCCATGGGAGCAGGACTAGGCGGTGGGTCAGCAGATGGGGCATATACCCTTACAATGCTCAATGAGCTATTTGATCTAGGTCTAACTGGTATACAGCTCGAAGCATATGCCTTGCAGTTAGGCAGCGATTGTCCGTTTTTCATAAGAAACCAACCGGCAATCGCAAAAGCAAGGGGTGAACAACTTGAGGCGATCGAATTGAATCTTTCAGGATACCATCTGTCAATTCACAATCCTGACATTCATATATCCACGAAAGAAGCGTATGCTGGAGTGATGCCACACAAAGCAGATAAAAGAATTTCAGAGCTCATCCAAAACCCATTAAATGCATGGAGGGATTCACTTGTCAATGACTTTGAAGCCTCAATTTTCCCGAATCATCCGGCCATTGCTCAACTGAAGCAAGAGATGTACGATGCGGGTGCTATCTACGCTTCCATGACCGGGAGTGGCAGCACGGTGTTTGGGATTTTTGAGAAGGAATTTGAAGGTGACAACTGGAGATCACTGAAACTATAACAAGAAAACAGCCACCGCTTGTAAAAAAGTGATCTATCCACTTACAAGTGAACACCGCATTCTTAGTACATTTATAACCTACTTGGTTTACAACATTTCCAAAGCAAATCCATCAAACAATAAATACTATGTTTTCAAGAGTTTTATTTTTGTTACTAGCCTTCCAGCTTATTTCTTGTGCCCCTGATTCAAAAGACCAACAATCAGCTTCTGGTGCCGATTTTAATATCGCTTTTGAAAAATTCCAGTTGGATAATGGGCTGGAGGTCATTCTACATATCGATCGCTCTGACCCAGTAGTAGCTGTCGCACTCACGGCACATGTAGGATCGGCTCGTGAGAAAACCGGAAGAACTGGTTTTGCTCATTTGTTTGAGCATCTACTCTTCCTTGAATCAGAAAACCTTGGAAAAGGAGGTTTAGACAAAATGAGTGCCCGCATTGGAGGATCAGGCGCAAATGGTTCCACTTCCAGAGATCGAACAAACTACTTTCAAACGGTACCGAAGGATGCTTTAGAAAAAATGATCTGGGCGGAGGCCGATAAGCTCGGCTGGTTCATCAATACCGTAACAGATCCAGTTTTGGCGAAGGAAAAACAAGTGGTCAAAAATGAAAAAAGACAAGGGGTAGATAATCGACCATATGGCCACACCAACTATGTCATTGACAAAAGTTTATATTCAGAAGATCATCCATACAACTGGCAAGTCATTGGCTCCCTGGAGGATCTACAAAATGCAACTTTGGAGGATGTTAAAGAATTTTTTAGAAGCTGGTATGTCCCAAATAACACCACACTCGTCATCTCGGGAGATTTTGACGTGGCGCAAGCCAAAGTATGGGTACAAAAATATTTTGATGAAATTCCTGCTGCTGAAGAGATAACACCGTTGATCAAACAGTCTGGAAAAGTTGACGAAATAGTAAAGCTCTACCACGAGGATAATTTTGCGCGACTACCTGAGCTTACACTCGTTTGGCCAACAGTTGAACTCTATCATGAAGACTCATATCCTCTAACCGTTCTGGCTAGCTATTTGGCACAAGGTCAGTCCGCTCCTCTCTATAAAAAATTAGTAGAAGAAGATCAACTGACCTCCAATGTCAGAATGTTTAACCGTACATCAGAATTGGCAGGTCAAACACATCTTTCGATAAGAGCTTTCGCAGACAAAGATCTAGATCAGGTGATGGAATCGATTCAAGCGGCACTGTCCACTTTTGAAGTAGAGGGGATAGCTGAAAATGACCTCAATCGTATTAAAGCAGGCCAGGAAACACGTTTTTACAATGGACTTTCCAGTGTATTAGGCAAAGGATTTCAGTTGGCTCAGTACAATATTTTTGCCGGTGATCCAGGCTTTATTAATCAAGACATACAGAACATACTCAATGTCTCCACTGATGATGTAATGCGTGTTTACAACAAGTATATCAAGGAGAAAAACTTTATAGCAAGCAGTTTTGTGCCCAAAGGAAGAGTTGAGCAGGCATTGGAAGGATCTTCAAAAGCGAAAGTAGTAGAAGAATCCATTATGCAAGGTGCGGAGGAAAATTTCGACCCATCCATTGCGGCATCATATGAGCCCACACCTTCCACCTTTGACAGAAGCATCGAACCTCCATATGGTGAAGCTCCTGTTGTTACGGTTCCTACTGTTTGGGAAGATCAACTGTCAAACGGATTAAGAATTTATGGCATTGAGAATAAAGAAGTCCCGCTTGTTCAGTTCAATATTGTAATTGATGGAGGACAATTATTAGAGGACATTGATAAGGTGGGGGTCTCCAATTTGCTTGCCAACATGATGACTAAGGGCACCAAAACCAAGACCCCACAAGAATTGGAGAATGCCATTAGACAATTGGGTGCCACCATAAACGTACGAGCAGGTAAGGAGAGCATCACAATTTCTGGCAACACGTTGGCAAAAAATTACGAAGCAACCATTGGCTTGCTGGGAGAGATTTTGTTAGAACCTCGCTGGGATGAAGCAGAATTTGAGCTAGTTGTGAAGAGAATCACCAGTCAAATTCGTCAACAGGAAGCAAGTCCAAACGCGGTAGCACAAAACGCCTACAACATGTTGATCTATGGACAGGATAACATCAGGTCAAGAAATAACCTGGGATCGGCCAAATCTATTGGAACAATAACAATGGATGACATCAAGCAGTACTATGAAAAATTCCTATCTCCATCCATTGCCAGAATGCACATTGTCGGAGCCTTGGATAAGTCATCAATCGTAAACTCACTCCAAATACTGGAAGATCGATGGGCAGAAAGAGAAGTGACCATTCCGCTTTCAAAAATTCCAGACGCACCGGCTCAGTCGCAAGTGTATTTTTATGACATACCTAACGCCAAGCAATCTGTACTCAGAATTGGATATCCCGCCTTATCTGTAACCGATGAAGATTATTATGCTGCTACGGTAGCCAATTACATACTTGGTGGTGGTGGATTTGCATCACAACTTACCCAGGAACTAAGGGAAGGCAAAGGATATACTTACGGCATTGGATCCTCTTTCTCCGGTACCGAAACGAAGGGTCCGTTCACTATAGGCAGTGGCGTAAGAAGCAATGTCACACTTGAATCTACGCAATTGGTAAAGTCCATTCTGGAAAATTATGGAAAGAACTACTCTGAGAAAGACCTGGAAACCACTAAAGGGTTCTTAATAAAAAGCAATGCACGCGCATTCGAAACAGCAGGATCGAAACTTAGAATGCTTCAAAACATAAGCGCATACGGTTGGCCGTATGATTATGTGAAAAACAGAGAGGATATCGTGAATGGGATGACTGTGGAACGAGTGAGTGAATTATCAGAAAAATACTTGGATGAAAGCAAAATGATCTGGCTAATTGTTGGAGATGCGAAAACTCAACTGGATCGAATGAAGGAGCTTGGCTTTGGAGATCCAATCTTAATCAATGACACGCAAATGATTGAGAAATGAGTTAAGGAAACTCACAGTTAATCTTTGGTCCTTTAGTTGTCCCTGACAGACTTCAATACCATACTTCTATTGTCATCTGCACTTTCGGAAACTGATGCCTACTGAGAAGTGATATCTTTTAATCAAGCAACTTAGTTACTTGCAATATTTACTTATTAGATTCGCCGGATCAAATGGGGATTAATCAAAAAGCAATGCGCAAAACAAACAGAAACATACTTTTTCATCTACTTCTGGCATTGGCTTTGGCAAGCTGCGATTCTGAAGATGCACGACCTGATACCCCGATTAATTTTGACCTTTCAGATGCTCAAGCAATTGTCTTTAAGCAAGCCAGCTCTGACAACAACAACATCAATGGCAACCTGTTTAAAATCAGCAACAATGAAAAAATCAGCGCTGTAATAGACAGTGCCACCGTGACGTTCGCTAGAGCCTTTTCCCAGGGTCTATATGTAGAGATTCGCGTTGAGGGGACGACTAACATTCGAAGGTTTTATGTTCGTATGGATAATTCATTTGTAGAAATCGAAAGTGGAATTGATGGTATTTATAAAGGAGAGAATGAAAATGGAGATCTCCTGTTTTCCGACATTTCCATTCTAAGAACAGGAACGCTCAGCATAGATAAATTGCAAACTACACTTGACTTACCTACTGTTCAATCCATTTCTGGCAATCTGGCAATCATTAGAGACAATGCTACTTTTCAGATATTCAATACCGTCACCAATACTCAATACAATGTGAATGACTGCAATGGACCAAGAATGGAGGCCTTCTCAGGGAGTACAATGGCAATCTTAGACGATTGTTCAAATCAAATATTGATTGATATGAGTGACGGGAGTAGGTCAACAACAAATATTTCCGGATGGAATCATGAGTCTTTAAGCGTAAGTGATGGTATTCTGATTCTTAGTCAAGCTATTGCAGAAACAGGAGACATGAATAACTATGGGCTTGGTCATATAGGCACGGATGGGAACCTAACTACATTAACCGGAAACATTTTTGAATTTGCCTCTTCCTCATGTATGAATTGCGGGGATGCAAACAACGTACTCTTTGGAAATGATCAATATGCGATAGTCAAAGAATTAAACAAAGTCTCTGTAGTAGACAGAAACAACAACAACACGATTAGCACAATCTTGGATGGTTTTAAGGTCACAAAAGTGAGCCTTGAAAATAATTTAATTTATTACCTGGCGGAAGATAACCTTGGGAATCCTCAAATCGGGATTTACAACATTTTGAATGAAGACAATCAATTGTTGGATAGTCAATTAGCATTCGATGAAATACAGACATTCTAGTCCAGACATTACATGTGCCTTGCAGCACCTGACTGACTTCCTTTTACCTACAAGACTTGACCTGCATTCCTTCTAAGACATCTTTTTCATACCCTAAATGTTAGTATATTCATTTTGTGAAATTCTTGTCTCTCATCTCACTTAGGTGGTTTTTAGCTGTCTTCGCAATCTATTTATTGGGAGGGCTTCTGGTGATATATCTTTCAACTGATGGTCTTACAACTAGAGATATGACCTTTACTACATCAGTCGCTTTCATCACAGGCTTTCTATGTTCCATCTTAGGTCCAATGTGTGAAAAGCAGATTACAAAATCGCAGAAGAGATAATTCAAATGCATTAAAAATTCTACACCGTAAAAGACGAAGCAATGGAAATTAGAACCACATGTGAAAATTGTAAGAAGGAGCTACCTAACGATAGCTCAGAAGCAATGATTTGCACCTTTGACTGTACTTTCTGCAAAGACTGTGTGGATGGTGTTTTAGCGAATGTATGTCCAAACTGTGGCGGAGGTTTTGAAAAAAGGCCTAGCAGACCAAAAGATGCATTGATCCGAAATCCTGTACGAAAAGACATTGTATACAAACCAGTCGTTGAAAACAGGTTTTTGGAAAAGTATAAAAATATTGACCCCAGGAAAAGGTAATTTTTATCTTCTTTTGATTTCATAGATGCATTTGAATAGATGCAACCTCAATTTTAAGTCCTTATAGAATACTGGAATAAGGAATACGAATACTGTTGAGCTTTTTAAGCTGGCACCTCCCGCATTTTTACTACTTTTAATGAAGGTGAAAGTACATTTCTGGTTCGATTCAAACATGACCATCTTATCCCAATTTATCCATTCAGGCAAAGCATACAAATGGACCGTCACGATACTTACTGGAACCTTCATGTTTCTAGCATTGTACGTCTACAGAGCTTATCACATTGATAAGGTTGAAGCCTTCACTGGGCATAGTATGCTTTTCAGGGCAATCATTCATTCCTTAATTATCTCAAGTGTTTTTTATCTTCTCGAATTTCATGCAAGCAAATACATAACTGTATCACAAAGGGTTAAACCTTTTGTTATTGCTCTGACAGCAACTTTTCTTGGTCTGCATATCACCTTCCTGGCATTCAACTATTTCTACGATTGGTCAGAACTACGTTGGAGTAGCTATTCGATGTTTTTGTATGAGTATCCACTCATTCTTATATTACCAGTTACCATTAGCTACTTACTGGATCGTATCTGGTCTAGCCCACGTGCACAACCAAATGACCTTTTAATGTTCACTTCTGAAAATCAGAAAGAATTCCTAAAGATCAATACAGACCACTTTCTTTTCATTAAATCGGCATTTAACTATGTGGAAATACACTACCAATCTCAACAGCAGCCAACCCGGTACCTACTTCGCAAAACATTGAGTGGCATTAGCAATGAATATCCATCACACAAAAATCTCCTTAGGTGTCATCGCAGCTACATCATCAATCCACTAAATGTTGATCGCGTCCAGTGTACCAATAACAAACTGGTACTAAGTATCGCTGGTGAAAGCATCCCGGTTTCCAAACAGTATGAAGGTTCTGTTACAGAAAGACTCCAATAACGATTCATCCCACATTCAGAAAATTCATCCCAAAGCATCATTTTTTCTTTGTTTAACTAGTTGGTTCTTTCTTCTTTGTTGGTAAATAAGAAAAAAATGTGTGTGAATCCACTCTTGCGTTCGATCATCTTATTGATTTTTTTAGGAGCTTGTAAAAAGCAGACTCCGGAAGAAACCTCATCTTTAGCAGATCAAATTGACAGTCTAGTCACATCTGAGCATCAGGCTAAGCGTTTTGACGGGACATTAGTTGTTGGAAATAAGGAAGACATTCTGTACGAAAGAGCCATCGGTATTTCAAATCGCATCTGGAATATTCCCATGCGTTTAGACCATCGGTTTGATATATGCTCAATCAATAAGTCCTTCATCGCCATGCTCATTCTTATAGCCTGCGAAGAAGACAAATTGTCTTTGGATAATCACCTGACTGACTTACTAAAGAACTACACCTACTCGGGGCAATTCCATCCTGACATTACACTGCACCAAATGTTAACTCATACCGCAGGATTACCAGATTATGGTCAGATCGACAAAAGTTTATCTGCTAACAAATTCCAACATTTCAAAAGAAAACATTTCTCCAACAAATCGTACGTTGATTTTATCAGCAATGTGAAATCCATTGATGAGCCCAACAAGCAATTTTACTACAGTAACTTTGCTTATCACTTGCTCGCGATTATCCTGGAGGATGCTTATGGACTTTCCTTTCCGGAACTGCTGCAAGAAAAGATATCCAACCCGCTTGGGTTAAATCATACCATCAGCTCAATTTCAAATGAAGATGTTTTCGGAAAAATGGCTGACGCCTATAATTACGACAAAGACACTGATAGCTGGCAACAAAACCAATTCATAGATCTTACGCTCGGCAGGAGAATCTTCTCTTCTGCTGGTGACCTCTATTTGTGGGGAAAAGAAATGAACAATTCATTGCTCCTGACTGAAAAATCGATGGCGCTGATGCAAACCAATCACCTCAAATCAATTACGCCTGATATTTCTTACGGGTATGGCTGGGTCATATTCGATGGTGATGGCAAGTATCGTATGGGAGACTTGGGAATTGACAGGCAATACATAATCCATGGAGGAACAACAGAAGGATTTAAATCCATGCTGGTCAACATAGAAAATGGTGAATACATCATTGCTTTTTTATCCAATACAGGTAGCCAAACCGACGAATTGGCACTCACAAAAAAAATCATTCAACTATTAATTAAAAATGAAGAATAAGTTATTGATATTAAGCATGTTACTGACCGTATTTGCATCCGCAAACGCGCAATCTTTGATCGGCTTTTGGACCGTAGAACATGTGCAGGTAGGTGATGAAAACCTTACACCTGTTGCAAAGTGGTTTAAGTACGATGAAGACAATACCTACACTGCCGGAAATGGATGGACACAGAATGACAAAGGAACCTGGAACTACTCCGAAGAGCTTGACGAATTTCTGCCTGTGAGTAGACTTGGAGCCGACGAGTACGGCGCATTTAAAGTCCAATTCATAGGTGAAAAGATGACATGGAAACGGTCTGAGGACGGAATGAATGTTTCAGTGACACTCTCAAGAATTGCTGAAATGCCAATGGCACCCAAAGATAGCATCGTTGGAAATTGGGAATTAACTTCCGTTATCCAGAACAATGAAGATGTCACTTCTGAATACAATAAAGAAAATACGATATCGATTTTTATACGATGGACCGCCACATATCGTAAGACCGATACAAATGGTTCAAGGTCTTCTGGCTACTGGCATATGAATCCCCACAGATCTGAATTTCACCTGATCAACTACAATAAAGAATTGGGGGTAGAAGAATTCCTTGTTTCATTCAAGAATGACCTCCTTTTTATGAAACCAAAAAATAAGGAAGGAACGATTTTTACTTACCAAAGAAGATGAGGAAATTCATCTAAAGCATTCACTTAAGAAGCGATGATACACTAGCACCAGATGTTTCTCAATGAGATGAATATTATGTTACCCACTGATACCTAGCCCTTCATTCATTAACCTGCTCAACTTACTAGTGCCTCCACCGTCTTTCGGGCAATACTCGACAATACTACACCCTACCACAGAAAAATGCTCGCGCACAAGCGCTAGTCCAGCGATCGCGTTTTTGAGGCTTACACCTTCGGCTACAGGCATGAGTACGTGTGGGAATTCACTGGGCTCCAACACGTCTAAGTCGAAATGAATGTAAGCATTTCTAAAGCCCGCACTTTTTGCAAAATCTACCAGTTCATGCAAATGCGAAGCGGAACTCGCCTTGAAAATTGATATTTTTTGCTGCTGAATATAGGTTTGTTCCCCTTCGTCTAAATCACGTGCTCCTACTAAAGCTATTTGCGCTGGTTTCAGGATACGAGCTACTCGTTTCAATACCTGATCATCTCCCTCTCCCAAAAGTGTTCTCAGTGGCATCCCATGCAATCGTCCACTTGGCGAACTTTCAGCTGTATTCAAATCCCCGTGGGCATCGAACCAAAAGACCGCCAGGTCATTATCATATTTTTCGTTCAAAAATGAAACAGGCACAACCTCACACGCGCATGTACCTCCTACCATGAAGGTCTGCGTTGGATTCGCCTTTTGTAACAGCATCTTAGCCTGATCCATCATGCGCAACAACGATTGCCTTCCGATAATCCCTCCCTCCGTTACAAGCTCCTCATTTTCTACGACTTCCACTGCATCATAGGTCAGCGATTTGCCTACATGGTTGCAAAAGTGATGTGCACCATGAAACACTTCCTGATGTGCACCATAGCCTTGCCATTCAGGATAGAATAGATTGAATTGCACTTTCATCCAAACAAGATAATAGAACCAGGATTAAGGATAAATAATCCATCAACCTTGATCCGCCCTCACCGAATATTCTATCTTTGCGCGCTCATTTAGTACGACCTATGAAAAGATTATTCCGAAACTTCACCTTTAACCCCAAAAACGACATTTTATCAGGGCTCACTGTTGCACTTGCATTAGTCCCTGAAGCGGTTGCTTTTGCCTTTGTTGCCGGCATTGATCCCATGGTGGGATTGTATGGTGCATTCATGATGGGAATCGTCACATCTATGTTTGGAGGTCGTCCAGGAATGATATCTGGCGCTACAGGCGCTATGGCTGTGGTAATGGTGCACATGATTCAAAAAGGAAATGAAGTAGGCGCGGCATTGAGTGCTCCGATTGAAAACTTAGGATTGCATTGGCTATTTATTACGCTCTTGCTTGTTGGAGGTATTCAGATTCTGGCCGGTGTTTTCCGCCTTGGAAAATTTGTCCGCCTGATCCCTCACTCTGTAATGATGGGATTTGTCAATGGTTTAGCGATCGTCATATTCCTGTCGCAGTTAGGCTTATTCAAAGAGCGCATCGACGGTGAATATCAATGGATGCAAGGCAATGACCTGCTCATCATGCTCGGGTTAGCAGGACTTACCATGGCTATTATGTATTTACTTCCCAAAGTAACCAAGAAACTACCTGCCGCACTCGTTGGGATTATTGTAGTGGCCTCCATCACCATTTTTGGTGGGCTAGATGTAAGCACTGTTGGGTCATTCATTCGTGAAGGAGGAGGAAATGGTTTGGAAGGGAGTTTACCTTCTTTTCAAATTCAAATATTTGGTCTTTTAGATACCCTTCAGCGAAACTGGGGGCTAATCATCTCAACGGCCATTCTTTTAGCAGCAGTAGGTCTCATCGAATCATTGATGACGCTAAACTTGATCGACGACATGACGGAGACAAGAGGAAGTGGAAACAGAGAATGCGTAGCACAGGGAGGTGCCAACATCCTTAACGGGCTGTTTGGAGGAATGGGAGGTTGTGCCATGATTGGACAATCCATCATCAATGTGAGCTCCGGAGGACGAGGAAGACTGTCTGGCATTACAGCAGCATTGGCACTTCTATGCTTCATCTTATTCGCTGCGCCGCTGATCGAGCAAATTCCAATCGCCGCATTAGTAGGTGTCATGTTCATGGTTGTGATCGGAACATTCGCTTGGAGTAGCTTTCGCATCATCAATAAAATACCACTGGCCGATGCAATCGTTTTGGTGACCGTTTCAGCAATTACCGTATGGCAAGACTTGGCCATTGCGGTTATCGTAGGAGTCATCATGTCAGCATTGGTATTTGCCTGGCAAAATGCCACGAAGATTCGTGCGCGAAAGACCATGAAAGAGGATGGTACGAAAGTGTATGAAATCTGGGGTCCGTTGTTTTTCGGCTCTGTGCAGTCCTTCAATTCGAAATTTGACCCGGCAAATGATCCGGAGAATGTGGAACTGGACTTTCTCGAATCACGCGTAAGCGATCACTCGGGTATTGAAGCAATCTTTGCATTAGAAAAGAAGTACAAAGATTATGGGAAGAAAGTGAAACTGGTACATCTCAGCCCGGAATGTAAAACGCTGCTGCATAAAGCCAGTCCTGATTTTGAGCACATGATCGTATCGTCCATCGATGATCCGCGCTATCACGTGGTAACCGACTTGATGGATAAGGAAGTTTAGATCAAACAAGTTGTAACCATGTACTTGTTTCCTCCGTCCTTTAGGTTCAAAACCTAACAACACCACGAATGAAAGCCATTCTTTGCACTAAGTATGGACCGGTAGAAGATCTCAAAATAGGCGACGTACCTAAACCTATCCCAAGGGAACATGAGGTATTGATAAAAGTGAGCTTTAGCGCAGTGAATGACTATGACTGGAGCATGGTCAGAGGGAAGCCAGGTATCTACCGGCTCTTTTTGGGTTTTTTCAAACCTAAGAGACCCATTCCCGGCATGGAGCTATCCGGCATCATAGAGGCTATCGGTGAAAATGTTACCGCATTCAAGCTTGGAGAAGCGGTGTATGGAGACATTTCAGACCATGGGTTCGGAACCTTCGCTGAATACCTCTGCATTCATGAAAAAGCAATCGTAAAGAAACCGGAATACCTTTCGTTTGAAGATGCCGCGGCACTCTCCCATGCTGCAAATCTTGCATGGCAAGGGCTCGTAGATGTCGGGCAAATTAAGAAGGGAATGAAGGTTTTGATCAATGGAGCCGGTGGTGGGGTTGGAACGCTAGGATTATACATTGCCAAAACCTACGATGCAGAAGTCACTGGTGTCGACACAGGAGACAAACTTAAGACCATGGCAAAAATTGGCTATGATCACATCATCGATTATAAAGAAACTGATTTCACTAGCAACAATACCAAATATGACCTTGTATTGGATGCCAAAACAAACAGGCCTCCTAAGGCATACATACGTGTGCTCTCACCAAATGGGAAATATGTATCCATCGGTGGTAAGATCAAAAACCTACTTCAGATCTTGTTCGCACGAAAAGTCCGAAAGAAGCCTGTTTTCATGGTTGGATTAAAAGCAAACAAAGACCTTGACCAAATCCACAAACTCTATGAGGATGGCAGACTAAAACCAGAAGTGGACGGCCCGTATCCATTGGAGAAAGCGCCATGGGCTATTCAGCATTTCGGAGAAGGTAAGCACACCGGGAAGGTTATTATTTCCATGCAAGACTAGGTGGATCGATAACCCGTGCTATCAGCCACCGATTTGATGGGCAAGAATACGTAGACATTTAGTGAGCAAGCTACATCCAAACCGGTATACCTATTTTTCTTCACCATAAGTATCACCAAGTTTGTATTCTTTTAGATTTAACCAATCAACACATGAGGATATTTAAACAAAAAAAAGAGATGAACTATGATAGCCTCTCGGACACGTTGTTATCCATTCTAAACACGCACAGCAGCAGGAAACGTAATGCACTCATAAGGCATGCTATTTTTCTCAATGACAAAATGCAAGCCGAAATAAGAAAGCTCAACCGACAACTGGCCAAAGAGCGGGACTTCAAGCATCGCATAATGGAAAGCATAAAAGAAACACTAAAAATAAATGTGGATCTTCCAAGTCGGGATTAATTTTACAATAAACTAATTCCGTCATATATCTTTTTTTTAATCGAAGTATTGCATTTGAATGCTCGATTGCTACATTTGTGACTCATACCACCTATTTGTTTTTACACAATTTTTTTCCTGGGATTCGGCAAAACGAAATAGCATCATGCTAATCACACACAAAGGTTTTCCTTTGCAGTATGAAAAAAGTAATGATACTAGTGGTGCTAGTAGCTCTAGGAGCTGCAGCAACGTCTTGCCAAGACGAAGCGTACAATGATGTGGAGGAGACAGTGATAGAAAACGCACCTCCTGTCACAGATGATGAGGAAGGAGAAGAGCCTGCACCGGGACAAATTGCATAATCAGGTAACAATCTGAGTTTAAATGAGAGGACGATAAACCACCTATCGTCTTCATTAGTAGGCGATAAATAAGCTAGGTAATGAAGAATTGCATAAGGATATTTCTTTTTGGTGGTACACTATTGCTTATGGCATGTACGGAGGAGTTTGATATTCCTGATCCGTCGCAAGTAGAGGCTATTCATCAGCAAACGTATCAGCTTTTCAAAACTGACTTAGACTCAGCCATGATTTTGGCAGACAGCAGTTTGGCGTTGGCGCTGGAAAGTGAAGTGCCTTTGGAAGTAGCGAATAGCTATTACATCAAAGGGTACATTTTCAAAAAGAAAGATGATTTAGCACAGGCTTTTATAATGTATTTAAACGCAGCAAAGGTTTTGGACGTGTTGACTGCTGAGAATGCAGAAAAAATGAACTGTGATGTCCTACTTAATATTGGAGAAACTTTGAGGAAATTCTATAGATATGATGAAGCTATTCATTCGTACGAAGTGGGCTTTTCGCTCGAAACCATAGACGATGCTTGTAAACAGAAACTTCACTACAACAAAGGTTTAGCCCTTAAAAACCAAGGCAACTTAACTGAGGCAATGGAAAGTTTAAAGCAATCAGCCAACATAGCTAACAGCATACAGGATATTAGCAGGGTCCTAAAGTCCTTCAACTTGCTAGGGTTAGTACATAAAGATGCTGGACATTACCCTGAAGCCAGAGCGTATTATCAATTCATCATTGATCACCCAAAAGCATCCACGAAGTATCGGTCCATGGCCTATCAGAATATGGCTGTTTCTTATCTCGAGGAAAATCAATCTCCCATCGCTAAACAATACCTGATAGTGCTTTAGTGCTGAAGCAAACGATCAAAGATCCTAAATTGACTTTCAGCACATTATATGATTTAATAGAATGGCACTTTGATAACAATCAACTAGCAGAAGCAACGGAATATGCGAACCAAGCGGAATTGTTGCTTCCAAAACTTACCATGATGCCACAGACCTACAAACTATTTCATCTGCTGAGCAAAATCCATCATGCAAAAAAGCAATTTGACGAATCAGCAAAGTATCACAACCGTTACTATGAGACATCTGAAGTGTTTATTGATGAGCAAGAAAAAATCCTGATGGAATACAAAAAATTCCAAATGGATCTGATAATAACAGGTTTTGAAGCAGAGCAGCTGGCTAATGAACAAGCAAGCAAAGCCGGACGGTTTCAAATGATCGTAATCATTGGCGCAATTGCATTCATGTTACTCATCACAAGCTGGCACTTTTGGTTTCGCCGCTGGCGCAGAGGTCTTTGGAACAAAGTATTTAATACCATGCTTCAAGTAGATCGTCCTCCGTCTGAGCACAGAGGAGCCAATCTCAATGGGTTCACAGATAAGTTGCATTGAGGTTCCAAACCTACCCATCACGAACCCGATGAACTACTTAGCATTTTAGTAAAGGCTAACACGCGGAAAAGCAAGTACTTCATACCAGACGAGCCAGGCCATCCTTGATAATTGTTTTTGTTAGAAAATGTCTGATTATCGCATTAAAACAAGATATTAATTGCAACTACGATAAAGTTAAACCTCAAAAACAGTGGTTTTGATACATTTTTGGGGTTTTATAAAGGGCCTTGATTTTTTTGCTTCGTTTTTGGATCAAGCCAAAAATGAAGAGTCCGTCCGGCTTTAGGACATAAAAATGAATAAACAAGGAAGCCCTAGCTAGTTCATCGAGTCGTATACTTTCCGAACCAACTCTCCGATCTGTGAAGGTTCCAGCCAGCGAGTGACAATCACCAGGTCCTTTTGCTCATCCACTACAATGAAGTTGCCTCCAAAACCCGCGGCGTAGTAAAGATGATCTGGCAATCCTTCCCAAGATCGTGGCCCCTTGTTGAGCCACCACATGTAACCATAACTCTCATAGGCAGAAGCCGGCGTCTGTATCATCTCTGTCCACCGCTCAGAAATAAGCTGCTCGTCCTCCCATTTGCCTTTTCTGGCAAACAGTAACCCAAACCGAGCATGATCTTCTGTGCTGATAAAAACACCTCCACCATGATGACCACCGCCACTCACCACTTGCATCTGCTGGCCATCCATGTTAATCCAGGAGTCTTTGTATCCATACCAGCGCCAGGTTGTGCTCGCCCCGATGGGGTCCATGATGCGTTCCTTTAGCACTTGCGGTAGCGGCTTTCTCCAAACATTCAATAGGGAATAAGAAAGCACATTTACACGCACGTCATTGTACTTGTAGCTGCTGCCAGGCTCATTTAGCTTACGATACCTCCAGTCATCCAACTCTCCTTCCCTATCAGGTCTATCTGCCCAATCATACAAGCCAAAAAGTGCCCCAGACCAGTCGGAAGTTTGCTGAAGCAGGTGTTCCCAGGTGATCTTTGCATTGTGCGCTCCTTCAAAAGTTTCGTCCCAGACATACCCCTTTACCTGATCCTTTACAGATGCAATGAGTCCATCGTCAAGTGCTAAGCCCGCGGTGGTCGACAGGTAGCTTTTGGTTACGCTAAAAGTCATATCAACTCGCTTAGTGTCTCCCCAGGAAGCCGCCACATACCCGTCTTTGATGATCATACCAGCAGGTCCACCACGTTCTTTGGTAGGTCCTTGCAAGGCGTGATAAGGTTCCCGGCTAAAGCCCTGTAGAATAGCTAAGCGTAAGTCTTTTTGTCCCGAATATTCATTGTCCATCGCAAACTGGACCGCATCATCAATTGCAGACTGATTTAAGCCAACTTGAGCAGCAGGCTTGCTATCCCATTGGCTTTTGGAAGGGAAATACTGAGCGCTGAGTGTTGTGCATATACTCAGCGCTGCTAAAAAAATCATTTTTCTTGCCATCCAGGCAAGTTACTAAATGGGAATTAATCCATTTGTACGGCAGTACCACTGGCGCTCACCATCATCATGCCACCATCTTTTCCTAGTGTTTCATAGTCAAGATCTATTGCAATGACCGCATTTGCTCCAAGTGCTTTAGCCGCTTCAATCAATTCCTGTACTGCTATATTTTTCGCATCCTTCAAAGACTTTTCATAGGCACCTGATCGGCCTCCTACAATATCCGTAATGGATGCGAAAATGTCTTTGAAAATGTTAGCTCCGATGATCGCTTCACCTGTTACCATTCCATAGTATGTAGAGATGGTCTTCCCCTCCACGTTGTTCGTTGTTGTAAGTAGCATATTATCTAATTATGTCTGTAGAAAGCGCCTTTTTCTTATAGCGCCGATTCAATAACGGGTAGAGCAGCACAGAGGTTAGGATCAATAGCGTTCCTAAGTAAAACCCCGGGCTCATCTCTTCACTATCGCCGAAAATAATCAATGCCAGGATAATACCATAAACAGGCTCAAGATTTACCACGAGGTTGATTGAAAAGGCAGAAAGTCGCTTCATCAATTCAACAGAAATGGAATAGGCATACACCGTACATACAATCGCCAAAACGGATAAGTAAAACCAATCCTCCAGCGTAGGGTTAAGCACAAGGGCATCCACAAAAAAGCCCGTATATAATGGAAAGAAAAGCACTGTCGCCAGACAGGCTCCTATCATTTCATAAAAAGTGATAACGTAAGGGTCGTAGGTCTTAGTCAGTCGCCCATTGATCACGGTGAATACAGAAGCAATGAAGGCGGACAGAACTGCCGTAAGTAAGCCCGATAAATAATCAAACTCTACGTTGAAGATGACTCCAATACCAATGAACGCAATGATGCTGAGCAGCACCTCAAATCCCTTGATCTTTCGTCCCTGAGACAATGGTTCGATCAAACTTGTCCAAAGGGAACAGGTAGCCATCCCTGCAAGACAAACAGATGCATTGGAAATACGTGCAGAAAGAAAGAACAGTATCCAGTGAGCAGCAATCAACACGCCTGTCCCAAGGATAATCCAGAAATGCTTGCTGGAATGAATCGCAAGCGAACGCTTCCAAAACTTTAAGACAATCCATAGTCCCACTGCTGAAATAAGCGTTCGGAAAAAAACAACCTCTACGGATGGAATGTCAATCAGTAACCCGAGTATTGCTGTAAACCCCCAGATCAGGACAATGAAATGAAGGGTTAAAAAATCCTTCTTTTCCTGCGTCATTTTGGTACCGTTTTATAAAGTAACATGGCAACACCGGCAAAAATGATGTTGGGCATCCATATCGCCAGTAAGATATTCATCGAACCTGCTTCCGCAATCGCGTTCGCCATGATGAAGGTGATGATAAAAGCAAAAGCAATGACAAATCCCAGGGCTATCTGAAAGCCTGTGCCTTGGCGCGATTTTTTGGCCGAAACGATGACTCCAATGGCCATTAAAATGATTACGGTAAATGGAGCCATGTACCTTACGTATTTTTCAATCTGAAATATATGCACATCGTCAGCACCTCTTGACTTTTGAAGCTTAATGTGCTTATTCAACTCCCCCATCGTCATGGTTTCCCATATTCGATCTTTGTTACCAAAGTCTTCAGGCGATAGATTCAACAGCGTGTCCAACTCATCTCCCTCAGTAATGATCTCGCTAGTCCCCAATACCTCGCGCTTTTGCCATCGTTTCAACTTCCATCTACCAGTCGTATCCCAGTCAATTTGGCGTGCACTTATTTTTTCCACCAGCTTGGTGCCTTTCATTGTCTCCAGTGTGACTGAGTTACCAACATTCCGCTTTACATCATACCGATAAATGTAGATGTAATCTTCGAGGCTATCGCGCTCCGCAATCTTTATGTGGATGTGTTTGTCTGTATTGTAAAATGGATCTTTCAGGTACCTCATCTCAAAATCCAATCGGAATTTATTGGCATCAGGTATCACATAGCTATTGAAGTAAAAACTGAGGCATCCAATTAAAACAGAGGCTAACAAATAGGGATACAACATTCTTCGAAAACTTACTCCACTGGCCAGAATAGCCACGATTTCCGTCTTTGAGGCCATTTTAGCCGTAACAAAAACGGTCGCAATGAAAACGGTAATGGGTGTAAGCAGGCTTGCAATATAGGGGGTGAATGAAAGGTAGTACCTCCAAATCAAATTTGAAGTCAATTCATTCTTGATGAAATCGTCATTTTTCTCCGTATAGTCGATTACGACAATGATGAGTAACAGCAATCCCACCACAAACACGAATGTGACTAAGATCTTTTTTAATATGTACCAATCAAGTTTTTTCATCTTTAATCAAAGGCGTTGACTTACCTTCTTCACCATCGTCTCCTTCCAACTTGCGAAGTTATCATTAATGATCTGTTTACGCGCCTCGCCAACCAACCAGAGGTAAAAGGTAAGGTTTTGGATGCTTGCAATTTGTGCGCCAAGAATTTCGTTGCTGGTAATCAAATGACGTAAATATCCTTTCGTGTAGAACGTACTTGTGTATCCTCCCAGTTCAGCATCCACCGGACTGAAGTCGTCCTTCCATTTTTCATTGCGAATGTTGATGATTCCCTGCGTGGTAAAGAGCATGCCATTTCGGGCATTACGGGTAGGCATCACACAATCAAACATATCTACACCTAGTGCAATACATTCCAAAATGTTTGCAGGCGTACCCACTCCCATCAAGTATCTGGGTTTGTCTTTCGGTAGGATGCCGCATACATGATCCGTCATGGCATACATGTCTTCCGCCGGCTCTCCGACTGATAGTCCGCCAATGGCATTCCCGGGTCGTTCCTTGCTGGCGATGTACTCTGCCGACTGTGTTCTCAGATCTTTATATACGCTGCCTTGTACAATGGGGAACAAGGTTTGCTCAAACCCATATTTGCCTGTTGTTTCATCAAATCGATTGATGCATCGATCCAGCCAACGATGCGTCATGTGCATGGATTTTTCTGCATAATCGTATTCACACGGGTAAGGCGTGCACTCATCAAATGCCATGATGATATCCGCTCCGATGGTTCGCTGAATATCCATGATTCCTTCTGGCGTGAAAAAATGCTTGCTTCCATCTTTGTGCGATTGGAAATGAACGCCTTCCTCCACAATTTTCCGGTTGTCCGCCAGCGAATACACCTGGTAGCCTCCACTGTCTGTTAATATTGGACGGTCCCACCCATTGAATTTATGCAGCCCTCCTGCCTTTTCCACTACATCAAGCCCCGGACGCATGTATAGGTGATACGTGTTGCCAAGAATGATCTGCGCTTTGATGTCTTCTTCCAGCTCTCGCTGATGAACCGCCTTGACTGTGCCGGCTGTGCCTACAGGCATGAATATCGGTGTTTGGATCTCACCGTGTGCGGTCTTGACCACACCGGCTCTTGCGGATGATTTGCTGTCGCTGTTTTGTAATTCGAATTGCATCGGGGCGCAAAAATAAGCTGAAAAACCAAGGCACCACCAGATCAAAAGCATCTTCTCTCGCCAGCGGTTAGCATGACCTCCTTGTAAATCATATGGGAACTACCTCTATAAGGTATACAAGACGTGTACCAACCCCACCTTTTTTTGCCTGATACTAGCCGTTAAGCGAAATTGAAATCCCCACTTAGTGTGCGAGCACCACCCTTCATCGCTTAAGTGAAACCATTTTTTCACACATAAAATCAGCGGAATGGCGACACGAAAGAAATACTTCAGAATCCTGATGGCATTTACAATCATCACTGCCGGTGTAAGCGCCTGCCACACAGACACCGCACCGATGCCTTCGAAAACCATCGATGAGTACCTGGCCGAAGAAGGGCTTGTGAGAACCAAGTTGGGTGAGAAACTCGAAAACCCCTACAGCCTTGTGGCTATGGAGGCTGCTTTGGACTCCATGAAATCCTCGCTCGAATCGTTCGCTCCAAATGGACGGCAGGCCCGAATTGCTGAGCAAATTGAAATCAGCACCACAGACTTGTATGTTCGATTCTTGCCGCGAGACTCGGTACAACGCGATGCAATGATGGACGATACAACAATGGTCTACTACGACCATCCACTGGATTATGAGATCGAGCAGGAAGGCGATGTCTATGTGGATAGCACCTGGACCGAACAAGCACAACCCTGGCTATACAGTGTGGTGAAACCGGACCATCCATTTCCGGATACCGTCATCCATGAGTTACTCAGCGAGCTGTTCATTCCAGAGAATCATCCGGACTTTGTAGAACCAGATACAACCTCCACGGGTGGCAGAGAAGCAACGACTTTTGGTGAGCTACTCATGCGCATGGAAACCATGTCTCTCGCCATGACAGACAACTTACCTGAAGAAGAAAAACAGCAGGTTGAGCAGCTCAGCCAGCAAGGCCGGACAAACTGGTTTTGGAACCGATGGTTTCCACCCAAGTGGTATCCGGATGGATATGTAAGAGTTCGCGAACGCAGTGCCAATCAAACCAAAGGGTGGCTACCGGTAGTCGGTGTGAGGGTAAGAACCCGAAGGTGGTTTAAGATCAGAACAGATTACACAGATGCCAGAGGCTACTACCGTACAGGGTCTTTTCGGCGGCCGACAAACTACAGCGTAGTATTCAAAACGCACTGCGTGAAAATCACCAACTGGCTGGGCTGGGCAGGTAGACACAACGGACCCAAACGAAAAGGCAGGTGGGATGTGTACTACGACTGGCACTCGGCCAACTGGGTGAAAGCTACGCTGGTAAACGCTGCATATTTATACGACATACAACGTAAGCGCACAGGCATTCGCAATCCCTTTCCCGAAGGCTTTTGGGCATGGGCAGGTCATCGAATGAACATCAGAGCAGTTTTTAAAAGAGATATTGGTGATTGGTCTTTCTTTAGGATTAATCGAATAAGAATCTACACAAAGTTCAAAGATGGCAGAGGTGATCGTGAGACCGATGACCTATATGCACTTACATTTCATGAACTTGGACATCAATCACACTATAAACTCAATCGCTGGAACATGCTACGTAGTAGCCGTATCCTAAAAGAGAGCTGGGCCAATTTTATTGAATTTTACTTTACAAGGGATTACTACTACCACAATCCTAAAGTCAACCTTAATTCTCCAACCAGTATTCCAAACTATGACGATGAAACAATCAGAAAGTCAGAAAAATCAGCTTATACGCAACTTTTTGTTGACCTAATGGACAGTCATAACCAGCTGGATGTCAGACCAGGTACGAATAGAGCAAACGATAAAGTCAGAGGATACACTTTTGGGCAAATACAGCAGGCTGTGAGAAGATCGCAGCAACTTCATCACGTCAGAGATTATTTAAAGTCTAATTACAATAATCCAACTCAACATCACTTAGATGAATTGTTTGAATTTTATCTTCAGTTCTAACCTTTTTTATCATGCATGCCAATATTTTTTTATTAGTGCTATTACTTTTTTTGTCCTCTGGATGTGTCAGCGACAATAAAGTGAGTGCAAGATTCACTACATCTAGGGTCATCAAAAACACGTCTGACTTTGAAATTGAACTCCGGCACTTCTTTGAGCAAGACCGGTTAGATACAGTCATTCTTACTAGTGATTCTATTGTTTTTTCGGCTAATTCTGTGGTTACCGGAGGCGAGCTTGGTTGCTTCAATCCGAACTACAGCTATGCTTTTGCACAAGCCTTGGAAGATTCAGTCTACATTATTTTCAATAAAGAAAGGATTCTCAAGTTTCGAAGGATTGATTTCAATGGATGTTTTGGAAAAGATATACTCCAGGCTGATGTACCATGTGGGTATACCGTAAGAGGGGAAGGTACTGGTATTGAAATCTATACTTACGAAATCACCAATGAGGATTATGAACTAGCAGAGTCGTATGAGGGTGGGGATTAGACAATCCATGAAAAAGTGCCGAAAATAGAAGATAGCTGCAATCCGTATTCGTCTTTCTTGGTAACCTTGCATTATGCTATTCGCTCTTTGGTGCATATGTGGTGCCGTCCAGGTAATCATAACTGTATATCTGGCAAGCGCCTTTACAAAAAAGGTAAAAGCTACAGATGAGTATACACCTTATATGAGCATCATTGTAGCAGCTCACAATGAGGATTTGAATCTTCAAAAACTCGTCCCTCTCCTGCTTTCTCAGGACTACAACCATTTCGAAATAGTGATCGCGCTTGATCGATGCACCGACAACAGCAGCAACTATCTGAAGAAATTAGCAGCTTCAAGCATCAGCATACTTGAAATCAATGAAGTCCCAAAGGACTGGAATCCTAAAAAATATGCATTGAAGCAAGCAACATCGAAAGCCAATGGAGAGTGGCTCGTTTTCACAGATGCCGATTGCGCGCCTGCTTCCAATCAATGGCTAAAATCCGTTGCACAATGTGCCTCTAATGATAAAGAAATCATCATTGGGGTTTCACCCTACCTATCACAAACCTCCTTTCTATCCCATTTTATCCGACATGAAGCTTTCATGACCGCTTTTAGTTATGTTGCCAGGGCATTGAAAGGGAAACCTTACATGGCCGTGGGCAGGAACATGGCTGTACGCAGATCCTTTTTTGAAGCTTCACCCGGATATGATCAAATGAAGTCCATTCAAGGTGGGGATGATGACTTATTCATCCAATCCAATGCAACAGGAACTAACACCGCTGTGATGCTTGGATCAAACAGTTTGATGTTTACTTACCCAAAAACGACCTGGAGATCTTATTGGAACCAGAAAGTGAGGCATTTATCTGTGGGAGCTTCTTATAAACTAAGCGATCACCTATTTCTTAGTTCAAATCACTTATCTCACCTGCTCTTTGTAGTACTGGCCACATTCACCACCGCTCAGTATTTTTTCTTGCCAGTGTTCCTTTTTTACCTATTTATTAAATTCGTGAGTTATAGATTTGCTGCGGGTAAAATGGGAATGAATATCAACTATATTTTGCTCCCACTCGTTGACATCTTATATTCAGTGTTAATTCCAGTAATTGCACTGTGGTCAAAACTCGAAAAGGACATTAAATGGAAGAACTAAATCGTCAGTTTTCTGATAAAGCTCTGCGGGACTTTAAGCTGATAGATCTTGCCACTCAAGGCAACGATGAAGCAGCGTATGCCGAGCTGATGCAGCGTTACAAAAAACCTGTGTACCACATGATCTTAAAGATGGTCAGGAATGTTGACGATGCGGAAGATTTGACCATTGAAGCATTTGCGAAAGCGTTTAAGAACTTAAGCCGCTTTAAGAAGGATTACACATTCAGTACCTGGCTTTTTCGGATTGCCACAAACAATGCCATTGATTTTATTCGAAAAAAGAAGCTGAACACCTTCAGCCTCAACAGTACATTCACCGATGATAGCGGCGAATCTGTAAACATCGACGTACAGGATAAAAACCTGACGCCTGATGAAGAAACCATCAAAGATCAAAAAATTGAATTGGTTCGCATGTTTGTAGATAAGCTACCCGCCAAATACCAGAGGCTCGTAAAGCTTCGCTACTTTGATGAGCTCTCGTACGATGAAATTGCCAAAGAGCTGGAAGCCCCGTTAGGAACCGTAAAGGCCCAACTTCACAGAGCTCGCGAGTTAATGTATGAATTGGTGAAGGATAAAAAGAAGCATATTTAGTCCTTGATCGGTTATTCTTAATTTAATTCAGAATCTTTGTGTTCAATGAGTGCTGAAACGGTTTCAGCACGACTTAATTTCAGGCACATCGAAATCATCCATAAATATTTCCCCGAGCTATCTACTGATCAGGTAAAGCAATTCGAGCAACTTCAAGGTTTGTATGCGGAATGGAATGCAAAAATCAACGTTGTAAGCCGCAAAGACATAGATCAGCTGTATGAGCGTCATGTGCTGCACAGCTTAGCAATAGCGCAGTTCACCTCATTCGCACCCGGATCTCAGATTCTTGATGTAGGCACTGGTGGTGGGTTCCCTGGCATCCCTTTAGCCATTCTGTATCCTCACTGCCATTTTCACCTGGTAGATTCCATTGGTAAGAAAATAACAGTAGTCAAAGAAGTGGCCAATGCCATAGGGTTAAAAAACCTTACGGCAGAGCACCAGCGGATGGAAAAAGTAAGTGGCACGTATGATTTCATCGTTTCGCGCGCCGTAGCGAAGACGAAGCAACTCTTTATGTGGGCACATCAAAAAATTGATGCGGAACAAAAAAATGAGCTGGACAATGGAATGATCCTGCTAAAAGGTGGTGATCTATCGCAGGAAATGAAAGAGTTTGGCAGGCGGTACATCGAGAAAAACCTGTCGGATTATTTTGTTGAAGAGTTTTTCGAAACCAAAAAAATCATCTACGTACCCATCCATTAACAAAAAAAGCCCTTCCAAATGGAAGAGCTTTTAATTTCTTATCTAAGAACCCCTTAGAACGCGAAAGCTACGCCAGCTTGTAACACAAGTTGCTCAAAAGAGGTGTTGTATTTCAGTTGCCCGTTAATAAATAGCGCATCACCCGCTGGAATCATTGCGCCAGCTCCTAAGTTGATACCATTATCTGAAGTTGTAAACGATCCAAATCCGTTTGCTTTGGTTTTAGCAGAGGAAATAGCGAATCCAAAAAGACCATAGAATGTTCCATCTCCAAAATAGTACCGACCATCCAAGTTAAAAGAAGATGTGCTGAAAGAAGCGCCTCCTTGTTCTTCTTTAAAAAAGAAGGTATAACTAGGTGCTCCACTTATTACATCACTAAAAAAGTACTCACCACCAATGTTGATCCCAAGAGCTCCTTTTGTGCTCCCATCGTTTAGATCAAGCGTTGCTTTAGTACCATACGCAAGGCCAGCACCAACTCTAAGGTCTCCCTGCTGTTGAGCACTTGCAGAAAACCCTACTAGGCAGAGGGCTGCGACAAATAATACGATTGTAAATTTTTTCATAGGCTTTAATTATTTAATTGATTGTGTATGCGAATATATCAGGTATGAGCTAGCTAAAAAAAATGTGATGCCATCCATATAATCAGATTATCGGTCAAACAACATCACAAATCGCAGTAAAGGCCTGCTTTTATGTCAGGTAAAGGCAAAAAAAAACCTCGACTAAGTCGAGGTTTTTTTTAATATCTTATGTCCTTATCAGAACTTGTAAGAAATTCCGAATTTGATAATAACACCAAATGGATCATCTGCACCATCAGGCTTAGCAAGATTATAATCAAGACCTGCTCCTAGTCCAAACTGATCAGAAAGTGCATAAATCGCACCGGCACCTACGTTAAGTCCTACAGTGCTTTCTACGTCAGCTCCAAGGCTAGTCAAACCAGCTTTACCGAAAACTTTGAAGTCGTCAGTCATGAAGTAGTACTTAAAGTCAACACCAAGAGCACTTGCTGTAAGACCATCTTTAGAGTAAGAGTAATATTCAACTGTTCCAGACATAGCATCTGCGAATACATATTCGAAACCTCCACCAAAACCTGTGAAGCTATCGTCGCCACCAAATGGACCTGTTGCAATACCAACACCAGCGTTGATGCTCATATCTCCTGCTTCTTGTGCATTTGATGTAAATGCGAAGATTGCTACTAGCGTAGCTGTCAATAATACTTTTTTCATTTTTTGTTTTTGTTTTTGTTGATAATGAACGCAATATAAACAGGTTCATACCATCTTCAAATACCACTTTAAGGGTATTTTATAAGTGGTTGAATTAAATCGCTGAATATCAAAATATTAAGATTCAAAGGATTGCCACGTTAGAATAATTATTTTTCTACTTTAAAAAATTATATTTCACTCCATTTTGTACCTTTACCTCAAACAAATTACAATGAAAAAAATCACATTATCACTACTATTTATTACCGCTCTTTGCTTTGCATCACAAGCACAAAAAACCATCGGAGCGGGCTTTGCATACGGTTCTGAGATCGAATCCTTGGGAATCGGGGTTAATGCAGAGTTTGACATAAACAGCGATATTGATATCTCTCCGAGCTTTATCTACTATTTCAAAAAGAACAATGTTTCTTGGTGGGAGCTCAATGGCAATGTCAATTACATTTTCAGCGACAATGGTCCTACGATTTACGGAATAGCTGGCTTAAACATCACCACAGTTAAGGTTGATGTGGGTCCATTTGGTAACATCAGCAGCTCTGAATTTGGTCTTAACCTGGGAGTAGGAGCAAATTTTGCTCAGTCCGGATCTGTACGACCTTTTGCTGAAGCGAAGTATGTACTCAGCAACTTTGATCAATTGTCGCTTTTTGGCGGAGTTAGATTCCCGTTCTAAACTCATTGAAGACTTTTATAACTTAAAGCTTCCAAATTGGAGGCTTTTTTTATGAAGAAGAAAATTATCGTACTGACCGGAGCGGGTATAAGCGCTGAGAGTGGGCTCAAGACTTTCAGAGATTCGGATGGCTTATGGGAAGGGCATGATGTAACAGAAGTTGCCACGCCTGAAGCTTGGGCAAGGAATCGTGCGCTGGTGCTTGAGTTCTACAATCAAAGAAGAAAGCAAGCTCAAGAAGTGAAACCAAATCCTGGACACATCGCGCTGGCAGACTTGGAAGCACATTTTGAAGTGGTGATCATCACTCAAAACATTGACGCATTGCATGAAAAAGCTGGCAGTAGCCATGTACTGCATCTTCATGGAGAAATAAGTAAGGTTCGAAGCACCCAAGATCCGGCATTAGTTCACGAACTTGAAGGCTGGGAACTCAAAGAAGGCGATACATGTGCTAAAGGCTCACAACTTCGGCCGCACATTGTTTGGTTTGGGGAAGCAGTCCCCATGATGGAGCTTGCCATGCAAGAAGTGCTCTCCGCAGATATTTTTATCGTGGCAGGAACATCTCTTGTTGTTTACCCTGCAGCAGGGCTCATTGATTTTATTAAGCCGGGTGTACCTAAATTTATTGTCGACCCAAAAATACCTACCATTGCTAATGCAGATAACTTTCACTTGTTTGAAGAAGCCGCAAGTACGGGACTACCTAAAGTGAAAGAACATATAATTGAAAATCACCTATGAGTAAACATACACTTGAAAAATTCTACCGTGCTTTTAAAGCACATGATGCAAAAAAAATGGCTGAATGCTACCATCCGGATGCCACATTTAATGATCCGGCATTCCAAAACCTGAATTATCAGGAAGTTACGGCCATGTGGGCCATGCTGATTGAACGATCAAATGGAAATCTCGAGATTACTTTCGATTCGATAGTGGGTGACAATGAAATGGCACAATGCACCTGGGAAGCGGACTACAAATTTTCCAAGACGGGAAATGAAGTTCATAACATCATTCACGCCACAATGGAATTTAAAGATGACCTAATCGTCAAACATACGGATCATTTTGATTTCTGGAGGTGGTCTAGAATGGCGCTCGGGCTTCCTGGAGCCTTATTGGGATGGACACCTTTCTTGAAGGCAAAGGTTCAGAAAATGGCACGAACCTCGTTGGATAAATACATGGAAGAGCACTAATTCTCGTCCATAAGTACTTTGATTAACTCTTTATTCTTTTTTTCGCTGAGACCTAACCAGTCCAATGTCGATTGGTAGAATATGTTATCAATATCTTTTTGTGGTAAATCCATTTCTGTAATGAACTTACCGATCTCCAAATCGCCCAGTGGAAATGGGTAATCAGACCCCAAGCAAACTTTTTCTGACCCTATCAAGTCAATAACGTATTGAAGGTAGGTCGGGTCATGAGTAATGCTATCCACCCAGAATTTGCCAAGATACTCTCTTGGATTTACGTCATTGTGTACAGCTACTAAATCCGGACGACAGTTGAACCCGTGCTCTAAACGTCCAATAGTAGCAAGCAATGAACCACCCGAATGAGCAAAGCACACCCTCAATTTCGGGTATCGCTCAAAGACACCCCCGAAGATCATGGAAGCAGCAGCACGAGCTGTTTCCGCAGGCATTCCCACAAGCCAGGGCAGCCAGTACTTTTCCATGTATTCTCTACCCATCATTTCCCATGGATGAACAAGGACAGCCATCCCCAAGCTTTCACATGCTTCAAAAAATTCAAAGAAGCGTGGTTTGCTCAGGTTATGGTTATTGATATTTGAGCCGATCTGAACACCTGGAATCCCAAGTTTTTTGAGTCTTTCCAATTCTTTGATGGATAAATCAGGGTCTTGCATGGGAACCGTTCCAAGTCCAATGTAATGTTTCGGGTTGTCTTCCACCACTTGGGCAATGTGATCATTCAGAAACATGGAAAGATCCAGGCAGTCATGCGCGTCAGCCCAGTAACTGAACATCACAGGAATCGTGCAAATTACCTGCACTTGTGTATCAAACTCTTTGTATTCCTCAATCCTCTGCTTTTCATCCCAGCAATTGGACTGTATCTCTCTGAAAAACTTATCGCCTTTCATCATTCGAGCAGCTTCTGGCTTGTGATGAAGCAAATGGATGAAGTCTCCATATCCAAACTTTTCCGCAAAATTTGGAATATTGTGAGGGAGGATATGCGTATGCATATCTATTTTCAAACTTGTCTGATTTGCCATATTACAAAGGTAAAAAGAAATTACCCTACTGACTACCGCAATGCTCGATGATCATGTCTGCTGCTTGCTTCATACCTAATGCGCTCGCCTTTTGGAGGTATTGACACGACTTATCTGACTCATCCAGGTTTAAGTATGCCATGGCAGCATTGAACCATACGTTCTCATAGCTCGTGTCCAGCGAAAGGTATTGTTCATAAAAGCCAATGGCTTCTTTGTATTTTTTCTCATGAAAAAGCGTATTTCCTATTAAATGAAATGCTTCGGTGCGGGATGAGTTTAGCTGCAAGGCTTTGATGAAATCCTGCCTTGCTTGTCCATATGCTCCGATTCTTAACAGTGCTTTTCCTCTACTGATTCGCGCCAGGTCATCGTTGACATTGGCTTCTATCGCTTTGGTATGGTACATGGCCGACAAGTCATAATCCCCACGTTCGTAAGCATTCGCACCCACCAAATTCAACATTGGCGTAAAATCCTCATTGGCCAGCAGTGACATAGGCAGTTTTGCATTTTCATCCAGAATGGCCAGGTTGTACCAGGCATGATAATTTGCAGAATCCAGTCGTATCGCCTCTTTCAAATCATTGATGGCATCAGATTCCCTACCCATCTTTGCGTAGAGCTGAGACCGATTCACAAAGCAATCTGCTAATGAATCATATGCAAATGCTGCAGTGAAATCCGCAAGCGCCGCATCCCAATCGCCCATCTTTTGATGCGCCATGCCTCGGTACTGATGCACATTGCTAATCATTGACTGCAGGGTGGTAAGGAAAGTGCCTTTCGATCCTGTAGGATCATTTCCATAGTAGATAGCACGCGTCTCTGAATTGCCATGATTATCTATGACATAGGTGAAGTCATTTATGGCTTGCTCCGTACTCGATGAGTTATAGTAAATCAATCCCTTCTGAAAGTAAGCCTCCATGTTGTAGGGGTCTTTTTGAATAACCGCTTCATAGTCTGCAAGCGCACGCAGGCTTTCATTTTGCGCTTCGTGAATCATCGCGCTTAGGAAGTAATCCTCGGAATTGGGTTTTCGGATTAAGTTTTTATTAATATAGAACCGAGCAGAGTCCAAATCATTTTCATTGAACTTAGTTCTTGCCTGGTCATAGAAGTCTTGCGCAGAAACTTGGGTTATCCAACAGATCAATAGGAATGAAATGAGAGCTTTCATAAGGTTGAGGTATTTCAGAAGAAAAGAACGAACCTTATCTCTCTTAGGTTATAGCACTCGCTGAATTTGCATGCTGCTCTCCTTGTTGAGATGCTCAAACTTTCCTTTCTCCATTTTGTAAAAGCTTACCGCCATCACGAGAAACAACCCGGTGCCTTCCGGTATGATTCGATTGTCAATGGAAATCATGCCTGTCATCGGTTCCGTCTGGATTTTTAACAATGGCAACATGGAACTTTCGTACGTTCCAAACTTGCCGTGTAGGTCTTTGTTTAGGGGCTTATACCCTCCGGACTTTTGATCGAACTGATAATCGGAAAGGGCTATAAGGCGAGCCGTGATTTTAAAATTAGATGCTCCTTTAGGGCTCTGGAATGTTTTTTCAGGTATGAACGAGGGGAAGTGAAGTATCACCTGACCTCTTTGAGATCCGGGTTTCACAAAATATTTCGCGCCAAATATCTTTTCATAAGGTGCCTTAGAGTTAAACTCAAATCCATTGAGTAAATGTCCGTGCTTGCTCAGAAACAAAGGACGTGTTCCTGTCTTGCCCTCTTCCATCTTCGCGAGGTTTCTAAACTGAGCAGTTAATTTTCCCGAAACATACGTTTCACAGATTTCTGACATGCCTGTAGACAATGACTGGCGCAAAGTTTTCGCCATCATGGATGCAACACCGAATTCTTTTTGATTATTTCTTAACTCCTTGTAGGATGCTTTGGTCTTTACTTGGCGAGCAGTTGGGCCTCCTTTCTTTGCAATGATTTCTCTATCAATGCCCTTCAACTTATATCTTCTGTACCCTTTTGGAATTTCAATTTCGATCGGAGTTCTGGGAGAATCTTTCATGTTTTAGCTGACTGATTTTAGGTTGACTTGTTTTTGGTTTTCGCTAAGGGCTGATGAAGATAGTAAATTGACCCGTAACAACAAAATTTCAAATTCACTTATATCTTAACCAGGATCATGACTACCCCTTGAATACTACGGACTTATGAAAAGCGCTACCTTAGTATCTCTCATAACGAATTTATAGTCGCATTTTTTTACCCGTATGACCTTTTGTAGCTTCGGTTTCTGATTTAAATATTCTTAATCCATGAAATCTTTAAAGGTCTTATTACTCATCGTACTCTGTGCTTGCCAAACCACGCAGGTTTCTTTACCAAAGGAACCGGAGATTGGGCCACTGGGAGAGAAAGTCATGATCTCATCTGCCCACCCTTTGGCTACTCAGGTAGGCATTGAAGTACTAAACAAGGGCGGAAACGCGTTTGATGCAGCCCTGGCAGTGAAATTTGCTTTAGCAGTCGTTTTTCCAAGAGCGGGGAATATTGGTGGCGGTGGGTTTGCTGTCTACCGCATGAATGATGGCAGCACCGGATCCATCGACTTCAGAGAAAAAGCTCCAATGGCTGGCAGCCGGGATATGTTTCTTGATGCTGACGGCAATGTCATTGACGGACTGAGTACCAAAGGTCATAAAGCCGCAGGTGTTCCCGGTTCTGTTGATGGAATATTAAAGCTCCATGAAAAGTTCGGAACTCTTCCACTTGCAGATCTCATTCAACCTTCCATTAATCTGGCATTTTATGGGTTTACGATTACGCAGAATCAGGCTGTAGAATTTAATGAAAAACGAGATGTTTTCATGGAAGTCAATGGACCTGATTTCTTCCTTATTAAGCAGCAACCGTGGAAAGAAGGCGATACTTTAAAATTCACTGAACTGGCAGGCACGCTTACACAAATTAGAGATCGGGGGCGAGAGGGTTTCTATGGTGGAATTGTGGCGGACCAAATTGTGAAAGAGATGCAGCGCGGTGGTGGAATGATTTCCAAGGAAGATTTAAAAAACTACAATGCTCAATGGCGAGACCCAGTCGTGGGTACTTATCGGGGACACAAAATCATCTCAATGCCTCCACCATCCAGCGGTGGCATAGCCCTCATCCAATTGCTTCAGGGAGCAGAAAAACACAATCTCTCAGAAATGGGTCATAACACGACTCAAACGATTCATCTCATGACTGAACTGGAACGCAGAGTTTATGCAGACAGAGCCACACACCTGGGAGATCCTGACTATTATGATGTCCCGGTAGCCATGCTACTTGACCCGGCATATAATGAAGAACGGTTCTCATCAATATCACTTAAAAAGAAAACAGATTCTCAGGACATCAAAGAAGGGGCGGTTGACGTGATTGAAAGTGTTGAGACCACTCATTTTTCTGTCGTAGACTCGGAGGGGAATGCTGTTTCTCTTACCACAACGCTGAATTCATTCTTTGGATGCAAAGTCTATGTGAAGGGTGCTGGTTTTTTTCTAAACAATGAAATGGATGACTTTAGCTCCAAACCCGGTGTACCCAACATGTTTGGGCTTGTTGGAGGTGAAGCGAATGCCATAAAGCCAGAAAAAAGAATGCTGAGTAGCATGACTCCTACCATTATTGAAAAAGATGGCAAGCTAAAAATGGTTGTCGGAACGCCCGGAGGTGCTACGATCATCACTTCGGTATTTCAGGCCATTGTGAATGTGATTGATCATGGCATGAGCATGCAAGACGCCGTGAATGCGACTCGTACCCATAGCCAGTGGCTGCCGGATCGAATTCTTATTGAGGAAAGACTCATAGATCCCCGAGTGATCGAAAGTCTTGAAAAAAAAGGACACTCAATTGAGCGTCGGAAATCCTGGGGTCGGATGGATTGTATTCTCGTCCGCGAAGACGGCAAACTTGAGGGCGGTGCCGACTACACCAGAGGAGATAATTATGCTGAAGGATTCTAAAACAATTAAAAGATGAAGAAAATATTATACGTATTCATAGCACTGATCATAGCTGAAGGCTTGTATGCTCAAAATGTCATTAAACCTGCGAAAGGCTATAGCAACGACATAGGCAACATGATTTCCATGTTGGATGATCTGAAAGGAAGAGTCACTAGAATTGTGTCGAACATGGATCAAAAGGGGACAGATTTTTTGCTTGATGAAAATGCCAATCGCATTGGAGCAATGATCATGCATCTGGCTGCTACCGAAGTGTATTATCAGAAGTATACGCTTGAAGGACGTGCTTTTAATGCGGAGGAAAATAAAAAATGGGGTGCCGCCATGAGTCTGGGAGATGCGGGGAGAGAAACCCTCAAAGATCAACCCATCTCCTACTACCTGGATATCTGGGATCAGGTTCGATCCGAAACAAAAGCCTTGTTAAAAGAGAAGGACGACAAATGGTTTGCAAAGAAGACCTCTGCCGGATCCATGAATAATCACTGGGCATGGTACCATGTGATGGAGCACCAGGCCAATCATATGGGACAAATAAGATTGATTCAGGGTAGGATTCCTGAGTAAAACATCACATCACTAACGCTGCGCTCCCAAGCACAGCCGCATCATTCAATGGAAGTCCGGATCGCATGATCCGGATTTTGTTTTGATAGAGGTTGTGAACGTTCGCCTCCAGAGTTTCTTTGAGGGAAGGGAAAAACAAGTCACTTGCCTGCGCAATGCCCCCGAAGAAAATGATCGCTTCGGGGCTGGTGTATGCGGCAGCATCCGCCAGCTTAAGACCCAACCATGCTCCTGTTTTCATAAAAGTTTCAATAGCAGCTTGCTCACCCGCTTCAGCCTTCATCGCTATTTCTTGGGGCGTGTTCACCGTTCCAACCTCAAACGCGTGATACGTCTCCAATAACCCTCTGATGGATACATAGGCTTCCAAACAGCCTTTTCTTCCACAGGTGCAGTCTCTCCCTCCTGGCACAACAATGGAATGTCCAAGCTCTCCGGCAAAACCGTCGTGACCGTAAATCACCTTGCCGCCAGCTACAATTCCGCTTCCTAAACCTGTCCCCAGCGTGATCAAGATGAAGTCATTCATATCCTTCGCAACCCCAAACTGCTTCTCGCCAATTGCTGCGGCGTTCGCATCGTTGGTGAGCACCGCCTTCACGCTCAGTCTTTTTTCAATATAAGCGGCCACCTCATGCACTTCTTTCCATGGCATGTTGGGAGCGTATTCCATTGTGCCGTTGTAGAAGTTTCCATTTGGTGCTCCAATGCCGATTCCTTCTATGGTTACACCTTTTCTTTTCGCCAGGGCTTGGATCGCATCTACTATCGCATCTAAAAATGGCTCAATGGGCCCAGAGGCAAATCCTTCTATTAAGATCACCGAACGATCGCTGATTTTACCCTCTTGTGAAACCAGGCCAATCGTCGTGCTGGTCCCTCCGATATCGATCCCGATGTAGTATTTCATGCGCTAATGTTTAAACCCCTTCCACCCGTACCAGGCGATGTAAACAAAACAAACAATCGTGATCAAAAAGGAATGGTGAAGTCCAATCGAACTATCTGCCATCAAGCCTTGCAAAGGAGGGAGTAAGGCGCCTCCGACAATTGCGGCCACCAACACTCCAGACCCTCTACTGGTTTGAGGCCCAAGGTTGGCAATGGCCAACGTGAAAATATTACTCCACATGATGGACAGAAACAGTCCTGTTCCGATCAGCAACCACATAGCTAGGTAACCAGATGAAACACTGAAGCCTAACATCAGCAACACACAGGCGATGGCTGCAACACGCAACAATTTCTGACTGCTGATGAATTTCAGAATGTAAGAACCACCCAATCTTCCAACCATCAAACCTCCCCAATAAAAGGGCAAGTACCTGGCTCCTATTTCACGAAACTTCGCGATTTGATCCTTTTCCTCGGTTAACCCTGCGATATAGCTCTGAAACTCGGGCAGTGCAGGGAAAATATTTTCACTCAAATAAATAACAAGGAACGAAGCGATGGTCACTTCGGCTCCTACATACAGGAAAATAGCGACAGCTCCTTTGATGAGATGAGGTTTCTTCCAGACGCTTTCGCCTTCAGCTTCATTCGTTGATTCAGCTGTTTCTACCACCTCGGGTAATTTCAGGAATCGAAAGATGACCGCCAGTAAGAGCAGCAATGCTCCAAGCACGAGGTAAGGCATCTGAACGGCTTCTGCTTGTTCTGAGGGTGATAAGCCTGCAAGCCCTCGCAAGATGAAATAGCTTCCCGCCAATGGGGCAATCATCTTCGCCACACTGTTGAATCCTTGAGCTAAATTCAATCGATTGGAGGCTTTTTCTGGCTCACCCAATCGTGCCACATACGGATTGGCTGCCACTTGTAGCAGCGTCACTCCAGAAGCCAGAACGAAAATAGCACCTAAAAAGAGCGGATAGGAAATGATTGCGGAAGCTGGATAAAACAACCAACTACCTGCAGCCATGATCACCAATCCAACAATGATTCCTTTGTGATAACCAATGCGATTGAGCAACCAGGAAGAGGGCAAGCTTGCTACAAAAAAAGCAATAAAAAAGGCAGAGGCGACTAGAGACGATTGGAAATTGGTGAGCTCAAACAATCCTTTCAGGTACGGAATAAGCGCGCCATCCAGCTCGGTTAGAAACCCCCAGGTGAAGAAGAGGAGCAACATGTAAAACATGCTTGCTCCATGGTTTTGTTTAGCCATTCAAGTATGATTTAGCATCAATCAATTCATTTTTTCCATTTGCCATCTCCGCGTAATTGAAGCCTGGATGAATGGCATATGCTCCCGTATTCCCCGCAATGTCCATGGCCAGGTAGCCCACTTGAAATGCTTTGTAGTCCAGCTTGTCTACAATACGTTGAACGGCGTCTTCGCACGCCTCTTGCGGAGTGGCTCCTTGTCGCATCAACTCCACCACCAAAAAGGATCCAAGCGTTTTTAACATCAATTCGCCCATGCCGGTAGCTGTAGCAGCTCCATAGTCATTGTCTACAAATAGTCCAGCGCCTATGATGGGAGAATCACCGATCCGTCCGTGCATTTTGTAAGCCAGTCCGCTAGTGGTACAAGAGCCGGAAAGGTTCCCTTGTGCATCCTGACAGATCATGCCAATCGTGTCATGATTTTCCACATTGATGATTGGATTGTATTCCGATTTTTCCAGCCAGTTCTCCCAGGCTTTCTTCGAGCTTTCGGTCAATAAATTCTCTTCTGCAAACCCCTGCGCCAACGCGAAGCGCTTCGCTCCTTCTCCTGCCAACATCACATGTGGTGTTTCTTCCATCACTTTTCTGGCCACCGCTATCGGGTGCTTGATGTTTTGCAAAAAGCACACGGAACCTGCATTGCCTTTGTGATCCATGATGCATGCGTCCAACGTCACATTGCCATCTCTGTCAGGTAATCCACCTATTCCGACAGAACTTCCATTGGGGTCAGCCTCCACCACTTTCACTCCTTTTTCTGCACCGTCCAATGCACTTCCACCCTCATCCATGACTCGCATGGCCTCCTCATTGGCTTCCATTCCGTGTATCCATGTACTCAGCGCTTTCAGCTTTTTCGACCGGACAAGGGTTTCCGGTTCTGGCTTGGCCTCTGCACAAGCTGCCCCGACCAATCCTACGCCGGCTGCTGTAGCAAATGAATTTTTAATGAATTTTCTTCGAGTACTCATGGTTAGTTGATTACGATTTCATCAGCAAAAATCCATGACTTGCCCCCTGCTCCTTTATGGTCGGACGGGCACACACCACGGTTCTTCGCTACAATTTTTATGTATCGACCGGCGAACGGCCGATTGAATTTAAAGTCTTTCAGGATAGCATCTTTCTCCTTGTAGGAAATATTATTCGTTTCTGAGCCAAGCTCTGTGAAGTTTTCCCCATCATCAGAAACCGAGAACTGCACTTCGGTGGGCATGAAAATCCACGCGTTTTCATCTTGTAGGAATCCGATCTTGGCAACCGTGTAATTGCCCACTTTGCCCATATCCACCACTGCTTCAATGTCAATGCCCTCATATCCCTGCCATGATCCTGTCCGGAAGTCCTCCCCTCCTCTGATGAAGTCAATCAAGGCCATATCTCCTCCTGCCGTGTAATGGTTGGCGTATGCGGTACCCAAGCTGATGCTTCGCTTCTCGGGGATTTTATAGAATGTGCTTTTGGCCTTCAAACTTTCTTTCCCACCTTTTTCTGCCCAAACGTACAGGTCGGTCGAACGATCAATGGCAAAAGATTCTTCGTATTTCTTGGAGTCGCCACCAGCAGTGAACGCATAAAAAATAGCTGCATTTGCTGTCGGAGTAGACAAGGTGACCTGAGTAGACTCCATGAAGGCATGATCACCTGTTTGCAGTGCTGGAATGGCAATCGCCTCTGCATCAATCCTGGACGTTGGACGGTGAGCTTTCATGGTTCCAAAAGCTGAAGGCTCAGGCTGCATTTCCAAGGAAAGTTTACCTCCATTCATCAGATCCTGATGGTTGATGAAAGAATATGGATGGTCTTCATCATTTAACTGCGCACTATGCACATACACATTGGCATCCGTGTTTTCTGGAGCCTCTATCACAAATTGCTTCCCATTTTCCAGATTGATGGTGGCTTTTTTAAACCATGGACTACCCAACATGTAATCCGTACTTCCCGGAGCTACCGGATAAAATCCCATGGCACTCATCACTAACCAGGATGACATCTGTCCACAATCTTCATTTCCTGAAAGCCCATCTGGCTGATCCGAATACAGCTCATCCATGATCTGACGCACCAGCTTTTGTGTTTTATCTGGGCGACCGACAAAATTGTACAGGTATGGAATGTGATGACTCGGCTCATTGCCATGTGCGTACTGGCCAATCAACCCAGTGATGTCTGCCTGATCTCGCCCCATGGTTTCTGAATTGGCAGAAAAGATGTCGTCAAGCTTTTGCTCAGCCGCTGCATCACCGCCAAGCAACTCAATCCAGGTTTCTACATCCTGCGGCACATAGTAGCTGTACTGCCAGGAGTTTGCTTCTGTGTAGTTGAAATTAACTTCGGCAGGTTCGAATGGGTAGAACCAACGGTTGTTATTTCGCGCCCGCATGAAGCCCGTTGAAGGGTCGAACACATTTTTGTAGTTCTGTGCACGCTGATAGTAGACGGAGGCAATTTCTGGCTTGCCCATTTGGTTCGCCATCTCTGCGATGGTCCAGTCGTCATAGGCATATTCCAACGTCTTGGAAACACTCTCAGCTTCCACATCAGAAGGGATATAACCAGAGGCTCGAAACTCATCTATCCCTAACCGGTCTTGCATGGAGCTGTGAATCATGGATTCCAACGCCTTCTCCGTATCAAATCCTTCGATGCCTTTCATGTATGCATCAGCGATGGTAGGTACAGCGTGATAGCCAATCATGCAGTCGGTATAGTTACCCGCCAGCTCCCACATCGGCAGTCGGCCGCCATACTCGTATTGCTTGATAAATGTCTGAATGAAATCCACAGTTCGCTCCTGCTCGATGATCGTGTAAAGTGGGTGTGTACTGCGGTAGGTATCCCACAAAGAAAACACCGTATGGTTTGTAAAGTCCGTATCCTGATGAATCTCCAGGTCGGTGCTTCGGTACCTTCCGTCTGCATCGTGGTATAAGTTTGGAGCGATCATGGTGTGGTAGAGTGCCGTGTAAAACACTTCCATTTGCTGATCACTGCCGCCCTCCACATTGATTTTATTTAATTGCGACTCCCAGGCAACTCGTGCATCGGCTCTGGCTTTCGCAAAGTCCCAACCGGGGATTTCTGCTTCCAAATTTTTCTTGGCGCCTTCTTCATCCACTGCTGAGATGGCCACTTTGATTTTTAATTGATCGCCTGCTCCAAACCCGAGCGACGCCTTGATGCCTTGATTGCCATCTCCAAATTCCATGGACTGGATGGGCTGATCGAAGATGATGCGGAAGAACACGTACTGCTTTTGTGCCCATGATTTGCTGTGACGAAACCCTGTCAATTCATAGTCATTCACCTGGATCAGATTCGACTGCAGCACCTCATCCCGATGCGCCAGATCAATGATGAGCTGGCGATCTTTTGCGCCATTGAAATCATACTGGTGAAAGCCAACGCGCTTGGCGGTCGTCAACTGGACGGCAATATCATCCGCCGCTAGATTGACCGCATAATACCCGGGCTCAGCTACCTCGGTGGACTTCAGGAATGGAGAGCCATAGCCCGGCGCACCGTCTGCTCCATTGTTGTAAAACGTCTCCCCAGTGTAAGGCATGAGCAGCACATCGCCATAGTCTGCGATGCCTGTACCGCTCAAGTGTGTGTGACTGAAGCCATAAACCACCGAATCGGTGTAGTGATAACCCGAACATCCGTCCCAGCCTTCTAGTCTTGTGTCTGGGCTGAGTTGCACCATCCCGAAGGGCATCGTGGCACCCGGAAAGGTGTGTCCGTGACCGCCAGTTCCAATGAATGGGTTGACGCGCTCGAAAGCGGTTTTAGGGGTTGATGGCGAGCACGAAATAAGCATAGCTCCTGCAATAAAACAGCTCAGTGCGGTGCGCATTAGGTTCTGTTGTTTCATACGAATCGGAAATTAATGAAAATGGGATTAAGTGGTGAATAGTCGGGTGGTTAATTGGTGGGATTGAGTGTGATTAATAACGGTAGATTGTTGGGATTTTAGTAGATTAGAGGAAGTGGTGGTTAGGTACTGGTTAGGCACCACAAGGCAACTCTCAATGAAAAATTTCAACTTTAAAAAACGAAATTTGCTTTCAGGGTCACACCTGCTCGGAATGCTTCTGATGCTCGCAGGTTTATTTGCTTTAGTCAGCCCGACATTTTTAAAAAGTGGAAGTTCAATGGAAAGGGTTTTGGTTGTAGGAACAGGAGCTATAATCGCAGGTCTTTTAATTTTATCCTCATATGGAGGAACGTTGATTGATTTTACCCAAAAAAAATTTAAGGAATATTCATCAATTGGCGGTTACAAATTTGGTGAATGGATGGCTCTGCCAGACATATTAAAAATAAGAGTAATTTCGACCAGCTACATAAGCAGCAACACACCGAATGGGATAAGCCCGACTCTCTCAGGAAAAGTAACTGACTTCAAAACACTCATATATTCAAATTCTTCTAAACCTGTATTTTCATTTGAGTATTCAAATATGGATAAGGCAGTCAAACATGCTAAGCGTTTAGCTGCTAATTTGAATGCTGATTTAATTCTGGAAATTGAGGAAAGGGAGTGAAAATTTTTAAAATACTAATTGACAATTCCATTATAAAGAGGTGCATAACAGACATTATCATCCATAAGTTAACTGAGCTACTTGCAAAAGCCGGAGTGATGAGATACGTTAAGAGATATTTGAAATGTCCGGCTTACAGATGATAGTTGGACGTTATCGGTCAATTAGATCATATGTAGACGTACTATCTATAGCTTTCCCTCCTCCGCTAGCGCAAGCTTGTAGCTTGTGCTTTATACCCTGCATGAACTTGTAGTTTCCAACCTTTCTGGCGCGGAAGTTACTTCCGTGACTACAAGAAAGTAATGCTACCTAATCAAAATTTATAATCTACCACTGCTACCACTAGTTTACCTCCGCTAGCGCAAGCTTGTAGCTTGTGCTGTATACCCTGCATGAACTTGTAGTTTCCAATCTAAATTCTTGAAGATGCCGGATCGAGTCCGGCATGACTACTGGTTTGCCTTCAGTAGATAGGTTCGGCATGACTAGTTGGTGTGCCTTTGCTAGATAGTCCTATCTGGCGCGGAAGTTACTTCCGTGACTACAAGAAAGTAATGCTACCTAATCAAAATTTATAATCTACCACTAGTTTACAACTTCTGACTTCTCATAATGAAGATGCCGGATCGAGTCCGGCATGACTACTGGTTTGCCTTCGGTAGATAGGTTCGGCATGACTGCTTAGTGTGCCTTTGCTAGATAGCCCGCGTGACGTGGAGAAAACATGCACTTTGCATTTACCGTTCCGCCATTTAGGTTACTTGAAACTGATATGCAAAACTGTTAGATTGTTGATATTTAATGAGTTCAGAGGTACATTCCATACCTGAAACCTTATGTGTAATTAATCACTATGAATAAAATTTTCTTATACCTCTTCCTTATTCTAGCAGCATCATTCACTAACGCCCAAAAGACAAACATTTCATTGGAGGGTGAATACATGGGGCAAGAAACGCCAGATCTTACTGCTAAATTGTTTGCTCCTGATTTCATTAGCACAGACAATTCTGAGAAGGCTGCATCTTTTCATCCCAACGGGAAGGAATTCTATTTTACAAGGGAAGGAGAAGAGGGTCTTACCAAAATTATGTTTTCGAAAATCATTGATACTAAATGGTCACTACCGGAAGCTTTACCAATCCCAAACCAAGAGAGTTTTAGAGCTTTTGTTACCAAAGATGGTTCAAGGATGTTTTTTGCCTCAATTGACTTAGTTGACGAACAGGACTCAAGAAGAGAATACAATATATGGGTGATGGACAGAGAGGATAGTACTTGGAAAAATCCAAGACCCCTTGACTCACACATAAACACTCCAGATGCTCTGGAACTACATCCTTCCGTCGCTGATGATGGAACATTGTACTTTAAGAGATTCAGTTTTCAAGATGAGACTGAAAAGATTTTCTATTCTGAATGGAAGGATGGACAATACTTGCAAGCAAAACCTTTTGAAGCGGATTTAGGATCTTTTGCTGAGGATCCTTTCATTTCTCCTGACGAAAGCTATGTGATTTTCAATCCATCAGGACCTACAAAATTTGGTTCAATGCATATAAGTTTCAGAGACGATAAAGGCAATTGGACAACTCCAAAAGACATGGGACTGAATGGGGAACTACCGTCATTGTCCCCTGATAGGAAATACTTGTTTTTCATAAGGAATAACGATGTTTATTGGGTTGATGCCAAAATCATTGAAAATTTTAGATAATATATAGCCCCGCAAAAACTTGTGGTTTCAAATGCAAATAACATTCTGGAAGATGCCGGATCGTGTCCGGCATGACTGCTTGGTTTGCCTTCGGTAGATAGGTTAGGCATGACTGCTTGGTTTGCAGTTCGGTAGACAGGTTCGCATGACTGCTTGGTTTGCCTTTGCTAGATAGTTCATATGACGTGGAGAAAACATGCACTTTGCATTTACCTTTACGCCATGACCGTAAGTCAAATTTTCCTTGTTGTTGTCAGTGGGCTTGGGGTAATCCATGGCTTATTTTTGGCGATTTTCCTCGGGACTTCCAACAAAGGAAATTCTTTAGCCAATCGCTTGTTGAGTGTACTCCTGATTGTACTCTCCTTTCGCATCGGTAAATCGGTCTTCCTCGAATTCCTGGACAACCTGGATGCTAAATTCATTTTTATTGGCTTAGGAACCATGATGGCTATCGGTCCTTTGTTTTACCTATATGCAAATGCGAGTGCAGATAAATCGTTCCGCTGGACCAACAAGCAGCTGTTCCATTTTGTACCTGCATTTTGTGCCGTACTCTTCGGGTTTTGGATCGATGAAAATGACCTGAAAACATTGAGCAAGTTGATTTTCCTGTTCCTTTTTCTAAGCTACTACGGTCACTATTTATGGTATTTGATAAAAACAAAAAGGTACATCTCAAATCAGCGAAAGGCTGGCCTTAATGACTCCACATTCAAGCTACTCACGCTGCTCTTTTACGGATTACTGATCATTTGGGTGGCTTACGTACTCAATCTTTTTGATGAGTCCATCCCCTATGTGGTTGGCCCTGTGCTCTACTCCATTGTAGCTTATGTGATCAGCTTTATCGTGATATCCAAAGGGTATCTCCAAGATATTGATCAGGAAAAATACAAGACCACCCGCATTTCAGAGGAACAAATGGAGCACTTGTTCTCCAAAACAGTGGAGTTGATTGTCAACCAAAAGCAATTCAGGGATCCTGAACTTACGCTTAAATCATTGAGCGCAACCCTTGGCGTAAGCACGCAGGTATTGTCAATGGTCATCAACCAAAAAAGCGAGAAGAACTTCAATGCATTCGTCAACCACTACCGCGTTGAAGAGGCCATTCGACTGCTCAACGATGCGAAACACAAAAACCTCACTATTTCTGCCATCGCATTTGAAGCAGGCTTCAACAGCATTTCGAGCTTTAACAGTGCATTCAAAAAACAGACCACCCTAACGCCTCAAGCCTATCGGCAGCAGTTGCCAAAATGATCTTTTACTCTTGCGAAATGATCATTTAGGAAGGATTCGACACTGTAGACCCGTTGATTTGCTAAAAAACAACGAAACAACATGTCACGATTTAAGAAAATACTGAAATGGTCACTGCTATCCATCCTTGGATTGGCTATTGCCCTTTTTGCATTTGGTTATTGGTTCATTGGTTTAATTCCAAGACCTGACCCCAATTTTGATGTAAAAGAAACGCTCGCTGAATCACTGCCTTACCTTTCGGAAAATCCGATCCCAAATAGAGGAAAGATTTTGGCGGTAGTCACCAGCACCGATGAGATGGGGAATAGCGGGAAGGCCACAGGCTACGAGCTCACGGAACTGTCACGTGCCTATTACGTCTTCCTTGCTAATGGCTTTGAAGTAGATGTGGCAAGCCCGAAAGGTGGGAATCCACCGAGGATCGATGATGATGAAGATATGGGCGTCTATGATTTTGCCTTCTTGAATGATCCTGTTGCACAGCAAAAAGCAAAAAACACCTTACCTATTGCAACTGTTGATCCTGCCGACTATCAAGCCATTTACTTCGTGGGTGGCAAAGGAGCGATGTACGACTTCCCAGACAATCCACACATTCAATCTATTGTAAGTTCCTATTTCCAATCAGGCAAAGTGATTGGGGCGGTTTGCCACGGACCTGCTGCGTTGGTAAATGTAACCCTTGACGGAGGTCAGTACATGTTGAAAGATCGCACCGTTAGCAGTTTTACGAATACAGAAGAATTGTTTCTGATCCCCGATGCAGCAACCATTTTTCCTTTCCTCTTAGAGGATAAATTGGTTGAAAATGGAGCAAAATTCAAGGAAGGAACCATGTACCTGGAAAATGTCATCCAGGATGGCAATATCGTCACCGGACAAAACCCCTGGTCAACCTGGAAATTGGCTGAGACCATGATTAGCCAGATGGGTTATGAACCAAAGATACGAGAGATCACGCCGGAAGAAAACGCCATCAAAGTGCTTGGCAGTTTTCAAGATCAAGGATATCAGGCCGCTAAAAAGCGAATCACTGAAATGGCCGAAAACAAGCTAGAAATGAATCGAACATTGTTGGCTATGCACAGCATAGTGGCTGCAATGCAGTGGAATGTCTTAAAATCATTTCAGTTGGTCGGCTTGCTCAGTCACGCGAAAGCTGCAACAGAAGGATAGTTACCAAAAAGCAAGGGCTGGTGGATGACCAGTCTTTGTTTTTTGGTATTGCGGTCTTCTAGCTCGCTCTAGTTATTAAAAATATCTGAAGATGCCGGATCAAGTCCGGCATGACTGATGAGATAGCTGTGAACTACTTCGGTAAATACTTTTCCGGAATCTTATTATCCTCTGTTTCTCCCAACCAATAGATATTCAGTACCCACCAGCGCTCACCATCGTTCATGAGCTGCATGCTGTTGATGCCTCGGGTAAAGGGCTTCTCATCGGATTCACTTCGATACGATTCATAGGTGCTGAAGATGTGCGTAAGGGAACCATAGGTCTCTGTCACCCGGTAGATTTCCTTTTCAAAGAAGCCATTGGTTTCCAGCCAATTCCCTGAAGTTTCTATGTATCCGTCTGGCGTCATCGCTCGATAGCCAATCTTGCCTTCTTCATTGGCGCGAGAAGGAAGCAACTTAGCATCTGCCGTAAACAGGTATCTGAACAACTCCCAGTCACGCTTCTCTCCTGCTTCTCCTGATATGACAGCATAAAGCGTTTCTATCGTGCTATCCAGTGTCTGCACCTTGCTCAGGTATTCTTCTTTCTGAGCGGATGAGTGGTAACCAATGCCAAGTAAAATGAGGAGTGTACCCAGGGATCGTTTCATGACTGTTTTGTTTGGTGTACTTCAATCTAGCTATTTTCAAAAACGATACAAAGGGAAGTTTGATGAATGGGAGGGCTCCCTAAAATTAAAAAGCCATCATTTCTGAAGATGCCGGATCGAGACCGGCATGGCTGATTCAACACTTAGCATACTTTTTGTTGCTAATACAACATAAATCCAATACTATGAAGAGATCAATCTTTATTATTTGTCTTTTAGTCTTTTCTCAATTGCAGGGTCAAACTGGCACCGAATCTCAGCTTCTTCTGATCTCAAAAAAGATTGTAAATCAAAACCAAAGCGATAGTCTTAATTTGGTTTCGATATTTAACTGGATAACTGACAATATTGAATATGACGTGAAAACGTACCAGCAAAACCTTGATTATCCATATTTCATAATTGATCCGAATCTAGATTCAGCAAGCTATATGAAAGTGTACAATAGCAAGGTGAGCGAAATGGTGATCCGCACAAAAAAGGCCATTTGCGATGGGTATTCAAGGCTTTTCTTGTCGCTTTGTGAGCTAGCAAAAATTCAATGTAAATATATAACTGGGAAGGTGCGGTTTCCTTTAAGGGATGAACTGGCCGAACACGCATGGAATGCAGTGCTTATCAATAATCAATGGTATTTATTAGACATTACCTGGGCAAGCGGATATGTATCCAGGAACTCTTTTGTAGAAAAGAGAAAAACCTTTTCTTCTATTTAACGCCTCCTGAACAGTTGATTTCTGACCACTATCCTGATGATTTGCGATGGTCGCTCCTTGATTCAGTAACTGCCAAAAGTCTTTTTTACAAATCTCCTATCCAATCTCATCAACCTTTTGAATACGGATTGATTAATTATGCACCAAAAAGTAAAATACTAAAACTAGACACGCTTCATCCGTTTAAACTAGTACTTGAATTTGACAGGCAATTTGATTTGAATGATATCTCAATAAATGGATGGCCAATGGAAAGTTTAAAAGATAAGCTCAACATTGAAGTTACCTTAGAAAATTACGATAGCCTTGAAAACAGCTACCCTAACCTTTCGCTAATCATTCCTAAAATTGAAATTGTAGAGCAGATTGTAACTGAAAATAGAATTGAATTCATCATACAACCATTGAGCGCGTCTCTCAAGCAAATCGGAATTTACATGGATAGTGGCTGGCCATCAATGATTTATGATGTTGAATTCTAGTTATCCAACTTACTCAATGTCTATAGATTATAACTAACACTCTGGAAGATGCCGGATCGAGTCCGGCATGACCGGGGGAGGGTTATCATCTCATAAATTCTTCATAACATTTCACAACCTCCTCTGGTGCTTCTAGCTGCGGGTAATGGCCGATGCGATCCATCGTCCAGATATTTTCGGTAGTGATGATCTCTCGGTATCGATCCACCATTACTTGACCTGAGATGGGGTCCACCAAGCCGTTGATCAACCCTAAAGGTTGCGTGAAGGTTTGCAGCGCTCCTACCCAGCGTTCACGGTTATGCACACGCTCCCGCATGTATCGAATGATCAGATGTGCGATGCGATGGCCATTACCTCTGGAAACGAGTTGCCAATACGTGTCTAATTCTTCGGCAGTTAGTAGCGTATCTGGTCCGAAGATCCTCCCGAAGCTCTTTTCGAACTTCTTTTGGTTGAGCAGCTTACTCAGAATAAATCCGATCGGACTCATGAGCATTTTCTGGATGGGCAAGGGATGGTGAGATTCCGGGAAGATGCCGCCATTCAGCAAGCACACAGATTTCAGGTTCAAACCTTTACCATCATTATCTCTTGCAATCAGTTCCTGAGCAACCGTATCCCCATAGTCGTGCGCCAAGAGGTGGCATTCAGAAATATTCAAATGTGCCAGCAAGTCCTCCACCAGGTCGGCCTGCTGCATGATGGAATACGGATGTGGATTGGGTTTGTCGGAATAGCCAAATCCCAGCATATCCAGCGCCACCAATGAGTAACGCTCACTCAATGGTTTCCAGATCTTATACCAGTCGTAAGAGGCTGTTGGAAAACCGTGGATGAGCAAAAGCCATGGCTTCTCGCCTTCATGAATTTTGTAAACGATGCGATGGTTTTTCCACGTAAAAGTTGAAGTATCAGCGTACCAATCATGCAGGGACATCATTTAATGAAGATAGGTCAGAAATTCCTTCCGATCAATCTCCTCTGCCCCCAGACTCACCAGATGCTCCGAATGCACCTGGCAATCAAACAATTTTCCGCCGTTTTTTTGGAACTTTTGTATGAATCGGATCAAGGCTAGCTTGGAGGCATTGCTTTCTTTGGAAAACATGGATTCTCCGCAAAAGACTGTTCCCAGATCAACACCGTACATCCCCCCAACTAATTCATCGCCCCTCCATACCTCCACGGACTTGGCATGCCCCAACTCGTACAATCGAATGTATGCCAACTGCATCTCATCGGTAATCCAGGTTCCTTCCTGCCCTTGCCTAGGAACCGTCTTGCACTGGGCAAGTACCCCTTCAAAATCCTCATTAAAGGTCACTTTCAGCTCCTCGTTGTTCAATACACGTCTCATAGACTTGGAGATATGTAGTCGATCAGGAAACAAGACAAATCGTGGATCCGGGCTCCACCAGATGATGGGTTCCTCTTCGCTAAACCAGGGGAATATCCCCGAATGGTAGGCAATCATGAGTCGCTCAGGAAGTAGATCACCTCCCACTGCTACAATGCCATCTTCTGCTCCTTCTACGGGAGGAAATATGAGATCGTCACTGAGTCGATAGATCGGCATTTTTGGTTTTGCTAATTTTAGGTCAAATCTAATTGCTGAATGATATTATCGGAATGTTTACCGCGTCTTGGAAAAGAACTTTTTGAAGAAATAGCGAATCATTCTTCCAATCGAACCTATTCATCCCAGGAACAAATCATCAAGCAAGGTGAAATCATCCGATTTCTGCCGATCGTACTGAGTGGCAGTGTCAAAGTCTACAGCCAGGAAGAAGCCATTCAATTCCTACTCTATTACATATCATCGGGCGAAACATGCATTTTCCATTTTGCGCACATTTTCAATGATCAACCTGTTGAATTTTCAGCAGTAGCCGAGAAGGAAAGTGAATTAATCCTCCTTCCTATTCATAAGGTGCAAGAGTGGCACAATCGATACCCACGGTTCAATGATGTTCTCTTAAAGGCCTATCAAAAGCATTATAATGAGTTACTCCATACCACCAAACAAGTTATTTGCTATAACCTGGAGGATCGGTTGATTGACTATCTGAAGAAAAAATCCTCCTTAGCCGATTCTGAGCTTCTTGCTATTTCTCATCAAGACATTGCCACTGACCTGGGTACTTCCAGAGAAGTGATTACGCGGTTGTTGAAAAAACCGAATGTTGGAGAAGTGGCCATGCAAGTGGGACGAAAAATAAAAATTCGCTAAAGTGACACTTATCACTGATTAACATTCCTAAAGCTCCCAGCTTTGTCAGACATAAACTTAAAACATCATGTCTGATCAAGTACAATTAGTTCCGGGTAACACCCTTATTACTGATACGCCTGAAGAAGGTCGTCAACTTGCGATTAAACTAGCTCGGCTCACCATTAAGATCACTCAACCAGATGCAGCAATGCGTGAAAAATTACGCCCTGTTTATGCTGAAAATGCTTCCATGTTGATTGTCATTGGCGCTACGGTGGCTGCAGAATTCGCAACTATCGCCCAAGCAAACAACTATTGGAGGTAATTAGGAATTTAAGGAGCCTCCCCACTCCCTAAGCCTGCTTCCATACCAGCTATAGAGCTCTCCATCAACGAGTTCGCAATCTGCATTTTGCCATAAGTCTTTTACTTCCAAAAGATGTTTTTTCTTGAAAGGGAAGGGCTCGGAACTAAACAAGATTTTGTCTGGATTTAGTGCAGCTATCTGCTTTGCGGTCAATTCAGGATACCTTTCTTCAGTAACCAAGTTTTGGTATCCAAGGTGAGCCAGCATGTGATCAATGAAGGTATTCTTACCAGCGACCATCCACGGATTTTTCCAAATGAAATAGATCACCTTTCCTGACTTGGTTCCTTTTACGCTTTCTACCGCATTCCGACAGGCTTGAATGATTTGGTCAGCACGCGTATCTAAATCGCAAATCCGCCCCAGGTCCTTCATCATTTGAAAAGCATCTTCTAAGGTGAATATATCACTCATCCAAACCGGAAACTCTTTTTGAAGTTCCTCAATGCCTTCTGGATAGTTTTCTTCTTTGTTGCCAATGATCAAATCTGGCTTCAGCTCTCGGATTGCATCAAATCTGAAATTCTTAGTCCCTCCAATGATTGGAAGTTGCTTGATCTTTTCCTTAGGATGAACACAAAACTTTGTGCGTCCGACAACAGGCGCACCCATATCGATGAGTAATTCTGTTTGGGAAGGAACCAGCGAGACGATCCGCTTTGGGGGAAAAGAAAAAGTGACCTCCCGACCCATTTGATCGTGAACCGTCAGAAGGTCACTCATGATTATTTGAAGTAAGTAAAGTCCTGACCGTCTTTGATCTGAACAATTGATTCATAAATCAGCTTGATCACATTCTCCACATCATCTTTGTGCACGGTTTCTACCGTAGTGTGCATATACTTCAACGGCAGTGAAATCAATGCAGATGCTACGCCAACATCAGAATATGCGAATGCATCTGTATCTGTTCCGGTAGTTCTGGAAGCTGCCATCCGCTGATAAGGGATCTTGTTTTTCTCTGCCACATCTAAAATCATATCTCTCAGATTGTTCTGTACTGCAGGACCGTACGTCACCGCTGGCCCTTGACCTGCGGTCATATCTCCGCTGGTGATCTTATCGTACATGGGAGATTGTGTATCGTGAGTCACGTCCGTAACGATGGCCACATCTGGTTTGATTCTACGTGAGATCATCTCTGCTCCTCTCAGCCCAATTTCTTCTTGCACGGCATTCACAACATACAATCCAAATGGCAGTTTCGTCTTGTTTTCGGAAATCCTTCTCACCACCTCAGCAATCATGAAACCACCAGCCCGGTTATCAAGCGCTCGTCCGACGAAGTATTTGTTGTTCATTTCAAAAAGCTCATCTTGGAAGGTAGCTACGGTACCCACATGGATGCCCATTTTCTCTACCTCTTCTTTGGATTCAGCTCCTACATCAATGCAAATATTCTTCAAGGTAGGATTATCCTCTTTGTCTTTCCTTACGTGAATAGCTGGCCATCCAAATACTCCTTTCACTACTCCTTTTTGGGTATGGAGATTTACTCGCATGGAGGGTGCAATCTGATGATCGGATCCTCCGTTTCTTACGACATAGATGTAGCCTTTATCCGTGATGTAGTTCACAAACCAGCTGATCTCATCCGCATGAGCTTCAATCACTACTTTGTATTTGGCGTCAGGATTTACAACTCCGTAAACACTGCCGTAAGTGTCAACCACGTAATCATCTACGTATGGCTTTATGTAATCCAACCATATTTTCTGCCCCTCCATTTCGAAGCCTGTCGGTGCGGCGTTATTGAGGTATTTAAAAAGAAAGTCTCTGCTTTTTTGATCCATAGTTTTAAGTTTCAAGCTTTAAGTAGCAAGTTTCTAGAATTCCTTTCAATTGACAAGTTTTTTATAGCATTCTTACCAAATGCCCCCTCCTTCCACAAGAGTCTTTTCTTATATGCTTTTAACCAGTCCTCCATCAATGAGAAAATCCTGACCTGTGATGTATTCGGATTTATCTCCGGCTAAAAAAAACGCAAGCTCAGCTACTTCTGCCGGAGTTCCCTGTCGAAGCAAGGGTATCTCATTAATTGTTTCTTGATCCGCAGGATAGCTATCAATGAAGCCAGGCAAAATGTTATTCATCCGAATACCTGCTTCACCGTATTTGGTCGCAAAAAGCTTTGTATATGCACTAAGGGCAGTTCTTGCAACGGAAGAGATTGGAAAGCTCAGAGAAGGTTCTTTCGCTCCAAAAGTTGAAATATTGATAACGGAGCCCCCTCCATTCATGTGAGGTGTCACCAATCTAGCCATTCTCACCACATTCATCAACGCCAGGTTTATCCCCTCCTGCCATTGCTCATCTGTCAAATCCAACAAGTCTCCTTTCGGTGGATGTCCTGTATTGTTGATTACTACATCAATTTGTCCATAAGTCTCGCGCGTTGCATCAACCAACCTTGCTAGATCATCAGCATTGTCTGTAGAGCCTTGTACTGCGATCCCACCGAATTTGCTCGCCAGATCATGTATTTCTGAGGAGCGAGATAGGATAGCCAATTGGTATCCTTCTTCTGCTAATTTCTCAACGCAAGCCAAACCCATTCCTTTGCTGGCCGCTGTTATAATTGCTACCTGATTCATATCATGAATTTACCAATGAAAATTACGATCATCAACCTTAACACCTTCCGGAACAAAATAGTCCACCAAAGTCGTTTGTTTTTTTGTCGTCTGTGCGTGATTGAACTGCAAGACCATCAAGCTGTCCGTTAGCATTCTGATTTTAAAAAGCTTAAAGTCTTCTTCAATATTCAACATCTCGGGAATTTGATCGCTCTCAAGCTTGATGTAAGTATGACCGTTTTTATCTTTCGCCAATTTCCAATTTCCCATCATCGGATCACCACAGTCACTGCGTCCACCTGAACTGGTTGAGAATTCATTATTTATGCTAAATGACAGCCGATGAGCTAGAAAACAATCGCCCATGTTCATCCGGGTACCGTTGTTAAATCTTTGGGCAATCTTCCATGTTTTGACAGAATCACCAACTATAAGTGCTTTCGCATTGCCTGGTAATTCAAATGGCGTTTCTGGCTCACTTGCACAACCGAGTAAAAACAGGATAAGAGGTACCCAACAAGTCTTTACCATTTGTTACAATGGAATATTTCCGTGCTTCTTACGAGGTAGTTTATCCACTTTATTTTCTAACATGCCAAAAGCACTGATCAGCTTCGACCTGGTCTCCTTAGGCATGATCACCTCATCCACAAAACCTCGGGCTGCCGCAATGTATGGGTTGGCAAACTTCTCGGTGTATTCATTGATTTTTTCCTGATGCATCGCATTTGGATCATCTGACTTCTGAATTTCTCTTCTGAAGATGATCTCAGAAGCACCCTGGGCTCCCATCACTGCAATCTCTGCGGTAGGCCATGCATAATTCATGTCTGCACCGATATGTTTAGAGTTCATCACATCATAAGCACCGCCGTAAGCTTTTCGAGTAATGACTGAAATTCTAGGGACAGTAGCTTCACTAAAAGCATACAAGAGTTTTGCTCCATTCGTAATGATCCCGTTCCATTCCTGATCTGTACCAGGCAAGAATCCGGGCACATCTACAAGCACCAGCAAAGGCACATTGAAGCTATCGCAAAAGCGAACAAATCTCCCGCCCTTGGTACTGGAGTGAATATCTAAAACACCGGCCATGCTCATTGGCTGGTTGGCTACTATTCCGATACTTCTTCCAGCCAGTCTTCCAAATCCACAAATAATATTTTCAGCAAAATCTTTATGAACCTCGAGAAAGCTATTTGAATCAATTATTCCATTGATCACGTCGTGCATATCATATGGCTGATTGGGGTTTTCAGGCATGATTGCGTCTAGCTCCTTTCTCGTCTCGTCTCCAATTTCGTATGCTAGTCGTGGGGGCTCTTCCTCGCAATTGGAAGGAATATAGCTCATCAGTTGCTTGATCTGACGGATACACTCTGCCTCATTAGCACATGCAAAATGGGTCACTCCGCTTTTAGAAGCATGTGTCTGTGCTCCTCCAAGCTCTTCACTAGTCACATCTTCCTGAGTTACCGTTTTCACCACATTTGGCCCTGTCACGAACATGTAGCTGCTCTGCTCCACCATGAAAATGAAATCCGTAATTGCCGGCGAATACACAGCTCCTCCAGCACATGGCCCAAGTATGGCTGAAATTTGAGGTACCACGCCAGAGGCTAACGTGTTTCTGTAGAAGATATCTGCATATCCTCCCAATGACACCACGCCTTCTTGAATACGTGCACCTCCTGAGTCGTTTAATCCAATCACCGGAGCACCATTTTTCATGGCCATGTCCATGATTTTTACAATTTTTTCAGCAAATGTCTCTGATAATGATCCTCCGAAAACGGTAAAATCCTGGCTGAAAACATACGTTAGTCGGCCATTTATCGTACCGTACCCCGTAATCACACCATCACCCAATATTTTCTGCTTGTCCATCCCAAAATCGGTGGCTCGGTGCGTTACAAATTTCCCAATCTCCTCAAAAGAACCTTCATCCAACAATAGGTCTATTCGCTCGCGAGCTGTTAGCTTTCCTTTCTCGTGCTGCTTTGCTATTCGATCTTCACCCCCTCCTTTGAGGGCTTCCTGATTCATTGACTCCAGCCTCTCATTTTTTTCAGCTATGGATTGTATGTTCGTTGCGGTTTTCGGTTTTTCTGTACTCATATTTCTTTAGGAAAACGTCAAAGATAAGGTGACCAATGGACAATAGAGAAATCGATATTATCAATCGAATAAATCTAAAATCTCTCCGCTCCAATTTGCTATATTGCGGCCGCTATGAACGTTGCAGTCATTGATTTAGGCACAAATACTTTCCACCTCCTGCTTGCCAGCGCAGCTGATGGCACACATGAAATTTTTCATCGTGAGCGAAAAGCTGTAAGAATTGGTGAAAAAGGGATCAATAAAGGTCAAATAACCAAGGAAGCCTGGGATAGGGCCCTCACCGCGCTAAAAGATTTTAAAGCAACAATAGATAAGAACGAAATTGACCAAGTATTTGCTACCGCAACCAGCGCTATGCGAAATGCAAGCAATGGCTCAGCGCTGGTTAAGGAAATAAAAAAACTTACCGGCATTGAGATCGAAGTGATCTCCGGACAAAGAGAAGCCGAGCTCATTCACTTTGGGGCAAGTAAAGCTCTTGACTTTGGATCTGAAAAAAGCCTCATCATGGATATTGGCGGGGGAAGCATTGAGTTCATCATTGCGGATCAAAGTCAGGCCTATTGGCTGCAAAGTTTTGAAGTAGGCGGACAACGACTCGTGGAGAAGTTTCACAAAACTGATCCCATTACAGCCTCAGAAATGGATGACTTATCCAACTTTTTCGAAGAAGAGCTACAACCATTGATCGATGCCTGCCGTGAGCACAATCCCACAACATTGATTGGTTGCTCAGGCACTTTTGACACCCTGAGTGACATTTATTCCGAAAAAAAAAACATTTCAAGAGCAGAAGAGGCAACTGAATATCCATTCAATAAGGAGGCTTTTGAAAGCATCTATCAAGAACTGATTGCAAAAAACAGAACGCAACGCCTAGCCATACCTGGCATGATCGAAATGCGGGTGGACATGATTGTAGTGGCTTGCATACTTGTAGAGTACATCATCAATAAGTTCCAGTTAAAGGACGTACGTGTTTCTGCCTACGCTTTGAAAGAAGGGATTTTGCATCACGTTTTGGATCAACTTCATCCCAATACTGCTAATTAGTATTGTCAAATACCCACTTAATTTTTAACTTCTTTTCTCTTTCAACAATACCGCCATGAAATTTATTCTGAGAGCTCTTCTCATTTTCCTCACCCTCTCGCTCTCTGGGCAACAGGTAGAATTCAAACAGCTTGTATCCGAAATAGAAAACAATTTATTCGAAGTACAAACTGGAAATGAAACATATACACATGAGCTTGAGCTTCTGCAGCACTCTGTGCTGAAGTACACCCTTTTGGAAGTGGATGAAAAAGGGAAGAGAGAAGAAATTTCCTATGAATTTAATGTTGCTGATCTGGATCCATATGTAGTTCGTGAAGAGCCAAAAAAAGATATCATTTACCTCAGCCTGACTGCAGAAAACAGGCAGAAATTTCTCAAAAAATTCCAAAACGGTGAGGTAAAGGGATATGTCGAAACCATGCTGATTGTCACCAAAGACATTGACAATGCCAGAACACTGAAAGAGCTTTTGACCAAAGCCATCCCTCTGGCAAAAGATATTTTGAGCAAAAAACTATCGGTAAACACCTATACGAAAATGGAAACATGGCTTACCGAGCATGTAGTAAATGCTGAAAGCAGCGGCAAAACATACAATCAGACACTTGCCTTGCAGGACAATTTCCCAGGAAGTTTTAGATTAATTCAAACTGAAATCACTTCAAAATCTTCAAAAGAGAAGCAATACACCTTCAATCTTTCAGATGTAAATGTCAACAGTTTGAAATTTTCCATATCTGGCTCTAGCTTCTCTCTTGATTTTGAAACTAAGCGAAAGCAAAAAATCATCAACCTCATCGAATCGGATGCCCGAAAATTTGACAATAGGATTAGCATCTACACCAACAATGTAGAAGAGGCGCGAGATCTTAAAAACATTCTCAAAAGATCAGTACCTCTAGCAGAAAAACTTGTTGACAATTCCATTCCTGAGTTTGAACGTCTGCCGCTCGTACTTGACTACCTAGGCAAGTATCTTCAAACCATTGATTATGGAGATGAATCAATGGAGCAGTCTATGGAAGGTGATTGTCTTATGAAAATTACGCAAGTGGACGCAGACGCCAAAGACACAAAAAAGGTTGCTGCGGAATTCAACCTACTCGACATCAATGAAAACCTGGTTGATTATAAGGTCTCATCTGGTAAGATGTTTGTTGAATTACCAACTAAAGAATCTCTGGATTTATTGAAGCTCCATGAGAACGATGAATTTGTTGGCTATGATGATGGACTAAAAATCTATGTTGAAAACATTGAGGTTGCGCGAAGGGTAAAGGCTGCCTTTGAGCACGCAATTAAAATATGTCGACGTGATTACGTCGATCCTTTTGCTCATATGTCAACCGAACAAAAAATCTCCTGGCTCACGGAAAGCCTAGAAGAAGTACGCATAGGCGCTAGTACCATTACTCAAAAATTTGAACGAATCGCAGGTTCTGATATGAAAAAAATAAAACTCAATAAACTAGAAGTCGGCGCCAAAGACAGTCAGGAAGAAATATTTGAATTCAACTTTACCGATCTTAATCCAAAAAGCATTCAATACAAGATCGGGAGCAAAACATTAGCTATTTCGTTTGAAACGAAGTTTAAAGAGGACATCATTAAATACTACAAAGACGGAAAGATTGAAAACTATCAAGATGGTTTTGAGCTAAGCATGACGGATATTGAAGCTGCAAGAAATGTAATTTTAGCTTTCAATCAGATCATAGCAGAGCTAAATGAGTAATTTCGCCGCATGATTTTTTCCTCGGAACAATTAAAGCAATTTGCCAGTAAGGTATTCATCAGCATTGGCTGTCCGGAAGCGGAAGCTCAGCAGGCGGCGGAAGTTTTAGTAAGCGCAGATCTGCGCGGGGTAGATTCTCATGGGGTAGCTCGGCTATCCGGCTACATCCGATTGCATGAGAAGAATCGCCTAAATGCTACTCCTCAGATCAAAACCGTACATGAGACACCTTCTACAGCAGTGGTAGATGGTGACCTTGGATTGGGACTTGTGGTCGGGCCTCATGCCATGAAACTAGCCATTGAGAAAGCAAAAAATGTTGGCTCTGGCTGGGTCGCGGTTAAAAACTCTAACCACTATGGCATTGCTGGCTATCATGCAATGATGGCATTGGAAGAAGATTGCATTGGTATATCGCTGACCAATGCAAGTCCTCTTGTTTCTCCTACCTTTTCAAAGGAAAGACTTCTTGGCACCAATCCCATTTCAATTGCAATCCCAACCAAAAACCAGCCTCCGTTTGTGCTAGATATGGCTACAACTACAGCTGCGAATGGTAAACTGGAGGTACTGCAGCGCAAAGGCATGGATGCCCCCGAAGGATGGCTTCAGGATAAGGAAGGTCACATCACTACCGACGCAAAGGGTTTGATGAAAGGTGGATCCATGAGACCGCTGGGTGGAGACAGGGAGCATGGCTCTCACAAAGGGTACGCACTAGGTTCTGTTGTAGACATCCTATCTGCGGTACTATCTGGCGCCAATTATGGTCCATGGGTACCCCCATTTGTTGCCTTCATTGATCCAGCACCAAATCCCGTAGGAGAAGGGCTTGGACATTTCTTTGGCGCCATGCGAATCGATGCATTTCGAGATGGAGATGAATTCAAATCACACATGGACAATTGGATCGAACGCTTCCGAAGTTCCGAAACTGTGAACCCGGAAGATCAAGTACTGATTCCCGGTGACCCAGAACGAGAGATGACAGCAGAACGCTTAAAAAACGGGATAGATTTGCTTGATCCGGTGGTAGAAGATCTAAGAGAACTGGGAGAGAAATTCGGCGTAACTTTAGGTAACTAGAGACGTGAAACATTCGAATTATTAGACATTAAACACCATGGCTGAGTTAAAAACCGCACCCAACAACCAAAGTGTAGAAGCCTTCATCGATTCAATAGAACCAGAATGGAAAAGAGATGATGCGCGCGAATTACTGAAACTAATCCAAAATATCTCTGGTGAAAAACCGATCATGTGGGGAGATTCCATCGTAGGTTTTGGCAGCTATCACTACAAATACAAAACTGGACGGGAAGGCGACTGGTTTCTTGCTGGCTTTTCTCCACGTAAAACCAGCATGACCATCTACATGATGGGTGGCTTTGAAGGTCAGGATGATGATCTTCAAAAAATCGGCAAGCACAAAAAAAGCGTTGGTTGTTTGTACATAAAAAGGCTTGCAGATATAGATATAAAAGTGCTTGAACGAATGACTAAAAGGTCTATTGAAACGTTGAAGAAACGATATGCGGATTATAATTAGTCTCATCTTTCTTTTAGTAACGCTTACTTCCTTTTCGCAAAGAATCTCATTCGAAGACCCAGACCTTGTCTTCAGCTTCGAAAAACCCAAAAAATGGGAAGTCTTTGATGACGGATATGTAGTCAAAGTAAGCCCTTCTGAAAAAGACACTGCCAGTACATATTTTACCATTACCTACTTTGAAGATGCTGAGTCTTTTGGCTTCTTCCCAAGAACCGAGCCTGCTATCAACCCTCATGATATTGCATCTCCAAAGATTAATATCGATGGTGAAGTGGCCAGTCTAGTTGAGAAAAAACAGGACAATTCCTTTTTGAACACATACACATTTCAGAAATATGGTCAGCGTTTCGAGATAAAGACGTTAGCAGCATCTCCAAAAACTAAGCGCATCTTTCGGAAGATTATTCGGTCATTGCGAATCACAAAGTAAAATATTTTACTCACCGAAGCTTATAGCTTATTGACCGACGATTCATTCGGTCTAGACTAAACTCCAGAACTCCACACAATAAGTCTGGTTTAAACCAGTATCACCTTAATACTTAGTCTAATGGATTATTTCAGAAAAGCGACCGACATCTCCCCTACGGTCATCATGGATTCCGGCACCAAGTCAGCTTTAATTAAAGGAGTTTCTATTTCAGAAGATTTGACCATGAGCACGCAACTTGCTCAGGACATTAAACAAAACATTGAGCGTACAATTTACACGGACTTTAATGTTCACTTAACCGTGTTCAATACTAAAACTGCACGCCTTTTATTTGAGGTATTTCGTACCATAAAGCAAAATCAGCCCTCGTTGATCATACATTGGTTTTACGAGAGTAAAGATGAGGAAATGAAAGAGATGGGTATCGATTACAGTGAGCTACTAGAAATGGATTTTGACATTTCTCCAAACTAGAATATACCTATCCCGACCCCTGCCCTAAGTACCCAAGGACTATTGTAAGGCCTAGGCACTTCTGATTCATCGTACAACACATTGTAAAGCGCCATCACGTTAAAGGAAGCTCTTCCTCCCAGTTGTTCGGAATATCCAGCGCCTAGCAATAAGCTGTTAAAGGTTGACTTCTCTGTTCGCTCAGGAGCGAACGAGGTTAAAAATTCGAATGAAAGTTGCTCAAATTCCGCATAAGCGAAAAACTGGTTGGTGACATTGAATCTATTAAACAAACTCCAGCCAAAATTTGATAGTGACGTATTTATCGGTTGCTTAATTTTTACATATTGGTAGGTGACGCCCACACCAGCAGAATAACGATCCGTAATCTTATATCCAATCTGAGGGGAAATGCTAATGTTCGTTTGGTTGGAACTCGAGCTAAAGCCTCCACCTCCTCCAAAATAAATTTTGTCCGAAAGTTTACTCTGAGCTGAGAGATTCAGCGCGAAAGCGATTGTTGCAATGGTCAATAAAAACTTCATGCTGTTAGTTTACGACAATGTAAAGATCCTCGTTGGGTTTTTTCATCAAGTATTTTTCTCTTGCCATCTTTTCCAGAAGATCAGGATTACTATTCAATGCTGCTTGATCATTCTTAACTTCCAAAATTTTGTCTTGATAAAATCTACGGGCATCCTCTAGTTCTGCTTTTTTATTCGAAAGTTCTGTTTGCAAAAACAGATCATTGCTGTCCACAAAGGCCAGCCAGACCATAAAAAATAACGATGCTAAGACGTAGAAATTTTTAAAAAAAGACGGTATTCGATCCAGTAAATTTTTCATGTGCTATTTTGACTAGTTTTCAATTGCACACATGGAATACGCATGAATAAACTCTCCAAAATCGGGTAGCTCTGCAATCATGCTCATTTCATCTGCTTTAAATTCTATGGGTGGTTTGATTTCCAAAGTCTCAGCAGATATGTAAAAATAAGGAATTAGCAGCGGTTTCTACAAATCACGGACTATTTCTAACTCTTTGAGCTTGCGTTCTCTAATCCTCCATGTTATAGCACATATGACAAGCATAAGCACCCAAGTCAAATCAGTCCAGGCTAATTCATAACCTCTGAAGAGTACACTAAACAACTTAACGCCAATCATGACGAGGGCAATTATTGAAACAACCAGTGCTCCAGTTGCATGATTTTGTCTATCGCGATATTCTTTCCTGGAAACCTTCATACACTGCCATTTCGTCTTTCTTCAAGTTTGATAACTTCCAAATACATAAGCCTATAACGATGAGATTAAGCATGATCATGTACCAATCAAATCCTGAAGAATCCTCTCCGATCATACTATTGTGCAGCATTTTACGAATTCGAAGGATTATGATAAAAGCAGAATTAATCATCAAAAGAAACATGGCTATTGCTTGAGTTCTATTGCTTTTTGATACTTTATCCATCACTTAAATTTAATCAATCATGGCCATAGGAAGGAAATTCTTTCAGCTGAATCAATCCATCCCCTGTTCTCTGCCAAATGAAATGACGCATTCCATTGGTAATTGCCAAGTAGTTCGCATCTAATACTTTGTTGTACGTTGCAACCTGATTTAGCACTTTTTGATCTAGCTTGACATCCGGTGCTTTGCACTCAACCAATAAGAAAACCCCACCTTCTCGATCCAAAACGATGATATCTGATCGCTTTAGACTTTTGAAATAGGACATGGTATGCTCCAGCTTGAACATTCCTCTGGGGTAATCCAGATGAGCTATCAGGAGATGTAGAAAATGCTGTCTTACCCACTCTTCAGGAGTCAGAAATACCCACTTTTTCCGAATAAGACAGAAAACATTGTCGTCTTTCAGTTTGACATCAAACTCAGGTAGTTTGAGCGTCTGCATTTTTCAATTTCACTTGTGAAAGGAATAGGATACCTATGATAAAGAATGATGCAAGTGCCAAAGTGCTATTCCGCATACTTCCTGTCACTTGCTCTATGTACCCATAAACAAATGTTCCAATGACAATAGAGACATTGTATGTTACATCGTAGAAGCTGAAAAATGAGGCTGTATCAACCGTATCTTGTGGCATAATCTTCGAATAGGTAGCTCGCGAAAGTGACTGAATGCCACCCATGACCAATCCTACGACAGCCGCAAGCGCAAAAAATTCGATCTCTCTGTTAACAAAATAAGCCCCGAAACAGCAGCCAATCCAAATGATGATTTGAATGGAAAGTGATCGAATGTTTCCTTGTTTTTTCGAGATGTAGGCAAAAAGAAATGCTCCAGCAATTGCCACAAATTGTATTAACAGAACGGTCAAAATAAGGCTTCCAGCCTCCATTTTTAACTCTTTGGATCCAAAAGTCGCTGCTAAGTACATCACGGTCTGCACACCCATGTTATAGAAGAAAAATGCAAAAAGGAACTTGCGCATTCCTTCCATCTCTTTCAGTTGCTTCCATACTTTTTGCAGTTCGATATACCCGTTGGTGAGGTAGTGGCCTTCCGGTTTTCTTCCATGTACATTTTCTGGGAGTTTAGAAATGGCATAAAGGGAAAACCCTATCCACCAGACTCCAACCAAGAGGAAAGATACCCGTGAAGCAATTCCTGCGTCAGCTAACCCAAACACATCAGGCATTTGCACCATTGCGAGGTTCGCTATCAGCAAAATTACGCTTCCTAAATATCCATAAGCATATCCTTTTGCACTCACAATATCGCGTTTGTCCTCTGTTACTATTTCGCTAAGGAATGCATCATAAAACACCAAACTCCCCGAATAACCGATACTAGCGAAAATCGAACACAGGATGCCCCATTCGATATTTTCTCCTGTAAAAAAGAAAAGCCCAATACAGGCAAAGGATCCGATGAACATGAAAAGCTTCAAAAAGAATTTCTTTTTTCCTGCATAATCTGCGATACCTGACAGGATAGGTAATACCACCGCCACCAATAGAAAGGAAAGAGAAAGTGCATATGAATACAGCACAGAGTTGACTATCTCAAACCCGAAAGCTTGTATTCGATCACCTCCATTTGCATTTACAGCAACGTTTTGAAAGTAGATTGGGAATATGGCTGAGGTGATGGTTAAGGAATAAACAGAATTGGCCCAGTCGTACATACACCAGGCGTGGATGGTTTTTTTGTTGTTCAGCATGTAAAGTCAAGTTGATGCAGCAATATAATGAATGCATCATTCACTATTTTTAGCACATGGCAAATCAACGAAGAATTGACCCACTACAAGTATTGGTAGAGATCGCAGTAATTACGGTTGGCATTGTGCTCGCATACCAACTAAATACTATGCGTGAAACAAATAAAACAGCGGAAGCTGAACGAAAAGTCTTGCGCGAAATAAAGTCCAACTTGGAATTGGATCTCATTGACCTGGATCAAAACATTTTAGCTCATCAAAATGCACTTCTGCTCATCGACTCTGTGAAAGAATGGAGTGGTGCATACGAGCCTCATATTGGAGAAATGTTCTTTCGCATTTTCAGGGACTACCTCTTTCTTCCCCAAACCAGTGCATTCGAGACGTTAAAATCTAAAGGTGTGGATCTTATCACAAATGACAGTATCCGAATCAAAACTCAGCGACTCTATGATTTCTACTATCAAATAATGATTAAATATGAGTCAGAGTATAAAGCCAATCAGCTCTTTGATGACTTTGAATGGCTCGTAATAAAGTATTACCGAACCTTTCCGATCAGACGGTCTGAGCAGCCCATCCCTAAAAGTAAATCAACAGATTGGCTCGATGACGATGAGCTAACTACTCGAATGGATATTGCACAACATGAGCATAGCTATGCTCTTAGAAGTTATCAGCTTGTCAAAAGCGAAATAAATAAGTTGATTGACATCATTAATCAAGAATTGGAAATCGAGTAACCATTTTTTAATCCTTTAGAAATGATAGTGAAACTCAAACACGAGAATGAAGTTATTGCCTCCACTATCCGCAAGGTCTTTCAAGCCTCTTATGCTATAGAAGCAGAGTTATTGAAGGCTAAAGATTTCCCCCCGCTGAAACGCCCCTTGGAAGACTTCATCAATACTGACACTGTTTTTTATGGGTACTATGTGGAAAATAGGCTAGCTGCGGCTATAGAAATCAAGAGTGAGCGTACAGTTACGCAAATTCATAGCCTTGTTGTTGACCCGACTTTCTTTCGAAGAGGTATAGCAAGCAAATTACTCGAGCTAGTCTTTCAAACATTCGATACGAAATTGTACACCGTTGAAACTGGAGCCGATAACGTTCCGGCTATAACCCTTTATGAGCGGTTTGGGTTCTCCCTGGTGAGGCAATGGATGACCGATATAGGCATTGAAAAAGTTGCCTTTGAGAAAAGGATCGATTAGTCTTCAACTACCTCGAATTCCACTCTCCGATTTAACTTTCTTGTTTCTTCCTTTTCATTACTTGCTATCGGCTGGTTCCCTCCATACCCCTTTCCACTTACACGAAATGCGCTAATGCCTTGTGAAAGTATATATGCTTTAGCAGCTTTCACCCGGGCTTCTGAGAGTTGTACGTTTTTCACAGGGTCGCCAGTGTTATCCGTATGTCCTTTGAGCAAGATTTTAATGTTTGGATTGTCATTTAATACTTCTACCACAAGATTCAATTCTTTTTCTGAACCTTCAACCATATTGGCAGTGCCCCTTTGAAAGAGTACGTGCTCTAGCGTGATCACACTTCCTTTGGCCACCGAAGCAAGGGGTATTTCATTTTCACCAGTTTTCAGCTGCTCATCCAACAGAAGCACCTTTGGTAAATAGCCTAAAGATTTCAACTCTATTTCCTCGCCGCTCAGTGAATCAATCTCAAATATTCCGTTTGCACCAATTCGTTTTTCTGATCCGATGATCATTTCTGCGGACAACGCTTCGTTGGTTTCAGCATCCACCACTTTCAGTACAATCGTAGAAGGATCAGTTGGCTCATTCCCTGCTTCAACCATCGGCTGTTCTTCGACTTGCACAGTATCCGCTTCGATTTCTTCTTTGAATTTAATCCTCATTATGTCTCCATACCCGTCACTGTCTTGAGAGCTCACGTAATAGGCCCATTCATTCCCATCTATAAATCCAAACGACGTTTCTGAACCCGTTGTATTTATTTGAGGTCCCAGATTTTTCGGTTCACTCCAGTTTCGCCAGGAATCATCTTGGCGAACTGTATAGAATAAATCAAAACTGCCTTGCCCTCCTCTTCCATTGGTCGCAAAAAAAAGTGTCCGGTTGTCTTCCGCGAGAAATGGCGTTATTTCTTGAAATTCTGTATTCAGCTGAAATCCAAGATTCTTTGCTCGATCCCAGCTTCCATCAGCCTTCTTCTTGACAATGTACAAGTCTTCAACTCCATACGTATTATTGGCTTCCAGGCTAAGAATCATATACCTGCCATCTCTGGAGATGCACCCACTTTGCATTGGAGACTTGTTTTTCAGGAATGGTATTTCTACTGTTTCTTCTTTTCCTTGAGAAAGGTATTTAACCTTTCCATAATGCATGCCTCGATCGAAGGTGACTTGATTGTACAAAACCCCATCTTCAGTAAACCCGATTGGGCTGATCATCCCCTTCTCACCAAGCCAATCTGGAAAAGTCAACACCTTCCATACTTGGGAATCAAAGGTTATTTCCTGAGTTGAAAATACGTCTGAAGATGCGGCCTTCCCACCCTTTTCTTCAGTAAAGGCTATCGATTGGTGAAAATGGCTAAGCACAAGATAGTTTTGACCATTTGGGGTATTCAATGAATCCACCGTATGACCTTTTCCTTCAAATGCTACTTGTGCTACTGAATGCAAGCTGACAACCAGTAAAATTGCAGTTATTGAACTTTTCAATTAATTTTTTATCTTTTTTTGTGAAAATTATTTGATAATATAAATATCCTAATATATTATTGTACTTGTAAAGTTTCTCTATTGGTTAGTTGGTGACAAAGCTAAACAGCTAGTGAATTACGAGTCCGGTGTGGTTAGCCGGACTTTTTTATTTCACAGGTTTACTAACAAACTTATTGCCAGCAATCACAAACCTCCAAGGTTTTAACGCGTCTTCTTCAGCATATTCTACTCCAATTCGGGTATCAGCTAAAATATTAAAATTCTTAAGTTCAGGATTATCCGCAATCCATATTCGATCAGCGAGTAAATCTTCGCCTGTCATTGCAACATTAATCCCCAGAGCTTGAGACAATGTACCGGGCCCAGACGCCAGTTTTGTTTTGGTGAATTTTCTCCTTTCATGCATCTCATCCATCCCCTGAATTGGCTCCAAAGCCCTGATCAGTACCGCATCCGCCTGTCCTTTCACATTGGTCACTACATTGAACAGGTGATGGATACCATAACAGAGATATACATAGGCTTTGCCTCCATCTCCATACATAACCTCAGTTCTTGGCGTTCGCTTCCCATTGGCATGGCACGCCTTATCTCCTCTACCGCAATAGGCTTCTGTCTCCACAATTTTTCCTGCGGTCAAAACATTATCTATGTTGGAAAAAAGCACTTTCCCCAATAAATCTTTTGCTATTTGCACGACATCTGTGTTTTGATAAAACGATCTTGGGAGTTTTTCGTAAACGGATGTATTAATTTCGAAAACCATAAAAAACCTTAAACTATGAAAAAAATTACAAATCTAATCGCGCTATGCGTGTTAGTAACTTTTAGTGCAACTGCACAAATCAACACTCCACAGCCGAGTCCTGCAGGATCTGTTAGTTCTACTGTAGGTCTTACGGAAATATCCATTGATTATTTCAGACCTGGCAAGAAAGGCAGAGACATCTTTGGAACTGGCGATGGATACCTTGAGCAGTTTGGTACTGTATGGAGAACTGGAGCGAATGCTGGAACAATTATTACTTTCAGCACAGATGTAAAAGTAGGCGGACAGGATGTGAAAGCTGGAGAGTATCAGATTGTAAGTATACCTGGAGCATCCGAATGGCAAGTTATGCTCCACACTGAAAAAATCGGCGGTAACATGGGCAACTACAAAGAAGAGAATGTAGCAGCCAAAGTATCAGTAAAGCCAGCTAAGGCAATGAGCACAATTGAAAGATTGACGTTTCAAATCACTGATATAAGTGCTGACAATACTTCTGCTAACATCCAATTTGGATGGGATAATGTAACGTGGAGTATTCCTGTGGAAGTCAATTTTCATGATGCGGTAATGAAGGACATAGCAGCTAAGACTCAGGTAAATCCTCAGAATTATACTGCTGCTGCTAATTATTATTTGGCTGCTGGCGAGAACTTGGAGCAAGCATTGGAGTGGATGAATCAGTACCTTGCTGTAGGTGAAAATGCCGGTCAATTCTGGCACGTACACACAAAAGCTCAGATTCTAGCTAAAATGGGCAATAAGAAAGATGCAATTGCAACTGCTAAAGATTCCATGGAGAAAGCGAAAAACTTTGCTCAAGGAGATTTTGGTTATGTTAAGAGAAACGAAGATTTGATTAAATCTCTTAAGTAAGAGATAGCAATCAAAACAAGAATATAAAAGCGTGGGCTCAGCTCACGCTTTTTTTATTGCCAATAAAGCCTTGCAGTATCAAACTCAACACGATGGTTCCTCCACAGCCTATGAGGTTATACCAGAGGTAACTTAAATTGAACATTCCTGCTTCAGTCATGAAATGGACAATGATCACGCTGGCTTGTGCAATGAGTGCCGCAATGAAAACCGAAGTTCCTCTTACTTTCTTAAAGAAGAATGCAACTAAAAATATCCCTAAGACTGTGCCATAGAATATCGATCCGATAATATTCACAGCCTCAATGAGGTTCTCTGAATTCTTAGCCAGAATTGCAAAGAGAATAGCCAGAACTCCCCATGCTAATGTTAAGAGCTTGGAAGTATTTAGGTAGTGATGATCAGACCCATCCTTTTTAATCGCCCGCTTGTAAAAATCTACCGAGGTTGTTGATGCCAGCGCATTGAGCTCTGAAGAAGTAGAAGACATGGCTGCAGAAAAAATTACTGCAATGAGAAGTCCAATCAATCCATGTGGTAAGTAGGTGGTGATAAATGTAAGGAACACATAATCGGAATCCTTTGTCTCCAAAGTGGAATCCGCCTTTAAAATCACTTCTTTAGCTTTTTGCCTCAGGGCAACGGATTTGGCATCAGCTACTTGCATTTGCTCAGCAAATGCAGTCCTTTCATGATCTGAAATCGCATAATTTGTTAATCCTTTTGCAGCTGTTCTTCGCTCTTCCAATGCATGCGCATAATCATGATTAATCAGCTCAAACTCATCTGCATATGCGGAGTTTTCCACAATATCTACTGACGCTTCCTTAAAATGAATGGGTGGGTTGTAGAAGATGAAGAATACATACACCATGACCCCTACAAACAGGATGAAGAACTGCATGGGAATCTTCAAAATAGCGTTGAACATCAAACCCATTCTACTTTCTGCTGCACTTGTTCCTCCTAGGTATCGTTGCACCTGCGATTGATCGGTACCGAAATAAGAAAGTGCAAGAAAAAAACCTCCAGTAAGCCCCGACCAAATGGTATAGCGCTCTCCCGCATCTGTACTAAAATTGACGGCCTCCAATTTTCCTAAATTTCCAGCAATCTCAAGCGCACCACCAAAAGTTGTGTGATCTCCAATGTATCCGATGATGACAAAGAAGGCAGCAAACATTCCTGCCATGATTACTCCCATTTGTTGCTTTTGCGTAATGGAAACTGCTTTTGTTCCTCCAGATACCGTGTAGATAATTACCAAAATGCCTGTCCCTAGTATAGTGACCGTCAGATTCCAATGGAGTATGGAGGAAATAATTATTGCTGGAGCATATATCGTTATCCCTGCAGCCAGGCCTCGCTGAATGAGAAAGAGCGTAGCACCGAGATATCGAGTTTTCAGGTCAAATCTCTTTTCTAAAAACTCATACGCTGTATAAACCTTGAGTCGATAAAAGATGGGAATAAAAACTGCTGATACTACGATGAGCGCGATAGGCAATCCAAAATAATTTTGAACAAACCCCATGCCGCTCTCATACGCTTGACCTGGTGTAGAAATAAACGTAATAGCACTGGCTTGAGTAGCCATTACTGAAAGCCCTATGGTTCCCCATTTCATTGAATGTCCGCCGAGCAGGTATCCTTCAATGTCTTTTTGTCCTCTTGTCTTATAAACGCCGTAGGCTACAATAAATAGCAATGTGCCGAAAAGCACAATCAGGTCAAGGTTATTCATTTAATATGCTGAGCTAAAGAAATAAAATAAAAGGATAAGTACGACTAACCAGCCTGCAACGAAAATGTAGAGGTAGCGCCATTTTTTAAAAAATGGTGGTTTATCAATGTTTCTTTCCGAAATCAATTCTGTCATTTACCTAATGAAATTAAGTTTACAAAAATTCTGTATGCTCCTGGCACCCCTGCTGGCAGTTCTCTAAACCAGCTGTAGCCAGAATACACATAATACCCCTCTCCATACTTTGCAACGAGTAGTCCTCCAGATTTTGGACTTTCACCGGGATCATTACTTTTTAGAATTGGAGTGAAATCCTTAGACCACTCATTCGGGAAGTACAAACCTCTTTCCTGAACCCAACCCTCAAAATCTTTATCTGTGATTCTGTTTGGTCCATTCATTACTGGATGATCAAATCCAATAATCTCTACAGGTGCATGCTCTACTGACACCCTGTCTCGTGAGAGCTTAAGTTCATACGGTGCGATTTTCTTTGTTACCAGACGATGGCTTGTATTGTATTGTATGATCAGGTTACCACCATTTTTAACGTAATCGAAGAGTTCTACATTTTTGTAAGAAAGCCAATCAACGGTGTTAAACGCACGTACACCCAGAATAACAGCATCGTATTTCTTCAAATTGTCAGACATAACCTCATCCTTACCAAGGGTTGTCACACTGTATCCTATCTGCTCAAGGTTTTGAGGGATATCATCTCCAGCACCTTCTATATATCCAATGCTATTTCCTTTTTTCTTCAGATTCAACCGCACCACCTTTACCTGAGCTTTGGGATAAAGGGTTTGCTTTGGGATATGATCATAATCAATAATTGACAATCCCTCCTCATAGATTTTATTATTAACGGTCGCTTTTACCGACACAATCCCTTCCGAACCCTTTTTAGGAGGTGTAATGCTAAATGTGAAAACTTGCTCCTCCCTTTTTTGTGCCAATTGAAAATCATACCCTTCTGGAGTGACCGTCCAACCTTTTGGTGCTGCTAATGTGACGTTCCCGGCACAGTTTTCCTTACCCGCTGTTACTCTTACGTCAACAGATTTCGGTTCATCATCTCCAAAGACGAGAACCCCTCCTGATATGTTCGCTGTAACTGGAGGCCCAATGGTGAGCGGCTCACTCACCTCTCCGTCAACAGGGTCAGTGTGTTTAAAGACGACAGGAATGTTTAAAACAATCGGTGTTCCACTCAAAGATATCGTTACTTCTCCTTCTATGGCAGGATCATTCTCAGGCTTTCCGATTAATTCTTGCTCATTTACCCTATACATTCCAAGCTCTCCCTTTTCCTTTAACCAATAGGGGTGGGTATTGGTCATTCCCGCAGGAATGACAAAATTCATTTCCGAATTAAACCGCTTATTATCAAGCAATTGAGCATTGAAGGAAATTGGATTCACCCAATTCTTAAACTTTATTTGATCCAAATGAATGCTTAATTCGCTGCGATTAATTGCCTCCAGATTAATGACGATTGAGTCTCCAATGGTATAATTCGATTGATCTGCTCTTAAGGAAAGATAGAGACCGGAAGCCGCGACAATTAACTCATCAATTTCTTTTTGCTTGATATTTTTCCAGAAGTCATCTTGAATTTCATCCAGTGCTTTACGTGCGGCCATCAATGGCTCAACAATCTTTGACGGTGCTTTTTCATCGTATTCGCTGATCGCCTTGTTAATAAAGAAAGCAACTTCTTCAGATCCATCGACTCTTTCCCATGAAGTATCTATCCCCTCGAACACTCCTTTGCCTTCATCTCCTCCCCATTGTTGTAAATACTCCTCCTGATCTCCTCTAGAGCCTGAAGACCCAAAACCCTGACTCTTATGCATGCTTCTACTCTTGGCTGCAATTTCTGTATAAGATTCCCCAAGTAGATTATTGTATCCACCTACGTTTAATGTGATCAACTCGTCAGCTTCCTGATTCGAGTTTCTAACCGACCATCGACCTATGTTCCAAAAGATTTTCTTAGGTTGCCATGTGTCAATATAAGTCAATTGCTCAGGGTATGCATTTGCAGCGCCACTGAGCTTAAAAGCTTCTCTTGCCAAAATAGCACTCGCAGTATGATGTCCATGTGACGGAGCTGTATCGCTAAATCGAGTTATGATCACATCTGGCTTAAACTTTCTGAATGTCCAAACAAAATCCGCCAATACTTTTTCGCGATCCCAAATATTAAACGTCTCACTAGGGTTTTTAGAATATCCAAAATCGTTTGCTCGGGAAAAAAATTGTTGACCACCATCGGTATTACGAGCTGCCAATAGCTCTTGTGTTCTAATGAGTCCCAGTTCTTCTCGGATTTGTGGTCCAACGAGGTTTTGTCCTCCGTCTCCGCGGGTGGCGGATAAATATGCTGTCCGCATAAGTTCTCCATTGGCGTAGTAAGCAATGAGTCGTGTATTTTCATCGTCTGGGTGAGCTGCTACATATAGAACAGACCCGAGAACGTTCAATTTCTCTAGCTTTTGACGAATATCGCCTGGTTTGTAGGAGTTTGTTTGTTGAGAATACAGATTAAGCGAGAGCGCTAGCAGTAGGCTCAATAAAGCATGGATTTTCATAGAAAGGTTTTCGTTGCGGTTTGTTACGAGATAAAAACTGGAAAGTTATGTGAATTGTATAAATGGCAAATTTAGATGCAATCATTATCCCTTAGATATTTTCTATACATTTAAATACCAAACGCCTAGTCTTGAAAACTCCGCCAAAAAATTATGTTAGTGGTGATCTGGAAAGCATCACCTTTGTGATCAAAGTTGGCTTTTTACTACTTCCTGCATTGCTTTCTTTTATGTTCGTGCTTTTTCTTTTTCAAGGCGAGTATACAATGGCACTTGTTCTTGCCATTGGCCTTCTTTTTACTTTTTACGCAAGAAAACGCCTACTAGGAGGAAACCTTCATAAAGCAGTAATCTTAACAGTGGTTTTTTTTAATGTTTTATTGACCTTGATATGTACGCTGGGGAATGGCATTAACGACATTGCGATTGTCGGCTACCCAATTATCATTGGCTTTTCAGGCATAATCTTAGATCAAAAAAAGCTAGCACTCGCCACAAGCTTAAGTTTAATTGGTGTGACATGGTTGGTTGTAAGCGAACACTTCCAAATACATAACATCACCTATGTATATGAAACCAATTCGAGTGATTTCTTCATCATTTCTTTTATGATCGTTATCGGAGGTTTTGTCGCTTTTAGCCTTATGAACATCATGAAAAATGCTCTAGCCAACGCTCAGTCTGAAATTTCAATCAGTAAAAATGAAGCTGACAATCTCGCGGAGCAGGTAGGCGAAAAACTAGAGATAATTGAAGAAATTCATAGGACAGCCATCAACAGTTTAACTCACATACAACAGCTCATTAGTTATCAGAGGAAAAGTTCTCATCATCTAGCGGCTACATATAGTAGTCTTACCAGAAAGGTTCTAGTCATAGAAACTGCTCACCAAATTCTACTTTCGACTCAAACTCCAATGATGCTTGAAATTCAAGCATTTACGATCGAGCTAGTAAAAAAGTATGAAAGAAAAAAAGAGACACAGGCGATACAAATAAACACAGATCAGGTCCCTCTGATGATCAGATCAGATATAGCCATCAACTATGGAATTTGTATTCTTGAACTCATTCATGAAGCTGATGGAAACGCAAATGGAGAACTTTGCATTGATCTCATGACTGAAAGTGCAGTTTTATTTAAGCTATCAGGTTTTGTAAGCACAAAAACTATCGAACAAGGAATCGTGATGGATCTGCTTACAAAACAGCTAAAAGGAGTACTCACAAAATCTACTCAAGAATTCACATTCACTTTTACCCCTGAAGCAGGATAATGAAGCTGGATTGGCAAGCATATAAAATTTCAGACCATTACGCTAAGAAAGAAGTAGCTAACCAACTACAACTCTTCTTGTATGTCATACCAGTTATTGCCATAATTCTTGCTTTAGTAAACCTTATTTTGGGCCTTACAGAAATTGCGCTAGCCACCCTGATGGTTCCATTCTTTTGTGGAATTTCTCTTGTGGCCCTAAAAAAAGGGTACATAAACACCTCCATGATTTTGATAGTCTCAATCATGATGGTGTCTACTAGCATCATTTGCATTCTAGGCTCTCGGATACATGAAGTTGGCATTATAATTTTCCCCGTAATCGTCATCTTCTCTGGATTGGTCATGAACTTCAGAGGTGTTGTCATAACAACATCTGTCGTTCTTTTTTGCATCGCTTTAATTGTGTTTGGCGATCTATGGAGTTTTTTTCCAGAAAGTGAAATTAAGGAGTCTAAGTGGCTAGAACTTGCCGTAGTAATTTCAGTAATCATCATTCACACCTTCATCACATATAGTTTTTCGAGAATTACAAGGAGAAATCTGAGTAAGATTCAAGATGAACTAAAGAATCAAAGGCGCTATAAAAATGAAATTGCGGAGAATCTGTCAGAAAAAACAGAGCTGCTCAGACTAGTTCACCACAGAGTAAAGAACAATCTGCTCCTTGTCAATAGTTTGATTGAACTTGAATCCTACGGACAGCCTCAAGTAAAAAATGAGTTAAAGGAAATAACAGAGAGCATCCATGCAATCGCAAGAGCTCATGATCCCTTGTATCATACGGATGATTACAAACAGGTTGCAATAAGGCCTTACTTAGAAAAATTGATTAATAATTTCATTCAAAAAAATCAGGTTAAATCGCTCAATATAGAAATCGAAGATTGCTTAATCTTTCATGCAAAAGCTCTCCACCTAGGCATCATTATTCAGCGGATTCTTTCATGCATGCAGAATCTCCCATTGATGGAGTTAAGCGTAAGATTAAGAAAGTCCTCAAATCAAATTCATTTGGATATCTACAATCAAAGTGAAAACGAGTTTGCTTTGAAAGACACACCTTCTATAAAACTATTGATCAATGAGTCAGAAGGAAAAGTCGAAATAGATGAACGCAAGGTTGCAATTTCCTTACTTCTATTTTCCGAGATAGTCGGTTAGCCTAGTTTGCTAAAATCTTTAACGTCAGCATCTGTTTTCAGAATTCGCTGAAAAATACCATTAAGATCCTCAAAGTCCCAAGGCTTAGTCACAAAGTCATGGATGCCAAAATCGCCGATTGTTTCATACAAATCAGCTCTTTTAATAAAGCCGCTAAGAATCATTCTTTTGATCTCTGGCTTGAAAGTAAATACATCCTTCAGTAACTCAACCCCAGACATGTGTGGCATTCTATGGTCTGTTACTATCAAGTCTATCTTTTCCTTTTTTATGACTTCAAGCGCTTCATGCGGCCCCAAAGCAGTGTGCACATTGTAGAGTCTTCTAAAGGTAGATTTAAAGCCTCTAAGATTCGGCATCTCGTCATCCACGTATAGGATGGTATACTCCTTTTCAACTTTTGTAGCTTGTCTAGCTGCTCTTCTAGCCGCTCTACGTTCTGCTCTTTCTTCTGCTGTAAGTGTTTCCATAAGCACAAATCTTCATTACAAAAATACACGAATTAACGAGGATCGAATATCTATTTTTAGTTAGGCAAAATACTTATCGCAAAATTTTATTTCAAAGGATATTTCTTTAAACACCAAAATGAACAACTCCCTTTTCTTAGGACAGGTTTAAAACTGAGGCGTGGATTTTCCGTACAAAATCACATGAAACTCTTCTCCTTTTTTTTTATCGCACATTTACTTATTTCTTGCTCTAGTGCTCAGGAAAAACTACCCGATAAGCTTAGTTGTGAATGGTGTGGAGCAAACGAAGCTCCCAAAGACATCACGTCTAATACGACAATCGCTGAGATCAGCGAAAAGGGTCAAAGAATAAAAATTAGCGGAACCGTCTACCTAGCGGATGGTGAAACGCCAGCAGGCAATGTCATCCTCTACCTATATCATACAAATGCTGAAGGTGTATATCCGAAAAAAGGAAATGAAACTGGAAATGGTCAAAGGCACGGGTATTTGAGGTCCTGGGTCAGAACTGGTGATGATGGAATATATTCTTTTGAAACAATTAAGCCAGAGCCATATCCCGGCAGGAACGTTCCCGCTCATATTCACATCACTGTCAAAGAACTAAAGAAAAAAGAATATTGGCTGAAGGATTATTTCTTTGAAGGAGACAAGCTGCTGTCAGCAAAAGACAGAAAAAATGAGTCGGGAAATGATCGATTCAATCATGTAGTAAAACTGACTCGACAAGGTCCTATTCTCATTGGGGAAAGAAATATTCTCCTTAAAGATTAGCTTGCTTGCTTCAATGTAAAACTGAATATTGTCCCTTTGCCTGTGGGATTATCCATCACGGATAATGTCCCGTCATTCTGCGTAATTAGATCATTGCAAATGAACAGACCAACTCCAGAACTTTTTTCATTCTCTGTGCCAGGGCGTTTGTTGTCTTTCTTCATTTCAAATAAATGACTTTTCATTTCATCTGGTATGCCTATTCCCGAATCAATGACTTTTATCAAAATATCTGTTGACCGTTTTTCTATTTTCATCTCTACACTCCCCCCTTTTTCCGTAAATTTCACACCATTCGATAGTAGATTCCTGATGATCACTTTTAGCGCATTCTTGTCAAATAAACAGACCGCATTTGTATCTCCACTTAGCTTAAAACTCAAATCTTTGGATGCTATATTGGGATTCGCTTGGGTTACCGCCGGATCAATAATCTCTTTCAATACGATATCTTCCTGTTGTATCCGTTTATTTTGGGAGGCCGCATGCCCCCACTCCATCAATTCATCAAGCATCTGTATCGTATGATCAACTCCTTTGTCAATCGTTCCCATAAACTCTTTAGCTTGATCGATCCCTACTTGATCTTCTCGCACAAGTGTAATGACACTTTTCAAGTTGCTCATAGGTCCACGAATATCATGACTAACAATCCGTATTAAAGTATCTCTCAACAAACTTGCCCTTGAAATTTCAGAGGTTTTTTCGTTAACGCGTTTTTCCAAATTTTTATTAAGCTCTTGGTTTTCTTTAAATGAGCTAGCAAAAATTTCTGACAAACCAATGGATTGTAAAAAGAGGAAAATAACAAACCCTGTATTCACAAGATTGGGCCCAGCATCAATATAAATTACCCCTGCAATTTTCAGTAACTCAGCCATTACAAACAGAAAACTCATCGCTGTACCTGAAAGGATAAACATAGCTCCCACGCTTTTATCCATTACTGCTTTTATTAAAACAATAAACATCAAAACATAGGAACCCAGAATAACAAACTGATAAGCGTATAGTGTGTTATAGAAAAAGCTATACGAGGTGAAAATCACTACCAATAAAAAAACGCAGGATATCGCAATGAATGCGGTGATATACTTCTTTGTTTTAAGATTAGGATATAGTGTATAACTGAAAAGCACAGACAGAGGAGCACCCGCGTAGCTACTGAAAAATTCAATTTTTCGACCCAGGGCTAGCGAGAAATCAGGAAAAAAAGCATAAAAAATCATCGAACCATCATCGACGAGCGTCGCCCTCAGAAACATGAAAAAAGACAATAGCCCCAAATAGAGATAGTATTTCTTCCGAACCTGACTAAACAAAACAAGGTTGTACGCAGCAAAAATTGCAATGCTGCCTATCTCCATCATTTCTATTTGATACTGCATAAGTCGCCCATATTGATTGAATTGGTTAATTAAAGAATCTACTCGATAATAGACAAGCCGCTATCGTAAATTTTCGACCATTGACTTTATTAATCTACATATTTCTATATCTTTAGCTAACCTCAAAAGTTCGAATTATGTCAATGTACTGCCTTGTCTGGAAATACAAAGTATCGGCGAATCACGCCAAGTTTGAAGAAGAATATGGTCGCAGCGGTAGCTGGTTTAAGTTTTTTGAGTCTTCTGAAGATTACTTAGGAAGCGAGCTGATGAAACATGCCGATGGTAAAAGCTACATCTTGATAGATAAGTGGATGAGTAAGTCTGACTATCAGGACTTTATCGACGAAAACAAAGCTGATTACGATCAACTCAACCAAAACTGCAAAGCGCTTTATGATGAGGAAGAAGACATGGGAGAACATGATCTTCTTCAATAATTATAACCTGGGATGATTATCATCGTTGAGTTGAATGGAACATAATCAACTCAAACATGAAATCGACTCTCAAAATCACTTCTATTTTAGGCCTTACGGCTATTTTAATTTTCTCATTCATTTCTAAATCTGCTGAATCAACTGCCGAAGAAGAGGCGGTAAAAAAAGTAGTTTTCGAATCTTATGTCAATGGGGCATTCAATGAGTTGGACGCGGAGGCAATGGAAAATGGATTCCACAAAGATTTCGCGATCTATTCAGTAAAAGGCACAGAAATTGGCAAATATGCTATTGCTGACTGGGTGGCCAGCACAAGAAAAAGAAAAACGGATGATTACGATCCTAAGAACGTTAAGAATGTTTGGGATCACAACTTTGCAAATGTGGATGTGACTGGAGGCGCAGCTCAGGTCAAAGTAGAGCTTAAAAATCAAGGTAAACATGTATATACTGATTACTTAAGTCTAATGAAGTTTGAAAGCGGATGGAAAATTGTAGCCAAAGTCTACCACAGACATTAAAACAGCAAAACAATCTATTAAAGACATTACAAAAGAGCCTTGATATTTATCAGGGCTTTATTTTTGTTCAATGAAAATTAGACAAGCAATTACGTCTGATGTTATTGATATTGTGGCCTTGCTTGCTGATGACGAATTAGGAAGTAAAAGAGAACGCTATTCGAATCCACTCCCGCAAGTCTACTATGACTCATTTGTTAAAATCGAGCAAGATCCAAATCAGCATTTAATAGTTGCAGAAGAAAATGGGGAAATTGTAGGTACAGCCCAGCTTTCATTCATTCCATATCTCACATATCAAGGCGGTATGCGAGCCCAAATTGAGGCGGTAAGAATTAAATCTGATAGAAGAGGAACAGGGTTAGGTGAAAAATTATTTACATGGATGATTGAGAAAGCAAAAAGTAACGGCGCTCACGTACTTCAATTGACCACTGACAAGAAAAGACCAGACGCTCTACGATTCTACGAGAAAATGGGCTTTCTTGCCACGCACGAAGGAATGAAAATACATTTTTGACTACCTAAAGACCTACCTCATCCCAGACATGGGACTTGGCGTACTTAAAATAACCTTGATCAATGAGTATCGGTGATACAAGATTATTATGATAAAGTCCACCTGTCCCCAATCCATGATGCTCTTTATTTTCAGGATACAAGCTGGCAAATTGAGCGATTGCATTTAAACCCAGATTAGACTCTAAATAAGAGGTAATCCACCATTCAATTCCATGAATTTCGGCCAGGTCTATCCATTCCTTTACAGAAGAAAAACCTCCATGCAAGGTTGGTTTCAATACCAGAAAATGAGGCTTTAGCTCTTGCAGTAAATCGACTCGATCTCTCGATGAATGAATACCGATCAATTCCTCATCCAAGGCAATCGGTATCTTGCTTCGATTGCAAATGAGCTCCATCGCCTCCGGCTGCATGGGCATAATTGGCTGCTCAATAGAATGAATATTAAACTTGTTTAGCCTTTCCAGGTTGGATAAAACTTCATTTGTATGGAAAGCACCATTCGCATCCAGTCGGATAATTAACTCTTCGGAAAAGTCTCTCAAAGACTTGATAATCTTCAGTTCGGTCTCAAAATCCAGAGCACCTACCTTTAGTTTTATACAACTGAAGCCAGCATCCAGCTTTTCCCTGATCTGATCCTTCATAAAAGCCTCATCGCCCATCCATATTAATCCATTGATTGGAATATTAATCTTATTGAGGTCTTCGGAAAAGATCAGCTTTTTGCCTCCTCGGTGTAAATCTAGCAGCGCCACTTCCAATCCAAATCGAACACTCGGAATACTGGATGGAACCAGTTTGGAAACCAGGCTGAAGATTTCTTCCTCCGAAGAAGGTATTTTAATTTTCGCAAGTTCTGGTTTAAGTCGCTCCAGAAATACGGGCACCTCCTCGATATCCTCTGGACTTAATCGATGGATAGGTGCCACCTCTCCCCATCCCACGGCACCATTTTCGTCTTGAACTCTCATGAACCATACTTTACGATTGGTCATTTCTCCACGACTTGTGCGGGCTGAAAATTTAAAATCAAGAATGTAGGGTATAACTTCGAGGCGCATTATGAATCTAAAATTAGACGATTTTCTGTATGAGCTTCCTGATGAGCAGATTGCAAAGCATCCATCCAAGAACAGGGCAGACTCAAAACTACTTCATTACAACCGTGGAGATATCTCTCATCATGAATTTAAAGACATTGAAAGCCTAATCCCTGATCAATCTCTCCTGGTTTTCAACGATACCAAAGTAATACCAGCGAGAATCATCATGCATAAAGAAAGCGGTGCTCGCATCGAAATATTTCTTTTAGAACCACTTCAGCCATCCACGGTGCATGAAGAAGTAATGAATGCCGAGAACTCATGTACTTGGAGATGCATGATTGGAAACGCAAAAAAATGGAGACCAAACACTTCATTGCATCTCAGCTCACTTTCGCTAGAAGCTGTTCGATCAAGCAATGATACGGTTACATTTAAATGGGCAACGGGCTGCTCATTTTCAGATCTACTCACCGAAATTGGGAAAATTCCGCTTCCACCATATATAGATCGTGAGATTGAAGAAGCCGATCAAGAGAGGTATCAGACGGTATATTCAAAAATGAAAGGTGCAGTAGCAGCTCCAACTGCAGGCTTGCATTTTACGAACGAAATTATTGATCAGATCACTAGCAGGGGAATTCATACCGACTACCTAACTCTTCATGTATCCGCGGGCACATTTCAACCTATAAAAAGTGAAAACATCGCCGATCACCCAATGCATAATGAGCAGATTTGGCTTACCGTACAAAATATTGAAAACCTGCTGAATGCTAAAAAAGTAATTGCTGTCGGAACTACCTCGATGAGAACCATTGAGAGCTTGTACTGGTATGGTGTAAGGTTGCTAAACAATAAGTCTCATTTCTATATTGACAAAAATGATCCCTACATTTTTAAACCAGTAGATAAGCAAGATGCGTTAGAAGCAGTACATGGTCACATGAAAAAGCTCGAAAAGGATAAGATAGGTGGTCAAACTGAAATATTCATTTATCCTGGGTACGAGTTTCAACTTTGTGACGGTTTGGTTACTAACTACCACTTGCCTGGATCCACACTCATTCTTTTGATTGCCTCTTTCATAGGGGAAGATTGGAGAAAGGTATATGATGAAGCCCTAGCAAATAATTATCGCTTCCTAAGTTATGGAGATAGTTCGCTACTTATAAGATAAATCAAGCTGGCAACTTCATTATTTTGCTTGTAAAGCCCCTGTGGAGTAATTCCTCATTGATGGAGCATTTCAATAACTTCATCGAAAGTTTTTAAAAATACCCGATTTAGGGTATTGACTTGAGTCTGCAAAGCCTATTCATTTGCGTCTACACTACCACCAAACAACTGCTATGAGTCAATTAATTAAAAGCCTATCCCTACACCGCGTCCATTTAGAGTTTGCAGGAAAGCTGTTCTTGCTCATCATAATATTGATCCTCTTAATTGGATAGTCTCTTGTTGAACAACACGACAGTGCAACACACCTATGAGGTGTCTTATGTTTTGGTTGAATAGACTAGCTTAGTCTTTTTAATCATTAACATGCTTCTAATCAAACGAATCCTCATTGCAACAATTCTGTTGCTAACTGTGCTTTATCTCAGCTTTTCATACCTCCTGTCGAATCGCATTTTAGAGACCAATAGTTCATTTCAAAATACATTAAATGACATAGAAAATTACTGGGGAACTAGTTATGAAGAAATGATCGCGCTACTCCCCCCTCCCTCTGATTTTGCAGTTGAAAACAATGGTGTCGAAATAAGAGGCAAGTATTTTACCGTTTCGGATACCGCATCATGTTTATTTATTTTTTCACACGGATGGGCTCGTGGTTGGCAAAATATGCTCAAGTATTATCCAGTTGTTGATGATTGCAACTGCAACATCATCATGTATGATCACAGAGCTCATGGCGAAAGTGGAGGAAAATACCCAACAGGTGGCATTAAAGAAGCTGATGACTTACTCCTAGTTACGGATTGGGCTGTACAAACTAAAGGCTATAATTGGAATCAAATTGCATGGGTAGGTAGTTCTTGGGGAGCAGGCGCCGCTCTCATTGCTGGTGCTGATGATAGAAATCCTGCATTTATCGTTGCTGACTCACCTTACCAGGATTGGTATACCGCCATTTTCGAACGAGCCATTCTAGATTATGGTTCATGGATCAACGGCATAGCTCCCGCTGTTATGATGTGGGTAAATATTCGTGCTGACATTGACCACAAAGAAGCTAGCCCAATGCAAGCAGCAAAGAATATAGTTGAGCCAGTTTTTCTCATCCATTCAAAAGCTGATCCAAAAACCAATTCAAGGCAATCTGCAAATATTGCAAGCAATCTTAATGAGTCTTCAGAGTTTCATCACACAGAATGGGGAAATATTCACGTAATGGATGTTATTAGTAATCAAAAGGACTTTAAGGAAATGCTTCAAGACTTCATAAGACAAAACAACATTGGCGCTTTTGCTGCAAATTCAAATGAAATCACAATCAATTGAACACTATGATTCATGCATGCTTTCCGCTCGCTGAATCTTGATTTTAAACAACTTATAAATCAAATGTCAGATACTCACTATTCAGCTTCAGAAGAAAGACTCAATGTGATCACGCATGGGTTTGGGCTCGTGGCAAGCCTTATTTCTCTTGTGGTAATGCAATTAAAATCGGATACACTAACCGATTCTCTTTCAACTTTCACCTTTGGCTTCAGCCTCATTATACTCTATAGTGCGTCGACACTTTACCATGCTGCAAAGCACGGTAAACTTAGAGTTAAGCTTCGCATTTTTGATCACGCATCTATTTTCATTCTAATTGCTGGAACTTACACCCCGGTATGTTTAATCACACTTGCAGATAGTGTAGGACACATTCTTTTTTTCGTAATATGGGGTGTGGCAATTTCTGGTGTACTATTGAAACTGTTCTTTACCGGTAAATATGATAGGCTGTCCACTATCATGTACATAGCCATGGGATGGATTGCGATTTTCGCTATTAAGCCACTTCTGGTGTCCATGAACACGGAAGGATTGCTCTGGCTTCTAGCCGGAGGCGTCTTTTATACCGCGGGTGCTATTCTGTACAGCATTCGCTCATTGCCAATGAATCACGCCATCTTTCATGTTTGTGTACTCGGAGGCAGCGCATGTCATTTTGCTATGATATATAAGAGCGTACTTTAGTTATTTATCAAATTTTTAGACGAAACCGCCTAAAAACCTGATTTCCAACCCCACTAATGCAAGATGTATTTCTTAAATTAATGGATAGTTACTGCCAATGATTTATTCCTTCAAATGCTTAGAAGATTCATTAATTAGTTGCCTAAAATTTAAGAAAACCACACTTCTTTTTTTAGTCACTTCTCTGTTGGTGTGTACACAGACCGACGGACAAAATAATCTTGATTCAAAAAAAAGAATGAGTCAGCTGGTTCTGAGGTATTGGAACACGGAGGATGGACTTACCTCTGAATCAACAAGTGAACTTGTGCAAACTCAAGACGGCTACATATGGGTAGGCACTTATACCGGACTGCACCGTTTTGATGGAAAAGACTTTACCGTCTTTAATAGCGAAAACAGTAATATACCCTCTTCAAATGTCCTGAGTGTTAAGATCAGCCCAGATGGTGGACTTTGGATTGGAACCCTGCATGGGATAGTCAAATATGAAAATGAAGGGTTTATCATTCCTCAAGGACTCGAGGAAATCAGCAATTTGAGTATTGAGAACATGCTTTTCACCAAGTCTGGCTCTTTGTGGTTTAGTACTAAATCAAATCAGTTATTTCAATATCAAAACAATACTTTAGAAGAGTTCACTGATATTCTTAAAGTCAATAATAGTACCGTACAATCAATTGAAGAAGACAGCAACAAAAACGTGTACTTTGGAACCGATGACTCTCGCTTGGTTATTTATACAGCATCTGGAGATGTTAGGAATTTTGACCTTGACATTAATATCAACGGGGTAAACACATTTTTCGCAGACGATAGCCTATTGTATCTGGGCACTGGCCATGGGCTATACATGTGGGACGGACAGAATATCCTTAAAAGCCCCATTCTAGGCAATACTACCATTAATTCACTCATTGTTGACAAAAAACAAACGCTTTGGATAGGAACCATGCGAGGACTGTTTCGCTATCAAGACTCAAAGCTTGACTCATTGAATGAAGACAATGGAATGCCAAATAACATTGTACAAGATCTAATGTTTGATCAGCAAGGAAACCTTTGGGTTGGAACGTATAGAAATGGCATCTTCTTCCTTTCCGATGGATCAATTACCAGCTATACGGAAAACGATGGACTTGCGACCAACATCATTAGTAGTGTCTCTGAGATAGGTAATAACCATTTACTAGGCAACGAAAATGGAACCTTAAACCTCCTAAAAGATGGAGTGATTACTCAATACCAACCAGCCATCCCAATACCGTCAGAACGTCTAAAAAACCTACTCATAGATAAGAAAGGTAGAATTTGGGTTAGCACTTACGGTGGGCTAGTAGTGCTCAATGGGAGTAACAGTAAGCATTTCACTATCAACAATGGATTTCCTGACAACTTCATAAGAGTAGCCCATCAAGCCGAAGACGGATCGATTTGGGTGGGCACCAAAAACGCGGGACTCATCATTTTTAAATCGCTCGATGATTGGGAGCAAATATCCATAAATGATGGTTTGAGTTCGAATTATATTCTATCCATCGAGCAAAATACAAATGGAGATATCATAGTAGGAACCATTAATGGTTTAAACATAATCAAAGACAAAAAAGTAGCGAAAACCGTTACCGTGGACGATGGGCTTCCATCAAATTTCATGTTTGCTACTCATTCCATAGCCAATTACATATGGATAGCATCCAATGATGGGCTGACAGGATACAGCGAGGAAAAAATAGTAAACTTCAACACGGAGAATGGGATGCCTTCAAACATCATTTATGATGTATTGGAGGACAGTCAAGGTAATTTATGGATGCCTTCAGAAAATTCAATACTTAGTGTTGGAATAGCCGAACTTGAACAAGCCGCAGAAAATCCTGAAAGAAAAATTAAAGTAAAGCAGTTTGATAAAAGCTATGGAATGAAGAATAGCCATTGTCTTGGAGCCGTGCTTTCTTTCACCGATTCAAAAGGGAGATTTTGGATACCAACTCTTGGTGGAATTGTTCAGCTAGATCCCAACGAAATCAAACCGCCAAACTTTAATCCGAAAATTATCATTGAGAGCATCTATGCCGATAACGAAAGAATTGATCTTTCTGAAAAGGTAATAGTGCCTCCTAGAACAAATAGATTACTAATTGACTTCACAGGCATCAGCTACGCGCAGACAGACCTTCTACAGTTTAGATATCGCCTTACACCTTTCGATGAAGAATGGGTTGAAGCATTGGATGCCAGAAATGGTCTATACACCAATCTAGCACCGGGAGACTATGTTTTTCAGCTTCAGACAGGCATTGATGATAATTTCAGTGCTACAATTCTCACCCAAGAAATTGTAATAGCGTCTGCCTGGTGGCAAACAATCTGGGCAAAAGTCTTATTGGCTTTTTCAATAGTGCTATTAACACTGCTGATTTATTGGATTCGATTGCGTACGCTGACTTCAAATAATTTGAGGCTGGAAGCCACCGTTTCAGACAGGACTAATGCCCTTGTTCAACAAAAACAAGAGTTGAAAACTGCTTTGGATAAATTGAAAAATGCCCAAGAACAGATGGTTCAGTCAGATAAAATGGCATCTTTAGGAATTCTTGCCGCTGGCGTAGCGCACGAAATAAACAATCCTCTAAATTTTATTCAGGGCGGTGTCGAGGGACTTGAGCAGACACTGAAAAGAAGTCGTAAAATTAAGAAAGAAGAGTACGCACAACTCGTAAAAGCCATCAAAGAAGGAATTTCAAGAGCATCCACTATTGTACTAAGCTTAAATGAATTCAGTCATTCATCAGATAAAAAACTGGAGCCTTGTGACATTTACCACCTCATTGATAACTGCCTCACAATGATTCAATACCGCCTAAAGAATGGAATTGAACTCAAAAAAGAATTTGCCAAAGGAAAGGCACTAGTACTAGGCAACAATGGCAAATTGCATCAGGCATTTCTAAACATTCTTACCAATTCTATTCAGGCAATAGATAAAAAAGGCAGCATTACCATTCGTACCATCATTGAAGACGAAGCTATTGTGATCGAGTTCACAGATTCAGGCTATGGAATAAAACCTGAGAATCTGAAAAAAATAACCGAACCCTTCTTTAGCACTAAGGAGCCCGGCAAAGGAACCGGCCTTGGTCTCTCCATCACTTATACAATAATCAACGAGCACGGCGGATCATTGCATTATAGATCAGTCTGGAAAAAAGGAACCACAGCAACAGTTAAGCTACCGCTAGTGAATAAATAACTTTTACCAAAACTCATACTCGTAAGTGATGGTATACTCAGGTTCATTGTACCGATTAAAAATCTCAGTCCGGTCTTTCAAACCTTTTTCATAATAGTGAAATCTGGAACTAATAAGGTTATCATTTTTATAATACTCTGATCTAACTAAAACCTTGTTTTCATAAAAAAACATGTATTTGTAGTTCCCATAATAGTCTCCATATTCTATGCTTTTAAGGAGCTCACCAATGTATTCGTAAGTAGAACTAATTTTCCTGACTCCTTCGTCAATTTTTCTCTCCTTTACATATTCCCCAATGCTTATTTCTTTACCGTCATAATTGATCGTTTTTTGATAATGCTCACTGTTATCATCAATTTCAGGGTACGTATTCATCTGAGCTACCTCAATTACTTTATTTCCATCATAAACGAAAAATTCAGTAACATCGGCCATCCCAAAGAAAAACATCTCATCACCATTTATTTTCTCGTGCTTAATTTCAGTAGGTTTATCCATATTATCCACTGTGATCTTTTGCTCAAAAGGTTGCCTGCGGATCAACTCTCCATTCTCAACTTTCTTTAAATACTTTGCATATGATTTAGGCCAGTCATTCCCATAAAGTAAGCTCTTTTCAGCAGCTCCCAACCCCAATCCATCCATGATATAAAAAAGATTTTGTCGTATAGGCTCATCCCAAAACTCTTTTTTCTTCTCGAATTCATGATCATATGGATAAGTTGTCTGCGTCACAAACTCTCCCAAAGTCCCATCCGGCAGAAATGTAGCCATAGATACAACCTTTCCAGTTTTCTGCTGCGTATCAGACTGATGACTTGTAAACCTTGTCGTAATCGTTTTCACCTCACCCATACGTTCTTCCATAATTTCAGGTGAGTTCACATTTTCACAACTGATCGTAAAAAACAAGCCATATACAGTAAGAAAAGTAAATGCAGAAACCCATTTTCTATGTCTGGCAGTTTTTGTTAAAGCGATAATCCTTGATTTTAGATGAAATGCCGAAAAATGATTCATCATTCGAGAACCTGACAAGCTCTGAGAAAGAGAAAGCAGAATATTTGTATATCGAGTCTTGCTTTCAGAGTGAAGGATTCGAGCATCTGCCTCCATTTCTGAATTTATGCTTACGCTTTTCTTCAAAATCCAGCTGAATGGGCTAATCCAAAATAATGCACAATAGATGTGACTCAGAAGGATATCAAAACTATGACCCAATAAATAGTGTATTTGCTCATGCCTGATCACAACGTCTCGATCTTCTTTAATTGCTTTGCCAATAAAAATCCATCCGAAAAAGGAAGCACCTTTGAATGCAGGATCATCTACCTCATAAAGTGTAACACCCAATTCATTTATCTGTTTGGAATTGGATTTAAGTCTAAGAATCTGAAAGAATCCAAACCCCACTCTTAGTAGTAAAAAAACGGCGACAACTAGGTAGCCTACTTGGACAATACTGCTTGCACTTATACTATTGCTTGCCTTGCTCGTAAATTCCGCTACCCCAACCTGCCTGTCCGTAGGCCTCTCAGAAAGCGCCAACTCATGATATTCTTTTAGCTCAAAATCAGGCTGAGGTCTATTGGATGCTTCCATTACCCTTTGACGAATATTGACATTTGAATATTGACTCGATTGAATCTGTATCAAGGGAAAGGAAATCGAAAAAAACATCCAAGCCAACAAATAGAATCGCTTGAAGGCGGGTGTTGTATGATTCTGTATGATTAAATATCCTACATAAAAAACAGTAGACAGAATCACAAATTTTACAGAAAAGGTGATCAGTTCGTTCATAATTCTTTATTGATAAGTGCTTTCAATTCATTGGCCTCTTCCGCAGAGACTTCTTCATCTGATAAAATATGTGACAATAATCCTTTGTATGATCCATCAAAATAATCCGCGATGATATTCTTAAGCATATGCTTTCGATATTCTCCACGCTTGATAAGGGCGAAGTATTGATGGGTTCTTCCAAAGGCTCTATGACCCACCATGTTTTTACCTTCCAATATTCTAACCAAAGAAGACACCGTGTTATATGGTGTTTCCTCTGAGAGTTCTTCAACTATTTCTTTCACAAAAACATCTCCCTTCTCCCAGATGATTTTCATTATTGGCTCTTCAGCTTTTGTAAGTCGTTCCATATCATAAATGTATAACGTATTTTTCAGTTATACAACTGATGATTTAGTTATAAAACTAAATCATCAGTTTTAGTAGTCTTAAGGTGACATCCTAATAGAAAATGATTGATAATGGCCTCATTTAATGCGACAATACGCTCCTTTGAAAATGATTTATGGAGTTATTATTTAGCTATCCCAAAACCCATTGGCGCTTCTTTTATTGAAGGAGATGATCGCAGAGTTATTTGCACCATCGGAGAAGCCGCACCAATACATAGCGCACTTATGCCCAAGGGCGATGTTTACAGCATTTATGTAAAAAAAGACTTCATGAAAAAGAATGGCTTGTCTGAAGGAGACGAAGTATCTGTGACTCTCGAAAAAGATAGGTCTGCATATGGCATGCCTATGCCCGAATCATTCCAAGTGCTTCTAGACCAAGATGCCGACGGGAGCAGTTACTTTCATGCGCTTACAAAAGGAAAACAAAGAACGCTCATTCACCTGGTAGGTAAGGTCAAGAACGTAGATAGCCAGCTAGCCAAAGGACTTGCAATTATGCATCACCTTAAAGAAAGTAATGGAGGACTCGATTTTAAAAGACTAAATGTTCTCATAAAAGAATACAATAATCGAAATTAACTCAGTCAAACTATCAAATAGTTTTAATACCATTAAATATTAAAATCAGCATAAATTAGCTGTATGAGAAAAGTATTATTCATCATTGCGACTTTAGTGGCTACCATATCAATAGCACAAGACCAGCTTTACAAAGTAAGTCTGCTAAGAGCTAAACCTGGAGAGCTCTTAAATTTGATAGATCAGATAAACGAAGACATATCCAAGTATGAGACATATTTGGAAAACAAACCCTATCTCCTTAGACACAGCCAGGGAGACCATTGGGATCTGATGCTCATTTACCCAATTGATAAAATCAATAGCTATTTTTCAGAAAATCAAGCCAGTAAAAGGATTGATTCAAAGACAATTGAAAAAGCATATGGAGATCCAATATTCAATATCATATCTTTTCAGGAAGAAGCAATTGTAACAGGACCACCCATCAATGATTTCATCGATTCTTTTGAAAAATATGACTTATTTCATATTGAAATCTTTACGGCGCTAGCTGGGAAACAATCAGAACTTCTCGAACAAAGATTGGCCGAAAATCAATTTTATGCGGGAATTGAACATCGACCTAATTTCATTTTCACGCGTGTTTTTGGCCCCAGCTGGGACAACTTCACCATCGGGTTTTATGAAGACATGCATGATTTTGCCGGTCCAGAAGTTTCATTTGAAAAAGAAGATCAAGCTGCGAGAGATGCTGGCTTTGAAGGTGTGAACTTCATCGGGAGCTATCTGCGTTCGCTGCTTGCAGGTCATCATGACACATTGGCTTGGAAAATAGACTAGATCAACATCAATAGCTTTCCAAAGCCGCTCTTTCGTGCTACCCCCCTGCTTAGGAGAATTGGGTCTAGAAACTGCATTGCAGATTGAACTCTAAATTTAGCTGAGTGTTATGTTTTCAATACCAAAAACGCTTTTACCTTTAACAAAAAAGTAAAAATGAAAATAGATCTGAGCTATAAAGGGGACGAAGAATTCACCTCAAACAACGAAAACGGCAACAACGTAGAAATAGATATGCGATCTGCTGACCAGAAACAGCATCAATCCCCCACGGAATTACTTTTATCTGCAGTAGGTGCATGCGCTGCAGTCGAAATTGTTTCGATGATAAAAAAGCGAAGAAAAACGTTCGTAGACCTGAATGCTGAAATTAGCGGTGATCGAAGAGACGAACATCCCAGGGGTTTTACGGATATTCACCTTAAGTATGTCATCACCTCTCCAGACCTCACAGAAGAGGAAGCTGTACGGATTGTTGATTTAGCTACTACAAAGTACTGTTCTGTAGCAGGTTCCTTGAGCGCGAAGCAAACACATTCTTTTGAAATAAAAAGACCTTAACAATACAAATTACTTTTAAAAATCGGTATGGAATCAAACCTTAAAATCGCTTTAGCTCAGATTGCTCCAATATGGCTCAATCGTGAAAAAACACTTGAGAAAGTTATTAAATGGATGTCAGATGCTGCCGAACAGGGAGCCCAACTTGTGGTTTTTGGAGAAGCTCTTCTTCCAGGGTATCCTTTTTGGTTAGATAAATTAGACGGTGCCTCCTTTAATTCTTCGACACAAAAAGAAATACATGCACATTATTTAGATCAAGCTATCTGCATTGAGGATGGTCATTTGGATCCATTATGTCAGCTCGCTCATAAAAAACAAATAGCCATCTATCTAGGTATTATGGAAAAACCAAGTGACAGGGGCGGCCATAGCCTTTACTGCTCTATTGTATACATCGACAAGGGAGGTGAGATCAAATCAGTTCACAGGAAACTGATGCCCACTTATGAAGAAAGGCTATCCTGGAGCCCTGGAGATGGTAATGGGTTGGTCACCCATAAGCTATCTCCATTTACTGTTGGGGGACTAAATTGCTGGGAAAACTGGATGCCATTGGCCAGAGCGGCGATGTACGCACAAGGGGAAGACCTCCATATATCCATATGGCCAGGAAATAAAAGAAACACCGAAATGCTACTTCCAGTAATCGCACAAGAATCACGTTCTTATGTCGTCGGTGTTTCGGGCCTTTTTCGCAAAGAAGACATTCCTGATGATTTTCCTTATGCTGACAAAATGAGAGCAGCCACCTCAAGCGCAATAGCGGATGGAGGATCTTGCATCGTCGCTCCGGATGGCACATGGCTGGTTGAACCTGTTGTTAATGAGGAAAAACTCATCATAGCTGAACTTGATCATAAAAAAGTTGGTGAAGAACGTCAAAATTTTGATCCCTCAGGTCACTACTCGAGACCAGATGTACTCAGTTTAAATGTGAATAGGGAAAGACAATCGGTGCTTCATGAAATCAAAACTTAGTTTTTTAACACTTCTGTTGATTCCATGTTTATCCTTTACTCAATCTCCCGCTGAGGATGAAATTAGGTTTCAAGCGGCGGTAGAATGGCTAGAAAACAAACTAGACTACATCTATTATGACAATGCCGGCGAGCAATGGTGGACTAATACATTTTATATAAACAAGAGTAACGAAATAACAATCAAGCACATAGCTTCCGATCGACCTCAGACATCCAATATAAAAGACAAGACATACACCATTCGAAAATTCCGCATCCAAGACATCAACCCAAGTAATTTGAAAGTAACGGAAATTAAAGAATCCAGAGGAAGAATTGTCAAAGGTCAAATGTTAGAATTACGCACCTATGACTTTCAGGACCTTATTCATAAATCCATCAACAATAGAAAAGCGAGTAGTACCTCATTTCTCTATTTATCATTTCCTGAAACGCTAATTGATAGTCTTTCAAATTATGCAGAAATAGTCAAGTCTAAATTTGAAGATGCAATTTCCGCAAGCATTCAGATCTATTCTTCGGATAAAAACAAGAATATTGAAACAGTATTTCAAGTACTTTTAGGATCGTATCAGTCGATCAATGGAACTAAATGGGAATCTGAAAATATTAAACCTCATGTATTAAAAGTCGACCGGGGAAATGGCAAAATTGAGTATTTCGGCTACAACGCAGAAGACTCGAATTTTTACCTCCTTTCCATTTCTGAAGAAGGTCTGAAAATAAGTGATTTTAGTATCCTTGAGGGCGAAAGAATCAAACTACTCAGTCAACCAAAATCTGACAGTATCCAAATTGACACTCCTCATTCTTTCAAAATGGGAGGGCAAACATTTTTCAGACAATAACATTCTTTCCCAAAGCATCCATTGCAGACTTTTTATACTTTCTTCCAATTGGAATACTCCGATCTGCTATTTCTATTTCTTCTTTATTAAACCTGAATACATGTCCTTTATTCACAATGAATGACCGATGAATACGAACGAACGAATTTGGCAATCGATCACTCAAGCTACTAATCTTTTCTTTTGTTATATATGACCCTTTGGTAGAATGAATTTCAACATAATCGCCCATGCTCTCAATGTACAAAATTTCATCCAGTGGCAATAAGACTTGCTTTCTATTTGATCGGATAGATAGCTCTGTTAAGCCTTGGATATCCAACCTGCTCTGCATCTCATCTATTTCCTTTGCCTTTTCTCGAAGCTTTTGAATAGAGAGAATGAGGCCTTCTATGAGCACAACCAAATAGAGTATGACTGTGAGCAAATAAATATCGCCAGCAATCTTTCCCAGATTTTCTATTTGATAGTCTGCCAGGATAACAAACGCCAAAACCATCACCAATAATTCCAAATAGACAGAAACTATTAACATATAAGCGAAATAAATAATGAATTTCACCCGTTGATTCTGCAGAAGAAAACGAGGAACAAGAAATCGATTGAAGAATATCGATGTGGCCATTACTATAGGCATGAGAATAGTAACAAAATAAAATGAAACCACAATACTCTCTATAGATGAGCTAAACAGAAGGGTAAGAATTACCCACGTAATCGTCCAAAAAATGAACTCTCTTTTTGTAATCATTGAGTCGAAGATGGCTTTTTTTGAATTAACTTGATAGAAAAGTAGATAAACAACGTATTTCGAAATGGATATAACCTTTCATTGATCCTCCACTCCAAGTTGCTTTGCTAGCATGTTTAACAAAATAAAAAACTATGATTGAATTATTTCAAATGGGAGGCATGCTTTTCATGAGTATCCTCACAATCGAATTGGGAGTTGTCGCATATTTTGCTGTAAAAGGTTTTATGAATGGAGATACTAATACAAGCAAAATTAAGTCTGCTGGTTTATTAGCAGCTATTACAGGTATTCTTGGACAGTTAATTGGTTTATTTCAAGCTTTTGAGGCGATTTCACAAGTAGGTACCGTATCCCCTGCATTGCTAGCAGGTGGCTTTAAAGTATCTATGATCACAACAATTTATGGGTTAATCATTTATTTAGTTGCCATACTAATCAGCCTGATTCTCAAAACTCGAAAATAAAAAAAGGAGGCCAGATATATCTGGCCTCCTTTTAATTGAAATCTTAAAATAATACTATCAGCACGGAAATTGCTAGATTTGGCTGCAAAACATCTCCGTCATGAGCATTTTTGACATTATCGCCGTACTAATTTTCTTCTCTGGGGTATTTCTATTTATCAATACATTCTACCTGAAACTCCCGTCCTCGATTGGATTGACAATTTTAGCACTTATCCTTTCATTACTCGTCTTCATTTTTGGTCTTCTTTTTCCAGAATTTCATCTTGCAGAACAAATAAAGAAATATGATTTCGCAGATGTTTTATATCGCTTCGTTCTCAGTGTAATGCTTTTCGCAGGGGCTTTAAATGTTGATTTCAAGAAACTGGGAGACCAATTGATCCCGGTGCTCGTACTCTCATTCTTTGGGGTTATTATTTCTACAGTAGTAATTGCTACCCTCATCTATTTCACCGCTGGGTTTATAGGCGTTTCGTTGAGCTACATAGCTGCACTTGTTTTTGGTGCGCTGATCTCATCTACCGACCCTGTGGCAATCACAAAAACTATTCAACGATTTCGAATGTCGAATGAGTTAGAAACAAAAATATCTGGAGAAGCCCTACTTAATGGCGGTATTGCTATTGTACTGGCTCTCGTTTTGGTAAACATATATCGTGAAGGAATAGCGAATGATTCTTTGAGCCTTAGCAGTACTGCATGGGTATTGACCAGAGACTTAGCAGGCGGTGTTGTCGCCGGTCTCGTTTTTGGATGGATTGGCTACAAACTTCTCCAATACATCGACAATGATGATGTAGAAGTAGAAGTATTAGTAACACTCGCATTAGTCATGGGTGGTTCGTATGTTGCAGACCTCTTTTCCGTTTCTTCCATGATGGTAGCTGTTACCACGGGACTCATACTGGGAAATTTTGGTAGAGATGAACTTGGAGAAAGTGCAGTAGGAGCCTACGTATACAGATTTTGGCAGCTCATGGAAGACACGCTTGCTGCAATGCTGTTCGTTCTGATTGGATTCGAGATGCTTGTAATACCACTTCGACTTGATTACTTTTCTTTAGGCTTTTTTGCCGTTAATTTCGCACTATTCGCAAGATGGATTAGCGTTTTCATTCCTATTCGCCTGATGTCAAGGAAGCGTTCATTTGATAGTGGAACAATTACAGTTCTTTCCTGGGGCGCTCTTAGAGGCGGACTACCCGTGGCTGTTTCGCTTTCTCTTACAGATTTTCCCGGGCAAGAGCTAATTGTAACCATGACGTATGTTGTGGTAGTATGCACAGTACTTTATCAAGGTCTTACACTTACAAGCGTAATGAAGCTTTATGGTGCGAATGTTCGGTAATCATTATCCCTAAAATTTCAGCTTACTGCCAAGTTCCATATCGCTGAGCTCAATATCCAATGCCTTGGTCGATAGCTGTATTTCCCTAACAGAGATAAAGAGGGAAAACAAAAGCAACACCAAAGAAATTCCAAAGGTACCGCTGCCCAAAACTCCCACTTCTAGATAAATAAAAAACATAGCGAGCACACAGAGAAGCAAACTCAAGACACCAAACAATTGCATAGCTCTAATAAGAAAAAGTCGCTTTCTAAGGTTCTTTAATTGTCCTTCCAGCACACTTTTGGGATTGCCGAGATAACTCTTATGAAGTTGCCTAATAAGTGTCGCAATCGCTAGGAAGCGATTGGTGTACGCAAGCAATAACAAGGAAATTGCCGGGAAAAGAAGCGCAGGGGTAGTCAATGTAATTTGCATAATCTGTTAAAGATCTTATTTCTTTAGTAAATAAATAAGACCCTCTCGAAACATTCCAATACCATATGCTGTCAATTGTACAAACGCAGCACCGGTTGATAGAATTCCAATCTTTAAATTTTTAGTTTTGATCGTAGCGTCTATAAGAATCACAAGAAAATAGATACAATAGAGTGCGAGTGCTGCTACTGCAATTTCAACAGACCAGAAAAAAAGAAGCATTGAACTCAAGAATCCTATGGTAAATACACTTGGAAAGAAATGAATTAACTTCAACTCACTTTTATAAAATCGAAAAACATTTATTCTCGCGGTACCAAAAAAATGTAATTGTTTGAAAAATTGTTTGAAATTTGTTCTCCTTTTGTGATAAACGAAGGCATCTTCTATTAGCGCTGTTTTAAATCCGTTTTTTATTATTCTAATACTAAACTCTATATCCTCTCCTTTTTTAGGTAGAATATAGCCCTTAGTTTTTTCAAAAACTTCCTTACTTATTCCCATATTAAAACTTCGTGGATGAAAGACGCCTAAACGTTTTTTATTTCCTCTAATCCCGCCAGTTGTAAATAAAGAAGTCATTGAGTAACTAATGGCCTTCTGAACGGGTGTAAAGCTTTCATGGGCGCTATCCGGCCCACCAAAAGCTGCTATATCATGATCCTTAATATAATCATCCACCACTTTCAGGTATTCCTTTGGAATGATGCAGTCTGAATCAAATACGATTAGCCACTCACCAGATGCTCGCTCAAATCCATAATTCCTGCTAAATCCTTGGCCAGAGTTTTCTTTGAAGTAGTACCTAATATTCAATTTTTGATCGTACAAAGCAACTTTGTCTTCACATCTAATATTGGAACCATCTTCAATGATCAAAACTTCAAAATCATCAAGCATTTGAAATGTCAAACTCTTCAAAAGTTCATCTACCTCATCAGGTCGGTTATATACAGGGATAATTATGGAGTACTTAGGCATTGCCCTTCGTATCGTCAGTTTTTTCAGAGATTAAATAATCTCCTTTCTTATGATTGACTTGAATCATCATTTCAGCTAAAAATCCTGCTAGAAATAGTTGCATACCTATAATCAGCGCCACCAATGCCAGAAAAAAAAGTGGTTGATCAACTACGTCTCTCGTTTTCAAATGATGATACTGCCTGTAAAGTTTTTCTGCAATGACCCAGATTGTAAGGAAAAAGCCCCCCATAAAAGACAAGCTACCAAATGCACCAAAAAAATGCATGGGATTCTTTTTAAATCTGGAAACGAACGTAACGGAAAGTAAATCCAAAAAGCCGGTTATGAATCGTTTCATTCCATACTTGGTTGTCCCATACTTCCTCGCCCTATGCTCAACTACTTTTTCTTGAATACGATTAAAGCCATTCCACTTAGCGATAAGTGGAATGTACCTATGCATCTCACCATACACGTGGATATTTTTAACAACATCTAATCGATAGGCCTTTAGCCCACAATTGAAATCATGAAGCTTAATTCCCGAGACTTTTCTTGTCACCCAATTGAACAACTTAGAGGGTGCAGTTTTGCTAATTGGGTCATGTCTTTCTTTTTTCCACCCTGAAACTATGTGAAGGTTTTGATCTTGGATCAACTTAATCAGGTCAGGTATTTCATCCGGACTGTCTTGCATATCAGCATCCATCGTAATCACGATTTCTCCCTCAGCACGATCGAAACCGGTCTGGAGGGCTGCAGATTTGCCATGATTGCGATTAAATCTTAACCCAACCACACGGCTATCTTGGGCGGCGCTGTTTTTTATTACAGACCAAGAAGTATCCGTGCTTCCATCATCAATCATTAAAACCTCCGTGGAAATGTTATTTGAGTCTATAACACGAAAAATCCATTCCAAAAGCTCTGGAATGGATTCTTCCTCGTTATAAACGGGTACTACTATTGTTAAATCTTTTTTACTCAAGCTCAGGTTCTTTCTTTTTGATAATTGCACCAGTAATAAGTGCTAAAATAGCATAGAAAATTAGTCCAAAAAGAAATCCTTTGATTGAGCCCATTACTGTAAATCTATCGAGGGTGTCTGTTCTGGTTTTCTCAAGTGCCTCATCCATCTGATCTTCAGGCATACCAAAACGTGACATCATAGCCTCTGCATTTTCAACTGATTGATCAGCTAAAATTACTGGTAACTCAGGATCAATCACATTATATAATAATATGTTGAAAATTGTCATGATTAATCCTGCTACAACTAGCAATTGCATAGAGTACACCCAGGCTTTTCCAAACGCCATAAAACCTCCAATTTCTTTTCTGTGCTGTATTCCAAAGTAGGAAACTAGCGCGATGAAAACGAGGAAAAATAGCATCATCCACATTGAAGCCAATGTAGCTGGATTAACGATGTAGATCAAAAGAGTTAGGACTATACTAATTACAGCTAGCATTAATCCGGACTTGATTGCGTGATTGTTCATAGTTATTTAGGTTTTTTTCTTAAAATTATTGATACAACAGGGGTTATTAAGAAGCCTGCGCCAATTTTCTTCCAAAAGGTACTAAACAATAGCTGAGTAGTCGTTATGTTATCCACAGCGGCAAGCTGCTCATCTAGTTGATTTTGAGAAAATTCTTTCAGGAAAATCTCCTTACGGTCAAGTAAAAATGTTCTAGCACCTTCTTTATACCCATCTATTAGTTCAGTATTTGTCTCAAATATTACATAAAAAATTAAAGAAAAAATTATTGTCGCTGGAATTAGCACAATAAACCCAATACTTATGCCTTGCCAAAAGTGCAAATACCCATCATTCCTAAAATCTTTAAATTCTTTACCCGCAAAAAATGTAAACAAGAAAAAAACACCCAAATCAAAGATGAAATGGCGGAAATCCAATAGAGGATTACTTCCAAAATTGATTGAAATAAAAAAAAGTCCCACAAGGAATATCCCACATAGGATTGAATACTTTAAAGTCGATTTTATCACTTATTGAACGTTGCTTTAGACCCATTCACAGTACCTAATACACATCCCGTTAATTCCTTTCCCCAATAGGGAGAATTTTGAGACTTTGAAAGATTGGTTTGCCTATTTAATTCCCACTTAGCTTCTGTATCTAGAATGGTAAGTTTAGCATATTTCCCAACTTCAATTTTCACTTCATCAATGTTAAGAACCCTTCTAGGACCATTTACCACTCTATCAAATAGAATCTCTAGTGGTACTTCCTTAGAAATTTTCACTAGAGAAGGGAAAAAAGTTTGCAAGGAAATATTGCCTGGATTGGCCAAGTCAAATTCCAGCTGCTTGCACTCTTGGTCATATGGACGGTGATTCGAACATATAGCATCGATTGTTCCGTCCTTTATGCCCTTTATCAGAGCTTTTCTATCTTCTTCTGTTCTATATGGAGGTAAAACCTTAAAGATGGCATCAAAGTCACCAATTGACTCATCAGTAAAAATCAAATGATGAATACCCACATCGCAAGTCACAGAAAAGCCCGACTCCTTAGCTGATTTGATCAAATCAACACTCTTCGCGCTTGAAATTCTAGAAAAATGAATACTTCCTCCACTATATCTCAAAATTTTCAGATCTCTCTGAATCATCAATTCTTCCGATAATGAAGGTTCACCGCGTATTCCTAAATTAGTACTTGTTATGCCTTCATGCATATGTGTTTTTGCAGATATATGAATATCCCTTGCGTTCTGAAAGATTGGAACTCCCATACTTGCTGTGTATTGAAGTGCTTTCATTAACAATTCTGAATTCCAGATTGGACTGTCACCTTCGGAAAAAGCAGATACACCAGCATCTCTAAGGTCGAGCATCTCAGTCAAATTCTCCCCTTTCAACCCCTCACTTACGGCACCATTGATATAAATATCTATCTCACCAGCAGCTTTGCCTAAAACATAGCTTACATCGCTTTTTGAATCTATCGGAGGTTCTGTTTCAGGAATCAAGCAAACATCTGTGAAACCACCGCTTTGAGCAAGAGTCGAGCCTGATTGAATATCTTCCCTATGTTCATTCCCCGGATCGTGAAATTGAGCATTCAAATCAAACCAACCAGAACTTACAAACTTCCCCTTAAAGTCAATTTCTTTAGATGCTGATCTACCATTGAGAGAGGTGATAACTCCTTTTTCAATCAAAATATTGGCCGACTTGCTATGCGCTGGAGAGTTTAGGTCAAGTACATGTACATTCTTTAGCAATAAACTCATTTGAGATATCTATGCAGCAATGTTTCAATTAATAGTAGAAACACCGCCAAAATTAATGCATATTTCCAAAAGCTTGATTGTGACTCTGCAGCAAATGTAACACTACTTTCCTCAGCTAAAATTTGAGAAACATTTACATTTGGTAGCCTCGAAAATTCTTTCGTGAATTCTTCCAAACTGGGAGCTATCATTGCTGATTCTTCCTTAGGTATATTTAACGCAATACTGCGCAATGTGTCAGCACCTTGGGTAACAACATATGTACCAACCTCCAAATTGAATGGGATTTCGAGGACAACTTCTGTCCCTGAAGAATTGAAAGAAGGAATCACCTCATAACCTGATTTACTAATTTTGATTGGAACATCAGTCGCATCAGTTTTTAAAGTCAGTCTATCCCCGGGGTAATAGTAAGGATTCTCAATCATACCTATTGATGAGAAGGCTATTTGGTAAAGAATTGGAAGAAATAGTGCGTTTGACTCGAATCCACTACCTCCGGATGAAATCGAAGAATTAAAAAAATAAGCGCCACCTTTTTCTAGCAAAAAGGGAACCCCTCCCCTATAACTAATTACAGGCTCAAAGATTCCTTCAATATTGAATAAGGCAGCTTTGGCAGACTGGCTTGCATATTCTAAGTGATCTTTAAAAACACCTTTAAATAAAGGGTGTTTTGTATCTACATCAATTTCGCTAAACTTTTCAGTCAAACCTGTCAGTTTAAAATCAAAAAATCGCTCATACGAAACGACATTGATTGAATCTGGAGGGAAAACAATATAATTCTTATCCATAAGCTGGTTTTTCATATCCTCAGGAAGCTCAAACTCATCACTTATGACCACTAAATCAGCGTTCATCATTACGTCATAATTAAGGTTTCCTAAATCTTGCTGCGCCAAATCAAATAGATCGGAATTACCATATACATCTTTTAACAAGTTTGAAGATGTTGAATTCAATATTACAATCTGACTCTTAGCTCTTTCACCAATAGTAAAATGAAACGCATTGTCATACACTACATCATCGCCATCAATGGCTATCTCATATGAACCATAATTATCCTTTAAGATATCAAATCTAACATCGTCCAATTCAGTCACATCCTTCACTACAGAGCTCAGCTGCCGTGTTCCTTGCATCAATTTGACTACTACGCTCCCATTCGTCATATTGTGAACCCCGAAATCAACAAGAATCGATAACTCCGAAAGGTTATCCTCATTAGGTCTGAGATAGAGACTATCTACATAAATATTTCGTATTTCACCCAAATCTTTGGTAACAACTAACTCATAATTCCTACTTGAATCTCTTAAAAACGAACTTAGCTCTTGCAAATTAATTTTTTGAAAATCAGAAATTAAATAAAGAGAAGACACCTCTACATCACTAATTCTGCTAAATAACCTATCACAATTCATCCCTTCTGATGACACTTCATTCCCTATATTAAAAAGAGAGTTTTTACTTAACACAGACCTATTCAAATTATCATAATAGTATACTAGACTAGTTTCCTTCGATAATAGATTAATGTTTTGTTCAAGCAAAACCTGACTATCTTCAAGCGTGCTGCTAATCGAATTGTCATTGTAAATAGCAACTGATCCCACAGTTGCTTCCGACCTAGGCCTATCCAATAAAGACCAAACTAAAATCACCAAGACGCCAAAGAATAAGATTCGATTAAATAGTACTAAAAAAAACTTAACCCTTGATTTTGATCTAGTCTTTGAATTAAGACTAACAATATATTTTATAGAAGAGAAATAGACCTTTTTTACCTTTCGGAAGTCAAATAAATGGACCAAAACAGGCACCAAAATAAATAGAAAAAAATACCAAAAATAACTCACCTGTGTACAGAATTTGATTGTCTAACGAATACTGAGGCAGCAAGTTATACAAAACAAAAAAGCCCCCTTATTTCTAAGGGGGCTTTGTTAATAAACTGGCAACGACTTACTCTCCCACCTGTTACGGCAGTACCATCAGCGCTGACGGGCTTAACTTCTCTGTTCGGAATGGGAAGAGGTGGACTCCGTCGCTATAATCACCATAAAATTTGCCTATATCCAATATTTGGACAGGACTTAATGTCTTGACATTAAAAATGAAAGATTCACATGAAAAACGCGAGTTTATCGAAACGCTTCAAAAAAGTTTACGAGTAATTAGTACTGCTCAGCTTTGACATTACTGCCTTTACACCTGCAGCCTATCTACGTCCTAATCTAGAACATCTCTTAAAAGAAATCTCATCTTGTAGTGGGTTTCGCACTTAGATGCTTTCAGTGCTTATCCCTTCCCAACGTAGCTACCCAGCAGTGCTCCTGGCGGAACAACTGGTACACCAGCGGTTAGTCCAACTCGGTCCTCTCGTACTAAAGTCAGATCTACTCAAATTTCTTACGCCCACAACAGATAGGGACCGAACTGTCTCACGACGTTCTGAACCCAGCTCGCGTGCCACTTTAATGGGCGAACAGCCCAACCCTTGGGACCTTCTCCAGCCCCAGGATGTGACGAGCCGACATCGAGGTGCCAAACCTCCCCGTCGATATGAGCTCTTGGGGGAGATCAGCCTGTTATCCCCGGAGTACCTTTTATCCTTTGAGCGACGGCCCTTCCATACAGAACCGCCGGATCACTATATCCTAGTTTCCTACCTGCTCGGCTTGTAGGCCTCACAGTCAAGCACCCTTATGCTATTGCACTCTGCGCACGGTTACCAAGCGTGCTGAGGGTACCTTTGAAAGCCTCCGTTACTCTTTTGGAGGCGACCACCCCAGTCAAACTACCCACCACACACTGTCTCCCTTTCGGGGTTAGGCATCAGATAAATAAAGGCTGGTATTTCACCAACGACTCCACCACGCCTGACGACGCAGCTTCAGAGTCTCCCAGCTATCCTACACATCATTTACCCAATACCAATGTGAAGCTATAGTAAAGGTTCACGGGGTCTTTCCGTCCCGTTGCGGGTATCCGGCATCTTCACCGGAACTACAATTTCACCGAGCTCATGGTTGAGACAGTACCCAGATCGTTGCACCATTCGTGCAGGTCGGAACTTACCCGACAAGGAATTTCGCTACCTTAGGACCGTTATAGTTACGGCCGCCGTTTACTGGGGCTTCAGTTCAATGCTTCTCCGAAGATAACATCCCCCCTTAACCTTCCAGCACCGGGCAGGTGTCAGGCCGTATACATCCTCTTTCAAGTTCGCACAGCCATGTGTTTTTGATAAACAGTCGCCTGGGTCTTTTCACTGCGTCCTACCGAAGTAGGAGCCCCTTCTCCCGAAGTTACAGGGCTATTTTGCCTAGTTCCTTAACCATGAATCACTCGAGCACCTCAGGATTCTCTCCTTGACTACCTGTGTCGGTTTACGGTACGGGCACCTTTATCCTAACCTTAGAGGTTTTTCTTGGAAGTCTGCTTAGGCACACTATCCACGCATCCGAAGATTTGTGGTACTATCAGGTTCAGCAAGATCTGCGGATTTACCTACAGTCCTTATACCTACACCCTTCAACGTACTATTCCGTCAGTACGCGGTGCTTTCACTACTCCGTCACCCCATCGAAAATAAAGGTGGTACTGGAATATTAACCAGTTGTCCATCGACTACCCCTTTCGGGTTCGCCTTAGGTCCCGACTAACCCCCGGCTGATTAGCATTGCCGGGGAATCCTTAGTCTATCGGTGGGCAGGTTTCTCGCCTGCCTTATCGTTACTTATGCCTACATTTGCTCTTCTCTACTCTCCAGCATGACTCGCGTCACACCTTCTTTGTCTAGAGAATGCTCCCCTACCATCATAAATGATCCTAAGCTTCGGTATTGTACTTGATGCCCGATTATTATCGATGCTCTGCCGCTCGACCAGTGAGCTGTTACGCACTCTTTAAATGAATGGCTGCTTCCAAGCCAACATCCTGGCTGTCTAAGCAGCTGAACCTCCTTAGTTCAACTTAGTACAAATTTAGGGACCTTAGCTGTAGGTCTGGGTTCTTTCCCTCTCGGACTCGGACCTTAGCACCCAAGCCCTCACTGCGGAATATATTTATCAGCATTCGGAGTTCGTCTGGATTTGGTAGGATTTGACTCCCCCTAGTCCAATCGGTAGCTCTACCTCTGATAAACTAACTTCCACGCTGCTCCTAAAAGCATTTCGGGGAGTACGAGCTATCTCTCAGTTTGATTGGCCTTTCACCCCTACCCACAACTCATCCAAAGACTTTTCAACGTCAACTGGTTCGGGCCTCCATGTAGTGTTACCTACACTTCACCCTGGTCATGGGTAGATCACCAAGTTTCGCGTCTAGTACTGCTGACTGATCGCCCTGTTAAGACTCGCTTTCGCTTCGGCTTCAACACTTAATGTATTAACCTTGCCAACAACACTAACTCGTAGGCTCATTATGCAAAAGGCACGCCGTCACCCAACTAATGGGCTCCGACCGCTTGTAAGCGTATGGTTTCAGGAACTATTTCACCCCCTTACTCAGGGTACTTTTCACCTTTCCCTCACGGTACTAGTTCACTATCGGTCTCTCAGGAGTATTTAGCCTTACCGGATGGTG